>CAWKCE010000001.1:0-186701 GCA_963848085.1 uncultured Actinomycetota bacterium
GGGCCACGACATCGTGGCTGACCTGCCCGGCGGGGGCACCGAAGTCCTCCGCGAGAGAGGCGGCCAGGTCCGCCGTCGAGGTCGTGCCGTCCAGTCGCGACCAGACCACGGTGGCGATCGGGTCGAGCCGGTGCAGCTTGTTGTTGCGCCGGTCGTACACCGCTGCCTCGTCGGCGACGGGCACGACGGTCAGCCGGGACGCTGGCCGGTAGGCGAGGTCGAGCTTGATGGTCACGTCGGTCATGCGGTCCTCCGCTGGGATCCCACGGACTCGTTCCGGTGCTCGGACACGAGCTGGGTCCAGGTCGACCGCGGCGCCAAGGTCTCCGATGGACAACTGGTAGGCAGGCAGGACCTCGGCGAGCGCTGCCAGGGTCTCGAGGTTGCGCCGTGGACGTCGGCTGAATTCGAACGTGGAACCGGCGAGGAGCATGAGCGACTCCCGGCGACACGGCCGTCAGCTCGGTGGCTGACCCGGCTCGGTAGGACGGGAAGAGCACGAGATCCACGCGTGCGCTCTCGGGCACGCCGGCACTGCCAAGGTCCCACCACGGCACGTGCCACTGCGCGTCGCTCTCGGCGTTGCGGTACGACGGCTGGGTCACTGCACCCACGACTTCGACCGAGCGCTTGTCGAGGGCCAGCGCCTTGGGGTAGGGCGTGACCCGCCAGGTGTCCCGGTCGAGCACCAGCGCCTCGTCGGTGAGATAGCCGAAACCAGCCCGCAGCAGTCCGGCCGTAGTCGTGGTCTTGCCCGACTCCATAGGTGCCGGCAATGCGATGGTGACCCCCTCGTGATGCACTCCACCGGCATGCAGGATCAGGTGCTTCCCGCGGTCAGCCTTCACCACCGCCAGGTTCACGTGCCAGACGACGAACCCTGACGCGGTTGCCGTGCTGTCGGTGCGCACGAGGGTCCGGCGGCCGATGCTCACCCGGTAGCGCGGGCCGGCACCGGATCCCCGGTCGACCACCTGGTAGGCGACCGGCTCCTCCCCCTCGACCGGCGACGGATCAGCCAGCGGCTCCAGCGCATGGCGCACTCGTTCACGCACGACGTCCGCATCGTTTCCCTCGACCACGAAGCGGTAGCCGACTGCCCGGTAGGGGCCCAGCCGCCATGTCTTCATGGTCCCTCGCCCAGTTCCGAGGCAACGGCCGAGGCGTGCTCGGAGATTCTGCGCACGGCGTCGCCGACACCGAGCACCTGCCCGACCGTCATGTGGGAGTACAGCGGTGGGGTGAGCAGACGGTCGGCGAGACCGTCGGTGACCGGCAGCTCCCGCTCGCGCGGCAGGTCCGCGTACGCCTGCTGACGGTGGATCGGTGGGTGGTAGTACCGGCGACTGTCGATACCCTCGGACTTGAGCGCCTGCTGAAGCTGGCCGGAGGTGAGGCCGAACGAGTCCGGCTCGAGGATCAGCGTGAGGTCCTTGTAGGAGGACACGTCCTCGGCATCCACCCGCTGGAACGCCAGCCCCGCAACCTGCGCGACGGACTTCTTGAACTCCTCGACCAGGTCGTTGCGGTACGCGATGCGCTCGTCCAGCCCGTCGATGGAGGCGAGCGCGACCGTCGCGTGCAGCTCCGACATGCGCGCGTTGATGCCGGGGAAGACACAGTCGTAGTTGCCGGGGTTTCCGTAGTCGCGCCCGATCCGCAGCCGTGCCGCCAGGTCTTCGTCGTGGGTGGCGACCAGTCCGCCCTCCCCGGCTGTGGCGACCTTGGTCGGGCTCATGGAGAACACGGCGGCCGTGCCGAACGACCCGACCGGTGTGCCCCTCCGGAGGCTGCCGAGCGCGTGCGCCGCGTCGTAGACGACCGGGACCCCAGCGTCGTCGGCGACCTGCTGCAGCGCCTCGACCTCAGCGGGTGCGCCGTAGACGTGGGTCGCGCTGATGGCGGTTGCACCATCGACCACGAAGGCGGCGTCGACCGGGTCGAGCGTGATGCGCTCGGGGTCCACCTCGGCGAACCGGGGGGTTCCCCCGGCCCACACCACGGCATGGGCGCTGGCCGCAAACGTCATGCTCGGCATCACCACCGGACCGCGAACGCCGAGTGCCTGGTACGTGAGCATCAGCCCCGCCGTGCAGCTGGACACCGCCACCACATACGGAACGCCGAGCATGGCCGCCGCCTGCGACTCCAGCTCACGCACCGTCGGCCCGTTGGTGAGGTAGCCGCTCTCCAGCACCCGCTGCAGCCGCGCCGCGACACCGGGGATGTCCGGGATGGTCGGCCGCACCAGCGGCAGGCCGTCCGGGAACGCAGCGGCTCCGCCGAGGACGGCTGGACGTGGCTCGGTCATCGAAGCGACACCTCACGAGGTCGACTGCGGCCCGACCCTCGCCGCTCACGGGTGACCACGGGCAGGGCTAGGAGCACCAGGAACGCCGGGAGCGCGAGGGAGCGCTGACGCACCAGGATCCCGAAGTTCGAGAACCCGGAGAACATGACCACGTATCCGAGAACGTATGCGAGGCACCACGTGACGTAGGGCGAGCGGCGGATGAGCCTGATGGAGCTCATGACTGAGAGCCGATAGCGCCAGGTGAGATACATGAAGAGCAGTCCTTCCAGCGCCGCGGCCAGCGCCTGGGCGTTGTCCGCTTCCCACGGGAAGGGGCGGAACAGGACAGTGACGATCGCCCACGGAAGTCCGAGGGGAGACGACAGTGCAGCTCCGCCAAAGGCTGATCCTCCTTGAGCGGTCCCTTCCTGCGCATCAGTGAGCGCTGCCTCGAAGCCGTCGCGGCTGAGATCCTCGACGCCGAGGAAGTGAGCGGCGACTCGGATCGACAAGTAGGCGGCAGCTGCCAGAACGAGCCATCCAGCGACCTTGACGACCGGAGTCATCGACGTGACCGTGCGGCTCGGCAGAAGCAGGAAGGACACCGCCAGCGCCAAGACGATCAGAACTGTCACGTGAGGACGCACCGCTCCAGTAACCAGCATTCCGAGAGCAAGGAGCAGCAGCCCACCCCGGAGGTGTGCCAACAGACGAGCCACCCCGTACATCGAAAGCCCGAGGCCCAGCGTCATCCAGGCCTCTTTTCCAGATACCGGAAGGCCAGAAGAGGAGAGACGGGAGGAAGAAGACCAAGTACGCGTACCGCCTGTGGTGGCCGTCAGGCACGGCTGTGCGGAAGGCGAGGTAGGCCAGGAAGAGCCCCCAGAAACCGAGCCAGGCATACACCAGATAGCCGCCGATCAGGGAGGGACCGGTGAGCGCATAGACGACTCCAGTCACGGTGTCCATGACCTGTGTGCCTGACCCGCCGGCCTGGGTGGAGGCCTCGAAGATGCCTTGACGGTAGAGCTGACTGAGATGGGTGCCTGCGTCGTGGTATCTGGCGGCGTCAGCCGAGCCGTCGTAGACGATGAAGGCGACGAAGTACCGCACGTAGGACGCCACGAGCTTCAGCACCAAGGCGGTCGCCGCCAGGCCGAACAGCCACGGCTGGCCGGTGCTGCGCGCCGCTCTGGCCAGGATCGGCAGGCTGACCACGACCAGCACAGGCGCGATCAGCAGCGCGCCCCAGGTGTCGTAGGTGCTGTGGTTCATGAGCCATCCGAGCCAGGCAACGTAGCCCCCGACCAGCAGCAAACCCCCGAGCGCCAGCGCCTCGGTGGACTCTAGCCGCCTCATGTCGGGCTCCGTCGCAGCGCCCGTCGGGTGCCTCGCCACACGTAGCGTGGCCACGACATGCCGCGCCGGTCGAGGAAATCTCGGCTGGGCAGCACGAGAGATGACACGAACGTCGTCTTGTCCCTCAGCCCCGGAACTAGCCGGAGAGAGTGCAGCGCCAACTGCGAGTAGGGCGGGTCAAGTCGGCGATACAGCGCCAGCAGGCGGCGGTCCCGACTGCCGATCTGGTACCGCTGCGCCCAGGCGTTCAGCCCGGTGACGTCAGCCAGTCGGAACGCCTGCCACGTCTCGTTGATCGCTGTTGCGAGGACGGCCTCGGCCCGCCAGGACTGCGCCAGCGCGATAACCCGCTCCGGGTCGTGCCCGCCATCGAGCACCATCGCGGCGAGGTCCCGACGCGGCCGGAGCCGCGGCGGCCAGTCGCTGAGAACGGCGCCAAACGCGGCGTGCAGTATCCGGGCTTCGTCGGGAAGTGCGGTCAGAGCCTGCTCTCCCAGCGAGAACACCGCGTGCGACGCCCACAGGCCGTCGAGATCGACGGCAAGCCCGTAGGGGCCCATGACGAACGTGCGGTGCACGTCGATCTCGTGACCGCCGGGCAGTACATAGGTGAACGACTTTCCGAACTTGCGATCGAACCCCGGCCGGGCCGCAGGTTGGTCGCGCCGCGCACCCAGCCCAGTGAGGACGGCCTCGAGGCGATCGGCGTCCTCGGAACGGACCAGCAGGTCGACGTCGCCGAACGCCCGCAGCCCGGGGTCGGCATAGTCGAGGTGCGCGACCGCAGCGCCTTTGAGGACCCGGACCTCGATCCCAGCCTCGTCGAGGGCTCGAGTGACGTCGAGGAGCGTCCGATCAAGCAGAAGCGTCTGGCCGAGGACCGTGATGTGTAGGTCCAGCAGACCGGCTCGCTGCTCGTCCGTCGCCGGCCAGAGCCCCGAATCGACGGCTTCCAGCAGCAGACCGGTGAGGTGCTCGGACCGCATACCCTGCACCAGGACGCGCCACACCGCGTCGGACAGGGGGGCGTCGGGTCGCGGCAGCGCCGATCCGGGTAGGCCGACCGCCACCGCCGACAGCGTCCAACCTGCGTGGCGCTCGGTCTCCGCCAGGGTCACGCCACCTCCTCGAGCAAGCCCAGATCCATCAGCGCTCCGACCGCCGCCTCGACGTCGGGCCGGATCTGCTCGGGGGGAAGGGCGTAGCTGCGGGCCAGATGCGCCAGGGCAACCGTCATTGGGGTGGGGTCGGCGAACGCCAGCCACAGGCTGGCGCCCGACCCACCGATCACGGCTGGCATCCGGCTGCCCGGCGGCAGCGCAACCACCGTGTCAGCGGCATTCAGCCACAAGACGCCCGGAACGCGGCGCAATCGGCTTTCCATGGCTTCCCCTTCGAATCGACTTGCTCCGCTGCTACGGCTGACCGGCGGATGCCCTGCGTCGCGCCCGACGGCGGCCGGAGTGGCGGGGCGGCGCGGACGACCGGTAGCTGTAGCTGCCGAAGGGCCCACCGACTGACGCGCTCGGTGCACCGACCAGCGCGATTCCCAGCACCGGGACCCTGACCCTTGCGAGCAGCCCGGAGGCCCGCTCGGCGAGATCCGCTGTGATCCGGCCGGACCGGGCCACGACCACCACCGAGTCGACGAAGGGCATGAAGTCCAGCGAGTCGTTGCCCACCAACAGCGGCGCGGCGTCGACGACCACGACATCGGCCGCGTTGCGGGCCTCGGCCACCCGGTGGGCGATGCGGTTGGGCAGCGCTCCGTGGAAGTCGTTGGCGTTGCCGGCGGTGACCAGCCAGACCCCGCCGACGTTGGTCGCGCGGGCCAGCTGGGCGAGGTCGGCGTCGCCGTCGCCGATGAGGAGGTCGGACAGACCCGGGCCGGGCGCGACGTCAAGCAGCGCGTGCAGGCTGGGGCTGCGGAAGTCTGCGTCCAGCAGCAGGACCTGCTTACCGGTCTCCGCCAGGGTGACGGCGAGGTTCGCCGCGGTGGTGCTCTTACCCTCACCGGCGCGCGCGGAGGTGACCAGCACCACCTGCGGGGAGGGGCCGTTGTCGCCGCGAGGTTCCTCTTCCTTGGCCCAGGTGCCGTTGGCCAACGGCCGGCTTCGCATGAGGGTCAGAGCCGATCGCAGGCTGCGGTAGGCCTCCGCTGCCGAGCTGACCGGGTCGGTCAACGTGACCACCCGATGGCGGCGGCGGTCCCTGCGGGACAGCTTGGGGATCTCGGACACGACGCTGAGCCCGTACGCCGCTTCCACATCCTGCCGCCGGCGCAGCCGGGTATCGACGCGGTCTACGAGCAGGGCCAGCACCAGGCCCAGCAGGAGGCCCACGCCGACCCCGAGGGCCACGCGCCCCGTGCGGCTGGACGGCGGAGTGAAGCCGCCGCCGCTGACCACCGGGATCGGCGTCGCCTCTTGATAGACGGTGAGGCCGGAGTCGCTGCCCGACTGGACGTACAGGGCGGCCAGCTCGCTGTATGCGGCCTGAACCTGCTGGGTGTAGGCGGCCAACTGGGCCTGGAGCGGGACACTGTCCGGCTGGGTGGCCAGCCGTTTGTTGATACGGGTGATGCCCGTCTCGGCGGAGGAGATCCGGGCGGTCAGCTCCTGGATCTTCTGCTGGCGCTCGTCCCGGGCGTCCTGGGCGAGGACGGTTCGGATGGCATCCGAGTAGGCGTTGACCAGCGCGGCAGCCTCGTCGCCGTCGGCTCCGCTGGAGGTCACCGACAACAGCCCGAACTCACTGTTCGCGGTGACCGACACCTGGCTGGCGAGCAGCTGCGGGTCACCGTCGAATCCGACCTGTTCCGCAACGACCTCCGGAATGCGTCCCCCCTTGGAGAGCAAAGCCACGAAACCCAGCGGAGTGGTGGCCCCGGGCTCCTGCAACAACGTGGCGGTGGCCGTGTACGAAGTGATCGGAGGGCCGACCTGAGCCCGGGCAGGGGTGGTCACCCATGCGGCGACCGCAGCCACCACGACAGCCAGAGCGAGGACCTTCCAGCGCTGCCGGAGGATCTTCAGGAAGTCGATCGGCTCCATGAGCCCTTCTCGGTGAGGTCGACGGCGGCGGATTCCTCCGCCGTGCGAGTGGCAACCCAGCCGGATGGGTCGTGGGCCAGAGCCATCAGCTCATCACGGACCGCCCCATCATCGTCCAGGAGGGAAGACTTGGACAAACCGCGCAGGGCCTCGTCGAGCACGGGACCGGGGACGAAGACCGGCACCAGCCGGGTGACGGAGGGGTGGCTGGTGGGGCCGGTCTCCTCCTCGGGGGTGGATAGCTCTTCCTGCAGCTTCTCCCCCGGGCGTACCCCGGTGACCCGGATCTCGACGTCGGTCCCCACCCGCCGCCCAGACAGCCGGATCATCCGGCGCGCGAGATCGATGATCTTGACCGGCTCTCCCATCTCGAGCATGAACAGCTCACCGCCGCGGCTGAGGGCGGCCGCCTGGAGCACAAGCTGGACTGCCTCGGGGATAGACATGAAGTAGCGGGTCATCCGCGGGTCGGTGATCGTGACCGGGCCACCGGCCTCGATCTGGCGGACGAACGTGGGGATGACGCTGCCGCGGGAGCCCAGCACGTTGCCGAACCGGACCGCGGTGTACCGGGCGCCGGTGTCGGCCGCAGCCCGCATCACCAGGTACTCCGCGACCCGTTTGGAGGCCCCCATGACGCTGCTGGGGCGCACTGCCTTGTCGGTGGACACAAAGACGAAAGCCCCGGCCCCGAACATGCGAGCCGCGCGGAGCACGTTCTCGGTGCCGATGACGTTGGTCCGGACCGCCTCCCCGGGCTCGTTCTCCAGGATCGGCACGTGCTTGTGCGCCGCGGCGTGGAAGACCACGTCGGGGCGCTGCTTCTCGAAGGTGCGCAGCACCCGGTCGGCTTCGCGTACGTCGACGAGCAGCTGGGTGTGGGGCATCTGGATCGATGCCGACGTCTCGTGCAGGTGGGTCTCGTCATGGTCGAGCAGCAGCAGCGACTCCGGGTTCATCCGCGCCACCTGACGGCAGATCTCGGAGCCGATGGAACCACCGGCGCCGGTGACGAGCACCCGCTTGCCGGCCAGCAGCTCGGCGACCGCGGCCAGGTCGGTGCGGACCTGCTGGCGGCCGAGGAGGTCGTCGATGCGGACCTGGCGCACGTCTTGCAGCCGGAGCCCGGTGCGGACGATCTCGTGCAGCTCGGGGACGACCCGCACGGCGGCGCCGACCTGCTCGGCCTGGTCGGTGACCGTGCGCAGCAGGTCGGCGTCCGCGTCCGGGACGGCGAGCAGGACCTGATGGGCCTCGGCGGCCTCGACCGCCTCTGTGATCAGGTCTGACCCGCCGAGTACCTCGATGCCGAGGATCTTGCGACCGTGGGTGCGCGGGTCGTCATCAAGGAAGGCAACCGGGACCAGCCCGGCGGCGCGGTTGTCGAGCATCTGCCGGGCCAGCGCGGTACCGGTGGTGCCGGCGCCGACGATCACGACCCGCAGGCCGGAAGGGGCGTCCTCAACCTTGCGGCGCGAGAACATGCGGGACTGGAACCGGGTGGCCCCGAGGACCACAGTGGCGAGAGCCGAGCCGCCGACGACCACGCCGAAGGGGATCCAGTGCGGGCCGAGCTGGTTGAACAAGACGAGGATCAACGTCGCGACCAGACCGACCCCGAGCACCAAGCGGGCCTCGTGGATGCTGGCGTAGCGCCAAATGTGGCGGTAGAGCCCGCCGAACCAGCCGACGGTGAGGAACACCAGGACGGCGATCGGCAACATGTGCAGCAGACCGCCCCACCAGCCGCCGTCCACGGCGCCGTCGAAGCGAAGCAGCAGCGCTGCGGCGAACGACAGCATGACCAACAGGGCGTCAACCATGAGCATCACCAGGTCGGCACGGAGCCGGTTGGCCAGTGTGGGCAAGGCGCGAAGAGCCCTTCCCCCGGCGTGCCGCGATCCTGGTCTCACGCATCCCCATGACATGTCAATGGCCCAAAACGTCCCCCGAGTGGAGCCCCGCAACGCGTACGATCCTGGCGGAGATTCGATCCGCGTCCCACGCCTTTGTCTCATATACCCCCGACATGGCGAGCACCAGGGTCCAAACGGAGCAGCGATCTCACTCAGCGTGTTCGAGGAGGTGCAGACGGTCGAAGGCCTCCACGACCGTCTGCACGTCCTCGACCGCTGTCTCCTCGTCCACCGGGAACGCCTCCACGACCGCCTGCGCCATCTCCGCGACTGCGGTCTCGCCGTCGCACAGGTCCCAGATGGCCAGTGCCGTGTCGTTCAGCTGCAGCAGCTGGTCCCCCCGGCTGTCGACGAGCTTGGACGTGCCGGTCCGGTCCACCACACGGACCCAGGGTGCTCGTCGTGGCTTGGTCGGGACAGATCGGTCGTCGCTCACTGCTGCGTTCCTCCATGTTCGGTGTCCGACACCAGCAGGTCGTGGTCGATGGCCAGCGCCACGGCCTCGGCCCGTGAGTGCACCTCGAGCTTGTCGAGGATGCGTTGCACGTGTGACCGGACCGTCTGAGGCGAGATGAACAGCCGTCGCGCGATGCGGTCGACGTCATCCCCGGCCGCCAGCAGCGCCAGCACCTCCCGCTCGCGGCCGGTCAGCCGCCCATAGCGGGCGTGCACCTCCTCGTCCCGACGGCGCCGCTCAATCAGCTCCCGCAGCAGCCCGCCGAGCATCCCTCGGGGCACGCACGCCTCACCGCGCAGCGCGGCCTGCACCGTGCTGACCAGCTCCGGGTAAGGCGCGTCGGTGGTGACGGCCCCGACGGCCCCTGCTTCGAGCGCCCGCATCAGGGTGCGCTCGTGGTCGCGCTTGGACAGCACCAGCACCGTGCAGCGCGCCGCCAGCTCCCGACACACGGGCAGAAAGGTGCCATCGGCGAGCTCACTGGAGACCAGGGCGACGTCGACCGGGACGGGATCGCGCCCGTCGAAGTCGTCGGGGCATTGCTCGACGACGGCAGCTACGCGCAGGCCGTCCTCCTCGCCGAGGAGGACCCCGAGGCTGCCCCCCAGCAGGGCGTCCTCGTCGACGATCAGCACCGAACCGGTCATGCCGCCCCGATCCGGTCGAGGCCAGCAGCCCGGCCCACCGCGGCCGCGGCCAGTCTGTTGTGAACCCCGAGCTTCTTCAGCACGGCCTGCACATGTGTGCGGGCAGTGTTCGGCGAGATTCCGAGGGCAAGGGCGATCTCAGCGTTCGATGCGCCCTTGGTGAGCAGCCCCAGCACCGTGACCTGCCGCTGGCTGAGCCCGGTCAGGTGTCCGCCCCGCTCGCCCTCAGCGCTGACGGGCCGTCGCCCGCACGCAACCTGACGGACGGCGTCGACCAGGCCCGGGGCTCCGGCGCCACGGTCCACCAGGCCAGCCGCCCCCGCACCCAGTGCGGCCTGCCGCAGCGCTGCGAGGGGGGACTCGAGCAGGGCGACCCAGGGGACGGCGGGGCGAGGCATCGCCTCCAGCTGGGCGGGACTGACGTTGACAACGGCCACCCTGGCGCGGTCGTCACCCGTCCGCACGACGGCCAGGCTCTCGCGGCCGAGGAGGCGCGTCAGCACGTCCTCCAGCAGCCGGTCGAACCCGACCAGCTCCACCGCGACCGCGGCCTCGACATCCCCCGCCGTTCCCGACACTCGCCCCCACGCCCTTCGTCGATCGCCTGCCATGGTGTCATGCCCAGTCAATGTCCCCGCGGGGCGCTCGAAGGCGGTACGAATGCGGGGAACCGTCACTCGGAAGGACCCGCAAATGCGCGGCACCATGAAGCAGGCGCTCGCCCACCTGCCCGACGGTCGGGCCGCGCAGGGGGCCTCGCTGCTCATCTACCACCGGGTCGGCGGAGGGTCCGGGGACGAGCTCGACGTGAGCGCCGCCGGATTCGAAGCTCAGCTCGACGCACTGGCCGAGGCCGACGTCGTGTCGATCGACACCGCACTGGACCGGCTCGAGGCCGGAGACGACCGGTCGAGCTTCGGACTCACCTTCGACGACGGCTTCGCCGACGTACACACCCACGCCTGGCCGTTGCTGCGCGAGCGACGACTCCCATTCACGCTCTACCTGGCGACGGCGTACCTCGGAGGGACGATGCAGTGGGAAGGTGCCACCGCCAAAGACTCGGGGGCACCGGGCCTCACCTGGGAGCAGCTCGCCGAGATGGTGGAGTCCGGCCTTTGCACGGTCGGCAACCACACACACCGCCACGTGCAGCCCCACCTCCTCACCGAACGGGAGCTCGACGACTGCAGCGCCACGATCGAGCGGCGGCTCGGCGTCACTGCGCGCCACTTCGCGTACACGTGGGGAGTCCGAGTGCCTGCCATGGAACCCGTGCTCCGCGCCCGCTTCCGCAGCGCCGCCACCGGGGAGCTGGGCCGCAACCTGCCGGGAGTCGATCCGATCCGGCTGCGCCGAGTCCCGGTGCGCCGGACCGACCCGCTGCCATTCTTCTCCGCCAAGCTGCACGGGTCGCTTCGCGCTGAGCGGACCTACGCCGGCGTCGTCCGCATGGCAAAACGCCTAGGCCTTCGGGGCTAGGCACCCTCGGTGCCGGATACAGCCCACGGACCCCCCTGCGACACGTCCTTCGGCCCTGTTCGACCTGCGTCAGATCCCCGATCGTGAGGAGTGATCTGATGCGGAGGTGTCATGCCTACTCACGCGATGGCCGTCCTTGACGTCGACGGGCTGCAGGCGTTGCTCGACCTGCTGCGCGCTGACGGGTGGACGGTTCTGGGCCCGACGGTGCGCGACGGCGTCGTCGGACACGGCGAGATCACTAGAGTCGACGATTTCCCGCGCGGATGCGGCGACGAGCAGGATGCCGGGCACTACCGGCTGCGGGACCGCGGCGACGACGCCTTCTTCGGCTACGCCGTGGGGCCGCAGTCCTGGAAACGCGAGCTGTTCCCGGCCAACGAGCTGCTCGTCCGTCGCGAGCCTGGCGCGTCCGGCATCCCACGGCGCCTCGATCCCGAGATCCGGCCGGTGGCGCTGTTCGGCGTCCGCTCCTGCGACCTGCATGCGGTCGCCATTCACGACCGCGTCTTGCTCGGCCGGCCGCACGCGGACGCGCACTACGGCGCACGCCGGGCGGAGACGCTGATCGTTGCGGTGTCGTGCTCCGAGCCCGGAGGCACCTGCTTCTGCGCGTCGACCGGGACCGGCCCGAGCCCGACCGAGGGCTTCGACCTGTCGCTCACCGAGCTGCTCGACGACAACGGCCACCGCTTCGTGGTCCGCTCGGGGGGACCTCGTGGGGACCACTTGGTCGACCGGTTGCCCATCCTCCCGGTCGACCTCGACGACCTCACAGCGGACGTCGCCGTCACGGAGCGGGCGACATCGCGCATGGGACGTCACCTGGACGTCGATGGCCTGCGGGACCTGCTCTACGACAACCCGGACCACCCACAGTGGGACGACGTCGCTACCCGATGCCTGTCGTGCACCAACTGCACGATGGTCTGTCCCACCTGCTTCTGCACGTCGGTCGAGGACTCCACCGACCTGGTGGACGGGACCGCGGAACGTTGGCGGGTGTGGGACTCGTGCTTCACCACCGAGTTCTCGGCGATGCACGGCGGGAGCGTGCGGACGACTCCAAAGTCGCGGTACCGGCAGTGGGCAACCCACAAGCTCGCCTCCTGGGTCGACCAGTTCGGCACCTCCGGTTGCGTCGGCTGCGGTCGCTGCATCACGTGGTGCCCCGTTGGGATCGACCTCACTGCCGAGGTCGCGGCGATCCGTGCGACTTCCCCGGCGAGCCCCATCGACCCGCCCGACTCCCGGGAGGCCTGACGTGCGCACCATCGACGAGCTCCTGCACGAACACCCGTTCTTCGCCGGCCTCGACGCCGAGACACTCCAGCTCATCGCCGGCTGCGCGGCGAACCGCCATGCGCGCGCCGGGGACTACCTGTACCGGGAGGGCGAACCGGCTGATGTGTTCTACGTCATCCGACGCGGCCGGGTGGCGATCGAGGCGAACGACCCAGCGGGCGGGCCAATGATCATCGAGACCGTCGACGACGGCGAGGTCCTGGGCTGGTCCTGGCTGATCCCCCCGCACCGGTGGCTCTTCGACGCGCGGGCCGTGGAGTCGACGAGCACCGTCGTCTTCGACGGCAAGTGCCTGCGCGGCAAGTGTGACGAGGACCCGAAGCTGGGGTACGACCTCATGCAGCGGGTGGCCCAGGTGATGTACGCCCGGCTGCAGGCTGCGCGCATCCGGGCGCTTGACCTCTACGGAGTGCCCGGTGCCGCACGCCCCTGACACCCTCCCCACCCAGCGGCCGCACGGCCAGTCGGCATTCCACGTGCGGGAGTTCCGGGTGGTTGACCGGCAGCAGGACACCGGAGACACCGTGACGCTCGCCCTCGCCCCACTCGACGGCGAGCCGTTGGCGTTCGTGCCTGGCCAGTTCACGATGCTCGGCCGGGTCGGAGTCGGCGAGGTTCCCATCTCGATCAGCGGGAACCCGGACCGCGGGCTCCTGGTCCACACCATCCGCGACGTCGGCGGCGTCACGCACGAAATCGCGGCGTGCGACGTGGGCAACGTGCTGGAGGTCCGCGGCCCCTACGGCGAGGGGTGGCGCATCGAGGACGGTCAGGGCAGCGACGTCGTCGTCATCGCGGGCGGCATCGGTCTGGCGCCGCTCCGTCCGGCGGTGCTGCGTCTGCTCTCCGAGCGCCACAAGTACCGCAGCGTGTCCCTGTTGTACGGAGCCCGCACCCCCTCCGACCGGCTGTACCCGTCCGAGCTCGCTCGGTGGCGTGATCATGACATCGACGTCATGGAGGTCGTCGACCACGGCACGCAGGAGTGGCTCGGTCGCGTCGGCCTGGTCACCACGCTGGTGCCGCGCGCGACCTTCGAGCCGAGCCACACCCTGGCGCTGGTGTGTGGACCCGAGGTGATGATGCGCTTCGTCACCCTCGCGCTGCTCGATCTCGGCGTTGCGCCCGACCACATCCGGCTGTCCATGGAGCGGTCCATGAAGTGCGGGGTCGGCCTGTGCGGCCACTGCCAGCTCCGCGAACTGTTCGTCTGCGTGGACGGGCCGGTCCTCGACTACGCAACGTTGGCCCCGTTGCTCGCGGTGAGGGAGCTGTGAGATGAGCCCACACCGCCCCACCCTCGCCGTCTGGAAGTTCGCGTCGTGCGACGGCTGCCAGCTCACGATCCTCAACTGCGAGGACGAGCTGATCCCCCTCGCCGGCGCGGTGCGCATCGCCTACTTCCCCGAGGCCACCCGCGGCAAGGTCGCCGGCCCTTACGACGTATCGCTCGTCGAGGGTTCGGTCACCACGCCGGCGGATGCCGAGCGGATCCAGGAGATCCGGGCCATGTCGAAGCTGCTGGTGACCATCGGAGCGTGTGCGACCAGTGGGGGCATCCAGGCTTTGCGCAACTTTGCCGACGTCGCCGAGTACCGGTCAATCGTCTACGCCCACCCTGAGTACGTCTCCACACTGGAGCGATCCACAGCAATCGGCGACCATGTCGCCGTCGACTTCGAGCTGCGCGGCTGCCCGGTCGACAAACGGCAGCTGATCGAGCTGCTGGCCGCGTGCATCAACGGTCGTCGGCCGCGCATCCCGTCGTACAGCGTCTGTGTGGAGTGCAAGCGCCGCGGCGCGGTCTGTGTGGCGGTCGCCAACGGCACCCCGTGCCTGGGGCCGGTCACCCAGGCCGGCTGCGGCGCGCTCTGCCCGGCCTACGCGCGTGGCTGCTACGGCTGTTTCGGTCCGCAGGACACCGCCAACGCCGCCGCCTTGTCGTCCACGCTGGTGGACCTGGGCATGCCGACGCGAGACGTCGCCAGGGTATTCCGCACCTTCAACGCCGCGGCACCCGCCTTCCGCGCGGCGGCCGACCGCGCCGCGGAACACGCAGCAGCAGGCGAGGAGACGTCGCCATGACCCACAAGCTCACCTCAGGCGACCATGTCCTCACCGCGGACCCGCTGGCCCGCGTCGAGGGCGAGGGCGCGATGCGCGTCGTGATCACCGACGGCCGCGTCGAGGACGTCGAGCTCAACATCTTCGAACCACCACGGTTCTTCGAGGCCTTCCTGCGTGGACGCGCGTGGACGGAGCCGCCGGACATCACCGCACGTATCTGCGGGATCTGCCCGGTCGCCTACCAGATGAGCTCCTGTCTGGCGATCGAGGACGCCTGCGGCGTCACCGTTCCCGAGGAGATCCGGCTCATGCGGCGGCTTCTCTACTGCGGTGAGTGGGTGGAGAGCCACGCACTTCACATCTACCTGCTGCACGCACCGGACTTCCTCGGCTACGACGGGGCGGTCGAGATGGCGGCCGACCATCGAGAGCTGGTCGAGCGCGGTCTTGCGATCAAGAAGGCCGGGAACGCGCTCATGGCGCTGGTCGGGGGCCGGGCGGTGCACCCGGTCAACGTCCGCGTCGGAGGTTTCTACCGGATGCCCAGCCGGCACGAGCTGCTCGGCCTGCGGCCACAGCTCGAGCTGGCGCGCGACGCCGCCCTGGCCACCGTCGGCTGGGTTGCCGGCTTCGACTTCCCCGACTTCGAGCAGCCGCAGGAGTACGTGTCGTTGCGCCCGGCCGAGGGGTACCCGCTGGAGGGCGGTCGCGTCGTGTCCACCACGGGACGGTCCTTCGACGTCGCCGACTTCAGCTCGGTCGTCGTCGAGGAGCACGTCGCCCGCTCGAACGCGCTCCACGCCCACCTGGATGGGCGCACCACGTACGTCGTTGGCCCGCTCGCGCGCTACTCGCTGAACCACGACCGGCTGTCCCCGCTGGCGCAGGAAGCCGCGCGCGCAGCGGGTCTGGGGGTCGAGTGTCGAAACCCCTTCCGCTCGATCGTGGTGCGAGCCGTTGAGCTCGTCTACGCGCTCGACGAGGCGCTACGCATCATCGACGGCTGGAAGGGCTACGACATCCCGTCGGTTCCCGTTCCGCCCATGCCTGGGGTCGGCCACGGTGCAACCGAAGCGCCCCGCGGCCTCCTCTACCACCGCTACCAGCTGGCCAAGGACGGCACGATCGAGGACGCCGTGATCGTGCCTCCCACGTCGCAGAACCTGGCCAGCATGGAGGAGGACCTGCGACGGTTCGTCGCCACGCGGCTCGATCTCACGCACGACGAGCTGACCCTGCGGTGCGAGCAGGCCGTGCGGAACTACGACCCGTGCATCTCGTGTGCCACCCACTTCCTCGACCTCACGGTGGAGCGGTCATGACATCGATGCTCATCGGCCTCGGAAACCCGCAACGGGGCGACGACGGGGTCGGCCCGGCCGTTGCCCGACGGTTCGCGGCACTGGCTCTGCCCGGTGTCGAGGTGGTCGAGGTCGACGATCCGATCTCGCTCATCGACACCTGGGGTGACGCCGATCCAGTCGTCGTCGTCGACGCAATGTCCTCACGCCAGCCACCAGGAACCGTGCAGACGATCGATGTGACCGTCGACAGCCTCCCCGACGACTCTCGGTCGTCCGGTGGGTCGCACGCCCTGGGCCTGGCCACCGCCGTGGAGATCTCGCGGGCACTCGGCCGGCTCCCGGCCCGGCTCGTGGTGGTGGGTGTCGAGGTCCATGGGGTCTCGTCCGGCACCGAGCTGTCCGGCCCGGTCGCGGCCGCACTCGACCGCGCGGTCCTCGCGGCCCGGTCCGAACTCGAGGGAGGCGGTTCCTGATGTGCCTCGGTGCGCCGTGTCAGGTCGTCTCGGTGGGACTCGACCGAAGCGTTGTCGTCCGAGACGCCGGCCGACAGGTGCCGGTCTCCCTGCTGACGCTCGAGGGCCCGGTTGACGTCGACGACTGGCTGCTCGTGCACTGCGGACTCGCACTGGCCCGACTCACCGAACCAGAGGCGCTCGACGCGCTGTCCCTGCGTACACCTGAGGAGTCCCCATGACCAGCGGCCGCCGCACCGGACTGGTGCTCGCTCTCGCCACCGCCACGATCAGCGGGTTCGCCGTGTTCCTCAACGGGTACGGCGTGCGAGCCGTTGGCAACCCGACGACCTACACCACCTTGAAGAACACCATGGCGCTGCTGTTCCTCGTCACCGTGGTCATCGCGCTGGGACGCGCGACGCACAGCCGCGTCGTCACGAGACCGACCACGCAGGTCCAGTGGCTCGGACTGGCGGTCGTCGGGGTCGTCGGTGGTGCCATCGCGTTCGTGCTGTTCTTCGAGGGGCTCTCCCGGGCGTCGTCCGCCAACGCCGCGTTCTTGCACAAGTCCCTGCTCATCTGGGTCGCGCTGCTAGCCGTCCCCTTGCTGGGCGAGCGCCTTGGGGTGTGGCACGTGCTGGCGATCGGCCTGCTCGTCGTGGGTCAGGTGGGTCTGTCCGGCGGCGCCTCGTCGTTGTTCGGAACCGGTGAGGCGATGGTGCTCGCCGCGACGGTGTTGTGGGCCGGCGAGGTGGTGCTCGCCAAGTGGCTGCTGGCCGACCTGTCGTCGTGGACGCTCGGGCTGGCACGCATGGGGGTGGGCAGCGCCGCTCTGCTCGTGTGGACCGCCGCCCGCGGCGGCCTCGCCGTGGTGCCCACCCTGACGGCGGCCCAGTGGGGGTGGGTGCTCCTGACCGGCCTCCTGCTGTCCGGGTACGTCGGCACCTGGTACGCCGCCCTCGCCCTCGCGCCCGCGGTCGACGTCACCGCCGTTCTCGTGGTCGGGTCGGTCATCACCACCGTCCTGGCGACCGCCGTCCAAGGCGCCCCTCTGGCACCGCAGCTGGGCTGGGTCCTGGTCATCCTCGCCGGCGGGGCCCTGGTGGCCGTGCCGATGTGGCGGGCCCCGGAAGCAGCCACCGCATGACCACTGCCCCGGCGACGGACGGCGCGCTCCTGTTCGCGCGGTACGCGTATCCGCCCAACGCACTCGGCTACTGCGGGGCCGACGACCCGGGCACGCTCCTCGAGCGCACTGCCGCCGAAGCGGTCGACCACGACCTGCGCCGGACGTTGCGCACCTTCGAAGGTGCCTGGCCGTACCTGGAGCTGATCGCGCACGCCAGCGGGATCGGGGACCCGCTGGACGCCCGCGTCGTCGAGGCCTACTGGATCGGGAACCGGCTGCTGCAGAACGTCGACCCGCCCGCGATGGCGACGTCCATGGAGGAGCGGTTCCGGCCTCTCCTCGGGCGGAGCTGGTCACCGCTGGGCGACGCGTCCGGGGCCGGCGCCCTGCCGCACCACAGCTTCCACGTCCTCGGCGTGTACCCCTACGTCGGCATGCTGCGCACCGGCGTGGTCGAGGAGCCGTTGCGCGTCCTCGATCGGTGCCGTATCCGCTGGGGGCACGTCCTCCAAGTCGACGCCGACCGCGCGCTCGTGCGCACGCAGCCGCTGGTGTGGGACGGGCGGCACCTGCACCTGGGGACGCCACAGGTCGAATGGGCCACCTGCGCCCAGGGCGGCCTCGGGCTGGCCCGCACCCTGGCGGCCGGCGACTGGTGCTCGCTGCACTGGGACTGGGTCTGCGACCGGCTGACCGCCGCCCAGGTTCGCCGCCTGCGGGCCTACACCCGGCTCACCCTGGACAACGCCAACCTGGCCCCCGCCACCGTCCTCGCCTGACCCCGCCCGACCGCCACCCCGAAGCGCCAACACGTTGATCAGGGGCACGTCGTTGGCTCGTCCTCGCCGTGATACTGCTGGTGAGGGACCGAGAAGGGACGGGTCGATGAGCGATCGTGGCACACCGCCATCCAGCCAAAGACCGGGCGATCGGACCGGTACCCGGCGCGAGTACGGAATGACACGGGGGAAGGTGTTCCCGGCAGACAGCGCCCGGTCTCTGGTGAACCCGTTGCGCCGCCTGGTGCAGTCCCCCGACCGGACCATCCGCGCTGCCGAGCTGCCACCGAACGCACGCGTCCTGGAGGTCGGTGCCGGACCCGGGTTCTTCAGTCCGGCCATCGCGCGCGCCGTCCCCAATGGACACCTCGTCGTCACCGACCTCCAGGGCGACATGGTGGCTATGGCGCGTCAACGCGTGCGCGCTACCGGTCCGGCGTCAGTGTCGTTCGCCCGCACTGATGCCGCACGGTTGCCATTCGCCGACGGATCCTTCGACGTGGTGTTCCTCGCGACGATGCTTGGCGAGGTCCCGGACCCACACCACTGCGTCGCCGAGGTGCGCCGGGTGCTGGCCCCGGACGGCGTCGCCGCCATCGCCGAGACCAGACGCGACAGCGATTTCATACCGATCGATGTCCTCCGCGATCTCATGGCCAGTCACGCGTTCGCGCTTCTCGGCCGACGCGGTTCGCGGTGGCAGTACATCGCCCGGTTCCAGGCAACCGATCGGGCGCTCGCTCCGGACGCAGACCGTCGCGCCCCCGGTTGAGCTCGTCGGCTAGACGACGTCGCGTCGCTGGACGGACAGGAGCCCGGCGAGCGCCGGCACCACTGCCCACAGTGCCAGTGCGACTACGGCAGCCAGTGCGCTGGCCTGGCTCTCCACGCCCGAGGCAGCGGGATCGACGCCAGACAGGGCGGTGGCCAGCGGCGCCGGCACCCACACGCTGGCATCGCTGATCAGCTGGACCATCAACGGTGGGGCGATGATCAAGACGACAACCGTGGTGGTCACGGCTCCACCGGTGTTACGCACCAGCTGACCGATCCCGGCGCCCATCACGGCCCCGACGGCTCCGGCAAACGCGGATGCCGCAATCACCTGGGCGACTCCAGCTCCTGAGACCAGGAAGCCGAACTCGGTCGATGGCACCGCCAACGCCACGGCAGCCACCGACAGCCCGGCCCCGACCAGTCCGAGCAGTGCGCCGCCTAGCCCCACCGCCAGCAACTGGGCCAGCACGGCCCGGGCGCGGTGGGGTGAGCTGAGGAACGTCGGGAT
Source organism: uncultured Actinomycetota bacterium (assembly GCA_963848085.1). Lineage (GTDB taxonomy): Bacteria > Actinomycetota > Actinomycetes > JAHEKZ01 > JAHEKZ01 > CAWKCE01. Next base: position 19,532 of record CAWKCE010000001.1, read on the forward strand.
CACCGTGCCGTGGCCGTACTCGCGCGCAACCGCGATCGCACCGAACAGCCCGGCGATCACCAAGGCGTTCGCAGCGAAAGCCATGAGGGACCGCTGATTGGCCGCGGTGGAGACGAAGGTCTTCGTGCCGTCGAAGTCCGAGCCCCACACCACAGCGCTCGCGGTCGTCGCGCTGATGGCCGCCAGGACGGCAAGGAATGCCCAGGGCATCCAGGTCGTCGTGAGCTTGCGGAGCTCGGCACGAACCAGCCGTAACCAGCTCATGGTCCCGAGCCTTCTTCGGTGCCACCAACCGACGGCTGATCGGGAGTGCCGGTCCACTGCAGGAACCGCTCCTCCAACGAGCCGGTGTGCGGCGACAGCTCGAACACGACGATCCCGGCGTCGAAGGCGCGCTGGCCGATCTCGGCGGTCGGCGCGCCGCGCACGATCAACGCCTCCTCCTGGCGCTCGACTACTGCGCCCTCGCGCTCCAGGAGCTGGTGCAGGCGGTCCGGGTCCGACGCTCGGACCAGCGTGGCCTCCTCCTGCAGCTCGGACAGAGCCCCGCTGGTGACGAGCCGCCCCCGGCTGACGACCACGACGTCGTCCGCGAGCAGCTCGACTTCACCGAGCAGATGGCTCGAGACCAGCACCGTGTTGCCCTTCGCCGCACGTGCCCGAAGCAGGTCGCGCATCTCATGGATCCCCTTCGGGTCGAGCCCGTTGGCCGGCTCATCCAGGATCAGCACCGGCGGATCGCCCAGGAGCGCCCCCGCGAACCCCAGCCGTTGGCGCATCCCGAGCGAGTAGGCGCCAACTCGACGGTTGGCCGCGTCGTCGAGGCCAACCAGCGCCAGCACCTCATCGACCCGGCCGACGTCGATCCCGCTGGCGTCGGCCAGAATCCGCAGGTGGTTGCGGCCGCTTCGGCCGGGGTGGTACGCGTTGGACTCCAACAGCGCCCCGACGGTGGCTGACGGGTCGGGCAGGTCCCGGTAGCTGCTGCCACCGATCGTGACCTGGCCGCTCTCGGCCGCCGCCAGGTCGAGCATGACCTTCATCGTCGTCGACTTGCCCGCCCCGTTCGGGCCCAGGAACCCGGTCACTCGCCCTGGCCGGGCCGCGAAGGACAAGTCGTTGACCACGGTGCGCTTGCCGTATCGCTTCGTCAGGTGCTGAACCTCGATCGCGAAGGGCTCGGCCTCGCCCTCGCGGCGGCGACTGGCGGCACGGCTGGTCCCGGCCTGGGCCGGCGTCACCGCGCCGCCCCCACGAAGCGGCCGTCCACGGCATGCGCCGGCCCGTCACCGGCGGGGTGGCTCGATGCGGCGGTCTGCGTCACACGCACGAGGGCCCTCCTCCCGAGTCGAGATGCATCTCGTCAGAGTCCGTCCCGTCCACGTTACCCAACCCAGCGGGCACGCGATCCGCCCTTCCGAAGATGCTTCCGGGGGGTGGGGATCGGGTGGCCCGTACGGTGGGATGAGCGTTCCACTGGGTGGAACACCCCGCGCGGCGGTTCTCCCGTTTCGCTGGGCCGACCTATCCTGAATCGACGATCGCCGCGGGGTCCGTCGGCGGTGCGTGTTGGCCTGGGAAGAGGGACGGTGTCGACGACGACCGCGGGAACGCACGCCACCTGGTCCGATGACCGCGCCGCCGACCTCACCCGGTCGCTCGCCGGACTTCCTGGCCCACTCCTCGAGGTGCTGCACGCGCTGCAGCGGGAGTTCGGCTACGTCGACCCCCGCGCGGTGCCGGTTGTCGCCGACGTGCTGAACCTCTCGCGCGCCGAGGTGCACGGCGTCATCTCCTTCTACACCGACTTCCGCACCACGCCCCCGGCACCACGGTCGGTCCAGATCTGCCGCGGCGAGGCTTGCCAGGCCGTCGGCGCCGAGGCTCTCGTGGCACACGCCAGCGACCGGCTCGGATGTGACGTTGGCGGCACCTCGAGCGACGGCCGCACCGATCTGCGCCAGGTCTTCTGCTTCGGCAACTGCGCCCTGGGCCCCACCGCGAGCGTCGACGGCCGACTCCACGGCCGCGTCACCCCCGACCGGCTGGACGCCCTGATGCTGGACTCGGCCGAGGGCACTGCATGACCACCATCGTCTACGTCCCCCGCGACTCCGCCGCACGATCGGTCGGCGCCGACGAGGTCGCCGTCGCGCTCACGGCGGAGGCCGCCCGGCGCGGCGACGACATCCGCCTCGTCCGGAACGGCTCGCGTGGCCTGCTCTGGCTGGAACCGCTGGTGGAGGTCGACGTCGACGGCACGCGGGTCGCGTACGGGCCGGTCGCTGCCGACGACGTCGCCGGACTGCTCGACGCTGGCCTGCTGAGGGGCGGCGAGCACGCCCTGCGACTAGGCCCCACCGACGAGCTCGCCTGGCTCAGCCGGCAGGACCGCGTCACGTTCGCCCGGGTCGGCATCATCGACCCCCTCGACCTTGTCGACTACGAAAGCCACGGCGGGCTGGTCGGCCTGCGGGTCGCGGTGGCTCTGCCGCCCCAGGACGTGGTCACCGCCGTCGCCGACTCCGGCCTGCGCGGACGCGGCGGTGCCGGCTTCCCCGCGGGCCGCAAGTGGCAGACCGTGCTCGACGCTCCCGGCACCACGAAGTACGTCTGCTGCAACGCCGACGAGGGGGACAGCGGCACCTTCGCCGACCGCATGCTGATGGAGGGTGACCCGTTCACCCTCCTCGAGGGCATGGCCATCGCCGGACTCGCCACCGGTGCCACCCAGGGCTACATCTACCTCCGCTCCGAGTACCCCGACGCGTGCGACATCCTGAGGTCCGCCATCGAAATCGGGCGCGCCGCCGGCTGGCTGGGACCATCCGTGCTCGGCAGCGGGCGCGCGTTCGACGTTGAGGTCCGGGTTGGTGCCGGCTCCTACATCTGCGGCGAAGAGACCGCCATGCTCGACAGCCTCGAGGGCAAGCGCGGCATGGTGCGGGCCAAGCCCCCGCTGCCGGCCTTGGAAGGGCTGTTCGGCAAGCCCACCGTCGTCAACAACGTCCTCACGCTGGGCAGCGTCCCAGCGGTCCTTGCCGACGGCGCCGAGAGCTACGCCGCACGCGGCATGGGCCGGTCGCGTGGCACACAGGTCTTTCAGCTGGCGGGCAACATCCGCCAGGGCGGAGTCGTCGAGACGGCGTTCGGAATCACGCTTCGCGAGCTGGTCGAGGACTTCGGCGGTGGCACCGTCACCGGCCGACCGGTGCGTGCGGTCCAGGTCGGCGGCCCACTGGGCGCGTACCTCGCGCCCTCGCAGCTCGACCTGCCCATGGACTACGAGGCATTCGCCGCCGAAGGCGCGATGGTGGGACACGGCGGCGTGGTCGTCCACGACGACTCCGCCGACATGGCCGGACTTGCGCGGTTCGCGATGGAGTTCTGCGCGGAGGAGTCCTGCGGAAAGTGCACGCCGTGCCGCGTCGGCTCGGTGCGCGGCGTCGAGGTGATCGACAAGATCACCGCCGGCGTCGACCGTCGGGCCAATCTGGTGCTCCTGCAGGACCTGTGCGAGCTCATGACCGAAGGTTCGCTGTGTGCGATGGGCGGACTCACCCCAGGGCCGGTGCGCAGCGCACTGGCTCACTTCCCCGAAGACTTCGGCCTGACCCCGGAGGAGGTGGCGCAGTGACCCTGCTCCACGACCCAGATCTCGGCACGCCCGCCAAGCCCGGCGAGAGCTCCGTCAACGTCGTCGTCGACGGCGTTGAGGTGACAGTGCCCGCAGGCACCTCGGTCATGCGGGCTGCGGCTCTGGCCGGAGTCGACGTGCCCAAGCTGTGTGCCACCGACAGCCTCGATGCCTTCGGCTCCTGCCGACTGTGCCTGGTCGAGGTCGACGGCCGCCCCGGGACACCTGCGTCCTGCACCACCCCCGTCGCCCCTGGCATGTCCGTCGCCACCCAGTCCCCCAAGCTGCAGAAGCTGCGGCGCGGCGTGATGGAGCTGTACCTGTCCGACCACCCGCACGAGGAGTCGGGCTGCCGCCCGAACGGCGGCTGTGAGCTGCACGACCTGGCGGACAGCGTCGGGCTCACCGACGTCCGGTACGGGTTCTCCGGCGCCAACCACCAGACGTCCACGACAGATGCCTCCAACCCGTACTTCGCGTTCGACCCGACCACGTGCATCGTGTGCTCACGGTGTGTGCGCGCCTGCGACGAGATCCAGGGCACCCTGGCGCTCACGGTGGAAGGTCGCGGTTTCGAGTCGGTCATCTCTGCCGGCGGACTTCCGTTCATGGAGTCCGAGTGCGTGTCGTGCGGGGCCTGCGTCCAGGCGTGCCCGACCACGGCACTTCAGGAGAAGACCTTCATCGAGCTCGGCATGCCCGACCGAACCGTCAAGACCACCTGCGCCTACTGCGGGGTGGGCTGCTCGTTCAACGCCGAGCTGCGCGGGGACGAGGTCGTGCGCATGGTCCCGTCCAAGGAGGGCGGGGCCAACGAGGGTCACTCCTGCGTGAAGGGCCGCTTCGCCTGGGGCTATGCGACTCACCGGGACCGCGTCACCACCCCGATGGTCCGGGACTCGTTCCGCGACGAGTGGCGCGAGGTCTCCTGGGAGGAGGCGATCGGCTTCACCGTCGACCGGCTCCGTGCGATCCAGAGCGAGTCCGGCCCGGACTCCATCGGCGGGATCACCTCGTCGCGGTGCACGAACGAAGAGGTCTTCGTCGTCCAGAAGATGGTGCGCGCCGCCTTCGGCAACAACAACGTCGACACCTGCGCCCGGGTCTGCCACTCGCCCACTGGCTACGGCCTCAAGCAGACCTTCGGCACGTCGGCCGGCACCCAGGACTTCGCGTCCGTCGACCAGTCCGACGTGATGATCGTCATCGGCGCCAACCCCACCGACGGCCACCCCGTCTTCGCGTCCCGCATGAAGCGCCGGCTCCGCGAGGGCGCCCAGCTGATCGTGGTGGACCCACGACGTATCGACCTGGTCCGCACCCCGCACGTGGAGGCCGCCCACCATCTGCAGCTGCTCCCCGGAACCAACGTCGCAGTGGTCAACGCGATCGCCCACGTCGTCGTCACCGAGGGCCTGGTCGACCGCGACTTCGTGGCCGAGCGCTGCGAGGCAGACTCGTTCGCGCAGTGGGAAGCCTTCATCGCCCGGCCCGAGAACAGCCCGGAGGCGACGGAGGCCGCCAGCGGTGTCCCGGCGGCCGAGCTACGCGCAGCCGCCCGTCTCTACGCCACCGCCGGCAACGCCGCCATCTACTACGGCCTCGGAGTGACCGAGCACAGTCAGGGCTCGACGATGGTGATGGGGATGGCCAACCTCGCGATGGCCACCGGCAACATCGGGCGGGACGGCGTCGGCGTCAACCCGCTCCGCGGCCAGAACAACGTTCAGGGCTCCTGCGACATGGGCTCGTTCCCCCACGAGTTCTCGGGCTACCGTCACGTGTCCGACAACGCCGTCCGCGAGCTGTTCGAGACCGTATGGGGCACCGCGCTCGAGTCGGAGCCCGGACTGCGCATCCCGAACATGTTCGACGCCTCGCTGGCCGGCATCTTCCGCGGGCTGTTCATCCAGGGCGAGGACATCGCCCAGTCGGACCCCAACACCAAGCACGTCGTTGCGGCACTGTCGGCACTCGACCTTCTGGTCGTTCAGGACCTGTTCCTCAACGAGACCGCCAAGTACGCCCACGTCTTCCTGCCCGGCACCTCGTTCCTGGAGAAGGACGGCACCTTCACCAACGCCGAGCGCCGCATCAACCGCGTCCGCCCGGTGATGGACCCCGTGCACGGCAAGCACGAGTGGCAGGTGGCGTGCGAGATCGCCACCGCCATGGGGTACCCGATGGACTACGACGACGCCTCGCAGATCATGGACGAGATCGCCCAGGTGACACCGACCTTTGCGGGCGTCTCGTTCGACCACCTGGACAAGGTCGGCAGCATCCAGTGGCCCTGCAACGACGCCGCCCCCGAAGGAACTCCGATCATGCACGTCGACGGGTTCGTCCGAGGCAAGGGCCACTTCGTCGAGACGCCCTACGTCCCCACCGACGAGCGCGCCAACCGGAAGTTCCCGCTCATCCTCACCACCGGGCGGATCCTCAGCCAGTACAACGTCGGCGCCCAGACCCGCCGGACTGCGAACGTGGAGTGGCACGAGGAGGACGTGCTGGAGATTCACCCGCACGACGCGGAGGAGCTCGGGGTGGCCGACGGAACCTGGGTCGCCCTGGCCAGCCGCGTGGGTGAGACCCAGATGCGGGCGCAGATCACCGACCGAGTGCCTCAGGGTGTCGTCTACACGACGTTCCACCACCCGGAAAGCGGCGCCAACATCGTCACCACCGAGTACTCCGACTGGGCCACGAACTGCCCGGAGTACAAGGTCACCGCCGTCCGGGTCCGCCCGGCGAGCGTGTCCGACCCCAAGGGCTCGGCCGAGCCGGTCGACGTGACCACGTGACGCTCGACGCGCTGGTCCGGATGGCCAACCAGATCGCCGCCAACCAGGTCCACCTCCCGCCGGACGAGGCCGCGAGCCGCGTCGCCGACCACGTGCGCCTGTTCTGGACGCCCGGGATGCGTCAGGAGCTGGTCGACCATGCCGACGCGGGGGCCGACGATCTCGACCCCGTGGTGACCGAGGCGCTGGAGCAGGTCCGCGCGACCATCCCAGCACCCTGACCCGCCGGCCGGTCGCCAGACGTCCCGCGCCGGCGTGACCCATCACTCACCCTGACGGACCGAAAGACCCTGCCCGCTGGCTGACCTCCCGGCGACTCTGGCCTGAGGAGCGATCCCAGGCCACAGGAGGGCAGCGGATGACCGCCGCAGGTGCACAGCCGGAGACCCGCCGTGCCGTCGTGGACGGCAACGAGGTCACCGCGCGGGTGGCCCACCTCCTGTCGGAGGTCGTCCCCATCTACCCGATCACGCCGGCGTCACCGATGGCCGAGCACTGCGACGACTGGAGCTCGCGCGGGCACCCCAACCTGTGGGGCACTGTCCCGGAAGTGATCTCGCTGCAGAGCGAGGCCGGAGCGGCCGGAACCCTGCACGGTGCGGTGACCCGTGGCGCCCTCGGGACGACGTTCACGGCATCTCAGGGGCTGCTCCTGATGCTGCCGAACATGTACAAGATCGCTGGCGAGCTCACGCCGTCGGTGATCCACGTCGCGGCACGGACGATCGCCACCCACGCCCTGTCGATCTTCGGAGACCACTCGGACGTGATGTCCGCCCGCATGACTGGCTGGGCGCTCCTCGCGGCCTCCGGGGTCCAGGAGGCCGCCGACTTCGCCGCCGTCGCTCACGCCGCCACCCTCGAGTCACGGGTGCCCTTCCTCCACTTCTTCGACGGGTTCCGGACCAGCCACGAGATGAACACCGTCGAGCTGCTGTCCAACGACCAGCTCCGCGCGCTCGTCAACGACCAGCGGCTGAGCGAGCACCGGCTGCGCGGCCTCGACCCGGACCGGCCGGTGCTGCGCGGCAGCGCGCAGAACCCGGACGTGTTCTTCCAGGCTCGGGAGGCTGCCAGCCCGTTCTACGCTGCCGTTCCCGGCATCGTGCAGCGAAAGCTGGACGACCTGGCCGGGCTCACCGGACGCCGCTACGGCTTGGTCGACTACCAGGGGGCCGCCGACGCCACCGAGGTCCTCGTGCTCATGGGGTCGGGCGCCGGCGCGGCCGCCGAGGCAGTCCGCGCCCTCGTGGCCGACGGGCGCCGGGTCGGCCTTCTCACCGTCCGGCTGTACCGGCCGTTCCCGTCCGACGCGCTGCTGGCCGCGCTGCCAAGCACAGTGCGGACGCTGACCGTCCTGGACCGGGTCAAGGAGCCGGGCGCGCCCGGTGAGCCGCTCTACCTGGACGTCGTCGCCGCCCTGGCCGAAGCAGGCTCGACGGCACGCGCCGTCGGGGGTCGGTACGGCCTGTCCAGCAAGGAGTTCACGCCGGCCATGGCGAAGGCAGTGCTGGACGACGCCGGAGGCGAGCAGCCGCGGAACCACTTCACCATCGGGATCGTCGACGACGTCTCCCACTCCAGCCTGGATTTCGACCCCGGGTTCTCGACCGACCATGCCCGGGTTCGGGCGGTCTTCTACGGGCTGGGCTCGGACGGCACGGTGGGCGCCAGCAAGAACACCGCGAAGATCATCGGTGAGGCAACTGGTCTTCACGCCCAGGCGTACTTCGTCTACGACTCCAAGAAGTCCGGCTCGATCACGGTCAGCCACCTGCGCTTCGACGAGGACCCGATCGACAGCAGCTACTTGATCGACGACGCGACCTTCGTCGGCGTCCACCAGTGGGTGCTGCTGGACCGGCAGGACGTGCTCAAGGTGGCCGCCAACGGTGCGACGGTGCTGATCAACACTCCCTACGCAGCTGACGAGGTCTGGGACCGGCTCCCGGTCGAGGCGCAGGAGCAGGTGCTCGCCAAGCGGCTGCACGTGTATTGCGTGAACGCGTCCGCCGTTGCCCGCCGGGTCGGGATGGCAGGCCGCATCAACACCGTGATGCAGACCTGCTTCTTCGACCTGGCCGATGTGCTCCCGCGGGACGAGTCGCTCGAACGTCTGAAGGAAGCCGTCCGCACGACCTACGGCAAGCGCGGCAACGTCGTCGTCCAGCGCAACATCGAGGCTATTGATGCGGCCAGTGCCGCCCTTCACGAGGTTGTGGTCCCGGCCGAAGCGACGTCGACGATCCACCGCCGGCCACCGGTCCCGGCGGACGCACCGGACTTCGTGCAGCGCGTGACCGCCCGCATGATCGCCGGGGACGGCGACCTGCTCCCCGTCAGCGCACTCCCGGTCGACGGGACCTTCCCCACCGGCACGGCGCAGTACGAGAAGCGGACCATTGCCGAGGAGATCCCGGTCTGGGACGCCGACCTGTGCATCGACTGCGGAAAGTGCACCATCGTGTGCCCCCACGCTGCCATCAGGATGAAGGTCTACGACCCGGGCGAGCTCTCCGGAGGACCCGACGACTTCAAGACGAAGGGCTTCAAGAACCGTGCAGTCCCCGGGCTTCAGCTGACCGTCCAGGTGGCTCCGGACGACTGCACCGGGTGCGGGGTGTGTGTGAGTGTGTGCCCTGCCTTCGACAAGAGCGAGGTCAAGCGCCGGTCCATCAACATGAAGCCGATCGCGGACCACCTCGACGACGAGCGCCGGTGGTTCGACAACTTCCTGGAGATCGAGGCGGCCGACCCGTCGAGCTGGGCACCGGACAACGTCAAGAACTCCCAGCTGCGCGAACCTCTGTTCGAGTACTCGGGCGCCTGCTCCGGCTGCGGCGAGACGCCCTACATCAAGCTGCTCACTCAGCTGTTCGGGGACCGTCTTCTCGTGGCCAACGCGACCGGGTGCTCGTCCATCTACGGCGGCAACCTGCCCACCACGCCGTTTACCGTGAATGCGGAGGGACGGGGCCCGGCATGGTCGAACTCGCTGTTCGAGGACAACGCAGAGTTCGGGCTGGGCATGCGGCTCGGCTACGAGGGACAGCAGCGGACAGCCGTCGCCACGCTGGGGATGCTGCGGTCCGAGGTCGGCGAGGAACTGGCGACCGAGATCGTCGAGCACCTCGACGCCGGAGACGACGTCGGGATTCGCGAGCAGCGGGAGCGGGTCGCTGAGCTCACCCGCCGGCTGGCATCGGTGGACTCGGAGGAGAGCCGTCGGCTGCTCGACCTGTCGACCGCGCTGGTCCGCCGAAGCGTGTGGATCATCGGCGGCGACGGATGGGCCTACGACATCGGCTCCGGAGGCCTGGACCACGTCCTGGGCTCGGGACGCAACGTCAACGTGCTGGTGCTGGACACCGAGGTGTACTCCAACACCGGCGGCCAGCAGTCCAAGGCCACGCCGCGGGCCGCAGTCGCCAAGTTCGCCTCCGCGGGCAAGGGCGTCGTCAAGAAGGACCTGGGGCTGGAGGCGGTCGCCTTCGGCGACGTCTACATCGCCCAGATCGCCCTGGGCGCCAACGAGGTCCAGACGGTACGGGCACTCAACGAGGCAGAGGCCTGGCCGGGACCGTCGCTGGTCATCGCCTACAGCACGTGCATCGCGCACGGGATCGACATGGCCGAGTCCATGGGGCAGCAGAAGCTGGCCGTGACGTCGGGACACTGGCCGCTGTTCCGCTACCGCCCCGGGGACGGTGAGGAGACGCGCCCGTTCTCGCTCGACAGCAAGACGCCCTCGGTGCCCTACGAGGACTTCATGCGCTCCGAGGCCCGGTTCGCGATGCTGTTCCGGTCCAACCCGCGTCGAGCCCGCGACCTCGCGGACCGCGCCCAGCACGACGTCGATGCGAGATGGCACTACTACGAGCAGCTGGCCGGCGTGGAGCGATCGGCGCCGGAGCCGGACCCCGGCCACGCGAGTGATGCCCCGGCCGAGGATGAGGAGCAGTCATGAGCGCCGATCTGTCGACTCGGTACCTCGGGTTCACCCTGACGAGCCCGGTTGTCGCATCCCCCAGTCCGCTCACGGACGACCCGGACATGTGGCCGATCCTCGAGGACGCCGGAGTCGGGGCGATCGTGCTGCCGTCGTTGTTCGAGGAGGAGGTCGAGCAGGAGGAGTGGTGGGTCTCCAACAACCTCGACCTGGGCACGAACATCTTCGGCGAGGCCACGTCGTACCTGCCGGAGTTCGACGACTACCACCTCGGGCCGGACCGGTTCGTCAAGCTGGTGGAGCGAGCGAAGGCCTCCGTCTCGGTGCCGGTGATCGCCAGCGTCAACGGCACCTCCGCCGGTGGCTGGACCGGGTACGCGCGCCGACTCGTCGACGCCGGCGCCGACGCGCTGGAGCTCAACGTGTACGACCTGGTGTCCGACCCCAAAGTCACCGGAGCGGAGGTGGAGCAGCGCTACCTGGACCTGGTCGCGGAGGTGCGTCGAACCGTCGACGTCCCGCTCGCGGTCAAAGTGGGTCCCTGGTTCAGCGCCTTCGCCAATGTCGCCTGCCGGCTGAAGGACGCGGGGGCAGACGGCCTGGTTCTCTTCAACCGCCTCTACCAGCCCGACATCGACCTGGACAGCCTCGACGTGATCCCCCGGCTGCACCTGTCCGGCCCGGCTGAGGTCAAGCTTCCGCTGTCCTGGGTCGGCGTGCTCTACGGCGCCTTTGACGGGTCCCTGGCGGCCAGCACGGGGGTGCATTCCGGCCACGACGTGCTGAAGCTGCTGCTGGCGGGCGCAGATGTTGCCATGACCACTGCCGCGCTGCTTCGACACGGGCCGGAGCACGTGCGCCAGATGCTCGACGAGGTCCAGGAGTGGATGGACGAGCGCGGCTACGACGGCGTGGAGCAGCTCAAGGGCAGCGTCAGCCTGCGCAACGCCGCCGACCCGCAGGCGTACCAGCGAGCGAACTACTACCAGGTCCTGCACTCGTGGTCCAAGGCCTGGGAGGCGTGAGGCCCAGCCGGGCGGGTCGAAGGCCCCGGGCGGATGGCGCTCGCGCCGACCATGATGGACTTGATGAGACGACGACCGCCCACCGACGGAGGAGTGACCATGGCCGACACCGCCACCACAACTGAGACCCTTGAAGTCATCGTGAACGAGAACGACGAGGAGTCGAGCGGCCACGGCGTCCTTCGGGCCATTCTGATCGCCGTCGGCGTCGCAGCCATCGTCGCCGCCGTCGCTGTCGTTCTCGGCCGGCGCGAGAGCTAAACCGCGCCTTCACGCCACTTCATGCTCCACCCGAGGGATGCGCCGCGTCAGTCGGGTGACATCGGTGATCCTTGACACCCGAACGGTGCAGCAACCCTGATCCCCGCACATCCGACCTCTAGACCATGGGGTACGAACCGGCCAGGTTCACACGATCGGGAAGGACGGCCATGGTCGACGGGTCCGTGATGGCGCTGCTTCACGAGCGCATCCCTTTGAGCCTGCTGTACGACCTGCTGGACCCGGCGGGTCCCCGCTCCGCGGAGATCTGGGCGGTCGAGGGCAGCGCTGATGGGCTCGTTGACTCACTCCCCCGCTTGGCGTCTGACCTGCCCTGAGGGAACCGATTCGAGGTGCTTCTGGACGGCTGCTAGCATTCTGCGCGCACCTCACCGGTGCATCGCGCCGCTAGCTCAACTGGCAGAGCAGCGGACTCTTAATCCGCGGGTTCGGGGTTCGAGTCCCTGGCGGCGCACCCGCAGGTCACGACCTGTTTCAGCAGGTCAGGACCGCCATCGAACCCTTCCGACGCACGGGATCCGGCGGCCAGAAACGACAGCGAGAACGCGATCCGAGCCATTCGCTGTGGAACCTGGAGGGCACGGCACAACACCTCAGCAACCCTCGCTCGACCCGGAGGCCTGAGGCGAGACGCTAGCCCCGTTGTCGGCCCACCCGCACCACATCGTTCAGGACTTCACGGAGCGGTCGGATCATGCGCCGTCGGTGCTGCGGGCGGTCGCTCGGATCCATCCCCCATCCCCGATCCCATCCCACCGAAGCTCCGATGCGATCCAGAACCGCTACCGCGTCGTCGCTGACCCACACCGCGTCCCGCTCCCCGATCAGCACATCCACGTCCACCTGGACCGCCGCAGCGAGTACTCGTCGGATCTCGTCGCGGGTCATACCGCATGACGCTAGCTGTTTCTACGCCCGACCCTGGGACGGGGTGCCTTCCGGGGCCTGCTCAGCGGCTGTGTTGGAGGTCGCTCAGCAGGTTCCACCGGGACCCGTCGATAGCGTGAGCCCCGCCTGGTCGAGGGGACGACGGGACCAGGTGAACGTCCGGATACCGGACTTGCGACCTGAGCGACAACCGTGAAGGGGCGAGATGATCGTCGACGGCACTCCGAGGCTCGAAGGCACCGTCCTGCGCCAGGACCTGAAGATCAGCTACCAGGTCTTCGGCGACGGCCCCCGGGCGATTCTGCTGCTCCCGACCTGGTCGATCGTTCACTCAGACTTCTGGCGACATCAGGTACCGCACTTTGCGAGGGACTACACGGTCGTCGCCTTCGACGGACTCGGAAATGGCGGATCCGACCGACCGACGGATCCGGATGCCTACAGCGACTACCTCTTTGCGGATGACGCCCTTGCCGTCCTCGACGCCGTGGGCGTACGGGAGGCGGTGTCCATGTCGGTGTCTGCGGGAGCGGGCTGGAACCTCCTGCTCGCCTCACGCCACCCCGACCGGATCCCCGCCGCTGTCTTCGTCGGCTCGGCCATCCCCTTCGGTCCCCCCGCCGCACACCGATCCGAGTCTCTCGAGAAGTTCAACGAGGCGCTGGCGAGTCACGAGGGATGGCTGAGATTCAACCGGGACTACTGGAGTCGGGACTGGCCCGACTTCCTTCGCTTCTTCTTCGGTCAGTGCTTCACCGAGGCCGACTCCGAAGCCCAGATCGAACATTTTGTGCAGATGGGGCTGGAGACCACCCCCGAGGTCATCGGCGCAACGGTGGATGCTCCCGGACCTGGTCGCGACCAAGCCATCGCGCTGGCCGAGGCCGTGCGCATTCCGCTCCTCGTGATCCACGGCGACGACGACGCCATCATCAACGTCGGGAAGGGTCGAGAGCTCGCCCGACTCACCGGCGCCCAGTACGTCGAGCGGCCCGGAGAGGGGCATGAACCTCAGTCGCGCAACCCGGAGTCGACCAACGCCATCATCGACGACTTCCTGCGGCGTCACTACCCAGCCACCCTGGACCCCGACGCTTCGTGACCTACCGGTTGGACAGTGCAGCCGGAACTGCCCGCGCGCCCTCCGAAGTCGGGTCAGTCCGACGCCATTACTGCGAACGTCGCCCCCGTCGGGTCGGAAACCTCGGCGAGACGTCCGTAAGGGGTGTCCTGGGGCGACCGCAGGACAGTACCCCCGAGTCCTTCGACCTGCGCCGTCGTGGCATCCGCGTCCGCCACGGCGAAGTAGACGCGCCACTTGGCCGGCGACCCTTCCGGCAGGAAGCCCGACCCGTCCATGATCCCAGCCCTCGCCGCATCTCCCTCGCCCAACGTGGTGTAGCGGAACTCGTCAGTGTCACCCAGGACATGCGTCTGCCAACCGAACACGTCCTCGTAGAAGGCGACGGACGCGGCGAAGTCGCGAGTGAGCAGCTCGAACCAGGCCGGAGCACCGGGCTCGTCGATGAGCCCGAACCCGGAGAACGTGCCTGGCTGCCACACACCGACAGCGGCGTGACCGGGGTCGGTGAGCATCGCCATGGTCCCCAGGGCCATCACTCCCATCGTCGGCACGACCACCTGGCCACCCGAGGCGGCAGCCGCCTTCACCGTCGTCTCCGCGTCGTCGCTGGCCAGGTAGACCGACCAGGAGTCGGGCGCACCCGAGGTGCCGTCGTTCGTCATGCAACCGGCGAGCATCTCGCCGTCCTTGCGCAGGTTGATGTACCCGCCGTATTGCTCCCCCATGTACTCCGGGGTCCAACCGAACAGCTCCCCGTAGAACGGTACGGTCCGGTCCGGGTCGGAGGTGAACAGCTCCACCCAGCAGGGCGCTCCGGGGGATGACGCGGCGTGTTTCGACATGTCGGCCTCCTGACCGGTCACGGAAGTGACAACCAGACCGTCAGGCTAGCCCCGTCCGGCTGAGCGCAGCTCTGGACTTTCGGGCCGGAGCAGGGAAGCACTCCGTCCCGACTGCTCCACGCGGCCCGAGTGCGAGCGCCTACCGCCGCAGGGTGAGGGCCACCCGGTCGTGGTCGGCGAGCGCACCGCCCTCCACCAGCGCGACCCAGCCACCACGATGAAGGACGGTCTCGATCAGCTCATCGACAGCGTCGTCGATCACGTCGGGGTGCTCGACGTCGGCGGCGGGGGTGAGGAGCTCGCCGGTGGGGTCGACCCTCGCGGGGTAGAAGTAGTCCTCCTCGACCGCGAGCATCTCCGGGCGCTCCGCTTGGGCAGCCAGCCAGGCGGAGGCGATGCCAGAGACGACTCGCTTGCCGCTCGTCCTCGCCTCGAGCAGCGTGAGCGCTTCCTTCTGCCGGGATCGCAGATAGCCCTCCATGACCACGCGGATCCGCGGCACCAGGTCAACGATCGGAGCGGTGACCATGCTGCCCTGGACACAGCCGGCCAACCGTCCGAGGTTGGCGGAGAGCCCGCGGAACTCAGCCAGCTCACGTTCGGTGCCCACCAGGACCAAGGGAGCAGGGTGGATCCGTAGGTAGGCGCCGAGGGCTCGGTCGACGTCGCGGTAGAAGGACCGTCGCTCCTCCACCCGCATGCCGCGCGCACCGCGCTGTGCGACCTCGGCACCGGCCGCCAGGAGGGGGAACGACCGGCCGGGCACTGGGTGGAGGTCATCACCCATGCCCGCGAACAGCCTCGCCTCGTGTCGGCTCAGGGCCAGGACGACGTGGAGCGGGGTCCGGTGGAGCGCCCGCACCAGGTCGCGGGTGGCGAACGTGGGATCGACGACGACGCGATCGGCCACCGGCAGGTTCAGGTGGACGACGGCAGTCGTGACCGCCGAGGCGAAGACGGCGATGGCCTCGGTCGCGGGCCCTCCGACCGCGTCCTCGGCAGCGTCAGCCAGGGACCCGAGGAACACCCCCCGGACCCCGGGAAGGGCCTCCTCCGCCAACCGAGCCTCGGCGTCCCGCACCATCCCGAGCAGCCGCTCTGCGTCCTCCGGCAACATCCGAGGCGCCGGTGTCGTCGACATCAGCAGCGACACAGCCGGGTAGCTCTTGATGCCCTGGAGCAGCGTGACCATGCTCGGGGTCGGCAACGCCGGGCGGGTCCTCACCATGTGATCAGCGGGCTTCTGGGTGGTCATGATGGTCCTCCTGAGGAGACGGACTGGGTGACTGGTGCGGGAGACGTACCCGTGGTGTCCGGGCCGTTCTTGGTGCGCCACAGGCTCGCGGCCACCGACCCGAGGACCAGGGCGCCGATCACGCCGAGGGAGAGCGTGATGGGGATCTTGTAGAGGTCGAGGAGCAGCATCTTGACGCCGACGAATACGAGCACCGCGGCCAGGCCGACCTTGAGGTAGACGAAGCGGTGCATGAGGTCGGCGAGCAGGAAGTACATGGCGCGCAGGCCGAGGATCGCGAAGGCGTTGCTGGTGAACACGAGGAACGGTTCTTGGGTGATGGCGAAGACCGCCGGGATCGAGTCGACGGCAAAGATCAGGTCCGTGACCTCCACGAGCACGAGAACCGTGAACAGCGGGGTGGCCAGCCAGCGACCGTTCTCCTTGACCCAGAGCTTCGTGCCGTGCCAGTTCGGGGTGCCGGGGATGACTCGTCGGGTGAGTCGGAGCACTGGGTGCTGGGTCGGGTCGGAGTGGGTGTTGCGGTGCCGGTACATCTGGATGCCGGTGACGACCAGTAACCCACCGAACGCGTAGAGGACCCAGGCGAACCGGTCGATGAGCACGGCCCCGCCGGCGATGAACACCGCCCGCATGACGAGCGCCCCAAGCACGCCGTAGAACAGCACCCGGTGCTGGTACGCGCGCGGCACGGCGAAGGCGGCGAAGATGAGCGCGAAGACGAAGACGTTGTCGACGGCCAGGCTCTTCTCGATGACGTAGCCGGCGTAGTACTCCCCGGCCGCCTCGGAACCGAACATCCGCCAGACGACCACGCCGAAGCCCAGACCTAGGCTCACCCAGACGGCGGACCAGACGCCCGCCTCCCGGAGCGAGACGACCCGCTCACCGCGGTGAGCCCTCAGATCGATGGCGAGCATGCCCAGGATCACCACAAAGACGGTGAACCACAGCCACACGGGAACGGACACGGGGCTTCCTCCGGTTGCGAGTGCGCGAACCGAAGGTCTCTCCCGGTGCCGACTCCTCGCCGGTCACCCACTCCCGCCGAGCCCGGTCGGGCCGTACTGACGACGAGAACGCCTGGGGATACTCCCCTTCACCCGCCGAGTCTCCTCGGCGAGTGCCAGCAGGGTGTCCTACTGACGAAAATAGTTTCGTGTATTGGATGAGGTATGTCAAGGCGACGTTCTCGTCGAACCTCCGGCCGAGATTCGGGTTCCCACCGGGGTCGGCGAGGAACTTCGGCCTCTGTCGCCGGTCCGCGTCGGATCGTAGGTTCGACAGTGGAGGCGTCCGCGCCACAACTGCTGAAGAGGTGGTGCACACGCATGCTGAGGAGTCGCAGATGTACCCAGTACGCCGGCGGGAACAGTTGGCCCCACGTGTGGTCGAACTCGTGGTGCAGGCGCCCCGGATCGCGGCGAAGCGGAAACCAGGTCAGTTCGTCATCGCTCGACTGGCGGACGGTGCCGAGCGCATCCCGCTCACCATCGCCGACGCGGATTCATCGGCTGGAACTATCACCTTGGTGATCCAGTCCGTCGGCAAGAGCACCGCCGATCTGTGCGACATCGACGTCGGCGACGCGATCCGCGACGTAGCAGGACCACTCGGCCGGCCCACCGACCTCCTCGCCGCCGGCCATGCCGCCTGTGTGGGAGGTGGGGTGGGGACCGCTGTCGTCCTGCCGATCGCGCGGGCGCTGTCCGCCCGAGGAGTGACGGTGACGTCGATAGTCGGTGCCAGGACCTCGTCGCAGCTGCTGCTGGTCGACCAGCTCCGCGAGCTCGGCGAGGTACAGGTCTGCACCGACGACGGCAGCGAGGGGCACCGAGGCGTGGTGTCCGACCAGCTCGCTGTGCTGTGTGACAGCACCCAGGTCGACGCGGTCTACGCCGTCGGTCCGGTGGCGATGATGCGTGCCTGCGCCGACGTGACTCGCCCCCTGCGGATCCCCACCACGGTGTCGCTCAACTCGATCATGGTGGACGGCACCGGAATGTGTGGGGGCTGCCGCGTGCGCGTCGACGGGCAGACGCGGTACGCCTGCGTCGACGGTCCCGAGTTCGACGGCCACCAGGTCGACTACGACCTGCTCGCCGACCGACTCACCACCTACCGCACCTTCGAGCAGGAAGCCCTCGACCGACGAGGCGCCTGCACACCAGCGGGAACCACACCATGACCACTCCTCCAGACACGACCGGGTCCAACCGGACGGTCTCCAACAAGGAACGGATGGCGGTTTCCCGCCAGCGCATGCCTACCCGGCCGGCCGACGAACGCGCCCACACGTTCGACGAGGTGAACACCGGGCTCGGGCACGACGAGGCTCTGATCGAGGCGATGCGCTGCCTGCAGTGCACACGTGCCTGGTGCGTCGATGCCTGTCCCGTCCACGTCGACATCCCCGCCATGCTCGACCGGCTCGCCGACGACGACCTGGTGGGGGCCGCCCGGTCGCTGCTGTCGGACAACGCGTTGCCGTGCGTCACCGGGCGCGTCTGCCCGCAGGAGATCCAGTGCGAGGGCGCCTGCCCCAGGGGCAGGCGGGGCGAGGCGGTCGCGATCGGCCACCTCGAGCGCTACCTCGCCGACTGGGCGGCAGACCACCCGGACCTCGTGGAGCCGGCAACCGGCGTCGTTCCCAACGGCGGGTCGGTCGCCGTGGTCGGATCGGGGCCTGGCGGCTTGACCGCGGCCGGCGAGCTGGCCCGCACGGGTCACGCGGTCACCGTGTTCGAGGCCTTCCACGTCGCCGGAGGCGTCCTCAGCTACGGCATCCCCCCGTTCCGGCTACCCCGTGACGTCACGGCGCGCGAGGTCGCCCGGCTCGAGCGGCTGGGTGTCGTCGTCGAGACCAATGCGGTGGTCGGTCGGACGTACGACCTCGACGAGCTGCGCCGAGACTTCGACGCGGTGTTCCTCGCCGTAGGGGCGGGCCTGCCGGTGTTTCTCGAGATCCCCGGCGAGGACCTCAAAGGCGTCTACTCCGCCAACGAGTACCTCACCCGCGTCAACCTGATGGGAGCCTTCGGGCCGGATGCCGAGACCCCGGTCGCGCGAGGCAGCCGGGTGGCGGTGGTGGGGGGCGGAAACGTCGCTATGGACGCCGTACGAACCGCACGCAGGCTCGGCGCCGACGACGCCGTCATCGTGTACCGGCGCACCCGAGAGGAGCTACCCGCACGGGTGGAGGAGGTACGTCACGCCGAGGAGGAGGGCGTGCGGTTCGACTTCCTGGTGTCACCGCTCGAGGTCCTGAGCGACGACGACGGATGGGTGAGAGGGCTCAGCTGTCAGCGGATGGTGCTCGGCGATCCGGACGAGTCAGGTCGTCGGCGCCCGGTGCCGGTCCCCAACAGCCAGTTCGAGTGTGCGTGCGATGTGGTTGTCGAGGCGGTCGGGACCCGTGCCAACCCGCTGCTGACGCACTCCGCGCCCGGGCTCGACCTCGACGGCCGCGGGTTCATCGAGGTTGACGACGACGGCCGCACCTCGCTGCCGGGGGTGTTCGCCGGCGGTGACATCGTGCGAGGCTCGGCCACGGTGATCCTCGCGATGGGCGACGGCAAACGCTCGGCAGCGGCGATCGACGCCTACCTGAAAGGGCCACAGACGTGGAGATGACTGAGGCACTGGAGTTCGCCGCTCAGCACCGGAAGGGCACGCTGGTCACGATCCGGCGGGACGGCCGTCCCCAGGTGTCGAACGTCCTCTACGTGCTGGCCGGCGGGACCGCACGCATGTCGGTGACCGCCGACCGCGCCAAGACCCGCAACCTCGAACGTGACCCCAGGGCCTGCCTGCATGTCACCGACGAGACGTTCTGGAAGTACGTCGTCCTCGACGGGACGGTGAGCCTGAGTCCGCCAGCGGCCGACCCACAGGACGCCACCGTCGAGGCCCTGGTGGACTACTACCGCCAGTCATCCGGGGAGCACCCCGACTGGGACGAGTACCGCGCCGCGATGGTTGCCGAACGGCGGCTGATCGCCACGCTCACCGTCACCCACGTGTACGGACAGGTCTAGCTCGACGTCAGGACCGCGAAGGACCAGACCTAGTCGCCCTCGCGGGCGTGGTTGACCCAGGCCGCGAGCAGAGGGTCGACCAACCGGTAGCGGGGCGAGCCACCCGGAGTCGCCACGATGTCCCCGCGACCGGCGAGCGCGTCCAGCGCCGAGCGGACCGCCCCGCCGCGGGAGCCACCGACCGAGGACGCACCATAGGGCCGGTCACCCGCGGCGACCGCGGCCAGGACGCGACGCTGGCCCGAGGGCAGCGCCAGCCAGGCAGTACGGAACTCGTCGCCCAGGTCGTCCATCACGCGGTCCCGGGCCGCGGCGAACGTGGCCTCGTCGGCGACCTCCTCGGGCGCCGTCAGCTCCCACACCGCGTGCGCCAGCAGGATGGTGCGCTGGGGGTGCCCGGAGGTGGCGTCGAGCAGTGGGCCGAGCGCCCGGCCGACATCGCGACCGGTGGCCGAGAACCGATCGGCCACGAAGCCGGCGCAGTCGTCTGCGGCCAGGGGCGGCAGCGGAATCGGACGGGCCTGCGCGTAGAAGGCGCGCCGGCGGTCGGCGAACAGCGCGTTCATCATGCCGACGTGCGAGCCGGCGAAGACGTAGCTCGCGGCCTCCCCGTGGTGCTGCAGGGACGCGCGAAGCACCGCATCTGCCTTGGCGTCGGCGGCAAGCACCTCCTGGAACTCGTCAAAGACGACGAGCGTGCGCCGGTAGGTCTTCTCGTAGAGCCGCACCGGCAGGTCGAGCCGCTCGGCCAGCGCGACCTGCACCGGTTCCAGGTGGGCGGTGGCGCGCACTCCCCCGGCCGATGCGGACACGGTCGGACGCAGGGTGCGTCGGACCCCGTCGAACCACCGAGCCGTCGGTCCGGTCAGCGCGGCGACGTAGGCGCGCTCGACGCGGTCCGCGACGTCGGCGAGCGTCAGGACCCCGAAGAAGTCCACGTAGACGCCGGTCCACCCGTCGGCCTCCGCCTCGCCGAGGACCCGGCGCAGCAACGACGTCTTGCCGTAGCGCCGGGGTGCCACCAGGCGGGCATGGTTCCCCTCGCGCGCGGTCGCCAGCAGCAGCTCGGTCTCGCCGTCGCGGTCGATCAGGTCATCGATGCCCACCGGCTGCGCGTAGCGGAAGGGGTTGGTCGCTGTGCCCGACATGCTCTTGATGGTAGAGCAAAGGTGCTCGCTAGAAAAGAGACGACCCGTCGAGCTCAAGGCCGGCCGCTGACCTGCCGAACTACATGAGTGTGATTCCCTCCCCTCCGGCATCGCGCGGCTGGTCGCTGCTGTGCGACGGCGTGCCGATCACCTTGCTGTGCGACCTGCTCTACGTCGACGGACCACCGTCCCGCGAGATCCTGACCACCGAGGCGCTGGCAGACGACGTGCGTCTCGCCCACCCCGACCGCATCGCCACCGCCCACCCAGCCGGCGGATCCGGCGAGCCCCCGGAGGTCGCTATCGTCGCCAGGTGACCATGCCGTCGAGGGCACTGACCTGTGTCGCCGCCTGTCTGGCGGTCGGCGTCGGTCTGCTCGGCGGTCCAGCGGCCGGCTCTCCCGCACCCGACACTGGCGGAACACTGGTGCGACCGGTGGCGGGCGGCGCCTGCCCCGACTTCCCCGCCGACAACTGGTGGCACGCGGACATCCGCGGACTGCCCGTGCACGCGCGCAGTGACGCCTGGCTCCGTCACATGAGTCCGAGCTCCCGGCTGCACCCGGACTTCGGGGACTCGTTCGGCGCCCAGCCGGTGCCGTACGGCATCCCGATCACGGTCGTGGGCGCCGGCCACGACAGGGTGCGCGTCCGGTTCCAGTACGCCTCCGAGAGCGACCGCGTGCGTTACCCGCTCGGCGCCGACACCCGCATCGAGGGCGGCAAGAACGCCGGCGGCGACCGCCACGCCGTCATCGTCGATCGCTCGTCGTGCCGGCTGTACGAGCTGTTCAACACCCGCAAGGTCGACGGCCGGTGGCGGGCCGGCTCTGGTGCGGTGTGGGACCTGCGGTCCAACCAGCTGCGCCCGCGAGGCTGGACGTCGGCCGACGCGGCCGGACTGCCGATCCTGCCCGGACTCCTGCGTCTGGGTGAGGTGCGCGCCGGTCGGGTCGACCACGCCATCCGTTTCACCACGAACGTCACCGACCGACGGTTCGTGTGGCCCGCGCGCCACCAGGCCGGGAGCGTGAACAACCGCAACTACCCGCCGATGGGGGCACGGTTCCGGCTGAAGAAGTCGTTCGATCTGTCGGGCTTTCGCGGCGACACCCGTGCCGTCCTCAAAGCCATGAAGACCTACGGTCTGGTGCTGGCCGACAACGGGTCCCCCTGGTACTTCCAGGGAGCGCGCAGCCGAAACTGGCCACACGCTCTGCTCGACGAGCTCAAGACCATCCCAGCACGCGCGTTCGTAGCGGTGGACACGTCGTCGCTGATGGTGAGCCGCGACAGCGCGCAGGTGGTCAGCCGCTGAGGTCCGCCTCCTGAACCGTACGGACCCCCAGCACGGCGCCGAACAGCACCAGACCCGCACCCGCCACGACGTCGATCGTCGCCAGGGCCCGGTCCCCAAGCCGGGAGCCGACCCGCGAGGTCACCCCGGCGAGCCCCGTGAACCACGCGAGGCTCCCCACTCCTACACCCGTCAGGAGTGCCGCCGCATCGGCCGGGCCAGCGACCAACGAGGCCGTGGCGGCCGCTCCGAAGATGGCCGCCCACGACACGATCGTGAGCGGGTTGGAAGCGGTGGCGACGACACCGGTTCGGAAGGCGGCAGCAGGTCGCGCCACCTCAGCCGGGCTCTCACCTCCGAGCCGGATGCGGAAGGCGGCATGCAGGGTCCGGGCGCCCATCGCCAGGAGGACGGCAGCCCCCAGCAGCCCGAGCGCCAGCCTCACCGGTGGGAACTGCACCAGCGACGCCGCCCCTGCGACGCCAAGTGCGGCATAGGTGAGGTCGACGAGGGCGGCGCCGGCACCGAGCGCAGCACCCGGCCGGAATCCGGACCGGGTCGACGTCCGCACGCACAGCAAGGACACCGGGCCCACCTGGGCCGCGACAAACGCCCCCAGCCCGAGTCCGGCGACGAGGGCGGCGAGCATGGGGCCACCGTGACAGATCCCGGGCTCGCCCAGCCACCCGTTTCCCCCGCTGGGCCGCCACCCTCACGCGGCGCAGCCCGGCAGGGTGGCGGCCTGGCGGAGCCTTGCACGCTGGGCCGCCACCCTCACGCGGCGCAGCCCGGCAGGGTGGCGGCCTGGCGGAGCCTTGCACGCTGGGCCGCCACCCTCACGCGGCGCAGCCCGGCAGGGTGGCGGCCCGGCGGAGGCTTGCGCGGCTCAGCCGAGGAACGCGGCGGCTTCCGGCGCCGCGTAGGCGACCTGGCCGTCCAGCACGGTCAGCCAGATCGGCAGCTCGGCCAGCTCCCCGGGCGACGCGCCCCAGACGTCGCCGTCGACGACCGCGACGTCGGCCAGCTTGCCGACCTCCAGCGACCCGATCCGGTCATCCATCCGCAGCGCGAACGCGGCCTCGATGGTGTGCGCGCGAAGCGCCTCCTCGAGTGTCAACGCCTGGTTCGCTCCGATCGGGAGTCCCCCGCTGGTGGTGCGGTCGAGCGCCGCGGCCATGGTGCGCACCGGACGGTACGACGCGACGTCGGAGTCGCTGCTCACGACGACGCGCACCCCGGCGGCGAGCTCTTCCCGCCATGGCTGCAGCCGCTCGGCGCGCCCGCCGAGGCGAGTGAGGAACTCGTCGCCGCTGTCGCGCAGGTAGCTCGGCTGGTTCACCGCCACCACACCGAGCGCGGCCATGCGCACGACCTGCGCCACGGTCGGGCCGCCCGCGTGCTCGATCCGGAAGCGAGGGTCCGCTGCCGGCGCGCGCTGCAACGCCTCGGCAAAGGCGTCCAGCGTCATCTCGATCCCGGCGTCGCCCTGCGCATGAACACCGATCTGCCAGCCCGCGGCGTGGGCCTGGCACACGGCCTCGACAAACTCCGTGGGCTCCCAGTACGCGGACCCGGTCAGCTCGCCGCGCTCACCGTACGGCTGGCTGAACCAGGCCGTTCCTCCGATCAACGAGCCATCGGCGTAGAACTTCATGGCACCCAGGCGGAGCCAGTCGTCACCCCAGCCGCTGGCCAACCCGAGCGACACGAGCTCGGGCAGCTGGTGCGACAGCGGCATGCACACTGTCCGGACGCGGAGCCGCTCCAGTCGCCGGGCCTCCTGGTACGCGCGCAGCTCGCGTCTGGTCACCTGTGCGTCGCACACCGTGGTCAGACCTGCGGCCAGGAACGCTTGACCGGCCCGGTCGACGGCCGACACCAGCTCCGACATCGGCCGACGGAAATGGAAGTTCGGACCGTGGTGGCCGAGCTCCACCTCTACCGGCTGCAGCAGGCCGAGCGCAGCTTCGACGAGCAGGCCGGTCGGCTCGCCGTCCTCATCCCGGACGATGTGGCCGCCGGCCGGGTCCGGGGTGTCACGCGTGACTCCCTGCTTCGCCAGCGCGTGTGAGTTGGCCACGCCCTGGTGCCCGGACACGTGGCCCACGAACACCGGGTGGTCGGTGGTAGCCCGGTCCAGGTCGTGGCAGGTGGGAGGGCGGTCGTACTTGGCGTGGTCGAAGCCGGTGGCCTCCACCCAGTGCCCCGAGGGCGTCGATGCGGCCGCCGTCGCCAGCGCAGCCACGAGGTCGTCCACGCTCGCCACGGCCGGGTACCGCACGTCGAGCGTGGCCAGCATCTCCCCGGTGGCGAGGAAGTGGTTGTGGGCGTCGACCAGCCCAGGAACGACGGTCCGCCCACCCACGTCGACCTGCCGGGCACCAGGGAACCTCCCCACCAGCTCGCGCGCGGAGCCGACGGCGGCGATCCGGTTGCCCACCACCGCCACTGCCTCGGCTTTGGGCTGGGCCACGTCGGCGGTGAACACGTCGCCACCGACGATCAGCAGCTCCGGGGACACCGTCATCGGAGTGCCCTACGGGCTGGCGGCCAGGTCACAGGTACAGACCCGTGCTGCTCTCCTGCACCCGCCCCGACGCGACGGCGTGGATGTCACGCTCTCGCAGCAGGACGTACGTGGCGCTGTGGAGCTCGACCTCGCGGCGGTCCTCCGGGTCGAACAGCACGCGGTCCCCCCCTTGGACGGTGCGCACGTTGGGCCCGATTCCGACCACCTTGGCCCAGACCAGCCGCTTGCCGACCTGCGCCGTGGCGGGGATGAGGATCCCGCCGGTCGTCGTGCGCTCGCCGTCTGCCTCGGCCTGCACCAGGACGCGGTCGTGGAGCAACTGGACGGGCAGCGAGGAACTCGTCGGGACGGGGTCAGCGACCATCGTCAGCGGTCAGTCCCGGTGGAAGATGGCGCGCAGCACCACCAGGCCCGCCACCGTCCCGCCGATGATGGCGATCGGCTTGGGCTTGATCCGGCCGTCGCGGTCGACGAAGACGCCCTTGACCGAGCTGGTGGCGTCGTCCGCCAGGCTGGCCGGGCTCAACCGGTCGCTCAGCGCGTCCACCGTGTCGGCGAGCCGTTGCTGGGCGGCATCGATGTCGGCCTGAATCTCCTTCGGGGAGCGAGCCGGGGCCGGGGCGGCTTCCTCGGCCTCGGCGGCCGGCGTCTTCCCCTCCGCCTTCTTGGCCGGCTTGGCAGCCTTGGCCGGCTTGGCAGCCTTCGCGGGCTTGGCTGCGGTCTTCTTCGCAGACTGTGCCGACCCGCCGCCGGCCTTCTTGGCCGACGTGGCGGCCGAGCTCGGGGCCTTCTTGGCCGACGGGGCCGCTGAGCTCGCGGCCGAGCTGGCAGCCTTGGCCGATGCGGCCGGCTTCGATGCCGGGGCCTCGGCTACCGGCACCTCCGTCGTAGGGTCGGTCGACGGCGTCGTCGAATCGGACTGCGACACGAAGTGCCTCCCGTGCGGTCGAGTGACCTCCACCGTACCGAGGCGGCGGCCGGCCCCCAAGGGGCCACTTGCGAATCTTTTGCAGTGGCGAACCCTACGCGTTAGCGTCGAGACATGACGTGGCGTCCATTTCGGCTCGGAGCGATAGTCGCGGCGGCCTTCGTGGCGACGGCGTGCTCGGCAAGCGCGGCCCCCGGAAGCGGTGGCCGGCTCGTCGTGGCAACGACCGTCTCCCCGATCACCTCGATCGTGGCCAACGTCGGCGGCGACCGGGTCGACGTGCGAGGCATCGTCCCCGAGGGGACCAACAGCCACACCTTTGAGCCTGCCCCTCAGGTGGCCGCGCTGCTCTCCGAGGCCGACGTGGTCTTCGTGAACGGCTTGCAGCTGGAGGAGCCCACCAAGGACCTCGCGGAGACGAATGCCAAGGACGGGGCGGTCATCGTCGAAATCGGTGACGAGGTGCTGCCGGAGAGCGAGTGGATCTACGACTTCTCGTTCCCCGAGGCGGACGGGAAACCCAACCCGCACCTGTGGACCGATCCGACCTATGCCGCGCGCTACGCCGAAGTCGTGAAGGACACGTTGTCGGCCGCGGACCCTGACAACGCGGACTACTACAACACCAACTATCTCGCGTTCGTGGATCAGACCGAGCAGCTCGCCGTCGCACTGCGCAAAGACCAGAAGACCGTCCCCGACGGGGACCTCAAGCTGGTGACCTACCACGACGCGTACGCCTACTTTGCGCGCACGTTCGGCTGGCAGGTGATTGGCGCCCTGCAGCCCAAGAACTTCGAGGACCCGACCCCGCAGGAGGTCGCGCGCATCATCGACCAGGTGCGGGCCGAGAACGTGCCGGTGATCTTCGGCTCAGAGGTCTTCCCGTCGGCTGTGCTGGAGGAGATCGGGCGGGCGACCGGGGCTCGGTACGAGGACACTCTCCGCGACGACGACCTGCCGGGAGCCCCGGGTGACCCGGAACACTCCTGGCTGGGGCTCATGCGCTACGACTACACGACGATGATCGCGGGCCTCGGGGGAACGACGCGGAACCTGGAGGCGTTCGTGGTCGAGAACGTGGCGCCCGACTCGGCGGAGTACCCCCAGTGACCGGTACCGGTGTCGGCGGCGTCATCTTGTCGCTGGACAACGTCTGGGTCGCCTACGACGGCCACGTTGTGCTCCGCGACGTGTCCTTCCACGTCCACGAGGACCAGTTCACCGGCATCGTGGGGCCGTCCGGCGCCGGGAAGACCACGCTGCTCCGGGCCATGTTGGGGGCGGTTCCTCTCGCCCGAGGCTCCCTCACCAGCAACGACGACCTGCGCGTCTCCTACGTTCCCCAGCTGGAGACGGTCAACTGGAACTTCCCCGTGACCGTGCTGGAGTGCGTGCTGATGTCGCGCGCGTCCGGGCGGCGGGTCCCCTGGGCCGGACGCGACGAGCGGCGCGATGCGCACGCGGTGCTCGACCGGCTCGGGATGGCGGAGCTGGCCGACCGCCACATCCGGCAGCTGTCCGGTGGCCAGCAGCAGCGCATGTTCATCGCCCGCGCCCTCCTGCGCCGACCGCAGCTCCTCGTGCTCGACGAGCCGACGTCTGGTGTCGATGTCAGCACCCGGCACGACATGCTGCACCTCCTCAGCGACCTGCACGACGACGGCATCTCGATCGTGCTGACCACGCACGACCTCAACGGCATGGCCGCCCACCTCCCACACCTGGTCACCGTGAACGGCAGCATCGTTGCCGAGGGAACGCCGCACCAGGTCATCACGCCGGACGTCCTCGAGAAGACATTTGGGGCTCGGCTCGAAGTCCTGCAGCACCTGGGCATGCCAGTAGTCATCGACGACTACAGCTCCACCCCTGCGCGGGCGGTGAGCTGATGGACCTCGCCAACGCTCTCGAGCCGTTCGCCTATGCCTTCTTCCAGAAGGGGTTCCTGGTCGCCGGTCTGTCCGGAGCACTCCTGGGCTTCATCGGCGTGTACATCACGCTTCGGGGCATGAGCTACATCGGACATGGCCTGTCCCACGCGATCTTCGGTGGCTTCGCAGCCGCATCTCTCGTAGGCGCGTCCTTCATCTACCTGGGCGCCGGGGTGTGGGGGCTCGCATCGGCGCTGGGGATCAACTGGGTCAGTCGCAAGTACCGGATCGGCGCCGATGCTGCGATCGGCGTGATCACTACCGCGTCGTTCGCCCTCGGCGTCGCGCTCCTGACCCGATACGGCGCCAGTGGCAGCCCCAGCTTCGACAACGCGCTGTTCGGCTCGATCTACGGCATCTCGTCCGACCAGATCGTCATGCTTCTGCTCGTCACCGCTGCCACCGCTGCCTTCGTCTTTCTGCAGTACCGGCCGCTGCTCTACAGCACGTTCGACCCTGAAGTCGCGGCCGTGACCGGCGTGAATGTCGCACGCACCGAGGCCCTGCTGATGCTGGTGCTGTCGCTGTCGATCCTGGCGACACTGACCGTGATCGGCGTGACGCTCGTCGCGGCCATGCTGGTGATCCCGGCAGTGGTCGCACGCATGCTGACCGACCGGTTCGGGCGGATGCTCATGGTGTCCACCGTCATCGGCGCCACGTGTGGACTGGTGGGCATGTACGTCAGCTACTGGGCGGCAGTGCCGTCCGGCACGATGATCGTGCTCACCGGGGCAGCGGTGTTCGTCGTCGTCCTGGGGCTCACCGGAGCTCGTGGAATGCGTCGGACCGCTGGGCTGGACGATCACACCGACGCCGACGAGCTCGCCCCTGCCACCACCTCTGCGAGGAGCTGACATGACCACCGCCCTACGGCTCGCCCCTGGCGACAAGGCACCGGCGTTCACGCTGCCCGACGACACCGGCGCCACCGTCAAGCTCTCCGACTTCGCGGGCCGCCGGGTGATTGTCTACTTCTACCCCGCGGCCATGACCACCGGCTGCACGAAGCAGGCCTGCGACTTCGAGGACAACCTGGTGTCGCTGGACTCGGCCGGCTACGCGGTGGTCGGGATCTCCCCGGACTCTCCGGCGAAGCTGGCGCAGTTCCGTGAGCACGACAACCTGACCTTCCCGCTGCTGTCCGACCCGGACCGGTCGGTGCTCGCTGCCTACGGGGCGTACGGAGAGAAGCAGCTGTACGGCAAGACGGTGGTCGGCGTCATCCGGTCCACGTTCGTAGTCGACGCCAAAGGTCGGATTGAGGTAGCCCAGTACGGCGTCCGAGCGACCGGTCATGTCGCCAAGCTGCGCCGGGACCTCGGGCTGGACTGACCGCAGCAACGCCCGCGGCGGGAGGTCGTCCGGCACACTCGGCCCGTGCGCCGCCCTCGTCCCGCCTGGCTGACCCGAAACCTGCTGATCCTGTCCGCGGTGTCGCTGATGCAGGACGCCGCCAGCGAGCTGCTCTACCCGCTGCTCCCGATCCTGCTCACGACCGTGCTCGGCGCTCCGGCGGTCGTGGTGGGCCTGGTGGAGGGCGTGGCCGAGGGTTCAGCGGCCCTGCTGAAGTACGCCAGCGGCCGCTTCTCCGACCGGGTCGGGCGAAAGTCGCTGGTGACGACCGGCTACTCACTGGCCGCGTTCGGCAAGGTCATCGTGGCAGCCGCCGGTGTCTGGCAGGTGGTGCTCGTCGGTCGCGTCGTCGATCGGGTGGGCAAGGGCGTGCGGGGGACCCCCCGCGACGCGCTGCTCGCCGACGACGTGCCGCGCGAGCAGCTCGGCCGTGTCTACGGCTTCCACCGCACGGCCGACACCGCCGGCGCCGTGATCGGGCCACTGCTCGGACTCGTGGCACTGACCGCAACCGGCGGCGACGTGCGTGCCGCGCTGTGGGTGGCCGTCGTGCCGGCCGGTCTCAGCGTCGTCCTCACGCTGTTCATCCGGGAGCGACGCAAGGACCGCGCCGCACGACCGGTGGCGCGACCGGGCGACCCGGCCCGGCGAGCGGCTCGGACTCGCCCACCGCGCCTGCCGCGGGACCTGTGGCGGGTGGTCGTTGTTCTGGGTGTGATCGCGTTGGTCAACTTCCCCGACGCCCTCGTGCTGCTGCGCGTCAGCGAGGTGGGGTTCACCGCGACCGGCGTCGTCGCGGCCTATGTGCTCTACAACCTGTCGTACACCGCAGTCTCGTTCCCCGCCGGGCTCCTGTCCGACCGCTGGCCCCGGTCCAGGGTGTTCGCGCTCGGGTTGACCTGCTTCGCCATCGGCTACACCGGACTGGCGCTGGTCGACGGAGGCTGGGTCGTCCTCGTGCTCCTCGTCATCTACGGCGGCTTCAACGGATTCACCGACGGCGTCGGCAAGGCGTGGATCTCCGGCCTCGTGCCGGCCGAGGTGCGCGGACACGCGCAGGGCGTCTTCCAGGGAATCTCCGGCGGGGCCGTGCTGGTGGCGGGGCTGTGGGCGGGTCTGCTCTGGGACGTGGGACCGGGCGACGGCCAGCTGCCGCTGCTGCTGTCAGGGATCGTGGGTGGCCTGGCAGCCGTGGGACTCTGGTCGGCCGGGGGGCGACTCGAAACGGCTACTGCGCCGTGAGCTGCTGCCGCAGAGCCCATCTGTCGCCGAGGACCCAGACCGACGCGATGCGGTTGCCCTCGACGGTGAAGAACGCCGCCCCGTCGTAGGCCACCCGGCGGCCAGTGCCAGGCGCACCCATCACCTCGCCGTGGTGCGTCCCGACGTAACGCAGCCGGGCGGCGGCGCGGTCTCCGTCCACCACTACGTCGACGACCTCGTTGTGGAAGTCGGGGAATGCGGCCTGGATCAGGCGCACGTAGCCCGCCAGCGCCTCCCGCCCGACCAGGTCGTCACCCAGTGACCCGCGGAACCGCACGTCGTCGGTGACGAGGTCGTCCAGCGCCGCGACGTCGAACGTGTTCCACATGTCGGCGTAGAAGCGGCCGACGAGCTCACGCGCCTCAGGCATGCGGCTCACCGTACGCCGCGATGGTCCGACGCAGGCGATGACTGCCCGGTCACCTACGCTGACGTCCACGCGGAAGTGGCGGAACTGGCAGACGCGCGGGTTTTAGGTATCCGTGCCTTCGGGCGTGGGGGTTCAAGTCCCCCCTTCCGCACGATTCTCGCCGAGTGCCGGGCTGTGGCCGCCGGGGCTCAGGGCAGGAGAGCGGCGACCAGCGGCACCAGGGCCCGGAAGGCGCGGCCGCGGTGGCTGATCGCGTCCTTGTCGGCCGGGGACATCTCCGCGGTGGTCCGCGTCTCCCCCTCGGGGACGAAGACCGGGTCGTAGCCGAACCCGTTGCCACCGCGGGGGGCGCGGATCAGCGACCCGGACAGCCGTCCCTCGACGACCCGCTCGACGCCGTCGGGAAGCGCGAGCGCCGCGGCGCAGGCGAAGTGCGCCGCCCGGCGGTCGTCGGGAACGTCCTCGATCTGCGCGAGAACCAGCTCCAGGTTCGACCGGTCGTCACCGTGCCCGCCGGACCAGCGAGCGCTGAACACCCCCGGCATCCCACCCAGCACGTCGATGCAGAGCCCGGAGTCGTCGGCCACCGACGGCAGCCCCGTCGCCGCCGCGACGGCGTGTGCCTTGAGCAGCGAGTTCTCGGCGAAGGTCGTGCCGGTCTCGGCGACATCCGGCAGGCCGGGGAACGCGTCGACGCCGAGCAGGTCGACGTCGAGATCGGACTCGGCCAGGATCCGACGCAGCTCGTCCACCTTATGAGCGTTGCGCGTGGCCAGCACCAGGCGTCGGCTCATCCGCCGAGCGCTTCACGCTGGAGCCGGGCCAAGTCGGTGCAGCCGGCGACGGCAAGGTCGAGGAGGCCGTCGAGCAGCGCGCGGTCGAACGGCTCCCCCTCGGCCGTCCCCTGCACCTCGACGAACCGGCCGTCGCCGGTGCACACCACGTTCATGTCGGTCTCGGCGGTCACGTCCTCCTCGTAGCGGAGGTCCAGCAGCGGCACCCCGCCGACGATTCCCACCGAGACTGCAGCCACCGATCCGGTCAACGGCTGTGCACCCTGCCCGACGAATCCCGCCTCTTGCGCGTGGGCGACCGCGTCGGCCAACGCGACGTAGGCGCCGGTGATGGCTGCGGTACGGGTGCCGCCGTCGGCCTGCAGGACATCGCAGTCGAGCACGATCGTGTTCTCGCCCAGCGCCTTCACGTCCACGACGGCACGCAGGGAGCGTCCGATCAGCCGCGAGATCTCGTGGGTCCGTCCGCCCAGCTTGCCGCGCACCGACTCCCGGTCGCTGCGTGTGTGGGTCGACCGCGGAAGCATCGCGTACTCGGCGGTCACCCAGCCCTCACCGCTGCCTTTGCGCCACCTCGGCACGCCCTGCGTGAGCGAGGCCGTGCACAGCACCCGCGTGCGCCCGAACTCGACGAGCACCGACCCTTCTGGGTGCTCCGTCCACGAGCGGTCGAAGCGGATCGGGCGCAGTTGGTCGGCGGTACGGCCGTCGATGCGGGACATGACGGCGAGGCTACCGACCGACCGTGAGCACCAGCCCGGGGGTCGCGGCGGCCACCGTGCCGGCGAAGACCGTGGCCGCCTCCGCCGCCGCGACATCACGGTCGTTCCACGGCGGCACATGCGTGACGACGAGGGTGCCCACGCCCGCGCGCGCTGCCACCCGTCCGGCCTCGACGCCCGTCAGATGCAGGTCGGGCGGGTTGTCCTCCCCATCGACGAACGACGCCTCGCACAACAAGACGTCGGCGCCCTCGGCCAGCGCGGCCAGGTCGTCGTTCGGACCGGTGTCCCCGCTGTAGACGAGCGAGCTGCCCGCCGCGTCGAGCCGGACCGCGTACGCCTCCACCGGATGTGCCATTCGCGCGTGGCGCAGCCGGAAGGGACCGATCTCGACCTGCTGCGACAACGTGCGAAAGTCGAACGTGCCGGTCATCCCCGGGTTGTGACGCAGCCCGTACGCGTCCGCCAGCCGGTGCGCCGCGGACTCCGGACCGAGCACCGGGAGCCGACGGCCACCGGAGTAGGGACCGTAGACGCGCGCAACGTACAACGCGTTCAGGTCGACGCAGTGGTCGCTGTGCAGGTGGCTGAGGACGACCGCGTCGAGGTCTGCCAGCTCCACGTGGCGCATGACGTGACCCAAGGCGCCGTTGCCGAGGTCGAGCAACAGCCGAAAGCCGTCGTGCTCGACCAGGTAGCAGGAGGCCGGTCCGTCCGGTCCCGGCATGCTCCCAGCGCAGCCGATGACGGTGAGTCTCACGAGAACACTCCCGCGTGCTGGACGTCGACGACCTCCGGCCCCAGGAACCGGGAGGCGAGCCCGGCGAACGGCGTCGGGTCACCGGTCGCCAAGAATCGGTGCACCGGCTCCGGGAGCGCGTCCGAGCGCAGCAGACCGCGCTCTGCGAGCACCCGATAGACGTCCCGCGCCGTCTCGTCGGCGCTCGATACCAGCGTCACCTCGTATCCCATGACGTAGGAGATCAGCCCGGCGAGCAGCGGGTAGTGGGTGCAGCCGAGGACGAGGGTGTCGACACCCTCGTCACGCAGCGGGTCGAGGTACTCGCGGGCGACCCGTAGCAGCTCCGGGCCGCCGGTGACACCACGTTCCACGTAGTCGACGAAGCGCGGGCACGACTGCTGGGTGAGGCGCAGCTTCGGGGCCGCGGCGAACGCGTCAGGGTAGGCACCGCTGGCGACCGTAGCGCGCGTTCCGATCACGCCAACGTGTCCGTTGCGCGTCGCGTGCACCGCCCGGCGCACTGCTGGCTGGATCACCTCCACCACCGGCACGTCGTACCGCTCGCGGGCGTCGCGAAGCACGGCGGCACTGGCAGAGTTACAGGCGATGACCAGCATCTTCACGTCGTGCTCGACCAGGTGGTCCATCACGTCGAGGGCAAACGACCGGACCTCGGCGATCGGCCGGGGGCCGTAGGGACCACGCGCGGTGTCGCCCACGTAGACGAGCGGCTCGTGCGGGAGCAGGTCGAGCACCGCCCGGGCCACGGTCAGGCCGCCGACCCCGCTGTCGAAGATGCCGATCGGCGCGTCTGTCACGGCCGCCAGCCTAGGTCCGGCGAAGCCCAAACCAGATCCATGACCCACTGGTGTCGATTTCGGGGCAGGCTGTTCGTCGTCACTGTGTCCACGCACCATGACCGAGAGGAGACCCGCGATGCCGCGGTTCATGTACGTGATCGCTGTTGACGAGGCCGCCATGGCCAACGCCACGCCGGAGCAGATGGAGCAGATGATGACTGCCCACAACGACTGGGGTAAGGCCGTGGCCGATGCCGGCGCGACCGTCATCGCCGGTGACCCGCTCGCCCCCAGCTCGACCGCCACCACTGTCCGTCATGCTGAGGACGGGTCGCCGATCGTGACCGATGGGCCGTTCGCCGAGACGAAGGAAGCACTCGGTGGCTACTACATCCTCGAGTGCGCCGACGGCGACGTCGCCCTGGCGCTGGCCAAGTCGCTGCCAGCCGGGACCGTCGAGCTGCGCCCGATCGTCGACCTGCCCAGCTGACCGGGCGGGTGCCCGATCCGCCTGACGTCCAGGCTGCCGTCGAGGAGGCGCACCGTGGTGAGTGGGGACTTGTCCTCGCCGCTACGGCGCGCTTCGTCGGTGGCGACCTGAGCCTCGCCGAGGAGGCGACCCAGGACGCGTTCGTCGCCGCACTGCAGACGTGGGGCGAACGCGGCATCCCACGGCGCCCGGGCGCCTGGCTGACCGCTACGGCCCGACGCAAGGCGCTCGACGTCATCCGCCGCGACGCGGTGCTCCGGCGGAAGCTGCCCGCCCTCGCCGCGTCGGCGAGCGAGCAGACCGACGACGACGAGGAGGGCGACGTGATCCCGGACGACCGGCTGCGGCTGGTCTTCACGTGCTGCCACCCGGCGCTGGCGCCCGAGGCGCGAAGCGCGCTCACGCTGCGGCTGGTCTGTGGGCTCAGCACGGCGGAGATCGCCCGGGCCTATCTGGTCCCGGAGGCCACGCTGGCGGCCCGGATCACGCGCGCGAAGAAGAAGATCGCGGCCGCCGCCATCCCCTACCGCGTGCCGGAGGGCCCTGATCTGGCCGAGCGGACCGACGATGTCCTCACGGTGGTGCACCTGGTCTTCACTGCCGGGCACACGGCAACTGGCGGCGACGAGCTGGTCCGGGCGGACCTCGTCGCCCGGTCCCTGGACCTGGCCCGGGTGCTCGCCAGCCTCCTGCCGGAGGACCCGGAAGTCCTCGGGCTGCTGGCACTGCTGGAGCTGACTGACGCCCGCCGGGATGCCCGAGTCGGCGCCGACGGCGAGCTGGTGCTGCTCGAGGACCAGGACCGGAGCCGCTGGGACCGCACGGCCGTCGACCACGGCCTGGCCATGCTCGACCGGGGGCTGCGGCTGACCGGACCCCAACACCCGCCGGGTCGGTTCCTGCTGCAGGCGGCGCTCGCGGCGGTCCATGCCGAGGCGGCCACCTGGGAGGACACCGACTGGGCGGCCGCCGTGCTGCTGTACGACCAGCTGCTCGTCGTGTGGCCGAGCCCGGTGGTTGCGCTGAACCGCGGTGTGGCGGTCGGGTTCGCCGAGGGGCCGGCCGCCGGGCTGACCGCGCTGGACCGGCTGGCTCCCGAGCCGATGCTGGCGCGCTACCACTACCTGCCCGCGGCCCGCGCCGAGCTGCTGCGCCGGCTGGACCGAGTGGCTGAGGCCGCCGCCGCCTACCGCGAAGCGCTCACCCTCGTGACCGCCGAGCCGGAGCGCCGCCACCTCGAGCGGCGCCTGGCGACCCTCCCCGGCTGAGTCGCCGCCTCGTCCCCCGGAGGCGGAACAAATGTGCGGAATTGCGGGCGAAGCCCTGCAATTCCGCACATTCCACCCCCCTTCCGTGCGGAATTCGGGCTGCAGGCCAGGAATTTCGCACATGTGCCCCGGTGCCACCCGATCGGTCCACAGCGCTAGCCGGCCGTCCACCGATCCACAGGTCGCGGCGACCGACCGGCTTCCGGCGTCGGGAGCGGTGCACTGGCCCGATGCGCCTCGACCGACGACTGGACGCCGAGCTCGTCGCCCGGCAGGACGGTGTGGTCACCCGGCGCCAGGTCCTGGCGTGCGGCCTCACCGACGCCGCTGTCACTGCCCACCTGAGAAGCGGCCGCTGGCAGCGGCTGCACGACGGCGTCTTCCTCGCCAGCCCGGTACCGGCCAGCTTCCGGCAGCGGGCCTGGGGCGGGGTCCTCGCGGCAGGGCCAGGCGCCGCGGCCAGCCATGCGACGGCTGCGGCCCTGCTCGGGCTGCTGCCGGAGTCCGACGGCCCGGTGACCGTGTCCGTGGTCCAGGCGCGTCAGCCACGCCGCCGGACCGGGCTGGTGGTGCGACGACGGCGCCGGCTGACCACTGCCCCGGGAACATCACCGCCCTGCACCAGACCGGTGGACACCGTTCTGGACCTGGTCGCCGACTGCCGAGACCCGGGTGACGTGGTCGGCGTGCTCACCCGGTGCGTCGACCGGGCCGGAGTCACCGCCCCCGCGGTGCGCGCGGCCCTCATCGAGCGCCCCATGCAGACCTGGCGCGCCCTGCTGCTGGAGGTCACCGCCGCCACCGACGACGGCGTCCGCTCACCGCTGGAACACCGGTACCGGCGGGACGTGGAGCTGGCCCACGGGCTGCCGGCACCCACTCGGCAGAGCAGCCGCCGGTCCGACCGCGGTCGCTACGTCCGCGACCTCGAGTACGACCTGTGGCAGCTCCTCGTCGAGCTGGACGGCCGGCTCAACCATGCCGACACCGAGCGGGTGTTCCGCGACATGCACCGGGACAACGCTGCGACCCTGACCCAGCGCGCCACGCTGCGGTACGGCTGGGCCGACGTTGCCGGCCGGCCGTGCCGCGTCGCGGCACAGGTGGCGCAGGCCCTGGAGCAGCGGGGCTGGGATGGGTGGCCGCGTCGCTGCGGCGCCGGGTGCACCCTCCGCTGACCCACGAATGTGCGGAATTGCGGGCGAAGCCCTGCAATTCCGCACACCCGACCCCCCTCGCGTGCGCTCTTCGAGGTGGCGACCCGGAATTGTGAACATTCGTGCAGGTAGACGAGGTGGGTCACGCCCAGAGCTGGCCTTCGATGCCCTCCTCGGCCTCGTCCAGCGAGGCGGCGGTGTAGACCCCGGTGGACAGGTACTTCCACCCGCCGTCGCACACGATGAAGCAGATGTCGGCCCGCTCCCCCGCCTTCACCGCCCGCCCGGCCATCCCCAGCGCAGCATGCAGGATCGCGCCGGTCGAGATTCCGGCGAAGATCCCCTCCTGCTCCAGCAGGTCCCGCGTGCGACGCACGGCGTCCCGCGGGCCGACCGAGTACCGGGTGGTCAGCACGGACTCGTCGTACAGCTCCGGCACGAAACCTTCGTCGAGGTTCCGCAGTCCGTACACCAGCTCGCCGTACCGCGGCTCGGCGGCGACGATCTTCACCCCGGGCACCTTCTCCCGCAGGAAGCGGCCGGCTCCCATCAGCGTCCCCGTGGTCCCGAGGCCGGCTACGAAGTGGGTGATCGTGGGCAGGTCGGCCAGGATCTCCGGGCCGGTGCCCTCGTAGTGCGCGGCCGCGTTGGCCGGGTTGCCGTACTGGTAGAGCATGACCCAGTCCGGATGCTGCTCGGCCATGCGCCGGGCCACCCGGACCGCCTCGTTGGAGCCACCGGCCGCCGGCGACGAGACGATCTCGGCACCCCACATCTCCAGCAGCTGGCGTCGCTCGACAGAGGTGTTCTCCGGCATCACCACGACGATCCGGTACCCCTTCAACCGGGCCGCCACCGCGAGCGAGATACCGGTGTTGCCTGATGTGGGCTCGAGGATCGTGCATCCCGGCGTCAGCCGGCCCTCCGCCTCGGCGGCCTTGACCATCGCCAGCGCGGCTCGGTCCTTGACCGACCCGGTGGGGTTGCGGTCCTCCAGCTTGGCCCACAGACGCACGTCCGCCGACGGCGACAGCCTCGGCAACCCGACCAGCGGGGTGCGCCCCACCGAGTCGAGCAGCGAGTCGTAGCGCATCGTCAGCCGGCGGCAGACCCGCCGGCGACCGCGGGCAGGATCGTCACGGAGTCGCCATCAGCGACCGCCGTGGTGAGACCCCCGAGGAAGCGGACGTCCTCATCGTTCAGGTACACGTTGACGAACCGTCGCAGCCCGGCGTCGTCCACCAGCCGCTCGCGGAGCCCCGGGTACCGCGACTCAAGGTCGGCGATCAGCTCA
The DNA here is from genome assembly GCA_963848085.1 of uncultured Actinomycetota bacterium. Lineage (GTDB taxonomy): Bacteria > Actinomycetota > Actinomycetes > JAHEKZ01 > JAHEKZ01 > CAWKCE01. The sequence goes on from CAWKCE010000001.1 coordinate 57,428, forward strand.
TCGATTGTGGACCCAGAGCCCTCCACCGCCTTCTCGCCGGCGGTGTACGGACGCAGGATCGTCGGGACTCGGACCTCGACGGCCATGGTGATGCCTCTCCTTGATGGTCGTGGGGTGCCGGGTCAGACCGGCTCGCCTCGGTGCAACGTCGCCACGATGCGGACTTCTTCCTCGGAGACCTCGCCATCCACGATCCGGAACGAGCGGACCTCGTCCTGGACGGGGTCCCGGGTGGAGACGAGGACGTAGTGGGCCCCGGGCTCCTGCGCGTAGGTGATGTCCGTGCGGGACGGATAGGCCTCGGTTCCGGTGTGCGAGTGGTAGATGACCACCGGCTCCTCGTCGCGGTCGTCCAGCTCCCGGTACAGACGCAGCAGGTCCATGGAGTCGAACTCGTAGAACGTCGGCGACCGGGCGGCGTTGACCATCGGGACGAAGCGCTCCGGCCGGTCCGAACCCGCCGGGCCGGCGACCACGCCGCACGCCTCGTCCGGGTGGTCCCGCCTGGCATGGGCGACCATGGCGTCCACGACCTCCTGGGCGATGACGAGCACCCGCCCAGGCTACGGGTGCCGGGGGGTGAGCGACTCGACAAGGGTCTCCTGGAGCACCCCCAGCCAGCCGTACAGGCCGAACAACGGCAGCCGCGGATCGTCCTCGGCCAGCTCGACGGGCTCTTCGGTGACCGACAGTCGCGTCCCCAGGAGCAGCCGGACGTCGTTCAGGAAGCCCAGCCACCGACGGGCCTGGTCAGCGTCGAGCCGGACGGGGGACGCCGCCTCGAGGCTGCGCCGCACCTCCTGGGCGTCGAGCACCTTGCGCTGCCGAAGTCCGACCTCGGTGAACCGTCGGAACTCCGCCGACGCCGCCGGGTCGTCGGTGAACCCGTCCGGCAGCAGGCGCGCAAGTGCCGGGTCGTCCGGGAGCTCGGTCTCGGTGCCGATGCCGACCATGGCGGCCAGGGGGTCCGTCGGCGGGGCTTCGTCCGGCTCGAGCAGCCCAATGACCTGCTGCGCCAGGTCGTCCAGGATCTGGCGCTCTAGCTCCTCGAGCTCGAGAACCACCCCGTCGTGGCTGCTGGCGAACACCGCCGTCACCGGTCCTGCTGCAGGGTCGCCCACAAGCCGTAGCCGTGCATCGCGGCCACGTCTCGTTCCATCTCCTCGCGACTCCCGTTGGACACCACAGACCGCCCCTCGTGGTGAACCTGGAGCATCAGCCGGTCAGCCTCGGCGCGGTCGTACCCGAAGTACTCCTGGAACACGAACACCACGTACGACATCAGGTTCACCGGGTCGTTCCACACGATTGTCAACCACGGATGCTCGGGACTGACGTCCTCGGAGGTCGCGGGCTCCTCGAGTTCGACCGGGGCGACGGACACCGACACATGGTGGCACGAGCGGTACGCGGCGGAGCACCGCTAGCCGCCTCCCAGCTCCGCGCCATCTACAGATCTTGGCGGCCAGGCGCCGCGCCGTAGGCTGCCCGCGTGGCCGGAGCGATGGGACTGTTCACCGATCACTACGAGCTCACCATGCTCCAGGCGGCGCTGCGCGACGGCACATGGTGCCGCCGCACGGTCTTCGAGATGTTCGCCCGACGCCTCCCCCGCGGCCGGCGCTATGGCGTGACGGCAGGCACCGGGCGCTTCCTGGCCGCACTGCCGGAGTTCAGGTTCGGTGATGAGGAGCTTGCCTTCCTCGACCAGCAACAGGTCGTCGCCGCGGACACGCTGGCCTGGCTGGCCGACTACCGCTTCGCCGGCGACGTCTGGGGGTACGCCGAGGGCGAGACCTACTTCCCGGGCTCGCCCCTGCTCGTGGTCGAGGGCACCTTCGCGGACAGCGTGGTTCTCGAGACGCTCGCGCTGTCGATCTACAACCACGACAGCGCGATCGCAGCGGCGGCGTCCCGCATGGTCCACGCCGCAGCCGGTCGACCTCTCATCGAGATGGGCACCCGCCGGACCCACGAGGCCAGCGCGCTCGCGGCCGCCCGGTCGGCCTACCTCGTCGGCTTCGAGTCCACGTCGAACCTGGAGGCCGGGCGACGGTTCGGCATTCCGACCCGGGGCACAAGCTCGCACGCCTTCACACTCCTTCACGACTCGGAGGCCGCAGCCTTCGCCTCCCAGGTGGCGGCTCTCGGATCCGAAACCACCGTGCTGGTGGACACCTACGACGTCCCCACCGCGGTGGCCGACGCCGTTCGGATCGCCGGGGTAGGCCTGGGCGCCGTCCGCATCGACTCCGGTGACCTCGCCGACGAGTGCCATCGCGTCCGCGCCCAGCTCGACGCGCTCGGCGCGACCGGAGCCCGGATCGTCGTCACCGGCGACCTCGACGAGTACGCGATCGCGGCGCTGGCGTCGGCCCCGGCGGACGGGTACGGCGTGGGCACCGCCGTGGTCACCGGGTCCGGCGCACCCAGTGCCGAGCTGGTCTACAAGCTGGTCGCCCGGGAGGTCTCCGGCGCGGCGGGCGATGAGCTTGTCGGCGTCGCCAAGCGGTCGGTCGGCAAACCCAGCATCGCCGGTCGCAAATGGGCGTTCCGGCTACACCGCCACGGCACCGCGACCGAGGAGGTCGTTCGGGTGGGCAGCGACTACGACGCGGAGAGCGAGCGCCCTCTGCTCACGCGTTTCGTGACGGCCGGCGACGTCGTTGGCGAAGAGCCGCTCGAGCACGCGCGAGCGCGGCACTCTCGAGCGATGGCCGAGCTGCCCGAGGACGGCAGGCGCTTGTCTTCCGGCGACCCGGCCATCCCGACGGTGTTCGAGGAGGAAAGGTGATGTCCGGGCGTCGGCCTGCGGCTAGCGGCGCTTCGCGTACGCGCCCAGGACGCGCCAGGTCGCCGGCCGCTCGCCACCGAGCCGCCAGATCGCGACCGAACCCAGCCCATACCGACGCAGCAGGGACAGCTTGTCCTTCACCGACCTGGCGTCCTCGAACCAGACGGTCCGCTTGACCCGGCAGGTGTCGGTGCCGTCGGTGAAGCTGCGGCGGTAGCTGAACCTGTACTCGGCCACCGACCGCTGGTACGTCGGAGTCACGTTCTCCCGGCTCGCCAGCGAACGGAAGGCCCGCGTCGTGCCGGAGGTCGGGCTCGTCGCCGCGGCGGGGCAGGTCCCCGACAACCGCTTCACATACCAGTTGTAGCCGTACGCGGGCAGGCCCAGCGATGCCTTGCGCCCCACCGTGGCTCCCGCATACCGAGCGACGTCGTTCACCCAGGGCAGGGGCGCCACCGGACCGGGCTGCCCGCTCGGCACGTGGAAGTCGTAGGCCATGACCCGGGCACGGTCGACGTTGGGAGCGATCGCCCGGTAGTCGAACACCTCCCACGATCCATCCCGCGCGCCGGTCCGCGCCGGCAACGCAACGGACAGCTTCATCCCGTTGGCGTGCAGTCGAGTCTGGAGCTGGCCCAGGAATCGTGGGAACCGCTTCTTGACCGCGGTTCGGGCCGCACCGACCTTGCCGAAGTTCATGTCCTCGAAGTCGATGTCGACGCCGTCCGCGCCTGCATCCGTCGCGACCTGGACCAGGTTGGTGACCAGGTTCCCCCGGCGCTTTCGGTCTCCCAGAAGCCGCGACATCGCTGTGGCGTTGAACCCGGAGTCGTTGACGGTGACATAGGTCGTGATTCCCAGCGCCTGAAGGGCCTGGATGGAAGCGCGGAGCTTGGTGGGGGACGGTTGGGCCCCTGGCTCCTGCTCCAGGACCTCAGACGTCCGGGTCGCCTGGAACCAGAAGAAGGACACGTCCTTCACCAGGTCAGCGTTCCGGCTGACCGCATTGACGCCCTTGCTCAGGCGCCAGTGCACGATCCAGCCGGAGGCAACCGGCGCGACCGCAGCTCGGGTGGCGGCACTCGACTGGTCCGGCGTGGGCTGGGCCGCCGCAGCCGTGGGGACACTGAGTGCCACGGCAGCGACGAGGGCAGCAGCCAACCAGCGGCGTGCACTCCGGATCATGTCGTCCCTCCCGGGGCCGACCGTCCGACGCCCACGCCAGCACGCTACCCCGGCTGGGCAACGGCCGATGGAGCACCTGGCGGGCGGCGGTGCTGGCACGATGGCCGGATGGAGATCCCGCCCCCTGGCCCGTCGCTTCCCGACCCGCCCCTGCTGACGCAGGTCCGCGAGGGCGTGATCGGCGACGACCAGGTCGTCCCCGGGCCGTACGGGCCGCGCCGGGTGACGTACGCGGACTACACGGCATCCGGTCGGGCACTCAGCTTCATCGAGGACTTCATCCGCAACGAGGTGCTGCCCCGGTATGCCAACACCCACACCGAGTCCAGCGGAACCGGCCTGCAGACCAGCCGCCTGCGTGACGACGCTCGCCAGCTCGTACGCCAGGCGGTTGGCGGCGACGACGAGACCTGCATCGTCTTCTGCGGCTCGGGGTCTACCGGTGCCGTCCATAAGCTGCTGGGCGTCCTCGGCCTGCGCATCGCGTCCGAGCTCGAAGACCGCTACCACCTGTCCGACCAGATCCCCGCAGCCGAGCGGCCCGTCGTCTTCATCGGGCCGTTCGAGCACCACTCCAACGAGCTGCCGTGGCGGGAGTCGATCTGCGACGTCGTTCGCATCCCCGAAGACGCGGACGGCCACATCGACCAGAGCCGCCTGAGCGAGGAGCTGGTGCGCCATGCCGACCGTCGGCTCTTGATCGGCGCGTTCTCCGCTGCCAGCAACGTCACCGGGATCATGAGCGACACCGACGGGATCTCCGCCCTCCTCCACCGCCACGGCGCCCTCGCCGTCTGGGACTTCGCGGCCGCCGCCCCGTACGTCGCCATCCACATGACCCCGCTGCCGGGAGCGGACCCCTTGTCCTACAAGGACGCCGTCGTCCTGTCGCCGCACAAGCTGATCGGCGGGCCTGGCACGCCGGGAGTCCTCGCCATCCGGCGCGAGCTCCTGCACAACCGGGTCCCCGACGTCGTCGGCGGAGGTTCGGTCGCCTACGTCAACCCGGATGACCACGTCTACCTGTCCGACGAGGAGCACCGCGAGGAGGCCGGGACGCCGGCGATCGTCGAGTCGATACGTGCCGGCCTGGTCTTCCAGCTCAAGGAGGCGGTCGGCACGGAGGTCATCCGTGCCCGTGAGGAGGACTTCCTCCGGCGGGCGATCGATGCCTGGCGTCAGGTCCCGTCGCTGCAGATACTCGGCAACCTCGAGGCCGAGCGCCTGTCCATCGTGTCGTTCGTCGTGCACCTCCCCGACGGACGACACCTCCACCACAACGCCGTCGTCGCCCTGCTCAACGACCTGTTCGGCATCCAGGCCCGCGGTGGCTGCTCGTGTGCCGGCCCCTACGGCCATCGCCTGCTGGGCATCGACATCGAACGCTCCCACGAGTACGAGCGTGAGATCAGCGTTGGCTGCGAGGGGATCAAACCGGGCTGGACGCGGGTGAACTTCAACTACTTCCTGTCGGAGGCGGTGTTCTCCTTCGTGGTGCGAGCGGTCGCGTTCGTCGCCGAGCACGGCCATCGGTTCCTGCCTGACTACGACTTCGACGCCGCCACCGGATTGTGGCGCCATCGAGCGGCCCCCGAGGAGCCGCCGCTGCGCCTGACCCAGCTGCGTTACGACGACCGCGGCCAACTGGTGCACCCGCACCACGAGCACCGCGCCGACGAGGCGGTCCTTGCTGACCACCTGGCAGAGGCCGAGGCGATGCTCGCGGACTACCCCGGCGACTTCGCCGAGGTTCCCGATGGGCTGATGCCACAGGACTTCGACGCACTGCGCTGGTTCCCGCTGCCGGCGGCTTCGGTTCCCGTCAGCCGAAGCTGATCGTCACCCGCGAGCTCACACCCTTGTCCAGCCGACTGGGTAGGGCGACGACACGGAACGTCCGCGTCGTGCCACGCTTCGCGTGCACTCTGAAGGAGAAGCGGCCGTCGCTGCCCAGGCGCTGGCGGTCCTGGCGCACCCACTGACCGTCGACGAGTCGCTGCCGAACGACGGTCACTCCGGCCAGTTCGGGTCCCACCCGCCCACCGATGACGTACGACGTACGGTCACGACGGGCGACGACCGGGGCCGCAACGTTGACCGCGTAGGAGACCCTTGCGGTGTCCGGGGCGGTGGCTACCTTTGTCCGAGACCACCCCGGCAACGAGACCAGTCGGTACTGCATGTGCGACTGGGGGCTGACCGCGAAGGCCACCCGTCCCTGCTCGTCGGTCCGACCGCTGCGCACCCCGACCCAGCGGTCTTCGCCGGGCGCTCGTCGGAACAACCTGACAGCCGCATGCGCCGCGGCGTGACCACGGACCGTCACCCGACCACTCACCTTCCGCGTCGACCCGTACGTGATCTGGTCGGGCACCCTCATGGTCACGGTCGGCACCGCCACCGGATGGTCGGTGGCGTAGCTCGACAGCCGCCGCCAGTAGGCCGGGGTCTCGTTGCCCAGCGCCCACAGCGCCACTCCGCGGACGCGGTACTTGGTGACCAGTCGCAGCTTCGCCTGCAGGCTGCGCGCGTCGTCAAACCACGCCACCCGCTTGGCGACACAGGTGCCGGAGGAGGTCACGTACTTCTGCCGGTAGGTGAACGTCCGGCTGGCGCTGGTCGAGTCCCACCTCGGGGTGATCCCGCGCGCCCTCGCAAACGCCTGCATGTCGGAAGTAGTTCGTGACAGCGAGGACTTCGCCGAGGCCGGGCAGGAGCCTGACAACGTCTTGACGAACCAGTCCCGGCCGTACACGGGAATCCCGATCGAGATCTTCATGGGACTCACCCGGCTGGCGGCATAGCCGACGACGTCATCCACCCAGTCCACGGGCGCGATGGGACCGGCCGGTCCACCGCTCCAGCTGTAGTCGTAGGTCATCAGACGCAACCGGTCGGCCGCTGCACCGAGCGCGCGGTAGTCGTACACCCACCAGTTGGGGTCGCTGTCGCTGCGGCGTGCCGGCACGGTCACGGTCAGTCGGCGTCCCTGCCTTGCCAGGGAGGCCTCGAGCTCGGCCACCAGCACGGGGTACTTGGCCCGGACGACGTCCTTGGCCGCGCTGCTGCCGAAGTTCACGGTCTCGTAGTCCAGGTCCAGCCCGTCCACCCGGAAGTCGCGGGCGACACGCGTCAGCGCCGCCACGTGATCGGCCCGCTTCGCCGGGCTCGACAGCAGCGCCGCGAAACGGTCCGCGTCGAACGTCGAGGTGACCGTCGGGACGACCGGCACCCCGCGTGCCTTCAGCGCGGCGACCGCGTGCTTCAGATCGGTGACCGACCCCTTGACGCTGATGGTGGAGGCCGAGCTCGCGCTGAGCCAGAAGGGCGACGCTTCGTCGAACAGCGCCGCATGGCCGGTCACGGACGCGACCGACGTCGTGGGAGACCAGTAGGGCATCCAGCCGGACACGAACACGCGCGGTCTGCTGGCCGGCGTCTCCGAGCCGGAGGCGGCCACCGACCCGCCGACGAGCGCTCCGGTGGCCAGCGCCAGGCTCAGCCCGACGCCCAGCGAGCGTCCGAGCACACTGCTGGGAAGGCGCACCTGAACAGCTCCTGACGTGAGGCGTCGACCCATCCTGCCTCGACCGCCCGGCGGCCTACCTTGACCCGGGTTCGGCCGGCCCACCCGACCGGCCGAGGCGAAGGTGACCATCGACTACCGTCGACCGGGTGTCGCTGCTCCCCGGACTGACCACCGGACTTCTGGACGACGCGGGCCCAGTCGTCGCTGGTGCGGGCGGGCTGGCCCCCTCGGTTGACGGACACCGGCGGCTGCGGGGAACCCCCGCCGAGGACCTCGTGGGCCCGCTGCTGGTCCCAGCGTCCGGTGTTCCCGAGCTGCGCCGGCTGCTGCTGCCGGAGGACGACCTCGCGGTCGCCCTGGTGGGCGACACCGGCTCGGCGGGGCTACGGGAGGCCCGGGACTCCCTGCAGGACGACGCCTGGGTCCGCGTCGTCCGCATGCAGCTGCCGATCCCGCACTCCGGGGATCCTGCCCCCGCCGCCCGGTCGCTGCTCGACGAGCTGGCGTTCACCGTGCCCACCTCCCTGGTGGTCACCCCGGACCCGCAGCTCGGGGACGTCCTCGACGTCGTGGCCGCCGACGGTGCCGAGCGCGTGGCGCTTCGGTACGGGGGCGGGGCCGGCCCCACGGCAGACCAGGTGGCCGACTTCCTCCTGGGATGCAGCTCCCGTGCGTTGTCCTTCACCCTGACCGGGGACCAGCGACGGGCGGTGCGCAGCGTCGACCCGGCGACCGGCGGACCCCTCCCTGGCCACCTGAACGCTCTGGCCGCGACCTGGGCGGCGGTTGACGGCGCAGACCACCAGGCGGTCGCCGCGCTGCTCGAGACGCAGGACCCGGACATCCTGGTCTCGGTGCTGACGGCCGCACACGTGCCGCGGTTGCGGGCGCTCCTGTTCGCGGCGACGTCGAGCGACGTCTCCGCGTCCGCCCACGAGCTTCGGCGGCTGGGTCTCCTCGACGAGGCCATCTGACGTGGCGGCAGGCACTCCCGGCTGACCCTGGCCGGCGAACCGGGTCAGGCGGGCAGGACCTGGAGCGGTCGCATCATCTCGTTGTCCTCGTGCTCGACGATGTGGCAGTGCCAGACGAACCGTCCCGCCAGGGTGAACTGCACCCGGATCCTGGTGATCTCACCGGGATAGGCAATCACCGTGTCCTTGAACCCCGTCTCCCCCGGCTCAGGCGGCGCCAACCCGTCGGCCCCTCGGCCCACGACCTGGAACTGGACCTGGTGCACGTGGATGGGGTGTGCGTCCGCCGTGAAGTTGTGCACCGCCCACATCTCGGTGTCACCTTGGCGCGGGTCCTCGGTCACCGGGTCTGCCCACAGGCGAGGCACAGCCTCCGATCCGTTCACCACTCCCAGCAGCGCCGCCCGTGGTCCGACGTCAGCCAACACTGCCGAGTCCTCTTCGTTCAGGCTCAGCTCCCGCTGCCGGGCTGCCGACCCGAGGGACGCGACTGGGGGCAGCACCAGCTCAGCCGGATCCGTGCTCCGGTCCCGGCCACGTGACGGGACCACCCGGAACTGCATGACCTGGCCGGTGGTCTCCGGGTCGGCGACGTCGAAGTCATTGTCCGGCTCGCCTCCGCCGAACGGCTCGTCAGGCGCCAGGTTGCGCATGACCACCTCGTCGCCCGGCCGCAGGGCACCGAAGTCGATGATGACGTCCGCCCGCTCGGCCGGCGCGAGCAGGATGCGCGAGAGGCGAACGGCACGGTCAGGGAGGAACCCGCCCTCGCCGCCGATCTGCCAGATCGGCGTGGCGCCATCCACCTCGAGGAGCAGGAACCGGGAGTTGCACCCGTTGAGCAACCGGAAGCGGTACCGACGCGGCTCGACGTCGAGCCGGGGCCAGACGCGACCGTTCACCGTCATCGCGTTGCCAAAGAACTCCGGGTTCCAGATCGGCGCGATGTCGCTGTCGGGGACGTAGGGGCCTTCGAACTCGTCGAAGAATGCTCGGCTCGATGGGTAGAACAGCGAGCCGTCGACGCCGAAAGAGCGGTCCTGGATGGCCAGCGGGATCTCGTAGTAGACCGTCCCGGGCGCATCGCCCAACGCCGGCGCCGGACCTGGCAGGGTCGCCTGGCGACCACGGCGGTCGTACACCGCGTCGCCCGGTCCACCCCGGATCAGGTAGAAGCCAGCCGGACCGGCATACACGTTCAGCCGCGTCATGCCGAGCGTGTGGTCGTGGTACCAGAGGGTGCCGGCCGACTGCTCGTTCGGGTAGTCGAAGGTCGCTGTGCCGGGGAGCCAGCCTCCGCCTCCCTGTCGAGACGCGGCCTGGCGTGAGAAGCGCTCGTACCACGAGCCCGCGGTGACGAGTCCGGGTACGCCAGCCGCACTCGACGGCAGGTACCACGCCTCGGGGTAACCGTCGCTGTCGTCGTGCGTCTTGGCGCCGTGGACGTGGGTCACCATGGGCACCGGACCCACGTAGGGCTCGGGCCGGTGGCTATGCGTATCCGGCTGCGGGCCGGGCGGGTTCGCCCAGTGGAGCGTCTGGTCCACCGAGAACATGTGGGGAAGCGGACTGCCATGGTCGTCGACGAGCTCGTTCCGCCAGGTGACCCGTACTGGTCCGCGGTGTTTGGCCTCGATGGTGTACGACGGCCACGAGAAGGTGCTCAGGTCGTTGACGGCTCCGTAGCCCCAGACGGTCGTCAGCGGCAGGCCCATCGACTCCGGCAGCACCTGCTGCCTCAGCGGTCGCACGGCGATGTCGTAGACGTCGACGTTGCGGCCACCCCGGACCTTGATCTTGCCCGCTCGAGGCATGGCAGGCGGGATGAGCAAGGGCATCACGAACTTCGGGATGTCGTGCCCAGCCAACATCGCAGCGGCACCGCCAGGATCTGCGTCCAGAGCCAGTCCCCGGCCGGATGGACCACCTGCTCCGACGGCGACACCTACTGCCACTGCGCCCGAACCTTGCAGGAACCCTCTTCTGCTCAGCCCCATGACGACCCCAGTCCCATCTCCCCGAGCCATGTGTTTCCCCAGATGATGGGGGCGCGACGACCAACGCTGACAGGCACAAAGGACCGCCGCTGCGGAGTCGAAGGACCCCAACTCGCACGGTGACCGGACGATGACGGCCGGTGTATGCCGCTCCCTGACCGGGTAGGCCCCGGTCAGAACCAGTCCTCGCTAGCGCCAGCGTGGCTTGCCTGGCTGGAACAGCCAGCGGTCGAAGAACGGGTCGAGCGAGCCGCAGGCACACAGTGCCTCCGCGCGACGGATGAAGCCATGCGTGGTTCCGTGAGCGTTGCGGTGGTCGCGGACCCAGCCACGCATGAGCTGGTCGAACCGCTTGCCACCCATGCGGTCGTGCAGCTGCGCCAAGGCCATGCCGCCTCGGTAGTAGACCGCCAGGTTGAACAGGTGCCGGGGCCCGGGATCTGCGATGACGACATCCCACAGGGGCGCCCGACGGCTGTAGCTGGCGTAGGCGTTGCGCGCGAGCTTCTCGGCCGTGGTGCCCCGCTGCTTGGCTGTCCACCGCCACTCGGCGTAGGTGGCAAAGCCCTCGTTGAGCCAGATGTCCTTCCAGCGGCGAACTGACACGCTGTCGCCGAACCACTGGTGGGACAGCTCGTGCGCGATCACCCAGCTGGCATCGCGACCGCTGAGGAAGAACCCCGAGGAGTACACGGGAATCGTCTGGGTCTCCAGGGCGAAGCCGATGGGCGCCACGTCGACGATGCCGCCCACGCTCTCAAACGGATAGCGGCCGAGCCATCGCTCGTGGAACCGGGCGACTCGCTCCGTCTTGCGAAGCTGGCGGTCGACGTTCCGGTCGAGTGACGCGTCGACCGCGAGCAGCACCGGGTCACCGTCGACGGTGGTCGAGCGGTGCACCCGGAACTTCCCGATCGCCACGGTGGACAGGTAGGTGGCCAGCGGGTTGGTCGTGTGCCAACGGAAGGTGCGCCACCCGTCGGTGCCGGTGGTCGTCGCCCCCTGGAGCCCGTTGCTGAGCGCTTTGAGGCCGGCTGGGACAGCCATCCGGAGGCGGAACCTCGCCTTGTCCGTCGGATGGTCGTTTGCGGGGAACCAGAACGCCGACGACGAAGGCTCGCCGACGACGATGGCACCGTCAGCCGTGTGGAACCACCCGTTCTGACCCAGGGCAGCCGTCGACGTGTGCCTCGGCCGGCCGTGGTAGCTCACGACGGTGGTGAACCGGCTTCCCCGGTCGATCCCCGCCGACAGGTCGAGCGTGAGGTCGCGCCCCGAGCGGGTGACGACCGCCGGCAGACCGCCCACCTGAGCGTCGTCGACCACCAGCCCGACCAGGTCCAGGGTCAGCGACGACAGCGGCTGCGTGGCAACGGCCCGAATGGTGGCGCTGCCGCTGAGCTGTTCGGTTTCCGGGTCGTATCGCAGGTCGAGGGCGTACGACCTGACGTCGTACCCCCCGTTGCCGTGGCTGGGGAAGTACGCGTCACCGGCCCCAGTGGCTCCCGGTCGGTAGGTGGTCGTGGCCGGCCACGCGGCGCCGACCGCGGCCATGCCCAGCAGCAGGCCGGCGACGGATCCGACAGCAACGAGACGGCGCATGGGCCCTCCGGGTCGAGCGATGCGGTCCGGGACGCCGTGCCGCCGGGTGCCGATTCTACGCAGCACCCCCGTCGACCCCGGCCCCGATGAGGCCTCTCGCGGGTCAGACGGCTCATCGCGCCAAGGATCAACTCAGTCAGCCGACCGGCACCCCGAGCCCGGGGACGTGGGTCACGACGCGCCCGGCCGTCGTCGACAACGCCTGCGCCAGGTCAGCGGCGAGGTCGTCGACGTCCTCCAGCCCCACCGACAGCCGCAGCAGCCCGGCCGACGGCCGCGCCTCGGGGGCCACCGGGCGGTGGGTCAGCGCAGCGGGGTGCTGGATGAGCGAGTCGACGCCGCCCAACGACACGGCGTGGGTGATGAGTCGCACGGACTCCGCCACGGTAGCGGCGGCGGCGAAGCCGCCCACGAGCTCGAACGCGAGGATCGAGCCCGGGCCGGACATCTGGCGCCCGACCAGTCGGTGGGGGTCGCACGCCGCCAGGCTCGGGTGGTGCACCGCGGCCACGCCGGGCTGGTCCTGCAGCCACCCGGCCAACCGGGTCGCCGTCTCCTGCTGGGCGCGGACCCGCAGCGGAAGCGTCGGCAGCCCACGGTGAAGCAGGTACGCCGCCCACGGGGCGAGCACCCCGCCGGTGACCGCGCGGACGCGACGCAGCCGAGAGGCCCAGTCGCCGCTGGTCGCCACGACCCCGCCCATCGCGTCACCGTGGCCGCCGAGGAACTTGGTCGCGCTATGGAGAACGAGTGCCGCCCCGAACTCGGTAGGCCGCTGCAGAACCGGCGTCGCGAACGTGTTGTCGACCAGCACCGGGACGTCCCCAGCCGACGCAACGAGCGTCACCAGGTCCACCAGGTCCAGGGTTGGGTTGGCCGGCGTCTCGACGATCACCAGCCCGGTGTCGGACCGGACTGCGTCGGCGACGTCGTCCGCCTTCGCGAACGTGACCTCGGTGCCGAGCAGTCCGGTGGCCAGGATGTGGTCGGTACCGCCGTACAGCGGCCGCACCGCCACCACGTGCGGCTTTCCGGCCGCTACCGCGGCGAGCAGGGACGCCGACACCGCCGCCATGCCGGATGCGAACGCGACTGCCTCCGGGGTGCCCTCGAGCGAGGCGACCGCCGACTCGAACCGGGCCACCGTCGGGTTCCACAGCCGCTGGTACACCGTGCTGGCCCCGTCGGAGAGCTGACCGCCCCCGGCCAGCTCCTCGTAGGACAGTCCGCCCGACTCCACCCCCGGCAGCGGAGCGGTGGTGGACTGGTCGATCGGGAGGGCGTGGACGCCGAGGGTGCTCAGGTCGTCGCGGCCGGCGTGGACGGCACGTGTGTTGAACATGACGCACCTCCTGGTGTGTTCAGCTCCAGGATCACTCATCCTTCGTCGAAACGGTGATTCACCGAAGAAAGACTGCCATAGGAGTACATTCCACGAATACTCTTCGAATAAGGCGGATCTGATGGCCAACTCCTCGAACCCGGACCTGGACGGCACCGACCGCGCGCTGGTGTCGGCGCTGCTGGCCGACGCCCGGCTCCCCAACAACCGGCTGGCCGAGGCGGCCGGCGTGGCACCGTCGACGGCCCTGGTGCGGGGCCGAGCCCTTCTCGACCGAGGTGTCATCCGGGGCTTCCACGCCGAGGTCGACCTCGCCCAGGTCGGCCGGCCGGTTCAGGCGCTGGTCGCAGTCCGGCTGCGCGCCCACGACCGAACCCGGATCGACGCATTCTCCCACCGGGTCCCCAGACTGCCGGAGGTCGTGGCGACCTACCACGTCGCGGGGATGGACGACTACGTCCTGCATGTCGCGGTGCCGTCAGCCGAGGCGCTGCGTGACTTCGTGCTCGACCAGCTCACCACGGACCCCGTCGTCGGGCACACCGAGACCAGCCTGGTGTTCTCGGTCCACCGCGGGAACAGCGGGCCGCTGCCGACGTGACGTCGGGGTGCTAGGCCTCCTGGACCACCTTGCGGAGGGCGAAGGCGGCAAACACCTCGAGCAGTCCCAGCACGACCAGCCAGATGCCGGTCACCCACACCAGGACGTTCAGTGACGGCGCCGGCCAGGCGAGGACCACGAGGCCGGCAAGCGCACTGAGCGCGCCGACGGTGACCGCCCAACCGCGGCCGGGCATGTCCTTGTCGACCAGGGCGCCCACCACCTCGGCGACTCCTCGCAGCAGCCAGCCGAACCCGATCAGAAGGGCCAGGACGGTGACTGCGTGGGCCAGGCTGCGGAAGGCGAAGAGCCCCAGCAGGATGGACAGCACCCCGGCGATTGCGCCGAATACCCGCAGCCCTGTGGTGGCGCCGTCGACCGTGAAGCTGGCGACCAGCTGGAAGATGCCGCTGACGACCAGGTAGATCCCCAACAGCACGGCGACCACCACGACGGTCTCCTGCGGCCAGACCATGAGCACCACGCCGAGTGCCAGCGTCACCAGCGCGAACGCCAGGACCAGCTCCCAGCTGCGGCCGAGGTACTTCTGCACCGAGTCCACGCCCGTGTCACTCATGACTCACCCTCCTGAGACTGTGGGTCCCAGGCTTCCAGCCGACCCCAACCGCGTCTCGCGGCGACATCCACCGTCACCGAACCGTGACGTCACAACCGGCCGGCCCGGCCGACCCGGGCCAGAAACTGCTGGGTGCGCGGGACCTGCGGGGCCTCGAAGATCTGCTCCGGCGTCCCGAGCTCGGCGACCACGCCACCATCGAGGAACGCCACCCGAGTCGAGATCTCCCGAGCAAAGGTCATCTCGTGGGTCGCGAGCACCATGGTCAGCCCGGCGTCCTTCAGACCGCGGATCACCTCGAGCACCTCCGCCACCAGCTCCGGGTCCAGTGCGGACGTGACCTCGTCGAACAGCATCATCTCCGGGTCCATCGCCAGCGCCCGCACGATGGCAACCCGCTGCTGCTGACCGCCGGACAGCCGGTCGGGGTAGTCCTGTGCCTTCTCTGCCAGGCCGAACCGCGTCAGCAGCTGCATGGCCTGGTCGGTGGCCTCGTCACCACTTCGGCCGAGCACCTTGCGCGGGGCGAGGGTGATGTTGTCGACCACCGTCATGTGGGGAAACAGGTTGAACGACTGGAACACGATCCCCACCCGACGCCGTACCGCGTTGGCGTCGTACCCGGGCCAGGACACGTCGTCGCCGTCGAACAGGATCGCGCCGGAGTCGATCGGCTCGAGCAGGTTGATGCAGCGCAGCACCGTCGACTTGCCGCAGCCCGACGGGCCGATCAGCGTCACCACTTCGTGCTCGTCGACGTCGAGCGTCATGCCGCGCAGCACCGAGTTGTCGCCGAACGCCTTGTGGACCTCGGTCAGGCGAAGCTTGGGCATCTTCGTCAGGTTGTCGGGCACCGGGCTCCCCTAGCCCTGCTGCCGTCGGCTCATTCGCGCCGAGACCCAGTCGGTGAAGCGGGCCATCGGGACCGTCAGCGCGATGAACAGCAGCGCGGCAACGACCAGCGCCGTGTACGTGAACGTGTTGTTGGAGTAGATCGTTGACGCGTTGAAAATCTCGATGACCCCGAGGAGCGAGAGCAGGGCGGTGTCCTTCTGCAGGGAGATGAAGTCGTTGAGCAGCGGCGGCACCACGCGCCGGACCGCCTGCGGAAGGATCACGTACCGGAGACCCTGGCCGTTGTTCAGCCCCAGCGAACGAGCCGCTGCCCGCTGGCTCGGGTGAACCGACTCGATTCCGGCGCGGAACACCTCAGCCACGTAGGCGGAGTAGGACACCACGAGCGCGACCGTCCCCCAGAACACCACTGAGTTGGTCACACCCTGCAGCTGCAGTGCGGGGACGCCGAAGCCCATCAGGTACACCAGGAGGATGGTCGGGATGCCGCGAACGATGTCGGTGAAAAGAGTGGCCACCACACGCAGGGGCGCCAGGACGGGCGCACGCAAGCCACGCAACACCGCAATCATCAAGGCGAACACGAGGATCAGCGGTTCGGCGATCAGGAAGATCTTGACGTTCAACAGGAAGGCGCGCCACACCGACGGCCACGAGGCGATGGCATCGTCGAGGTTGAAGAAGGAGTCCTGGACCGCCGTCCAGCCCGGCGCCGAGGCGACGACGTAGCCAAGCACGACGAAGAACACGACCGTACTCAGCGTCGCCACCGTGATGTCGCGGCGGCTCTTGCGCCGGACGACCGACAGCCGTGCCGGGTCGACCACCGGCATCGGCGCTTCCGGCACCTCGATCAACTGATGACGGGCGCTTTGGAGTAGTCAGCCATCCACTGGTTGGTGATGTCCTGCAGCTGGCCGGACTCGGTCAGCGATGCCAGCGCCTGGTCGACACACGCGGTGAGGGCGCTCCCCTTCTGCAGGACCAAGCCCCACTGGTCGGCCTCGGTCTCACTGGCAAACTGGCCCACCACGGTCGACTTCGGGATCTGCACCGCGGTGATGTACAGCGCGCTCGGAAGGTCGGTGACGAACGCGTCGATCTGGCCGTTGTTGATGGCCTGCTTCGCCGCGTTGGTGTCCTGGAACACTGCCACCTGCTGGGTTGGCTGGATCACTGTGTCGACAAACTCGAGGCTGGTGGTCCCGGTCTGCACGCCGATCTTGGCGCCCTGCAGCTCGGCGATGGTCGTCGCACCGGCGACGCTGTTGGCCTTCAGCGCCAGGATGGCCTGCGGCGCGCTGTAGTAGGGGGTACTGAAGTCAACCTTCTCGGCCCGCTTGGGAGTGATCGAGATCTGGTTGAGCGCGAAGTCGAAGTCCTTGTCGCCCGGCTGGTACAGCTTCGCGAACGGGGCGAACGTCCACTGCACCTGGTCGGCGGAGAATCCGAGCTGCTCAGCCACGGCGTAGGCCACCGCTGACTCCAGGCCTTCGCCGTTGGTGGGGTCGTTGTCGATGACGTACGGCGGGTACGCCGGATTCGAGGTGCCGACGGTGATCGTGCCGGGGCTCTTCAGTGTGAGGTTCTCCGGGGCACAGGCATCGACCCCGCTGGCCTGGGGCGACGGCGTGGTCGTCTCCTGCGCGCACGCGGCGAGCGCGGTGACGGACAGCAGGGCCGACGCAGCGACGGCAACGGCACGGGACAGACGCATGGGGGGCTCCTCCGCGGACGAACAGGCGACGGCAGCCTACCGCCGACCCCGGTCCCCTGACCGGGCACCGTCGAGTCCCAGTCGCCCGATCGCGCCGGTCACGCCGACACGGCCGGTCGGGGCCGAACTCGCCCAGCTACCGCGGTGGCAAAGGCGGCGACCGCGGTTGAACCGGCAAAGATGACCACGTACACCCCGGCGTCACGACCGGGAGCGACGTGTCCGGCCGCGAAGACCGCCCCCGCGGCGCCGGTGGCCACGACGACTCCCAGCGAGTCGGCCACCTGGAAGGACGCGGAGTTCACCCCCTGCTCAGCAGCCGGGGACAGGTCGAGCAGCAGGACGCCCAACGAGGCCATGACCACGCCCATACCGAAGGCACCGGTCCCCCAGGTCAGAACGCTCACCGCGGTCGGCACCCCCGGGATGAGCACCACCGCAGTCAGCGCGATGCCGATGGTCACCACCAGGTTTCCTAGCCACACCAAGGACGGCCGGGACCGTTTCGTGGCCGGGCGGCCCTGGTACCAGGAGCCGAGGAACCACCCCACGGCCGTTCCCGAGATGGTGAGGCCGGCGCGGGCGCTCGACAGCCCGCGCTCGTTCACCAGCATCAGCGGGATGAACGCCTCCGCGGCGAAGAACGCGCCGGCGACGAATCCCCGCTGCATGACCACGGTCGGCAGGCCACGGCGGAGCCGCAGGGCGCCGACCGGTAGCAGTCTGGGCACACTCAGCGCCAGCAGGACCAGGCCGACGGCCAGCAGAACCAGGCTCCAGAGATCGAGACGCTGTCCGGCGTACTGCAGGAGTCCCGTGCCAAAGGCGGCCATCAGCGCGCGGCGCTTGCGTCCGGGCTGGGGCCGGCTACTCGGGTCGCCCGGCAGGTGCAGAGCCAGCAGTCGCGGCACCAGCGTCGCCACGATGGGGATCATGAGCACGAGCACACCGATGTACACCCACCGCCAGCCGACGGTGTCGGTCACCGTGCCGGCCACCGCCGGCCCGAGCAGTCCCGGGACGATCCAGGCGCCGGACAGCGCGGTGAACATCCGAGGCCGCATGTGCTCGGGGTAGCCGCGTCCGATCACCACGTAGACGGCCACGATCACCGCCCCGGACCCCAGCCCCTGGACGGCCCGCCCCAGGAGGAACCACAGGATCGTCGGCGCCGCGCCCGCCACGAGCGTGCCCAGCGCAAACAGCGCAGCACCAACCATGAGCGGCGGCAACGGTCCGCGACGGTCGGCCGCCTCGCCGGCGACCACCATCGCGAACAGGCTGGTCACCACGAAGGCGGTGAACGTCCACGCGTAGAGGCTGAGACCGTCCAGCTCGCGGACCGTGACCGGCATGGCGGTGATGACACCCATTGCCTCGAAGGCAGCCACCGTGATGACCGCCACCACACCGAAGGTCAGCGTGCGGTGTTCCGCGTCGAAGATGCTGCCGCCCGTCGAGCGGACGTCGTCGGGCGCGGGGGTGCTCACGGCCGCCAGGGTAGGCGGCGCTCGGCGGGTCCACGCAGGCGCTGCTGGCGGGTCAGGCGCCGCCGCCCGGCGGGAGGGACTGGAAGATCTCCTGGCACTCGGGGCAGACCGGGAACCGCTGCGGGTCCCGGTTGGGGACCCAGACCTTGCCGCACAAGGCGATGACTGGCGCCCCGAGGACGGCGCTCTCGACGATCTTGTCCTTCTTGACGTAGTGGGCGAACCGCTCGTGGTCGCCCTCTTCGGTCTCGGCCGGAACGACCCGGTCGTCGGTGAGAGTGTCGAGGCCCCCGGCGGGCTCCTCGGTCAGCGGTGCCGGTCCTGATGGGTCACGGGGATCAGACATGACGGCCAGTGTAGAAGCCCGGTCAGTTCAGGCTGGGGTCTTCGGGATAGGTCGCGACCATCGCCAGCTCCCCACCCTGCCGGCGAAGGACGTCACGCCAGAGGTCCTCCGGCGCCGCTGTCACCACGTCGTCCGGCGTAGAAGGCACCACGTACCAGGACTGCTCGGCCAGCTCGTCCTCCAGCTGGCCGGCGCCCCAACCGGCGTAGCCGGCGAACACTCGCAGCCCGCGAATCTCGGGGAGAAGGATCTCCGGTGGCGCATCAAGGTCGATCAGCCCGAGCAGCCCGTAGACGTGCCGGAATCCGAGCGGCTCCGACCCGCCCTGGACGGGTGACGTCAGCACCCCGATGGCCAGCGCGCTGTCCCGGCCGACCGGTCCGCCGTGGAAGACCACCCCGGGCAGGCTGGCCGGGTCCTGCCAGCCCGGCAGGATCTCCGACACGTCGACTCGCGTGGGGCGGTTGAGGACGACTCCGAGGGCACCGTCCTCGTCGTGGTCGACGAGCAGGACCACGGTGCGGTCGAACGACGGGTCGATGAGAGACGGCGTGGCAACCAGGAGACTGCCAGTCAGCGAGGCGTCCGTCACATCCCCATGATCGCCTACCGGTCGGTCCGGCGTCTCAGGCCGCCACGACCGGGTGGGCCACCGCGCTGATCGCTAGCTGCAGCCTCCGGGTCGCCTCCTGTGCCACCGGCGCCAGGGACTCGTTCCCGGTCATGGCGACCATCCCAGCCGGGTCGACGGCCTCGACGACCGTCATGTCGCCGTGTGCGCGCACCACGACGTTGCACGGCAGGAGCACACCGATGTGCCGGTCGACCTGCAGCGCCTGGTGGGCCAGCGGCGGGTTGCAGGCGCCGAGAATCACGTAGTCCTCGAGGTCAGCGTCGAGCTTGGTCTTCATGGTCGCCTTGACGTCGATCTCGGTCAGCACGCCGAAGCCCTGCGCGGCCAGGGCCTCTCGGGTGCGGGTGACTACCTCGGCGTACGGGGCGGGGACGAGTGCTGCGAGACCGTCGGTCATCCGTGGCTCCTTCACAGGATGCGAAAGTGATACCCCCTAGGGTATACTCTGAGCAGTCGGAACAGCCAGCCAGGCTCGGGTGTTCCTCCCTGAACCAGACCGCGGCCCAGCCGACAAGAAGGAGAACCCATGGCAACCGTCACCGTGACGCCGGAGAACTTCGAGTCGACGATCGTCGACAACGACATCGTCTTCCTGGACTTCTGGGCCAGCTGGTGCGGACCGTGTCGCGCATTCGGGCCAGTGTTCGAGTCGGCCAGTGAGCAGCACGAGGACATCGTCTTCGCCAAGGTCAACACCGAGGAGCAGCCGCAGCTGGCCGCAATGTTCGGCATCACGTCCATCCCGACGCTGGTCGCGTTCCGGGAGCGGGTCATGGTGTACGGCGAAGCCGGCGCACTCCCGGGACCCGACTTCGACCACCTGATCGGCACTGTCAAGAACCTCGACATGGACGACGTCCACCGCAAGGTCGCGGAGGCGCAGGCCAAGGCCGACGCCGAGCAGCCGGCAGAGCAGCAGGCAACCGGCACCTGACAGATCCAGACCCCGTGGGCTCACGGTGCACGACGAGCTCGCGGCCGCCGAATCCGTCCGCACCCTCCGCGGGCGGATTCGTGCGTTTCCGGCACCTGGTCCGGCCGTTCGGCCCTGCCGCCAGCGCCGGCGAGTCGAGACGATGGAGGCCGGTGGGGCCGCGACCCTGCGAGCCCCAAGGTCGACCGGAGCGTCCCATGGCCATCAACGAACTTTCCGCCAAGCAGCTGTCCGACCTGCGTGACCACCCCGATCTGGCTCGCCTCCCGGACTCCGGCTCCGGCGACGACGGGACCAGGGTCGGGCTCCCCACGGCCACCGCACTGGTCACCGGGTCCATCATCGGCACCGGCATCTTCACCGTTCCGGCCGCTCTGGCCGGCTTCGGCACCATCGGCCTGCTCGCCTTCGTCATCGTGGCGATCGGCGCGATGGCCCTCGCCGCGCTGTTCGCCACACTCGCCAGCAAACGGCCCGCCGCGGGTGGGCCCTACGCCTACGCGCGGGATGCGTTCGGCGACTTCGGAGGCTTCACTACCGCCTGGTCGTACTGGCTGACGTCGTGGGCGGGCAACGCCGCGATCGTCACCGGCTGGGTCCTGTACGTGGCTGCGTTCTTCTCCGGGTGGCTGGGCTGGAGTCTCACGAGCGGGACGGACCTGTTCCTGCTGGCCCTGCTCGGCCTGTGGATCCCTGCTGTCATCAACCTGTCCGGCGTCCGACAGATGGGCTGGTTCCAGGTCGCCACGACGGTCGTGAAGTTCCTGCCGTTGGCCTTCCTCGCGGTGTTCGGACTGTTCTTCATCGAAACCGCGAACTTCGGGCCGTTCAACGTGAGCGGCACCAACTGGTTCGACGCCATCAGCGCCGCCGGTGTCGTGGTGCTGTTCAGCTTCCTCGGCGTGGAGACGGCGTCCGTGGCCGCCGGCAAGGTCCGCAACCCAGGGCGGAACGTCCCTCGGGCGACGCTGATCGGGACGGCAGCCAGCGCAGTCGTCTACATCCTCTGCACCGTCGCCATCTTCGGCGTTGTCGGCACGTCCGCCCTCACCCAGAGCGGCGCCCCGTTCGCCGATGCCTTCAGCTCGATCCTGGGCAGCACGGACGCCGGCACCGTCGTCGCGTTGCTGGCCGCGATCTCCGGTTTCGGCTGCTTGGTCGGCTGGACCCTCATCTGCGGAGAGATGCCCTACGCGGCAGCCAAGGACGGGCTGTTCCCCAAGGCATTCGCCAGGACCATCCGCGGCAACGTTCCCTGGTTCGGTATCACCGTGTCCACCGTGCTCGCCATGGTCTTCACCTGGATCAGCTACGGGATGCCGTTCTTCGGCGGCTACCTGGCCAACGAGGCGACCGGGTTGGACGTGTTCCTGACGCTGGTGTACCTGACCGGAGTCACCGCGGCCATCCCGTACTTCTTCTCGGCGTTGGCGCAGATCTACTGGCTGTTCACCGACGGTGACCGCCCGCACGGCGGCCGACTGGCACGAGATTTGTCGGTGAGCGTGCTCGCCATGCTGTTCTCGGTCTGGTTCGTCTACGGGTCAGGAGCCGAGGCGACGTACTGGGCGTTCCTGATGCTGCTCGTCGGCTTCGTCGTCTACGCGGTGATGCTGGTGAAGCGGACCCGAGAAGCCCGACTGCTGGACCTGTCCAGCCACTGAGCAACATTGCTGGGCCCGCGTCCAAGGTGACGCGGGCCCACTCTTGACGGTAGGAACGTCCCCACCAAACGAACGGAGAGGTGACATGGCGTTCCATGTGGACTCTGAGGTCGGTCAACTGCGCCAGGTCATCGTCCACCGGCCCGGGCTCGAGCTGTCGCGGCTGACCCCCAGCAACGTGCACGAGCTGCTCTTCGACGACGTGATGTGGGCCGAGCGTGCCCGTCTCGAACACGACATGTTCGTCGCTCAGCTGCGGGCGCGGGGGGTCACCGTGCACTACTTCAACCGGCTGCTCGGGGAGGCGCTGGGCAGCGACGAGGCACGGGCGTTCCTGCTCGAGCAGGTGGGCAACGAGCACGCCGTCGGGCCGACGCTCGTCGCGCCGCTCGCCGAGCTTGTGGCGGCCAGCGACCCGCAGGACCTGGCGGACTTCATGATCGGTGGGATCCTGAAGAAGGACCTGCCCAGGCCGTCGCAGGCGTCGCTGCTCTGGGAGCACCTGGAAGACGAGGACTTCGTACTGTCCCCGCTTCCCAACCACCTCTTCCAGCGCGACAACTCGGCTTGGGTCTACGGCGGCGTGTCCGTGAACCCCATGGCCAAACCCGCCCGCAAGCGGGAGACCGTGCACTCCCGAATCGTCTACAACTTCCATCCGATGTTCGCCGCCGCTCGAGACGACTTCCGCTTCTACTACGGGAACGACGACCTCCCGCATGAGCCGGCCACGTGCGAGGGGGGCGACATCCTGGTCATCGGCAACGGGGCGGTGATGGTGGGGATGGGCGAGCGCACCACCGCCCAGGGCACGGAGATCCTGGCTCGCAACTGGTTCGAGCGCAGTGGCGGCGCGGTCACGCGGGTGATCGCCGTCGAGCTGCCGAAGGTGCGGGCGTTCATGCATCTGGACACCGCGATGACGATGATCGACCACGATGCGTTCATCACGTACCCGTACCTGCCGGGGCACCTGCGCAGCTTCACGATCACACCGGACAACTCGGTGGACGGGCTCCGCGTCGAGCAGAACGACGACCTGTGGCCGGCGGTCGCCGCCGCACTCGACCTCGACCGGGTTCGGGTCCTGTCGGTCACCCAGGACGTTCGCGCCGCCGAGCGCGAGCAGTGGGACGACGGGAACAACTTCCTCGCCGTCTCGCCGGGGGTGATCGTGGGCTACGAGCGCAACACCACGACCAACCGGTACCTGGCCGACCGGGGCATCGAGGTCGTGGCGGTGTCCGGCAGCGAGCTCGGACGCGGCCGCGGCGGACCCCGCTGCATGAGCTGCCCGGTGGAGCGCGACCCCGTCTAGCGCCGAGTGCACGCGGCCAGTCCGTCGCCGGCACACCGCGCGGCCAGATCCGTCGCCGAGTGCACGCCGCCCGGCCAGAATCCATCGCCGAGTGGAACCTGCCAGGCGCCCCGTGGGTGCCGTGGTCACGCTCGGGGGCGCCTTCGCCCCCTCCGCAGCCGCCCATCCGTGCCACAGTGTGGTGTCGAAATGGCCCTGTCCCGTTCGTCGAACGAGCGAGGGATCGGATCCGCTCCCCCAGCGACAACCAGTGGAGGTCCACCATGGCAGAGCGCGTCGTCTTCACCACGTCCGTGCAGGTCGCCCGGCCGCCGGCAGATGTCTTCGCCTACCTGACCGACGTCTCCCGCCACGCCGAGTGGTCCCCGAAGGCGTACCGGGTCGAGGGCATGTCGCCGGGGGATCACGTCGTCACAGGCAGCCAGTTCGTCAGCTACGGATGGCTTCCGAACGACAAGGACCACCGCAACGACGTCGAGGCAACCGTGGTCGATGCCCCTGGTCGGCTGGAGCTCACCAGCATGGAGAGCGGCGAGACGTTCATCAGCACGTTCAACGTGACCGCGTCCGACGGCGGGTCCCAGGTGGACCGCGTGATGGACATGCCGCGCCCCGGGGGCGCGATGGGTGCGGTGTTCCCCGTCGTGCTCGCGGCGCTGGTGAAGCCCAACGTCAAGAAGGGCATGGGAATGCTCAAGGCGTCGCTGGAGTCACCCCGCTGAGGTGGGCGGGATGTGCACTCGGCGGGCGATCTGCGCCCGCGAGTGTGCACTCGGCGGGCGATTTGCGCCTGCGGGTGTGCACTCGGCGTCAGGAGTCGGCGGCTGCCTCGAGGCGCTCACGCATCGCGGACAGCTGCGAACGCAGCTCCGCCGGCACGTGGCTGCCGAACTTCTCGTAGTACTGCCCGGTCAGCTCCGCCTCGTCCAGCCACGTCTTCGGCTCCACCGAGAACAGCTCGGCCAGCTGCTCCGGGGCGAGGTCCAGACCGTCCACGTTCAGGTCACCGTCGACCGGCAGTAGACCAATCGGGGTCTCACGCGAGTCCGCCGAGCCCTCGAGCCGGCGGATCACCCAGTCGAGCACGCGGCTGTTGTCACCGAAGCCCGGCCACAGGAACGAACCGTCGGCTCCCTTGCGGAACCAGTTGACTTGGAAGATGCGCGGCAGCTTGTCGGCGTCGGTCTTGGTCCCGATGCTCAGCCAGTGACCCCAGTAGTCGGCCATGTTGTAGCCGCAGAACGGCAGCATTGCGAACGGGTCGCGCCGCAACTCGCCGACCGTGCCCTCAGCGGCCGCGGTCTGCTCGCTGGAGACGGTTGAGCCCAGGAAGACGCCGTGGTTCCAGTCGAACGACTCGTTCACCAGCGGCACGTTCGTGGCGCGCCGGCCGCCAAACAGGATGGCCGAGATGGGCACCCCGGCCGGGTCCTCCCAGTTGTCTGCGATGGACGGGCACTGCGACGCCGGGGCGGTGAAGCGGGCGTTCGGGTGGGCCGATGGCGCCTGCGAGGCCGGCGTCCAGTCGTTGCCCTTCCAGTCGATGAGGTGCGCGGGCGGCTCGTCGGTCAGGCCCTCCCACCAGATGTCACCGTCGTCGGTGAGGGCGACGTTGGTGAAGATGCAGTTGCCCCAGAGCGAGTCCACGGCGTTCTTGTTGGTCGAGTCGCCAGTGCCCGGGGCGACGCCGAAGAACCCGGCCTCCGGGTTGATGGCATGGAGCCGGCCATCATCGCCGAACCGCATCCACGCGATGTCGTCTCCGACGGTCTCGACCGTCCAGCCCGGAATCGTCGGCTGCAGCATGGCGAGGTTGGTCTTCCCGCACGCTGACGGGAAGGCCCCGGTGACGTAGTGGGTGTTCCCGGCCGGGGACGTGAGCTTGAGGATGAGCATGTGCTCGGCCAGCCAGCCCTCGTCGCGCGCCATCGCCGACGCGATACGCAAGGCGAAGCACTTCTTGCCCAGCAGTGCGTTGCCGCCGTAGCCGGAGCCGTAGGACCAGATCTCGCGCGTCTCCGGGAAGTGGACGATGTACTTGGTGTCGCTGCACGGCCACGCGACGTCAGACTGCCCGGGCTCCAGCGGGGCGCCGACGCTGTGCAGCGCCGGGACGAAGTCGCCGTCCTCGCCGATCTCGGCCAAGGCAGCGGTGCCCATGCGCGTCATGATCCGCATGTTGAGCACGACGTACGGCGAGTCGGTGATCTCCACCCCGAGCTGGGAGATCGGTGAGCCCAGCGGACCCATCGAGAACGGGACGACGTACATCGTCCGGCCGCGCATCGCGCCCTGGAAGAGGCCGGTGAGGGTGGCACGCATGGCATCGGGCTCGTGCCAGTTGTTCGTCGGGCCGGCATCCTCCTCGCGCTGCGAGCAGATGAAGGTGCGGTCCTCGACCCGGGCGACGTCGCTCGGGTTGGACCGCGCCAGGAAGCTGTTGGGACGCAGGTCGTCGTTCAGCCGGATGAACGTGCCGTGCTCGACCATCAGCGCCGACAACCGGTCCCACTCCTCCTGCGAACCGTCCGACCACTCGACCCGGTCGGGCTGGGTCAGCTCGGCGACCTGAGTGACCCAGTCGATGAGCCGGCGGTTCTGGGTGGGGGTGTCGGTCAGTCCGGGAATGGTCATGACTACCTCTCCAGCACGGGGGCGAAGGCTTACTGCCAGGGTGCCCTAATTTCGGTGCCGACTCCACGGGGAGCGCGCGAAAACCGGCCGTACCAGCGAGTTTGTGACGAACGGCACATGTGCGAAATTGCGGCCCGCAACCGGGAACTTCGCACGCGGGCCCCCC
Source organism: uncultured Actinomycetota bacterium (assembly GCA_963848085.1). Classification (GTDB taxonomy): domain Bacteria; phylum Actinomycetota; class Actinomycetes; order JAHEKZ01; family JAHEKZ01; genus CAWKCE01. The sequence continues at coordinate 83,787 of CAWKCE010000001.1, forward strand.
TCGATGTGCGGTCTTCGTGGTGGCTACCTGGAATTCCGCACATTTGTGACGGGAGGCGGCGGGGAGCCGGCCGGCCGGACGTGCGCCGGGAGACCACCCGCGGGTCGGCCGGTGACGCCGCGGTGGACCGGGAGGCCCCGCTCGCCGCCGGGCGTCCGCCCACCGCTGGGCCCCCGCGTTCGGACGGCCCGGGAGCCCGGAGCCGCGGGGGTGACCGGGGTGACGGCAAACCGCGCCGCCAGCCGGGCCATGAGAACCGTGGCCTCGAGAAGCGCGAAGTCCCGACCAATGCACAGCCGTGGGCCGGAACCGAAGGGTAGGTAGCTGCGACGGTCGATGTCCTCCCGCCGCGCGCCCAGGAATCGTTCAGGATCGAACCGCTCCGGGTCCGGCCACCGTGCCGGATCCCGGTGCACGAGCGACGGGCTGATGATGACGAGCGTCCCCTCGGGGATCCGGTACCCGCCCAGCTCGTCGGCGGCCAGGGCCCGACGACTGATCAGCCACGCGGGCGGGTACAGCCGCAGCGACTCGTCGATGACCGCCCGGCTGTAGGCCAGGCCGTCGACGTCACCCAGGCTCAGCGGGCGGTCCGGCAGTGCCGCCCCCTCGCTCGCCACTCGGGCAGCCACCTCCGGCGCCTGCGACAGCAGGTACCAGGTCCAGGTGAGCGTCGTCGCCACCGTCTCGTGACCGGCCACGATCAGCGTCACGACCTCGTTGCGGACCTGCTGCGGCGTCACCAGACCGGCCCGCTCGGCCTGCAGCAGCAGGCCCAGGACGTCGTCGCCCCCGGGACGCTCCTGCCGGGCTCGGACCAGCCGGTCTACCGCGGCGTCCAGCAACGCCAGGCTCCGCCGCAGCCGACGGTTGCCCGGGGTCGGCAGCCACGCCGGGGGCTGGACCGGCAGCTGGGCACGGGCCACGACGACCTCGAGCGCGACGGCCACCTCCGCCACCAGGCGTACCGCCTCACGGCCGAGGTCGGCCCCGAACAACGTCGTCCCGACGACCTGCATCGCGGTGCGCATCATGGCCGCGTCGACATCCACCACCGCGTCGGCAGGCAGCCCCGACCACTCGTCCCCGAGCCCCAGTGCCGCGGCGTCCACGCCGGCCAGGACCCCGCCGAGCGTGTCGCGGTGGAACGCTGGCTGCAGCAGGCGACGCATCGAGCGCCAGGCTTCCCCGTCGGAGGTCAGCAGCCCCTCCCCGGTCACCAGGGACAACGCGGCGTACTGCACCGTTCGTTTCCCATAGCCCTGATGGTTGGTCTGCAGCACCCGCTGCACGGCATCCGCGTCGGCCACAAGCACGACCGGCACCCGGGGGATCGGGAACGCCACCATCGGCCCGTACCGGTCCGCGCAGTCGCCCAGGAACTCGAGGGCGTCCCGCCGGATGGTCCGCATCGCGCGCACCATGTCGGGGCCTTGCGGACCCGGCACGGCGTCGAACGGCAAGGGGCCCACCGGATCCACGCTATCCGCAGGGGCTGAACCGTCGGCGCGTCGCTACCGCCCTCCGGAGGTCATGGGGTCCACAGTGGCTCCACGCCCACTTCCCCCGAAGGGTGACCACGATGACGCACCTGGCCCACGCCACCCAGCCCGTCCACCCTCATGACCATCGAGTCTGGGTGCTGCCGGACAGCCCGCTCGGCCGATGGACCGCCAGCCTGGCCGCCGGAGGGGTCGTCCTTCTCGTCGTCACCACGGGGTTGACCGCGGTCGCCGTGGACGGCCCGTGGGGGTTCTACCTGCTGGGCCTGACGCTGTGGGCGGTCGTTCTCGCCGCCGGAGCCGCACTGGTCGCAGCGGTCACCCTGGTTCGTGACCACGCGCTGTCGCTGGCGCTGGTCGTGCTGCTCGGCGTGGTCGCGGCCGGCGCGGTGGTCCTCGAGCTCACCGCCTGACTGCGCCGTTCAGCTGGCGGCCCGTCCCGGACGGGTGCGCTCGAAGTGGTCGACCTGGTACGTCGCCGCCGCCAGCCCCTCAACCCACTCACCGGGTGTCAGCCCGGCCTTGCGCCAGAGCAGGTCCAAGAAGTCGTCGACGTCGCGCACGTTGGGCCACACCGACGGCAGGAACGTGGCGCGATGACCGTTGGTCACGACGAGGAGCCCGTCCTCGCCCGGACGCAGCGCCGACCGCAGCTCGTCCAACGAGGTCACCGACAGCCACTGCAGCGGCCCGAGGACCGACACCTCGACGGTGAGGTCGGCGAACTCGTCGCTACCCAACGCATGGAACCGCGGGTCGGCGAAGGCCGCGGCCCAGGCGTGCTCGACGACGTCCACGCCGAGCGGTTGGAACGGCTCCAGGGTGCCGATGCAGCCGAGCAGGTCGTCGCCTCGGCGCAGCGTCACGAACGACGCGCCCTGCTCGCGGAGCCGCTCCGGAAACCGGTCGACATCGACCTTCGGTCGGTCGCCGCTGCGGAGCGTGTGCTCGATCGCAGCCAGCGCCGCGTCCAGGAGCAACTGTCTTTCCGCGGGAGGAATCGCGGGGACTACCTGAACACTGGACGAGTGCGATCGCGTCGAGCTCACTCGGTCTCCTCCTCGGTCACGACGAACGCTCCGTACCCCACCACCTGGCTACGTGGACCCGCGGTGTCACCGGAGTTGCGAAGATCGAGCAGGTCGACCGTCCAGCCCCGACGCCGGGCCAACTCCAGCAGACCACGAACCGGCCGGCTTCCGCACGCATCATCGTCCTGAATCGCATCGGCGCGCCGCGCCACGATGGCGGCGGCAGTGGCCGCGTCTCGGTAGCGGGCGGTCCGGTAGTCGAGGTAGTGCGACAGGTCGCTGGAGACCACGAGGATCGTCCGCGGGTCGTCTGCCCACGGCTCCAGGACGTCGGCAACCTCGTTCGGGGCGGCGCGGCCGACGATCACCGGCAGCACGTCGGTGCCCGGCAGCGTGCGCTGCAGGAACGGCAGCTGGACCTCCAGGCTGTGCTCGGGCTCGTGGGCGACGTCGTCGACCGCCACGCCCGGCTGCTCGAGCAGACGCTCACGCATCTCCTCGTCCACGGCGATCTCACCCAGCGGTGTGGCGAACGCTCCGGCCGACGGCACGGCCAACCCGTGGACCGGCACGTAGTGGGCGGGGCCGAGTAGCAGGACGTGTCGCACATCCCGCCGCATCGCGGCGAGCTGGGCATAGGCAACGCCGGCCACCGGGCCGGAGTAGACATAGCCGGCGTGCGGGACGATGACGGCCCGGATCGAGCGCCCGTTCTGACGCCACCGGCCCTGCGACCCCTCAGCGACGTACGCGTCCACCTGCGACGCGAGCTCATCCGCATGCGCGGGGTAGAACGCGCCGGCGACGGCGGCAGACCGGACCCGCAGCGTGCTCATGGCGACACCACATCCAGCGCACTCGGCAGCACGATCGTGCGGTCTGCCTCGTAGTCGGCCAGGCGCACCGGGAGCCGCCGGGCCCCCCACGTCCCCGCTGGACCGTCGTATCGCCCAGCCAGGACCGTCCCGCAGCTGTGGCACTGCCCGTCGTCGGCCAACGCGTAGGCCCGGATCTGGTACCAGTCCCGCTCCACAACAGTGGTCCCGCAGGCGGGGCACCACGTGGTGTCGCCCGCCGGGTCGTGGATGTTGCCGGTGTACACGTGGTGCAGACCGTGGCCTCGAGCGATCTCGCGCGCCCGCCGCAGCGTCTCCGCCGGCGTGGGCGGAACGTCGAGCATCTTGTAGTCCGGGTGGAAGCGCGAGAAGTGGAGTGGAACGTCTGGCCCGAGCGCCCCGGCGACCCACTCGGCAAGGGCGTGCAGCTCGGCCTCGCCGTCGTTGTAGCCGGGGATGACCAAGGTGGTGAGCTCCACCCAGACGTCGGTCTCCTTCACCAGGTACTCGATGGTCTCGAGAACCGGCTTCAGCTCGGCCGCGCAGACTCGATGGTAGAAGTCCTCGGTGAAGGCCTTGAGATCGACGTTTGCCGCGTCCATGGCGGCGAAGAACTCCGTCCTCGGCTCGGGGCAGATGTAGCCGGCCGTCACCGCGACCGAGCGCACACCCACGTCGCGGCAGGCCCGCGCAACGTCCACCGCGTACTCGTGGAAGATCACCGGGTCGTTGTAGGTGAACGCAACGCTTCGGCAGCCCAGCTCGACAGCAGCACGGGCGATGGTCTCCGGCGACGCCTCGTCGGCGAGGGTGTCGATCGCTCGGCTCTTGGAGATGTCCCAGTTCTGGCAGAACTTGCACGCCAGGTTGCAGCCGGCGGTGCCGAACGACAGCACCGCACTTCCCGGCAGGAAGTGGTTCAGCGGCTTCTTCTCGACGGGGTCGACGCAGAAGCCGCTGCTGCGTCCGTAGCTGGTCAGCACAATCTGGTCGTTCTCCCGCGCGCGGATGAAGCACAGCCCGCGCTGGCCTTCGTGGAGCCGACAGGCGCGAGGACACAGGTCGCACTGGACGCGTCCGTCCGGCAACGCGTGCCAGAAGCGGGTGGGATGCGTCACCACCGTGTCCACATCTCGTGGGTGATCGGCAGCCATGACCACCTCCGCGCCGATTGTCCGCTTCCAGTGGACCTCGTGGCTGGCCCGACCGCCAGGGACCATGGACCCGACGCCCAGGACACAATGGCCCGACCAGCCGGACGAGCGACCCGAGGAGTGCCGCTGTGGAGACGACGCACCGCGGCGACGTGCTGGATCGCGGTGACGACGGTGTGCTCCGGTGCTCGTGGGGAGCTGAACCTCCGGTGTACCGGGACTACCACGACCGGGAGTGGGGGCGCCCGGTCACCGACGACATCCGGCTGTTCGAGAAGATCAGCCTCGAGGGCTTCCAGTCGGGGCTGTCCTGGCTGACGATCCTGCGCAAGCGCGACAACTTCCGGTCGGCATTCGCTGGGTTCGACTTCGACACGGTCGCCCAGTTCGACGAGGCCGACGTGACCCGTCTGCTCGGCGACGCCGGGATCGTGCGCCACCGGGGCAAGATTCAGTCGACGATCCACAACGCCAGGCAGGCACGCGAGCTCGCCGCTGAGATGGGCTCGCTGGCCGCCTACTTCTGGCAGTTCGAACCTCGCCCCTCCCAGCGGCCGCACACCGTGACCCGCGAGTGGCTGATGACCGTTCCGTCCACGCCTGAGTCGACGGCGTTGTCCCAGGACCTCAAACGACGCGGGTGGTCCTTCGTCGGCCCGACGACGTGCTATGCGTTCATGCAGGCGATGGGCTTGGTCAACGACCACCAGCGAGCCTGTGCCGTCCGAGCCGAGGTCAGCGCGCTGCGGTCCGGTCTCCACGTCCCGTCCTGAGCTGGCTCCGAGCCGCCGACAGGCCGACGGCCCCCGCGACGAGCAGCGTCGCCGCCGCCAGAGTGGCGAGCAGGGCCGCTGCCTCCTGCGACAGGGGCAACGGACCGACACCGCTCCGATACCCGGCCGCCACGACTGCCAGGAGCGCGGCGGCGCCCACCAGGCCGAGCGCGGGCCGACCGAGCCGGTTGGACCGGGCCACCCAGGCCCCGGACGCCACGGCGGTCACGCCGACGACCGGCCCCGCGACCAGCCCGCCCAAGACGTCGGTCACCACCCAGGGCTCGGTGACGCGCGTGCCGGCCAGCGCGAGCAGCCCGAGTGCGACGAGCCCCACCGAGCCGGAGGTCGTCAGAGCCGCCGGCCAGCCTCCCGCGGTCGGCGGCGGCGGGGTGACCCGCTCGAAGCGGCCGACCGCGAGAACCACCAGTGCCAGGACCCCCGCCGCGCAGGCCACCAGTCCCAGGCGGGCCGCCCACCACGGACCGCTCCCCACCAGCGGATGTGGCCAACCGGCGGCCAGCACCACCCGCGCCGTGCCCACCAGCGCCACCTGGTGCCACAGGTACAACGTCATGATCGACAGATTGACCCAGATCACCGCATGCCACACACGCTCCCGCTGCAGAACGGGTTCGACCCACCGCCGGGCCCACACCATGGCGCCGACCTCCGCGAGCGCCAACGCGGTGAGCGCCAGGGTCGGCGGGTGCATGTTGGCGATCCGGTCGCCGGCGACGCCCACCATCCGGGCCGGGTAGGGGCCGAGCCCGACCAACAGGCTGGTCGCGGCCAGACCGCCGACGCACAGCACCGCTCCCCCACGGCGCGAGATTCGGCCGTCAGCCTCCAGGAACCCCAGCTGGTAGACCAGGACCCACACCGTCAGGACGTTGAGGTAGCCCGCCCACTCCCAGCCGAAGGCGATCCGCGCCACATCTGCCGCGAGCGCGGTCACAACCAGCAGCGCCGGCGCCACCCACCCGGAGCGCTCGTGCCAAGCCAACGTCACTGGGGTCAGCGACACCACGACGAGGTACACCGCCAGGAACCACAGTGGCTGCAGCAGCATGGCGCCGCCGGCCCGCAGCCCCCAGCCCCCACCGGCGTCGGAAAGGACCGCGAGCGGTACGACGACGGCGAGATAGACACCGGTCGGGACCAGCACTCGGTGGAGCCGACGGTCGACGAAAGACGAGTAGCTGTCACCGCGTTGCCGGCTGGCCCGCCACGACCGCGCATTGGCCGAGCCGGCGACTAGGAAGAACAGCGGAATGACCTGGAACAGCCAGGTGAGCGGCCACATCTGGGGTACGAGCCCGAGGGCGCTGGTCTCCCGGAGCTGGGTGCCGTCCCAACCGACGTCGACGACGAGCCAGTGACCCAGGATCACCGCAAGGATGCTCGCGCCCCGGATGAGGTCGAGGTATCGGTCTCGAGGACCGGCCACGTCCTCACGGTAGTGACGCTCTCGTCGCGGGGTCAGGACCAGACGTCCCGCGGACCGCTACCGTCTGCGCATGGCCTTGGAGCATGAGTACCCGCTGTCGCCGTTGGAGCTGTTCGCCACGGTGACTGACCTCGACTACCTGGTCGCGCGGCACGCTCGCTTCGGCGGCGTGGGCGATCCTGAGGTGACGACACAGGACGGACAGGTCGTTGTGAGCATCACCCGCCAGCTCCCGACGGACAAGATCCCGGGTCCGGTCCGGTCGATGGTCGGCGACGGGATCATCGTGCAGATCGACACCTGGAACCAGCCGGGGGAGACCGCAGACCTGGTCACCGCAACCTGGCGCGCCGACGTGGGCAACGCGCCCGCCCAGCTGGGCGGGGCGCACACGATCGAGGCGGTGGCGGCCGGGGCGAAGTACCTGATCAGCGTCGACGTCACGATCAGGGTGCCTCTGGTCGGACGACAGCTGGCGTCGCAGGTCGCTGGGTACCTGAACCAGCTGATCGCCAAGGAGCAGGAGTACCTGGCCGAGTGGATCGCCGAGAACCGGTGACCCCGTCGTCCCCGGGGGCGCCGCGCCTGGTCTCGGTCTGCCTCCTGGGGTTCGGCAACGCGGCTCGACGGTGGTGCGAGATCACCGACGAACGAGCGCAGGAGCTCGCCCAGCGTCATGGCGTCGAGTTCCGGGTCACGGCGGTCGGGACGGCACGTCACGGCAGCCTGCTGCGTCCGGCGGGGCTGTCGCCCGGCCAGGTGCTGTCGTTGGTGCGCGACGGTGACGGGTCGTTCCCGGAGCCGGTTCGACCTGGCGTCGAGCTGGTCAGCAGGAGCGGCGCGGACGTGCTGGTCGAGGCCACGGTGCTCGAACCGGGCGGCCACGCGGCAATCGCCCACCTGGAGGCCGCCTTCGCGAACGGGATGGACGCCGTCACCGTCAACAAGGGGCCGATCGCGTGGGCATACCGACGGGTGCGAGGCGCCGCGGACCGGGCCGGACGGCGACTGCGCTTCGAGGGCGTCACCATGGACGGCTGCCCGGTGTACAACCTGGTGGAGCTCTGCCTGCCGGGATCGACAGTTCTGGGGTTCCACGGCGTCCTCAACTCGACCACGAACTTCGTGCTCGATGCCATGGTGGGCGGGTCAGACCTCGAGTCGGCGGTTCGCACCGCGCAGCGGGCAGGCTTCGCGGAGGCAGATCCCAGCGACGACATCGACGGGCGGGATGCCGCGGCCAAAGTGGCCGCACTCGCCAACGTGCTGATGGACGCCGACATCACTCCGGATGACGTCCCCCACGAGAGCATCCGGGGAGTGACCCCCGAGCAGACGGCCGCGGTGACGTCGACAGGAGCGCGGCTGCGCGTCCGGTGCTCCGCCGAGCGGGGCCCTGACGGGGCGGTCACCGCCGGCGTGGCGCTGGTCGAGGTCGGCCCGGACCATCCCTACTACGACGTGACTGGGTCGTCCTCGCTGCTGGTCCTGGAGACGGACCTGATGGGCGACGTGGAGATCGTCGAGCGTGACGGGCAGATCACCCAGACCGCGTACGCCATCTACGCAGATCTACTGACCCTGTACGCCAGGCGCTAGCGGATTCGGTCGGCCTCCCAGCGCCTCGGCCACGCGTTGGGCTCACAGCCGTGCAGCCCCATGGACTGCTGCATCATGACCGGCGCGGCGGCGCCTTCCGCCGGGCAGCTGGCGTGGCCCAACCCGAACCAATGGCCGGTCTCATGGTTGGTCACCATGGCCCGGTACTCCCCCATCGTGCCGCCGTGGCGGCGGAAGAGGGGGGTGCCGAACCGCCACCTGTTCTCGTTGATGACGGCGTAGCGGCCGGCACGGCAGCTCCAGTACGTGTCACAGATCGGGCCGAACGTCGGCATGACCTCGCTGGCAGCGAGCACGATCGAGAACGCGCCCCCGCTGCGGACCCGGACCAGGCGGATGAAGGCCCGCGACCAGCCCCGCGGGTCGGCGTAGATCTCCGCCACCCGGTCGCGGAAGACCCGGCGATCGACGACGAGGTCGCCCCGCGTCTCGAGGCGGTAGGGAATCCGACGCTGCACCGCCAGACTCACCGAGCGCGAGACGATGCCCGGGCGCCCTGCCGTAGGGAGGAGGCGGATTCGGTAGCGGTATCGACGGTTGTCTGGCCACCCGGAGCGGGTGAACACCGACCGGCCGGTCCCGTCGACGCGGCTGTCCCCGGCATCGGCCCAACGGCCGTCCCGACGCTGCTGAAGCTGGACCGGCCGGCCGGCAAAGGCTGGGTCCAGACGACCGACGATCCGGACCCGACCGGACAGGAGGACCTCGCTGCGGGACAGCCGGACGGTCAGCTGGGTCTGCTCCTGGCTCGCGCGGACGACGTCCCCGGCAGGCACCGACGGCTCCACTCCGGCGGCGGGCGCACCGGCCACGACCCCCAGCAGCGTGGTCAGCGCGCAGAGGGCGGCTAGGGTCGCGCCACGCGACCGCCGCGGTCGGGTCCAGAACCGAGGCAGGGAGATGTGGTGGGCACTTCCGGGACGCCGAGTGCACTGCTCCGCGACGTCCGGGGCACCGTCGAGCCGAGGTCGATCGCGATCGTCGGTGCCTCCACTCGCTTCGACACCCAGACCGCCGAGGTGGTGCGGGCTGACGTTCCGGTCTGGCTCCTTCACCCCACACGCACCGAGGCGTTCGGGCAGCCGGTGTTCCGCACGCTCGCCTCTCTGCCCGAGGTCCCCGACCTGGTCGAGCTCAAGGTCGGCCACCGCACCGTGCTCGACGTCGTGGCCGAGGCGCTCGACCTGGGTGTCCGCTCCTTCGTGATCACTGGCCTCGGCGCCGAGGCCGGACCCGAAGGTCCTCCGGTCGTGGCCCAGCTCGCCCAGCTGGTGAATGCCCACGACGCCGCCGTCGTGGGGCCCAACTGCATGGGTGTGGCCCGCCCCGGGGGCGGGTCGACGTGGAACGGCACCGTGCCCGACGCCTTCCGACCTGGTCACGTCTCGGTCATCGGCCAGTCAGGGTCGGTTGCTGAAGGGTTCATGAACGGTGGACCTCGGGTCGGGTACCGCTGCATCGTGTCCACCGGGAGCGAGGTCGTCCGCGACGCCGCTGACTTCCTGGCTCATTTCGCCGACGACGAGGACACCCGGGTGGTCGCCGTCTTCCTCGAGACGGTGCGGCGGCCGGAGGCGTTCGCGGCAGCACTCCGCCGCTGCGCGGCGGCGGGCAAGCCGGTGGTGGTCACCAAGGTCGGGCGCTCCGCACTCGCGGCACGGGCCGCTCTGGCCCACACCGGTGCGATGGTCGGGTCGGCCCGCTCGTTCTCCGCCTTCCTGCGGCATCACGGGGCCATCGAGGTGCCGGACTTCACGACCATGATCGAGGCCCTGGAGATCCTCGGCCGCAAGCGCTGGCCGGGCGGTCGCCGGCTGGCCGCGGTGTCGGAGTCCGGGGGCGAGTGCGCCATGCTGGCCGACGCTGCCGACGAGGCGGGGCTGGCCTTCCCGCCGCTGCCGACCGATGTGCGTGACCAGCTCCTGGCGGAGTTCGCCAACTTCTCCGACCCGTCGAACCCGTTGGATGCCTGGCAGGTCGCCGACTCGGAGGTGGTGTTCTCCCGCTCGGTCGAGCTCCTGGCGGGGTGCGGCGAGTTCGACGTCCTGCTCGGGCAGGTGGACCTGTCCCGCTACCGCGGCGCCGAGGAGGAGGAGCTGTGCACCCAGGTGGCCCGCGCCCTGGTCGAGCACACGCGCGACAACGACGTCTTCCCCGCGGTCACGTCCATCCTCGCGGAGTCCCCGTCGGAGTCGATCACGCGGTTCGCCCACGACCATGACCTCGCTCTGCTGCGCGGAACCGCCACCGCCATGAGGGCACTGTCCGCCGTCGCCGGGTGGCAGCCGCGGGTGGCGCCCGAGCCGACTCCCCGGCCGCTCCCCCTGCCGGTCGCCCTCACGCCTGGTGCCATGCCGGAGCACGACTCCGCCTCGGTCCTGGAGGCGTATGGGGTGCGGTTCGCCGAACGACGCCGAGCGGCCACACCGGACGAGGCGGTCGCGGCTGCCGAGGACGTCGGCTACCCGGTCGTGGTCAAGGTCGACGGTCCGGCGCACAAGGGGTTGGTCGACGGAGTTGCGCTCGACCTGCGGGCAGGTCCCGAGGTCGCCGCCGCAGCAGCGCGCATGGGTGGCGGCGTTCTGGTTGCCCGTCAGCTCTCGCGGGGCGTCGAGGTGCTGTGCGGGATGACCCGCGACGTCCAGTACGGGCCGGTGGTGGTCGTCGGTCTGGGGGGCCGGGCGGCCGAGGCGTTGTCCCTGGCCGCGGTCGCCCTGGCGCCGCTGGAAGCCTCCGAGGCCGTCGCCTTGGTGGCCCGGGCTCCGGGCCTGGCAGCGGTGGCGACCGAGGCCGCGTTGGCCGAGCTGGCCACCGTGGCCTCGGCGCTGGCCAGACTCGCCGTCGACCAGCCCTCGATCGAGGAGATCGACGTCAACCCGCTCATCCTCACCGAGCGACGGCGCCGTCGCCGTCGACGCTCTGCTCGTGGTGGCCTCAGCCGCTCCGACGGACGCCGGGGAAGGCTGACCGGGGCAGGCCCAGCTCCATCGCGGCGGCCTGCCGGGCGTGTTCCACCATGCGCGTCCGGCTCATGCCGGTGCGCCCCAGGGTCACCCGCAGACCCAGGCCGTCGAGCAGGCTCGCCAACCGCAGCGCCGACGCCGCAGGGTCGGCACAGGTGAACTCGCCGGCCCGCGCGCCGTCGGCCAGCACCGCCTCGAGAACAGCGGCCCAGACGCCGTCCAGCTCCTCGGAGATGGCCCGCAGCGACGCATCACGTAGTCCGGCGCCCCAGGCGTCGATCCACAGCAGCCAGCTCTGGTCACCTTCTGCCGCAGGGACGTACTCCCGCATGACGCGGTCCAGACGCTCCACCGCGGACCCTCGGCCGGCCGCGATCTCGTGGAGCCGCTCGATGTCCTGCGCGGCGGCGCTTCGCATCATCTCGGTGAGAAGGGCGTCCTTGGTGGCGAAGTGGTAGTGCACCAGGCCGCCGGAGACGTTCACCGCCTGCGCGACGTCGGCGATGCGGAGTTCGCCAGCCCGCGGTCGAGCACGACGTGGTAGGCCGCATCCAGCAGCTCGGCGCGACGACGGGCCACCTGGTCGGTCCGGGAGCGGCTCACCAGCCCAGGGTAGCGAGGGACTTGCTGAGTATTCAGTCAGTGGGCCACACCAACGCCATACCGCCCTCTAGACTCGCGGGCATGACGGAAGCCAACACACAGTCTGGTGGCGGATCGATCGCAATTCGGGGGTTGCGCAAGGAGTTCGAAGGCGGATCGATTGCCGTCGACGGCATCGATCTCGACGTCGCCTCTGGCGAGTTCTTCTCGCTCCTCGGGCCCTCCGGGTGTGGCAAGACCACGACGCTCCGCATGCTGGCAGGGTTCGAGCAGCCCACCGATGGGCAGATCCTGATCGACGGTACCGATGTCGCGCAGACCCCTCCTCACAAGCGACCGGTCAACACGGTCTTCCAGAGCTACGCGCTCTTCCCGCACATGGACGTGTGGAAGAACGTCGAGTACGGCCTGCGGTGGGCCAAGGACGTTCCCAAGGGCGACCGCAAGGGGAAGGTCGACGCTGCGCTTGAGCTGGTCGAGATGACCGAGTACGCCAAGCGCCGTCCCAACCAGCTCTCCGGAGGCCAGCAGCAGCGCATCGCCCTGGCGCGTGCCCTGGTGCTCGAGCCATCGGTGCTGCTTCTCGACGAACCGCTCGGTGCCCTTGACGCCAAGCTCCGCCACTCGCTGCGCGCCCAGCTCACCGAGCTGCAGCGCCGGGTGGGCATCACCTTCGTCTTCGTCACGCACGACCAGGAAGAGGCGCTTGAGATGTCTGACCGTCTCGCGGTCATGAGCAAGGGCAAGATCATGCAGCTGGGTGCTCCCCGCGAGATCTACCAGTTCCCCCGCAGTGAGTTCGTGGCCGACTTCCTCGGAGTGGCCAACCTGATGGACGTTCAGGTGGACAGCGGCAGCGGCGGCGTGGGCCGCGTCAAGCTGGGCGACTTCACCCTCGACGCCCAGATCCCCGAGGGCTTCCAGGCTGGCCCTGGGCGCGCGGTGATTCGCCCCGAGAGCCTTCACCTCGAAGAGGGCGAGCTCAGCGGAGACAACCGGCTGCCCGCCATGGTTGAGCGGGTTGTCTACCTGGGCTCCACATCGCAGGTGTTCGTGCGACTCCCGAACGGTACGAGCGTTCAGTCGCTCGTCACCAACGCCGTGCACGAAGAGCCGTGGAGCTCCGGCGACCCGTGTCGCGTCCGGATGCCGGCTGAGTCGCTGCATGTCCTGGAGCACTCCGAGGAGCACGCCTGGAGCGATGCCGACGCCGGCGCCGCGGCAAAAGCTGGCTGAACGACTCCCGAGTTCGCAACGTTCCGGGGTGCCTCGCTCAGGCACCGCCATGATCCGCTTTCCGAAGGTGTTCGGGCTGCTACATCTCGACGCCGGCTAGGTCGTCGAGTGCGGACCCCTTCTCACCCTTACGACGCAGTCGGAGCACCACATACGTGAGCACCAACGCCGTCAGGGTGCCAATGAGCAAGATCGTCGCCAGGGCGTTGAGCGCCGGTGAAGGGGCGGCCTTGACAGCGCTGTACAGCAGGACCGGAACGGTGATCTGGCTGGCATCGCCGAACAGGAAGTTGCTGACCACGAAGTCGTCAAGAGATGCAGCGAACGTGATCATGGCAGACGCGAAGATGGCCGGGACCAGCATGGGGAGCAGCACCGTTCGGATGGCCTGCATGCGCGTCGCGCCGAGATCCTGGGCGGCCGTCTCGAACTCGTTGCCGATACTCACCAGGCGGCCACGCACGATCACCAGGATGAACGAGATCGAGAACGTGACGTGACCGAGGATCAGAGCATTGCGGCCCAGCCCGATCTGTGTGTAGAGGGTGGTGATCACCAGGTAGATGGCCGAACCCAGGACCAGCTCGGGAGTGACGAGCGGGAACAGCGAGACGGCGTTGGCGGCATTGCTGGTACGTGAGCGCCAGCGGGTGAGTCCAAGCGCAAGCGCCGTACCGATGGGGACGGCGATGAGGGTCGTGATGAGGCCCAGCGTCAAAGTGTTCTGCAACGCCGTCAGCAGCGCATCGTCGGCACCGGCACCGAAGACCGACGAGCCCTCGGTGAGGGACCCCACCTCAGTGCCGCAGCAGTACCACGCGGTGGTGAAGCCGTTCCACGAGCTGCGGGAGCGGGAGTCGTTGAAGGAGAACTGGATGGCGATCAGGACCGGCACCAGACTCCACAAGATGTAGAGCCAGGTGACGGTTGCGAGCACGTAGGGGCGACGCCATGGGTTGCGCCAGGGCGGTACGAACCCCTTCTTCACGGGCTTGACAGATGCCGGGGGCGGTACATACCGGCCCTTGTCGTCCCAGGTCTTCTCTGCCCCCGGTGCGTCGATTCCGATGGTCGTCATCGAGCCTCCCGGGATGCCCGAATGGTCAGGATCAGGTAGTAGGCCATGAAGACCAGCAGCACCGCCGACAGCAGCAGCACCAGACTGGCCCCCTGACCGCGCGAGAAGCCGCTCTGGATCGACTCCTCGATCGAGTTGCCGATCATGACCGTGGTCGGAGAGTTCGACACCAGCGTGTTCGTGTAGTAGTCACCGAACATCGGCAGAGCGGTGATCACCATCGCGGTGATCACGCCAATCCGACTGAGTGGAAGCGTGACGCGGAAGAAGGTCCGAAAGCCGTTGGCACCCAGGTCGCGCGAGGCCTCAATGAGATGCTGGTCGATACGGTCGAGGTAGGCGTACAGCGGGACGATGAAGAACGGCAGGTATCCGTACACAAGGGCAATGACGACGACGTACCACTGCCCCCCGAGCCAGTCCACCTTGGCGAAGCCAAAGGACCGGACGATGTCGTTGGCGTACCCCTCGTCGCCGAGGATGCCCACCCAGGCGAGCATGCGGGTGAGGTAATTGATCCACCATGGAGCCAGGATGAGCGCGAGTAGCAGGCCGCGGTTCCCGCGGGCAAGACGAGCCACGTAGTAGGCAACGGGATACCCGATCAGAACACAGAGCGTCATCGCGACCGCGGTGTAACCGAACGTGTGCTGCCATGCCGAGCGGTAGGTACCGGTGACCGACTGGTCGATCACCTGCCCCATGACCGTGAAGTCCCACTCGAGGGGGTTCCAGGCCGGGATGGGCTGGCCGAGAATGTTGAGTTGGCTCGAGAACGCGACCGCCATGATCCCGTAGAAGGGGACGACGAACAGCACAAGCAGCCAAGTCGTGCCGGGTATGGCGAGGGAGGGCCAGAGGAAACGCGTTGCCGCGTCTTTCCGGCCCCCCGCCGTTGCCTCAGCTACCGCCACTCTGGAACTCCTGGAAGGCCGCGAGGTAGAGGTTCTCAACCGCCGGTGTCTGCTCGAAGAACTTGATTCCGGACTCGAAGTCTTCCGGAACCACGACAGCTGACATCAGGTTTTCGGTGATGTAGCCCCCATCGATGAGGTACTCGGCGTTCAGCTTGGTGAGCGGTGGCTGGTAGCCGTTCCAGTTGAAGTTCTTCTCAGCGATCTGGTTGTCGAGCAGGTCGTTGATGAAGGCGTGGGCCAACACCGGGCTCGGCGACGACTTCGGGATACAGATGTTGTCGTTGCCGATGACGACGTCTGCCTTCGCCTCCGGTACCCAGTACCCGAGATCATCGGTCGTGGCGCCTTGGGCCAGGTACCACCGGGCGGCGATCATGTCGCCCGACCATGCCTGGTGCACGGTGAACTTGCCGTTGGCGATCGTCTCGTACTGAGTGATGTCGACCTTGACACCAAGCGGGATTAGCTTGTTGAGCTCATCCTTCGCGGCGTTGATCAGCTCGGGGTCGCCAGTGTTGATGTCACGAGTGATGCCCCATGCCAGCATGGCCATGCCGAGTGCCTCACCTGCGTCGTCGAGCACGCCCATCTTGCCCGAGTACTCAGGGTTCCAGAGCATCTGGTAGCCCTCAGACGGGTCGCTCACGCGGTCTGAGCGGTAGCCGATCCCGGTGGTGTACACGGTGTAGGGGACGCTGTACTGCGAGCCTTGGTCGTACCACGGGTCCTGGTACTCAGGCCAGGCGTTCTGCAGGTTGGGCAGGTACGAATGCTGGAAAGGCTGGAGCAGCTGTCCGTAGACCATGCGGCTCATCACGCTCGGGCCTGGGAAGACCACGTCGAACTCTGCCCCAGGGGCGCTGATCTTGGTCAGCATCTCGTCGTAGTTGTTGTAGGGCGTCACCTCGACCGTGGCGCCGTACTTCTTCTTGAAGTCCTTCTTGACACCGGGGGCCATGTAGTCGGCGTAGTTCAGGACCCGCAGCGCGGCGACCTTCTCGGGCTCCTGCCCGGCCGCGATCGGCTGGTTGTCGTCAAAGATCGGCAGCTTGACCGGGTCGTCAGGTCGTGCCAGCGGGTAGGAGCCCGCAGTGCCGCCGGCCGTGCCGCTGTCGCCCCCGCACGCTGCCAGGAGGCTGGACCCGCCGGTGGCTCCCAGCGCCAGGGCGAGCGAGCCACCGAGGAACGACCGCCGGTTCACCTGCGACGTCGCACTGAGGCGCTCCTTGGGATGACGGTTGGTGTACCGGGTCATGGATGAGCCCTCCTGGTCGCGGCAGTCCCTCGGGCCGGCTGGTGCGGCCGTTCCCATCGTGCCGGGTCGTGGGGGTCCTGTCCCGCTCTTCCGGGAGGTTGTTCCCGAACCGCGACCCGATCGAGACTTGCTCAACTGACTGGTCGATCAGTTAGTCTGGCGGAGATTCGGCCTGAGTCAAGCCTTCCCCGCTTTCTCGGGCCAGCCCGGCCCGAGAGGTGATTCCCGTGCAGAACCGGTACGACGCGATCATTGTCGGCGGCGGACACAACGGACTGGTCGCCGCGGCCTATCTCGCCCGGGCCGGACTACGACCCCTGGTGCTGGAGGCCCGCAGCAAGGTCGGCGGCGCGGCCACGACGGAGACGCCGTGGGGCCCCGACTACAAGATGACCTCGCTGGCCTACGTCATGAGCCTGATGCCCCAGGAGATCATCCGCGACCTGCGGCTGAAGGACTTCGGCTACGAGGTCATCCCCATGGGTCCCAGCTACCTCCCGCTCCCGGACGGGAAACGCTCCCTCACCCTCAGCGGCGACCCGGACGCCGACCACGAGCAGCTGAGCCAGTTCTCCACCAAGGATGCCGCGGCATACCCGAAGTACTCGGCGTGGCTGAAGAACATCGCCGACACGCTTCACCCCCTGCTCCTCCAGCAGCCACCCAAGGTCGGGTCACGGCGACCGATGGACCTGCTGGGGCAGGCGAAACTGGCCTGGGGCATGCGCGACCTCGACGTCCGGGGTTCGGCCGACGTGACGCGACTGTTCACGATGAGCATCGCGGACCTGCTCGACGACTGGTTCGAGTCGCCCGAGGTCAAGGGCCTGATGTGCGTGAACGGCATCATCGGCACCTGGGCCGGCCCCTACGAGCCCGGCACCGCCTACGTGATGATGCACCACACCATCGGCGACGCCGGGGACGGCGCCATGACCGGGAACTTCGGCTCCTGGGGGTACCCGATCGGCGGCATGGGCGCGGTGTCCCGGGCCATCGCGGACTCGGCGGAGTCCTTCGGTGCCGAGATCAAGGTCGACGCGCCGGTGGCCAAGATCCTGACCCGGAACGGGCGGGCATACGGCGTCGCGCTGGCCGACGGCACCGAGTTCCTCGCCGAGACCGTCGTGGCCGCCACCCACCCCAAGATCACCTTCCTGGACCAGATCGACCGCCAGGAGCTGCCCGACGACTTCGTTCGAGACATCGAGCGCTGGCGCAGCCGCAGCGGGATGGTCAAGGTGAACGTTGCCCTCGACAGCCTGCCCGAGTTCAGCGCCGACCCCGATCTGCCGTCGGTGGTCTACTCCGGGGCGATCGAGATCTCCTCGACGATGGACTACGTCGAGCGGGCTTTCGTCGACGCCCGGGAGGGTCGTGGTGCGCACCATCCCTTCAGCGACAGCGTGATCCCGTCCACGGTCGACCCGAGCCTTGCCCCGGAGGGCCACCACGTCATGTCGATGTTCACCCAGTGGGTTCCTCACACCTGGGCGGACGACCCCCGGCCGGACGAGCTGGAGGCCTACGCGGACCGCGTCATCGAGCAGTACGAGCAGGTCGCACCGGGGTTCACCGACAAGATCCTCCACCGTCAGGTCATCGGGCCCCACGAGATGCAGACCGAGTACCACCTGGTCGGCGGCAACATGACCCACGGCGAGCTGTCGGTCGACCAGCTCTTCCACATGAGGCCAGCCCCCGGGTACGCCGACTTCACGACCCCGATCTCGGGGCTGTACCAGTCGTCGTCCGCGACGCACGGCGGGGGCGGCGTGACCGGTATTGCCGGGTTCCAGGCCAGCCAACGCGTTCTCCACGACCGGAAGCGACGCGGCCTTCGCCGCTCGAGCTGAGGGGGCGGCGGCGATGGGCGTACCAGCACCCGAGGCCACGGAGCTCACTGCCGACGCTCTGCGGGCCTGCATGGAGGGGACAGGAACGATGCTCCCGGCCGCTGCCTATGTCGGCCAGGACGTGCTCGCGTGGGAGAACCGCAGCTTCTTCGAGGCGGGATGGGTCTGTGTCGGCCGCTCCGGCGACCTGGGCCAGCCGGGGGCGCGAAGAGCAGTTGCCATCGGCGACGACGCAGTCGTGCTCGTCCGCGGCAAGGATGGTGAGCTCCGAGCCTTCTACAACACCTGCCGCCATCGAGGACACGAGCTGATGCCGTGCGGCTCGCAGGCACAGGGTTCGTTCATCCGCTGCCCCTACCACGCGTGGGTCTACGACACCCAGGGTCGGCTCCACGGCGTGCCACCCACGCACCAGGGCGACGTGAAGGACACCAGCGCCTTCGGCCTGGTTCCGGCCCGCGTCGCGGAGTGGCAGGGGTTCGTCTTCGTGAACGTCAGCGGCGACGCGCCGACCTTGGACGCCTACCTGTCCGGCCTCGACTCCGTCGCCGACCCGTACGACCTGGCGGGGCTTCGCCTCGGCGACAGCCACGAGTACGAGATCGCAGCGAACTGGAAGCTCGTGGTGGAGAACTACGACGAGTGCTTCCACTGCCCATCCATCCATCCCGAGCTGTGCACGGTGTCGGACCCGGAGAGCGGGGTCGACGTCACCGGGGACGGGTTGTGGATCGGCGGGACGATGCTTCTGCGTGACGGCGTGGAGACCATGTCCCTGGACGGGCGCAGCGGAGGGGTTCTCTTCCCCGAGCTGTCCCCGGTGCAGCAGCGCGACATCGTGTACCTCCATGTGTTTCCGAACCTGCTCATCAGCCTGCACCCGGACTACGTGATGACGCACCGCATGACGGCTCTGGCGCCGGACCGAACGTGGATCGAGTGTCAGTGGCTGTTCCCCGAGCGGGCGTGGGAGCGGCCGGGTTTCGACCCGGCCTACGCCGTGGACTTCTGGGACATCACCAACCGGCAGGACTGGTCCGCGTGCGAGAGCGTGCAGCGCGGCGCCACGAGCCGTGGCTACCGTCCCGGGCCGTTCTCCTCGGACTTCGAGTACATGGTCAAGTCGTTCGTGGACATGACCGCTCGCGCGTACCTGGCGGGCGGACTTCCGCGGGTGACACCGGCTGCCGCGACTGTCGAGGTCTGATCACTGGGCGCGCTGGCTCCGCCCAACCGTCCGGACCACACTGGGCCCATGCTGACGGGTTTCCGCGTGGTCGACCTGACAGCCGAGCTGTCCTCGGACACCGTGATGTGGCCCGGAGGTGACCCACCCCGGGCGGTCGTCACCGACGAGCATGAGCGCGACGGTTCCTTCGGCCGCGAGGTCACCCTCGACGAGCACAGCGGCACCCACTTCGACGCCCCCGTCCACTTCGCCCCTGGGGCACAGACGGTTTCCGAGGTGCCAGCCGACCAGCTCGTCCTTCCGCTTCATGTCATCGACATCAGCGCCCACGCCGCCCGTGACCCCGACACTGAGCTCACGGTGGCGGAGGTCGAGGACCATGAGAGTCACTTCGGAGAGATTGCACCGGGTGCGGCGGTGTTCCTTCGCACCGGCTGGGACCTCCGCGCGGGAAACGTCGAGCAGTACACCGGCCCTCCCGGCCAGCTTCGGTTTCCAGGATTCGGACTCTCCTCGGCGCGGCTGCTCGTCGACGGCCGCGGCGTGCTTGGGCTCGGGATCGACACGCTGGGGATCGACCCTGGCTTCGCCACGGACTTCCCCGTCCACCGCGACGTGTCCTTGCCTCGCGGAGTGTGGCACCTGGAGAACCTGGTCGGCCTTGGAGCCGTCCCACCGGTCGGCGCCTGGGTCTTCGTCGGTGTGCCGAAGCTGGCGGGTGCGTCCGGCTTCCCGGCCCGCGTCCTGGCGCTCGTGCCACCGGACACGCTCACCTAACCCCCGTTGATCGTGGCCGCGATGAGGGTCCCGCCCCCGTCACACCGTCGTCGGCGCGGGGTTCGACGAGTCAGGTGAGGGTGCCGGCGAAGACCTGCCAGGCCAGCGCGGACTTGGCCACCAAGCTCAGCGTGACGTACGCCCGCTCGCCGACCAGGTAGTCCTTCCACCGACCGACCTGCCGGTACTGCAGCCACTGGTTGAGCGCGAAGATGTTGAAGAAGACGAACAGGGACACGATGATCCCGTAGACGAACACCGGAGGCTCGGCGCTGCTGGTGGCACCCGGGGCCACGAGGTAGATGACCACGGCGAGCCATGGCACGACCCCGGCCACGCACCCAAAGACGAACGGCAGCCAGCCGCCGTCGCCGGGCGTGTGGTACTTCTCCTGCAGCCAGCCGAACAGGATCATCGACGTGTTGACCCCGAAGATCGCCAGGAGTGCCGTGACGTCGCCGATGCCGACCAGCTGGGCGATGAGCACGATCATCACCGACGAGGAAAGTGAGTACTCCACCCACCGGTAGTAGTTGTGGCCGGCTTCGAGGCCGGACCGGTACCGGGGGAACAGCCACGGACTCGCGATCAGCAGGTGAGCGGCCGCGGACAGCGCGAAGAACAACGCCACACCGCGAGCGACCGGCAGGTCCCAGAGCACGATCTGGTCGGCCGGAGTGGTCCCCGGTGGACCCTCGAGGTAGGTAGCGGTGACCGGGAGCGTGAAGTCGGTGGCAAGGACCAGCACCAGGATCGCCTGCGCCGCGTGCGCCGTTGCTGCTACGACGTTGTAGCGGCGCAAGCCGCCGATCGTCGGGGATGCCACCGCTGCTCCTCGGTCAGATCGTCCAGGGTCCAGCGAGGCTATCCCGGGCGCCCACTGCCCGCGCGGCGAGACCCTAGATCGGGGTTCGGTTCCCGGGGTAGCGTCGTTCACGGTCAACCGCAGATTGGAGCACCGCCATGCCCCTCGCCCATGGCCAGTTCGGTTGGGCCGACCTGATGTCCACCGACGTCGAAGCCTCCCGCGCCCTCTACGAAGGTCTGTTCGGCTGGGAAAGCCGCATCATGCCCACCCCCATGGGCCCCGACTACACGATCTTCACTCGGGACGGCCAGATGGTCGCAGGGATGGGTCCCCAGCCCCCTGACATGCCACCCGGCGTGCCCTCGGTGTGGAACACCTACGTGATGGTCGACGACGTCGACCAGATCGCGGCCAAGGCGGAGTCGGCGGGCGGTTTCGTCGCCATGCCGGCGATGGACGTGATGACCCAAGGCCGGATGGCGATGATCGGTGACCCAAGCGGGGCGGTCGTCGGCCTGTGGCAGCCGATGGAGCACCCGGGCGCCGAGGTGATGGGAGAGTCCGGATCGGTCGCCTGGAACGAGCTCCAGACACGCAACCTCGCCGGCGCCACGGCGTTCTACGCCACCGTGTTCGACTGGGAGTGGAACGACTTCGACGGCAGCGGGTACCAGGTCGCGACGCTCGAGGCGAAGGAGGGCGACGACAAGACGGTCGCCGGGGCGATGACCATGCCCGACGAGGTCCCGCCCGAGGCGCCGAGCACGTGGTTGGTCTACTTCGCCGTGGGGAACTGCGACGAGTCTGTCGAGCAGGCGGTCGGACTCGGCGCAACCATCTTTGTCCCGCCGATGACCATGGGACCGGGCAGATTCGCCGGGCTGACCGACCCGACCGGAGCAATGTTCATGGTCGGCCACTTCGACGAGCCGGAGCCGGCCTGACCGCCGTTCCTTCAGGTCGCTAAAGCTTGGTCAGCTTCCCGTACGGCGCCAGCACCCGAATCTGCTGGGCGCCGAAGTCGACGTGCACGGCGATGCCTTCCTCGACCGTGGTGACCGTCCCCATCCCGTAGGTGTCATGCGTCACCCGGTCGGAGACAACGAACTCCTTCACCGGGCGAGGGACGACTGGGACGTTGAAGGGGCTGTTGGGCAGCGGACGCCGGCTCACGACGCGGTCTCATTCATCCCCCTCAGTATGCGCCTCTCGACGGCATAGGGCCACGCCCTCGGCCGAACCCATCCACTCGGCGGGTCCGGACGGGCATCGATCGACCGGTCTCGCGCCTACGAGTGCGGCTTCACCATGGTGAGCAGCATGACCGTCGGCTCCAGGGCCTCCACCGCATGCGGCAGGTTCGGCGGCATGTGGACCCAGCCACCAGCCACCAGCTCGGCCTCCTCCTCACCCAGTGTGAGGTGCAGCCGTCCGCTGACCACCTGGACGGCGACCGACAGGGCCGAGCTGTGCGTGCTGAGCTCCTGTCCTGCCGCGAACGCGAACCCCACCAGTCGAAGGTCGTCGTCCTGGTACAACGTCCGGCTGAGGGTGCCGTCAGCCGGAACCGACAGCTCGGCGGCCAGGTCCGCGAAGACTGTTGCGGCCGTCATGAGGCATCCTCCCGGGCGGCGGAGCTGACGGCGGGGGCGCCCTCAGTGCTCAGCAGCAGCACGACCGTATCCGCATCGACGCCGAGCGAGGCGCGCCGCTCGGCCGACCCCGCGCCGCGCAGCGCCGCTCGAGCACCCGCCAGAGAGGCAGCACCGCTCGGCCCCGAGGACACCCCCAACCGGGCGAGGTCGTCCACCGCCACCTCGGCGGCGGCGTCGCCGACGGCCACTGCAGCGTCCACGCCCTCCTGAAGGCGGGTCCAGGCCGACAGTGAGGGCGTGCCGCAGTTGAGCCCGGCCATCACCGTGTCCGCAGTGGGGACCGACATCAGGCCGCCGGCAGCCAGGCTGGCGAGAAGACACGCCGCGCTGTCCGGCTCCACGCTCAGCAGCGACGGCGGGACGGCGTCGACCCCGCTGCGGTAGCGGATGACAGCGGCCTCGGCCAATGAACCGACGCCGACTGGCACCGCAACCAGACCGATGGGCGCGACGCCGAGGCCGGCGACCTGATCGTCCACCTCGGCGAACAGCGTGGAGTAGCCGGCGACGATCCAGTCCGGGACGTCGGTGTACCCAGCCCATCCGGTGTCCTGCACCAGCGCAGCGTCGGGGTCAGGCCCCGCCGCCGCGGCCGCCATCGCCACCGCGTCGTCGTAGGACCCGGGGACGCGCACCACCGTGGCTCCCTCTGACTCGATCACCAGCACCGCAGGCTGCCGCATCACCTGGGGCACGAAGACCAGCGCCGGGACGCCCAGCCAGGCGGCCATTCGGGCGACCGCCCGGCCGTGGTTCCCATCGGTTGCGGTCACCAGGCGGAGCCCCGGCAGCGTCTCCGCCAGCGCACGCACGTCGCCCAGGCCGAGGCCGTCGGCGGGCACTGCGCATCGGGAGGCGACGACCCGGGCCACCGCCCAGGAGGCACCCAGTGCCTTGAAGGCCGAGATGCCGAGCCGCGAAGACTCGTCCTTGACCAGGACGCGTCCGACGCCGAGCTCGAGGGCAAGGTCCGGCAGCTCGACCAGGGCGGTGGGCGCGTACCCAGGCAGGGACAGGTGGAAGGCAGCCGGGCCGTCCGCGGCCGGGGGGCACGTCCACTGTCGTGCGGCCGGACGGGAGTACCACCGAGAATTCGCGGGCGCCGCTCGAGGCGGTGGCGTCTTCGTCACCCGACCAGTGTGCGTCTTCCCGCTGAACGGCCCTCGCCGGCCCGCCGGCTGGTCAACCGGCCGCAGGGAAGGACCGATCTGCCCGAGCCGGCCGCAGCGGCGACGAGTCACCCCTGTCTTGACGGGGACTGCGCGCGCTGCCGCTACTCCAGGGGCAGCGGCGGCGGGGCGCCCTCACGGCGACCCAGGGTGATCCCCGCGCTGGCGGCGCTCACCATCACCAGGGCCACCACCTGGCGCGCCACCAGCGCCTGCCCCAGGACCACCAGGCCAGCGATGGCGGCAGCAGCGGGCTCCAGGCTCATGAGGATGCCGAACACGCGCGTCGGGAGCCGGCGCAGCGCGGTCAGCTCGAGACCGTACGGGATGATCGAGGAGAGCAAGGCCACTGCCGCCGCGGCGATCAGCAGCGACGGCTGGTTGAGCACCTCGAGCGCTCCCGACGCGCCGAACGGCAGCACCAGCACCGTTCCAACGGCGAGCGCAACCGCGAGCCCGTCGACACCCGGAAGGAGCCGTCCCACCCGGGCGCTGGCCAGGATGTACCCGGCCCAGAACACCCCAGCCAGTCCGGCGAGCAGCAGACCGGACAGCGGGATTCCGCTGGCGGTGTCCAGCCCCAGCAACGCGACGCCAGCCCCGGCCAGCAGGGCCCATGCCAGATCCAGCAGACGGCGCGTCTGGACGAGAGCCAGCAGCAGCGGCCCGAGGAACTCGACGGTGACCGCAACGCCCAGGGGAACGGTACGCAGCGACAGGTAGAACGCCGAGTTCATCCCCGCGAGAACGCACCCGAGGAGCAGAGCGGACGCCCAGGACCGGCGCGACCAGGTGCGCACGCTGGGCCGCAGGAGGACGACCAGGAACAGAGCGGCCAACCCGAGCCGCAACAAGGTGACCCCGGGGGCGCCGAGGTCGTCGAACAGCGTGCGGGCGATGGCACTGCCCGTCTGCACGGAGGCAATGGCCACCAGAACCATCAGCGGCGCCGGCACGCGGTCGACCCGTGACCCCGTCACGTCGTGGCTCCTTCGCGGTCGGATGGCGCCGCGGGCAGGTAGATCGACGCCGATCGTTGCGCCAGCGTAGGTGGACCGCGCCGAGCCGTTGCGAGCGCTCCGTTCGGTCGCCTGGCCGGCGGAGCCACCCGGCGAGGGACCGAACGGTCGTCAGCGGCCCGACGCGGATCCCGGAGCGGTCAGCAGCCCCTGCTTGAGCTGGCCAGCAAGCCACGCCGAGTAGGACGCCTCGGTCCACCCGCACTCGCGTACGAGCGTCTCGTAGTGACCGGGATCGTTGAACATCCACACGACATCGGTCGCCCGGTCCCGGTCGACACCAGACGGCAGCCGACCCAAGGACAGCATCTGCTCGACGACCATGCCGGCACCCGCGCGACGGTTCGTCTGCAGGGTTTCCCACAGCACCGTCATGTCCGGCGAGTCGTCGGTGGCACGGCGGACTACTTCGAACATGCGACCGGCTCGGGAGCCGATGCGTGCGCAGACCTGTGCGTACGAGTCGAGGACCGCGTGCTGGGTCGTTGCCTCCCACACCGGACGGAACCACGGTCGTTCGGCGACCGGGATCAGCTCGTCGTCACCGGCGAGCGACTGCTCCAGGACCTCGCGAAGCAGCCCCGCCTTCGACCCGAACGCCGCGAAGACCGTCGGGCGGGCGACGCCGGCGGCCGCGGCGATCTGTGCCAGGGAGGTGGCGGCAAACCCGTGCTCGGCGAACAGCTCGGTGGCCGCCACGACGATCGCACGGCGAGTGCGTCGCGCCCCCGCCGCTCGCTGCGGAGACCGGTACGGCCTCCTCACCGGGGGGCTCTTGACGCTGTCCACATTTTCAGCATACTCATGTCTATTCATTTATCGATGCTTGCGGAAGGACCCCCGTGGCCGACCTCAGCACGGTTCTGCCGTACGTCCGCCGACGGGACGAGGGCGAGGCCTGGTGGTTCCTGGGGAACCTGGTCACGCTCAAGGCGGCCGGAGCCCAGACCCGCGGCCAGCTCACCGTCGCGGAGTTCGTCAACCCCGCCGGCTTCGCCCCTCCCGTTCACCGCCACCGTCGCGAGGATGAGCTGTTCTACGTCATCTCGGGGAACGCCGTGTTCTCGTGCGCCGACACGGAGCTTCCCGCCGGGCCCGGCGACTTCGTCTTCCTCCCCGTGGGCCTTGCGCACACCTTCCTCGTCGGGGCCGACGAGCCGCTGCGGGCGCTGCAGATCACCACGCCATCCGGGTTCGAGGGCTTCGCCGCCGCTGTGGGAGAACCGGCCTCGGAACGCCGGCTCCCCGACCCCGCCGCGCTCGACCCTGCTGCGCTCGCGCACGCCGCGGAGCTGTTCGACATCGAGATCCTCGGTCCGCCACCCGGCCACTGACCAGCGCAGGCTCGGTCGGCCACCGTGCGCTGCCGTGCGCTGGCAGGATCGCGTCATGCGCCTCGTCCGACCCGCGCCGGAGCACCTGGCCAGCTACCTCGACGCACTCGACCGGGGTTGGTCTCCCGACCCGGACTCACCGGGCATCGTGGCGGACGAACGGCGACACATCGCCGACGACCCGA
Source organism: uncultured Actinomycetota bacterium (assembly GCA_963848085.1). Taxonomy (GTDB): domain Bacteria; phylum Actinomycetota; class Actinomycetes; order JAHEKZ01; family JAHEKZ01; genus CAWKCE01. The sequence goes on from CAWKCE010000001.1 coordinate 110,197, forward strand.
CGGGCTTCCTGGCCCTGATGGACGACCGGGACGCCCGCGGCGGCCGGATCCCGCTTCCCGACGGCACGACGGTGCCCCGCCTGCCAGGCCTGCGCCGCTGGCTGTGGGACGGCGAGTTCTGCGGCTACCTGGGAATCCGGTGGCAGCCCGGGACGCTGGACCTGCCACCGCACTGCCTGGGGCACATCGGCTACACGGTGGTGCCGTGGAAGCGGCGCCGAGGCTACGCGACTCTGGCGCTCCGCCATGCGCTTCCCCTGGCCGCCGCCGAGGGGCTGTCTTCAGTGACCATCACGACGGACCCCGACAACTTCGCTTCGCGGCGGGTCATCGAGGCGAACGGGGGGGTGTTGGTGGGCTCCTTCGACATGCCGGACTCCCACGGGGGCGGGATGGGGCTGGAGTACCGCATCGACCTCGGGCCCGGGTCCGACGGCTGACTCTGCCGCGGGTCGCTGCGGCGTCCCCCACACGCGACGAACCCCTGCCCGGCCGAAACCTCGGCCGGGCAGGGGCGTTGTCGCTGCGTGGGTCAGCTGGTCAGCGCTGCCACGTCCACATCGCTCGGCACCAGAACGGCGTCGATGACGTGGATGACGCCGTTGGACGCCTCGATGTCGGCGGTGGTGACCATCGCACCGTTGACGGTCACTCCGTCAGCTGTGCTGAGCGCCACCGTCTGGCCCTCGACCGTCGCCACGTCGCCGTCGCTGATCTGGTCGGACATCACCTCACCGGCCACGACGTGGTAGGTCAGGATCTTCGCCAGCGTCTCCTTGTTCTCCGGAAGGAGCAGAGCGTCGAGCACGCCCGGGGGCAGCGCGGCGAACGCCTCGTCGGTGGGCGCGAAGACGGTGAACGGTCCGTCGCCGCTCAGCGTGTCGACCAGGTCGGCCGCCTGGACCGCAGCCACCAGCGTCGTGAAGTCGCCGCTGGCGGACGCGACGTCGACGATCGTGCCGGCCGCCTCGGATGTCATCGTGTCGCTGGCACTGGCCTCCGGGGCCGCTGACGGGTCGTCAGTGGTCCCGCATGCGGTCAGCAGCAGGAACGCGGCCGCCGCACCAACGGCGGCCAGAGCTCGGTTGGTCCTCATGGTCGTCTCCCTGCGTCTCGAATGATGCTGTCGAGACGTTCTTCCGTCGGAACCACGAATCCGGATGCGTCAATCGCCAAACAGGTGACGTGACGAAGCCCACATCCGCTCCTGCCACACGCTGCACTGCCCCGCGAGCGGGTGCTCCGCGCTCACACTGCCCGGTCCGCACGCTGGCCAGGTTCTAACCTGGCCAGCGTGGAACCCAACGACGGCAGGCGTGAGGCTGACCGGTTCTTCCGGTTGGACGCGGCCTTTCGGGCCGGTGACCTGGCGACCATCGCGCGGGAGCTCGGCGCTCAGGCGGGCTTCCCCAACGTCATCGCGCACCCGGCGATCGGGAGCTGTCTGACGTACGCCATCTACCACGGCCCTGCGTCACTGGTGGCGGCGCTGCTCGATGCCGGCGCTGACCCCAGCTGGCCGGACGACGACGGCTTCCCACCGCTGATTGCTGCCCTCACCTGCGCCGAGGATGCGCCCGGATCGCCCGCGCGCACCGACGTCGACGAGCTGCTCGAGCTCTTGCTCGACCACGGCGCGGACACCGCCCAACGGGGCGTCAACGACTACACGCCCCTCCACCTGGCAGCGGCACAGGGAAACCTCCGCGCGGTGCAGATCCTGCTCGACCGCGGCGCCGACCCGGACTCCGTCACCCGGATCGACGACCGCGAAACCCCCCTGGAGATCGCGTCGGTGGCCGGGCACGACGCCGTCGCCGAGGTGCTGCGGCCCCGCACGACACGGCCGGACTGGGACAGGGCCGCCCGGACGGGCGACCTCGCGGAGCTCCGGCGGCTGGTGGCCCGAGGTCAACCAGTCGACGCCACGGACGGCTACGGCATGACCGCGCTGATGCGCGCCGCCCACGGTGGGCACCTCGATGCTGTCGAGTGGCTGGTGACGCAGGGCGCGGACCTGGACCACACGTCCAAGCACCACCTGAGCGCACTGATGCTCGCCGTCGTCGCTGGCCACCGTCGCCTCGCACGGGCACTCGTCCGCAGCGGGGCGGACACGTCGATCAGAGGAACCGGGGCGCCCGGATTTGAGGGAAAGACGGCAGCCGACCTCGCGGAAGACCGAGGAGAGCTCCGTCTGGCGGCTGACATCCGTCGAGGTCGGTGACCCTTCGACCCGGGCTCCTACTCCAGGCTCCGGGTCGACAATGACCGCTGGCGTCCGCCTAGGGAGAGCCCAGCTCTTCAATCCGTGACGCCAGAAGAGCGGCGGTCTGCCTGGCTTCCTCGGGCCGACCTGACCAGTCGTCCGCGCCCTCTCCGAGGTAGCCAGCGACCGCCAGCGCCATGACCGAGCGGTTGGGCTCCGGAAGCTCCGACGCGATGCGTCGTCCCGCCGCGTCCTTGGACACGATCTCGTCGGTCTGGAGCGTGACGAGCATGCGCGCCAACGTCAGCAGCACGTTGCGCTCATCACCGATGAGGTCGCCGAGCAGCGACGGGACGCTGTCGTGCACCGACCGTCTCAGGTCGCGGCCGGGCACGCGCGGCAGGAGGTCCTGAGGGTCTGGACCGAGCAGCGCCTGGACGTGCTGGTGGACCGTGGTGAACAGCACCGCCAAATCGGGGTTGGGGTGCGGTTGCGGCAGCTGCCCTGCCAGAAGCTCGTCCCGGAGCCACTCGCCGTAGAGGAAGTCGCAGACCGGGGGGTAGGTCCAAGCGACCACGTCGCCGTGAACGACGGACGTGAGCTCGAGTGGTCGCCCGGGAGTGACAGACGCCCTTCTGCCGGAGATCTGGAGCAGGGTCGCGACCAGATCCCGGCGTTCATCCGGGCTCAGTGACCGCTCCGTGACGGCCAACAGGTCGACGTCGCTGTCCGGGCGCAGGCCGCCCACCACCGAGGACCCGAAGAGGTACAGACCGAGAAGGCGTCCGGGGTTGCTCTGGTTGAGGTGTCTCGTGAGGAGCCGGACGACGGGTTGCACCCACCAAGACTGCTGGTTCACCCCCGCACAGCCAACCCACACCTCCCGCTGGTGGCCCGTGCACGGGCGGCTCACGGAAGGCGCACGACCTCCAGACCGAGCCAGCGGGCCAGCTCCCGGATCTCGCGAGTGACGGCATTCGTCAGCGCCTTGCTGAAGGGCGCGTCCTCGTGCACAGCGGCGACCTGCAGCTCCCCGGCCTCGCGGTCAGCCTTCGCGTCGAGCTTCCCGACCAGCCGGTCGCCGTAGAGGATCGGGAGGGCGTAGTAGCCCCAACGACGCTTGGCAGCGGGCTGGTACATCTCGAGGTGGTAGTCGAACTCGAAGATCTCGGACAGCCGTTTGCGGTCGTACAGAAGGCGGTCGAACGGCGAGAGCAGTGCCGCCCGTCCCGCGAACGGCTGCGCGAGCTGCGTTGGGTCGAGCCGCCACTGCCCCTTGACGCCTTCCACCACAGCGGGCTCCCCGGCCTCGCCCACGTCCACCGGCTCGCCGGGCATCTTGGCGCCCTTCGACCGGGCAATGCCGAGCGCACCCAGCCGTCGCTCGTCGCGGACTCGCCGTGCTTCCTCGAGGGGGACTGGCGGATCGTCGGGGTAGATGCGCGACGCGAGGTCCCAGAGCTTGTCCCGACCCGTCCGACCTGCGACCGCGACCTCACCTCGCAGGACGAGCATGTCGAGCATCATCGTGACGTTGCGGTTGTTGTTCCAGCCGCTCGAGGACCAGGGCCTGACACAGGTGTCGGGCAGCTCGCGCTGCGGGAGCGGACCGTCCGTCCGCAGCCGGTCGAGAATGTCGCGCCGGCAGGCGTTGTTGTCCAGCACCCAGTCGCGTTGACGCTCCTGCCAGCCCAGGAGCTGGCCGGTGCCCGCCCACTGGGCCATCTCGGCGGTGTAGAGAGCGACATCCTCGGCCGGCCGGACCATGCCGAGCAGCTCGACCAGCGACAGCTCGTTGCAGAAGTCACGCAGGTCCTGCGGTGAGTACGACGACCCGATCCGGCTCCACAGCACCAGGTCCGCGCTGGGTGCGATGGCGCTCGTCGGGTCGAGCTGAAGCAGCCCCAGCCGGCGCACGGTCTCCACGACGTCGGTCGGCCGTTCCCTGGCGAGCAGCTGCGCGCGGACCGCGATGCGGCGGGCGTCCTTGCGGCTCAGCGCGTGGACCGTGGCCATTCCTGGAGCGTAGACGCGGGCATATCGCCACTCTCGCGGACTCTCAACGACCCCAGCCGTCGATCAGCTCGGTGGCGCGCTCGCAGACGTCGACCTGGCACCGCACGATGGCCGACTTCTTGATCCCGTACGTCGTGAGCAGGACAGTGTGGTTGGTCTCCCATGCCTCGCCCTCGAAAGCGCCAGGCGATCGGTAGCTGACGATCAGGCGGCCGTGGCCGCCGTGCACCGAGACCTTCCCGAACGGCCCGTCTCCCTGAATGAACACTGTCAGGAACCGGCGACCGTTCGGGGAGGAGGCGATCACGGCCTGCCGGCACGAGCGCCACAGAGTCTGATGCGGCGCCGACAACGGTGCGACGACACTGCAGAAGCGCTTGCGCGGACCTCCGGTGAACGTGCCGATCCGATCGGCAGGGATGTCGGCGAAGTAGCCCTCCCGGTCGGAGATCCTCCTGGCCCGGTCCGTCCCGGTGTTCCACCAGAAGGTCCGGGTGGGTCTCGCGGCGCCCAGGACGGCCCGACCTGCGTCGGCGTCGAGCACCTGGACGTAGCCGCGGAAGATGCGACTGGCCAGCCGGTCACCGGTGTACGCGTCGCGGACGTTCACGACGGTCACCGGCGCCCTCCGACTGAACACCTGGAAGATCTGCTGACCGTCCCGGGACAGCGAGAGTTCGCCCCTGATGTGGTCCATGATCGTCAGCCGCGCGCCGTCGGTCGCAATCCGCTCGACTCTGGCGGTGCCGTTGCGCCGCCAGACGCCCGCCACGTAGTCGCCGCCGGACATGCCGAACAGCTGGACCTCTTGGGCCGCAATCGGGATGCGCAGGTCACCGTCGACGATCGTCGTACCGAGCACGCGGGGGATCGCCGGGCCGGCACCACGATCGAGCGTGGCGGGCTTGAGCGTGATCGTCGCGACCGACCGGGCCGAGGGGACGTGCGCGGTGGCGGAGGCCACCGGGGCGCCGAGGGCGGCCAGCGCCAAGGCGGACGCGACCAGGAGACGGGCGGGGCGAACACTCACGGTGGGCCTCCTCGACGCGGAGGGGAAACGGGGCGACACCGGCACCGACCAACGCCAGCCCGCCACGATACCCCGCAGCGCGGGGTGAGTGTGGCGGGCTGGCGTTGGTTTTGTGGAGGTGGCGGGAATCGAACCCGCGTCCTTCGACGGCTCATCAGGGCTTCTCCGGGTGCAGCACTGCTGTGATTTTCTCAGCCCCGGCAGTCACGCAGGCAAGCTGCCGACGGGCTCAGTCACTGTGTGATGTCCTCACCGGTCCCGTGACCGGACCGATGAGTGAAGCTCCCTAGTCGACGCCAGGGTCCGCAGCGGAAGCACCCGCGGTCTGACGGACTTCAACTCTGCCTAGGCGGCGAGAGCGAAGTCAGTGCGCTGTGAATTGGCACTTATTGGTTTCCGAGGCATGGTTTACGAGGTCATCCTCGGCATCCTCGACCCGCTTCTCCTGAATCGACGACCGAAGTCGAAACCGTTCACCCCCTGTGCAGTTGTGCCTTCCAGCGTACGGCATACAACCAGCGGGCCCCACCGACGATTCCACTGGGTTCCTGCCCCGCGTGACGACCCGGCTAAGGTTGCCCGTCATGCGCAGAACCTGGTGTGCCGTCGTGGGCCTGTCCGTCCTGTCACTGACCGCGTGTGGCGGGGATGGTCCCAGCCTGCCCAGCTCACTGCCCACCGAGCTCCCCTCGGTGACCAGAACCGAGCTCCCCTCGCGTTCGGTGACTCCGGAACCGAGCGAATCGGTGACTCCGGAACCGAGCGATTCGGTCACCCGGACTGAGCCCACCGCGACGAACTCGCCCGATCCAACTGCCACCGAGACCGAGACCGTCACCCAGTCCCCGGAACCGACTGAGTCCGCGTCGGCCACCCCCACCAAGACCAAGAAGGACAAGGCCGCCAACTCAGAGACCGACAGCGGAGCCCCCGCGTGGGTCTGGTGGGTTCTGGGGATCCTGCTCGTGGCCGGACTGGTGACCTGGTGGGTCGTCGGCAGCCGTCGCCGGAAGGTGGTCGCCGACTGGGAGGCCCGCTACGCCCCCCAGGCCGAGACCGCCCGTTGGGTCGACAGCCGGTTCGTCGCGGACCTGGTCTCCCAGCCGACGGCCGCCCAGCAGGAGCAGGTCTGGACCACTGGTCGCCCCCGCCTGGTGGAGGCCGACGCCGCACTGGACGCACTCGCGAACAGCGCGCCGGACCCCGAGCACCGGACGCAGGCATCGCAGATGCGCGACGCGCTGGCGGGGCTTCGCGGCGCCATCGACGCCGACGTCGCACTGGCCAGCCCCGGTTCGGATCCGGAGGCGGTTCGCGCATCGCGGGCGGCTGTGGAGCAGGCCCGATCGAAGCTGCACGACCTGCTGACGCCTCCTGCGCCCCAGGGCGGCTGAGCGCCGGCGGCTACCAGCCGCCACCGCCGCCCCCGCCACCTCCCCCGCCGGAGAAGCCGCCGCCGCCGAACCCACTGCCGCCTGACGAGGCAACTGCGGACAGCGAGCCGGCAGTGCTGGTCGAGAAGGCAGCGATCGAGTGGCCGAAGTCGCCGTAGCTCCAGCCGCTGGGACCGGTGTACCAGGCGACCGCGGGCATGGTCGCGCCCTGGGCAGCGGCAAGCTGTTGGAACACCTTCGCCCACCGGTCCGCCTCACCGAACACGATGGCGTAGGGCAGGTAGCGGGAGAACAGCGACTCCGCCTCTTCCCAACGCAGCTGGTTGGCCTCCGCGGTCGCCAAGTAGCGCTTGAATCCGAGGATTCGAGCCAAGGCTGCACTCCCGGCCCCAGTACGAGCCGGCATGTTGCGGGCAGCCAGCAACAGCGCTAGCCCAACCGGGACAAGCGCCAGTCCAACGATTCCGAAGTGGGTGAACCGTGCCAGCAGGTACGTGACGCCGGCGGCAACACCCACCGCCAGGAAGGCCATGCCGTACCAGGCGGCACGTGTGGTGTCGGGCCGCCGCCGGTACCACTTGCGGTACACCAGCTCGTCGTACATCTGCCCTTGGACCTTCTTGAGGTCCTTCGCGAATGTCTGCTTCAGCTCGCTGAGCCGAACCACGTTCCGACCGGCGAACAGCGCGTCGAACAACGTGCGCTCGTACGTCTGGAGCTCCGGTCCGGCAGCCAGCAGCTGCACCAGCTGCCAGTCACGCTTGCCGAAGATAGACGTCCGCGGGAACTCGTCGATACGGATGTAGCCGCGGACGGCCAGGTCGACGATGGTTGCGGTCACGTCCAGCACGTTCGCGGTCTCGTCCTGCAACGCCCCGACCAGGCCGGGTCGAAGGTCGTCCGGCGGGCTCCACTCGACGGGCCCCTCCGGCGACTCCCCCAGCCGGCGAGGCTCCTCGCGAGCCAACGCGTGCTTCCCCACTGGCGCAAGCCCGGGGATCTCCCCCACGTACCGACGGTCACGTCCCCGTTGATAGGCGAGGTACCCCACGCCGGCGCCCCCGGCGAGCAACAGGGCCAACCCGGCGCCAATCGTCGCGGCGGTCAACGAGAACGCCTTCTGCAGCGACCACCTCTCCTGCAGGACAGGTGGGGGGACGGTGACCGAACCCGGCGGCATCCCGACGACGACTGTCATCCCCTGTCCGTAGCCCAGCTCCAACTGCCGGGCCACCAACCGACCATCGCTCACCTGCGAGACGTCACAGCTGCGGCTGCTGCCCGGGGGGCCCCAGAAGCAGAGCGCATCGTTTATCTTCGGTGCGCGAACGTCGACGGCGCCCTTGGTGATGGGAACCGTCCACTCGGTGCCGATGGCGTTCCAGTACAGCTCCTCGTGGTCCGGGAAGCTGTTGAGCGCGCCGGTCACGTGGTACGCGATGATGTACGTCTGCGACCCCCGGATCGTCCGGTCGGGATCGCCGACCCGCACGCTCAGGTAGTCGCCCTCCTGGTTGATCTCGAGGTCTGTCGGTGCCCCCGTTGGGCTCACCGCGGTCACGTCGCTGATGTCGAAGACGCGCTGGAAGTCAGGATTCGGCGGGTAGTCGTAGCGGTTCGGGATCTGACGGTAGATGCCGTGGCTGTTGTCGGTGAACGTGTAGTCGATGGTCTCGGCGACGTCCAGCGACCCGTCCTGGTTCACTGTGATGTTGACGGAGTAGTCAAGGATGAACCCGTCCCCTGCAGCCGCGACTGCCGGCCCGGCCGCAGGGAACGCCACGATGACAGCTGCGGCCAGTATCGCGAGCACCGCGCGCAGGTTCCGGGCCACGGTGGTCACGCTAGCCGTTCAGCCGCCGGTACCAGCCCTTCAACCGCCCGTACACCGCCGCAAACGCCTGGTACTGCGGCTCGTAGGTCGCCCGGGCCGCCGCTTCCGGTTCGAACACAGTGTCCAGGGGGACCCGCTCCGCCGCCTCGGGCAGTGTCAGTCGCCCCAGACCCACCAGCGCCAGCAGGGCGACGCCGCGAAGCTGGGCGTGGGCCGGGTTTCCGATGCGCTCGACCCGACGCCCGGTCACGTCGGAGTGGATCTGGCACCACAGGTCTGACTGCGCACCTCCACCCAGGACGCGAAGCGGGTCGAGCCGCTGCTTGGCGAACGAGTCCGCCGCCTCGAGGAGCCACCGCAGGTTGTAGGCGACACCTTCCAGCACAGCCCGGACCAGATCCGCCTGGTCGGTGTCGAGCGACACATTCAGGAAGGCCGCGCGCAGGTTCCGGTCGTCGACCGGCGACCGCTCCCCTTTCAGCCACGGCGTGAAGACCACCCCGCCGGCACCCGGCGGCGACTCGGCCGCCAGAGTGACCAAGTCGTCGTATGACGGGTGCCAGTCCGACCCGTGTCCACCGGGCGTTCGCAGCACGCCGTCCCGGACCCACTGCAGGCAGGCGCCCGCCGTCTCGTGGTTGTTGATCATCAGGTACTGCCCGGGCCGCACTCCCGGCACGGATGCGATCTGGTGGAACACATCGGTCTTCTTGAACGGCACCGCGCACGAGACCCACGACGTCGTGCTGATGGCGACGTGCGCCTGGTAGTCCTCGACCGCCCCGGACCCGACGTAGGCAGCGTGCAGGTCCGGGACCCCACCCAGTACCGGGACGCCCTCAGGCAGGCCCAGCTCGGCCGCCGCGTCGGCCGCGATCCCCCCGAGCACGGATCCGCTCGGACGCAGCGGAGGAAGCTTCGCCGGGTCCCGTCGGGCAAGACGCACCAGCTTCGGCACGTACTCCAGCGGGGCACCCGGCCGGTTGTCAGTCAGCCAGCTCCCCACCGCGGAGGCCGGCGTCGCGGCAGCGACACCGGTGAACCGCACTCCCAGGAAGTCGACCGGCTCGAGCAGGAGCGCCGCGCGGGCGTGCAGCTCTGGCCGCCCGTAGCGGAGGTAGAGGGCGTGGCCGGACGGGTCGGCGCCGTTGGGGCTGGGCAGGCCGCCGGTGTGGCGGATCCACGGCGCGACGACGGAGGGCCGGTAACCGGCGGCCGGGCCGCCGAAGGCGGCGCGGGCCCAGCGGGCGCCCCGGTCGTCCGCCCAGATCAGGCACGGCCCGACGGCGTCTCCCCCCGGGCCGACCGGCACCGTCGACCCGTACTGGCCGGTGATGGCCACCGCAACGAGCGCGGCCGGGTCTGCCCCGGCGGCCAGCGCGTGGGCCACCCCGGCACGAACGCCCGCCCACCAGGAGTCGGTGTCCTGCTCCACTCCCCCGTCGTCGGTGAACGTGGTCGTCAGGTCGGCGTGGAAGACGCTCAGCAGCGCCCCAGCCTCGGACACCGAGCCCACCTTCAGCCCGCTGGTCCCGAGATCGACGGCGAGCACCCAGGACGTGGCCATGGGTCAGCCGGCCGGGCTGGGGCCGGGGACCGCAAACATGGCGTCCAGCGCCCCCGACAGCAGGAATCCCATCTCGGCGTTCCCGGCCGGGGTTCCGGACATTCCGTAGAGCGCGCCGCTGCGCGCTGGCTCCCCGGCGTGCGCCTCGGCATACGACACCGCTTCGGCGAGGTCGGCGGCGAACGCCTCGGCGATGCCGGGCGCGGTGTTGGGCCGGGTGACGCAGAAGTGCAGGCCAGCCGGGAGCTGGTTCGGATTCAGCCGCCACCCCCGTTCGACCATGGCGTCGTTCACCAGGAAGACGTCGACGCCTTCGTCGGCGGCGCCGAACGCGACGTGGAACCACGTCTGGCTCCCCTGTGACGACAACCGGGGCTGCGCATCGATGGCCTCCCGCAGCTGCCGCGCCGTGTGGTGGATGTCGGAGGCAGCGTCGAGGTAGCCCTGCTCTCCAGTCGTCACCATCGCCGCCCAGGTGGCAGCGATGACGCCTCCAGACCGGCTGCCACTCATGCCGGGCGAGACGTACAGGCCGCCCGGCCAGTCGGGGAAGGTGGAGTACTGCCGCCGACGCAGCTCGGCGTCGCGGTAAAGCAGGACCGACGTGCCCTTGAGCGCGTAGCCGAACTTGTGGGTGTCGGCCGAGATCGACGTCACCCCCGGGACGCGGAAGTCCCAGAGCGGAACCGGCACGCCGAGCCGCTCGATCCAGGGGAGGACGAACCCACCGAGGCAGCCGTCGACGTGGAGTCCGATGCCGTGCTGCTGCGCGAGCGCGCCCAGCTCCACGATCGGGTCCACCTGCCCGTAGGGATAGGACCCGGCTGAGCCCACCAGAGCCACCGTGTCGTCGGTGATGTGGTCGCGCACCCAGCCGACATCCACGACGAAGTCTGACGTCAGGGGGGCACGCACCACCTCCACCCCGAAGTAGTGACCGCCCTTGTCCAACGCGACATGAGCAGACGACGGGATGATGATGGTGGGCTGCGTGACGCCCCGCTCCCGACCCAGCTCGCGGTAGACGAGCAGCGGGTTCATCAGGCTCTCGGTGCCCCCCGAGGTGACCACACCCGCAGCGCCCTCGCCGTGCAGCATCGACGCGGTCATCGCGACGATCTCGCCCTCGAACTTGGTGGCGCTGGGGTACATGTCGCGCTGAAGGACGTTGGCGTGCGCGAACGCCTCGAACACCGTCGCGAGGAAGTGATACTGCTCGTGGTCCCCCAGGTAGAGAGAACCGGACACCCTCCCGCTGTCGCCGAGCCGGTCCTCCTCCGCGGCCATGGTGCGGACCTCGTCGAGGACCTGCTCGCGGCGCAGGCCCGATGCGGGGATGCTGCGGTGCTCGGCGAACCGGTCACGGTAGGGGTAGAAGCTCGCCAGCAGCTCCTGGATCTGCTCCGGAGTCAGTGACACCACAGACCTCCCTGTCCCACGACGATTCGTCAGTCGTTCCGTCCGCGATGGGCCAGTGCCCGCTCCGCCTCGCGCTTGGCCTGCTTCTCGGCAAGTGCGTGGCGCTTGTCGTAGCTGCGCTTGCCCTTCGCGAGGGCAATCTCCACCTTCGCGTACCCGTCCTTGAAGTACAGCGCCAGTGGTACCAACGTGAGGCCCTGCTCCTGGGTCTTGCCGATCAGTCGCTTGATCTCCTCGCGGCGCAGCAGCAGCTTGCGGACCCGCCGCGGCTCGTGGTTGTTCCACGTGCCCTCGGTGTACTCCGGGATGTGCACGTTGTGCAGCCAGATCTCGCCGTCCTTGACGTCGGCGAATCCATCGACCAACGACGCCCGCCCGGCACGCAGGGACTTCACCTCGGTCCCCACGAGGACCAGGCCGGCCTCGAACGTCTCCTCGACGTGGTAGTCGTGCCGCGCCTTCTTGTTCTGGGCGACGAGCTTCCGCCCCTGCTCACGAGCCACGCCGGTCAACCACTGCCCTGGGGAAGCGCGGCCATCAGTCCCAGCAGGACCTCCAGCGCACGCTGCTCGGCGACGGCAGGCGACCCGGCCGGGTCGACCAACACGTCCGGCTCGATCCCACGGCCGTCGATGCTGCGTCCGGCCGGAGTGAAGTACCGGCCGACGGTCAGCTCGATCGCCGAGCCGTCGGACAGCTGCGTCGGCACCTGGACCGAGCCCTTGCCATACGTCCGAGAACCCACCACGACGGCCCGGTTGCGGTCCTGCAGCGCGGCAGCCACGACCTCCGCAGCACTGGCCGTGCCGCCGTCCACAAGCACGACAACCGGCGTGGTGGTGTCGCCACCGGGGATGGCTTCGATCACCTTGTCCGGAGCGTCCCGCTGCTCGTAGGACACCACGGGACCGCCGTCGAGGAACAGTGAGGCCACCTCGACCGCTTCGTCCAGCAGGCCTCCGGGGTTGCTGCGCAGGTCCAGGACCACGCCTCCTGCGTAGTCCTCCTCGTTGTCCGCCAGCGCCTGCCGCACCTCACGCCCCACCCCGCGGGTGAAGGCGCGGACCTCGATCCGCGTCACCCCACCGGCAAGGCGCTCGACCACCACGTCGTCCATCGACAGCTCGGTTCGCGTCAGAGACAGCGTCACCGGGGTGCCCGCCCGCACGACGGTCACCTCCACGAGGGAACCGTCGGGGCCGCGGAGCAGGTCGACGACCTCGCCCACGCTGCGGCCGGTCGTCGGCTGGCCATCGACGGCGGTGATCACGTCGTCGGGCTGCATTCCCGCGGCCTCGGCCGGCGACGCCGGCTGCACGCTGGAGACCGCCACACCCTCGCCGTGGACCTCCCGGACCCACAGCCCGATCCCGGAGTAGCGGCCCTCGAGCGCCTGCGCGAACGAGTCGAAGTCACTGGGCGTGTAGTAGGCCGACCAGCGGTCGCCGAGAGCTTTCAGCATTCCCTCGACCGCAGCCCGTTCCAGCTGGTCGCGGTCGACCGGTCGGGCCGCTGTTGCCTGGATTCGATCGGCCGCTTCGTCGATCACTCCCGGGTTGGACTGGCTGCCGACCACGCCGGTCACCACGCCCCCCACGAAGAGGCCGGCGCCGGCCAGAACCCACGCGGCGACGCGCTGGGCCCGCCGGGAGATCAGGGACATACCGGCCAGTCTACGGGCGGGCACCACCGCGCCGGCCGCCGCCGGATCACGGGCAGAACGACGACTGCGGGGTCTTGCTCCCGCCGAACCAGCCCATGGGGTCGTACGGGACTCCGTCGATGTGGACCTCGAAGTGCAGGTGCGGGCCGGTGGAGTAGCCCGTGGTGCCCACGTACCCGATGACATCTCCGGCGTTGACGGTGTCACCGGGGCTGACGTTGAACGCCGACTGGTGCGCGTAGAAGGTGCTCAGTCCCTTGCCGTGGTCGATCAAGGTGTTGTTCCCGTAGGCGCCCGACAGCTCGGACTTCGTCCAGATGACCACGCCACGCCGGGCGGCAACGATCGGTGCTCCGGAGGGGGCACTGATGTCGATGCCGGTGTGGCAGCTCCGGTACCCGTAGACCGGGTGCACTCGCCAGCCGACGCCTTGGACCATGGACCCGTTCGCCGGCCAGATCAGCTCTCCCCTGGGGATTCCGCCACCGCCGGACGAGGACGTGGCCTGCTGGATCTGCTGGGCCAGCGACTTCTGGGCCGCCTCGAGCCGCCGCAGCCGGGCCAGTTCGGCCTTCTTCTCCTGGCGCGCGACCTGGAGCGCAGCCGACCGCTGGTCGACGAGCGCCTGAATATGCTGCTCCGCCTGCTTCGCCTCCGCGGTCAGCTCCTTCAGCCGCTGGAAGGTATCGATGACCTCGGCCTCCGCGACTCGGATGCCGTCCTGGGTCACCTCCATCTGCTGCTCGCGCGCTTTGAGGACGGCACGGTCGGCGGTGAGCTCGTCGACCACGTCGCTCTGCCCGGCGAGCACCTGCTGGGCGGTCAGCATCTTCTGCAGGAAGTCGCTCGCGTCGTCGGCGGACAGCACCACCTGGAGCTCGGTCAGGCCGTGTGACTGGTACTGGTAGCGGACGATCTGCCCCATCGCGTCCTCCGTGACGCGGATGCGGGCGCGGGCGGCGTCGATCTCGCCCTGGACGATGGCCTGCTCGGCGCGCAGCGCTCGAATCCGGGCGCGGATGATCTCCAGCTGGTCGTGGGCACTGGACTTCCGGGCCTGGACGTCAACGAGCGCGGCACGTGCTGCGGGGAGCTGACTGCGGCTCTCCTCGAGCGCGGCCGCGGCCCGGCGCAGCTGACGCGAGGAGGCCTCGAGATCCTGTTGGGTGGACTCGAGCTGATTGTCAACTTTGTTCTTTTTGTCCCAAAGATCCTGACCAGCGTGAGCAGGCACGAGTGTGCCGCCGAGCAGCGCGACAGCGCTGACGGTCGCCACCAACACAGTGCGCGCTCTCACGACGGGACGGACCTCCTTCTGGTTCCTCGGCCTATACGCGAAGGTACTTCAGCAAGGTCAGGTAGGAGATCACGATCGACACAACGACCCCCACCGACACCAGTGCGCCGGCGGTCACCAGCGTCTCGGACCAGGTCACGTACTCGAAGAACCTGACCTTCTCGGCAAGAACGTCGATGAACAGCGCCTTGCCGGTCAACAGGTACACGGTGGCCAGCAGGCCACCGACCAGCCCGGCGAAGGCGCCTTCCGCCAGGAACGGCAGCTGGATCGACAGGTTCGATGCCCCGACCAGCCGCATGATCGAGGTCTCTCGTCGGCGGCTGAACGCGGCGACCCGGATGACCACCACGATGAGCAGCACCGTGGCCGCCAGCGCGATCCCAGCGATGACGAGCGACCCCACTCGGAACACGTTCAGGATGGAGAAGATGTCCTCGAACAGCTTGCGCTGGTCGGCCACGCTTTGGACACCTGGTCTGCCCTCGAAGGCGCTGGCGACGATCACATAGTCCTGCTCGGGGTTGACCAGCTTGACCCGAAACGCCTCAGGCAGCTGGTCGGCGGTGATGTTGTCGGCCAGGTCGGTGTCTGCGAAGTCCTCGAGGAACAGCTGGTAGGCCTGCTCCTTCGACTCGTAGAAAACGGCCTCGACCTGCGGCAGGTTCTTCAGGTCGGCCTGGATCTGCTCACGTTGCGCGTCGGTCACCGCTCCCCCGCTGCAGCTAGGCTCGGCGTCTCCGTCGCTGCACAGGAACAACGAGACCTCGACGCGGTCGTACCAATAGTCCTTGTTCTTGTTGATCGTCTGGCGGATCAGCATGGCGACGCCGAGTAGACCCAGCGCGATGCTCACCACGAGCACTGCCGCCACCGTCATGGTGAGATTGCGGCGCAGTCCGGTGGCCGCTTCACCCAGGATCAGAGTCGGACGCATGGCTGCCTTTGCTTGTCGAGAGGTCGGTGGGTCGGACGTCGTGCAGTCGGCTCAGCGGGCGAACCCGTACACGCCGCGCGCCTGGTCCCGGATCAGGAGCCCGCGCTCGAGCTCGATCACGCGTTTGCGCATCTGGTCCACGATGTCGGCATCGTGGGTGGCCATGACGACGGTCGTACCGGTGCGGTTGATGCGGTCCAGCAGCTTCATGATCCCGACGCTGGTGTTCGGGTCGAGGTTGCCGGTGGGCTCGTCGGCGATGAGGATCGCCGGCCGGTTGACGAACGCCCGCGCCACCGCAACTCGCTGCTGCTCGCCACCGGACAGCTCCGACGGGTAGCGCTCCTCCTTGCCCTGGAGTCCCACCAGCTCGAGGACCTCGGGCACCACCCGGCGGATGACGTGGCTCGGCCGGCCGGTGACCTCGAGGGCGAACGCGACGTTCTCGTGCACCGTCTTGTTCGGCAGCAGCCGAAAGTCCTGGAAGACGGTGCCGATCTGGCGCCGGAGCTGCGGCACCTTCCAGTTGGACAGCTGGGACACGTCCTTGCCCGCGACGAACACGGTCCCGGAGCTGGGTCGCTCCTCGCGCAGCGTCAACCGGAGGAATGTCGACTTGCCCGAGCCGGAGGCACCGACCAGGAAGACGAACTCCCCCTTTTCGATCTCCAGGGAGATTGCGTCCAGCGCAGGGCGGGACTGGCTCGGGTAGAGCTTGGTCACATCATCGAACCGGATCACAGGCGTCTGGCCGGTCGGGTCGGGGACAGGGGAAGCACGGACCCGCCGGAGCGGGCCGCGGAACGACCGGCCCTGCGAGTGTACGGTCCGCTGCCCCCGGCTCGATGCACCACGCCGCTCCGGGGGCCTCCGACACGCCGGCCGGGCCCTTCGGGGGCGAACAGCAGGAACGGCGTGACCCCGGGGGGTCACGCCGCTCCTTCAGGAGGTCGGCCGGTCAGACCGACGCCTCATTCGGTGGTGCGTCAGTGCCTGCGGTGGTACCGCTCGGCTGCCAGACGCCCCGGACCCATCAGGAGCAGGGCTCCCAGCATGATCATGAGCATCGAGGCCACCAGCGCGGACCCGACCGGCAGCCCACTGCCGGTCTGCGGCAGCACGCCCGGCTTCTCGCTCCGGTTGGGCTTGACCGACGTGTCCTCCGTCGGCGAGACCTCCGGCTGCGAGCTGCTGCCGGTGATCGACGGGCTGACCTCCGGGCTGGAGCTCGACTCCGACGGGCTGACCTCCGGGCTGGAGCTCGACTCCGACGGGCTGACCTCCGGGCTGGAGCTCGACTCCGACGGGCTGACCTCCGGGCTGGAGCTCGACTCCGACGGGCTGACCTCCGGGCTGGAGCTCGACTCCGACGGGGTGACCTCCGGGCTGCTCGACTCCGGCGTCGTCTTGGTCTCCGACGGCGACGGCTCCGGCGTCACCGGGGCGCAGTCGTTCGCGTAGATCGCCTGGCCGGCCTCGCTCCAGTTGAGTCCGTCATGGACACCGGCGATGGGCGGAATGATGTCGCCCCACTCGTCGCCGCTGAACGGCGGCTGGTAGTCGGCGTCGGAGTCGAAGACCGGGCCGAGGTGCTCGGCGTAGTGGTCCCCCTGGCCGGTGTTGTTGCCCAGGTCACCGTCGGCGGCACTGGTGTCCACCGTGATGACGACGTACGGGTTCGTCACCGCGTTGGTGCGGTGGCAGATCGTGATCTTGGCGTCTTCCCCCGGGGTGGCAGCTGCGGCCCCCACGCCGAGCCATGGCAGCGGGGCGACCGCCAACAGCAGCGCGCCGCCCCACCGGGCGACTCGCGTGCGTTGCGTTGTCGTCATGACCGATCCCTCCTGTTGCGGGGCCGGTCTCACCTCTGGCTCCCCGTGACCTCCGGGCGTCCACCCGGGGTGACCGATGAACGGCCACGGATCTGTGCCTCCCCTTGCCCCCTAAGACTAGCGGGAAGGGGTGACGGAACGTGCGAACCGTTCGGCTGAGTTCACCCGAACGGACGGTTAGTTCCCGGTGACAGCCGGTGATCACGCGCGTGACGAGGGCGCGCGGACGCCGTCGTTCACCCGATCGGAGTAGTGCTAGCCGGCCTTCTGGCGCTGCTTGCGCCAGCGGATCCCGGACTCGATGAACCCGTCGATGTCACCGTCCAGAACCGCGGCCGGGTTGCCGACCTCGTGCTCGGTACGCAGGTCCTTCACCATCTGATACGGGTGCAGCACGTAGGAGCGCATCTGGTTGCCCCAGGAACCGCCGGAGTCGCCCTTCAGAGCGTCCATCTTCGCCTGGTCCTGCTGCCGCCTGAGCTCCAGGAGCTTGGCCTGCAGCACGTTCATGGCGGTGGCGCGGTTCTGCAGCTGCGACCGCTCGTTCTGGCAGGACACGACGATCCCGGTCGGCAGGTGCGTCAGCCGTACCGCCGAGTCGGTGGTGTTGACCCCCTGGCCGCCGGGACCGGAGCTGCGGTAGACGTCCACCCGGATCTCGTCCTCGGGGATGTCGATGTGGTCGGTCTGCTCCACGACCGGAAGGATCTCGACCCCCGCGAAGGACGTCTGCCGGCGGCCCTGGTTGTCGAACGGCGAGATGCGGACCAGCCGGTGGGTGCCCTGCTCCACGCTCAGCGTGCCGTAGGCGAACGGGGCCTCCACCCGGAAGGTCGCCGACTTGATCCCCGCCTCCTCGGCGTAGGACGTGTCGTAGACCTCGGTGGGATATCCGTGCCGCTCCGCCCACCGCAGATACATGCGCAGCAGCATCTCCGCGAAGTCGGCCGCATCGACCCCGCCGGCCTCCGCCCGGATGGTGACCAGCGCCTCCCGCCGGTCGTACTCCCCGGACAGCAGCGTGCGGACCTCCAGCTCACCGACCGCCTTGTCCAGGTCGACCAGCTCCTGCTCGGCCTCCGCCAAGGCAGCTGCGTCGTCCTCGGACTCGGCCAGCTCGAACAGCAGCGGAAGGTCGTCGACCCGCTGCCGCAGCGTCGTGACCCGGCGCTGCTCCCCACGGGCGTACGACAGCCGGCTGTTGACCTTCTGGGCGGCATCGGGGTCGTCCCACAGGTTGGGCGCGGCCGCCCGCTCCTCGAGGCTGGTGATCTCGTCCTGCAGTGCCGGCAGATCGAGCACCGCCTCGACATTGGCCAGTGTCTGGTCCAGCGCCTCGAACGCCTCGTTCCGGTCCTCTGTCACGTCGCCCGAGAGTACGCGACGTCCGACGCCTGACCGAGCCGTCCCCTCCGGGGCATCAACCAGAGGCGGGTTCCGGCCGATGCCCCTAGGGAGGGCTGCCACCAGACGGGAGGACGGCGTGCGCCGCACGGTCGGAGTCACGGTGGGTTTCGCCGCCGTCGCCCTGGCAACGACGCTTCTGCCCGTGTCGGGCGCGGGAGCCGACGACCCGGTCTCCTCGCCCGCACCGGCCGCCGAGGCCAGCGCGCCCAGTCCGCCGGAGTCGACCCCCGAGCCGCCGCCGACCCCGACGACCCCGACGGCGTCACCTGTCACCGTGACCACGACCGGCTCGGTGTCGCCGACACCTTCGGAGTCCGGAAGCTCGAGCCCCCCACCCAACTCCGACCCGACCGCCGTCGACGACATTTCGGTCGCCACCTGGGGTAGCGCCACCGACGTCGCGGTGCTCGCGAACGACACAGACGCAGATGGGGACCGGCTCGCGGTCACCGACGTGGGCGACGCCGCGATGGGGTCGGTCCAGATCGTCGGCGACCTCGTCCGCTACACCCCCGAGGGAACGGCGACCGGGACGGACTCGTTCACGTACACCGTGGGGGACGGCCGCGGCGGGGTGGCCTCCGCCACCGTCACGGTGACCGTCGGCCGGCGCCTGGCCGTGCGGCTTCGGGCACCGACCTCACCTCACGTGCTCCAGCGTTACCGGATCAGCGGGGCGGTGTCGCTCGACGCGGGCGACGAGCGACCGATCGTCCGGGTACAGCGCCGGGCCGGCGACGGCTGGGTCGGAACTGGCCAGGTGCGCGTCCGGCTCGACGGGGCGTTCTCTCGTCGCTGGCAGCCCCAGGCACCGGGAGTCGTCAGATGGCGAGCCGTCGCCACCTGGGCCGATGGGGACCTGGCGATCAGCGAACCTCGGGTGTCCCGTGCGGTAGCCCGGCTGGACGCCGTCGTCACCCGGGTGACGCGTGCTGACCTGCCCCACACCTGGCGGCAGGGCTGCCCGGTGTCACCGGCTCTGCTGCGCTCGGTCCGGTTGAACTACTGGGACTACCGCGGGCGGGTGCGACGGGGGACCCTGGTCGGCGCCGCCTGGGCGGTGTCCGACTACATCCACGTGTTCCGAGCCGCACTCGACGCCAAGTTCCCGATCAAGAAGATGTACCCGGCCGACAGGTACCGCGGCGTGGACGTCAAGGCGATGGCAGCCGGCAACACCTCGGCCTTCAACTGCCGACACGTCACGGGCAACCCGTACCGGCTGTCACAGCACTCGTGGGGCGACGCCATCGACATCAACACCTTCGAGAACCCGTACGCGACGGGGTCGCGCATCTACCCGGCCAAAGCCGCGGTCCGCTACTACCACCGGCGGGAGCACCACCTCAACGATCCAGGCGTCATCACCGCCCGGTCGGCGATTGCGCAGGCGCTGTTCCGCCGCGGCTGGCACTGGGGGGCCCGCTGGTCCAACCGCGACTACCAGCACTGGTCACGGAACGGCGGGTGACCGGCATGACACGCCGACGCAGGACCGTGCACTCCGCGGCCATCACCCTGATCGCAGCTCTGCCCATGTTGGCGGGCTGCTCCGGCGTCGAACCCGAGGAGAGCTCACGAGGCCAGGTTCCGGCCGGCGTGCCCACCCGACCGGCGCCTACGGCGCCCCCCACCTCGTCCGGCGACCTCACGCAGGGCTCGCTCCCCAAGCCCAACGCGCTGGGCCCCCGCTGGACGTACCGCGTGGACAACGGAAGCGTCGAGGACGGCTACGTCGGCAACGGCACGCCGTCAGTTGCGCGCGCCCCCGAGGAGATCGCCGCCGCCCTGACACCGCTCGGCTGCCGCCCGGTGCGGCTGCCGGTCCCCGAGTCCGCACTCGAGGTCACCTACGCCCACCGCGACGGCACGCCTGCGGTCGGGCTGCTCCTCGCCTTCGCGGACGTGGACACCGCAACCAGTTTCTTCGCTCTCCGCGCGGACTCCGTGCGCGACTGCGTGCAGTGGGCGCCGGCGCGGGCCAAGGTGACAGTTCTGCGCGACGCTGCCAACCAGTTCGTGTCGGTCCGAGACGTCGGCGTCGGAGCGACGCCGGTCTGGACCGAGGGCGTGCAGCAAGACGGCCTGCGGGTGCTGCTCGTCGCGGTGTCCGGACGAGGCGGTGCCGCCGCGGTTGCGTCGGCGTTGTCCTGACCAAGGCCCCCGAGCCGAGGTTCACGCCGCTGGCGACTCGAGGCTGAACGCTGTCAGTGACTGGTTCTAGGCTGCGCCCCATGACCAACACAACGATCGTTCTGGTGCCCGGGTTCTGGCTCGGCTCGTGGGCGTGGGACGAAGTGGCGGACACCCTACGCACCGCGGGGCACGACGTCACCGCGGTCACCCTGCCTGGCCTCGACTCGGTGGACTCCGATCGGTCCAGCATCAGCCTGACCGACCATGTCGACGCCATCTGCGATGCCGTGACGGCAGCCGGGCGCCCCGTGGTCCTTGCCGTTCACAGTGGCGCGAGCGTCCCGGGGTACGCGGCCACCGACCGCATCCCCGAGCAGGTCGCGGCCGTGGTCTATGTCGACACCGCGCCGGCGACCGGCGCGATCGACCCTGACTTCACCGGTGCGGAGTTTCCGCTGCACCCGCGGGCCAAGCTGGCTGCCCAGGAGAACCTCGACGGCCTGAGCGAGGAGCAGCTGGAAACGTTTTACGCGCGCGCAGTTCCCCAGCCGGGCGCCGCGCTCCGCGACGCACCCCAGCTGGGCAACGACGCACGGCTGGACATCCCGAGCACCGTGGTGTGCACCGGCTACTCGTCGCAGCAGTACCAGGAGGCCGCGAAAGCGGGCGCCCCCTGGCTCGGCGGACTGAACGAGCTGCGCAACGTGACCTACCTCGACCTACCGACCAGCCATTGGCCCATGTGGTCACGTCCCCAGGAGCTCTCCGCGATCATCGGCGACGTCGCACGCACAGTCTCCGAAGGCTGAGCCAGCCGGCACCCCACCCGCCGAGTGCACACCCCCAGGACACCGAGACCCACCGAGTGCACACCCCCGGGATAACGAGACCCACCGAGTGCACACCCGGCGGCGCCGGTGCTCGCCTACGCGGGCGCCCCCACGGTGAGCAGCTCGGCAAGTGTCTCCAGATTCGCCTGAGCGGTGCGGTTCTGCGCGCTCACGATGAGCGGGTCGGCTATGCGACCGAACACGCCGCCAAGCCCGGACTCAGCCTCGACGTGGTACGTGAACCTGGTCCCGCCAGGTGTCGCCTCGAGGGAGTTGGTCACCACGAACTGAAGCCGGCCCGCGACGGAGGTATAGGTGACCCGGTTGGGTGGGTCCAGCTCGGTGATCTCGGTGGTCCAGTCGAAGTTCTTGCCCAGGACCTTGTTGGTCCCGTCGGTGCGACTGCCGACTGCGATCGGACCACTGCCGACCTGGGCGGCCCTGACAACTGACGCGTCCCACACAGCCAGGTTCTCCGGATTGATGAGGAAGTCGAAAACTTCGCCGATGGGGCGGGCGATTTCTACGCTGGCTTCGACGGTGGGCATGAGGGATACCTCCTGGAATCGGTGGCGTAAGGGTTCCTGGACGAACCCAGCCTCGCCCCAGGCCGTTCCGAAACCGTTACGGCGACCGCCGAGTGCCCGTCCACAGGACAATGGCGCCCACCAGGTGCCGCCCTCTGCAGATCAGCCCGCGACGAGCGAGGTGGCAGCGGTCGCGGACGCAAACACCTCGACACCGCCTGCGGCACCCGGAGTGAGGCGGCTGACAAACGGCAGCGGCGCGATCCCCACCAGGCGCACGGACACCGAGTGCGTCGTCGCGTCGACATCCACCTGCAACTGGTCCAGGCGTCCGCCTACCCCGACGTCGCGCAGGTAGTCCCGGGCTGCCTGCTCGGCGCGCGCCGGCTGCAGCGGGAGCGGTTTGTCACCCAGCCCCTCGGTGTAGAGCCGCACCTCATCCACCGCCTGCGCTCCCGCCAGCGCTGCCCCGTCTGCGGCAGCGAGCAGGTCGCGGCGTGCGAGGAACAACGCGGTGACGTCGACCACCACAGTCACCACCAGCACGAGCAGGACCACCAACCCAAGGATCAGAAGAAGCACGCTGCCGTCATCAGCCTGGGCGGACGGCGCCCGACGAGGCAGTGTCATGGGCGGGAGGCGGAGTAGACGTCCACCGTCTGAGTGTGAGCGGCGTCTACCGATACCGATGCGATGGGCGTGTCCCCTAGCCACGGCACGAACGGCAGAGCCACCACAGTCTCCACTTTGATGGTCACCCGGGCACCCGGGGTCAGGCAGGGATCTTCGGTGCACTCGATCCGCAAGGAGGTGGGCCGCTCGTCGACGCCCTGGTCCGCCAGGGCCAGGCCGAGTGCTTGGGCCGCCCGACCTTCGCCCTCCGCAGACGACGACGCGACCACGAACACCCGAGCCGCCTCACGGGCAGCAGCCGACGTCGCGAAGGCCGCTCGCTGGATCTCGAACACCGCCAACACCAGGTAGACCAGGGGAACGACCAAAACGACTGCCAGGACCACGAACTCGACCATGGCCGAACCCGAGTCGTCCCGCGCCAGGCTCGGTGAGCCAGGCGTCTGCTGCCGGCGTCTCACTGGCCCACCACCGACGACTCCTCCAACGCGTGCCCCCGAACCACCAGCGTGTCCGCAGGACCGAGCCAACCCAGCATCGGCAGCTGCGCCCTGACCTCGATGACCACCGTGGGCACGCCACCGACGTCCTCGAAGCCGGCGGTCACGTGGTCGGCGTAGGTGTCGGGGAGGGTCGCGCGGATCAGTCGGCTGGTGTGTGCAGCCCCGTCCCCCGGGCTCCGGTTCGTCGCAGCCGCCATGCGCGCCCCCTCCGAGGCTGCCGCAACGAGGGTGTTGCGGATGTGGAGCGCCAGCGCGAGCTGGAGCACGGCGGCCACCAGGGTGACCACGAGGACCGAGACCAGCACGAACTCGACGACCGCGGACCCGCGATCGTCGAGCCTCACGGCCCGGTGACCCGACCCAGGGCCGACGAGAAGATCTGGCGGAGCTGATCGTCAGCCACGATCCACAACGTGGTCACCAGACCGGCCGTCATCACGGTGACGAGAACCCAGCCGGGGACATCGCCCCGCTCGGGCTCAGCCGCAATACGCGACTGCACCTCGGCAGCCAGCCTCTGGAGGGAAGTGATCATGGTGCCCCCTTGGGGTGTTCGAGCCGGCGCTGCGTCCGGCGCAGTCGTCACGGTGACGACAGGGTCAGGCCGTAGAAACCGGGGAACAGTGCGAAGACCACTGACACCGGCAAAACCAGGAACACCACCGGGACCATCATGGCGATTTCCTTACGACCGCCGGCCTCGATGAGCGCCCGCCTCCCGGACTCCCGGGCATCCACCGCCTGGGCCTGCAACACCGGCGCCAGCGGGGTCCCGCGCTCGGCCGCGACCACCAGCGCCGCTACCAGGCGGTCCAACTCGGGAAGATCAATGCGGTCGGCGAGAGACTCCAGCCCCGTCGCCAACGGGATTCCGGAGCGGGTGTCTGACAGCACGCGCCGCAGCTCCTGGACGACGGCGCCGTTCCCCACCCGACTGACCCGCTCGAGGGCCGCCGTCGTTCCTTCGCCGGCAGCCACCGACAGCGCGAGAAGCTCGGCCACGGTGGGGAGCTCGGAGCGCATCTGCTCGATGCGACGCGCGACCTGGGTTCCCAGGTGCCGGTCGCGGGCAAGGGCACCTGCGAGCCCACCGATCGCCACGAGCACCGCCATGGGCACCACGCCTAGCAAGCCCGAGCGGCCGGACGTCGCAACGACGAGCATGAGGGCCGTCCCGATGCCGGCCACCGCCCACGCAAGTTGCTCCACACGGAACTGCTGGACGGTCATCGTGGTGCCCAGACGGTCAAGGCGCCGCGCCAGGGCGGAGCCGTTGCCCAGCAAGGGCTCGACTCGCTCCACGAGGGGGGCGATGCCCGGCGCGAGCAGCCGCTCCATCGTCGGCCACGGCGTAACGCCCACCGGTTCGGTGGCAAGAAGGCGGGACTTCGTCCCCCCGTCGGCAAGGTACGGCCCGATTCGTTCCGACAGCGTCATCTGGCGCATCGGCGGCAACGACCAGAGCGTGAGGGTCAACCCTCCGCCCAGCATCAGACCGAGCACCACCGCCTGCAGGCCGCTCACCGCAGCACCCTCGCTTCCTCCGGCAGCCGCCCCAGCCGGAGCATCATCCGGTAGGCGAACACCGACACCGCCGCCCCACAGGTCAGCACGACGACCCCGCCCGCCGAGTCGTAGGCATCCACTGCCTCCGGTCGTGTGGACAGCATCACGAGCAGAACCCAGGGGGCTGCCACAGCGAGCCGAGCCGCATTGACAGTCCAGCTCTGCCGGCTCTCAAGCTCGCCACGCGTGCGCGCATCGTCGCGAAGGAACGCCGCAAGTGCCCGCAGAACCCGGCCCAGGTCGCTACCCCCGACCTCACGCGCCACTCGAAGGGCTTCGACCACACGGTCGCCCACCGGATCGGCAAGGTCGGACTTCAGCAGGTCGAGGGCATCGCCGAATCGTCCTGAGATGCGGTACTCGTCGGCGAAGCGTCGAAAGGAGTCGCGCATCGCCTCGGGGCCGCTCGTCCCCACCTGCTCAAGCGCCTCAGGCAGGGACATTCCGGCGCGTACGGCAGACGCGAGGTTGTCGATCACATCGGGCCAGTGGCTCCGCAGCTCCGCCCGTCGTTGACGCTGCCTCCGCTTGAGCATCGCCACCGGTACGAAGGCCGCCAGCGTCGCGAGCACCGTCCCGATCACCACCGACTGCGACAGCGTGGACACGAAAACGAAGACCAGAGCTGCTGCCCCCAGACACGCCAGCAGCAGCTTTCCTGGCGTCAGCCCGGACAGCCCAGCCTCGGCAGCCAGGTCGCTCCATCGGTTCACGCGCGCCGCCCCAGACGTCGCATCGGGCGCGTCAGCGGCGGTCCAGCCGCGCACGATGAGAAGCAGGCCACACGCCATCACGAGCCCCCAGAGGACTCCCACCGCGGCCGGGCTCACGTCTGCACCCCTGGTGGCGCGGGCGCGTGGTTCGCGTCCTGGCTAAGCAGCGCCATGACATCCAAGCCGGCACGGTCGAACCGGTCCAGATGAGGCGGATAGCCACCCGAGCGCACGAGCCGTCCGTCATGAGTAGCGAACAGGTCCTCGGTCTCGACAACCCCGCCCTCGACCCGACCGGGGACGGCGACGATCTCGCCGACGCGACGGGCGCCCCGAGCGTCCACCGACGTGTGAACGACGATGTCGACGCACGATGCGACCGTCGGGACGACGAAGGCGTGGCTGACGTTCTCTCCTGCCAGCAAGGGCAGGGTGCACAGCTTGGTCACCGCGTCGCGAGCGCTGTTGGCATGCAGCGAGCACATCCCGGGCAGGCCACTGTTCAAGGCGATCAAGAGGTCCAGTGACTCTTCCTGCCTGACCTCCCCGACGATGATCCGCGACGGGCGCATCCGCAGCGCCTCCTTCACCAGCCTTCGCAGACGGATCTCCCCGGTCCCTTCGAGGCTCGGCTGACGCGACTGCAGCCCGACCACGTCAGGCAGCGGAACCCGGAGCTCGAACACCTCCTCCACCGTGACCACCCGCTCGTTGGCGGGGATCGCCGCCGCCAAGCAGTTGAGAAGAGTGGTCTTGCCGGCCTGCGTCCCGCCAGCCACGATGACATTGAGCCCAGCGACCACGCAGGCTTCGAGGAAGTCGGCCGCCTGCTGGGTGAGCGTGCCCAGCCCGATGAGCTGGTCGAGTCGGTCGGCGCGGATGACGAACTTGCGGACGTTGACGACCCAGTGCTCGCGGGTCACGTCGGGAATCACCACGTGCAGGCGGCTGCCGTCGGGCAAGGTCGCGTCTACGAAGGGCGAACTCAGGTCCACCCGTCGGTTGGACGGACGGAGCATCCGTTCGACGAGGTCGCGCACCTGAGCCGCTGAGAGCATGAGCGGGGTCAGCTCACTGCGCCCACGCCGGGCGACGAAGACGCGGCCAGGCTCGTTGATCCACAGCTCCTCGACCAGCGGGTCGTCCAGGTAGCGCTGCAGCGGACCAAAACCAGCGACGGCGTCAAGCACCTGCTGCGCCGCCGAGCCGTCGTCGGCCAGCGGGTCGACCCCACCGGCGAGGCTGCGCTCCTCGTAGTCGGCCAGGACCTCCGCCACCAGTGCCCGGACCGCGGCAGTGTCCGTCAACGGATCCAGCCCGCGCCGGCGGACCAGCTCTCGGACCTCCCCCTCCACCACCGCTACGGCATCCACGGTTCTCCCTGCTCGCGGCAGGCCGTGACAGCTTCTTCACGGCGTGCCGGGAGGGTAGAGAGGGACGCGCGACGCCCTCAACCGATTCGCCGAAGATGTGGACAACCCTCACCCGACCGGGGCACGGGATCGACGCACGGTGTCGTTCGGCAACTCAGCGTCGCCAAGCGCGAGGACCTGCGAGGACCAGCTAGGAGCCCAGCGTCACGTCGAGGAACCGATCCACGTCGGCGTCGTTGCTGTAGTGGGCGAGGCTGGCACGCACGGCACTTCCAGTCTCCCGGATCCCGAGGGCACCGGTGACCTCCCACGCGTAGTTGTGCCCATGCCACACGTTGACGCCGGCCGCCGCGAGGCGGGTAGCGGTCACCTCCGGCGTCTCACCGTCGATGCGGAAGTACGCCGTGGCCGTGCGATGCTTCGCTGACCCGTAGGACGTCACGCGGTCGTCTGCCTCCAGCGCGGACAGCATGCGCCCGAACAAGGCGGACTCGTTCTCCTCCGACGCGTTGAGCGAGGTCACCAGACGCTCCCGCCGGGTCCCGCTGGCCCCCGCATCCAGGGCGGCGAGATGGTCGACGGCTGCTGCGACGCCGGCCAGGTTCGGGTACGACGGCGTGCCCCACTCGAACCGGTCGGGGACATCGTCTGAGGACGACGCGAGCTTCATCGGTCGCAACGACTCCAGCAGCTCTGGGCGCGCGATGACACAGCCGACATGGGGACCGTCCCACTTGTAGGAGCTGGTGGCATACAGGTCGGATCCCAGTTCGCCGACATCGACCACGCCGTGCGCGGTGGCGTGGACACCGTCGACGTAGGCGAGAGCGCCGACGGCATGCGCGAGGTCGGCGATCGCGCGGACGTCAGGGCGGGTGCCGAGCACGTTGCTCGCCGCGGTGACGGCGACGAGCCGGGTTCGTTCGTCGACCAGGTCCGCGTACTGGGCTGAGGGGAGCTCGCCGGTGTCGACGTCGATCTCCGCCCATCGGACGTCGGTACCGGACCGTTCCGCCAACTGGACCCACGGCCGGATGTTCGCGTCGTGGTCGAGCCGCGACACGACCACGTTGTCGCCGGGCTGCCACCTGTCGGACAGTGCCTGTCCGATGCGGTACGTGAGGGTGGTCATGTTGGGCCCGAGGACGACACCGCGCGGATCATGCGCACCGACCAGGTCCGCCACCGCCGCCCGGGCGGCGTCGACGTACCCGTCGGCACGGGCACTGGCCTCGAACGCCCCGCCCCCGTTGCTCGTCCCGGTCCGATAGGCGCCGGCGATGGCGTCGATCACCGAGGACGGCGACTGCGTGCCGGCGGCTCCGTCCAGCCACACGGTGTCGCCCCGAAGGGCCGGGTAGAGGTCTCGCACGCGGGCGACGTCGTAGGCCATGCCCCGATCTAACCGGATCATCGCCCCCGGGCCGCAGTGTGGTCGCCAGCCGGCCGCTGGGTGGTCCCGTCGACCCGGTGCACGGATGTGCAGAATTGCACCTGGCAGCCGCGAAAAGCGCACGCAAGTCCCCCTTGGCGTGCGGAATTGCGGCCGCCGGCGAGGAATTCCGCACATTCGTGCAATCCCTGGCGGACGAGGGGCGCCCGGCGCGACGCGCTGTCGGCGACCGGAGGGGTCAGTTCCGGGTGGAGGCAGACGACACCAGGGTGCGGATGACGCGCAGCGCCACCGAGATGGTGGCCAGGTCGAAGGTGTCCCCGGTGGCGATCTCGTGCAGCGTGTTGCGCGCCCGCGCGAGGCCCTCCGAGTTGGCGAGCTCCCACTCCTCGATCCGCGCCTCCGGCGACTGGCCGGGCTCGGTCAGGGTCAGCACGTTGAGTGTGAGCCCCGCGAGCGCCGCGTACAGGTCGTACCGCAGGGCCATGCGGGCCAGCGCGTGCCAGCGCTCGTCTCGGTCCAACGCCGTGATCCGGTTCAGCATCTTGTCGACCTCGAACCGGTCGGACAGGGCGAAGTAGACGTACCCGACCTCCTCGGCGTCCTGGCCGGTCGAGTTGGCGATCTCGACGATGTCGAGCAGCGAGAAACCGTCCAGGTGGGCGGCCGTTGCCAGCGCGAGGTCCTCGGGCACGCCCTCCTCGACGTACTGGGCCGCCCGTCGCTCCAGCCGGTCGTGCTCGGCCCCGCGCAGCATGGCCGGGATGCGCTGCGTGAGCTCTTTCACCTGCGCGAAGTGCTCGACCTCCGCCCGGACATCGACAAGCGAGCGGCGGTTCTGCAGCATCCACCGCGTCGCGCGGTCCAGCAGACGCCGCGTCTCCAGGTACAGCCACGCCTGAGCTTGGGTCGGCACCTTGTTGTCCAGGTCCTCGACCTGCGCGAAGAACGGGTCGAGGTCGAAGACCTCGCGCACCACCGCGTAGGCACGCGCGATCTCGGCCGGGTGGGCACCGGCCTCCTCCCCGGCGCGGTAGGCGAACGTGATACCGCCGCGGTTGATCATGTCGTTGACGACGACGGTCGTGATGATCTCCCGGCGTAGGGGGTGGGACTCGAGCTGGTCGGCGTAACGGTCGACGATCGCTGGCGGGAAGTACGACTCCAGGACCTTTCGGAAGTACGGCTCATCGGGCAGGTCCGTGCTGAGGAGCTGGGCCGCCAGCGTCATCTTCGAGTACGCCACCATCACACAGAACTCCGGCGACGTCAGTCCGCCACCGATGCCGTCACGACGGTCGAGCTCAGCGTCGTTCGGCAGGAACTCCAGCTCGCGGTTCAGCCAGTCGTTCTCCTCCATCAGGCGGATGAGGCGCTTGTGCACCGGGAGCATCGAGTGGGCTTGGGCACGCGCGTTCCCCAGCAGGATGTTCTGCTCGTAGTTGTCCCGAAGGACATGCGCGGCAACGTCGTCAGTCATCTGCACGAGCAGCTGGTTGCGCTGCTTCTCGGTGAGGTCTCCGGCGCGCACGACGGCGTCCAGCAGGATCTTGATGTTGACCTCGTGGTCCGAGGTGTCGACGCCGGCTGAGTTGTCGATGGCGTCGGTGTTGATCCGCACACCCGCCATCGCCGCCTCGACACGACCCAGCTGGGTGAAGCTCAGGTTGCCGCCCTCGCCGACCACCCGCGCCCGCAGGTCCTTGCCATTGATGCGGATCGCGTCGTTCGCCTTGTCGCCGGCGTCGGACTGGCTCTCCGCCTCGGCCTTCACATACGTGCCGATCCCGCCGGCCCAGAACAGGTCGACCGGCGCGCGCAGCACGGCACGCATGAGCTCGTGCGGGGTGAGCCGAGTGACCTCTCCGAGGTCGAGAACCTCAGCCACCTCCGGGCTGATCGCCACCGACTTGGCCGACCGCGGGTAGATGCCACCGCCCTCGGACAGCAGGTTGGCGTCGTAGTCCTCCCAGCTGGAACGAGGCAGCTCGAACAGACGCTTCCGCTCGGCGAACGCCGTCGCCGCGTCCGGGTTCGGGTCGAGGAAGATGTGGCGGTGGTCGAAGGCGGCGACCAGGCGGATGTGCTCCGACAGCAGCATGCCGTTGCCGAACACGTCGCCCGACATGTCACCGATCCCGATGACCGAGAAGTCCTGCGTCTGCGTGTCGAGCCCGAGCTCGCGGAAGTGGCGCTTGACCGACTCCCACGCTCCGCGGGCGGTGATGCCCATGGCCTTGTGGTCGTAGCCGGCAGATCCGCCGGAGGCGAAGGCGTCCCCCAGCCAGAAGCCGTAGTCCTTGGCGATGCCGTTCGCAATGTCCGAGAACGTCGCGGTGCCCTTGTCAGCGGCGACCACCAGGTAGGCGTCGTCACCGTCGTGCCGCACGACGTTGACCGGCGGCACGATCACGCCGTCGACCAGGTTGTCTGTGATGTCGAGCAGGCCCGAGATGAAGCAGCGGTAGGCCGTCACACCCTCGTTCAGCCACGCTTCGCGACCCTCGGCCGGGTCCGGCAGCTTCTTGGGGACAAACCCGCCCTTTGCGCCGACCGGCACGATGACTGCGTTCTTGACTGCCTGGGCCTTGACCAGACCGAGAACCTCCGTTCGGAAGTCCTCCCGGCGGTCCGACCACCGCAACCCACCTCTGGCCACGGGACCGAACCGCAGATGCACGCCCTCGACCCTGGGCGAGTACACCCAGATCTCGAACGTGGGGCGCGGGGCCGGCAGCTCGGGGATCTCCTGCGGGTCGAGCTTGAAGGAGATGAACGGCTTCGGGGCGCCGCCGGGGCCCGGCTGGTAGTAGTTAGTGCGCAGCGTCGCCCGCACCAGGCCCAGCAGGGATCGAATGATCCGGTCCTGGTCGAGGCTGCGTACCGAGTCCAGCCCGGTCAGCACCGACTGCACGATCTGGCCCATGGCGGCCTCGCGGTCGCCCGAGAAGGCCGGGTCGAACCGGGCTTCGAACAGCTCCACCAGCCGGCGGGCGAGCCCGAGGTTGCTGGCAAGCGCAAGCTCCACGTACTCCTGGCTGAACGTCGAACCGGCCTGCCGCAGGTACTTCGTGTAGGCACGCAGGACCGACGCCTGTCGCCAGCTCAGTCCGGCAAGCATGACCAGGGCGTTGAGCCCGTCGGACTCGATTCGGCCGTCCCACGCCGCAGCGAACGTGGCCTGGAACAGCTGCTTCAGCTCCTCGCTCGGCACGTCCGCAGCACCGTCGCCCGGCGCGGCGTGCCGCAGGCCGAAGTCGTACAGCCACAGTCTGACGCCGTCCCGCCGCTCGATCTCGTACGGCCGTTCATCGGTGACCTCGACGCCCATCTTCTGCAGGACGGGCAGCACCTCCGCCAGCGACATCTCCGCACCGGCGCGGTAGACCTTGAACCGCCGCTCGCCCGGCTGGGCGTTCGGGGGCTCGTAGAGGTTCATGCCCATGGCGCCGTCCTCCGACAGCTCCTCCATGCGCTTCACGTCGGCTACGGCAGCTCGCGCCGGGAAGTCCTCCTTGAAGGCCTCCGGGAATGCCCCGCCGTACCGGCGCAGCAGTCGGACCGCGCGCTCCTCCCCCAGTTGGTCGAGCAGTGCCTCAGAGAAGTCGTCGTCCCAGCTGCGGGTCGCCTGCGCCAATCTCCGTTCCAGGGCCGAGATGTCGACGTCGGCCAGCTGAGCACCGGACGTCGACCGGACGACGTAGTGCAGGCGGGCCAGGACCGACTCAGAGACGCGGGCGGTGTAGTCGGCAGTGTCGCCGTCGAACGCCTCGAGCAGGATCGCCTCCATCGCGAGACGGACCTTCGTGGTGTAGCGATCCCGTGGGAGGTAGACCATCGCCGACATGAACCGCCCGTAGCGGTCAGGGCGCAGGAAGACGCGCACCTGCCGCCGCTCGGCCAGGTGCAGCACCGCCGTGACGATCGGGAGAAGCTCCTCGGCGTCCATCTGGAACAGCTCGTCGCGCGGGTAGGTCTCCAGGATCTGCATCAGGTCCTTGCCGGAGTGGCTCATGGCCGGGAAACCGGCCATCTCCAGGACCGACTTGGCGCGACGCCGGAGCACGGGGATCCGCTGCACGCTCTCGCTGTACGCGCCCGCGGTCAGCAGCCCCAGCAGCCGACGCTCGCCCGACACGTTTCCGTCGGCGTCGAACGTCTTGATCCCGATGTAGTCCAGGTACGCCGACCGGTGGACGGTGGACCGGCTGTTGGCTTTCGTGAGGACCAGCAGCTTCTTCTCCCGTGCGAGTGCGCGCACCTCGGGGGGAGCTTGCTGAACGACACCGACTCGGTCCGGTCGGTGCGAAGCAATCCGAGACCAGACCCAGGCACGGTCGCGAGCACATCCTCACCGTCACGCGACTCGAGCGTGTACTCCCGGTAGCCCAGGAAGGTGAAGTGGTCGTCGACCAGCCAGCGCAGTAGCTCCCAGGCGTCGGCCACCTCCGCCTCCGGCAGCGGCGGTGGCAGTGACACCAGGCTGTCGGCCACACGCAGCGCGGCCTCGCGCATCTTCTCCCAGTCCTCGACGACCTCACGAACGTCACGCAGCGACTCAAGGAGACTCTCCTCCAGCGCGTGGAGCTGGGCCGGGTCAGAGAGTCGGTCCACCTCAAAGTGCATCCATGCCTCAGGCACGATGCCGGACTCCGGTTCAGCTGCCCCGTCATCGAGCTCGATCCGCTCCAGCAGGCCGGCCAGCGAGCGCTCGACGCTGAACTGCGGGTGCACGACCAGGTGGACGTTCAGGTTCGCGTGGTGCAGCACCGCCGCCACCGAGTCGACGAGGAACGGCATGTCGTCGGTCACGACCTCGACCACCGTGTGTGCCGACATCCAGCCGTGGTCCTCCACGCTGGGAGTGAAGACGCGGACCCGGGCCGAGCCCACCGGACGCTCGGCCGCGAGCCGGCGATGGGACAGTGCCGCCCCGAGGACGTCGGACGCGTCCCGCCCCAGGAGGTCCTCGGCGGCGACGTGGCGGTAGTAGCGCGTCAGGAAGGCGCCGAGGTCGTCGTCGTGGATGGCGTCCGGACCCTTCTCCGCGGCCTCCACAGCGCGCGCGATCAGGTCGGTCTTCGCCTCGTCCAGCTTGGTCAGCATGAGCTACCGCTCCCGCTCCCGTTCCGCCGCTCGCCGTCGGTCTCCGGCCGGTTATCGAGGCTACTCCGATCCTCGGCAACCGCAGCGCTTCGGTTGAGGGTGTCCCTCCAGGTTCCCGCCCGGGCTCCCCGGATGCCCGACGTCGACCTAGTCTGGGCCCGGGCCAGTGACCCACCGCGTGACCGGCAGGAGGCGTCGTGACCGACCGTCCAGAGATGGCCCTGGCCACGGTGGTGCTCGGAGCTCCCGACCCGCAAGAGCTCGCCGCCTTCTACCACCGGCTGCTGGGCTGGCCGGTGGAGCGCGACCAGCCGGGATGGGTGGTGCTCCGCCCGCCCTCCGGTGGGCCTGGGCTGGCCTTCCAGACCGAGGAGAACTACCTGCGGCCGGCCTGGCCTTCGCGTCCCGGCGACCAGCAGATGATGGTGCACCTGGACTTCCGGGTGAGTGACCTCGAGGCGGCCGGTGACCATGCCATCACCTGCGGGGCGGCTCGGGCGGAGTACCAGCCGCAGGACGACGTCGTGGTGTTCCTTGACCCGGTCGGTCACCCGTTCTGCATGTTCGAGTCCGGCTGACCGGACCGCATCTGACGCGGGCGCCCCCGCATCGTCACACCCGCAGGGAGTAGTGCAGGTGAACCACCCCACCGTCGAACCGTCGCTCGGCGAGCAGGCGGAGGTCCACCGGGACGCCACCGGCCAGGAACGGCGTACCGCCGCCGACCAGCACGGGAACCACGAACATGTGCAGCTCGTCCACCACTCCTGCCGCGACGGCCTGCGAGGCGAGGTGAGCGCCACCAATGCTGAGGTCACGGTCTTCGGACGCCTTCCACCGCCGGACCGCGTCCGCGTCGAAGGCCCGCTCGAGCCGGGTCCGGCGGGTCCCCACGTCGTCCAGCGTCGTCGAGTACACGACCTTGTCGGCCGCCTGCCAAATGCCGGCGTAGTCGGTGAATGCGGTGGGTTGGCCGTCCAGCGAGGGAGACTCCCAGTAGGCCATGGTCTGGTACATGCGGCGGCCGTAGAGGTACGTGCCGACCGGCCGCTCGAGGTCGTTGACGAAGGTGTGTACCTCTTCGTCGGGTGCCGCCCAGTCGAACCTGCCCTCGACATCAGCGACGAAGCCGTCCAGCGAGGTGATGGTGGAGTAGATCAGCTTCGACATCACGCATCCGTCCAGGTCGTCGGTCGCGACTCAGGCTCCGCGGGCGAAACCTGCCGGCCTGACGGGGATCCGGCGCTCCCTACTCCGCACCCAGGTGCGGGTACCGGTAGTCGGTGGCGGGTACGAACGTCTCCTTGATCGACCGCGGACTCACCCAGCGCAGCAGGTTCTGCGGTCCGCCGGCCTTGTCGTTCGTCCCGCTGGCGCGACCACCCCCGAAGGGCTGCTGGCCCACAACCGCTCCAGTCGGCTTGTCATTGATGTAGAAGTTGCCCGCCGCGAACCGCAGCGCCTCCGTCGCGTCCGTCACTGCGGCCCGGTCCTGGGCGATGATCGCCCCGGTCAGCGCGTACGGGCTCACCGACTCCATCTGCGTCAGCATGTCCCGGTAGTCGGCGTCGTCGTACACGAACAGGGACAGGATCGGTCCGAAGTACTCCGTGGTGAAGATCTCGTGCGTCGGGTCAGACCCGACGAGCACCGTCGGTCGGACGAAGTAGCCCTCGCCGTCGTCGGCGCTCCCGCCGGCCACGATCTCGATCGTGGGGTCAGCGGTCGCCATCTGCAGGACGCCGGACAGCTTGTCGAAGGCCCGGTCGTCGATCACCGCCCCCATGAAGTGCGACAGGTCGGTGACATCACCCATGGAGATGCCGTCCACCTCTGCGACCAGGTCGTGCCGGAGCTTCGACCACAGGCTGCGAGGGACATAGGCGCGCGAGGCCGCCGAGCACTTCTGGCCTTGGTACTCGAAGGCGCCCCGGGTGAGTGCGGTGCGTAGCACGTCGACGTCCGCCGACGGATGCGCCACCACGAAGTCCTTGCCACCGGTCTCACCCACGATCCGCGGGTAGGAGCGGTAGCTGGCGATGTTCTGGCCGATGCGCTGCCAGAACATCTGGAAGACGGGAGTGGAACCGGTGAAGTGGATTCCGGCGAGGTCGGGCGAGTCCAGAACCACCTCGGACAGCGTCTTGCCGTGGCCGGTGACCATATTGATGACCCCCGGCGGCAGCCCCGCCTCGGTCAGCAGCTCCATGAGCAGGCTGGCTGCGAACTGCTGGCTGTGGGCCGGCTTCCACACCACGACGTTTCCCATCAGCGCCGGCGCGGTCGGGAGGTTCCCGGCGATCGCGGTGAAGTTGAACGGCGTGATCGCATAGACGAAGCCCTCGAGCGGTCGGTGGTCCATCCGGTTCCAGATACCGCGCGACGACAGCGGCTGCTCCTCCAGGATCTTCCGGGCATGAGAGACGTTGAAGCGCCAGAAGTCGATGAGCTCGCAGGCGGCGTCGATCTCCGCCTGGTAGACGGTCTTGGACTGCCCCAGCATGGTGGCCGCATTCAGTCGGTCGCGCCACGGGCCGGCCAGCAGGTCGGCGGCCTTGAGCAGGATGGCCGCTCGGTCGTCGAAGGACATCTCACGCCAGGCGGGTGCCGCCTCGCGCGCGGCCGCGATTGCCGAATGTGCGTCGTCAGCGGTGGCGTCGTGCAGGGTGCCGAGGACGTGGCCCCGCCGGTGCGGCTGCACGACGTCCATGGGTGCGCCGCCACCCATGCGGTGAACGCCGCCGATCACCATCGGCAGCTCGGCCCGCTCGGACTGAAGCTCCTTCAGGGCGGCCTCGATGCGCAAGCGCTCGGGCCGTCCGGGCGCGTAGTCCAGGATTGGCTCGTTGATCGGGACCGGAACGTGGGTGACGGCGTCCATCGACTAACGACCTCCCGCTGAGCTCGCCGACCGGCGTGGTCGACCTGGGCGTCATCGTGCCATGCACCCGGAGTCGCGACGAGGGTCGGTCGGCCTCACTCCGAAGCAGAGACCAGCTCGTCGAGCGCGTCCCGGAGGGTCTGGGCGAGGACGTCCAGATCGGCCATCGCGTCGCGGTCGCCGTACAGCCCGAAGAACACCTGCCCGTCGTATGACGTGACGCCGATGCTGAGCGCCTGGCCCTTGGCCAGCGGCATCACGGGGTACGCGGCCAGCATCCGGGCCCCTCCGGCATACAGCGGCCGCTGGGGACCGGGCACATTCGTGACGACGACGTTGAAGACCCGCCGCGACAACCCCGACGCGACGCGCGCCCCCAGGGCGTGCATGGTCGGAGGGGCGAAGCCGGCCAGCCCAGCCAGCGACTCGGCGCCGACCGCTCGGCGGTTCTCCAGGTGGGTGCGCATCGCGTACGAGACCTGGTGCAGACGGACGACCGGCGAGGACTCCCCCACGGGCAGGTCAAGCACGAACGACGTCACCTGCTCCGACTCGTCGATGGAGTCGCTGACACTGACCGGGACCAGGCTGCGCACGGTGGAGCGTCCCCCGACCGGCTCGCCACGAGTCTGCAGCCAGTGGCGCAGCCCCCCGGTGACGACGGCCAGGACGACGTCGTTCACGTCGCCGCCGTGTGCCTTGCGGATCCGTTTGAAGTCCGCCAGGTCCGTGGCCACCGTCGCAAAGCGGCGAGCCTCCCCGATCTCGGCGTTCAACGGGGACGTCGGGGCGGCCCGCGTGACCACCCGCGCCATCATCAAGGCGCTGCCGGCCGCCGACCCGACGCGGCCGGCAGTGCGGCCGACGTCGCCGAGGCCGTGGCGGACGGTGTCGACCGCGGCGGACGGGCGCCGGAGCAGCTCCACGACCGCGTCGGCAAGCAGGGACACCGATGACGGCTCAGGCCTCGGCAGCCACTCCTCGTGCACGGCGTCGACATCGGCCGCCTCGGTGTCAAGGAGGACCTCCCCGATGTCGATTGCCCCGACGCCGTCGACCATCGCCTGGTGGGTCTTGGTCACCACCGCGAACCGGTTGTCGGACAGCCCCTCCACGAGGTACGTCTCCCACAAGGGACGGGTGCGGTCGAGCGGGCGGCTCAGCAGCCTGGCCACGAGCTCGTGCAGCTGCTCGTCCGACCCCGGCCTCGGTAGCGCCGAGCGGCGGACGTGGTAGGTGATGTCGAAGTCCTCGTCGTCAACCCAGACCGGGGCGGCCAGGTGGCCCGGCACTCCGCGGACCCGCTGCCGGTAGCGAGGGACGTATCCGATTCGGTCCTCGAACAGGTCGACCAGCCGGTCGTAGTCGAAGCCGTCCTCGGGCAGTTGGAAGACCGCAACCCCGCCGACGTGCATCGGGGTCGTCGGCTCCTCCATGTACAGGAAGGACGCGTCCAGCGGCGTCAGGCGGTGGGGCACGCGGTCATCGTCTCACGCGAGCGACAGGCCGAAGAGGGCCTCGAGCTCGGCACGCGTCGTGGCGTAGTCCGTGTGGTGCACACCCACCAGCCCGAGCTCGGCGGCGACCCGGACGTTGGTCGTGTGGTCGTCGACGAAGACGCACTGGGATGCGGCCAAACCCACCTGGTCGAGCGCGTAGCGGAACATGCGCTCCTCCGGCTTGCGCATCCCGACCTCGCCGGAGATGACGACCGCGTCGAACATGTCGTCCCACCCCTGCCTCAGGTAGTGGTCCCCCCATGAGTTGGACACCAGTGCGGTCCGCAGCCCCGTCTGCCGCGCCCGCAGGACAAGGCCGGCCATGTCGGGCGCGTGGCCGAACCGGTCGAACATCCGCTCGAGCAGGCCGTCCGCCGCCGGGCCCGAACCGTCCGGGCGCCGGAGCCGGTCGGCGAGCCGGCGCTCGAAGTCGGGTACCTCCAGCTCGCCGCGCTCCAGCGCGTGCACCGGGTTGTACGTGGCGTCGAGGAAACCAGCCTCGCCGAACCACTCGGCCATCGCCTCCCGGAAGGACGCGTAGTCGATGCCGTCGGCCTCGCACCACGACGACAGTGCGAGGTCCAAGCCCTCGGTCAGGACGCCGTACCAGTCGATGAGGAGTCCGCGCAGGGTGGAGGCCACCCCGCGATGCTAGGCGCCGTCCCGCCCCGGCTAGGCAGTCCGGCGCGGACGAGCGCGCCGAGTGCGCCGGGAGGGCACCCCAGCCAGCCCGGCCGCGAGCTCAGCCAGTGCCAGCCGAGCCGGCGACGAGGGCGCTTGCTCGGCCAAGGTGGTTCCCGCCCAGGCCGCCGCGTCCACGGCGGCTCGGTCGTCGGGCACCAGCACCGCGTCCGCCAGCCCGGCACGGTCTGCCAGCAGCCGTCGCGCGGCATCCCCGTCATCGCGGTGACGGCGCCCTCGGGGCGAGGTGACCACCACGGGCACCAGCCGAGCGGTCGGTGCGACCGACCGGACGTCCGGCAGCGACCGCAGCAGCCTCACCATGCCGGCCGGGTCGGACCGCCCCACGCACACCACGGTGTCCGCAGCGGCCAACGTGCTGCGCGCCGCGCCGTCGCGGACCGGGACCGTCGGGTCGAAGTCCGCCTCCGGGTCGTGCTCGACGCCGAATCCGATGTCGACGACGGTCAGGGCGGCGGCTGACCGGGACACTGACCAAACGTCGTCGAGGGCTGCCGGTCGAAGCTCCGACCATCGGTCGACTCGCGGTAGTCCGGTGAGCACGCGCAGGCCGGTCGGGAGCTGTTGGGCCGCCCTGGCGAGCGTGGACTCGTCCAGCCGGCCCGAGGCTGCTGCTCGGCAGGCGGCGGCCAGGCCGGACAGGTCGTCCAGCAGGCCCAGCCGAAGCGCGACGGTGGCGCCGTAGGTGTCGGCGTCGGCCAGCAGCGTTCCGACGCCGAGTCGGGCGGCTTCGTCGGCCAGGGTCAGCGCCACAGTGGTCCGGCCGGGCGACCCGATCGGGCCCCACACCGCCACCAGATCACCGGGTCGCGTCTGCGATGCCGCCGTCGCTGGATCGGTGGTGCCGTGCGTGTCGGGCGCTACGGTCGGAAGGGGGGCGCGCAGAGCGGCAAGCAGCTCGTCGGGGTCGCTGCCGACGACGGCGTCGGCGCCCAGCCACCGCGCACGAGGTCCAGTTCCGGCGACATCGCCATCGGCCCCGGCCCCGGCGAACACGACGACCCGCAGCCCGTGCCGATGCAGCGTGCGGACGGCGTCGCGGTCCAGGTGGCGCACCGCATCGGACACCACCACGGCATCGGCACC
The DNA here is from genome assembly GCA_963848085.1 of uncultured Actinomycetota bacterium. Classification (GTDB taxonomy): domain Bacteria; phylum Actinomycetota; class Actinomycetes; order JAHEKZ01; family JAHEKZ01; genus CAWKCE01. The sequence goes on from CAWKCE010000001.1 coordinate 149,750, forward strand.
TCGGCCCCCGGCCGCTGCCAGCAGGTCGGGCAGGTCCAGGCAGCGACGCACGACGGTGGTGCCGGCGTCGGCGCGGCCGAGTCGCCGCAGGAGAGCGGCCTCGACGATGGGGTCGGGCACCGCGAGCAGGATGCGCATGTCAGTCGCCGGGAACTCGCACCAGCACGAGCGTCCCTCGGCTGCCCGCACCCAGCAGGGTTGCGACGTCGCCCGGCTCGACCGCCAGCACGACACCGGTCTCCAGGCTGCTGCCAGCAAACCGGGAGCTCCCGTCGTCGACGCCGTCCACGGTGACGCCGGCGAGGACGAGGGAGGGGTCACCCACGGCCGTCCCGGTGGCATCACGTTCCACCAGGTAGACGTCGACCGCCTCGCCACGGCCGAGCTCGACCGGTTGGTTGTGCCGCTCGACAGGAACGGTGACCAAGCGGCGGGCAGGCGCGTCGGCAGGATCGGAAACCGAGGCTGCGGGCACCAGTTCACCGGCACCCACCGAGCGCAGCACCACCGCCCCGACCGGGTTCGCGGCACTGCCGAGGTAGCGGTCGGATGAGGGCAGCGAGACCGACTGCAGCTCGACGTCGGACGACCCGACGGACATCCCCGGCGCCAGTGGCGTTCGCGCCACCCAGACCGGCTCGGTGTCGTCGGCGGCGGCGACCACCGCGGCCACCCCCGTCACCGAACACAGCACCAGTGCCACGCCGATGAGGAGCCGGGGCTCGGTCCAGCGCGCTGGGCGGAGGCGCCTCGCCGTCGGCGTCGGCCCCGGCAGGGGGGTGCCGTCGACGGCTACCGCGTCGGCCGTCCGGGCCATCGGGACCTCCCCTCGCTGCGTCGGGGCATGGTGCCTCAGGCGCCGCGGCCCGCGCCGGCGTTCGTCCACAGGTCCGTCCGGTCGGCCGACCTGTGGACACTCCACGGCATCGGCCGGTTACCCAGGGCAAGAAGTGCCACACTGCCCGCGTGCCCCGCCGCTTCCTGACTCTCGCCGACGTCGCGGAGACACTGAACGTCTCCTCGTCACAGGTCTACGCGCTCGTCCGCAACGGCGAGCTCCCGGCGATCAAGCTCGGCGGTCGCGGTCAGTGGCGCGTCGAGGAGGCGGCACTCGACTCCTTCATCGCCGAGCGCTACCAGGCCACCCAGGAGTTCATCGCCGAACACCCGTTCGGCCGCGATCCGTCGGCCCCGGACGCCGCCGACAGCTGACCACCCACGGTCGACCCGGTCACTGTCGACGGCCCCGTCCGCTGCGTGACCCGTTACCCAGGTCAGGGTGCGCCCACCGCCGACACCCCGGACCAGGCCACCGTGGCCACCGGGTCGGTCGGTCGGGGCAGCCGGTCGACAGGGTGGGCAACCAGGTCTACGGCGTCGACGCCCACCTGCACCAACGTCCCAGTGAGCCGACTCCCGTCCACGAGGAGGACCGCCACCGGCTGGCGCGCGCGCATCAGCGCTCGCAGCGGATGGCCCGCGCTGGTTCGTGACCTTCCCGAATCTGTCGCCACTCCGGAGGTCCCCCACGCGGCGAGACCGTCGACCGTCAGACACGCTTGGGTGCGCACCACGAGGTCTCGCGCTCCGTTGGCCAGCCGCAGCCAGCCGTCGCCGGTGTCCTCGAGCTGTCCCGATGCCCGGTGCCCTCCGAGCACGGTGAGAGTGAGCGACTGCCCGATCGCCGCCGCCAGTCGGTCGCTGATCGTCAGCCGAGCAGCGTCGGCCCGACGCCGCTCGCCAGCCTCGGCGTCGACGTCGTCGCGCTCGGCGGCGAGCGCCCGGCTGGCGGACTCACCGTTCAGCCACTCCGGCTGCGCGCCTGTCTCCGTCACGACCCGGGACGGTAGCCGCACCGGCGCCGCCTGTCCGGTTCCGGCACCCCGAGCCTGTGCACAAGCGCTTGACGTTTCTCGGCCGGGAGGTTAGACCTGCCCCGTCAGCCCACGCTAACGCACGCAAACACATCTGAATGAATACGTTCGAATGAACGCTGTCGACTGATTGCCCTCTGCCTCCGGCGGGCCCGGGGATCGCCGGTACGGCCTCACCGCGAGGAGACCGTCATGCCTGTGCTCACCACCCCCCGTGCCGGCCCCAGCCCGACACCGCCGTCCCAGCCAGCCGAGACCGCGCCGGTCGACGCCGACTCCGCCCGCGCAACGCCGCGGCGGCACCTGGTTCTGCTGCCCGCACCCCAGTCGCAGCCACCCGAGACCTCGTTCCCGTCGGCCTTCCCGGCCCCTTCGACAGACTGCTTCGTCCAGGGCACGCTGGCGCTGCGGTTCGTGCTCCCCGGGGGACTGCCGGCTGAGCCCGAGGCCGCCCCCGACCTGCGCCTGCTGCCGCCTCGGCGACTTCACGGCCGACCAGACCTCGACGACGAAGCCGACCTGCCAGCAGCCACCCCGCGGGATGCGCTTCCGGACCCTCGCGCATGGGCGGCCCGCCTCGGGCAGGCACTGGTGGAGACCTGCACGGCAGGTCGTCCCGTCACTCAGCTGGCGCGGTGGACCAACGAGTCGGTCTACGCCGAGCTGATGGACCGCTATGCGCCCTGGGCACGCCAGGGGGTCACGCAACGACGAGTGGTCGTCAGGGAGCGCGTCCGCTCGGTCCACGTCAGCGAACCAGCGGACGGGGTGGCCGAGGCTGCGCTCGTTGTCGCTGGCGGCGACCGACCGCGCGCGGTCGCCCTCCGGCTCGAGGGGTGGAGCGGCCGCTGGCTGTGCACCGCAGTGGAGTGGGGCGACTGACCACCCAACCCCGCGTCACCCACACAGAGATGACGGCGGACCGGTCGGGACCGGCTCCACGCGCGTAACGGCGGCTACGCCTGCGCTGTGCGCGGGTTGCCGTGGCAGCGCTTGTACTTGCGGCCCGAGCCGCACGGACATGCTGCGTTCCGGGCGGTACCCGGGTAGGCGAGCTCCGCGCCCTCCCCGTCGTCGTCGACTGCGCTGCGAACGACGCCGCCAGCCGCGTCGACGCTCGGCGCCGAGTACTCCAGATGCTGCGGAACAGCCGCGTCGTCCAGCCCCTTGGCATGGATCTCCGGTGCCACCGCGAAGGGCATCTCCCCCGCCGGACGAACGACCGGACCCTCGTTCACCGGCTCGACCTCGACCTCGAGGTTGAAGATGAACCCGACGGACTCCTCCTTGATGCCGTCCATCATCGCGGCGAACAGGTCAAAGCCTTCCCGCTGGTACTCGACCAACGGGTCACGCTGCGCCATGGCACGCAGCCCGATCCCTTCACGCAGGTAGTCCATCTCGTACAGGTGCTCACGCCACTTGCGGTCGATGACGCTGAGCACGACGCGCCGCTCAAGCTCGCGCATCGCCTCCTCACCGAGCGCTGCCTCGCGCTGCTCGAGTGCCGCCAGGGCGTCGGCAGTCAGCTGCTCGACGAGGAACTCCGACGTCAGGCCGTCGCGGTCGCCGCCGGACGCCTCCTCCAGCTGCTCGATCGTGACCGAGACCGGGTACAAGGTCCCCAGCGCCACCCAGAGCTGATCGAGGTCCCACTCCTCCGGGAAGCCGTCCCCGGTCGCTCCCGTGACGTAGCCCTCCACGGTCTCGGTGACCATGTGCTGGATCTGCTCATGGACGTCTTCGCCCTCGAGAACCCGGCGCCGCTCCTCGTAGACCACCTGACGCTGACGGTTCATGACGTCGTCGTACTTCAGGACGTTCTTGCGAATCTCGAAGTTCTGCTGCTCGACCTGCGTCTGGGCGCCTTTGATGGCGTTGGTCACCATCTTCGCTTCGATCGGGACGTCATCCGGGATGTTGAACCGGGTGAGGAAGGCGTCGACGACGTTGCCCTTGAACAAGCGCATCAGGTCGTCCTCGAGCGACAGGTAGAACCTGCTCTCCCCGGGGTCGCCCTGTCGACCGGAACGACCACGCAGCTGGTTGTCGATGCGGCGCGACTCGTGACGCTCGGTGCCCAGAACGTAGAGACCGCCGAGCCCTGTCACCTCATCGTGCTCGGCCGACACGGACTTCTTCGCCTTCTCCAGCGCCCCCGGCCAGGCGGCCTCGTAGTCCTCGGGGGTGTCAACCGGTGACAGCTCACGTTGGGCGAGCTCACCTGCGGCCATGTGCTCCGGGTTGCCGCCGAGCATGATGTCGGTACCGCGCCCAGCCATGTTGGTAGCGACCGTCACGGCTCCCTTGCGACCGGCCTGCGCCACGATCGATGCCTCACGCTCGTGGTTCTTGGCGTTGAGCACCTCGTGCGGCACACCCCGCTTGCGGAGCTGGTTGGACAGCAGCTCAGACTTCTCCACGCTGGTGGTTCCGACGAGGACCGGCTGGCCCTTCTCGTGCCGCTCCGCAAGGTCCTGCACGACGGCGTCGAACTTGGCGCCCTCCGTCCGGTACACCAGGTCCTTCTCATCAGCCCGGATCATCGGCATGTTGGTCGGGATCGGCACGACGCCGAGCTTGTAGATCTGGAAGAACTCGTTGGCCTCGGTCATGGCGGTGCCGGTCATGCCGCTGAGCTTGTCGTACATGCGGAAGTAGTTCTGCAGCGTGATGGTGGCCAACGTCTGGTTCTCAGCTTTGACCTCCACGCCCTCCTTGGCCTCGATCGCCTGGTGCAGCCCCTCGTTGTACCGGCGGCCCGCCAGGATGCGGCCGGTGTGCTCGTCGACGATGAGCACCTCGCCGTTCATGACGACGTACTCCTTGTCGCGGCGGAACAGCTCCTTGGCCTTGATTGCGTTGTTCAGGTAGCCGATGAGCGGAGTGTTGACCGCCTCGTACAGGTTGTCGATGCCGAGGTGGTCCTCGACGCGCTCGACGCCCCCTTCCAGGACGCCGATCGTCTTCTTCTTCTCGTCGACCTCGTAGTCCTCGTCGCGTCGCAGGCGCGGCACCAGGCGAGCGAACTCTTGGTACCACTTCGCGCTCTGCTCGGCGGCGCCGCTGATGATCAGCGGCGTCCGAGCCTCGTCGACCAGGATGGAGTCGACCTCGTCCACGATGGCGTAGTTGTAGCCGCGGTGGACGCGGTCCTCCCGACGCTGCGCCATGTTGTCGCGCAGGTAGTCGAAGCCGAACTCGTTGTTGGTCCCGTAGGTGATGTCGCACGCATACTGCTCACGTCGCTCGGCTGGACGCATGTTGGACAAGATGACGCCGGTCTCCAGCCCGAGGAACCGGTGCACCCGCCCCATCCACTCGGAGTCGCGCTCGGCGAGGTAGTCGTTGACCGTGACCACATGGACGCCCTTGCCCGACAGCGCGTTCAGGTAGGCGGGGAGAGTGGAGACAAGGGTCTTGCCCTCGCCGGTCTTCATCTCGGCGATGTTCCCGAGGTGCAGCGCGGCGCCGCCCATGACCTGCACGTCGTAGTGCCGCTGGCCCAGCGTCCTCTTGGCCGCTTCGCGCACCGAGGCGAAGGCTTCTGGCAGCAGGTCGTCGAGGTCCTCCCCGTCCGCCAGCCGGGCCCGGAAGGCGTCCGACTCCGCCCGGAGCTCGGCGTCGGACAGCCCGACGAAGTCCTCCTCGATGACGTTGACCTGGTCGGCCAGCTTTGCCAGCCGCTTGATGGTCTTGCCCTCGCCGGCGCGGAGGATCTTGTCGAGGAACGCGGGCACGCTGGGTCTCCGGTTGCGGAAAGGGACGGCCAGGAAGCCGCGCCGGCGGGCGCCGGCCGCCCCATCGTAATCAGTTGGTGACCTGTCGCCCGTCAACGGCAGGATGGGCCGATGGATCCGGTCATGCTGCGCGACGACGACCTTCTGCTCCGGCCGTGGCAGCCGGACGACGTCCCGGCCGTTCACGCCGCCTGCCAGGACCCGCAGATCCAGCGTTGGACGCTGGTGCCGTCGCCCTACACCGAGGACGACGCCCGGGAGTTCGTGGGTGGAAGCGATGAGCGGTGGGCGGCTGGGACGCCCTCTTTCGCCGCCGTCGACGCTGCGACCGGCGCGTTGCTCGGCTCCTTTGGGGTGGTGTCTCAGCCCGAGGGCGGCGACCCCGAGATCGGCTACTGGGTGGCCGCGACGGCGCGTGGGCGCGGCGTGGCCACCCGCGCCACCATCCTGCTGTGCCGCTGGTTGTTCGAGGAGATGAAGGCCGTTCGCATCGGGTGGCACGCCGTGGTCGGGAACACCGCCAGCCGGCGCGCCGCCGAAGCTGCGGGCTTCCACATGGAGGGGACCGCGCGACAAGGGATGGTCCACCGAGACACGCGCGTGGATGCCTGGGTCGCGTCGATGCTGCCGACCGACCTGGCCCGCGTCCTCGCCGGGGCACCGCGACCCCGAACCGTGGTCGCGGGCTGGCCCGATGCGCCGGTCCCGATCCGCACGGTGAGGCTGCTGCTGCGGCCCTACCGGGGCTCCGACGCGCCGGGTCTCCTGGAGTACGCGCACGATCCCGAGGTGCTCGCCTGGGACCCCGAGGGACTGGCCGACCTCGCCGACGCCGAGGGACGCGTGCAGCGATGGGCCGACTGGTCGAGCGGCCGGGGAGCGGCCTGGGCGATCGCCGACCCGCAGGACGAGAACCTGCTCGGCGGGGTCTTTCTGCACTCGGTCGATCCCGACGACGCAGCGGCGGCGCTCGGCTACGGGCTGCTTCCCGCCGCCCGGGGCCAGGGCCTGGCGTCCGAGGCGGTCGACGCCGTGGCGAGCTGGGTCTTCGACTCCCTGGCGATCATCCGGCTGGAGGCCCGGCACGCCGTGGCCAACCCAGCCTCCTGCGGGGTGGCTCGCCGGGCCGGGTTCCGCCTCGAGGGGGAGCTGCGGCAGGCCCACCGGTACGGAGACGGTCAGCTGCACGACGACCATCTGCACGCCCGGCTGGCGTCCGACCCCCGGCCCTAGCGGGTGGGCAGCACGTCAGCGAAGGCAGGAGCTCAGCGGACCGGTGAGGTCCCCGCGGCGGCCGACGACCACCTCCTCGAGCCCCAACCAGCCGGCCATGGAGCGCAGCTCGGCTGCCAGTCGTTCGACGGTGTCCTCAGGTGCGTCCGGCTCGGTGAAGGCGCCCTGCACGCGGAGCACGCCGGCCTGCCGGTCGGACTTCAGGTCCACCCGCGCCACCAGTCGGTCGCCCAGCAGGAAGGGCAGGACGTAGTACCCGAACACCCGCTGGGGGGCCGGCACGTAGATCTCGATGCGGTAGCGGAAGCCGAACAGCCGTTCGGTGCGGTCGCGCTCCCACACCACCGGGTCGAACGGTGCGAGCAGCGCCTGGGCCACGATCCGGCGGGGGATCCGAGCCGCCGGGTCCAGGTAGCCCACCGTCCGCCACCCCTCGACCTTCACCGGGAGCACCTCGCCGGAGTAGACCAGGTCGGCCAGCCCCTGTTTGGCCGCTGCTGCGGGCAGCCGGTAGTAGTCGCGCACGTCCCGCGCCGCTGCCACACCCAGGGACCGCACCGACCGTCGGATCAGCTCCCGCTGCGCCTCCTCCCGCGTAGGCGTCGGAGCCGCGATGACCTCGGGCGGGAGCACCCGCTCGGGCAGGTCGTACACCCGCTCGAACCCCCTGCGGGCTGACGTCGTCACCTGACCGGACCAGAAGAGGAACTCCAGGGATCGCTTGACGTCCGACCAGTCCCACCACGGCCCGGACCGCTTCGGCCGGTCGTGGTCATGCCGGGCTGCCAGGTCCCCGGCGGTCAGTGGACCCTCGGTCGTGATGTCGGACAGCAGGGCGTCGAGCAGCTCCGGGCGCTCCTCGGCGACGCGCCGCATCCCGCCCCAGGCGTGGTGCTCCGCGTCATCCATCCGCCACCGCAGGAACGGGTGCACCTCGACCGGCAGCAGGCTCGCCTCGTGGCCCCAGTACTCGAACAACGCCCGCGGCGACCGATAGGCCGCACGCTCCAGGAGCGACACCGGGTAGGGGCCGAGCCGGCTGAACAACGGCAGGAAGTGCGCTCGCGCCAGAACGTTCACCGAGTCGATCTGCAGCAGGCCGGTGCGACCGATGACCCGCCGGAGCGCGCGCAGGTCCGGCGTCCCGGCGGGACGGCGGTCCGTGAACCCCTGGGCGGCCAGTGCCACCCGTCGCGCCTGGGCAGCGCTGAGGTGGTCCGGCGGCACGTTCCGGCGCGCCTTCAGGTGATTTCGAGCAGCTTCTCGCGGACGGCGTAGACAACCGCTTCCATCCGGGAGTGAAGCTGCAGCTTCTCGAGGATGTTGCGGATGTGGTTCTTCACCGTGTTCTCCGAGATGAACAGCTCCTTGGCGATGTCGCGGTTGTTCAGCCCGCGGGCGACGAGCTTCAGGACCTCCAGCTCACGTTCGGTGAGCCTCGGCGCCGGGACCTGGTTGCGGCGGTCGTCGGTGCTCTTGGCCATGAGGGCGAACTCGTTGAGCAGTTTGCTCGCCATCGATGGGCTGATCAGTGACTGGCCGTCGTAGACGGCCCGCACTGCGTCGGCCACCTCGTCGATCGAGATCTCCTTCAACAAGTACCCGGTGGCGCCGGCCTTGATCGCGTCGTAGAGGTCGGCTTCCTCGTCGCTCATCGTCAGCATGATGATCTTCGCGCTCGGCGCGACGTCCTTGATGGCAGCACAGGCCTCGATGCCGGTGCCCTTCGGCATCCGCACGTCGAGGAGCACGATGTCGGGAAGCAGCTCGGCAGCGCGGGCGACGCCCTGCTCACCGTCTCCGGCTTCGCCGATCACCTCGATGTCGGCCTCCTGGGCGAAGACGAACTCCAACCCACGTCGGAACAACGCGTGGTCGTCGACGACCAGCACCCGGATCGGGTCGGTCCTCGAGACAGGAGGGTCCGGGGCTTCGCTCATGGGGTCATGATGGCATGAGAGGGCCCGATCGAGTCAGACATCGTCCGCGTGGCACCACCCGTTCGGGCCAGCGATTCGGCACCGGCCGACTAGGCCAGTCGGGTGAACTACTCAGCCGCCGGCGTCGGATGCCGCGTGGTTGAGATCGACCTCCAGGTGGAGAACGCCGTAGTCATACCCCCGTCGGCGGTAGACCACGCTCGGCGTCCCGCTGTCCCGGTCCTGGAAGAGGTAGAAGTCGTGCCCCACCAGCTCCATCTCGTACAACGCCTGGTCGAGGGTCATCGGAGGTGCCAGGTGTGTCTTCTGCCGGACGATCAGCGGCCCGTCAGCCGACGCGTCGCCGGCCGACTCGGCCGGCGTCGGCATCTCCGTGACGGTGGCGAGCAGGTCCGGAGCATCGTCGGAGCGCGGTGGCACGGCGCGTGCCCGCCCGCGCTTGTGGTCGTGTCGGCGGTCCGCCGCGCGTCGCATCCGCTCCTCGAGCTTGGCCGCTGCCAGGTCGAGCGCGGCGTACTTCTCATCGGCCGATGCCTCCGCGCGCACCACGGGACCTCGCCCGTGGCAGGTGAGCTCCACCTGGACCGCCTGGTCGGCCAGCCGCGGATTGGACTGGCGGGAGACCTCGACGTCGATGCGGTGGCACTTGCTGTCGTACCTCTCCAGCTTGGTCAGCTTGCCTGCTGCCAGCTCCCGGAAGCGGTCGGACAGCTCGATCTGGCGGGCTCGTACGACGATGTCCACATCCAGTCCTCTCGTGCGCCGATCTCGATCAGTTCCTCACGCTAGCCCAGCCGTCGACCCTCCGGCAGGGCCGGTCGGATCTTGCCAGCCGGCCACCGCGACCACCGCATATCCGACGACGCACGCCCCCGCCTCGTTCAGCGCCTCCCCGGCAGCAGCCAGGCTGGCGCCGGTCGTCGTGACGTCGTCGACCACAACGACCCGAGCGCCGACCACGTTCGGACGCCCAGCCCGTGCCGAGAACGCGCCGGCCACGTTGGCGCTGCGGGCAGAACGTCGCAGCCCAGCCTGGTCCTGTACCGGCCGGTTCACCCGCAAAGCCGCGGCAGCCGGTATCCGACGACCGCCGGCGGCCAGCTCACGCGACGCCGACGCCGCCAACCGCCGGGCGTGGTCCTGTCCGCGCTGCCGCACCGCGGTCAACGTGGACGGCACCGGCACGAGGAGGTCGATGCGACCCGCGGGCAGCACCCCGACGGCACCGGCGAGCAGCCGGCCCAGCGGGCGGGCCAGGGCCAGCCGGCCCCGCTCCTTGTGCTCCACCAGCGCCGCGGCTAGCGCGCCGTCGTACCGGCCGGCGGCCGAGACGGGGCCACCGGCCACTGCCGCGACCGGCTGTGGCCGACCGACGGCGGCGTCGCAGTCCCGGCACCAGACGCCGGCGGTGAGGTGGCAGCCAGCACAGCGGCTGCCGAGGACGAGGTCGGCGACCCCCGCCCCCGCTCCGGTCCACCAGGACGTCATCTGGTCAGCGTGCCGACTCCGGCCAAGGACTGGCCGCACGCACCGTTCCTCGGTGGACGGATCCGTGGGCTGTGGACCCGCCGCCTAGCCGGGGTAGCCGGGATCGCGGCCACGGCTGACCAGGCGCCATCCCAGCGGGGTGTCCTGCCAGACGCGGCCGTCCTCGGTGGCTGCCAGCAGCGGCCGCTCCGGTGCGGCCGCCAGCCCCACGATTCCCTGCAGCGTTCCCCCGGCTTGGACCAGGTCGCCGTCCACGCTCACCAGGAACGGCTGCATGACCGACCCCGACACCTGGCCGAGCACCGCCAGCCCGTCCGACTCGGCCCAGGCCACATCCGCGACGTCAACGAACTGCCGGCCCAGCCGGCGCAGCCCCTCGATCTTCAGCGACCGATCGTCGACCCGGACGACCCGGGCCAGGAACAGGGCACCGGACCCGTCCGGCTGGGTCACAATGACCGCTGCGCGCGTCCCGTCGGACGCCACGCGCAGCGCCACCACCGTGCTGCGCCGTAGCTCCGGGGCGCTCACCCGGCGGGTGCGGCCGCCCTCCTCGCGGACGTGCAGAACGGTCCCGCTGCCGACCCGGTCGGCCAGCCACAGCCGCCCGTACTGGTCAAACGAGGGTCCCGCGAAGTCGCTGCCGGAGGCGACGGTCGCCACGTCCTCCGGTGCGAAGCGGCCCTGGACGACGACTTGCCGCCGGTCGCCCGTCACCGCTGCGAACACGTCCCCGGCCAGCGTTGCCGTGGGGTCGGCGACAGTGACGGACCCGGAGCCGAGCACGCCCGGGACGGGCTCGGGGGTCAACGCCGCGTACTCGTTCATCGCGCCGTCCACCACCAGGTATCCCGCCTCACCGGTCGGGGTGACGTTCGGGTCGTAGGCCGCCCAGGTGGCCGTCGTCTGGTCCAGCGGCGCGGCGGGCAGCTGCAGGGGGAGTCCCTCCACCGTGATCCGCACCGCGGTGACCTCGGACAGCTGGTCGAGGGTCCACACCAGCTGGGCGGCCATCCGCTCCCGGTCCGCGTCGGTGGCCCCCAGCGCCTCCGCCGTGAGGTCGACCACCGCCACGCCGTTCTCCACCGGAACCGCGTCCACGACGGTGGTGGTGTCCGGGGGAAAGGCCGTGCGGACCGCCGGCGCCAGCCACGGTGTGGCGCCGTCCAGCAGCGCACGGGCCAGGCTGGTAGCGGCACCGGGGCGGGCGATGGGGATGAACACCGGGTCCGGTACCAGGCGGTCGCCCTCCGGCGTCAGGAAGAACAGGTCGAACGAGCGGAACGACCGATCCACGTCCGAGCGGCTGAGCAGCAGGCCGGGCGCGAGCCGCGAGATCCGCCACTCGCCCGCCACCTGCGTCAGCTCGAACCGGCGTCGCACCGGGAGCACTCGACGCGGCTGCAGCAGGCCAGCCGCGTCGATGGTCGCCTCGGCCTGGGTCCGCACGATGACTGTCGACCCGTCCGCGACGAAGTCAACCCCCGCATCCGCGCCGTAGACGGTGACGCCGGCACCGGCGTCCCAGGTCGCTGCGGCCTCCGGGGCGAGGTAGAGCCGCGCCACCGCGTGGTCGTCCTCGAAGCTGGCCGAGGCCGCCAGGAAGCTGGCGACGATCTCGTCGGGTCCCAGTCCCGCCTGCGGCGGCCGGGGGAGCACCCGGATGAACGGTTCCTCGACGGCCGCCTGGACCGCGACCCCCTCCTCGATCGGTCCGGAGGTCGGGATTTCCGCGCACGCGGTCGCCGTCACGCACAGCGCCGCGACGACCGCGGCCACCCGCACCAGCCTCGCCGATACGGGCCTGTGGTCAGGCATCCGGCGCTCCCTCGTCCGCGTCTGCCTCCCACCGCGGAGCGGGGCCCCCCACCGCCACGGGCAGCCGTCGGGTCTGGTCCGCGTCGGCCGGCTCGAGCGGCAGGGGCGAGCTCACCAGCTCGTCCTGCAGTCGACAGGGCAGCGTGAGCCGGAAGTTCGCGCCGTCGCCCGGCTGCCCCCAGGCCTGAAGCCAGCCGCCATGAAGGCTGGCGTCCTCCAGCGCGATGGCCAGGCCGAGGCCGGTGCCACCGGTCGTGCGCGCGCGCGCCGGGTCGGCCCGCCAGAACCGGTTGAACACCAGCGAGGACTCGCCCGGCCGGAGCCCGACACCGTGATCGCGGACCGACACCGCCACCGCGCCGTCTCCGCAGCGGACGCAGACGTCCACCGGCCGCCCCTCGCTGTGCTCGACCGCGTTGTCGACCAGGTTGCGCAGTACGCGCTCGATGCGCCGGACATCCACGTCCGCGATGCACTCGTCACTCGGGAGGTCCATGCGGACCGTGGTCTGACGGCGCTCCGACAGCGGAGCCGCCATCTCGACCACTCGTGTCACGACGCCGCGCAGGTCGGTGGCCTGCGGATCGAGGACGGCCGCTCCGGCGTCGAACCGGCTGATCTCGAGAAGATCGGTGAGCAGCGACTCGAACCGGTCGAGCTGGGTCTGCAGCAGCTCGGCCGACCGGGACGTCGCCGGGTCGAAGTCCACGCGCGCGTCATGCAGGACGTCCGCCGCCATCCGGACGGTGGTGAGCGGCGTGCGGAGCTCGTGCGACACGTCGGAGACGAACCGTCGTTGCACCCGCGACAACTCCTCGAGCTGTCCGATCTGGCGCTGCAGGCTGGCCGCCATGTGGTTGAACGACGTTGCCAGCCGGGCGAGGTCGTCCTCGCCGGAGACGGTCATCCGCTCCGAGAGCCGGCCGGCGGAGAACTGCTCGGCGATGCTGGCGGCGTACCGCACGGGGTCGACGACCTGACGGGTCACGAACCATGCGATCAACCCAAGGAGAAGGACCAGCACCAACCCGGCGAAGACCAGCGTGCGTCGCACCAAGTCGAGCGTCGCCTGCTCCTGCCCCAAGGGGAACACGTAGTAAAGCTCATACGTCCCCAGCCCACGGACGGTCAGCGGGGCCCCGACGGCGAGCCCCGGAACCGGCAGCCGGCCGTCGGTGTAGACGATCTCGGTGTAGGTCCACGCCTGCCGATCGCCCGCCACGACCGCGGTCCGCAGATCCACCGGGACCGAGGCCTCGCTGACCAGGTTCGTGCCTCGTTGCGGCACTCCGACAGACGAGCTCAGGAGGAGGACGTCGTACAGCCGCGGTGTCCCGCCCCCTCGGTTCGCCAGCTGGAAGGCGACTTGGTCGATGAGCCGGGTGGCCGCAGCCGTGTCGGTCTGGTCGGAGGCGGCGACCAGACCCTGGGCCTGGGTGAGGCCCGCCCTGGCCTCGAGCAGCGACGACCGCTCCTTGGCGTCGAGCAGGCCGTTGGAGATCCGGCCGACGAGGACCTGACCCAGGACGATGACGACGAGCAGCGACAGGGCGAGGGTCGTGGTCACCACGCGGAAGAACAGCGAGCGCCGCCACCGACCACGGAGGGCCCCGGCGAAGCGGCTCGTCGATCCTGGCTGCATCAGTTGCGGCCGGTCAGGCCGATCCTGCCCGGTACCCCACGCCGCGCACCGTCACCACGATCTCGGGGTGCTCCGGGTCGAGCTCGATCTTCGACCGGAGACGCTGGACGTGCACATTGACCAGCCTGGTGTCCGCGGCGTGGCGATACCCCCAGACCTGCTCGAGCAGCACCTCGCGGCTGAACACCTGCCAGGGCTTCCGTGCCAGCGCCACGAGCAGGTCGAACTCCAGCGGCGTCAGCCCGATCGTGGTCTCACCACGCCGGACGACGTGCCCCGCGACGTCGACGGAGAGGTCGCCGATCTGCAGCGTCTCGGGCGGGATGTCGTCGTTGCGACGCATCCGCGCCCGCACCCGAGCGACGAGCTCCTTGGGCTTGAACGGCTTGACGACGTAGTCGTCCGCCCCGGACTCCAGACCCAGCACGACGTCGACGGTGTCGCCCTTCGCCGTCAGCATGACAATCGGCACTCCGGACTCGGCGCGGATCTCCCGACAGACCTCGATGCCGTCTTTCCCCGGGAGCATCAGGTCGAGCAGGATCAGGTCCGGACGCGACTCCCGGAACAGGCCGAGGGCACTCTCGCCGTCGGCGCACAGGACGGCTTCGAAGCCCTCCCCGCGCAACACGATCCCGAGCATCTCCGACAAAGCAGTGTCGTCGTCGACGACCAGAACGCGACCCTTCATGAGGGACATCGTCGCACCCCACCAGCAGGACGGGGGCCCATGGCACCATATGGCGGTGTCCGACCCCACCGACGAAGGCGCCCCGTCGTCCCCTGACCACCCCGTGCGCCCGTCGACGCCGGAGCCCGCCGGCTGGTCCCCCACCCAGCCGCCGCCTCAAGCACCGCCGCCAGGGTGGGGCGGCGCCCCACCCCCCACGACGCCCCCCGTCGGGTGGGGGTCGGCTCCGCCTCCGCCCCTACCGGGCCGGGACTCGGGGTGGACACCGGTCCCCGCGGCCGCCCGACCGGGGGTGATCCCGCTGCGCCCGCTGGGCGTCGGAGAGGTCCTGGAGGGCGCGTGGGGCGTCTTCCGCCGCCACTGGCGGCTCCTCCTCCCGGTGAGCGCGGCGGTGGCCTTCGCCACTGCGCTGGCGGCCGTCCCCTACACGCTGCTCGTGGCCGACGCCCTGCGACCTCTCCTCGAGCTGGACCAGCAGCAGGTCGACCAGGCGATGGTGGAGGACGCCTTCAGGGAGGCGACGCAGTCTCTCGGGTCGCTGGGGGCGGCCCTGCTGTTCAGCTCCGCAGTCGCGATGTTCGGGCTGGTCGTGCTCGTCGGCGTGGTCACCGTCGTGACCGGCGATGCCGTCCTCGGTCGACCGGCCCCGTGGGGCACCGTCTGGCCGCGGGTGCGTTCGCGCCTGCTCGCCCTGGCCGGCACATCGCTGCTGGTGACGGCCGGCCACCTGACGTTCGCAGTGGCGGCTGCTGCGCTGGTCGCGCTTCCGTACCTCGCGTTCGGGCCCGGGGGGTTGTTCCTCGGGGCCATGCTCGCCCTCGCCCTGGTTCCGGGGTGGGCCTACGTGCTGGTGCGGTGGGTGGTCGCAGCACCGGCCGCGGTGCTCGAGCGCGCCTCTCCGGT
Organism: uncultured Actinomycetota bacterium; assembly: GCA_963848085.1. Classification (GTDB taxonomy): domain Bacteria; phylum Actinomycetota; class Actinomycetes; order JAHEKZ01; family JAHEKZ01; genus CAWKCE01. Next base: position 165,079 of record CAWKCE010000001.1, read on the forward strand.
CCTTGCCCTGCGCCGGTCATGGTCGCTGCTGGCCGGTGCCTGGTGGCGGACGTTCGGCCTGCTCGTGCTGTTGGCGTTGATATACGGCGGTCTCAGCACCGTCATCTCGACCCCGCTGTCGATCGTGGCCCAGGCCGGGAACCCGAGCTTCGGCACGTCGTCGTCGATCGACCCCGACATCTTCCGCAGCCTGATGCTGGTGAGTCTGTTGGCGTCGTTCGTCACGGCCGCCCTGGTCTACCCGTTCGTCTCGTCGGCGATCGTGATCCGCTACCTGGACCAGCGCATGCGGCAGGAGGATCTGGCCGTCCGCCTGGCCGAAACCGCGCGAGGCGACGTCAGCCGCTGAGCGCCAAGAAGACCGCGGCCGTGGAGTTGACGGTGGCGTGGGCCAGCATCGACGAGCCCAGACCGCCGTAGTGGCGGATCACCCCGAGCAGCAGACCGGCATACAGCAGGCTCAGCAGCCGGACCGGCTCGAAATGGATCAGCGCGAACGGAACCGCCGCGATGGCTGTGGCGACCCAGGGGCTGGCGCCGCGCTTGACGACCGCGCCCCACAGCAGGCCGCGGAACGACAGCTCCTCGACGAACGGTGCTCCGAGAGCGATCATCACCAACAGCACAGTGAACGCCGCCGTGGCGGTGCGCATCTGGTCCACCATCTCGGCTGCCGCCGAGTTGATCTCGATGTTGAACGCCGCACTGACGATCACGTCCAGGGCGGTCATGCCGAAGAACAGCACCACGCCGCCCCCCAGGCCGATCAGCAGGGCTCGGCCGGACACCACAAAGCCGTACGACCGTCGCCAACCGGGGCCCTTCCGGCGCCCGGCCCACAACGGCCAACCCGCCAGTCCCGCCCACATGAGCAGCTGCAGCCCGACCACGAGCCAGGCGCCGCCGGCCGACGTCAGGTCGAGCTCGGTCGCACCTGACGCCACCACCCACACCACCAGACCAATGGTCGGCAGCAGCACAAGCAGCGCGGTGACGAGGCTGGTCCAGCCGACGTCGCCCCAGCCCCATCGGCCCTGCGGCGGACCCACCACGCCCGCAGCTAGGCCCCCGTCGCCGGACGTGGGCGCCGGGGCCGCAGCCGGGGCTACGCCCCCGGTCCAGGTGCGTCCGTCCCAGTAGCGCTGACTGGCGGTGTCCCACGGGTCGGGGTACCAGCCCGCCGGTGGCAGCACGGTCTGTTCGGTCACCCCACCAGGGTGCCAGCCCCATCGCGCGTCCACCAACCGCGGTGCGCCGTCCGGGTGATCCCCGACGCCACAGCTCAGCGCACGACCCGAATGTTGAAGTCGGCAGTCCCGGACGCCTGCATGAGGCGCAGCCACAGCGGCAGGTACATCTCCATGCCGCGGGCAGCGTCGACGGTCCCCAGGTCGACGACGTGGTCGGCACTCCAGCCGAGCCCGGCGAGCAGGCTGCGGACGGTGTCCTTAGCGGCCGCATCGTCGCCGGCGACGAACGCGTCCGACGGTTCCGACAACGACCCCGGTGCGACCATGACCGAGGCGCCCATGGTGTTGAGGGTCTTGACCACTCGGGTGAGCGGGAAGGCGCGCTGGACCTGTTCGGCCAGGCTGTCGATGTCCTTGACCAGCAGGGTCGGGGGGAACCCGCCGGAGAAGTCCAGCGGGTTCGACACGTCGATGAGCACCTTGCCGGCCAGCTGGTCCGCTCCGGCCGCCGACAGCGCAGCCAGCGTGGCCGCCCCCGAGGTCGCGTTCACCACGACCTCACCGAAGGAGGCAGCGTCGGCGAAGGTCCCGTGCGAGGCGGCTGCCCCGTGCTCCGCGGCCCAGGAAGCAGCAGCCGCGTTGTCCGCGGTGCGGGACCCCAGCCGAACCTCGTGGCCGGCAGCGACCCAGCCGCCGCCCAGCGTCGTGCCGACGACTCCGGTCCCCAGCACGCCCAGCCGCACGCCCGCTCCTCCGCCCTGCGTCCTTACCCCTCAGTACCGGTAGCTGTCCGCCTTGTACGGCCCCTCGACCGGAATGCCGAGGTACTCCGCCTGCTCGGGCGTGAGCTCGGTCAGCCGGGCCCCGAGAGCTGCGAGATGCAGACGCGCAACCTTCTCGTCGAGGTGTTTCGGCAGGGTGTACACGCCGACCGGGTAGTCCGCGGTGCGGGTGAACAGCTCAATCTGGGCGATCGTCTGGTTCGCGAACGAGTTGGACATCACGAACGACGGATGCCCGGTCGCGTTCCCGAGGTTCAGCAGCCGACCCTCGCTGAGGACGATCACAGCGCGGTCCTCGGCAACGTGCCAGAGGTCCACCTGGGGCTTGATGTTCTCCCGACGTGCCCCCGGGAGCTCGGCCAGGCCGGCCATGTCGATCTCGTTGTCGAAGTGACCGATGTTCCCGACGATCGCCTGGTGCTTCATCCGCGACATGTCCGACGCGGTGATGACGTCCCGGTTGCCGGTGGCGGTGACGAAGATGTCGGCGGTCCCGACGACGTCGTCGAGCTGGACCACCTGGAAGCCGTCCATCGCGGCCTGAAGCGCACAGATCGGGTCGACCTCGGTGACCACGACCCGCGCACCCTGGCCACGCAAGGCATCCGCGCAGCCCTTGCCGACGTCGCCGTAGCCGAGGACTACCGCGGTCTTGCCGCCGATGAGGGTGTCCGTCGCGCGGTTGATGCCGTCGATGAGCGAGTGGCGACAGCCGTACTTGTTGTCGAACTTGCTCTTGGTGACCGAGTCGTTGACATTGATCGCGGGGAACAGCAGCTCACCCTGCTCGAGCATCTGGTGCAGGCGGTGGACGCCGGTGGTCGTCTCCTCCGTCACGCCCTTGATCCCGGCTGCGATGTCGGTCCACTTGCGCGGGTTCTCTCCTAGGGTCCGGCTCAGCAGGCGCAGGACCACCGCGTACTCGTCGGTGTCGGCGGTCTCCGGGTCCGGCACTGCCCCGGCCTTCTCGAACTCGACGCCCTTGTGCACCAGGAGCGTCGCATCACCGCCGTCGTCGAGGATCATGTTCGGGGCGTCCCCGTCCGGCCAGGTGAGCGCCTGCTCAGCGCACCACCAGTACTCCTCCAGCGTCTCGCCCTTCCAGGCGAACACCGGCACGCCCTGAGGCTCCGCCACCGACCCCCGCGTGCCGACGGCCACCGCGGCCGCCGCGTGGTCCTGGGTGGAGAAGATGTTGCAGCTGGCCCATCGAACCGAGGCGCCCAGCTCGACGAGGGTCTCGATGAGGACGGCGGTCTGCACCGTCATGTGCAACGACCCGGTGATCCGGGCACCAGCCAGTGGCTGGGTCGCCGCGAACTCCTCGCGGATGGCCATGAGGCCGGGCATCTCGTGCTCCGCCAGCCGGATCTCCTTGCGGCCGAAATCGGCCAAGGACAGGTCGGCGACCTTGAATTCAGGGGTGGTCATCACGTCTCCCATCGGGTTGCCTCAGGGTACCCGCGATGCCGGCAACCGGCCCGGCGGCACCGTCGTCAGGCGTGGCCGGTCCGGAGTCGGTCGAGGTCCGGTTCCACGTACACCCAACGCGCGGTCGGAACCACCTCCCGGATCCGCTGCTCGGCATCGTCGATCGTGCGCGCGATCGCCCACGCGGAGTCGTCCACGGCAACCGCGATCTTCACCCCGACCAGCAGCTCGTCAGGGCCGGTGTGGAGCGTGCGCAGGTGAATCACGCGCTCCACGTCGGGGCTTGCCTCCAGCGCGTCTCGGATCGCTGACTCCTGCTCGGGCAGGGCACCCTCCCCCACCAGCAGACTGGCCATCTCGATCGCGAGGAAGACGGCGATCACCACCAGCAGCGCACCGACGCCCATGGCTCCGACGCCGTCCCATCGTGCGTCACCGGTCACCGAGGCGGTGGCGATGCCGGCCAGCGCGAACACCAGTCCGACCAAGGCCCCGAGGTCCTCCAGCAGAATCACCGGAAGCTCGGGCTGACGCGCCCGACGCACGAACTGAAGCAGTGAGTGCCGCCCGCGGGCGGAGTTGCTCTCCCGAAGCGCAGTGCGGAAGGACAGTGACTCCAAAACGATGGCGATACCCAGGACGACGTAGGCGACCACGGGCCGGTCCAACGGCTCGGGGAAGTGCCACTTGTGCCAACCCTCGTACAGGGAGAACAACCCGCCCACGAGGAACAGCACGATCGAGACGACGAACGCGTAGACGTAGCGCAGGCGGCCGTAGCCGAACGGGTGCCGCGAAGTGGGTGGCCGGCGGGACCGTCGACCACCCACCAGGAGCAGCACCTGGTTGCCGGAGTCGGCTACCGAGTGCACTGCCTCCGCCAACATGGACGACGAGCCGGTGAGGGCGAAGGCGACGAACTTGCTGACCGCGATCCCCAGGTTGGCCAGCAAGGCGGCGATGACCGCTCTGGTACCGCCCTCGGTGCTCACCCAGCCCCCCCGGCGCCGATCCGCGCCTTGAGCTCCTGGATCGGCCTGATGGGCGTCGGGTCCACGCCGTGAAGGAGGCCGAGGTAGACGCTCGCGAAGTCGCCGATCGCGCACAGACTGGCCATGCGCTCGAGCGGGTGCTCGCCGACTGCGGAGATGCGGCTCACCGGAACGCCGTACTCACCAGCCAGCTCGACCGCCGCAGTGGCACCCCGGGCAACGAACTCATGCTCGACCGTGTCGCTCAGCATCACCAGACGCAGCCGCAGGCGTCCGGTGTCCGTGACCCGGTCACGGAACAGGTCGTCTCCGCTGTTGGAGCCAGCGAAGGGCCCGGCAAACGTCACGACCTGGTTGTGCAGCGCCTCCGGGAGCACCCCGTTGACCGCCGGGTACTTGGCGTTCTCGGCGAGCTGGCACAACAAGCGGTAGCCCGCGATGCCGGCGAGGTCGCTGGTACCCCACACCAGCGGCAACGTCCCCACCAGGTCAGTCGCGAGCAGCTTGGAGGGGTTGTCCACGGTGTCGCGGGCCGGGCCGCACCGCTCAGCGAGGTCGTCGAGCAGGTCGGCAACCCGACCCAGCTCGTCGGCTGGCGCGTCGACGATGCCGAGCAGGTCGGCGGCCACCAACAGCGGCACCGACAACGCCCACAGGTTCGCCCGCGGGGCTCGCCCCTCCGGGACCGGCACCCACGGCGCCCCCGCCTGCTCGGCGAGCTCCACCAACGGCGAGCCTTCGGCAGCCACGACCACCACCCGCGACCCGCGACGCAGCGCCTCCCGGGCGCACCCCAGGGTCTCTGCGGTACGCCCCGAGCTGGACACCGCGAGGACGACGTCCATCGCCCCGACCCAGGCCGGCAGGGTCCACCCACGCACCCGCTCGACCGGTACTGGGCAGCCCGGCCCAGCCGCCGCCTGGAGGACATGGCCGGCGATGCCGGACCCGCCCATGCCGGCGACCACCACCGCCCGCGGGCGTCCCCCCACGGCCAACGAGTCGAGCCGGGCGTCGGCGCACGCCACCAGTGCCTGGCGCACCTGTGCGCCCGCGGAGGCCACCTCCCGCAGCATCGCACCGGGGTCGGCGGCCGCGATCCGATCGGCGTCGTCGAGCAACGCCTCGTCGACGGTCACCTCACCGGTCCGTCTCGGCGTCGTCCCTGGCCGCGCCCGGTCGGGTCGGCCGTGCGTCGTCGACGAGCAGAACCGGGATGCCGTCGCGGACGGGGTAGGCCCGGCCGCACTCCGACCCGACGCACCGCAGCTCCTGTGCCACTTCGTCCTCGGTCAAGGTGGCATGACACCGGGGGCACACCAGGATCGCCAAGAGCTCCGGATCGATCATGCCGACGCCCCCTCCTGCGCGCTCGGCGGACCGGACCGGACCAGCCCCAGCACCTCGTCACGCAGCTCAGCCAGCTCGGCCGCGCTGTTCGCCTCCACGTTAAGCCGGAGGAGCGGCTCGGTGTTGCTGGGCCGCAGGTTGAACCACCAGGTCTCACCGCTGACGGTGAGACCATCCAGCTCGTCGATGGTGACTCCCGCTCGGCCCTGGTAGGTCTGCCGAACCTCAGTCGTCACGTGCGCCGGGTCGGCAACCGTCGAGTTGACCTCTCCGCTGACGGCGTATCGGTCGAAGGGGGCGAGCAGTGCAGACAACGGGACGACCGTCTCCCCCAGAGCGGCAAGTGTGTGCAGCGCCGCCAGCAGTCCGGAGTCCGCGCCCCAGAAATCACGGAAGTAGAAGTGTCCCGAGTGCTCGCCGCCGAACACAGCACCGGTCTCGGCCATGACCTGCTTGATGAACGAGTGCCCCACCCGGGTACGCACCGGCGTTCCGCCGCACTCAATGACGACCTCCGGAACCGCGCGGCTGGTGATCAGGTTGTGGACGACAGTCGAACCCGGCTCGCGCGCCAGCTCACGCGTCGCGATGAGTGCGGTCACCGTGCTCGGCGTCACGACCTCGCCCCGCTCGTCCACGACGAAGCACCGGTCGGCGTCCCCGTCGAACGCGAGCCCCACATCTGCTCCGCGAGCAACAACCTCGCGCTGCAGGTCGACCAGGTTCGCCGGCTCGATCGGGTTGGCCTCGTGGTTCGGGAAGGTGCCGTCGAGCTCGAAGTACATCGGCACCACCGTGAGCGAGGGATCGGACAGAACGGCCGGGACGGTGAGCCCCGCCATGCCGTTCCCGGCGTCGACGACCACGGTCAGCGCACGCCCGCCGGACAAATCCACCAGACTGCGCAGGTACGACGCGTACTCCGCCAGCAGGTCCCGCTGCCGCGTCTGGCCGGGCGGGGAAGCACTGCCTCCGGCACCGCGGTCGGTGGCCGCGACACGGGCGCGGATGTGAGCCAGCCCGGTGTCCTGGCCGACCGGTGCCGCGCCGGCGCGGCACAGCTTGATGCCGTTGTACTGGGCCGGGTTGTGGCTCGCGGTGAACATCGCCCCGGGGACTCCCAGGAAGCCGGATGCGAAGTACAGCTCGTCGGTGCTCGCCAACCCGATCACGGTGACGTCGACGCCCCGGGACGCGACCCCGTCGGCGAACGCGGCAGCCAGCTGCGGAGAGCTCGGACGCATGTCGTAACCGACCACCATTCCGGTGACTGGACCCTCCTCGCGCAGCACCTCGACGAAGGCAGCGCCGACCGAAGCGCACAGGGCGTCGTCGAGCTGGTCGGGAACGACCCCGCGGATGTCGTACGCCTTGAACACGGCGGACAGGAGGTCGGGGTCGGAGGTCACGGCCGAAGCCTAGCGAGGTGTCGCGGGGGATCTGACCCCGCTTCGGCCGACCCGGCTGGCCGGTGTCAGCGGGGCTTGCGGGTCTTGTCCAGGACGGTCGTCACCGGCAGCGAACCATCGGTGTCGGCCCAGGTGCGGTGCTCACAGCGGTGGCAGGAGACGAACTGCACCGGGGAACCGTCGGTGAGCGTCATGCTCAGGTGGGTCACGCGATCGCTCCCACACTCCTCGCAGGTGGCACCGGTGCGGGCACCCAGCTGGGTCAGCGAGCCGAGGGGGGTGGTCACGGGAGGAGTCGACGTGCGAGGCATCCGGTGCTCCTTGCGAGGCGGGGCCGACGGTGGTCGTCGGGAACACCCGGGGCATCGGCAGCCACCCCCGATCCGCTTGAATTCGGGGAGGTTCGTCACAAAACGGACAAAAGGCGATCCTGCGACTCAGCGCCGGGTGTCGTCCGCGTCTGACCGGTCCACCGGAGGGAGAACCCGCAGGTGACCGCGTCGTCCCTGGTCGTGGCCGGTGACGGCGGCCGGGACGGCGGCGTCGAGGTCGGCCGGACGAGCCGCTTCGCGCACCGCATCGGCGAGCGCCTCGAGGTCGTCACTGCTGGGACCGACGTCGTCGAAGTCGGGTGCGAGCCGCATGATCTCCCAACCCCGGGGGGCCGTGAGCCGGTCGGAGTGCACGGCGCACAGGTCGTAGCAGTGGGGCTCGGCATAGGTCGCCAACGGTCCGAGCACGGCAGTGGAGTCGGCGTAGACATACGTCAGCGTTGCGACAGCGTTCCGGTTGCACGCGGTGCGCGAGCAACGCCTCATCGGGCTCACGCCGCGTGACGCTACCGGGCGCCGCGCACGGTCACCGGGATTGCGTGGTCGAGGGCCGCCGTGTCGCCCGTAGGCTCGACCCCATGGACCCGCGCCCCTCGTCGACGCCGGACCGCGCGGCCCCGGTGCGTCGACGCCGCGACCGCCACGGACGCGGCGTGCGTGGTCCGCTCGCGCCCCCCTCGGTGCCGCTGGCGCGCAGCCGGTCGGCGGCATTCGACGACCTCGTCCTGGCCGTCGTCGACCGCGTCGGCAGACGGCTCCCCGACGCACTCGCCGACCGGATCGACCTGAACCTGGTCGAGGTTGTGGTGGCCGACCTCCCGGGGGCACACCTCGACCGGGGGGCGGCCGGAGTAGCACTCGGTGCCGCCGTCGCGGCCGGGGGCGACGCTCCGGCCCGGCTCGTCGTCTACCGGCGGCCGGTCGAGGCCCGGGCAGTCGGACCCGGAGACCTCGAGCGTCTCGTGCGACGTGTCGTCGTCGAGCAGGTGGCCGAGCTGCTCGGGGTCGCCGCCGACGACGTCGACCCGATCAGCTGACAGTGCCCGCCGCGATGTCCGGGACCGCCTCGGGCACGACCGCCGTCAGGCGCGCGGTCCGCAGCGGCAGCGAGGTGACCAACGGCCCTCGCGCGCCCTCCTCGTCGAGCATGCGGACGCCGTAGACCGGACCTGACCCGCTCTGCGGGGTCACCACGAGTCCAAACCGACGTCGACCCGGGGGCGCTTCGATGGTCAGCCACGTGGTCGTGCCAGCGGCGAGCTGAACCGTCACGGGGTCCTCGATTCCGGCGCCGACGAACGTGCTGACGTCGACGGTCGCGGCCCCCTCCGGCGCGGTCAGCACCAACCGTGTCTTGAGGTCGGAGGTGTCCCGGTTGTCCGGCACCACCGCGGCGGTTCCGACCGGCGGAACCGCCGCCAGGAACAACACGTCCCCGAAGTAGCTCGGACGACGGAGAGTGACGCGCATCCCGGCGGTGATCGGTTGATCGGACGACAGCAGGACGGCGGCCGGATCGCCGGCGAGCGCCTTGGTCAGGTCCACTGTCCGCACCGTGCCCGCGGGGACGTCGATGACGTCGGCGTCCAGCGGCGCGAATGTGCCGTCCGGCGCCACGATCTGCACGGAGACCACCGCGCCCTCCCCGGGCGCCACCACGTCGAGCAGCGTCTTGCCGTTGCGCCCTTGGCCGACCTTCGGTATGCCAGGGACAACGAGCTCGGTTGCCGGCGCCTCCGCCCCGGGAATCCAGTCCGAGCCCCGGGGCAGAAACCCCTCGACGTCGGTCTCGGTCACCGCGGCCGACAGCCGGCCGGACTGCACCTGCACGTGGATGGCCATGACCTGCTGCGCCGGGGCGATCTTCTCCACCTGGAGCTCCACACGCCGACGGGCCGGCACCTGCACGCCTCGGCCCGCGGGAGCGTTGATCTCCCCCCGGTGGCCGTAGAACGTGACGTCGACGGCGGCCGTTGCGTCCTCCGGGTTGGTCAGGACCAGCACCGCCCGCTGCCCGACGCCAGACGCGGCACCGACGAACCAGAAGTCGGCACCGGTGGGCAGGCACGCCGTGCCGGCCAGGCCGCGGCCTCCGCCGTCGACAGTGCGCTCGGTCTGGGTGACCGAGAAGCCGGGCGCCAGCGCCCCGGCTGCCCGGCCCAGCACGCTGTCGCGCTCTCCGTTGCGGCCGACATAGGAGCCCCGGTCGCCCGGTGCCTCCAGCTGGATCAGCACCTCGGCCTTGGCCGGGTCACGGGTGAGCGTGGTGACCAGTCCGGCCCCCTCGCCAGGCGAGGCTGCCGGCTCCTCGTCGGACCGAGGAGGTGTGGCGGCCGCCACGGTGGACTCGGTGAAGCCCTTGCGCGAGCGGAGGCCGGGACAGGCGACGACCGTCTCCACCACGGGTTCCTCGACCACCACCGCGGCCGCCACGCCGCGACTCGACGGCGCAACAGACGTCGCCACCGCCCCGAGCACGCCGAGCATGGCGAGCACGAGAGCCGCGATGCCGACGGGGCCGAGCAGGAGGCGCCTCATGCCGCTTCCTCGTCCTCGCGCCGACGGGACGGCAGCGCGACCACGACGGCAGCCAGCACGAGCAGCCCTTCGACAGCCAGCCAGACCAGGTGAGCCGGCGAGCGGTGGCTCAGCTCGAGCGTGCCCGCGCCGGCGGGCACGGCGAACCCCTGGGCCCAGTCGTCCACGGTCTGCGCGGGCAGCCCGGCACCGTCGACCGACGCCCGCCACCCGGAGTCGCGAGTCTCCGAGACCGTCAGCAGCCGGTCCCCGGTCCCGCTCGGAACGTCGGTCTCCGCATCGACCACTCCGGACGGGAGCAGCTCGGGGAGGTTCTCGGTCTCCGGCGTGGCCAGCTGCAACCTTCCGGTCGGCCGTTGCAGCCGCCACAGCGACGCGCCGCCGGGGTTGGCCACCCGCAGCAGTCCGGGGACTGAGTCGAGCGTGGACTCCAGCCGGAGATCGACCGGTGGGCTCGCGAGGATGTACTGCACGGCGTACCCGGACAGCTCGGCGACGGCGACCCCGCCGCGCCCGGAAGCGATCTCGGCGACGAGCCCATCCAGCGCCCGCCGGGTGGCAGCGTCGCCGGCCAGCAGCTCGTCCCCGAACTGCGCGGGTCGGTCGCGCAGGAGCGTGTAGCCGAGGCGGCCGTCCCTCGGTTCCAGCACCAACGTCCGGGCGCGCGTCGGCAGGGCCGCCTCAGCCCGCACGAACGCGGGGAGCGGGTCCGGGTCGCTGCGTTGGAGCGGACCGGGGGCGCCCCGGCCGATCCACCAGACGCCGGTAGCCAGTGGGACCAGAACCGCGATCACCGTCACGACCGCCACCGCGGGCTGCTGCCAGGAGAACGTGCGCGACGACAGCCGCGACCGCGAGCGCTTCGCCGCGGCGGCGACCGCGACCACCAGGCCCGCGGTCGCCAGCACCAACGCGGGGCCGGGCCAAGGCACCACCGGGACCGTCGTCGACGCTGGGGTGACCGTGATCGTGGCAAGAACGAGCGCCCACAGCAGACCGACCACCGCAGTGACCAGCCCGGCGCGCACCGCTGCGACCGACGTGATGCGCGCGAACGAGGCCGTGGCCGCGACCAGCAGACCGGCCGACAGCAGCAGGGGCACCGACACCGGGCCGCCCGGATCCAGCAGGAGGACCGTCCAGGGGGCGTCGTCGGACGAGGTGAGGGGAAGACCCGACTCGAGGAACAGCTGCGACGGGTCGGTGAACCAGCGCAGGCTCCACGGCAGCAGGAGAGCAACCGGCACGACGACCAGACCCGCCACCCGCCACCGCGCCGCACGATCGGTCGCAGCCCACGCCACCGCCGCGACACCGAGGACAACGGTGGGGACCCACAGCACGGGGGCGAATGCGAGCACGACGGCGAGCAGCAGCGACCCCGCGGCCGCACTGCGCACCGTCCCGCTGACGCCGCCCCAGCCGAGCGTGCGCGAGGCAGCCAGGCCCACCAACGGCAGGCACACGGCCGCCACGGCAGTTCCGAGGCGGCCCTGCGCCACCCCAGACAGCAGGGCCGGGCTCAGCGCGTAGACCGCGGCCGCCCACAGGCGTAGCCGCGACGAGAGCCGGACCGGTCCGAGCCCCAGCCAGGCCGCCAGCCCGGCCATCGGGACCGCGAGCGCCAGCAGTGTGGTGACCGCCCAGCCGGCATGCCCGAGGAGCAGCACCGCCCAGCCGCCGAGGACCGCCAGGGACGTGGGGGCGTCGACGCCGCTGCCCGCCCCGACCGGGTGCCACGACGCGAGGAAGCCCTGCCACAAGTCGGAGGCCCCCGTCGGCACGGGCAGCAGCGCACCACCGTGCAGGGGGCCGCCCCGGTACAACCCGCGCCAGGCGATCAGGGACAGGACCAGGAGGGAGGCGACCAGCAGTGGCGCCGGCCGAGTGAGCCGACGTCGCCACACGCCCGTCCCGGTCTGGCCGAACGAGTCGGTGTCCTCGTCGACGGGGCCGGTCTCCACTGCGCCGCCGGCCAGCTCCGGAGCCGACCCGGTGGCGAGCAGGCCACCGACCCACTCCAGCCCGAGCCGGGCCTGGTGGCCGGGCGCTGGGAACAGTGACCGAAACTCCCGGCGCGGGACGGATCGGGTGCCTCGCCGCTCTCGGCGGCCCCGTCGGACCCGGCCCGGCCGCAGCAGGACGCTGTTCGCGGCGGCGAGCTCGTCGGCCGCCTCAGCGGTCGCCTTGCCAAGCAGGAAGGCCAGTGCCCGGACGACCTGCAGCAGGAGCAGCCGCAGCCAGGTGAACCCGACCCAGGCAGATCCGGTGTCGACGAGCAGCACGTACAGCGCACTGGCCCGGTCGACCCGGTGGGGTCGGCCGCCGATGAGCTCCCGCTGCCCGCGCGCCGCAGCCTCGGCGTGGTGGACCACTGCGTCGGTGACCGCCACCACCCGGTGCCCGGCGGAGTTCGCCCGCCAGCCCAGGTCCACGTCGTCGCGGAACAGCGGAATCTGCGGGTCCATCCCGCCCAGCTCGTCCCACAGGTCTCGTCTGACGAGCATCCCGGCGCTGCCAACGGCGAGCACGTCCCGCTGACCGTCGTGCTGTCCTTGGTCCTGCTCGCGCCGCTCCAGCCCCGTCTCGCGGCGCCCGGAGGAACTGATGCTGACGCCGATTTCGAGCAGCCCGCGGGGGTCCTCCCACCCGACCACCTTGGGGCCGAGCACCGAGACCGACGGCTGGTGGTGCGCCGCGGACAGCAGGGCCGCCAGTGCCTGCGGGTCAGGTGCGCTGTCGTCGTGCAGCAGCCACACCCACTCCGTCACCCTGCCGGCGGCGGCGGAGTCCCGCGCCTCCGCTGCCACGCCAGCGTTGGCGGCGGTGGCGAATCCGGACTCGACCGGCAGGGTGAGCACCCGGTCCACTGGGCCACCCGGCCCGGCAGCCGCCGCTAGGACCGCGGGGGTCTCGTCCGTCGAGCCGGTGTCGACTGCTACGACGCGCTCCGGACCGTCCGCCAGGGAGGCCAGCGCGGCCAGCGTGTGCTCCACCCAGCGTCCGCCGTCATGACAGACCAGGACCGCGACCACCCGATGGGCAGACCGGTCGAGGACTGGCGCCGCCTCGTCGAGGTCGTCGCGGAGGTCTCTGTCGCGCGCGGACTCTCCGACCGACTCAGGGGGCGAGGCGTCCGGGGCAGGGGGCGAGGTGGGGGCGTCGGTCATGGTGGGTGCGGTCGCTGCGGGGTGGATGCCGTGCCGGACGACCGGTCTCTCACCTTACGGGGTGACGGACCGCCGGAAGAACGAGTGGTGACCCAGCCCGACGCCCGGCCGGGCCGCCGAGGTCAGACCGCGGCCTTCTTCAGCCGGCGGCGCTCCCGCTCCGACAGCCCACCCCAGATCCCGAACCGCTCGTCGTGGCCCAGGGCGTAGTCCAGACAGTCCACCCGGACCTCGCAGGTGAGGCAGACCTTCTTGGCCTCGCGGGTGGACCCACCCTTCTCCGGGAAGAAGGCCTCCGGGTCGGTCTGGGCGCACAGTGCACGCTCCTGCCAACCCAGAGCTTCGTCTTCTTCACCGTCGACCAGACTGAAGATTGCCTCGCTCACGCTGCTCCTCCTCGACCCTCACCCGTTCGACCCGTTCGGGCCGCGTACCCATCGGGACCACCTGGGGCTACCTGTTCGGCATGACCTCGATGACCCATCCGGGCGGACGACATGCGCGAAATTACACGCGCGTCGTTCACCTCCCGTCAAGACGTGACGTGATATCCGTTCGGACCATTTCTGGCCGGCCGCCGGTCGCGGCCGGCCTCAGACGACCGGAAGTGGCCGCGTTTTCGCACGTTCTTGCAGGTCAGGGGCCTGCGATGCGGTTGCCGGGACGAGCGGGAGCGAAGACGGCAGGATGCCGTCGGTCTGCGAAACTCGATCGGCCCGCTCGGCCGGAACTGGCAGGTAGGTGGTCGTCCGCAGCCGGCTGGGGCGCCCGATCGCGTCCGCCAGGCCGGCCAGGTCGGACGCCGAACGGGCACTCCCGTGCTCGCTTCCGGCCATCCGGCTGATGGTCTCCTCCATCAGCGTCCCGCCCAGGTCGTCGGCCCCTGACTGCAGCATCAGCTGCGACCCGGCTCCCCCGAGCTTCACCCAGGAGGTCTGCACGTGGTCGACCCGCCCGGAAAGGAGCAGCCGGGCGGCGGCGTGGACGACCTGCGTCTCCCGCCTCGTCGGGCCCGGCCGGGCGACCCCCGCCAAGTAGAGCGGGGACTGGTGGTGGACGAAGGGCAACGGGACGAACTCGGTGAACCCGCCATGCCCGGAGGCCCGGGCCGCGTCCTGAACCGCGGCGAGCTGGCGGAAGTGCGTCAGCCAGTGCGACGGCAGGTCCACGTGCCCGAACATCATGGTGCTGCTGCTGCGCAGCCCTAGCCGGTGCGCGGTGGTCACCACCTCCACCCAGCTGGCGGTTGGCAGCTTGCCCTTGGTGAGGGTCCAGCGCACGTCGTCGTCGAGGATCTCCGCCGCGGTGCCCGGAACCGTGTCCAGGCCGGCCTCGACCAGCGAGGACAGGAACTCCTCGATCGACAGCGACGACCGGGCGGCACCGTTGACCACCTCCATCGGGCTGAACGCGTGGACGTGCATCGCCGGCACTCGCGCCTTCACCGCCCGCACCAGCTCCGCGTAGGCGGTCCCGGGGAGGTCCGGGTGGATTCCCCCCTGCATGCACACCTCCGTCGCTCCCAGCTCCCAGGCCTGCTGCGCCCGGTCGGCGACCTGCTCCAGCGAAAGCGTGAACGCGTCCGCGTCGGACCGTCGCTGCGCGAACGCGCAGAAGCGGCAACCCGTGTAGCAGACGTTGGTGAAGTTGATGTTGCGGTTCACGACGAACGTCACATCGTCGCCGACGACGTCTCGCCGGAGCTCGTCGGCGAGCGCGGCCACTGCGCGGAGGCCGTCGCCGTCGGCATGCAGCAGTGCCAGCGCGTCCCTCTCGTGTCCCGGTTCCAGCAACGACGCCGGATCGCGCTCTGCGCGCCGCAGCGAGGCCTTCAGCTCGGCGTCACCCCGCGGTGGTGCCGATGCCGACGACTCGATCAGAGCCGCGTCGGCCGCGACCGACCCCCAGTCGCCGTACGCGTCCTCGAAGTCCGTCCTCCGGTCCGTGCGTCGTCCCGCGACGTCGATGTCGGCGTGCAGGTCGACGCGTCCGCTCGCCCCCCAGGTCGGGTCCGGCTCCTGCCACGGGCGCCCCTGCGGCCGGCGTCCAGCCACGGCCAGTCCGGTCGAGTCAGCCAGTGCACGCACGTGCGGCTCCACCCGCGGGTCCAGCCACGGCTCCCCCGCCACCACATACTCCGGGTGCACGGTGAGCCGCTCCCGCAGCGTGAATCCGGCCGCCGCCGTCGCCGCGGCGAGGTCGTCGAGGTGCGGCCACGGCCGCTCCGGGTTGACGTGGTCGGGGGTGAGGGGACTGACCCCGCCCCAGTCGTCGACGCCGGCCTGAAGGAGCTGCGGGAGCTGGTCCAGCCGGGACAGGTTCGGAGGCACCTGAACTCGTGCGGACGGTCCCAGGACGACCCGGGCGGTCGCCACGGTGGCCAAGAACTCCTCGAAGCCGACATCGGCCGTCGACCGCATCGCGGTGTCGGGCTTGGCTCGGAAGTTCTGGACGATCACCTCCTGGACGTGCCGGTACGCCCGCGAGGTCGCGCGCAAGGCCAGCAGGGACTCCGCCCGCTCGTCCAGCGTCTCACCGATCCCGACGAGGATGCCGGTCGTGAACGGCACCGAGCTGCGCCCGGCATCCGCCAACACGCGCAGTCGCAGCTCCGGGTCCTTGTCCGGGGAGCCGTAGTGCGCCTGTCCGGGCGTCGACCACAGCCGCCGGCTCGTCGTCTCCAGCATCATGCCGAGCGACGGGGCGACCGGCTTGAGGCGCTGCAGGTCCTCCCACGACATCAGCCCCGGGTTGAGGTGGGGCAGCAGACCGGTCTCCTCGAGCACCAGAACGGCCATGGCCCGCAGATAGGCCAACGTGGAGTCATATCCCCGGGCGTCGAGCCACTGTCGCGCCTGTGGCCAACGGTCCTCCGGTTTGTCGCCCAGCGTGAACAGTGCCTCCTTGCACTCCAGCTCGGCGCCCGCCCGTGCGATGTCCAGCACCTCCTCCGGTGCGAGGAACGGCGCGGGCAGGTGGGCGGGCGCAGTGGCGAAAGTGCAGTAGTGGCACCGGTCCCGGCACAGCCGAGTCAGCGGAATGAAGACCTTGCGCGAGTAGGTGACGGTGTTGGGGCGACCGGCGGCCTCCAGGCCGGCGTCACGCAGGCGGGACGCGGTGCGGCCAAGCAGCACCAGATCGTCCCCGCGCGCCTGGAGCAGCACGACGAGCTCGGCGACGTCGAGCGTCTTCCCATCGCGCGCCCGGGCCAGCGCCCGCCGCATCGCCGACTCCGTGGGGCGCTCCATGGCCGGAACACTACGTGGGTGGTCGGTGGCTCAGTGGTTGTGCAGCGAGTCAACGCGCGGCGTCGGTCGCTTCTCGTTTTCCGTGATGTGGTTTCTGAATACGAGGAACGTCCTGGTGCGGGACTGCAAGGCGCCGTCGGGCACGACCATGTTTGTGGCGGCGGAGGGGGACGGGGAGGGCCAGGACAGCGTGCGGTTGGAGGCAAACGATACAGGTCAAGCCGCGACCGCGCTGGCCCGGCTCAAGACCGGAGATTGGTGGACCTCGACCTGCCCCTGTTTCAGGAGACCTCGCCCGGCCTGGTCGTCATCGAGGCGGCGGCCATGCGATTGCTGGATCCAATGGTCGCGCAATCCGACACGGATGCGCCGTCGGGGCCGTTACGCATATCACCCGCCCCGGCGTCCCGGACTCGCGATACCGGAGCAGCCTTATGCCGATTCGAAGTTTCGACGGCGGGCGAGTACCGGCTCTGGGTGCTGGCGTTCGGCGAGTCGGGTGAGACCGACAGCTTCTACGCCGCCATCGACCGCGGGCCGCTACTCATTGGCGGATCTCAAACAGCTGGAAAGTTGGCATTGGGGCCTGGTGGGCAACCGCCCGGAGGACCAGCCGGGAGAGCGAGAGACGACCGTTTACCGACTCGGCCGGACTGCATACACTGCACATTCGCAATCGCGAGAGCGGCACAAGGATTGGGAAGATTGTCGTGGCGCGCACTGACGTGAAGTTCGATCCGGAGCGCCGAGGCGCCGCCTCGCTAAATGACCGTGCGCGATTCTGCGACACCATTGGACGAACTGTCATCCTGAGCGCAACTGTCATCCTGAGCGCAGCGAAGGATCTCGGTGGCGAAGGGAGATTCTTCGCTGCGCTCAGAATGACATGAGCTGCGCTCAGAATGACATGAGCTGCGCTCAGAATGACATGAGCTGCGCTCAGAATGACATGAGCTGCGCTCAGAATGACATGAGCTGCGCTCAGAATGACATGAGCTGCGCTCAGAATGACATGAGCTGCGCTCAGAATGACATGAACGGGGCGCGTCGCAGAATCGCGCACGGTCATTTAGCTGGCGGTGCGTCCTGTTACGATGGCCGTGGACGTTGTCATTGACAGCCGTCGGGGTTGTCCCGTGGCGGCGAGGACATTGCCCCAGAGTTCTCCCTCGACGGCCATGCAACGCTTCTGGCTGACGGCCATGGCAATGGGGACGTTGACGAACTTGCTATTGACATGGCCGACCAGCATGCCGGTCTTGCCGGCCATGGCGGCGTGGGCGGCGCGGCGGCCGAATTGATCGCAGAGGATGGCGTCTTCGCAGTTCGCGGGGACGCTGCGGACGATGTAGCTGGGATCGATGTACTTCAGGTCAACGGCGGGACCGTGCTGGGCGAAGTAGGCCCGAATCTGATCCCGCAGGAACTCGCCGATGTCCAGGTTCTTGACATTGCCGGAGGCGTCCTTTTCCACGAGATGGCGGGGAAACAGGTCCTGGCCGGCGCCTTCGGCGACGACGATCACGGCGTGCTGGCGCTGCAGCATCCGCTGCCGCAGCGAGGCCAGCAGTCCGCGTTCGCCGTGCAGGGCGAAGGGGACTTCGGGCACGAGCGTGAAATTGACGTTCTGGCTGGCCGAGTCCGCTACCGGCGGCGATGAAACCGGCGCCGCGCCCATGACCTTCACCAGCCCGATTCCATTGGGCGCCCCCTTCGCCTCGACGTGGGCGTAATACAGCACTCGCTTCGCCTGCTCGATGGCCGTCAGCAATCCGAAGGAGTGTTCGCAGTAATTGATGTCGTTGTCGATGGTCTTGGGCACGCCGACGACGGCGATCTGGCGCCGCGCCGATCGATCTCCTGGTAGAGGGCGTGAGCCCGCGCAGCGTTCCGTCGCCGCCGATACAGAACAGCATGTCGATGCGTTGCTGTGCGAGATAATCGACCATCGCCTCCATCGGCTGCGGCCCGCGGGACGACCCGAGGATCGTTCCTCCCTCGTCGTGAATATTGTCGACCCGTTCCAGCGTCAATCGCTCGGGCAGCTCGTTGACTTGCGGATTCAAGCCGCGGTAGCCGTAACGAATTCCCAGGACATCCTCGGGAACGCCATAATTGATGTGCAGCTCGAGAAAGATCGATCGTGATGACGTTGTTCGATCCTGGGCAGAGGCCGCCGCAGGTGACGATGGCCGCCCGCGTTTTCGCCGGGGCGAAAAACAGTCGCTCTCGCGAGCCGGCCTTTTCGAACCAGACGTCGTCCTTGGGGGGTAATCCTTCGGTGAACTCGATGACGCTGCGGACATACCGGTTGGCCGGCGTGAACTTCGCCGCGCCGTCGCCGGGCGTGCTGGTCCGACGCAGCGGCGAAGGAATAACGGGCTCGCCGAGCTGGGCGATCGGCGCGAGTTGGCGGGGGGCGTTCACGGATTGCTCCTGTTTCCCCGAATTCTCGCTGAATCGGAGCCGGCGGGCGAGCCCCTGGCCGGCGACCGGGCAGAGGGGCGATCTAGGATGCCGGCCGTCCCGGGGGGCGGTCAGGGCAGGGAGCATGCCGGGGCCCCGCTTTACAGACCGGCCAAGGGCAGGGGTAGAATCAGAAATGCCCGTCGCACGTCCCTGGCGCCGCGAGGTGGTCTTTCGCGAAATTTTTCCGAAAGGTTTGCTGATGCACAGGCGAGTCGGTCTGTTATGGCTGGCGTTCGTACTTGCTGGTTGGCGGCTGGGGGCCGCGCCGCGAGCAGCCTTGGAACGTGTTGTTCGTCGCGATTGACGACTTGCGCTGCGAGATGGGCTGTTGGGGACAGGACTACATGGTCACGCCGAATCTGGATCGGCTGGCGGCCCGCGGGGTGAGGTTCACACGCGCCTATGCCCAGCAGGCTCTCTGTAATCCCTCGCGCAACGGCGTGATTTCCGGGTTGCGGCCGGACGCGTTCCTGGGGCGGGCCCGGGGCGGGTTCTATCGCAGCGCCCGGCCGGAGGTGACGGCGTTGCCCGAACATTTTCGCCGCCACGGGTACTTCACTCGCGACTTCGGCAAGATCCTGCATCACAACGGCGGCGGCGAGGACCTCTTGCAGCCCCAGTACGACCCGGTCTGCTGGTCGGAGCCGATGTTCTGGCCCGAGGGGCACATGTATGCCTTGCGGCCCGACATCTATTCCCGCACGCTTCACCTGGAAATCAATCGCCCTACGACCATCCCCAAGCCTGACAAGCCGTTGACCGAGATAGCCGATGTGCCGGACGAAGCCTATCGGGACGGTCTGACGGCGCGCGAGCTGCTGGCCACGTTGCGGCGCGTCAAGGATTGCCCGTTCTTTCTGGCCATTGGTTTCTTCAAACCGCACACGCCCCCCTCGTAGCACAGCTGGCCGGTCAGCTTCGTGAAGGTTGGCAAGCATCGTTGCCGCCGGCGGCGGAGTGATTCCTGCCGGCGCCAGGGCTTTCCACCATGGCGGCGTGGTGGGCGTTGTGGTGCTGCAAGGGCTCCGATCCGCGCTGGTCAATTATCGCCTGGTGGCGAGCGGCCTTGTCCTGGTTGGCCGCAATGAGCAACCGGAGGGAATTACCACGAAGAGCACAAAGGACGCGAAGCAGGGAGTCTGGGATCTTGCGCGGCCGATTCCTTCGCGCTCTTCGTGTTCTTCGTGGTGAACTCTCTGCAGCGTTATTCCAAGCGGTGAAATTCCATTAGGCGGCGGAGGTTTGTGTCAGCGGTCGCTGTTGGCGGGGGCGGCTCGGCCGCGCGCGCCGAGCTGGACGAGGTGAACAGTTCGGCTCAGCAGCACGGCTTCCGCTTCCGGGGCGAACTGGCCGACCTCCCCGTCTTCCAGCCCGCACGATTCATAGCCCCCTTCCTCCAGCACCTGCACGGTCGGCACGTAGCCGTACAAGACGTTGCAGTAGGCGGCCACCCACAAGCCAAGCGGGCCGATGGCCTTTTCCACGAGCGGCACGTAGCCGGCCACCACCTCGCCGGAGAATCCGATCAGCGTCAGGTCGTCGCTAAACTGCCACACGGCCAGCGGGCACGTATAGCGATCCGGCACGGGACGTCCGGCCTCGACCAGCTTCAACATCAGGCGGGCATGGTAGGCCTTCCAGCGATCTTCTCCCGCTGCTTCCGCCGCCATCGCTTCGACCGATGGCACGCGTCGCAGCGGCAGGTCGATCCACTGGTACTCGACGGCCAGCGGGCCGGAGACGGGACTCAGGCCGACGGCTCCGGTCCGGCGGTCGACTTGCTGGCCGCCCGCACTCGCAGGGCTGGCCGCCAGAAAACGCGCCGCCATTTCCCCCAACGTATCCCCGTGCCGTTTGGCCAGGTCCAGGGAGCCCTGCGGATAGGGGTTGGGCGTCGGCGCCGCAACCGCTCATGAACATCGCCGTTACGCCCGCCTGATGAGACTCGACGTATTGTTGTGCGTAGCCCGCGTAATCGCCGGAGACGACGAAGGAATCGCCCCCCAAGGTCGTGTTGTGGCATGCGCGAGCCGAACACAACAGCACGGAGGCCGGCCGTCCAGGGCGTCCACTCTCAGAACGGGAACGCTGCGGTCTACGTTGCGCGGGTTGACGCCGATTTTCAGCCCGCCGGTTGCGAACTCGCGACGACTCATCACAAACGACGCCACGCCGACTCCATAGTAAAGCCGTGACGGCTCTCGTGCGGCCAAGGCTCGCTGGACGACGTCGACGATCTGCTCGAGCATCCAATTGGTGTAGGCGACCGTTTTTTCGGCCGTCTCCGGCGTGGAACCGTAATCGGTCGTGTGGGGATCCAGACTCACGAACGGGGCCGCGTGGGAATGGGAGAAATTCAGCAGCACCTGCTCGCGCCGCAGGTCTGTCCGCGCGGTGATTCGTTCCAGCAAGGGGTTGGCGGGTATGCGGCCGCATGCACTCGGCGTCCAAGGTCACGAGCACGGCCAGGTGACCTTGCTGATCCTCGACGGCGAGGCACTTCGCGTGCAGCGGCGAGCCAATTTCGACAAACGGCTTGTTTCGCCCGCCGTAACCGGAAAGCAGGATCGGCTCGCACGGCGTAATGTCTATGCTGGCGCAGCCCACTTTCCAAACGTCGTCTTGCTCGGCGGAGAGGGCGCCGCAGGGCGAACGAAGGGAAACGGCGGCCATCACGGCCGCAACCAGACACAGGGGGCGGGGGCGACGCGT
>CAWKCE010000002.1:0-15675 GCA_963848085.1 uncultured Actinomycetota bacterium
AACCAAGGGCTGTTCCTCAGGCGGCTCGAGGTGTTCTCCGCGACCTGCCAGTAAGGGGGAGACGAGTCCACGCTCGCGCCCCCGGGTAGGCCGGTGGCCGCCTATCCGGGACAAGGGCTGAGGACGCTCCCGGGCGGGTTGAGGCAGGCGCAGACTCTTCCGCTGCACGGGGGACCCAGCTGGAAGTCTTGCGTCTGACCGATCCCGGTGACGATGGTGACGTTGGCGCCATCTTGGCTGTACTCGGTGGAGGGGCAGTCGCCGGCGCGCACGGTCTGTAGGCCTGCGGGCAGGCACAGCGTGTACCTGCCGTCAGCACCGGTGGTCGACAGGTAGCCGGTGGCGGTGCAGTCCGTGGCCCCAGGGCCCGGTGTTAGTCCCGTGTACACCCACACCGGCACGCCCACTGCCGGAGCACCCGTCGGGAGCTTCACCAAGCCGGTGAGGCAGCCCTGATCGGGTGCGGCCGACCCGGCGGCGGCGGAGCCTGCGGCCAGGGTCTGGAGCGTGGGCGCGGCCCAGGCGGTGCCTGCGGCCACGATCGCCGCACGCTTGAGGAAGTCTCGTCGACCTCTGTTTCCCGGTGCTTCTGGCATAGGTCCCCCTATCGACTCCGGCCATGGTGGGGGAAGCGCCGGGCCTGGGCCGTACGCAATCTGCGGTGGATTTCGTCGTCGAGAGGCCGTCGACCGCTCGGGCCGCTGGGGGCCGGCGACGAACGGCGGCTAGGCCCGGTTGAGTCGGTGCCCTTGGTCTCCGCGGGGTGAGGTCGAACTTGGATCGACTCCTTGATGTCGGCCAGGGCGCGGTGGCCGCCGCTCTTCCCCGGGGAGGTGACGCAGGCGCTCGGGTACCAGCGGCGAGCCAGCTCCTTCACCGAGGACACGTCGATCTGCGCTCGTGCAGGTAGTCATCCGAGGCTGGCAGGTCGCGGGCGAGGAAGCCCCGGCCGGTCGCGGTCGAGTTGCCCGCCATCGGGGCCCTCCTCGGCTCCGGAACGGACCGGCTGGTGTCGGCCAAGCGCCGATCGTGCGCACCGCGGATCCTGCCTTGGCAGAGATTCGGCTCATGCGCAGCCGTGCCCGACGAGGTTCGCCCTCGAGAATGCGGTTTCGATGGCCCGGCACCGCGCCGTCGCGCACCTGCCGACCCTGCGGGTGGCGATGTGACGCTGCGGAGTGAGTGCCTGGGGAAGATGACTGAGATCCAGCGGCGAAACATGCCGCAGATTGCGTAGCGCGGTCCTCTCCGGTAGCCCCTAGCGTGGGGACCACACAACCCGGGGAGTCAGCATGTCCGAGCAGAAGTCATCCATCAGTCGCCGCCGCCTCTTGGCGGGAGCCGGGGCAGGAGCTGCAGCCGTGTGGGCAGCTCCCGCAGTGACCACGCTCGGTGGTGCCGCGTTCGCTGCTGGTAGCTGCATCAAGGGTGCGTCTATCTGGAAGTTCGTGCCGGCGGAGGTCACCAACCGCGCCAAGACTGGGGCCGAGCAGACGGGAACGTTCGACACGCCGACGGGATCCCTGACGGTTGTGACGGGCAACATGGACTGGGTTGGCTCCGGCACCGGCTTCCCGAACCCCCCGTACCCGTCGCCCACCTGTCTGGACTTGACCGGCGGTGGTGGCGTCACCCAGACGATCCTCAACGGGGCCTCCTTGCCCTCCGCGCCCTACATCGTGGAGTTGGAGGTCTTCGGGTCGATTCCTGGGGAGAACGGCGGCAACAGCGCTGCGGTGAAGATTGGCGGCTCCACGGTGATCAGCACCGGGAACATCGGTGACACCACGACGTCGCTGTTCGCCTTCTCGTCTGGAGCGACGGTCAACGGTGGGGTCTTGTCCCTGGACCACGCCAGCCTGGCCGACTTCCGGGGACTCTTCCTGAAGCGGCTCGAGGTCTTTTCGGCGACCTGCCAGTAGCCGGCTGCGACGGCGCGTGGAAGGGGCCCGACCGGCAGGTCGGGCCCCTTCCACGTTCCTTCGGTCCCCGCCGGGCGTTGGAGTGCGGTTCCTCGCTGACATCTGGGGCGAGGCGTCCTCTGCGGCCTGGGAGCCGCATGGCTCCGGGTGACGCATGTCGACAAGCCCACCGTCGAGGCGGGAGGGCGGCCCGGCCGTGACCACGCTCGGGAGATGCGGACTTCGCGGCGGGTAGCCGTGTGACGCTGGCGCCGCTGGTCACCTTCCTGATGCCCAACGCCAGCACCGCGACCGGACTGCGCTCGGGGTAGCGACCCTTTTCAGCGACAGTTCGGACACGCTGACCGTGAGCCGGGGGAATGGGTCGTGAACGCCGGTGCCTCGGCGGTCGTGGACACCGGGTTCCCGGCCAACGGAACCTCCACGCTCAGTTCATTCTCCGGAACCTCCGCCAACGGCGGCCAACTCACGCCGGTGCGCGCCAGCCCCCAGGACAACCAAGGACTGTTCCTCAGGCGGCTCGAGGTGTTCTCCGCGACCTGCCAGTCGTACCCCTGTCAGCAGGCGTCTGCTCTTCGTCCAAAGCGCTGGTCCCGGGGAGCAGGTGGGCTGGTAACCAGACCTACCCCGGGCAGACGACGGCGACCCCGGGTTCGTTGCGGCAGGGGCACACCTTGGGATCGCACGGGCCGCCGAGAACGAAGTCACGGGTCTGGCCGACTCCGGCGACGATCGTCACCAGGGCGTCGGACTGGCTGTACGTGCCTCCAGGGGCTGGACACGCCCCGGCGATGACCACGTGAACAGCCGCCGGAAGGCACAGGGTGTACCTGCCGTCCGCGCTGGTCGTCGTCAGGTATCCGGTCACCCGGCACACGCCCTGGGTGTCAGGGCCTGATGGGGCCAGCTGGACGAAGACTGAGACGCCCGTTGCTGGCGCACCACTGGGCAGGGTGACGAAGCCTGTGCGTCAGCGCTGACAGGTGGGAGGGTTCGCCGCCGTGGCGGACAACGCCCTGGTGACGGGGAGCTCGGTGCCGGTGATGGCATCGAACGCCGGGCCGCCGCTCTCGGGCGCGGCCACCCGTAGGGACCACGGCCGTTCGGAGCTGCAGCCCACGGACGTCGCCCCGGCGGCGCCCCAGTCGCGGGCGACCAGGTCGACCCCGCCGCCGGCCCGCCGCCGGATCTCCACGCGCCAGTCGGGGCTGCCGCCGGCCACCGCGATGAATGACACCAGCCAGTCGCCGTCCGGCAGTACGGCAACCCCGACGATGCGGCCGGTCTGGATGGGCTCGGTCGAGCCGCGGAAGAGGGACCACGCGAGGGAACCCACCAGAGACAGGATGAGCAGACCGGCCACGACCCGGACGACGGGCAGCAGTCGTGCCCGGTCGAAAGTCACTCGGTACGGCTGCATCGAGCCATTGTGCGCGACGGTTGACCCGGACGTCGTCACCGAGCGTGCCGCCGTCGGCCTTTCGGCGTCTGTGGGGTGAGTGACGGGACTTGAACCCGCGGCCCCCTGGACCACAACCAGGTGCTCTACCAGCTGAGCTACACCCACCGTCGCCGCGCGCTCCAGGAGGAGCGCTCAGCCGGGAGAGTGTATCCAGGCGCCTACTGCGGTGCCGAATCGGTGGGCTCGGCCTCGGGCGGCTTCCCGAACTCGGCGGCAATGGCGCGCGCGGTGTCGGAGTCCGGGCCGGGGTGGGGCACGAAGACCGCCCGGCGGTAGTACCTGAGCTCGTCGATCGACTCCTGGATGTCAGCCAGTGCCCGGTGACCGCCGTTCTTCTCCGGAGAGTTGTAGTACGCCCTCGGGAACCATCGCCGTGCGAGCTCCTTGATCGACGAGACGTCGATCATCCGGTAGTGCAGGTAGGAGTCGAGCTCGGGCAGGTCTCGGGCGACGAATCCGCGGTCGGTCGCGATGGAGTTCCCGGCCAGGGGTGCCTTCCCGGGCTCGGGCACGTACTGGCGGATGTAGGCCAGCGCCTGCGCCTCGGCGTCCGCGAGGGAGATGCCGTTCTCCAGCTCGTCGAGCAGACCGGACGAGGTGTGCATCTCCCGCACGAAGTCGCCCATCTGGTCGAGCGCAGCAGTGGGCGGGCGGATGACGACGTCGACCCCGTCGCCCAGCACGTTCAGGTCACCGTCGGTGACGAGCACCGCCAGCTCGACCAGCGCGTCGTTCTCCAGGTCGAGACCTGTCATCTCGCAGTCGATCCACACCAGCGGGCCGTCATTCATGGGGGGCAGGGTATCCACTGCCGCCCGAGTAGCCTCGACGTGTGGTTGCCGACCAGGCGCTGAAGCGGGACCAGGCAGTTCGACGTGCCAAGGTGCTGAACCGCCTCACGGTGGGCTGGAACGTGGTCGAGGCCGTCGTCGCGATCACGGCAGGGGTCGCGGCCGCATCCGTCGGGCTGGTGGCCTTCGGCCTGGACTCCGTGGTCGAGGTTTCCGCAGCACTGGTGATGACGTGGCGGCTGGCGCAGGAAGGTCGGGGCCGCTCGACGCGGGAAGCCGACCGGCGCGCGCTGCGCGGCCTGGCGATCGCCTTCTTCGCCCTGGCCGGATACGTGACGGTTGACGCCGGATCGGACCTCCTCAGTGGTACCGAGCCGGGGGTCAGCCCGGTCGGAATCGCGCTGACGGGCGTGTCCGCCGTGGTCATGCCGCTCCTGGCCCGGGCCAAGCACCAGGTGGCGCCCGTCCTGGGGAGCCGGGCCCAGGAGAGCGAGGCCCGCCAGACCGACCTGTGCGCCTGGCTGTCATGGTTCGTGCTCGTCGGTCTGGTGCTGAATGCGGCCCTGGGCTGGTGGTGGGCCGACCCGGCCGCCGCGCTGGTCGTTGCTGCTGTGGCCGCCCGGGAAGGCGTCGCGGCTTGGCGCGCCGAGGCATTCGACGATATGTGCGGGGACTGAGAGGACTTCCATGGGCGTCCAGACCACGTTGAGCTTCCTGGGTGCGGCTGGCACCGTGACCGGCAGCAAGTTCCTGGTCGACACCCAGGACTGCCAGGTGCTGGTCGACGCGGGGCTGTTCCAGGGCCTGCGGGCTCTTCGCCGGCGCAACTGGGAGCCGTTCCCGCTGCCGGCATCCGACGTCGACGCGATCGTCCTGACGCACGCCCACCTGGACCACTGCGGGTATCTGCCGGCCTTGGTGGACCAGGGGTTCAGCGGTCCGGTCGTGGCGACGCAGGCGACCGCGGACCTGGCGGCGCTCGTGCTGCGCGACAGCGCCAAGCTGCAGGAGGAGGACGCCCGGTACGCCGCGAAGAAGGGCTTCTCCAAGCACGCGGCGCCGCGGCCGCTCTACGACGCCGCCGACGTCGCCCGCGTCCTGCCGCTGTTCACACCGGTCGGGTTCCACGAGCGGTTCTCACCGGTCGAGGGATGCCAGGTGACGCTCCAGCCCGCCGGTCACATCCTGGGTTCGTCCACGGTTCTGCTGGAGCTCGGCGGTCGCCGGGTCGTGTTCAGCGGAGATCTGGGCCGACCGGGGCACCCGCTGCTGGTGGCACCGCCGCCCCCTCCGGCGTGCGACGCGATCGTCGTCGAGTCGACGTACGGCGACCGTGGGCACCAGACGGAGGGCCTGGACCAGCTGGCCGCGATCATCTCCCGGACCGTCGGCCGTGGCGGCGTGGTCGTGATCCCGGCGTTCGCCGTGGACCGGACCGAGGTCGTGCTGATGGCGCTCAAACAGCTGACCGACGAGGGCCGCATCCCGGCGACGCCGGTGTTCGTCGACAGTCCGATGGCGCTGGGCGCACTGAGGATCTACCGCTCGGCGCTCGACCGGGACAGCCCGGACGTGCGCACCGACCTCGGACCGGACAGCCTCGTCTTCGATCCCGGCGACCTGCGCGAGGCGCACACTGCCCAGGAGTCGATGGATCTGAACGACCCGGGGCGCCCCTGCGTCATCGTGTCCGCGTCCGGAATGGCGACCGGGGGTCGGGTCGTGCACCACCTGCGACACCTGCTGCCCGACCCGAAGAACGCGGTGGTGCTTGTCGGCTACCAGGCGGTCGGCACCCGCGGCCGCGACCTCGCCGAGGGCGTGCCGCAGCTGAAGATGCACGGGCGGTACGTCCCCGTCCGCGCCGAGGTGGCCCAGGTGGAGGGGTTCTCGGTACACGCCGACGGCGACGAGATCATCGCCTGGCTGGCCGGCATCCCGGAGCCTCCGCAGGCTGCGTACGTCGTCCACGGTGAGCCGCGGGCCGCGGGCGCGCTGGCCGGTCGGATCCGGGACGAGCTCGGGTGGCTGGCCGTGGTGCCCCGAGATGGGGAGCGCGTCCTCCTCACCTAGCGCCGAGTGCACCCCCGCAGGACACTTCCGCCCGCCGAGTGCACCCCCGCAGGACACTTCCGCCCGTCGAGTGCACCCCCGCAGGACACTTCCGCCCGCCGAGTGCACGCTCAGCTGACGCGGATGACCACGTCCTCGAGGGGTCGTCGGGGGGTGGGCGGGGCCGGGGCGGCGTAGCCGATGCGCATGATCATCTGCGGGAACCCGATCGGTTCGTCGGGGTCGCGAACCAGCCAGCGCAGCGTGGGCTTCTCCAGCGGCTGGTTGGCGAACGTCGCGACGAGCCCCTCGATCGTCGCCACGAGCAGCACCCGCTCCAGTGCCTGGCCGGCCATGAGCCACGCTTCGCGGTCGTCACGTTTGGTGGTGAGGACCGCCAGGGTGGGGTCCTTCTCGAAGACGGCGAACTGGCGGCCGGGGGTCGAACGGCCGCGGGTCAGGTCGCGGTGCGGCGTGTTCGGGTTCACCGGCATCGGTCCGAGCGCCGCCTCCGGGACGCCGTCCACCCGCTCCGGGCCGACTCCCGTCCACTTCTTCGCCTCCTCCACCAGCGCGGCGATGCTGGCGGTGTCGCCTTCACCGTCGGCGTCGTGGATCAGCTCCACGAGACGCCGCCGCTCGTGCGGCTGCGTCACCGTGTGCAGCTCGGCGCCCTCCTGCCGGGCGGCCTCGACGAGGGCTGCCAGCACGGGTGCCGGGACGGGACGGTCCTCGTAGGGGGCGCGGTTGGTGTGCCGGAGGTCGATCGCCTCGAACAGCTCGCCGCTCATGCCGAACCGCGACGCGCGGCCGTCGACAACGACGCGCGCCAGCAGCTCGGGCTCGGCCGCGTCGGGGAAGTAGGAGACTCGCGCCTCGTGGCCCAGGTGCTCGACGGCGACCCGAAGGTTCAGGAGGGCGGCCCCGCACGACATCAGCAGCGCCCGCCCGTCGGGGTCCTGGTTCGGCAGCTGGAAGGAGGTGTCGGCCAGGACGTCAATCGCGTTCGCCCCGACCCGGAACAGCCACGGTTGGGTGTTGTGGACGGAGGGGGCGGCGATGGCCGCCGCCAGGAGCGTCCGCTCCTCGGCCGCCGTCAGCTGCGTGGTCATGTGCTGCCCTCCTCGTTGCATGCGCGACGCATTCGTCGATCACGCGGTCCCTGGTCGGACCACGAGAACCGGACAGTGCGCGTGGTGCAGCACCGCGTGGCTCACCGACCCGAGAAGCAGACTCGCGAAGCCACCTCGGCCCCGTGACCCGACCACCATCAGCTCGGCGCCGCGGGATGCGTCGACGAGGGTGCGGCTGGCTTTGCCGTGGACGAGTCGCTGCTCGACCACGACGTCGGGGTACTCCTCGCGCAGGCCCGCGACCGTCTCGGCCATCGCGCGGAGCTCGTCCTGCTCGACCTCTTCCAGGACCAGCTCGGTGGGCACCACGGTGCCGGGGGCGTCGAAGTCGGGGGCAGCCCACGCGTGGAGGATCGTGAGACCGACCTTCCGGGTGGCGGCAGCGCCGAACGCCAGCCGGACGGCGTCCACGCTCAGCTCGGAGCCGTCGATGCCGACAACGACCCGCCCGGCATCCGGTCCTGGCTCCACCTTCTTCTTCGGGGAGTGCACGACGGTCACCGGGCAGGCGGCATGCGCGGCCACCTGCACGCTCACCGACCCGACGAGCAGCTCCGAGAAGCTGTCCAGACCCCGGGACCCGACCACCAGCAGGGTCGCCTCGCGCGACGCGGCGAGCAGGGCGGTCGCGGGGGGAGCCGAGCGGAGGTCCCCGCTGACGTCGACGTCGGGTGACCGTTTCTGGACGTGCGCGACGCCCTCGGCGAGCAGCTGTTGCGCGGCCTTGCGCATCACGTCGTCGCTGGGACCCGCGACGGTCGGCCCCATCGGTACCGGCGGGAGCGGGATGGACCAGGCGTGGACGACGCTCAGCGGAAGTGCCCGTCGCTGCGCCTCGTCGGCTGCCCAGTCGAGGGCCAGGAGCGCCGAGTCGGAGCCGTCCAGGCCGACCACCACCGGGGGACGTGGGCCATGAGCCGTCATGACTGCCTCCTCGCCCACCCGCCGCACGGCGGGGGTGGTTCTCCTACGGATGCGGCTAGGTTCGCTTCCCGGCCCGCGCCCGGTCAGGGCCGTAGGTCCCTTAAGGGCGCCGCAACCGGCCCTCGTTGCCTACCGGCGGCGGTGGGAGGCTTGGGTCGTGCGCGCGTGGGCGGTGGAGCAGCCGGGTTCGGTCACGGTGTCCCGTGCGGGGAGTGGGCCGCTGCGGCTCGTCGAGCGGGACCGACCGACCCCCGGCCCGGGGGAGGCGCTGGTGCGCGTGTCGGTCTGCGGTGTCTGTCGCACCGACTTGCATCTCGCCGAGGGTGATCTCGCACCGACGGCACCGTGGCGTGGTGCCGGGGCACGAGGCGGTCGGCACCGTGGAGTCGCTGGGCGAGGGGTGTCAACGACTCACGCCCGGTGATCGGGTGGGTATCGCGTGGCTGCGCCACACATGCGGTGTCTGTGACTGGTGTCGCCGCGGCGCGGAGAACCTGTGCGCCGGCTCGCGCTACACCGGCTGGGACACCGACGGCGGGTTCGCCGAGTACGCCGTGGTGCCGGAGGCATACGCCTACCGGCTGCCCGAGGGATGGGCCGACGAACGCTGCGCCCCGCTGCTGTGCGCGGGGATCATCGGCTACCGGTCGCTGCGACGCGCGGCGCTTCCGCCGGGCGGGCGCCTGGGCATCTACGGTTTCGGCGCCTCGGCACACCTGGCGGCACAGGTGGCGATGCACGAGGGCGCGACGGTGCATGTCCTGACGCGTTCTGAGGCAGCCCGCCGCCATGCGCTGGCTCTGGGGTGCGCATCCGCCGGGGCTGCGGATGACGCGCCCCCGGAGCTGCTGGACGCCGCGATCCTGTTCGCTCCGGTCGGGCAGCTGGTGCCGACGGCCTTGGCTGCGCTGGACCGCGGCGGCACGTTGGCCATCGCCGGGATCCATCTGTCTGATGTGCCGCCGCTCAGCTACCAGGAGCACCTGTTCCAGGAGCGGCAGCTGCGCTCCGTCACGTCGAACACGCGCGCTGACGGTGAGGAGTTCCTGCAGCTGGCGGCTGTGATGGATCTCCAGGTGACGACGACTCCGTACGCGTTCGGCGACACGGACCGGGCGCTGGCTGACCTGGCAGCCGACAAGGTCGAGGGGGCCGCGGTTATTCGGGTTGACCCGGATGCGTGGTGAGGTCGTAGCGTGCGTCGGCACTGGCCGCGCGGTGCGTGGCGAGCCGACCCAGTGGAGGCGTGAGGGGTGGGCGTGAACCTCAGCGAGGAGGACCGGCTCGAGGTCTTCGGGGACGACAACCCGGACCAGCACGCCGACGAAGCGGCTCAGCGGTGGGGCGACTCCGAGGCTTTCTCCGCGTCGGCCCGCCGAACGTCCTCGTACGGCAAGCAGGACTGGCTCGACCTTCGGCGTGAGGGCGAGGAGGTCGAGCAGCGACTGGCGCAACTCCTGGCGTCCGGCGTCCCGGCGGACGCCGACGCGGCCACGTCAGCGGCCGAGGCTCATCGGAGCTACATCTCGCGCTGGTTCTACGACTGCTCGTCGCAGATCCACGTCGGGCTCGCACAGATGTACGTGACCGACCCCCGCTTCACCGCTCACTACGAGCGGCGGGCCACCGGCCTGGCGCAGTATGTGCACGACGCCATTGTCGCGAACGCGGCCGCCGCTGACACCTGACGCTGGCCGCTGGTGGACGCGCGACGCGGGCCGCCCGGGGACTTCTCCCCAGCTCCCGTTCTTGCCCGTAACAAGTGTGCAGAACTCGTGCCTGCGGCCTGCAATTCCGCACACCCCTCCCCAGTCGTGTGCACTATTCGTGGCGCGCGCCCGCAATTCCGCACACTTGTGACCGGCGGGAACGTCCTCTCGGCGGGGCGGCTTGCGCCCCCGGCAGGACTCGAACCTGCGGCCAACTGCTTAGAAGGCAGCTGCTCTATCCGCTGAGCTACGGGGGCGGGACGTGCGGAATTCCTTGTGGGAAACCGGCTGGACCCTGCCGCGATCGGTCGGATCGGGGCGGATCAAGTCTAGGGGGCGGACTTCGGCGCTGGTTCGGCCGCAGATGGGTGTCAGAGGGCGATTTCGTGGCTTTAAGTGGGCTGGAGGACGCGGTTGAGCCGGGTGTGGTGATCGGTGGCGAACGCGGGGAGTCAGGCAGCTACTTGGGGCGGTGACTGTTGTCGGTCGATGGCCCGCTGCCAGGTGTGGCGTGCCCAGGCGTTCTGGGCGAGGGCGGCCATCAGGACGATGACGGTCTGGTTGTGCAGCCCCCAGGCGGGGAGCCGTCGGTTGTAGAAGGCGCGCTCGAACTGCGCGTTCAGCGACTCGGTGTCTGCCCGCATCCCGTAGACGCGGGAGTAGTCGGGATCAGTCGGGGGCAGGACGCGCAGGTAGTCGCTGCGGTTGAACTTGTGCACCTCGTCCGTCTGAGTCGGGGTGAGCGGCTCCCACCAGTCGTGCACGTCGTCGGTCGATCCGCAGGTCAGGGTGTGCCGGGCGTAGAACGCCCACGTCCCATCGGACTTGCGGTCTCGTTTGGTCTGGTGGCGGGCGACTTCGACGAAGTCGAGGCTTCCGTCGGCGGTCACGACCGCGCTCGTAGATCGTTCCTCCGGCCGCGTAGAGGACGTGTCCACCGCACTCTTCTATCCACGCGGTTCGAGTCCGGCTTGGTGGGAGCTGGGCGGCGGCGTGACCGTACTTGCCGATCACAATCCCGCCGCGTTCCTTGCTCTTCCGGCGAGCGGGGAGATCACCGGGCATCCGGTCTCGTTTTGAACCCGCGCGATGTGAGTTCCGCGGAAGGCACCGTCGGCGACGAACGCCGAGATCCCGGGACCTCGGTCGGCGAGGTCGACCATCAGATCGACGAATCTTCCGGCCTCGCCTCCGCCACCGCGGTGGGGGACGTGCTCGACGCCGAGCACGACCCGGTGACCGCTCATCGGGGATCGCACGGAGGCGATCGCGAACTTCGTTCCCCACGCCATGCCCTCTTGCCCAGCCTCCCCATACAGGTGACGGGCGGGATCTTGGCGAACGGGGCGGATCTCGCCGGTCTTCTTGTCCGTCCGTTCCGTCAGATCGGTACGCAGGGGCGAGGAGAACACCTTGCCGTCGCCGCCGACGACGTTGGGTCGTGCGGGTCGAGACAGGGATCGGTTCTCCGGGTCCAGCAGGCCTGTTTCGCGGGCCAGTTGCGTGGCGAGGTCTCTCATCGCTGTCGACAGGTCAGGTAGGAGCTCGCTGGTCAGCCGGTGGTGGATGAAGTAGGACCACTGGTCACGGGTCGGACCGAACGCCGGAGCGACTTCGGACGGTGGTCGGTAGGGCTCGGCTGCCGCGGTCACCGCCTGCCACAGCAACGGGTCCGCCAGATGTCTGGCAGTGGAAGAGGCTGACCCGAAGACACCGATGCAGGCACCGAACAGCAGCAGACACCAGTCAGGGTGCTGTCGAGGCCGACCGCCGCGCGACCAGTCACGTTCCGATCGCGAATGGATCCAGGACGCGAGTGCGTGCAGATCAGGATCCGGCGCAAGAGCCAACAGCATCGAGATCTGGGTCTGAGCGCGCCTGTGAAGCCACTGGTGTGCCCCACGTGTGCCTTGGAGCTGCCGTATACCGATGTCTGTGGCACCTGCGGACCGCTGGCTCGGAAGGGTCCCGACTTGCAGGGGCTGACCCCAGCTGAGTCGACTCCTTCGCTGTGAGCACTCGCCCTAGCCGTCGTCACCGGCACACTCCTGACGCTAGACGAGCCAGACCCATTCGCGCGGTGTCTCGGACACCACCACCCCGGTGGCGGCATGTGACTGGCCGCAGGGCCACTTCCCGCCTCC
Organism: uncultured Actinomycetota bacterium; assembly: GCA_963848085.1. Classification (GTDB taxonomy): domain Bacteria; phylum Actinomycetota; class Actinomycetes; order JAHEKZ01; family JAHEKZ01; genus CAWKCE01. Next base: position 12,138 of record CAWKCE010000002.1, read on the forward strand.
GCCAGCCCCGGCCCCAACCGACATGGCCAGGTGAGGTGCGTCGTCGAAGTAGTTGAGCAGTCAACTGCAGACTAGGGTCGCCTGGCTCGATACCGCCAGAGCGGGGCGCTCCTCAGGACTCAAATTGGGCTCGAAAACCAGGCCAAAGCGCCCAATTCACAGAATGCTTCGGTGTCCCCGTTGCGGGGTCTGTCCCAACGCTCAAAACCCGACCCCGTCGGACACCCTGCCCGAGCAATCTGCGGGAGGACGGCACGGTACTTCCGCTTCGGCACGAATCCACTTCCAGCCGGCGCTCCGGGGCAGGCGAAACCCGAGGTTGGGAGCTCGATCGGGGGTTTTCCGCACGTCCTACGAGGGCAACCGGTCGGCTCAACGCAACCATCCCGATGATCTTCTCAGCCGACGAGACCTGTGATGTCGGCCAGGACACGGCGTCACCGGAAAGCGACGGCTACACGCCCGCATCGAGCAGATTCACCGGGACCATCGGATGGGTTCAGCTCGACATCGGAGACGACGACCACGACCACCTGATCACCGAGGAGGACCGCTGGCGGGTGGCCATGGCCAGACAGTGAGGCCCCCTAACCAGATTGCGGTGTCGTTCTGAATGAGGCCAGCAGAAGGTGCAGGCTGAGGAGAAGAACCCAGGCAGGGAAGAGCAGGACCGCCCAGAAGGTGCGTGGCGGCGCGAGGAGCAGTGCCACGGCAACCGCGTAGCCGACGACCTGCAGCCAGCCGGGAACGATTTGTGTTCGCCGACCCAAGTTGGTCACGACCAGGGTGAAGACGGCCGCCATCCGAATCCCGAACGTTGCTACCAAGATCGAGCTTGTCGCGCTGACCAGGCGCACCTCGTCAGGGGGAAGCCCGCCAGAGTCTCCATAGAGGACCAGGAGGGCGCCCAGGCTTGCCGACGAGGTGAACAGCATGGCCACGAAGAGCAGACCCGACCCGAGGAACGCAGTGGCGAAGAACCTGTCCTCACGATCTCCCAAGCGCGCCCGGATCACCCCGATGAACCACAGGAAGGCGATCCCGGCGAAGGGGACGAGCTCCAGAGCCCATGCCACTTGCCGCCGCTGCGCCGGGTCGCTCATCCAGCTCGCCTGATCCCCACCGGGCGGCACTGAGCCATGCAGAATGACCGCGACCGCGCCCATAAGAATCGCGAAGGCGAGTCCCGCGACGGCGGCCGCTCGAGGCGTCTGTAACTCCGCTACCAACCGAGCCGGCTCCGGCCGATCAGGTTCATGCTCCGTCGGGTTCTGGCGAGGTTTGTCCATTCACGAGTTGTAGCGCAGACCCCGGCCTGGCCGCAGCCGTGCACGCCGATCGGTGACGGCCGGCTGGCGGGCACTGTTGCGTTGACAGATCGTACTGTGGCGGCCATGAATCTTCAGTGTTCGCTGGGTTCCGCTTTCGGCCCGGGGTGATCGCCTTGGTCGTGCGCTGGTACCTGCGGAAAGGTGGTCGTACCGGGACGTGGTCGAACTTCTGGCCGAACGCGGTGTTGAGGTGAATCACGTCACGGGTCTACCGCTGGGTCCAGCGGTTCACTCCGCTGTTGATCGACGCAGCCAGACCGTCCACGCATTGCGCAGGCGATCAATGGTTCGTCGACGAGACCTACGTGAAGGTTCACGGGCGGTGGAAGTGCGTGTATCGGGCCGTCGATCATTGGGGCAGGTCATCGACGTGCTGGTGTCGGACCGGCGGGACTGGGCAGCGGCGCGCCGCTTCTTCGTCTCCTGCCTGTCAGCCGGCCAGTCGCCTCGTGATGTGACGACCGACCGGACCCCGACGTTGGCCGCCGCCATCGACCAACTGATCCTCGGCGCGCTGGATGACATCGAGCAGTACGCGAACAACCGCATCGAGTGCGACCATGGTCGACTCAAGCCTCGCCTTCGACCCGATGCGGCGTATCACGACCAAGCGCACCGCCAGCACCCTGATCCGCGGACATGCGTTCATCTGGTACCTGGCGCGGCCACTACGAACTCGGTACCGAGACGACAACCCGGCTCAGAATCCGGGCCGCATTCGAGGAAGTCACCACGGCTATCTAGCGCTGCCCGAGGTGGACCGGACCGGTACGCACGCGCCAAGACGGACCGTGCCACGCACAACACAACACTTCCGGCAGCGGCGTACGCGTACCCCACGACGGCGTGATGCTCCGACGGTCTTGGCCGGGCCCCACTGAGGTATTGAGGCTAGAGGATGTTGATGGCCCGGGCGATCACGAGAGCCACGATGGTGATCGACAGGACCGACTGCCCGACCATCACCATCTTCGCCCAAGGGCGGATCGCGGACACGTCGGTGGGACTGAAAGCCATAGCAGTGTTGAATGAGAGCGCGAGGTAGTCGGGATACCTCGGAAACCAATTCGGCCCGACCAGTTTTGGGACGTTCATCTCTGGGAACACGAACGATGTCGGCACCCGCCTCGAGTCGGCAGCTCGCGCCGCCGCGCCACCCGCGTCCGCGTCCCAGTACCACAGCGAGAAGGCGACGACGTTCGTCACCCAGACCACGCCACCGATCGCAAGCAGCTGGCCGGCGGTCGAGAACGAGGCATCTGTGAGGATGCCGAGGATGAGCCGTATCGCCGACACGACCGTTGCGACGACGATCAAACCGATCATGAGGGCGGTTGTGATCCTCAGCCAACGGCGGTCGCGGTCGATTCGGCCCGGATCGGCGACTACGAGAATCAGCAAGAAGACCAGTAGGAACGCTGGGTACCAGAACCGCGCGGCGTCCCAAATCCGGAAGTCGTTCGGGAGGAACTCGAACAGGACGCCCGACACGACGACGCCAATGGCCATCGGCACTCGTGACTCTGCCTGCCTGGAGCGGGTGTCGTAGTGAGCTCCGCCCGGGGGGACTGCCATAGAGCAAGTGTCGCCACGACGGGGCGAAATGAGCATCACGACACCCCGAAAGGTACGTGAGTGAGCGCACGTTAAGCGCTTCCCCGCTTCGCTGACCTCGAGAACTTCCGACAGGCGCTCGTGTGGCGCTTCGGACCTGAAAACCCAGACGAGTACTGCAAGGTCGACCAGGCGCACCACCTGCTGGCCGAGGTGCTCCTGGCGCAGGAGGAGCGACGCCCGAGCACCGATCCCAAGTAGTTGGTGCCATCTCGTTCTGGTCAGACCTCGGCACGCGGTCATATCGCTGACGACGCGGGGCCCATGAGGTACCCGACCCGGGAGTGCAACTGAACCACTGTCCAGGACCGCCTGGTCGATACAGCCGGCCCGAGGTGCTTCTCCGGGTGCAAATCGGGCTCACAACCGAGCCGAAGCGGCCCAATCTCCGGGACCTCGTCGGTGTCCCCATTACGGGGACTGTCTCCACGCTCAAAATCGGACCCCTGCCGGACAGTGGGCCGCATCAATCCGGAGGAGGACGGCAAGGTACTTCCGCATCGGCACGAATCCACTTCCAGCCAGCGCCGACGGCGGTGCGAAACCCGAGGTTGGGAGCCCGATCGGCGGTCTTCCGCACGTCCTACGGTTGC
>CAWKCE010000003.1:0-1293253 GCA_963848085.1 uncultured Actinomycetota bacterium
CTGGGTCCGGGTGGTCAGGTCGGCTCTCCGGTACCGGACGAAGACGGATGCGACGCTCCCGACGAAGCCGACCAGCAGTGCTGCGACCACGACCGACACGGCGATGCCGAGGAGCCGGTCGCTCCACGGAAGGGACAGCGGGTTGTCGATGCCCGGCCGAACCTCGATGGGCGCCGTGGCCATCACGAACGAGCCGGCGACGATGGCGGCCAGCGTGAACCGGGAGAACCAGCGCCACCGTGGCGTCGGTGGCCGGCCGTCGGGGAAGCGCAGGGGAACCTGGAGGAACAGCAGCATGATCGGCGGAAGCCACACCCAGGACTCGTCGCCGGCGTACCAGAAGAACCAGGCTGCTGCGCTCGGATGGCTGTCCTCGAGCAGGTAGCCCGCGGCAAAGACGGGGACGGACAGCAAGAAGAACCCCGCGATGACCAGCAACAGCCAGCCCACCGAGTTCTCCGGTACCCGCGACGCGAGGAGCCAGCCCACCCCGGCGGTGACCGCCAGCATGACGAGCAGGCCGTCCACACCCGCGTCCGCGAAGCTCGACCCGCGGGCGACCAGGACGATGGCGACCACCAGCCACGCGCTCAGAATCACCGCCTCGGCTGCGCCGACGACGGACGCGAGTCGCCTCATGCGCGTTGAGGCTGCCAGATCCGGTGTTACGGGATCGCTACGGGTGCCGGTCGCCCCCCGGCGGAGGCCCTACCGGACCCGGCGTCCGTCGCTGCTCAGCACGTGCCGACCGAAGTCGCTGACGGCCTTGGCCCGGCAGGACACCTGGTGACCACGGTCCGCGGCAACCAGCACGTACCGGTGGCCAGTGGCATGCCTGATTGCGGCGCGACCGCGGAACCAGCGGTAGGTCACGTCAGTGGCCTCGACCCAGTAGCCGTCCCGACACGTGACTCGCTTGCCCACGCGCATCTCCCCCTTGACGGCCGCCTTGGTCGCCAGGATTCCGGAGTGCAGGGAGGTCGCCGCCATCGGCCGTCCGAACGACTCGTCCATGGTCACGAAGTCGGTGGCGGGGTAGTCGCCGCGCGTGTAGAGCACGTGGTTTCCGTAGGCCACATCGACGCCGAGGTAGGCACCGTTGACCGAGCCGTCGCCGGCGTCGGTCAGGACGACCGCGCCGGCCGGCGCTCCGCCGTCGATGACCTGGTACCGAAGGCCCTCGTTCGCCGAGCCAGCGCTCTTCTGCTGGTACAGCACTCCTACTGTGCCGTCGGGCCGCATCTGCGCCGAGTGGAGTAGGGCGAGCTGACCACTCGTGGAGAACGGGTTGGCCGTCCCCCACGAGCCGCCGGACAGCTGGCGCGCGTAGAGCAGGGAGTTCGGGTTGACGAACGTCTCCCACAGCGCCGTCACGCTGCCGTCCCGGCCGACGACCGGGAAGGTCGAGGTGTTCGTCCCGGGTCCGCCCGTGACGGCGTCGGTCACCGACCACGAGCCGGCGGTGCCGATCCGCACCGTGGCCAGCCGCACGGTGGCGGCGCCGGTGGACGGTGCGTGCCACTCCACGGCGGCCGTGCCGTCCGGGCCGATGGCCGTGTAGGCCTTCTGCGCGTCCCCGGCAACGGACAGGTCGGCGACTTTCCACTGGGCTGCACCACTCGCGCCCCGGGTGGCGGCTCGGACCCGCTTCTCGCTCAGGTTGTAGCCCTGGATGAAGGAGACCGCGGCCTGCCCTGCCGGGTTAGCCACGAGGTTCATCGGAAACGCGAACCGGTTGGCCGGCGACAGGAAGCTCGTCTGCCACCCGGATCCCGGGCGCATGGTTGCCACCTCGGCCCGGTACTTCGGCGGGGTGGCCGGGATGAGCGGGATGGCGGTGGCAGTGACGAACACCTCTCCGGCATCACTCACCGCGATAGTGGAGGGGGATTCGTGTGCATAGTCGGCGTCGTGGAAGACGCGGGTCGGCTTGGTCCAGTGGCGAGTGGCGGAGTCCAACCGGGCCACGTAGACCTCGAAGAAGCCGGAAGCGGCCTCCCAGATGAACGTCACCCAGAAGTCACCGCCGCGCGTCGCTGCAATTGCTGAGGGTCCGGAGTACGGCTTGTCGACAACTGGCGACGGGACGCGCACCCAGTGGTCCGACCCGGGCTGGCGCAGCTTCGCCTTCACCGTGTTCTGCGGCGACGTGGTGCCGGCAACCGGCCAGACGACGAGCTCGCCCCCGTTTGGCGCGGTCGCCGCGATGGGGTTGGCCTGGCCGGCTGTCCCCGGGATCGGGCTAGGCCCGCTCCAGGCGGGCAACGACGCCGCGACCGGGGCGGGGGTCACGGCTACTCCCGCGACCAGCAGGGCTGCGGTGAGCGACGCGACGCGGGGAAGGAATGAGGAGCTGGTGTGGAAGGACATGTGTCCCTCTCGTCGGAGTGCCCGAGCTGGCGGTCACTGTAACCCCGCGTGAGCCAGATGTACCCGGTTAGGACGAGGGAATCTGCGCCGAAACGGCGCGGGCTGGGCAGGAGACCTCGGGTCGTTCGGCGGGTGGCCAGCCATTGACCGATTGCTCGAGTAGGCGTATGACCGGAGCCTGGCGCCCTCCCGGTGCGCCCCAAAGAAGCGAGGGCTCGTGAAGCGCATCCTTCTGGCCGTGCTAGCCGTGGTCGCCCTGATGGTCGGGCTCGCCGGCCCTGGTGCCGCGGGCGTGGTCGGCAAACGCGCCGAGACAGTCGTCACGATCAAGACGCAGAACGGCGAGTTCTGGGGGTACCTGAAGTCGCCGCGGCCGGCCAAGTGTGCGGACAACCGCAAGGTGGTGCTCTACAAGCAGCTGGGCAAGGTCCAGAGCCCGAGCACCGACACGAAGATGGCCAGCGACATCTCGTCGATGAGCGGCAAGCGCTACAAGTGGTCGACCGGCACCACCGGCCTGCGCCACGGCAAGTTCTACGCCAAGGTCGGGCGGACGCCGGACTGCAAGCCCGACACCAGCGACACCGTGCGGGCGGCAACAGGCGTGGTCTTGCCGCCACCTCTGTGAGGCTGATGCCGACCAGCTAGCCGACCGGCGCGTCTGGGTCCAGCGCGGGGTCGCCGGCGGGAAGCACGTCCACGGCCCAGTCCTCGCGCTTCCACGACGGCACCGGGGTCCGTCGGCCCGTCTCGGGGACGAACCTCGAGCGCTCGGCCGGAACCATCCGGTGCACGTACCGGGGGCAGTTGGGGAAGATCGAGGTGGTGTGGACCCGCACCACGAACTGAGCCTCGGGGTAGCTGTCGGTGAGCGGGTCTTCGAAGTCGATGGTCGCCTCCCCGTGGACCCGGAGCCGGACGCCCTTCTCCCAGTTCATGAACAGCATCCCCACCTGGCCGTTGCCGAGGATGTTCCCCATGCCCAGGTACATGCCGTTGCCGTTGTAGTTGGGGAAGGCCAGCGTGCGGCTGTCGAGCACGCGAACGAAGCCCGGCGCTCCGCCCTTGTAGCCGACGGTCGGGTTGCCGTCGGGGGACACGGACGCCAGGAAGAAGTGGTCAGCGGCCGTAGATGAAGGCCGCGTCGCTGTCGTCGATCGTGTCGGTGACCAGGACCTCGTCCAACCGGTCAGCCAACCGTCGTGTGTCGAACCGGTCATGCAGCTGCCGGTTCCCCTCGTGATAGGTGGTCATGGGTGGATGGTGCGCGCCCGTTGGGCGTTCGCCAAGAGGCCTGATCCAGCGCGACCAGCAGCGCGCAGCGCGACCAGCAGACGGACCGCCAGGAAGACGCTGAGTGCGGTGATCACACCGATCGGGGCGAGCAGCGCCCAGGCCGGCTCGTTGCCGCGAGCGTTGGCGACGAACACCGTCGCCAGGATCGGCAGCCCGGTGAGCCCGAGGAAGAGCAGCATCACGGGGGCGCCCACGTAGCCGAGCGCGTGCCGCCGCCACAGCGACACCCCGACAGCTGCGACCGCGGGCAGGAAGACCGCCAGGTCGAGGACGTGGACCGGGCTGGTCGGCAGGTTCACGTCGGTGACGCTCTGCGGTGCGGTTCCGTCCAGCAGGGCGGGGACGATGTCGGACAGCCACAGCAGCCCGAACAGGGCAGCGGCGAACACCAGGAAGCCTGCGGCGAGACGCTCCCGGTTGTCCCCGAAGGCGGCGCGGACGCCCTCAAGGTCCAGCGACAGCAGGCCGCCGGTCAGTGCGTAGACGGCGGCGCCGAAGACCGCCACCCACACCAGGAACAGCGGCCCGAACTGGATCGAGAACACATAGATCACGTAGTTGTAGACGGTGAACGTGAGGAACCCGAGCCACGCCAGGTAGGCCGCCAGGGAGCCGCGAAGCGCCACGACCGCAAGCACAGCGATGCCGGGCGCCACGACGAACAGGTTCACCAGGTCCTGGGCGACCGCCTGGTCGATGAACGCCTCGGTCTCCTGGCCGTAGATCCGGTCGACGGCCAGCAGGCCCACCACGCTGCCAACGGCGCCGAGCGCGGCCAGGGCCAGGGACAGCAGGAGCCACGGACGAGGGTCACGACGGGTCATGCGACCAGCGTCGGACGAGAGCGAGGAAGCGACCAGGGCCGGAGGTCAGTGTCGGTAGCGGCCCGATGGTCCTTCGACTCGCTACCGTGGGACTCCCGACCGCCGACGAGGAGCGCCCGACCCACGATGCCGAAGACCGCCTTCATCCACATCGGAGCGCCCAAGACCGGCACGACGTTCCTCCAGGGAATCTTCTGGGCGAACCGGGACGCGCTGCTGGAAGCCGGGCTGCACGTCGTCGGAGGCAAACAGCTCGACCACTACCGGGCGGGCAACGACCTGCGGGAGCTGGAGCGCGCCGAGGACGACCCCCGGACCGACTGGAAAGGCGAGTGGGACACCCTCGCCGCCACTGCCCGCAACTCCACGGCCGAGGCGGTCCTGTTCACCGACGAGCACCTGGCCTGCCTGCTGCCGGAGCAGGTGGAGCGGGCGGTGTCGACGCTGGCCCCGCGCGAGGTGCACGTCATCTACGCCACCCGCGACCTGGTCGGGCTGATGCCGTCCGAGTGGCAGGAGTTCGTCAAGCAGCGGTCCAAGCTCACCTACGAAGAGTGGGCCACGCTGCTGTTCACGTCCACGACTCGGCGGCCGGGCCGGTGGTTCAACCGGGTGCACAACCCGCCCGAGGTGATCGCACGCTGGGGGACTGCCGTCCCGCCCGAGCGGTTCCACCTGATCACCCTGCCGGCGCCGGGGGCACCGAAGGACGAGCTGTGGCGGCGGTTCGCCGGGGTCGTCGGGATCGACCCGGCCGTGGCCACCGACCTCGCGGCAGCCGGCAACACCTCGCTCGGGCTGCCGGAGACCGAGCTGCTGCGCCGGGTGAACATTGCGCTGCCCGCGGACTTCCGGGTGTGGGACCACGAGCGGCTGGCCCGCGACCTGCTCGCGACCGAGATCCTCAGCCCCCGCTCGAAGTCGGGCCGGCCGGAGATGCCGGAGTCGGTGCGACCGGTCGTCACCGAGCGCGCCGACGCCTACATCGCCGGGATCAAGGAGTCCGGCTGCGACGTGGTCGGCGACCTCGAGGACCTACGTGCCCACTTCGGCCCCGACGCCGGTCTGCCACCGGCTTCGGACGCCGAGGTGGTGGACGCCGCGGCCGATGCGATCGCCGGCCTGCTGGTCGTGATGTCGCGGCGCCGGGCGACGCGCCGGCGCGGTGCACAGATTTCCCACGGGCTGGCCCAGAGCAGCCGGCTACGCCGGTTCCGGCTGCGGTTCATGGCGGCTGCCGACCGGCACAAGTCGGTCGGCGGCGTGCTCGGCAGCTACCGCCGCTTCCGTCACCGCAACGACCCAGCCAGCTGACTCGCGCCTAGGATTCCAGCCATGCCCGCGAAGCGAGTCCTGCACATCCACGTGGGTGTGCCCAAGACCGGCACCACGTACCTCCAGCAGGTCCTGGCCAAGAGCCGCAGCGCGCTCCGCAAGCAGGGGCTGCTCTACCCGGGTCCGTGGCAGGCGCACTTCCTGGCCGCGCAGGACGTGCTCCAGCGCCCGTTCCGCGGCTACGTCGACCCCCGCGTGGCCGGCACGTGGGCGCAGGTCGCCAAGAAGGTGAACGGCTGGGACGGTCCGGCCCTGCTGTCGCACGAGATGCTGGCGCGGCTGCGCGAGGAGCACATCGAGCGCATCGTCGGTGACTTCCCCGACCACGAGATCCGCATCATCGTCACCGCCCGCGACCTGCTGCGTCAGCTGCCCGCGGTGTGGCAGGAGGACCTGAAGAACGGCAATGCGCAGACGCTGACCCGGTTCATGAAGAAGGCGCGCCAGCAGGCCACGGCAGCCGAGCAGCCGGAGGGCGGCTTCTGGTCGCACCAGGGGATCGGCGACATCCTGGAGCGTTGGGAGAAGTACCTGCCGCCGGAACAGCTGGTCGTGGTGACAGTGCCCCCGTCCGGGGCCGACCGGAACCTGCTCTGGGACCGGTTCGCCGAGGTGATCGGTGTGACGCTGCCTCGTGAGGCGCTGGTGGTGAAACGCACCAACGAGTCCGTCGGCGCGGCCGAGGCAGAGCTGCTTCGCCGCCTCAACGCGCGGGTCGCCGACGACTGGGACTGGCCCCGCTACCGGACCCAGGTCAAGCAGTTCCTGGTGGCGAACGCCTTGGCGGACAAGGCCAGCCGTCCGATCCGACTCAACGCCGAGGACACCGCCTGGGGGGTCCAGACCTCGCAGGAGCTGGTCGACCGAGTCTCCGGACGCGGCTACCGCGTGGTCGGGGCATGGGACGAGCTGGTCCCGACGGAGGCCGCCGCGGCCGACGTCGACCCCGACGCCGGCAATGTCGACGAGGCAGAGGTCGCCCAGGCCGGAGTGAACGCCACCGTGCGGCTGCTCGACGACCGCTACGCGCACGAGTCGGAGACGCTGGTCGAGAAGGCCGCCGAGCCCGGCCGCAAGCTCATCGGCCGGCTGCGCCGCAGCTACGACGAGGCCCCGCAGGCGCACCCGTGACCCGAGCCGTCGACCGGAGGAAGCCGTGACCGCACCGATCGTCCGCCTGCACATCGGCGCGATGAAGACCGGCACGACGTACGTGCAACGGATGCTGGCGGCGAACAGCGCCATGCTGAAGGAGTCCGGCGTCCTGTACCCGATGCCGTGGCCGACGCAGGTGGCAGCCACCCGGGACGCGCTCGGGCTCAAGGGCGGCGACTTCAAAGGGCCGGTCGACGGCTCCTGGGACGCCATGCTCGAGCGCATCCACTCCTGGGACGGCCCCGAGGTCGTCCTGTCCATGGAGTTCCTGTCCTTCGCCGACGCCGAGGGTGCCAAGAAGGTGGTCGCCGACCTGGCGCCCTGCCAGGTCGAGGTGGTGCTCGGGGCGCGTGACCTCGCCCGGACGGTGCCCGCACAGTGGGCCACCGGGGTCCGCAACGGGCAGGAGTGGACCTACCGCAAGTACTTCGAGCTGCTCACCCGAGCGACGCCGTCCGCGCCGAAGCGCAACTTCTGGATGCGGCAGGACCTCGGCGCGATGGCGTCGCACTGGGCGGCGCAGGTCGGACCCGACCACGTGCACGTGGTGACGGTTCCGCCGCGCGGGGCCGACCCGGGGCTGCTGTGGCAGCGGATGTCCGGCGTGCTGAAGCTCGACGCCGCCGCCATGACGGACAGCACGCCGAAGAACGAGTCACTGGGGCCGACGACCATCGAGCTGCTGCGCCGGGTCAATGTCGCCGCCGCTGCGACGGAGATGCCCAAGCTGACCTACAAGACGCAGGTCAACCGCGAGCTGTCACACGTGGTGCTGCCGGCCATCGAGGAGAAGCACCCCAGCCTCGGCGTCCCCGACGAGTTCCACGACTGGGTGCGCAAGGAGTCCGGCCGCATCCTCGACGAGATCCGGGCGTCTGGTGCGGCCATCGTCGGTGACCTCGCCGACCTCGAGCCAGTGCTGGAGAAGGGCCGGCCGTTGGTATGGCCGGAAGACCTGCCCACCGAGGACCTGCTCGACTCGGCGGTCGCCGCTCTCGTCGGATACGCCAACCTGACCGCCGAACGTGACCTGCCGGACTCCCGCCGCGCCGCCGCCCGCCACCACCCCATCGGCAAGCGGAGTGCTGGCAAGGGCGGCGCCAACGGCGGAGGAGGTCGAGGCGGCGGCAAGGGTCGCGGGCAGGGCGGGAAGCGTCGACGGGCCGGCGGGGACGAGCACGCAGCCGAGTAGGTTCGGTGGACATGAGCGACGCCGCCATCACCACCCACGGCCTCACCAAGCACTTCGGCTCCACCGTCGCGCTCGACGACGTCGACCTCGAGGTTCGGCGCGGCGAGGTCTTCGGCTACCTGGGCCCCAACGGGGCGGGCAAGACGACCACGCTGCGCCTGCTGCTCGGGCTGATCCGTCCCACGCGAGGCACCGCCGAGGTGCTCGGCATCGACGTGGCCGACGTCGAGCAGGCCCACCGCCAGATGGCCTACGTGCCCGGCGACGTGTCGCTGTGGCCGAAGCTCACCGGTGAGGAGTGTCTGCACCTGTTCGCCCAGCTCCACGGCAGCGTCGACACCGAGTACCGGGCGCAGCTCGTGGAGCGGTTCGAGCTCGACGTGTCCAAGCGGGCTCGCGCCTACTCGAAGGGCAACCGGCAGAAGGTGGCGCTGGTCGCTGCGTTCGCCTCCCGCGCCGAGCTGCTGGTGATGGACGAGCCCACCAGCGGGCTGGACCCGCTGATGGAGCGGGAGTTCCAGCGGTGCGTGGCCGAGGCCACCGACCGCGGACAGACCCTGTTCCTGTCGTCCCACCTGCTCGACGAGGTGGAGGAGCTGTGCGGCCGCGTCGGCATCCTGCGCAGCGGCCGGCTCGTCGAGGTGGCCGAGGTCGAAGCTCTGCGCACCATGCACGGCACGGTGCTGGAGATCGACTCCGCCGACGGGCTCCCGGACCTGGCGACCGTCCCCGGAGTCAGCGCCGTCGAGCGGACCCCGGCCGGGGTCCGGGTCCAGATGACCGGGTCGGTGGCGCCCCTGCTCGCCGCCCTTGGCAGGTGCGAGGTCACCGCGCTGCGCTCCCGCGAGGCGTCGCTGGAGGAGGTCTTCCTCGGCTACTACGGCGCGAACGGCGACGAGGCCCCGTGAGCTCGCCGGCAGCCGTCGTCGCCCGCCTCGGGGTGCGCCAGGTCCGGCGCGGCACCCTGATCGTGGCCGGGGTCTCCGGCTTCTTCCTGGCCGCCGCCATCGCCGCATACGACCAGCTCAGCGGCGCGGCCAGCTCGTTCGACCAGCTGGCCGCCAACCCGGGGATGCGCGCCCTGCTCGGCGTCCCGTGGGACCTCACCACCAGTGGCGGCTTCGTCGCCTGGCGGGCGCAGGCGTTCATCGCGCTGATCGTCGCCATCTGGGCGGCGCTGGCGGCGACCAGGGTCTTCCGCGGCGAGGAGGAGCGCGGCCACTGGGACCTGTTGCTGGCCGCGCCACTGACCCGAGCGCGCGGAGTGAGCGTCCACCTGGCGCTGTTCGTCGCGGCCGGAGTCGTGACGGCCGTGGTGGTGCTGGCCTCGCTGCTCGCCAGCGGGGAGGCGTGGCCCGGCTCGCTGCTGTTCGGCGGCGGGGTCGGCCTGGTTCTGGTGCTGTTTGCCGGTGTCGGAGCGGTGACCTCCCAGCTCGTTCCGCAGCGGCGGCTGGCCGCCGGCCTGGCCGGCATCACGGTCGGCGCCTTCTTCCTGCTGCGCATGGCGGCCGACGTCACCGACACATATGGCTGGCTCCGATGGTTGACCCCGTTCGGCTGGCTGGAGAACCTGCGGGCGTTCAGCGGGGACGACCCGGCCGCGCTGCTGCTGCTCGGCGGGGCCGCGGCCGTCACGTTCGTCGTCACCGTGGTGCTGGCGCAGCGTCGCGACCTCGGGGCGGGCGTGGTCCAGGTGACCGACGAGGCGAAGCCCCGGCTGCGGCTGCTGGGCAGCGCCGACGGGTTCGCGGTGCGTCGGCGGTCCCGCGAGCTCATCGGCTGGGGCTCGGCGCTGCTGGTGCTGGCTTCCGTCTACGGGGGCCTCGGCGGCTCGGTGACGGACCTGCTCGACAGCAACCCGCAGCTGCAGCAGTTCCTCGACCAGCTGGGGATGACCGAACTGTTCAGCGTGACTGGGTACATCGCCTTGATGGCGTCGCTGCTGTCCGTCGTGATCGCGGTCTACCCGATCTCGGTCGTGCACGCCGAGCAGGAGGACGAGGAGGACGGCCGGCTCGACCTGGCGCAGTCCGGGGCGGTCACCCGGAGCCGGTGGCTGGGCGCGCTCGTGTGGTCCGCCGCGGTCGCCATGGCTGCGCTGGCGCTGCTGATCTCGGCAGGGCTGTGGCTGGGTGGTGCGGCGTCGGGCGCGGGCCTGTCGGCCGCCGACGCGTTCGCGGCAACCGTCGCGGCACTGCCGGTGCCGCTGCTCGTGCTGGGGATCGTGGTGCTGCTGCACGGGGTCCGGCCGGCGTGGGCGGTGCCGACGGCGACCGCGGTGGCCGTCGGCGGGTACCTGGTCGAGCTGTTCGGCCCGGCGTTCGACTGGCCGGACTGGGTGATGAACCTGTCGCCGTACCACCACCTGGCGATGGTGCCGGTGGAGCCGGTCGCGTGGCCGGCTACCTGGGCGCTGCTGGGGCTGGCCGTCGGCTGCGGCGCCCTGGGCTTCGTCGGCTACCGCCGCCGCGACCTCGTCTAGCCGCACCCGCTCCGATCGTCCCCCCACAACTTGCTAGGCGGGGCGAGCGCCTGAGCGCTCGCCCCGCCTAGCAAGTACTACGTGCGGTGTGTCCCAGCCGTCAGGCGAGGGCCTTGGCCTTGAGGGCGTCGTACTCGGCCTGCGAGATGGCACCCGAGTCGAGCAGGTTCTTGGCCTGCGCGATCTGGTCGGCCGCGCTCGAGCTGTCGGTGGCCACGATCTGCTTGGCCATCTCCATCTGCTGGTCCTGGGCGCGCCCGGCAGCCGCGATGGCGCGGTCGGCCATCCCGTCCCCGCGGACGATCATGTAGACGAGCAGCGAGATCAGCGGCAGGAACAGGAGCGCGATGATCCAGATCACCTTGCTGAACCCGTTGAGGTCCTTGCTGCGGAACAGGTCACCGATGACGCTGAACAGCATCATGAAGTAGATGACCATGAAGAAGATGACGACGAGGCTCCAGAGGAAGTCGCCGAGGTCCACGTGAACTCCTAAATCGAGGGTAAAGAGCGAAGTGACATTTCGCGCCGGAGCCTAGCGTGACTCAGCCGGCGATCCCCAGCCGGTGCGCCACGGCCGCCGCCTCGCCCCGGCCGGAGACCTGCAGCTTGGCCAGGATTGCGGACACGTGCACGCTTGCGGTTTTTGGGCTCATGTAGAGCCGCTCGCCGATCTGCCGGTTGGTCAGCCCCTCCGCCACCAGCACCAGCACATCGTGCTCGCGCTCGGTGAGCCCCAGGCGCGCGACCGGGTCGACTGGTGCCTCCCCGTCGCCGACAGGCTCGTCCGGCAGCGCGATCCGGGCCCGGCGGGCCAGGCCGCGGGCCCGCTCGACGAGCAGGGCGGCTCCGGACGCCGCCGACACTTCGGCCGCGTCGGCGAGCAGCTCGGCAGCGGCCGAACGGTCACCGGCCGCCACCGCCAGCTCAGCCATGCGGATCTTCACCGCCGCCACCTGGAGGACGTCGTCGACCTTCGCGTAGGCGCCGGCGACCTGCTCCCAGCCGCTGACGTCGTCGGTGCCGTGCGCTCGGTCCAGCTCGGCCAGCACGTGGGTCCGCCATGCCGTGCCCGAGGCGCCCGGCACCGGAAGCTGGTCGACGTCTGCTCGGACGCGCTGGGCGTCGGCGAGCGCTGCCGCCAGCCGGGTGTCGTCGTGCAGGTCGCGCGCCCGGTCGGCCCGGTCGGCCACCGCACGGGCGGCCTCGACGACCAGCGGCCACAGGTACCGCGTGTGGTCGGTGGGCAGCGGCGGCGTGAGGGGTTCCACGGCCTGGGCGAACGCGGCGTCGGCGTCTCCCTGCTCACTGGCCAGCCATGCTCCGAGCTGGAGCTGCGGCAGCGAGTCCTGCAGCAGCAGCCGGTTGCGCTCGCGGAGCTCGTCGCCCTGCCGTACCAGCGCCGCCGCAGCCTCCAGGTCGCCCCGGAGCAGCGCGATCCGCCCGGACAGCTGGATCAGGTAGGCCGTCCCGCTGGGCGTCGCCCAGCCCACTCCCAGCGCCTGGTCGACGACGGCGCTGGCCTCGTCCAGCCGCCCAAGCAGGACCAGCGGGTCGGCCAAGTTGCCGGCGAGGAGCTGGCCGAACGTGCGGGTCAGCGACAGCTTCTCGGTGACGACCAGGCCGCGGCGGGCGGCGTCGGCCGCCTCCTCGTAGCGACCGAGCCCGCACAGTGCGTGCGACATGTTGGTGAGGACCCGGGCGAGCAGCATGTCGTTGCCCTCGCGGGTCGCCAGGTCGAGGGCCTGCCGGGCGAACTCCAGCCCCTGTTCGACGTCGTCGGTACTGACCAGGACGGTGCTGAGCGTCGACATCGCCGAGATCTCCACCCGGGTCGAGCCGGCGGCCCGCGCCGCCGCCAGCGCCTCGCGGGCGAGCTCCTCGCCGATGTCGCCGTGGCCGAGCAGCAGTTGGCGCATCGCCAGCGAGTCCAGCGCCTCGGCGCGCAACCGGGACGGCGGGTCCACCGGCATCAGCTCGAGGGCGCGCTCCAGGTCTCCGGACGAGGAGACCTTGCCCCCGCACCACTTGCCCCGTTGCATCAGGGCGTCGGCCAGCCGCAGCGGGTCGCCGGTCTTCTCCGCCTCCGCCACCAGCTGGTCGGACAGCGGCTCGACGCGGTCTGCCACCCCCGCGCGGGCAGCGGCGCGCACGGCATCCCGCAGGACGGTGACCAGGTCCACACCGGCGACCGCCTCGGCATCAGGGACGACCGACCACAGTCCGAGCATGCGCTCGAGCAGGTGCAGCTGCTCGGCGTAGGCGTGGACGCGCTCGGCCTGCTCGGCCGCGACGTACGCCGCGGCGAGCGCCTTCGGCTGGTCGTGGGCGGCGTCCCAGTGGTGCGCCACCTCCGCCGGGAGCCGGTCGGGGCGGACGAGTGCGGGCGAGTCGGTGAGGGTCCGGGCCACGCGGGCGTGCAGGCGGGCGTGCTCCCCCGGCAGGAGGTCGTCGTGGATGGCGTCGCGCAGCAGGGAGTGGCGGAACGTGAACGCGTCGGCCTGGGTGTCGGCCACGAGGACGTTCGCCTCGACGGAGGCGCGCAAGGCGTCGGCCAGCGCGGCTTCCGGCTGCTCGGCCACCGCGGCGATCACCGGGTAGTGGGCGCGCGCGCCGATCACGGCCACGACCTGCAGGACCTGCCGGGCCGTCCGGTCCAGCCGCTCGGTCCGGATCATCAGCAGGTCGCGCAGCGAGTCGGGCAGCCCGGACTCGGGGAAGCAGCACGCCAGCTCCTCGACGAACAGCGGGTTGCCCTCGGAGCGCTCGTAGACGCGGTCCAGCTCGTCGTCGGACGGCGTGCGGCCCAGCAGCGCCGCCATCTGTGCGGCGACGTCGTCTCGGTCGAGCCGGTCCAGCGTCAGCCGGCTGACCCCGCGCACGCGGTCCAGCTCGGCGAGGAAGGGTCGCAGCGGGTGTGTGCGGTGCAGGTCGTCGGCGCGGAACGTCGCCACGACCAGGACGCGGCTGCCGCGCAGGGTGCGGGCCAGGAACCCGAGCAGGTCACGGCTGGAGCGGTCTGCCCAGTGCAGGTCCTCGAGCACGAGCACCAGGGGACGGTCCTGGGACGCGCTTTCCAGCAGGTCGGTCACGGCCTCGTACAGCCGCAGCAGGTCCGACGACGGGCGCGCGGCCGGCATCGGCTCGGAACCGGCAGGAGCCAGCTCGGGGACCAGGGCCGCCAGCTCCAGGCGTCCCGGGCCGACCAGCTCGGCCACAGTGGCCTGGCCGCGCTGCCGGACCAGGTCGCGCAGCGCGGTCACGAAGGGGGTGAACGCGAGCCCGTTGTCCCCGAGGTCGAGGCAGCCGCCCAGCAGGACGTCGGCGTCGTCGTGTGCGCTGCGCACGAACTCCTCGACCAGGCGGGTCTTGCCGACTCCGGCGTCCCCGCCGAGCACGACAACCCCCGGCCGCCCGTCCGCCGCCTCGGCGAGCTGCTCGCGCAGCGTCGCCAGCTCAGGTTCCCGGCCGACGAAGACCGGGCTCAGCAGACGGCCGGACACGAGGTCGAGCATGCCACCCGCGCCGGGGACGGGGGAGGGCTCAAGCAGTGCGGTCACCGGGTGCCGTGGTCCCGGCGGTTGTGGCGGGCGTTGCCAACCCGACGCCAGGTTTCGGCGCGGCGGGCGATCCGGGCCTGCTCGTCGGCGACGAGCTGCTCGGCGATCCAGTAGTTGCTGTTCATGGCGTTCTCCTCGGTCCGTGGTGGGTGGCTACGGTTCGAGGTTCGCCCTAAGGCGGGGGTGGGCGGATCGGTCAGGTGCCTACGAGGGGTCCTTAGACCGGGTTCGGGGCGGCGGTCACCGCGTGGAACGACCAGCGGGCACGCTCCGCGCCGTCGACCTCGAGGACAGCCACGTAGGCGCCGGCCTCGGACACCACGAACCCGTTGACCAGCGTCGCCAGCGGGATCAGCGTCGGCTCCCCGTCCGGGAGGGCGGGGTTCGGGTCGACCTGGAACTGGCCGTCGATCCGGGCGCCCATGGAGCCGCCGTCCGCGTCGTCGAACCGAACGGTGAACGTGTGCGTCTGGCGCTCCGCCCGCCAAGCGACCTCGAGGACTGCGGCCACGGCGAAGTGGTGTGTCGACGGGTAGCTGAGGCTGTGCAGGCGGTTCCAGAACGCACCGTTGGCGTAGACCTTGCCTCCGACAGCCTCGGCGTGGTCGGCGAGGAAGAACGCGAGCACGCGGATCGTCGGGTCGAACTCGGCGGCCATGCCCGCGAGCCTCTCACGGGGCGGGATACTGGGCAGGTGTCGCGCCCCCGCCTGGTCTGGACCACGCTCGGGCTGGTCGCCCTGACCGTGGTCACCGGGCTGGTGGCGTACGCGGCGATGCGCTCGACGGCGCCGCTGCCGGCCCCGACCCCCCAGGGCTCCGCGTTGGCCGGTCCGGCGTCCATCGAGCCGACGCCACCCGCGACCGGCAAGCCGTCGGACAGCCGGGTCCAGGTGGTCGCGCCGCCGCTCGCGCTGGCAGACGCGCGTATCGCGTACCGGGGGACGGTGGGGGCCTGCGACGAGCAGGCGACGCTGGAGCGCAGCGTCGACGGCGGCCGCAGCTGGCGGTCGGTCAGCCTCCCGGTGCGACAGCTGCTGAGCCTGCGGGCGGTGCCGCCCTCGGGCGTTGACCTGGTGGGTTCGGGCTCGCCGGACGGTGCCGGCTGCCGGACGGTGGCCTGGGCCAGCACCGACGGCGGCCGGTCGTGGGACGGGCCGGCCGCGGCGGCGGCACAGTGGTACCGCGACCCGGACCGCCCGCGGGAGATCCACACCCCGGCGGGCCCGGCGCAGACGCCGTGCGCGAACCCGAACTTCGCGGCGGTGGAGCTGGTGGGGCTGTCGACCACGGACGCCGCCGTGCTGTGCCCGAAGGGGCGGGTGCTGCGGACGTTGGACGGCGGGGCGAACTGGATTCGACTGGCGGTGGTGCCGGGGGCGGTTGCGCTGGCGTGGGAGAGCCGGGACCTCGGGTGGCTGCTGGACGTCAGTGACGCGCAGTGCCCGTCCGTCCGACTGCTGCAGACCGTCGACGGTGGACGGACGTGGCGGGTCGGCGGCTGCCTGGGCCAGCTGCCGGTGCAGCCGGACGAGGGGCTGCTCCCGTCACTCGCGTTCGCCGACGGGTACCTGGGGATGGCCATCGTCGGCGGGGACGTGTTCACCACCAAGGACGGTGGCTACGGCTGGCGGCAGGTGGGCTGAGCCCGGGTCACCAGGTGAAGTTGGGCGGCACGGGGCTGCAGGCTGCGATCGTCTTGTCGCGAAGCTTCGTGACCCGGTTGCTGTAGCCCGGGTTCCTCGCCAGGTTCGTGAGCTCGTACGGGTCGTTGCGGTAGTCGTACAGCTCGCGCCCTCGGTTGTCGCTGTACTCGACGAACAGCCAGCGACTCGTGCGCCACCCGCAGTAGGGGGGGCGGTACTCGAACCTGGATCCCTCCAGGAGGAGCGAACGTCTCCTGTCGGTGAGCAAGGACACGCCCTCGACGTCCAAGGCCCGCGGCACCCCCGCCGCATCGAGGAGGGTGGCCGTCACGTCGACGTTTGCGGCCAGCGCTCTTTCCCCGGTGATCGGAAGGTGGCCGTCCCATCGCATGAAGAGGGGGACCTCCGTCGCGGCCGCGTACGGGCTGTTCTTCCCGGTGACTCGGTGCTCGCCCCAGAGCAAGCCATTGTCCGACATGTACACGAACAGCGTGTTGTCCATCCGATCGCCCATGGTGGTGAGCAGGGTGCCGACCGCCTCGTCAACGGCGCGAAGCGTGAGCGACTGGCGCTCGCGACGACGTTCGAGGCGGTACCGGGGCGTTTCGGAGAGCTGTCGGATGAACAGGGGCTTGTCGGAGACATCTGCTTCGTACAGGGACGGTGGGCGGTAGGGCGGCTGGCGCGTCCACGTGCCCATGTGACGCAGCGCGGGAGTCGAGGGCGCATGCGGCGCATACGGGGTCAACAGGAGGAAGAACGGAGTATCGACGGGGGTGGACTCGATGAAGTCGTTTGCACGGGCAGCCAGCACGTCGGTCGAGTAGTCGGCTTCGGAGGAGCCGAACAGCTCGTCGGGACCGGTGCCGCTCAGCTTGTAGTCGTAGTACGCGCCCGCGGCACCGGTGCCAGGCACGGACATGGCGCGGAAGACGTCCCAGCCGGGCGGTACGAAGCCGTCCGGAGCCCCCTGCCACTGGTTGAGGTACTTGCCGAACAGGCCGGTCCGATAGCCGGCGCCCTGCAGTGCGGTGGCGATGGTTTGGCTCTCGTACCCCGACTCGTTGAATGACCGCCAGCCGCCGTGCGGGTAGAAGTTGTCGTACACATCCGTCACGTGTGCCTGGTTCCCGCTGAGGAACGCCGCCCGCGACGGACAGCAGGTGGATGTGGGGATCAGGCCGCGGAACACGGTCCCTTGGTTGCGGATCTGTTTGCGAACAATCGGCATTCCCTTGAGCTGTCCTCGCCGCTGGTCGTCCGTCATCACGACGACGATGTTCGGAGTCGTCGATGCGGCTGTTCGCGCTGGTAGAACTTGGACCGCATCGGCAGAGGATCCTGGCGCCAAAACCCCAGCTGAGGCCATCAGGCAGACAACGGCAAGCCACGCAGCTGGCTTCACGTTGCCCTCTTCCGCATGTGGGTTGTGCCGGTGGCCGTCAGGCTTCGAGGACGATGGTACGTGGGCCGTCGTTGACCAGGGTCAGGGCCATGTCCGCGCCGAAGACGCCCGCCTCGACCTTCGCGCCCCGTTCCCGCAGGGCGTCGCAGAAGGCGGCCACGAGCGGTTCGCTGACCGGCCGGGGAGCCGCGGCCGACCACGATGGGCGACGGCCCTTGCCCAGGTCGGCGTAGAGCGTGAACTGGCTGACCACCAGCACCGGGGCACCCAGGTCGGAGGCGGAGCGCTCGTCGTCCATGACGCGCAGCTGCCAGATCTTGTCCGCCAACCGGGCGGCCCGCTCGGGGGTGTCGTCGTGCGTGGCGCCGACGAGCACCACCAGGCCGGGCTCGTCGAAGCCGCCGGTGACCCGCGACGGCCCGTCCGGGTCGTGGACTGTGACGGACGCCGAGGTGACGACCTGGACGACTGCGCGCATGGGGTCATCTTGCTGCACGGGTGTGCACTCGACGGCCGAACGTGTCCTGCGGGTGTGCACTCGGCGCTAGCGGCTGAGCAGTCCGTCGACGTTCGGGAGCTCAACGAAGTGGGTGACCGTCCCGGCGTCGGCAAGCTCCTGGGCGGCCTGGCAGGAAACCGGCCCAGGCGGTGCGGGCAAGCGTTCCTCCCACGCTGATCCGGCGGACGCCGAGGGCGGCGGCCTGCGCGACCGTGATGAAAGGCGCGTTGATCAGGAGGTTCACCGGCTTCGGTGACACCGCGGCGATGATGGCGGACACGTGCTCCGTGGTCTCGATCCGGGGAGCAAACAGGCAGTCGGCGCCGGCGTCTGCGTAGGCGCGGAGCCTACGAATCGTCTCGTCGATGTCCGGACGGCCGCAGACGAAGCCCTCCGAACGGCCAGTGAGCACGACGCCGGTCCCGCTGTCGTCGATGGCGCGTCGCGCGGCCCGTACCCGGTCGACGGCGAGCTCGAAGTCGTGGAGGGGATGGTCACGGTCGCCCGAGGAGTCCTCGATGGACAGCCCGGAGATTCCGGTGCCGATCGCGCGCGTGACGTTGCTGGCGACGTCGTCGGGCGCCACGGCGAATCCGCCCTCGAAGTCCGCGTTGACCGGTGTGTCCACCGCGTCGACGACGACCCGGAGGTGGGCGAGCGCCTGCTCGAGGGTGACCTGGTTGTCCGCCTTCCCCAGTGTCCAGGCCAGCCCGGCGCTGGTGGTGGCCAGCGCCGGGAAGCCCATCCCCTCCAGGGCGCGCGCACTTCCGGCGTCCCAGGGGTTCGGCATGACGAAGCAGCCCGAGTCGTGCAGGCGGCGAAAGGTTGCGATGCGGTCGGCGTGGGTGCTCATGCGTCACCTTCTCGAAGTGGTCCCGATCGGGTGCCTGCGGACAGTCCACGCTGTCCGGCCGAGCATCGGGCCGAGACGTCGGCGATCCGTTAGCCGGGTCGGCTCGTCATCATCCACCCGGTCGGGCCGGAAAGCGCTCGACATGGGGTGGGGGATGGCCCGACGACACGCACTCGACGGCCGAAGGTGTCCGGCGGGTGTGCACTCGACGGCGGGAAGTGTCCTGTGGGTGTGCACTCGGCGTCAGCGGCCGAAGAGGCCCTTCTTCTTGGCCTTGCCCTTGCCGGCGTCCTTGCCGCCTGGACGCGGCGCGCTGCGCGGGGTCGGCCCCGGAGTCGGTGCCGGCTCATCGGGCTGGTCGTCGAAGAAGCCGCCCAGGCTGGACAGCTCGCGCATGACTGCCGCCCGGTCCACGTCGGAGGCCCATGAGGGCACCGCCGGGGCTTCCGCCTCTGGCTCTGGCTCCGGCTCCTGCTCTGGCTCTGGCGTCACGGCAGCTGCCTGGGACGCCACCTCGTTCAGCTCGGCGAACAGCTGTGCCCGGGGGACAGGTGTCGGCTCCTCCACCAGGGCGATGACCGGGTGGTTGGCGGCCTCGACCTCCGCGCGCTCCGCGGCACGACGTTCGGCCTCGATGCGGGCGGCCTCGGCAGCCTCCTGCTGCGCCTTGGCGCGGTCGGCCTCGACGCCGGCACGTTCCTCGGCGGCGTGCCGGTCAAGCTCGATGCGCTGCGCCTGGATCTCCGCCGCCAGCTCGGCGGCGGCACGTTCCCGTTCCGCGCGCTCCAGGTCGGCGCGTTCGGCCTCCTCGGCAGCGACGCGCTCGGCCTCCACCCGCTCGGCCTCGATGCGCGCGGCCTCCTCGGCGGCCAGACGTTCGGCCTCGATGCGCGCGGCCTCCTCGGCGGCGATGCGTTCGGCCTCGATGCGCGCGGCCTCTTCAGCGGCGATGCGCTCGGCCTCGACCCGTTCGGCTTCAACGCGAGCGGCCTCGATGGCGGCCAGGCGCTCCGCCTCAGCGCGCTGCATCTCGATGCGTTCGGCTTCGAGCCGGGCTGCCTCGGCATGGGCTGCCTCGATGGCGGCCAGGCGCTCGGCCTCCAGCCGCTCCAGCTCCAGTCGTTCGGCTTCGAGCCGGGCTGCCTCGGCCTGGGCAGCCTCGATGGCGGCCACCCGCTCGGCCTCCAGCCGCTCCAGCTCCAGTCGTTCGGCTTCGAGCCGGGCTGCCTGCTCGGCTGCTGCCCGGTCGGCGTCCTGCTGCCGCTTGCGCCGTCGCTCCTCGTCCCGGCGGGCGAGCTGCTCCAGCTCCTGCCGCTCCTCCTCGAGGGCCCGCAGCCGCGCCTCCTCCCCACGGCGGGCGATCTCGCTCTGGATGCGTGCCTCTTCGGCGAGGAACGCCGCGTGCATGAGGTAGGCCTCCGCCTCGGCCTGGGCGATCTCGGCGGCCCGGCGCTGGAAGTGCTCCTCCCACGCCTCCGCCTCAACTGCTGCCCGATGCCAGGCCAGGTACTGCGCGTGGACCAGATACGCCTCGTCCTCGGCGACCAAGCGCTCCAGCTCCAGCCACTCGGCGTGGTCGGCCCATGCCTCGTCCGCGACCGCGTCCCGCTCGGCCGCCAGCCACGCCGCGTGGTCCTCCCACGCCTCGTCGGCGCAGGAGGTGCGCAGCTCGGCAAGCCAGGCGGAGTGGTCCAGCCACGCCTGAGGCTCCGCGTCTGCCCGCTCGGCCGCCTCGCGCTTCGCCTTCCGCTTGGCCTGCTTGGCCAGCCAGGTCTCGTGGTCAGCCCACGCCCCGGCCTCGTCGTGTGCGCGTCGGTCGCCCAGCCACACGACGTGGTTGACCCACGCCTCTGGCTCGACGCGACGTCGCTCGGCCACCAGCCACGCGGAGTGGTCGGCCCAGGCCTGCGGCTCGGCTTCGCGTCGTTCGGTCTCCCAGGCGGCGGCTTGTTCGTCGGCGCGTTCGGCCAGCCATGTCTCGTGGTCGGCCCAGGCCTGCGGCTCGGCTTCGCGTCGTTCGGCTTCCCAGGCGGCGGCTTGTTCGTCGGCGCGTTCGGCCAGCCACGCCTGGTGGTCAGCCCAGGCCTCGGCCTCGTAGTGTGCGCGTCGGTCGCCCAGCCAGCCGGCGTGGTCGGCCCACGCCTCCGGCTCCACACGCAGGCGCTCGGCGCCCAGCCACGTCGCGTGGTCAGCCCAGGCCTCGGCCTCGGCGTCCTGTCGTTCGGCTTCCCAGGCGGCGGCTTGTTCGTCGGCGCGTTCGGCCAGCCACGTCTCGTGGTCGGCCCAGGCGTGAGGCTCGGCAAGTGCGCGTCGGTCGTCCAGCCACAGCGCATGGCTGACCCAGGCCTCCGGCTCGGCGCGGACGCGCTCGGCGTCCAGCCACGTGGCGTGGTGGGCCCACGCCTCGGTCTCGCGGGCGCCGCGGTCGTTCTCGACCCACTGGTAGTGGGCCAGCCAGGCCTCCCCTTCGCGGCTGGCGCGTTCGGCGTCCAGCAGCGTGCGGTGTGTGGCCCAGGCCTCCTCCTCGGCGTCGTCGCGCTGGTCGGCCAACCAGGTCTCGTGCGCCAGCCAGGCCTCGACCTCGCCGGCCAGCCGTTCCTCGGCCTCCCGCTCCTGGCGCTTCCGGGCCTGCTCGGCAGCCCGCTGCGCCTCCCGTTCGGCGGTGGCTGCGGCCCGCTCGGCCTCGTCACGGGCAGCCCGCTCGGCCGCGGCAACTGCTCGCTCGGCCTCGAGGGCGGCCCGCTCGGCCTCGATAGCAGCGTGGACGGCCTTCTCTGCCTGGCGCTGCGCCTCGGTGGGGCCGGAGTCGTTGGGGTCGACGGGCGCGGACACCGGTGTGAACAGGTCCTTCAGCGCGGCGGTCACCTTCTTCACCGACGCGGCCAGCTCGGCCGTCGAGCTGCCGGACTCGTCGTCGTCCCTCTTGCCGCGTACGTCCTCGAGAAGGGTCACCGACGCCACGGCCGCGTCCTCGGGCAGGTCGACGTCAACCAGTCCGGACTCCATGAGGGAACGGACGACGTCGGCCGCCTCGAAGACCGTGAAGCCGCAGTCGGCGGCCAGCTCGGCGACGGTCCGGGTGCCGTCGATCTTGCACAGCATCGCCCAGTCCGCGGTGGACAGGGCGACGTCGGTGGCACCGTCGGGCCGCGCCGACAGCAGAGGCACGCCGGCGTCGCCGCCCATGGCGTCGACCAGCTCGTCCCAGCGGTGCCGGCGGTACTCGAGGTCCGCGAGCAGGTCGACGACGCGGCTCGGCGGGGCGACGTCCTGGCGGGCCTTCTTTCCCTTGCGGAACTTGTGGGCCGCCATCGGCCAGCCGAGCAGCGCCGCCACCGAGTCCTTGAGCTGCTCGACGACAATTCCTTCGACGACGTCGCGCTCGACGTAGCCGAGGTGGACGAGCAGCTCGCCGAGGCGCCAGCCCTGGAGCTCGTTGTGCTGGACGTCGAGGGCGTCGGACAGCGCCTCGGGGGACAGGTCCCCGGAGGCGATGAGGCGGGCACCCAGCTGAGCGCGCCGACCCGGCACGAAGACCGAGTAGATGGAGCCGTCCTTGAAGTACACCTCAGCCTGGTCGCCGGCGGAGTCGGTGACGGTGAGACAGCCAGTGGCCGCCGCCTCCCCGAGATCGATCAGGACCTTCTCGAGGGGAGAGGCAAGGACCTGCGTCTGGCGCACGCCACCCTCCCTCGTTGCGAGTCGACCACCCGGCCCCGGCGAGGCACGGCGAGGTATGGCCGGGTCCGATCGCAGTCGTGCCCGACACCAGATGCTTCGGCACGTCGAGGCGTGACCTCAAGCGCTCAACTGGGCCGTCCGGGGGACGTCGGAGCGGACTGTCGTGGCAGGATCCGGGGCATGGCGCCCGCGACCACACTCATCACCGTCGCCCCGACCGGAGCCGAGAGCCGAAAGGACGACGTCCCGGCCCTGCCGGTGACTCTCGACGAGCTCGTCTCCGCAGCCCAGGCCTGTGAGGCGGCCGGGGCCGGACTGGTGCACGTCCACATCCGAGACGACCAGGCCCAGCCGAGTCTCGACCTGGACCGGCTGAAGGACACCGTGGCGGCGCTGCGGGAGCAGACCTCGTTGGTCGTGCAGCTGTCGACCGGAGGGTCGGTGACCGACGGCTACGACGCCCGGCTGCGGGTGCTGGAGGCCGAGCCGGACTCCTGCTCGCTGACCTGCGGGACGGTCAACTTCGGCGACGACGTGTTCATGAACCCCTGGCCGTTCATGGTGCAGCTGTACCAGGAGACCCAGCTGCGCGAGATCGTGCCGGAGTTCGAGCTGTTCGACCTGGGGCACGTCGCCTCCTTGAACCGGCTCCTGGACAAGCACGGGCTCCCGTACGGCGGCCGCGTCCACTGCGACCTGGTGATGGGGGTCCCGGGCGGGATGCCCGCCACCACCGAGGCCGTGGTGGCAGCGGTGCAGGCCCTCCCGGAGGGCGCCACCTGGTCGGCGACCGGTGTCGGCCGCGGCACGCTGGCGGTGATGTTCGCCGCGCTGTCCGCTGGTGGGCACCTGAGGGTGGGCATGGAGGACGTCCTCACCTACAGTCGCGGGGAGCCCGTCCGTGACAACGCGCAGTTGGTCGAGCGGGCCGCCGAGGCTGCCACGCTGTTCCAGCGGCCGCCGATGTCGACCGACGACGCGCGCGAGATGCTCAACGTGAAGGACCGCCGGTCCTCGACGCAAGGAGGGGCCGCATGAGCGACAACCAGAGCGCAGGCGCGCCGGAGGCGGGCGCCGGTGTCGGCCCTCGGGCCGGTGGACGCCGCCGCATCGACCGCGTGCTGGCCGACGACTTCCTGGCCCAGATCACCACGATCGGTCTGGACGACGTCCGGGCACTGCGGCATGAGGCGGAGCAGGAGGAGGCGGACCTGTCCTACATCCGCCGCCTGCTCCAGGGACGGATGGACATCATCCGGGCCGAGCTGCGGCGTCGCCACGGCGACGAGGGCGAGGGCAGCCTGATCGACCAGCTGGCCGGCATCTTGTCCGACGGTGCCACCGGCGCGCCGCACGGCCTGGGTCGCCACGTCACGGTGGAGCCGTCGCGGGTGGCGGACCACCGGCGTGCCGTCGAGCAGCTCGTGTCGGACGCGGGTATCTCCGACGTCGTGCACCGCTCGGACGTCGAGCTCGCCGACTCACTGGCGCGGCTGGAGGACTACGAGCGGGCGGTGTCCAGCAACCGCCGCAAGGTGCAGGAAGTCATGGACGGCTGCACCGCGGAGATCGCCCGGCGCTACCAGAGCGGCGAGGCCAGCGTCGACGACCTCCTCAACTCCCGGTGAACCCCCGACTGACGGTGAAGCCCGCCCGGACGGCGGTGTGAGCCGCCGGGAAGTGTCATCGCGGCGATGATCGACGGTGGGTACGTGCCGTTGGCGGAGGTCGTCCGGTCCGGGTTCCGGGAGGGCGTCCACTACGGCGCCTGTGTGGTCCTCGGACCCGACGGCGCGGTGGCCAGCGCACTGGGGGACCCGGCGCAGCTGATCTTCCCGCGCAGCTCCGCCAAGCCGGTGCAGGCCGCCGGGATGCTACGGCTCGGGCTGGACCTGCCGGACGACCTACTCACGCTCGTGTGCGCCTCCCACAACGGGGAACCGGTCCACGTCGCAGGGGTCCGCCGAATCCTGGGCGCCTGCGGGCTGGACGACAGCGCCCTACAGAACACGCCACGGCTGCCCGGGCACCGGCCGACCGCACGGCAGGTCGTGCACGCCGGCGGCCAGGAGGAGTCGGTGTACGCCGACTGCTCCGGCAAGCACGCTGGGATGCTCGCCACCTGCGTCCGCAACGGCTGGCCCACCGACACCTACCTCGACCCGGCGCACCCGCTGCAGGCCGCACTGCGGACGGACTTCGAGGACGCGACGGGCGAGGCGACCGGGCACGTCGGAGTGGACGGGTGCGGTGCACCCATCTGGACCTGCTCACTGACCGGGCTGGCGCGCGCGTTCCGGGCGGCGGTGACGCTGCCACCGGGGAACCCGCTGCGCGCCGCCGCCGACGCCATGCGTCGGCACCCGGAGCTCGTCGGCGGCACCGACCGCGACGTCACCCGGTTCATGCGGGCGGTCCCTGGTTTGCTCGCCAAGGAGGGTGCCGAGGGTGTGTACGCGGCGGCTTTGACGGACGGTTCTGCGGTGGCACTGAAGGTGTCCGACGGCTCCTACCGCGCGGCGCAGGTGGCCCTGGCGGCGGCGCTGGTTCGCGCCGGCGCCGACCCGGCCGCGGTTGCCCCGCTCGCGACCGTGCCCGTGCTCGGCCACGGGCTGCCGGTGGGCGAGGTGCACGCGCTCTGACGGCTGGCATGCCAGGACTGGGCGGAGGAGTGCGGGGCACCGATGACCTCCGGGTCCAACGCCTCTGGGGGAGAACCGGCTGCTGGTCAAGCGTTGGGTGAGGGAGTCGAAAGGAGGCTCACTATGCATGCCAAGCAGAAGCTGGGCGGTGTGGCCGCACTGATCGCGGCAGCGACGCTGGTGGTCGGAATCGGAATGTTCGCAACACTGCTGTCCGACTTGACCACCGGCGACCCGACGCCAAGCGAGTCCGCGGCCTTCGTCGCCGACCACTACGGCACGATGTACGTCTGGAACCTGATCACCATGGTCGTGTTCGCCGTCGCCCTCGTGCCGTTGGGGCTTGCGCTCTACCACCGCTTGAAGGTGGGATCGCCAGCGCTGGCCGAGACCGGGAGCGTGTTCGCGCTGATCTGGGCGGCTCTGCTGTTCGGTGCCGGCCTGGTGACGCTCGTCGACCTGGGCACCGTTGCCGGTCTTGCCGACAGCGACCCTGCCGGAGCGACATCTTCGTGGATCGCGCTCGACTCGGTAGAGAGGGGCCTGGGCGGAACGATCGAGATCGTCGGTGGTCTGTGGGTCCTTCTGATCAGCCTGGCGGCGCTGCGGGCTGGCGTGTTCCCCAAGGCGCTCAACTACGTCGGCGTCCTCATCAGTGTCGGAGCCTTCGCCACGATTGTGCCGGCGTTGGAGCTCGTGGGGGTGGTGTTCGGTCTCGGCCTCATCGTGTGGCTCGGCTGGTTGGGCGTGGTCATGTACCGCGGCAGCCCAAGCGAGACGACGCTGCCGGGTGACCGCTCGCAGGCAGACGCCATCGGCGACCGGCTCACCGACAGCCCTTCCGACCGCCGCACGTTCGCCTGATCGGGTGCGACCGGCCCAGCTGCCCGACTCCCTGACGTTGGACGCGTCAGCTACAGCAGGCAGCTCCGGTCGCGGCTGTACCGGAAGCGCGTGACGTCGACTCCTCGGCCAACGCCAGCAGCTCGTCGGTGACGGTGTAGACCTCCCAGCCAGCTCCGTCGGGGTCGGTCACCCAGACCTTGTCCTGCACGGCGAAGCAGCAGGTGACGTCGTCCTCGACCGAGGTGGGAAGGCCCTCGTCGGCCAGCCGCGCCTGCGCGTCGGTGACGTCCTGGCGTTCGGCCACCTCGACCCCGAGGTGGTTGAGCGAGCCGCCGGCCCCCGGGTTCTCGATCAGGACCAGCTTGAGCGGGGGCGAGGCGACGGCGAAGTTCGCGTAGCCCGGCCGCCGCTTGGCCGGCTCGGTGCCGAACAGCCGGCGGTAGAAGTCGACCGCGACGTCGACGTCGTCGACGTTCAAGGCCAGCTGGAGGCGGGGGAGGCTGGTGGTCACGGCGAGCTCCTTTGACGGTCGTCTATATTGATATCGATGAAACTAGCCAGCAGATCGACGTTCGTCAATATGTCCATCGACATCCATCGATAGAGTGGGCCCCATGCCTGTCACCTCCACCACCCGATCCCCGCTGCCTCTGGTCGACGGCGACTGCTGCGCCCCCCTGGGCTCGGCCAGCCTCGAGGTGGCCGACGCGGAGACAGTGGCACACGCGTTCAAGGCGCTGGCCGACCCGGTCCGCCTGCGCCTGCTGAGCATCATCGCCGCCGCCCCCACCGGCGAAGTCTGCGCCTGCGACCTCGCTGCCCCCGTCGGCAAGAGCCAGCCGACGGTCAGCCACCACCTCAAGGTGCTGCGCGAGGCCGGGCTCGTCTCCAGCGAGAAGAGGGGGACCTGGGTGCACTACCGAGCCGTCCCCGAGCGGCTGGCGGCACTTCGGTCGATCCTGACCGCCCCGGAGGTGGCGGGGTGAGCCGACCGACCGTCGGGCAAGACCCCCTCGAGCACTCGGTCGTCGAGGGGCTGTCCAGGCTGAACCGGTACCTGCCGGCCTGGATCGGGCTGGCCATGGTGGGCGGGCTGCTCCTCGGCCGGTCGGTGCCCGGCATCAACGACGCGCTGGAGGCGGTGACCGTCGGCGGGATCTCGCTGCCGATTGCGCTTGGCCTGTTGCTGATGATGTATCCGGTCCTGGCCAAGGTCCGGTACGGCGAGCTCGACCGCGTCACGACCGACCGACCCCTGCTGGTGTCGTCCATCGTTCTCAACTGGGTCGTCGGTCCAGCCCTCATGTTCGCGCTCGCGTGGATCTTCCTCGCCGACCTGCCCGAGTACCGGACCGGCTTGATCATCGTCGGTCTGGCCCGCTGCATCGCGATGGTGCTGGTCTGGAACGAGCTCGCCTGTGGCGACCGCGAGGCGGCGGCCGTGCTGGTCGCCATCAACTCGGTCTTCCAGATCGTGGCGTTCTCCGCGCTCGCGTGGTTCTACCTCGACCTGCTCCCCGGGTGGCTGGGACTCGGCACCGGCGACACGGTCGACGTCTCGGCCTGGGACATCGCCGCCTCGGTCCTGGTGTTCCTCGGCATCCCCCTCCTCGCCGGGTACCTGACCAGGCGCATCGGCGAGGCGAAGCGCGGCCGCGACTGGTACGAGGAGAAGTTCCTGCCCCGAATCGGGCCGATCGCCTTGTACGGCCTGCTGTTCACGATCGTCGTGCTGTTCGCCCTCCAGGGTGAGGCGATCCTCGCTGACCCGCTCGACGTCGTGCGCATCGCGCTCCCGCTGCTTGTCTACTTCGCGGTTATGTGGACCGGCGCCTTCGCGCTCGGGATGCGGCTGCGCATGCCCTACCCGCGCACCGCGACGTTGGCGTTCACCGCTGCCGGTAACAACTTCGAGCTGGCGATCGCGGTGTCGATCGGCGCGTTCGGCGTGGCCTCCGGTGAGGCGCTGGCCGGCACAGTCGGCCCGCTGATCGAGGTGCCGGCGCTGGTGGCACTGGTGTACGTGTCGCTGTGGGCAAGGAAGAGGTTCTTCGCGTGAGTGAGCAACAGTCCGCCCTGGGCCACCCCACCGTGCTGGTGGCGTGCCGCAAGAACGCCGGCCGGTCCCAGGCGGCGGCCGCACTGCTGCGCCACTACGCGGGTGACCGGGTCACCGTGCTGTCGGGAGGCTCCGAGCCCGCCGACGAGGTGCACCCGGAGGTGCGCCAGGTTCTTGCCGAGCGGGGACTGGTTCCCGAGGAGCACCCGAAGCGCTTCGACGCCGCCATGGTCCAGGCCGCGGACGTGGTGGTCACCATGGGGTGCGGCGAGGAGTGCCCGTACTACCCGGGGCGCACGTACCTCGACTGGGAGGTGGCGGACCCGCACGGCCAGCCAGTAGAGACGGTGCGCCAGATCGTGGATGACATCGAACGACGCGTCCTCGGCCTGGTGGCCGAGTTGGGGGTCGGTGCCTGAGCGGGCGTCCTCCTCGCCCGCCCAGGCACCCGGCTCACAAGGGCAGCAGCAGCGCGACCTTGTGCCCGTTGATCCGACCAGACACCGGCAGCACCTTCGGGGTCGATGCCGAGCGACCTTCGTTCCACTCGCCGGCGACCTTCAGGTGCCCGGTGCTGCCGTCATCCGAGCTGAACGTGATGTCGATGGTCGGCGTCGTCCCGTCCCAGAGAAAGACCATCGTGCCGTCCACGGCGACGTCTTCGGCGAAGCGCGCACCGAACAACCGCACGAAGAAGCCGGTGTCGTTCGACGATGTCCGTGAGTGGCCGCCCCGTAGGCCCGCGCCCCGGCCGCTGAAGGGCTGGCGATTGCTGATGTTGTTGGCGTCCAGGGCGGCCTGCAGGGCCACGGCCGCCATCTTGCGTTCGGCCACGGTGGAGCTGTCGCTCCGGCTGGGGTCGACTGCCAGCGGAATGGCGTCGGCGCTGGTCACCGGGAACTGTCCGACTGCGCGGTAGGCGGGGAAGTCGGAGGGGTCGCACGGCTCCTGCGGCGAGCCCGGGTCCCGGATGAAGGCCCGGAGTCGGCTCGGCCCGCAGGACCAGAAGACTGCGCCGTGCCCGGCGCCGCCGATGTCGAGCAACTGCGAGTTCGGCCAGCGCGCCGCGGTCCGCTTGGCGAGCTCCAACGGCGTGCGGGTGTCGAAGTCGCTGGTCATGACCAGGGTAGGAACGTCCGGGTAGCCGCGGGGAGAGACGACCGGCCCGGCGTTCACGTCCGGCCAGTAGTTGCAGTTGATGAGCTGCTGCCAGTCGGCGTACTCCACCGTGCTCGCAACCGCGCTTGCGTCCCAGCCCCCGCTCCAGCTGGAGATGTCGAGTGCGCTGACCGACGCGGCGGCTGCCGGAAGCCGCTGGTCCAGGGGCAGACCCTGGGGCCACGGCAGCCGGTAGTCCGAGCACTCGATCGCCGCGTAGCCACCCGGCGAGTCGACTCGCGGAGGAACGTCGTACGGCTCGTCGATGGTCAGCATGTCGGTGGCGTCTGCCGCGAGGCGCAGGGCGGGGACCTCGTCTCCTTGGCCCAGCGAGATCATCGCCGCGGCGGCCTGCCCGGACCAGCCCAGGAAGGAGTTGTCGGACTCCTGGAGCAGGCCGAACAGCATCCCCTCGGTCAAGGTGACGTGCATGACGGTCTTGGGGTGGAAGGCACTAATCGAGTCACCCTCGACGGGCGCGTCATGAAGCTGCTGGACCCCTGCGGTCAGCGCCGCGCGGGCGTTCGGGACACCGGCGCGACAGCCGGCCGACCGCGCACACAGCTGCGCGATGATGCGACTGGTCCCACGGGCAACGTTGAGCATCTCCGCGCGCAGCGTGGCCTCCACGTCGACGCCGGAGCTGATGATGAGCGACCGAGTGCGCCCAGGGAAGCGCGTGACGTATGCGGTTGCCGGCATGGCGCCGTAGGAGTTGCCGACGACGTCGAGCTTTGGGATGCCGAGGGCCTTGCGCAGTGCGTTCAGGTCACGCGCGGTGCTTGCTGAGCCGTAGGTGTCGATGCGGTCGGCAATGCTGTCGGAGCAGGCGACCGTCGGCGCGTGGCCCAGCTCGCCCGGCCAGTAGCCGACGAACTGCCGGAGGCTGGGGCACTTCGGTGCCGTCGACCCAGTACCGCGGACGTCGGTGAGAAGCACGTCATGGGTGCGCAGCAGGCCGGCGAACAGGTAGTCAGGCACCCACGGGTCGTTGCGCGTGGTGCTGGGGCCGGGGCCACCGCCGTTCCACCACGCGGTCGACACTGCCGGCCCAGCCGCGGAGTGCACGATCAGCTTGAAGTCGATACCGGCCGTCGGGCCGCCGGGGTCGTTCCAGTCGAGCGGGACCACGAACTGCCCGCACAGGGCACCGCTGCCGTCCTTGCACGGCTTCGCGCCGAGGGCGATCGCTCGCTTGGCCGAGCGCGTGTCGGTGCGTGGTGGGCCGGCGAGGGAGCGGCCCACCTGCCGCGCGTTCGTCGGCGGCGCCCCGATCGGGTGCCGGAGCGGGTTGTCCCAGCTGGGTCGGTCCCGGTCGAACGGCGTGCCGAACACGGGGGCGTTGGTCGGACTCCCGGACGACGCACGCGGTGCGGCGGCGACGGACGGGGCGGCCATCGTCGCGACAAGGGCCACGCAGCCCAGGGCGGCGACGATTGACCGCCTGAAGCGGCGCGAGGAGGGGCGCAGGGCAGAACCGGTCACGGCAGTCTCCTTGGGGCAGCAGAACCGAACGTTCTGTGGTCTGAGTCGCGTGAGCGACCCGAACGGTTGACACAGCTCTCGGGGGAGTTTCGACGGGGCCACCGGCGTCCGCTAGCAGCCCGCTTGCTCTTGCTAGCACTTCGGGCTACGGTGGTCGCATGACCTCGATCCCGGTAAGCCGCATCGGCGGCTACATCCGCGAGCAGCGGGAGTCGTCGAAGCTGTCGCTTCGCCGGCTGGCTCAGGAGTCCGGGATCTCCAACCCCTACCTCAGCCAGATCGAGCGCGGCCTACGCAAGCCGAGCGCGGAGATCCTGCAGCAGATCGCCAAGGCGCTGCGGATCTCGGCCGAACAGCTCTACGTGCAGGCCGGCCTGCTGGAGGACCGCGACACCTCGTTGGCGGTGGAGACCGCCGTGCTGGCGGACCCCATCCTCAGCGAGCGCCAGAAGCGTGTCCTGCTCGACATCTACGCCTCGTTCATGGCCGAAGCCGCAATTGGCGAGGTCGACAGCGCGCCCCCAGCTCCTCCCCGCAAGCGCGCCGCGGCAGCCAGCACCACCAAGGCGGCTGCCCCGAAAGCCGAGCCCCACCCCC
Organism: uncultured Actinomycetota bacterium; assembly: GCA_963848085.1. Lineage (GTDB taxonomy): Bacteria > Actinomycetota > Actinomycetes > JAHEKZ01 > JAHEKZ01 > CAWKCE01. Next base: position 31,085 of record CAWKCE010000003.1, read on the forward strand.
CACGGACCACCCACCCCAAGCGAGCGCCGAAGTCTTCGGCGACCCGCTGACCTGACCGCCGCGGACCTGCCTGGTTCGCGCACCGACCGGAGGACCACATGCCCACCATCCCCGCCCCCCTGTACGCGCTCGTCGGCGTCACCGACGTCGCCACTGAGCGCGCCCGCGCTCTCCCCGAGAAGCTGGCCGAGATCGAGATCAAGCGCTTCGAGATGCCCAAGGTCGAGATGCCCAAGGTCGACACCGCCAAGCTGGACCCGCGCAAGGCCCAGATGCCCAAGATGGACCTGCCCAAGGTCGACACCGCCAAGCTGGACCCCCGCAACATCGACATGACCAAGCTGGACCCCCGCAAGGCCGAGATGCCGAAGGTCGAGATGCCGAAGGTGGAGTTCTCCAGCGTTGCCGCCTACGCCCTCGAGGTCGCGGCCAAGGCAGAGAAGACCTACGACGAGATGGTCGTCCGCGGCGAGCAGGTCGTGGCGCGCGTGCGCGGAACCGAGCACGTGACCGCGCCGGTCGCGGCCCCGGTCGCGACGCCGCCGAAGGCCACCAAGAAGGCCACCAAGAAGCCGGCCAAGAAGGCCACTCCGAAGGCCTGACCGATCGTTCGATCGGGGTCTGCCGCGCACCACCCTCCGTGCGGCAGGCCCCGATCTGACGTTTCCGACACCGCTCACGTACCCTCGCCCAGTGAAACTGTTTGAGGCGTTCGGGACCTTCACGTCGTTCCTGTACCTCGGGTTGCTGCTGGTGATGGTCTTCGCCCTCGTCGACGCGCTCATCCGCCCGACCGCCGCGTACGTGGCCGCCGGGAAGCGGACCAAGCTGCTGTGGACCTTGATCCTGGCAGTGGCCAGCTCGGCCTCGTTCTTGTTCGGTGTCGGTTCCATCTTCGGCATCGCCGGCTTGATCGCAGCGATCGTCTACATCGTCGACGTCCGGCCCGCGGTGCGTGCGGCGGCTGGCCAAGGCCCGACCCGTGGGAGCTCGAACGGTCCGTACGGACCCTGGTGACCGACGGGCTCGAGACCCTCGTCACCGGTTCCGGTGAGCCGGTCACGCTGTTTCTGCCTGGCATGGCGTCCTCGATCCGCGACACCCGCCCGTTCGGCAGTGGAGTTGCCGGCAGCCGGGTGTTCGTCCACCTGCGCGGGCATGGTCACTCCCTGGCCCCACCAGCCGATGACGCGGCAGCCTGGACCTACGACGCCCTCGTCGACGACGTGCTCGGCGTCGCCGATGACGAGCAGGTGACGCAGGCCCTGGGGGTCTCGTTCGGGGCCGCCGTGCTGCTGGCTGCGGTCGCGCGGGAGCCCGGCCGCTTCCGCCGGCTGGTCCTGGCGCTGCCCGCAACGATCGACCAGCCCCGACCGGCCGACGCGGTGGCGGCCGGCCACCGGCTCGCCGACGCGGTGGAGGCCGGTGACCAGGCTGAGGTCGCCCGGCTGCTGGTGCAGCTGCAGCCACCGGCCGTACGCCGACGGATGGACGTGCGGACCTGGGCACGTCGCCAGGCCGACTGGCTGTCGGGCTCGGCGGTGTCCCGGCCGCTGCGGACGTTGTCCGGCCTCGCGCCGTTGTCTGACGCGGCCGACCTGGAGACGGTCGACGTCCCGGTTCTCGTTCTGGCGCAGGCGGACGACCCGGTGCACCCGGTGGAGGTGGCCGAGAAGCTGGCGGCTCTCCTGCCGAACGCACGGCTGGAGGTCTCCGACGTCCCCTGGTTGTGGGGCGCGCGCGACCGAACGCGGGAGGTGGTCGGCAGCTTCCTGTCACCCGGCACCGGGTGACCGGCCTAGGTGGGCTGTCCCGGCTCGACCGGTTCGAGGACGACGGCAGTCGCCGTCCCGGTCACCAGCAGCATGGACGCCGAACCTGACTGCCCGCCGATGAGCTGCTGGTCGAACGCCGCGCCTGCCAGGCCGCTCGCCCCGCGAGCGTGGGCTTGGGCCTTCATGTCGTAGATCACCTGGAGTCGGGCTTCCGCCAGCCCGCCCTCGAACGTCCCCGACCGGCCACCGAACGTGTTGGCCAGCCCGGCGAGGATGTCCCGCCCCATCCCCATCCCATGAACGAACTGGGCGGACACGATCCCCAGTTCCTTGACGATCACGTGCCCCGGCACCGTCGGCAGCGTGGTAATCGGCAGCGCCTTGATGACCTCCGGGGCCGCGGTCACGAGAGACTCAGCGGCGGAGTCGACGTCCGCGCCGCACTCGAGGCAGATCAGGGTCCCGGATGCGCCCCGCATCGAGTTCAGGTGGAGACACGCACCGATGCCCGTACTGCCCATGTGCTGAGGCTAGCTCCCCGCCGCCATGTTCATCCCGAGTAGTCGAATCGGCTCTCGTACGAGCAGCGTGACGACAGGTCCCACCGGAACGCATCCAGATCGACGGTGATCACGTCCGACACCATCTCGGTCCCCGGTTGCTGGTGTCCGGGGATGCCGCACGACACCGGCCCATCGGAGTCTGCCGGCGTCACGGATCGAACCTCGATCCGCTTGTCGACGCCGATCCGCCATCGGCCCGTCTCGTGGACGAGGTCGATGTCGGCCTGGTGGGTCCCCAGCACCTCAGCGATCGAGCTCGCGTACTGACGGCTGGTGTCGCCGCCCAGACGACCGAGGAAGACGTCAGCGAGGTCAGCGACCTGGGCGTGCGTCGCGTCAGAGTCGACGACCAGCGAGACGCTCCAGGGTGACCCCGGTTCGTCGTCCGAGTAGTGCCCGACGAGCACCGCCTTTCGACCGGAGAGGTCACGACCGTCGACTTCCCCCTCGGTGATCCACCACGAGAGCACGAAGTCGCACTCGCCGTACGTCGACCGGCCCCCGGGTCGGTCTCCCTCGCGTCGACAGGGGCACACCACCTGACAGTTGCATGCCTCGTAGTACGAACCGCTGACGTGCCACATACCGCCGCCTCCTCAGGCCGTTGCCGAGACCAGGAACACCGTCAAGCCCGCCCCGATGAACAGTGCCCCGGCGACTCGGGGCACGGCCGCCGACCGAGTCAGCTTCTCCAGCGCCACGAAGGCGGCGATGGCCAACACCCACCACAGGTTCATCACCCCGAGCACGAAGAGGAGGAGCATGACCGCCCAGCAGCACGCCAGGCAGGTACGTCCATGAGCCACACCCATGCGCAGGGCGCCGGTGCGCCCGTCTCGCCACTCCGTGGCCAGGAAGCCCACGGGCGCCCGGCAGTGACCCAGCATGGTCAGTTTGGCCGGCGTCAGCTCGTAGATACCGGCGACCACCAGCGCGAGCGACGCGGCCGCCGGTTGGACCAGAACGCCCATCGAGTCGACGGCGGAGTGGGCGAGCAGCCACCACTGCAGGCCCGTGGCGACGGCCGCGAACAGCCCCCAGCACACCAGGTAGCCGACGGCGAAAACCGCCACCGACCAAGGCTCGCTCGCCGGGTCGGCACGGACTGCCCGGTCGTATGCCGCCAGCATCGGGTAGGCGGACGGCAGCATCATCGCGACCATCATCACGACCCACATGGTCAGCATCAGCAGCGCCTGCGTCGGAGACCAGTCGGCGCTCATCGGCATCGCCCAGGGCGACCCCATGGCCTGCTCCGTCGCGGCGAAGGTGAGCAGGCCGACCCAGGCCAGGACGGAGACCGTCAGCACAGCGACGGCGAGCCCCTTCGCGCGGTGGCGGGTGAGGGAAGGGGTAAGCGGCGACACGTTCCTTCCGACGGGCATCTGGTGAGTATGTCGAGAGGATCCGTCGCGAGGTGGGCCTTTCACCTTCTGGTGACCATGGTTGGCTGGCCGCATGGGAGCTGACCACCACGGCCGTACGCACCGACTCGAGCTGGAAGACCAGAGCCTGCGGGAATGGGACGCCGTCGTACTCGACGTCTCGGACCAGGGCATCGTCCTCGACCGCTCAGCCTTCTACCCCGGCGGCGGTGGCCAGCCACCCGACCACGGCGTGCTGCTCTGGGGTGGGGTCGAGACCCACATCGACGGGGCGCGGCGCGGTGACGACCTCTACCTCGTTCCTCGTGAGGGTGACCCGGTCCCGCCAGTGGGCACGGCCGTACGGGGGACGCTCGCCGACGACCGCCGGTCGGCGTTGATGCGCACCCACTCCGGCCTGCACCTGCTGTCCGGTGTGGTGTTCCGTGACTTCGGCGCCCTGGTCACCGGGGGCAACATGGAGCCGTTCTCGGCTCGGATGGACTTCAACCTGCCGGAGGTGCCGGAGGGGTTCAAGGACGCTGTCGCGCAGGCGTGCGCCGTCGAAGTGGACGCCGACCGTGCGATCGAGGTGAAGAACCTGCCGCGCGACCAGGCATTCGAGATCCCCGACATCATCCGCACCGCCACGAACCTGCTGCCGCCGGAGCTCGAGGTGGTCAGAATCGTCGACATCGTGGGACTGGACACCCAGGCTGACGGGGGTACTCACGTGGCATCGACGCGTCAGATCGGTGGCATCGAGGTGGTCAAGGTGGAGAACAAGGGCAAGGGCTTCCGCAGGCTGCGGGTGCGCATCACCGACTGATGGCCAGCACTCGACGCGGGCCCCTGGTCGCGCTGCTCACCGCCAACGCGATCAGTACCACCGGCAACGTGGTCACGATGGTTGCGGTGCCCTGGTTCGTGCTGACGACCACCGGCAGCGCGAGCCGGATGGGCGTCGTCGTGTTCTTCACCACGCTCCCCGCCGTCATCTCGACGTTCTTCGGCGGCACGCTCGTGGACCGCCTCGGCTTCAAGCCGTCCAGTGTCGTCGCCGACCTGGCCAGCGGCGTGAGCGTCGCGTTGATCCCCCTGCTCTACGCAACGGTGGGCCTGCCGTTCTGGCAGCTCATCGTGCTGGCCTTCACCGGAGCCCTGCTCGACGCCCCGGGGGTAACGGCGCGCCAGGCGCTGCTGCCCGACCTGGCCGCCTTGGCCGGCGTCCCATTGGAGCGAGCCAACAGCCTGCAGCAGTCGATCCAGCGGGGTGCCTCACTGCTCGGAGCGCCGCTTGCTGGCGTCGTGATCGCCGCGTTCGGGGCCACGACGGCCTTGTGGATCGACGCGGCCACGTTTGTCGTCTCGGCGCTGCTCGTCGGGCTGTTCGTCACAAGCCGCCGGGTGGAGCGGGTCGGGCGGCCGGGATACCTCACCGAGCTGAGGGAGGGTCTGGCGTTCCTGGTGCGCGAACCCCTGGTGCGGACCATCGCCCTGGTGGTGATGATGACCAACTTCATCGACGCTCCAGTGTTTGCGTTGGTCCTTCCGGTCTACGCGCGCGAGAACCTCGACGGGGCCCGAGACCTGGGCTTTGCGCTGGGGGTGTTCGGCGGCGCCGCTCTCGCCGGGGCCCTGCTGTTCGGGTGGGTCGGGCCACGGCTGCCTCGCCGCCGCGTGTTCTTGACCTGCTTCGCGGTCCTCGCCGTGCTGTGGTGGCTGCTGGCGCTGCAGCCCGGGCTGGTCGGCACGCTGCTGGTACTGGCCGCGGCCGGCCTTGCGGCCGGCCCGATCAACCCGGTGATCATGACGGCGGAGCAGGAACGAGTCCCCGAACAGCTGCGCGGCCGGGTCTTCGGCGCCACCACGTCGCTCGCGTACGTCGCGATGCCCATCGGGATGCTGGTGTTCGGTGTTGCGCTCGAACGACTGGGGCTCACCACCGTCTTGTTCGCGTCGGCTGCGCTCTACGGCGTGGTCTGGGTGCTCATGGCCCTCAGCAGACCCCTGCGACAGTTCGGTGGGCCGGGCGCACCGGTCGCTGTCACCGACTGACCGACCACCACTCCATGGTCGTGTCGTACCAGCGGTCTGTGATGCCGCGGTAGCGCATGCCCAGCCGGCGCATCACGGCGAACGAGGGCTCGTTGCCCGAGTAGGCGATGGCGTTCACCTCGACCAGACCAAGCGTCCCGAACGCGTGCTCGAGCAGCGCGGCCGCCGCCTCAGTCGCATAACCGTTGCCCCAGTGGTCCGGGTGGAAGTGCCAACCCACCTCGACGTCGTCGGTCAGCTCGCCGTCGGCACCGGGTAGCCGGACGAGGAGCGCCGTTCCGACGGGGCTCCCGACCGCGTCCGGAACGACCGCCCACAGGCCAAATCCGGGCTGCTCGGCCGACACGTTCACCCAGCCTTCGAGCCGCTCGCGGGCGTGCTCGGCCGTCGCCCACGACCGCTCGCTGCCGCCGAGCCACCGAGTGACCTCGTCCCGTTGGTAGATGTCGAGCGCGGTCCTGACGTCGCCGGGGTCCTCCGGCCGCCAGGGGCGAAGCAGCAGCCGCTCGGTGCGAATCTCCACCGGCTCAGCAGACCATGCCGCGGCCGGTTCGATGAGTAGGGTCCGCGGCGGCGCCCGCCGGGCTGTGAGTGAGGGCTCGGCTCCACCGAGCGCGCCACTGCGCCCGCCAACATGCGGTCGATGGCGGGAATGGGGGAAGATCGGGCGCGGTTGTCCACCCTGACCGCTGGACCCCCCGACCTCGGGAGTGAATGTGAGCACGCTGCGCAGGCTCGCCCCGCGCCGCATCGCGTCCCTGTCGGTCCATACCTCGCCCCTCGACCAGCCGGGCACGGGCGACGCCGGCGGCATGAACGTCTACATCGTGGAGACGGCCAAGCGGCTGGCCACGCTGGGTGTCGAGGTCGAGATCTTCACCCGGGCGACCAGCGGCGGCCTCCCGCCGACGGTCGAGCTGGCCGACGGCGTGCTGGTCCGGAACGTGGCGGCCGGCCCCTTCGAGAGTCTGGCAAAAGAAGACCTCCCGGGGCTGCTGTGCTCGTTCACCAGCGGCCTGCTCCGGGTCGAGGCTCAGCACCCGCCCGGCTACTTCGACCTCGTCCACTCGCACTACTGGCTGTCCGGCATGCCCGGCTACCTCGCGCAGGAACGGTGGGGCGTCCCGCTGGTCCACTCCATGCACACCATGGCCAAGGTCAAGAACTCGCTGTTGGCCGACGGCGACACCCCCGAGCCCAGCGCTCGGGTGGTCGGGGAGACCCAGGTCGTCGCGACCGCTGACCGTCTCGTCGCCAACACCGCCGCTGAGGCCGGCCAGCTCGTCGACCTGTACGACGCCGACCCCGATGCCGTCGCGGTCGTCCCGCCCGGCGTCGACCTCGACATGTTCACCCCTGGTGACCAGGCGACAGCCCGCCGTCTGCTGGGGCTCCGCAACGACGCGTACGTGCTGCTGTTCGTGGGGCGCATCCAGCCGCTGAAGGCCCCGGACGTCCTGATGAGCGCGGCCGCCCGCCTGCTGGAGGACGACCCCTCCTTGCGCGACCGGCTGGTCGTCGCCGTGGTCGGAGGTCCCAGTGGCAGCGGTCTGGCCCATCCGGAGCACCTCGACAAACTGGCGGCCTCGCTTGGCATCCGTGACGTCGTGCGGTTCGAGCCTCCGGTCCCCCAGGAACGCCTCGCGGACTGGTACCGCGCTGCCGACGTGACGGTCGTCCCGTCCTACAACGAGTCCTTCGGGCTGGTCGCTGTCGAGTCACAGGCCTGCGGCACCCCGGTGGTCGCCGCGTCAGTCGGCGGGCTGCGCACCGCGGTGGCCGACGGTCGGTCGGGCGTGCTCATCGACGGCCACGACCCCCGCGACTACGCGCGGGTGCTCGCGGACCTTCATGCCCACCCCCGCCGCCGCACCGACCTCGCCGTAGGCGCGGTCTGGCATGCCGAGCAGTTCGGTTGGCACGCGACCGCCGAGGCGACCCTTGACGTCTACACCCAGGCGATCCAGGACGCCGGCCTCGCCCGGCACGTCGTCGCGTCCTGACGGACCCGCCGTGCCCACCGACGCCCCCCAGGTGGTTCGGGACACGCTGATCGACCTCGGGGTCGAGTGGGAGGAGCCGCATCCTGGCTCCTTCGTCGCGGTCCTTCCGGGCGAGAACAAGCTGCGCACCACCGTCTCACTGGCACTCGGGCCGCACCGCCTCACGGTGAACGCGTTCGTCGTCCGGCACCCGGACGAGAACGACGAGCAGTTCTGGCGATGGCTGCTGCGGCACAATGCGCGACACCCGGGCCTGGCGTTCGGTGTGGACTCCCTGGGCGATGTGTACCTCGTCACGTCGATTGCCCGCGACGCGGTTACCCCAGCGGCGGTCGACGAGGTGCTGGGTCGCGTTCTGTCGGTGGCCGACGGCGCCTTCAACACGCTTCTGGAGCTCGGTTTCGCTGACAGCATCCGGCGCGAGTGGCGGTGGCGGCACGCGCGGGGAGAGCCCACCGACAACCTCGAGGCGTTCCGACACCTCGACCCGTCCGAGGGTGACAGGCCCTAGGACCCTCGGTCTCCTCGCCGCCAAGCGCCACCATGGTGGGGTGCGCGCCCGCGGATTGACCTCGGCGGCCTCGGTGCTCCTGCTGACCTCAGTTGTCGGCCTGCTGCTCGGGGTTGTCTGGCCTGTCGCGTGGGTGGCCACCACTGTGCTCGGCCTGGTGCCGGCAACTGCCTGGGTGGTCGCGAGCCTGCGCCACGGCCACCTTGGGGCGGACATCGTGGCGGTCCTGGCGCTGGTCGGCACGCTGGCGACCGGCGAGTACCTGGCCGGGGCACTCATCTCCTTGATGCTGGCGACTGGCCGCGTCATCGAGGAGTGGGCCGAGCTGCGTGCGCGCCGGGAGCTGACGGCGCTGGTCCGTCGGGTGCCCAGCCGCGCGCACCGCTACTCCGCCGACGGCTCGGTCGAGAGCTGTCCCCTCAACGACGTGCTGGTCGGCGACCGCATCCTCGTCAGGTCTGGGGAGGTGATGCCGGTCGACGGAGTCGTCCTCACCTCAGCCGTGCTGGACGAGTCGGCGCTCACCGGTGAGCCCCTCCCTGTGGAGCGGCCCCCGGGAGACTTGGTCCGCAGCGGCGTGGTGTTGGCCGGCCCGCCGTGCGACGTCCTGGTCACGAGTGTCGCGGCCGACAGCACCTACGCCGGGATCGTGCGGCTGGTGGAGGGGGCGCAGGCCAACACCGCCCCGTTCGTGCGGATGGCCGACCGCTATGCGGCCTGGTTCGTGCCGCTCGCGCTGGTGGTGGCCGGGGCTGCCTGGTGGTGGTCGGGCGATCCGGTCCGCGCGGTGGCCGTCCTGGTAGTGGCCACCCCGTGCCCCCTCATCCTGGCCGCCCCGGTGGCGATGGTGGCCGGGATGGCGCAGAGCGCGCGGCATGGCGTCGTCGTCAAAGGCGGGTCGGCGTTGGAGCGGCTCGCGCGGGCACGCGTGGTGCTCCTCGACAAGACGGGGACATTGACCGAAGGCCGCCCCGTGCTCGCACAGGTGACCGGTGCCCTGGGTACGGACTCCGACGAGCTGCTCCGGCTGGCGGCAAGCCTCGAGCAGGCATCTCCTCACGTCGCCGCGGCCGCGATCGTGGTCGCCGCCCGTGCACGTGGTCTGACGCTCTCGGTGCCCACCGGTGTCGTCGAGAGCCATGGGTACGGCGTCGAGGGCGATGTCGACGGCCACCATGTCGCCGTCGGCAAGCTGGACTGGCTCGCCCAGGGGGAGCGGCCGGACTGGCTGCGTCGCGCGCGTCGGCGCAGCGAGCTCGACGGCGCGCTCCTGGTCCTCGTCGCGGTAGACGGCGAGCCCACCGGTGCCCTCGTGCTGGAGGACCGGATCCGATCGGACGCTCCGCGCATGGTGCGGGCGCTGCGGCTGGCGGGGATCGACCGCGTGGTGCTGGTCACCGGCGACCGCGCCGAGGTGGCCGAGTCGGTGGGACACGCGTTGGGCATCGACGAGGTGTTCGCCGACCGCCTTCCCGGCGAGAAGCTCGAGATTGTGCGCGCCGAGACGATGCGCGGCGGCACCGCTTTCGTCGGGGACGGGATCAACGACGCGCCGGCGCTGGCGGCCGCAGACGTCGGCGTCGCTCTGGGCGTGCGGGGCGCCACCGCGTCCAGCGAGGCGGCCGACGTCGTGCTGATGGTCGACCGCATCGACCGGCTGGCGGAGGCGATGCTCACCGCGCGGCGAGCGGCCACGATCGCGTGGCAGAGCGTCGTGATCGGCATGGGCCTGTCGCTCGCCGCGATGATCGCCGCGGCGGCCGGCCTCCTCCCTCCGGCATGGGGTGCGGTGCTGCAGGAGGTCATCGACGTCGTCGCGATCCTGAACGCACTGCGTGCGGCGCGTCCTATCGCCCGGCCTCGGGTACGCGGTGCCGACGCCGAGCTCGGGCACCGGCTGTACGACGAGCACCGAGCCCTGGCTCCGCAGCTGGTGAGGGTGCGGGATGTGGCCGACGGACTGGACGTTGACAGTGCGGTGGTCGACCTCGGGCCGGCTCGTGAGCTCCACGTCTGGCTGCGCGACGACCTGCTTCCGCACGAGACGGCCGAGGAGCAGGAGCTGTACCCCGTCATGGCCCGCGCGCTCGGCGGGAGTGACCCCACGGGTGCGATGAGCCGGGCACACGTCGAGATCGGGCACCTGGTCCGCCGGGTGGGGCGACTCCTGACGGACCTGGTCGAGGAGGACAGCCTCCCGGAGGACGTGGTCGAGCTGCGACGGGTGCTCTACGGTCTGCACGCGGTGCTGCTGCTGCACTTCGCCCAGGAGGAGGAAGGCCTGTTCCCCCTCCTCGACGCGCGCGCGGAACAGTCGGCCAGCCGTACTACTGCGACGCCTGGCTGAACTCCCGGAAGGCTGCGAAGGCACGCGGTGCGTACACGGTGCCCGGCCCACCCATCATCGAGATGCAGACGCCAAGTGTCTCGGCGACCTCGTCTTCGGTGGCGCCCTGCTTGGCGGCGCCGCGTGCGTGCGAGGCGATGCAGCCGTCGCACTGGGCACGGACCGCAATCGCGAGCGCGATCAGCTCCTTGTGCTTCTTGGTGACCGCACCCTCGGCGAAGGCGGCGCCGTGCAGCTGCCGGTACCCGTCGTACACCTGCGGGATCGCGCGGCGCAGGTCGACTGCCGGCTTACGCAGCGAGTCCTGGACGCCCTTGCCGAACGAGACGGCGTGGGTGTGGTCGGTGTCGTGCTCGTGAGACGAGGTCGCTTCGGTCATGCGGTCACGCTAGCCCGCGGGGGTCCGGCTCCGATCGGGTCGAACGTCCTGCCAACCGCTGCCTCGATAGGCTCGCTCCATGCCCACGTTGGTCCTCCTCCGCCACGGCCAGAGCACCTGGAACGCCAAGAACCTGTTCACCGGATGGGTGGACGTCGACCTCACCGACGTGGGGATGGCGGAGGCCCGGCGCGGCGGCAAGCTCCTTCAGGAGGCGAACCTCCTCCCCGAGGTTCTGCACACGTCGGTGATGACCCGCGCGATCCGTACCGCACAGCTCGCCCTGGACGAGCCGGACCGCATGTGGATCCCGGTGCGTCGGTCCTGGCGCCTGAACGAACGCCACTACGGCGCCCTCCAGGGCAAGGACAAGAAGCAGACCCTGGAGGAGTTCGGCGAGGAGCAGTTCATGAAGTGGCGCCGGTCCTACGACACTCCGCCGCCGCCACTTCCCGACGACGACCAGTGGAGCCAGGTGGGCGACGAACGGTATGCGGCTCTCCCGCCGGAGCTCATTCCCCGGACGGAGTGCCTGAAGGACGTCGTGGTCCGGATGCTGCCGTACTGGTACGACGCCATCGTCCCCGACCTCGCCACCGGTGCTGTCGTTCTGGTGACTGCGCACGGGAACTCGCTGCGTGCACTGGTGAAACACCTCGACGGCATCTCCGACGCCGACATCGCGGCGCTGAACATCCCCACCGGGATCCCGCTGGTCTACCGCCTGGACGACGACATGCGACCGCTCACCGTCGGCGGCGAGTACCTCGACCCGGACGCGGCCGCCGGCGCCATCGCGGCGGTCGCGGCGCAGGGGCGCTGACTGACCTCAGCTACTGAGGGGGCAGGCGCCCGACCGCTACGCTCCGTGCACTGTGGAGCCCGCCGCGCGTGCTGACGACCTGGCGCTGGCCCTGGAGCTGGCCGACGCCGCGTCGGTCGTCACCATGGCGGCTTTCGGTGGCCGGCACTTCGTCGACCTGAAGTCGGATGCGACCCCAGTCACCGAGGTGGACCACGCCACCGAGCGGGCGATCCGCGACCGGATCGCCCAGGAGCGCCCCGGCGACGGCGTCCTCGGCGAGGAGCTCGGGCACGATCCCGGCTCGAACGGACGGGTGTGGGTGATCGACCCCATCGACGGCACGAAGATGTTCGCCGAGGGGATTCCGCTGTGGAGCACGCTCATCGCGCTGCGCGACGGGGACGAGGTGGTCGTCGCGGTCGCGGACGCCCCGGCGCTGGGCGAGCGGTTCCGTGCGGTTCGCGGTGGCGGTGCCTGGTTCGGCGACGACCGCGTCGAAGTGTCCGCGATCGACACGATCGGTGAGTCGCTGCTGCTGCACGCGGCGCTGGAGGAGTTCGCCCGCGACGGCGGAACGGGCGTCGACGCCTTGGTCCGGCTGGCCGGACGGTGCCGGGGCACCCGCGGGATCGGCGACGGGTGGGCGCACCTGCTGGTGGCCCGCGGGGCCGCGGAGGCACTGGTCGAGCAAGGGCCGTGCTTCGAGTGGGACTGGGCGGCAACCGGTCTGATCGTCGAGGAGGCGGGGGGCTGCGTCACCCGGCTGGAGGGTGGCTCTCCACGGCCCGGCGGCCACCTGCTGGTGTCGAACGGCCGCGTCGACGACCAAGTGCGCGCGGCGCTGGCCGACACCGGGGCGGGCTGAGCCGTGCCGGTGCGGCACACCCAGGTGGTCGACCGCGTCGCAGACGTGCTGGAGGCGCTCGCCGACGCCGGGCGGCCGGTCTCGGTCACCGAGCTGGCGGCGCGGCTCGACGTTCACAAGGCGACCGCGTCGCGGCTGCTCGCCACGATGGCCGGCCGTGGGCTGGTACGCCGGGAGTCCAGCGGCTACCGACTGGGTCCGAGCCTGGCCCGGCTGGCCGCAACCGCCGTCGCCGAGCTGGAGCTGGTCGACCTGGCCCGCCCCGTGCTCCGTGACCTGGCCGAGCAGACGTCCGAGGCCACCTATCTGTCAGTCCCGCACCGGGGAGCGGTTCTCTACGTCGAGCAGTTCACACCGCAACGGGCGAGCCCGGTGGGGGACTGGACCGGCCGAATGGGGCCGCTGCACTGCTCGTCCAGCGGCAAGGTGTTCGCCGCCTTCGGCGCACTCGAAGACCTCGGATCGGCGCTGACCTCGCCGCTGCCGGTGCTCGCGCGGCGCACCATCTCGGACCCGGAGGACTTCTACCGACTCCTGCCCCGCATCCGGCGACAGGGCTATGCGGTGTCCAGCGACGAGTCCGAGGACGGGCTCACGTCGGTCGCCGCCCCCGTCCTCACCCCCGACGGCCAGGTGGTCGCGGCGCTCGGCATCGGACTGCCGACCCAGCGGTGCACGCCGGGCCAGGTGGGGCGCCTGGGCAAGGCCGCGGCGGCCGCGGCGCGGCTGCTCGGCAACCGAATCGGACCGGCGCATGCCGTCGTGTCCGGTTCGTTGCCGGACTGACGCACAGAGTTCACCGTGGTGTGTTGCCTCCAGGGCAACATGGTCCTTGTGCGCACCGGGGCGGTGGCTACGCTCCGGGCACACGTTTCCCGTGTCGGGCTCGCCGAGCCGGTCGCGGGGAGTTTCGTGCGGCAAGAAGGGGACCTCGATGACTGCTCGCACCTGGCCCAAGACGGCCGCGGCGGTGTTCGCGCTGGCGGCTCTGGGCGCGTCCCTGGTGGCACTGCCACCGGCGGCACGTGCCGCCGACACGGGGGTTCTGAAGGTGGCGGTCGGGTCTGAGATCGCCAACCCGAACATCTGGGCGGTGAACAGCGTCTCGGAGTGGGAAGCGATCACGATGGAGTACGACCTCCTGATGGGCTTCAGCCCGGAGGACCTCACCGCGGCTCCGGGTCTGGCTGAGTCGTGCGAGCCCAGCAACGACAACCGCACGTGGACCTGCACCCTGCGCGAGGGGATGAAGTGGTCCGACGGCGAGCCGATCACGTCTGCGGATGTCGCGTTCTCGTACCAGCTGGTGGTCGACCAGGGATTCGGGTACTTCAAGACGTACATTCCGAAGGGGACCACGTTCGACACGCCTGACGACCTCACGCTCGTCTGGAACACCCCGGAGCCCTCCAACGCCCCCATGGTGCCGCCCTGGGTGTACATCGTTCCCGAGCACGTCTGGGGCCAGTACGCCGATCTGGCGAAGAAGGACCTGCGTGCGGTGGATGTCGTGCCGGTCGTGGGTTCAGGTCCGTACGTGATGACCGAGGCGGTCGACGGTCAGCGATGGACGTTCGAGCGCAACCCCAACTACTGGGGCACACCGCCCGCCTATGACAGCGTCGAGTTCGTCTACTTCGACAACCAGCAGGCCATGGTGCAGGCGCTGCGCAGCGGCGAGGTCGACGTCATCGACGGAGTGGACGCGGCCCTGCTGCCAGCCCTCGAGCGCGAGAGCAACATCACCGTGCAGAAGGTCGTGCCGGACTGCTGGAACAACATGGCGTTCAACTTCGGCGGCCAGGGACCGGACGCCACGCCGCTGCCGGCGCTGCAGGATGTCGAGGTACGCAAGGCGATCGAGATGGCGATCGACAAGCAGGCCATCGTCGACAAGGTCTACCCGAACGCGGCCGAGCCCGGTGAGACGGTCGTCCGGCCGCTGGCGACCTTCTGGCACCTCGACATCCCTGACGACCAGCTCATCCCGTACGACCCAGCGGCAGCCAACACGATGCTCGACGACGCGGGCTACGCGCGGGGGCCGGACGGCGTGCGCGTGGACCCGGCCACCGGCGAGCCGCTGGTGATCAGAATGCCGACGTCGAACGACACCGCGGGCAGCGAGGCCTCCGGCCGACTGATCGCCGGGTTCCTCAAGCAGGTCGGCATCACCGTCAAGGTGCAGCCGGTCACGGCGGGGAAGATGTACGGCCTGCAGCAGGCCGGCGACTTCGACGCCTACATCTGGTACTGGTGCGGCGACCCGGACCCCAACTACCAGCTGTCGGTCTTCAGCTCGAGCCAGGCGGGCGTCGACGGTGACTACCACCTGAGCGACGGCAACTGGGAGGACCCGACCTACGACGCGCTCTACGAGAAGCAGCGGACGATTCTCGACCCGCAGGAGCGTCAGAAGGTGGTGTTCGAGGCGCAGCAGTACATCTACGACCAGGTGCCGGTCATCGTGCTGGTCTACCCGAACACGATCCAGGCATACCGCAACGACCGGGTCGCCGACCTGACCCCCATCCCGTCACCGAATGGGTACATCACCCCGAACTACAGCTCCCTGCCGTTCCTCGACGCGACGCCGGCCAGCACCACCAGCGCGGCTGGCAGCTCCGGATCCGATACCGGGCTGCCGGTGTGGATCTGGGGGGTCGTTGCCCTTGTCGTGGTCGGTGGGTTCGCGTTCTACTTCGTCCGCCGGCGCGGCGCCGAGGACACCGAGGAAGGGTGACGTGAGCAGGGAGCAGGCCGTCTAGTGCGCATCGGCTCGCTCTCGCTGAGCTACGTAGCGCGCAAGCTCGGCTGGGCGGCGCTCACGCTGTTCTTCGTCCTGACGGTCAACTTCTTCCTGTTCCGGGTCATGCCCGGCGACCCGGTCGCCCTGCTCGCGCGCAGCCAGCGGCTCACGCCTGAGGCCGTCGCCGAGCAGAAGGCGCTGTACGGGCTCGACCAGCCCATGCTCCAGCAGTTCCTGACGTACCTGTGGCAGACGCTGACCGGACACCTCGGGTCGTCGCTGGTCTCCGGCCAGCCGGTGACCCGGGTCATCGGCGGGCGCGTGTGGCCGACGGTTCTCCTCGTTGGCACCGGTACCACGCTGGCGATCCTCGTAGGCGTGCTGGCCGGGATCCGGGCCGGCTGGTTTCGTGGCACCAGGTTCGACCGCGGATCCCTGTACGGGTCGATGCTGCTGTACTCCACGCCCGAGGGCTGGCTGGGCATGCTCCTGCTCATCGTGTTTGCGGGCTCGCTCGCGTGGTTCCCGTCGGGGGGCCTGTCCTCGGGAGGCGAGACCGGTCTCGGCTCGGTGACCGACGTCCTCAGCCACCTGGCTCTTCCCGTCGCAACGTTGGCCCTGTCGTACGTCGGGCAGTTCCTGATCGTCATGCGGTCGTCGATGCTCGACGTGAAGGACGAGGACTTCGTGACCGTCGGCCGCGCGGTCGGGCTGCCCGACCGATTGGTCCGGCGCCGCCTGGTCGTCCCCAACGCCATCCTCCCCAGCTTCACTCTCATCGTCCTGAGCTTCGGCTTCGTGCTCGGCGGCGCAATCGTCATCGAGACGGTGTACTCCTGGCCCGGCATCGGGCAGCTGACGTACCGGGCGATCGAGTCACAGGACTACCCGGTGCTGCAGGCGGTGTTCCTGCTCACCAGCGCTGCGGTGATCGTCGCCAACCTGGTGGCTGACATCGCCTACGGCTTCCTCGACCCGCGGATCGAGGAGGTGTGATGTCTGCCGACGCCACTACCCCCGAGCTCGCGCCCTCTCCCCGACACTTCGCTCGACGGCGACGCAAGGACGCGTTCATCCGGTACTGGGCGATCTTCCGGCACAGCCGACAGGCCATGGCTGGTCTGGTGATCCTCGTCGTCATCTCGGCGGTCGCCCTGGTGGCGCCCCTGATCGTGAACCCCGAGGACCTCGACCCGGCCACCGCGCCCGGGCTGCCGGTGGAACCCCCGTCCAGCCAGTGGTGGCTCGGCACCGACAACTTCGGCCGGCCGGTGCTCCAGCTGCTGCTGGTCGGCAGCCGGGTCTCCCTGATCGTGGGGATCGCAGCGTCGATCGGCGCGGTCTTCATCGGTGCGACGATCGGCATGGCGGCGGGCTACTACGGCGGTACCAAGATCGACAAGGTGCTCAACGCGCTCATCGACTGGTTCCTCGTCATCCCGTGGCTGGTCCTGGCGATTGCCCTGGCGGCGATCCTCGGACCGAGCCTGGTCGTGATCATCGCGGTGATCGCCGTGACCTCGTGGCCCTTGACCGCGCGACTCGTGCGGGCGCAGACGCTCAGCGTCCGCAAGCGGCCGTACGTCGAGCGCGGCCGGGTCCTCGGTGCCAGCGACCTGACGATCATCCGGCGTCACGTGCTGCCCAACGTCTTCCCGGTGATCTTCGCCAACACCGTCCTGACCGTGGCGATCGCGATCTTGTCGGAGACCACGCTGTCGATCCTGGGACTCGGGGACCCGAACTCCATCTCCTGGGGGCGCATCATCGAGGAGGCGTTCTCCGGCGGTGCCCTGGTCAACGGCTACTGGTGGTGGATCCTCCCGCCCGGGGTGTGCATCGTCGTGGTCACGCTGGCCTTCACCATGTGCGGCTACGCCCTCGACGAGGTCTTCAACCCCAACCTGCGCAAGCGGTGAATGCTTGAGTGCCCGACGATGACGAGCGATGACTGGAGATCTCATGCCCAACCCGTCGGTTGACGGAGTCAACCCCTTTGCTGCGCCCGGTGAGTGGCTGAAGTGCGCTCTGCACACGCACTCAACGGTGAGCGACGGGACGCTGCCGCCGCAGCAGCTGGTGACGACGTACGAGGAGGCCGGGTTCGACGTCGTGGCGATCACCGACCACTGGCGGCGCACGCTCGTGCCGTGCACTGACCGGATGATCACCATCCCGTCCGCCGAGCTGGGGTTCGACCTGCGGCACCCGGTGTACCCGAAGCACAGCGGTGAGTTCCTCGTGTACGGCATCGACGACATCCCGGAGGACCCGGGAGGCGACCGAGCGAACTGGTACATCAACGAGGAGGACAACTACGAGGTGCGAACCTTCCCGGACCTCGACACCGCGGTCGGCTGGGCGGACGGCCAGGGTGCCGTCGTCTACGTCGCCCACCCCTACTGGAGTGGCATGGACGTCCGGGACCTGGTGGAGGCGCAGGGCTATGCGGGCATCGAGCTGTTCAACGGGTCGGCGGAGGTCGAGACCGGCCGGGGCGACTCATCGACGTGGTGGGACGTCCTGCTGTCATCCGGCCGAACGGTCTTCGGAGTCGGAACCGACGACCAGCACTACCCGCTGTTCGAGCTCGGCACCGGGTGGACGATGGTGCGCGCCGCCGAACGCAGTGCAGCGGCTGTCCTCGATGCGCTACGGAAGGGCCATGCGTACGTCTCCCACGGCCCACAGATCCACGATGTCGTCGTAGGGGACTCGTTCGTCGAGGTGGCGTGCAGCCCGTCGCGAGCGGTCGTCCTCCACATGGAGGAGGAGCAGGGCGCCAGCGTGGTGGCCGGGGTGAGCGGCCGGCGGATGGGTCGCATCCTCGACACCGACGGGAACGGCCTCATCACCCGAGCCCGGGTCGAGACCACGCACACGACACCGCGCTACCGGCGGATCTCGGTCGTCGACGTGGCTGGCCGGCGGGCCTGGACAAACCCGCTCTGACCGGACGGGCGGGAGCTGCTACTGCTCGATCTCGGTCACGCGTTGGCCGGTGGCCTGGTGGACGACGCGGCGGGCCACCGAGACAGCGTGGTCGGCAAAGCGCTCGTAGAACCGGCTCATCAACGCGACGTCGATGGCGGGCTCGACCCCGTGCGTCCAGTCTGGCGACATCAGAGCCATGAAGAGCTGACGGTTCAGCTCGTCCATGCGGTCGTCCTCGTCCTCGAGGCGAAGCGCGTGCTCGACGTCGGACTTGTCGATGATGTCGCCCAGCTCGTAGGCGAGCCGGACCGCCAGCTCGCCCATCTCCCGCACCCGTCCGCGCAGCTCCTCGGGCACCACGAAGTCGGGGTAGCGCCGACGGGCGATCTGGGCGATGTGCTCGGCCAGGTCACCCATGCGTTCCAACGTGGCGCTGATGCGCAACGCCCCGATGAGGGTGCGGAGGTCGCCGGCGACCGGCGCCTGCAAGGCGATGACGTCGAGCGCCAGCTCCTCGACGGCGTCGGCGCGATCGTCGATGTCGTTGTCACTGGCGATGACGCTCTCGGCGGCCTGGAGGTCGCCGTCGAGCAGGGCACGTGTCGCCCGACCAATGGCGTCGCCGACCATCTTGGTCATCTCGATGAGGCCACCACTGATCTGGTGCAGCTGCTCCTGGTAGTGCTCGCGCATACCCCGAACCTTAGGCCCCGCAGGCGACAGGTCGAGTGGGTCGGGTGAACCGAGATCGGACGGCGCGTGAACTTTGCCCCAATCGTGCGTGGACAAGCCCGCTCCGACCCGTCGTGCCCGCGGGCTGGGGCATACCCTGACGCCGTGTCCCAGGCCAACGTGGCGAGCCCGGAACCGCTGGGCGACCTCCCTGCCGGCGCCGAGGCGGTGCTCGCTGCGCTCCCGTCCGCTTGGGTCGTGGTGGACGCAAAGGGGCGCGTGGTGCGCGCGAGCCCGTCGGCGTTGCCCTACGGGCTGGTCAGCCGACGCCGGCTTCGGGTCGAGACGCTGCTCGTGCTGTCGCGACAGGTACGCCGGGACCGCCAAGTCCGCGAGCTTGCCCTCGAGATCCCCCGAAGCCACCGCGGCACCGAGCTGGTGAGCCTGGACGTGACGGTGGCACCGTTGGACGACCAGGTTCTGGTCCTGGCTGAGGACCGAACGGCGGTGCGGCGGCTGGACGCGGTGCGGCGCGACTTCGTGGCGAACGTCAGCCACGAGCTCAAGACGCCCGTCGGGGCGCTGGCACTGTTGGCCGAAGCGGTGCTCGGCTCAGCGGACGACCCCGAAGCGGTGCGCCGGTTCGCCGGACGCATGCAGCTCGAGTCGGCCCGCCTCGCCCAGATGGTGCAGGACCTCATCGCCTTGTCGCGGCTGCAGTCGAACGACTCGCTCCGGTCGGCCCAGGTAGTGCACATCGACGACGTCATCGCGGACGCCGTGGACGCCACCCACCTCGAGGCGGAGGCGCGCCGGATCCGCCTCGAGGTCCGGGGCCAGCATGGGCTGAGTGTCCGTGGCGACGAGGACCAGCTCGTGGCCGCCGTGCGAAACCTCATCTCCAACGCGATCAACTACAGCCCGGACCACACTCGGGTGATGATCGGGGTCAGCCGCGACGGCGACTTCAGCGAGGTGAGCGTGGCCGATCAGGGGATCGGGATCCCGGAACGGGATCTCGAGCGGATTTTCGAACGGTTCTACCGCGTCGACCCCGCTCGGTCCCGGGCCACCGGAGGTACCGGTCTCGGGTTGTCGATCGTGAAGCACGTCTGCAGCAACCATGGCGGTGACGTGCGGGTGTGGAGCAGCGAGGGCTCCGGCTCCACGTTCACGCTGCGGCTCCCGCTGCCCGACGAGGCCGAGAGCGGCGCAGCCCACGAGCACGACTCACGACGGATGTCGGCAGATGACGAGGGGGACGTGTGACGCGGGTACTGGTGGTGGAGGACGAGGAGTCGTTCAGCGACGCGTTGTCGTACATGCTGCGCAAGGAGGGGTACGAGGTCTCGGTGGCGAGCTCGGGTCCGGACGCCCTGACTCAGTTCGACCGTGACGGTGCGGACCTGGTCCTGCTCGACCTGATGTTGCCGGGCATCCCGGGGACCGAGGTGTGCCGGAGCATTCGTCAGCGGTCGAGCGTGCCGGTCATCATGGTGACCGCCAAGGACAGCGAGATCGACAAGGTGGTGGGGCTGGAGCTCGGTGCCGACGACTACGTGACCAAACCGTTCTCGTCGCGGGAGCTGGTGGCCCGGATCCGCGCCGTGCTGCGCCGCGGCGGCGAGTCCGACGATGCCGCGACCGCGACGCTCGAGGGCGGTCCGGTCCGGATGGATGTCGAGCGCCACCTGGTGACGGTGAACGGCGACCCCGTCAAGCTTCCACTCAAGGAGTTCGAGCTGCTCGAGATGCTGCTGCGCAACGCCGGCCGGGTACTGACCCGGATGCAGCTGATCGACCGGGTCTGGGGTAGTGACTACGTCGGGGACACCAAGACTCTCGACGTGCACGTGAAGCGGCTCCGCGCCAAGGTCGAGGAGGACCCTGGCCAGCCCCGGCACATCGTGACCTTGCGTGGGCTGGGCTACAAGTTCGAGCCCTAGTCGGTCCGGGTCAGCGCACGACGGGTGGGCTCACCAGAACCGGGATGTCAGCGATTCCCGCGTTCTGGAAGGTGACCGTCATGCTGGTCCAGTCTCCGGGCGCGGTCTCGCCACCTTGGGTGACCGCGGACGCGTCCCCGCCGGTGCCCAAGGTGATCGACTGGCCGGCGCCGAACTCAAGGGGACCGCTGCTCAGCTCCGCCTCCTGGCCCGCGATCGTCACCGACAGCAGCACGTCCGACTCGTCGGTGTTGTTGACGACAGTCACGACGGCGCTCTGGGTGCTGCCCAGGTTCTCGACGAATGCGTTGCGCAGTGCGAGGTACGGGTCGTCGAACGAGGCGTCCTCCGGCAGGTTGACGCTGCGGCCGTCGACTGGGACATAGTTCTGCGACGTCTGGGCGCTCCGCCCCGCCTGACAGGCAGACAGCGAGATCACGGCCAAGACTGCTGCGGCGAGGGCGCCGATGCGCATGCTCCGGGTCACGGCAGGTAAGCGTAGCGGGCGCCGTCACGTCAGGTGTGCGGCCTGGACCACAAGCACCACGACGTCCACCAGCGCCAGTGACGCGACCAAGTGGAACGGCGCCCGCGACCCCGGCGGCCACGGCCACGCCAGGGCGGCGGCGATCACCACGAGCCCAAGCGCGACCAGCGACCAGGCAGCCCAGCCCGGGGGGCCGGCCGGCCCCACGGCGAGCGTCGCGGTGGCCAGCACGAGCAGGGCAGCCGCGACCCGGCGCGACCACTGGTCCCCGACCCGCTGGGGAAGGCCCAGGACCCCGTGGCTCCGGTCGTCCTCCAGGTCGGGGAGAGCGTTGACGAAGTGGGCGCCGACGCCCAGCGAGGCCGCGGTCAGGGTGACCCAGCCAGCTGGCCAGACCGGGTCGGGCAGTCCCAGGGTCACGAAGCCGGGGAGCAGCCCGAACGCGACCGCGTAGGGCGCCCAGGACCACCACGTCGCCTTGAGCCGCAGGTCGTAGGCGAGGCCGGCGGCCACGACCACGAGGTGGACGCTGCCGGCGGCCGGCCCGGACAGGTACGACAGCGGGACACAGGCCACCCCGGACACCCACGCGGCGCGCCGCACGGTCGTGGCCGACACGTCGCCGCGCGCCACCGGCTTGTCGGTCCGCCCGGCCGCCTGGTCGCGGGCCGCGTCCAGGGCGTCGTTGGTCCAGCCGATGGTCAGCTGCCCGGCCAGGACCGCGGCGCCGACGGCCAACGCCCCGGCGGCGCCCCGGCCGACGCCCACCGCCAGAGCCACCGCCATGGCCGTGACCACCGCGGTTGGGCCGGGGTGGCAGGAGGCGACCAGGGCGGCGACGGCACTCGGCCGTCCGCGGTCGGCGGCCCCGGCGGCGGTCATGGCGCGAGTATGGCCACTGTGGTCGCGGGACGCAGGCCAGCGGCGACCCAGGCCGGGGCTGGCCGGTCAATCCGCGCGCGTGGCACAGGAACGGGTGTTCTGTCAAGACCCCGACCACCCGCATCAGCCCTCTGACCTGCGCAAACTCCGTTCCGGTCGGTTCGGTGACGTGTTAAGATTGGGTCTTCAATCACGCGTCGAGGAGAGCCTCACACATGGGTTTCACGGTTGGCGAAACGGTTGTCTACCCCCACCACGGTGCCGCCAAGATCGAGGCGGTTGAGACCCGCACGGTGAAGGGCGAGGAGCGCCTCTACCTCGTGCTCAAGGTGGCTCAGGGCGACCTGACGGTACGGGTCCCCGCGGACAACGCCGAGTATGTGGGCGTGCGTGACGTGGTCGACGCCGAGGGGCTGGAGCGCGTCTTCGACGTCCTGCGCATGCCGTACACCGAGGAGCCCACCAACTGGTCTCGCCGGTACAAGGCGAACCTCGAGAAGCTGGCCTCCGGCGACGTGATCAAGGTGGCCGAGGTCGTCCGCGACCTCTGGCGGCGCGAGAAGGACCGCGGCCTGTCCGCCGGGGAGAAGCGGATGCTGGCCAAGGCGCGCCAGATCCTTGTGTCGGAGCTCGCACTTGCCGAGAAGACAAACGAGGACAAGGCCGAGGCCATCCTCGACGAGGTGCTGGCGTCCTGAGCTAGGCACGGCCCAGGCTCGAGGCGGCACCCGGTCCGTGCCCGCCGCCAGAGGAGCCAGTCATGAGACGACCGCACTTGACCCGCGTCCCGAACGCGGTGGTCGAGCTGCTGCGGCTGTTCTCGGTGATCTTCTTCGCCGCGCTGGGGTCGCTGGTGGGCTCTCAGCTGGACCTGTCCGACACCCCGCTGGGCAGCTTCGACGGCTCCTGGGTGGGGATCATCGTCGGTTCCGGGCTCGGCTACGTGCTCGGGGGGATGCTCGGCCGGCGGACGGTCCAGGTCGTGGGCTCGACCGAGGCGGCGCTCCGCTCGGTCAGCGCCGAGGAGATCGTGGGGGGCGTGTTCGGTGGCCTGGTCGGCGCCCTGGTCGGCGCCGCGGTGGCATGGCCGGTCTTCTTCGCCGGTCCCCCCGCGCTCACCATCCCGATCTTCGCCTTCGTCGTGGTGACCGCTGCGCTGCTCGGCTACCGGGTCGGCGCCGCCAAGCGGGACTCCATGATCGGGATGTTCGGCGCCCACGCCGGGATGGCGCCCCGCGCCCCGTCGGCGTCGTCGCTGCCCATGGTCATCGACTCCTCGGTGGCGATCGACGGCCGGATCATCGATGTCATCCGGGCCGGCTTCCTGCACGGGAAGGTGCTGGTGGTGGCCCCGGTCATCGCCGAGCTGCAGGGCCTGGCCGACGCCGGGGACGAGCACCGTCGAACGAAGGGTCGGCGCGGACTGGACGTGCTGGAAGCACTCAAGCGCGAGTCGACCATGGATGTCGCGGTGGTCGACGACTCCGTGCCGGCCGTCCCGGAGGTCGACGCGAAGCTGGTCCGGCTGTGCATCGACCGCGACGCAGCGCTGCTCACTCTGGACACCAACCTGGCCAAGGCGGCTGCGGTCGCAGGCGTCCGGGTGCTGAACCTGCACGCTCTCGTCCTGGCGCTGCGTCCGGTGGTCACCGCCGGCGACGAGGTCACTGTCCTGGTCAACAAGGTGGGCAAGGAGCCGGGCCAGGGTGTGGGATATCTGGACGATGGGACGATGGTCGTGGTGGAGCGGGGCCGGGCGTCCGTGGGCAGCGAGGTGAGCATCGTGGTGACGAGCGTGGTGACGACGGCCAACGGTCGTCTCGTCTTCGGTCGTCTCACCGGACAGCCCACGCGGGAGCCTGCCCGGTCACGAGGGTGACGGTGAGCCTGTGAGGACGGCTGCCATCGTTCCGGCCGCCGGTCGCGGCGAGCGGCTCGGCCCGGGGACGCCCAAGGCGCTGCGTGACCTGGGGGGCCAGCCTCTCCTCGTGCACGCCGTGCGCGCGCTGTCGATCGCCCGCTCCGTGGAGCTGGTCGTCGTCGCGGCGCCGCGGGCCGAGTTGGCCGCGGTCCGCTCACTGCTGTCGCCGGCGGTCGGGGACACCGAGCTGCTGGTTGTGGGGGGAGGCCGGACTCGGCAGGAGTCGGTGTCGCTGGCCCTGGCCGTGCTCCCCGCGGACGTGGACGTGGTGCTGGTCCACGACGCAGCGCGGCCGCTGGCGCCGTCCGAACTTGTCGACGCGGTGTCGGCGGCGGTCCGCGCCGGGGCCGACGCCGTCGTCCCGGGCATCCCGGTGGCCGACACCGTGAAGCAGGTGGACACCGCCGGGCGGGTGGAGCGCACGCTGGACCGGGCACAGCTGCGGGCCGTGCAGACGCCACAGGGTTTCTCACGGGAGGTCCTCGTTGCCGCGCACCAGGCGGCCGCGGACGACGCCAGCGACGAGTCCGACGCGGCCACCGACGACGCCGGATTGGTCGAGCGGATCGGCCGCACCGTCCTCGTCGTCGGCGGGGCGGAGGAGGCGTTCAAGGTGACCCGTCCGATCGACCTGGTGCTGGCCGAGGCCGTCCTGGCGCGGCGTCGGGCGGCCGGGGTGACCGGATGACCGAGCAGCTGCCCGGCGCGGGGCTGCCGCGAGTGGGAGTCGGCGTCGACGTCCACCCCCTCGAGCCCGGTCGGCCGATGTGGCTGGCGGGCCTGTGGTGGTCCGAGGAGCCGGCCGGCTGCGGCGGGCACTCCGACGGTGACGTGGCCGCCCACGCGTGCTGCGACGCGTTGCTGTCCGCGGCCGGGCTGGGTGACCTCGGCGCCGTCTTCGGCACCGACCGGCCGCAGTGGGCGGGCGCCTCCGGGACCACGTTGCTCGCCGAGACCGCCCGGCTGGTCCGGGAGGCTGGCTTCCGGGTCGGCAACGTGGCGGTCCAGGTGGTGGGCAACCGGCCGCCGGTCGCCACGCGTCGTGCGGAGGCGGAGGCGACGCTGTCGCACGCGTGCGGCGGCCCAGTGTCGGTGTCGGCGACCACCACCGACGGACTCGGCCTGACCGGCCGTGGCGAGGGCCTGGCCGCCGTGGCCACCGCCCTCATCCTGTCCACCGGCTGAGGCCGCCGAGCCCCGCCCCCACCAACGCGGCAACGGTCGCCCATGCCCGGGCCCGTTACCCTGGCGCGCGTGACGCTGCGCCTGTACGACACCGCTACCCGCGCGCTGCGTGACTTTCAACCGATCCAGGACGGCAAGGCGTCGATCTACCTGTGCGGCGCCACCGTCCAGGCGCCGCCGCACATCGGCCACGTCCGCAGCGGACTGGCGTTCGACGTGCTCCGTCGCTGGCTGGAGCACCGTGGACTCGACGTGACGCTGGTGCGCAACGTCACCGACATCGACGACAAGATCCTGCACAACGCCGGCCACGAGGACGTCCCCTTCTGGGTGGTTGCGTACCGCAACGAGCGGGCGTTCGGCTGGGCCTACGACGTGCTCGGCTGCCTGCCCGCGACGGCGGAACCGCGGGCCACCGGCCACGTGACCGACATGGTCGAACTCATGCAGCGGCTCATCGATGCCGGGCACGCCTATGCCGCGGGTGGCGACGTCTACTTCGACGTCCGCTCCTACCCGGCATACGGCGCCTTGTCGCGGCAGAACGTCGACGACATGCTCGCGTCGGCCGACTCCGCCCGCCCCGACAAACGGGACGCCCGCGACTTCGCGCTGTGGAAGGCGGCCAAGCCGGGCGAGCCCTCCTGGCCGACGCCGTGGGGACCCGGCCGGCCGGGCTGGCACCTCGAGTGCTCGGCGATGGCCCACCGCTACCTCGGGCCGGAGTTCGACATCCACGGCGGCGGAGTTGACCTGGTGTTCCCGCACCACGAGAACGAGATCGCCCAGTCGAACGCGGCCGGCGACCCGTTCGCGCGGTACTGGATGCACAACGCGTGGGTCACCACGTCCGGCGAGAAGATGAGCAAGTCGCTCGGCAACTCGCTGCTTGTTTCCGAGGTCGTGCAGCGGGTGCGTCCCGTTGAGCTGCGCTACTACCTGGTGTCGGCGCACTACCGCTCGCACATCGAGTTCTCCGAAGATGCGCTGGCCGACGCCGCCCTCGCCTACCGCAGGATCGAGGGACTGCTGCAACGCGTCGCCGAGGTGTCCGGTCCGTTCGAACCCACGGTGTTCTGCGCGGACTTCGCCCTCGCCATGGACGACGACCTCGCGGTCCCGGCTGCCCTCGCGGCGATGCAGGCCGTGGTGCGCGAGGGCAACTCCGCGTTGGCCGACGGAAACCTCTCTGCCGCGCGGGGTGCCGCCGGCTCGGTGCGGGCCATGCTCGGCGTGCTTGGGCTCGACCCGTTGGCGGCGCCGTGGCGGGATGCCACGTCCGACGACGCCCCGCTCCGGGACGTCGTCGACTCGCTGGTGCGCGCCGCGCTCGACCAGCGACAAGAGGCCCGGGCACGCAAGGACTTCGCTGCTGCGGACGAGGTGCGGGACCGGCTGGCTGCGGCGGGGATCGCCATCGAGGACACCCCGCAGGGACCCCGATGGACGATGAAGGGCGACGACTGATGGCCGGCAACTCCGAGCGAAAGGGGGCCAAGCGCTCCCCGGGATCAAAGAAGGGTTCGGTCGTCGGCTCTGGCGGTAAGCGCTCCAAGGGCCTCAGCGGCCGCGGCCCCACGCCGAAGGCGACCGAGCGAAAGGGCCACCCGGCGGCTCGGCGCAAGGCGTCGGACGACCGACGGGCAGCCGCATCCGGCGCCACGACGCGCTCCTCCGGCGGCCGGGCGCGACGCGGCGGGACCTCGGAGTACGTCGCCGGGCGCAACGCCGTCGTCGAGGCGCTGCGCGGCGACGTGCCGGCCACCGCGGTCTACGTGGCGTCACGCATCGACTCCGACGACCGGGTCCGGGAGGCGCTCAAAGCGGCGGGCGACCGCGGCCTGCCGGTGATGGAGTCCAGCCGCGCCGAGCTCGACCGGCTCACGAACGGCGCGGTCCACCAGGGGCTCGTCCTGCAGGTGCCTCCCTATGAGTACGCCCACCCGGACGACCTGATCGTCGCGCCGCGCGGGGGGCGAGGAACCGCCTTGGTCGTCGCCCTCGACGGCATCACCGACCCGCGCAACCTGGGGGCGGTGGTGCGGTCGGCGGCGGCGTTCGGTGCGCACGGCGTGCTCGTCCCGGAGCGTCGCTCCGCCGGCATGACCGCCAGTGCCTGGAAGACCTCAGCGGGTGCTGCGGTCCGAGTTCCGGTGGCCCGCGCGACGAACCTGGCCCGGGCGCTGGCGGCGTTCCAGAAGGCCGGCTACTTCGTCGTCGGCCTGGACGCCGACGGGGCGGACGACGTCGCCGCCCTCACCACCGCGGACTCCCCGCTCGTCCTGGTCGTCGGCTCGGAGGGCGCCGGGCTGTCCCGGCTGGTACGCGAAGCCTGCGACGTCACGGCGCGCATCCCCATGGCGGGCGGCTCGGAGTCCCTGAACGCGGGCGTGGCCGCGGGGATCGCCCTGTACGCCATCGCCCAGCAGCGGTCCGAGGCCTGACGAGGTCCGATTCGCCCGGTGCGGGCGGTTCATGACTGGGCCGGTCGGGGGAACGTACGGCACCTCAGGGGTCAGGCGACCGGGCGCCTGGTCAGGATGCCTGACGAGGAGGAACGCCCGTGCCTGCCGTTGTGACCGGAGCCCGCCACCAGCGGCCCGTGCGTCGCCCTGCCCGCTCCCAGGGCACGGGTGCGGCGGTGCTGGCGTGCGCGGCCGCGCTGGCTCCCACGGCGCCCTTCCTCGACGTGCCGGCTCCGTGGCTGCAGGTGGCGCTGATCGCGCTGTCCGGTTTGGCACTCGTCGTCCGGCGGCGGGAGACCGTACCCATCGCGCTTGCCGTCGCCCTCGGGGCGGCGGTGCCGCTGGCGGCGGCCGCTCCGTTCAGTGACACCCCGGCGGCAGCGACGGTTGCCGGCGGAGCGGCGCTGGCGGTCGCTGGACTCAGCGCCTGGCGGCTGCGCCGACTCCGCGAGTGGGCACCCTGGTACGGGACGACCGGCGTCCTGGTCGCCTCGGCGGCGGCGCTGGCGCTGCTGGGTGCCTGGGGAGTCGTTCTCGTGACCGGGACCGGCGACCGCGGACGGGCTGACGGTGGACCTCGGTTCTGGCGCGGTGTTGACGGCCGTCGCCACCGCGGTGCTCGTCGCGGCCGGCGGCTGGCTCCGCCCCAGCGTGACGGTGGCACTGCTCTTCCCGACCGCGCTGCAGGCAGCGGCCGGCCTGCTCGACTGAGCCCAAGGATGCGCGTTCGTCGACCTCCCGACCTAGGGTCGTGGCCATGACTGACGATGCCCTGCGTGCAGGCGGAGACGTCGAGACGACGGCTGAGTTCTCCGTCGACCTTCAACCGAATGCTCCGGACCTGGAGGCGACGGGGCGGTTCGACTTCACCAAGGCCTGGACTGGCGGCATGGCAGGGACCAGTCGAGGGTTGATGCTCTCCGCGGGCGACCCAGCAGCGGGCAATGCTGGTTACGTGGCCCTCGAGGTCTTCGACGGCACGATCGACGGCCACCCCGGGACGGTCGCACTTCAGCAGTCCGGACTGATGAGCGATGGCGACCACGTCCTGCACTACGACCTGGTGCCCGGCTCCGGGACAGGAAGTCTCGCGGGCATCATCGGGTCGGTCGACCTCACCATCGACGACGGCACCCACCGCGTCGTTGTCCGGTACTCCCAGCCCTGACCGTCCGGGCTTCGACGTGAGCCAGCGCCGCTTCGCCCAGACGCTCCGCGCCGTCAGGCGGCGAAGCCCGCGTGCACGTGGTCGTGGTGGGTGGCGTCGGTGAAGAACTGCGGAGCAACTCGGGGCAGAAGGGGGCCACCGACGTTGTAGGAGCCAGCGGCCACGGCGGCTTCCATGAAGTCGGCAACGAGCTGACGAGGAGTGGTGGGATCGACAACTGCACGGCCGTCGATCCGCCAGACGTCGAAGGCCCGCCCCTGCGGATGGTCGCTCAAGCGGTCGGTACCGAAGACGTAGAGCGGGTGGCCGGAACGGACCACGCTGACCCCCAGCGGAACGACCGCGAGAGGTCGAGCAGGGCTGTCAGGACGCTGTCGCGGACCTGCCCGCTGCGGAGGTCAGCCTCTGAAGCCGGCGGAAAGTGATGTGCGTGCTGCTGAGCACCTGACGAGGGGCCGCGACAGGCCGTGGCGCGGGCTGACCTGGGCGCGAGGGGCGGACTGCCGCCACCTCCCACCCGACGCACTGCGGCGCACCCGCACGTCGTAGGTCGATCCGCCCGCCCGCACGGCGCCATCGGGCAGCTGTCGCCACTGTCGACAGACGACGAGGACGCTGGCCGAGTCGGTGAGCAGGCCCCCGTACTGCGCGTCGACCACCTGCAGGGCCGCGTCGGCCCGGTTGCCGCGCCGCTCGATCTCGGCAACGGCCACCTGCTTCACCCACGGTTTGATCTCACCGGGGCTTGCCTGCCAGCGGCTCACCTCGGGCAGACCCCGCCGGGTGGGGGATGTCGACCCACTCGGGCTTGGTGGCAGGCTGCTTGCCCGCCCTGCGAGGGGCGGTACCTGTGGTCGCGGGGGAGCCGACGCCGCTGCAGCCGCAGAGCACTGCTCCCGCTCCGCCGAGCAGGAAGGCTCGGCGGTCCAGGTGGCCAGGCATGCTCTGAGTATCGCTGGCGCACCGATGCATCATGAGGCGTGCGTCCGCGGCCTAGACTCCCCACGGCGCGCTGACCTGCGCGTACTGCCGACGTGGCGCAACTGGCAGCGCACCTGCCTTGTAAGCAGGGGGTTGGGGGTTCGAGTCCCCCCGTCGGCTCCACTCCTCCGACTGCTCGCTCGACCACGTGACCGCCGTCGGCCACGATGGGGCATGGCCCGGCTCGACGACGCGGAACGCGTCCACCCCCACAGCCGCGACGAGTGGCGGCGCTGGCTGGAGCGCTTCCACTCGACCTCACCGGGCGTCTGGTTCGTCACCCACACCAAGGCCAGCGGGCTCCAGGAGCTGAGCTACGAGGACCTCGTCGAGGAGCTCATGTGCTTCGGATGGGTCGACAGCACCACCCGAGGTCTCGACGACGGGCTGACGATGCTCTACGTCGCGCCGCGCAAGCCCGGCGGGACCTGGGCGGCCACCAACAAGGCGCGCGTCGAGCGGCTGACCGCTGCCGGCCTGATGGCACCCGCGGGGCTGGCGGCCGTCGAGCGCGCCAAGCAGGACGGCTCGTGGACCTCGCTCGACTCCGTCGAGGCGCTGGAGGTGCCCGACGACCTCGCGGCGGCGTTCGACAGCCACCCGGACCTTGCGCGGCGGTACGAGCAGCTCGGCCCGGGAGGCAAGAAGCAGGTCCTGTGGGCGGTGGTGAGCGCGAAGCGGCCGGCGACCCGGGTAGCGCGGATCGAGCGGCTGGTGAGCCGAGCCCGCGGCGGTGAGCCGTTGGTGCCGTGAGCGACGAGGCGTGTCGCGTACCGTGCCCGCCATGACGACGCCACTCCCCGCCGGCTGGGGAACTCCGGACATGGTCTCTCCGCTGCGGAAGGTGCTGATGCGTACGCCGACGACTCTCGGCGACTTCGTCGGCCAGGGGCACTGGCGCCAGCCGGACCTGGGCCTGCTGCCCAAGCAGCACGCCGAGTTCGCCGACCTCCTGCGAAGCCTGGGTGCCGAGGTGACGGTGGCCGACCCCGTCGACGGTCTGGTCGACGCCGTCTACACGCATGACCCGATGACCATGACCCCGTACGGGGCGCTGCTCTACCAGATGCGCAAGCCGGTCCGCGCGCCCGAGCCGGCTGCGATGCGGGCCGACCTCGAGCGCCTCGGCGTGCCGATCGTGGGGGAGCTGACCGGGGATGCCTACTCCGACGGTGGCGACAAGGTCTGGCTGGACGAGCGGACGCTGCTGGTCGGACGCGGCTACCGCACGACCGCTGCCGCCGTCGCGCAGATGCGCGACATC
Organism: uncultured Actinomycetota bacterium; assembly: GCA_963848085.1. Taxonomy (GTDB): domain Bacteria; phylum Actinomycetota; class Actinomycetes; order JAHEKZ01; family JAHEKZ01; genus CAWKCE01. Next base: position 62,409 of record CAWKCE010000003.1, read on the forward strand.
CTCGGGCCGTACGGCGTCGACGTGGTCAGCCTCGACCTGCCGCACTTCATGGGCCCGGACGCCGTGCTGCACCTGATGAGCGTGCTGTCGCCGATCGACCATGACCTCGCGGTGGTCTACGAGCCGTTGGCGCCGGTGTCGATGCTGGAGCTTCTCGACGAGCGCGGGATCGAGCGGCTCACGTGCGACGAGGACGAGTTCTGGACACAGGGGGCGAACATCCTCGCCGTAGCGCCACGGGTCGTGGTGCTGGCCGCCGGCAACCCCAAGGTGCAGGCCAAGCTCGAGGACGCGGGCGTCACGGTGCACGTCTTCGACGGCAGCGAGGTGGCGGTGAAAGGTGACGGCGGTCCGACCTGCCTCACCCAGCCGCTCTGGCGGGTATGACGCCCGAGCTCACCGATCTCGAGCGGGCGGCGCTCGACGCGGTGGACGTCGCCACGGCCGGCCGGCTGCTCGAGGACCTCGTGGCCATCCCGAGTGAGACCGGCAGCGCCGCCGAGTCGGATGCGCAGCACTGGGTGGCGCGTCGCTGCGAGCACCTCGGGCTCGACGTCGACCTGTGGCGGATGGACCTCGACGACCTCCGCGCTGCGGACGGCTTCCCAGGGACCGAGGCTGCCCGCGACGAGGCCTGGGGCATGGTCGCCGTCACACCGGGCCAGGACGACGGGCCGGCGTTGGTGCTGCAGGGCCATGTCGACGTCGTCCCGCCCGGGGACCTCGACCAGTGGGTCGGCCGAGACCCGTTCACCCCTCGCGTCGAGGGCGGCGTCCTGTACGGCCGGGGCGCGTGCGACATGAAAGCCGGTGTGGTGGCGAACCTGGTCGCCCTGGACGCGGTGCAGCGCGCCGGGGCGAGGCTGCGGGGACGGGTCGCCGTGCACACCGTGGTGAGCGAGGAGGACGGCGGGCTGGGGGCGTTCGGCACCCTCGCCCGTGGCCATCGTGGGGACGCCTGCGTGATCACCGAGCCGACGGGCGGGGACGTCATCACGGCGAACGGGGGAGCGCTGACGTTCACGCTGCGCGTGCCGGGCCTGGCGACGCATGGCTCGACGCGGTACGAGGGGGTGAGCGCGCTGGAGAAGTTCCTGCCGCTGTACCAGGCGCTCGTCGATCTCGAGCGGGAGCGGAACGTGGACGTCGACCCGCTGATGTCCGGCTACCCGATCGCGTACCCGCTGTCCGTCGGGCGGGTGTCCGCGGGCGACTGGTCGAGCAGCGTGCCCGACCTGTTGACCGCCGAGGGGCGTATCGGCGTCCGACTCGGCGAGGACGTGGCCCGCACCCGCGGCGACCTCGAGTCCTGCGTCGCCCGCGTCAACGCCGCCGACCCGTGGCTGGCCGACCACCCGGTGGTCGTGGGCTGGACCGGCGGCCAGTTCGCGAGCGGGCGGTTCCCCGTCGGCCACCCTTTTCTCGGGGTCGTCCAGCAGGCGCACGCCGATGCGACCGGCGGCCCGCCGCCGCGCGAGCGCGGTGCCCCGTACGGCAGCGACCTGCGGCTGTACAACGGCGCTGGGATCCCGTCGCTGCACCTGGGACCGGGACAGGCCAAGCACGCGCACAGCCCACTGGAGCAGGTACGGCTGTCGGAGGTCGCCGACGTCGCGCGGATGCTGACGCTGGTCATCCTGCGCAGCTGCGGCACCCGGTAGGCGCCCAGCCCGGCGGCGGGCATCGCCACAACGCAGGCACGCACCTACACTCCGGCGCGTGCACCGATACGACGAAGACACCGAGCGCCTCGCCCAACAGGTCATCGACTACGCGCGCCACCGGCTGCGGTTGGACCCCGTGCCGCTCGACGGCCCGCGGCCCCCGGCTGACCTTGCCGCCGATGCCGGCCGGACCATCACCGAGGAGGGGCTTGGCGGGGACCGGGCGCTGCAGATCTTCAGCGACGTCCTTGCCCCGGCGTGCATCTCGGTGGACCACCCGCGCTACCTGTCGTTCATCCCGGCCGCGCCGACCGAGGCCGCGACGCTGTTCGACGTCGTCGTCGGTGCGTCGTCGATCTACGCCGGGTCCTGGCTGGAGGGCGCGGGGGCGATCTACGCCGAGAACGAGGCGCTGCGCTGGCTGGCCGACCTGGCGGGACTCCCGGAGGGGGCGGGCGGCGTCTTCGTGCAGGGGGGCACGCTGGGCAACCTGTCGGCGTTGGTGGCGGCCCGCCACGACGCGCTAGCCCGGCGGGGCGGCGAGCGTCCGGCGCGCTGGGTCGTCGTGGGCAGCGCGGAGGCGCACTCGTCGCTGCAGCACGCGGCGCGGGTCATGGACGTCGACGTGCTGGTGGTACCGGTCGACGAGCACGGCCGGCTCACTGGCAGCGAGCTGGCGAAAGTGCTGGACGAGCACGACGAGGACGACGTCTTCGCCGTGCACGTGACGGCCGGGACGACCAACTACGGAATCGTCGACGACATCGCCGGAGTGGCCGAGGTCGCCAAGAAGCGGGGGATCTGGCTGCACGTGGACGGTGCCTACGGCGTTGCCGCGCTGTGTGCGCCGAGTGCCCGGTACCTGTTCGACGGCATCGAGCACGCGGACTCGTTCATCGTCGACCCGCACAAGTGGCTGTTCGCCCCGTTCGACGCGTGCGCACTGGTGTACCGCGACCCAGAGATCGCGCGCGCTGCACACACCCAGACCGCCGGCTACCTGGAGGCGATCAACCGGGGCAGTGAGTGGAACCCCAGCGACTACGCCGTCCACCTGTCCCGGCGGGCCCGAGGTCTGCCGTTCTGGTTCTCACTCGCGGCACACGGCACCAACGCCTACACGGTGGCGGTGGAGCGAACGCTCGAGGTGGCCCGGTTCGCCGGCGACGAGATCCGCAAGCGGTCGTACGTCGAGCTGGTGCGGGACCCGCAGCTGTCGGTGGTGGTGTTCCGGCGTCTGGGCTGGACGCCCGAGCAGTACTACGCGTGGAGCGAGCGCATCATGTCGGCGAACTTCGCCTTCGTGCTGCCGACGACGCACTACGGCGAGACGGTGACCCGGTTCGCCATCACCAACCCGAAGACCGCGGAGTCCGACATCGCGATGATCCTCGACACCATGGCCTGACCCCTCCCGTCCCCCGCTGCACGAATGTGCGGAATTCCGGGCGATGGCCCCGAAGAGTGCACACGGAGGGGGGCTTGGGTGCGGAATTCGGGCCGAAGGCCTCGAATTCCGCACATTCGTTCACCCCCCGGTCAGGAGGGGCGCACGACGTACACCTTGCGCAGGTCCTCGTGGACCGTCCACGTGGTGCGGGCGCCGGCGGCCAGGACGCCCACGTCGCCCGGGCCGACCGCCAGCGTGGGACCGCCGTCGATCACGATCGTGGCGCTGCCGGACAGCACGACGAACACCTCATCGGCCTCCACGTCGGTCGAGACGCCGGCGGTGTGCTGCCAGATCCCGACCGCCACGGCGTCGTCGGCCAAGATCTCGCGGGCACTCACCTGGGGGTCCCCGTGGACGACCTGGTCCGGGTCCAGCGGGGCGGCGTCGAGCGTGGCGGCCAGGGCGTGGACGACGAGGTTGCGCATGGCGGCGACCCTACCCAGCCCTCGAGAACCGGCGGCCGCGGTGAATGACATCGGTGGGATTTGGCCCCTAGGATGGCCGTGCGGCCCGGGAGGGGAAGCCCGGGCCGCCTCAACGCTTGCCGAACCCGAGCCCAGGGAGCGCCCATGGACGCCGCCGCCTCGTCGCCTGCTGCGGTGGCCCGCGACCTCACGGAGCGCGAGCACGCCATCCTCGGGTTCGAGCGCCAGTGGTGGAAGTACGCCGGCGCCAAGGAGCAGGCCATCCGCGAGCTGTTCGACATGTCAGCGACGCGGTACTACCAAGTGCTCAACGCTCTCATCGACCGCCCCGAGGCCCTCGCGTCGGACCCGATGCTGGTCAAGCGGCTGCGCCGGCTTCGTGCCGCCCGGCAGCGGGCCCGCTCGGCGCGCCGCCTGGGCGTCCAGGTCTGACGGACCGCGGGCATGAGCTCGCCCGGCCAACCTCCCGGACCCCGTCCCCGCGGCACCCACCGCGCCGGGCCCAGCTCGCAGTCGTTCCTCATCCCGGTCGTCCTCGCGGTCGCCGTGGTCGCGGCCATCGGGCTCGCGGCCTGGATGCTGCTGGCCCCCTCGGGTGACGACGCGGCGTTCCCGACCGGTCCCCCCACTCCGGCCACGAGCACGTCGACGTCCCCCAGCGCCTCTCCCTCGAAGTCACCGTCGAAGTCCGTCTCACCGTCGAAGTCGCCGTCGAAGTCACCCAGCGAGACCCCGAAGCCGTCGCCCACCAAGACCGCGACCGACCGCCCGGTGCCGTCGGTCCCGGTCTACGTCTTCAACCAGACGACGGTGACCGGGCTGGCGGCGTCGTTCGCGCGGGTGCTGGAAAGCGACGGGTGGAACGTGGCCGGCGTCGGCAACTGGCGGGGGTTCGTGCCGTCAAACACCGTCTACTACTGGCCCGGCGACAAACCGGCCGCCCAACGGCTGAGCAGCGACTACGGAGAGATCGGTCGGGTGTGGCCGGCGTCGTCACCCATGCCGCGGGACGGACTGTCGGTCATCTTGGCCAGCGACCTCGTCAAGTAGCCGGACCTTCGGTCGACGTCAGGCCCGGTCGTCGTCGTCGCGGACGACCTGCCCGCCCTTCATCACCAGCCGGACGTCGGTGGTGAAACCGCTCAGGTCGCCGAGCTCGTGCCCGGACACCGCGACCAGGTCCGCGTACCGCCCCGGAGACAAGACGCCGACCTCGGCGCTCCCCAGGCACTCCGCCGCCCACACCGTTGCCGCGCGCACGGTGTCGACGGGAGACAGTCCGAGCCCGACCATCACCGGCAGCTGCCGGGCGTTCATCCCGTGCGGGTACACCCCGGAGTCGGTGCCGTAGCCGATGCGCACCCCGAGCTCCACCGCCTGGGCGAAGGCGTCGCGCTGTGTCTGCGTGGTGTCGGCGTTCTTCTGCAGCGTCTCGGCCGGCCACCCCTCGCGGGACCCGGTCTCGGCGATCCAGTCGCCGTTCCAGACGTCGGCGACGAGGTAGGTGCCGTGGTCGCGCATCAGCCCCAGCGCCTCGTCGTCGGCCAGCGAGCCGTGCTCGACGGACCGAACCCCGGCGCGGACCGCGCGCTTGATCCCCTCCGCCCCGTGCGCGTGTGCGGCGACGAACGTGCCGGACAGCGCCGCCTCGTCGACGGCGGCGCGGATCTCGGCCTCGGAGAACTCGGGCGCACCCGGGTTGGTGCCCGGCGCCAGGACGGCGCCGGTCGCGATCACCTTGATGAAGTCGGCGCCACCGCCCAGGATGCGGCGGACGCTGCGCCGCACCTCGTCGACAGAGTCGCTCACGCCGAACCGGAAGTCCGCCGGCAGCTCGACGTCGGGCGCGAAGCCGGTCACCTCGCCCCCGCCGCCGGTGCATGTGACGTACGCGCCGGCGCAGGTCATCCGCGGCCCGGCGACCCAGCCGCCTTCAATGGCACGCCGCAGCGACACGTCGACCAGCGCGCGGAACGTGCCGACGTCGCGCACCGAGGTGAAGCCCGCCTGCAGCGTCGCGTGGGCGTTGCGCACCCCGGCCAGTGCCTCGTCGGCCGCGCTGCGGGTAGGGATCTCCGCATACGAGGCGCCCTCGACCTCGCCAACCAGGTGACTGTGCAGGTCGATGAGGCCGGGAGTCACGGTGCAGTCGGTCAGGTCGATGACTCGGGCGTCGGGCGGGACGGCACCGGGCCCGTCAGGCCGCACCTCGGCCACACGGTCGCCGTCGACCAGCACCACGACGTCGCGACGCAGCTCGCCGCGCACGGCGTCGAAGAAGCGACCGCAGCGGACGGCCGGCAGAGGGCTCGAAGTCATGGGCCGACCCAACCACACCGGTCAGGCGTGGGCAGCCGCCCACCGGGCGGCTTCGGCCCAGCCGAGGCCCACGCGGCCGGCGCAGATGGTGACGTTCGGCAGCGCCGCCGCGGCCTCCCGCACGTCGCCCGCCTCGGCCCCGTTGGCGACGAGGAAGAACTGCCTCACATGAGGCGCCATCTCGAGGTCGGACATCGAGTCGCCGACGGCGACCGCGTGTGTGGAGGTGAGCCCTCGCCGGGCGAGGTCGCTGCGGATGCCCCGCCCCTTGGAGATCCCTCGGCTCATCAAGTGGTAGATGTGCGGGGTTCCAGCCACGCCGGGCATCTCGCGCAGCGGGAGCCGGCCGTTGTCCACCAGCACCAGCCAGGGGTACCCCGTCGACGCGAGCCAGGCGTTGACGTCAGGAACGTCGGCCTGACCGCGGAGCATGACGTCGGTCTCGTGTCCGGCGTGCCAGGGAGCGTGGTGCTCGAGCCGACCGTCCGACCGAGCCAGCAGAGCGTCGACGAGGCCGAGCGCCTCCAGCTGCGGGACGAGGGGGCCGGCGAACTCCGGCGGGGCGTCACCCGCCACCAGCTGGGAGCGGCGACCGCCGTCCCAGCCGAGGATTGCGCCCATCTCGGCGACGAAGCCGTCGGCACCGAAGATGCGGGAGGCCTCCTCGAGCTGCGGGCGGGTGCGGCCGGACACCAGGACAAGCTCCACGCCGGCACCGAGCAGCCCCACCAGCGCCTGGGCTGGCTCCGGCGTGAGGTCGCCGTCGGCGCTGCGGACGAAGCACCCGAACGGTCCGACCATCGTCCCGTCCAGGTCGGAGTAGACGACGCGGACTCCGGTGGCGCCGAGCGCCGGGTCGGCCGCCGTCATCGGACCCTGACGTAGTCGGTGACGGTCGCCATCGGTGGCCGTTCCAGGGCGGTCACGTCGTAGGTCTGCCACAGCTGGGTGTTGCCGTCGCGGGAGAACTGCACCAGGGTCGGGTCTTCCGGGACGCCGGGGCCGTCGCGGTGGATCCGTGACAGTGCGGTGTGCCAGATCTCAGCGGCCATCCGGCCCAGCCGCTGGTCGTCGTGGTGCCGGTGGCGCCGCTGGCCCAGGTCGACCTGCGCGAGCGAGGACAACCCGACCAGGTGGAGCGCGTCGACGAGCAGGCCCAGCTCGACGCCGTACCCGGTGGGGAACGGCAGCCGCTCGAGGAGCGATCGACGGGCCGCGTACTCGCCGGCCAACGGCTGGACGAAGCCGGCCAGCTGGGGCCAGTGGAGGTTCAGCAGGGGCCGGGCCACCAGCTCGGTCACTCGCCCCCCGCCGGCCGGGTGGACACGCGAGCCGTCGACGAGAGGGCGGTCGTAGGTGGCCTTGACGAGCTGCAACGTGGGGTCGTCGAGCAGCGGGCCGACCAGCCCGGTGACGGTGGCCGCCTCGAAGGCGAGGAGGTCGGCGTCAACGAAGACCACCACGTCTGCGGACGTGGCGGCCAGGGACCGCCACAGCGCCTCACCCTTGCCCGGGACCGCTGGCAGGTGGGGGAGCACATCGCCCAGGCTCACGACGCGGGCGCCGGCTCGGGCGGCAACCCCGGCGGTGTCGTCGGTGGAGAACGAGTCGATGACGACCAGCTCGTCTACGACCGGCTCCGGGACGTCGACCAGCGAGGTGCGGATCGTCTCGACGATCGCGCCGACGGTGGCGGCCTCGTCGAGCGCCGGCAGGACGACGCTCACCGTGGTCCCGCGCTTGGCCGCCACGACCCGTTCGACCGGCCAGTCCTCGGCCCGCGAGAAGCGGTCCACGAACCAGTCGGCGACGTCATGGCGCATCGTCGGTCCCCGTCCCGTCTCGACCTGCGGACACTGTTGTCAGCATCCGGACACCGGCGGCTACCCTGTAGCGGTCCGACCCTTCCCCATGTGGCAGGCGGACACAACTGGTGAGACCCGCACGGCCCACAACTTCATACCGCTCATCCAGAGGGGCAGAGGGAACGGCCCGACGAAGCCCCGGCAACCCCCCGGAGACCTCAGCAGAGGCCGCCCGGGACAGGTGCCAACTCCGTCCTGCGTCGAGCGACGCGGGAGAGATGAGGAAAGGCCTCGCTATGACTGCATCTGTCGACCTCCCCCGTACTGACGGCACTGCCGTTGTGCCCGCTCCGGACTGGGGGCCGGCAACCGGACTCACCTGCCGCGCCTGCGGAGCCCGCTACCCGCTCGGAGATGCGTACGCGTGCATGGACTGCTTCGGGCCGCTCGAGGTCGCCTACGACTTCGGCTCGGTCACCCACGCCGACCTGGAGACCGGGCCGGCGTCCATGTGGCGGTACGCACCGCTGCTCCCGGTGCCGGTCGACGTCGCCGACCGCCGCAACCTGGCGCCCGGCCTCACCCAGCTGGTGCGTGCGGACAACCTGGCGCGGGCGCTCGGCATGCGGTCGCTGTGGGTCAAGGACGACAGCGGCAACCCGACGCACTCGTTCAAGGACCGGGTCGTGGCGGTTGCCCTGACCGCCGCCCAGCAGCTCGGCTTCACGACGATCGGCTGTGCGTCTACCGGGAACCTGGCCAACGCCGTGGCGGCGGCATCCGCCAGGGCCGGGTTGCGGTCCTGCGTGTTCGTGCCGAGCGACCTCGAGGCGGGGAAGATCGTCACCACTGCCGTCTACGGGGGGACCCTGATCGCTGTCGACGGAACCTACGACGACGTGAACCGGCTGTGCTCGGAGGTGGCCGGCGACCTCGACTGGGGCTTCGTCAACGTCAACCTCCGGCCCTACTACGCGGAGGGGTCCAAGACGCTCGGCTACGAGATCGCCGAGCAGCTGGGGTGGCGGCTCCCCGAGCAGGTCGTGTGCCCGGTCGCGTCCGGGTCGCTGCTGACGAAGGTCGACAAGGGCTTCGGCGAGCTCGTGGAGCTCGGTCTGGTCGAGGGGTCGCCGTACCGGGTGTTCGGTGCGCAGGCCGCTGGGTGCTCGCCGGTCAGCCAGGCGTTCGCCGCCGGGCTGGACGTCGTCCGGCCAGTGAAGCCGGACACCATCGCCAAGTCGCTAGCCATCGGAAACCCGGCCGACGGTCCGTACGCGCTGGACGTTGCACGTCGCACGGGCGGAGCCATCGCGGACGTGACGGACGCCGAGATCGTCGAGGGGATGCAGCTGCTGGCAGCGACCGAGGGGATCTTCGCCGAGACGGCCGGCGGTGTCACCGTGGCAACCCTGCGCAAGCTCCTGGCCGAGGGCAGCATCGACCCGGACGCCGAGACCGTCGTCCTCAACACCGGCGACGGGCTGAAGACGCTGGACGCCGTGGTCCCGGTGGCGCAGCCGTCCGTGACGATCCCGCCCCGGCTGGGCGCGTTTCTGGGCTTCGCCGAGCAGGAGGGGCTGGCATGAGTGTCTCGGTCCGGGTCCCGACGATCCTGCGCCCCCACACCGGCGGCGAGCCGGTAGTGAGCGTCTCCGGCGGGACGCTGGCCGAGGTCCTGGCCTCCCTGGAGGCGGCCCACCCCGGGCTGCGCGCACGCGTTGTGGACGAGGACGGCGCGCTCCGGAGGTTCGTGAACGTCTATGTCGACGACGACGACGTCCGGTTCGAGGCCGGCTTGGGCACCCCGACGCGGGACGGCGCGACGGTGTCCATCATCCCGGCGGTCGCGGGCGGATGCGACCATCTCGGTGCGAGTGGTCAAGCCTGACGGGGATCCGGCCGAACAAAGAGGCTAGGCTGCGCCCCGGCGCGCTCGGGAATGGCCGGGCTCCGGGACGAACAGCAGCGGAGAGGATGTCATGGCGCAGGGCACCGTGAAGTGGTTCAACGCGGAGAAGGGTTACGGGTTCATCGCCGTCGATGAGGGCCCGGACGTCTACGTTCACTACAGCCAGATCCAGATGGACGGCTTCCGCACGCTCGCCGACGGCCAGCGCGTCGAGTTCGAGATCTCCCAGGGCCAGAAGGGCCCCCAGGCGGACTCCGTCAAGCCGCTCGAGTCCGCCGAGTAGTCCTGCGACCGGCACGGCCCGCTAGCGATCCTCGGCTTTCTCGGGCAGCTCGTCCATGTCGACCAGCTGTTCCTCAATCAGCTCGAACTCGCTGACGACGTGCACGGCCGACTCCTCGGCCGACTTCCAGGCGGTGTCACCAACCGCCACGTGCCCCACCGCCTCGGACGTAGTGTCGCTGCGGACCCCCTCGTCGTCCTCGACGATCCGTCCGTCCTGCGGCTTGGGGTCACCGGGGCCGTACGCCTCGTCGTAGGTCTCCTCGTCGTCGGCCGACACCGCGCCCGCGTCGGGGTTGATGTACCACGTGCCCTCGCTCATGGCTGCCCCTTCCCGGGTCGCCGCCGCCAGATCGCGGTCTGTGCCCCCATCCTGCCCCCGATCGCGGTCTCATGCGATGCCCCTGGTCCCTCGGCTTGGGGACCTCCGCCCCTGACCGAAGCAGCCCCCCGCGCGTCCACGATGGGGTGAGTGGCGGAAGCCTCTCCGGGACCTGGGAGGACCAGTGGCCAGGATGGCGGCGAGCAAGACGGCTGACCAGTCAGCCTCACCGGTCCTGGCCGACTACGACGCCACCTACGACAGTTTCACCTGGGCCGACGCCTGCGCCGGGCTGGCCGGCCAGCCCGGTGGCGGCCGGAACATCGCGGTCGAGGCAGTGGACCGGCACGCCACCGGCTCGCGTGCCGACCGGGTGGCCCTGCGCTTCCTCGGGACGTCCCCGGCGGGTCTGCTCGACGTGGACCGGGAGCTCACGTATCAGCAGCTCGCCACCGAGACCGACCGGTTCGCCCAGGTTCTCGACGTCCTGGGCGTGCAGGCCGGCGAGCGGGTCTTCAGCCTGATGGGAAGGCTCCCCGAGCTGTACGTGGCGCTGCTCGGGACACTGAAGCACCGCAGTGTCTTCTGCCCGCTGTTCTCCGCGTTCGGCCCCGAGCCGGTCCGGCAGCGGCTCGAGCGGGGAGACGGCGTCGTCCTGGTCACCACTCCGCAGCTGTACCGGCGGAAGGTGGCACCGATCCGAGACCAGCTCCCCGGACTCCGGCACGTCCTGCTGGTCGGACCGGGCCAGGCCAAGATCGCCGACCCCACCGCAGTGGACCTCACGGAGCTGCTTGCCGCCGAAAGCGGCTGTTACGCCGTCGAGCACACCGACCCCGAGGAGATGGCGCTCCTGCACTTCACCAGCGGGACGACAGGCCTGCCTAAGGGGGCGGTGCACGTCCACGAAGCGGTCGTCGCCCACCATCTGACGGCGAGGTACGCCCTGGACCTGCACGACGACGACGTGTTCTGGTGCACCGCAGACCCGGGCTGGGTGACGGGTACGTCGTACGGTGTCATCGCCCCTCTGACGTGTGGCGTCACCTGCGTCGTGGACGAGACCGAGTTCGACCCTGACCGCTGGTACCGCGTGCTGGAGGAGCAGCGAGTCACGGTCTGGTACACCGCGCCGACGGCGCTGCGGATGCTCATGAAGGCTGGTACCGGGCGGGCCCGTTCTTACGACCTGTCGGCCCTCCGCCACATCGCCAGCGTGGGTGAGCCGCTGAACCCCGAAGTCGTCACGTGGGGTGCCGAGGCGCTGGGACACCTCGTGCACGACACGTGGTGGCAGACGGAGACCGGCGCGATCATGATCGCGAACTACGCGTCGATGCCGATCCGGCCTGGTTCGATGGGTCGGCCGATCCCGGGTATCGAGGCCGCGCTCGTCGCGCGCGACGGCGCCGGGGATCCCGTCGTCGGCGACGACGGCGAGCCAGTCCTGGTGACCGAACCCGACGTTGAGGGTGAGCTGGCGTTGCGGACCCCTTGGCCGTCGATGATGCGCGGCTACCTCCACGACGACGCGCGCTACCAGAAGGCGTTCTGCGGCCAGTGGTACCTGACCGGGGATCTGGCCCGACGCGACGCTGGCGGCTACTTCTGGTTCGTCGGTCGCGGCGACGACGTCATCAAGTCGGCGGGTCACCTCATCGGCCCCTTCGAAGTCGAGAGCGCCTTGATGGAGCACCCGGACGTCGTCGAGGCAGGGGTTATCGGCATCCCTGACCCTGTCGCGGGCGAGGTCGTGAAGGCGTTCGTCGCCCTGCGCCAGGGGGTGGCCCCGACCGACGAGCTGCGGCTCGAGCTGGTGGGTTTCGCGCGCAAGCGGCTCGGTGCGGCGGTCGCGCCGCGGCAGATCGCATTCAGCCGCGATCTGCCGAAGACGCGCAGCGGAAAGATCATGCGTCGGCTGCTGAAGGCGCGTGACCTGGGGCTGCCCGAGGGGGACCTGTCGACCCTTGAGGGGTCCACGTGACGACGGGGGCCGTGAACCGGGAGACCGGGCTGGCCCTCTACCGGCAGATGGTGCGCATCCGCCGGTTCGAGGAGCGGTGCGTCGAGCTGTACAGCGCCGCCCGCATCCGCGGCTTCCTCCACCTGTACATCGGCGAGGAGGCCGTCGCCGTGGGCACCATGCGCGAGCTCCGCGCCGACGATTCCGTGCTCGCGACCTACCGGGAGCACGGTCATGCGCTGGCGCGGGGCGTCCCGATGGGCGCGGTCATGGCCGAGATGTTCGGCCGGGTCGAGGGCTGCTCGCGAGGGCGCGGCGGCTCGATGCACCTGTTCCACGCGCCCACCCGGTTCTTCGGCGGGCAGGCCATCGTGGCCGCCGGTCTGCCGCAGGCGGTCGGCATCGGCCTGGCCAACCGCATGCTCGGCCGCGACGGAATCGTCGCGTGCTTCTTCGGCGAAGGAGCGGTCGCGGAGGGCGAGTTCCACGAGGCGATGAACCTGGCGGCCCTGTGGCACCTGCCGGTGCTGTTCTTGTGCGAGAACAACCGCTACGCCATGGGCACCGCCCTGGACCGGTCGGAGTCGGAGACGAACCTGCCGATCAAGGCGGCGTCCTACGAGATGCCGGCGTGGTCGGTCGATGGCATGGACGTCGTCGCGGTCTCGGAGGCTGCCCGCGTCGCCGTGGACACGGTGCGCGCGCACGGTGGGCCGGTCTTCCTGGAGGCGAAGACGTACCGGTTCCGCGCGCACTCGATGTACGACCCGGACCGCTACCGAGACAAGGCCGAGGTAGAGCGGGCGCGGCTGCGCGACCCGCTGCTCGTGCTGTCCCGCCGACTGCTCGACGACGGCGTGGTGACCGACGACGACCTGGCGTCGGCAGACCGCGATGCCGTCGCGGAGGTCGACGAGGCCGTCGCGTTCGCCGAAGCGGGCACGGAGGAGCCGGAGGCCGACCTGCTCCGGTTCGTGCACTCGGAACGGTCCTCGTCGTGACCGAGCAGGGGACGGCCACATACCGGGAGGCGCTGCGAGCCGCCATCCGGGAGGCGATGGTGGACGACGAGCGCGTCTTCCTGATGGGCGAGGACGTGGGCCGCTACGGCGGGTCTTTCGGGGTCTCGCTCGGCCTGCTGGAGGAGTTCGGCGAGGACCGGATTCGGGACACCCCGCTGTCGGAGTCCGGCTTCGTCGGTGCTGGTGTCGGGGCGGCGATGGGTGGCCTGCGGCCGATCGTCGAGGTGATGACGGTCAACTTCGCGTTGCTGGCACTCGACCAGATCGTCAACACTGCGGCCGCGCTGCATCACATGAGCGGTGGGCAGTTCTCCGTCCCGCTGGTGGTGCGGATGACCAGCGGCGCCGGGCGCCAGCTCGCCGCGCAGCACTCGCACTCGTTCGAGAACTGGTTCGCCCACGTGCCCGGCCTGCGGGTCGTCAGCCCCGCGACGGTCGCCGATGCCCGAGGGATGCTGGCGACCGCCCTTGCGGACCCAGACCCGGTCGTCATGTTCGAACACGCCTCGCTCTACAACACGTCGGGACCGCTGGCGAGCGTCGGTGCTCCGGCAGACATCGACCGGGCGGCCGTGCGTCGAACGGGAACCGACCTCACGATCGTCACCTACGGGGGGTCTCTGCCCAAGGTGATCGACGCCGCTGGGGTCCTGGCGGCCGACGGCGTCAGCGCGGAGGTCGTCGACCTGCGCGCGCTGCGGCCCATCGACTGGGAGACCATTCTGGGGTCGGTGGGGAAGACCCACCGGGCGGTCGTCGTGGACGAGGGGTGGCACACGTTGTCCCTCGCCGGTGAGGTGTCGGCGCGCATCGCCGAGGAGGCCTTCTACGACCTGGACGCCCCAGTCCGGCGGGTCTGCACCGCCGAGGTGCCGATCCCGTACGCCCGCCACCTCGAGCTCGCGGCGCTGCCCAGCGTGGCGCGAGTCGTCGAGGCAGCCGAGCACGTCGTGGGGATGGGGTGACGGCCGTGGCCGACTTCCGGATGCCGTCGCTGGGCGCCGACATGGACGAAGGGACACTCGTGGAGTGGCTCGTCGCGCCCGGCGACACGGTGCGGCGTGGGGACAGTGTCGCCGTCGTCGACACGGCGAAGGCCGCCATCGAGGTCGAGGTCTTCACAGACGGGGTCGTGCAGGAGCTGCTGGTCGAGCCCGGGACGACGGTCTCGGTGGGGACGCCACTGGCACGGCTGTCCGGAGGTGACCACACCGAGGCGCCGCCGGTGGCGACTCCGGCAGCCGCGGTGGGAGCCGCACCGCAGCCACTGCCCCCGACGGCGCCGAAGCCGCACGTGTCGCCCGTCGTGCGCCACCTGGCCCACCAGTCGGGCGTGGACCTGGCGTCGGTGGCCGGCAGCGGCGCGCACGGCGAGGTCTCCCGCGACGACGTCCGGCGGGCTGCGGCCGCCGCCAAGCCCCCCGCGGATACCGGGCGCGTCCTCGCCTCGCCGCGCGCCCGGCGCCGCGCGGGCGAGCTGGGGGTGGACCTCGCGACGGTGCAGGGGACGGGCGCGGACGGGGTCATCACGGTGGTCGACGTCGAGCGGACGGCCGCCGCGGAGCGGCCGGCTTCCCCGGCGGCGGCGTCACCGACCGAGCCCGGCGACAAGCGGCAGGCCATGCGGGCGGCGATCGGCGCCTTGATGGCGCGCAGCAAGCGCGAGATCCCGCACTACTACCTGCGCACCACCGTCGACCTGACTCGGGCGCTGGCCTGGCTGGCCGAGAGGAACGCCGCGCGTGGGGTCGACGAGCGTCTGGTGCCCGCGGTTCTTCTCCTGAAGGCTGCCGCGTCCGCGGCTCGGAAGGTGCCGGACACCAACGGCTTCTACGTCGATGGAGGCTTCCGGCGGGCGGACCACGTCCACCTCGGGGTGGCGGTGTCCCTGCGGGGCGGTGGCCTCGTTGCGCCGGCCATCCACGATGCCGACCAGCTGGGCCTGGACGACCTGATGACCGCGTTGAAGGACGTCGTGTCGCGGGCCCGGTCCGGCCGGCTGCGCGCCAGCCAGATGTCCGACCCGACGATCACGGTCACCAACCTCGGTGAGAGGGGGGTCGAGGAGGTGCAGGGTGTGATCTACCCGCCACAGGTTGCCCTGGTCGGTTTCGGAACGGTCGTGGAGCGGCCGTGGGTGGCCGACGGCTCGCTCGGCGTCCACCCGGTCGTCGTCGCCACGTTGGCGGCCGACCACCGCGTCACCGACGGTCATACCGGCGGCCGGTACCTGGCGGCCGTCGACGCCCTCCTGCAGAACCCGGACCAGCTCGACACCGGAAGGGAACCCGAATGACACCGGACGAAGCCCGCGCCATGGTGGCCGAAATCCTCGGCCGGATCGCGCCCGGCGAGGACCTGTCGGACGTCGAGCCGGACGCCGACCTGCGCGACGAGATCGACCTGGACTCGCTGGACTTCCTCGGCATGGTCGAGGTCGATCAAGGAGCGCACCGGCGTCGACGTCCCGGAGGAGGACTACCCCAAGGTGCGCACGCTGGCCGGCGTGGCGGCCTACCTGGCTACCCACGCCTGACGCCTGCCAGCCGAACCCGGCCCGGATGAGGCTTCGCAGCGGCGGAATCGGGCATCCCGACGCGCCTCGACGCCGGCATCCACCCGACAAGGGGGCCGACGACGTGTATACGGGTGGTGGCGCCGCCAGGGTGCCGGCCGAGAGGGGCTGTCATGGCCGACCGGTACGAGGGCTTCGAGACCTTCGTGGCCGAGCGCGGTCCGGCCCTGATGCGGACGGCGTCGCTTCTCACCGGTGACAGAGGGCTGGCGGAGGATGCGCTGCAGGAGGCGTTGACGAAGGTCGCAATGAGGTGGCCCTCGGTCCGCGCCGAAGGTGACCCGGAGCCCTACGTGCGACGAGCCCTCTACACGGTCGTCGTGGACCGGTGGCGCTGGCGGTCGCGGCGGACGCCGGAGCGGCTCGGGGAGGTACCGGACGCGCACGGGAGCCCGGACCACTCGGCCGACGCCGACCGCCGGGTGACCGTCGCGGCCGCCCTGGGCAGGCTCACCCCGCGCCAGCGCCAGGTTCTGGTGCTGCGGTTCTACGAGGACCTCACCGAGGCGCAGACGGCGACGGTGATGCACTGCTCGGTCAGCACGGTGAAGAGCCAGGCGCGCCACGCCCTGCAGCGCCTTCGGACGCTGGCCCCCGACCTGGTCGAAGCGTTCAGCCCGGAGGTGCCGGCATGACAGCCCAGCTGAGGTCGCTGCTCGACGAGGCTGCCGACAGCCGGGTCCCGGCGGACCTCGGCGAGCGGGCGGTGGCAGATGCCCGGCACCGCCGAGCCCGGCGGCTCGTGGTCGGGGGATCCGTCCTGGCCGTGGCCGCGGTCGCCCTCGGCACAGTGCTGGCGGTCCAGCCGTTCCGTACCGGGGCAGAACCCCGTCCGACCGACGTCGCGTCCCTCCCGGCGGAGCTACCGGCGGCCGCGGGGCTGCCCACGCTGGCTGAGGCGCCGATGGACGCCGCGAGCGCCGCCTACGTGGCCGAGGGGGGGCTCGTCGTCGTGTCAGCCTCCGACGGACACGCCGCGGAGGTCGCGTACGACCTGCCGGTCGGGCTCGGCGTCCGTGACGTGGCGCTGTCGCCGGACGGCCGGTCGCTGCTGGTCAGCCGCCGGACGGCGCCGAGCGACGCGACGCCGCTGGAGGAACCGGTGCGGCTGCTGGACGTCGCCTCCGGCACGATCACGCCGGTCGGGCTCAAGATGACGTACCCACCACACGGCGGAGCAGTCTGGTCGCCGGAGAGCGGGCTGGTCGCCTGGGCGCCGGACTCGAGTGCGTTCGCGTGCGTGTGCAGCAAGGGGGCGGGATCGCCCGAGGTCTGGTGGGTCACCCGAGCGGATCTCGTCGGATCGCCGCGGTGGCAGATGAAGCCGACCGCACTGGCCTGGGGCGCGTCGGGGCTGCTGGCCCAGGTGGCTGCCAACGGCCGGAGGTGGCTGCCGCTGCCCGGTGCGTCGAGCGGCGCAGGTGCACCCAGCCTCCCCGACCCGTCACCTCATGTGGCGCTGAGCCTGGACGCCAGCGGCGGGTACCTGGCCACCGGAGGCTTCTGGGGTGCGGTCTCCCCGGACGCCGGGGGCGATCGCCGGACGCTGGTCCCCCTGGAGGGAGCTGTGGCGCTGTTCACCCAGGCGGTGACTGGCGGCTACCTCGTGGTCCTGAACTCGGCCCCGTATACCCCGACGGCGGGGGAGCCGCTGGAGGTACGGTTCGTCAGGCCCGACGGGTCGGCGCTGCCGCTGACCCGGCTGCCGGCGGGGACCTGGTCCGCCTCGTTCGCCGCCACCCTCGTCGAAGGCCCCGCCGCCTCCGGTTGACCATGGTGGGGATGACGTTCTGAGGGGGGCGGAACCCCCATCGGGGCGGGTTTCGACGAGGGGGTGGGTTTGCACTCGGGGGGCGAGAGTGCTAATCATGGGGTTAGCACTCGGCAGGTCCGAGTGACAGACCTCGGGTCGCAGGATGAGGCACGCAGACCGGCCGGGAAGTGCCGGACGGTCAGCGGGTCGTCCGTCGCGGGCATCCAGCGATCCGGGTACACCCCCGTTCCGAAAGGGAAGCCTGCGAATGGCCAAGATCATCGCGTTCGACGAAGAGGCCCGCCGTGGTCTTGAGCGCGGCATGAACGTGCTGGCGGACGCCGTCAAGGTGACGCTAGGCCCGAGGGGCCGCAACGTCGTGCTGGAGAAGAAGTGGGGCGCCCCCACGATCACCAACGACGGCGTCTCCATCGCCAAGGAGATCGAGCTGGAGGAGCCGTACGAGAAGATCGGCGCCGAGCTCGTCAAGGAGGTCGCGAAGAAGACCGACGACGTTGCCGGTGACGGTACGACGACGGCGACCGTCCTCGCCCAGGCCCTGGTCAAGGAAGGCCTGCGCAACGTGGCCGCCGGCGCCAACCCGATGGCGCTGAAGCGCGGCATCGAGCAGGCCGTGCTGGCCGTGTCCGAGCAGCTGTCCAACATGGCCAAGGAGGTCACGACCAAGGAGCAGATCGCTTCGACGGCGTCGATCTCCGCCGGTGGTGACAACGAGGTCGGCCAGATGATCGCCGAGGCGATGGACAAGGTCGGCAAGGAAGGCGTCATCACCGTCGAGGAGAGCAACACCTTCGGGCTCGAGCTCGAGCTCACCGAGGGCATGCGCTTCGACAAGGGCTACATCTCGCCGTACTTCGTCACCGACCCGGAGCGCATGGAGGCGGAGCTCGAGGACGCGTACGTCCTCATCGCCAACCAGAAGATCTCCGCGGTCAAGGACATGCTCCCGATCCTCGAGAAGGTGATGCAGAGCGGCAAGCCGCTGCTGATCCTCGCCGAGGACGTCGAGGGCGAGGCCCTGGCGACCCTGGTGGTCAACAAGATCCGTGGCACCTTCCGTTCGGTCGCCGTCAAGGCCCCTGGCTTCGGCGACCGTCGCAAGGCGATGCTGCAGGACATCGCCATCCTCACCGGTGGTCAGGTCATCTCCGAGGAGGTCGGTCTGAAGCTGGAGAGCACCGGCGTGGAGCTGCTCGGCCGCGCCCGCAAGGTCGTCGTCACCAAGGACGAGACGACCATCGTCGAGGGCTCCGGCGACAGCGAGCAGATCGCCGGCCGGGTGAACCAGATCCGTGCCGAGATCGAGAAGAGCGACTCCGACTACGACCGCGAGAAGCTGCAGGAGCGGCTGGCCAAGCTGGCCGGTGGCGTTGCGGTGATCAAGGTCGGCGCGGCCACCGAGGTCGAGCTGAAGGAGCGCAAGCACCGCATCGAGGACGCCGTTCGCAACGCGAAGGCGGCCGTCGAGGAGGGCATCGTCGCCGGTGGTGGAGTTGCACTGCTGCAGGCCTCCGCACTGGCGTTCGAGAAGCTCGAGCTCGAAGGTGACGAGGCAACCGGCGCCCAGATCGTGCGATTGGCGATCAGCGCACCGTTGAAGCAGATCGCCATCAACGCCGGCCTCGAGGGCGGCGTCGTGGCGGAGAAGGTGTCGCGTCTGGAGTCCGGGCACGGTCTGGACGCCTCGACCGGCGAGTACGTCGACCTGCTGGCCGCGGGCATCATCGACCCGGCCAAGGTCACGCGCTCGGCGCTGCAGAACGCGGCATCGATCGCCGGCCTGTTCCTGACGACCGAGGTCGTCGTCGCCGACAAGCCCGAGAAGGCCGCTCCGGCCATGCCCGGTGGAGACGGCGGCATGGGCGGCATGGACTTCTGATCGGCTGAAGTCCGACCCGGTCACGACCGGACGAACGTACTGAGGGGCGGCCCGGAAGGGCCGCCCCTCAGCGCGTCCACGGGTGGGCGGCTGCCGTTACTGCGGGGTCAGTCGGTCCGGGTGAGGCCGACCCGGCCCAGCGCGACCATGCGCTCGGGCTGGTCCCACGGGGTGATCTCGACGTCGGCCACGGCCTGTCGCCGACCGACCCGGCGCGCCCGCGCCCGTACCCGGTGCGGCACCTCACGAGCTGGCCGCAGGAAGTCCACCCGCAGGTCGGAGACCACCCAGGAGCCTGGTTGCTCGGCGACGACCGCCTCCCACGACGCGGTGTCGATGCACGTGGCGAGCACCCCGCCGTGGACGTAGGCGTCCTGGCCCTCCCCGGACATCGCCAACGGCGGTGGATCCAGCCGCAGCACCGCCCAGCCGTCGTCGTCGGGTGCCCGGGTCAGCCGCAGGGCAGCATCGAGCGGCGCGGCGGACTCGCCCGTTGCGGTGCCGGTGTCGGACATGGCGGCAGGCTACCGGCGGGTGCCCGGTCAGCAGCGGTACTGCCTGGCGGTCGGACGGCCAGGCAGGGAGGATGCACCCGATGAGCGACCACCAGCACGAGCGCCGGCTGGGCGAGCGGCACGCCGTCACCCCGCTCGAGCTGTTCTTCGACCTGGTCTTCGTGTTCGCGCTGACGCAGGTCACGGCCCTGATGGCCGATGACCCGACCTGGCAGGGAGTCGCGCGCGGCTTCGCGGTGCTCACCGCGGTCTGGTGGGCGTGGGTCGGGTACTCCTGGCTGACCAACACGATCCGGATCGACGACGACGTGGCGTCCCGGCTGGTCATGTTCGCAGTGATGGCGGCGATGCTCGTCGTCGGGCTGGCCGCTCCGGAGGCCTTCGGCAGTGCGGGCATCCTGTTCGGCGCCGCATACCTCGTCGTACGTCTCCTCCACATCGCGTTGTACGCGGTGACCACCCGCGGCGACCCCGACGTCTTCCACGCCGTCCTCCGGCTGGCGCCCGGCATGGTGATCTCACCGCTGCTGATCCTGGCAGCCGGTTTCCTCGACGCAGGAGCGGTGCGCGCCGGGCTGTGGATCGTGGCGCTGACCGTCGACTACGCCTCACCACTCGTGACGGGGACGGCGGGCTGGAAGATGGACGCCGGCCACTTCGCCGAACGACACGGTCTGGTGATCATCATCGCCCTGGGCGAGTCCCTCGTCGCCCTCGGGCTCGGCGCGTCAGGGCAGGAGCTCAGCCCCGGGATCGTGGTGGCTGCGGGGCTAGGGGTCGTGGTGGTGTGCGCCATGTGGTGGCTGTACTTCGACGTCGTGGCCGTCGCCGCTGAACGCAATCTGGCGTCGCTGACCGGACGGGCGCAGGCAGCTCTGGCCAGGGATGCCTACAGCTACCTCCACCTCTTCCTCGTGTTCGGAGTCGTCCTGGTGGCGCTGGGTCTGAAGAAGACACTGCTGCACATCGACGAACCGCTGGACACCGTCCCCGCAGTCGCACTGTTCGGCGGGCTCTCGGTCTATCTCGGTGCCCACATCGCGTTCCGGTGGCGGAACATCCGCACCATCAACGAGGCCCGCCTGTTCACCGCCGTGCTGCTGACAGCGCTCATCCCGGTAGGCCTGCACGTGCCGGCGCTGGTGTCGCTCGCCCTCGTGGCAACCGCAGTGGTCGGGCTGGTGGCCTTCGAGGCGCTCCGATGGGGCGACGCACGTCACCAGATCCGGCACCACAGCGGGGAGGCGTCGTGATCGTCGTGGACGAGCCCCGCTGGGCGCGTCACGACCGGGTGTGGTGCCATCTCGCCTCGGACACGTCCTTCGAGGAGCTGCACGCGTTCGCCCAGGCGGCCGGGATCCCCGAGCGCGGCTTCGACGGTGACCACTACGACATCCCGGAGGATCACCGAGCCGACGTCATCGCCGCCGGCGCTGTGCCGGTGAGCAGCCGCCAGCTGGTGGCGATGCTGCACGCCGCCGGTCTTCGACGTCGGCGACCGCGCAGCGCGAAGGGCTAGTCGTCTGCCTGGCCGTTCGAGGCCGCTTTCACCGGAGCGAGACGGACAGCGTCTCGAGCTCGCGTGCGAGGTTGGCGCGGGCCGGACCTTCCAGGTGCTCGCGTCCCCAGTGGGTGGCGTAGATGTGCTCGCGCTCCGACACGGACTGCAGGATCTGGGTGCGGCCGCGGGCGAAGGTCTCGTCGGGCACGTGCGTGTACTCCGCGCGGACGGCGGCGGCGTAGGCGTCGTAGTCGTCGGGATCGGCGGCGAGGATGGACAGGTCGGCATCGCACATGACCATCGCGTTGCGGTCGTCCGGGTCGGCGACGTGGTTCTCGGTCACGAGGACCAGCCGAGCGACCTCCTGCACCAGTGCGTGGTCGGCGCCGATCCTCAGCAACGTCTCCGCGGCGAGGTCGGCGCTGCGGCGCTCGTTGTCGTCGCGGGAGGGCTCGTACACCGCGTCGTGGAACCAGGCGGCCAGGCGAACTGCCGCGACGTCGGCGGCCACCATCGTCAGGTGGTCCACGACGCCGAGCACCTGCTGGACGTGGGCAAGATCGTGGTACCGGCGCTGCGTCTCGCCGTAGCGCCGCTCCAGCCCGCCTTGCTCGACGGCCAGTCGTTCGAGCTCGGCCGACGTAGGCATCAGCCGCGGGCGAGGCGACGCGGCATCCGAGTGGCCGCCCGTCCCAGCTTGCTGCGCGTGCCCAGCTCCTCAGCCATGAACTCGCGCAGCAGGTCAACCGCCTGGACGACCTTCTGACTGCGCAGTGAGTAGCGGACGTTCGTCCCGGAGCGTTCGGCGTTGACCACGCCTCGGTCGCGGAGGATGGCCAGGTGCTGACTGCAGTTCGACTGGCTGATGCCCAGCGCACTGGAGAGCTCGCCGACCGTCATGGGGGTGGTGCGCAGCTCGTTGATGATGAGCAGGCGCTTGGGATCGGCGATCGCCTTGCAGATGCGCGCGTGCAGCTCGTGGATCTCGAGCGCCGTCTCGCGGTCCATGGCACCTCCCGGTCGGCGGCCAGTGTAGAGCCGGTGTTGCGGGCAATGTTCAGAGTGTGCGCATATATGCGTACCGTATGCCCTGACGGAGAGGGGAGGCCGCACCGTGCCGCGACGTGACGTCCCGACGCGGCCGGTCCTGGGAGACATCATCGCCGGGCTCAGCGTCGGCGTCGTGCTGATCCCGCAGGCCATCGCCTACGCCTCACTGGCTGGGCTGCCGCCGATCACCGGCCTGATGGCCGCACTGGCCGCACCGCTGGCGGCCGCCTTCTTCGCGTCGTCCCCATACCTGGCCACCGGGCCGGTCGCGATCACGTCGCTGCTTGCGCTGGGCGCCCTGACCGGCCTGGCCGACGCGGGCACCCCGACGTACGTCGCCCTGGCCGCGTTGCTCGCGCTGTTCGTCGGGGTGGTCCGGCTGGGGCTCGGTCTCGGCCGCGGGGGCGTGCTGGCGTACCTGATGTCGCAGCCGGTTCTGGTGGCCTTCACCTCCGCGGCGGCCCTGCTCATCCTGTTCTCGCAGGTTCCGGCGGCGGTGGGCGTGCCGTCCGACAGCAACCGGCCCGGGCAGGCCGCGTTCGACGCGCTGCTCGACCCTGGCGCCTGGGAGCCGTCGGCGGTGCTGTTCTCGGTGGTGACCGTTGCGGCGATGCTGGTCGTGCGCCGGCTGCCCGCCACGTTCCCCATCGTCCCGCTGCTGGTCGCGACGGCCGTCGTCGTCTCGGCTACCACCGGGCTGGGCGGGCCGACCGTGGGCGCGGTCGACGTCGGCGTCGTGCCCAACCCGCTGGACCTGCCGTGGTCGAGCTCGCTGAGCCTGGTGCTGCCCGCGATCGTGATCGCCCTGGTGGGCTTCGCCGAGCCGGCGGCCATCTCGCGCCGGCTGGCCGCGGAGGACCGCCAGAAGTGGAGCGCCGACCGCGAGCTTGTGTCGCAGGGGGTGGCGAACCTGGCCGCCGGCATGGCGGGCGGCTACCCGGTCGGCGGCTCGTTCTCCCGCAGCACCCTGAACCGGCTGGCCGGTGCCCGCACCCGATGGAGCGGTCTGGTGTCGGGCCTGATCGTCCTGGCGTTCCTGCCGTTCGCCGCGGTGCTGCAAGACCTGCCACGCTCGGTGCTGGCAGGGATCGTGGTGGCGGCGGTGGTGCGTCTGACTGACCCGCGGCCGATGCTGCGCATCTGGCGGCTGGGCCGGATCCAGTTCGCCACGGCAGCGGTGACCTTCGTCGCCTCGCTGGTGCTGGCGCCCCGGCTGGACATCGCCATCGTGATCGGGGTGGGCTTTTCGGCCGGGGTGCACCTGTGGCGGGAGCTGCACCTGCAGGTCCCCGGAGACTTCGCCGATGGCGTGCTCAACGTGCGGCCGTCGGGTGTCATGTACTTCGCGTCGGCGCCGGGGCTGGAGGAGGCCGTCAACACCTTGCTCGCGACCCATCCGGACACCGTGCGCATGCGCGTCCACCTGGACGGGCTAGGGCGGCTGGACGTGACCGGGGCGATGGTCCTGAAGTCGGTGCTGGCCGAGGTGAGGGACGCTGACATCGTCGCGGAGGTGTGCTCCGTGCCGCCGCAGCTGCGCCGAGTCGTCCGTCGCGTGCTGTCCGACGACCTCGCCGAGGAGTGCCGCGCCCAGCTCGCCGGGGCCGACGTCCCCGACTCCTAGCTCTCACGAATGTGCGGAATTCCGGGCGGGGACGTCGAAGTGCGCACACGAAGGGGGTCCTGCGTGCGGAATTCGAGGCGTTCGCCGAGAATTCCGCACATTCGTTCACCCCAGGGACGGGACGGCCGTGCCTCGCTCCAGGTGGGCGATTCTCAGGTGGTCGTGGAGGCGGCGCACTGGTTCTTGCCGATCTCCAGGACCTCGATCTCCTCGGCCGAGACGCTTCGACCGGAGTTGACCTCCCGGATCGTGTCGTAGATCGCCGGCGCCGACGGCAGCGACGCCACGATCTCCTCGACGAAACGGACGAGGTCCTCCTCGTTCATCAGCGTCGACTCGAACACCTGCCCCAACGTCGTCCGCACCATGCCGTCGACCCCGATCTCGTCGGTCGACGACCAGTGCGCCGGGAGCACCTGCGTGGCCGGGTCCAGCGGGCGCAGCCGGTCGTGCACCGTGTGGAACAGCTCGCGGGCCAGTTCCTCGGCCTTCCCGGTGAGGTCCGGTCGCCCCACGCCGCGCACGAACACAGTGTCCCCGGACAGCAGGGCGTGGCCCGGTACGTGGAGGCACGTGGTGCCGGGTGTGTGGCCCGGCAGCTTGATCCCGAGCACCTCCAGCTGGACCGGCCCGAGGTCGAGCTGCTGGCCGTCCGCCAGTGGGTGGTTGGGGAACGGTGTCGGCCCGCCGGTGTCCTCCAGCGGCACCGAGTACCGGGCGCCGACGGCATCAGCGAGCTGCGGGCCACCGGTCACATGGTCGGCGTGGACGTGGGTGTCGATGACGTACTTGATCGTCATCGCATGCTCGGTGGCGAGCTCGACGTAGGGGTCAGGGAAGCGGGCCGGGTCGACGACTACTGCGCCATGGCCGGGGACGCCGAGGACGTAGGACAGGCACGCTTTGGCGGGCCGCTGCAGCTGCCACCCGACCAGGCCCGCGGGCAGCCCGGTGAGCGGCCTCGGCACCAGCAGCTGAGCCCACGCGGCCGTGCCGCCGGTGAGGTTGCGAGTGGGCTTGCCGCGCTCGGCGAGCATGTCGACGAGCAGCTCGCTGCCGTTTCCATGCGCGCAGATCAGGACCGCGTCGTCGGGGAGGTCGCGGGCGAGGTCCTCCACCGCATCCAGCGCCCGCCAGATCGGCAGACCCTTGGTCTCCACCGGGCGGGACCCCTCGACCTGCCAGCTCTGGAACTCCTCGACGTTCCGCACGTCCAGGATCATCGGGACGTGGCCGTGTTCGATCTCCGCGAACAGCTCGGTCGGGGTTACGGTTCGTCCCACGGCGCCTCCCGCGCGGTCTGAGGTGCTTGACGCCGCGCACTCATCGGGTGAAATCTCTGGCTAGATGCGCAGACGCTAATACATGCGCATCTGATGCGGAAGGGCGAGAAGTCCGCAGGATGTCAGTCCTGACCCTTGATATATGCGCATCCATGCAACTACGGTCGAGGCGTCCAGCGTCCGATGGGGCGCCTGATTGCGGGAGGCGCTGTGCCGGATCCGGAGAGCCCCGACAAGATGACGATCATCGCGTTCAGCGGTGACCTCGACAAGTTGTGGCCCACGATGATCCTGAGCTCCACGGGTGCGGCCTACGGCATGGACGTGACGGTGTTCTTCACCTTCTGGGGGCTGTTTCCGCTCGTCGACGAGGACGTTCGGTTCACCGGCGACAACGCCATGACGAAGATGCTCGGCGGGATGAACCCACCCGGCTTCTCACGGGCCAAGTTGTCCAAGCTCAACATGGGCGGCGCCGGGAAGTGGATGATGCGGAGGCTGGCGGGCCAGCACAAGGTGGCCCCGCCGGAGGAGCTGTTCGCGATCTGCCAGGAGATGGGGGTGAAGCTGTGGCCCTGCCAGATGACGATGGATCTGTTGGGAATCAGGCCCGACCAGCTCCGACCCGGCCTTGGCGAACCGGCTGGCGCGGCGACCGCGCTGAGCTCCATGTCGAAGTCCAAGATCCAGCTGTTCATCTGACGGTCGACCGCTACCCACTGGAGGAGACATGGCAGACGACGACATCAAGGTGGTCGACGCCAAAGGGCTGTCGTGCCCCATGCCGGTGCTGATGGCGAGACGGGCCGTCGACGAGGTCGAGGCCGGCCACGTGATCCGTATCGAAGCCACCGACGCGGGCTCGAAGAGCGACATCCCCTCGTGGACCACGGACATGGGCTACGAGATGCTGGCCAGCGACACTGAAGGACCGATCTACACCTTCACAATCCGGAAGACGTGACGACGGGTGCAGTACGGGTTTGCCATTGATCAGCGCACCTGCATCGGCTGCCACGCCTGCACTGTCGCCTGCAAGACCGAGCATGAGATTCCGCTTGGGCAGTTCCGGACCTGGGTCAAGTACGTCGACAAGGGTGAGTACCCGTCGACGACGCGCGACTTCGGCGTCATGCGGTGCAACCACTGCACTGACGCGCCGTGCGTGGCGATCTGCCCCACGCAGTCCCTGTTCAAGCGTGACGACGGCATCGTCGACTTCGACAGCGACAAGTGCATCGGCTGCAAGAGCTGTATTCAGGCCTGCCCCTACGACGCCCTGTACATCGACGAGGACACGCACACCGCCGCCAAGTGCAACTTCTGTGCCCACCGCATCGACCAGGGCCTGGAGCCGGCCTGCGTGGTGGTGTGTCCCACCGAGTCGATCTGGGTCGGCGACCTGGACGACGCGGACAGCGGCATCCGCAAGTTCCTGAGCATCCAGCCGGTTCAGACCAGGACGCCCGAACAGGGGACCGGTCCCAACGTGTTCTACGTGGGTGCCAGCGAGGCGGTCCTCGACCCGCTGGCCGCGCCGGTCGACGACACGTACCTCTGGGCGGCTCCCGACGCCCACCGGTCCGAGACGCGGGGCGACTTCCCGGTCGACCCGGTCACCCGGGCCAAGACGACGCTGAACACCGCCCACCCCCGGGCCTGGGGCTGGAAGGTCTGGTCCTACCTGTGGACGAAGTCCATCGCCGCGGGCGCGGTGCTGATAGCGGCGTTCCTGCTGATCGTGGACCAGAGCCCCACGACGCTGACCGGCATCGTGGCCCCGCTGCTGGCAGCGGTGTTCGCGGCGACGACGGCGGTCCTTCTCATCGCAGACCTCAAGCGCCCGGAGCGCTTCTACTACCTGCTGACCAAGCCGAACCCGACATCGTGGCTGGTCTGGGGCGGCGTCATCCTGGGTGTGTTCGCCGGCGTGGTTGGGCTGTGGTTCCTCGGCGGGGTCTTCGGTGCCGACGGGCTCGTCGAGGTGCTCGCCTGGCCGGCGATCCCGGCGGCGATCATGACCGCGGGCTACACCGCGTTCCTGTTCGGTCAGGCCGAGGGGCGTGACCTGTGGCAGTCGCCGGTGCTGTTCTGGCACCTGCAGGCGCAGGCCGTCATGGCCGGCGGCGGCGCGCTGCTGGTGTTCGCACCCCTGGTCGACGCGTCCGACGCGACTGTCGTCGCCATCGCGGTCGCCTTCACCGTTGCGACCGGCGCCCACCTGGCGATGCTCCTCGTCGAGCTCGGCGGCAAGCACGCCACCCGGAACGCCGAGGTGGCCGCGCACATCATCGTGCGCGGTCGCTATGCCCGGACGTTCTGGTGGGGCACGGTCGTCCTGTCGGTGGTGGTTCTCGTCGGCGGGCTGGTGCTCGCGCTCGGTGTTACCCCCTGGCTCGGCGTCCTCGTCGGTCTCCTGGTCCAGGTACCTCTGCTCGCCTACGAGTCCGTGTTCGTCAAGGCCGCGCAAGACGTCCCCCTGTCCTGAGGAGTCCTGATGACACCCCCTCGTGATCCCGGCCCGGCAGCGCAGCCAGTCGGCCCGGAGTCGCCCGAGCAGTTCGGACTGCGAGTCCGGGAGACGGTGTCGAACTTCCCTCCGGTGGAGTCGTGGGACGACGTGATGCTGCACGACGCCAAGGCACACCCTCGCAAGGTCGAGAAGCACTACATGCTCGTCCCGACGACCTGCTTCAACTGTGAGTCCGCCTGCGGGCTTCTCGCGTACGTCGACCGCGAGGACCTGTCCATCAAGAAGCTCGAGGGCAACCCGGCTCACCCCGGCTCCCGAGGCCGCAACTGCGCGAAGGGCCCGGCGACGGTCAACCAGGTGAACGACCCGGAGCGGATCATGCAGCCGCTTCGACGGGTCGGCGAGCGTGGCAGCGGGAAGTTCGAGCCGGTCACCTGGGACGAGGCGCTGGACGAGGTCGCTGGGCGCATCCGCCGGGCCATCGTCGAGGACCGGCGCGACGAGGTGATGTACCACGTCGGGCGTCCCGGGGAGGACGGCTTCGCCGAGCGGGTGCTGCTCGCCTGGGGCGTCGACGGGCACAACAGCCACACCAACATCTGCTCGGCCGGAGCCCGGCTCGGCTACACGCTGTGGGGCGGCTACGACCGGCCGTCGCCGGACTACGCGAACGCCCGGGTGATCCTGCTGATCTCCAGCCACCTGGAGACCGGCCACTACTTCAACCCGCACGCGCAGCGGATCATGGAGGGGAAGGTCCACGGCAACGCGAAGCTCGTCGTCCTGGACCCCCGGCTGTCCAACACCGCATCGCACGCGGACCTGTGGGTCAGCCCGTGGCCCGGCAGCGAGGCCGCCATCATGCTGGCCATCGCGTCGTACCTGCTGCGGACCGACCAGGTGGCGTGGGACTTCGTCGAGCGCTGGGTCAACTGGGACACCTACCTGCGTGAGCTGCACCCCGACACCGACCCCGGTGACTTCGAGGCGTTCAAGCAGGCGCTGACGGCCGAGTACGCGACGTACACCTTTGAGTACGCGGCTCAGGAAGCGCAGATCCCCGTCGAGCAGGTCGAGGAGCTGGCGAAGCTCGTCGCGACGGCGGAGGGGCGACTGGCTGCCCACACGTGGCGCGCTGCCACCGCCGGGAACCTGGGTGGCTGGATGGTGTCACGCGCCATGTTCTTCCTCACCGTGCTGACCGGCAGCGTGGGCACGGTCGGGGGGACCAGCCCCAACGGCTGGAACAAGTTCATCCCGCACGGTCCGAACATGCCGACCGGTCACGAGGAGTGGAACGAGAAGCTCTGGCCGCCGGAGTACCCGTTGTCGACGAACGAGATGTCGATCCTCCTGCCGCATCTGCTGAAGGAGGGGCGAGGCAAGGTCGACACCTACTTCTCCCGCGTCTACAACCCGATCTGGACCAACCCGGACGGCTTCAGCTGGATCGAGGCGCTCACTGACGAGAGCCTGGTTGGCCTGCACGTGGCGCTCACGCCCACCTGGTCGGAGACGGCCATGTTCGCCGACTACGTGCTGCCGATGGGTCATGGTCCCGAGCGGCACGACACCCAGTCGTACGAGCAGTACGGCGGCAAGTGGCTCGGGTTCCGGCAGCCGGTGCGGCGGGTAGCGATGGAGCGGCTCGGCCAGGCGGTCGACGACACCCGGGACGCGAACCCCGGCGAGGTGTGGGAGGAGAACGAGTTCTGGTTCGAGCTGTCGTGGCGCATCGACCCGGACGGCTCGCTCGGCATCCGCAAGTACTTCGAGGCACCCGACCGCCCGGGCGAGAAGATCACGATCGATGACTACTACGGCTGGGTCTTCAACAACCAGGTGCCGGGACTGCCGGAGAAGGCGGCGTCGCACGACCTCACGCCGCTGCAGTTCATGCGTCGCTACGGCGTCTACGAGCTTGGCCACGACATGTACCGGCTGGACGAGCGAAAGCTCACCACGGCCGAGCTCGACGGCGCCGAGAAGGACGCAGACGGGGTCCTGCGGAAGCCGACCACGATGGACTCCACACCGCCGCTGGTCGGCGAGGCGGGGGCCGTGGGCGTGCAGCTCGCCGACGGGTCGCAGGTTGCCGGCTGGCTCACGCCGTCGCGGCGGCTGGAGCTGTTCTCCCCGACGATGGTGGACTTCGGCTGGCCGGAGTACGCCACCCCCGGGTACATCGAGTCGCACGTCAGCCATCGGGAGATCGACGCGTCGAGCGGCGAGATGGTGCTCATGCCGACGTTCCGGCTGCCAACGCTGATCCACACCCGCTCCGGCAATGCCAAGTACCTGAACGAGATCGCCAACACGCATCCGCTCTGGATGAACTCGAAGGACGCCGACCGGCTCGGCTTCGTCACTGGAGACTTGGCCCGGCTCACCACCGAGATCGGGCACTTCGTGGCGCGGGTGTGGTCGACCGAGGCGATCCGTCCCGGCGTGATCGGGTTGTCCCACCACATGGGCCGATGGCGCACGTCGGAGAACGCCGGCAGTAGGTGGGTCATGGGGTTGGTCGACGTCGGGCGCCTGCCGGACGGCCGGTGGCGGCTGCGGTACAAGGACCACGTGAAGCCGTTCGAAAGCGACGACCCGGACTCGTCCCGCATCTACTGGGACGACCCTGGTGTGCACCAGAACCTCGCCTTCGGCGTGCACCCGGACCCCTGGTCGGGCATGCACTGCTGGCACCAGAAGGTGCGGGTCGAGAAGGCGCATGCGGACGACCAGTACGGCGATGTCGTGGTCGACACCCGCCGGTCGACCGAGGTGTTCCAGGAGTGGCTGACCAAGACCCGGCCGGGTCCGAGCGCTTCCGGGATGCGCCGGCCGGAGTTCCTCATGCGCCCGGTGAAACCGGTGCGGCGCGCGTTCTACGCCGACCCAGCGAGCGCGGGCGACTAGCGGCTGACCGGCGCGTCAGCAGCGCGATAGCGTCGCGGCGTGACCGGACCGTCGTTCCCCCACCTGTTCCAACCCCTACAGGTGGGGTCGCTGACGCTGAAGAACCGAGTGGTGTCTTCCGGCCACGACACCGTCATGGCACATAACGGGCGGGTGACCGACCAGCTGGTCGCGTACCACCAGGCGCGGGCGGCTGGCGGGGTCGGACTGATCGTCGTGCAGGTGGCCGGCGTGCACCCGACGGCGAAGTACACCTACCACGTGCTGATGGCCGACACCGACGACTGCATCCCCGGCTACCGACGGCTTGCGGAGGCGGTCCATGCGCACGGGTGCGCGGTGTTCGGGCAGCTGTTCCACGGCGGCCGGGAGATCATGGAGTCGGAGGATGGTTCGCTTCCGGTGGCGCTGGCACCGTCCGCCGTCCCGACGGAGCGGTTCCACGTGATCCCTCGCGCGATGCCGCTGCCGCTGGTGCGCGAGGTTGTCGCGGGCTTCGGCGCCGCCGGGGCCCGGTTGGAGCAAGCGGGGCTGGACGGTGCGGAGCTCATCGCCAGCCACGGCTACCTGCTCGCTCAGTTCCTGAACCCGCGGGTGAACCTGCGCGACGACGAGTACGGCGGCTCGGAGGAGAACCGGCTGCGGTTCGTGCGCGAGTGCGTGGCGGCGGTACGGGCCGCGACGTCGCCGAACTTCGTGCTCGGCCTGCGGATCTCCGTCGACGAGGTCGGGGCGGACGGGCTGAGCGTCGACGAGACGCTGTCGGCGCTCGCGCGGCTGGAGGCGGACGGAGGGCTGGACTACGTCAGTGTCGTCGCCGGCAGCTCGGCGACTCTCGCCGGTTCGGTGCACATCGTGCCGCCGATGAGTGAGCCGGCCGCGTACACCGCGCCGTTGTCGGCCAGGGTGAAGGACGTCGTGAGCGTCCCGGTGATGGTGGCCGGCCGGATCAACCAGCCGCACGAGGCCGAGCAGGTCATCGCGTCGGGCCAGGCCGACGCGTGCGGAATGGTGCGGGCGATGATCTGCGACCCGCTGCTGGCGGCGAAGGCGGAGACGGGGCGGGCGGAGCAGATCCGGGCGTGCATCGGGTGCAACCAGGCGTGTATCGGCCACTTCCACGCGGGCTATCCGATCTCCTGCATCCAGCACCCGGAGACCGGGCGGGAGCTGGAGTACGGCGTGCCACGGCAGGCGCAGGCCACCCGCGACGTGATGGTGGTCGGCGGCGGGCCGGCGGGGCTGAAGGCGGCGGCGGTGGCGGCCGAGGCGGGCCACCGGGTGACCCTGTACGAGGCGGCGCGCCACGTCGGCGGGCAGGCGCTGCTGGCGCAGGCGCTGCCGGGCCGGGCGGAGTTCGGGGGCATCGTCACCAACCTGGAG
Source organism: uncultured Actinomycetota bacterium (assembly GCA_963848085.1). GTDB lineage: Bacteria > Actinomycetota > Actinomycetes > JAHEKZ01 > JAHEKZ01 > CAWKCE01. The sequence goes on from CAWKCE010000003.1 coordinate 94,543, forward strand.
GGGGAGGCACGTCGGGCCGGGGCGCGGATCGTAACGGGAGTTGCCGTGGACGCGGCGCTGGTGGCGGCCGAGGCGCCGGACGTCGTGCTCGTCGCGACCGGGGCGCGGCCGCGTCGTCCGTCGCTGGAGACGATGGACGACCCTGTGGTGCTGGACGTCTGGCAGGTGCTGGGCGGTGCGGAGGTGCCGTCGGGGCGGGTGGTCGTGGCGGACTTCCGGTGCGACTGGGTGGGGCTGGGCGTGGCTGAGCACCTGGCGCGGATGGGGCGCAAGGTGACGCTGGCCGTCGACGGCTACATGGCCGGGCAGCGGATCCAGCAGTACGTCCGGGACACGATGACGACGGCCGCGCTGCGGGCCGGGGTCGAGGTGCTGCCGCTGGTGCGCGTCGTCGGAGCCGACGACGACACGGTGTACCTGCAGCACGTCCTGACGGGCGAGCCGGTCCTGGTGCCAGCGTCCTCCCTGGTCCTGGCCCAGGGCACCCTCCCCGACGACGCCCTGCTCCGTCAGCTCACCGAGGCGTCGGGTGGCGCCCACGCCGGAGCGCCCGAGGTGTACGGGCTCGGCGACGTGCTCGCACCGCGTACCGCCGAGGAGGCGGTCCTCGAAGCCCTCCGCGTCGCCACCCCCCTCTAACCCGGTGCATTGACGCACTGCCCCGGACCTAGCGGGCAAAGCACGCACGCTGGCCGCGGGACTCGATGGAGGTGGATCGTCGTCCGGTGGGGGTCAGATCGACGGGGCGAGCTGGTCGCCCATGACTGTGCGTCGTTTCGCCGGTAGGTCCGGGGCAGTGCGTCAATGCACCGGATGGGGGGTTAGGTGGGGTTAGGTGGGGTTGGTGGGGTTGGTGACGTCGTCGGCGTCGATGATGCGGTAGGCGTAGCCCTGCTCGGCGAGGAAACGCTGCCGGTGAGCCGCGAAGTCGGCGTCGACGGTGTCACGGGAGACCAGCGCGTAGAAGCGCGCGGTTCGGCCGTCGGCCTTGGGTCGCAGCACCCGCCCCAGCCGCTGGGCCTCCTCCTGCCGCGAGCCGAACGACCCGGACACCTGGATCGCGACGCTGGCCTCGGGGAGGTCGATGGAGAAGTTCGCCACCTTCGACACCACCAGCACGTCGATCTCACCGGCGCGGAACGCCGCGTACAGCCGCTCCCGCTCCCGCACGGTCGTCTCGCCCTTGATGACCGGCACGCCCAGCAGCTCCCCGAGCTCGTCCAGCTGGTCGAGGTACTGCCCGATCACCAGGGTGGGTTCGCCGCGGTGCCGCTCGACCAGCTTCTGCACCAGCCGGAGCTTCGACGGGGTCGTCGCCGCGAGTCGGTAGCGCTCGTCCGGCTCGGCGGTGGCGTACGCCAGACGCTCGCCGTCCGGAAGGGTCACCCGAACCTCCACGCAGTCCGCCGGCGCGATGTACCCCTGCGCCTCGATGTCCTTCCACGGTGCGTCGTAGCGCTTCGGACCGATGAGCGAGAACACGTCCCCTTCATGCCCGTCCTCGCGGATCAGCGTCGCGGTCAGGCCCAGCCGCCGCCGCGCCTGGATGTCCGCGGTGAAGCGGAAGATCGGCGCCGGCAGCAGGTGCACCTCGTCGTACAGGATCAACCCCCAGTCGCGCGCGTCGAACAGCTCCAGGTGCGCGTACACGCCCTTCCGCCTGGTCGTCATGACCTGGTAGGTCGCGATCGTGACCGGTCGGATCTCCTTGCGCTGGCCGGAGTACTCCCCGATCTCGGCCTCGGTGAGCGAGGTGCGCCGGAGCAGCTCGTCCTTCCACTGCCGCGCCGCGACAGTGTTGGTCACGAGGATCAACGTCGTCGCCTGGGCCATCGCCATCGCCGCCGCTCCGACGATCGTCTTGCCCGCGCCGCACGGAAGCACGACGACGCCGCTCCCGCCGTGCCAGAAGTTCTCCGCCGCCTCACGCTGGTAGCCACGGACTGCCCACCCCTCCTCCCGCAAGGCGATCGGATGGGCCTCGCCGTCCACGTACCCGGCCAGGTCCTCGGCCGGCCAGCCCAGCTTCAGCAGTACCTGCTTGACGTGCCCGCGCTCGCTCGGGTGGACGGCGACGGTGTCCTCGGACAGCCGTGCCCCCACGAGCGGCTGCATCTTCTTGCTGCGCAGCACCTCCTCGAGGACGGCGCGGTCCGTCGACACGAGCACCAGCCCGTGAGCCGGGTGGTTGGTCAGCTGCATCCGCCCGTAGCGCGACATGGTCTCGGCGATGTCGACGAGCAGAGCGTGCGGAACCGGGTAGCGGCTGTAGCGCAGCAGGGTGTCGACCACCTGCTCGGCATCGTGCCCGGCGGCGCGGGCGTTCCACAGTCCGAGCGGCGTCAGCCGGTAGGTGTGGATGTGCTCGGGCGCTCGCTCCAGCTCGGCGAACGGCGCAATGGCGTGCCGCGCCTCCTCGGACTGCGCGTGGTCGATCTCGAGCAGCAGCGTCTTGTCGCTCTGCACGATCAGCGGTCCGTCGGTCACGCGCTCCCTCTCGTCGACGATCTCCTAGTCTCCTCCACCGGGCGGTCAACCGCTACGCGGCCTCGATCCATCCCCCGGTACTCTGCCCCGCATGCGAACCCGCGACCTGGCTGTGCCGGAGGGGGTCGTGTCCGTCGATGAACCGCTGATCGACGCTGCTCGCCGGATGGTCGACGACGCCCTGGCCGGTCTGGTCATCGTGAGCTCGACCGGCAAGCCGCTCGCGGTGCTGCCCGCCTCGCAGGTCCTGGGCCTGGTGGTGCCCGGCTACGTGAAGGACGACCCCGCGCTGGCCGCGGTCGTGGACGAAGCGAGCGCGGACCGGCTCGCCGAGCGCCTCGTCGGGCTCCCGGTGCAGCACGTACTCGACGACGCCCGCCCGGACCTGCTCGCCACGATCGACGACGATGCGACGCTGCTCGAGGCTGCCGCCGTCATGGCGCGCAAGCACACACCTGTCCTGGTGGTCGTCGACGATGCCGGCCAGGCGATCGGCACCCTGTCAGCGCGCGATGTGCTCGGCCGTCTCCTTGGGTCGCTGTGACCCTGCTCTTCACTGTTGCGGTCTTCCTGGCTGTGTACGCCCTGATCGCCACCGAGCGGGTCCCTCGCGTCTACGCCGCGCTGGGTGGCGCCGCAGTTGTGATGGCCATCGGGGTCGTCGGTGCGCACGAGGCCTTCTACTCCGAAGAGACCGGAATCGACTGGAACGTCATCTTCCTGCTGCTGGGGATGATGATCGTCGTCGCCGGCCTCAAGCAGACGGGCTTGTTCGAGTACCTGGCGATCTGGAGCGCCAAGCGGGCCAAGGGCCGGCCCTACGCGCTCCTGGTCCTGCTCTGCCTGCTGACGGCGGCCGCCTCAGCTGTCCTCGACAACGTCACGACGGTGTTGCTGGTCGCCCCCGTCACGATCCTGGTGACCGACCGGCTGGGGCTGCGGCCCGCGCCGTTCCTGGTGGCGGAGGCGTTGGCCTCCAACATCGGTGGTGCCGCGACGCTGGTCGGTGACCCGCCGAACATCATCATCGGCAGCCGGGCGGACCTGTCGTTCAACGACTTCTTGTGGAACCTGGGGCCGATCGTGGTGATCGCGATGGTCGCGTTCCTCATCGTCTCGCGGTTTCTGTTCCGCTCTGCCTTCACCTTCGACGCCGAGAAGGTGTCCGCGGTCATGGCCCTTGACGAGCGGGAGGCCATCCGAAACCGCGGGGCACTCATCCGCGGGCTGGCCGTCCTCGGGCTCATCTTGGTGGCGTTCATCCTGCAGCGACAGCTCGACCTCGCGCCGAGTGTGATCGCCCTGCTGGGTGGCGGGGCCATGATGCTCGCGGTGCGGGGCGAGACCGACGACTACTTGCGGCAGGTGGAGTGGGAGACGCTGGTCTTCTTCATGGGGTTGTTCGTCCTCGTGGGGTCGCTGGTCGAGGTCGGGGCGATCGGCAAGCTGTCTACCGCCGTCACCGACGCGGTCGCGGGCGACCCCGTGGTCGCCAACATGGGGATCCTCGCCGGGTCGGCCGTGCTGTCGGCGATCGTGGACAACATCCCGTACGTCGCCACGATGAGCCCGTTGGTCCAGGAGCTGGCAGCCGGGAGCCCGGAGCTGAACCCGGGCAACGTGCTGTGGTGGTCCCTGGCTCTCGGCGCGGACTTCGGCGGGAACGCCACGGCGATCGGTGCCAGCGCGAACGTGGTCATCATCGGGATCGCCAAACGAAACGGCGTGCCGATCTCGTTCTGGTACTTCACGCGGTACGGCATCGTGGTGGCCGCGGTGACGGTCGCGCTGTGCGTGCCGTACCTGTGGCTGCGTTACCTGATGTGAGGCCTGCGGGTCAGCTCGGCGTCGCATCGAGCAGCGCCACTCCAGCGATGCGATGCACGGCGAACGTGCGTACCTGCTCGGTGCGGTGGTCGTACGCGGTGAGCAGCCCTCCCCGCAGCTCGACCGGGTCGACGACCCGTTCGGCGGTGAGCCCGTCGGTTCCGACGTAGCCGAGCAGGACGGGTCCTCCGCGCTCCACCGCCTGCCCAAGCAGGGACAGCGTCTCGGCAACAGCCGTCCGGGGCAGCTCCCCGGCCGCGGCCGGGCCCACGACCTCGTCGCCCCGCGAGGAGCCGAGCTCCGCGGATCGGAGCGCCCGGACCGCGGCGACCAGCACCGCCGCTGCCGGCACCGGGGGCTCGGTCACCAGCTGCTCGGGTCGCCGGCGCAGCGGTGTCCGCCGGGCGTCCGGCCGGCGCACTAGCACCGCACCCTCAGCGGTCTCAGCGGCCGGAAGCAGGCCGATTCGACGGACCTGGTCGAGCACAGTCTCGGCCGGCGCCGCGGCGGCGACCACGGTCGGCGCCAACCGGCGCAGCCGGAGGCCGGCGCACCGGCGGTCCGCCATCAGTTCGTCCAGCACGGCCGGGTCGTCGCAGCGCAGGTAGGACGACGCCGGACCGACGCGTAGCCGGCCGTGCCGCCGGGAGACGTCGTCGACCAGGTACTCCAGAGGCTGCGGCACCGGCGTGCGGCTGTGGGCGCCGAGGAAGGCCAGGACGTCGGCGCCCGACCGGCCGGCGTCGAGCGCCCGGCGGACCGAGCGCTCGCCGAACCGGAACACCGTGGCGCCGCCTCCGGACTCCACGTCGCTCATCAACGAGAACTCGCGTGCGACGTCGCTGTCGAGCGGCCCGGGCGCCACCGCGGTCAGGTCAGCCTGCAGCAGGACGTGACGGACCGGGGTCGGCAGCAGCGGAGCGAGTGCCTCGAGGGCCGCGTCCGGGTCGTGGGCCAGCAGGTGCCGGGCTGGGGTCGGGACCGCTCCGAGGGCGACCACGCCCAGGACCGCACCCTCGCGCAGCGTCCAGGCCACCAGGTCGGACCGCAGTCGACTGCCCCGCCGCGGCCGGCGCCAGCCCTGTCGATCGGCCAGCGACGCTTCGGCCACCGCCACCCCGGGCGCCTGGTCGGCCAGGTCCGCCAGCACCGCTCGACGGACCTCCGGGGCCATCCCCCGGTCGAGCTCGGGGCTGAGGGCGTTGACCCGACCCCCCTTGGCGTCCTTGCCGCCGACGAGCCCCACGGCCCGGGTGGACACCAGCCAGGCTGACACCAGCTCGACCCAGCGGCGGGCCGGCGGCTGCGTGCGCCAGACGTCGTACTCCGGGGTCGGCTGCCAGGTGTCGTCCTCGCCGGCGGCGACCAGGCCGATCTGGTGGGCGAGCTCCACCAGCAGGGCAGCCCCGTCCTCTTCGACGTGCAGCTGGGTGGCGAGTGCGCGCAGGTCACGGACCCCGAGCCCGCCGGCCCGGAGCAGCGACGGTGAGTCGATCGACCATGCCTCGGCAAGGCTCTCCACCCGACGCACCAGCTCGAACGCACTGCCCGCGGCCGCGCGGTCGACGGCAACCGGGTCGAGCTCGGTGGTCTCAGGCTCAGGTGGCCGCACCGCAACGTCGGCGTGGACGCGGTCGCCCCGGAGCCGGAGGGCGACGTCGCGGGGCAGCACGACGGTCCGCGCATCGGTTGCCACGAGCAGGCCCGTGGCCAACAGCCAGTCGACGGGGGTCGCGGCCTCCGTGGCCGAGACGACGCGGTCGGCACGTTCGACGGTGCCCTGCGGCGGTCCCCACACCATCCGCTCCAGGGCGGCAAGTGCCCCGTCGGGGGCAGCGGCGAGCAGGCCGTCGAGCTCGTCGGGGGTCGGTCTCGGTGCGGCCGAGACCAGGTCTGACCGCCAGGGGCCGAGCCCAGCCGGCGTCGGGCCGAGTGCCTCCCGGACGGTGGTGGTCGGTCGTAGGCCGTTCCGGTCCCCCCAGGCCAAGCCGAGGAGCCACAGGTCGTCCACTGCGTCGGACACCTGCCGCGGGTCAGCGCCGGGAAGCCAGGGCGACACCTCGTCGGCCGCCACCGGCTCGGGCAGCACGACGAGGACGTCGAGCACCTGGAGGACGAAGGCGTCGAGGCGGTCGAGGGCACGGGTGGTGGAGCCGGCCGTGTGTGACCGCGCCGCGAGCTGCCCGAGGTCGGACGGCAGCGGCGTCGTCAGGTCGGGTCGCCGGCGCAGCAGCTCGGCCAGCGACTCGTCGCTGCGCGAGCGCAGGTCGTCGGCGAGACTGCGGGGTGACTCGGCCATCCGCTCCACGGTACGGGACGGGTGTTCGCGTCAGCGGTGGCGTCGGCCGCGGGCGCGCGCCTGGTGCCAGAACGACCAGAGGATCAGGCCGAGACCCAGCGGTGCCAGCATCGACGCCAGGTACCACTGCACGCCGTACGCGGCGCCTCCGGTGACCAACGGCCACAGCGTCACCGCGACGGCCACCGCCCCGATACCGACGAGCGCGACGCCGATCCGCTGCACCAGGAGCATGGCCGGAGCCTAGGCGGCGCCCCTCGGTCCCGGGCAGGCGCGAGTGGCCGGGCCGGTGCTGTCGGGCGTGGGCGCCGAATTCGGGAGAGGCGGGGGCCGAGGGGCGACTAGGCTGGCTGGGACAGCCGTCGGCCGTGTGCCGAGCGGATGACCCCATCCCAGCGAGCGAGGTGCACGGTGCCCACGGGCAAGGTGAAGTGGTTCGACACCGAGAAGGGCTTCGGCTTCTTGTCGAGGGACGACGGCGGCGACGTTTTCGTTCACACCTCGGCGCTGCCGGACGGCGCGACGTCGCTCAAGCCCGGAACGCGGGTCGAGTTTGGGGTCGCCGAGGGCAAGCGGGGCGAGCAGGCGCTGTCAGTGACCGTGCTGGACGTGCCGCCGTCGGTCGTGTCGGCACAGCGCAAGCCGCCGGAGGACATGGCGATCATCGTCGAGGACCTCATCAAGCTGCTCGACCAGATGGGCAACCAGCTGCGGCGCGGCAAGCAGCCGGCCGGACCGGAGGCCGAGAAGGTGGCCGCCCTGCTGCGCGCGGTGGCGGACGACGTGGCGGGCTGACGGTCCTCAGGCGCCGTCGGCCGGCACCAGCTCGAACGTCCACACCCCGGTGGTGACGTCCGTGTTCTCGCCCTCCACCGACAGGATGTACAGCGGGACGGCGTTGCCCTGCTCGACGATTGCCGCGGGCAGGGTCAGCCGGTAGTACGTGTCGCGGATCGGCTCGACGTTCACGCGGTTCGTGCCCAGAGTCGCGTACCAGCCGCGCTCGGCGACTTCCGGATCGACGCTGATCCCGATCGTGGCGTCCGAGCGCACCGGCACGCTGCCCAAGCCGGACCGGAGCTCGTCGGCGCGCTGGGTGTCGTTGCTCCCGACCGACAGGCACTGTTTGAGGTTCACCTGCGTGGCGTCAGAGGACCAGCAGACCGCCTCGCGGTGGTCGGATGTGGCGCCGGAGAAGACGGTGACCGACGGCGCGGGCGCTTGGCACCCGGTGGCGGCGACGACGAGGGCACCGGCTGCCGCCGTGGCAAGCAAGCGCATGAAGGTCTCCCCGAAGCGGTGGACGGCTCCGTCGAGGCTACCCTTGGGGACCGTGACCACCACCGCCGGGCGCCGCCCCGCCGTCGACACCCAGGCAGCCGACGCGATCGACCTGGCACGCAGCGCGCTGGACGGTCTTGCCGACCCGGTGTCCGTGGGCGAGCACGTCGGTGTCGAAGCCGACGACGACCGCGTGGTGACCCACCTGTTCGAGTGCCTCACTCCTGGCTACCGGGGGTGGCGCTGGGCGGTCACGGTCGCCCGCGCCTCCCGTTCCCGGCAGGTGACTGTGGACGAGGCCGTGCTGCTGCCCGGTCCGGACTCGCTCGTCGCGCCCGAGTGGCTGCCGTGGAGCGACCGGCTCCGCCCCGGGGACCTCGGGGTGGGGGACCTGCTGCCGACGCGGGAGGACGACGAGCGGCTCGAGCCAGGGTGGAACGCGGCACCGGCGGCCACGTCGGCTGCGGCTCCGCCCGACGAGGCGTCCGCCGACGAGGGAGGCGACGGCTCGGCCGCCGAGGTCGCGGCTGTGCTCCTCGAGCTGGACCTGGCGCGACCTCGGGTGCTGTCCCCGATCGGCCTCGACGACGCCATCGACCGGTGGCTCGCCGGTGATGACGGACCCACGTCGGCCATGTCGCAGGCCGCGCCCGCGTCGTGCGCGACCTGTGGGTTCCGGATCGCTGTCGGCGGGCGACTCGGTCGGGCGTTCGGTGTCTGCGCCAACGAGATCTCGCCCAGCGACGGACACGTGGTGTCCCTCGACCACGGCTGCGGTGCCCACTCGGAGGCCGCGGTCCTGCCGGCCGCGCACGCACTCGCCCCGCCGGTGATCGACGAGCTGGGCTTCGACGTCCTGTCCGACGGGGAGGTCCCGGCCGAGCCGTCGGCGCCGGTTGACCACGATCCGGGCACCGTGCTCGACGAGGACCCGGTCGAGGACATGGGACACAGCTGATCGTGACCGCTGCCGACGAGTCGGCGGACGTCTTCGGCACCCTCGCCCTGCGCGACGCCGTGCTGGCGGCCTGGCGCGGCTCGCCCACCCGGTTCCGCGAGGATGCCAACTCCGAGGAGGACCTGGTCCGCGGCGGCTACCGCGACCGACTGGTCGTGGAGCTCGCCCAGAACGCCGCCGACGCCGCGGCGCGTGTCGGACGTCCCGGCCGGGTGCGGTTCCGCCTGCGGGCGGACCGGCTCGAGGTGTCGAACACCGGATCGGCGCTGGACGCGGCCGGCGTGGAGTCGTTGGCCGCTCTGCGGGCGTCGGCGAAACGGGACGGCGACGCCGACCAGGTGGGGCGGTTCGGCGTGGGCTTCGCCGCGGTACTGGCTGTCTGCGACAGCCCGGAGCTGCGCTCGTCGCAGGGAGGAGTGCGATTCTCTGCTGCGGAGACGTTGGCGGCCGTCCAGCACGAGCCGTCGTTGGCTGCCGAGGTCGAGCGCCGCGGTCACCAGGTTCCGATCCTGCGGCTGCCGTTCCCCGACTCCACCGCACCGGACGCGGGGTACGACACCACGGTCGTGCTGCAGCTGCGTGACCCCGACGCCGTGGCGCTGGTGCACCGCCTGCTGGCGGAGGTCGACGCCGCCCTGCTTCTCGCGCTGCCGTCGCTCAGCGAGGTCGTGGTCGAGACCGGGGCTCACCACCGCCGCACGCTCGGTTGCACGCAGACCGGCGACGGCGATGTCGTGCTGTCTGACGACGGGCGTTCGGCGCGCTGGAAGGTGCAGCGGTCAGGGGGTGAGGTCCCCCCCGAGCTGCTGGCCGACCGACCTGCCGAGGAGCGGTCGCGCCGGACCTGGTCGCTCGCCTGGGCGTTCCCGGTCGACGCCGAGCGCCGCCCGACGCGGTTGCCGTCGACGGTCCCGCCGCTGCTCCACGCACCGACCCCCACCGACGAGCCGCTGGCCCTGCCGGCGTTGCTGCTTGCCTCGTTCCCGCTCGACCCCTCACGCCGTCATGTGGCCGCCGGACCACTGACGGACTTCTTGGTCGACCGGGCCGCGGACGCCTATGTCGCGGCGGTGGCCGAGACGGCGTCGGAGTGTGGCGCGGCGGCAGCGGTGCTGGTGCCGGACCGGGCTCCCGCCGGACCGGTGGACGGCCGACTGCGCTCGGCGGTCCTGACCGGGCTGCGCGACCGGGCCCTGGTCCGGGCGGCGGCGCCACCCCACCGGGGTCTTCCGGTCGAGGACGCGTTCGCGCTCGACCCGGCGCTTCCCGAGGTGGTCGCGGTGCTGGGGCTCGTCCTGGACGGCCTGGTGGATGCCGACTGGTCACAGGCCCGACCGGCGTTGGCTGCCCTCGGCGTGCGCGAGCTGCCGCTGGCCGACGCCCTGGACGCGGTGGCCGACGTCGCACGGCCGCCGGAGTGGTGGCGGGACCTCTATCAGGCCCTGCGGTCGGTGGAGCCGCACCTGTTGGAGGGACTGCCGGTGCCACTGGTCGACGGCCGCACCGTCCGGGGTCCCCGGACCGCACTGCTGCCCGGGGTGGAGGTGCCGGCGGGTGACCTCGCCGCGCTGGGTCGACGCATCGTGCACCCGGACGCGTCGCACCCGCTGCTCGAGCGCCTGGGCTGCGCCCCCGCGGATGCGCGGTCCCTGCTCGCTGACCGGCAGCTGCTGGACCGGTTGCCCGACGCCGACGCCGAGCTGGTGTCGGCGGTGCTCCGGACGGTCGCAGCAGCCGGGCTGGAGCCCGAGGAGGTGCCCGAGCTGGCCGCTCTCCCGCTGCCGGCCGCCGACGGCGAACGGGTGGCGGCCGGCGAGCTGGTGCTCCCCGGGTCCCCCCTGTCGGAGGTGCGGGCGGCGCACGTCCCGGTCGTCGACCGAGGAGTTGTCGCGGAGTTCGGCGAGGACGCGCTGGTCGCCGTCGGTGTCCTCGACCGGTTGCGGGTGCGCGCCTACCACGACGTCGAAATCGACCCTGATGCGCTGGCAGGCGTGCTCCTCGAGGGAGCGGCGTGGGCGGAGGACGTGCTGGACCGGGTAGCTGACGCCGGCGGCGACGCCGAGCTGCCGCCGGTCGCGCCGGACGTGCCGACGGTCCTCGGTCTGGACCGGGTCGCCGACGACGCCTGGTCCCGTGCCCACGTGCTGCTGTCTGATCCCGAGGTGGCGCGCGCCCTGTCCGCGCAGGTGGTCGTGCACCCGGTCTCCGGCCGCTCGGTCACCGTCCCCGGTCCCAGCGCCTGGTGGTTGCGCGAGGCGCCGCTGTTCGACGGTGTCTCCCCGGTCGGCACGCACAGCGCCGACGCGGAGCTGCCGCTGGCGCAGCTGTACCCCGTGGTTGCCCCGCCGGGGCTGGGTGAGGGCCGGCTGGCCCGGGCCATCGGAGTGCGGTCGACCGTGGCCGACCTGCTGGCTGAGCCGGACGGGCCGGGGGAGGTGCTGGACCGGCTGGCCGACGCCGACCTCCAGGTGTCCGCCGAGCACACGGTCGGCCTGTACCGGGCGGTCGCCGCGCTGGACCCAGACCGCTGGCCGACCCCCCCGGCCGCTGTTCGGATCCCGGCCGGGACGGGTTCCCGGGTCGTTCCGGCAGCCACGGTGACCGTGGTGGTACGGCCGCACCACCTGCCCCTGGCCGGCCCCGACGTTCTCCCTGGCGTGGCCGACGTCGCCGAGCTGTTGGAGGTCGGCCTGTGGGACGCGGATGGTGCGCCGGACCCGGTGGGCGGGGTCAGCCGAGCGGTCCCGGAGGTCGCGCGCTCCTGGCTGCCGGACGTGCCGGCAGTGTTCACCGAGCACGACGACCTCGAGGTCGGCGGCCGCTCGGTCGCGTGGTGGGTGACCGACGACGGCGCCGTGCATGCCGCGACGACGGAGGGTCTGGCCCGGGCTCTGGCGTGGGCCGGCGGGTCGTGGGAGAGCCGCTACGAGCTGGCCTGCCTGCTCGCCGACCCGGACCGCGCCGACGAGCTGGCCACCGAGCGGGCCTTCGGCTGACCCCGGAAGGCGGGAGGCGTCAGCTCGGGTCTGGCTGGCCGGACGCGTGGATCCGGGCGCGCCGTCGACTGCTGACCAGGATGGCCACCAGCCCTAACACGACGCCGGCGGCACACGTCCACAGCCACCAGCCCCGACCGTCGTCGGTCAGCCGGCCCGCGAAGGGCACCAGGGCGAGGAAGGCGACCGCCCACACCAGTGTCCCCACCTTGGCGGTGCGGACACCGTCTACGTCCAGCGGTTTCGCTGGCGGGCGGTTCGGCGTCGGTTCGTCAGCCACGGCAGCGACACTAGCCCGATGGAACAGCGGTCACCGATGCGGGCGTTCGTGGCCATCGGGCTGCCGCCGCAGGTGAGCGACGACCTCGACACGTCGCTGGCACCGGTGACGGCACGGCTGCCCGGGCTGCGGTGGACGGTGCCGGAGCGACGGCACCTCACCCTCGTCTTCCTCCGTCAGGTGACCGAGCGGCAGCGCCTCGAGCTGGAAGAGCGCCTGCGCCGGGCGGCGGTCCGGACGCCGGTCCTGTCGTTGCGGCTGGCAGGTGGTGGCCACTTCGGCCGACGCGTGGCCTGGGTGGGACTCACTGGTGACCGGGCGGCGCTGCGGCGGTTGGCCGAGCGGGCCGTCGCTGCCGCGCGACGGGCCGGGATCGACGTCGAGAACCGTCCGTACCGGCCGCATGTGTCGGTGGCGCGCGCCCCCGGGACGGTCGATGGTGAGGACGTCGTCGGTGCGGCGTCGGCCCTGACCGGGTATTCCGGACCGCTGTGGCGCGTCACGTCGATCGACCTGGTGCGGAGCATCCAGGGTCCGCGGCCGGTGCACGAGGTGCTGCGCACCTTCCCGTTGGGGGAGCCCACGGGGACGGCGCCGTCCTACCAGGCGTAGGCCTCCGGCGCGGTCCCTCCGGGGCCGGGGAAGATCTCGTCGAGCTCCTGGAGGGCGGTCTCGTCGAGATCGACCTCGAGCGCACGCAGGTTGCCGTCCAGCTGCTCCGCGGTTCGGGGGCCGATGATCGGCGCCGTCACGGCCGGTTGGGTGAGCAGCCAGGCCAGCCCCACGTCGGCCGGGTTCTCACCCCGGGCCTCGCACCAGGTCTCGTACCGCTCGATCTGGTCGCGGTGGCGAGCGAGCAGGCTCTGCGTCCGCTCGCCGGCAGCGCGGCCCTCGCCCTGCTTGCGCAGGATGCCGCCGAGCAGACCCCCGCGCAGCGGCGACCACGGGATGACCCCCAGCCCGTAGGCCTGCGCGGCTGGGAGGACCTCGAGCTCGACGGTGCGCTCGAGGAGGTTGTAGATCGACTGCTCCGACGCCAGCCCCAGCATGCCCAGCCGACGCGCGGTCTCCTGCGCCTGCGCGAGGTGCCAGCCGGCAAAGTTGGACGACCCGAAGTAGAGCACCTTGCCCTGCTGCCGGAGGACGGAGAACGCCTCCCAGATCTCCTCCCACGGTGTCGCGCGGTCCACGTGGTGCATCTGGTACAGGTCGATGTGGTCGGTCTGCAGCCGGCGCAGCGATCCCTCGCAGGCATGCCGGATGTTGCGCGCGGACAAGAAGGTGTCGTTCGGCCAGTCGCTCATCGAGCCGTACAGCTTGGTAGCGATCACCGTCTTCTCCCGACGGCCGCCTCCCTGGGCAAACCACCGGCCGACGATCTGCTCGGTGATCCCCTCGCCCTTCTCCCAGCCGTAGACGTTGGCGGTGTCGAAGAAGTTGATGCCGCGATCCAGCGCGTGGTCCATGATCGCGTGCGAGTCGGGCTCGGAGGTCTCGGGGCCGAAGTTCATGGTGCCGAGGCACAGCCGGGAGACGGACAGGCCGGTCCGACCGAGGTGGGTGTAGTCCATGGTGCGACCCTAGGCAGGTGCCTGAGGACCTGCCAACCGCGCTGGCGGAGATCCGATCGCTCCTGCTCGACCGCGACGGGCTGGTTCGGGGGGTCGCCGCCGGACGTCGCCGGGGCAACCCCCCGAGGTGGCGGCGGGTCGAGCTCCGCCCGGTGACGGTGAAGTCCGGCCCGGTCCTCCAGGTGACGACCTACGACGCGACGCAGGCACACACCGACAACCACGACTGGGCGCGGGCCGCGGCCACGGTCGATGCCCTGCTGTCCGAGCCGTTCGGGAACTGGCATGTGGAGACTCGGGACGCCACCGTGCAGCTGCGGGTGACGAAGAAGGGCCAGGCGCAGGTCCACCGTGCCGGCGCACCGGCGCACCCGGCGGCGACCGACCGCCACGACCGCAGCAAGCAGCGAATGGTGGAGCCAACCGAGCCGTTCCTGTCCGAGCTCGGCATCACCACCGCCGACGGCGCCGTCAAGGCCTCCCGGGCGGACAAGTACCGCCAGGTGGAGGAGTTCGTCCGTGCTCTCGACCCGGTCGTGAGGTCGGCGCTGGCCGACGGACGCCTCGAGCAGCGCCGGCTCGAGGTGGTGGATCTCGGCTGCGGCAACGCCTATCTGACGTTCGCCGCCTACCGCCACCTGTCGCACCGGCTCGGTCTCGACGTCCGCCTGACCGGGGTGGACGTGAAGGCCCAGGCGCGCCGGCACAACGAGGAGGTCGCCGCCCGGCTCGGGTGGGGGGACCGGGTGCGCTTCGTCGAGGGCACCATCGGCGGCACCGACGTGGCCGGCGCGGACATCGTGATGGCACTGCACGCCTGTGACACCGCGACCGACGATGCACTCGCCCGGGCCGTAGCGTGGCGGGCACCGGTCGTGCTGGCGGCCCCGTGCTGCCAGCACGACCTGCAGCTCCGTTTGCGCGGGGCGGGACGGACGCCGGATGCCGTTGCCGGGGTGATGCGACACGGCATCCTGCGCGAGCGCCTCGGCGACCTCCTCACCGACGCGTTCCGCGCCGAGATCCTCCGCAGCCGCGGCTACCGGGTGGAGGTGCTCGAGTTCGTCGACACCCGGCACACGCCCCGGAACGTCCTGCTCCGAGCCGAGCTGACGGCGACGGCTCCCGTCACGGACCGGGACGAGCAGCTGCGTGCAATGACCGACGCCTGGGGCGTCACGCCCCGTCTGGCCGAGCTGCTGCACGCCGAAGGGAATTAGTTAGCCCAGGTAATGAGTTAGGCTCATGACATGCGCAACCTCCTGGTTCGTGACACCGAGCTCGCCAGCACGCTGCGCATCAGCGTGATGCGGCTGGCCAGACGGCTGCGTGCCGAACGAGCCGAAACCGGTCTCACCTTGACCCAGCTGTCGACGCTGGCTGCCTTGGAGCGGCACGGGCCGAGCACCCCGGGAGTTCTGGCCGAGGTCGAGAAGGTGCAGCCACCGTCGATGACGCGCATCGTCAGCTCCCTGGAGCAGCGCGGCCTCGTCGAGCGCAGCGCCCACCCGACCGACGGACGCCAGGTGGTGGTCTCGGCGACCGACGACGCACGTGACCTCCTGCGGGCCGACCGGCGCCGCCGCGAGGAGTGGCTCAGCCGCGAGCTGGCAGCCATGACCACCGAGGAACGCGAGGCGCTGCGGGCCGTTGCGCCGCTGCTGGAACGCTTGGCGGGCACATGAACCGCACGTTCCGCGCACTGAGGGTGCGCAACTACCGCCGCTATGCCGCGGGCCAGCTCGTCGCCAACACCGGCGTGTGGATGCAGCGGGTGGCGCAGGACTGGCTGGTGCTGGAGCTCACCAACGGCTCGGCGACGGCGCTGGGTGTCACTGTCGGACTGCAGTTCCTGCCGATGCTGCTGCTCGGCCTGTGGGGCGGCAGCCTGGCCGACCGGTTTCCTCGCCGACGGCTGCTCATGGTCACGTCGTTGGCCATGGGCCTGCTCGCCGTCATCCTCGGGGTGATCGTCCTCAGCGGCAACGCAACGGTCGGGTTGGTCATGGTGCTGGCCTTCGTGCTGGGCGCGGCTGCCGCGCTGGACAGCCCGGCCCGGCAGGCGTTCGTCTCCGAGATGGTCGATGTCGCGGACCTGCCCAACGCCGTTGCGCTGGGCACCGCCTCGTTCAACCTCGGGCGGGTCCTTGGCCCCTCCGCGGCCGGGCTGCTGATTGCGGCCGTGGGAACCGGATGGGTCTTCGTGATCAACGGGTTCGCGTTCGTCGCCGTCCTGGTGGCGCTTGTCGGCGTCCACACCAGCGAGCTGCGGGCACCGGTCACGCCGGACCGGGACAACGGTGGCCTCCGGGTGGGGCTTCGCTACGTCCGGGACCGACCGGAGCTCGTCATGGTCATGGTGGTCGCCTTCTTCGTCGGGACGTTCGGGCTGAACTTCAGTCTCACGATCGCGCTGATGACGACGCAGGTGTTCGACGGCGGTCCCGAGGCGTTCGGGATCGCCTCGACCGTGCTGGCGCTCGGGTCGTTGTCCGGGTCGCTCGCGGCCGCGCGGCGCGGGGCCCCACGGCTGCGACTGGTCGTGCTGGCTGCCGTGGGCTTCGGCCTGGCGGCAGTGACGGTGGCCCTGATGCCGACCTACATCACGTTCCTGGTCGCATTGCCCCTGGTCGGGGTGAGCGCGCTCACCCTGATCAACGCCATGCAGTCGTTCCTCCAGCTGAACACCGAGCCGGCGGTCCGGGGGCGGGTGCTGGGCATCTACTCGCTGGTGTTCTTGGGCGGGACGCCCATCGGGTCACCGATCGTGGGCTGGATCGCCGAGACGCTCGGCCCTCGCTGGTCGATCGGCCTCGGGGGTGTGGTGTCGGCCCTGGCCGCCGTCCTTGCTGGGGTGGTTCGAATGCGCGGGGGCGGTGTCACCGTCCGGGCACACCTCACGCCTCGACCCCACATGCACGTTGCCGACGCTGCGACCATGACCTCGGTCCGACGCGCGTCGGTGCAGCTCCCGTCGGCCCGGCCCCTGTTTGCCGTTCCAGCGGTGGTCGTCGGTCTGCTTGCCGCCGGCTGGTGGTTCGCCGTTCCCAGCCACGCGGCGGACAGCGAGCTCCCCGCCACACCCGCGTTCACCGTGCGCGACCCGGCAATCGGGGAGGCCAGTGGGATGGTCGCCGGGCGGGTGCGCCCCGGCATCACCTGGATCGTCAACGACAGCGGCAACCCCCCAGAGGTCTATGGGGTCAACCCGAAGGGCGTCACGAAGACGGTGCTGGTCCTGGACGGGGTCGCCAACCGGGACTGGGAGGGGTTGGCACCCGGGACCGACGACGCGGGTCGCCCGACGCTGTGGGTCGGTGACATCGGGGACAACGACGAGCAGCGGCGGTCGATCCGGGTGTTCGAGGTCGAGGAGCCGGCAGGCAACGGCGTGCTGGTCGTGCCTGCCCAGAAGTACGAGCTCACCTACCCGGATGGACCGCACAACGCGGAGGCGCTGCTGGTCGACCCGTCCGACCAGTCGTTGGTCATCGTGACCAAGGAGCTGTTCGGAGCCGGCATCTACCGGGTGACCGACCCGGTAGCCGGGGGGATGACCGAGCTCGAGCGGGTCGGGTCTGCCCCCGGAATCGTCACTGACGGTGCGTTCGCACCCACCGGTGGGGCGGTGGTCCTTCGCACGTACACGTCTGCCTATCTGCTGCCGTCGCTCACCGACCAGCCCGTCCAGCGCGGTCGGCTGCCCCCGCAGCCACTCGGAGAGACGATCGCGTGGTCCACCGACGGCTTGAGTCTGCTCGCCGGCAGCGAGGGCGAGCGCAGCATCGTCTACCGGGTTTCCCTACCGGACTCGTGGTTGACGCTGGCCGGGACGCCAGCGACGACGGCGACCGGCGAGGCCAGTAACGCGGGCAACGACAACACTTGGCGGGTGGTGACTGTGGTGGCGCTCGTCGCGGTGGTCACGACGTTGGCCGTCAGGAGAGCTGTTCGACGACGTAGTGGATCGCCTGGGTGAGGCGCTCGACGTCGGCAGGGTCGATCGCCGGGAACATCGCCACCCGGAGCTGATTGCGTCCCAGCTTGCGGTACGGCTCGGTGTCGACGATCCCGTTGGCGCGGAGCACCTTCGCGAGCGTGGCGGCATCGACGTCATCGGTGAAGTCGATGGTTCCGATGACGTTCGAACGCTTCGCGGCGTCGACGACGTAGGGCGAGGCATAGGGCGCGGCCTCGGCCCAGCCGTACAGCGTCGCCGCCGACTCTGCGCTGCGGCCGGTCGACCAGCGCAGCCCACCGTGCGCGTTGAACCAGTCGATCTGCTCGCCCATCATGAACAGCGTGGCCAGGGCAGGCGTGTTGTACGTCTGTTCCTTCAGCGAGTTGTCGATCGCGGTCTGGAGGTCGAGGAACGCCGGGATGTAGCGTCCACTCGCCTTGATCTCCGCGGCCCGCTCCAGCGCCCGCGGCGACATGAGGGCGAACCAGATCCCGCCGTCGCTGCCGAAGCTCTTCTGAGGTGCGAAGTAGTACACGTCGAACGCGGCCGGGTCCACCCACAGCCCGCCCGCGGCCGAGGTGGCGTCCCACACCATCAGCGCATCGTCGTCGGCGCCGCTCACGCGGGTGACGTCAATGGCGACTCCGGTGGACGTCTCGTTGTGAGGTGCGGCGTAGACGTCCACGCCTGGTTCTGCCGACCAGTCAGGCGCGCTGCCCGGGTCGGACGTCAGGACCGCCGGGTCGGACAGCCAGGGGGCGGTCTGGGTGGCCTTCACGAACTTGGAGCCGAACTCCCCGAACGACAGGTGGAGGCTTCGGGTGCGCACCAAGCCGTACGCGGCCACCTCCCAGAACGCGGTGGCCCCGCCGTTGCCGAGCACGACCTCGTACCCGTCGGGTAGCGAGAACAGGTCGCGCAGGCCCGAGCGCACCCGCGCCACCTCGCGCTTGACCGGAGCCTGGCGGTGGGAGGTTCCCAGGAAGTCGTTCCAGCGCGTGGTGAGCGCCTCGACCTGTGCCTGGCGCACCTTGCTCGGTCCGGCGCCGAAGCGGCCGTCGGTCGGCCGGAGGGTGTCTGGGATGGTGATCGAGGCGGCGTCGCTCGGAGTCTGTGCCATGACGCCAGCCTAGGGCTCTCGACCAATCGCGGGGGCGGTCAGATGGCGTACGAGGGCTTGACCTCGCGGTCCCATCCCTCGACGTCCTCCGGCTTGCGGACGCCCGGTCCGACATACCGGGCCGACGGCCGGATGAGGCGCCCGGTCCCCTTCTGCTCGAGGACGTGGGCGCTCCAGCCCGCAGTGCGGGCGCAGGTGAACAGCGGCGTGAACATGTGTGGCGGCACCTGGGCGAAGTCGAGGACCACCGCCGACCAGAACTCCACGTTGGTCGCGAGCACGCGGTCCGGCTTCCGCTCGGCCAGGAGCCGCAGGGCCGCACGTTCCAGCTCCTCAGCCACCTCGTAGCGGGGAGCGCCGAGGTCGCGGGCGGTGCGGCGCAGGACGCGGGCCCGGGGGTCCTCGGCGCGGTAGACGCGGTGGCCGAAGCCCATGAGCCGCTCGTTTCGGTCCAGCACCCCGCGCACGTAGCCCTCAGCGTCGCCGGAACGCTCGACGGCCTCCAGCATGTGGAGAACGCGGGAGGGTGCGCCGCCGTGCAGTGGCCCGGAGATGGCGCCGACGGCCGACGACAGCGCAGCGGCGACGTCGGCTCCGGTGCTGGCGACCACGCGGGCGGTGAAGGTTGAGGCATTCATGCCGTGCTCGGCAGCGGAGACGAAGTACGCGTCGACCGCCTTGACGTGCGCCGGGTCCGGCTCGCCGCGCCACCGGATCATCATGCGCTCGACAATGCTGGACGCGCGGTCGATCTCGCTCTGCGGAACCATCGGGAGCCCGATGCCGCGCGCAGACTGGGCGACGTAGGAGAGGGCCATGACCGATGCGCGAGCCAGGTCGTCGCGTGCCTGCTGGTCATCGATGTCGAGGAGCGGCCGGAGTCCCCACGACGGGGAGAGCATCGCCAATGCGCTCTGCACGTCGACGCGGACGTCCCCGGAGTGCACCGGCAGCGGGAACGGCTCGGCCGGCGGCAGCCCGGGGTTGAACTCGTTGTCGACCAGCAGCCCCCACACGTTGCCGAAGGACACCCGGCCGACCAGGTCCTCGATGTCGACGCCCCGGTAGCGGAGAGCGCCGCCTTCGCGATCGGGCTCGGCGATGGTCGTCTCGAACGCGATGACACCCTCGAGTCCGGGCTTGAAGTCCGGGTCGGTCATGGCACTCCTCATGGGCTGTGCTGGGCTGAGCTGGGTCTGGGGTCGGGATCGCCGCCGGGACCATTCAACCTGACGGGTGAACCGACGGGTAACCGGCCACCGGAATGCCCCACAATGGCCCGGTGGATCCTGCTGCTCTCGCCGCGCTGAGGCGTTCTTACGAGCTGGCCGGTCTGGACGAGTCCGATGTGACGTCCGACCCGCTGGCCCAGTTCGAGCGCTGGCTGGCCGACGCCGTGGCGGCCGAGCTCGAGGAGCCGAACGCCATGGTGCTCGCCAGCGCGGACCTGGCTGGTCGGCCGAGCTCCCGCTACGTGCTGCTGAAGGCGGTCGACGCCTCCGGTTTCACCTTCTTCACCAACTTCACCTCGCGCAAGGGCCGCGAGCTGCAGGACAACCCGCAGGCGTCGCTGTGCTTCCCCTGGGCGGACCTGCAGCGGCAGGTCGTGGTCGTCGGAGATGTCGAGCAGGTCGACCCAGAGGCGAGCGCGGCGTACTTCCATGACCGCCCCCACGGCCACCAGCTGGGGGCATGGGCGTCGCGGCAGAGCCAGGTGGTGGCGTCACGGGAGGTTTTCGAGCACCGGTACGCCGAGCTCGCGGTCCAGTACCCGGAGGGAACGGTGGTCCCGGCGCCGGACTTCTGGGGCGGATTCCGAGTGGTCCCCACCGAGATCGAGTTCTGGCAGGGGCGTGGCAACCGGCTGCACGACCGCATCCGGTACCTCCGGGTCGACGGCCGCTGGTGGGTGGATCGGCTGTCACCGTGACGTCGCCCCTTCGCGAACGCCTGCGGCACGGGGCGCTCGAGGAGTACCGCAGGTGGTCGGTGCGCGACAGCGGAGGCGGGCCGGCGGACGCCATCCTGGTTGCCGGCTCGCAGCGCGGCGGCACCCGACTCGTCCAACGTGTCATCACCCACGGCGCCACGATCCGACTGATGTCGGAGCCGTTCCGGCCCGACCTGGTGCCGGACGTCCGGGGAGTGCCGGAGTGGGTCTACCTGCGGCCGAACGACCAGCGGTTCGCCGGGCTCATCGCCGCCGTCATGTCCGGCCATCCGCGACACAACCGCTGGGTCAACCGGGAGAACACGGTGCGAGTGGCGCGGCGTCGACTCGTGCGGGCTGTGCGCGCGCACGGCTGGCTCGGATGGTTCTCCCAGGAGTTCCCGGGCACGCCCGTCGTGGCGGTCGTCCGGCACCCGGTGACCGCCGCCGCCAGCCAGCGCCGTCACGGCGGGTCTGACCACCTCGACAGTCTCCTGCGCCAGCCCGAGCTCGTGTACGACCATCTCGAGCCGCAGCTCGCGCTCCTGGAGGAACTGCACACGCCATGGGAGCGGCTGGTCGGCACCTGGTGCGCGCAGACGCACGTCCTGCTGCGCACGATGGACGAGACCCGCGGCACCCTGGTGCTGCTCGAAGATCTGGTGCGGGACCCCGGCGCGCAGTCCAGTCGGCTGCTGGAGGCGACCTCGGTCACGCCGGACCCGGACCTGCTGGCCGCTACCCTGGCGCCGCGCCGCCAGGCCGATGAGGGGACGATTGACCTGCGGTCGGGCGCGGACCGGCTGTCCTCCGCACTGGACGCGGTGCCGTCGGAGGAGCGCCGCCAGGCGATGCGGATCGTCGAGGCGTTCGGTCTGGACGTCGTCTACGGGGACACCGCCCTGCCCGACTCGGCGGCCGCGCACCGACTGTGGGCCACCCCGGCGGTGGATGGCCGCGGAACCCCGGAGTAGGGCGATGCGTCGGACCCCCATGACCCGCCGACGCCCGGAACGTGCCCGACTCGAACACGGTGTCCTCCTGGTCGCAGCGGCGACGCTCCTCACGGCCTGCGGCCAGGCCGCGACTCCGGGAGTGACGCCGCTCGCCACAGGCAGCGCTTCGTCGCCGACCGAGCTGATCCCCGGGCTGAACAAGACCGACGCGGCCGCGTTCGACCAGTGGCAGTCCGCAGGACCGACCGACTACCGCTTCAGCGTCGACGTCCAGTGCTTCTGCCCGGGAGCGGAGCTGGTTGCGGTGACGGTCCGGGAAGGCGAGGTCATCGGGGTGGACCCCGAGCCGCCCGAGTTCTGGTCCGTGGCGGTGGTTCCGATTCCGGACCTGTTCCGGCTGGTCGGAGAACTGCGTGGCACTGCAGACGTCGTGGACGTCACCTATGACGGGGATCTGGGCTACCCGACTGTCATCTCCGTTGACCGCATCACCCAGGCGATCGACGACGAGGTGCGCTACGTGGTCACCGACTTCTCGCCACTGGGCTGAGACCGGGCAGGGACGACCCGCGGGCCCGGCGCCCCCAGGAGGGGAGCCGGTGAACCGGGGGACGTCCCGGTGCCCGCGGGTCTGGTGACTGTCTGAGACTCGCCGGCCGCCCTGCGGCTGCCGGTTCGACCGTCAGCCGGCGGCTAGCGGACAGCCACCTCACGTGTCCAAGAGTTCTTCACAGTGTGGACCACCTCCTCTCCCGTGTACCCGCGACCGTACGACGCAGGCTGACCGATTGCCAGCACTTTCGACACGGCAGGATGACCGGCGTGCAGCGCCGCCTGATGGTCGACGTGACGCCATTGCGGGTGAGCGCTCCCTACCGCCGGCTGTGGCTGGGCACGACGGTGGCACAGATCGGCCAGCAGATGACGGCGGTGGCCGTGGCGCTGCAGGTCTATGGGCTGACCGGTTCGAGCTTCGCGGTGGGCATGGTGGGTGCCGCCGCGCTCGGACCGCTGGTGCTGTTCGGCCTCTACGGCGGCGCCATCGCCGACAGCCACGACCGCCGGCTGGTGGCGCTCGGCGCGTCGGCTGGGCTGTGGGTCTGCTCGCTCCTCCTGCTGATGCAGTCGTGGGCCGGTTGGGGGCAGCTGTGGGTGTTGTACGCCGTCGTCGCCGTCCAGTCCGGCTTCTTCGCCGTCAACAACCCGGCGCGCGCGGCGATCCTGCCGAGGCTGCTCGGACGTGACCTGCTGCCGTCGGCGAACGCGCTCAGCACGGTGTCGTGGAACCTCGGGTTCACCGCCGGTCCGCTGCTGGGCGGTGCGGTCGTCGCCGCGTTCGACCTGACCGCCGCCTACGCGGTCGACGCGGTGACGTTCGCGGCCGCGTTGTATGCGGTCGCGCGCCTGCCGTCGATCCCCCCCGAAGGTGAGGTCCGTCGCGTCGGGCTGCGGGCGGTGGCGGAGGGGCTGAGGTTCCTGCGGTCACGGCGCAACTTGCTCATGACGTTCATGGTGGATCTGGCGGCCATGGTCCTGGCGCAGCCGCGCGCGCTGTTCCCGGCCCTGGCAGTCACCGTCTACGGCGGCGGCCCCCGCACGGTTGGACTGCTCGCCGCCGCCCCCGCTGTGGGCGCGCTGGGCGCGGCGGCGTTCAGCGGCTGGCTGAGCCAGGTCCGGTGGCAGGGCCGGACGGTGCTGGTGATGGTCATCGGGTACGGCATCAGCATCGCCGCGTTCGGGCTGACCGGTGCGCTTGGCGTCGCGCTGGTGTTCCTGGCGCTGTCGGGCGGCTTCGACATGGTGAGCGCGGTGTTCCGCAGCACGATCCTCCAGGTCGCGACGCCCGACGAGCTGCGGGGCCGGCTGCAGGGGGTGTTCATCGTGGTCGTGGCGGGCGGACCGCGCCTCGGAGACGCCCTGGCCGGCTCCATGGCGACGGCGTTCGGAGAGACCTTCGCCATCGTCGCCGGCGGGACCGCGTGCGTTCTGGTGGTGAGCGCGCTGGCCGCCCGGTTCACCTCGTTTGCACGCTACGACGCGCGCGATCCGGTGGCGTGAGAGCTAGGCGCCGGGCGTGGAGAACCGGGGCGGGTCCGTCCGGTGCCCGCGCACGTTCGTGCGGTGCTGGTAGACGGCGAGGGCGCCGACGATGACCAGGAAGGCGACGACACCCAGCCCGACCGCCGCCCGCGGCGGAACCCCCAGATAGTCGGACGCAAGGCTGGTGAGGGTGCCCGCGACGACGCCGTTGATGACGGCCACGACCCCACCGGTGTTGAGCGCACCCTGGAGCCGGCCACGGCCCCCAGGGAGGTAGCCGTACGACACCGCGACGCCGGGTGGGTCGTCGAACCGGCTGGTCGTGAAGTACGGGGCCAGGTCAGGGGCGATCTCCAGGTAGGCATGACGCAGCCGGTTCATCGCCCTCACCCATCGGCGGTCCTCGATGTTCGAGTGAGCGATGCGCACGAAGGTGGAGACGCCGATGAACAGGTCGATCGGAAGGAGCAGGAGCGCGGCGGCGGTGAACTCGTCGCCGAACTTGGTGGCCTGCGCGACGAGCGCGAGAGCGACCACGCTGCCGGAGACCACGGTGAGGAACATCGCCCCACGGCTGAACGCCTCGTTCCACAGCTGCGACCGCGACGCCACCAGCGACCAGTGCTCGGCGCCCAGGATCGTGAGCCGCTGCTGCACCTGGGCCGGGTCCTCCAGGTCCACGGTGCCTCCCGGTCTGCGTGCCGGTCGAGATCGGGCCCGACATCTACCCTGCGGTCATGGACGCTCGCCTGGACCTGAGGCGGTACCTCGAGCTGCTCGAGTCCGACACCGAGCGTATCGCCGAGGTGTGCGAGACCAGTGACCTGACAGCGCCGGTGGCGTCGTGTCCGGGCTGGACGTTGGCCGCCCTCGCGGAGCACGTGGGGGAGGTCCATCGGTTCTGGCACTGGATCGTCCGCGAGGGTGTCCAGCGGGTGCGGCGGGACACCGACGTCCCTCGTTCGCCGCCGCCTGCCGGCCCGGCCATCGGGCAGTGGCTCCGGGACGGCCTTGGGTCGTTCATCCCGCTGCTACGCGACGGCGACCCTGGGACGCCGCTGTGGTCGTGGACGTCCCAGCGCGACCTGGCGTTCATCCAGCGGCGAGTGCCGCAGGAGACCGCAGTGCACCGGTGGGATGCCGAGTCCGTGGCCGGCTCGCCCGGGCCGATCGCGTCCGACCTGGCCACCGACGGGATCGAGGAGTTCTTCCTCCTGGCCACAGGGGGCGACCCGACCGAGGGCAGGGAGCGGGTGCGGCTGCGTGCCACCGACGTCGGCCTGGCGTGGGTGGCCGACATCGTCGACGGGCGACAGGTGCTCTCCGGCTCCGTTGGGGACGAGGCCGCGGAGGCCGAGCTCGTCGGAAGTGCGTCCGACCTGCTCCTCGTCCTGTGGCGCCGGAAGCGTCCGGCGGAGGTCGACATCCACGGTGATCCGAACTCGGTCGGCCAATTCCTTGACCGGGCGGACCTCACGTGACCTAGCCTCATACCTGTGCACATCCCCTTCAACCCATCGGACCGCTCGAGCCTGGGCGTCGAATGGGAACTCGAGCTGGTCGATCTCGACACGCGACAGCTGACCAGCGGTGCGACGTCGATCCTCGAGGAGATCACCCCCGTCCCGGGGGAGGAGCATCCGAAGGCCAAGCACGAGCTCCTCGAGTCGACGGTGGAGATCATCACCGGGATCTGCTCGACGGTCGCCGAGGCCCGCGAGGACCTGGCGGTCACCCTCAAGGAGGTGCAGACCGCCGCCGCGAAGCGCAACCTCGGCGTGATGTGCTCCGGAACGCATCCGATCACCGACTGGGACACGCAGGAGATCAGCCCGAACCCGCGGTACACCGCACTCGTCGAGCAGATGCAGTGGCTGGCCCGCCGCCTGCAGATCTTCGGCGTCCACGTGCATGTCGGCGTCCGCTCGCCCGCGAAGTCGCTCCCCATCAACAACGCACTGATGGCCTACATCCCGCACTTCCTGGCGCTGTCCGCCTCGTCGCCGTACTGGATCGGCACCGACACCGGGCTGGCGTCGGCGCGCAGCAAGGTCTTCGAAGGTCTCCCGACAGCGGGGCTGCCGTACGCGCTGTCCGGATGGAACGACTTCGAGGACTACATGGAGACGCTGATCTCCACGCAGACCATCCAGTCCATCCGGGAGGTGTGGTGGGACATCCGACCGCACCCGAACTTCGGGACCGTCGAGCTGCGCATCTGCGACGGCATGCCCACCCTCGACGAGATCACCATCGCCGCGGCGATGGCGCAGTCGCTGGTGGAGTCGCTGGACCGGCAGCTCGACCGCGGGTACACGCTCCCGGTGCCCAAGATGTGGATCGTCCGCGAGAACAAGTGGCGGGCGGCGCGCTACGGGCTCGACGCCGAGATCATCGTCGACGACCGTGGCAACCAGGTGATGCCGGTCAAGGAGGCGATCCTCGAGCTCGCCGACGACCTCACGCCGATCGCGCGCAAGCTGGGGTGTGAGGACGAGCTGGCCAAGGTGGAGCACCTGCTGAAGGTCGGCGGCAGCTATCAGCGTCAGCGAGCCGTCGCAGCCGAGTCGGGTGGAGACCTCACGGCCGTGGTCGACAGTCTCCTGCGCGAGATGAACGAAGGCCTCCCGCAGGCCTAGGGGCACCGATGTCCGAGCGCAGCCCCTGTCGGGTGGCGTCGATCGCACTGGCGGTGGCATGCGTGATGTCCGGCTGCGCTGAGTCGGGGCCCTCGTCCGGCGAGCGCCCAGCCTCGTCCTCGCTGTCCGGTCCGCGGGCCGGGACGACCGTTGCGCCTCCCCGTCGGCCGGCCGGTCCGGTGGCCCGGGGGTGGCAGGTCGTCGACGTCGTGGACGGCGACACCGTGACGGTCGAGCGGAGTGGCCGCCGGCTGACGGTCCGGCTCATCGGCATCGACACCCCGGAGACCGTCGACCCGTCGCGACCGGTGGAGTGCTTCGGCCCGGAGGCGACCGCGTTCGCGCAGCGCCGACTTGCCGGGGCGCGCGTGTGGCTGGAGTTCGACCCGTCCCAGGGGAGGCGAGACGTCTACGGTCGCACGCTGGCCTACGTGTGGCCGGAGAGGCCTAGCGGGGGCCGGTCGCTGTTCAACCTGCGAGCGGTGCGTCGCGGGTACGCCGTGGAGTTCACCTACGACCGTGACTACCGATGGCGGGACGCATTTCGAGACGCTGAGCTGCGGGCGGCCGCCACTCAGGTCGGGCTCTGGTCGCCCTCGACCTGCGGGGGTTCGGCGTGAGGTGGTCCGGCTAGCTGTCGGTCCAGGCGCGCAGGACGTAGGTGACGGCCTCCTGCGGCGTCCACCCTTCCTTTGCGGCCTTCTTGCGCACCGCCTTGCGGAGCTTCTTGGGCACTGTGACGCCGAGCTCGACGAGCTCGTCCTTCTTGTCGGCCTTGGCCGCCTTGGTGTTGCCGGCGGCCTTGCGGGCGCGGAGGTCCCCCGGCTTGAACCGGGGAGGGGGCGCGTCGTCGACTGCCGCGGGTGGAACCGCGGGTGCCTGCGGAGCCGGGTGCAGGTGCTTGGCAGGGACCGCCTTGGGGGCAGCCGGATGCAGCCCACCGTCGGGGGCCTTGGTGAGAGCGGGTCGCGGTTCGGGAGTCCTGGCCATGGCGTCCTCCTCAGCCGCTCGCCCGGAGGGGTCCGGTGTCGAGCTCGATGTCCAGCAGGCGGTCCAGGTAGCTGTCCAGGATGCGCGAGACCTCGCGGCCGGACTGTGTGCGCCACTGTTGCACGGGAGTGCACGCGCCCGCGGCCTGCTGGAGCACTGCGCGGTCGGGGAGGGGCGGTTGGAGCAGGTCGGCACCGTAGGCGAGGGCGAGCTCGGCCAGCCGGTACCGGTGCTCCGAGGAGGTCGGTCGGACCTTGTTGACGACGATGCCGGCGACCTTGAGC
The DNA here is from genome assembly GCA_963848085.1 of uncultured Actinomycetota bacterium. Classification (GTDB taxonomy): domain Bacteria; phylum Actinomycetota; class Actinomycetes; order JAHEKZ01; family JAHEKZ01; genus CAWKCE01. The sequence goes on from CAWKCE010000003.1 coordinate 122,162, forward strand.
CGCAGGTTGTAGGCGCGGACGATGTCGATCGACTCCAAGGCCTGCTGGGCGCCCTGGAGCGCGAACAGGCTCGGCTCGGTGACGACAAGCGCGAGGTCGCTGGCGGTCAGCGCGTTGCGGGTCAGCTCCCCCAGGGCGGGCGGGGTGTCGAGGAGGACCAGGTCGTAGCCGGTGAGGCCGCGCATGGTGACGCGGAGTCGGACGTTGCCCTCGCCTTCGGGGACAGCGCGGTGCTCCAACGCGCGCTCGCTGACCACGAGGTCCAGGCCCTCTCCCCAGCTGCTGGCGACGATGGCGTCAGCCAGGACACCTGCCCGGCCGTCGGCGAGGACGTCGTTGGCGGTGAACTCGACGTTCTGCGGGTCGAGCACGACCGAGGCGTTCGCCTGCGGGTCGAGGTCGATGACCAGCGTCCGCAGGCCGCGCGCGTGCGCCGCGCCGGCCAGTCCCAGCGTCACGCTCGTCTTGCCGACGCCCCCCTTGAGGCTCAGCACGCTCACCACTCGCACGGGCCTCAGGCTACGGGTCACCGGTCACCCGGCACCGGCGAGTCCCGGAACCGCTGCGCCGGTTGGGTGACCCCTCCCGTCCGGGGGGATTGCACGAATGTGCGGAATTCAGGGGCGCAGCCCCGAATTCCGCACGCATAGGGAGTCCTGTGTGCGGAATTGCGGGCGCGCGCCCGCAATTCCGCACATTCGTGCTACCGGGCGGCGTAACGGGCCAGCGATTCGGCGCGCTCGGTCGCGTGGTCCACGATCCGCTCCGGGTAGCCGCCGTCGTAGCCACCCGCCGCTGACCACGGCTGGTGCACCTGCGCGCCGGGCAGGTGCCGCAGCTCCGGGACGTAGCGGCGCACGTAGTCGCCCGACGGGTCGAACTTCGCCCCCTGCAGCAGCGGGTTGAACACCCGGAAGTACGGGGCGGCGTCGGTGCCGCTGCCGGCCGTCCACTGCCAGCCGTGTGCGTTCGACGCCAGGTCACCGTCCACGAGTCGGCGCATGAACCAGCGCGCGCCCTGCTGCCACTCCAGGTGGAGGTCCTTGACCAGGAACGACGCGACGATCATCCGGACCCGGTTGTGCATCCAGCCCTCGGCGAGTAGCTGCCGCATGCCGGCGTCCACGATCGGGTAGCCGGTTCGGCCCAGCTGCCACGCCCGCAGCCGCTCCTCGGCCACCGGGCCGCTGTCGTAGCGCATCGATGCGAACTCCGGTCGCAGGTACTCGCGCGCAGACGCCGGCTGGTGGTGGAGCACGTCGGCGTAGAACTCGCGCCACGCCAGCTCCTTCCGGAACGTCTCCTGGGCGGGGGTGTCGCCGAGCTCGGCCAGCAGGGTGCGCGGGTGAAGCTCGCCGAACTTCAGGTGGACCGACAGCCGGGAGGTGGAGTCCACGTCCGGCCGGTCGCGCACGTCCCGGTAGTCATCCAGCCGCTGCGACCGAAACTCCGCCCATCTCTCGAGCGCGGCCGCCTCTCCGGCGACGGGTAGTGCGACGTCGACCTCGGGCGGTTCCGGGTAGCCGTCGCAGTCGACCGGCCGCACCCACGCGACCTGTGCGTCCTCCGCGGGTGCCCGCCAGCCGTGCGTGGTCCAGGCCCGGTAGAAGGGGGAGTAGACGCGGTACGGGCTGCCGTCCGGCTTGGTGACCCGACCTGGCGCCACGGCGTATGGCGAGCCGGTGCGCACCAGGGCGATCCCGTGCTCGGCCAGCGCTTGCTCGACCGCCGCGTCGCGTTGCGCCCCGTACGGCCCGAAGTCAGCTGACACGTGGACGCTGCTCGCACCGGCAGTCCGTGCGACGTCGACGACGCACGCCACCGGGTGGCCGTTGCGGAGTACGAGGGTGTCGTCGAGGGCGTCGTCCAGCGAGCGCAGCGACCGCAGGAGGTAGGCCTGGCGCGGGGTCCCCGCGGCGGACATCAGCCGCGGGTCGAAGACGAACAGCGGCACGACCTCGTCGGCCCCGGCAGCCTGGTTGATCGCCGGGTGGTCGCTCAGCCGGAGGTCACGTCGAAACCACAGCACCGACCGGGTAGGAGCCACCCGCCGAGACTAGGAGGAGGCGGGCGCGGGCGCACCGCGACCGTCCCTACCCCGTCGAAACCCGGCGGGATGAGGCCTCCGGACCCCGGAAACCGTCATCCCGCCCGGGTCCGACGGTCAGTGGAGGCGGACGGTGGCCGTCACTCCGGCGTGGTCTGACGCATACAGCGGCGGGGCGGACTGGAACGGCTCGGCGCCGACCACGGTGGCGGACATTCCTCGCACCGGGCCACGGAACAGCACCAGGTCGATGCGTGAGTTCAGGTCCGGTGGGTAGTTGGTCAGCGTGCCGTTCTGGCAGCACGTGAGCCCCATGCCGTTGCCGCTCACGACCCAGGCGTCGGTGTATGGGCCGGTCAGCTGGGCGTAGCTGGTGGTCGTGCTGCCGTCGGCAGCGGAGTTGAAGTCGCCCACGGCGATCACCGCACCCGTCGGGCGGGCCGGTCCGGCGAGGAACTCCGCCGCCTGGGCCTCCTGGACCGCCGGGGCGTCCTCGGTCTCGAAGTGCGAGTTCACGAACCGCACCTTCTTGCCCTGGAAGGTGGCGTCGATCGACGTCCAGCCGCGGTCGAAGGACAGCTCCCCAACCGGCGTGGTGAGAACGGCCTGCGCGTTGAAGAGGCCATTGCGGGAGTTGGACCACGCCAGACCAGGCGTGTCGGAGTTCACCAGGATCACGTCACGGTCCTGCAGGCTCACCACGCAGTCGGGTAGCGGCGGCAACGGGTTGTTGCAGCCCAGCGACGGGACGGTCACCAGGGGAACCGGGCCGATGTTGGCGTTGTTGGACACCGCCGCGACCTCGTAGTGGAGACCGCGAGACGCCAGTGCCTGCTGGAGGATCGACAGGAAGTCGAAGCTGGGAGCCGTGGCCCCCTGGTTCCCGACCTTGGTCACCGTCCAGCGCGAGACCTCCTGGAGCCCGATGAGGTCGGGGTTGGCAGCGTCGATCTCGTCCGCCAGCGCCTGGGCGCGTGCCGGGAAGTTGGTGAACAGCATCGTGCCGTAGATCTCGGCCACCGCCCCGACGAACTCGGCGGGCGTCTGCGCTACGAGGGCGGGGTTGAGGCTCGAGCCGAGGTAGATGTTGCGACTCATGACGGTGAGCTCGCGCTTGTCTTTGGCCTCGGCGGCCCCCGGGACGGCGAGCGCGACGCCGAGTGCGACGACCCCCACCATCACCGTGCGAACAAGCTTCGAACGGTGAATCGCCTTCATCACAGCCTCCATCCCGGTGCGTTGCCCGCACCGACGGCTTCCCCGAGTCTTGCTTCCGACCCTGTGCCCCACGGCGCCGCGCGTCAAGCGGTTCCCGGGATGTCCGAAATGAGCCGTCGCTCGCAGATGCGGCAGGATCTGTCCAGTGACGACCCTGATCACCAACGCCCGCGTGTTCACCGCCGACCCGGCCCGGCCGTGGGCCGACTCACTCGCGGTCGAGGGCGACCGGTTTGCGGCGGTCGGGACCGAAGACGAGGTCCGCGCAGAGCTCGAGACGCAAGGCAACGAGGCGACCGAGCCGGTGGACCTGGGAGGAGCACTTGTCCTCCCGGGGTTCATTGACGGTCACTTCCACACCGTCAGCACGGGCGAGGCGCTGCAGCGGGTGGACCTCGTCCACGCCAAGTCGCTGGCCGACATCCAACGCCTGGTGCGGGGGCACGCGGACGCGCACCCCGACGCGGCCTGGGTCCTCGGGAAGAGCTGGCTGTTCGACGCCGTTCCGGGTGGGCGCCCCACCGCGGCGATGATCGACGAGGTCGTCTCCGACCGCCCGGTGCTGCTCGACGCCAACGACTACCACTCGGCCTGGGTGAACTCCGCGGCACTCCGGGAGCTCGGAATCGCGGCCGGCACCCCCGACCCGGTCGGGGGCCGGGTCGACCGCGACCCCGTGACCGGCGTGGCCACCGGATTCCTGGAGGAGAACGCCGCCGGGGTCTACGCCTGGGACCACCTCGAGCGGATCACGGACGACGCAACCCGCCTCGGCCACCTTCGGGCCGCCGTCCAGGCCTGCAACGCCGCAGGGCTGACCGGCGTGGTCGACATGGCGATGCGGGACTCGGACCTTGCTGCGATGGCGGCCGCCGAAGCCGACGGCTGGCTCGATCTGCGCGTCGTGGGTCACTGGGTGATGGATCGCGGCGGCACGGGGTCCGACCACGTGGACCGCGTGCAACACGTCGCTGAGCTCGCTCGGCGCCACCGCTCGGACCGGCTGCGCATCGCGGGGATCAAGATCTGGGTCGACGGCGTCATCGACGGCTGCACCGCCGCCATGGTCGAGCCGTTCGCGACCGGCGCCCACCCCGACGCGCTGTGGGAGGCCGACGCGCTGAACCCAGTCGTGGCCGCCGCCGATGCGGCCGGGCTGCAGGTGGCCATGCACGCCATCGGCGACCGGGCCGTCCGGCTGGCGCTGGACGCCGTCGAGCACGCGCAGCGGTCCAACGACACCACTGACCGGCGCCATCGGATCGAGCACATCGAGACCGTTGCCGAGTCCGACCTGGCCCGCTTTGGGGAGCTCGGCGTCACCGCGTCGATGCAGCCGGTCCACGCCGACCCGGCGATTCAGCCGAACTGGGCGGCGATGATCGGCGCCGGGCGGGCCGAGCGCGGGTTTCCCTGGCCCGAGCTCGTCGCCGGCGGCGCCCGCCTGGTCTTCGGCACCGATGCCCCCACGGCGCCCTATGCCCCGTTGCCGAACCTGTTCATTGCCGCCACGCGGCGGTCTGCCCTGGACCCGAGTCTGCCCCCGACGCAGCCGTCCTACGCGCTTGCGCTGGACGACGCCGTGCGGGCTGCTACGGCATCGGCGGCCTGGTCGGTCTTCGAGGAGGATGCCCGCGGACGGCTGGCAACGGGCATGCTCGCGGACTTCTCCGTGGTGCATCCGGACGTCTTCGACGCCGAGCCGGACGACCTGCTCGACGCGCAGGTCCTGCTCACTGTTCTCGGTGGTCGCACCGTGCACCGGTCGACCTGATCGGACACAATGCCAGCCAAGCACGCCCCGCCCCCCACCGTCCGGCCGAGCCAGTGAAGGTCCCGCGTGAGCGATCTGATCGACACCACGGAGATGTACCTCCGCACGGTGTTCGAGCTCGAGGAAGAGGGGGTCGTCCCCCTGCGCGCCCGCATCGCGGAGCGCCTCGGGCAGTCCGGCCCCACTGTCAGCCAGACGGTGGCGCGCATGCAGCGGGACGGCCTGCTCACGGTCGAGGGTGACCGCCACCTGCAGCTCACCGAGGAGGGCGGAGCGATGGCGATGCGCGTGATGCGCAAGCATCGCCTGGCCGAGTGCCTGCTCGTCGACGTGATCGGCCTGGAGTGGGAGGACGTGCACGCCGAGGCCTGCCGGTGGGAGCACGTGATGAGCGAGACCGTCGAGCTGAAGATCCTGTCGATGCTGGACCACCCGACACACTCGCCGTTCGGCAACCCGATCCCCGGGCTCTCCGAGCTGGGCGAGCCGTCCGTCCAGGACGACGGCGACCTCGTCGGGCTGGACACCGTTGCCGCCGACGCGTCACGCCGGGTCGTGGTCCGCCGCATCGGGGAGCCGCTCCAGGACGACGTCGCGCTGATGGCGGGGCTTCGCCGGGCCGGCGTCACTCCGGGTGCCGTGGTGAAGGTGTCGTCGTCGACCGGAGGTGTTCTCGTCGGCAGCGGCATGGAGTACGCCGAGCTGGATGAGGCGACCGCTCGGCAGGTCCTGGTCAGCGCCCGGGCGGCCGACGAGTAGCCGCGGGCGAGGCGGACAGGAGCTCGGGGCGCGCCTCTCCTGGCGGGATCCGCGCGCCCCGACCCCGGTTCAGGTGGCTTCGAGCGCCGGAGTCGCGCGGTGGGTTCGGATGATCTCCCACGCGATGAGAGCGGTGAGTACCAGGGCGACCATCCACACAGGCGGGAGCCAGAACAGCACCGCCCCGACGACCAGAGTGCCGACCGCGACGAGCACCAGTCCCGCGGTCCGGTACCAGACCTGCAGGGCGAGTCCTCCGCTGATCAGCGCGGCACAGCCGAGTGCCACCAGACCTCCCCACAGCTGCCAGCTGCCCGAGGACTGGCCCATGGCGTAGTTCACGAGGTTCATCGCCCCCGTCATAGACAGAGCGAGGAACGGCAACGCCAGTACCGCGATGCCGATTTGCAGGCGAGTCCAGGATCCAGTGGTCATGACGGCCTCCGATGGTGCGCAGCCGCGGGCCACCCGCAGCTGTTCGTGGCGCCAGGAGAGGTCGGCGGGAAGGCCGAGGAGCATGCGGCGCACAACGGTGCGCGACGTGGTGATGCGGCCGAGCCCGAGCGCGGCGGCATCAGCGAGGTGCTCGTGCAGGTCTGCGGTGAGCTCGAGCCGCCGGTCGTCTGCGACCTCGGACGGTAGGCCACGCGTGTAGCGCGCGGCCCACGCCAGGACCAGACGCGCGCTGGTCGCCGCGATGCGGTCGGTCCCCTGCGCGCTCATGCCGGGGCCGTTCCCGGCTTCCGAACGCCGATGCGAGCAGCTCGGCCGCCCGGGACGTGCTCGTCCTGGCGGGCCGAACGCGCGGCGAGCTCCCCCTGGCCGGTGATGCGGTAGAGGCGGCGTCGCGGCCTGCCTTCGGCTTCGGCGAGAGCGGGGTCTTCCCATCGGCTGCTCAGCAGGCCGGCGTCGGCCATCCGGCCAAGCGCCTTGTAGAGCGTCCCGTGGGCAGTGAGGCGGCGCGGGTCACCGTCCGCAAGCTGCTTGGCGACGGCGAAGCCGTGGAACTCGGGGTCGGTGGTCGCGCCGCGCGCGAGTGCCGCCTCCAGCACGTCGACCTCGAGCGGGAGCAGCTGACCGGGCTTGCGTCGGACCATGCGCCCTTTATAGGAAGATATCTGCCCAGTGTCAACCCTGACGTCGTGTCGATCGGTCGACGACGGCCCGTCGCCCTGGGCATCTACTACCCCCTGGGGTACCCTGGCGCCAGCTGACCCAAGGAGGAGCCATGCAGGTCGAAGAGTCGGTGGTCAAGGAGATCACCACCCGCCTCCGCCGCGTGCAGGGCCAGGTGGGCGGCATCATCGCGATGATCGAGGACGGTCGGAACTGCTCGGACATCGTCACCCAGCTCGCCGCAGCCGAGAAGGCGCTGTCCCGAGCCGGCTTCAAGATCGTCGCCAGCGGGCTGCAGCAGTGCCAGGAGTCCGAGCTGCGCGGCGAGACTCCTCAGATGACCCGCGACCAGCTCGAGAAGCTGTTCCTGTCGCTGTCCTGACCGGGCGGTGGACTTGAGGCATATACCCCCTGGGGTATAGCCTGGAGACTGGTTCCCCGATCCGAAAGGCGGTCATGGTCACCTCCGTCAGCATCCAGGACCTCGCTGAGGCGAAGGACCGCGGCGACGCGATCGTTGACGTCCGCGAGCACCACGAATACATCTCCGGTCATGTCCCGGGCGCCACACACGTGCCGATGCACACGATCCCGCTCCACGTGGACTCCTTCGCGACGGGCCAACCGGTGTACGTGCTGTGCGAGTCCGGTGCCCGCAGCTGGCAGGTTGCCGCGTTCCTGGAGCGGCACGGAATTCCGGCGGTCAACGTGAACGGTGGCACGGCAGCCTGGCGTGCCTCCGGCATGCCTCTGGAGACGGGAGCCACCGCATGACGTACACCAGCGCACCCCACGTCCTCGTGCTCGAGACCCCTGGCCTCGGTGACCGCAGCTACATCGCCCACGACGGCCAGACCGCGCTCGTGGTCGACCCGCAGCGCGACATCGACCGTGTCGAGCACCTGCTGGCCGAGCACGGGCTGCGGCTCAGCCACGTGTTCGAGACCCACGTGCACAACGACTACGTGAGCGGCGGCCTCGTCCTGGCCGAACGCCACGAGGCGACCTACGTCGTCCCGGGCGACGTCGACGTCGCCTACGAGCGAACCGCCGCACTGGACGGCGACACGTTCCAGGTCGGCGAGCTGCACGTCCGCGCCCTGCACACACCGGGCCACACCCCGCACCACATCTCGTACGAGGTTCACCGGGGCGAGCACCCGGGCGCGGTGTTCACCGGCGGGTCGATGCTCTACGGAGCGGTCGGACGGCCCGACCTCATCGGGCCGGACGCCACGGCCGGGCTGGCCCACGACCAGTGGCGGTCCGTGCGGCGCTTGGCCGACGAGCTGCACGAGCACACGTGGGTCTACCCGACGCACGGCTTCGGGTCGTTCTGCGCCGCCACCCAGAACGAGGGAACCAGCGGGACCATCGAGGACGAGGCGAAGTTCAACCCGGCGCTCACCCAGGACGAGGAGACGTTCGTCGAGGAGACGCTCGCCGCTCTCGATGTCTTCCCGGCGTACTACGCCCACATGGGCCCGGCGAACGCGGCCGGCCCGGTGAGCGTCGACCTCTCGCTCCCCGAGCCCGCCGATCCGGAGGAGCTGCGGCGACGCATCGACGCCGGCGAGTGGGTGGTCGACCTCCGCTCGCGCGAGGTCTTCGCCAGGGGACACGTCCGCGGCACCTTGTCGTTCGACCTTGACGGGGCGTTCATCGCGTACCTGTCGTGGCTCATCCCGTGGGGGGCCCCCGTCACCCTGCTCGGCGAGACCACCGAGCAGATCGAGGCGGCGCAGCGGGAGATGGTCAGGATCGGCATCGACCGGCCAGCTGCGCAGGCGGTCGGCGGGCTCGAGTTCTGGGTGCGTGAGGACCACGACGACGTCGCCACCATGAGCCGGACCGACTTCGCCGGCCTGGCCCGGGCCTTGGCTGAGCAGCCGGACGCGTTCGTCGTCGACACGCGCCAGGTGCTGGAGTACACCGACGGTCATGTCGCCGGCGCCCATTTCCTGCCCTTCTACGAGGCGTTTGACCGCATGGACGAGATCGCCGACGGGCGGACCGCGTACATCTACTGCGGATCGGGCTACCGAGCCGCAGCGGTCGCCTCGGCCCTGCAGCGGGCCGGCAAGACGGTCGTGCACGTCGACGACGACTTCGCCAACGCGTCAGGGGCCGGGCTGACGATCGTCCCGGGGCAGCCGCCTGACCGTGAGCCGGGATGGACCTGGATCACGTCGCGGTCGACGGTGCGTCAGTTCTCGCCGGCGCCGTGAGCTGGCTCGGCAGCCTCTTCGGCGGTGGCGTCCCAGCGGTTGGCGCCGCCGAGGCTCGTCAGCTGGTGGACGACGGCGCGGCGATGGTGGATGTTCGCTCGACCAATGAGTGGAACGCCGGCCACGCGCCATTCGCGCTGCACGTGCAGCTGTCGGAGCTCGCCGGCCGGATGCACCGCGTCCCCAAGGGGCGCCCGGTGGTCGTGGTCTGTCGGTCCGGCAGCCGCTCGCGCTCGGCCTGCCGTTCTCTCGCTGCCGCGGGCTATGACGTGGTGAACCTGCGTGGAGGAATGACCGCCTGGTCCCGCTCCGGTCAGCCGGTCGTCGGCCGCGCCGGTCGGCCCGGCAGCGTGGTCTGAGCGCCGCGCAGATGTTGGTCGCCTCCGAGCTCGTCCTGTCCGGACTCGTCATCGGGTTGATGCTGGGGGTCCTCGGCGGGGGCGGTGCGATCTTCACCGCGCCGTTGCTCGTCTACGTCTTCGACGTCGAACCGCTCACCGCGACGACGGTGTCGTTGGTCGTCGTGCTGCTCGCGGCATCGTCGGGCCTGGTGTCCCACGCCCGCGCGCACCGCGTCCGCTGGCGCGACGGCCTGCTGTTCGGGCTGGTGGGGACGGTCGGCGCCGCCGCCGGGTCGGTTCTGGCCGGCTGGCTCCCCGAGCGCGCCCTGATGGGCGGCTTCGCCGTCCTCCTGCTGGCTGCGGCCTACGCGATGTGGCGCCCACCGGTGCGGTCACCGGGCCAGAGCCACCGCAGCCGCTGGCCGGCGGTCGTTGCGACCGCACTTCTCGTCGGCTTGGTCACCGGGGTCTTCGGTGTCGGCGGCGGGTTCGTGATCGTGCCCGCCCTTGTCCTCGTCCTCGGGTTCTCGATGCCTGCCGCGGCCGCCACTGGCCTCCTCGTCATCGGTGTGAACGCCCTTGCGGCCCTGGCCGTCCGCGGCCCCGCCTACCTGGACTGGGACCTGGCCCTGCCGATGGCAGCGGGGGCGGTCGTCGGCTCTGCCGTGGGCTCCCAGCTGTCGCGGCGGTTCCAGGCTGTGCAGCTGCAGCGTGGCTTCGCCGCGCTGATGGTGGCGACGGCCGCCTTTGTCGCCGTCCAGGTGGGCGTCGCCTGACTCGTATCGTGCTCTACCCTCAGCGGCCATGACCGCGCTCTGGCACCCGTTCGCCGACATGGCCGAGGTCGACGTGGCCGGTGAGCTCGTGCTGGAGTCGGGCGACGGGCAGTACGTCGTCGATGAGGAGGGTCGTCGCTACCTCGACGCGACTGCCGGGCTGTGGTTTGCCAACGTCGGGCATGGTCGCCGCGAGATCGCCGACGCGGTCGGGAGGCAGGCTGCGACGCTGGCGGCGCACTCGGTCTTCGGCGACATGGCCAACCGGCCGGCGCTCGACCTTGCCGAGCGGGTGGCGTCGCTCGCTCCCGTGGCGGACAGCAAGGTGTTCTTCACCTCCGGCGGGTCGGACTCGGTCGACACCGCGGCCAAGTTGGTGCGTCGGTTCTGGCAGGTGAAGGGACAGGCGCAGCGCACCACGATCATCACTCGCGACCGGGCGTACCACGGGATGCACTGGGGCGGGACGGCGCTGTCCGGCATCGCATCGAACAAGCACGGCTACGGCGAGATCGTGGACGAAGTCGCGCATGTCGCATGGGACGACGCGACGGCTCTGGCCAACGCCATCGACGCACTGGGCGCCGACCGCGTCGCCGCGTTCTTCTGCGAGCCGGTGATTGGCGCCGGCGGAGTGCACGCGGCCGGTGAGGCGTACCTGCGGGCAGCGCGCGAGGTGTGCCGCGAGCGCGGCGTGCTCTGGGTGAGCGACGAGGTCATCACCGGGTTCGGGCGGCTGGGCGACTGGTTCGCGTCGGGTAGGTACGACCTCGAGCCGGACGTGCTGCTCACCGCCAAGGGGTTGACCAGCGGCTACGTACCGATGGGCGCGGTGGTCGTCGCACCATCGGTGGCAGAGCCCTTCTGGTCGCAGCCGGGGAGGGCCTGGCGACACGGATACACCTACTCCGGCCATGCGGTGGCCGCCGCGGCGGCTTCGGCCAACCTCGACATCCTGGAGCGGGAGCAGCTGGTCGAGCGGGTTCGCGAGCTGGAGCCAGTGCTGGCGTCCACGCTGGCTCCGTTGGCCGACTTGCCCGCGGTGAGCGAGGTGCGTGCTGGTGCTGGGCTGCTGGCGGCCATCCAGATCGACCCGGAGCGGCTGGCGGAGGACCCGGCGCTGGTCCAGCGGGTGGTCGCCGGCATGCGGTCTCGGGGGGTGCTCACCCGGGGACTGGTCGATGGATCGCTCCAGGTGTCGCCGCCGTTCGTGATCGAGGAGAGCGACCTGAAGATGCTGGTCAGCGTGACCCAGGACGCCGTCGCGGAGGCGGACCCGGCCTGAGGTGGGACTGCCGGCACCCCTTACGGATCGGTGATGGCCCGCGGCATCGGGGGCTTGGCGGTCGCGGATCCGCGGCCGGTCTGCCTACGGTGGTCGGGTGGACACCGGCAGCCTGCTCGTCGCGCTGACCGCGGGGATGGTCGCGGCCTTCAACCCCTGCGGCTTCGCGCTGCTGCCCGCGTACCTCGCGATGTTCCTCGGCGACGAGGCAGGTGCCCGCTCCGGATCGGCCGTGGGTCGGGCGCTCGGTGTCGGTGCGGCCGTGACGCTGGGGTTCATCGCGGTCTTCGGGATCGCCGGGATCTTGATCTCGTCGTTCGCGCTCCAGGTCGCCGCGTGGACCCCGTACCTCACCGTGGTCGTGGGCCCGCTGCTCGTCCTGCTCGGGGTCTGGCTGCTGTCCGGTCGCGAGCTGACGATGCGCCTGCCGCGCCTGAATCGGTCCGTCGGCGCCGGGCCCGGGGGCATGGTGGTGTACGGCGTCGTCTACGCGACGGTGTCGCTGTCGTGCACGATCCCGGTCTTCCTGGTTGCCGTCGTCGGCTCCTTTCGTGCCGAGTCGTTCCTTGCCGGTGTCGTCGTCCTGGTCACCTACGCCGTCGGGATGGGACTCGTACTCACCGCGCTAGCGGTCGCGGTCGCGCTCGCCCGGGACGGTTTGGTCAGCCGGAGCCGGCGGATCCTGCCGTACCTGACCCGGATTGCTGGCGCCTTGCTCGTCGTGGCCGGTGCCTACGTCACGTGGTACGGGTACGTCGAGATCCGGATCCTCGGCGGCGACCTCGTCAACGTCGGCCCCGTCGACACCGTCGTCCGCTGGGGTGCCTCCATCACCACGTTCGCCGACCAGAACGCGAAATGGCTGGCCGTGGTGCTGGCTGCCGTGGTCGCCCTGGCCGCTACCACTTCGCTCGTCCGTCGTCATCGCCACCGGGCCACCGAGCCCACCCGAGAGGATGTTCATGAATCTGCGTAGGCAACTCCCCCTGGGGCTCGCGGCGGCTCTGCTGCTCGGCGCGTGCGGCTCAGCGACCGTCGAGCCGTCGGCAGACGCGGCCGGCTCCACTGAGCCGTCTGCGACGCCGAGCCAGACCAAGCAGTCGGGCGGCAACGGCGGCGGCTCGTCGCCCACGCAGCAGCCGGTCATCAACAGTGACCTGCCGGATGTCGCCGTCATCGACGTGGCCACCGGGAGGAAGCTCGCGCTGCCGTCGGTCGTGGACGGGAAGCGTCACCTGTTGGTGTGGGCCTGGGCACCGCACTGTTCTGTCTGCGCCGGTGAGGCGCCCGGCGTGGAGGCGTTCGCCGGCAAGTACGGAGGCGAGGTGGACGTGGTGGGGCTCGGCACCCAGGACAACCTGGGCCTGGCCGAGACGTTCGTGTCGAGCTACGGGGTCAAGACGCCTCAGATGCTGTGGGACCCGGGATTCGACTCGTGGCGTGACCTGGGCATCACGTCCCAGCCGACGTGGATCCTGCTGTCTCCGGACGGCAAGGAGATCGACCGGTGGACCGGGGCCTTGCCGGTCGACGCGGTGCTGGCCGAGGTTCAGGCCTGACCGACGCGGGGGCATCACCCGACCCTGGCTAGGGTCGGGAGCATGAGCACTTCGGTCAAGCCCAACCTCGTCGGTGGTCAGTGGGTTGACGGGCGTGGCGTCCTGCCGAACATCAACCCGTCGAACACGTCCGACGTCGTTGCCGAGTACGCGCACGCCGACGCCGCGCAGGCGCAGGCCGCCGTCGAGGCCGCGGCTGCCGCCCAGCCGGCGTGGGCCGCCGCGACGCCCTACCAGCGGTTCGAGGTCCTGGACCGGGCCGGCGCAGAGGTCCTGACGCGCGCCGCCGAGCTGGGGGACCTGCTGTCCCGCGAGGAGGGCAAGACACTCATCGAGGGGGTGGGTGAGGCAACGCGTGCCGGACAGATCCTCAAGTTCGCCGCCGGCGAGGCGCTTCGCGTCACCGGCGACCAGCTCGACTCGGTGCGACCCGGAGTCGAGGTGACCGTGACGCGGGAGCCGCTCGGAGTGGTGACGGTGATCACGCCGTGGAACTTCCCGATCGCCATCCCGGCGTGGAAGATCGCGCCGGCTTTGGCGTTCGGGAACTCCGTGGTCTTCAAGCCGGCCGAGCTGGTGCCCGGCTGCGCCTGGGAGCTCGCCGACATCTTGGTGCGGGCGGGGCTGCCGGAGGGTGTGCTGAACCTCGTCATCGGGTCCGGCCGGGAGATCGGTCCGACGCTGACCGAGAACCCGCTGGTGGACGGGGTCACGTTCACCGGTTCCGTCAGTACCGGAGAGCGTGTGTTGCGGGCGGCGCAGGTGCACCGGTCTCGGGTCCAGCTGGAGATGGGTGGGAAGAACCCGCTGGTGGTCTGCGACGACGCCGATCTCGACATCGCGGTTGAGGTCGCCATGCAGGGGTCGTTCGGGTCCACCGGTCAGCGGTGCACCGCGTCGTCGCGGCTGGTGGTCATGCCCGGGATCCACGACCAGTTCGTCGCGGCAATGACCGACGCCATGCAGAAGTGGGTCGTCGACGACGCGCGCAAGCCAGGGACGCACATGGGTCCGGTTGTCGACGCTGCACAGCTCGACCAAGACGAGCGGTACATCGACGTGGCGCGCACCGAAGGCGCGGACGTCGTCGGAGGACGCCGTGTGCACCGTGACACCGAGGGCTTCTACCTGGAGCCGGCGCTCGTGGTCGGGACGACGAACTCGATGACGGTGAACCGCGAGGAGGTGTTCGGCCCGGTGGCGTCGGTGATCCGGGTCGAGGACTACGACGAGGCCGTCGCGGTCGCCAACGACACGGAGTTCGGGCTGTCGAGCGGGATCGTGACGACGTCGCTGGCGAAGGCGAGCCACTTCCGGCGGGCGAGCACCGCCGGGATGGTGATGGTGAACCTGCCGACGGCGGGGGTGGACTTCCACGTCCCGTTCGGCGGCCGGCAGGCGAGCTCGTACGGCACCCGGGAGCAAGGCACCTACGCGCGAGAGTTCTTCACCACGGTGAAGACCGCCTACACCGCCCCCGGTCGCCCCTGACCCGTCGGCCGCCGGCCGGGTGCCCCCTCACGTCGCCGGGGCGCACAAATGTGCGAGATTCCGGGGGATCGCCCGGAATCTCGCACGCAGGACCCCCCTCGTGTGCACTCTTCGAGGCTCCCGCCCGGAATTTCGCACACGTGTGACACCCGGCGAGGCGAGGGGGCACCTCAGGTGACGGTCACCACTGCCCGGCCACGCGCGTAGCCGGACTTCTTGGCCAGGACCGGGTACTTGCCTGACTTCACTCCACGGGCGACCGTGAACGTGGCGGTGCCCTTGGCCCCAGTCTTCTTCGACGAGCCCCGGAACGTGACCGTTGCGCCCGAGATCGCCTTGCCGGCGTCGGAGACCTTCGCCACGACCTTGCCGAAGTCCAGCTTCTTCGGCGACGCGGTGAGCTTCAGGCCGGCGAGCACCTTCTGGTACCAGATCTGCGGCGACGTCGCCCCAATCTGACCGTTCACCAGGAGGTGGAGTGGTCCACCAGCGCCGCTACCACCGGTCGCCCACACGTAGCCGTAGGTGCCCTTTTTGATCGGGGGCTTGAGCGAGCGGACGACGCCGATCCGGGTCGCCTGGGTGTTGGTACGGGCGACCTTGACCTTGGAACCGCCGTTGGCGTCCCACACCAACCACAGTCGCCCACCTGGACCGGTGAGCAGGCTGATGTGGTCGGCGTCGGTCGTGCGGACGGTGAACCCCTGCTTGGTCCCGACCTTCCAGACTCGGATCTTGTTCGCGGTCGGGTACCCGACCTTGTACGCCGCGTAGACCCCGCCGCCCTTCCGCGACGCGACCGCGACGCCCTGCTGGGGGCTGAGCGACTGCCCCTTGCTCGATGACTGCGGAGCGCAGCATCCGGTTGCCCATCGGCTTCGGCCAGACGCGCTGTGCGAGCACACCATTGTTCTTCGCGGTGTTGCTGTTGCTATACCAGGCAGCCCACACGTTACCCGACTTGGAGTCACGCCCCAGGCCCACGTGGTAGGCGCAGCATCCTAGGCTGGAGGAGGTGGTCCAGTCGGGCGCGCTTGCCGGCACGGAGGCGTCGATGCCTCGGTGGAAGGTCACTGCAGACGTGCTGCCGGCGTTCACGCCCACCAATGGCGTACCGCCGTCGTTGACCGCCGCTGTCCCGTATCCATTCGCGCCAGAGGTCTGTGTGAGCGACCCAGCCCCGAGCGTCCAGTTCGTGCCGTTGCTGCTGGTCGCGTAGGCCATCGGGTCCGTTGAACTTCTCGCCGGGGCTGGTCGAGCGTGTCCCGCCGAAGACGACCATGCGCTGGCCGCCGTAGTCGATGATCTTGGGATCGTCGACTACGTTGACCACCCGGTGACCACCGGGACGATGGCTGACCCGACCTTGCCCGACTCGAGTACCAGCGCGGGCGCGGATCGACTGGGCGCTGGTGCTGTCCTTCTGGTACCAGATCGCCTGGTTCCCGCCGCTGCCCTAGCGGCAGCGCGGCCGGCTGACTGAGCAACGACACGTTCTTGTCCGACAGCCGCGTCCAGGCGCCGACCTTGACTGCAGCGGCTGCCACGGCCCCCGGTTCGAGTGGATCGGGCTCCGGTGACGCTGTCGCAGCTCCGGGAAGCAGGGCCAAGCGTGACGGCCGCAACGGTGACGGCCGCGGTCGGCAGGGCGAGGGGGTGAGTCGCATGGTGGCATCCGCTCCGCCGTCGCGTGCGCGGTCGACGTCGAGGTCGAGGGACCACAGGGCCGACAGCGCTCCTGCGGACGGACACTGACGCGTCACTATGGTCGCGAACCGCGGATGACGGAACCCCTCCGCCGACTGCGGGCTCGTCGGAGACGCTGCGTTCGGTCCCGTTCACCGAGCGTCACGCATGTGCGGAATTCAGGCGGTATCCGTGCAATTCCGCACGGAAGACCCCCTTGGCGTGCACTATTCGAGGCCCGCGCCTGGAATTCCGCACATTCGTGCAACCTGGGGACGGGAGACGTCGGCCGGCGGCCGGGCTGGGCTCAGGCGTCGAGCTCGCGGGTGCGGCGCTCGATGAAGTCGCGGAGCTCGGCGTCGACGGCGTCGTCGATCCCCGGGTCCTCGTACGTCTCGAGCAGCTTCTGCCAGACGCCGGTCGCCACGACGTCCGTCGTCTGTGACCCCTGCTTCACCCAGGTCGGGTAGGCCTGCGACCGGAACAGCGGGCTCATGAACAGGTCTGTCCGGAACCGCTGCAAGGTGTGCTCGTGCGCGAGGTACAGCCCGCCGGGCCCGACGTCGGCGATCGTGTCGAACGCCAGCTGCTCGTCGTCGACCACCAGGCCCTCGCTCAGCCGGTCGAACATTCTGATCGTCTCCAGGTCGAGCGCGAACTTCTCATACGACGCAGTGAGCCCGCCCTCGATCCAGCCGGCGGCGTGCACGACGAGGTCGCACTGCGCCAGGTACGTCGCCCACAACGACATCGCCGACTCGGTTGCCGCCTGCGCGTCCAGGGCGATGCCGGAGCACAGCCCGCCCCCACCGCGGAGCGGCAGTCCGTAGCGGCGGGCGATCTGCGCCCCCGCCAGCGTGGTCAGGATCGACTCCGGCAGCCCCAGTGACGGGCCGCCGGACCGCATGTCCACGCCGTTGAAGAAGCAGCCGAGGATGCACGGAGCGCCGGGGCGAACCAGCTGGGCGATCGCCACGCCGGCCAGCGTCTCCGCGACGAGCAGCGACAACCCGCCCGCCAGCGTGACCGGGGCCGATGCGCCGGCGAGGAGAAAGGGCGTGATCGCCACCGGCTGCCCGAGCTCGGCACACGCCATCAGCGTGTCGACCATGAGCTCATCCCAGACCAGCGGGCTGTTGGGGTTCACGATCCCGAGCACGCCCGGGTTCGCGACAAGGGCGTCCGCGCCGCCGGCACCGATCGCGGCCAGCGCCAAACCGTCGCGCGTCTTGGGTCCGCTCGTCCCGTACAGCAGGTACGGCCTGCCACTCCACCGCAGGATGGAGTAGTCCATCTCCAGGTGACGGCTGGTGTACTCCAGGTCCTGCGCCTCCGTCGTGCCGCTCTGCAGCACCGGGAGCAGGTCGGATGCGTGCGCCAGCTTCACCAGCTCGACGTGGTCGGCGTAGGTACCGTCACGACGTCCCCGCACTCGGTCGTCGGCGAACGGGGGTCCGCCCACTGGTGTGTGGACGAGACTGCCGCCGCCGATCGTGACGGTGCGCGCGACGTCTCGACCTCGCAGCGCGATCGACGGCGGCGCCTTGGCCAGCTGCTCCATGACGAAGCCGGCGTCGTAGTGGACGCGAGTGCCGTCGACGCGCTGCCCGGCGGCGGCCAGCAGCTCCAGCGCGGCCGGACTGTGCACCTCCATGCCGACGTCTTCCAGAATCCGCATGGCCTGGCTGTGGATCCGGTCGAGCGCGTCGTCGTCCAGGGGTTCGGTGCGCAGCATTCCGGTGACGCTAGCGCAGGTTCCTCGACAGTCCGGTGCGGAGATGCCCTCGCCGACCCGACCGGTGCCCTGCGAGGATGGCACCGCGCACCAGGCGCCGACCAGGGGAGTGTGAGTGAGTACAGATCGGCGCAGTGCTGTGGTGGTGGGTGCCGGCATCATCGGCTGCTCGATCGGGCTCGAGCTGGCCCGCGGAGGCTGGGACGTGACTGTGGTCGACCGCGGCTCGGCGCCCGGCTCCGGAACGACCAGCGCGTCGTCGGCCATGATCCGCTTCAACTACGACCACCTGGCCGAGGCCGCGGTGGCATGGGAGTCCGCGGCACGCTGGAGGGACTGGCCGCGCCACCTCGGGGCGGTCGACCCGGCGGGCATGATCCGGTACGTCCAAACCGGCGTGCTGGTCCTCGACGGTGACCTCATGGACCGTGACCTTGTCCTGTCCCACATGCGTCAGTTGGGCGTCCCGTTCGAGGAGCTGACCGCCGCCGACATCCGAGCCCGCTTCCCGGCGCTGGATCCGGCGCGCATCGGACCGGCCTGCCGGGTCGAGGACGACCGCTTCTGGGACGAGCCGACCGGTGAGCTTGGCGGCTTCTTCCAGCCCGACACCGGGTACATCGACGACGCCATGCTGGCTGCTCACAACCTGGCCCACGCCGCAGAACAAGCGGGCGCCACCTTCCGGTGGCGCGGCCAGGTGGTCGACGTGACCCGCGACGACGCCCGAGTCACGGGCGTGCTCCTCGGCGACGGCGAGGAGCTGAGCGCCGCGGTCGTGGTGAACGCGGCCGGTCCATGGTCGGTGACGCTCAACACGATGGCCGGAGTGCTCGACGACTTCACGTCGTCGACGCGAGCCGTCGAGCAGGAGGTCATTTCGGTGCCGGCACCGGACGGCTTCGGCCTGGACGATGGCGGCACCGGCGTCCACGACTCGGACTTCGCGACCTACTTCCGCCCGCACGCCGGGGGAACGGTGATCGTCGGGAGCTTCGAGCCGGAGTGCGACCCACTGATCTTCGTCGACGACGCCGACGACGTGTCCTCTCAGGTCACGCCTGAGAACTGGGAGGTGCAGAGCCTTCGCCTGGCGCGACGGCTACCCGGGCTGCGGGTCCCCAACAGCCGGTCCGGCATTGTGAGCGCCTACGACGTCACAGACGACTGGGTGCCCACCTACGACCGGACCAACCTGGACGGCTACTACGTCGCCATCGGTACCAGCGGTCACCAGTTCAAGGCGGCCCCGTTCGTCGGTGTGATGATGGCCGAGCTGGTGAACGCCGTCGAGGGCGGCCACGACCACGACGGTGACCCGCTGACCGTGCGCGGCGAGTGGACCGGCACCGACGTCCACCTCGCGCAGTTCTCCCGGCTGCGACCGATCCGCCCGCACGTCGGGATGGACCGGGAATGAAGCCGCGGTACCAAGTCGTCGTCATCGGCGGCGGCATCGTGGGCGCCAGCGTTCTCTACCACCTGACGGTGCGTGGTCTGACCGACGTCGTTCTGATCGAACGGGCCGAGCTCACCGCCGGCTCCAGCTGGCATGCCGCCGGCGGATTCCACGCGATCAATGCCGACACCCACATCGCAGCACTGCAGAAGTACACGATCGGCATGTATCCGAAGGTCGAGCAGGAGAGCGGCCAGAGCGTCGGGCTTCACATGACCGGCGGGCTGGAGCTGGCCGGCACCCCGCAGCGGTGGGAGTGGCTCAAGACCGAGCTGGCCTGGCTGCGCACGATGGACACCGAGGCCTACCTGGTCAGCCCCGACGAGGCCGCCGCGATGTGCCCGATCATCGACCCCGCCGGACTGCAGGGAGCACTGTTCGACCCCCACGAGGGCAACCTCGACCCGCACGGGGCCACCCACGCCTACGCGGGGGCGGCCCGCCGTCGTGGTGCTGAGGTCGTTCAGCACAACCGCGTCCTGTCGCTGGGGCGGCTCCCCGGCGGGGACTGGCGGGTCGAGACCGAGCAAGGCCCGGTCACCGCAGAGCACATCGTGAACGCAGCCGGGCTGTGGGCCCGCAAGGTCGGTCGGATGGCGGGTGTCGACCACCCGATCGTCCCGATGCAGCACCACTACCTGGTCACCGAGGATGTCCCAGAGGTGGCCGCCATCGACGGGGTCATGCCCTCGGTCACTGACCTCGAGGGCTTCACCTACCTGCAGCGCGAGAAGAACGGCGTCCTTCTCGGCGTCTACGAGCAGAACCCGCGCCACTGGCAGGTCGACGGGCCGGGCTGGGACTACGGCATGGAGCTGATCCCGGAGGAGATCGAGCGCATCAGCCCGGAGCTGTCGATCGGGTTCGAGCGCTTTCCCAGCCTGCAGAAGGTGGGCATCAAGAGGTGGGTGAACGGGGCCATCACCTTCACACCGGACGGGAACCCACTCGTCGGCCCGGTGTCGGGTGTCCCCAACTACTGGGCCGCCTGCGGTGTCATGGCCGGCTTCTCGCAGTGCGCCGCCATCGGCCTGGCGCTCGCCAACTGGATCGTCGACGGCGACCCGGGCGACGACGTGTTCGGGATGGACGTCGCGCGGTTCGGACCGTTCGCGGCGGACGACGACTACCTCCAGCCGCTCACCTCGCAGTTCTACGCCCGACGGTTTGTCATGGCGTACCCGAACGAGGAGCTGCCGGCCGGGCGGCCCCTGAAGACAACTCCTGCCTACAACGACCTCGCGGACGCCGGCGCTCGGTTCGGCGTGGTGTGGGGGCTGGAGGTTCCGCTGTTCTTCGCCCCGGGTGATCCCGACTTCGAGGAGACGCCCTCGCTGCGTCGGTCGAACGCGCACACGCTCGTGGGCGAAGAGGCGGCAGCGGTCCGAACAGCGGCTGGGGCGTACGAGACCGCGGCGTATGCCCGGTACGAGGTGACCGGTGCGGGCGCCGAGGCGTGGCTGGACCGGGTGCTGGCCTGCCGCATGCCGGGCCCCGGGCGGGTTCGGCTGGCTCCCATGCTCCGGGAGACGGGGACGCTGATGGGCGACCTGTCCGTGACCCGGCTGGGCGACGACCGCTATTGGCTGGTGGGTTCGTACTACCTGCAGGAGTGGCATCTGCGGTGGTTCCGAGACCTCCTGCCGCCTCGCGGTGTCGAGCTGCGCAACATCAGTGACGAGTGGATGGGCTTCTCCGTCTCCGGACCGAGCTCGCGGCGCATTGTGCAGCGGGCGCTCGACACGGACCTGTCAGCCGAGGCGATGCCGTTCCTCACGGCGGGACTCCTGGACTTCGATGGCGCGGATGCCGTAGTGGCGCGGCTCTCGCTCACCGGCGAGCTGGGCTACGAGGTCACCGTGCCGACCGTGTATCACCAGAGCCTGCTGCGCGCGCTGCGCTCGGCCGGTGACGGCGACGGCCTGCGGCTCATCGGTGACCGGGCGATCGACAGCCTGCGTCTGGAGAAGGCTTACGGCATCTGGTCCGCGGAGTTCACCCAGGCCTACACGCCGGGGATGTCCGGGCTGGACCGCTTCGTCGCGTTCGACAAGGGCGCGTTCATCGGCCGCGAGGCCGCCCTGCGCGAGCGCGACCGGGGACCCGCCCAGCGACTGGTGCTGCTCGAGGTCGATGCTGACGGAGCGGATGCGTCTGGCGACGAGCCGGTCTGGCACGACAGCGCGCGAGTCGGCTTCGTCACGTCGGGAGCATTCGGCCACCACGTCGGCCGCAGCCTGGCGCTTGCCTACGTCGACCGCGAGGTTGCCGAGCGCGCTCCTGCGCTGTCGGTGCACATCGTCGGTGAGGAGCGCCCGGCACGTATCCTCACCGAGCCGCCGTACGACCCGAGCGGCTCGCGCATGAGGCGCGTCTGAGAGGGGCTGCGAGATGACTGACCGCTGGATCGCACCCGATGACGACCCCAGGACCTACGGCAACCCGGTCGGAGAGCTCGCGACCTACCGGGAGTACCTCCGGAACTACCGCCTGACCATCGAGATGAAGTGCGAGGGGCTGGACGCCGAGCAGCTGGCTCAGCGCTCCGTGCCACCCAGCAACCTGAGCCTGCTCGGGCTCGTGCGTCACGTCGCACAGGTGGAGAACCACTGGTTCCAGCGCGTCCTGCAGGGCCGGACGGAAGCGCCGCGCCTGTTCAAAGGAGACGACAACCCCGACTGGGACTTCGATGGAGCTTCGGCTGACCCCGCCGCCGTGACGGAGGCGTTCGCCGCATGGAAGGCAGAGATAGTCGGCGGCGACGAGTGGCTGGACGTCCTTGACGAGTCCGACCTGGGTCGGGAGGTGTCGATGCATGACGGCACGGTCGCCGTCCGCGACGTGATCGTCCACCTGATCGAGGAGTACGCGAGGCATGCCGGGCACGCGGACCTGCTGCGGGAGTGCATCGACGGGCGCACCGGCCAGTGACCGCGCGTCAGTCTTGGCGTGCCGCGCGGGCGGCACGTGCCTCGGGCAGGAGCAGGTACGCGCCGACCAGGAAGAACGCGGCGCCTACCAGCGTGCCGTAGATCGCGACGTTGACGTTGATCTCCCCTCCAGTTGCCGGCCGGATGAAGGCAGCGACGGCGGAGACCTGGAAGGCGATGCACCCCACGAGGTTGAGTCCGGCAGCCCACCAGGCCACGTCGCGGCGGTCGACCCGCCACCAGCCGTGGCACACCTCGAACCAGGCAAGGAGGCTGGAGACCAGGAAGAACACCGAGCCGACCATGTCGGGGGCCCACACCAGCCGGTACTGCTGCTGGGTCGTGAGGTCCGAGGCGAGCGCTGCGAACGTCGTCACGTTGAACGCCAGCGTGCCGACGAGCTGCACGGCGGTCGCCCACCAGTCGATGCGGTGGGGCTGCCACGCGAACCAGCGGCGCCGGCCCGGCAGCGTCGAGGCGGCGTCGGACTCCGAGATGGCCTGCACGTACTGCAGGTAGGACGCCGACGTGAAGAACAGCGACCCGATGAAGTACGTGATCGCATCCGGTCGTGGCCCCACGGCGGCGGCGTAGGCCGGCACCGAGCCGACCACGAACAGCAGCGAGCCGACCATGAACAGGACGGCAATCCACCAGCCCTGCGAACCCGGCGCCCACAGGGGGCGCAGGTCAACCGATAGATGCTCGCCCGCCGGGCGGGGTCCGAGGCCCTTGCGGTTGCGTCGCGACTCGAAGACCAGTACGCGCCCGTCGGCATGGCGCTCGGTCACCCGAGTCACGAAGCCGAGGACCCGGTCTACGGCGATCCGCTCCGGCTCCGAAGCGGTCGCCGGCTGGTGCGTCATGAACCTGGGTCAGGTGTGGGCGAATCCCGCCGGGGCGGCGCCGTCCTGTGGCGGGTGCGCGGTCAGCTCGTCGACGGCCTCCTTCAGCTTGTTCAGGAGCAGCCGGCCGAGCTCACGGCTGAAGCCCTCGCGCAGCACGACGCGCAGCACGGCGACGTCAGTCGCGTCCGCGGGCATCGTGTAGGCCGGGACCTGCCAGCCCGACCGGCGCAGCTGGTCGGAGACGTGGAAGACGGTGAACGGTGTCCCTTCCTTGACCGTGAACGAGAACACGGGAATCGCCGAGCCGTCGGACAGCAGCTCGAACGGTCCCATGTCCGCGATCTCCGACGACAGGTCGAGCGCCACGTCGCGCAGGCGCTCCATGATCGCGGTGTACCCAGCGCGGCCGAGACGGAGGAAGTTGTAGTACTGGCCGACGACCTGGTTGCCGGGTCGGGAGAAGTTGAGGGTGAACGTGGGCATGTCCCCTCCGAGGTAGTTCACGTGGAACACCAGGTCCTCCGGAAGGTCCTCGGCGCCGCGCCATACCACGAAGCCCACGCCCGGGTACACCAGTCCGTACTTGTGCCCGGACACGTTGATCGACTTCACCTGGGGAAGCCGGAAGTCCCACTTCAGGTTCGGGTGGATGAACGGGGCGACGAATCCGCCGCTCGCGGCGTCGACGTGGACCGGGATGTCGAAGTTACGTTCGGCGTTGAGCGTCACGACCGCGTCGTGGACCTCCTCGATCGGCTCGAACTCACCGGTGAACGTGGTCCCCAGGATGGCGACCACCCCGATCGTGTCCTCGTCGCACAGCCCGACGGCCAGCTCGGGGGTGATCACGTACCTGCCGTGCGCCATCGGCACGTAGCGGGGCTCGACGTCCCAGTACCGGCAGAACTTCTCCCACACCACCTGGACGTTGCTGCCGAGAACGAGGTTCGGCCGCCTGGTGGCCGGGTCGATGCCCGCTGCCTCCAGCCGCTGGCGCCATCGCCACTTCATGGCAAGCCCGGCCAGCATGACGGCCTCGCTGGAACCGATGGTGGACACCCCGACAGCACCCTCGTCGTCCGGAGCGTGGAACAGGTCGGCCACGATGTTGACGCAGCGCTTCTCCACTTCCGCGGTCGCCGGGTACTCGTCCTTGTCGATCATGTTCTTGTCGAAGGCCTCGGCCATCAGCATCTGCGCCTGGGGCTCCATCCAGGTGGTCACGAAAGTGGCCAGGTTGAGCCGGGCGTTGCCGTCGAGCATGAGGACGTCGTGGACCAGCCGGTAGGCGGCATCGGCGGGGGCCTCGCCGTCCGGCATCTTGAACCGGGGCAGCTCGTCGAGCGAGAACCGGCCGGCATAGGCGGGCATGAGCTGGCTGTCCTCCGCGTCGGGGGTGGGGGACTGCTTCTTGTGGACCATTCGCCGGCTCCATTCAGTGCGGGGAGATGCGCTGACCCTAGGGGGCGGACCAAAGATTCGCGACGTGGGTGCATCCAAACACGGATCTTGGTCAGAAGTAGGTCATGACAACCACTTGCACCACTTTCCAGGAGGACACATGACCCCCCGCCACCTCGTTGCTGCCGCCTCGGCGACCGCCCTGGCCGCTGGCGCCCTCGCCTTCGCCGCACCGGCGCAGGCCGCTGCCGGCAACGACTCGCTGTACGACGTGCTTGCCGCCGACGTCACCAAGAAGGGTGCGCCGTCCTTCGACAAGAACGGCAAGGACTTCGACATCCTCACTGCGGCCGTTTTCGCCGTTCTGGACGCCAAGCCCGGCTCCCCGGTGGGCGTGCTCGCCGACGGCTCGGTGAAGCTCACCGCGTTCCTCCCCACCGACGGTGCGTTCAAGCGGACCGGCATGGACCTTGGGATCAAGGCGAAGAACGAGGCCAAGCGGGCCACCAAGTACGTGAACCGGCTCGGCGTGGACGGCGTCGAGTCCGTGCTGCTCTACCACGTGATCGCCGGCCAGAAGATCAACGCCAAGACCGCGGCCGGTGCGGACGGCGCCAAGCTGGAGACGGCTCTGGGCCAGAAGTTCACCGTGAACGTCACCCACGAGGGCATCTTCCTCAAGGACCGCGCGCGGGACATCGACAACCCCAAGGTGATCGTGACCGACATCAACAAGGGCAACAAGCAGATCGCCCACGCGATCAACCGGGTGCTGCTCCCCGCTCTCTGAGCCACCCACAGCACGTCGACAGCCCGGGTTCCCGACTTCGGTCGGGAACCCGGGCTGATGTGTGCCCGCCGCGCTGAGTCCGGTGAGGAGGCTACGGGCGGCTGACGAGCAGGATGCCGAGGCACATCTCGTCGGTGGTGCCCTCGCCCCAGGTGACGTACCGAGGCGCCGCGCCGGCCAACTCCGGCAGCAGGTCACGCAGGGCGGCGTCGTGGGTGCACTGCACCCGTAGGACGTCGCCGGCGCGTACCTTGACCCCCGGTCGGAGTGGGCGGGACCCCTGGTCGTCGAAGTTGTACTGCGGGACGTCCAGGATCGTCCGCTCCCGAGCGGTCCCCGGGTTCAGCGTGATCTGGATGCTGCGGCCGAGCAGGTGCATGTGGCCGGCCGCGCCGTAGATCGTCATCGGCTCGGTCACCGGGCGGTCGCACGTCTGGGTGGGGCCGGGCCGCGGACCGCTCGCCGGGCCACAGAGCACCCCCAGCCCTCCGACCCGGGCCCCGGCCGCGGGGCCGAAACGGGACATCAGGTCAAGGACGGCCCGCTCCCGGTCACACAACGGGCCGACCTGGCCAGGGGCGCAGGGCAGCTCCACCGGGGCCGGGAGGAGGACGGTTTCCAGGGACTTCAGGTCGGTCGTGCCGGGCGTGATGCGCAGCCGGACTTGTGTCGCGTCGGGACCGTCGCCCGCTCGGGTGTTGTAGTGCATCTGCAGGACCACCCGGCTTCCCCGGACCAGCGGGATGCCCAGGCCTGGACGGAACCCGCCGCCCTCGCCCCCCGGCGCCCACGCGGCGACCCACGGTGCCGAGTCCAGCGCCCCGATCGCACCGTCTGGCGAAGGGAGGTCTGGGCCACCGAAGCAGGACCATCCGGTGCCGGCGTCCGACCGGTCCTTCTGCCTGGCCGCGCGCACCTGCGCGGGCTCGACGCGGTAGACGATCGCGTGGTGGGCGACCTCGGCGTTGCCCGGGAGGACCTCGACTCCGGTGACGAAGGCATCTCGTGCCAGCCGGGGGTTCAGCAGGAAGCAGCGGTAGTCGTCGGTGGCCCCGGGGGGTGGGTTCGGCGTGTACGAGCCGCCCGGCACTGCGATCGTCAGCAGCCGCTCGCCGTCGCGCGCCTCGAGCCCGGGACCGGTGGCGGTGGCGTCGTGGCCGTCGTCGGTGTGCGAGTCCCCGGACACTTCGGGCGACGGGCTCGCGGCGGCTGGTTCGTCGGGCGACCCCCCGCACGCGGCGAGCATCATTCCCGCGGCCAGCACGAGGGCCGGGAGTGCGCGTCTCATCGGTCCCCCCGCCTTCCGCCGCGTGGTCGCCCGGCTGCCTGCCGGAGACTCCAGGGTAGGTCAGGTGTCGAGCGCTACGGCTCAACACCTTCCCAGACCAGCTCCGCGACGTCGATGACGAGCTCTGTCGCCCGCTTGGGACCGCTGCGCACCTCGCCGGTGCCCACCGCGACAGTGTCGTTCAGCCATCGGTAGCGCTCGTCGTCCGACACGTGCGTGACCGACGTGACGATCTGCCTGGCTCCCTTGGGGTAGGCGCGGCCGTACCCGCGCATGTCGAACAGGATCGTTGCGCCGTCGACCGTCTCGATGACGCCCTGGAAGTCCGGCAGGAAGGTGCCGTCTGTCCGTCGCCGTGGGTGGTTGCTCCCCCGGAAGCGGCCGGAGATTCGGCCGTCGCAGCTTCCCGCGGCGAAGAAGTAGAAGTGGGACTCCCGCCCGTCCGTCCCCGCCAGCTCCACCCCCCACTCCTCGGGGTAGGAGAAGCGCACTCGGTACAACGGTTCCAGCCGCATCTGTGCATCGTGGCAGGACTTCTGCGAGCACGGAACCGCTCGCGCTGGCTCCGGCAGAATGCTGTTCATGTCGTCGACCCGGTCCTTGGCGGATCGCGCTGTCTCGGACGCCACACCCTCGCCGTACTGGCTTGACCGGCCGGACCGACCCGACCCGCACGGCGCCCTGACCGGTTCGGCACACGCCGACCTGGTCGTCGTCGGGGCCGGGTTCACCGGACTGTGGACCGCCCTGCTCGCCAAGGAGCGCGAACCCGACCGCGACATCGTGGTCGTCGACGGAGCGCGAGTTGCCTGGGCTGCCTCCGGCCGCAACGGAGGATTCTGCTCGTCGAGCCTCACCCACGGCCTTCCCAACGGGGTAGCCAGGTTCCCCGACGAGATCGGCACCCTGCTGCGGCTGGGGCACGAGAACCTGGCAGGCATCGAGGACACGATCGACCGGTACGCCATTGACTGCGGCTGGGAGAACAACGGCAACCTGGTCGCTGCCACGGCCGACTGGCAGGCCGACGAGCTCGCTGCGCTCGCCCGCATGGCCGGCCACTACGGGCAGCCCGCGGTTCTGCTCGGACAGCTTGAGATGCGGGCCCAGGTCGACTCGCCGGCCTATCGCGCGGGCCTGCTCCTCCCCGACGACGGTGGGCTCGTCGACCCGGCCCGCCTGGCGTGGGGTCTGGCCGCTGCCGCGCAGTCGTCGGGTGTCCGATTCTTCGAGCAGAGCCCGGTGACCGGGGTCTCCGACGAGGGGCAGCGCGTGCGGGTGACCACGCGGAGCGGGTCGGTGAGCGCACGACGCGCAGTGCTTGCCACCAATGCCTTCCGGACCCCGCTTCGCCGGCATCGGTGGTCGATCGCCCCGGTCTACAACTACGCCTTGATGACCGAACCGCTCAGCACGGACCAGCTGACCCGGATCGGATGGGACGGGCGGCAGGGGCTCAGCGATGCGGGAGCGGAGCTGTTCTACTACCGCCTCACCGAGGACAACCGCATCCTGTGGGGCGGCCCGCACACCGACTACTTCTACGGCGGCCGGATCGCTTCTCGGTTCGAGAACCGACCCGAGCTGTTCGTCCAGCTGGCCGAGGAGTTCTTCCGCACCTTCCCGCAGTTGACCGACGTCTCGTTCAGCCACGCCTGGGGCGGCGTCATCGACATCAGCAGCCGAGCCGTGAACTTCTGGGACGTCGCGATGGGAGGCAAGGTCGCCACGTCACTCGGGTTCTCCGGCCTGGGCGTCGGGTCCTCGCGGTTTGCCGGACAGGTGCTCCTCGACCTGCTCGACGGGACGCCGACCGAGCGAACCGAGCTGCAGCTCGTGCGCGAACGTCCCCTCCCCTTCCCGCCGGAGCCGGCGCGGGCGGTCGGTGTCGCGCTCACCAAGCACGCCTACCGGTCGGCGGACCGCCACGACGGCCGACGCAACCTGTGGCTTCGCACTCTGGACCGACTGGGAATCGGGTTCGACGGGTGAGGGACGACCTGTCCGGCGCTCACTCCCGAACGTTGCCATTCGACTACCGTGAGTGACGAGACGCGCCCGTTGCGGGCTGATCTTTGGCACAACGGTCGCTCTGCGTGCACACTGGGATCATTCTGTGGGGGCACACAGCAGGCGGTACGTCGAGCGTGGGGGACATATGACAGGCAAGTGGGTACGCACGTCCTTGGTGGCCGTCGGTCTCGCGACGGCGATGGTGGTGGGCACCAGCCCGTCCTGGGCCGGGATCTATCAGCCGGACGTCGTCACCGAAGTCCCAGCCAGCTACACGCCGCACATCAAGGCGGACGCCCAGCAGGGCAAGCCAGTCGCCTTCAGCGCGGCCCAGCTCGGGGACACTGTCTACGTCGGCGGCCGCTTCAACGAGGCGGAGAACGCGAAGCGAACCGTCACCTACCAGCGTCACAACCTGATGGCGTTCGACGCCAACACCGGCGTGATGCGCGACTTCGCGCCCGACGTCGACGGCGACGTGTGGGCCATCGAGGCCTCCGCCGACGCTATCTACATCGGTGGACGCTTCAAGAACGTCAACGGGACGCTCCGGCCGGCCATCGCCAAGCTCGACCCGGTCACCGGCGAGCTGGACCCGAACTTCCAGCCCAGCATCAAGGGTGCGCGGATCACCGACATCCAGCTGGCCAACGGCAAGCTGATCATCGCCGGCACGATCTACAAGAAGCTGACCGCGCTGAACCCGATCACGGGCAAGAACACCAGCTACATCAACGCCTCGATCTCCGGGAAGCTCCCGCTCAGCTCGGGCAAGACCGAGGTCTTCAAGTTCAGCATCAACCCGGCCGGAACCAGGTTGGTCTCGGTTGGCAACTTCACCACGGTCGACGGCCAGAACCGGCAGCGCGCGTTCATGCTGAACCTGGACGGCTCCGGTGACACTCTGAGCGACTGGTACTACACGCCGTTGGACCGGCGCTGCCGGACCACGACTGCAAACCGCATCGCGTACCTGAAGGACGTCGACTTCTCCCCCGACGGCAGCTACTTCGTCTTCGTCGCCACTGGTTGGGTCCCGCAGACCACAGATGAGATCGGCACCGCGGTGTGTGACGCGGCTGCCCGGTTCGAGGTCGACAACTTGGCTCCGACGGCGCCGACGTGGATCAACTACACCGGTGGTGACACGCTGCACGCGGTCGAGGTGACCGGCGCCGCGGTCTACGTGCAGGGGCACAGCCGGTGGCTGGACAACCCCTACGGCAACGACTTCGCCGGACCAGGCGCAGTCGTCCGGTGGGGAGGCGGGGCCATCGACCCGGTGACGGGCATGGCCAACGACTGGGACCCGATCATGAAGCACGCCACGGGTGGCTACGAGTTCCTCTCCACCGAGGCCGGCTTGTGGACGATCAGCGAGGGCAAGCGCTTCGCCGGCAAGTACCACCGAGGGATCGTCTTCACGCCGCTTCCCTGACCTGAAGCCAGACATCCGTAGGGCCCGCGCTGCTTGTGGCGCGGGCCCTACGGATGTCTCGACCCGTGTTGCCGCGAACCGCGGGACGTCATGCTTCTTGTCACTGTGGCTGCCCTGGGCCGAGGTCTGAGCGCACCCGAATCCGCAGTCGTCGATTCGGACGTGGCGAGCGGCCCGCCCGGTCCCCAGAGCGCGACAATGGCGTCGCGGAGCTTCCGCGGGTGCCGGTCGCGAGGTGGTGAGGTGTGAGAACGAGCGAGGTGGTCTCCTTCCTCGACGCGAACGACGCGCTCGCTCTCGGGAAGAGCTCACCCTGGCCCGCCCAGTGGCGAGCCGAGGAGTCGGTTCACCAGGTGGGCAGTACGGTCTTCGGCGGGCCAAGGCGTGGCGGTCCCCCTCCGGTGTGGCCTGTGCCACCGGCCCTCGAGTCCGACCAGCTCGCGAGGCTGCGCGGTAACACCGAGGCACCGGAGAGCGCGCTGGTGGCTCCCCTCTGGGACGTCGACTCCTGGTACCAGCCCGTGCACTTCCACGGCTACGACGGGGGCCTGTTCATCCGGGAGCGCCCGGTCGTGCGGCTGGCCGGCGAGCTGGCGCGCTTCTCGCGAGTGTCCTCGCTGCCGATTGTTGCCGGCCCCGAGACCGTTGGGCACGTCCTGCGCGAAGCCTTTCTGACCCACTACTTGCACGCGCTGTTTCACCACCGGGTGGAGTGCCTCGCGGTCCACATGCAGGTTGTAGGGCACCGGGCGCACTACGTGGACTACGTCGAGCGCGCCTACCGGCCGGCGGCTGCGAGCGACGACCTGCTCGAGGAGGCGCTGGCCAACGCCTTCGTCTATCGAATGTTGTCTCGGCGGGCCTTCTCGGCCGGCGTGCCGACCGAGATTCGGCGGTTGACGACCACCTACCTGAAGGGCAGCTGGTCTGCCGACCGCCCCGGGTACCGGGAGGCTGCGCGTTTCACCGCCCCCGCAGCTTGGGCAGCCGGTTTGGGAGACCTCCACAGCCGGGTGCAGGAAGCGAGCAACCGCGCAACCCGGCGGGCGATCTGGCGGCACCTCGGTCCCGACCTGACGGGGAGCTTCCTCGAGCCGTCGTCCGACGTCTTCGTCGTGGCGGACTCCGCGACACCCGCTGTGGTCCCTCGCGCAGCGGCGGCACCCACGTGCTCGCCGGGTGAGCTGATCGGCGTTCTGGAGCGCGCGGGCTACCGCGCGGGCAAGCGATCCCGAGGGCTGCACGTGACGCTCAAGTCCGCGGGCCGGCCGACGGCAGTCGTGCCTTCGGCCGGTGTGCTCTCACCGGGGGTCGTGGCCCGGAACCTCGAGCTGATCGGATCCGGGCCGGCCGATCTGCCCGCCCTCCTGGGTGCTACCCGTCGCTGAGAACTCCGAGGTCGACGATTGTCTGGGCCGTTGGCTTCCACAGCGTCGCGTGCCCGCCCGACGACCCCACGACCCAGCCGCGCTCGTTGAGGGCCACCGCCGCCGAGTTCCTGCCGATGGAACCCAGGTCGGTCATGGCGTTCGTGCGGGGGCGCCACAGGAAGGCCCGCCACCATCCGGCAACTCGGGAGGCTCCCACCACCTGACCGTTGTCGTTGATACCTGAAGCGGTCGTGTCGCCATCGTCGAGGCTTCCGAGATCAGTCATCGTCTGAGACAGCGGCCGCCACAGGAAGGCGCGCTTGAAGCCACTCCTGTCGTAGAGGTAGCCGACGATCTGCCCCCGGTCGTTGATGTCCAGCGCGACGACCTCGTTGGCCCCCTCGCCGAAGGTGCCCAGGTTGACCATGGTCTGTGTCCGCGGCCGCCAGAGAAACGCCCGATACCTTCCGAGACTCGTTGTCGACTGCCCGACCACCTGCCCGCGGTTGTTGACCGCGAAGGCCTGGCTCGAGCGTCCGCCCAGTGTCCCCAGGTCGGTCATCTCCTGGGTGGCAGGCCGCCACAGGAAGGCGTGCCCGCGGTCTCGACGAGTCGTGGAGACCCCGACGACCTGCCGTCTGTCGTTGATGCCCGTGGCAAAGGACAGCTCGCCACCCAGTGTCCCCAGGTCGGTCATGGTTCTGGATCGAGGGCTCCAGAGAAACGCGTGGGCGATGCAGGTCCTCCCTGACCTTTCGCAGGAGTCCCCAACCACATATCCGGCACTGTTGATGGCGGAGGCATTCGATGCGACGTGTCCTTCCAGCGTGCCCAGGCTGGTCATCTCGCGAGTCCACGGTGTCCAGAGGAACGCCCGAGGTTGGCCGCTTGGCGTCGACGACTGCCCAACGACCAGTCCGTCGGCACTGATGTCCCTGGCGGCCGAGTAGTCGACCGCGGTCGCAGCGTCCTGGCCGCTGCCCGGCAAGGCCGCAGTACGTGGCACCCCTGCCAGCGGCGTCGCGGCCATCGCTGGTGCTGAGACCGCGCACGCCAGGACGAAGATCAGAGGCATTCCCCGCTGCAGCCCCTGGTGAATGCCCGTGTGCGACGCTCCGTATCCGTCCATGTCGTCACGTCCCGTGAGTGCAGCCGAGCCGTAGGCGGCCACTCACCACCAGCGTGGACTCCGATGTCGCGGGTAGGTAGAGCCCCCCGGCCCTCGTTCGTCGTCGGCGGGAAGCCGACGAACCCGACGCCAAGCCGCCAGGATGCGGTGGCGTGGGGGGTGAGTGTGGCGGCCCAGCGAAGTCCCCCACGCCGGGCCGCCAGGATGCGGTGGCGTGGGGGGTGAGTGTGGCGGCCCAGCGAAGTCCCCCTGGGGTCAGGCCTTCGCGGCCTTGTCCTTGAGGATCTGCTGGCTGGCCAGCCGCCCGGGCGCGCCCATCACGCAACCGCCAGGGTGGGTGCCGGAACCGCACTGGTAGTAGCCCTCGATCGGTGTGCGGTACTGGGCCCAGCCCGGGGCCGGGCGGAAGAAGTACATCTGCGGAGCCAGGAAGTCACCGGCGTAGATGTTGCCCTCACTCAGCCCTACCACTCGCTCGATGTCGAGGGGGGTGACCACCTCGCGGTGCAGCACGAGGTCGCTGAACCCGGGGAAGAACGCCTCCAGGTTGCGTTGCACAGTGTCCCCGAGGTTGGTCCGCTCGGTGTCCCAGTCGCTGCCTTTGAGGTGGTACGGCGCGTACTGCACGAAGCACGACATGACGTGTTTCCCGGGGGGTGCCATGTCGGGGTCGAGGAACGACTGGAGAGAGCAGTCCAGGTAGGGGCGGTCGCTGTACCAGCCGTACTTGGCCGCGTCGTAGGCACGCTCGAGGTACTCGATCGACGGGGCGATGCTGATGAACCCGCGGTACTGGTCCGTGCGCCCGGCTAGTGCGGGATACGTCGGCGCACCGTCCAGCGCGAAGTTGACCTTGGCGCTGGTGCCCTTGAACTGGAACCGGTCGATGCTGTCGACGAGCTCGCCCGGGAGCTCCCGTGGGTCGACCAGCTTGGTGAACGTCTGTCTCGGGTCGAGGGCGCTGACGACCGTGTCGGCGTGGAACTCGGTGCCGTCGGTGAGAACCACTCCTACCGCGCGACCGTCCAGTGTGAGCACGTGGTCGACGGGGGACTCCAGACGGATCTCGGCACCGAACGCCTCGGCGGCCGTTGCGAGGAGCTGGGTGAAGCCCCCGTTGCCGCCCTTGTGGAACGACCACGACCCGAGGTGGCCGTCGTGCTCGCCCATCGCCATCATGAGCGAGACCAGCCCGGAGCCCGCCGACATCGGCCCCACCTTGGTCCCGGTGGTCGAGGACGCGGCGAGGTACCCCTTGATGATGTCGCTGTCGAAGTAGTCGTCCAGGAAGTCGGCGATGCTCCCGGTGATCAGCCGCACCGCGTCATGGATCACCTTCTGCTCAGCCGAGCCCAGGTGCCCGAGCAACCAGGCCACGTCCTCGGCGTCCTCGGGCGACTTGCCGAAGATGTTCGGCGGGACCCGGTCGAAGAGCGGGCGCAGCAGCTGCAGGACGCGTGTCACGTCGTGGTCGTAGCGGTCCATCGCGTCGGCATCCTGCGGGGAGTGCCGCGTGATCTCGCGGATGTTCTCGTCCCGGTCCGGACCGAGCAGCAGGTAGTCGCCGTTCTCCATAGGCGCGAAGACCGTCGGCATGTAGATGGGGTTGAAGCCGAACTTCACCAGCTCGAGCTCGCGGATCACCTCGGGCCGAATCAGGCTCAACGCGTAGGAGAACGTCGTGAAGCTGAAACCGGGGTGGAGCTCCTCGGTGATGGCGGCGCCCCCGACGAGGTGGCGCTGCTCCAGGATCAGTGTCTTCAGGCCTGCCTTCGCGAGGTAGGCCCCGTTGACCAGGCCGTTGTGGCCGCCTCCGACGACGATGGCGTCGTAGCTGTTGCTGTCGGTCATGGCATCGACGTCTTTCGCTCGGGGGAGAAGAAGGGCATCTTCACGACCTCACCTGGCGAGGTCGTGTACACGTGGTCCACGGTCTGCTCGACGTGCACCGGGGTGCCGACCGCAGCCAGCTCGGGTCGCACGCGGGCGATTCCGACGTGGGTCTGCATCATGGGGGAGTACGTGTAGCTCGTCGCGTACCCCGCGCGCTCGCCCGACTCGTCGTAGAGCATCGTCTCCCACGCGGCCGGGGCGTCCTCCTTGGGAGGTATCAGTCCGGCGTTGTAGTAGAGCTCGTCGTACGCGCGCCAGTCCACCGACACTCCCACCGTTGCCCAGCGGGACGTGCCGCCCTCCCGCTCGGCCAGAATGGCCCGCCGCCCCGCGAAGTTGCGCGAGGGGTCGTCGATGCCCTTCAGCAGCCAGCCGAAGCCGAGCTCGTCGGGGGTGAACCGGTCGTGCTCGTTGAACGAGTACCGGCTCGAGGTGAACTCCACACCGATGAGTGGCAGGCCGGCTTCGATCCGGAGCACGTTGAGCGCCTGGTCGCCGAAGGGCCGCATCTGGTGTGGCTCACCAGCTGCCCAGACCGCGTCGAAGACGGCGAGCGCCTCGGCTGCCGGGATACGCACCTCGTAGCCGAGGTCTCCGGTGAAGCCGGTGCGGCTGATCGTCACCTCGGCGCCGGCGATCTTCGACTGCGTGTGACCGAAGTAGCTCAGCTCGTCGGTCTCCGGCGCTAGGGCAGACAGCACGGCCCGGGAGCGGGGCCCCTGGACGACGAGCATGGCGTGGTCGGCCGAGACGTCGTCGACCGACACCTCCAGCGACCCGATCTGGCTGCGGAGGAACGACAGGTTCGGCTCGGCGGCGGTGAGAAGGAAGTCGTTCGCCGAGTGGCGGAACACCACTCCGTCCTCGAGCACGTAGCCGTCGCTGTCGCACCAGATCGTGTACTGGGCGCGCCCGGGTCGGCAGGTCCGGATATCTCGGGCCAGCAGCCCGCCGAGGTAGCGCTCGGCGTCGCGACCGGTGACCTCGTACTTGTACAGCGGCGACGCGTCGAAGCAGCCCACGGCATTGCGGACGCCGAAGTACTCGTGCTTCACCGCGATGTCGTACTGGGACGCCGACAGGTATCCGGCCCAGTGGGACCACAGCTGGGTGGTGTTGAGCTCAGCGAGACGCGGGTGGAACGGCGTGGTCATGACCATGGTGGCTCCCGGGTGATCCGGTCGAGGTGGGCGTCAGCCTAGTGCGGCACCGGGGGCGCGGCACGGTGATCGCCGCTGATGGAGTGGGGCGGGGTTGGCCCGCTGCCCCACCTACTGGATGGGGACGTGCTCAGTTGATCCCCGGGGCGATCACGGCGTCGAAGGCAGCGAGAACGGCGGTGTCCCCGGAGCGCTCGACCGAGTCCTCGGTCGGCCGGTGCCACAGCCAGCAGTCCAGGTCGCTGGCCCGACCGGTGATGGTGGCCGAAACCGGCGCGCCGACGTCCGCCCCGGCGATGGAGATGTCGGGCTCGTCGTAGGACGTGTCATCCGTTGGGTCGGTACCGCGGAAGGTCCCCAGGGTGACCAGCCAGGAGTCGGAGGTGTCCGCGGTCTCGATGCGAAGCATCCGGTCGACGTCGGGAGTGAACGTTCCCCAGGAGGGCAGGCCGCCGTACATGATGCGCAGCACCTCGTCGATGCCGTCGGCGCTGAGGCCGGTGTCCATCGGTGTCCGAGCCCCCAGGGTCAGCTCGGCATCGAGTCGGTGGATGAGGGCCTCGTGCGCCTGGCGTCGGCGGATGAAGCCCACGGTCTGCTCGGGCGCCCACGTCCAGGCCGGGGTTTCCGGCGCTCGTTCGGCGAGTACAGCCTGCAGCTCGCTGCTCGCGGCGTCGAAGAAGGCGACGAGGCTGGCCCGGTCGGACGGTCGGGCCGCCTTGAGGGCGTCAGCCTCTGGGGGAGCGGTGATGGACCTGCCGACGACCTGTCCCCAGAACCACTGGACCTCGGCGAGGTGCCAGAGCAGGTCCTCGGCGTCCCAGTCGGGACAGGTGGGGACCCGCCCGTCCGCAGGCGCGTCCAGCACAGCCTGGCGGAAACGCTGAGACTCCTGCTGCAGGTGCTCGAGGTAGTCCACGGCGATCCTCCGTCGATCGGCCTGGCGGTGAGACGCACCTTAGGGGACCGGGGAGGTGGCCCGCGGTCCCTAGGGTGTGCGCCGCTACGGCTGCTGCTCGCGCGCCGGACGGAACGCTCCCGGTCTGCTCCCGACGAAGACCGCCACCATCGCGCTGACGGCAGCGAGCACGCCGAAGGCGGGGCCGTCACCGGCCCACTCGGCGAACGCACCGCCCACCGTGGGTCCAGCCATGCCGGACAGCGCCCAGATGATGTTGGCCAAGGCGCTCATCACCGCCACCGTGACGGCTCCTCGCGCCACGCTGCGGAGGCCGAAGGGGAAGGTCAGCGCCACGATGACCCCGGTGGCCACTGCGGCGCCGATCAGGAAGACCAGCGCGGCCGGCACGCCGAGGCTGACCGCGGGGACGCAGGTGACGAGCGCCAGCGCGGCCGTGGCCACGGCCGCCACCCGGGGCGTCGCGACGCGGTCGGCTCGACGGGCGGTCAGCGCACTGGCTCCCACGAAGACAATGGCGGAGACGGAGAACAAGAGACCGATCTGTGACACGTCCAGCCCCCCTCGGTCCAGCCGAAGCGGCACGAGAAGGTCTGCGGTCATCCAGACCACGGCCGCGCCAGTGGTCAACAGCAGCATGGTGGCCAGGTCGGGGTCGGAGTGAGCCGCGCGGATCAGGTCACGTGCCGGTGGCGCCGGGTCCTTGTTGAGGCCGGTGCCCGACCGATCGAACGCGAGCATCACGAACAGCAGCAGGGTCACGAGGGCAAGACCGACGAAGGGGGCACTCAGCCCGAGGTGCGCGGCCACCCACCCCGCGTACGCAGGGGCGAGGGTGGCACCCACGCCGACGATCGCGGTGGTGAGGGCCAGTACCCGGGGGCTGTCGTCCCCGGCCGCATCAGCCAGCCAGGCAGCCATAGCGACCCACAGCGTCCCGAAGCCGAGCCCGAAGACGAACCGCGCGGCGATGATGGCGGGGTAGCTGGGTGCCACGGCCATGGCGAGCCCAGCAATCGCGATGACGGCCATGGCACCGAGCGTCAGCTCACGTGGGGTCACCCGCTGGGTGAGCGCGCTGGCCGGCAGCGAGGCCAGCAGGATGCCCAGGCTGGCCACCGAGAGCACCAGCCCACCCTCGAAGTCGGTGAGGTCGTACTGAGTCACGTAGGAGGGAATTAGCGGGGTGACCCCGGACCACGACAGCTCCCCGACGAACAGCGCCAGGTAGACAAGGACGACCACGCGGAGACGCACGGGCGCCACCCTGCCAGGGTCGGCTCCTTTTCGACGGATGACCGTTAGAAGACGTGCCGTTGGCCCAGGGGGTAGCCCCCGCGGGCTCCCGGCGCCCGGGGGCGTGGGTGTGTGACTGCCCCCCGCCGTGCTGGGTCTGGCAGGCGCTCCGAGGAGCGCTGAGCGGCGTTGGTCAGCAACCGGGGCGGCTCATGCGCGGGGTGATCCCGGCGTGGAGCCACTCGTCCCGCTGGATGGCATCCCGGTCGCGTCGCATGGCGACGTCCTGACGGTGGTTCCACCAACTCGTCTGGAGCTGGGAGGCCAGACGAGTGACCACACCATCGTTCCTGTTCATGCTGACCTCCCTGAGTGCGTCGCAATCGATGGCCGACTGCCTGCTGATAGCAGAATAGCAGGTGATTGAACGATCGTTCAAGTCGCCCTGGGCGCCCTCGGGCAACTGCCGATAGTGGTGCGTTCGAAAGCCCGTCGATCACGGACGAGACCTGGGCACGCCCGGGAAGGTAGATGAACGGGCCACCCACTACGGCAGCACCGACTTACGTCGACTCCGGCGGCGGCAATCAGATTCGGAACAGCGACCAGGATGACCGCCGATAGAAACGTGGATGCGACAAGCGGGAGTTTGAGACGATCGACGAGTGCATCGGTGGGGAAAGTAAGAACGGCTGCTAGTAACGCAACGGCGATGGTCGCGAAACCCGCGCCGTTGAGGAACAGCATCCAGCCGATCACCGAGACCAGGATCGCGATTCGCGCGTTAAGGCGACGGAGCCCGGGAGCGCGCTCCCGGACTTTGAGCTGCACGTACGCATCAGCGACACAGATCTCCCCCCGCTCAACTCTGTCGAGCAGCGCATCCGCACCGGCCAACCGCTCGAGTCGTGGATCCGAGACCTCGACGACTCTCATCGTCGTGATCGGCACGGGCTGCCCGGGGGCCTAGTAACTGAGCGTCAGCGCGCTCAGCGTCGCGTCGATCTCACACTCACCCAGTCCGACCGATGGGACAAATCGCCGCAGCCGCGTAAGGACCTCGCTGACCGACGAACTTGACTCCAGCATTTGCTTGCCGGCGTCAGCGACGAAGTTCACGGTCGTCACTACCTCGTCTGGTCCATCCGACACCCGGCCTCCGTGTGGTGTGTGCTGATGCTGGCTCTGTGTCGAGAATGGTCACGCCGGTGGCGCATCTGGACCGGAGGCTTGCCCCGGGTCGGGATCGTCGTCGTACTTGGAGACATACACCAGGGGATAGCTGACCCCATAGTGCTTGATGAACGAGGTGATCCAGGCCGCAACCGGCAGCGCCATGAAGGCGCCCATCGGGCCCGCGATTGCCCCGCCAGCCAGTGCGGCACCAAAGGCGACACCACCGTTGATCTCCATCGTCTTTGCGCTGATCTTGGGACTCAGGAAGTAGTTCTCCACCTGCTGGTAGATGACCGTCCAGACGATCAGTGCCATCGCTGGCCAGAAGCCAAGCAGGCCCAGCGTGATGATCACCGGCACCGCGGCGCCAATGTAGGTGCCGACCGCGGGAATGAATTCGGCGACGAAACCTTCAAACACAGACAGCGGCAGCGCAATAAGCCACGGGGTCCCGACTAGAAGCATCACAGCAAAGAACAACGATCCGTTGATCAGCATGAGCAGCAGGCGGGAGTAGAAGTAGCCGCCGGTCTCAGCTACGGCTGTGTCCCACGCCCACCCCATCCGTTCCTGGCGCTCAGGCGTAAGCCGGCGCAGCATCGTGGACCTGATTCTGGGGGCATCTGCAGCGAAGTAGAACGTAAACATCGCGATCGTGAAGAACTGAAACACCAGGCCAACCACTCCACCGGCAAGCCCAAGGATGGACTTCCACGAGGATTGCGCCCAAGACGCCAACGCATCACCGAGTTCAGCGGCGACATCGTCGTGCCTGCCATCACCGATCTGGATCCTGAAGGTCGACTGAATGCCATTGAGCCACGCAGGAAGCTGGTCGGTAATTCGCTCCGACACCGTCACGATGGCAGGAATAAGTACGAAGATCATGGTGACGACGAAGAGCGCGAGACCAGCAAAGATCGCCCCCGTTGCCAGGCCCCGTCGCCAGCCGTAGCGGCGGTGAAGCCACGTCACAGCCGGGTCCATCGCGATACCGAAGAACAAAGCCATGACCAGCATGCTGACAATGCTTCGAGCACGGAGCATCACGAACAGGAGCACGCTCACGACCAGCACCACGCTGACCACACGCCAAGTCGCTCGCCGAATCATGGGCATGACCCATTCAGGCGCGCCTGCCATGGGATCTAGCGGCGCGTCCTCCGTGTCCTCGGTGAGGTCCTGAGAGGACGCCGTTTCTGGCTGGTTCGTCATAGCACTTCCTGTCCGAATGTCCGGAGAATCAGTCCATGAGACTCCGCCGGAGCGTTCGCGCTCGTCCATCGAAGCCATGCATCAGGGACGATTCGCAACATACTGACATTGAATACCTGATGTTTTTGGGGCCAGCGGACGTCACTCGCGAAACTGAGGAGCCACGCTGTGGCATCTGACGGCACTGTTGCGTTGAGCGATTGAGGGTCTCTGTGAAGCATTCTGGATCGAGTTCGGGACGCGGCAGATGCCTCACAAGGGACCAATTGGGCCGACGGTCGGGCTCATTCGGGGTGATGGCGAACTAGCAATGCCTGAACGCAACAGTGCCGCCAGATCTTGGTTGTGCAGGTTTCATGCGACGACCTCGCGGTTCGACATTGTCCCTCCGTCTCAGCAGCTGCGGGCGGCTCCATAGTCGAACGTCGCAGCTCGGGAACCTAGTGACTGCCCAGTCCGTGTTGCCGACTTCCGCACGTCCTACGAGGGCTGGCGGTGACGCCAGCCGGGCCGACGATCGCGATGACGACCGTTGCCCCGAGCGTCAGGGCAGGCGGACTGTCCCGCTGGGGCGGTAGTTGCGGGCCTGTGGGTCGGTGCGGAGAAGGGGCTCAGTGGTAGCGAGACGACATGCGTCGGTGGGGCCCGCCGAGCGGACCCCACCGACGCATGATCTGGGTTACATGCTGGGCAGCAGTACCCGTCCGATCCCGTGGCCGATCTGCGGGTTGCCCGCGTTGATGTCGGGGATGGTCACGCGCGGGTTGTTGTTGCCGCTGACCTGGTCCTTGATGAAGAGCCCTCCGGGGTTGAGCTTGACCCGGACTGTCTGGCCGAGTGCCGTCGTCAGCTCCGCTCCGTCGGCCGCCACAGCAGCGCTCGAGTCGATGGTGACGCCGGGAACGACGTGGTAGAGGAGCACCGCCTCAAGGGTGTCGACGCCGAGCGCCGCGACGTACTTGGTGGCGAGGCCACGCTCGGTGTAGGCGGTGAGTCCGAGGAACTCGCCCGTGCGCTCGAACGCGTTGTCGGTAGGCAGGAAGGCGGTGAGTGGGACGTCGCCGTCTGTCAGCACCGAGACGGGCGAGGAAGGCTTCGCGGCCAGCACGGTGAGCACGGCGGCGGTCAGGATGTCGAAGTCCCGGCCGTTGCGGTCGTAGGACGGGTCCCCGTTCGCCTTGGCCCCGGAAAGCAGGACGGTGGCGAGGGACTGGTTGCTTGACTTGGCACTGGCTGCGGATGCGCCGGCCACGGCCGGCACGAGGGCCATCCCCGTAGCGGCGACGACGGCAAGTACACGAGTGCGGATCTTCACGGTTCCTCCGTTGTGGATGAGGGGCTTCGTTCGTCCTTCCCCTTTGACCGTCGTGGTGGATGCACTCTGCGGGGAATTGGTTTGTGGGCGTCGTCACCCGACACGGCAGGTAGCTGGCGTCGCGCTCTGCTTGTTGGCGGGGAGTGAACGATCTTTCCAGTCGACCAATGGCGGTGCCCTCGGGCAGAATCGAACTGCCGACACACGGTTTAGGAAACCGTTGCTCTATCCCCTGAGCTACGAGGGCGGGATAGGACATCATCGCAGGTCAGGGGCCCTCAGCGGTGATCGGGGGCGCGCCTGCAGAACGCCGCTTCAGCCGAGTCAGACGCACAACGTTCCAGCACGCTCCACCGTCATGGTCAGCCGCCGGCGACGTCGCGCCGTCGGAAAGCGAGCATCCCGGCTCCCGCCATCATCAGGCCAATTGCGGCCATGAGGGTTCCCGACATGGCGGCCCAGGGGTCCATGGGTACCCACGCGAGATGGGTGAACGGCGAGATGTCGAGCAGCCACGACGGCCACGACAGGGGTGGGCCGACAAGCGTGACGAGGTACGCGACCACCGTCACCGTCACCGGAACGGCGACGGTGAGGCGTGGCCACAGCCCGAAGGTCAGCACAGTGAAGCCGCCAACGAGGACCACGACCGGCACGCTGTTGAGCATCGACCGCGTGGCCTCGCTCCACGACACGTCGTCTGCCCCGGACGCCACGCACCCAAGCCAGAAGGCCGCACCCGTGAGCACCAGCAGGAGTGCGCCGCCCAGCGTCGCAAGCACGGCATGACCGCCGAGCCACCGCATCTTCGACACCGGACGGGACAGCAACGCTTCCGCCCAGCCGGCCTCCTCCTCAGCGCGAGCGGCACCAAGACGCCATACGACGTACAAGGCGATGGCCAGTCCGAACATCTGCGCCATGACGGCCACGAACCCCAGGGTCGTCAGGGCTTGGTCGTAGCCGAGCTCCTGGAACAGACGCTGGTAATCCTGGTCCTTCGCGAGCCACTCAATCATCGTGCTGACCAGCGCACCCATCACCGCTGCCAGCACCACGAGACCAACGGCCCAGGCGGCCAGCACAGCCCGGTTGGTCCGCCAGGCGAATGCGAGCGGACCCCCCAGCAGACGCAAGTGAGGCTCATGTCCGGCTTCGGTCACGAGCAGCGCGCTGCCGAGGTCGCGCCTCGTGCGCAGGGCGACGGCCAGCAGGGCCAAGAGCACGGGGACGAGCACGAGAGGCACGAGAGCACGCAGGTCGGGATCACCGTACGGGGCGAGCACATCCACCCACGCCAGCGGTGAGGTCCATCGCGCCCAGACGCGTCCATCGCTGCTGTTGGCGAACATGCGCAGCACGTAGGCCGCGGCGAGTGTGACTGCGGTGAAACCCGCCGCCCGGCGGCGGACGTCGACGAGTTGGCACATGACCGCCGCGATGGCTGCGAAAGTCGCGCCCACGCCGGCAAGCCCGATCCCGAACAGCACTGCGCCGAGTGGGTCCTGCCCGGACAGGCCCAGCGCCGCAGCAGCAGCTGCGCCGATGAGCACAACCGATCCGGCAATCACGGCCACCGCAGACCCCGTGTGGTACCGGGGCCGCACAGGTCCGGACAAGATCAGATCGGAACGCTCAGCGTCCTCCTCGCCGCGAAGCAGCCGGGTGGTCGTGAGGAGAGCAAACACGGACACGATCAGCTGCATGAACCAGCCGCCGTCCCAGACAGTGAACCCACCAGCTGTGTCCAGACCCGCGGGGACGCCCTGCATCATGCGCGAGACCGGGTTGTCCTCGAACAGCTGGAACTGCAGCGGTGAGACGCCGCCCGGGTAGGCAGCGCGGTAGCTGGCGACCTCGACCACGACGTACACGGCGACGGCCAGGGACATCAACAGCGCCCCGCGGCGAGC
This sequence comes from uncultured Actinomycetota bacterium, assembly GCA_963848085.1. Taxonomy (GTDB): domain Bacteria; phylum Actinomycetota; class Actinomycetes; order JAHEKZ01; family JAHEKZ01; genus CAWKCE01. Next base: position 165,670 of record CAWKCE010000003.1, read on the forward strand.
CAGCCGGATCCACAGCCTGGCCACGGCACGGCGCGCTCGCGCAGGCACGCGGCGGTGCGACGGATGCGTGTCGTGCCTTCCTGGCTGGGGTGCCACGGCCGCACGAACCTCTTCCTCTGCGACCGTGGTCATGGCTGACCTCCTTCAGTCGGCGGGGGACCGCCGGTGTTGCCGTGCGCGTCTGCCACCGCTTGACGCTGGGTCGCGCTGGTCTCGTAGTAGGTGAGGAAGATCTGCTCGAGCGTGGGCGCGTGGGCGTGAAGGCGCGTCAGTCCGGCGGTGGTCAGCCTGGTCAGCACCGCCCCGGGGGGTCCTCCCACGGTCAGACGAACGCCGCCGTCCAGCGGCTCGGTGGTGACGACTTCGGGCAAGTCGGCAAAGGACGGCACCGGACCGTCCAGCGCCGCCTCGAAGACAGTGGTGGTGAGTCGCCGCAGGTCGTCGAGGGTGGCGACCTCCACGAGGGCCCCGGCACGAAGGATCCCCACGCGATGACAAACGTCCTCCACCTCGTCGAGCAGATGGGATGAGAGGAACACCGCCTGCCCGCGGTCGGACGCCTCCCGGGCCAACGCCTGGAACTCCGCCTCCATGAGCGGGTCGAGCCCCACGGTCGGCTCGTCGAGCAACAGGAGGTCGGGCCGAGTCATGAACGCGGCGACAAGCGACACCTTCTGCCGGTTCCCCTTGGAGTACGAGCGGATCCGGCGGCTGGGGTCGAGGTCGAACCGTTCGCACAGCTCGTCACGGAAGGCCATGTCGACGTTGCCCGCAACGTTGCCCAGCAGCTCCAGCGTCTCCGCCCCCGTCAGCTGCGGCCACAGCGCGACGTCTCCGGGGACACTACCCACGGACCGGTGGGCCCGCTCGACGTCAGAGACCGGGACGCCCGCCAGCCAGGCCTGTCCGGCTGTCGGCCGCAGCAATCCGAGCAGCAGCTTGATGGTGGTCGTCTTGCCAGCCCCGTTAGGTCCGAGGAAGCCAAAGATCTCCCCCCCGGGGACCTCGAGGTCGAGGTGGTCGACAGCGACCACCTTGCCGAAGCGCTTGGTCAGGCCCTCCGCGCGGATCGCTGGAACCGTGGCCATGGCACACCTCCCACGGGTGGAGCGCCAGACGGCCGTCAGCCGCCGAGCCCCTGCCCTCGCTTACCTCTCAGCGTTGGACGATGTCGCCTCGTGGGCTAGGGCCGCTGGTCCATAGTTCGCCAGGGCGGCTATGGGATTGGTCCTCGTTGAGGCGATACGCCGTATGGGCGCGGCAGCACCATCAGCCAACCACGCTGTCGCAAGTCCCGTCGGCACTGATATCGACCTGGCTGGTCGGGTCGGGCGGGTGGATGGGGACGGATGCCCAACTCAGGTGGGGTCGCCAATGGTTGGCCCGCCGGACGGCCTGGACCGGGAGGAAGATCCTTGGCGGTCAATCTGAAGGACGGTCGGTGCGTCTCGCACCTTCCGGGTCACCCAGCGACGGGCGGACCGCCGAGCCGCCTGTGTTCGCCGTCAATCCGCAACAAGTCCGCAGAAGCGGCACAGCCAGACGACACTCAACGGGACCAGAAACGGCTACATGCCAGGCGCCGAAAGGGTGCCTCCGGACATCCCAGCAGGTCACGAACCTGGCTGCAGCGACTTAGACACCGTTGGTATAAGCCCTGAGCTACCTGGGCGGGACCTGCGGGATTCCTTGTGGGAAACCTGCTGGACCCTGCCGCGATCTGGTCGGATCGGGCTTGATAGTTCAGCGGGCCGGATTTCCGTTCGAATGGGCCCACAAGAGTCGCTGGGGCGCGGATTCTTGGTGCTACCTGCGCTTTGGGCGTGGTCGAACTCGGTAGGCGGTTCAGTGTGAGGCGGAGGGGTCAGGCAGCCAGATGTGGCGGTGATTGTTGTCGGTCAAGCGCTCGCTGCCAGGTGTGGCGGGGCCTAGCGTTCTGGGCGAGTGCGGCCATGAGCACGAAGACGGTCTGGTTGTGCAAACCCCACGCGGGGAGCCGCCGTTGTAGAAGGCGCGTTCGAACTGCGCGTTCAGTGAGTCGGTGTCAGTACGTATCCCGTAGACACGTATCCCGTAGACGCGGGAGTAGTCGAGATCAGTCGGCGGGAGGACGCGCAGGAAGTCGCTGCGGTTGAACTTGTGGACTTCGTCCGTCCGGGTGGGGGTGAGCGGCTCCCACCAGTCGTGCGTGGCTTCGCTCGATTGACAGGTCAGGGCGTGGCGGGCGTAGAACGCCCGACTGCCATCGGGTCTGCGGTCTCGTTTGGCCTGGTGGCGTGGGACTTCGACGAAGTCAAGGCTCGCCGCCGGCGGTCACGACCCGCTCGTAGATCGTCCCGCCGGCCGCGTAGAGGATGTGTCCTCCGCACTCGTCGATCCACGCTGTGCGCGTCCGGCTGGGCGGAGCTGGGCGGCGGCGTGTCCGTGCTTGCCGATGACGATTCCGCCTCGATCCTTGCTCTTGCGGCGAGCGGGGGGAGTTGCGGGGCAGCCGGTTTCGCTTTGAACCCGCACGATGTGCATGCCGCGCAGCGCGCCGTCGGCGACAAACGCCGAGATCCCAGGAGTCGGCCGGCTAGCTCGACCATCAGATCAACGAATCCTCCGGCCTCGCCGCTGCACCGCGGTGGGGGACGTGCTCGACGCCCAGGTCGACTCGGTGACCGGTCATGGGGGAGCGCACCGATGCGATTGCGAACTTCGTTCCCTAGGCCATTCCCTCCTGACCCGCCTCGCCTGAGAGGTGTCGCGTGGGATCCCGGCGAAAAGGTCGGATCTCGTGGGCCCGGCGGAGTGACGAGAGGACCCTGTGCCCGTCAGGTCTCACTCGTGGTGACCTGTTGACCGTCCCAGCCCGATCCTCCAAGCGAGCGCAGCCAGCCGGTGGGAATCGATCGGGACCTGTGGCCCTCCTCTCTTGTTGATCCCCTCAAGACAATGTGGGTGAGCGCGTGCACAGTCCAGTGTGCGTTGTTCGGTGACGTGTGGAGGCGGTCCGATGACAACGACTGGGACCGAGCGAGTGGCGACGACCGTTCCGCTGCGTTGGGACGAGGTGTGGTTCACCAACTGTCCGATGGTGTCGGCGAACAACGTTGATCAGGAGCTCGGCTGGTGTCGGGAGGAGTTCAAGAAGGTCGGAGTCGAGTACGCCTACTTCCGGCATGCGCCGGAGAACAACTGGTACCCGCACTACATCCACAACCTCGACAACCTGATCCGCTTCGGTGGCCTCTACCCCCCGATCCACGTCAACGCTGACATCCGACGCACGGTGCTGCTCGGCGCAACGTGGGTGCACGAGGGTGGCTGCATGGCCGTGCGCTCCCGTGACGAGATCTTCCGGATGGAGGACCTGAAGGGCAAGAAGGTTGGCATCTCCAAGAGCATGAACACCATCAAGAACGACTGGTGGCGCATCCAGGAGCACATGGGCATTGAGAACATGCTCCGGCTCCACGACATGACCATGGACGACGTCGAACTGGTGGAGTTCCCTTATCCGGACGACTGGTATGACAAGCCGGAGATGCTCCAAGTCCAAATGAACAACCCGTCCGAGCTGTGGATGCGCCGCGATCACAAGCACGACTTGGCCTTCCGCCCGTTGGAGACGGCGTTGCTCGAAGGCAAGGTCGACGCGATCTACACACAGAGCAAGGTCTTCCAGCACCTGCAGGAGGCGACCGGTCGGATCACGATGATCGAGGACCTGTCGAGGTACCCAGACTGGACGATCCAGGTGGCCAACACTCCGGCCGTCATCACCTGCACAGACGTGATGGCCGACGAGCACCCCGACCTCGTCCTTGCCTACATGAGGGCCATGATCAAGGTCGGCCGATGGGCGAACGAGCACAAGCGGGCCACTGGCGCGATTCTGAACCGGCAGACCTTCTATCTCGACGCCGAGGACACCTACCAGGGCATCAAGGACGTCGATATGGTGCCGAGCCTCAGCGCGAGGAACTTGGAGTGCATCAAGATCGGCAAGGACTTCATGGTCAGCCACGGCTACGTCAAGAACGACTTTGACGTCGATGAGTGGGCTCGGCCAGAGTTCCTGGAGCAAGCGGCGACCCAGGTTCTCAAGGAGGAATGGGAGCGGCGCAGCTGGAGCAAGGTGCCGGCAGGAAGCGGGCTCGAGGTCGACGCCGTTCGGCTCGGCTAAACAGGAGCACTCGATGACCACCGTCACCCACGCCGACCGACCAATCGCCGAGACCCGCCAAACGAAGATCGGGCTGTATGCCACCGCGAAGGAGGCGTACGACATGTGGCAGGCGGACCCGGAAGTCGTGAAGATCCTGGATGTCCGCACTCCCGAGGAGTGGGTGTTCGTTGGCCACGCGCCGATGGCGGTGAACGTGCCGGTCGCGTTCATGGCGTACGTCTGGGACGACGAGAAGAAGGGGTACCCATGGGAGTTGAACCTCGACTTCGTGGAGCTTGTGAAGGCGCGGTTCTCACCCGAGGACACAATCCTCGTCTCGTGTCGCTCAGGGGGCCGTTCGGCGATCGCGATCAACATGCTCGCGTCTGCCGGGTTCACGACGGTCTATAACGTCTTGGACGGGATGGAGGGCAGCAAGGTCGACGACCCCGACAGCGTATTCCGCGGAATGCGTCTGAAGAACGGCTGGAAGGCGTCCGGCCTGCCATGGACTTATGACCTCGATCCCGGGCGGATGGTGCTGCCAGAGAGGGAGACCGGAACTCTCCACTCGGGAAACTCCGAGGACTAGTTGGTTGGATGACCGCGCCACGTTGGCCTTGGAGTGGTCAGCCCTCTTGGATCGCCGGGGAATGACTCCTGGTGGTTCGCGCGGAGCGTGGTAGTCAACCCCAGGTCGCCCAGCCGCTGCGGGTGCGTTCCCGGTGACGTGGCAGAAATGGCGTGCTTTGGGATTCGGTCAGATCCACTGCCACTGTGCTCTCGCACCGACCTGGTCGGATCGAGGTGCGCAAGTCTAGGCGGCCGGATTCCTGCTCGAACTGACCCAGAACGAGTGTCTGGAGGCGGATTGTCGGCACTACCCGACCTTGGCGGTGGTTGAACTCAGCGGGCGGTCAGAGCGAGGCGGGGGAGTCAGGCAGCCACTTGTGGTGGTGATTGTTGTCGGTCAATCGCCCGCTTCCAGGTTGCGGGCCCGGATGTTCGGTGCGCAGCGGCGACTGGCTCGAGGGTGGTTCGGTGGTCTTGCGCCGACTTCTTATGGCGGGACTCGACGTCTGTCGAAAGGCCCTTGGCCACTTCCCAGCGGCGACGTGATCCAGCGAGGGTTGGTTCGTGAGAACGGAGCGGCAATGACACGACCACAGGTGGCTGATGCCCTGAGGACCGCACATCAAGAGTTGACGCGAAACCGGACCATTGAAGTCGTGCTCGGTTCACCCGAGCAGTTGTTGAAGGGCGATGGCGAGGACGGATCCGGCGTGGATGCTCTCGTGGGCATCCTCGACTCGGCTTTGCGACTGCCCGATTCACTCGTCATCCGCATCGCCTTGCCGGAGGGTAGCCACGTCACCGCGGCTGACATCCGTTCTTTTCGAACTCATTGTCAGGGTAAGGCTGGGGAGTCGTGGCGGGAGGCGATGGCCCTTCGACAAGGTGGGATCCGCGAGCTTCCGCGAGCCTTGGTGCTCTCGGTCGTGGCCGCCGTGGTCGGCGTCGTCAGCGGCTATGTCGCCCAGGACACGGACAGGACACTGCTGATGGTGCTCCTCTACGGCGTCGCCTTCGTCTCGGTGATCGCAGCGTGGACGATCGGGTGGACCCCGATCGAGCAGGCAACATTCGACTGGCGTGCCCCTGGCCACACCGCAGCGGTGTACGAGCTCTTGTCCGAGGCCCACGTGGACGTTGTCCATCGGTCTGAGAGCTCGGACGGTGGGTAGCTGACGCACTCGCGGCCGGAGGGAACGGGCATAGTCCAGAGCCGCGACAAACTGCGCGTTGTAGAGAGCGAAGTACGCCCCCCGTCGCGCAAGGAGCCCTGCGTGGGAGCCCTGTTCGATGATCCGTCCCTCCTCCATCACGATGATCATGTCGGCGTCCCGAATCGTGGACAGGCGGTGGGCGATGACGAAGCTGGTGCGGTTCGACCTGAGGGCTGCCATGGCCTTCTGCACGAGGACCTCGGTGCGGGTGTCCACGGAGCTGGTCGCCTCATCAAGAAGCAACAGCGAAGGGGACGCAAGAAAGGCGCGAGCGATCGTGACGAGCTGTCGTTCACCAGCGCTGAGGTTGCTGGCCTCGTCGTCGATAACCGTGTCATAGCCCTCGGGGAGAGCGTGAACGAATCCGGTCGACGTACGTGGCGCGCGCCGCCCAGGCGGGCCTGGACAGGGTTCAGGAGGTCACCGCCGGGGATGAGATCGAAGAGCAGGTTCGTCGGGCCGCCACCTTGCTGTACGAGGGCTACCTGGCGGCTCAGACCGCGTTGTCGTCGGCACGCAGACCGGACGAGGACGCGGACGGGTTCACCCATCAGCTGTCCGAGGTCCTGCGGGCAGCGAGCGAGGCGGAACGGGACGTCGTCCTGGATGCGCGCAAGACGGGTGAGTTCACCTCCGCGGCGCCGACGAGGTACTGAGCGACGTGGAGGCACGCGCGGGCGCGACTTCCAGGCACCAAACTGACAGCGCTCGGTACGGCATGCGCGCTGGGTGTTCCCGCCCTGCCTCACGTCGCCGTAGGGCCGCGTGCCTTGCCGCGATCCCAGGTCACATCAGCGACGCTGCCCAGGCCTGGTGAAGCAGCGCGTACCCGCCTTCGGTGTTGAGGAGGTCAGCGGGTGGTCCGTCTTCGACGATGCGCCCGCCTTCGAGAACTACCACGCGGTCGGCAATCTCGACGGTGGAGAGCCGGTGGGCGATGATGACCGCCGTTCTGTCGGCCAGGATCGTCCGAAGTGCACGTTGGACAAGGCGCTCGCTGGGGATGTCCAACGACGAGGTGGCCTCGTCGAGTATGAGCACTGCCGGATCGGCGAGGAAGGCGCGCGCGAACGCGACGAGCTGCCGCTGGCCAGCGGACAGTCGTCCGCCTCGCTTCCCCACATCGGTGTCATAGCCCTCGGGGAGATCGGAGATGAACTCGTGGGCGCCGATGGCACGGGCGGCATCCTCAACCGCGCGGTCGCTGGCCGAGGGTCGGCCGAAGCGGATGTTGTCGGCCACGGTGTCCGAGAACAAGAAGTTCTCCTGGCTGACCATGACCACGGCTCGGCGCAGGTCGTCCTCGGCCAGCTCACGCACGTCGATGCCGTCGAGGCGGACGACCCCGTCCACCGGGTCGTAGAAGCGTGCGATGAGTCGAGCGATCGTCGTCTTCCCGGCGCCCGTTGCTCCGACCAACGCAACAGTCTGCCCAGCCGGAATGTGAAGGTCGAGCTCGGGAAGGACCACCGCGTCCCGGTAGGAGAAGGTCACGGCGTCGAGGTCAACGCGGCCCTGGGCACGCGGAAGTGGCACGACCGTCACCGGTTCAGCCACGGTGGGCGTCTCGTCGAGAACCCCGGACAGCTTCTCGAGCGCCGCGGTGGCGGACTGCAGTGAGTTGTAGAACATGGACAGCTCCTGCATCGGCTCGAAGAACCGGCGCAGGTACAGCAGGAAGGCAGCCAGGACCCCCACCTCGGCGGCGCCGTCCATGACGCGGTATCCGCCGTAGACCAGGACGACGGCGATCGTGACGTTGCCGATCAGCTTGATGCCGGGGGAGAAGATGGCGACGAGCTTGAAGGCGCGCTCGTTGGCCAGGCGGAAGTCGCGGTTCAGCTCCTCGAAGATGTCCTGGTTGCGCTGCTCGCGGCGGAAGGCCTGCACCGCGCGGATGCCGCTGAGGGATTCGACGAAGTGCACGATGACCAGTGCCACTGTCTCGCGCGTGCGTCGGTAGGCGACCGCGGAGTTGCGCTGGAACCAGCGCGACAGCCAGATCAAGAAGGGGAACGACAGCAGCGTCACGAGCCCCATCGGCACGTCCAGGAACAGCAGGATCGCCCCCACCGAGATCACCGAGAGGCCGGCGAGAACGAGGTCGTCGATGCCTCCGTCGATGAGCTCCCCAAGCGCATCCACATCACTCGTGAGCCGCGAGATGACGCGACCGGACGTGTACTTCTCGTGAAACGCGGGGGACAGCCGCTGGAAGTGGTCGTAGACCCGGGTTCGGAGGTCGAAGAGGACGGCCTGCCCGATCCGGCCACTCGACATCAGGAACGCGCGCTTGGTCACGTACTCGGTGAACGCGGCCACCACCAACAGGACGGTGACGCCCACCAGGACGGTGGGGCTCTCGCCGGCGTCAATCGGCGGGATTCCGTTGTCGATGCCGACCATGACGAGATAAGGACCTGCCATCGCCGCCGCGTTCTGCACGAGGAGGAGTGCTATCGCCCACCACAGCGCCCGCTTGTGCGGGCGCATCAGGAGGCGAAGCAGCCTCAGGCTGCGCCCGCGCAGCGCCGCTGACAGCTCGACGGTGACGATGTCCGACTCCTGCTGCGAGACGCCGCGCCAGGCCGGCTCCTGCTCTTCGAAGGCGTCGGTCGGCGCCGACTCCGGCGTGGTTCCCGTGGTCACGATGCCGCCAGCCCCTCGGGCTGTTGCGAGAGCACAGCCCGGTAGGCAGGCTCGTTCCTCATGAGCTCGGTGTGGGTTCCGACCGCAAGAATCGTGCCGCCACCGAGCAGGGCAACGCGGTCGGCGAGGGCGATGGTCGACGGTCGGTGAACGACCAGGAGAGCGGTGGTGCTCGACAGAACGCGTCGCAGCGCCTTCTCGACCAGCGACTCGGTGTGGACATCGAGTGCCGACAGCGGGTCGTCGAGGACCAGGACTGTGGGCTTGCTCACGACCGCGCGTGCTAGGGCGAGCCGCTGGCGCTGGCCTCCCGACAGGGACAGACCCTGCTCTCCGATCCTGGTGTCGAGACCCCAGGGGAGGTCGTAGACGAAACGCGCCTGGGCGAGGGCGAGTGCCTGCTCGATCTCGTCTTCGGTGGCCTGCGGGTAGCCGAGGGTCAGGTTCTCGCGGACGCTCGCGGAGAAGAGCGTGGCGTCCTCGAAGGCCGTTGCGACGACCTTGCGGAGCGAGGACAGCCGCACGTCCCGCACGTCGACGCCGTCAAGTGTGACCCGGCCGTGGGTGACGTCGTAGAGACGCGGCACCAGCGAGGTGAGAGTGGTCTTTCCACTTCCGGTGAGTCCCACGATGGCCAAGGTCTCGCCGGGCAGGACTTCCAGGTTCACCGAGCGGAGGATGTCTGGTCCGTCCTCGGTGTAGGCGAAGCCGACGTCGTGGAAGCGGAGATGACCGTGCGGCTTCACCAAGTCACGCGCGGCGGTCCGGTCGACGATGGTGGCCGGGGTGTCGAAGACCTCGTAGATGCGGTCCGCTGCGGTCATCGCCTCCTGCCCGTTAGCCATGATCCAGCCGAGTGAGTCCACCGGCCAGATGAGCATCAACATGAGGGAGACGAACGCAACGAGGTCGCCGAGGGTCATGGTCTCTTGGGTGACGGCCAGAGCGCCGAAGAGCAGGGTCGCACCGAGCGTCAGGCTGGGCACCAGGTCCAGGAGCGACCAGAACCTCGCCACCAGCACCGACTTGTGGACGGCCGAGTCGTGCAGGGTGCGGGCGGAGCCCCGGAAGGTCTCGCCGACGTGCTTTCGCCGGCCGAACGAACGGATCATTCGGACTCCGACGGCGGACTCCTCGACGAACGTGGCGAGGTCTCCTTGCTGGTCCTGCACCCGGCGGGCGGCGGTGAGGTAGGCCCGGGCCAGACCGCGAGAGATCAGGAAGAGCGGGATGGAGGAGAGCGCGACGAGCACCCCGAGGGGGAGGTACAGATGGATCAACAGCGCAACGACCACGATGAACGTCGCGATGTTGACAACCAGGAACACGAGCCCGAAGGACAGGAAGCGGCGCAGGATCGACAGGTCGGTCGTCGCGCGTGAGAGAAGCTGGCCCGCCTGCCAGCGGTCATGGAAGGCAACCGACAGGCTCTGCAGGTGTGCGTAGAGGTCGTTCCGGACGGCCGACTCGATCCCGAGCGCCGCATAGGACTGGACCCACCGACGGATGAACACCAAGCCCGCCTCGAGCACTCCGAGAAGCAGCGCCAGCAGGCCCAGCGGGATGAGCGCGGCCTTGTTCCCGTCGACGATCGGCCCGTCGACGACGGCGCGGGTGACGAGCGGGACGACGATGCTCGCCCCGACAGCGAGGCCCGCCGCAACGGTCATGAGTGCCATCTGTCCGGCGTAGGGCCGGACGTACGTGCGGATCCGCCACAGCGAATGGAGGCTGCTGCGCGCAGCAGCCGGATCAGCGGACATCGCTGCCTACGGTAGGCGGCGAGTCAACCGCATTCCCCGCGGGCTGCCCTCAGGCTTGGCTGTGGTCAGCGTCCGTACGGGTCGTCGGTGCAGTCGCTCGGCAGGTACGCGGGCCTGGTGTCCTGGTAGACGCGCTTGGCGAACCGGTAGGCCCGCGCGTCCAGGCGGAGCGCCTCGGCTCTGCTGATCGCGAGGGACCGGGGTCCGAGGTGGACCTGCTTCACCAGCTCCATGGTCTCGCGGGAGTCGCCACCCCTCGCGGTGATCTTCACCAGTCCCACGCCAGGCGCGTAGAGCTTGCGCTGGTGCCCGTCGTCGGGGTCCAGCGGGTTCCACTCGTCGATGACGACGACGTCTGAGAAGCAGCCCACCGCCACGCACACGTGGCGGTCGGTCCGGATGACACGGCCCTTGTCGAAGAAGTCAATCGCCGGCGCGAAGCCCTGCACGAACGCCGGCATGTCGACCGACGGGTGGCCGGGGACCAGGATCCCGGCCTCCGCGCGCTGGACGCCGTTCAGCCAGGTGCTCGGCGCCCCGGCGAACTCCCCGTCCTCGTACTCCTCCGGGTACTCGCCGAAGGTCCACACGTTCTCCGCCTCGTCCTGGGCGAAGAACGCGAGCTCGGCCTCGTCGAGGTGCCCCTCGCTGATGTCGCGGTCCCACACGACGCGCGTGACGACGCCGGAGACGTCCTTGAGCAGGTCGGTCACGGTGAACACGATCCGGTGCCGCACCCGCCCGTCCTCGTCGGTGACGGTGCCGCGGTACACGGTGCGCGCTCCCGGCTGCAGGGGGAAGAAGTGCGAGTCGATGTCGGTGGAGTCCTCGAACTCGCCGGTGTTGTCATTGGTGTCTCGCGTCGCCGACCCCGCCTCCGACGCGGCCCCGGCGGGGGCGGGAGCCATCGCGAGGGCGAAGAACACGGCCATGGACGCGACGACCAGAGAGCTCAGTCGGCGGTTGGGACGCATGGGGATCACCTACGGGGTCAGGACGGCTTCCGGTTCGGCCGGACGGCCGAACCTCAGGTACAGCGAGGGGACAGCGAACAGGGTCAGGAGAGTGGAGGTGAGCAGGCCACCGAGGATGACCACGGCCAACGGGTACTCGATCTCCTGGCCGGGACGGTCACCGAGGACGACCAGGGGGACCAGAGCCAGCGCCATGGCCAGAGTTGTCATGAGGATCGGTGACAGCCTTTCCCGCGCACCCCGAATGACCATGGCGACGCCAAACGGCTCCCCTTCCTCCCGCTCCAGGTACTGGCAGTGGTTGATGAGCAGGATGCTGTTGCGGGCGCTGAGGCCGAACACCGTGAAGAAGCCGACGAGGGAGCCGAGGGAGATGACGGCCCCGGTCACGTAGGCGCCGAGCAGTCCGCCGACGAGCGCCATCGGCATCGTGACCAGCACGAGTGTGGCGAGTCGCCAGGAGGAGAAGGCTGCCTGCAGCAGCAGGAAGATGGCGATGACCGCGATCCCGGCCGTGGCGAGCAGCCATCGGTTGGCCTGCTGACGCTCGGTGTACTCACCCAGCAGCTGGGTGCTGTAGCCGCGATCGAAGGTCACGGCTTCGAGCTTGTCCTCGAACTCGCCGACGATGGACCCGAGGTCCCGGTCCGCGATCTCGGCGCCGACGTCGAGGTACCGGGAGTCGCCCTCCCGCTCGATGGAGTTCGGGCTGGGACGCATCTCCACCTCGGCCAGGTCCCCCAGCCGGACCTTGTCGCCGCTCGGGGTGTCGATCGGGAGGTCGGCGAACTTCTGGGGGTCGTTACGGACGTTCTCCGGGCTCCAGACCACGACGTCGTAGGCCTTGCCGTCGCGGAAGATGTCTCCGACCTCCTCGCCGGCCACGAGCGTGGCCGCCGCCCGGCGGACGTCGCCCGGCTTGAGCCCGTACTTCTGGGCCGCCGCCAGGTCGACGGTGACCTCCAGCTGCGGGATGTCGTCGGAGACAGTGACGTGCTCCTCCGTGACGCCGTCGATGCTCCCGAGGATCTCCTTCACCTCGTCCGCCTTGCTTCTGAGCACGTCGAGGTCGGGACCGTAGATCCGGAGGACGATCGGTTCGCCGACTCCCTTGGAGACCTCGCCGACGCGTTCCTTGAGGTAGGTCTTGACGTCCCGGAAGATTCCCGGATACGAGTCGACCACGTCCTGGATGGCGTCGATCGTGTCGTCGTAGTCGACGGAGTCGTCGACGCTGACCCAGTTCTCGCCGAAGTTCACGCCGTGGATCTCGTCCGACAGGAAGGCCTGTCCGATGTGGGTTCCGAAGTTCCTGACCCCCGGGATCGCTCGGAGATCCTCGCTTGCCAGGGTCATCGTGCGTTCCATCTCCTCGACCGTCGTCCCCGGCTGAGCGACCCAGTGCATGAGGAAGTCGCGTTCCTTGAACGCCGGGAACAGCGACTGGCCCAGCTGTGGCACCACGAGAACGCCCGCCACTGTCAGCAGCGCGAAGCCGGCGTACACGCGCCGGGGCCGGCTGACGATTCCGCCCAGGAGGCGCGAGTAGGCCGTCTGGAGCGCGTGGACGATCGGCGACTTCCGACGCTCGATGGGCACGCGCCGCAACATGATCAGGGACAGGGCTGGCGTCACGGTCAGGGCGACGAGGAGTGAGGCACCGACGGCGAGCGTGTAGGACGCCGCCAGCGGACGGAAGAAGGCGCCGGTCAGGCCAGGGAGGAGGAACACCGGGATACTGGCCGCGAAGATGATCAGCGTGGCGTAGATGATGGGGCTCCGGACCTCCATCGACGCCTCCAGGACGACGGAGGACGTCGACGTCTTCCTACCGGCCAGGCGATGCTGTCGCAGCCTCCGGACGATGTTCTCGACGTCGATGATCGCGTCGTCGACGACAGCCCCGAGTGCGATGACCAAGCCGGCAAGCGTCATCGTGTTGATGGTCTCGCCGCGCAGGTACAGGACGAGCATTGCGGCCATGAGCGACATCGGGATCGTCAGGATGCTGATCACGGCGGCTCGCCACTCGTACAGGAACAGCGCGAGGATCAGAACGACGAGCAGGAACCCGAGGACCAAGGACTCGGTCAGGTTGTCGATGGCGAGCTCGATGAAGCTGGCCTGCTGGAAGATCGTGGTGTCGAACTCGACGCCCTGCAGCCCCGGCTCGAGCGACCGGATCGCCTGCTCGACCTCGTGCGTGAGCTCGACGGTGTTCGCCCAGGGGAGCTTCTCGACGACCAGGAGCAACCCAGGACCGTCGTTGATGATGGCGCTGCCGATCAGCGGTGGGTGCGCTTCGACGACCCGCGCGACATCGCCGATCGTGACGGGCCTCTTGTTGTCCTTGTCATCCAGCGGGACCTTGGCGAGGTCGGCTGGGGTGACGACAGGCAGCACGTGGCGAACGCCGACGCGCTGGTTGTCGGTCTCGACCATGCCCCCGGTTCCGATGACCGAGCCCGCAGAGAACTGGAGCAGCCCGGAGTCAACCGCGTCCGACGTCGACTCCATGACCTCGTCCAACGCCACATCATGGGCTGCCATTCGGTCCGGCTCGACCTGGACGGTCAGCATCTGGATGCGCTCGTTCCAGATCGCGACGTTCGCGACGCCTGGGACCTGCATGAGCCGGGCGCGGACTGTCCAGTAGGCCATCATCGACATCTCGATGACGCTGAACTCGTCGGAGGTCATGCCGATCTTGACGACCCGGCTCGTCGCGGACAGCGGTGCCAGCATGACCGGGGGTGCCGCCCAGGTGGGCAGGCTCGGGGTCACCTCCGCCAGGCGTTCGGCCACCAGCTGCCGGGCCTCGAGCTGGTCGGTACCCGGCTCGAACACCAGCTTGATGGAGGACAGCTGGTGGACCGACTTGGACCGGAGCTCGTCGAGGCCCGGAAGCCCGGTGAGCGACTGCTCGATGGGCACCGTGACGAGCTGCTCGACATCGGCGGTCGACAGGCCGACAGCAATCGTCTGGATCTCCACGCGCGGTGGGGCGAACTCGGGGAACACGTCGAGTCGCATGCCGGGCAGGGCACCCGCCCCGAGCAGCATCATCGTGAGCCCGGTTGCGACGACGAGGTAGGGGTATCGCAGGCTCGCCGAGACGATCCGGCGGATCAGTGAGCTGCGCGTCGACATCTCACGCCCCAAGTCCCGCCTCGGCCCCCACGAGCTCGGCTGCGCCGACCGTGACCACGGCAGTCCCGACCGCCGGCCCGCTGGCCAGGACCACGTCGTCTCCGGAGATGCGGGTGATCTCGATCGGCTCCCGCACGTAGGTCTGTCCCGACGGGTTGGTGAACACCCAGGTAGCGCCCTCGGCGTCGTAGATCACGGCCTCGTAGGGGACCACGAGACCGTTGCCCTTGGCGGCAGGCTCGACCGGGCGGGTGTCGATCCCCAGGCGCGTGGCCCCGAGCTCGGACAGGGTGATCTCGCTGATGCCGGTGTCGCCGATGGCCACCACCGTTGCCGCGGGGTCGCCCTCGTCCTCGGTGGCGGCTTCGGCAGCGCAGGCCGCGAGCGTCAGCAGCAGGGCCGTCGCAGCCACGGCCACCCTCATCGGGCCAGTCCTCATGTCAGCTCCCCTCCTGGGCCGGAACGGGTGGTGTCGGACTGCCGTCCTCCGCGATGTCGTGCTGACCACCGGGGCCGGAGCCGCTCGTCATGAACGCGGGGTACAGGGCGGGCACGACCACAAGCGTCACCAGGACGCTGGTGACCAACCCGCCGAGCACCACCACGGCCGCCGGGTGCAGGATCTCCAGACCGTCACCGGTCGCGAAGGCCGCGGGCAGGAGTGCCGCCGCGACTGCGAGCGAGGTGACGAGCACGGCAGTTACGCGACCACGGACGGCCTGGCTGACCACGGCCCGCAGATCCTGACCCTCGGCGACGCCGCGGTCGTTCTGCACACGTTCCAGCAGGACGAGGCTCTGGCGCATGGCCAGGACGAGGACCCCGAGCAGACCGGCGAGTGCACCAGCGGTCTGGATCCCGCCGACGACCGGTGCCACGACCAGGGCGCCGACCCCTGCGATGGGGATCACCAGGAACAGCAGACCGGCGGCGCGCCAGCTGTTCGTCGCAGCCTGGTACAGGAGGAAGATCCCGATCGCCACGGCAAGTCCCGCGGCCAGCCACCACGAGCCGGAGGGACCGCCGGCTCCGGTGGCCGGCACAACCTCGGTGCGGTACTCCAACGGAAGTGCCAGGCCACGCAGACGGCTGGTGACCTCGTCCTCGACGTCCGAGATGTCGCGACCGGGAACCGACGCGAGCACGTCCACGTACCGGCGTACGGCATCGTGCTGCACGACAGTCGGCACCGGCGCGATTGCCACGTCGGCAATCTCGCCGAGGGGGACCAGGCGACCTCCTGGCGCCGTGATCGGTAGTGAGGCCAACCCCTCTGGGCTGTGTCGGACGGCCGGTCCCCCCCACACCACCACGTCGAACACCTTCTGCTCCTCGTAGAGGCTGCCGACGGGGAGTCCCGACACCAGCGTGGCGGCCTCGCGCCGGACGTCCCCCGGCTTGATGCCCCACGCGCTGGCCCGGTCCAGGTCCACCTCGACGTGGACGACCGGCTGCGCCGACTGCACCTCGACCTGCGGATCCACGACACCGCGCACCGAGGCGATCGCACCGCGCACCTGCTCGGCGGTCTGCTGCATGGTGGCGAAGTCGTCGCCGTAGACCCGGACGACCAGGTCGGCTGCCGGTGGGGCGTTGGCCGCGGCGAGGCGCTCGTCCGGGTAGCTCCCGACCTGGGCGCTCACTCCGGGGTAGCCCGAGGTGATCTCTGTGACGGCGGCCGTGGTCTGTTTCTGGTCGGCGTCCGGGGTGATCCTCACCCACAGCTCGGCGGAGTTCACGTCCACCACCTGCTCCGACGTCAGTGCCCGGCCGACCTGGGTCCCGACCTGGCTGACGGCCTCGAGGGAGCCGATCTCCCGCGCGAGCAGGCCGGTGACGCGGTTCATCTCCGTCAGTGACGTTCCGGGGGCGGTCTCCAGGACGACGCGGATGTTGCGGTCCTGCACGGTGGGCAGGACCGACCCCGATGACAGCTGGGGCACCAGGGCGACCACCCCGAGCGCGACGGCGGCGGCGGCCACCAGGCCGGCGCCCCGCTTGGACAGCGAGCCGAGCCGTGCCCGGTCGTACGCGGCGAGGAACCAGCGGTGCGCCGCAGGCTGTCGCGACCCGTCCAGGCGCTTCAGCAGGAGCAGGCTGAGAGCCGGGGTCACGGTGAGCGCGACCACAAGGGAGGCGAGGACGGCAGCGAGGTACGTGACGGCCGCGGGGCGGGTGAAGTCGCCCACCACGCCGGTCGCGAACAGCAGCGGCGCGACGGCGAAGACAGTCACCCCGGTCGCCACGGCCAGTGGAGTCCGATTGGACAGCACTGCCGTGGCAACGCGCACCGTCGACTGTGGTGTGTCGGCGTCGGGCGCGGCCGTGTTGACGAGGTGCAGGGTGTCGACGTCAGCGACGACGTCGTCCACGAACACGGTCACTGCCGCGGCGAGGCCCACCACCGTCATCGAGGTGAAGGTGACTCCGCCGAGGTGGAGGACGAGCAGTCCGGCCGCCGCCGGCAGCGGGACCACCACGAGGCTCATCACGGCGACCCGGAGGGACGCGAACAGCAGCGCGATCACGGCGATGGCAAGCAGCAGGCCGATGGCCCCCACGATGCCGAGGTTCCGGAGTGCGGAGTCGATGTAGCCGTCGGGGCGGTACACAGTGGTGTCGACGTCGATCCCCGGCAGACCGGCGGCCATGCTCAGCATCGCCTCGTCGAGATCCTCGCCGACCTGGGTCGGGCTGGCTTCTGGGAACTTGTCAATGACGATGAGGATGGTGGGTTCGCCGTCGAGCGCGGCGTCCCCGATCAGGGGCTGGTGGTCCTCGACGACGCGAGCGACCTCGCCGATCCGCTGCGACTTGTCGTCACGCGAGATGACGACGTCGGCGAGCTGGTCTGCGGACGTGATGGGCGACACGTGCTGCACGCCGACGCGCTGGTTGGGCGTCTCGACGAAACCACCGGTGCCCGGTGTGGACGCCTCGACAAAGCTGAGTGACGACACCCACAGCGCGTTGCCGGTGGTCTCGATCAGCCGGGTCAAGGTGACGTCGTTGGCCGCCAGCTGTTCGGGATCCACCTGCACCTGGAGCTGCCTGTCCCGCTGCCCCCAGATGGACACGTTCGCCACTCCGGGAACGCCCAGCAGCCGTGGCCGGACCTGCCATCGAGCCAGCACGGACATTTCGACGGGCGACACGCTCGACGACGACAGCGCGATCATCGCGACCCGATTGACCGACGACTGCGGCTGCACCACGACCGGCGGTGTCCCCACACCGGGAAGGGCGTGTGCCTGGGTCATCCGCTCCTGGACGACCTGGCGCGCCTGGTAGAGGTCGGTGCCGTCCTCGAACACCAGCTCGACGGAGGACAGCCCGGCAACTGACTTCGACGTGATGCGCTCAACCCACGGAACCCCGTTGAGGAGGTCCTGCTCAAGGGGGACTGTGATCAGCTGCTCGACCTCGACGGCCGACAGTCCCAGGGCTTCGGCCTGCACCTCGACCGTGGTTTGACGGAACTCCGGGTACAGGTCGACCGACGCCTGAGACAGCTGGACGACTCCAACCGCCAGCACCCCGACCGCGACGGCGGCGACCAGTCGCGCGAACCGAAGACTTGAGCCGACCAACCAGTTCATGGCTCCCCTCCCCTCTGTCCGGAGCCCGAGTTGCGGCGGTGAGCCGTCCGTTTGGCCGTTTCGCAGACCACAGGACGTGCCGTCGCTATCGTCACCAACGAGGTTAAGAGGGGGTTATCTTGACTGGCTTCCACCGAGCGAACTCACTTCCCCTCGCCCGCGCGCCCGCCAGCTCGAGTCTCGGGGAGGACGCAGATCCGCCGTCGGGTGGAGGAGCGGCTCCTCCTCGCGGACGAGATCGCCCGCGCGCCGCGGCGCGGCGGCTCCGCGGGTATCTGGGCAGAGCCGAGCCCGAGGTGGTGGACGCCGCCCTTGCCATGGTCATCACCGCCACGGCGATGGCGAGCTACGTCGGTCGCGGTGGTCAGCTGCTCGAGGCGGACGAGGGGCCACTCCGGTTCGCCGAGCCGGATGTCGTCGGCACCGTCCTGCTGCTGGTCGGGACCGTTGTCGTCTTCTGGTGGCGGCGGGCTCCGCTGCTCGTCCTGGTCGTCTCGGGCGTGGCCTTCTTCGTCTACCACGAGTTCGGCTATGCGCCGCCCCCAGTTCCCTACGTGATTCTCATCTGCCTGTTCTGGCTGACCACGCTGTGGCCGCCGGCCCGGTCGCTGGCAACAGCGGCTGTGCTCGTCGCCGGCGTGGTTCTGCTGTACGTCACCCGCAGCGGCCCGCTCACCGACGACCACTTCCTTGCCTACCTGATCGCGATCGCAGCCACCTGGGGCCTCGGCTACGGGGTCCAGCTCACGCAGGCGCGCACGGATCTCGTCGAGGAGCACGCGGCCCACCTGAGGCGCGAGCGCGACGTGACCACCCGGTTGGCGATCCAGCAGGAACGGGCCCGCATCGCACGCGACCTGCACGACGTGGTCGCCCATCACGTCGGTGTCATCGTGGCTCGCGCGGGGATGGAGCAGCGGACAGTCGCCCAGCGAGGCCAGAACCCACAGGCGCTGCAGTCGATCGAGTCCGTCGGCCGGGAGGCCCTCGCCGAGATGCGGCGGATGCTTGATGTCCTGCAGCCCACAGAGGGTGTGCCCGAGACAGCTGAGTGCCAAGGTGTCGACCAGCTCGACGCCTTGCTCGAGCAGGTCGAGTCCGCCGGGCTGCCCTGCGCCCTCACCGTGCGCGGGCCCCAACGTCCGCTGCCGGCCGCCGTGGCGTCGACGGCGTACCACGTCGTCCAGGAGGCCCTGACGAACGCGCTGAAGCATGCCGGACCGACCCGGGCGGAGGTGTGGGTCACCTATTCGCCGCAGTCGCTGCGCGTCGAGGTGCTGGACGAGGGGGGCGGCCTCCGCCGGGGCTCGAACCCGGGCCATGGACTGGCGGGCATGCGACAGCGAGTCGCTC
This sequence comes from uncultured Actinomycetota bacterium, assembly GCA_963848085.1. Taxonomy (GTDB): domain Bacteria; phylum Actinomycetota; class Actinomycetes; order JAHEKZ01; family JAHEKZ01; genus CAWKCE01. The sequence goes on from CAWKCE010000003.1 coordinate 185,098, forward strand.
TCGTCGGCGGGAAGCTGTCGGTCGGCGCGCGGCCCGGAGGCGGCTTCGAGGTCTGCGCTGAACTGCCGGTACCCGTGGGGTCGCCGTCGTGATCCGGGTCCTCATCGCTGACGACCAGTCGCTGATGCGCACCGCGCTTCGAAGCTGCCTCGACGGGGAGCCGGACATCGAGGTGGTCGGTGAGGCGGCCGATGGGCTGCAGGCCGTCGAGCTTGCTGAGACGTTGCGGCCCGACGTGGTGCTGATGGACATCCGGATGCCCCACCTTGACGGGGTCGAGGCAACCCGACGACTGGCCGGTCGCCTGGCTCCGTCGCCCACGAAAGTTCTCGTGGTCACCACGTTCAGCCTCGACGAGTACGTGTTCGAGGCTCTCCGCGCCGGCGCGAGCGGCTTCCTACTCAAAGACGCGACCGCTGAGGAGGTCGTGCACGCCGTGCGCGTGATCGCCGCCGGAGACGCCCTCCTTGCCCCGGCGGTGACCCGCCAGCTGCTCGACCGATATGCACGTACCCTTCCGCGGGCCGTCCCGTCCGCCGAGCTGACAGACGGGCTGACCGACCGCGAAGTGGATGTCCTTCGGCTGGTCTCCGTGGGACTGGGGACGGCCGAGATCGCTGCTGAGCTCCACGTCGCGCCGAGCAGCGTGAAGACCCACATCGGTCATTTGCTCGACAAGCTGGGTGTCCCTGACCGGCTGCATCTGGTGATCTACGCCTACGAGAACGGACTCATCCAGCCGGGGGGGCATTTCGTGCCCTCGGACGACGCGGGGAACTAGGGGTCGGCGCCAGCGACTTTCGTCCCTGTCTCCGGGCACCCCGCCGGCCGTAGCGTGCGTGGCGTCGCGAGCGATCGACGTGGGTTGGAGGCGGGTGCCATGTGTCGTTGGCTGGCCTATCGGGGGGAAGCCATCCCGCCTGCCGAGCTCATCCTGCACGCCAAGCACTCCTTGGTGGCGCAGTCGCTCGACTCACCGTTGGGCGCCGAGACGGTCAACGGCGACGGCTTTGGCTTCGGCTGGTACGCGACCGATGACCGCCTTCCGCCCGGGGTGTTTCACAGCACCGAGCCCGCGTGGAACGACCGGAACCTTCGGGAGATCAGCCAGGCAGTGACGTCACCGCTGTTCTTCAGCCACGTGAGAGCAGCTGCCGCGCCCCCGATCCAGCAGACCAACTGCCACCCGTTCCGTTTCGAGAACTGGCTGTTCATGCACAACGGCGTCGTGTCGGACTTCGCTGAGACCAAGCGGGACCTGACGTTCGCCGTGGACGCTGAGCTGTATCCGCGCATCCTGGGAACCACCGACTCCGAGGTGGTGTTCTACCTTGCCTTGTCCCTGGGGCTCCGGGATGACCCGGTCGCCGCCGTGGGCGGGGCCATCGCCACCGTTGAGACGGTGGGTCGTCGCCACGGCGTGAAGTTCCCCTTCCAGGGCACGCTGGCGGTGTCGGACGGCAGGACGATCTGGGCCTTCCGCTACTCGTCCCAAGGGCGGAGCCGGACCCTGTTCCACTCAGCAGACATCGGCGCCCTGAGGCAGATGTACCCGGACGTGGAGCGCCTTCGCCGGTTCGGCGAGAACGCCCACGTGGTGGTCTCGGAGCCGTTGAACGACCTTCCCGGTGCGTTCGTCGAGGTACCCGAGTCCACGGTCGCTGTGCTCGACGCAACCGGGTACCACCACCAGAGCTTCGTTCCGTCCAGCGACTGAGGTTCGTGGGCGGCAACTAGGCGTCGACGTCGACGCGTTCTTCCTCCTCGGCCTTGGGGGCCCGCGGCGCGGTCGACGAGAGGAACTCGAGGGCGACCAGGACGGCGAGCAGGCCGATCACCAGCCACAGCACCGCAGAAGGCGTGGGCGGGCTCAGCAGGAACAGCCAGCTGCCGAACACCGCGACGGTCACCACTCGGTATCCGGTGCGGTGCCCGGCGAAGAAGGCGCCCACCCGCCCGGTGTCGAGCCCGGACTTCTCTCCGCCTTGGGTGACGAGCCGACCGGTCGTGCGGCGGGTCGCCGTCGCCCACGCCGCGTCTCCGGTCACGGCGGCGCCGAAGGCGACGATCAGCCCGAGCAGGAAGAACACCCGCAGACCGTTCTTGAGGAATCGCACGACGGTGTCGTACACAACGGCCGCGGTGTCCGCGCTCACCGCATCCGACGTGGTCGCATCGATGTATGCGGTGCGGCCGATCGCCAGGGCCAGGCCCACGAGCAGGGCGGCACCGGAGACGAGGAGGGCGGACGTCATCACGGTCCGGCGCCGGTTGCGCGACAGTGCGATTGCGCCGGCGAAGCACAGCAGTGCCAGCAGCGGCAGCAGCCAGGCCAGGGTGTTGAGCAGCTTGACCAGCTTGCGGGCGTCGACGAGGTACTGGACGTTGGCCACCGGCAGGTCGACGCTCGCGGAGGTCGACGGCAGCTTCGACGCCAGGTCGAAGCCGTTGGCGGTGAGCTGCTGCTTCACGTCGGCCAGGATGGGGCCGATGTCGAGGACGAGCCGGCCGTTTTGGATCTGGATTGCGGTTTCTTGGGTGGAACCGGTGACGAACGCGACGACCGACGCCGATGCCTGCCGGTTCACCGCCCGCCAGAGGGCGTCGAACTGGTCGCTCGACAGCGCCTTGACGACGAGGTCGTTGGTGGTGGACTCCACCTGGCTGGCGATCGGCCCGGCCGCAAACGTCAGCTCCGGGGGCAGGTTCTGCTGGAGCGCCGCCTCGACGTCGAACTGGGTGAAGATTGCGGTGGTCACCGCCTGGGCGACGTCGTCGATGACGGCTGGGCTGTCTGCCAGCGGAGCGACCGTCTCCACGTACCGATCGGTGCTCAGCAAGGTGTTGCGCGTCCACACGGCGATCCCCGCCACCGGCACGAGCAGGAAGCCGAGCACGAGCAGGACGACGACTGCCGTGCCGCGGATCCAGCCGCGGGGACGGCGGTCCGTGGGCGTCGACCCGGCGCGAAGCTGCTCGTTCTCCCGCTTCAGCCGCTCGATCTCGGCCTGCGCCTCGGTGAGGGCGTCACCACTCGGTTGCGTCATGGGCGAGAGACTAGGGTCTGCGACCATGAGCCAGCCACCTGACCCGGACTACGGTTTCGGGGAGGTGCTGCCGGAGCAGACGGCTGACGACATCGCCGAAGCCACGGAGCAAGGCGAGTCCGACGCCGACGTCCGGCGGCTGCTGGACGACAAACCGCCCCACCACCTCGACTGAGGTGATGGGGCGACCGGGGGGTTAGCTGCGCTGCCGGAGCGAGTCACGGATCTCGGCGAGCAGCTCCAGCTCGGTGGGACCGGCGTCCTCTGCCGGCTTGGCGGTGCGCTCCTTGATCTTGTTCATCGGCACGACGACGATGAAGTAGATCGCTGCCGCGACGCTCAGGAACCCAATAAGTGCCGTCAGCACGACGCCGATGCTGAAGTCCGCGTTGTTGATGGTGAACGTCCCCACGGAGTCCAGGTTCGGCTGGCCGAAGATGGCCGCGATCAGCGGGTTGATCAGCCCGTCGAGCAAAGCGGCGATCAGCAGGGCGAACGCGCCGCCAATGACGACCGCAACCGCGAGGTCGACGACATTGCCCCGCATGACGAAGTCTTTGAAGCCTTTCATGGCATCCCCTTGTGTCTGGAGCCTCGGAGCTTCCGGGGCCGGCGTACGAAGTGGGGTCACGGTACCGGCCAACCGGTGCTAGGCGTCCGAAATGCCCTATTCGGCGGGAATCACCAGCGACAGCTGAGCGGTGACCGTCGCCCCGGCGAGTGCGAGAGCGGTGGTCTCCGGAACGGCGACGAGAAGCACGACGCCGGCGAGTGGGTCGGGGCCGAAGCTGCCCGAGGTCGCGGGCGGCTGCCGCACGACGATGGCGCCGGGGGCGACCACAAAAGCGCGCCCTCGAGGATCGGCCGCGACGACGTCGACAACATCACCGGCGCCGACCAGCTCGGCGACGGACGGCTCGGCGACGCGGACCGGAGCGGCTACCAGCCCGGACGGGATCTCCAGCCGCGAGGCGGGGCTCCCGCCCTCCGGCTGGTCGTGTGCGGGCGAGCCGGGTCGAAGCGCGCTGCCGGCTGCCAGAACCGCGACGAAGGCGAGCCCCGCTGCCACCGTTCGACGGCGTCTCCGCAGGCGGCGGCGCCACACCGCCCAGTTCACCCGCGGCAGTCCGGACGTCTGGCCGGATGTCCGCTCGTTCATCGCCGGACGGTAGGACAGCCTGGGGGGCTGCCGCAGGAGCCGTCCACAGAGAACTCAGTCGGAGGAGCCTCCGGCGCCCTTCGACGGTGACGCAGTCTTGCCGGTGGACGCCGGCTTGGTGGCAGCCGGCTGGGCTGGCTTCGCGCCCCCCGAGTCGGTGGTTGTGGACTCCGAGGACCCCTTCGAGCCGGAGTCGGTCGAGGAGCCGCCGCCGTCGGACGCCTTGCCGGAGCCCTCGGCCTTCGCAGCGGCCCGGCTATCTGTGCGGTAGAAGCCGGAGCCCTTGAAGGCGACGCCGACCGGGTGGAAGACCTTGCGCAACGCACCCTGGCACGCCGGGCACGTCGTCAGTCCGCCGTCGCTGATCGACTGCACGACGTCGAACTCGTGGCCGCACAGGGTGCAGGCATAGGAGTAGGTCGGCACGGTTCCTCCGGGTGGCCGTCGAGCCGGGAGCCCGCGTCACTGTCGATTAGCACTCCCTGGCTTCGAGTGCCAATGCTACTCCAGTCCGGTCGCCCACGGGTCGCGGCCAGACCGGCCGCCGGTGGCCTGGGGCCAGGCCACCGTGAGCTGCGCGACCGGCAGCCGTTCCCGCGGTGCGGACTCCCGCGCCGCCAGGGGCTCCGGAAGCTGGTCGGGAGTCCCCGGGTGGCCGACGGCGAGGATGGTGAGGGGGCGCCACTCCGGCGGCACGGCGAGGGACGTGCGCAGCGCCGCTGCGTCGAAGCCGCCCATGTGGTGGGCGACCAGGCCGGAGGACCAGGCCTGGACCTCCAGCTGGGCGGTTGCCAGACCGAGCTCGTAGGCCGCGGTGAAGTCAGTGTGCGCGTCCGACGGGTTCTCGGGGGTGCCCGTGCGCGCGAACGTGGCAATCAGCAGGCCCGCGTCACGCGCCCAGGACCGGTTCCCGGGGTGCAGCGCCCTGACTAGCAGGTCGTGGGTGGGGTCGCCGCGGTGTCCCAGGACGAACCGCCACGGCTGGCGGTTCATTGCTGACGGCGCCCATCGGGCGGCCTCCAGGAGCACCGCGGCCTGCTCACCGTCGACCGGGCTCGGGTCGAACGCCCGAGTGCTGTGGCGGTCGGCCAGGGCTGGGAGCAGCTCCACGGCTCGCAGTGCGGTGGCAGTCACGGTTCCTCCATATAGTTGATCCTTCAATCATTAACCGTGGGAGGGCCTTCGGGATTCCCGCTCTACGGTGACCGTGTGCAGCGATCCCATCCGGTGGAAGTGGCGGCGGTGGCCGCGGGCGGCGCGGCTGGGGCCGCGCTGCGGTACGCCCTCGGCCTGGCCGCGCCGTGGCAGCCGCCGGACTTCCCGTGGGTGACGCTCACGGTCAACCTGGTGGGCTGCCTCGGCATCGGGGTGGCGCTGGTGGCCCTGACCGAGGTGGTGGCCGCCCCCGGCTGGCTGCGTCCGGCGATCGCTCCCGGGTTCCTGGGCGGTTTCACGACGTTCTCGGCGTTCGCGGTGGAGTCGGTTCGGCTGACCGACGCCGGCGCGGCCGGCACGGCTGCGGTCTACGTCGCAGTCAGCGTCCTCGCCGGGCTGCTCCTGGTGCGCTTCGGCGCTGTCGCCACCCGCCGGCGACTGGTAGGACCGGTGGTGACGAAGGGTTCGTCCGACGTCGAGGAGGGCATATGACCGAGCTGGGGACCGAGGCGCTGCGACTCATGGTCTTCGTCGGCGAGGACGACACCTGGCACCACCGGCCGGTGTACTCCGAGCTGGTGATCAGGGCGCGCCAGGCGGGGATGGCCGGTGCCACGGTGCTGCGGGGGCTGGAGAGCTTCGGCCGTCGGTCGGTCGTGCATACGTCCCGGTTGGTGAGCCTCAGCTCCGACCTTCCGGTGGTGGTCATCATCGTGGACGACGGCTCCAAGATCCGGCCGTTCCTGGAGGACGTGCGGGAGCTGGTGAGCAACGGGCTGGTGACGCTCGAGGAGGTCGAGGTCATCCGCTACGCCGGAAGCCCCGGTGACCGCTACGAGAACCCGGAGCCCCACGAGACGTGACCGGTCTTCTGCTCGTGGCCGTCGGAGCGGCAGCTGGGGCTCCCACGCGTTGGTGGGTCGACCAGCAGGTGCAGCGGCGATTTGCCCCGGTCCTGCCGTGGGGCACCTTCGTCGTCAATGTCGTTGGGTCGTTCGCCCTGGGGCTGCTCTTCTCGTCCGGCGGCCTGTCGTCACACGCGTACCTGGCCGTCGGCGTCGGCTTCCTGGGAGCGCTGACCACGTTCAGCTCGTTCGCCTGGGAGACGCATCGGCTGGCCGAGGACGGGGCGGAGCTGATGGCGACGGTCAACGTGGTCGGCTCGGTGAGCGGCTGCCTGGCGGCGGCAGCGCTCGGATGGTGGATCGGGACGGCGCTGTGACCTGGTTCGCTGGGACGGAAACCCCACGACAGGCGAACGAGGGGCCCGGGCGCTGGGTCAGGGGGCGGGGAGGAGGGGGCCGGTGACCGGGCGGTCGTGGGGCTCCTGGGGCAGCGGAGTGTCGACGACCTCGTCGGGAAAGACGACGGCGAGCACCGAGGTGGTGGGCGGTACCCGCGTCAGCGCGCGGTCGTAGCACCCTCCCCCTTGGCCGAGGCGTTGTCCTTGGTGATCGACGGCGAACGCCGGGACCAGAACGACGTCGGCGGTGGCGACCGCGTCTCGTCCCAGGCGGTCCCCCTGCGGCTCGAGCAGGCCGAACCGGGCCGGGGCCAGCGACTCCTCCCCCTCGTACCTCGCCCAGTCCAGGTCGAGGTCGGGCAGGGTGACCGGCAGCAGCACGTGGACGCCGCGCGTGCGTAGTGCCTCCAGCAGAGGGAGGGTCTCCGGTTCGTCGCCGACGCCGACGAAGGCAGCGACCGTCGTGGCCCGGTCGAGGGCCGAGTGGGTCGCCGCGGCGAGGGCGCGCCCGTGCTGCGCCCGGTCGGCGGGGCTGCGCCCGGCACGCCGCTGGCGGGCCTCGGACCGGAGCACCCGCTTGGCCTCTGGTGCCGTCAAAGCGTCGCGGGGGACCATCACCAGGTCATCATGGACCCAGACCCGACGACCCGGGAGGAGCTGGCCGGATGACCTTGCGTGCGCGGCTGACGCTCGTGCTCGGCATCCTGGTCGTCGGTCCGCTCGTGGCCGGCGCCGTCCTGATCGGGATTGCCGTCCCGCGTGCGGCAGCAGACCGCACCGACGCGACCTTGGCGGCCGCCGGGTCTGGTGTTGCGGCGACGGCGGCGACGACCTGCCGAACCGCGGGGTCTGCGGTGCGCGCCCTCGCGCGCGACCTCGGTGTGACCACCCCGAACGCCGCCGCGAAGGGAGTCGTCGAGGACGGCCTGGTCGAGTGGGCTGCCGTTCTGGACCGCACGGGTGCGGTGGTGGCTCGGTCCGGGAGTGTGCCCGAGGGGGTCGCGCTGGCTGACGCGGGCAGGTGCAGCCGAGGCGAGGCTGTGGCCGGTGCGGTCGCAGACCGCGCGCAAGCCGCCGTCGGACGACCCGACGGCCCCTACACCGTGGTTGCCGGCACGACCGTGGACGCGGGGACGCTGACTCAGTGGGCGGCCGACCTCGGGTTCGACGGGGCGGTTCGCCTGGACATTGGAGGCACCCCGGTTGCCGCGTCCGGTGAGACCGGTCTGGCCGGCCAGACGTCGCTGACGGCTGTCCCTGGCGTCGGCCAGCCGTTCAGTGTCGTGGTCGCGGTGGATCGCCCCTCCGGGGCGCTTCTGGTGCAGACAGTCGTGTTGGTCGTCCTGGTCAGCCTGGTTCTCGCCGTCCTCCTGGCGCGCTGGCTGGCGGACGACATGGTGCGGCCGGTGGAGGAGGTGACAGCACTGGCCGAGGAGGTTGCCGCCGGTGACCTCACCCGGACGATCGAGGTGTCCCGGGGTGACGAGGTCGGCCGGCTGGCCACGGCGTTCAACCACATGACGTCAGAGCTGCGCGGCTATGTCCATGCCCTGGAGTCGAGCCGGGACGCGATGCGCGCCAACCTGAAACGACTGGGGGATGCGCTGTCGGCAACCCACAACCTCGACACCCTGCTACCCGTGGTCCTCGAGTCCGCGCTGTCCAGTGTCGGTGCTGGCGCGGGGCTGCTGCTCCTCTCCGACGACGAGCGGACGCTTACCGTCCGCGCGGAGCTCGGAATGGCCGACACCGGCCAGCCGGTGCCGGTCGGCGTGCCACACGGCCAGGGAGTGCTCGGTCTCGTCGCGTCGACAGGCGAAGTTGCGCGGGGCCTCCTCGGCGAGGGATCGCTGCAGCCGTCGCCGGATGAGCCGTCGCACGGCCAGGTCCTTGCGGTTCCCCTGACGCGGGGGTCCCTCGACGTCATCGGAGTGATTGCGCTGTACCTCCCGCTGGAGGCGGAGTGGTTCACCGACGCCGATGCGGACGCGCTCGTCGCCTTGGCTGACCAAGCCGCGATTGCCGTAGAGAACGTCATGCTCCACAACGAGGCACAGCGGGCGTCGCTGACCGACCCGCTGACCGGACTGTGGAACATCCGATACCTGTCGATGGTCATCGCACAGGAGATCGAGCGTGCGAGCCGGTTCGACCGTCCGTTGGCGCTGCTGATGCTCGACCTCGACCACTTCAAGCGCATCAACGACCGGTACGGCCACCAGCGCGGAGACGCAGTGCTGATGGAGGTTGCCCAGCGGCTGCGCGACCAGGTCCGTGAGGTTGACACCGTCGCCCGATACGGCGGGGAGGAGTTCGTGGTCGTCCTGCCGGAGACGTCTATCGAAGGGGCGCTGAACGTGGCCGAGCGGATCGGTGCCGCGGTCCGCGACCGGCCGTTCGCCGGCCAGTCTGCGCGCCCGCTGCAGGTGACGGTGTCGATCGGTGCGTCGGTCTTCCCAAGCCACGGAACGAGCCCGGACGAGCTGATCAGGGCCGCCGACGCCGCGCTGTACGTCGCGAAGGAGAGTGGGCGGGACCGATCGGTGGCCGCGGATGCCGGTGCCTCTCATATCTGACCGATAGGTTCGGTGCATGAACGCACCGCACTCCCGTCCTGGCAAGGCCGTGATCCCGGCCGCCGGACTCGGCACCCGATTTCTGCCAGCGACGAAGGCGGTGCCAAAGGAGATGCTGCCGGTCGTCGACAAGCCCGCGATCCAGTACGTCGTCGAGGAGGCAGTTGCTGCCGGCCTGACCGACGTCTTGATGATCACTGGCCGAAACAAGCGCCCGCTGGAGGACCACTTCGACCGCAACGTCGAGCTCGAGCTGGCACTCAAGGCCAAGGGCGACGACGCCAGGCTCGCCGCCGTCGACGCGTCGAGCGACATGGCCGCCATCCACTATGTGCGGCAGGGGGACCCCCGCGGTCTAGGGCACGCCGTGCTGGTCGCGGCCGAGCATGTCGGCAACGAGTCGTTCGCGGTGCTCCTCGGCGACGATCTGATCGACGAACGGGACCCATTGCTCAGCCGCATGCTGGAGGTGCAGCGCGAGCGCGGGGGAAGTGTCGTCGCGCTGATGGAGGTCCCGCGGGAGCAGATCGCGCTGTACGGGTGTGCCGCGGCGGACACCACCGAGGAGCCGGACGTGGTGCGCGTCAGCGGCCTGGTGGAGAAGCCGTCGCCGGAGGAGGCCCCGAGCTCGTTGGCCGTCATCGGTCGGTATGTCCTGCATCCCGCGGTGTTCGACGTGCTGCGCACGACGTCCCCGGGGCGTGGCGGCGAGATCCAGCTGACCGACGCCCTCCAGACGCTGGCCACCATGACGGCCGACAGCGGTGGGACAGTGCACGGCGTGGTGTTCGGAGGCCGCCGCTACGACACCGGTGACCGCGGCGACTACCTCAAGGCCGTCATCCGGCTCGCCTGCGAGCGGCCCGACCTCGGGCCTGACCTCGTGACCTGGCTGCGTGGCTTCGTCGCCGAGCAGGAGGCCTGATGAAGTCGGTCGACCAGCACCTGGCGGACGTCCTCGAGGGCCTGGAGACGCTGTCGCCGCTTGAGCTTCAGCTGCTAGACGCCCAGGGCTGCACACTCGAGATGGACGTCGCGACGACCTGGGCGCTTCCGCCCTTCGACAACTCGTCGATGGACGGCTACGCCGTTCGGGCCGAGGACGCAGCATCCGCGTCCGAGTCCGACCCAGTGGTGCTCCCCGTCGTCGGCGACATCGCGGCCGGCTCCTCGTCGGCCGTCGCTCTTGTCCCTGGACAGACCGCGCGGATCATGACCGGTGCGCCTGTGCCGTCTGGTGCCGACGCGGTCGTTCCGGTGGAGTGGACGGACGGCGGCGTCGCCAACGTGCGCATCACGCGGGCGCCGAAGCCCGGTGCGTACATCCGGCGCCGGGGCGAGGACGCCCCGGAAGGCACCGTGGTGCTGACGAAGGGCACTCGGCTGGGGCCGGCGCAGCTCGGACTGCTCGGCGCCGTCGGTCGGGACCGCGTCCTGGTCCGACCCCGGCCGCGCGTGGTGGTGCTGAGCACTGGCGACGAGCTGGTCGAGCCGGGAACCTCCCTCACTCCCGGCCGCATCCCGGACTCCAACAGCTTCATGCTCGCCGCTGCCGCCCGGGAGTCCGGCGCCATGGCCTATCGGGTGGGCTTTGTCTCCGACGACCCGCGAGTCCTCATGGACACGCTGGAGGACCAGCTCATCCGCGCCGACCTGGTACTCACCACCGGCGGCGTCAGCGTCGGCGCCTACGACGTGGTCAAGGAGGCATTGAGCCGGCTGGGCACGGTGTCCTTCGACAAGGTCGCCATGCAACCGGGGATGCCGCAGGGGTACGGCCACGTCGGTCCGGACCGGACGCCGATCCTGACCCTGCCGGGGAACCCGGTCTCGGCTTTCGTGTCCTTCGAGGTCTTCGTGCGCCCGGTCCTGCGTCGCATGCTTGGCGTCGAGCCGCTGCACCGCCCCACGGTGCGGGCGGTGCTGACCTCGTCGGTCGACTCGCCTGAGGGGCGACGGCAGTACCTGCGTGCCGACCTGGAGGTGGAGGACGGCCGGTACGTGGCCCGTCCGGTCGGCGGGCCAGGCTCGCACCTCCTGGTAGGCCTGTCGCAGTCGAACGCGTTCGTGGTGATCCCGGAGGACGTCGGACACGTGGCAGCCGGCGAGGCGGTGACGGTGATGATGCTGGAACGGCGCACCGGGTGACCGAGTTCAGCCACCTCGACGACCGGGGCGCCGCCCGCATGGTCGACGTCACGGCCAAGGAAGTGTCCGTGCGGACCGCCACCGCCACCGGCCGGGTCATGCTGAGCAGCGCGGTGGTCGAGTTGTTGCGCGGCGGGGGGGTGCCCAAGGGGGACGCGATCGCGGTCGCCCGGATCGCCGGCATCCAAGCGGCGAAGCGGACGCCTGACCTCGTTCCGTTGTGCCACCCCATCGCGATCCACGGAGTCGACGTCGACCTCGAGGTGCGCGACGACGGCGTCGCCATCCGGGCCCGGGTCCGGACGGCCGACCGGACGGGGGTGGAGATGGAGGCCTTGACCTGCGTCACTGTGGCCGCGCTGGCGCTGATCGACATGGTGAAGGCGGTCGACCCGGCGGCGGTGGTCACTGACGTCCGGGTGGAGGAGAAGACCGGCGGCGCGACCGGGACCTGGCGTCGTGCCTGACTCCCCGCTGCGCGTCCGGGTCGTCACGGTGTCGACCCGCGCCGCGGCCGGTCGGTACGTCGACCGCAGCGGGCCGGCCGCCGTCGAGGTGCTGCGCGCCGCTGGGCACCAGGTGGACGACCCGGTCGTCGTGGCCGACGGGGTGGGCGTGACCGAGGCGCTGATCCAGGCGGTGAGCCATGCCTACGACGTCGTCCTCACCGTGGGGGGGACCGGGCTGGCGCCCGACGACCGGACCCCCGAGATGACGCGCGCGATCGTGGACCGCGAGGTGCCCGGACTGGCCGAGGTGCTGCGGGCGGACGGCGTCGCGCGAGGTGTCCCGACGGCCTCGCTGTCCCGCGGGGTGGCGGGCGTGGTGGGGGGCACCCTCGTGGTGAACCTGCCCGGGTCGGTCGGGGGTGCCCGGGACGGCGCCTCCCTCCTGGCACCGCTGTTGCGGCATGCCGTGGACCAGATGGCTGGAGGGGACCACTGACGGCGGGGTGGCCGGTGACCCTCACCGAGTGGCCGGTCGGGGTGCGTCCGATCCGGCGGCGGGACGCCGGCGCGTGGCGAGACGTGCGGCGGGAGAACCGGGAGTGGCTGCGGCCCTGGGATGCCACCCCCCCGGAGGGTTCCTCGCTGTCGCCCACGTTCGGGGCGATGGTGGCGTCCCTGCTCCGTGAGGCCAGGGCGGGGCGGGCACTGCCGTTCGTCATCACCGTGGAGGACCGGCTGGTTGGCCAGCTCACCGTCGGCGGGATCTCGTACGGCTCGCTGCGGGCAGCCCACCTGGGCTACTGGGTGGACCAACGGGTCGCCGGTCGCGGCGTCACGCCGACCGCGGTCGCGTTGGTCGGTGACCACTGCTTCGGCACTCTGGCACTCCACCGGCTCGAGATCGCGCTGCGCGGCGAGAACGACCCCAGCCGCCGGGTGGCGCAGAAGCTCGGGTTCCGCTTCGAGGGGGAGCGCCCGCGGTACCTCCACATCGATGGCGACTGGCGCGACCACGAGATCTGGGCCCTGCACTCTGACGAGGTGCCCGAAGGACTCCTGGAGCGGTGGCGTCGCTCACGTCACACCTGAATCAGGCGACACACCGCGCCGCTTGCCGGGAAGTGGCTGCGCACGCACTTAGCGTGAGGCTTCGTGAACGCGAGCGGCTTGGTCTACGCAGCCATCGTGGTCATGTGGGGGGCCGTTCTCATCCCGATGTGGCTGCGTCGCCACGATGCGTCGTCCGAGGACCGCTCGGCAGAGCGCTTCGGGCAGGCGATGCGCGTCCTGTCCCGCCGCGGAAGCACGGACAACCGCCGCGAGATCGTCGTCCCCCGGCGGCGCGAGGCGCCGGCTCGGCCCGCGCCGGCGGTCCCGAGCCGTACCGGGCGCCAGATAGTGTCGCGCCCCGTGACGACGCCCGAACGCCCCGCAGTCCCCGCAGGTGACCCAGCAGCGCCGGCTCCGAACCCGCGGCCGCGCCCCGCACGTTCGCCGCGCGCCGAGGCGCGGGCGCAGCTGGCCCGGCGCCGGGCCCGGTCGCTGGCCGTCATCGGAGTCGTCACCGCGCTGGTGGCGCTCCTGGCGGCGCTGTCAGTCGTGCCGGTGTGGGCTCCGGTACTGCCCGGGCTGCTGCTGGTGTCGTTCGTGGTCCACCTGCGGCTGCAGGCCAAGCGAGCTGCTGAGCGTCGGCGTCCGCAGGCCCGGCCGGATGCCGCCTCGGGTGCGGCGGTCGGGGAGTCCACGAAGTCCCGCAGGCGTGACTCCGGTGCCGCCGTGGCGCCCAGCGGTGAGGTCGGGCTGGCAGCCCCCGTCGACCTGGCAACAGCGAGCGAGCCGAGCTGGCAGCCGAACCCACTGCCGCTTCCCACCTACGTCACGGCCCCCAAGGCAGTCCGCCCGATCCGCGTCATCGACCTGACGGCTCCCGGCGCCTGGACGTCGGGCCGGCTGCTCGAGGACGAGGTCCCCGTGCTCGAGGACACGCTGGCCGACGCGACTGCCGACGCCGAGACGCTCGACGCCCTGCTCGACAACGATGTCGCGCTGGACGCGGAACGGCAGGCGGCGAGCGAGGGCGGCCAGCCCCCATCAGCTCGTGCGGTGGGCGACTGACCGGAGGACGTCGTCCACCGGTTGCTATCCTTCGCGGGTCCTCGGGGCTGTAGCGCAGTCCGGTAGCGCACCTCGTTCGCATCGAGGGGGTCAGGGGTTCGAATCCCCTCAGCTCCACAAACCAACGCCAGGCCGCCACACCCACCCCGCGCGACGGGGCAGCGTGGCGGCCTGGCGTTGGTTTGGTGGGTCTCGGCCGGGTCAGGGCCGGGGCCGGGAGCGGTGGAGCCGGCCCAGGGACTCGTTGTACGACGCCAGCTCGGCGTCGCCGTCGCGGTCGGCCTGCCGGTCCAGCTGCCGGGCCCGACGGGAGTCGTCGCGCGACCACTGGAACAGGAGAATCACCAGCACCATCACCGCGGGAACCTCGGCGAACGCCCAGGTGAACGCCGAACCAGTGGTCTGGTCGGTGAGCGCGTCCGGACCCCACGTCCGCCCGAGCAGGGCGTAGTAATCGGCCGCGATCACCGAGTCCGTCGACATCAGCGCCACGGCAAAGAACGCGTGGAACGGAAGCGACGCGAACAGCACGATCAGGCGCATCGGGTACGGCGCGCGCCGGGGGAGCGGGTCGGTGCCGATCAGCGTCTCGTAGAACAGGTACCCCACGAGGACGAAGTGCGCGTGCATCGCTATGTGCGCCCAGTGCTGACGCATCGCCAGCTCGAACAGGTCCGAGAAGTACACGACATACGGCGCGCTGACGAACAGGAGAAGGGCGACCACCGGGTTGGTGAGCACCCTCACCGCCCGGCTCTGCAGCACCGCCAGCAGCCACTCCCTCGGCCCGGCTGGTCGGTTCGGTCCGGCCGGAACGAGCGCACGAAGTGCGAGCGTGACCGGCGCGCCGGTGACGAGCAGCAGCGGTGCCAGCATGCCGAGCAGCATGTGCTGGGTCATGTGTGCGCTGAACAGCACCTTGCCGTAGGTGGCCAGCCCAGACTGCGTCGCGAACGCGACGACCGTCAACCCCGCGTACCAGCCGACCATCCGACCGACAGGCCAGTGGACCTGACGCCGGCGAAGGATCAGGACGCCACGTGCGTAGAGCACCGCGGCCAGCAGGAGCAGCAGAGCGGCCAGGGCGTCGAGGCGCCAGTCGAGCAGATAGTCGGCCAGGCCAGGCTGTCCGGGAAGCGGGAATCCGAGGACGGACTCCGCCGGCGTCGGCAGCGTCGGCGACGTCGGCTCCGGAGTCGGGGTGCGGGACAGCGCGACAGCGATGCCGACCACCGCCGCCATGACCAGCACCTCCACCCCGGCCAGCCGGCGGAAGGCGCCCGGCTCTCCCTCGGCGACGCGCGGCAGAGCTGCCCGACGGTGCCACCAGCCGACGACGCCGAGGCCGACGAAGGCGGCCGTCTTGGCCAGGACGAGTGCCCCGTAGCCCGACGACCACAGGTCCGCGGGCGTGTCCAGCCGCACCGCGGCGCTCACCACGCCCGACAGCCCCACGGCCACGTACGCCCAGAGGGCAAGCGCGCTGTACCGGCGAGCCGCCACCGGCAGATAGCGGCCGTCCGTCCGGGCGTACCAGGCGAGCCCAGCGAGCCCGCCGACCCAGGTGACCACACCCAGCAGGTGCAGCAGGAGCGCCGAGACCGCGATGTCGTGGTCACCGGACGCCGCCGCATGACCGATCAGCGCAGCGGGGACGACGGTGGCCGCCGCCAGCACGAGTCCGCCCCACGCGCCGAGCGGCCGGTCGGCGGTGCGGGCCACGACGGCGGTGGCGCCGGCCATCACCGCCGTGGCCGCCCAAGCGCGCCCCTCCGACAGCTCCCTGACAAAGCTCCAGAGCTGGTCGGGTGCCAGGGCGTCGGCCACCGAGATGCCGGCGATGTCGGCCAGCGTCAGGACGAGCACTGCCAGGCCCGCGACGGTCCACCCGGCGGCGGTCCAGGCGGCGAGCCGGGCAGCCCGCGCGGCGCCGCTGGACAGGATCTGCTTGCTCGACGGCAGCAGGACGGCGGCGGTGAGCAGCAGTCCGACGGTGGCGATCGCGGCCAGGTCGGTGGCCAGCTTGGCCAGCGGGAGCGCCCAGCCGACGACGGGGCCGGCGTCCGGCAGGCCGGGAGGAAGCGGCGTGGGGCGACCGCCGCCGACCAGCAGTGCGACGACCATCGACAGCACGCCGACCGCCACGACGGTCGCGGCCGCTGCGCCCCGCGGGACGGTCTGGTGGGTGTCGACCTCAGCCACGGTTGCGGCGCGCCCGTGCGACAACGAAGGCCGTTGCGGCAAGTGCTGCTGTGCCAAGAGCGACGGCCAACCAGAGCGCCGTCGATCCATCGTCAGCCGAGGAGGCCGGATCCGTCGACGGGCTTGCAGTCGGACTCGCAGTCGGCGTCGACGTCGGTGACGCGGTGGGCGAGGGAGAGCTCGTCGGAGCCGACGTCTCCTGGGCGGGCAGCTCCACGCGGTACGTGACTGCGCCGCCGATGACGTGCCCGTCGGCGGAGACCACGCGGTATGCGACTGCGAAGTCCCCCGACCCCACGGTGTCGTCCACGGACAGGCTGACGCGCGGGCCGGAGATGACAAGCGAGTCGGGGTCGTCCACCCGTGCCTTGTCCGACCCGGTCACGACAACCGCAGAACCCTGGTCCCGGATGTCCTCGCTGAACGTCAGGACGACACGGTCCGGGGCAGCGGTCAGAACAGCGCCGTCCTCCGGGTTCGAGGAGACGAGCTCGCTGTGCGCCGAAGCGGGGGCGGAGCCGGGGCCTAGCAGGGCCAGCACGGCCACCAGAGCGGACAGGCCGAGCATCAACGGACGGCGGTGACGACGCACCCTGGCAGCGTAGGTCAGACCCAGTTCCGCAGCCGCAGCAGGCGGTCGTACCAGTCGTCGTAGGGGATGGGCTGCCCGGTCCACAACGGGTAGAGGGCTGCAGCAGCGATCACGGCGAGCAGCAGGTATCCACCCACCACAGCCACCCCGACCGACCGCCTCCGCAGGGACGCAGTTGCCGGCCCCAATGCGTGGCCGAGCATCATGGCGACCGCTGCCGCCAGGAACGGCACGAAGACCACCGCGTAGAACGAGAACATCGTGCGGTTGTCGGCCGCCGCGAAGTAGAACCACGGCAGCCAGCCCGCGGCGACGCCGACGAGGAGCGCTCCGGCCCGCCAGTCGCGGCGGCTGACCAGGAGCCAGGCCATCGTGATCAGCCCGGCGACGGCGCCCCACCACAGGACGGGGTTCCCCAGCGCCACCACCTCCGCGGCGCACTTGGTGACGGCGCAGCCGTTCTCCCCGAGACCGGACTCCTCGTAGAAGAAGGAGACCGGTCGGGCGAGGATGAGCCAGCCGGCTGGGTGGGAGTCGTAGGGGTGCCCGCTGTCGAGTCCGGTGTGAAATCGCAGGGCTTCGGCGTGGTAGTGCCACAGGGCGCGCAGGGCGTCAGGGAAGAGCCCGGCCAGCGTTCCGGACGCGGGGTTCTGTGACCCCCAGTTCCTCAGGTACCCGTCGGAGGACGCAAGCCAGCCGGACCACGACGTGACGTAGACCACCACCGCCGCCGGGATCATCGTGAGGAACGCCGGGACCGCGTCCCGGCGCAGGGCCCCCCACCACGGGAGCCGGACACCGGCCAGTCGCCGCGCGCCCACGTCCCAGAAGACCGTCAGGAGGCCGAAGGCCGCCAGGTAGGCCAGCGCGTTCCACTTGGTCGCGAGCGCGGCGCCCAGGGCGATGCCGGCAACCAGTCGCCAGGGGCGGAACCCGATGCCGGGCCCCGTCCTGCCGTCGGAGAACTGCTCGAGCCGGGTGGCCACGCGTTGTCGGGCTTGGTCGCGGTCGAGCAGGAGCGCGGCGAACGCGACCAGGACGAAGAAGGACAGGGGCAGGTCCAGCAGCGCGGTGCGGCTGAGCACCAGGTGCATGCCGTCGATCGCGAGGAGCAACCCGGCGATCGTGCCGACGAGCGTCGAGCGGGTCAGCCTCCGGACGGCCCGGGCGAGGACCAGCACGCTCAGGGTGCCGAGGACGGCGACGGCGACCCGCCATCCGAACGGCGTCATCCCGAAGACCTGCTCGCCGCTGGCGATGATCCACTTCCCGAGCGGTGGGTGGACGACGTACGACGGAGTGTCGCTGAACACGTCGAGGTCGCCGCGCAAGATGCGCTTGTCCGCCTTGTCGACGAAGTCGACCTCGTAGCCGTACTTCAGCAGCGCATACGCGTCCTTGGCGTAGTACGTCTCGTCGAACGCGAACGCCCGAGGCCGGCTGAGGTCGACGAACCGGAGGATCCCGGCGAGCAGTGTGACCGCCAGCGGAGCGAGCCAGCCGATGAGGCGGTCGGTGGGCATGGGGTCGGTGAGACGGTCGCGGATCCGATCGGCGGCCGCTGCCGACCAGGTGCGCGCCGGCGGGTCGGGGGTCTCGGCCGGCGGCTCGAGCACGCCCGTTGCCGTCACACCGGCAT
Organism: uncultured Actinomycetota bacterium; assembly: GCA_963848085.1. Classification (GTDB taxonomy): domain Bacteria; phylum Actinomycetota; class Actinomycetes; order JAHEKZ01; family JAHEKZ01; genus CAWKCE01. The sequence goes on from CAWKCE010000003.1 coordinate 203,423, forward strand.
CGTAGGTGGGCCGGCTGGGAGGATCGGACCGTGACCACCACGACACCCGGCCTGCTCGTACTCGCCGCGACGCCCATCGGCGACGTGCGTGATGCCTCGCCGCGGCTGGCTGAGCTGCTGGCCACTGCAGACGTGGTGGCCGCGGAGGACTCGCGACGGCTGCGGCGGCTGTGCCGTGACCTGGGGGTGCACACGTCGGGCGACGTCGTCATCTACCACGAGCACAGCGAAGGGGCGCGCACCCACGCACTCGTCGACCGGCTGCTCGACGGAAGCACGGTGCTGTTGGTCACCGATGCCGGGATGCCGAGCGTGAGCGACCCTGGCTACCGGCTGGTCGCGGCCGCCATCGCCGCGGGGGTTCGCGTGACGGCCGCCCCCGGCCCGTCGGCGCTGGTCACCGCGGTGGCGCTGTCGGGACTGCCGGTCGACCGCTTCTGCTTCGAAGGCTTCCTCCCCCGGAAAGCCGGCCAGCGTCGGCAGCGGCTGCGCGAGCTGGCCGGTGAGCCCCGCACGCAGGTCTACTTCGAGGCCCCGCACCGACTCCCGGCCGTGCTGGCCGACCTGGTCGAGCTGTTCGGTGCCGACCGGCCCGCCGCCGTCTGCCGGGAGCTGACCAAGACCTACGAGGAGGTGCGCCGAGGCACGCTCGCCGAGCTGGCGGAGTGGGCAGCTCCCGGCGTGCGCGGCGAGATCAGCCTCGTCGTCGGCGGCGCCGACCCGGAGCCGGTCGAGCTCGACGACGCCGAGCTTGCCGCCCGCGTGGCAGGCGAGCAGGCTGCCGGACGGTCCCGACGCGACGCCGTGGACGCGGTGTCGTTGGCCACCGGGCTGCCGCGGCGACGGGTGTACGAGGCGGCGCATCGGAAGTCGGACGCGTGAGTGGCACAGTGACCGCGTGACCCAGCCGACTGTCGACCTGCCCGTGCGTCCGCGCTGGTTCGACGTCGAGACGGTGGGCGACGGCGTCACCCGCTACATCGAGCCCGCGGTCCACCCGTTCCTTCGGGCGAACTGCTGGCACGTCAAGGGGAGGGAGCGCGACCTCCTGGTTGATGCGGGACTCGGGGTCGCCGACCTGGCGCGCGTCGTGCACACCAGACACCGACGCGAGCCGACGCTGTTCGTGACCCACGGCCACTACGACCACCTCGGCGGTGCGCACGGCTTCGACCACCGCATCACCCACCAGGCGGAGGCGGCGGCACTGGCCGATCCCGAGCAGGACCCCCTGGTCACCGCCGACCTGCCCAGCGAATTCCGGGATGCGCTCGTGGCCGACGAGCCAGATGGGGTGGCGCCGCCCTACCTGATCGAGGCGGTTCCCGAACGCGGGTACCAACCCGCGGACTACCGCGTGGTTCCGGCCCCCGCGACCGAGCTGGTCGAGGACGGCGACGTCATCGACCTCGGCGACCGAGCCCTCGAGGTCATCCACCTCCCCGGTCACACGCCTGGGTCGGCCGCCCTGTTCGATCGCAGCCGGGGCGTGCTGTTCAGCGGTGACGTGATCTACGACGGCACGCTCCTCGACGAGCTGCCGGAGTCCGACATCGACGACTACGTGGCGTCGGTCCGGCGGCTGCTGACCCTTCCGGTCCGGATCGTCCACGCCGGGCACGAGTCGTCCTTTGACGGCGACCGGCTGGCCGAGCTGTGCCAGGCGTACCTGGACCGACGCGCGTGACGGCGCAGCGCCCATAGGATCCGCGGTGTGACTGACTCCACTGACCACACCTACTACGTCACGACGCCGATCTACTACGTCAACGACGCGCCCCACCTCGGTCACGCCTACACGACCGTTGCCGCCGACGTCCTGGCTCGCTGGCACCGGCAGCGCGGCGAGGACGTCTGGCTGCTCACCGGAACCGACGAGCACGGGCAGAAGGTGATGCGAACCGCCGAGGCCAACGGGGTTCCGCCCGAAGTCTGGTGCGACCGCCTCGTGGAAACAGCCTGGCGCCCGGTTCTGGACACCCTGGAAATCTCCAACGACGACTTCATCCGCACCACCGAGGATCGTCACGGCCGTCGAGTCCAGCAGTTCCTCCAGGACCTCCATGACAAAGGGGAGATCTACGAGGGCGCCTACTCCGGTCCGTACTGCGTGGGGTGCGAGGAGTTCAAGCTCCCCGGTGACTTGGTGGAGGGCGACGACGGTGCGCTCCTGTGTCCGGTGCACTCCCGTCCGGTGGAGACTGTCTCGGAGACCAACTGGTTCTTCCGGCTCAGTGCCTACGGCGAGCGGCTGCTCGACCACTACCGACACCATCCGGGGGCGGTTGCGCCGGCCTCGGCGCGCAACGAGGTGATGTCGTTCATCGAGCAGGGGCTGAACGACCTGTCCATCTCGCGGTCGTCGTTCGACTGGGGAATCCCCATCCCATGGGACACCTCACAGGTCACCTACGTCTGGTTCGACGCGCTCCTCAACTACGCAACGGCGGTGGGGTACGGGGACGTGGACGGTCCCGGGGCGGACCTGTTCCGGCGCACGTTCCCCGCGGACGTCCACCTGGTGGGCAAGGACATCCTGCGGTTCCACGCCGTGATCTGGCCGGCGATGCTGATGGCGGCTGGGCTCCCCCTGCCGGAACAGGTCTTCGCCCATGGGTGGCTCCTCGTCGGCGGCGAGAAGATGAGCAAGTCCAAGCTGACCGGCATCGAGCCGTCCCAGATCACCGACCACTTCGGCTCCGACGCGTTCCGCTACTACTTCCTCAGCGTGATCCCCTTCGGGCAGGACGGGTCCTTCTCGTGGGAGCACCTCAGCGCCATCTATACGTCCGAGCTGGCGAACGGGCTGGGCAACCTGGCCTCCCGGGTGGCGGCAATGGTCGGCAAGTACTTCGACGGGACGCTGCCGGCAGACGAGTCGCCAGGCGCAGCCGAGAAGAGCCTGGCCGCTCTGCTGGCCGCGGCTGGGGCGGAAGCGGATGCGGCCATCGAGGACCTCCGTTTCCACGACGCGCTCGCGGCCATTCGTTCGTTCGTCGAGGCGGTCAACGGGTACGTGACCGAGCAGGAGCCGTGGCAGGTGGCCAAGGACGACGGAAGCCGCGATCGGCTGGCGACCATCCTCTACACCGCTGCCGAGTCCCTGCGTGCAATCGCCGTGCTGTACGCCCCGGTGATGCCGACCACCGCGCAGCGGTTGTGGGACCTCCTCGGTGCCGAGCCTGCGCTCGGCCCGCTGTCCGACCAGCGGGTGGCGGAGACAACGACCTGGGGAACGCTGCCGGCCGGGGTCACGGTGACCAAGGGCGACTCGCTGTTCCCGCGCTTGGAGGACCCGCCGTCCTGAGCGCCGCCTAGCCCGGCAGGCACCGACCGTCGACGGCGTCGAATCGCCTGCTGCAGGCTGCCAGCGGCTGGCCACTACGCGCTGAGGCCACAACCTCGTTGATTGCGGCCACCACCAGACTGGGCTGTTCGTCTTGGATCATGTGTCCCGAACTGACCGCAAGCAGGTGGATGGAGTTGGTCGATCGACGTGCGAGCGAGCTGTGCTCGCGCCGCCACCACAGCTGCTGGCTGCGATCAAACTCGTCGGTGTCGGCGAAGTTCTGGGTGAGCACGACCACTGGGATGTCCCCGAAGTCGCCGGCACGCAGCAGCTCCTGCTTCGAGGCCACCATGTCGACCGGGTTCCCGGGACCGTCCTCCCAGACCGGGTCCTTCTGGCCCACCTGTGCGGCCACAGATGAGTCGTCGAACACGATCCCGACGACGCGGTCCTCGTTGCGGCTGGCGAACACCTGGGCGACCATTCCGCCCATGGAGTGCCCGACCAGCACATACGGGCCATCGATGCCGGCGCCGTCCAGCAGCGCCTCGAGCTCGTCGCTGAGCGAACCGATCGTGACCGGCGAGTTTTCGGCCGGTCGCGAGGCGTCGATTCCGGCGCGCGTGTAGGAGCAGGTGCGAGTGGTCAGCTGGACATCGTCCTGAACCCGCCAGAACCACTGGTCGTCGCCACCGGCACCCGCCTCGAACAGGACTGTGGGTGTTCCCTCGCCGTCGCATGTGATGGTGAGGGTGTTGCCGTCGACCTGGACCGTCTGCTCGACGGCAGAGGGTGCGTCCGAGCTGGCCGACGCGGAAGGGCGCCCTGCGTCGCCGACGGCCGTCGAGCACGACGAGACGAGCAGGGCGGCCACGAGCACGCCCGCGAGCCGCCATGGGCCGGACATCAGCCACCTCCGCTCCCCACGCGAGGCTGTGGTGCCTGATGGTCCACCCGGGCGGCTCCGGCGTCTAGCCGCGGGGCATAGCCTCACGTCATGTCTGAGTTCTCGCCGAAGACCATCATCGAGCCGTTCCGCATCCACTCGGTCGAGCCGATGCGGCTGACGACCGAGGCTGAGCGCGGCGACGCTCTGGTCGAGGCGGGCTACAACTTGTTCAACCTGCGGGCTGAGGACGTGCTGGTCGACCTCCTCACCGACAGCGGAACCGGCGCGATGTCGCGCGACCAGTGGGCTGCGATCCAGCGTGGTGACGAGTCGTACGCGGGTTCGCCGTCGTGGTTCAAGTTCCGGGACGCGGTGCAGGACCTGTTCCCGTTCCGGCACATCATCCCCACCCACCAGGGTCGGGCCGCGGAGAAGATCCTGTTCACGTTGCTGGGTGGTCCCGGCAAGGTGGTTCCCAACAACACCCACTTCGACACCACGCGTGCCAACGTCGAGGCCAGTGGCGCGGAGGCCGTCGACCTGGTCATCCCGGAGGGTCGTGACCCGCAGGCCGAGCACCCGTTCAAGGGCAACATGGATGTCGAGGCCCTCGATCGGCTGCTGACGGAGCGGGTCGGTGACGTCCCCGTGGTCATGATGACCATCACGAACAACTCTGGCGGCGGGCAGCCGGTGTCGATGGCGAACCTGCTCGCGGTCCGCGAGGTCTGCGACCGTCACGGCGTCCCGTTGTTCCTCGATGCCTGCCGGTTCGCTGAGAACGCCTGGTTCATCCGGGAGCGCGAGGAGGGCATGCACGACCGGGATGTCCGGGACATCGTTCGTGAGATCGCGGCCGTGGCCGACGGGATGACCATGAGCGCCAAGAAGGACCCGCTGGGCAACATCGGCGGGTGGCTGGCGATGGACGACGACACGCTCGCCGAGGCGTCACGCAACCTGTTGATCCTCACCGAGGGCTTTCCGACGTATGGCGGCCTCGCGGGGCGCGATCTGGAGGCCCTCGCCCAAGGGCTGCAGGAGGTGGTGTCGCACGACTACCTGCGGTACCGGATCCGCTCCACCGCCTACCTCGGCGACGGGCTGCGGAGCGTCGGTGTTCCCGTCGTGATGCCGATCGGTGGTCACGCCGTCTACCTCGACGCGCGTGGGTTGTTGCCGCACCTGACGCCACTGCAGTACCCGGGCCAGTCCCTGGCGGTTGCGCTGTACGAGGTCGGCGGGGTGCGAGGGTGCGAGATCGGGACGGTGATGTTCGGGCAGCGCCCGGACGGCACAGAGCAGGCCGCCGCGATGGACCTGGTGCGGCTCGCCATCCCGCGACGGACCTACACCCAGAGCCACATGGACTACGTCATCGAGGTGTGCGGCGAGGTCGCCAAGCGCGCCCCAGACCTTCCCGCGTACCGGATCGTCGAACAGCCGGCTGCGCTGCGCCACTTCACCGCCCGGTTCGCGCCGGGCGCAGCCTGACGGTGCCGCCGGTGGACGAACCGGTCGTCGAGCTGTTCACCCTGGAGCACGTCGTCGTGGAGCTCGGCGGGCAGCGCGTGGTCGACGGCGTCACCGACCACATTCACGAAGGTCACGCGACGGCCCTGGTGGGCCCCAGCGGCTCTGGCAAGACCACGGTGCTACGCCTGCTCAACCGGCTGGTCGAGCCGACGGAAGGGCGGGTGCTGTTCCGCGGGCGTGACGTGCGCGAGCTGGACGTTCACGACCTCCGAAGACGTGTGGGGCTGCTCGGGCAACATCCGGTGATGCTGACCGGAACGATTGGCGAGGAGGTGCGCGTCGGGCGGACGGATCTCGCGGACGACGACGTGGCGGGCCTCCTCGACCGCGTCGCGCTCGGTCACTTCCCGCAGGACCGGCCGACTGCCGGGCTGTCCGGCGGGGAGCAGCAGCGGCTCGCACTTGCTCGGGCACTCGCGGTCGAGCCGGAGGCGTTGCTGCTCGACGAGCCGACCAGCGCCCTCGACCCGGCGTCGGCGCGCTCGGTTGATCGTGTCGTGCGTTCGCTCGTGCAGGGCGGTTTGTCGGTGGTGCTCGTCAGCCACGACCGCGACCGGGCCGCATCGCTCGCCGACGACGCCCTCGTGCTCGACCGGGGACGGCTGGTCGAGCGCGGCCACCCCAGAGCTGTGCGCTACCTCACCGAGCGGTCGGAGGACCTGTGACGACCACTGCGAACGTTCCCAGCTGGGCCGGAGTGATTGCCTCGATCTCCCTGGTTCTTATCGCCGCTGCAGTGACATGGCAGCAGCGGCTCGGCATCACGCGTGAACTCCTCATCGCCTCCGTCCGGGCGTTTGTGCAGCTGCTCGCGGTGGGGGCCCTGCTGCTGTTCGTCTTCCACCTGGGGCTGCTGGCGGCGTTCGCGTGGCTGGCCGTCATGACGGTGATCGGCGGGGTGGTCGCGGGCCGGCGCGCCCGAGGGCTCCCCGACGCGACCCGCGTGGCTGGTGTCGCGATCGCGGTGGGTACCGCATCGACGATGGGGGTCCTCCTCGTGCTGCAGGTCATCTCGCTCAAGCCGGAGGTCGTCATTCCGGTGGGCGGCATGGTCGTCAGCACCGCGATGACGGTGACGGCAGTGACACTGAGGCGGACCCGCGACGCGGTCTCGGAGCAGCGAGCGGCCGTGGAGGCAAGGCTGTCTCTCGGGCTGACCGCGCGGGAGGCATTCGAACCCGTCCGGCGCGCCTCGGTGAGGCTGGCACTCACACCAGCCATCGACACCACGAAGGTGGTCGGCTTGATCAGTCTGCCGGGCGCGATGACGGGGTTGATCCTTGCCGGGGTCGAGCCGCTCGAGGCGATTCGCTACCAGATCGTGGTCATGTACATGCTGCTTGCGGCGGCGGCCCTCGCCTCGCTGGTGTCGTCGCGGATGGCGGAGTCGGCGCTGTTCGACGAGGGCGAGCGGCTGCGCCAGCTGGTGGGCGCTTCCGGCTAGCCTGCCCAGGTGACTGACCCCGACGACGGTGCCCGGATGACTGATGCGGCGCCGGGAGTCGGTGCCTACCCGCTCCCGCCGGAGCCACTCCCGGAGCCGGTCACCGACAGCCACTGCCATCTCGACATCGTGATGGACCGCGAACGCGACGGCGCCGGGCTGACGGTCGACGCCGCACTCGAAGCCGCCCGGTCCGTGGGGGTCGCGCAGGTTGTGCAGGTGGGCTGCGACGTCGCCGGGGCGCAGTGGGCGGTGGACGTGGCGCGGCAGCACGCGTCGGTGGTGGCTGCGGTTGCGCTGCATCCGAACGAGGCGCCCCGGCTGCAGATCCGCGGTCAGCTGGACGATGCCTTCGCCACCATCGAACAGCTGGCAGCAGACCCGCGGGTCCGCGCCGTCGGGGAGACGGGGCTGGACCACTACCGCACCCCACCGGAGGGACGGGTTGCCCAGGAGGAGTCGTTCCGCCGCCACATCGACCTGGCCAAGCGGCTCGGCAAGGCGCTGGTCATCCACGACCGGGACGCCCATGCCGACGTCCTGCGGGTGTTGGACTCGGAGGGGCCCCCCGAGCACGTCGTCTTCCACTGCTTCTCCGGTGACGCCGACATGGCCCGGAGGTGCGCCGCGTCCGGATGGGTGCTGTCGTTCGCCGGAACGGTGACCTTCAAGAATGCCCAAGGTCTGCGTGACGCGCTGGCTGTGACGCCGATCGACCACCTTCTGGTGGAGACCGACGCGCCGTACCTCGCCCCGGTGCCGTTCCGGGGGCGGCCGAACGCCTCGTATCTCATTCCGGTGACTCTGCGTGCGATGGCGAGCACGCTGGGTGTGCCGGTCGAGGACCTCGCCGCGGCGACGGCCCGAACGACCTCTCGGGTGTTCGGGGCCTGGTAGGCCTGGTCGGGCTTTCTGCTGTCCACCGGCAGATTCTGGTCCCGCTGCGCAACCGGCGACGTCCGGTACCCTCGGCCGCTGACCCCCTCCCTGGGACGGCGTTTCGGCTCTCGGGGCAGGCCACTCGACCCGGGAGACGTGTGTCCCGTCCGCTGACGGTTGCGCTGAACGCCGCCTTGGCGGCGCTTCTCGTGCTCGCGATGGGCGGCTTCGTCCGGGCGGACTCGACCGTCACCCTCCGGGTGGACGGCGAGCCGTTGACGGTGACGACCCACGCTGGCGACGTGTCGGCACTGCTCGACGAGCAGGGCCTGGAGGTCGAGTGGCGGGACGTGGTCGCACCGTCCCCCAGCACACGGCTGCGCGACGGCATGGAGGTCACCGTCCGGTACGCGCGTCCGCTGGGGCTTGCCCTGGACGGCCAGCCGGTCGAGGTGTGGACGACCGCGCTCACCGTCGACCAGGCGCTCGACGACCTGGGACTTCGGGTGCAGACGGCCTCGTTGTCCGCGTCGAGGTCGGCGCCGATTCCCCGGACCGGTCTGTCGGTGGATGTCGACCTGCCGGACCAGATCACCTTTAAGCATGACGGACGCCGCACGACGCTGCTGACGACCGCGGGCACCGTCCGCGCCGCGATGCGGGAGGCGGGCATTCGGCTGAATGGTCGTGACCGGGCGGACGCCGCGCTGGCCGCGACCGTGCGCGACGGGATGGTCGTCACGGTGACGCGCGTTGACGTGCGCGTCCTTCGCCGGCCCTATGCGATCGAGCGCAAGCTGGTGCGACGGTCCAACGGGAGCCTGTACGAAGGCGACGAGAAGCTCGTTCGGGTCGGCCGCGACGGCCGCGGGGTGTCGGTCTTCCGGGTGACCGTCGAAGACGGCGTCGTCGTGCGGCGAGAACTCGTGAAACGGTCGGTGGTCCGTCGGCCGGTCAACCGGGTCGTCGAGTTCGGGACGAAGGCCCGCGTCTACGCGGCGCCGGGTACCGCGATCGGTGACCTCAACTGGTTCGCGCTGGCGCAGTGCGAGAGCGGGGGCAACCCGAGTGCGGTGAACCCGGCCGGTTACTACGGCCTGTACCAGTTCGACCTGGGGACCTGGGCCGGTGTCGGCGGCTCGGGCAACCCGATCGACGCGTCCTCGTCCGAGCAGCTGTACCGGGCACAGCTGCTGTACGCGAGCCGCGGTGCGCAGCCATGGCCGGTGTGCGGTCCGCTGCTGTTCACGTGACGGGTCCGGATGAACCTGCGGGGCCGGGGCAGGCCGCCGCGGGGCTGCTGGGTCCCACGGACGTCCGCGCCCTGGCCGCGGAGCTCGGGATCCGGCCGAGCAAACGGTGGGGCCAGAACTTCGTTGTGGACGCCAACAGCGTGCGACGCATCGTCCGGTTGGCCGGGCTGGCGCCGTCAGACGTCGTCGTCGAGGTCGGTCCGGGTCTCGGGTCGCTGACGCTGGGGCTGGTCCCCGCCGCCGCCCAGGTCATCGCGATCGAGGTGGACCCCCGACTCGCGGCGGCACTGCCCGCCACGTTGCGTACCCGCGAGCCGGCCCTTGCCGATCGGCTGACTGTCGTGACCGCAGACGCGCTCCACCTGGTGGACCTGCCCCATCCCCCGACGGTGTTCGTGGCCAACCTTCCGTACAACGTTGCGGTCCCGGTCCTGCTGCACCTCTTGGAGGTGTTCCCCACGCTGCGGTCTGGGTTGGTGATGGTGCAGGCGGAGGTTGCCGACCGGCTCGCCGCGGCACCAGGGAGCCGTACCTACGGCATCCCGAGCGTGAAGGCTGCCTGGTACGCCAACGTCGCCAAGGCCGGCAAGGTCTCGCGTTCGGTGTTCTGGCCGGTTCCCAACGTCGACTCGGGGCTGGTGTCCTTCGTCCGGCGGTCGCCGCCGGAGACGACGGCAACGCGCGAGGAGGTGTTCGCAGTGGTCGATGCCGCCTTCTCCCAGCGACGTAAGAGCCTGCGGTCGGCGCTGGCCTCCTGGGCGGGCTCGTCGGTCGCCGCGGCGGAGACGTTGGCACGGGCCGGCGTCGACCCCACGCTGCGGGGCGAACGCCTCGCCGTCGCCGACTTCGCCCGCATCGCGCAGGCCGCGGCGCCGAGGGACCCGTAGCATCTGTGTCGTGACCAGCATCGGCGTGGGGAGTGCCGAGGCATGAGTCCGGTCACGGTGCGTGTGCCAGCGAAGATCAACCTCCAGCTGTCGGTGGGCGCCCCACGCGCGGACGGCTTCCACGACATCGCGACCGTCTTCCATGCCGTGGGTGTCTTCGACGACGTGACCGCCCTGCACGGCGACGGGTTGACGGTCAGCGTGGAGGGGGAGGACGCCGACCAGGTCCCCGTTGACGAGCAGAACTTGGCGATGCGCGCGGCGCGCGTCCTCGCCGAGCACGCCGGTGTCGAGGCGCGCGCACACCTGCACATCCACAAGGGGATCCCGGTAGCCGGTGGCATGGCCGGCGGAAGTGCTGATGCCGCCGCCGCCTTGGTCGCCCTGGACCAGCTCTGGGGCACTGGACTCGACCGCTCAGAGCTTGCCCAGCTGGCACCGCAGCTAGGAAGCGACGTCGCCTTCGCACTCACCGGCCACACCGCAGTGGGCCTTGGTCGGGGTGAGCGGCTCACCCCGGCGCTGGCTCGCGGCCGCTACCACTGGGTCCTGGCCATCGCCGCTGTCGGGCTGTCGACCCCAGAGGTCTACGCCGAGCTCGACCGCCTCCGCAACGGAGCAGTCCTGGTGGAGCCCCGGGTGTCGGACCAGCTGATGGGCGCTCTGCGCGGCGGGGACCCGGTGGCCGTCGGCCGGGAGATGAGCAACGACATGCAGCGGGCGGCGGTGTCGCTGCGTCCGCAGCTGACCATGACGCTCGACGTCGGGCACGAGTACGGAGCGCTGGCTGCCGTGGTGTCCGGCTCCGGGCCGACCTGCGCCTTCCTGGCTCGCGACGAGGAGCACGCGCTGGACCTGGCCGTCGCCCTGTCCGGCTCGGGCACGTGCCGGACCGTGAAGCAGGCCCCCGGTCCGGTGGGTGGCGCACGGGTGGTGGAGCCGTGACCACCCGGGTGGACCTGGAGTGGGGCATCCAGGGACTGCGGGCGTTGTCCGAGCGCTGCGAGGCGGTCGTGATCATCGACGTGCTGTCCTTCTCGACGTCGGTGACGGTGGCGGTGGCCCGTGGCGCGGCGGTCTGGCCGCACGCCGGCAGCGACCGCGCCGAGGAGCTGGCCCGGGCCATCGGCGCCACGCTGGTCCGCGGTCGGAACATGCGAGAGGGCCGCACTCTGTCACCGGCCAGCCTGCTGGACGTGGAGGAGGGCGACCGTCTGGTCATGCCGTCCCCGAACGGTGCCGCCATCTCCCATGCGGCGCTGATGTCCGGCCTCACGGTCGTGGCTGGCTCGCTGCGTAATGCCGGCGCCGTGGCGGCGTGGCTCGACGGACGGTTCGAGACGCTGGGGCTGGTCCCCGCCGGAGAGCGTTGGTCCGACGCCTCGCTGCGTCCCGCGTACGAGGACCTCGTAGGTGCCGGGGCGATCGCCGCACGCATGCGGGACCGCGGTGCCGACGTGGACTTCGCCCCGGAGGTGATGGGCGCGGCGGCCACCTTTGACACGCGCGAGCCCCTGAGCGGCACTCCCTCCGGGCTCGAGCTGGTGTCACGCGGGTTCGCCGACGACGTCGCGCTCGCGGAGATGGTGGATGTCGACCCGGTCGTGCCGGTGCTTCGCGACGGCCGGTACGTCGCAGTCGAGGCGCCCGACTCAGGCGTGGTCGAACGGGGCGACGACGACGCGAAGGAGTGACGCGAGCGCGCCTTGCTGGGCGTCGTCCAGTCCACCCAGGATCTCGTGCTCCTGACGCAGCAGGTCCGCGAGGGCAGCGTCGACCTTGACCTTGCCGGACTCGGTCAGCCGCACGAGAACGCCACGTCGGTCGTGCAGGTCCTTGCGGCGCTGCACCAGGTCCGCCGCCGCCAACCGGTCGATGCGGTTGGTCATCGTCCCCGACGTGACCATCGTCTGCTGGAGAAGCCGCCCCGGAGACAGCTCGTAGGGCTCACCGGAGCGGCGGAGCGCGGCGAGCACGTCGAACTCCCAAGACTCCAGACGGTGGCTGCTGAACGCTTGCGAACGAGCCCGGTCCAGGTGTCGGGCCAGCCGGGTGACGCGGCTCAGCACCTCCAACGGGGACACGTCGAGGTCCGGTCGCTCCCGCTGCCACGCGGCGACCAGCTCGTCGACCTCGTCCCGGGACGCTGCTGCCGAATCGGTCACTTGATGAACTGGTCGGTGACCGCCTCGTTCATGCAGCGGTCCAGCTCTTGTTGGCTGATGCCGTCGTAGTAGCACTGGTCGTAGGCGTCGATCCCGGTGTTGACCAGGAAGACGATGAAGATGCTGAACATCGCGGCAGCGAGCAGGCCGACGATCGAGGTGATCAGACCGCCGATGGCCAACCCTTTGCCGACCTGGATCTGCGCCGCCTTCCGGATCCCGACGATGGACAAGATCAGCCCGGTCAGTGCCAGGAGCCAGTCGAGGACCGGTACCCAGAACAGCACCAGGGAGGACACACCGAGGACCAGCCCGGCGATGGCCACGCCGTTCTTGGGCTGGGTCGACGGGGGGTAGGACGGTGCCGGCGGGTAGCCCTGCGGGGGCTGGGCGCCGTAGGGAGGTGGGGGCGCGCCGTAGGGCGGCGGGACGGCTGGCGGCGGGGGTCCGTAGCCCGGCGCGGCGGGTGGTGGGGGTCCGTAGCCCGGCGCGGCGGGTGGTGGGGGTCCGTAGCCCGGCGCGGCCGGCGGTGGCGGGGCGGGCGGGTTGGTCGGGTCCGGCGGCCGGTAGGGGTCCTGAGGTGTCTCGCTCATACTCAGACGCTAGTCGCATCCGGGTAGGGACCGCAGCCGGTGCGGGTCGGTGCCGTCACGTCCCGCTGAGCCTGGGCTTCGGTTCGAGGTCCTTCAGGCCGTTCCAGGCGAGGTTGACCAGGTGCGCGGCGACCTCGGTCTTCTTCGGCTTGCGCACGTCGACCCACCACTGGCCGGTCAGTGCGACCATGCCGACGAGCATCTGGGAGTACATGGGGGCGAACTTCGCGTCGAACCCTCGCTGCCGGAACTCCGCCGCCAGCAGGTGTTCGACTCGGACCGCGATGTCGCCGATGAGGCTGGCGAACGAGCCGGTCGCGGTGGCGACCGGGGAGTCGCGGACCAGGACGCGGAATCCGTCGGTGTCGGCCTCGATGTAGTCGAGCAGGGCCAGGGCGGCCTGCTCGAGGAGCATGCGGGGATGGTCGCCGGTGAGCGCCCCCTCGATCCGGCCGAGAAGGCTGCGCATCTCGCGGTCGACGATGACCGCGTACAGGCCCTCCTTCCCGCCGAAGTGCTCGTAGACGACTGGCTTGGAGACCCCGGCCTTGGCGGCGATCTCCTCGACCGACGTCGCCTGGAATCCCTTCTCCGCGAACAGCGTGCGCCCCACCTGGAGGAGCTGCTCACGGCGGGCCGCGCTCGTCATGCGAGGGCGGCGACGCTCCTCGCTCGGCTGGGTCACGGCGGTCAGGGTACGCGGCGGGCAGTCAGACGTTCCGTCTTGGGCCAGCGGACCTCAGTCGCCCAGCCGGCCAGCTCGAACCAGCGGATGAGGCGAGCGCTGATGTCGATCTGGCCCTTCTCGACACCGTGGCGGGCGCAGGTCGGGTCGGCGTGGTGGAGGTTGTGCCAGCTCTCGCCGAACGAGGGAATGGCCAGCCACCAGACGTTGCCCGAGTGGTCGCGCGACTTGAAGGGCTGCTCGCCCATGACGTGGCAGATCGAGTTGATGGACCAGGTCACGTGGTGGACCAGCGCGATCCGGACCAGCGAGCCCCAGAAGAGTCCGGTGAGGAAGCCCACCCATGACCACGTCAGCAGACCGCCGATCACGCCGGGGATCAGCACCGAGCCCAAAACGAACGCGGGGAATGCGCGTGAGATCCGGGCCATGTCCTTGTCGGCGATGAGGTCCGGCACGTACTTCGCGCGGGGGGTCTGCTCGACGTCGAACAGCCATCCCATGTGGGCGTAGAAGAGGCCCTTCATCAAGGCGGGGAGGCTCTCGCCGTACCGCCATGGGGAGTGCGGGTCACCGTCTTTGTCGCTGAAGGCGTGGTGCTTGCGGTGGTCGGCGACCCAGCGGTCCAGCGGACCCTCGATGGCGTAGGTGCCCGCGATCGCCAGGGCGATGCGCAGCGGTCTGTTCGCCTTGAACGAGCCGTGGGTGAAGTGGCGGTGGAAGCCGATGGTGATGCCCAGCGCTGTCAGCGAGTAGAAGAAGACGAGCAGACCGACGTCGACTGGTCCCATGAACCCGCCCCACGCCATCGGGATGGCCAGCAGCAGGGCGAGGAACGGCACGACGATGAACAGGTACAGGAAGAACAAGGTGACCGGGGTCTGCCGTTCGGACGCGTCGACCGCCGCCGGATCGATGGCGGGGGAGCGAAGGGCGGCCAGGTCGGCCTCGCTGAGCTCGGTGCGCGGGGTGGAGGTCCTGGTGCGCGTGGTGGTGCTGGTGCCCGGTGCCGTCACTACGGTCCCCTCGTCGGTGGATACCTACGGGACCGTAACCTACGGTTCCGTAACTTGTCCAGGCCGCGACCCCCGCGACCCCCGCCGATCCCGCCGATCCCGCCGATCCCGCCGATCCCGCCGATCGTGCCGATCGTGCGTCCCCCGCCCGGTAGGTCCGGTGCAGTGCGCCAATGCACCGGACCTAGCGGCGGAACGACGCACGGTGGGGCGGACGGGTCGGAGCACGGGTGCGGGTTGGAGCACGGGTGCGGGTTGGAGCGCCGGTGGGGTGGGGGGCAGTCGTTAGGCTGGCCGGGCCATCCCGGGTCGTCTAATCGGCAGGACGGCGGCTTTTGGTGCCGCTTGTAGGGGTTCGAATCCTCTCCCGGGAGCCGGTCACCGCCGGGGGCCGATGCCGGTATCCTCGCTAGCGTCTTCCTCCGCCACGACGCCCTGGAGCCGCCCGCCGTGAGCGACAGCCGTCCGGCAGCCGTGGTCGTGCTGGCCGCTGGCGAGGGCACCCGTATGCGCTCGGCGACCCCCAAGGTCCTGCATCTGTTGCTCGGTCGGCCGCTGCTCGGTCACGTGCTAGCGGCGGTGGACCCGTCGGCCGACCCGGTCGTCGTGGTGGTGGGCCATGGCCGGGAGGCCGTGGCCGACTGGCTGGCCGACCACCACCCGGGCGCTCGGGCGGTCGTGCAGGACGAGCAGCTCGGCACCGGCCACGCGCTGCGGCAGGCGTTGGCCGCCCACCCCGATCTCGTCGGGACCGTGGTCGTCCTGAGCGGCGATACGCCGCTCCTGTCGCACTCGACCGTCGCGGGCCTGGTCGCAGCGCACGACGAGCGCAGCGCCGCGGCAACCGTTCTCACGGCTCGCGTTCCAGACCCGGCCGGCTACGGCCGGGTCGTCCGCACCGAATCCGGAGAGCTCGCCCAGATCGTGGAGCACCGCGACGCCACGGCCGAACAGCGGGCCATCGACGAGATCAACAGCGGTGTGTACGCGTTCGACGCGCTGCGGCTGCGATCAGCCCTCGACCGGCTCACGCGCGAGAACAGCCAGGGCGAGGAGTACCTCCCCGACGTCGTGGCCGTCCTGCGCGACGAGGGCCAGCCGGTCGGCGTCGTCACCGTCGGCGACTTCCACGAGGTCCTCGGGGTCAACGACCGCATCCAGCTGGCCGAAGCCGGGCGCCTGCTGCGTGACCGCATCAACGCGGGCTGGATGCGGGACGGCGTGACGTTCGTCGACCCGGAGACGACCTGGGTCGGTGCCGACGTCACGCTCGGCCGTGACGTCGTGCTGCAGCCGGGGGTCCGCCTCCTGGGGCAGACGCACGTAGCCGACGGTGCCGAGATCGGCCCGGACACCACCCTGGTCGACACCCGCGTCGGGTCGCGGGCAACCGTCCGGAGCTCGACGTGCACTGAGGTCGAGATCGGCCCACGCGCCAGCGTCGGCCCGTACACCCACCTGCGCCCGGGGGTTCGGCTCGGGGCAGACACCCGCGCCGGCGCCTTCGTCGAGGCGAAGAACGCCATCGTCGGCACCGGGTCGAAGATTCCGCACCTGTCCTACGTCGGGGACGCGGAGATCGGCGAGGGGTCGAACATCGGCGCCGCCACCGTGGTGGTCAACTACGACGGCGTCGCCAAGCACCGCACGGTGATCGGCAACCACGTCCGCATTGGCAGCGACACGATGCTCATCGCGCCGGTCGAGGTCGGTGACGGCGCCTACACCGCTGCCGGCTCGGTGATCACTGACGACGTCCCCCCAGGTGCGATGGGGGTCGGGCGGGCACGGCAGCGCACGATCGCCGGGTGGGTCGCCCGCCGGCGCGCGGGCACCGACTCCGCGGCGGCGGCCGAACGGGGCGGTCGCACGACGCCGTCACCGGCGGAGGACAATGGTGGGCAGGCCACCGAGAACTCCGAGACGTCGCCTCCGGCGACGGAAGGGCGCCACGGATGATCGAGAGCAGCAACTCCAAGAAGCTCATGCTCTTCGCCGGCCGTGGGCACGAGGACCTCGCCTCCCAGGTAGCCGCCGAGCTCGACACCGAGCTGTGCCCGACCTCGCTCTACGACTTCGCCAACGGCGAGATCTTCGTCCGCTTCGAGGAGTCCGTCCGCGGCTGCGACGCCTTCGTCATCCAGACCCACACCGAGCCGGTCAACAAGTGGATCATGGAGCAGCTGATCATGGTCGACGCGCTCAAGCGCGCCTCGGCGAAGCGGATCACCGTGGTGACGCCCTTCTTCGGGTACGCCCGGCAGGACAAGAAGCACAAGGGCCGCGAGCCGATCTCTGCCCGGCTGATGGCAGACCTGTTCAAGACCGCGGGCGCCGACCGACTGATGGCCGTCGACCTGCACACGTCGCAGATCCAAGGCTTCTTCGACGGCCCCGTCGACCACCTGTTCGCGCTCGAGCCGTTGGCTCACTACATCGCCAGCCGGGTGCCGGACCGGAGCCGGCTCACCGTCGTCTCGCCGGACGCCGGACGGGTCCGCGTGGCCGAGCGCTGGACCGACCGGCTGGGAAGCCCGCTAGCCATCATCCACAAGCGCCGCGACCCGTCCGTGCCCAACGAGGTCCGGGTGCTCGAGGTCGTCGGCGACGTCAAGGGGCACACCTGCGTGATCGTGGACGACATGATCGACACCGGCGGAACGATCGTGCAGGCCGCCGAGACCCTGTTCGACAACGGCGCGTCCGAGGTGATCGTCGCCGCGACCCACGGCATCTTCTCCGGGCCTGCGGTGGACCGGCTCAAGAACAGTCGCATCACGGAGGTCGTGGTCACCGACACGCTGCCCATCGCGACCGAGAAGCAGTTCGACAAGCTGGCCGTGCTGCCGATCGCCCCGCTGCTGGGACGAGCCATCCGCGAGGTCTTCGACGACGGCTCGGTCACCAGCCTGTTCGACGGGATCGCCTGACCGGGCCGTTTGGTCCGGTCCCGGGCGGGTCGGTAGACTCTGCCGGTCGCCCCGGCGAGGGAGCGCCCGAGCCACCGAACCGACCGATTCGATCGTCCCGGTGGCCCAGGCTCCGTGATCGACGCGGTGCGTGGTCGGTCACGCGCTCTGCCCGCCGGACGCACCGGAACGGTAGCGACCGTTCCGTCCGTCGCAGCCTGACAGGAGTGCCCCGTGTCCGAGGTCCGTATCGCCACCGAGCCGCGCAACGAGTTCGGCAAGGGCGCCTCCCGCCGGCTTCGGCGCAACCAGCAGGTGCCCGGGGTCGTCTACGGGCACGGCACCGACCCGGTCCACATCTCCCTTCCCGGTCGCGAGCTGACGCGTGCGCTGTCCACCAGCGGCGTGCTGCTCGAGCTCGAGCTGGCCGCCGGACTGCAGCTCGCACTCCCCAAGTCGGTGCAGCGCGACCCGATCAAGCACACCATCGAGCACATCGACCTGGTGATCATCGAGCGCGGCGAGATCGTGACCGTCGAGGTTCCGGTAGTCGCTGAGGGCAAGCTGGTCCCGGGCGGGCTGCTGGAGTACATCAACGACCGGATCGCGGTCAACGCCGACGCCACGCAGATCCCGGCGCAGCTCACCATCTCCGTCGAGGGCATGACCATCGGCGACTCGATCCACGCCGGTCAGGTGGCGCTGCCGGATGGCGTCACGCTCGCCGCCGACCCGGAGATGAACGTCGTCCAGGTCACCAGCGGCCAGATCGCCGAGGAGCCCGAGGAAGAGCTCGAGGGCGTCGAGGGCGAAGAGGGCGTCGAGGGCGTCGAGGGTGCCGAGGGTGCCGAGGGCGAGTCGGGCGCCGGAGCAGCCGACGAGTCCTGAGCCCGGTCGACGTGAACGGCGGCGGGTGGTTGGTCGTCGGACTGGGGAATCCCGGCCCGGAGTACGAGGGCACCCGGCACAATGTCGGGTTCCTCGTGGTCGACGAGCTCGCCCGCCGCACCAGCGAACGCTTCCGAGCCCACAAGCGGGCTCGGGCGCTGGTCGCCGAGTCCCACCTCGCCGGGCAACGTGCGGTGCTGGTCAAGGCACGGACCTACATGAACGAGTCCGGTCAGGCGGTGGCTCCGATCCGGGACTTCTACCGGCTGGACGTCGCCCACATGGTGGTCGCCCACGACGAGCTCGACCTGCCCTTCGGGTCGTTGCGGCTGAAGCTCGGTGGCGGCGACAACGGGCACAACGGCCTGCGCTCGCTTCGGCAGTCACTCGGGACCGGCGACTACTACCGGGCCCGGTTTGGGATCGGCCGCCCTCCGGGCCGGATGGACCCGTCGGTCTACGTGCTGCGCGGCTGGAGCAAGGCCGAGCGCGAGGACCTCGACGTGCACGTCGGCCGGACGGCCGACGCGATCGAGGCGCTGCTGAGCGAAGGGCTGGAACGTGCGCAGTCGGCCTTCAACGACTGATGCCCGGAGCCGGCGAGTGACTCGCTGCCGAGCGCGGCACCCCGGACTGCGATGACGGTCCGCGGCCTGCTGCAGCTGTTGCGCGACGACCCGGCCATCGGCCGGGTTCTCGAGCTTGGACGCGCCGCGGCGGCCCCGTCCCTGGACGTGTCGGGCCCGGCGTCCCTGCCACCGTTCGCGATCGCGGCGCTGGCCGACCTGCAGGTGGGAGCCGGGCGCCCGGTCCTCGCGGTCGTTGCCACCACCCGCGAGGCGGAGGACCTCGCCGCGGCTCTGCGCTCGCTCCTGCCCCGGGACTCGGTGGTCGACTTCCCGTCCTGGGAGACGCTTCCCCACGAGCGGTTGTCCCCCCGCAGCGACACGGTCGGTCGCCGGCTCGCCGTCCTGCGACGGCTGGCGCACCCGGACGACACCGACCCGGCGACGGCCGCGGTCTCGGTGCTGGTGGCGCCAGTCCGAGCCGTGCTCCAACCTCTGGTGCGCGGTCTGGGCGAGCTGGAGCCGGTCGTGCTTCGTTCCGGTGACGAGGTCGACCTGAACGACGTCGCGGCCCGGCTGGTCGACGCCGGATACGGCCGCGTCGACCTGGTCGACAAGCGCGGCGACTTCGCGGTGCGGGGCGGCATCGTCGACGTCTTTCCCCCGACCGAGGACCACCCGCTTCGGGTCGAGCTGTGGGGTGACACGGTCGAGGAGGTGCGGTGGTTCCGCGTCGCGGACCAGCGCAGCCTGGAGGTGGCCGAGCACGGCGTGTGGGCAGCGCCGGTGCGGGAGCTTCCCCTGACGCCGCAGGTCCGCGAGCGGGCGCGCACCCTCGCCGTTGAGCAACCCGGCCTGGCGGACGTGCTGGACCGGATCGCGGAAGGGATCGCGGTCGAGGGGATGGAGGCGCTCGCCCCGGTGCTCGCCGACGGCATGGAGCTCGTCCTCGACATCCTCCCGGCCGGCGCCCACGTCGTCCTGGTCGACCCCGAGCGCGTCCGGGCACGCAGCCACGACCTGGTGGCGACGAGCCAGGAGTTTCTCGAGGCCAGCTGGGCCAACGCGGCGGCCGGAAACGTCACGCCCATCGACCTCGGGGCGGCGGCCTACCACGACCTGGGCGACGTCCGGCAGCACGCCATCGCCCTGGGGATCCCGTGGTGGAGCATCGGTCGGTTCACCCCGGACGAGGAGCTCGAGCCGGATGCCGTCGTGTCCGGCCTTCGCCCGGCCGAGGAGTTCCGCGGCGACACCGGGCGGGCGCTGGAGCAGGTGCGGCAGCGGCTGGCCTCGGGCTGGCACGCGGTCCTGGTCACTGAGGGCCACGGGCCGGCCGAGCGGCTGGTTGAGCGGCTGCGCGACGAGGGCGTCCCAGCCCGTTTCGACGAGGACGTCCCCGAGCCACCGGAGCCGTCCGTGGCAGTGGTCACGACCGGTGAGCTGGCTCACGGTTTCGTCAGCGACGCGGCCCGCCTGCTGCTGATCACCGAGACCGACCTGGTCGGTCAGCGCTCCTCCACCAAGGACATGCGCCGCCTGCCGTCGCGTCGCCGGGCGGCGGTCGACCCGCTGCAGCTGGCACCCGGAGACTTCGTCGTCCATGAGCAGCACGGTGTGGGGCGGTACGTCGAGATGACCCGGCGGGAGGTCCAAGGCGCCACCCGCGAGTACCTGGTGCTGGAGTACGCGCCGGCGAAGCGTGGCCAGCCCGGCGACCGGCTGTACGTGCCGACCGACCAGCTCGACCTGGTGACCCGGTACGTCGGAGGCGAGTCGCCGTCGCTGCACCGGCTCGGCGGCGCCGACTGGGCCAAGACCAAGGGGCGGGCCAAGAAGGCGGTCCGCCAGATCGCCGCCGAGCTGGTGCGCCTGTACTCGGCCCGGATGGCATCGCCGGGCCACGCGTTCGGACCGGACACTCCGTGGCAGCGCGAGCTGGAGGACGCCTTCCCGTACGTCGAGACGCCGGACCAGCTGGCCTGTATCGACGAGGTGAAGGCCGACATGGAGCTACCCGTCCCGATGGACCGGCTGGTCTGCGGCGACGTGGGCTACGGCAAGACCGAGATCGCCGTGCGTGCGGTGTTCAAAGCAGTGCAGGACGGCAAGCAGGCAGCCATCCTGGTTCCGACGACGCTGCTCGTCCAGCAGCACCTGAGCACCTTCGCCGAGCGGTTCGCGAACTTCCCCGTCGAGGTCAGGGCCCTGTCCCGGTTCCAGACCGACGCGGAGGCGAACGCGGTCCTGGCCGGTCTGGCGGACGGCTCGGTGGACGTCGTGATCGGCACCCACCGGCTGCTGCAGCCGAGCGCCCGGTTCAAGGAGCTGGGGCTGGTCGTTGTCGACGAGGAGCAGCGGTTCGGCGTGGAGCACAAGGAGCACCTGAAGGCGCTGCGCACCCACGTCGACGTCCTCACGATGTCGGCGACACCGATCCCGCGCACCCTGGAGATGGCGGTGAGCGGAATCCGCGAGATGTCGACCATCCTCACGCCGCCGGAGGAGCGGCATCCGATCCTGACGTTCGTCGGCCCGTACGACGAGAAGCAGATCTCGGCGGCCCTCCGCCGTGAGCTGCTGCGGGAGGGGCAGGTCTTCTACATCCACAACCGGGTCGAGTCCATCCAGCGGGCGGCCACCCGGCTTCGGGAGCTGGTGCCCGAGGCGCGCATTCGCGTCGCGCACGGCCAGATGTCCGAGGACTCCTTGGAGCAGGTGATCGTCGACTTCTGGGACAAGTCGTTCGACGTCCTGGTGTGCACGACCATCGTGGAGTCCGGTTTGGACATCGCGAACGCGAACACCCTGGTGGTGGAGCGCTCCGACCTGCTCGGGCTGTCGCAGCTCCACCAGCTGCGCGGCCGGGTGGGCCGGGGGCGCGAGCGCGGCTACGCGTACTTCCTGTACCCGCCGGAGCAGCCACTCACCGAGACCGCGCACGACCGGCTGGCGACCATCGCCCAGCACACCGACCTCGGCTCCGGGATGGCGGTGGCGATGAAGGACCTGGAGATCCGGGGTGCCGGCAACGTCCTCGGCGGCGAGCAGTCCGGCTACGTCGAAGGCGTCGGCTTCGACCTCTACGTGCGCCTGGTCGGGGCGGCGGTCGCAGACCTCAAGGGCGGGGAGCCGGTTCCGGACGAGGAGGTGCGGGTGGAGCTGCCCGTGGACGCCCACCTCCCGCACGACTGGATCCCGTCGGAGCGTGTCCGGCTGCAGGCGTACCAGCGCCTGGCCGCGGCGCACGACGAACCGGCGCTGACCGAGGCACGCGCGGAGCTGGTCGACCGCTTCGGGGCGCTGCCGCCACCGGTGGAGCGGCTGTTCGCCGTCGCTGCGTTTCGTGCCCTCGCCCGGCGGGCGGGGGTCACCGAGGTCGTCACGCAGGGCAAGTACCTCCGGCTGTCGCCGGTGGAGCTTCCGGAGTCGCGCAGCCTGCGGCTGACCCGGCTGTACCCGGGGACCATCGTGAAGCCCGCGGTCCGTACCATCCTGGTACCGAGCCCCACCACGGCCCGGGTCGGCGGTCAGCCCGTCCGCGACGCCGACCTCCTGCGGTGGGCCACCGACCTCGTGCAGGACGTCCTGCTCGACGCTCCCCCGGAGGGATCGACGTGACCGTGCTCCGTCCCCGGCATGCCGGCGCCGCGGTACTGGCCGCTGTCGGCATGCTGCTCCTGTCCGGCTGCGGCGGCGTGAAAGCCGGCTCGGCGGCAGTCGTCGGCGACGACGTCCTGCCGGAGTCGTCGGTGTCCGACTCCAGCCAGGAGATCCTCGACATCGCCGCCGCCAACGACCTCCAGGCACCACCCACGGCAGACCTCAACACGCGCTTGGTCGGCATCTGGGTCGAGACGCAGCTCACCGATGCCTTGGCTGTCGAGGAGGGCGTGTCGGTGTCCGCCGGCGATGTCGACGCGTTCCTCAGCCGGCTCGGCGACCGCGACCGCCTGCAGATCGCGGTGTCGGCGGGCATCGGGCCCAGCGCTCTCGACCAGGCTGCGGAGACCCAGATGCTCCAGCAGCTGCTGGTACGCCAGCTGGCCCCGAACGGCACTCCGGAGGAGCAGGGAGCGGCGCTGCGTGCTGCGCTGGCCACCACCGGTGCCGAGCTCGGGGTCTCCGTCAACCCCCGCTACGCCGCGTACGACGCGACGATCGCCCAGGTGGTGCCACGGTCCGACGACCGGCTGTCCGCGCCGGAGCCGGTGCCGAGCGGTGCCACCGGGGGCGACATCCCGCTCGCGCCGCCCGCGGGCTGATGCCGGTCCTGGGCCGCCTGGTTCTCCTGGCGACGTCCCACCGAGTTGCGCCGGGGCTGCTCAACCGATCGGCGTGGCAGCTGCTGGACGGCCGCGCGCCGGTGCTGGTGGGCTCGTCTGACCATCCGCTCGCCCGAATGCTCGTCGACGACGGCGTCGCGGTGGAGGCACTCGCCGGGCTGGCACCGGGCGCCGTCGCGCGCGAGCTCCTCTCCCGTGCGGCCGACGGGACCGTCATCTGGCTGGTCGCCGACGACGGTGACATCGCGGTCACCGAGGCCCTGGCGCCGGCGCTGGCTGCGACGGCCGAGGCCGGGGAGTCGCCGCCGGAGGTAGAGGTCGTGCACGGCTCCTACGACGTCCCCGGTGCCCGGCTGCTCGACCTGGTCGCCGTCATGGACCGGCTGCGGTCGCCTGGTGGCTGCCCGTGGGATGCCGAACAAAGCCACGCGTCCCTGGTTCCCTACCTCCTCGAGGAGGCGTACGAGACCGTCGAAGCCATCGAGACCGGCGATGTCGACCACCTGCGCGAGGAGCTCGGCGACCTGCTGCTGCAGGTGGTCTTCCACGCCCGGTTGGGAGAGGAGGACCCGGATCGACCCTGGTCCGTCGACGACGTCGCCTCCGGAATCGTGGACAAGCTGGTGCGGCGGCATCCGCACGTCTTCGGTGGCGTCGATGCCCCGACCGCAGCTCACGTCGAGGAGAACTGGGAGCGGCTGAAGGCGGCCGAGAAGGACCGGGCCTCGGCGGTGGACGGCGTCCCGCTCGGCCAGCCCGCCCTGGCCCTGGCCTCGGCCCTGGTGCGCCGCATCGACCGCGCCGGGGTGTCGGTCGATGTGCCCGAGGCCGAGCTTCCGCCGGATGTGACCGCGGACGAGGTGGGGGTGGTGCTGCTGGGGCTGGCTGCCGCGGCGCAGCGGCACGGCCTGGACCCGGAGGCGGCACTGCGGGGGGCCGCCCGCGAGCTGGCCGACGGCGTCCGGCGAGCCGAACCGGCCGGTGGATAGGCTCGACGCGCCGGGCACCCCAGCCCACCGACCTGCCGAGGAGCCACCCGTGGCGAGCATCGACGCCCTCATCGCACGCGAGATCCTGGACTCGCGAGGCAACCCCACGATCGAGGTCGAAGTGGGCCTTGACGACGGCACCGTCGGTCGGGCGGCGGTCCCCAGCGGCGCCTCGACGGGAGTGCACGAGGCGGTCGAGCTCCGCGACGGCGATGCCAACCGCTACCTCGGTAAGGGCGTGGAGAAGGCCGTTCTCGCGGTCGATGACGAGCTGGGCCCTGAGCTGCTCGGCTTCGATGCGTCGGAGCAGCGACTGGTGGACCAGACCATGCTCGACCTGGACGGCACCCCGAACAAGGCACGGCTGGGGGCCAACGCAATCCTCGGCGTCTCGTTGGCGGTGGCCCGTGCGGCGGCGGACTCGGCGGACCTGCCGCTGTTCCGCTACGTCGGCGGCCCGAACGCCCATCTGCTTCCGGTGCCGATGATGAACGTGCTCAACGGCGGTGCCCACGCCGACACCGACGTCGACATCCAGGAGTTCATGATCGCGCCCATCGGGGCGGGCACATTCTCTGAAGCCGTGCGCTGGGGCGCGGAGGTCTACCACGCGCTGAAGGCGGTGCTGAAGGAGCGTGGGCTCTCTACCGGTCTCGGTGACGAGGGCGGGTTCGCCCCGGCGCTGCCCAGCAACCGGGATGCTCTCGACCTGCTCCTGGTCGCCATCGACAAGGCCGGCTACGCCCCGGGCCGGGACGTTGCCCTCGCACTCGACGTCGCGTCCACGGAGTTCTTCACCGACGGGTCCTACCGGTTCGAGGGCCAGGATCGCGACTCCGACTGGATGACGCAGTACTACGCGACCCTGGTCGCGGAGTACCCCCTGGTGTCCGTCGAGGACCCCATGGCCGAGGACGACTGGGACGGGTGGAAGCACGTCACGGCCGAGCTGGGAGCAGCGGCCCAGATCGTCGGGGACGACAACTTCGTGACGAACCCGGAGCGGATCCAGCGAGGCATCGACGACGGCGTCGCGAACGCGCTGCTGGTGAAGGTGAACCAGATCGGGACACTCACCGAGACGTTGGACGCCGTCGACCTGGCGCACCGCAACGGCTACCGCTGCATGATGAGCCACCGCTCCGGCGAGACGGAGGACACGACCATCGCTGACCTCGCGGTGGCCACGAACTGCGGGCAGATCAAGACCGGTGCGCCCGCCCGGTCCGAGCGGGTTGCCAAGTACAACCAGCTGCTGCGCATCGAGGAGGAGCTCGACGACGCCGCGCGGTACTCCGGCGCGTCGGCCTTCCCGAGGTTCACCCCGTAGGTGATGCTCGTCGTATGACGTCGTCGAGCAGGCCGGGCTCGCCGCGCCGTTCGTCCGGCAGCGGTCGGCCGCGTCGGGTGACCCCGGTGGTGGCCGCGGCGCCGGAGGCTGCGGTGTCTCGAGGCCCGTGGTCGCGTCCGACCGGACGTGCCGTCGTGCTGCTTCTCGTGCTGGCGGCGCTGGTGATGACCCTGGCCCTTCCGCTGCGCGAGTACGTGCAGCAGCGGTCCCAGATCCGGGCGCTCGAGCGGGAGCTGCAGGTCCGGCAGGAGCGCGTCGACGGCCTGCGGGACCAGCAGCAGCTGTGGAACGACCCCACCTACGTCGAGCTGCAGGCCCGGGAGCGGCTGCACTACGTCTACCCCGGCGAGACCGGGTACGTCGTCCTGTCGCCGCAGGATGTCCAGGAGGCCAAGCAGCCTGAGGTTCGGGTGGCGACCGAGGAGCGTCGTGCCTGGTACGACACCGTCTGGTCGTCGCTGCAGGCGGCGGACACCCGGGACTGAGCGGACCACCGTGGACCAGCCGTACGGGGGTCCGGTGCCGGCGCCGGACCTGCGCGCCGTCGCCGCCCAGCTGGGCAGGGAGCCGCGCGGGGTGCGGTCGGTCGCCCACCGGTGCACGTGTGGGCTGCCCGACGTCGTCGAGACCGAGCCGCGGCTGCCTGACGGCAGCCCCTTCCCGACCTTCTACTACCTGACCTGCACTCGGCTGACCTCCGCGATCAGCACGCTGGAGGCAGAGGGGGTGATGCGGGCGATGCAGGGCCGGCTCGCCACCGACGCCGAGCTTGCGGCCCGGTACCTGGGCGCGCACGAGGACCTGGTTGCGCGTCGCGAGGCCGTGGCCGTCGTCGAGGAGATCGCAGGTGTCAGCGCCGGCGGCATGCCCGACCGCGTCAAGTGCCTCCACGTGCTGGCCGCGCATGCTCTCGCCGTGGGGCCGGGAGTGAACCCGCTGGGGGACGAGGTGCTCGCCGAGCTGGATGCCCGCGGCGTGCGTCGCGACGTGCCCTGTGTCACGGTCGGGGACGAGCCGTCGTGACCGCGCGTCGGGTCGCCGCGATCGACTGCGGCACCAACTCCATCCGCCTGCTCGTGGCCGACGTCGACGCCGACACCGGCCGGCTCGTCGATGTCGACCGGCGCATGGAGGTGGTCCGACTCGGGGAGGGCATCGACAGCACCGGCGAGATCGGCCAGCCGGCGCTGGAGCGCACGTTCGCCGCCGTCGACCGGTATGCGGCCCGGATCCAGGAGCTCGGCACCGAGTACGTCCGGTTCGTCGCCACGTCCGCCACCCGAGACGCCACGAACCGCGACGTGTTCGTGAGCGGCGTGCGCGGCCGCCTGGGCGTCGAGCCGCAGGTCGTCAGCGGCCAGGAGGAGGCGGCACTGTCGTTCCGCGGCGCCACCTACGAGCTTGCGCCGGGGGAGCGGCCCGAGCCGTTCCTGGTGGTCGACATCGGCGGCGGGTCGACCGAGTTCGTCATCGGCGACGCGACGACCGGACCGACAGCGTCCGCCAGCGTCGACATCGGCTGCGTCCGGCTGACCGAGCGCCACTTCCACTCCGACCCGCCCCTGCCGGCGGAGGTCTCGGCCGCCCGGGACGACATCGACGCCGCTATCGCCGAGGTCGTAAGGACAGTGCCGCTGCGGCGGGCCGGCACGCTCATCGGGCTGGCCGGGTCGGTGACGACGGTGTCGGCGCTCGCCCTGGGCCTGTGGGAGTACGACCCCGAGCAGATCCACCGCAGCGTGGTGAGTGCGGCGTCGGTCCACCGCACGTGCGAGGACCTGCTCTTCCTCACCCGCGACCGGAGGGCGGCGCTGCCGGTGATGCACCCGGGACGGGTGGATGTGATCATGGCCGGCGCCCTCATCTGGTCGTCGATCGTCGCGTACAGCGGCCAGGCGGAGGTCCTCGCCAGCGAGCACGACATTCTCGACGGCATCGCCCTGTCCCTCGCCTAGGGCAGCCGCCCCAGCTCACCCAGCCCGCCGAGTGCACACCCCCAGGACACATTTGGGCGCCGAGTGCACACCCCGAGGACACATCTGGTCGCTGAGAGCGAAGGTCAGGAGGCGGCGACCTCCGATCGTGCGGCCCGAGAACGCACGACCAGCCACCCGCCTGCGAGCAGGAACCACACTGAAGTCCCCACGACCGCCAGCATGTACACCACCCACACGACGGAGCTCAGGTTGTCGAGCAGCGGCCCGAACAGCCCTGCCACCACCCGGAAGCCCGGGATGACTCCGAGCCACGCCAGGGGCAGGGGGATGAGCCGTTGACGTCCACCGAGGACGCACATCCCCACCACCCAGATGCCGACGGTGAACAGACCACCCGCGAGGGCGACCTGTGTCCCTGCCAGCTGGATGACGAGGTAGGCGGCCCGGCCGTCCGCTTCTCCGAACTCCGCGATGCGGAGAACGGGGCCGGGGGCGGAGATCTGGAAGATGCCAGCAACGGCGAGGAAGGCCGACGCGAACAGCCCGGACGTGGTGACCGACCGGCGCGCCAGGCGGTTCGCTCGATCGGCGAGTACGTCGTCCAGGCCGAGAACCGCCACGGTCAGGCTCACCGCCATGAAGAACAGTGTGATCCCCGACAGCACGTAGACGTCACCGTGGTCACGGAAGAACCGCAGGCCGTCCGCCGGGTCGTCGCCGTCCTCGAGGCCGAGGCTCACGGCGACGCCGATCAGAGCGGTCGCGCCGACGGAGAGCGCTCCGTAGGCCAGCAGCGCCCACCCGCCGACTCGCTGGGTCCGTGTCACGGGGACGCTCCTCTGCAACGGCGAAGCTGGCTGGGCGGAGTATTCCAGCGCGGTGACGCACTCGGTGCCCAAATATGTCCTGGGGGTGTGCACTCGGGGATAGGTTGCGGGCGGCGGGCAACGGCGGGGCGACACCGGTTCGGCACAGGAGGCGTCATGGGTGAGCGGGTCGAGTTCGCGAGCAACGGCGCGGCAGCGCAGGGATATCTCGCGCTGCCGGAGTCCGGCACCGGTCCGGGGGTCATCGTGATCCAGGAGTGGTGGGGACTGGTGCCGCACATCGAGGATCTCGTCGACCGGTTCGCCGCGTCGGGCTACGTCGCGCTCGCGCCCGACCTGTACCACGGTGTCGCGACCCGCGAACCGGACGAGGCGAACAAGCTGATGATGGGCCTGGCCATGGACACCGCCGCGCGGGACATCTCCGGAGCCGCGGCCTTCCTCGCCCACCACGACGCGACGACTGGGACCGGGGTGGGGGTCGTGGGATTCTGCATGGGCGGGTCCCTGGCGCTCTGGTCGGCCACGCTGTCCGAGGACATCCGGGCGGCGGTCGGGTTCTACCCGGCGCTCCCGTGGGAGCGGATGAGCCCCCACTGGCCCAGCTACTCCGGCAAGACCGCGATGATCCACTGCTCCGAGGGCGATGGGACGTCAGCAGCGCCGGGCATCCAGCAGGCGAGAGCCGCGATCGCCGCCGCTGGCGGCAGGGTGGAGGTCTTCGACTACCCCGGCACCGAACACGCCTTCTTCAACGACGAGCGCCCCGAGGTGTACGCCGCTGAGGCCTCCGCGGTCGCGTGGGAGCGCACGATCGACCTGTTCGGCCGCACGCTCGCAGTGTGAGCAGCGCCGCCCGCGACGCCGCGCAGGTGGAACGGTTCGCGCGCGACGTCAGTGACGTGCCCGACCTCGACGCCGCCATTACGAGCTGTCGGGCCTGCCCGCGACTCGTCCAGTGGCGTGAGGCGGTGGCGAAGGACAAGCGCGCTGCCTACCGCGACGAGGAGTACTGGGGCCGCCCCGTCCCCGGTTTCGGTGACCCGGCGGCGCAGCTGCTCGTGGTGGGACTGGCGCCCGGCGCGCACGGCGCCAACCGCACCGGCCGGGTGTTCACCGGGGACCGTAGCGGGGACTGGCTGTACGGATCGATGTTCCGCGTCGGCCTGGCAAACCAGCCCTCGGCCACCGGCGTCGACGACGGGCTCCGGCTGTCCGGTGCCCGTGTCACGGCGGCGGTGCGATGCGCGCCGCCGGGCAACCAGCCGACGGCCCAGGAGCGAACGACCTGCGCACCGTGGCTGGACCGCGAGCTCGAGCTCCTGCCGTCGGTGACGGTGCTCGTCGCACTCGGGGGCTTCGCCTGGCAGGCCGCCTGGGCGGCCCTCGTCCGCGCCGGCCGGCCAGTGCCCCGGCCCCGGCCGGTCTTCGGGCACGGTGTGGAGGTACGCCTGGCCGGGCTCACCGTCCTGGGCTGCTACCACCCGAGCCAGCAGAACACGTTCACCGGGAAGCTGACCGAGCAGATGCTCGACGACGTGCTAGCCCGCGCCGCCGCGCTGGCGGCCGGAGCCTGACCGCTGGCCGCCCACCTACCCTGGGCGCATGACCCAACCCCCGTTGACGAGCCCGCCGCGCATCTTGGTCGTCGGCGGCGGGTACGTGGGCATGTACACCGCTCACCGGCTGCTGAAGAAGCTTCGCAAGGGCGAGGCGGACGTGACCGTCGTCGACCCCCGCTCCTACATGACCTACCAGCCGTTCCTCCCCGAGGCCGCGGCCGGCGCTGTGTCGCCGCGCCACGTCGTCGTCCCGCTGCGCCGGGTGCTGCGTGGCGCCGAGATCCTCACCGGCCGCGTCACCGCCGTCGACCACGCCGGACGCACCGCGACCATCCAGCCGCTGGAGGGCGATGCGTACCCACTGCCCTACGACGTGCTGGTGTCCGCGGTCGGCTCGGTGTCGCGGACGCTGCCGATCCCCGGGCTCGCCCAGTGGGCGACCGGCTTCAAGACGGTGGAGGAGGCCATCCAGCTGCGCAACCGCATCCTGGAGTGCCTCGACATCGCCGAGTCCACCCGCGACCCGCTCATCCGTCGACGCAACCTCACCGTCGTCGTGGTCGGGGGCGGGTATGCCGGCGTCGAGGCGCTGGCTGAGCTCGAGGACATGGCGCGGTACGCCGTCCGCTACTACCGCACGATCACGCCGGACGACCTGCACTTCGTGCTGGTCGAGGGCGCCGACCGCATCCTGCCCGAGGTCGGACCGCAGATGGGGGTCTGGACACTCGAGCAGCTGCGCAAGCGCGGTATCGACGTCCGGCTGTCCACCCGCCTCGAGTCCAGCGTCGGCGGTCACGTCGTGCTCTCCGACGGAACCGAGCTCGACACCGAGACGCTGGTGTGGACCGCAGGCGTTCGCGCCAACCCGGTGCTCGAGTCCACGGACCTGCCGCTGGACGAGAAGGGCCGCGTCAAGACGCTGGCCACGTTGCAGGTCGAGGGCGTTCCGGACGCGTGGGCGGCCGGCGACGCGGCGGCGGTGCCCGACCTCACGCAGGCGTCAGGCACGACGTGCGCCCCCAACGCCCAGCACGCCGTCCGCCAGTCCAAGGTGCTCGCCGACAACCTCATCGCCTCGCTGCGGGGCAGGCCGGTGCACGACTACGCCCACAAGCACGCGGGGTCGGTTGCCGGGCTCGGGCTGTACCAAGGTGTGGCCAACGTCTACGGCATCAAGATCAAGGGCTGGCCGGCCTGGTTCATGCACCGCACCTACCACGTCAGTCGGGTTCCCACGTTCAACCGCAAGGCGCGGGTGGTGGCCGACTGGACGCTGGCGCTGTTCTTCCAGCGGGAGATCGTGTCCTTGTGGTCCATGCACGAGCCCTTCCAGGAGTTCGAGCGCGCGGCTCGACCGCCCGCCCAGTCGCCGGCCGAGCCAGAGGGCCCCGTGCCATCCTGAGGTGCCCCCGTACCCCAACGGCAGAGGGAGTCCCCTTAAAAGGGATCCAGTGTGGGTTCGAGTCCCACCGGGGGCACCGTAGGCCGAATCCGAGTTCGTGAGTGGTGGGTTATCCTGGGGACGGACCCCACGCCCCGGTTCGGGGCGCCGCCCAGCAGGAGAGGCCTGATGCAGACCAACAACCCGGTGCTCACCCGGATGGAGAAGGAAGCCGCCCGTAACGGCGGCTATGCCGGCTTCGGCAGCACCGCCCAGTCCCCGGCCCCGTCGCCCGAGCAGCTCCAGGACATGTACAACGTCCCGGCCGCCGAGGCGCCCCCCGTCCCGCCCACCGCGGTCGGCACCGGCCCGGTCATGACCATCGCGGACGTCATCGCCAAGTCCGGCCTGATGTTCGCCATCGTCGTGGTCGCCGCGTTCGGGTCCTGGCAGCTGGAGGTCCCGACCGGCGTGGTCCTGATCGCCATGCTCGGCGGTTTCGGACTCGGGATGTGGGGCGCCGTCTCGGCGACGATCCGCCCCGCCGTCTACCTGGGCTACGCGCTGCTCATGGGGATCGCGCTCGGCGGGATCAGCCTCTGGTACTACAACTACGCCAACGCCGACCCCACCGGTCCGCAGAGCAACATCGTCGTCCAGGCCGTCCTCGGTACGTTCGCCGCGTTCGCTGCGATGCTGTTCCTGTACGCGACGCGGATCATCAAGGTGGGCAACACCTTCCGCAAGGTGATGATGATCGGCATGGTGGGCTACCTCTTCGTCGCCCTGGCCAGTCTGGTGTCGTCGTTCTTCGGTGTCGGTGAGGGCTTCGGCTTCTACGGCACCGGCGGCCTCGGCCTCCTGCTGTGCCTCGCGGGCGTGGGCCTGGCGTCCTTCTCCCTGGCGCTGGACTTCGACGCGATCGAGCGCGCCATGGCTGCCGGCGCCCCAGAGCAGGAGTCGTGGCGGGCCGCGTTCGGCATCATGGTGACGCTGGTCTGGCTGTACCTCGAGCTCCTGAGGCTCATGGCGATCCTCAACCGCAGCTGACCCCGCTTCGGCAGACGAAGGCCGCCGTCCCGTTCCCACGGGCGGCGGCCTTCGTGCTTGGGGGCGCGGCGGCTCGCGCGGCTACAGGGTTCGCCGGGCGGCCCGCACCTTGTCGTACTCGTGCACGACCGCGGTGGCATAGCTGTGGGGCAGGTCGTACTCGTCCTGCAGCCAGTGGACGCGTTCCTCGAACCGGGTGAGCGCCGGCCCGTCCTGCACCACCTTGAACCAGTCGGTGAGCTCGCGCCCGGTCGCCTGCGGCAGTCGCGCCACCAGGTTCGTGTGGGTCTCCTCGGAGTGGTGCAGCGACGACATCGGGCGCCTCCATGGCTTGCGGACGGTCTAGGTCCACGGTGCCCCACCTGTGCACCGCGCACAAGCCCCTTGCAGATACCCGTCGGGTCACTTCGGTGACCGCGTCCGGTCACCGGGACGGTCGGCGCGGCTAGGGTCCCCCCGTGGTCCCCACCCCCCCAGCTGACGAGCTCTCCGACGAGGTCACGCGGCTCGCCGACCACCTGCGCCGGCTCCCGGAGTCCCGGCTGCGACGGCGACATGACGAGCTGGCCGGGGAGACGGCCGCGGACGCCGCCCGCGCGCTCGCCCAGTGGCTCGCCGACGCCGAGGGCGCACTGGGGCCGGCTGACGGCCGGCCAGCGAGACTGCCGCAGCTGTCGGACCTGGCAGTGGGGGACATGGTCGCAGTCACCGGGCAGGACCTGGTGGATGCGGTCCGTCGCCGCGCGGGCGTCGACGTCAGCCTGGTGTCGGACGCGGTCAGCCGGCTGCGTCGGCTGCGTCGGGTGTCGTAGCCGACGGTGCTCGGCGCAGCCGCGCCCAGCGGCCCGCCCGCCCGCGGTCCTGGCCGGAGACGGTGGCGCCGGACACCTCCGCCCCGGGCAGGTCCGCCGCCGCGGCAGCCACCTGCGCCACCTCCCACACGCGGCTGTCGGCCTGCGGTCCCCCCTCGGGTTCCGGCCGGAGGCCGAGGACGTCGAGCACGCTGGGGAGCATGCCGAGGGCTACCGCGCGGTAGCCCGTGGCCGACGGGTGGAAGCGGTCCGGTCCGAAGAAGTCGTCCGGGCGTTGTGCGAACTCCTCGCCCAGCAGGTCCGCCAGCGCCACCGTCCGGCCGCCGGCCTCGACGACGCCGACCGACTGTGCCGCGGCAAGAGACCGGCTCCAGCTGCGTGCCACGAGGCGCAGCGGGTGCGGGATCGGGCGCACCGTCCCGAGGTCGGGGCACGTCCCCACGACCACCGGCACGCCGGCCCCCTGCAGCTCGCGCACCGCGTCGGCCAGCACCCGGACCGAGGTGGCCGGGAGTACCCGGTGGGTGACGTCGTTGGCTCCGACCACGATCGCGACGACATCCGCCCCGAAGGCCAGGGCACGCTCCACCTGGGGCGGGAGGTCGGCGCTGCGAGCGCCGACCACCGCGAACGACGCGAAGTCGACGGGACGGCCCGAGGCGTCCGCCAGGCCCTGGGCCAGGACCGCGCCGGTGGTCTCGGCCGGGGTGCCCACGCCCAGGCCGGCCGCGCCGGAGTCGCCGAGCATCGCCAGCCGCACCGGCGGCCCCGACCCGTCGCCGTAGCGACCGTCGGCGTCCCAGGGATCCTCGGTGGGCAGCCCGATCGTGCGCCGCGCCAGCTGGGCCTGCCCGACCATGAGGCCGAACACCGCGCCGCCGGCACCGACCAGCCCCCCACCGCCGTACGCAGCCGCCTTGGCGATGCTGCGGGCGCGGCTGGCGCGGCTCACCGGCGGGCCGCCCGCGCCAGGAAGCGACGCACGGCGTCGCGGGCACCGTCGCGGATCTCCGGCCCATGGGTGAATGCGGCGACCTCGTACTCCAGCTCACCCAGGGTGTCCGCGGTCTGCTGCGACAGCCGGGCGTCGGTGCAGAACGCCAGCACCGGCCACGTGAGGCGGCTCCGCATGTTCCAGATGGAGTCGCCGGTGACCAGAACTCCGGTACCCCGGTGCAGGAACGACACGTGCCCCGGCGTGTGCCCGGGGGTGTGGATCACGTCTAGCCCGCCGGCCACGTCGAGCGTCTCGCCCGTGGCTAGCTCGGCCGACACGTCGACCGGAGGAAAGCTCCGGCCGCCCGGCAGCCGGGCGAAGACTCCCCGGACTCCGGGCAGGGAGGTGTCACGGGGCGGGGACGTGCCTGCCCGCAGGTACTCAGCGTCGTCGGCATGTGCGGAGACGCCGTCCAGTCCGGTCGTCGCGACGATCTGCGCGGCGCCGCCGGCGTGGTCGGAGTGGGCGTGGGTGAGCAGGAGTCGCCGCACGTCGGCCGGGTGCTTGCCCATGGCGGCGAGCCCGGCGAGCAGTCGACCGACGCCGAACCGGTAGCCGGCGTCGACCAACGTGACCGAGCCGTCGTCCTCGACGAACGCGAACGAGTTGACCAGGTCAGCCGGCGAGGTGGGGATGCGCCACACCTGTGGTGCGAGCTCGACCGCGGCGGTGGATGCCATGTCACGACCGTAGCCCGGTCACGCAGCGGCTTCCGCGTAGTCTCGGCGGGTGCGCGTCCACGAATCCCTCATCGAGCTGATCGGCGACACCCCTCTTGTCCGGCTGAAGCGCGTCGCAGAGGGGCTGCCGGCCCCGGTGTACGCCAAGGTCGAGTACCTCAACCCCGGCGGCTCGGTGAAGGACCGGATCGCCCTGCGGATGGTGGACGCGGCCGAGCGGGACGGGCTGTTGCAGCCGGGCGGCACGATTGTCGAGCCCACCTCGGGGAACACCGGCGTGGGGCTGGCGCTGGTGGCGCAGCAGCGGGGGTACCACTGCGTGTTCGTCGTCCCGGACAAGGTGTCGACCGACAAGATCGACGTGCTGCGCGCGTACGGCGCCCGGGTCGAGGTGTGCCCCACGGCGGTGGCGCCGGAGCACCCGGACTCGTACTACAACGTGAGTGACCGGCTGGCCCGCGAGATTCCGGGCGCCTGGAAGCCGGACCAGTACTCCAACCCGGAGAACCCGGCCTCGCACTACCACTCGACGGGTCCCGAGCTCTGGGAGCAGACGGATGGGCGGATCACCCACTTCGTCGCCGGGGTGGGGACCGGCGGGACGATCACCGGAACCGGGCGGTACCTGAAGGAGGTCTCGGACGGGCGCGTCCAGATCGTGGGCGCCGACCCCGAGGGGTCGGTGTACTCCGGAGGCACCGGGCGGCCGTACCTCGTCGAGGGCGTGGGCGAGGACTTCTGGCCGGCGGCGTACGACCCGTCCGTCGTGGACGAGGTCATCGCGGTGTCCGACGCCGACTCGTTCACCATGACGCGGCGGCTGGCCCGGGAGGACGGGCTGCTCGTCGGCGGATCGTGCGGGATGGCCGCCGTGGCGGCGCTGCGGGTCGCCGAGCGGGCCGGACCGGATGACCTGGTCGTCGTGCTGCTGCCCGACTCCGGGCGCGGGTACCTGTCGAAGGTGTTCAACGACGAGTGGATGGCGCACTACGGGTTCCTGCCGGAGGGGGGTGCCGGGCGGACGGTGGGGGACGTCCTGCACGCCAAGGACGGCCGCATCCCGACGTTGGTGCACACCCACCCGAACGAGACGATCGCCGAGGCGGTGCAGATCCTGCGCGAGTACGGGATCTCGCAGGCGCCCGTGGTGCGTGCGGAGCCGCCGGTGATGGCGGCCGAGGTCGCCGGGTCCGTGGTGGAGCGAGACCTGCTGGACGCGCTGTTCTCCGGAACCGCGCACCTGGCCGACCGGGTGGAGGACCACATGTCGCCGCCGATCCCCGGGATCGGGGCGGGCGAGCCGGTGGCGGCCGCGGTGGCGGCGCTCGAGAAGGTGGACGCGCTCATGGTGCTGGAGGACGGCAAGCCGACCGGCGTGCTCACCCGCCAGGACCTGCTCGGCTTCCTCGCCAGCTAGGCGACCGCGCCGGTCCGGTGCCCACTCTCGTTTCGGGGGTGAACAAGTGTGCGGAATTCCGGCCTTCGGCCTGGAATTCCGCACACTCCTGGGGGCCTGCGTGCACGATTCGTGGCGGCGGCCCGGAATTCTGCACATTCGTGCAACTGGTCAGGCGGGGAACGGCACCCCGGTGGTGGCGTGGCAGTCGTAGCCGTGGGGGACCTTCGCCAGGTACTGCTGGTGGTACTCCTCGGCGTAGTAGAAGTCGGGCGCCGTCTGGACCTCGGTGGTGATCTCGCCCAGCCCGGCGCGCGTCAGCGCCGCCTGGTACGTGGCCAGCGAGGCCTCGATCTCGGCACGCTGCTCGTCGGTGGTCCAGTACGCCGCCGACCGGTACTGCGTCCCGACGTCGTTGCCCTGGCGGTACCCCTGCGTCGGGTCGTGGGTCTCCCAGAACACCGTCAGCAGGTCGGCGAACGAGACCTGCTGCGGGTCGTAGACCACCCGCACGACCTCGTCGTGCCCGGTCATCCCGGTGCAGACCTCCTCGTACACCGGGTGGCTGGTGCCGCCACCCTGGTACCCGACGGCGGTCGACCACACCCCGGGCACCTGCCAGAACCGGCGCTCGGCACCCCAGAAGCAGCCCATGCCGAAGTACGCGACCTGGAACCCGTCCGGCACCGGACCCTCCAGCGGCGTCCCGAGAACCACGTGCCGCTCGGGGACCGTGAACGGGCGGGCCGACCGTCCGGCCAGCGTCTTGTCCGGCTCGGGCAGGTGGGTCTTGGCGCGGCTGAACAGCATGCAGGCCTCCTCGTGACGAACGACGGTCGCTCGCGCGGCACGCAGCCGCGCTCCCCTCACAACCACACCGGGCGGGCGCGTGTTCCGGCCGCGCCGCTGGATAGGGTCGGCGGGTGGACGAACACGGCTTCGAGACCCTCGCGCTGCACGCCGGGCAGGACCCCGACCCGGTCACCGGGGCGGTGGTACCGCCGATCCACCAGGTGTCGACCTTCAAGCAGGACGGCGTCGGAGGGCTGCGCGGCGGGTACGAGTACAGCCGGTCCGCGAACCCCACCCGTCACGCACTGGAGGAGTGTCTGGAGGCCCTCGAGGCGGGGGCGCGCGGGCTGGCGTTCGCCTCCGGCCTGGCGGCCGAGGACACCCTGCTCCGCACGGTCTGCTCTCCCGGCTCGCACGTGGTCATCCCCGACGACGCCTACGGCGGCACCTACCGGCTGTTCGCCCAGGTGCAGCAGAAGTGGGGCGTGGACTGGAGCGCGGCGCAGGTGTCGGACGTCGAATCCGTCCGAGCCGCGATCCGCCCGGAGACGGCGGTCGTCTGGGTCGAGACTCCGACCAACCCGCTGCTCAACATTGCCGACATCGCAGCCCTCGCCGCCGTCGCGCACGATGCCGGGGCGCTGCTTGTGGTGGACAACACGTTCGCCTCGCCCTACCTGCAGCAGCCCCTGCGGCTCGGGGCCGACGTCGTGGTGCACTCCACGACGAAGTACCTCGGTGGGCACTCCGACGTCGTCGGCGGCGCACTCGTCGCAGCCGACGCTGAGGTCGGCGAGCGGCTCGCGTACCACCAGAACGCCATGGGCGCCGTCGCCGGACCGTTCGACAGCTGGCTGGTGCTGCGGGGGATCAAGACGCTCGGCGTCCGGATGGACCGGCACAACGACAACGCCGCTGCTGTCGTCGGCATGCTGACGACGCACCCCGCCGTCTCGCACGTGTTCTACCCCGGGTTGACCGACCACCCGAACCACGACGTTGCCGCACGACAGATGCGCGGCTTCGGTGGCATGGTCTCGTTCCGGGTCGCGGCAGGCGAGGACGCTGCCCTCAAGGTCGTCAACCGGACTGAGCTGTTCACGTTGGCGGAGTCGCTGGGCGGCGTGGAGTCGCTCATCGAGCACCCGGGGCGCATGACCCACGCCTCCGCCGCCGGCAGTCCGCTCGAGGTCCCGGCAGACCTGGTCCGGCTGTCCGTTGGGATCGAGACGGTCGGCGACCTCGTCGCCGACCTCGAGCACGCGCTCGGCTGACCGGCCGACCGACGTGCACCCGGTCGTCTGTGTCGACTTCGGGTCGACGTTCACCAAGGTCGGCGTCGTGGATGTCACCGACGGCGGGTTGGTCGACACTGCAGTCCACCGCACCACGGTGGACTCCGACGTGATGGACGGCCTGGACGCCGCGCTCGGTCAGCTGCGTGACCGCAACCCCACTCTGGACCTGTCCGAACGTGTCGCCTGCAGCTCCGCCGGTGGTGGGCTGCGCCTCGCCGTCGTCGGCTACGAACGGGCGGTGACCGCCGAGGCCGGCTACCGCGTCGGGCTGTCCGCGGGTGCCCGGGTCGTGCACGTGTCGTCTGGTCCGATGCACCTCGCCGACGTCGCCGTCCTCGCGGCGGACCGACCCGACCTCGTTCTCCTCGTCGGGGGCACCGACGACGGCAACGCGGAGGTCCTCCTCGGCAACGCCCGCACCCTGGCACGGGCGCGGCTCGGCGTCCCGGTCGTGGTGGCGGGCAACGCCGCCGTCCGCGACGACGTGGTCCGCATCCTGCGCCGGGGGCGCGTCGCCACCGTCGCCACGGACAACGTGCTGCCCCGCATCGGCGTTCTCGACCCGGTGCACGCGCGCGCAGCGATCCGGGAGGTCTTCATCCGGCACGTGATCGGGGGCAAGCACCTGTCGGAGCGCGTCGACCTGGCGGACTTCGTGCGCGCTGCCACTCCGGACGCGGTGCTCGCCGGCGTGGAGCTGTTGGCCGACGGCCACGGCAGCGTGCGCGGGCGGGGAGACGTGGTCGTGGTGGACGTGGGTGGCGCGACGACCGACGTCTACTCGGTGGTGACACCGGACGCGGAGGAGGCCGGGCTGCACCGTGACGTCGTGGAGACCCTGTGGCGCAGCCGAACTGTGGAGGGGGACCTCGGGGTGCGGTGGAACGCGGTCGGCATCGTGGACGCCGCGCTCGCCGAGCGACTGGTCGACCCGACCGACGAGCCCCAGCTGCGGCTTGCGGCACAGCGTCGCGCCGCCGAGCCGGGGTACCTCCCGGAGTCGCCGGCCGAGGCCGCGATCGACACCCGGCTGGCGTCGCTGGCGGTCACGGTAGCTCTGCGGCGGCATGCGCGCCCCCACACGTCGGGGGCGGCCCGCTACCCGGGCAAGGACCTGCGCCGGGTGCGGCTGGTCGTCGGCTCGGGCGGGGTGTTCCGCCACGGTGGGCCGGACGACGTCGACGCGATGCTGGCTCCGGCCGTGGCCGACATCGGCGGCGGCTGGCGGGTTCCCGAACAGGCGACCACGACGGTGGACCAGCGTTACGTGCTGGCGGCCGCCGGCCTGCTGGCCGGGGAGTTCCCGGCCGCGGCGGCGGCGCTCCTGGAGCGTCACCTCCCGGGCTGAAGGGTCACATCAGGGGTCGCGGGTGGGCCGCCGGTGAAGTGTCTCGGGCATCGTCGCCGCCATGGCTACACCGACTGCCGACACCGCGGCGCTGACTGCGAACGCCGTCGCGAACGAGAACGAGTCGGACAACCACCCGGCGACCAGTGGCCCGATGACGGCGCCCAGGTCTGACGCCATCTGGAAGACCGAGATCGGGCGGCCGCCCCGTCCCCCGATGACATCGCCGACGATCGCCGTGCTGCTGGTGCCCATGAACGCCGACCCGACCCCGAACAGGGTCATCGACAGCAGGTAGCCCACCGGCGTCTCCCAGCCGGCGAGCAGGACGAAGCTGGCAGTGACCAGTACCGCGCCACCCAGGAGCGCCCCCTTGCGACCCCGCAGGTCTGACACCCGCCCGGCAGGCACCAGGAGAACTCCCTGCGCGAGCGTCGACACCAGCAGCCCGTATCCGACCCACTGCGGACCGAGGTTGAGCCCCTCGACGACGAACAGCGGGAGCAGGGACATCCGCAGGCCGAACAGCCCCCAGCCGGTTGCGAAGCTGTTGACGACCGCGGCGCGGTACGCGCGGAAGCCCAGGGCGACCCGCAACGGTGTCGGTGGCTCGTCGGTTCCCACCTGCTCCTCCCGCGCCTGCAGCCGGGAGTGGGACAGGTACACCAGGCCGATCCCGCCGGCCAGGACGAGCGTCAGCGAGTAGACGAAGAACGGCAGCCGGTACGAGATGCCGGTGAGGAAACCGCCGAACAACGGTCCGGTGATGCCACCGATCAGGAACCCGCTCTGGAACGCCCCGGTCGCCCGGGCGCGCTGGTGCGGCTGCACCACGCGCAGCAGCAGCGCGGCGGCGGACACGGTGAACATCGCCGAACCGATACCACCGGCCCCACGCAGGAACAGCAGCTGCCAGTACGTCTGCGCCAGCCCGGCGAGTGCGCTGCTGACCGCGACGATCCCCATGCCGACGGCCAGGACGAGGCGCTCACCGGAGCGGTCGACGGACCCCCCGGCGAAGGGCGCGGACACGAACCGCATGAGGGCGAACACCGAGATCACGGCGCCGGCGGCGAAGTCCGACACCTCGAACGTCTTGGCGAACAGGGAGATCGCTGGCGCCACGATGCCGAATCCGAGGGCAACGGCGAAGGCGATCGCGGTCAGGACCCCAACCTCCCGTGGGAGGTCACCCAGGAGACGTTGCAGGCCCCGCGCCGGCGGCGGCGACTCTGGGG
Organism: uncultured Actinomycetota bacterium; assembly: GCA_963848085.1. Taxonomy (GTDB): domain Bacteria; phylum Actinomycetota; class Actinomycetes; order JAHEKZ01; family JAHEKZ01; genus CAWKCE01. The sequence goes on from CAWKCE010000003.1 coordinate 244,369, forward strand.
GCTCGGACACGGTGCCCGATCCTCTCACCGGCACCAGGACCGGCAGCATTGGGCCGAACGGGTGCCTCTGGGCACCCTCCGGCCGGGACCGCGCGACCGGCCCCCCACAGCGGGCAAGGATGGCGCCGTGGTGCGTTGTGCGGACGGAGTCGCCGTCGGGTACAACCTCGCGCGGACCGGGGAGATCGCAGCCGAGCGAGCCCTGCGTTCCCTGGCCGGGCTGGTGCCCGACCTGGCATTCGTGTTCGTCTCGGGGTCCGACCCCGACGAGGTGGAAGACGCGCTGCGGCGCACCGGTCGGGCAACCGGTGCCTCGACGGTCCTCGGCTGTTCGGCCGACGACGGAGTGATCGGCGGCCGCCGTGGCATCCAGGGAGCGACCAGCGTGAGCGTGTGGCTCGCGCACCTGCCTGGGGCCAGGATCCGGGCCTTCCACCTCGAGGTGATGCGGACCGACACCTCCTTGGCGGTGGTGGGTATGCCACCGACCACCGACGACGACGTCGCCGTCATCCTGCTGGCGGACACCTGGTCGTTCCCGGTCGAGGGCTTCGTCGAGCAGACGTCGGCAGCCATGCCGGGGCTGTCGGTGGCCGGTGCTCTCGCCGCCGGCGCGGCCGGCGGCGGCTCGACGCGGCTGCTCGTCGACGGCGCGGTGGTCGACCGGGGCGCGGTCGGGGTCGCGCTCGGGGGTGACGTCGGCATCGGCATGACGGTGAGCCAAGGGTGCCGGCCGGTGGGTGCCCCCATGATCGTCACCGCCGCTGACGGCAACGTCCTGCTGGGGCTAGCCGGCGCTCCGGCCCTCGACCGGCTGGAGGATCTGCTCCTTTCGCTGTCCGAGGAGGACCAGGTGTTGGCCACCCGCGGTCTGCAGATCGGGGTCGCGGTCGACGAGTACGCCGAGGACCAGGAGTTGGGGGAGTACCTGGTCCGGGGGATCGTCGGGGTTGACGCTGAACGCCGCGCGGTGGCGGTGGGCGACGTCATCGATGTGGGGCGCACGGTCCGGTTCCACCTGCGCGACGCGGTGGCCGCCGAGGCGGAGCTGGTCACCGGGCTGGGCGGCTTCCTTCGGCGTCGCGAGCTCGACCGCATCGAAGGGGCTCTGCTGTTCTCCTGCACGAGCCGCGGCGGCGGCCTGTTCGGCCGACCCGACCATGACGTGCTCACCGTCCGCAGCGCGCTTCGCGCCAACGGCGTCGCCGGGTTCTTCTCCTCCGGTGAGATCGGCCCGGTGGGCGGTCACAACCACGTGCACGGCTTCGCGGCGTCCGTCGTCGCGTTCGGGGCGCCCTCCCAGTCCACGAGTGGGCAGGTCGACGCCCCGGACGGCTCGGCAGTGACGTAGCCGGTCGTTCGCGGCAGGATCACCTCCGTGAACCCCTCAGACCGGCTGCCGGTGTCACTGGCCGACGTCGAAGCTGCGCGCGCGCTGATCCGGGACGTTGTCCGGTACACGCCGATGGAGGGCTCCCGGCCGCTGTCGGAGCGCAGCGGCGGGCAGGTGTCGCTGAAGTGCGAGAACCTCCAACGGGCCGGGTCTTTCAAGATCCGGGGTGCCTACACGCGGCTCAGCCGACTCACCGACGAGGAGAAGGCGCGGGGGGTCGTGGCCGCCAGCGCTGGGAACCACGCGCAGGGCGTCGCTCTTGCCGCTCAGATGCTCGGGATCTCGGCGACGGTCTTCATGCCCGAAGGAGCCGCGCTGCCGAAGGTCGAGGCGACCAAGGGCTACGGCGCTTCGGTGGCGTTCTCGGGGGCGACGCTCGGTGATGCGATCGCCACTGCCCAGGAGTACGCAGCGTCCGAGGGGGCGGTGCTCATCCACCCCTTCGACCACGTCGACATCGTGGCCGGACAGGGAACCGTCGGGCTGGAGATCCTGGAGCAGCGCCCGGACGTCCGGACGGTTGTGGTCTGCACCGGCGGTGGCGGCCTCCTGGCAGGGATCGCGACCGCGGTCAAGGGCCGCCATCCGGACGTGCGGGTGGTCGGCGTCCAGGCCGAGCGGGCAGCTGCCTACCCTCCGTCCCTCGCGGCACACGAGCCACTCACCTTGGCCACGATGTCCACGATGGCCGACGGCATCGCCGTGCCGCGCCCGGGCGACATCCCCTTCGCCATCGTCGAGCGGCTGGTCGACGACGTCGTGACGGTGACCGAGGATGCGCTGTCACGCGCCATCCTGCTGCTGTTGGAGCGCGCCAAGCTGGTCGTGGAGCCGGCCGGCGCCGCAGCGGTGGCTGCGATCCTGGACGACCCCGCCCGCTTCGAGCCCCCCGTCGTCGCAGTGGTGTCCGGTGGGAACGTCGACCCGCTGCTGATGCTCCGTGTCCTGCGTCACGGCATGGCGGCGGCCGGGCGCTACCTGTCGCTGTCGGTGCGGGTGCCGGACATTCCGGGAAACCTGGCGCAGCTCCTGGCGCTGGTGGGAGGGGCCAACGCCAACGTCGTGGACGTCGAGCACCTCCGCACGCATCCTCAGCTGCGGGTCGACGAGGTCGAGATCGCGCTGCAGCTGGAGACCAGAGGGCCCACGCACGCGGCACACGTGCTGCAGGCCATCCGCGACGGTGGCTTCCGGCTGTCACTGGAGTGACGCCCGGCGCCGCTGTCCGAGGTGTCCAGTAGCGTCTCCGGAATGGAACCCCCCGCCATCGAGGCCGTCGGCCTCGTCAAGCACTACGGCTCGGTCAAGGCGCTCGACGGTCTTGACCTGACGGTCGACGAAGGCACCGTTCTGGGGCTGCTCGGCCCCAACGGCGCCGGAAAGACCACCACCGTCCGGGTTCTTGCGACGCTGCTGAAGCCGGATGCCGGGCACGCGACCGTCGCCGGGTTTGACGTCGTGCGGCAGGCTCAGCAGCTGCGGTCCGTGATCGGCCTGTCGGGGCAGTACGCGGCGGTGGACGAGAACCTGACCGGATTCGAGAACCTGTACCTGTTTGGTCGCCTCTACCAGCTGCCGAAGGCCGAGGCCCGCTCGCGCGCGGAGAGCCTGCTCGAGCAGTTCTCGCTGTCGGCGGCAGCGGGCCGTACCGCCAAGACGTACTCCGGCGGGATGCGCCGCCGGCTCGACCTCGCCAGCGCGCTCATCGGCCGACCGCACCTGTTGTTCCTGGACGAGCCCACCACCGGTCTGGACCCCCGCAGCCGACTCGGGATGTGGGAGGTCATCCGGGAGCTGGTCCGCGAGGGGGTCACGCTGCTCCTGACGACCCAGTACCTGGAGGAGGCGGACGCCCTGGCCGACGTCATCGCCGTGGTGGACGAGGGACGCATCATCGCTCGTGGCACAGCCGACGAGCTCAAGGCCCAGGTGGGCGGCGAGCGCATCGAGGTCGTTGTACGCCGGGCTGAGGATGTGGAGCCAGCGCTGGCACTGGTCGCGGGCGGGCACGGCGAGGACGCCGGCGTCGACCGTCACACCCGCCGGATCACGGTGCCGGCGGTCGGAGGCGCCCAGCGCCTGGTCGAGGTGGTGCGCGACCTGGACGAGCGGGGCATCGCGATCGACGACATCGGGCTGCGACGTCCCACCCTGGACGACGTCTTCCTCAGCCTCACCGGACACGTGGCCGAGCAGGACGCTGCTCCGTCGGACGAGGAAGACCCAGAGCGGCCGGGACCGGAGAGGAACTCATGACCACATCGGTGAAGACCCCGCCGGCGACCACCCGGTCGCTGCCTCCGGCAGTCACCGACTCGCTCGTTGTCACCTGGCGCAACCTCAAGCGGATCCCGCGCATCCCCGAACTGGCCATCTTCGCGATTCTGCAGTCGATCATGTTCGTGCTGCTCTTCGCGTTCGTGTTCGGTGGCGCGATCCCCATCCCCGGTGGCGGCAACTACCGGGAGTACCTGATGCCAGGCATCTTCGTGCAGACCCTGACGTTTGCCGCGGTGACGACGGCCATCGGCATGGCGGAGGACATGCACAAGGGGATCATCGACCGCTTCCGGTCGCTGCCGATGGCTCGGTCTGCGGTGCTGGCGGGACGGACGACGTCGGACCTGGTGTACAACGCCGGCATCTTGGTCGTGCTCATGCTGTCCGGGCTGGCCGTCGGCTGGCGGGTCCACAACGGAATCGGCGAATTCCTGGCCGCGGTGGTGCTCCTGCTCGCTTTCGCCTATGCGATGGCGTGGCTGGGCGTGTTCATGGGGATGTCCGTGCCGACGGTCGAGGTGGCCCAGCAGCTGGGTTTCATCGTGCTGTTCCCGATGACCTTCCTGTCGAACGCCTTCGTCCCGACCCAGTCGATGCCCGAGTGGCTGCAGCCGATCGCTGAGTGGAACCCGATCAGCGCCATCGTGTCGGCGTGCCGCGACCTGTTCGGCAACCCGAACCCGTTCGCCGGGGCCAACTTCCCCTCCGAACACGCGTATCTGCTGTCGATGATGTGGATCGTCGGCGGACTGGTCGTCTTCGCGCCGCTGGGTGTACGCCGCTATCGGCAGGCAAGCAGCCGCTGACTGCGGGGTGCGCCTACGGCACGAAGGGCTGGGAGTCGTCGACTCGGACGGTGAGCTCACGCCCGTTGGGTAGCGCATAGGAGACCGTGGTTCCCAGCGACTGACCGAGCACCGCCCCTCCCAGAGGTGACTGCGGTGAGTAGACGTCGATGTCGTGGTCGCCGGCCTGTTCGCGGGACCCCAGCAGGAAAGACTCCGTGTCGCCGTCGAGTGCTCCGCCGGCGAAGGTGACCGAGACCAGGTGACCGACCTGGACGCTGCCGTCAGCGGCGGGCGGCTCGCCCACCTGGGCGGTCTCGAGCAGGTGCCGCAGCTGCTTGATGCGGGCTTCCATCTTCCCCTGCTCCTCCTTGGCCGCGTGGTAGCCGCCGTTCTCCTTCAGGTCCCCCTCCTCGCGCGCCGCCGCGATCTTCTTGATGACGTCCGCCCGCGCCTCCCCGGTGAGGTGGTCGTACTCGCTGGTGAGCCGGTCGTAGGCCTCCTGCGACAGCCAGGTGGTCATCGAGTGCTCCTTTGCGGATGGGGATGGTCGGTACCGAAGGGAAAGCCTAGGCGACAAGTGGCGGGGTCGGGTCAGCCCACTGCTGCGGTGCAGCGCACGACCTCGGCGCTGATCGGGCGGGAGGTGACCGGCAGCGTGTAGACCACGTGCGCATCTGCGATGTCGAGGGTGACCGGGACGTCGGCGTACCCCACCTCGTTGCCCGCTTGGTCCAGGGCGCGCAGCAGGCAGCTGACGTCGCTGCCCGGCCGGCTGAACACGTCAAACTCCACGACCACGGAGGTGTCGGTCGCGTCGCGGTAGCCGACCGTCCGCCAGCGCACGTCCTGGTCGGCCTGCTGGAGACCGGCCCACACCACCCAGCCCAGGAAGGCCGCGACGAGGATCCCGAGCGAGACCAGCAGCCCGACCGGGGTGCGTCTCCCGGGCCCGTAGCGCTCCGCCAGCCGGGCCTGCTGCTCGGGCGTGGGGCTGGGGTAGGAGGGGGTGGGCGGCTGGCTCATCTGTCCATTGTGGTCCCCCGTACAGTTGCCGAGTGCCCGCCACCGACCCCTCGGGTGACCCGTTGCGCCTGATGGCCGTCCACGCCCACCCGGACGACGAGTCGAGCAAAGGGGCAGCCGCCACCGCCCGGTACGTGGCGGAGGGTGTCGCCGTCCTGGTCGTGACGTGCACCGGTGGGGAGCGCGGCGACGTGCTCAACCCCTCCCTTGCCCACGACCCAGCGGTGCTGGCCGACCTCCCGGCGATCCGCCGGGCCGAGATGGACCGCGCCCGGGAGATCCTGGGCATCGAGCAGCGCTGGCTGGGCTTCGTGGACTCCGGCTGGGTGGAGGACTACGTACACGATGCCGCGTCGGCAGCGACGCTCCCGGAGGACTGCTTCGCACGGATGGACGTCGCCGAGGCCGCCGAGCCGTTGGTGGCGCACGTACGGGAGTTCCGGCCGCACGTCGTCACCACGTACGACGAGAGCGGCGGCTATCCGCATCCGGACCACATCATGTGCCACCTGGTGACGATGGCGGCGCTGGATGCTGCGGCGGACCCAGACCACGCACCGCGCCTCGGCGACCCCTGGGTGGTGCCCAAGGTGTACTACCACCGGGGGTTCAACAAGCCGCGGTTCGAGGCGCTGCACCGGGCGACTGTCGCGGCCGGTCTGACGTCGCCGTTCCAGGAGTGGCTGGACGAGTGGGTCGACCGTCCGGAGGACGAGGACGTCGTGACCGCGAGGGTCCCGTGCTCCGACTACTTCGGTGTCCGCGACGACGCGCTGCGGGCGCATGCCACGCAGATCGACGCCGACGGTTGGTGGTTCCAGGTGCCGATGGAGATCCAAACCGCTGCGTGGCCCACCGAGGACTTCCAGCTCGCTCGGTCGAGCGTGCCGGTCGACGGGGTCGAGGACGACCTGTTCAGCGGTCTTCGACACCCGGGCGACCCGTCGGAGGAGAGGATGGACACGTGACATCTCAGCTGCTCGCCGCCGAAGGCGCGTGGGTGCGACTGGCCGAAGAGCCGGCCAAGACGGGTTCGATAGGTCCTGGGCTCACTGCTTTCGCCGTGGTGGCGCTGCTCGTGGTCGCGACCGTCCTGCTCGCGCGCTCGATGCTCAAGCACGTCAACCGCGTCCCGCCGAGCTTCGACGACCCCCCGCCTGCGGAGGAGCCGGAAACGGAGCCGGAGCCGCCGAGTGCCGGCTGAGGGAGCCCGTGACGGTCGGCACCTGGCGATCCGGGTGATCTCCTGGGCTGCCATCGTGGCGGCGGTCTGCTTCGGACTGGGGATGGTGGGCCTTGCCGCCACACTTGGCAGCTGCAGTGCGTTCGGCGGCAGTTGTCCGGCCGACCCACCCCCGTGGTACGACGACGACGTCTTCGGGATGGCAGCCATGGGTGCTGCGCTCGTGGTGGCGGTCCCGTGGTTCCTCAGCCGCCCGTCGAAGCGGCGGTTCCTGCAGGCGCTCGTGGCCGGGGCGGTAGCGGCCGTGGTCGTCGGCCTGGTGGTGCGGTCGGCTGCGCACGGGTGAGGATGGGTTCCATGCCCAACCGCCTGGCCGACGCCACCAGCCCCTACCTCCTCCAGCACGCCGACAACCCGGTCGACTGGTACCAGTGGGGTGACGAGGCGTTCGCCGCGGCCAAGTTGCGCGACGTCCCGGTCCTGCTCTCGGTCGGGTACGCCGCCTGCCACTGGTGCCACGTCATGGCCCACGAGTCCTTCGAGGACGCAGACACGGCGCGGCTGATGAACGAGCTGTTCGTCAACGTCAAGGTGGACCGCGAGGAGCGTCCAGACGTGGACGCGGTCTACATGGATGCCGTGACGGCCATGACGGGGCATGGCGGCTGGCCGATGACGGTGTTCCTGACCCCGGAGGCCGAGCCGTTCTACGCGGGCACCTACTTCCCGCCCACGGCTCGCTCCGGCCTGCCCTCGTTCCGCGACGTCCTCACGGCCATCTCGCAGGCTTGGCTCGACCGGCGGGACGCGGTGACCGAGCAGGGCAAGGCGGTGGTGTCCCGCCTGGAGTCGGCACGCAGGTCGGTCGCCGACCCGGGCGGGGCGCCGCCCTCGGATGACAACGTCCGATCTGCCGTGGTCGCGCTCATGCGGCAGTACGACCATGCCGGCGGAGGGTTCGGGCAGGCCCCCAAGTTCCCGCCGTCCATGGTGTGCGAGTTCCTGCTGCGCCACCACGCCCGGACCGGCGACCCGGACGCGCTCCTCATGGCGGAGGGCACCCTGCGCGCGATGGCAGGAGGCGGTGTCTACGACCAGCTGTCCGGGGGTTTCGCCCGGTACTCGGTGGACAGCGCGTGGGTCGTCCCGCACTTCGAGAAGATGCTCTACGACAACGCGCTGCTGGCTCGGGTGTACCTGCACCTGTGGCGGTCCACGGGCCGACCGCTCGGACGCCGGGTGGCGCTGGAGACGTGCGACTTCCTGGTGCGCGAGCTGGGCACGCCCGAAGGGGGTTTCGCATCCTCTCTGGACGCCGACTCCGAGGGAGAGGAGGGCCGGTTCTACGTCTGGACGCCACGCCAGCTGGTCGAGGTCCTGGGGCAGGACGACGGGAGTTGGGCGGCAGATCTGTTCGCTGTCACCGAGTCGGGCACCTTCGAGAGCGGGTCCTCCACGCTGCAGCTGCGGCGGGAGCCGGACGACCGACGACGGCTGGACCGGGTGCGAGCCACGCTCGTCGCCGCGAGGGCCGACCGCGTCCGACCAGCGCGCGACGACAAGGTCGTGGCGGGGTGGAACGGGCTGGCGGTCGCCGCCCTGGCCGAGACCGGAGCGATGCTGGGACGCCCGGATCTGGTGGCCCACGCCCGTCAGACCGCCGACCTCGTGCTCCAGACGCACGTCGTCGACGGGACCCTGCGGCGGGTGTCGCGCGACGGTGTCGCAGGCGCGCCCTGGGGTGTCCTGGAGGACTACGCCGACCTGGCCGAGGGGCTGCTCGCGCTGTTCGCGGTCACCGGTGAGGTGAGGTGGCTGGACGAGGCGGGCCGGCTGCTCGACGCCGTCCTCGACCGCTTCCCGGACGGCGCGGGCGGGTTCTTCGACACCGCGCACGACGCACCCTCGCTCGTCCGGCGCCCCCGGGACCCGACGGACAACGTGACGCCCTCCGGGCACGCGGCAGCCGCCGGCGCACTGCTGTCGTATGCGGCCGTGACCGGGTCCGGTCGTCACCGTGATGCGGCCGAGCAGGCCCTGGCGGTGACGGCGCAGCTGGCGGTCAGCTCGCCGCGCTTCACCGGGTGGTTGCTCGCGGTCGCCGAGTCGTGGTTGGACGGGCCGAGGCAGGTGGCCGTGGTCGCCGAGCCGGGCGTCGCGCGGGACGCGATGCTTCGGGTGGCGCTGCTGGGGACCGCGCCCGGCCTGGTGGTGGCGACCGGCAGCCCGGGCAGCCCGGTTCCGCTGCTGGCCGACCGACCAGGACTCGACGGCCGGCCGACCGCCTATGTTTGCCGCGGCTTCGTCTGCGACCTGCCCACCACCGAGCACGAGCGGTTGGCCGAGCAGGTCGGAGCATCGCCGGTGACCATGCGAGAGTGAGACCGGGTGGACGCGTCGGTGCGTCCGCAGGACGGAGTTCGGTGGTGTCACGGCGAGAAGAGCACTTGCTCGGAGTCGGCGGATGCATCGTGGTGGGGGACGACGGTTCCGCGGAGTCGGCGACCGCCGTCCGGTGGGCGGCCGAGGAGGCGCGCTTCCGGAAGGCGCCGCTGGTGGTCGTCCGCGCCTGGACGATCACGACCGCACCGCGACCGGTGCACTGGGAGCCTGGCTACGTCCCCAGCGAAGACGAGTTCGCCTCGGCGGTCGCCGACCAGCTCGCCGCCGACCTGGTCGACATGCTGGGTGAGTCGCCCGGCATCGAGATCCGACCGCTGCCGGCCCACAGCAGCCCCGAGGAGGCGTTGGTGGCGGCGTCCCGCGAGGCGTCCCTGGTGGTGGTCGGGTCGCACGGCCGCCACTTGGCGAGCGCCCTTCTCGGGTCGACGTCGGAGCACCTGGTCCGGCACGCCCACGGGCCGATCGCGGTGGTTCCGGTCCGCGGACGGTAGACGTAATCTTGTAATCATGTAATATCGCGTCATGACGCCTCCCCGCACTCCCTCGCCCGCCCCCGACGACCTCGCCAGCGAGCTGCGCGGCTGGTTCACCGGCCGGCTGCCCGAGTCCTGGTTCGTCGCAACTCCCGAGGTCGTCGTCGACCGCGAGGAGGTCACGGTGGTCGGCGCGCTGGCCGATCCGGCCGACCCGGCCACCCCCGAGGCCGAGCAGGCGGCGGCGCGCCGCGGGCGGGCCGCCGCCTTCCGGGAGGAGACCCGCAGCCACCGCATCGCGATGGCCCAGGAGGTCGAGCACCGCTTCGGCCGCTCGGTTGCCTGGGGCGTCGACGTCGGCGGCGAGCGGATCCTGTTCACCCGACTGGCGGTCCCGGTGATGACGCGCTTGCGGCAGCCGGAGCGGCAGGTGCTCGACGTGTTGGTGGGCGCCGGGGTCGCCCGGTCGCGCGCCGACGCGCTCGCCTGGTGCGTGCGCCTCGTCGGCCGCAATGCCGACGAGTGGCTGGCCGAGCTACGGCAGGCTCTGGACGAGGTCGAGCGAGTCCGTTCGGGCGGACCGGGGTCGCAGGAGGGATAGGCTTCCGCCGGACGAAGGGAGCCGGCGTGGGCCTGCGCGATCTTGCGTATGAGGCGTACGGGCGACGCCTCCTGGCATCGCTGGACGACTCCCAGAAGCCCCGCCACGTGGGCGTCATCCTGGACGGAAACCGCAGGTGGGCGCGGGCATACGGGACCGACGCGAACAGCGGCCACCGCCGCGGTGCGGCGAAGATCGCCGAGCTTCTCGGCTGGTGCGAAGAGGCCGACGTCGAGGTCGTCACCTTGTGGCTGCTGTCCACCGACAACCTCAGCCGTGACCCCGACGAGCTGGCCCCGCTGATGCGCATCATCGAGGACGTGGTCGGCGAGCTCGCCGAACGCCGGCAGTGGCGCCTGCACCCGGTGGGCGCGCTCGATCTGCTGCCGCCTGAGACCGCCGCGATCCTCAAGGAGTCAGCGGCGTCGACGGCGGCCGTCGACGGGCTGCTCGTCAACGTCGCCGTCGGGTACGGAGGGCGACGCGAGATCGCCGACGCGGTGCGGTCGCTGCTGTCCGACCATGCCGACCGCGGCACCTCCATGGAGGAGATGGTGGAGCTGCTCGACGTCGAGCACATCGCCGAGCACCTCTACACCAAGGGGCAGCCCGACCCGGACCTGGTGATCCGCACCTCGGGCGAGCAGCGGCTGGGTGGGTTCATGCTGTGGCAGAGCGCCAACAGCGAGTTCTACTTCTGCGAGGCCTACTGGCCCGACTTCCGCAAGGTCGACTTCCTGCGTGCCCTGCGGTCGTACGCCCAGCGCCACCGCCGCTTCGGCGCCTGAGCCCAGCGCGGGTTACCAGCTGGGGAACGGACCGACCTTCGACAGGTCGGTCAGGTCGTAGCCGTACTCCGTCGCCCGACCGCTGAATCGCTGCACCATCCGGTTCGCCGTCTCGTCGCCTGACGCCAGCAGCTCGGCCCACTGCTTGGCGTAGGTGTCGGTTCGTGACGGGTTGATCTCGCTGCCGTCCAGGGCGGACGGGAGCCCGATGAACTCGGCAACGGCCCGGAGTGACTGGTCCGGTCGGGCCATCAGGTCCTCGTACTTCAGGACGTGGACGCGACGCAGGTGGGGGAGGTCCTCGCGCGCGGTGTCGTGGGCGGTGAACCAGTGGTTCATCAGCCGCCCGAACGCGAGCTTCTTGCGCCATTTGCGGCTGGCCAGCGACACCGGAATGGGGTGGCGGACGATGAAGACGAAGCACGCCTCCGGGTAGAGCTGCTGCAGGAACCGGCTCATCAGCAGGTTGGGCGGCGTCTTCTCCACGAGGTACGTCCGGGACATGTCCCAGTAGGGCGCCCACGACTCGATCAGCCGCTGGGCGTTGGCAGGTGTGGCCAGCGGGGACGACTCCGTCAGGTGCGCCTCCGGCGCGTTCGCAAAGCGCCCGGGGCCGCCATGCTCGGTGCCGACCGGGTAGACGTCCTGCACGTGCTGGCCCTCGTCCTCGGGGACGTTCGTCCCGGACAGTCCGGAAGCGTCAGGATGGGCCGCGACGAGCCGAGCCAGCAGCGACGTGCCGCTGCGGTGCAGGCCACCGACGAACACCAGTCGCTGCTCGGGACGCAGCAGCGTGCCCGGTGTCGGTGGCTGGGTCATGAGCCGTCCTTCGTGGATCGTCGCGTCCGCGGCGTCGGAGTCTAGCCAGCCCCGGCGTGCCTTCCCCCGCCGTCTGCGGACCACGACGTACCGTCACAGGACGGGCGGCGCCCGGCCGTTCCGTCCCAGGGAGGCAGTCCGTGGCTTCTCCTCGCCGGTCCGCTGCGGGCCGACGCACCTACGTCCTCGACACCTCGGTTCTGCTGGCCGACCCGTCCGCGCTGCTCAGGTTTGACGAGCACGAGGTGGTCGTCCCGGTGGTCGTCATCAGTGAGCTCGAGGCGAAGCGATCCCATCCTGAGCTCGGCTACTTCGCCCGCTCGGCGCTGCGGATCCTCGACGACCTACGAGTTCGCCACGGCCGGCTCGACGAGCCCCTGCCCGTCGGCGAGGCCGGCGGCGTTCTTCGCGTGGAGCTGAACCACGCCGACCCGGAGGTCCTGCCTGCCGGGTTCCGCGTGAGTGACAACGACACCCGCATCTTGGCGGTCGCGCGCAACCTTGCTGCGGACGGTCGGGAGGTCACCCTCGTGTCGAAGGACCTGCCGCTGCGCGTCAAGGCGTCCGCCGTCGGGCTGGTCGCCGAGGAGTACCGTGCCGAGCTCGCGATCGAGTCCGGCTGGACCGGGATGTCTGAGCTCGAGCTCTCCGCCGACGAGCTCGACCAGCTGTACGCCGAGGAGCACATCGACCACGACGCGGCCCGCGACCTGCCCTGCCACACCGGTCTGGTGCTGCTGTCCGAGCGCGGCTCGGCGCTCGGGCGTGTCACGCCGGAGAAGCAGGTGCGGCTGGTGCGGGGCGACCGCGAGGCGTTCGGCCTGCACGGGCGAAGCGCCGAGCAGCGAGTGGCGCTGGACCTTCTTCTCGACCCCGACGTCGGCATCGTGTCCCTTGGCGGCCGGGCGGGCACCGGCAAGTCGGCGTTGGCCCTGTGCGCCGGGCTGGAGGCCGTACTGGAGCGGCAGCAGCACCGACGCGTCGTGGTGTTCCGACCACTGTTTGCGGTCGGCGGCCAAGATCTCGGCTACCTGCCCGGAACCGAGTCCGAGAAGATGAACCCGTGGGGGCAGGCGGTGTTCGACACGCTGTCCGCGCTGACCACCACGGAGGTCGTCGAGGAGATCGTCGACCGCGGCATGCTCGAGGTGCTGCCCCTCACGCACATCCGCGGGCGCTCCCTGCACGACGCGTTCGTGATCGTCGACGAGGCGCAGTCGCTGGAGCGAAACGTCCTGCTGACCGTCCTGTCCCGCATCGGTCAGGGATCTCGCGTGGTCCTCACGCACGACGTCGCGCAGCGAGACAACCTCCGGGTCGGGCGCTTCGACGGCGTCGTTGCGGTCGTCGAGAAGCTCAAAGGGCACCCGTTGTTCGCACATGTGACCCTTACCCGGTCGGAGCGGTCGCCGATCGCTGCGCTCGTCACCGAGATGCTCGAGGACATCACGGTCTAACCGGCGAGGTGCCCGGTTGCGGCGAACCTTCTAGGCTGCGCAGGTGGCGGCGCCGGAGCACTTGACCTACCTGGGCCACGCCACGGTGCTGCTCGAGGTGGAGGGTTACCGCCTCATCACCGACCCCGTCCTCCGCAACGGCGCCGCGTTCCTGCGTCGGCTGCCGAGCGCAGCCGCGACGGGGTCGGTGACCGACGTGGACGTCGCCGTTGTGTCGCACCTGCACCACGACCACCTCGACCTGCCCTCGCTGCGGGCCTTGCGTCCCGAGGCGACGATCGTGGTCCCGTCCGGTGCCGCCGCCTGGCTGCGCGCCAAACGGCTCGGCCACGAGGTGGTCGAGCTCTCCCCTGGCGAGCAGTTTCGTCTGGGGCCGCTGACAGTCACCGCGACACGGGCTGTGCACAGTGGGCGGCGCGAGCCCTTCGGACCGACGGCGCTGGCGGTCGGCTATCTCATCGAGGTGGGACCTGCCCTGGTGTACTTCGCCGGCGACACCGACCTGTTCCCCGGCATGGGACAGCTGGCTCCGCCGGGGACGCTCGACGTCGCCCTGCTGCCGGTGTGGGGATGGGGGCCGAACCTCGGTGCGGGACACCTCAACCCCGACCGTGCCGCAGAGGCGGCACGACTGCTGGGTGCGACGTACGCCGTCCCGATCCACTGGGGCACACTTGCACCGGTCGGGATGCACCGGCTTCGAATGTCGCGCATGTTCGACCCGCCGCACGAGTTCGCTGCAGCGGTCGCGGCCGGCGGGATAGACACCAAGGTGCTGGTAGCCCAGCCAGGAGAGAGAGTGACTTTCGATGCCTGACACTGGCGCAGCGGGGCAGTCGGCGCACGTGAGTGCGGGTCGCGAGCTCAGCGCCAGTGGTGGTCGCCGGCTGCGTCGGCGCGTCGTCGGCGCTCTCGTGTCGTTCGTCGTCGGCTTGGTGGCGCTCTACCTCGCCGACGTCCTGTTGCCTGGGCTGGAGGTGAACCAGCTGTGGTCGGCCGCGCTGGCGGTCCTCCTGGTTGCGGTGGTCGGCACCCTGGTCCGTCCGGTGCTGCGCGGGTTCGCCCTGCTGCTCGGGTGGGCAGGGGTGTTCCTGCTGGCGGTGTTCGGCGAGGCCGTGGTCGTGGCGGTTGCCCTGTGGCTGACGCCAGGGGTCGAGATCAGCGGTTTCGGGACCGCCTTCCTCGCGTCGTGGATCGTCGCCTTGGTCCTCACGCTCGCCCAGTGGGCGCAGGGTGTGAACGAGGACGAGGAGTTCGTGGGGCGCATCGTGCGTTTTGGCCGCCGCCGGTTCCGCGACGTCGTGAAGACCGAGCAGCCTGGTGTCGTGTTCGTGCAGCTCGACGGTGTCAGCGAGCCCTTGCTGCGTTTCGCGCTCCTGGCGGGAAACCTCCCGACGCTCGGTCGGTGGGTCCGGGACGGGAGCCACGTCGTCGACGGCTGGCGCGTCACCGTGCCCACGACCACGCCGGTGAGCCAGGCGGGCATCCTGCTCGGCCACAACGACGACATCCCGGCGTTCCGATGGTGGGACCGGGGGCTGGGCCGCATGCTCGTCGCCAACAGCCCGCCCGACGCCGCCATCATCGAGGAACGGCTGTCGGACGGCCGCGGTCTGCTCGCCGATGACGGCGCGAGCGTGGGGAACATCTTCACCGGTGACGCACCGTTCTCCATGATGACCATGGCCGGCGTGGGGACTGAGCGCGTGAAGGGGCTGGGTTCCTCCCGTGACTGGGTCGGCTTCTTCCTGCAGCCCTATGGGTTGTCCCGCATGATCTACCTGTCCGTGGGCGAGATGATCAAGGAGAGATACCAGGCGTCCCGGGAGATCCGGGAGAACCGGCTGCCGCGCACCCACCGACCGTGGAGCTACGTCGGGCTCCGGGCTGCAACCAACGTCGTCATGCGGCAGACGAACACCGTCCTGGTGGCCGAGCAGATGCTGCGCGGACGCTCGTCGATCTACGTCGACTACCTGGACTACGACGAGGTCGCGCATCACGCCGGCGTGGCGCGACCCGAGTCGTTGGCCACCATCAAAGGGATAGACCGGGTGCTCGGCCAGCTCGAGGCAATTGCGCGGTTCGCGCCGCGGCCGTACCACATCGTCGTGCTGTCGGACCATGGCCAGAGCCAGGGCACGACGTTTGCCGACGCCTACGAGCCGTTGGAGACGTTGGCCCATCGCCTCATGGGTGGGGTGGAGTCGGTGCGTATTGCGCGTGACGACGAGGACTTCGGGCCGCTGAACATGCTGCTCACCGAGGCCGCGCGCGGGACCGGCACGACCGCCCGCTTTACCAAGTCCGCGCTGGGAAACCGCATGACCGGCGATGCGTCGACAGTTGGCCCCAGTGAGACGCAGGTGACCGCTGAGGAGGCGGACGTGACCCCCGAGCTGGCTGTCGTCGGCTCGGGCAACCTCGGTGGGATCTGGTTCCCGCGCTCGGAATCGCGTATGACGCTGGAGGAGATCCAGCAGACCTGGCCGGACCTCGTGCCTGGCCTCGTCGAGCACGCCGGAGTGGGCTTCGTGGTGGCGCTGTCGCAGGAGCACGGGCCGGTGGTGATGGGCCGGAGCGGCGTTCGTCATCTCGACACCGGCCAGGTGGACGGCGTCGACCCGCTGGACGGCTTCGGGGAGCTCGCCGCGTTGGACTTCCAGCGAGTGATGACGTTCGCCAACGCGCCCGACCTCTACCTGAACTCCACGTACGACCCGGTTAACGAGGAGGTGCATGCCTTCGAGGGGCTGGTCGGGTGCCACGGCGGCGTGGGTGGGTGGCAGGAGCACGGTGTGCTGGTGCACCCGCGCGAGTTCGGCGTCGACGAGCCGGTCATTGGGGCCGAGATGCTGCACCGGCAGCTGGTCCGCTGGCTCGACCAGCTCGGTCACCGCCGCACCCTCTGACCGAGGGAGGGAGCCGAGGACGCGGTCAGCCGCCGTGGGCCAACCGGTCGACGTCGACCGCGTCGTCGAGCTGCGCCTGCGTGATCGAGCCGTCAGCGACCAGTCCCAGCGCGACGACGGCGTCCCGGATCCCCACGCCGCTTCGCTCAGCGTGGTGGACCACCCGGCTTGCGGTGTCGTAGCCGAGGGTGAGGTTGAGCGCCGCGGCAACCGCCGGTGACGCCTCGGCGTTCTGGCGCATCCGGCCGACGTCGACCTCAATCCCGTCGACGGCCCGGTCGGCGAGCAACCGAGCCCCGATGGTCAGCAAGTGGAGAGACTCGCCCAGGTTGCGTGCCATCAGGGGTACCGCGGTGTTCAGCTCGAAATTGCTGGCCGTCGTGGCGAAGGCGATGGCGGCGTCGTTGCCGACCACCTGCATGCACGCCTGCGAGACCGCCTCGGGAACCACCGGATTCACCTTCCCCGGCATGATGCTCGAGCCCGGCTGCAGCTCCGGCACCCGGATCTCGGCGAGTCCGGTGTGGGGCCCAGACCCCAGCCAGCGCAGGTCGGTGCAGATCTTGAGCAGCGACAGCGCCACCACGCGAAGCTGACCGGACAGCTCGACGACGGTGTCGCGCGCGGACTGCGCCTCAAGCGGGTCGGCCGCACGGTGGAACGCGAGCCCGGTGTCGTCGGACAGCCGGCGCAGCGCCGAGTCCGCGAAGCCCTCCGGCGCGTTGAGCCCGGTTCCCACAGCGGTCCCGCCCAGCGGCACCTCGGTGACCCGGTCGAGCGTCGACTCCAGCCGCTCGACGGCGCGAGCGACCTGCATCGCGTAGCCGCGCAGCTCCTGGCCGAAGGTCACGGGCGCGGCGTCCATCAGGTGGGTTCGCCCGGCTTTGACGGTCGACTCATGCTCGACGGCCAGCCGCTCCAGTGCCGAGTGGAGGTGCCACAGCGCGGGGACGACTCCGTGCGCGACGCCGGTGGCCGCCATCACGTGGACGGCGGTCGGCATCACGTCGTTGCTCGACTGGGACGCGTTCACGTGGTCATTCGGGTGAACTGGCTGGCCGTAGCGGGCAGCCGCCAGGTGCGCGATCACCTCGTTGGCATTCATGTTGGTGGACGTCCCCGAACCGGTCTGGAACACGTCGACCGGGAACTGCTCGTCGTGCAGTCCGGCCGCAACCTCGTCGGCGGCGGACGCGATCGCCTCACCCATTCCTTGGTCGAGGGCACCGCAGTCGGCGTTGGCACGGGCGGCGGCGGCTTTGATCGCACCCAGTGCATGGATGAGACGGGCGGGCATGGGACCGGACGCGAAGGGCAGGTTGTCGACGGCCCGCTGGGTCTGCGCGCCCCACAGCGCTGACTCCGGGACGGCCACCTCTCCCATTGAGTCCCGCTCCATCCGGGTCTCGGCCGCCTCCGCGTCGCTGCCGGCGGAGGCACGCTCCTGCCGGGCCCGGCCGAGGTCGTGTCCCTTCATGTGTCCCCACTCAACCTCGGGACGGTCCGGTCGGCAAGCGTCCGGCGTCGTCTACTCGGGTGGCTCGGCCTTTCGGCTGGCAGCCATGGATGCCACGACCAGCTCTCGAAGCACAGCAAGGTCGACCGCCGCGAGGCGCTTGACGTACAGGCAGGCCTTTCCGGTGGTGTGCGGTCCGAGCCGTTCCAGCAGGTCGGAGCGGTTCTCGAACCCACTCATCAGGTACAGCGTCAGACTCTGCTTGCGTGGGGAGAAGCCGACCACGAACCACTCCGCACGCCGACCGTCCGCGTAGCGGTAGCGGAGGGTGCCGAAACCGACGATGTCCTTGCCCCACAAGACGGGCGGCTCCCCGGTCACGTCCGCCATGAGCGCGCAGACGGCGCGGGCGTCGGCGGGGCGGCGGTCGTCGGGGACGGAGCTGAGGAAGGCGTCCACGTCTCCGTCGTTGCGTTGCGTCTTCAGCTCGGCCATGTCGACACGCTACCGACGATCGGGGGCGGTCGTCGGCGCCGTGGGGCTCTTGGGTCGGTCTTCCGACGTAGTGCCGGCACGCAGGACGCCGACAACTTCGCGGGGCTGAGGTCGGTCACGGAGGCGCCTCCGGCCCGACCCGGGTCGGCGTCAGGGACAGGTCGCGACGAGCTCGCCCGACTTGGATGTCTGACCGGTCTCATCCGTGGTGTCGGTGAAATCGCTGCTGCCCGAGACATCCGGGTCAGCGATGGTCAGGAAGTCGTCGCTCTGCGAGCTCCATCCGACCTTTGGGTTGTCGAAGTTCTCGATGTCGTCGAGCGTGACGTTGTCGCCGTAGGTCGGCCCGCTGTCGGCCGACAGCTGCATCCCGTCGCCGATGGCGGACAGCGAGAAGTCGAAATCCGGGTTACCGGTCTCTGAGCCGAACGCGCACAGCACCGAGTCGAACGTGTAGGACTCGCCGCCGACGGTCAGGGTCGCGGATCCGCCCCCGACTTGGTTTTGCGCGTCCTCGAGCCCGGAAGCCAGGGCACTGGCCGCTGCTTCGGGATCGGATGCGGCCGCGCCGACTTCCGAGGGGCCGGCCGATCCGTCGGCGGCGCTCCCACACCCGGCCAGCAGTCCGATGCTTGTGAATATCCCGACCATGAGCACCTTGGCTGTGCCGTCGATGGTCACGAGAATCGCCTCCTGAGGCAGATTCCTCGGGAAACTACCACCACAGAACGGACGCGACACCCGGATTGGCGTCTCACGCCCCGGTGCCGAGAAGGCGCGGCCTCAGAAGTGGTGTCGGTCCACCGGGATATCGGAACCGAGCGCCTCCAGCGCACGCTTGACACGTGCGGCCAGATCGACTCCCAGCAGGTGGGCGGGGCTGATCGAGTGGGCGGCGATCACGACCTCGGAGGCTGCCGCACGGTGCGCGAGTCGGGCGACGCCGTCCGCGAGCCCCTTGTGAGGCACCGCGCGACTGTTGACCGCGACGTGAGCGGACTGCAGCACAGCCGACACGGATCCGGCGATCGCCGTGGCCTCGCTTACCTGCACGGATCCGTAGTCCGCCGCCTGGAGGTCACGATGGGCCCCGAGGTCGCTCTCGGGGAGCGCCTCCGCCGGGGACTCGAGGCCGGCCCAGGCTCCCCCCTCGTTCCCATCGGTGAGGAAGGTGTCGTAGCCCTCGGCGATGTTTGAGGGGATGAGCACCAGGTACCGGCTGTCCGACCCCTTGCTGCTGACGAAGGCTTCCGCCGCCTCCGCCGTGATCGGATGCGCTGTCACCAGCACGATGGTCGAGCTCATTCGGCCTCCCTCGCCGCTGCCGTGTCCGGCGCAGCCGAACCGGGGTTTCGCGGCGAACCCTAGCAACCGTCCTCAGCTCACGGGTCCCCTCAGGCGCCCCACTCGAGGTTTCGGGACCCGCCGCCGTACGGGCGCCGCAGGGCCGCGCGCGGACGGGCCGGCTCAGTTGAGTACTCGTGGTTCTGCGTCACGGCTCGACGTAGTGCAGCACGACACTTCGCGGACCCCCGGTCGCTCCACCGCGCCGGGCTCCGACGTAGATCGCTCCGTCGGCAGCCGCGACAGCCGTCCCGGAACCCTTCGGATCACGACGTGCCACGCGCCACAACTCGTCGCCCTCGGGCCAGTAGGCGCGCAGCAGGAGGGCCTGGTGCCCTGTTTGGACACGCTCGCCCGTGGCGTAGAGCATGCCGTTGCGTGTGCTGGCCACGGCCGAGACCTGCGAGTCCCGGGGCCATCTGACCTGCCAACGGATCTCTCCACGGCGGGTCATGAGCAACGCCAGCCAGCCATGCGAGCTTGGCTTCCCCCGGTTCAGAGCAGCGGAGACGAGGACGCCACCTCCTCGTGCGACCACGAGACCGGTGGCCTCGTCCCGGTCGTTCCGGCTTCTGGCGTCATCGGCGACGACTCTCGTCCAGGATGCCTGCCCGTTCTGCCGGATCTCCTGGACCATCAAGTCGCGGTCCTGCCACGGCCCCGGCTGGGTGGCCACCCAGCCGGCTGCGTAGGCCCACACCCGTCCGTGGAAGGCGAGGGAGTCGATCTCAGTCGTTCCGTCTCTCGTGCGCGGGTAGGCGGGCGCCTCGAACGGGCTGGTCCACGCAACCGCGCCGTCGGCGTCGAAGGCTCGCACCCATCCGTCGACGGTCTCCGGGTCGCCGCGCCGGCTCCGCTCGCCCGCGACGGTGACCCGCTCCATCTTCGCGGTGGCCGTGACGGTGACGTCCAGTCCGCGCTCGATCGGCCGGGCGTCCGGGTCGAACCAGTCGCGCCGTGGGCGGGTCGACCAGGTCCACAGACGTTCCCCGTTGCTGCTGTACTTGCGGAGGACCATGACCCCGAAGCCGGACGCGCCCTCGGTGAAGAACGCCGACCCGACAACGTAGATGTTTCCGTCCGCGTCGACCGCGACGCCCCGGGCCTGCGACCAGCGGCCGTGTCCTCCGACCGGCCAGGCATCGCGCCAGACCAGGGATCCGTCGGTGCCGTACCGCACGACCAGGGCGGTGTCCCAGCAGACGGCGCTGTCGCATCGAACCCGGGAGCCGACGATGACAGCGCCGCCGTCAGAAGTCCCCGAGGCGTCGTAGATGTCGCCCGGGAACCGGCAGGACCAGTCGACCACCGGCTGGATGAGTACCGGATCCTCCGACGGCGAAGGTGCACCGGTGGTCTCCCCGCAGTCGACCGCGGGGAACAGGTAGCCGCCCAGCGTCTTGACGAGTGCGACCGCCTGCTCGTCGTCTCGCGGGACCGCCCACCAGTTCCCGCCGATCACGAACGGCCGTCCGGCGTAGTGCTCGCATCGCTCCTCGGTGCTGTACGTGCCCTCCGTGAGGTCCTCCGCCGCGGTCACCTCGTCGCCGGGAATCCACTGCACCCACAGGTCCTTCTCCTCGCACCAAGCTTCGGTCTCGGCGCTCGGGTCTCCTGGCCGGTCGATCGTCCAGTCGCAGCCAGGGACAGCCGCAGCGGTCAACGCCTCGATACTCGGGTAGGTGGGCAGCTCGCCGCTGGTGGGGTTCGTCAGGAGGCCACCGCCGGAGCCCCCGCAGGCGACGAGCAGCGCAACGAACACCCCGACACACGGCCGGCCCTTCATGGCGTGCCTCCACCCTCAGAGTGAGGCAGCGTCGAGCCCGACGGTAGGGCCTGGCGTCCTCGGTCTTCCGGACAGGCGCGAACTGCGACCGAGCTCCGCAGGCGCGACGGTCAGTCTTCGAGCAGCGCCGGTCCCCATCCCGACGGCTGCACGTGACCGACCCGTCGAACGAGTGCAACCCGGCTTACTCCACCGACAACAGCCACCTGGTCTAGGTTCGCGACAGCGTGATCTGGCTGATGCGCTCAAACATCGGCCCGGACGAGCAAGGAGGAGGACCTCCAGTGAGCGCGACCAAGGAAGACCTTGCCCTCATCCTTCAGATGGAGATGGCCTACCGGCCAAGTAAGGAGGCCAAGGCCTTCTGCTGGTCTGCCGCGGTCGAGGGGGAGAACGCCGGTCCGAGGTTCTGGGAGAAGCACGGGCTGGACAGCGACGAGCGCCTCTACGTCAACGCCTACGCCACGTACTTCGAGATGTTCGCGCTGGCGTGGCAGAGGGGGCTCATCGACCAGGAACTGATCTTCGACTGGGTACCTGCCGAGATCGCATGGGAGCGCGTCGGCCCGGTGCTGGTTGCGACGAGGGAGCTCCTGGGTCACGCCGGGCTGTGGACCGGGTTCGAGGCTCTCGCCGCAGCTGAGGCGGCTCTGGAGACCGAGGGTGGTTCGAACACAGGCGACACGTTGGACGGTCCGGTGGCTGCGCCAGCGCACCACCAGGTGGTCTTCGAGAACGACCACGTACGGATTCTCGACACGCGCATCCCAGCGGGTGAAGCCGCGCCGCTGCACACGCACCTCACACCTCACGTGATGATCATCAGGAGCGGCAGCCACTTCGTGCGTAGAGATGAAGGGGGAAGTGCCTTGCTGGACACCCGAGCGCGTGATGGCTTCGCGATGCCGAGCTACCTGTGGAGCGACGGCACGCCCGCACACACGCTGGAGAACACCGGGACGGACGACCTCGAGCTCTGGTCGGTCGAGCTCAAGGGACAGAACCGCGGCTAGCCGCGGGGTGCGCCCACCAGGATCGACGTGGCCGTGGGCTTGCAGGTCTCGGTGAACAGTCTGCTTTCACACCATCGGCGGCAGGCGTCTGTCCAGTGCCTGACGTCGCGCGGGAGGACGGGGGTGTCGGTCAGCGCGCGGGGCAGGTGGGTGTGTCACCAAATGTGAGCGCGTACCCCAGCGGGATGTCGGTCGTGTGTGAGACGCCGAAGGCGGAGTAGTCGACGGGAACCTCGTTGCCGAAGCTGCTCCAACCGCCAGCCGTGCGATCGACCTTGCACTGCGGGAGCGTGAGCGTGATGGTCACCTCAAGCAGATCTCCAGGCTCGAGAGTCACCGGACCGTTGGCGAGGTTGCCGGCCTGGCGGTCGACTGCTGACCGGGGCTGGACCCGTGACGACGTGTCGGCGGAGTCGGCGAAGCCGACCATTCCCCCGCCGGTGAGGGGTACTGGGCTCCCCACGGAGTTGACGGTCACGCCCGCAGGTGCGTCCGGGCTGACCGCGAGGCTCATGAGCACCGTCACGGTGGAGCCGGGCGCGGCTCGAACCACCCGATAGTCCGTCCCGAAGTAGTTCTCGATGTCGCGCACCTCTGCGCCAGTTCCCCCGATCACGCCCCCGACGTTGCCGCTCTCCATGGGTTGGTAGCTCCACGACCAGCCGACGATGGCGACCAGGCCGATCACCACCGTCGTTGTGAGGGCTGCGACGGTCGGCATCACCCACCGGCGCCGGCCCGTCGTCGTGGACGAGCGCTCCTCCACAGCCAGCTGCTCGGTCCGCGCCATGCTGCGGAGTGTGGCAGAGCGCCCGCCCGCGTGGGGGTCGTGTCACGACCGTTCTCAACGGCCGCGCGCAGGTCTTGTCACCTGGGTGGTGCGCCCACCGGGATCGACGTGATTGTGGGCTTGCTGGTCTCAGCGAAGAAGTCATTTCCCTTGTCGTCGACGACGATGAAGGCGGGGAAGTTCTCGACCTCGATCTTCCACACCGCCTCCATACCGAGCTCGGGGAACTCCAGGACATCTACCTTCTTGATCACGTCCTGCGCGAGACGGGCGGCGGGCCCGCCGATGGAACCCAGGTAGAAGCCGCCGTTGTCCTGACAGGCCTTTGTCACCTGGGCCGACCGGTTGCCTTTGGCCAGCATGACGAACGAGCCCCCGGCCTTCTGGAACTGGTCGACGTATGCGTCCATGCGGCCGGCCGTGGTGGGCCCGAACGATCCCGATGCATATCCCTGCGGTGTCTTCGCCGGCCCGGCGTAGTAGATGACGTAGTCGCGAAGGTAGGGCGGCATCGGTTGTCCGGCGTCCAGCTGTGCCTTGATCTGTGCGTGGGCGATGTCCCGGGCAACCACCATCGGTCCGGACAGGGACAGCCGGGTCTTGACCGGGTACCTGCTCAGCTCAGCGCGGATCTCGCTCATCGGCTGGTTCAGGTCGACGTGCACGACGTCGCCGTCGAGGTCGTCGTGCAGGGTGTCCGGAAGGAACGTCGCAGGCTCGGTCTCCAGCTGCTCGAGGAAGACGCCGTCGGCGGTGATCTTCCCGAGCGCCTGTCGATCGGCCGAGCAGGACACCGCGATGGCCACGGGCAAGCTGGCTCCGTGGCGGGGGAGCCGCACGACACGAACGTCGTGGCAGAAGTACTTGCCTCCGAACTGCGCGCCGATCCCGAACTGCTGAGTGAGTGCCAGGACTTCCTTCTCGAGCTCGGGGTCCCGGATGGCGTGGCCAGATGAGTCACCGACGGTGGGCAGCGAGTCCAGGTAGTGGGCGCTGGCGTACTTGGCGGTCTTCAGTGCGTACTCGGCGCTCGTGCCGCCGATGACGATGGCCAGGTGGTACGGCGGGCACGCAGCCGTGCCCAGGCTGCGCAGCTTCTCGTCCAGGAACCGCCGCATCGCTACCGGGTTGAGGACCGCCTTGGTCTCCTGGAAGAGGAAGGACTTGTTGGCGCTGCCGCCACCCTTTGCCATGAACAGGAAGGAGTAGGCGTCGCCGTCGCTGGCGTAGAGCTCGACCTGGGCGGGCAGGTTGGAGCCAGTGTTGCGCTCCTCCCACGTCGTGAGCGGCGCCATTTGCGAGTACCGGAGGTTGAGTCGGGTGTACGCGTCGAACACCCCTCGCGAGATCGCCTCCTCGTCGCCACCGCCAGTGAGGACGCGCTCCCCCTTCTTGCCCATCACGATGGCGGTGCCGGTGTCCTGACACATCGGGAGCACCCCACCGGCCGAGATGTTGGCGTTCTTGAGCAGGTCGAGAGCGACGAACCGGTCGTTGGGGCTGGCGTCCGGGTCGTCCAGGATCGAGCGGAGCTGCGTCAGGTGAGTGGGGCGGAGGAAGTGGGCGATGTCGTGCATGGCCTCGTACGTGAGGCGGGTGAGGGCGTCCGGGTGCACGCGCAGGAACCGCTGACCGTCCAGCTCGAAGCTGCTGACGCCATCGGTGGTGACGAGCCGGTAGGACGTCTCGTCCGGTCCGGTGGGAAGCAGCGGAGAGTAGGTGAACTCGCTCATGGGAGCACCCTAGGCCGGGCAGCGTGCGTCGTTTCGCCGCTAGGTCCGGGGGAGTGCGTCAATGCGCCGAGGGTTAGGCGAGGAGGCGGCGGCGCATGCCGGTGGATGCGAGCTCCCACATCAGCAGGGCGAAGGCGAGCAGGACGGCGAAGTGGTAGAGGTCCGCGAGGGGTTGCCACCCGAAACAGGCGTCTCGGACGAGCTGCACGCAGTGGAACAACGGGTTGAGCTGGGCCAGCACCTGGAGTACGGGTGGCAGGTTGCTGATGGGGAAGAAGGTGCCGGCGACGAGGAACAGGGGAGTGAGCACCGCCGACGTGATGTAGGTGAAGGCGTCGATGGTCTTCACGACGGTTGACTGCCACATGCCGAAGTACGCCCAGCCCAGCCCGGCGAGGAAGGCGACGAAGGGGACGACCAGCATCCCCCACGTGGGGGTGAGGCCGAAGAAGAACGTCACGACCAGCGGGATCGACCCGAACACCCCGGCCTTCGCGGCGATCCAGGTGCCCTCGGCGAGCACCAGCTCCTCGATGTCAACCGGTGCGGCCAGCAGTGCGTCGTAGGAGTGCTGGAAGGTCCGGCGGACAAACGTGCTGAACATCCCGGGGAACGCCGACGCGAACAACACCGCCATGGCGACGGTCCCGGTGCCCACGTACTCGACGTAGCTGAGGCCGTCGACGCTGCTGATGAGGGTTCCGACGCCGAGCCCGAAAGCAAGCAGGTAGATCGTCGGCTGGACGATCGCGGAGAACGTCGAGGACGCCCAGTAGCGCCGGAACAGGGTCAGCTCTCGCACCCAGATCGCCTCGAAAGCCACCCACTCGTACCGCCGAACCGCGGTGGGCGCGGGTGAGTTCGTGGTGGAGGTCATTCGAGTCTCTCCCCGGTGAGCAGGACGAACACATCCTCGAGAGTGGCGGCCCGCCTGGACCCGGAGCCCAGTGCGTCGACCAACGCCGCCGGAGCCGACTCCGCGCGTAGCACCGAGACGGACGGCCCGGTGCGTCGGGTAGGGAGACCGGCGGCCCGCGCCAGCGCCTCGATGCGCCCCAGGTTCTCCGGCGGGCCGAAGAACTCCAGCGCCTCGGTCCCGGCGTGCTCAGACAGCAGAGTCAAGGGAGCTCCTCGGGCGACCACCCGGCCGTGTGACATGACGGCGACGTCGTCGGCGAGACGCTCGGCCTCTTCGATGTAGTGCGTGGACATCAAGATGGTGACGCCTTCGGTGCGCAGGCGGTCGATGAGTCCCCACAGCTCCTGGCGCACCTGCGGGTCCAGTCCGACGGTGGGCTCGTCCAGCAGGACCAGGTCCGGGCGGTGGACCAGACCGCGCGCGATCAGCAGGCGTCGACGCATTCCACCGGACAGGTCGGTCACCTTGGAGTCCGCGCGGTCGGTCAGGCCGACGAGGGCGAGAGCGCTGTCGACCGCTGTGCGCCGCCGTCCGCGCGGGATCCGGTACAACGCCGCGAAGACATCGAGGTTCTGCCGAGTAGTGAGCTCGGTGTCGAGGTTGTCCTGCTGCGGGACCACCCCCATCCGCAGGCGCGCCTGCTTCGACCGCTCCGGCACGGGCTGGCCGAGCACGCTGATCGTCCCCTCGTCGGGCTCGGTCTGGCCGGTGAGCAGGCGCATGGTGGTGGACTTGCCGGCGCCGTTGGGGCCGAGCAGCCCTAGGACCGTCCCATAGGAGACATCCAGGTCGAGCTCGTTCACTGCGGTGATCGAGCCGAAGCGCTTGACCACCCCTGCCAGCACGATCGCGGGGCCGGCGTCGCGAGGGGGCGTCGTCACCTCGCTAGAAGTCGACGGCCGCGTACTTGCGCAGCTTGGTGAGCCGGTGCTCGCTCTCCATGAAGCGGATGGTTCCGCTCTTGCTCCGCATGATGAGCGTCTGCGTGATGGCGCCGCCCGGCACGAACCGGACCCCGCGCAGCAGCTCTCCGTCGGTCAGACCGGTGGCGGCGAAGTACACGTTGTCGCCGCTGACGAGGTCGTCGGTGGACAGGACCCGGTCGAGGTCGTGCCCAGCATCCAGCGCCTTGGCGCGCTCATCATCGTCCTGCGGCCACAGGCGCCCCTGCAGGACGCCGCCGAGCGACTTGATGGCGCACGCGGTGATGATGCCCTCAGGCGTACCGCCGATGCCCAGCATGAGGTCCACGCCGGTGCCCTCCTTGGCGGCCATGATGGCCCCGGCGACGTCGCCGTCGGTGATGAACTTGATGCGCGCCCCGGCCTCGCGGACGTCCTTGACGAGCTGCTCGTGTCGGGGTCGGTCGAGGATGCACACCGTGATGTCCTGGGCGTCCACGCCCTTGGCGCGGGCGACCCGGCGGATGTTGTCCTTGACCGGCACCCGGATGTCGACGACGTCGGCGGCCTCCGGCCCGGTGGCGAGCTTGTCCATGTAGAAGACCGCGGACGGGTCGAACATCGTGCCCCGCTCGGCGACGGCGATCACGGCCAGGGCGTTGTTCATCCCCTTGGCGGTGAGGGTCGTGCCGTCGATCGGGTCCACCGCGACGTCGACCTCGGGCCCGGTGCCGTCCCCCACCTTCTCTCCGTTGAAGAGCATGGGGGCGTCGTCCTTCTCGCCCTCCCCGATCACCACGACACCGTTCATCTCGACGGTGTTGATGAGTCGTCGCATCGCGTTGACGGCGGCGGCGTCGGCGCCGTTCTTGTCGCCGCGGCCCACCCAGCGCGACCCCGCGACGGCGGCGGCCTCGGTCACCCGGCCCAGCTCGAGCCCCAGGTTGCGGTCCGGTTCTTCATGGTTCGAAGCGATCACGACGGTTCCCCTCGGTCGCTGTGGCGGTCCCCCGATGCTATCGGTGCCGCCGGGTGGTCACAGGGGGGTGACGGAGACCTCCATCGCCTTGACCGCAGCCCAGACCTCAGCCCCCGGGCGAAGGGCCAGCTCGGTTGCCGCGGCCCGGGTGATCTCCGCAACGACGCTCGGCGGGCCAGCATCGGCGCCCAGGCCGGCATGCCCGACGCGCGCCGAGAGTGCGACGCGCAGCCGGTGCCCCACCGGTGTGAGCTCGGCTACCGCCATCGGCCATGCGTTTCGGGCGCTGCCTTCTGGGCGCTCCAGGAACACCGTGACCGCTGACGACGCGACGCAGGCAAGGACGCGCCGGCCGGCGGGCGGGACCTCCGGGACCGTCACCGTGCCACCCCCGTCGATCCGGACCCGGCCCGACCCGTCGCCTTCCGAAGCCGTCACTCCGCGCCACGCGTTGAGTCCGAGCAGCTCGGCGGTCCAGGTCGACTGTGGACTGCGGAGCAGCTCGTCGGGCGAGGCGTCCTGGACGACGACGCCGTGCTCGACAACGACCACCCGGTCGGCCAGCGCCAGCGCTTCGGTGGCGTCGTGCGTCACGACCAGCGCCACGCCAGCGAACGACGACAGGTGTGCCACGAGCATGCGACGCACGTCCTCGCGTCCGGCCACGTCCAACGACGCGGTCGGCTCGTCGAGCAGGAGGACGGCGGGGTCGACGGCGAGTGCGCGGGCCAGCGCGACCCGCTGCGCCTGCCCACCAGACAACGTGTGCGGACGCCGCGCTCCGAGGGCGGTGATGTCGAGTCGGTCGAGCCACGACTCGGCGCTGCGTCGAGCAGCATGTCGGCTCGCGCCCCGTGACCGCGGCCCGTAGGCGATGTTGTCGCGAACCGTCAGGTGCGCGAACAAGGCCGCAGCCTGTGGGACGTACCCGAGACTGCGCGCAGCGGGGGGACGGCCGGTCACGTCCCTCCCATCGATGCGCACCCGCGACTGCGCCGAGACCGGCACCAGGCCGGCGACTGCCCGGAGCAGCGTGGACTTGCCGGCACCGTTCGGACCGACGACCGCCACCGTCGTCGCCGCGTCCGCCGCCAAGGTGGCGGCGACCCGCGGAGACGACGGGTCGCCGACGAGCACCGACACGTCGAGGCCACCCCGCGTCACGGCGCCCTCCTGGCCCGCCAGGGGACCAGCCACTGGCTACGCAGCGCCACGATGACGGTCGTGCTGGTGACGAGCATGAGCAGGCTCAGTGTGAGGGCTCCCGCCGGGTCGGTGGGGAGCACCTCGTACACCGCGAGCGGCATGGTCTGGGTGATCCCGGCGATGCTTCCCGCGAACGTGATCGTCGCGCCGAACTCGCCCAGCGCCCGGGCCCATGCCAGCGCCGCGCCGGAGGCCAGTCCGGGACGGATCGAGGGCAGCGTGATCGTCCAGAAGACACGCCACGGGGACGCGCCAAGAGTCTCGGCAACCTCCTCGGCGGCGCGGTCCACCGACTCCAACGCCCCCTCCACGGCGAGCACCAGGAAGGGCAGTGCGACGTACGTCGCTGCCATGACCGTTCCCGCAGTCGAGAAGGGCAGCGTGATCCCGAGCCGGTCCAGCGGCCCGCCGAGCAGGCCCCGCGGCCCGAACGCGAGCAGCAGGGCAACGCCTCCGACGACGGGCGGCAGCACCATCGGGACCAGCACGAACCCTCGCACCAGGGACCTGCCGGGGAAGTCGACGCGGGCGAGGAACCAGGCCAACGGGACCCCGCAGACCAGGCACACCACGAGGGCTCCGGTGGAGGAGATGACCGACACCCGGAGTGCCTGGACCACGGTGGGGTCGGCGAGGATGCGGCCGATGTCTCCCCACGGGGCACGGGCCAGGAGGCCGAGCAACGGCAGCACCAGGAGGATCAGCGCGCCGAAAGCGGGGACGGCGAACAGGACGGGGAGGGACCGCGCGCGGGGGGCGGTCGGTCCGGCCGCGGTCGTGCTCATGGTGCGTCGAACCCGTACCGACGCAGGATGTCCTGCGCCGCCGGTGAGGTCAGGAAGGTAACGAACTCGTTCGCCAGCTCCGGCTGCTCGGAGGAGTCGACGGTGGCCGCCGGGTAGGTCGCCACGATGTTCTGCGCGGTGGGGATGGTGACGGTGTCGACGGCATCCCCAGCCGCGGTCGCGTCGGTGACGTAGACCACTCCAGCGTCGGCGCCTCCGAAGGACACCCGCGTGACGACCGCCTTCACATCGACCTCCTCGGAGACCGGCGACACCGTCACCCCGGCGTCGGCCAGCATCTGTGCCGCGTACTGCCCGGCCGGCACCTCGGGACCGGCCAGGGCGACCGCGACACCAGGGTCTGCGAGGTCGGTGAGCGAGCGGACGGCGGCCGGGTTGCCGGGCGGCACGATGATCGCCAACCGGTTGTGCGCGAAGACGACCGGCGGACCGGCCACATCGTCGACGGTGTTCAGGCTGCTGGTCCCCGCCAGCGCCAGAACGTCTGCCGGCAGGCCGGAGGTTGCCTGCGCGACCAGCTCCTGCGATCCACCGAACGACAGCCGCACGTCGACCCCGGCATGCTCTGAGGCGAACGCAGTGGCGATCTGCGGGAAGGCCTCCGTCAGAGACGAGGCGGCGAGGACGGTCAGCGTCTGGTCGGAGCCGGCCGGCGAGTCGGCGGAGCAGGCGGCCAGGAGGGCGAGGCTGAGCGCTGCGACGGCCAGGGTGGTGATGCGGATGTGCACGGTCAGGCCAGCTCGACGGCCACGTGGGGAGCTTTGACCACGGCCACGACCTCGACCCCCGGGGCTAAGCCGAGCTCGTCGACGGCCTCCCGCGTCATCAGGGACACCACGCGGTGCGGTCCGGCCTGGATGTCCACCTGCGCCACCACGGTGTCGGCGACCACGCGGGTGACCAGGCCGGGGAAGCTGTTGCGGGCAGATCGGCCGCGGGGCGCTGGACTGTCCACCAGGGAGGTCGCGAACGCCGCCAGCGCCGCGCCCTCGACCATCCGACGGCCGGACTCGTCGGTCTGGGTCGGGAACCGCCCGGCGTCGGCCCACCGTCGGGCGGTGTCGACGCTGACCCCGAGCAGCTGGGCGACCCGACTCATTCCGTACGACGGCTGGTTGCTCATCTGCGGCACCTTACCCGCTCACTGCTGTAGTGAACACGGCTCACCTGCGCGAAGGCACCCCCGTAACTACGGCCTAGTACGGGGTCGAGGGGCGGGGTGTGGCGGGGTGGGGGACCATAGGGGCATGGCACAACCCCGGGGGCGCGAGACCGTCTCCGACATGGTGCGGTCGCTGGCCGTGGTGGGGGCGGTGGTCGCGGCGCTGTTCCTGGTCGTGGTCTGGCAGCGGCCCGAGGTGCAGGGGGACGTGCGGGCGCCGGTTGACGTCCCTGGCGTCGTCGCAGCGGTGCAGACCTCAGGCCCGTTCCCGGTGCTGGCCCCGGCTCCCCCCGACTCCTGGACCCCCACCAGCGTCTGGTTCGAACCGAACTCGTCCGATGTGTCCGGCGGGGTTCTGCACGTCGGCTACGAGACCGCCACCGGCTCGTACGCCGAGGTCCGGCAGACCGACGCCGGCCCGGAGGACGCGGTCTCGGCGTGGGCGGACAACGGCGTCGCCGTCGGGTCCCCGGTGGAGCTGGCGGGGCTCACGTGGCAACGGGTCGAGTCCGAGCGGACCGGGCGGCGCGCCCTGGTCGCCAGCCGGTCGACGGGTGACGGTGCGGTGGCCGTGCTGGTCACCGGCAAGGCGGACTGGCCCGAGCTGGAGGAGCTCGCCGGGTCACTCCGGTGAGGTGATCTCCTGCTCGTCGTCACTGGTGGCAGCGTCCAGCTGGGTCTGGGCGCCCGCCAGCAGCACCTGGCAGGCCGCTGCCAGCTCCTCGCCCCGCTGCCACAGCGCCAGCGACTCCTCCAGCGTCAGACCGCCGGCCTCGAGCTGCTGCACGACGGCGACCAGCTCGTCCCTGGTCTGCTCGTAGCCGGTCTTGTCGGGCTGGCTCATGTGGCAACTCCTGATCGTTGGTCGGTCGGTGGCGGGACCCGGGCGGCGTGGAAGCTGCCTCCTGCGACCCGGACGCGGATGTGCTCGGCGGCCGAGACCTCCTCCGGGTCGCGGACGACCGAGTCGTCGTCGCGCTGGACGACGGCGTAGCCGCGGTCCAGCGTCGCCTGCGGCGAGAGCGACCGAAGCCGTGCCCGCGTGTGGGCCAGCCCGTCGCGCTCGCGCTCCAGCCGGCCGACCATCGCGCGTCGCACCCGGCCCTGCAGCTCGGCACAACGGCGGGTCTCGCCGTCGACGAGGGCCTGGACCGCGCGACCGATCCGCTCGCGAGCGCGGACGACCGCCTGCAGCTCGGCCGCGACGTCGGGCACGACCCGTCGGGCGGCGTCGGTCGGTGTGCTGGCGCGCACGTCGGCGACGAGGTCGAGCAGCGGACTGTCCTGCTCGTGCCCGATGGCACTGACCACCGGAGTCGCGCACCCCGAGACGGCGCGGATCAAAGGCTCTTCGGAGAAAGGCAGGAGGTCTTCGACGGAGCCGCCGCCGCGGGTCACGACGATGACGTCAACCTCCGGGTCGGCGTCCAGCCGGGCGATGGCGGCGGTGACCTGCGCTGCCGCCGTCGGGCCCTGCACCGCGACCGTCTCGACCCGGAACTGGACGGCCGGCCAGCGTCGCCGGGCGTTCTCGACCACGTCCTTCTCGGCCGCCGAGGCGCGACCGCACACCAGGCCCACCCGCCGTGGCAGGAACGGCAGGTCGCGCTTTCGCTCCGGGGCAAACAGGCCCTCTGCCGCCAGCATCGTCTTCAGCCGCTCCAGCCGGGCGAGCAGCTCACCGAGCCCGACGTGGCGGATCTCCTTGGCCTGCATGGAGAACGAGCCGCGGGCCAGGTAGAAGCCCGGCTTGGCATGGACCACGACCCGCGTCCCCTCGGCGATCGGCGGGTCGGCAGCGTCGATGACCCGTCTCGAGCACGTGACCGGCAGGGACACCTCGGCGGCGGTGTCGCGCAGTGTGACGAAGACGAGCCCGGCGCCGGGGCGACGCGTGAGCTGTGCCACTTGGCCTTCGACCCACACCGGTCCGAGCCGGTCGATCCACTGCCCGACGAGCTGCGCCACCGTACGGACCGGGGCGGGCTTGTCGGCGGAGGTGTCCAGGCCCATGGGGTGAGACTAGGGCGCCCGGCAGACCATCGATCGATTCGTGGCCGCCGGCCCCTCGACCTAGCATGGGACCATGGCATCCCCCACGACGCGACGCGTCCTGCTCGCGGCTCCGCGGGGCTTCTGCGCCGGCGTCGACCGCGCGGTCATCACGGTGGAGAAGGCGTTGGAGCTGTACGGACCGCCGGTGTACGTCCGTAAGCAGATCGTCCACAACCGGCATGTCGTCGAGGACCTCGAGGCCAAGGGCGCGGTGTTCGTCGAGGAGACCGAGGAGGTCCCGGAGGGCGCCCTCGTGGTGTTCTCCGCGCACGGGGTGGCGCCGGTGGTGCACGAGGAGGCGGCGGCTCGGGGACTGCGCACGATCGACGCGACCTGCCCACTGGTGACGAAGGTGCACGTCGAGGCGCGGCGGTTCAGCCAGGAGGGGTACCAGATCCTGCTGATCGGTCACGAAGGGCACGAGGAGGTCGTCGGCACGCAGGGACAGGCGTCGGCGGACATCACGCTCGTGGGTGGCCCCGACGAGGTCGACCATCTTGAGCTTGCCGGCGACCGGCCGGTCGCGTGGCTGTCGCAGACGACACTGTCGGTGGACGAGACGATGGAGACCGTCGATCGTCTTCGGCAGCGGCTACCGCTGCTGACCGACCCGCCGAGTGACGACATCTGCTACGCCACCCAGAACCGGCAGTCGGCGGTGAAGCTCATGGCGGAGCAGGCCGACGTCGTCATTGTCGTGGGCTCGGCCAACTCGTCGAACTCGGTGCGCCTGGTCGAGGTCGCACTGGACGCCGGTGCCGGCACCGCGTACCGCGTCGACAACGCGTCCGAGCTTGACCCTGGCTGGGTGTCCGAGGCCCACACCGTCGGGGTCACCAGCGGCGCGTCGGTGCCGGAGTCGCTGGTGGACGGCGTCCTGGACCGGCTCGCCGAGCTCGGGCTGCGCGATGTGCAGACCGTCACGGCCGCCGAGGAGAGCCTGGTGTTCGCCTTGCCTCAGGAGCTGCGGCGCGACCTCAAGGCCGCGCAGAACCAGTGACGGGTCGCTCCCGCCAGCGACGCAGGACGAGGATCAGCACGACGATGACCTCCGCCAAGACCAGCATGGGCGCTGCCTGACCGGCGAGCACACTGAACAGGTTCACCGCGAACACCCGGATTGCTCCGAAGCCGTCGAAGATGAGTACCGCCACCACCACCGTGAGCAGCGTGGCCAGCGGCGGCACAACCAGCGACGCCGGACGAGCGTCCGGCCGGGCCTCCCACGCGCAGTACGCCGCGACGAGCACCAGCGGGACGCCGAACACCCAGGTGATCCGACCGGACACCAGGGCGCTGACCACGCCGGCGACCAGCGGCAGCGCCGTCCCGAGGATCGCGACGCCGGGTGTGGTCAGGGCGACGCGCGACCGGGACCGGGACCGGTAGACGGTTCCCTCGGGTTCAGCACTCACGGGCACAGTGTGCCGCCCGGGCCGCCAGCCCGGCTCACCCGCCGGCGGCGAACCGGGGCGTGTCGCCGTCGACCAGCTCGGGAGCCTGCGGCGCCCGGGCCGCGAGGTCGATGCGCCCGGGGGACGGGAGCTCGGCGTCGACCACCTTGAGGTCGCTCAGCCGGCGCGCGCTGACGAGCACCCGCGACTCGAGCGAACCGACCGTCTGGTTGTACGCCTGGACCGCGGAGTCCAGGCTGCCGCCGAGCTTGCCGAGGTGCCCGCCGAGCGTGGCCAGTCGGCCGTACAGCTCCTTGCCAAGGGCGTGCACGTGATGGGCGTTCTCCGCGAGGGCCTCTTGACGCCAGGTGTAGGACACGGTGCGCAGCAGCGCGACCAGCGTCGACGGCGTCGCCACGACGACGTTGCTCGCGAACGCGTGCTCCAGGAGTGTGGGGTCCTCCTCGAGGGCGGCGGCGAGGAACGGCTCGGCCGGGACGAACATGACGACGAACTCCGGTGTCGGCTCGAGATGCGCCCAGTACTGCTTGGCGGACAGCGCATCGACATGCGTTCGCAGGTGGCGGGCGTGGGCCCGCAGCCGATCGTCGCGGGTGGCGTCGTCGCGTGCCTCCATCGCCTCCAGGTAGCCGGAGAACGACACCTTCGCGTCGACGACGACGTTCTTCCCTCCGGCGAGCCGGACGACGAGGTCGGGCCGCAGCTGGCCGTCGGAGGTGTGGAGTGTCGGCTGCTCGTCGAAGTCGCAGTGCTCGAGCATCCCGGCCACCTCCACCACCCGGCGCAGCTGGACCTCGCCCCAGCGGCCGCGCACGTGCGGCGCCCGCAGCGCGTTGACGAGCGCGTGAGTCTCGCCACGCAGAGCGTCGGAGGTCTGGCCCATGGTCCGCACCTGGCTCCGGAGCTCGCCGTAGGCCTCCTGCCGGACGCGCTCGATGTCAAGGAGGTGCTGCTCCACCTTGTCGAGGGACAGCTGGACCGGCTGCACCGCGCTGGCGAGTGCGCGGTGCTGGGCGGCCGCGTCATCGGTGGCGTCGGCGTGCCTGCCGCGGGACCGCTCCCGAGCCAGTGACCAGCCCACGGCGGTGCCGGCGACGGCGCCGACAAGCAGCCCCAGGACGAGGGCGATGAGGAACGTTGAGAGGTCCATGCCGCCAGGGTGCCTCCGGGGACTGACGGTTTCGTGGTGGGCGCGCGGCGACACCTAGGATGATCGCCCGTGGCCCTCACTATCGGCATCGTCGGACTGCCCAACGTCGGCAAGTCCACGCTGTTCAACGCCTTGACCAAGAACGACGTGCTGGCGGCCAACTACCCGTTCGCGACGATCGAGCCGAACGTGGGCGTCGTCGGTGTGCCTGACCCGCGGCTGAAGGTGCTCGCCGAGATCTTCGGGTCCGCGCGCGTCCTGCCGGCCACCGTGTCGTTCGTGGACATCGCCGGGATCGTCAAGGGGGCCTCGGAGGGGCAGGGGCTGGGGAACAAGTTCCTCGCCAACATCCGGGAGGCCGAGGCGATCTGCCAGGTGATCCGGGTGTTCACCGACGACGACGTCGTGCACGTCGACGGCCGGGTCTCGCCGAAGGACGACATCGAGACCATCAACACCGAGCTGATCCTCGCCGACCTGCAGACCATCGAGAAGGTACTGCCGCGGCTGCAGAAGGAGTCCCGCCTGGTCAAGGGCAAGGCCGACCAGGTCGCCGCGGTCGAGCAGGCTAAGCAGATCCTCGACTCCGGCCGAACGCTGTACGCGGCGGGAGTCGACCTCGAGCCGATCCGCGAGCTCTTCCTGCTGACCGCCAAGCCGTTCCTGTACGTGTTCAACATGGACGAGGAGGAGCTGGGCAACGCGACGTTGAAGGACGAGCTGCGCGAGCTCGTCGCGCCCGCCGAGGCGATCTTCCTGGACGCGAAGGTCGAGGCCGAGCTCGTCGAGCTGGACGACGCCGAGGCGCTGGAGCTGCTCCAGTCGATCGGGCAGGAAGAGAGCGGGTTGGACCTGTTGGCGCGGGTCGGCTTCGCCACGCTCGGGCTGCAGACGTACCTGACCGCGGGGCCGAAGGAGGCCCGGGCCTGGACGATCAGCACGGGTGCAACAGCGCCGGAGGCGGCCGGTGTCATCCACACCGACTTCCAGCGGGGCTTCATCAAGGCCGAGGTGGTCTCGTTCGACGACCTCGTCGCGGCCGGCTCGATGGCCGCCGCGAAGGCGGCCGGCAAGGTCCGCATGGAGGGTAAGGACTACGTCATGTCTGACGGCGACGTCGTGGAGTTCCGCTTCAACGTCTGACGCTGGCCGGAACGCTTCCGATCCTCAGGACTTCGGTCCCTGACGCTCCCTGTCGCCCACTGGGCAACCTGGTTCCGAAAGGTGGTTGCCATGTCTTCCGCAGGCAAGATGACGGTCCGCCAGGCTTCGTTCATCGGCGTGGGCGCCATGGTCGGGGCCGGCATCTTCGCGCTGTTGGCGCCCGCGGGACAGATCGCCGGCGCTGCGGTCTGGGTGTCCTTCCTGATCGCCGGTCTCATCGCCGCTCTGCAGGGCTACTCGTTCGGGAGGCTGGGATCCAAGTTCCCGTCGGGGTCCGGGATGATCGAGTACGTCTCGCGCGGCTTCGGCGACGGGCACTTCACCGGCGTCACCGCCTGGTTGGCCTTTGGCGCGCAGTTCATCGTCACCGCAATGGTGGCAACCTCCTTCGGCGGGTACGTCAGTGCGATGTTCACCGACGACGACGTGGCGTGGGCCAAGGCATTCACGATCCTGCTTGTGCTGGCGGCAGCGCTGCTGAACATCGTTGGGCCTAGCGCCGTGACGAAGGCCCAGGGCGTCATCGTGCGCGTCGTGATCGGGATCCTTGCCGTCTTCTCGCTCGTCACGCTGTTCACCGCTGACTGGTCTCTCCTGGCGCCCTCGGGCTACCCCAGCCTGCGGGTGATCTTCTCCAGCGTGGCGTTGAC
Organism: uncultured Actinomycetota bacterium; assembly: GCA_963848085.1. Lineage (GTDB taxonomy): Bacteria > Actinomycetota > Actinomycetes > JAHEKZ01 > JAHEKZ01 > CAWKCE01. Next base: position 281,514 of record CAWKCE010000003.1, read on the forward strand.
CTTCTTCGCGTTCCTCGGCTTCGGCGTCATCACCTTCACGGCCAAGGACCTGCCGGACCCGAAGCGCCAGCTTTCACAGGCCATGTACATCGCCCTGGGTATCGCCACCGTCGTCTACGTCGCCATCGCGTTGGGTGTCTATGGGGCGCTCACCGTCGACGAGGTCGTGGCAGCCGGTGACACCGCAGTTGCCGAGGCAGCGAAGCCGGCTCTGGGCGATGCGGGCTACGTCCTGATGGCGGTGACTGCCATCTTCGCCACAGCTGGGGCGACGAATGCCGGCATCTACCCGGCGATCGGACTGTCGAACGACCTGGCGAAGAAGCGTCAGTTCCCGCCGGTCTTTGGCCGCAGCTGGGGCCGCGTTCCGGTGGGGCTGGCCGTGATGGTGGTGGCCACGCTGGTGCTCGCCATGATCTTCGACCTGTCGGCCATCGCGTCCATCGGTAGCGCAGTGGCGCTGCTGATCTTCACTTTTGTGACCATCTCGCACCTGCGCGTGCGCGAACAGACCGGTGCCCGGGCATGGGTGCTCGTCATCGGCCTGGTGACGCTGTTGGCGACACTGTTGTCGTTCGCGACCACGACCTTGGTGGAGGAGCCCGCGACCGCCGTCACCCTGGTGGTGCTGCTCGGGCTGGCTGTCGGACTCGACCTGTGGTGGAAGCGCGTGCGCCCAGCCGCCGTCTCCGTCGACGAGGAACACCCGGCCACGACCTGATCGGCAGCTGCTGATCTCCCTGGCGTCCGGGCCGGACAGGCACTCACGCCCGACCTCCAGGCAGACGCAGGGGCACCATGTCCCACCACCCTCCAAGCGTTCCACGCACGCTGGCTGTTGGAGGCGCCATTGCTCTCGCGGCGCCGCTGGCGCCGGTATCCACCCCTTCGGCCAGGGCTCAGCCGCTGATGTTGGACAGCGAGGCGACCTTGATCGCGGTGATCTTGGTGTCGTTGGCGGTGGCGGTTACCCCGAACGAGTAGCAGCTCACGTAGGCGGTACTCGGGGACGTGAAGGTGTGGACGACCTGGAGAGCCAGGGACTCGCTATAGGCGCCGCCGCCACTGGGCTCCATGAGGGTGCGGCTCTGGTCGAAGTCGGACCCGGCGTACAGGCGGCAGCGGTACAAGACATTGGACGCGCTGGTGTTGTTGAGCCAGGTCTTGGCGTTGATGACGTAGTGACCCTTCGTTGGGATCGTCAGCGTGAGGACCTTGGCGTCCTGCCCACCCACCTGGCTTTGAATGCTCACGGGGGCGTCGTGGTACGTCGAGTAGGCCGCGGTCCGGGCTCCGGGAGCCAGGTCCTTCGTCGAGAGCGACCCATTCTTGACCCGGTCGCCGCGCAGGGCCCCGGGCTTGACGTCGACGTTCTGGATGGTCTTGTCCTTGATCTGGGCCGAGGTGACCTGGACGGCGGCGTATGACGTCCCGCCCAGTGCGACGACGAGGGCAAGCGTGGCTGTGAGGTTGGCGTAACTGAGGTGTCGGCGGAGGCTCTTCATGGTGATCTCCTTGCCGTTCGGATAACGAACGACGTTAGTCACCGATCCAGGCTCCGACAAGGTCTCGAAAGGTCGTGACCCGGTCGTCGCCGCCGCGGCCGGGACACCCCATCGAGTGGGTCCCGGGTTCGTGCACTGGGACGCAACAAGTTGGCTGACGCATCCGAGCGAGCGACCTTGGCGGGCCGGCAACCGACCAAGGGGTTCTCTGAGGCACGAGCAGACGACCGCTCGTGAGCCGCAGGCTCGGAGAGAGGTCGACGCAAGCGTGGTGGTCATCGTCCTCATGCTCGGACACCCGACGCAGTGTCGGTTCCTCCGACTGGCAGCGCTCGATCAGCTGTCGTACCCGCTCCTGGACCGTCACGTCGAGAACGCTCGTGGGCTCGTGAGGATCAGCAACCGGGCCTCCAGCGCGGCGGCGTCGGCGATCGAGCAAACGTGCAGGATTCCGCGCGCTTGCGCGGAATCCTGCACACGAGGGGGGTGACGTGTGCGGAATTCGGGCCGACGGCCTCGAATTCCGCACATTCGTGCATCCCCCCGGCTGGGCTGACGCGCCAGCCGGAAGCTGCGGCGCGACCGGCGCTGCGCGTCGCCCTACTCGACGCAGATGCACAGCTCGTTGCCCTCGGGGTCGGCCAGCACCCAGAAGGTCTCGAACTCGGCGAGCAGTCGACCGCCGCGGGCGACGAGGAGGTCGCGTCGGGCGGCGGCCTCGTGCCGCGGCAGGTACAGGTCCAGGTGCACTCGGTTCTTCGTGGTCTTCGGCTCCGGCACCACCTGGAACCAGACGCCTGGCCCGGTGCCGTCCGGGTCGACGAGTGCGCCGTCGTGCTCGACGTAGCGCAGTGCTGCCGCGTACCAGGGGAGCAGGGTGGCCGGGTCGGTGCAGTCGATGCCCACCTCGAGTCGCGGCCGCCGGTCTAGGGCGTCGTCGATGTGGACACCGTGGTCCGCGGCGATCGCGGCGGCCCGGTGTGCCATCTCGACGTCGAGCTGCGTGACACCGCCCGCCGAGTGGGTGGACAGGGCGATGTGCAGAGTGCGCCACCGGATGTCGACGTCCGGGTGGTGGTCCATCTCCTCAGCAGCAGCGGCCAAGTCGTCAACGATCTGGATCGCGGCAGGGAACGAAGGCGCGGTTACCGATCGACGCAACGCGCCTTCCGCGTAGCGCCAGCCCGGGAGGTCGGCAAGCTGTCGCGTGATCTCGGCGTCGTCCAGTCGTCGGGCCATACCCTCGACTCTACGACCGAGCCTCCGGAGGCGGCAGTGGACGACGGACAGGTGCTCGACGCGCTGCGGGTCGAACCCGGTAAGCGCTTCCGCGTCGCGGACCGCGAGACAGACTGGTTGCCACCCGAGCTGCGCGGGCTCGACAAGGACGCGCTCAAGGCACGGGCCAGCGAGCTGCTCGATGCGAGCCGCTCGTCGTTGGCCGAGGCGCAGGAACGGCTGTACGCCGACGACCGCCACTCGCTGCTGCTGGTCTTCCAGGCCATGGACGCCGCGGGCAAGGACGGCACCATCAAGCACGTCATGTCCGGGGTGAACCCCGCGGGGACCCAGGTGACGAGCTTCAAGGCGCCGAGCGCCGAAGAGCTGGACCACGACTTCCTCTGGCGGGTGGCGCGCGCGCTGCCGGAGCGCGGGCGGGTCGGCATCTTCAACCGCTCGCACTACGAGGAGGTCCTGGTGGTCCGGGTGCACCCGGAGTACCTCGACGGCCAGCGGCTGCCGTCCGACACCCGTGGCGAGAAGCTCTGGCGGCAGCGGTACGAGTCCATCAACGACTTCGAGCGCCACCTGGCCCGCAACGGGACCGTCATCGTCAAGTTCTTCCTCAACGTCTCCAAGCGCGAGCAGCGGCAGCGCTTCCTCGACCGCTTGGACGACTCGGACAAGACGTGGAAGTTCAACTCCGGTGACGTGGCCGAACGCGACCACTGGGACAAGTACATGGCGGCGTACGAGGACGCGTTGTCCGCCACGTCGACCGACTGGGCACCGTGGTACGTCATCCCGGCGGATCGGAAGCCGGTGATGCGCGCCCTGGTGGCGGAGGTGGTCGCCCGTACCGTCGAGGGGATGGACCTGCGGTTCCCCGAGGTGTCGGACGACGAGCGGGCGGCCTTGGCGGAGGTGCGGGCCCGGCTGGCGGCCGAGGACTGACCGGGCCGTACCATGGGGATGCGTCGGGTCCGGCGCAGATTCCCTTATTCGGAAGCGAGCACGCGCGCCCATGGCCACCCGTGACGACCTGAGGAACGTGGCCATCGTGGCGCACGTCGACCATGGCAAGACGACGCTGGTCGACGCGATGCTCTGGCAGTCCGGCGCGTTCCGCGACAACCAGGACGTGGCCGACCGGGTCATGGACTCCGGTGAGCTCGAGCGGGAGAAGGGCATCACCATCCTCGCGAAGAACACTGCCGTCTCGCACGGCGGAGTCACGCTGAACATCATCGACACCCCCGGCCACGCGGACTTCGGGGGCGAGGTTGAGCGTGGGCTCGAGATGGTCGACGGGGTCCTGCTGCTGGTCGACGCCAGCGAGGGCCCACTCCCGCAGACCCGGTTCGTGCTGCGCAAGGCCCTCCAGAAGCGCCTGCCCGTCGTGCTCGTCGTCAACAAGGTCGACCGCCCGGACGCACGGATCAAGGAGGTCGTCGACGAGGCGTACGAGCTGTTCCTCGACCTGGACGCCACCGAGGGCCAGATCGACTTCCCGATCGTGTACGCGTCGGCCAAGGCCGGCCGGGCGTCGCTCAACCGGCCCGACGACGGCGGCATGCCGGACGCGGAGGACCTCGAGCCGCTGTTCCAGACGATCGTCGGCACGATCCCGGCGCCGGAGTACACCGAGGGGGCTCCCCTTCAGGCCCACGTGACCAACCTGGACGCCTCGCCGTACCTGGGCCGGTTGGCGCTGTGCCGGGTCCGGCAGGGCTGGGTGCGCAAGGGGCAGCAGGTTGCCTGGTGCCGTATCGACGGCTCCGTCTCCACCGTGAAGGTCACCGAGCTCCTCGTCACGGACGCGCTCGAGCGCGTGCCGGCCGACGAGGCCGGGCCGGGCGACATCATCGCCATCGCGGGGATCCCCGAGATCACGATCGGCGAGACACTGGCGGACCCGGAGAACCCGGTCCCGCTGCCAGTCATCACCGTGGACGAGCCGTCGATCTCCATGACGATCGGCATCAACACCGCTCCCCTCGCTGGGCAGAGCGGGTCCAAGCTCACCGCCCGCCAGCTGAAGTCCCGGCTCGACGGAGAGCTGGTCGGCAACGTGGCCATCCGCGTGCTGGGGACCGAGCGCCCCGACACCTGGGAGGTGCAGGGACGCGGTGAGCTCCAGCTGGCCGTGCTCGTCGAGCAGATGCGCCGTGAGGGCTTCGAGCTCACGGTGGGCAAGCCGCAGGTCGTGACCCGGGAGATCGACGGGCGCATCCACGAGCCGGTCGAGCGGCTCACCGTCGACATCCCCGAGGACTACCTCGGCGTGGTCACCCAGCTGATGGCACTCCGGAAGGGCCGGATGGAGCAGATGGTCAACCACGGCACCGGGTGGGTCCGGATGGAGTACGTCGTGCCTGCGCGCGGCCTGATCGGTTTCCGCACCGAGTTCCTGACCGAGACGCGCGGAACCGGCCTCCTCCACCACGTCTTCGACCGGTATGAGCCCTGGCACGGCGACCTCCGCACCCGACCCACCGGCTCGCTCGTGGCCGACCGCCGCGGCGCGACGACGGGATTCGCCCTGGCGAACCTCCAGGAGCGGGGGACGATGTTCGTCGGCCCAGGAACCGAGGTCTACGAGGGGATGATCGTCGGCGAGAACTCCCGGTCGGACGACATGGACGTCAACCCGACGAAGGAGAAGAAGCTGACCAACATGCGCCAGTCGTCCGGTGACGTGCTGGTCCCGCTGATCCCGCACCGCCAGATCTCGATGGAGCAGGCGCTGGAGTTCTGCCGTGAGGACGAGTGCGTCGAGGTCACTCCATCGGCGGTCCGGCTCCGCAAAGTGGTCCTGGATGCATCGACCCGCGGCCGCACGTCGGCCCGTGCCAAGCGGAGCTGAACGCCCGGACGCGGCTTGGCGGCATTCGTATCACGATCTGGATACGGGGCCGTTTGAGCGTGGGAGCGTCTCGGAGGATCGAGTACGGTTCCCCCGTCTGGCCGCCCTGACGGGCCCGGCTACGTGCCCCGGAGTGCGCCAACCCGGGGATGATCCTGAAGGGGGCTCGATCCGAGCGTGACAGTCACCGAAACCGCCGTGACGACGACCGGCGAAGGTCCCTCGGAGATCGCCGGCCGGTCGCTGACGCAGATCACGTGGTCGCGGCTCCGCCGAGACCGGGTCGCCCTGGTCGCCATGGCCACCATCGTCGTCGTGCTGCTGGTCGCGATCTTCGCCCCGCTCATCACCCGGCTGATGGGCGTCGACCCCTACACGTACAACCCCGACCTGGTCAGCCCGAACGGCAGTCTTCCCATGGGATGGCTGAACTCCGGCATCTCCTGGGACCACCCCTTCGGTATCGAGCCGATGAGCGGCCGCGACATCTTCGCCCGACTGATCTACGGTGCCCGGATCTCGCTGCTGGTGGCGCTCACCGGGACCGTCATCACGGTGTTCCTGGGCCTGCTGATCGGGATCATCTCCGGCTACTCCCGTGGCTTCGTCGACGGCGCGCTCGGTCGGTTCATGGACCTGATCCTCGCGTTCCCGTTCCTGCTCATGCTGCTGGCTCTGTCGAACGTGGTCATCCAGAGGCTGGAGGCGATCGGGATCCAGGGCAACGCGGCTCGGATCGTCTACATCACGTTGATTCTGAGCCTGTTCGGGTGGCCGTACCTTGCGCGGATCGTCCGCGGCCAGGTCCTGAGCCTCCGTGAGCGCGAGTTCGTCGAAGCCGCCGTGAGCATCGGGTCCACGACTCCGCGCATCCTGGTTCGGGAGATCCTGCCCAACCTGTGGGCGCCGGTGCTGGTCTACACCTCCCTGCTCATCCCGACCTTCATCGCCGCGGAGGCGACCGTCAGCTTCCTCGGTGTCGGCGTAACTGAGCCGCAGACCACCTGGGGCGGCATGCTCTCCGACTCGGTGACCTTCTTCATCGTCGACCCGTTGTACCTGTTCATCCCCGGCACGCTCCTGGTCATCGTGGTGCTGGCATTCAACCTCTTGGGCGACGCTGTGCGCGATGCCCTCGACCCGCGGGCCGGCCGCCAGTGAGCGCCCCGGCACCGAACAACCGTCCCGGCGAGAGCCGGGTAGGCCCACACATGGGCCGAACCACGTTGGGGCCCGAGGTCCCGACGCAATCAAGGAGGAATCTTGGCTAGAAGGACATGGGGCCTCCGAGCCGCCGGTCTCGTCGGCGTTTCCGCGCTGGCGCTGACGGCGTGCGGCGGCGGCTCCGGAGACACGACTGGCGGTGGCGCTGCAACGCCGACCAAGGGCGGCACCCTCACGATGCTCTCGCCGCTCGAGAAGCTGCAGCACCTGGACCCCGAGCTCATCTACACCGGCGAGGACGCGTCCTTCGCTCAGAGCTGGTGGCAACGCCAGCTCGTCGTCTACAAGGTCAGCAATGACCCCAACCAGGCGGCCGAGCTCGAGGGCGACCTGGCAACTGACACCGGAACCCCCAATGCCGACGGAACGCAGTGGGTGTTCAACCTGCGTGACGGCGCGACCTGGGAGGACGGCGTTCCGCTGACCTGCGACGACATCGCCTACGGCATCTCCCGCCAGTACGCGGTGGACGTCACCGGCGGTGGCCCCAAGTACATGGTGGACTTCCTCGACGTCCCGAAGAACAGCGACGGAAGCTCGAAGTACGAGGGTCCCTACTCGGGCAAGGGCCAAGAGCTCTTCGACGCAGCTGTCGTGTGTGGTGACGGCAACATCACGTTCAACCTGAACGCGCCCTCACCGGACTTCCCGTACGCACTGATCTGGGGAACCGGCCCGGTGCCGGAGGCTCGTGACACCGGCAAGGCGTACGACAAGGCTCCGGCCACCAGCGGCCCGTACATGATCGAGTCGGCGGTGACCAACGAGGAGCTCGTGCTGGTTCGCAACCCCAACTGGGACCCGGCCAGCGACCCGTACCGTCCCGCCTACCCGGACTCGATCGTCATCAAGTACGGCCTCGCGGCGACTGAGATCGACCAGCGGCTGATCGAGGACGCCGGCGATGACAAGAACGCCATCGGATACGGCAGTCTCGACCCGTCCGTGCTCGCCACGGTCTTCAACGACCCGACGTACGAGGCACGGCGGCTGAACGAGCCCGACCCGTACTCGATCTACTACGGGATCAACACCGCGCTGGTGCCGAACCTCCTGCACCGGCAGGCGATGATGGTGGCGCTCGACCGCGCACAGATCAAGACCAACACCGGCGGCGACTTCGCCGGGGATCTGGCCGACGGCACCGTCAAGCCCAACATCGGGCAGGACTACGCGCCAACCGGTCTGTGGGAGACCCTGCTGGGTCAGCCGATCCCGGACTCCGGGGACCCGGAGTACGCCAAGCAGCTGATCGCGGAGTCCGGTGAGACACCGCCGGTCATCCGTTACCAGTACCGGGAGTCGAGCACCTCGTCGAAGCTGAACGCCGGCGTGGTCAAGACCTCTCTGGAGGCGGCCGGGTTCAAGGTCGAGCTGGAGTCGCTGCCTCTTGGCGACTACTACACGATCATCTTCGACGAGAAGAAGGCGCACGAAATGATGGCGCTTGGGTGGGGTGCGGACTGGCCGAACGCCGGCACCGTGCTCGGCCCGTTGTTCGCCGGAAACGGATCGTGGAACCTGTCGCGGACCGACGACCCGGTCTACAACGAGAAGTTCGCGGCCGCACAGCAGAACCTGAACCGCGACGAGCAGGCGACACAGTGGCAGGAGCTCAACGCCTACTCGATGCAGCAGGGCTGGGCGATTCCGACGCTGTTCGAGAACGACCAGCGTCTGGTCGGGTCCAACGTGTACTCGGCCTCGGCACCTGCGGGTCAGAACGTCTACCTCTGGGGCGCCGCAGGGTCGTTCCCGTACGTGGACATGTATCTCAAGCAGTAACCCCTGGGGAGTGACCGAGTGAGGTCAGGGTGGCCGGGAGACGCAGCCAGCGTCTCCCGGCCACCGACTCCCGTCCATGATCGACGACGACCAGTGATTCGGGAGTGACGGTGGCTGGTTACTTCACACGGCGTGTGCTCGGGATGTTCGGCATGCTGGTCGCCCTGAGCATGGCAACGTTCCTCATGTTCTCCGTCATCCCGGCGGACCCGGCCCGCCTCAGCTGTGGCAAGACCTGCACTCCTCAGATCATCGCGGCCAACAACGAGCTGTACGGACTCGACAAACCCATCTGGCAGCAGTACACCGCCTTCGCCAAGGGGCTCGTGGTCGGCCGTACGTACGGGTCCGGCCCGACCCTCACCGAGTGCCCGGCCCCGTGCCTGGGCTACTCGTTCGTCCAGCAGGAGACCGTGACGGACCTGATCGTCACGGCGCTGCCAGTGACGATCAACCTGGCCATCGGCGCGTTCATCCTCATGCTGGTCACCGGCATCGGCGTGGGTGTCATTTCCGCCTTGCGCCGGGGCACCCTGGTCGACCGCACCTCGATGGCAGTCGCACTGTTCTTCTACTCCTTCCCGGTCTTCTTCATCGGCCTGGTGCTGCTCTACTTCGTGAAGATCAAGTGGCGAATAATTCCGGCCACGGTCGAGTACGCGCCGATCTACGAGGACCCCCTGGCGTACTTCCAGACCATGATCCTGCCCTGGATCACGGTGGCTGCGCTGTATGCCGCGTTCTACTCTCGGCTGACGCGCAACCAGATGCTCGAGACCCTGGGTGAGGACTACATCCGGACGGCGCGGGCCAAGGGCCTGCCGGAGCGGATCGTCATCCGCAAGCACGCCTTCCGGGCGGGCCTGACTCCGATCGTGACCACTGCCGGTCTGGACCTGGCGGGGCTACTCGGTGGCGCGGTGATCACCGAGACCATCTTCCGGCTGAACGGGATCGGGCGGCTGTCGATCAATGCGATCATCAACACCGACCTCCCGGTCGTCGCCGGGACGGTGCTCGTCGCGGCAGTCTTCGTCGTCATCGCCAACCTGATCGTCGACCTCCTCTATGCCGTCATCGACCCGCGGGTGAGGCTCACATGACCGACCCGTTCCTGACCGTGCGCGACCTTGGGGTCACGTTTCCCACCGAGGACGGTCCGCTTCAGGCCGTCGACGGTGTCTCCTTCGCTCTCGCCAAGGGTCGGACACTGGCGATCGTCGGGGAGTCTGGCTCGGGCAAGAGCGTCACGAGCCAGGCCATCATGGGGCTGCACAACCGTAAGACCGTGGACGTGGTCGGCGAGGTCGTCCTGGACGGGGAGGAGCTCGTCAACGCCAGCGATGACGACCTGCGTGCCGTGCGTGGCCAGAAGATGGCGATGATCTTCCAGGACCCGCTGTCGTCGCTGCACCCGTTCTACACGATCGGAAAGCAGCTGGTCGAAGCCCGGCAGGTGCACTCCGACGACTCGAAGGACCAGGCGCGGGAGCGAGCCGTCGAGATGCTCGACCGGGTCGGGATCCCGAGCCCGCGGCAACGGATCGACGAGTACCCCCACCAGTTCTCCGGGGGCATGCGACAGCGCGTGATGATCGCGATGGCCCTCATGAACGACCCCGAGCTGATCATCGCCGACGAGCCCACGACGGCGCTCGACGTCACGGTCCAGGCCCAGATCCTCGACCTGCTGACCGATCTTCAGCGTGAGTTCGGCGCCGCCATCATCATCATCACCCACGACCTCGGAGTGGTGGCCGGGATGGCCGACGAGGTCGTGGTCATGTACGGCGGGCGAGTCGTCGAGCACGGCGACGTGCGCGACGTGTACTACGCCCCGGAGATGCCCTACACCCTGGGGCTGATCGCATCGGCGCCTCGACTCGACCGGCGCACCGATCGACTGGACCCGATTCCAGGTCAGCCGCCCTCGATGCTCAACCTCCCGAAGGGGTGTGTCTTCCGCCCCCGGTGCGCGTACTCCGAGCTCGTTTCCGATGGGAGGTGCGACACGGAGCGTCCCGAGCTGCTTTCCGCCGGATCCGGACACGAGGTGCGCTGCCACCTCGAGTCCGCCCAACGGAGACAGCTCGCGACCGACCGGCTCGAGCTGCTGGCGGGTGGTGCCTCATGACGGACGTCGGGGTCACCGAGGAGTCTCACCGGACCCGTGGCGGTGACCCGCTGCTGCGGGTGACCGATCTGACGAAACACTTCCCGATCACTGCCGGCGCGATCCGCAAGAAGGTCGTCGGTGCCGTCCAGGCCGTCGACGGCATCACGCTCGACGTCTACCCCGGCGAGACGGTTGGGATCGTGGGCGAGAGCGGGTGCGGGAAGTCGACCGCCGGCCGGACGATGATCAAGCTGCTGGAGCCCACGTCGGGCACGATCGAGTTCGACGGTCAGGACATCACCGGGCTGTCCCAGAAGCAGATGATCCCTCTCCGGCGGAAGATGCAGATGATCTTCCAGGACCCCTACTCCTCGCTGAACCCCCGGCACACGGTCGGCACGATCATCTCGGCCCCGTTCAAGATCCAGGGAATCAAGCCGGAGGGGGGCGTGAGGCGGGCCGTGCAGGAGCTGATGGAGCGCGTCGGGATGAACCCCGAGCACTACAACCGCTATCCGAACGAGTTCTCCGGCGGACAGCGGCAGCGCATCGGCGTCGCCCGCGCGATCGCCCTGCACCCGAGAGCTCATCGTCGCGGACGAGCCGGTGTCAGCCCTGGACGTGTCGATCCAGGCTCAGGTGGTGAACCTACTCGATGACCTGCAGAAGGAGTTCGAGCTCGCGTACATCTTCATCGCGCACGATCTGTCCGTCGTCCGCCACATCTCGGACCGGGTCGCGGTCATGTACCTGGGCCACGTGGTCGAGTACACGCCGGCGGAGCAGCTCTACGCCCGAGCCGGCCCATCCGTACACGATCGCGCTGCTGTCGGCGGTGCCGCTGCCGGACCCGGGGATGGAGAAGAGCCGCGAGCGAATCCTGCTGACCGGTGACCTGCCGAGCCCGGCCAACCCGCCGAGCGGCTGCGTCTTCCGCACCCGGTGCTGGAAGGCCCAGGAGGTGTGTGCCGAGGAGGTACCGCCGCTGCGCGCACTCAGCCCCGACCACGTGGTCGCCTGCCACTTCCCGGAGGAGCCGAACCGCGCCATCCTTCCGTTGGAACCGACGACTGCCGGGTCCTGACGCGTCAGACAGCCGACGGGGGGCGCTGCCCCAGCGCGTGACGCAGGAAGTCGACCTGCAGCTTCAGCAGGTTCTCTGCCACGTCCTCCTGGCTGGCCATGTGCGTCACACCTGACAGCGGAAGCAGTGTGTGAGGCCGTCCGGCCGCAGTGAGCTCGGCCGACAGTCGGAGCGTGTGCGCAACGAAGACGTTGTCGTCGGCGAAACCGTGGATGAGCATCAGGGGCCGGGACAAGGTGGCGGCATCTGCCAGCAGGCCGCTCCGGTCGTAGGCGTCCGGGTGGTCCTGCGGGAGTCCGAGGTAGCGCTCGGTGTAGCCGGTGTCGTACCAACGCCACTCGGTGACCGGCGCGCCGGCCACCGCCGCGTGGAAGGTCTCGGGGCGGCGCAGCACGGCCAGTGCCGACAAGAACCCGCCGAACGACCAGCCCCGGATCGCCACGCGCGACAGGTCGAGGTCGGGGAAGGCCCGTGCGGCGGCGTGGAGCCCGGTCTCCTGGTCGTCCAGCACGCCCTCGGCCAGGTCGAACCGGACCGTACGCTCCCAGCTCGGCGCCCCCGGCGTCCCCCGGCCGTCGACCACGACAACGGCGAACCCCTGGTCGGCGAACCACTGAGACTCCCGGAACGCCCCCTGGGCCCGGAGGACCTGTCGAGCGTGAGGGCCGCCGTAGGGGTCCAGGAGAACGGGGAGGCGCGCCGACCCGCGGACGTGGTCGCGGGGCAGGACGACCGCGACGCACAGCGCCGAGCGCCCGCCGGGCAGAACGGTGACGTCCGGGCGCAGCGCGGGGACCTCGGCGTACGAGGTGACGACGTGGCTCGCGTCACCGGAGGTGACCCGGGCCTGCGGAAGCGGGTCGTCCAGACTGGCCGAGACGGTGACGAGGGTGCCGCCCCCGCGCGACGCGGCGTGCATCCCGGCGGCCGATGTCACCCGCTCGAGCCCAGCGCCCGACCAGCGCCAGACGTGCTGCTCCGCCGGGCGGTCGTCGGCCAGAAGCAGGACGTCCGTCGGTCCGATGTCGAGGACGGCCCGGACGTCCAGCTCCTCCGGGGAGGTGACCGGCTGTCCGTCGACGCACAGGGCATACCGGTCCTCGGCCACCTCCACGGTGAGCAGCTCCCCGGCCGGACCCCAGGCGGGCGTGCCGGGGACGACATCCACCCAGCAGGGGTCGGTGCGCTCCCGGACCAGCGACGTCGCCCCGCTCGCGGGGTCGACCCGCAGCACCTGTGACCGGCCCTGGGCGCGGTCCAGGCCCTCCACCAGGGGCGCACCGCGGTTCGACCAGTGCACCGAGGCCAGGTACTCGAACCCGGAACTGCCCAGGTGACCGGAGTCCGGGTGCCCACGAGGTCGACCAGCCACAGGGACACCTCGGCGTTCGGGGTTCCGGCTGCCGGATATCGCTGCGGGGTGGCTTGGTTCTCCGGGTGGGCGGGGTCGCTCACGTGCCACACGGCCACCTGCGAGTCGTCGACGCGCGCCACCAGCAGCTGGTCCCCGGAAGGTGCCCACCAGTAGCCGCGGCTGCGACCCAGCTCCTCGGCAGCAACGAAGTCCGCGACGCCGTATGTCACGTCCGGGCCGTCGCCCTCGACGGCGCCGGCGACGCAGCGGTCCGCGCCCGTGTCCAGCTCGCAGACGCGCAGCGTGCCGCCCGAGGCGTAGGCGACGTGGCGCCCGGTGGGATCGAGGCGGGGGTCCAGGACGGGCGTACGCGCCGGAAGCTCGCGCACCGCCGCGGTGCGGACGTCGACGACGAACAGGCGACCGGACAGCGCGAAGCAGACCTGCCGAACGTCGTCGTCGGTGGCGTAGCCGACGACTCCGCCGCCGGCCTCGCGCATCCGCTCGCGTCTGGCCCGCTCCTCCTGCGACAGCGACTCGCTCGTGTCGCCGAGGAGCGCCGCCGGATCGGCCAGCAGCGTCTCCCGGCCGGACACCGGGTCCAGGCACCAGAGCCTCCCGATCCGGTCCGTGCCATGCGTGGACCGGATGAACACCACACGTGCGCCGTCCGGGCTCACCGAGAAGCTGCGAGGGCGCCCCAGTGTGAACCGCTGGGTCCGGGCGTTCTGCCGCGGGAAGGACGGGGCGCCGGTCGGTGTCATGACCCGATCCAACCAGCCCGTTCTAGGCTGCCGCCATGACCGATCACCTGCCGGACCGTCGATTGCTGCTCGTCCACGCCCATCCGGACGACGAGACGATCGGGACCGGTGTCACCATGGCCCGCTACGTCGCCGAGGGGGCGCAGGTGACCTTGGTGACGTGCACCCGCGGGGAGGAGGGCGAGGTCCTGGTCCCGGACCTGTCCCATCTGGCAGCGCATGCCGAGGACGGCCTCGGTGACCATCGGGAGGTCGAGCTTGCCGCGGCTATGAGGGTCCTTGGCGTCGCCGACCACCGTTTCCTCGGCGGAGCCGGTCGCTACCGCGACTCCGGGATGATGGGCACGTCGAGCAACGACCGACCCGGGTGCTTCTGGCGGGCCGACCTGCTGGAGGCGGCCGTTCCGCTGGTCGAGGTGGTCCGCGAGGTGCGGCCCCAGGTGCTGGTGACGTATGACGACTTCGGCGCCTACGGTCACCCGGACCACATCCAGGCCCACCGGGTCGCCACCTACGCCGCCGTCCTGGCCGGGGCGCCTTCGTTCCAGCCCGAGCTCGGCCCGGCGTGGGACATTCCGAAGGTCTACTGGACAGCGCTTCCTCGGTCGTTCGTCCAACGCGGCATCGAGGGACTGGTGGCCGCTGGCGGCAAGGGGTTCTTCGGGCTGGAGTCCGCGGACGACCTGCCGTGGGCGGTGTCCGACGACGTCGTGACCACGTGCATCGACGGCCGCGCCTACGAGCCGCTCAAGATTGCTGCTCTGCGCGAGCACCGAACCCAGCTCGAGCAGGAGTCGGAGTTCTTCCTGCTCGCCGAAACCGTGGGCCCGGAGGCGATGGGCTGGGAGCACTTCCGGCTCGTTCACGGCCGGCTCGGACCACTCGGTCCGGACGGCTGGGAGACCGACCTGTTCGGCGGCCTGGACCACCCCGGCCCCGCCTAGCCCTTACGGGTGATCCGACCGCTCGGCCCTCGCGTCCGCCCGCCGGGTCCGCGAGAGTGAGGCCACCGAGGTGACGATCCGTGACAACGCCTCGGACCAAGAGCGGGGAGTCGTCGTGTCGGACACGCAGCGTGAGGCAGGGGCCGAGAACGCTGCGACCGAGGCGGCGCCCTTCCTGGGCGGCACCGGAGGCGTGCTGTCGGTACGCGGGGCCGACGTCGGCGCGTCCCGGGAGCGGCAGCGGCGGCGGCGGCTCCGAAGCCTGGCGATCGCGCTGGGCATCCCGGCCGCATACATGTGGCTGCGGATCCTGTCCGGCGACCCGGTGCAGTTCGGACTGCCGCACATCGACCCGTTCCTGCTGGTCCCCATGTTGTTCTTCGGGGCTCTGCTGGTGCTGCTGGTCGGGACCACGATCGGTGCCGGGCGTTCACCGCACGTCATCTACCGGCCCGAACAGCTCACGGTGTCGATCGACGACGTCAAGGGCATCGACCCGGTCAAGGAGGATGTCGTCCGGTCGTTGAACCTGTTCCTCGCACACAAGACGTTCGCCAGCCAGATGGGGGGAACCCCGCGCCGCGGGCTGCTGTTCGAGGGGGACCCCGGCACCGGCAAGACCTTCCTCGCCAAGGCGATGGCGCGTGAGGCGGGAGTTCCCTTCCTGTTCGTGTCGGCAACGTCGTTCCAGTCCATGTACTACGGCGCGACGGCTCGCAAGATCCGCTCCTACTTCAAGGCGCTGCGCAAGGTCGCCCGCCAGGAGGGCGGGGCCATCGGCTTCATCGAGGAGATCGACGCGATCGCCATGGCCCGCGGCGGCCTGGGTGCGACCACGCTGCCGGAGTCGCTGAGCTCGGTCGGGCTCAACGGCTGTGGCGGTCTGACCGCGCTTCCTGCGGGGTTCGCGCGACCTGCCGGGCTGGTCGCCAACCGGTCCGTCGTCAGTGAAGGTGTGGGCGGCGTCGTCAACGAGATGTTGGTCCAGATGCAGTCCTTCGACGAGCCCACCGGGCTGCAGAAGTTCCGCACCCGGCTGGTGGACCGGTTGAACCTGCTGCTGCCGCTGCACCGCCAGTTCAGCCGCCCCCAGCCGCCCAGCACCAACATCTTGCTCATTGCCGCCACGAACCGTGCGGACAACTCTGGACCCGGCGCTGCTGCGTCCGGGTCGGTTCGACCGCCGCCTCACGTTCGAGCGTCCGACCAAGTCGGGTCGTCGCGAGATCCTGGACCACTACCTGACACTGAAGGCACACTCCGAGGAGCTCGACGAGGAGGAGCGGCGCGACCGACTTTCCTCGGCGACCCAGGGCTACACGCCAGTCATGCTGGAGCACCTGCTGGATGAGGCTTTGGTCAACGCGGTTCGCCGGGGCGACTCGGAGATGAACTGGCAGGACGTCGAGCGGGCCCGCTTGGTGGAGGAGGTCGGGATCGGCCAGCCGGTGAGCTACACCGACCACGAGCGGCTGCTCATTGCGACCCACGAGGCCGGCCACGCGACGGTCGCCTACCTCGTGGCCCCGGAGCGCCGGCTCGAGGTCCTCACCATCATCAAGCGTCGTCAGGCCCTGGGGATGCTTGCGCACGGGGATGCCGAGGACGTGTACACGCGGTCGCGCAGCGAGATGACCCGTCTCATCCAGATCGCGATGGGTGGCCAGTGCGCCGAGGAGATCTTCTTCGGCGACGTCTCGACCGGTCCCGGCGGGGACCTGCTCTACGCCACGAACGTGGCCGCCGAGATGGTCGGGTCGGTCGGTATGCAGGGCTCGCTGGTGTCCTATGCGGCGGTCCAGAACAGCGCCTTCAACGACAGCAACATCGCCGGCCGCGTCCTGGCCGAGCCGGACGGCAGACGTCGCGTCGAGGACCTCCTCCAGGAGGCCAAGGTGTTCGTCAAGGCACTGCTGGAGGACAACACCCATCTGGTCGAGGCCCTCCGGGACGCACTCGTCGAGCGCGAGGAGCTGATCGGTGACCAGATCACCAGCATTCTCGACGCCGCCCGGGAAACCTCGGTCATCGACCTGCGGGCTCCGTCCGGGATCCGCGAGGTCTGACCGACCAGTCGTGCCGCTGGGCCGATCGGTCTACAGGTTTCCGGCCGGAGCGTCGATGACTGCGCCGTGGACGCGCCGGACCCATCCGTCCTGCTGGCCGGTGACCCCGACGACGAGGCGGGGGTACCCGTCGGCGGAGTGATCCTGCGCATTGCCGGATCCCGCTACGCCGTGGAGCATGTCGGCGGTCGCCGAGGTGGTGCCCGTCCCGACCGTCACTCGCCTGCCCGGTGCCCCCGCATGGCTGTGGGGAGTGGTCAACTGGCGTGGTCGCGTCCTGGCCGCGGTAGACCTTCGTCCCCTCGTCGGCGCGCCGATCGACCCGATGCCCACCAGCGCTCGCTTGGTCGTGCTGTCCGAGGCCGGCGTGGAGCTGGGTTTGCTGGCCGACCGGGTGCCCGGACTCCTCGAGTGCAGCCCGGACGACGTCCAGCCCATGCCCGCCACCGCCCCCGTCGGTATCGCTGCGCTGCTGCGCGGCGTGGTCGACTTCGATGGCCCCGTCGCCATGGTGGACACCGCCGCCGTCCTCGGGCTGCGGTCCCAGCTGCCGTCCCTACGGTCCATCGCCTCCTGACCGATCCTCCGGACCAGGTGTCACTCGATCGGACTACAGCCGATCCCGCGCCCGACCGATGCTGTCCGAGGAGGCGTCGACCGGCGCCTCAGGGCTCTCATGGCCGAGGAGGCCAGACGTGTCGCAGCACAGTCCGGCCGATGCGCCCGCCCCGGTGGCGGCCAGTCGCGGGACCGGCTCCTCGATCGCCTTCGATCGGCGCAACGCGACCGAGACGACGCTGGTCCATTGGGTGACCACCGCGCTGACTGTGCTGTTGGTCCTGCTGTGGGCCCAGGCCGCTGGTTCGCTGGCGCCGGAGGTGTGGGCGGTCGTCGGAGCCCAGGTCGCGGTCGCCCTGGTCGCCACCTGGCTAGCGGTGCGTGCGGTGGCGCGTGGCGCGACCTACGGGTCGACCGACCGGTGGGACGGGCCGTCGGCGGTCGGGCAGCTGCTGGCCGCAGTCGCGGTGACCGGCTGGACCGGTGGCCTCGCCAGCCCGGTGTGGGTCGTGGTGGCGGTCCTGGCCGCGTACGCCGGCTCGGTGGTGGTCAACCGCACGGGATGGCTGCTGGTCCCGGTCCTCCTCGCTGCCGCCCCCGTGAGTGGTCTCGCCTCGGGCACGCTCGAGCCGCAGCTGCAGCCGTTCTCGCTCCCGCTGGTCGTGGCCCTGTCCTTGGGGCTGTCGACGCTGTTCGTTCTGGTTCGGGGCGTGTGCGGGGCCCTGTACGGCGGGTCGGAGACCGCGGCACTCGACCAGGCGTTCCTCGCCAGCCAGGTTCGGGAGCTGGCCGAAGCGATGGCGCTGGCGTCCGCGGGCGACCTGTCGGTCCGCCCCGACCTGGGTTCTGGCGCCAATCGACCCGGCGCGGAGACGTCGGCCGAGCATGTCGCTGCGCTGGCAAGCGCCTTCGACCACACGCTGGGGTCCCTGCGTGGGTTGGTGGGCCAGGTGCGGTCCGGCGGTGAGCGGATTGGCGTCTCGGCGTCGCAGGTCCTGGTGTCCGCGCAGGAGCAGGCCGCGTCCGCGACCGAGCAGTCGTCGGCGGTCACCGAGACCACGGCCACGATCGAGGAGCTGGCAGCGACGGCTGCCCAGATCGCGGAGACAGCCGAGCAGGTCGCGCGGTTCGCATCGGACACCCTGGGGTATGCGGTCGAGGGCCGGCGAGCGGTCTCGGCGTCGGTCGAGGCGATGGACTCGATCTCCTCGCGGGTGGACCAGATCGCGGCCCGTGCCCTCGGACTGGGCGAGAAGTCGCAGCAGATCGGTCGGATCCTGACCGTCATCGACGAGCTGGCCGACCAGACGAACCTGCTGGCGCTGAACGCCGCCATCGAGGCGGCTCGCGCCGGTGAGCATGGGCGGGGGTTCGCCGTGGTTGCGGCGGAGGTGCGCAAGCTAGCCGAGCGGTCGCAGGAGTCGGCCGGCCAGATCCAGACGATCGTCACGCAGATCCAGGCCGAGACGTCGGCGACGATCCTGGCGTCGGAAGAGGGAGCCCGAGAGGTGTCCCGCGGCTCCGACCTGGCTCGCGAGGTCGCGTCGTCCCTGGACCGGATCCAGGCCATGGTCGACGAGACGACGACCGCGGCTAAGGAGATCTCGATCGCCACGCAGCAGCAACGGTCTGCGTCCGACCAAGTGGTGTCGGCGATGACGCAGGTCTCAGATGTGTCGAGGCAGTACGCAGTGGGGTCGAAGCAGGCGGCGGAGGCGGCCTCCGAGCTCACCATGCTCGCCGGTGATCTGAAGGCGGCCATTGCCACCTTCCGGACCGACCCGCGCGGTCCCCGGCCCCCAGCCGGCCGGGTGGGGGCCGGAGCCACCAGATGACCGGCTGGGCGAGCGACCCCGAGCTGCTGGCCACGTTCCGGCAGGAGGTGGAGGACCGGCTCGGCTCGCTGTGCGAAGGCCTGCTGCAGCTGGAGGAGCATCCGCAGCCGCGCCAGCTGGTGGTGGCGCTGTTCCGGGACGCCCACACCGTGAAGGGGTCGGCCCGCATGCTGGGGCTGGATGACGTGGTGGATGTGGCCCACCGGGCGGAGGACCTGCTCGGCGCCATCCGCGATGGCCGATTCCGGCCCCGCAAGGACCTGGTCGACCTGCTCCTGACAGCCGCCGAGGGCGTCCGGCGCGGGCTGCCGGGCGCTGACTTCCCGGTGGCCGCCGCCGACCTGGCCGAGGTCGTGACCGCGTTGGACCGAGCGTTGCTGGGGGACGACCCGGTCGTTGTGCCCAGGCTGCCCGCTGCGGTCGAGCCCGAGCCGGACCTGGAGGCGGAGCCCGCCGACTTGGGGCGCCCCCGCGCCGGAGAGTCGGTCCGAGTCCCGGTCCGGCGCGTGCACGCCCTGCTGGACGTCGTCGGTGAGGCCGAGCTGGAGACCCGACGGGTGGAGCGCCACGTCCAGCACCTGTCCGCCCTTTCGGTGGAGCACCTGCGCCTGGCGCGGTCGCTTCACGCCGACGAGGCGGACGACCGACCGAGGCCGACCGACAGCAGCTCCGCGCTGCACGCGCTCGTGGCACTGGGGGACCAGCTCCAGGCCGAGGTCCGTGAGCTGCGGGGAACTGTCGAGAACGCGCAGAACCAGCTGGGGCGGGTCCGCGACGGCGCGATGGGGCTCGCCATGGTCCCGGTGCGCCGCGTGGTCGCGGCGTTTCACCAGCTGGTGCGCGAGATCGCGACGGACTCCGGCCGGTCGGTCCAGCTCGTGCTCGAAGGCGAGGAGGTCGAGCTGGACACTCGCGTGCTGGACGGTGTCGCGGACGCCCTGCGACATCTGGTGACCAACGCTGTCGACCACGGCTGCGAGTTGCCGGAGGAGCGTCTCCGGGCCGGCAAGCCCGCGCAGGCGACGGTGACGGTGTCGGCGCGGGCCGCCGGGTCGACGGTGGTCATCGAGGTCCGAGATGACGGGTATGGGATCGACGAGGACCGGCTGCGGGAAATGGCGGTGGGACGGGGACTGGTCGGCGCTGACGCCCAGCTCGCGGGCCAGCCGTTGTTGTCCCTGCTCTTCCACCCTGGCTTCAGCACGTTGGACGAGGTGACCCAGACCTCCGGTCGAGGCGTCGGTCTCGACGTTGTGCGAAACGCGGTGGAGGATCTCGGGGGCAGCGTCGAGATCGAGACCACGCCTGGTGTGGGGAGCGCCTTCACGATGACGCTGCCGGTCACTCTGGGCGTGATCCGCTGCCTGGTCGCGCGCGTGGGGGAGGAGCGCTACGCCCTTCCGGTGTCCAACGTCGTCGAGACGCTGTCGCTGGCCGACGCGCCCACGGCGGTGGTCGCTGGTGCGCAGGTCCTGCTCCGTCGCGGCTCAGCTGTTCCGCTGGCGGACCTGGGGACCGCGCTGGGGACCGTGGGTGACGGGCATACCGAGGTGGGCGTGGTCGTCCGCTACGGCGGATCCACCGAGCACCTTGCGTGGGCGGTCGACGACCTGGAAGGCGAGCTGGAGCTGGTCGTCAAGGACCTCGGCGAGTTCCTCGGGCGCCTCCCCTTCATCGGCGGCGCGACGATCGACTCCGACGGCAGCGTGATGCTGCTCCTGGACATCCGGGAGCTGGCGGTCCAGCAGCTGGCCGGCGGTCTCCACCTCGAGGCCCGCGCTACCGCGCGTACGGCCTCGCCCCGCGAGACCCCGCCGAGCGCTGCCACGACCTCAGGAAAGCCGACCGTCCTGGTCGTCGAGGACTCGGTGGGCGTTCGCGAGCTGCAGCGGGTGATCCTCGAGGGGGCTGGCTACGACGTCCTCACCGCCGTCGACGGCACCGACGGTGCCGCCCGGCTGTCGGGAGACCCGGTCGACCTGGTGCTGTCAGACGTCGAGATGCCCGGGATGGACGGCTTCACGCTGACTCGGACCATCCGGCGGACCCGGGGCTGGGAGGGCGTGCCGGTCGTGATCATGACCTCGCGCGGAGACGAGGCTGACAAGCGGGCCGGGCTGGACGCCGGGGCCGACGCCTACCTGCTCAAGAGCGAGTTCGACCAAGACCAGCTCGTGGAGACGGTGCGGCGACTGGTGGGTCGCTGAGTATCAGGTCCGGGCCGCATCCGGCCGATGGTTGCCTGTGCGAGGAGAGGAGACGGATCCATGCCGACGGTCGTGATTGCCGACGACAGTCCGACGCTGCGTCGGATCGTGACGACTGTCCTCGAGCGTGAGGGCTTCACTGTCCTTCAGGCCGAGGACGGGGTGCAGGCCGTCCAGGCGGTCTTCGCGTCGATGCCGGACGCGGTCATCCTGGACGTCCAGATGCCCCGGCTGTCCGGATACGTGACCGCGCGGCTGCTGAAGGACGACTGGCGGACCGCTGACATCCCAGTGATCTTGCTCACCTCCTTGGATGCTGCCAGCGACCGCTACTGGGGTGCGCAGGTCGGTGCCGACCGGTTCTTCACCAAGGACTTCGAGGCACCTGAGCTCGTCGCAGCCACGCGGGAGGTCCTGGCCGCGGCCGACTCCCGACGGGGCGGCCGGCCGCCCCTTCGCCCGGACCCGGTGGAGATGTCGGACGACGACGTCCTCGGCAGCGTCAGTGACATCTTGGACCGCAAGCTCTTTGAGTCCTCGGTCGCAGCAGAGGTCACTGCCATCGCCTCGGAGGTCCACGGTTTCGAGGAGACGATCGCGGAGGTGCTGGATGTGCTGAACCGTGTCGTCGAGTACGACCTCGCGGCCGTGCTCATGCTGGATGACAAGTCCACCTACATCCGGGTGGCGCGGGAGACGTCGAAGCAGCAGTACTCCGAGTTCTTCGGCGCGGTGGCGGTTGCCGCATCGGACTCCAGCGGTGAGACGGTGTCGGTGTCCGAGCTGCGGGCCCGCGTCGCGGATCCGGAGGAGTACCTCGGAGACGACGACGAAGGTGAGATGGCGACGTTCTTGTCGATGCCACTGAAGGCCGGCGGCCGGAAGGTCGGAGTGCTGGCACTTTCCAGTGCCAAGGCCAACGCCTTCGGCGAGACCTCTCTCAACACCTTGCGGTTGGTCGCCTCCCCGGCCGGGATCGTGCTCGCCAACGCGCGGTACGCCGGGGTGCAGGTGCTGTAGGAGCGACGACCCGAAGGTAGGGTCGCCCGGGTGAGCAGTGGCCCCTCGACCGAGCAGTTCCGCGAGGCGGTCAGTCGGTTCGCCACCGGGCTCACTGTGGTCACCTGCGTCGCCGACGGTGTCGACCACGCGATGACGGCGAACTCCTTCGTCTCGGTGTCCCTCGACCCGTTGCTCGTCTTGGTCTCGGTGGAGCGCGACACCAGGTTCCACGAGGCAGTGACTGCTGCCGGGGCGTGGTCGGCGTCGATCCTGCCCGAGTCCGACGAGTCGGCCGCCCGCTGGTTCGCCACCAGGGGCCGCCCCCTGCCGGGCCAGTTCGACCGGTTTTCCCACCACCGCGGCACAAGCGGCGGTGCGGTGCTGCTGGACGGCGCCCTCGCGGCGTTGGAGTGCCGCTCGTGGCGCACCGTGCCGGCCGGGGACCACGACCTGCTGCTCGGGCTGGTCGTCGGCCTGGAGGTGCCGACCGATGCGGCAGCACCGTTGCTGTACCACCGACGCCGCTACGCCACGATCGGTTCGACTCCTGGCTGAGATTGGCGCACTGGTGCGTGGCTTAGTCTGTGGTGGACACCCCAACCACCCCAGGACCCTCATCTCGTGACCGACGCACCCGATCCGGCGCCTGCCGCCACCGACCCCGCGGACGACGACGCGGGGTCGTCCTGGTTGTGGCGCAACGGCCGCATCCTCGCGGTTGCCGGCGGGGCCTTGGGGATCGTGCTCGTCGGATACGTGGCCGCTTTCGTCGCAGTGGGATCCGGCGTACCTCGCGGGACGTCGGTCGCCGGCGTCACGATCGGGGGCCTCGAGCCCGCGGCGGCGGCGACGACGCTGGACCGGGCGGTGGCACCACGAGCTGAGTCCGTGACCGTGTCGGTCGACGGCCGCCGGACCGAGCTGCCCGCCGGCTCGGTGGGCCTGGCGTTCGACGCGGAGGCGAGTGTCGCGGCCGCCGGGCAGCGGAGTGCCAACCCGGTGGTCCTGTTCCGCCAGCTCTTCGGCCAGGACGTGGCGCCGGCGGTGGCAGTCGATGACGCGCGGCTGACCGGTCGGCTGCAACGTCTGGCACGAGGTTTCGACGACGCGCCCCGGCAGGGGGCGGTGCGCTACGACGGGCTCGACATCGTGGTCGTCGAGCCACGCTCGGGTCGTGCCCTCGACGTGGCAGCGGCCGTGGACCGGGTCACCAGCGGCTACCTGCGCGAGGACGGTCCGATCACGTTGCCCACCGTGCTGGTGGCACCGGACGTCACCGCCGAACAGGTCCAACAAGTGGCCTCCGGAGCCGCGGTCACAGCCATCTCCGGTCCACTGACGGTGCGCGTCGCCGGAGGTGAGGTTGTCGTCCGCCCGGCCCAGCTGGCCGGGCACTTGTCCTTCGTCGCGGAGAACGGGCAGCTCGTTCCGCGGCTGCGGATGCGGGCCCTGCGGGCCGAGCTCGCCGACCAGCTGGCCGAGCTCGAGCGGCCAGCGGTGGACGCGTCGTTCAACGTGTCGAGCGGCACTCCGGTCGTGGTGCCGTCGTCGACCGGGCGAGGCATCGACCAGGACGCCTTCGCCCGCGCTGTGATCTCGGCGATGTTGTCGCCGAGCGACCGCGTGGCGTCGGCGGCCATGGCGAAGACCACCCCCGACCTGACCACCAAGGAGGCCAAGGGCCTGGGGATCACCGAGGTGGTGTCCACCTTCACCCAGGACTTCCCGTACGCGGCCTACCGGGTGACCAACATCGGGATCGCAGCCCGCAACATGAACGGCACTGTGCTCGAGCCGGGCGAGACCTTCAGCCTCAACCGCATCGTTGGTGAGCGGCTTCCGGAGAACGGCTTCGTCAAGGGCTACATCATCGTCGGCAACCGCTTGGTGGAGGACTACGGCGGCGCGGTCTCCACGATCACGACAGCCACGTGGAACTCCGCCTTCTACGGCGGCATGACCCGCATCGAGCAGCGAGCACATGGGTTCTGGATCTCGCGCTACCTTCCGGGGCTCGAGGCCACGGTGTCGTGGGGCAACCTCGACCTGAAGTTCCGCAACGACACGCCGTACGGCGTCCTCGTCACGTCGTCAGTGACCGACACCTCGGTGACCGTCACGCTGTGGAGCACGAAGTACTGGGACATCAGCGCGCAGTTCGGCCCCCGGACCAACATCCGGCCGGCCGGGCTGGTGTACGACGACGGCCCCAAGTGCGTCGCCCAAACCGGTGTCGACGGGTTCGACATCACCGTCACGCGGGTCTGGTCCCGCGGTGGCGAGGTCAGGCGACGTGAGCCGCTGGACACCTCCTACAGCTCGGCGCCGACGGTCGTCTGTGCTCCCAAGCCGAAGCCGAAGCCGGACCCGAAGCCGGACCCGAAGCCCTCCGACAAGCCCTCCGACAAGCCGTCGGGCGGGTCGTCGGGCGGGGGCTGACGGTCAGCCGCCGGACAACGACCAGGACTGGCCGTCTGAGGTGTCGGTGACCGCCACGCCGAGGGCCAGCAGCTCGTCGCGCAGCCGGTCGGACTCGGGCCAGTCCTTGGCGGTCCGCGCGGCGGCCCGCTGGGCGAGCAGGGCGTCGGCGCCCGGCGGCAGCGTGCGCACCTGTCCGACCTCGCGGACCAGGTCCAGGCCAAGCAGCCGGTCGAGGTGGGCGAACGCCTCGAACCGCGCCCCCTCCGGGATGCCGTCGTCCTTCTCGATTCGACGCAGGACCTGCAGGGCGCGCGGTGTGTCGAGGTCGGTGCGGAACGCGGCCACCGCCTCGGCGACGAGCTCGTCGGGCATCGGACGCGAGGGGTGCTCGGCCCAGCCGGCGACTCTTCCGCGCCATCGGCGGAGCTGCTGGTCGGCAGCGGCGAGGGCCGCCCACGACAGGTCGGTCTGGGTCCGGTAACGGGTCCCGAGGAAGGCCAGCCGCAGCGACAACGGGTCGTACCCGCGGTCCACCACGTGCTGCAGGAGCACGACGTTCCCGGCCGACTTGGCCATCTTGCGTCCCTCGAACAGCAGGTGCTCGCCGTGGACCCAGTGCCGTACCACGGAGTGCCCCACGGCAGCGTCGGACTGCGCGCGTTCGTCCTCGTGGTGCGGGAAGCGCAGGTCGATCCCGCCGGTGTGGACGTCGATCGTCTCGCCCAGGTGGTGCAGCGACATCGCCGAGCACTCGATGTGCCAGCCGGGGAACCCCGGTCCCCAGGGGGAGTCCCAGACCAGCTGTCGCCGTTCGCCGGCGCGTTTCCACAGTGCCCAGTCGGCATGGAATCGCTTGCTGTCGTCGACGCCTTCCTCCAGCCGGTGGCCGGGACGTAGCTGGTCCAGCCGGTTTCCACTGAGCTGTCCGTAGCCCGGGAACGACTGGGCGTCGTAGAACACTGACCCGTCGCCACCGACGTAGGCGTGGCCCTGGTCCACCAGCCGGCTGACGAGTGCCAGCATGAGCTCGATCGACTCGCTCGCCCGCGGGCTCAGCGTGGCCGGCCGGATATTGAGCCGGGCGAGGTCGCGGTGGAAGGCATCCTCGTAGTGGCGGGCGATCTCGAGTGGGCCGCGGCCCTCGGCGCCGGCCTGCGCCAGGACCTTGTCCTCGCCCTCGACCTCCAGGTCGGAGTCGTCAGCCATGTGGCCGACGTCGGTGATGTTCTGGACCACGCGGACCTGCAGCCCCTCGTGCTCGGCGGTGCGGCTCACCAGGTCGGTCAGCAGGAACGTGCGCAGGTTGCCGACGTGGGCGTCGCGGTAGACGGTCGGACCGCAGGAGTAGACGCGAAGCACACCGGAGCTGCTGGGGACGATGTCCTCGACGCGACGGGTGGCGGTGTCGTAGAGGCGCATCGGTCCAGACTAGGCGGCTGCCAGCCGGGCAACGAGCGGCCGGCTCAGCGGGACAGGCGGCGCCACGCCAGGAGGCGCTCGACTCCAGCGCGAGTGGCGGGGTCGAGGGCGGCAGACTCGGCGGCCCGGGCGCCTTCGGTGAGAGCGGGCAGCACCGACCGGGCCATCTGCTTGCCCAGCTCGACCCCCCACTGGTCGAAGGGGTCGATCCCCCAGACGGTCGCCTCGGTGAGCACTGCATGCTCGTACAGGGCGATCAGCTGGCCGAGGACAGATGGCGTCAGTGCCGGCGCCAGAATCACCGTGCTCGGCCGGTTCCCCGGCATGACGCGGTGAGGCACCTGGTCCTCGGGGACCCCGGCGGCGCGCAGCTCCTCGGCGGATCGGCCGAAGGCGAGCGCCGCGGGCTGCGCGAGCAGGTTCGACAGCAGCATCATGTGGCGTTCGTCGGTCTCGTTGGTCGCTCGTGCGAACCCGATGAAGTCGACCGGCACGAGCGGTGTCCCCTGGTGGAGCAGCTGAAAGAAGGCGTGCTGCCCGTCGGTGCCGGCCGCGCCCCACACCACTGGCGACGTCTGGTGGTCGACAGGTTCGCCGTCCTCGGTGACAGACTTGCCGTTGCTCTCCATGACCAGCTGCTGGAGGTACGACGGGAGCAGGCCCAGCGCGGTGCTGTACGGGACGACCGCTTTGCTTCGGGCCAGTCCTAACGTCGAGTACCAGACGGTGAGCAGGCCCATGAGAGCTGGCGCATTGCGGTCGTAGGGCGCGTCGCGGAAGTGCTCGTCGACGAGCCGCATCCCAGCGCGTAGTCCAGCGGCGTGCTCCGGACCGACAGCCAGCATGAGCGACAGCCCCACTGCCGACGGCAGTGAGTAACGTCCGCCGACCCAGTCCCAGAACCCGAAGACCGCGTCGTCGTCCACGCCGAACTCCCGTGCCAGGGCCAGCGCGGTGGTCACCGCCACCACATGCCGCGACGGCGCGTCGGTGCCGAGAGCCTCGACCAACCAGCGTCGGGCTGCCTGCGCGTTGGCCATGGTCTCCTGGGTGGTGAACGTCTTCGAGACGACCACGACCAGCGTCGTGCTCGGGTCGAGGCCCGCGAGCGTGAGGTCGAGGTCGTCCGGGTCGACGTTGGACACGAAGTGCACATCGACGCCGGGGTGCCGGAAAGCGTGGAGTGCGCGCGCCGCCATCCGTGGGCCGAGGTCAGACCCGCCGATGCCGATGTTGACCACTGTCGAGAGTGGCCGGCCGGTGACACCACGCCAGGTGCCGTCGTGCACGGCCCGGGTGAACGACTCCATCCGGTCGAGCTCGCGGTGGACGCCCGGGACGACGTCGACGCCGTCGACCCGCACCTCCTCGCCCCGCGGGGCTCGCAGTGCGGTGTGCAGCGCCGCCCTGCCTTCGGTCACGTTGACGACGTCGCCACCGAACATCCGGTTGGCACGCTGGCGCAGGCCGCACTCGTCGGCCAGGCCTGCGAGCAGGCGGAGCGTCTCCGGAGTGGCGCGGTGCCGGGACAGGTCGACGACGAGATCGCCCACGCTGAGCGACATCGTCGTCGGGCGGGCCGGGTCGGCGGCAAACAGGGCGCCGATCGTGGTGGCGGCGAGCGCGTCCCGGTGGGCGACGAGCGCACGGCCGGCGCTGGTCTCGAGCGGTTCCGGCGGCATGCTCCCACCCTGTCAGACGGGGAGGCGTCTCCCGGAGTGCCGGCGGCCTCAGTTGAGTCGGGCGCGCGCCGAGCGAGCCTGGACGCGGATGGTCTCCGCACGCTGGGGATCCATCGCGGCCAGGACGTCGGCGTACGCCTCCAGCTCCGCCGCGCCCTCGAGGTAGGCGCCGATGCCGATCTTGAGGTCGGCCAGCTCACGTCGCAGGTCGAGAGGGTGGCGGGGCAGCAGCAACCCCAGCTCCAGCGCCCAGCGTCGGGTGGCCCACCGGTCGGCCGGGCTCGCCCAGGCGCGGATGTTCGCCAGCACCCGCTGCAGGATCTCGACCGGTTCCCAGGGGCGCATCGACTCGGTGAACCTGAGCCGGCGACCGCCCGCGAACGGGTCGAGCACGACCCGATGCGCGTCCGGGTCGCCGATCCCCACCACGAAGTGGCCGGGCAGCCCGATGCCGTAGGCGGGGATCTGGACTCTCTTGGCGACCTCCAGCCACACCACGGACAACAGGATCGGCAGACCGCGGCCGCGGCGGAGGACGTCGGGCAGCAGGCTCGACTCCAGGTCGTCGTAGTCGTCCGGAGCGCCGGAGAGCTGGCCGAGCACGGCCCGCAGCCGGTCGGGTGCGGGTCCGGTGTCGGGCACCCGGTCGGCCAATGCCTCCAGCGCGGCGATGGTGGCGGCCGGGTCGCTGTGCGGGTCTGCCTCGACGGCCAGCAAGGCGCAGGCCAACCCGAGGTCCACCGGTTCGTTGCGGACCACTGCCGCGAAGCGGTCGCGCGACGTCGTCACTGTGGCGCCCGGCGGTAGTGGTAGCGGTGGTGCTCGGTGAAGCCGAGGCCGTCATACAGGGCACGGGCCGCGTGGTTCTCGTCCGCGACCTGCAGGTAGGCGAACCGGGCACCTCGCCGGCGTCCGTCGTCGACCAGGTCGAGCATCACGGCCAGACCGAGGCCGCGACGGCGCGCACGCGGCGCCACCTCCACGGCGGTGACCCCGAGCCACCGGTCGTCGATCGCCCCGCGTGCCACGGCGAGCGCGCCGTCATCGTCGGCCAGCGTCACGAAGACCGGTTGCGCCCCGCCAGCCAGAACACGTCGGGCGGCCGGCGGCGGCTGCTCCTGGCCGCGGTAGTGGTAGGCGGCCATCCACCGGTCGTCCGGCTGGTTGGTGACGACCGGCGGGGGAGCGTCGGCCGACCGCTCCGCCGACATGCGGATCGCCTCGAGGTCTGCAACCAGCACGCGAACCGGGTCGAAGGCGGTCCACCCCCGCGCGGCGAGCGCGTCGTCCAGGTCCGCGCGGAGGGGCAGCGGGACCTGGAACCGAGGGGCGAGGTCGCGGTCGCCGTACCACTGCACGACGGCCGCGCAGGCGTCGTCCAGGGAGCACGCCGGGTCGCCGAGGGGGAGCACCGAGTTCGCGCGGCCGGTGAAGCCGCCGGCGGCCCGCAGCGTCCAGTCGCCCAGCGGTGCCGTCTCCAGCGCCGGCCAGCCCGTGGCGGTGAGCCGTTCGAGCGTGTCGGTATCCACGTCGGCCGCTCGGCGCAGCCGAGCGACGGCCGGCTCGACCCGGCGGGTGGCCACGACCTGGCCCCGGTCCAGCGTGACGACTGTCCCGTCGCGGACCCGGATGTGCAGATGGTCGTCGTCGATTCCCTCGAGGGTCCCGACCGTGTCGCGCAGGCTCGGCCCGGACGTCACCGTGGGGTCGCGCCGACGGACCGACACGCGCCGGCCGATGTCGGTTGCCGACAGATCCGCCACGACACCTCCCAGCAGCCCCCCGCCGCCGGATCCGGCCGCGTCTCCGCGATACTAGGGAGGCCGTCCGTGCGAGGAGGAACCGTGACCTACATCATCGCCCAACCGTGCGTCGACGTCCTCGACCGAGCCTGTGTCGAGGAGTGTCCCGTCGACTGCATCTACGAGGGCGAGCGGATGCTCTACATCCACCCGGACGAGTGCGTGGACTGCGGCGCCTGCGAGCCGGTCTGCCCGGTCGAGGCGGTCTTCTACGAGGACGACGTACCGGAGCAGTGGAAGGACTTCTACCGCGCGAACGTCGAGTTCTTCGACGACCTGGGGTCTCCCGGCGGCGCGGCCAAGACCGGCAAGATCCCCAAGGACCACGAGGTCATCATGGCGTTGCCGCCGCAGGGTGAGGGCAGCTGACCCCGAGGACGCCGGTCGACCGGCTGCCCCCCTTTCCGTGGGACCGGCTGGCCCCTCTTGCGGATCGAGCCCGGCAGCATCCGGACGGTGTGGTCGACCTGTCCGTGGGGACTCCGGTGGATCCGGTTCCCTCGCTCGTGCAGGCCGCGCTCACCGACGCGGCGGACTCCCCGGGATACCCGACGACCCAGGGCACGTCCGCCCTGCGTGCGGCGGCGGCCGAATGGATGGGGCGCCGGCTCGGGGTGACCGGTGTCGACGGCGTCGGCGAGGATTCCGTGCTGCCGGTGATCGGTACCAAGGAGCTGGTGGCGTGGCTGCCCACGCTGCTGGGAATCGGTCCCGGGCGCCGGGTCGTCGTCCCCGAGCTGGCCTACCCGACGTACGAGGTGGGGGCGCGGCTCGTCGGTGCTGACGTCGTCTTCTCCGAATCGACGGTGGCGGTAGGTCCGTCGCCGGTGTCGCTGGTGTGGCTGAACTCCCCGTCCAACCCGACAGGCCGGGTCCTGCCGGCCGAGCACCTGCGCAAGGTTGTCGACTGGGCCCGGCACCGCGGTGCCCTCGTCGTGTCGGACGAGTGCTACATCGAGCTCGGCTGGGACGAACAGCCGGTGTCGGTGCTGCATCCGGACGTGTGCGGCGGTTCGGCGTCGGGTGTGCTGGCAGTCCACTCGCTGTCGAAGCGGTCGAACCTTGCCGGCTATCGGTCGGGTTTCGTCGCGGGGGACCCCAGAGTGCTGGCCGAGCTGCTCGAAGTGAGGAAGCACGCCGGGATGATGGTGCCGTCACCGGTGCAGGCCGCGGCCGCTGCCGCGTGGGGCGACGACGCGCATGTCGTCGAGCAGCGGGTGCGGTACGCCGCGCGGCGTGAGCTGCTGATGGCGGCGCTGACCGAGGCGGGCTTCGTCATCGACCACTCGCAGGCCGGGCTCTACCTCTGGGTGACGCGCGACGAGCCGTGCTGGGACACCGTGTCGTGGTTTGCCGACCGAGGTGTGCTCGTCGCGCCAGGGGACTTCTACGGCGTCGCGGGGTCGCGTCACGTGCGCGTCGCCCTCACCGCGACCGACGAGCGCATCGCCGCCGCCGGGGAGCGGCTGGTGGCGGCTTAGCCGACCTCCACGTGGACGTGGTCGAGGTGCCTTTCCACCGGGTTCGTGGGGTCGCCGAACGGAGAGGTGTAGCTGCGCCAACCTTCCGGTGAGCGCCGGGCCGACCAAATGTGGTCGTCGTAGATGACCACGGCGACGTCCAGCCGGTCCGCGTGGGCCACCAACCAGTGAGCCAGCGCCCAGCCGGCGCGCTGTTGCTCGGCTTCGCGGAAGGGCCGGAAGAACACATCGATCGCCAGCCCCTCCTCATGGGTCGACGCGCCGGGCCGGTCCACGCCGCCCGGGGCGAAGCCTCCGAGCGACAGCGGGCCGAACGCGTCCTCCATGGCAGCTCGCAGCCGGTCGGCGCGCGGGGTGAGCCCGTTGGGCTGCTCGCTCTGGGCAGTGTCGCCCTGGGCCCGGATGGTGCAGGTGAGGGACGCCTGGCTTTGCCCGGTCAGAGCCGACGCCAGCAACCGCGACTCCTCGGCGTGCTGCTGGTAGGCGTCGGGGAAGGCGCTGCGCTGAACCGCCTGGGCGGCGTCGGTGACCCGCAGCCGCTGCCAGCCCGGGACCGTGGCGAGCTGGCGGTAGAACGCGTCGGCTGCACGCGCCGGGTCGGTGACCCGTTGGTAGTCCCCCCAGCCCTGCGAGGGGCGCTGCTGGAAGAGCCCGGCGCTGTCGCGGTCACCGCCGGAAAGGTTGTGGAGCTTCGACTCCTGCATCGCCGCCGCGAGGGCGACGACGACGGCACGCGGGGGCAGGCCGTCGCGCGCCGCCACGGCGGAGATCGTGGCGGCGTGCTGCGCCTGGTCCGGGGTGAGCCTCAGCGTCCGGTCGCCGTCGGCGACGACGCACAGCTCGCGCCCCACCAGCGGGCCGATGCCCCCGTGCCACCACACGGCGACCCCGGCCACCACCAACGCGCCCGCGACGGCCGCAGCCACCGCGGCGACCAGTTTCCGGGAGCGCATCACCCCAGTCTGCGTGATGTCGCGCGCCCGAGGCACCACCCGCCCCCGCCCTCGTCACAAATGTGCGGAATTCCGGGCTAGCGCCCCGAACAGTGCACGCGGAGGGGGAGGTACGTGCCGTATTCGAGGTGGGCGCGAGGAATGCCGCACATTTGTGCACCCAAGTCCGGGGGGGGGGGCTCAGTCGTTGGCGTGGAGGACGTCGTTGAGGGTGCCCCACGCGCCGCTGCGCGGGACGACCTCCACCGCGCCGGTGGTGCTGTTGCGACGGAACAGCAGGCCCTCCGCACCGGACAGCTCGCGCGCCTTGACCACCGCCCCGTCGGGCAGCGTCACCTTGGTGCCGGCGGTGACGTACAGCCCGGCCTCGACGACGGAGTCGTCGCCCAGGGAGATCCCCACCCCGGCGTTGGCCCCGACCAGGCAGCGCCGGCCGATGGAGATGACCTCCGTCCCGCCGCCGGACAGCGTCCCCATGATCGACGCGCCTCCGCCGATGTCGGACCCGTCGCCGACGACCACGCCCGAGCTGATCCGCCCCTCAACCATCGACGACCCCAGGGTCCCGGCGTTGAAGTTCACGAAGCCCTCGTGCATCACCGTGGTGCCCTCCGCCAGGTGCGCTCCGAGGCGGACCCGGTCGGCGTCGGCGACACGCACGCCGGTGGGGACCACGTAGTCGACCATCCGGGGGAACTTGTCGACCCCGTGCACGGTGACCTGCCCGGTGGTCATCAGTCGAGTGCGTGTGCGCTCGAAGCCGTCGACTTGGCACGGTCCGCGGTCGGTCCACACCACGTTGGGCAGGACGGCGAAGATCCCGTCGAGGTTGACGGTGCGCGGCGCCACCAGCCGGTGCGACAGCAGATGCAGTCGCAGGTACGCGTCGGGCACGTCGGCCGGGCGCGCGGACAGGTCGATGGCGACCTCGAGCACCGCGCGGGTGACGCCTCGGTCGTTGTCGGGGCCGGCGATCCGGGCCAGCTCAGGGGACCACTCGGTCACGGCCGCCGGCGCCTCGCCAAGCGCCGGCGCCGGGAAGAAGACGTCGAGCACCCGGTCGCTGCCGGGTACGACCGTGGCCAGGCCGAGGCCGTGAGCGGGTCGAGGCGCTGAGGTTTCGGTCACGGCCGTTACCGTACCCACGTGCCCCTCGACCTCGACCAGGACGCCGCAGCACTGACCGCCCAGCTGGTCGACGTGCCCTCCGAGAGCGGGCACGAGGGCGCGCTCGCCGACGACGTGGCGGTGGCGCTCAGCGACGTCGCCCACCTCGAGGTGCTGCGCGACGGGGACGCCGTCGTGGCGCGTACCCGGCTCGGCGCCGACGAGCGCATCGTGGTCGCCGGCCACCTGGACACCGTGCCGCCGGCGGACAACCTGCCCTCCAGGCTCGTCGGCGACCGCCTCTACGGCCTCGGCAGCGTCGACATGAAGAGCGGGCTGGCCGTGATGCTGCGGCTTGCACGACACGTGGCCCAGCCGGTCCGCGACGTCACTTACGTCTTCTACGACGGCGAGGAGGTCGAGGCCGCCCGCAACGGCCTGCTGCGGCTGAGTCGGACGCACCCGAAGTGGCTGGCCGGCGACTTCGCCGTGCTGATGGAGCCCACCGGTTCGGTGGTCGAGGGTGGCTGCCAGGGGACTCTGCGCGTGGAGGTGGCCGTCACCGGGACGCGGGCCCACAGCGCCCGGTCTTGGCTAGGCGAGAACGCGATCCACGGGGCGGCACGCGTCCTGGACATCCTCGACGTCTACCAGCCGCGCCGTCCCGTCGTCGACGGCCTCGAGTTCCGGGAGGGCCTCAACGCCGTCGGCATCGCCGGAGGCGTCGCGGGCAACGTGATCCCGGACCGGTGCGTCGTGACCGTCAACTACCGATTCGCTCCGGACCGCTCGGTGGCCCAGGCCGAGGAGCACGTTCGCGCGCTGTTCGACGGCTTCGACGTGACGGTGACCGACTCGGCAGGGGGAGCCCGGCCGGGACTCACCGCCCCGCCGGCGGCCGACTTCGTGGCAGCGGTCGGCGGGACCCCCCGGGCCAAGCTCGGCTGGACAGACGTTGCGCGCTTTGCTGCGCTCGACGTGCCCGCGGTGAACTTCGGCCCGGGAGACCCCGCGCTGGCGCATGCCCGGGACGAGCACGTGTCCGTCGCGGAGGTGCTCGACGTCGAGGCTCGTCTGCGCGGCTGGCTCGACTCCCGGTAGCGGTCTGTGTCAGCCCTGGCGGACTGCCGAGACGTCCAGGGTGATCTTCACCTTGTCGCTGACCAGCACGCCCCCGGCCTCGAGCGCGACGTTCCAGGTGAGCCCGAAGTCCTTGCGGCTGATCGTGGTGGTGCCGGAGAACCCGATGCGCTCGCTGCCGAACGGGTCGGTGCTCACGCCCTCGAGCTCGGCGGTGATTTTCACCGGCCGGGAGGTGCCCCGGATCGTGAGGTCTCCGGCCATCACGAACTGCTGGTCGTCGAGCTGCCGCACGTCCGTGGCGACGAACGTGAGCGTGGGAAATGTCTCGACGTCGAGAAACTCCGCCGACCGGACGTGGGCGTCGCGGTCGCTGCTGCCGGACGAGAAGCTCGCGGCGTCGATCTCCACGGTGGCCGTCGACGCGGCGGGGTTGGCGGCGTCCAGGACGAGCGTGCCGCTGAATGCGTCGAACTGGCCGCGGACGGTCGTCACCATCGCGTGTTTGGCGGCGAAGCCGAGCCGGGTGTGGCTGGGGTCGATCTCC
The DNA here is from genome assembly GCA_963848085.1 of uncultured Actinomycetota bacterium. Lineage (GTDB taxonomy): Bacteria > Actinomycetota > Actinomycetes > JAHEKZ01 > JAHEKZ01 > CAWKCE01. Next base: position 316,537 of record CAWKCE010000003.1, read on the forward strand.
CAGGTCCCGGTGGCGGTCTGCACGGCGGTTCCGGTGGTGGCGGTGGACATCGTGGTCTCCTCAGGGTAGGTGGTCATCGCTCAAAGAAGTTGAGCAATCAACTACCGTCCTTCATTCCCGGTCTCGGCCGGATAGCCTGCCGAGATGACCAGCGACGACCGCCGACCGGCGCAGAAGAGGCGAGGACGGGTCGTCCTGCGACGCGGCCAGGTGCAGCAGAGCACCACGGACCAGCGGCTGCTCGACTCCCGCGGGCCCAGTGACTGGGTGCACACCGACCCGTGGCGGGTGCTGCGCATCCAGTCGGAGTTCGTCGAGGGGTTCGGCGCCCTGGCTGAGCTCGGACCGGCGGTGAGCGTGTTCGGCAGCGCCCGGGTTGCCCGGGACTCCGAGGACTACGCACGGGCGGAACGGCTCGGCGCGGCGCTGGTCGCCGCTGGCTTCGCGGTCATCACCGGCGGCGGGCCCGGCGTGATGGAAGCCGCCAACAAGGGTGCCTGCGAGGCCGGCGGGCTGTCGGTGGGGCTCGGGATCGAGCTGCCGTTCGAGCAGGGCCTGAACCCGTGGGTCGACATCGGCATCGAGTTCCGGTACTTCTTCGCCCGGAAGACGATGTTCGTCAAGTACGCCCGTGGATTCGTGGTGCTCCCCGGTGGATTTGGCACGCTCGACGAGCTGTTCGAGGCGCTGACCCTCGTGCAGACGCAGAAGGTGACCGCCTTCCCGCTTGTCCTGGTGGGCACCGAGTACTGGTCCGGGCTGGTGGGCTGGCTGCGCGACAGCGTGGTCGCCGGCGGCAAGGCGTCGGGACACGACCTGCACCTGCTCCACCTGACCGACGACCTCGACGAGGCGGTGGCCCTGATCCGGCAGGCCGAGATCGACCGCGAGGGGATCCGGCATGAGGAGATCGAGTCAGTGATGGACAAGGAGGCGGCCGAGCGCCGGGCTGCTGGCCAGCCCCTCATGGGGATCTAGTCGTGCCGGCGGACGGCTGGTCGGTGTGTGTCTTCTGCGCCTCCAGCGAGCGCATCGACGCGCGCCACCTGACCCTGGCCACCGAGCTGGGAACCGAGGTCGGCCGTCGCGGCTGGACCCTGGTGAGTGGTGGCGGCCAGGTGTCCAGCATGGGCGCGGTGGCACGGGCGGTTCGGGCCGCCGGGGGGCACACGGTCGGTGTCATCCCCCGCGGGCTCCTGGCCCGCGAAGTCGTCGACCACGGGGCCGACGAGCTGGTCGTGACCGACGACATGCGCGGGCGCAAGGGCGTGATGGACCGGCGCTCCGATGCCTTCCTGGCCCTGCCCGGCGGCCTCGGAACGCTCGAGGAGCTGCTGGAGGTGTGGGTCGCGGCCTCGCTGGGCATGCATGAGCGCGCAGTGGTCGTTCTGGACCCTCACGGCACGTACGCGCCGCTGCGGGGGTTGGTCGACAGCCTGGTCGGGGAGGGCTTCGTCCGCCCCCAGGCGGCTGCCACGGTGGCTTGGACGACCACCGTGGCCGAAGCGATCGCGGCGGTGGCTCCGGCCGCCACCGGGGCCCGCCGCCGACTGCCGGACGACGACGAGCTGCTCGAGGCCGACCCCTGATGGGCTCAGGGCCCGATGCCGCCCGTCCGATACACCAGCAGTGAGTCGAGACAGCTCATCTGACGACGCTGGCCTGGTTGCGGCGTTCGGTCGATTGCGGTCCGCAGTCACCGTGTCGCGCAACCCGGTGCTGCGGCGGTTCTGGCTGTCCCAGATCGTCAGCGAGTGTGGCGACTGGATCGGGCTCCTCGGCGTGGCCGCGCTGCTCTACCAGCGCACCGGGCAGGCAGTGTGGGCGGCCTCGGCGATCTCGATGATGTACCTGCCGTACCTGCTGTCGCCTGTCCTGGCGGGCTTGGCCACTCGCATTCCGCCGCGGACCCTTCTCGTCTCGGCTGACCTGCTCCGGTCCGCGCTCATCGCGATGCTGCTCATCCCCGGTCTGCCCGACTGGGCGCTGCTGATGCTGGTGTTCGCCGCCGCCGTCCCGACGTCGGTGTACGAGGCGACGTCGTCCGCAGCCGTCCCGGAGTATGCGCCGGATGACGTGGTCCGGGACGACGCACTGGTGCTGTTCCAGTCCACCCAGCAGGCCGCGAACATGCTCGGCTTCCTGGTGGGCGGGGCCCTCATCGCGACCCTGGGCGTCCAGGCCGCCATCGCGGCGAACGCCGCTTCCTACCTCGTGTCGGCGATGCTCCTGCGCAGCCTGCCGCACATCCCGTCACTCGCTGACGAGGACGAGACGGGCTTCGGGCTTGCCCTCGCCGGTCTGCGGACGCTGGTCCGCAGACCGACGCTACGTCGCACCGTGGTCCTCGTGGTGGTGTCCGCCAGCTCGATCATGGCCGGCGAGGCGCTGGTGGTTGTCTATGCCAGCGAGGTGGGCCACCCGGGGTGGGCAGGCCTGCTGGCCGCCGCTACTTCCGGGGTGGCCACGTTGGTCGGGCTGCTGCTGCCGCGACATCGCGACAGCGAGAGCCTGCTCCGGCTGTCTGCGGGCCTCATGGCCGCCGGTTCTGTGGTCGCGATCGTGAGCTTCGCCCTGTGGCCGTCCGGCTGGGCCGGCATGGTGGGCTACGTGGCCCTGGGGGTCGTCAGCAGCCCCGTGGCTCTGACCTACGTCGTCGCGGTGCGTGAGATGACGGCATCCATCCGGGCGCCGGTGTTCGCCCTGGTCCAGGTTCTGCTCATGGGGGGCCAGGCCGGGATCGCGTTTGTCGCCGGAGGTCTGGCAGACGTCTTCGGGGTGGGAGTAGCGATCTCGCTGGTGCAGGTTCCGACCCTTGTCGTCGCGGGTGTGTCCGTGACCTGGACGAGTCGCGTCAGGTCAGTCCGCGTCGGGACACCGCAGGCGCTCGGCTCCCCCTGATCGACGCCACCATGTCGAGCGTCTGACGCGTTGCTGCCACCTGGTGTGCGCGGAACACGCGGGCCCCGAGCCAGGCGGTCACCGAGGTGGCGGCCAGAGTGCCGGTGAGCCGCTCGCCCACTGGTCGGTCCAGCGTCTCCCCGACGAAGTCCTTGTTGGACAGGGAGACAAGTACCGGCCACCCCAGGGCAACCACGGAGTCCACATCTCGGGTCAGGGCGAGCGAGTGCCGGGTGTTCTTCCCGAAGTCGTGGCCGGGGTCCACCAGGATGGAGTCCGCGGGAACGCCCGCATCCCGCGCCCGAGCCGCCTCTCCGGCGAGGAAGTCGGTCACCGCGGACAGCACGTCGTCGTAGGCCACGCGGTGCGGACGCGTACGCGGGGCTGCCCCGCCGGTGTGCGTGCAGACCAGGCCGACGCCGTGGGCGGCTGCGACGTGTGCCAGCTCCGGATCCCAGCCACCCCAGGCGTCGTTGAGGAGGTCGGCGCCGACCAGGCACACCGCGTCACCGACCTCGTGGCGCCAGGTGTCGACGCTGATGACGACGTCCGGGTGGCGCTGCCGAACGGCGCCTACGAACGCGACGGTCCGGTCCAGCTCCTCGGCCAGGCTCACCTCGGGACCGGGACCGGCCTTCACACCACCTACGTCGACGATGTCGGCGCCGTCGGCCACAGCCATATCCACCGCAGCCAGGGCGGCCGCGTCGTCGAAGGTGGCACCGCGATCGAAGAACGAGTCGGGCGTCCGGTTGACGATCGCCATGACCAGAAGGCGCTCGTCGCCGAAGGAGTGGCCGCCCAGACGCAGCGCCATGTCACTCCTCGTCGGTCGCCGGACGGCAAGCGTGACACGATCGTCGGGTCCGGCTGGAGTCGGGAGGGGTTCGCCCCACGTCCCTGGAGTGGCTGATGTTCGCAGTGTGGCTTCTGGTGATCACCGCGCTGGTCGCGGTTGTGGTCCTGCTCACGTTAGGCCGCGGCGGCGGCCTGCCCGCAACCCAGCCGGACGACGTCGAGCTGGACCTTCCCGTCGATCGTCGGGTCGGCCAGGCCGACCTGGCCGCGGTACGGCTCCCGATGGCTCTTCGCGGGTACCGGATGAGTGTTGTGGACGACCTGCTCGACCGGGTAGGCGCCGAGCTGGCTGCCCGGGATGCCCGCATCGAAGAGCTCGAAGCCGGCGCCCGGAGCCGATCGTGACGGCGACGGGGGCGATCAGTGTCGACGTCTGTGTGGACGCGCCGGTCGACGTGGTCTGGGACGCGGTCACGGACTGGGCGGGCCAGTCGGACTGGATGCTCGGCACTCGGGTGTGGGCCACCGAGCAGAACGGGGTGGGGATCGGTGGCGGGGTGGCGGCCTTCACCGGGGTGGGGCGGCTCGGGTTCCTCGACACCATGGTCATCACCGGCTGGGATCCGCCGTTCCGGTGCGACGTTCGGCACACCGGTCGGGTGGTCCGGGGAACCGGAACGTTCGAGGTTTTCGCCCTTCCCCATGACCGCAGCCGGTTTGTGTGGTCCGAGGAGCTGGACCTCCCGCTCGGGCGGCTGGGCCGCATGGGGTGGCCGCTGGTGCGGCCGGCATTCGCGCTCGGCGTGCAGCGCAGCCTGGACAAACTGGCCCGGTCGTTGGCCCGGGCCACCACCGGTGACGTCGATACGGGATAATGGGCGCACGCACGACAGCGAACCCGGATCTGAGTTGGCGCCTGCCGACCTGACCAAGCCAGGAAGGGGAACCCCATGGCGGCCATGAAGCCGCGAACCGGCGACGGCCCGCTCGAGGTCACCAAGGAGGGTCGCGGCTACGTCATGCGCGTCCCCCTCGAGGGCGGTGGCCGGCTGGTCGTCGAGCTCAACGCCGACGAGGCCAAGGACCTGGGCGCCCAGCTGCTGGCCGTCGTGGGCTGACCCGCTGCCTCCCCTGTCGAGCCTTCATTCGGCCACTGGCTCCGTGGCCCAGTTGCTGCGGGTTGCGCGCGTGGTCGCTCTTCCGGTGCTGCCGGGTGAGGACGCACCCACGACCGGCGGCCCGGTGGCCGAGGTTGAGGCTCTCACCGACCGGTCGTTCGCCGGGTACCTGACGCACGCGAGGGCAACCGGCCGCGCCGGCGAGGTCGTGGTTGTCGCCACCCCGGACCTCACCGCGCCGGACGAGGTCCTGCTGGTCGGCGTCGGACAGGGCACGGCGGGAGATCTTCGGAGGGCCGGGGCAGCCCTGGCCCGTCGCGTCCGCGGGCGGTCCCGGCTGCTCAGCTACGTGGCCGCCGATGCGTCCGGTCCGGCCCAGCGTGCCTTCGCCGAGGCGTTCCTTCTCGCCGGCTCCCGGTACCGCCCGTCAACGACACCGCCCGCCGAACGGCCGGTCGCCCGTGCCGACCTGCCGGGGATCCCATCCGAGGTGCTCGCCGCTGCCACCCACACCGCGTCGGCGGCACGGCTGGCGCGCGACCTCGCCGCGACACCGTCGAACGTCAAGAGCCCGCAGTGGCTGGCGTCCCAGGCCCGGCGCATCGCGGCAACCACCGGACTGAACGTGCGCGCAAAGGACCACGCCTCGCTAGTGACAGAGGGCTTCGGCGCGCTGGTGGCCGTGGGGGACGGGTCGTCCCGGCCGCCCTGCCTGGTGGAGCTCGAGTACCGGCCGCCGGGCCGCCGGACCGGGCGCCGCCACGTCGTGCTCGTGGGCAAGGGCATCACGTTCGACTCCGGTGGGCTGTCGTTGAAGCCGAGTGACGCGATGGTCCCGATGAAGACCGATATGGCCGGTGCGGCCGCAGTCGTGGGAGCGATGTCGGCGCTGGCCGGGCTGTCCGTCGAGGTCGACGTCACCGCCGTGCTCGCCATCGCCGAGAACATGCCGTCCGGATCAGCGATGCGTCCCGGCGACGTCGTCACGACCTACGACGGCACCACCGTCGAGGTGCTCAACACCGACGCCGAAGGCCGCCTGGTGCTGGCTGACGCCCTCGGCTACGCGGTCGCGCGACTGCGACCCGACGTGGTGGTCGACCTGGCGACCCTCACCGGCGCAGCTTCGGTCGGCCTGGGCAAGCGCCACGCTGCCGTGTACAGCCGCAGCGACGGGCTGGCGAACGCACTCGCTCGCGCGTCGGAGGCCTCCGGCGAGCGGGTGTGGCGGCTGCCGCTCGAGGACGACTACCGGGTGGCGTTGGCCTCTCCGGTCGCGGACCTGTCCAACATCTCGACCGACAGCCTCGTGGGTGGGGGGTCGATCACGGCGGCCCTGTTCCTGGAGGAGTTCGTCGGCGACGTCCTGTGGGCTCACCTGGACATCGCCGGTCCGGCCCGGGCGGACGCGGATGCCGACGAGGTCAGCAAGGGTGCCACCGGTTTCGGCGCCCGGCTCCTGCTTCACTGGTTGGCCGCTGGGGCGCCAACCCGCTGACAGACGACACCCGGAGGTCAACGTGTACGGACTCGCGGTGCGCTGGTCGCTGAAGGGCGTGGACCCCCACGTGGCCCAGCAGCTGCGTGACTACGTCCGTGACACGTCCCTCGAGCGTTTCGCCGGCCTGCCTGGGCTGCACATGAAGACCTGGCGGATGGTCGAGGGCGAATGGTTCGAGGGGACGTACGTGTGGGAGACGCGCGAGGAGCGTGACCACTTCCTGGCCGGCTTCCTGCCGGAGGAGGCGACCGCACCGGGGTCAGTGATCGTGGGCGCCCCTCCGGTCGCCTACGAGCCGTTTGAGGTGGTGGCCGTCGTGGAAGGGGCTGGTGGGTTCCGCACCGGCCCCGGGCCGGGCGAAGCCTGACCGCGCATCAGCTCAGGGTCTCTTGCGCGCGACGAGCAAGCCGTCGCCCACCGGCAGCAGCGCCGGCGTCACCCGCTCGTCGTCCCGGACCGCCTTGACCAGCTGCCGGATCGCGACGGTCACCGGGTCGCGCTGCGACGGGTCGGCCACCCGGTCGCCCCACAGGGCGTTGTCGAATGCGACCGCTCCACCGGGCCGCAGCAGACGGAGCGCCTCCTCCAGGTCAGCGGCGTACTCCTGCTTGTCCCCGTCGACCAGGACGAGGTCGTAGGCGCCGTCTGCGAGCCGAGGAAGGACGTCCAGCGCGCGCCCGGTGATCAGCCGGGCGCGTTGGTGCGGGATGCCGGCCTGGGTGAAGGTCTGCCGGGCGAGTCGCGTGTGCTCGGCCTCGGCATCGACGCTGGTCAGGACGCCGTCGCTGCGCATTCCGCGCAGGAGCCACACTCCCGAGACCCCCGTCCCGGTGCCGATCTCGGCCACCGCGGCCGCGCCGACGAGCTCGGCGAGCAGTCGGAGCGCGGCACCCGTGCCGGGCGTGACCGGGGCCACACCGACCTCTGCGGCCCGGCTCCGGGCTTGGACCAGGACGTCGTCCTCGGCGATGTACGCGTCGGCGTAGTCCCAGCTGGACGCGGCGCTGGCGGCATCACGAGCCACGATGTCGACCTCCGGATGGGTGGGGCAGGGCGAGCGTAGCGAAGTGGCCAGCCTTCCCGGGTTGGCGCCCAGGGCCCAAGCCTGCCTACCGTGGTCGCCTGCACCGTCGTCAGGAGGTCCGCATGTCCACGCCCTGGGAGCCAGTTCCGGGCGAGCCGGTTCCGGGCGAGCCGGTTCCACAGGCTCCCGACCCCTGGCACACCTGGGCGCCCCCGCCCCCGCCCACGCCTCCCACGCCTCCCACGCCTCCCGGACCCCCTCCCACCGGGCCGGCCTGGGGCACCGTGGCGGGTCTGCTCCTCGTCGCTGGCCTCGTCGGAGGAACCGTCGGCGGAGCACTGGGCTATGTCGCGGCCGTGCAGGACCAGGGCGACCGCAAGCTCGGCCTCGTCACCGCGCCGGCGGAGGCGATCGGCCGCCCGGCCAACAGCATCGCCGGCGTGGCCAGCCAGGTGCTGCCCAGCGTCGTCTCTTTGACCGTCACCGGATCAGCCGGGAGCGGCACCGGATCCGGCTTCGTGATCCGCGAGGACGGGTACATCCTGACCAACAACCACGTCGTCGCCGGTGCGGCAAATGGCGGACGCATCGTCGTCACCTTCGCCGACGAGACCTCGATGCGCGCCGAGATCGTGGGCCGGACCCCCGTCTACGACCTGGCGGTGGTGAAGGTCGATGCGGGGAGCCTGCCGGTGGCCACCCTCGGCAACTCCGACTCCCTAGTGGTCGGTGACCCGGTGCTGGCGATCGGTTCGCCCTTGGGTCTGTCAGGGACCGTCACCTCGGGGATCATCAGCGCGTTGGACCGGCCGGTGACTGCGGGTGACGCCGCCGGCGACCTGTCCTTCATCAGTGCGATCCAGACCGACGCCGCCATCAACCCCGGCAACTCGGGAGGCCCACTGGTCGACCTCAAGGGGCGCGTCGTCGGCGTGAACAGCTCGATCGCCACGCTGTCCCAGGGAGTCTCGCAGGCGGGCAGCATCGGGCTGGGCTTCGCGATCCCTATCTCCCAGGCGGCGCGGATCGCCGAAGAGCTGGTCGAGACCGGCACCGCCGTCTACCCGATCGTCGGGGTGAACCTGGACCTGCAGTACGCCGGCACCGGAGCGCGCATCCTGCTGGAGCGCTCGGGGACCAGCACGCCGGTCCTTCCCGGCGGCCCGGCGGACGACGCCGGCCTGCTTCCCGGTGACGTCGTCACTGAGATCGACGGCCAGGCCGTGACCGGCTACGAGGAGTTCGTGGTGGAGATCCGTGCCCGCCAACCGGGTGACACGGTGACGCTGACCGTGCAGCGCGACGGTCGCGAGTTCGAGGTGGACGTCGTGCTCGACTCGACCGAGGGCTGACGCGGGTAGCCTGAGGACTTCGCGCAGCCGAGGAGGGTGGTCGTGTTGGGCATGTCGCCCTGGGAGCTGATCGCCATCGCGGTGATCGGCCTGCTGGTCTTCGGCCCCGACAAGCTGCCCAAGCTTGCCGCCGACGCGGCACGGTTGCTGCGCGAGATCAGGCGCATGGCCAGCGGCGCACAGCAGGACCTGAAGGACTCCCTCGGCCCCGAGCTGGCTGACCTCGACCTGGAGTCGCTCAACCCCCGCACGTTCGTGAAACGCAACCTGCTCGACCCCATCGACGACGAGGTCCGCGACGTCAAGAAGGCGGTCACCGGCGACTCCGCGGGGTCCGGGCCGGGAGCGAAGAAGCCGGACTTCGACGCCGACACCACCTGACGACGCCGTTCGTGATCGGTCAGCGCGCGCTGGGCGTCAGCCCGAGCGACTGCCCGGCGAGTCCCCGTTCCCTCCGGCCGAGCCGGGCGGCCACGTCACGGAGCACCAGCGAGGCGGCTGACTCCGGGTCGGTCAGGACCAACGGCGTCCCGTCGTCACCGCCCTCGCGCAGTCGGATATCGAGGGGAACCTGGCCGAGCATCGGAACGGGCGCACCGAGCGCCCGGGACAACCCCTCCGCCACGCGCTCGCCGCCGCCCGAGCCGAACACCTCGATGTGCTCCCCGCAGTGCGGGCATGGCAGGTAGGCCATGTTCTCGATGACGCCGGTGATCTTCTGGTGAGTCTGCAGGGCGATCGTGCCGGCCCGTTCGGCCACCTCGGCGGCGGCCTGCTGAGGCGTCGTCACGACCAGGATTTCGGCGCCGGGGACCAGCTGGGCGACCGAGATCGCGATGTCGCCGGTGCCCGGCGGCAGGTCCAGCAGCAGTACGTCGAGGTCGCCCCACCACACGTCGGCCAGGAACTGCTGCAGAGCGCGGTGGAGCATCGGTCCACGCCACACAACCGGGGTGTTCCCCGGGGTGAACATGCCGATGGAGATCACCCGCACGCCGTGTGACTGGGGCGGCATGATCATGTTCTCGACCTGCGTCGGGCGCTCGGACACCCCGAGCATCCGCGGGATCGAGTGGCCGTAGATGTCGGCGTCGACGACGCCGACGGCCAGCCCGTCGGCAGCCATCGCAGCGGCCAGGTTCACCGTCACCGAGGACTTGCCGACGCCCCCCTTGCCGCTGGCGACGGCGTAGACACGGGTCAGCGAACCCGGCTGTGCGAACGGGACCTCACGTTCTGCCTGGCCGCCGCGCAGGCTGGCGGCCATCTCTTTCCGCTGCTCGTCGCTCATCACGTCGAGCTCGACATCGACCGCGGTCACGCCGGCGACGGCGGACACCGCCGCCGTCACGTCCGTGGTGATCTTGTCCTTGAGCGGGCAGCCGGCGACCGTGAGGTAGATCCCGACGTGGACCCGGCCCGAGTCGTCGGCACTGACCGACTTGACCATCCCCAGGTCGGTGATCGGCCGGTGGATCTCCGGGTCGGAGACGGTGGCGAGGGCGGCGTTCACGGCATCCAGGGAGACGGGCATGGGTCGATGCTAAGCCGCGGCTGCTACGACCTAGTCCGAGGAGTCCCCCTGGGTGGCCCGCAGGACCTCGGCGTAGGTCGTCCGGCCGGCCGCTGCGGCGAGGAGCCCGGCCCGACGCAGGGTGACGTGCCCGTGTGCGGCCGCCACCATCGACAGCGTGGACTCGCTGGGGTCGTCCAGCAGGGACCGGCGCATGTCGGGCGTGATGTGCAGGACCTCGAACACGCCGATCCGTCCCCGGTAGCCCGACTCCGAGCAGCCGGTGCAGCCGGTGCCGATCACCGGCCTCGCCTCGTCCAGGTCGTCGTCGGCGAGGTCGAGGGCGGCCATGGTCGCCGCGTCCGGCCGGTGGGGTGCCGCGCAGTCGGGGCAGGGCCGCCGCACCAGCCGCTGCGCCACCACCATCTCCAGCGACGAGGCGACGAGGTAGGCCGGAACCCCCATGTCGACCAGTCGGGTGAGCGCGCTCACCGCGTTGTTGGTGTGCAAGGTGCTGAGCACCAGGTGTCCGGTGAGTGACGCCCGCAGCGCCAGCTCGGCGGTCTCCAGGTCGCGCGCCTCGCCGACCAGGACGACATCCGGGTCCTGCCGCAGCACCGAGCGCAGCCCCCGGGCGAACGTCAGCCCGGTCCGCGAGTTCACCTGCACCTGGGTGATCCCGGGGAGCTGGATCTCGACCGGGTCCTCCAGGGTCACCACGTTGCGCTCGGGCGTCACCAGCTCGCCGATGGCGGCATACAAGGTGTTCGTCTTCCCCGACCCAGTGGGACCGGTGATCAGGACCAGGCCCTGGGGGGCGCTGAGGCTGCGCTTGACCGCTGTCTCCTGGTCGGGGGTGAACCCCAGCTCGGCCAGCAACGGTGCGTGGTCGGAGCCGCGCAGCAGCCGCACCACGACCTTCTCGCCGTGGATGGAGGGGAGCGTGCTGACGCGGGTGTCCACGGTGTGGCCGTCGACCGACAGCCGCGCCCGACCGTCCTGGGGCAGTCGACGCTCAGCGATGTCGAGCCCGGACATGATCTTCAAGCGGCTGATCATCGCGGCCATCGCGCCCCGGGGGACGGTCATCACGTCCCGCAGCAGCCCGTCGACGCGATAGCGCACCCGCACGCCGTCGCGCTGCGGTTCGACATGGACGTCACTCGCCCCGGCCCGGATGGCGTCGCCGATCAGGGCGTCGACCAGCCGCACGGTCGGTGTCTGGTCGACGTCGTCGTCGGTGGCGCCGCCGACATTCAGCTCGTCCTCCTCGGCGAGCAGCCGCACCGCGTCTGCCGCGTCGTCGGCGAGGGACCAGATGCGGCTGAGCTGGTCCCTGACCTGGCTGGGGGTGGCCACGACAACCTCGAGCGACCGGGTTCGCGTCTGGATCCGGACGTCGTCGAGCGCGAGCACGTTGGTCGGGTCGGTTGCCGCGACCCGGAGCCCGGACTTGGTCCGGCCCAGGATCAGCAGACCGAAGCGCTCGGCCAGGGCGCGAGGGATCAGGCGGGCAGCGGCGGGGTCGACCGGGGTCGCCGACAGGTCGACCACCACCAGGTCGAGGATCTCCGCAAGTGCGGTGGCGACCTCCAGCTCGGAAGCCAGGCCCTTGGCGACCACCATCTGGCCGAGGCGGCGCCGGGGCCGGTTTCGGTCGGTGTTCTGGTCCGCCTGCTCGGCCAACAGCTCGTCCAGCGTCACCTCATCGAGGACCTGTCGGGCGACGAGCGCCTCGCCGAGCCGCCGGCGAAGGGCGCCTTCTCGGCGTTTCGGGCGCGCCGAGTCCGCGACGGCAGGGCCGGGACTGCTCGGGTCGGTCGCCGGACGCGTCACCTGGGTCAGATCGGCTCGTTGGGACCGACTCTGGAGTGCCGGTGCGACATCAGCCGAAGAACGGCTGCCACGCCCCGAGTGCGATGGACATCGCGGTGACCACCCCGGCGACCACGAACCCGCCGGCCGTCCAGGCGGTGTCGGTACGGCTCCACTCGCTCGGCCGGGCGGTTGCGCGTCGTGCCCCGTCGAAACCCCGGGCGTCCAGCGCGACGGCAAGCCGTGTGGCTCGTCGGATCGCGGTCACGAGTAGGCCGAGCACCCGTCGACCCACGTCACGGAGGCGCGCCACCGGTCCCCGCGGTGTCACGCCCCGGGCCCGCGCGGCCAGGGCCTGGTGGCGCCAGTCCTGGGTCAGCAGCGGCATGAGCCGCAACGCCGCGAGGGCCCCGTACCCGAAGCGCGCGGGGATGTGCAGCTGCTGCACCACGGCGTCGGTCAGGTCGACCGCGTCGATGGTGGCGAAGGCGAGCAGCCCCGGCAACGCCACGGCCAGCAGTCGGACCGCCGTCGTCGCGCCGACTCCGAGGTCCGCGCTGCCGACGCCAGGGGCCGGATAGGCGAGCGTGTTGACCACGAGCAGGGTGGCGGCGGCCGCGAACAGCGGCCAGGTGCTCCGCGCGAGCTGCCGAGGCGGCAGCCCGACCACGGGCAGGGCACTACCGACCACGACGAGAGTGAGCACCGGTGTCACCGGGTCGAGCGTGACCACGTTGGCGAAACCGAGTGCGGCGGCGGGCGCCAGCCGTGCCAGGGGGTTGGCTCGGGTGAACGCGGTGGTTCCCAGCTCCCGGGGAAGTGCAAGGGGGGTGCTCACGGCGCAACCACGCGCCCCTGGTCGAGCTGGAGCGTGGCGTCGGCGACCGCGTCCCGGTAGCCCAGGTCATGGGTGACCACGACAAGTCCGGCCCCCGCGTCGCGGAGGTCGAGGGCCAGGGACACGAGCTCCCGCCAGGTGGTGGGGTCCTGGCCGAAGGTCGGTTCGTCGAGGAGGAGCAGCTGCGGAGCTGTGGCCAGCGCGGCGGCCACCGACAATCGCCGCTGCTCGCCTCCCGACAGAGTGAACGGGTTCGCATCCGCCAGGTGGGCCAACCGCAGCTGGTCGAGCAGGCGGTCCACCGTCCCGGACAGGTCGGTCCGATGCGGGTGCACCGCCCTCGGGCCGACCGCCAGCTCCTCCCGGACGCTTCCGGTGAGGAACGCGTGCTCCGGGTTCTGGAACACCGAGCCGATGCGCCCGGCGAGATCCCGGGCCCGCCAGCGGTGAGGGCGGGTGTCCGCCAACGTGCCGGCAACGAGCGTCGGGGAGGCAGTGACCGCGCCCGATGTCGGTGCGACCAGACCGCCGAGGAGGTGAGCGAGCGTCGACTTGCCGGACCCGTTCGGTCCGGTGACCGCCAGTACCGAACTGGCGGAGCTCACGCAGGTTACCTCGCTCACGGCATCGACGGTGCCGCCCGGGTGTCGGTAGGTGACCGATGTTGCGGTGAGCAGCGGGGTACCCGGCTGGCTCGCCGCCCGTGGTCGGGCCGGCAGGCGAGGCGGGCCACCGAGCCAGGTGTCGCGGGCGGCGGGATGTCTCGCCACGCTGTCCGGGTCTCCATCCGCGGCCACACCGTCCGGGGTGAGCACCACCACCCGGTCGACCAGCGGCAGCCAGTCGGACACCCGGTGCTCGACGACCACCAGCGTTGAACCAGTTGCCCGCACGGCTTCGCCAATCGAGCGTCGGACCAGTGCGGCCCCGTCCGGGTCGAGCATCGACGTCGGCTCGTCGAGCAGCAGCAGACCGGGCGCGAGCGCAAGGACGCCGGCCAGCGCCAGGCGCTGTCGCTCGCCGCCGGACAAGGCCGCCACCGGCCGAGCGGCGGGGTAGGGAAAGCCGACGGCGCGAAGCGCGGACGCGACGCGCTCCTCGACCTGGTCCGGCGGGAGGCCACGGTTCTGCGGCCCGAAGGCGACGTCCTCGCCAGCCCGCGACAGGACCAGGAAGGCGTCCGGGTCCTGCATGAGCAGGCCGACCCGGTCGCGCGCCGCCGCAGCTGGGAGGCCGTCGACCTGGACCTCACCTGCCGTCTCGCCTCCGGCGTCGAGCAGGCCGGCCATCGCCCGCAGGAGCGTGCTCTTGCCCGATCCGGAGGCGCCCAGCAGCAGCATGTGCTCGCCGGGCGTCACTGCGAGGTCGACGTCTCGGAGCGCCCAGGCGGTGCGGGTCGGCGGACGGTAGCCGAAGCCGCGGATGTCGACCGCGGCCGGAGTCACTCCTGGCGGGAGGCCGGCAGAGCGGCGAGCACACCGGTGGCCGCCAGCGCGCGCCGCAGCAGCCAGCTGCCGACACCGGCAACGAGGACCGCAGATGTCACGAGGGTGGCCAGGTAGAGCCACTTCCAGCTGGTCGACCAGGTGGGGTAGTACAGGACCAGGTCGAGACCGAGTGAACCCAGTCCGGTGGCGGCCGCGGCAAGCATCGCGGTCAAGAGGCCGGGCCGGCGGTACCCGCGGAGTGCGAACACCAGCTCCGGCGCGACGCCCTGGACGACGCCGTAGACCACCGCGACCAGGCCCCACTGCGAGCCGAGCAGGGCGGAGATCACCGCCGCCACGGTGGCGGCGAAGAAGGCGGCGCCGGGTCGGCGGACGACGAGACCGGCCAGGACCCCCGGGACCAGCCACACGCCGTACAGCAGGCCCTGCACCGGTGGCAGCGCAGCGAAGGCGCCTCCGGTGGCCGCCCACATCAGGTTCCACGCCCAGAACACGACGCCGAACGCGACCGCGATGGTGGCCGTGACGACGATCTCGACGGTCTGCCAGCCAGGCGGCGCACTGGCCTCCGGTGCAGCCGAGGCGCGCTCGACATCAGGGACGGGACTGCTCATGTCGACTCCCTTCGCCGGCATGACCCGGATCAGGTTCGAGGGTCTGCGGATGGATCCGCACTCTCAGCGCCGGAGCGCTCCCCTGTCGGTGGTGACTGACGTGACCAGGCTACCCCGACGACGCGGACGTCGTGCGGGTCAGGACGCGAGCAACCGGAGGAGCGCGTGCTCGGCGGGTGACCACCGGCCGGACCGGTCGTCCGCGGCGATCGCCAGGGCATCGATCAGCGCCAGCTGCGGTTCTGGGTCGACGATGTAGGTGTGCCCGGTGGGCATGGTCCAGACGAACCGACCAGCAGCGGGTTGGCGGAGCCGTGGTGGGTCTGCCCTGGGATCGGGCCCCGAGTGCTTGTACCTGTGATGGCGCCGACACAGCAGCCCTAGGTTCTCTTCGGTGGTCGGACCGTCGGGGAAGGGAACCGTGTGGTCGATGTCGCACACCGCGGCGGGCCGGTCGCAGCCCGGGAACCGGCAGGACCTGTCGCGGGCACGTACCTGACAGGTGAGCACTGCCCCCGGCCGGTACGTGTCGTGGCCTACCGAGATCGAGCCGACGCCGTCAGGGTCGGTGAGGATGCGCCGCCACGTTGCGTCGCCGGCGATCGTTCGGGCGAGCTGCGCGTCGACTGTCCCGAACCCGGCAAACTCGGCGGGTTCGTCGGACAGGCCGAGAAGAACCGAGGCCGGAACGACGACCTGGACCTCCACTGTGGTCGTGATGCCGTCGGTGAGGAGGTCTGCCCGCAGCTGGTCCAGCGTCCGCTCGTCGCCGGCAGCCCTCGCAGAGCGGGCCTGTGTGTCCAGGGCGCGCTCGAGGGCGAGTGCGGCGGGGACGGGGAGCAACGCGTACAGCTCGGCCATGCCGTCCTCGGCGGGCGTGATCTGTACGCGGCGGTCCGCCGCCGCGCGCGTCCTGCGGTCGGCGGCGGACTCCGGGTCGAGCCGGAGGATGCACCGCTTGACGGCCTGGCGAAGCCGGCTCGGGGTCAGCCGAGGAGCCCGCGGGCTGACAATCGTGTCGACCGTGCGGGCTCGCTCGTCGTCGAGTGCGATGCAGCCCTCGACCAGGACCCGTGCCTTCGCTTCGGACAGCACACCGCGCTGGAACGCCGACCAGGTCAGGGGGAACCGGTGCGGCAGGTCGCGTGCTGCTCGGCCTCGGCGCTCCCACGTCCATCGGGAGTCGGTGGTCCGGGCGGCTATCTCGTCGCCGAGCCAGGGGCGGACGTTGTTTCCAGGCTCGGCCCGGTGCGCCCGCCGGGCCTGGACGTCGGGGTCGTCGTCCGCGCCGATCACCTCGGGGCGCCGCGCGAGCTCGGCGACCGCCATGTGCTGCGCAGCCGAGACGGTCGCGGTGACTCGGTCCCATGCTGCGACGACCTCGAGGACGGCGTAGTCGTCAGGTAGTTCTGCCGGGTCTATCGACTCCAGGTGGGCGACGAGGGCAGCCAACCGAACCTCGCCGGTACCGTCGAGCCGCACGGAGTCCAGACCCGGAAGGTCGAGACCCGCACTGTCGACGACTATCTGCATGAGACCAAGCTACGACTGACGTCTGACAGTTTCGGGCGGTCTCAGGAGGACGGCACCGGCCAGATTTCCGTTGCCTAGCCGGGGAGTTCTCGGTCCGAAGTTCGCGCCTCGTGGTTGGCTCGTGAGTCGAGCTCGTCGACAAGGTCACGCAACTGGTCACGGAGGAAGTCGCGGGTGGCGACCTCGCCGACCGCGTGACGCAGCGCCGCGACCTCTCGGGTCAGGAAGTCCTCGTCGGCGATGATGCGGTCGATACGGGCCCGGTCCTCCAGGTACTGCACCCGGTCCCGGTCGGTCTGCCGGTTCTGCGCCAGCAGGATCAGCGGTGCCGCGTAGGACGCCTGCAGCGACAGCATGAGAGTCAGCCCGATGAACGGCCAGTTGTCGAAGCGCAGGTCGGCCGGCGCGAAGAGGTTCCACAGCATCCAGAAGGCGACGAACGCCGTCATGTAGGCGATGAAGCCCCAGGACCCGATGAACCGGCTGATGCGCTCGCTCAGTCGGCCGAAGGTGTCAGGGTCGCTCGGTGAGCGCCGGACCGAGTGGCGGGTCGCGCGGGGCTGGTCCAGCCCGGTGCGCCGTGATTCACGCGCCATCTGTGGACCCCCCGACTGCTGCCGGCGGCTCCACGGTGACGTCGTCGGCACGACGCCAGTTGTCCGGGAGCATGTGGTCGATCACGTCGTCGACGGTGACCGCGCCCAGCATGTGGTCGTTCTCGTCAACCACCGGGATGGCCACCAAGTTGTAGGCGGCCATCATGTTGGTCACTTCCTGCAGGGTGTCCTCGGGGCCAACCGGCTCCAGCTCGGAGTCGACGACCTCCGAGACCAGTGCGCTCGGGGGTTCGCGGAGGAGCCGTTGGAAGTGGACAGCGCCGAGGAAGCGGCCGGTCGGGGTCTCCAGCGGTGGTCGGCACACGTAGACCTGAGCGGCCAAGGCTGGGGACAGGTCGGCGTTGCGGACCCGGGCCAGCGCCTCGGCCACCGAGGCGTCGGGACCCAGGACGACCGGCTCGGTGGTCATCATCCCGCCGGCGGTTTCGTCGTCGTACACCATGAGTCGGCGTACGTCCTCGGCGTCCTCCGGCTCCATGAGTTCGAGCAGTCGTTGTCGACCCTCTTCGGGAAGCTCGCTCAGGAGGTCGGCGGCGTCGTCTGGGCCCATGGCCTCGAGGACATCAGCGGCGCGCTCTTCCGCCAGCTTGCCGAGGATCTGGATCGACTCCTCCTCGTCCATCTCCTCGAGGACGTCGGCCAACCGATCGTCGTCGAGCGCTGCGGCGACTTCGGCCTGGCGTTTGGGGGACAGGTCCTGCAGGACGAGCGCCAGGTCGGCTGGGCGCAGCTTCTCAAACGTCGCGAGCAGCGACGCCGTTCCCTGTTCCTTCTCGTCAACGGACAGCCCAGTGACCTCGTCCCAGTTCACGACGAACTGCTCGCCGCGCCGACGCAGCCCCTTGCCGCGGCGCTGGACGAAGATCTTGGCGATCTCCCAGTCCCGGGTGCGTCGCTGCTCAATGCCGACGTCCATGACGCTGACGGTCTCTCCGGTCTCGACAAGATCCACCGCGGAGTCGAGGAGCTCTCCCACGACCAGCACCTCACCTGCTCGCTGCTCGAAGCGGCGAAGGTTCACCAGGCCGGTCACGATCACCCCTCCGGCGTCAACCGAGGTGACCCGCGTGATGGGGAGGAAGACCCGGCGGCGCGCCTGCATCTCGACCACGATCCCGACGACGCGGGGTGGCCGCGGCGCCGTCCGCAACGTCACGACGACGTCGCGCACCTTGCCGACCTGGTCTCCGCTGGGGTCGAACACCGATACGCCAGTCAGGCGTGCGATGAACACCCGTGTCTGCCCGCTCACGCCCCGAGGCTACCGGCGAGGGGCGAATGGAACGTGGACCTATGACGCGGGTCAGGGCACGACCGCTAGCGTTGATGGCCCTGCCATGTGCCCATCACCGGGAGAACCGTGCGCTGCACACGTCGCCTCTTGAGCCTCGCCGGGGTCGCCGCCGCAGCGGTCCTTGTGCTCGGTGCCTGCGGTGCGGGCTCCAACGGCGTCGCCGAGCTGGACCCCGACGCCATCCTTGACCAGGTCAAGGAGGCCGTCGACGGCGCCACGTCGGTGCACATCAGCGGGGAATTCCCGAGCCAGGGGACGAAGGTTGCCCTCGACCTGTCACTGACCTCGCAGGGTGATGCCACCGGGACCGTGACGAACGACGGCCTGGCGCTGAACCTGCTCACCGTCGACGGAACCTCCTGGTACAGCGCGGACGAGGCGTTCTGGGAGACCCGGGTGGGTCCCGAGCTTGCTGCTCAGCTCGGTGGCAAGTACGTGGAGATTGCCAAGACCGACACCACGTTCGACGCGTTCATCGACTGGTCCACGTTCTGGGACAAAGGGGTGCTGTCTCCCAGCGACACGGTGACAAAGGGCAACGAGTCAACCTTCGAAGGCGAAGCGGCGATCGAGCTGATCGACTCCAGCGACAACGGTCTCCTCTACGTCGCGACCACCGGGGAGCCCCTGCCTCTGGGCATCAAGGGCGGGGAAGGGGGGACGGTCCTGTTCAGCGACTGGAACGCCGACGTGAGCGTCACCCCGCCCCCAGCCGAGGACGTCATCGACCCGGCGAAGCTCAGTGGCTGACCACCCTGGGGGTCCGCCCGGCCGCACCCTCGAGTACCACGTGCTCGACGTGTTCGCCGACCGACCGTTTGAGGGAAACCCGTTGGCCGTCGTCCTCGGTGCTGACGACCTGTCGACCGCTCAGCTACAGGCGCTGGCGCGCGAGTTCCACCTGTCGGAGACCGCGTTTCCGATGACCGCCTCTCCCGCCGAGGTGGCGGAAGGCGCTGACTACCGGTTGCGGATCTTCACCCCCGAGGTCGAGCTCCCGTTCGCGGGCCACCCCTCAGTGGGGGCGGCGTGCCTGCTGACCGAGCTGGGCGCGGTCGCCACGCCGACTCTTCGGCAGGCCTGCGGGGCGGGCGTCCTTCCGCTCGAGGTCGCTGCCGATGGCAGCCGAGCCACTCTGACCGGCGGGGATCCAGTGGTCGGTGGGGAGGTCGATGCGGCCGAGGCGCTGCGTGCCGTCGGGCTCGGAGAGGTCGACCTGCTCGGCCCGCCGGCGATCCTGGCCGGGACCGGGTTGCCGTACGTGGTCGTACCGGTGACCGCGGCCGCGCTCCGTCGCGCCGCTCCCGACCTGTCGGAGCTGAAGCGGCTCTTCCGCCATCCACAGGAGGCCACGGGGGTCTATCTCGTGGCCTGGGAGCTCGGTGACGAAGCCCCGACCAGCGTCCGGGCTCGGATGTTCGCCGGTGACGTCGGCGTCGCGGAGGACCCCGCCACGGGTTCGGCTGCCCTCGCGCTGGGGGCGGCGCTGCCGTCGATGCTGGGCCTGGGTGACGGCGAGACGCGGCTGGTCGTCACCCAAGGGGTGGAGATGGGCCGACCCTCGACACTGCTCGTGCAGGTGGACGTCACGGCGCGACGGCCGACGCGGGTCCGGGTGTCCGGCGGTGCGGTTCGGGTCGCGAGCGGCCGGGTGTCGGTGCCGCCCGGCTGACGCTCAGCGGCGGGTGCGCGTAGCGCGACCGAAGTGGAAAGGCCGCCACGTCGAGGACGCGGCCGACGTCTCTGGTGCCTCGGCCCGGTGGGTCTGGTCGGACATCGTTCCCGGACCCTCCACCAGCTCAGCACCTGGGGTGAGCCGCCACACGCTGGACTCCTGGCGCCAGCGGTCCAGTGCGGCGTCGCCGTCGGGGCTGTTGAGCCGCTTGGCGTGCAGAGCCGACGCGGCCTCGTCCCAGGCGTCCGACGACGAGTCGATCCGGGAGACCGTGGCGTCGACGGAGAGCAGGCGTGACCACTTGTCCCGGCTGCGCAGGATCAACCGCACGGTCGCACCGTCGACGAGGCCCGGGTCCGGCTGCTCGAGACCACCGGTGACGACCCAGACGGCGTCGTCGCGCCAGACGTGCCACAACGGCCTGGCGGGGGGTGTGCCGGTCTCCAGCCAGAGGAGGTCGGACTTCTTGGCTGCCTCGGCGATCAGTGCCTGGCTGAGCTCGCTCCCCGTCACGGCCCGAGCCTGCCACATTCGGGCCCCACTCCCTGTCCGCGTGGCCGCTGGCCGCGTCGCTAGGCTCGGCGCAGAGCCGAAGGGAACGACGATGACCGAGCGTGTGCTGCGACCGCGGCGCTCCTGCCTGGCGGTGCCGGGAAGCAGCCCAAAGATGCTCGACAAGGCCAAGGGCCTGCCGGCTGACCAGGTGTTCCTCGACCTGGAGGACTCCGTGGCGCCGCTTGCCAAGCCGGAAGCGCGGCAGAACGTCATCGCAGCTCTCAACGAGGGCGGCTACGGGGACAAGGTGCGCACCGTTCGGGTGAACGACCTGACGACGGAGTGGACCTACCGTGACGTGATCCAGGTGGTCGAGGGGGCCGGCCCCAACCTCGACTGCATCATGCTGCCGAAGGTGCAGACCGCCCAGCAGGTGCAGTGGCTCGACACCACCCTCACCCAGATCGAGAAGACGATGGGGTTCGAGGTCGGGCGGCTCGGGATCGAGGCGCAGATCGAGAACGCGCTCGGCCTGACGAACGTGGACGAGATTGCGGCCGCCAGCCCGCGCGTGGAGACGGTCATCTTCGGCCCGGCCGACTTCATGGCGAGCATCAACATGAAGACGCTCGTCGTGGGTGAGCAGCCGCCGGGCTACACCGAGGGCGACGCGTACCACTACATCCTCATGCGCATCCTGATGGCGGCCCGTGCCTACGACCGACAGGCCATCGACGGCCCCTACCTGCAGATCCGCGACGTCGAGGGCTACCGACGAGTGGCGGAGCGCAGCGCGGCTCTGGGGTTCGACGGCAAGTGGGTGCTGCACCCGGGACAGGTCGATGCTGCGAACGAGGTGTACTCGCCCCGGCAGGAGGACTACGACCACGCCGAGCTGATCCTGGACGCCTACGCGTACTTCACGTCCGAGGCCGGCGGGAAGCGCGGGGCCGCGATGATCGGCAGCGAGATGATCGACGAGGCGTCGCGCAAGATGGCGCTCGTGGTGTCCGGCAAGGGCCGAGCGGCGGCGATGGCCCGCACCGTCTGGTTCGACCCGGACGCCGACGACGGCCGCACCACTGCCGAGCCGGCACGGTGAGCCGCGTTCTGGAAGGTCGCACGGCGCTTGTGACCGGCGCGGGAAGCCCGGCCGGAATCGGCTACGCGTGCGCCGAGGCACTAGGCCGGATGGGTGCCCGGGTCGCGGTGCTCGCCACTTCCGAGCGCATCCTCGAACGCGCCGCAGAGCTCGGGAACGGCTCGCTCGGCATCATCGCCGACCTCACCGTTCCCGACCAGGCGGCGGCTGCGGTGCTCGAGGTGCAGGAGCGGCTCGGCCCCATCGACGTGGCCGTCAACAACGCCGGCATGACCAGCGTCACCGACGGGGAGCCCTGGCTGTCGCTGGTGGACATGAAGCCCGAGCAGTTCCGCCACGGCATCGTCCGCAACCTCGACACCGCCTTCGCCGTGACGCGGTCGGTCCTGCCCGGCATGTACGCACGTGGTTTCGGTCGCATCGTCAACGTCACGTCGACGTCTGGGTCGGTGACGGCGATGCCAAACGAGGGCTCGTATGTTGCCGGCAAGGGCGGCATGCGCGGCCTGACGATGGTGACCGCCGTGGAGGGCGGCGCCTACGGCGTCACGTGCAACGCGGTCGCCCCAGGCTGGATCGAGACGCCGTCGTCGCTGGACGACGAGCGGGAGTTCGCGTCGCGCACTCCGCTCGGCCGGATGGGACGGCCGCAGGAGGTTGCCGCGGTCGTCGCCTTTCTGTGCTCTCCCGCCGCTTCTTACATCACCGGCCAGACGGTGGTGGTCGACGGCGGGAACTCGGTCCGCGAGGCCAATCCCGCCTGACGACGTCCGGTGGTCGCCCAGGTCGGCTGGCAGACTGCGATGTGTGGGCGAGACCAGAGTCAGCCGAGTTGACTTCGGCTACTTCGTCCGCCCGGCCGAGGAGACCGGTACCGGTGCGCCCCGAGTGGAACCGTGTCTGGGCTACCTGGTCGAGCAGGCGGATGCGGTGCTGCTGTTCGACACTGGACTGGGCAGCGATCCCAGCGTTGATGCCCACTACCGGCCGCGCCGTCGGTCCCTCCGCGAAGCGGTGTCCAGCGCAGGACACTCACTTGACGCGATCACGCACGTGGCGAACTGCCATCTGCACTTCGACCACTGCGGAGGCAACCCCCAGCTCGTCGGACGCCCGGTCTTCACCCAGGCCGTCGAGCTGTCCACCGCCCGGAACACTGTGGGCTACACGCTGCCGCAGCTGCTCGACGCACCTGGGACCCGCTGGGAGGAGCTGGACGGCCAGGCGCAAGTCCTTCCCGGCGTGACCCTCATCCCGACCCCAGGTCACACCGAGGGTCACCAGTCATTGGTCGTCCGGCGCCGCGACGGGGTCGTTGTCGTGGCCGGACAGAGCCATGACTCAGCCTCGGACTACAGCGCGGACTCCCTTGCCCTCCGGGCTCAGCGCGATGGTCATGCGGCAGAACTCCCAGTCGCACCGGAGTGGTTGGCACGCTTGGAGGAGCTGGATCCCTCCCGAGTGGTCTTCGCCCACGATCACTCGGTGTGGGAGCCCGGTCAGAGGTCGCGTGCCAGAAGGTCGTCGTAGGTGTCGCGCCGCACGACTGCCCGCGCCGTGCCCTCAGTACAGAAGACCACTGGCGAACGCAGCGCGCCGTTGTAGTTGTTGGCCAGGGTGTGGGAGTAGGCGCCGGTCATGGGGACTGCCAGCAGGTCGCCGGGCTGTGCGTCACGAAGCGGCAGGTCCGACGCGAACAGGTCGCCTGACTCGCACTGCCGCCCGACCAGCTCGACCGGTCCGCCGCCCCCTACCCGCTCGACGAGCGTCGCCTCGAAGCGCTGACCCATGTAGGTCGAGGCCTCGAAGTTGTCGGCGATGCCGCCGTCGACGGCCACGAACACCGGGGTACCCGGCTTCACCGTGACGACGCGGTACAGCGTCACGGTCGACTGCGCGACGAGTGAGCGTCCGGGCTCGATCCACACCTGTGCGTTGTCGGGCAGGTGGTTCCGGGCGGCCTCTGCCACCGCATCCAGGTACTGCTCGACCGTCGGCGGGTGCTCGTCGTAGGTGTAGCGGACGCCGAGGCCGCCGCCGACGTCGTACACCGCGAAGGCGCCGAGATCTGCGACGGCGGCGATGGCAGCACTGAACGGCGTGGTGTCGAGGATCTGAGACCCGACATGCAGGTGTAGTCCCAGCAGGTTGAGGTGCTCGGTTCTGCGCAGGCGCTCCACCGCCTCCGCGGCGTCGGCCAGCGACAGGCCGAACTTGGATCCGTGGTGCCCGGTCGAGATCGCGGCCTGGGTCTCGGCTTCCACGCCCGGGATGACGCGCAAGAGGACGTCCTGGCTTCGGGTCAGCATGGCGTCGAGGCGGCGGATGTCGTCGAAACCGTCGACCACGATGGTGCCGACGCCGGCGGTGACCGCGCGCTGCAGCTCGTCGTCGGTCTTCGCGTTGCCGTGCAGGACGATGTGCGTTGGGTCGACACCGGCCGCCTGCGCCATGACGAGCTCGCCGGCGCCCGCGACGTCGATGTCCAGACCTTCCTCGGCCATCAGGCGGTAGACGGCCGTGCACGGGAACGACTTGGAGGCGAAGGCGACGCGAGAGCCGGGTCGCCGGGTATCGAGTCCGTCGGCGAACCGTCGTGCCTGGCGCCGGAGGGCGTCCTCGTCGACGCAGAAGGTTGGCGTCCCGAACTCCTGCGCGACGTCGGTGAGGCGGCAGCCGCCGACCATCAGCACGCCGTCGTCGGCGAGCTGCGTGCCGCTGGGGAACAGCTCGAGGACTGCTGGCCGATCGCTCATCGTCGCCATCTCAGCCTCTGGTCGCGTCTGCGGGGAGCGTGCCGTCGACCAGCCAGTCGTACAGCTCGGGGATCCGATGGGTCAGGCTGGTGTGCCCGCCCGTCATCCGCACCACGTGCGCGTGCGGGACGTGGGCCGCCAGCCACTCCCCGTGCGGGCGGCCGACAAGCCGGTCGTCGAGGCCGAACCAGACCATCGTCGGCACCCCGACCGCGCCGACGTCGAAACCCCACGGCCGGACGATGACCAGGTCGTCGTCGAGCCAGCCGTCGACCCCACTGCGGAGCGCTTCCTGGACCATCCGCACATGCCGGTCCATACGACGGGGATCGGCCAGGACGGCGCGGTCGTCGGCGGACAGCTCGTACTGCGGGCCGATGATGTTCGCCGGGTCATCGACCGCCGCGGTGAGCTCGTCGGTCGCCAGAGTCTCCAGTCGGGGCCGAAGCGCATCCTCCCCGGCGAGCGACGGGAGGAACTCGTCGACGTTGCCCTGGGTCATGCCCTCGAGCCACTCCTCCTGGGTGAGCCCGGTATCTCCGAGCGGGGCCACGCCGACGACGCAGGCGGCACGAGTCACCCGGTCCGCGAGCAGGGCCGCCACTGCGAGGCAGTGGGGGCCCCCGCCCGAGCCGCCCTGCACGGCGAACCGCTCCACACCGAGAGCATTGGCGATGGCCGCGACGTCGGCCGCCGCGTCGGCCACGCTGCGTCCCGGCGCCCGCGTGGACAGTCCGTACCCGGGTCGGTCGTAGCCGATGACGCGGACCGACCGCTCCTCAAACAGTCCCGGGTGGTCGACCGGTGGTCCGCCATACCGGCAGCCGGGAGTTCCGTGCAGGGAGAAGACCGGGAAACCGTCGGGAGGGCCGTACTCAGCCACACCGAGAGTGCGGCCGTCAGCGGTCGTCACGGTGGTCTCGCGGGCGTTCGGGTCGGGCGTCGCCCCACCGCTGACCCACGGCTGCTCAGTCATGGCGGGAGGGTATCGACGGGCCCGGAGCCAGATTGGATACAATCGTCTGACCGACGGCAGGTACCGCCGCCGTGCGTGGATGCGAAGGAGCGCGGCATGGGCCGTCTCGCCCGGACCGAGGGGCTGACCGACGTCCAGCAGGAGATCCTCGACACGGTCCGCGCGTTCGTGGACGCCGAGATCATTCCGGTCGCCAACGAGCTCGAGCATGCCGACGAGTACCCGACGAAGATCGTCGAGCAGATGAAGGAGATGGGGATCTTCGGGCTGATGATCCCCGAGGAGTACGGCGGGCTGGGGGAGTCTCTGCTCACCTACGCGCTCGTCGTCGAGGAGATCGCCCGCGGCTGGATGAGCGTCAGCGGCATCATCAACACGCACTTCATCGTGGCGTACATGCTGCTTCAGCACGGCACCGACGAGCAGAAGCAGCGCTATCTGCCGCGCATGGCTACGGGCGAGGTGCGGGGTGCCTTCTCGATGTCCGAGCCCGGTTGCGGTTCCGACGTCGCGGCGATCAAGACGCGTGCTGTCCGGCAGGACGACGGCACCTACCGGGTCACCGGCCAGAAGATGTGGCTGACCAACGGCGGCTCGTCCACCCTGGTGGCTGTCCTCGTCAAGACCGATGAGGGCGAAGACAGCGTCTACAAGAACATGACGACGCTGCTCATCGAGAAGGAGCCCGGCTTCGGCGAGGTCGCGCCCGGTCTCGTCATCCCGGGCAAGATCGAGAAGATGGGCTACAAGGGCGTCGACACCACCGAGCTCGTCCTGGACGGATTCCTGGCCCAGGCGACCGACGTCCTCGGTGAGGCACCCGGACGCGGCTTCTACCAGATGATGGACGGCGTCGAGGTCGGGCGGGTGAACGTCGCGGCCCGCGCCTGTGGTGTCGCCCATCGCGCGTTTGAGCTCGGGATCGAGTACTCCCAGCTGCGAGAGACCTTCGGCAAGCCGATCGCCCAGCACCAGGCGGTGATGTTCCGCCTGGCGGACATGGCGACCAAGGTCGAGGCCGCCCACCAGATGATGGTGCGCGCGGCACGCACCAAGGATTCCGGAGACCGCAACGATCTCGAGGCAGGCATGGCCAAGTACCTCGCGAGCGAGTACTGCCGAGACGTCGTCGAGGACTCGTTCCGCATCCACGGCGGGTACGGGTACTCCAAGGAGTATGAGATCGAACGGCTGTATCGCGAGGCCCCCATGCTGCTGATCGGCGAGGGGACTGCCGACATCCAGCGCATGATCATCGGGCGTCGCCTGCTCGAGGACTACAAGCTCCGCGGCTGACGCACCACGAGAGGACTACTGATGCAGTTCGGCCGGTACTACGAGGAGTTCGACGTCGGAGCCGTCTACAAGCACTGGCCGGGCAAGACAGTGACCGAGTACGACGACCACCTGTTCTGCCTGCTGACGATGAACCACCACCCCCTGCATCTCGACGCGCACTACGCGGAGGAGACGACCGACTTCGGGAAGAACGTCGTGGTCGGGAACTACATCTACTCGCTCCTGTTGGGGATGTCGGTGCCGGACGTCAGCGGCAAGGCGATCGCGAACCTCGAGGTCGAGTCGCTGCGCCACATTGCGCCCACCTTCCACGGCGACACGATCTACGGCGAGACGACCGTGCTCGGCAAGACCGAGTCGAAGTCCAAGGACGACCGTGGCGTCGTGTACGTCGAGACGCGCGGGTACAAGCAGGACGGAACGGTGGTGTGTGTGTTCCGCAGGAAGGTCATGGTGCCCAAGCAGTCGTACGGGGAAACACGGGGTGGCGAGCAGCCCGGCCGACCGGTGCCGAAGACGCGCGACTGACAGGGCTTGACGGGCAGCCCCCCGGCGCGGGAACGTGCGATCGTGCTCGTGGCATGCCCCCGCTGCTCCGGTCGGCTCCAGGCCCCCGGTCTGTTCTCCAGCGACTGGCAGTGCGAGACCCACGGCGCGGTCCCGCCGATGCACGCCCCCACCAACGGCAGCCTGGCGGCGGTGAGGCATCGGGCGGCGAGCTCTGCAGTGCCGGTGTGGGCCCCGTGGCCGCTGCCGGCTGGCTGGGTGTGCGCTGGCGCGTCGTTCGTCGGGGACGACCGGGCGCCGGCGGTCGCCACGGTCGTCGCGTGGTCGGCGCCGGCGCCGCTCGGCGGACCGGCCGACGTGCTACTGGTGGCCGAGGAGCCGGGAGTGGGTCTGGGCGCCGCACTGGCCGGGCTGGACCTCGCCGACCCAGACCCACAGGTCCTCGCCGGGCCTCCCTCGACCAAGGTGCAGATCGACGGCCACCCCTGCCCGCTGTGGGAGGTCGCCGCAGAACCTGATCGGGCGGCCTACGTCGGCGAGGCTCTCGGGTGCTGGTTGTGGGCGGTGGTCTGGCCCTCCGAGCTTTCCCTCGAGCTGCACGACGAGGCGCGCCTGGTCGACCTGCGCGACCCAGGTCACGAGCTGCTGGTGCCGTTCGGCGCACCGTCGCCGCGGCTACCGCTCGTGTCGTCGGGCTGAGGGGGTGTCTCGAAGGTGGGGTTGACCGTCGGGACCGGGCCCGACACGCCGTCCAAGGCGTGCCCGCGCGACTCCTGGTACCAGTCGAGGTACGCCTGAACGGCAGTCGGAAGCGTCGGGTAGAGGCGACCGGCGGCAAGTCGGTCGACGAAGCCGGCCGCGACGAGGTCGTCCAGCAGGTCCTGCTTCACCCGGGCCATGGCGAACACCACGCCCCGTTCGGTGAGCTCGTCGACCAGCTCGACCATCGCATCCATGGACGTGATGTCGATCTCGACGACCGCTTCGGCGTTGAACACGAACCACAGAACCTCGCCGTCGGTCTCGGCGACCGACTCCAGGGCTCTCCGTTTGAAGTCGGCCGAGTTGGCGAAGAACATCGGTGAGTCGTACCGGTACACGACCAGCCCCGGAAGCTGCGTCGCATTCGCGTAGTCGTCGACGTCGTGCATTCCGGCCAGCCCTGGGACATATCCGAGGATCCCGTCGTGCGGTCGCGCCACTCGCCGCAGCAGGTCCACCAGTGACAGGCCCACGGCCACCAGCACGCCGTACAGGATGTCGAACGCGAGGACGCCGACCGTGGTGGCCAGGGCCAAGGCGAACTCGCTGCGACGGAATCCCCAGAACCGGCGGAACTCTGGGATGTCGACCAGTCGGATCGCGGCGTAGACGACAATCGCGCCCAGCGCCGCCTTGGGGAACTCGGCGAGGACGGGTCGGAGGAACAGCAGGACGACGACGATGCTGGCGAGAGCCACGAGCGAGTAGACCTGGCTGCGGCTGCCGAGCGAGTCCCCCAGAACGGTCCGGCTTCCGCTGCTGCTGATCGGGAAACCCTGCGAGACGCCGGTGCTCAGGTTCGAGGTACCCAGCGCCAGGAGCTCCTGGTTGGCGTCGATCTGGTAGCGGTTCTTGTCGGCGAAGGCACGGGCGGTGAGCACGTTGTCCGAGTACGCGACGATCGTCACTCCGATGGCCGGCAACAGCAGATTGCGCAGGTCCGCGGCTCCGACGTCGGGAAGGGCCAGGCTCGGAAACCCGGAGGGGATGTCCCCGACGAGCGCGAGGCCGCGCGACTGCAGGTCGAGTGCGACCGAGGCGCCGGTCGCCAGGAGCACGGCGAACAGCGGGCCCGGCGCCCGCGGGAAGAACTTGTTGACCACCAACAGGAAGACCAGGACCAGCAGGGCGAGCGTGACCGTGGCGACTTGGGCATCCCCGAGGTTCTGCACGAACGAGACCATCTCGCTGGCGAAGGTGTCACCGTCGACCGTCATGCCGGTGAGCTTGTCGAGCTGGCTGGTGACCATGATCACCGCGACGCCGGCCATGTACCCGGTGAGCACCGGCTTGCTGAGGAGGTCCGCGAGGAACCCCAGCCGGCCGAGGTAGGCGAGCAGGCACAGCCCGCCCACGATGAGCGCGAGCGCGGCGGCCAGCGCCGCGTAGCGGGCGGGGTCGCCCGCGGCCAGCGGCGCCACCGCGGTGGCGGTCATCAGGGCCGTTGTCGACTCCGGCCCGACCGACAGCTGACGCGACGACCCGAGAAACGCGTACACCGCGAGCGGCCCCATAGCCGCCCATAGGCCGACCACCGCAGGAAGCCCGGCGACGCCCTCCGCGTACGCCATCACCTGGGGAATCAGGTAGGCGGTCACGGTGACCCCGGCGATGATGTCCGGGCGCAGCCATGACCGTTCGTAGGCACGCATGCGCAGCAGGCCCGGTACCCGAGGGCCACGCGCAGTGGCGCGCTGGCTCATTGCGCAGCCCGTCCGACGTCGGTCCAGAAGGCCACCAAGGCAGCGGCAGTGGCGTCCGGGGCTTCGGTCGCGGGGGAGTGACCGATCCCCCCGAGCTCAGTCAGGTGGGCACCCAGGCCGATCGCCATCTCTCGCTGGGCTTCCGGCGGCCACACGTCGTCCTGGTCGCCCACGACCACATGGGACCAAGGTGCGACGGCCGCCAGCTCAGCCACCCGGTTGGGGGCGCTGCGCAGCCCGTCAACCATGGCCAGCAGCGAACCGGGGTCGCTGGCCAGGAAGCGCCGGGTGAGGAACCTGGCGATCTCCGGGTCGGAGGGGACGGCCACGCCCTCCTGCTCCTCGAGCGCCTGCTTGGCAGCCCAGACGACTTCGAGGCCGTGCTCGGCGAGCACCTGGGCGAACAGCCCGAGGCGGTCGGCCTGACCGGCGGGCAGCCGGTCCGGGCCGCTGGCGACCAGCGTCAGCGAGGCGAAGGCCAGTGGGTCGGCCAGTACGGCCTCACGGGCGACGAGGCCGCCGAAGCTGTGCCCCACGAGGTGCACCGGGCGGCCGTCGGTCGCCGCCGCCAGCGCCAGCACGTCCGCGGCGAACCCGGCCAGTGAGTAGGTGCCGTCAGCTGCCGGTGGGCTGTCGAGCTGGCCTGCCAGGTCCACGGCGACCGCGGCGAAGCCGGCGTCGCCGATCGGCCCCACGACGGCGATGAAGTCCTCCTTGCTGCCGGTGAAGCCGGGGACCAGCAGGGCGACGGGACCGTCGACGGGCCCCGCGCGCAGGGCCGCGAACGCCCCCCGGGACGTGTCGACCGTGGCGGCGACGACGCCTTCCGGAGGCTTGAGGAAAGGTGGGACACTCACGGCGGGCAGAATAGGGCGTGCCCGCCGATCGTCCGAGCCCCCAGGAGGGTCTGTGTGACCCAAACCATCGCCGTCGCCAACCAGAAGGGTGGCGTGGCCAAGACCACCACCGTTGCGTCGCTGGGCGCGGCTCTGGTGGAACAGGGCCAACGCGTCCTGCTGGTCGACTTGGATCCCCAGGCCTGTCTGACCTTCTCGCTGGGGCTGGACTCCGATGCGCTGGACCTCTCGCTGCACGACGTGCTCATGGGTCGGGTGGGGGCGCAGATGGCGGTGCGACCCACTGCCGACGGACCCGACCTGCTGCCGTCGACGATCGACCTGGCCGGCACCGAGGTCGCACTGCTCACCCGGACCGGCCGGGAGTTCGCGCTCCGGTCGGCGCTCGACGACCTTCGCTCGGCCTACGACTGGGTGCTCATCGACTGCTCCCCGTCACTCGGCGTGCTCACGCTGAACGCACTGACGGCGGCAGACGACGTCCTGATCCCGCTGCAGTGCGAGACCTTGTCGCACCGTGGGGTCGGCCAGCTGCTCGACACCGTGCACGAGGTGCAACGGCTCACCAACCCGTCGCTGCGGGTGATGGGCGTGCTCCCGACGCTGTTCGACGGCCGTACGACGCACGCACGCGCTGTGCTGGCCGATGTGTCGTCCCGCTACGGGCTGGCGGTCATCGAGCCGGCCATCGCCAAGTCGGTCCGGTTCGCCGAGGCGCCGGCGACTGGGCGATCGGTGCTGCGCACCGCGTCGTCGACGAAAGGAGCCGCGGCGTACCGTGAGATCGCCCGCAAGCTGACGTCCGGTGAGGTGGCCGCATGACCGACGATCACGCGCCCCGCCGGCCGCGCCCCGGAAACGACTTCAGCCGGCTGCGGACGGTGAAAGAGACGGACTCGGCTCCCACCGTCAACGAGGCGCCCCACGACCTCGACGGGAAGCGTGCCCTGTTCAGCGCCCCGGTGTCGGCAGCCCCGACGGAGCGTCCAGCGGCCCCCGGTGCAGTCCTGGTGGACTGCGGCTCCTGTGGGGAGCGGAGCGTCCTCACTCCAGCCGGAGCGCTCGCGCTGGCCGTGCCCTCGGTGCACCTGCCGTTCCTGAAGCGGGACCACGGCTCGTGGATGCGGTGCCCGGCGTGCCGCCGACGAACCTGGGTGAGCGTGCAGATCCAGCTCTAGCTGCGTCAGCCCGGTTCGGTAGCAGTGGCCGTCCCGCTGCCGCCGCGCCGCCGCCGTCGTCGCCGGCGTGGCGGCGCGGGGGCGTCCGTCGCGGTCCCGGTCGAGTCGGACGACGGTGCCGACGACGCGCTCGGCCGACCGCCGCGGGTGCGCGTGCGGTCGCGCGAGGACGGCCGGGCTGAGGACTGCGACGAGGACGACGAGGACCGCCCGGCTCCCGACGAGCTCTTGCGGTCGCCGGATCGCGGCTTGCGTCCGGTCTCGCCCAGGTCTTCCAGCACCTCAGCGTCAAGTCCGGCCAGTGTGCGCTTGTCGCGCGGCAGTCGGGGGCCCGCCTGCTGGGGGATGCTGAGCTCGGCGAACAGGTGCTCGGACGTGGAGTAGGTCTCGACCGGCTCGTCGAAGGTCAGCCCCAGCGCCTTGTTGATCAGGCTCCACCGGGGAAGGTCGTCCCAGTCGACGAAGGTGATGGCCACGCCGCTGGCGCCGGCGCGCGCCGTGCGGCCGATCCGGTGGACGTAGGTCTTCTCGTCCTCAGGGCAGCTGTAGTTGACCACGTGGGTGATGCCCTCGACGTCGATCCCGCGGGCCGCGACGTCGGTGGCGACGAGCACGTCAACCTTGCCGTTGCGGAAGGCGCGCATGGCCTGCTCGCGCGCTCCCTGGCCCAGGTCGCCGTGCACCGCGCCGACCGCGAATCCGCGGCTTGCGAGGTCGTCGGCCAGCTTCTGGGCGTGGCGCTTGGTCCGGCAGAAGACGAGGGTGTGCCCTCGCCCGGTGGCTTGCAGGATCCGTGCCATCACCTCGGGCTTGTCCAGCGGGTGTGCCCGGAACACGTGCTGCTCGACGGTCTTGACGAGCTGGCTGCCGTCCTCGTCCGGGGAGACGGCTCGGATGTGCGTCGGGTGGCTCATGTAGCGACGGGCGAGGTTCACCACGTCGCCGGGCATCGTGGCCGAGAACAACATCGTCTGCCGGTCGGCGGGGGTGTGGCTGATGATGCGCTCGACGTCGGGCAGGAAGCCCATGTCGAGCATCTCGTCGGCCTCGTCCAGCACCAGGACCGACACCGCACCCAGGCGCAGGTGCCCCTTCTCGACCAGGTCCAGCAGGCGGCCCGGGGTGCCGACGATGACGTCCACACCCGAGGTCAGCGCTTCGATCTGGGGCTCGTAGGAACGGCCGCCGTAGACGGTGAGCACCCGAACGCCGCGGGTCTTGCCAGCGTGGCGCACCTCTCCGGCGACCTGGATCGCGAGCTCACGCGTGGGAACGACCACCAGCGACTGCGGAGCCGCCTGAGGTTCGTGGTCCGGGTGCGCCGGGTCGTTGGGGGCGTGCAGCCGCTCCAACATGGGCAGTGTGAAGCCCAGCGTCTTCCCGGTACCGGTCTTTGCCTGGCCGATGACGTCATGCCCGTCGAGGGCGACGGGGAGCGTCAGCTCCTGGATCGGAAAAGCCTCGGTGATGCCGATGAACTCGAGGTCGTGGACTGTCTCGGCGCGGATGCCGAGTTGCTCGAACGTAGTCAGGACGTGCCGCCTTGTCGTTTTGAATGTGGGGCCAGCCTACCCGGTCGGGCTGGTTACGCTGCTTCCATGACCCTTCCCCCGACCGAAGACGCACCGGTGGCACCCGATCCGCTTGCTGATCCGGAGTACCGAGCCGCGGTGGTGGATCTGCTCGGGGTCCTGGCATACGGCGAGCTGTCCGCCTTCGAGCGGCTCGGCTCGGACGCCGCCCTGGCCCCGACGCTGGCCGAGAGGGCGGAGGTCGCTGCCATGGCCTGTGCCGAGTTCGGCCACTTCGTCCGGCTGCAGCAACGCCTCCTCGAGCTGGGGCAGGACCCGGAGGAGGCGATGCGCCCCTTTGTCGCTCCCCTGGAGGCGTTCCATGCCTCCACGTCGCCGGCGGACTGGTACGAGGGTCTGGTCAAGGCGTTCGTCGGTGACAGCATCGCGGCCGACTTCTACCGCGAGATCGCCCAGCACCTCGACCCGACCACCCGGGCACTCGTCGTGGAGGTCTTCGAGGACACCGGACACTCGGCGTTCGTGGTGGAGAAGGTGCGGGCGGCGATCACCGCCGACCCGCGGCTCGGCGGGCGGTTGGCCCTGTGGGGTCGACGGCTACTCGGTGAGGCGCTGAGCCAGGCTCAGCGGGTCGCCGCCGAGCGCGACACCCTGACGGCGTTGCTGGTTGGCGGTGTGGACCGGCCCGGTGTCGACCTGGTGGAGCTGGGACGCATGTTCACCCGGATGACCGAGGCGCACGCGCGCCGGATGGAGTCGCTCGGCCTGGCAGCCTGAGCACCTGAGATATCGCGGCGAGGTGCTCACCGGTGAGGATGGCGCTGGCGGCAACGAGAGTGCCGGTCGTGCCGCTGCACGCGGTGGCCGCCGCGGCTCCTGGTCAGCGGACCCGGAACAGGTAGGCGAAGGCAGGTCGGGTGTACGCGATCCCTCGGCCTGCGCTGCGGATGTGTGATGCGTCGGCCTCCGCAGGGTTCTTGGGTACGAGGTATCGGTCCAGGTGGTTGTCGTCGAGGCGGTAGCGACCGGCACGGTGGAGTACTGCGGCCACCAGCTGAAGATCCGGGTCGAGGGCGGCCAGGCTGGCGTCTCCGTGGCTGGCGTTCGCCAACAGCATCCCCCCGGTCTTGAGGTAGACGCGGCAGTGCTCCCACACAGGTCCGGCGAACAACGAGATGAGCAGGTCGAAGCCGGCCGCGTGGACGGGGAGCGGGTGGGTGTAGTCGGAGGCGTAGAACTCGATCTCGACGTCCGCGCGTCCGCCGTGAGCGGTGACTTCCGAGCGAGCCACGGCCACGTCCTCGAAGTACCTGGCCGCGCGTCGGTCCGTGTCGACGTAGGTGACTGACGGAACTGCCACGGACGGTGACAGATCGAGGTAGCAGCCGGGGTACAGCGCCCTCCGCACCGGCCAGGACTCCACCAAGGAAGTGAACAGGCCCGAACGGTCACCGATGGATGTTCGATAGGCGGCCCAAGACTGAGTTGACACCATCGGTGGCTGACCCTTCGCGGCTACATCGCCGCGAACCCCACCTTCCGGGACTCCTGCTCGCCGAGCTCCACGTAGGCGAGCTTGTCGGCGGGGACCAGGATGCGGCGGCCGCGGGTGTCGACCAGCTCGAGCAGCGAGGTGGGATCGGCGGCGGCCGCTCGGACCGCGGCAGTGATCTCGTCGGCTGCCTGCTCGGTCTCGAGCATCAGCTCACGCGGTGCGCCCTTGACGCCGATCTTGACCTCCACGACCAACCTCCTGAGCACAGCCGGACGGCGGACATGTCGCCCGGCGAGGTCGAGGCTAACCCAGCCGGTGGCCGTCGGCGCGGTCGGCTCCGTCTGTCTGGCCGGCCTCGTCGGCGCGGGGGAAGCGGGAGATTCCCCGCCACGCCAGGGCGGAGACCAACTCCTGGGCGGCGCTCTGCGGGAGTGCGCCGTCTTGGGTCAGCCACCAGCGCGCCGCCACCTGGGCCGATCCGGTCAGACCGGCAGCCAGCAGCATCGCGGCTTCCGGCGTGAGGTCGGTGTCCTCGGCGATGACTTCGCTCACGGCATAGGCGCATGCCTCGGTGACGCGCTCCACCCGCTCCCGGACGGCTGGCTCCGCGGTCAGGTCGGACTCGAACACCAGCCGAAAGGCCCCCGCCTGGTCACTGACGAACGTGAAGTAGGCCGCGACGGTCCCCTCGACCCGCTCCTGGTTGTCATGCGTGGACGCCAGCGCGGACCGGACCGCGGCCAGCAGGCCGTCGGCGCTGGCGTCGAGCAGCGCCAGGTACAGCTCGAGCTTGCCGGGGAAGTGCTGGTAGAGCACGGGCTTGCTGACCCCG
This sequence comes from uncultured Actinomycetota bacterium, assembly GCA_963848085.1. Lineage (GTDB taxonomy): Bacteria > Actinomycetota > Actinomycetes > JAHEKZ01 > JAHEKZ01 > CAWKCE01. The sequence goes on from CAWKCE010000003.1 coordinate 352,072, forward strand.
GCCCGGGCCGCGATGTCGTCCATCGACGCAGCGTGGTAGCCCAGCGCCACGAACGCCTCGAGGGCGGCCGCCATCAGCTGGTCTCGCCGCTCACCCCGAGGCAGTCGGATGCCTCGCGTCGCCGTGCCTTCGGTCATGCCGCGGGAGCCTACTCCCGAGTAACCCGGGGCCGGCGCTGGCTAGCGGTACTCGTCCTCGTCCACGGGCACCGTCTCGCGGTCCGGCTCGGGGTCGGTCAGCGGAACCGACTGCTCGGCCGCGTCGGCGGCCGGAACCTCCGGGTCGTCCCGCTCGGTCTGTGTCTGGTCGTCCGGCCCGGGGCCGAACTCGGCGTGGATATCCATCTCCGACATGGGGTGCTCCTCCCCTGGGGACCTGCTCCGTCCAACCTACGCCTGCGCGTTGCCCCGTCCGGGTGACGGGAAGGCCCGGATGCCTCCCGCGCGCCGTCGCAGTTTGCGACACTGCTGCTGGGATCGTCGAACCCTGGTGGGTGCGGCGGGGAGGAGTATGCGCGGTGAACCACGAGCTCACGCTGCTCGAGGCGCTGCGGGCGGTGCCAGGGGTGGCGTCGGCCGACATCGAGCCGGACGACCGGCCCGAGGGCGCCGGCACGCTGCGGCTCCAGCTGTCCGTGGGGGCCGACGAGGTCCAGGTGGCCACGTCGGTGAACCGGGTGCTCCGGGAGCAGTTCGGGCTGGCCGTGGACGCCAACCGGGTCCAGGTGGTCGAGGAGTCGGTACCGATGCGGCCGCCGGCCGCGCCGGAGCATGAGCCGGACGAGGACCTGGAGCGCGAGCTCGACGACGCGATCGACCCGGCTCCGCCGCGGCCGATGCTCACCGCGGTCCCCGGATACGTGGACGACCCGGTGGCGGTCGAGCCGCCCGCCCCCCCGGACGCCCCCGCGGCGCCGGGATTGGCCAGGACGTCCGAGACCGTCGCCGAGTACGGGTCGGCCGGTGAGCCCGAGCCGAAGGATGCGCGACCGCCGCGGATTCTCATCCAGCGGATGCAGCTGGTGTCAGCCGGCCTGGGCGTCACCACCGAGGTCACCTTGGCCTGGGCGGGTGAGCCGTTCGCCGGCGAGTCCGCCGCCGCTGCCACTCCGAGCAGCGTCCACCGGTCGGTCGCGCAGGCCACGCTGCGAGCCGTCGAGTCCGTCGTGGGCGGGCTGGCTCGGTTCGAGCTCGAGCAGCTCGAGATCAACCAGCTTGGCCCGGACCGAGCGGTGGTGGTCGTGGTGTCGATGCTCACCAAGGTCGGGTCGGAGCGACTCACCGGTGTGTCCGTGGTGCGCGAGGACGTCCGGCAGGCGGTGATCCGGGCCACCCTGGACTCGCTGAACCGGCGCATCGAGTCGTTGCTGCAGAGTGCCTGACCGCGGCCGGTGAGCCGCCGCTGGACACCGCAGTCCCAGCCGCTCTGGCCGGGGGACACCTGGGATCTCGGCCGGCGCCGGCTCTTCGTGCGCAGCGCCGCGGCCGACAGCCCGCGGGGGGAGCCGGCGGTCATGGTCCACGGCCTGGGCGGGCGGTCGACGAACTGGACCGATCTCATGGCGCTGCTCGGGCACCGGCTGGCCAGCGTGGCCCCGGACCTGCCCGGATTCGGCCAGTCGGCTCCGCCGGACGACGGCGACTACGGGCTGGACGCGCTCACGGACTCGGTCCGCGCCGTCGTCGAGCGGCACGGTGCCCCGGTCCACCTGTTCGGCAACTCCCTGGGCGGGGCGGTGTGCGTCCGGCTGGCGGCTCGTCATCCGGACCTGGTGCGCAGCCTGGTTCTGGTGTCGCCCGCGCTCCCCGACCTGCGTCCCCGTCGGAGCGTGGTCGGGGTACCGGTGCTCGCGGTTCCCGGTGTGGGTGAGCAGCTGTGGCGGCAGCTGGCGCGGCTGCCCGTGGAACGGCAGGTGCAGTCCATGCTGGAGCTCAACTTCGGCGACCCGTCGGTCATCTCGCAGACCAGGCGGGACGAGGCGATAGCGGAGTTCCGGCGCCGGTTCACCCTGCCGTACGCCGGAGACGCCTTGTCTCGGACCACACGAGGCCTGCTGCGAGCGTTCGTCGAGCCTGGGCCGACGGGGCTGTGGCGGGAGGCGTCGCGGCTGCGCCTGCCGACCTTGGTCCTGTACGGCGGGCGAGACCGTTTGGTGGATCCGCGGCGCGCGCGGCGCGCTGCCCGGACGATCCCCGACGCTCGGGTCGTCACCCTGCCGACGGTGGGGCACATGGGCCAGGTGGAGCGGCCGGTCCTGGTCGCCCGACTGGTGGACCGTTTCCTGGACGGCGCGGCGACGGTCTAGCGTCGACGGGTGGTCCTGACGGCGAGCGAGGTCTTCGGCCGCGTCCGGGTCCTGCGCGGACGCGTGCTCCAGGTCGACGAGCTCGCCGGGGGGCTGACCAACCGAACCTTCCGGGTCCGCACCGACGACGGTGGCGACTACGTGGTGCGGTTTCCCCGGTCGGCTGCCACTAACCCCGTCGGGGTCGACCGCGCCTACGAGCTCGCCAACACTGAGCTGGCCGGGGACGCCGGTGTGGGGGCACCGTTCGTCGAGGCCGTCCCGGACCTGGGCGCGCTGGTCGTCGGGTTCGTCCCCGGGCGCACGCTTGGCCCCGCAGACCTCGCTGACTCCGCCGTGATCTCCCGAGTGTCGTCACAGCTGCGTGCGCTGCACCGCGGACCGCAGTTCCGAGGGGGGTTCGACCTGGCTGCCTACCGACGCCGATACGTGCGGCTTGCGGAGGCGCGTGGTGTCCGGCTCCCGGCCGGCTACGTCGACCTCGACCAGCGGGTGGCTGCCCTGGAGGCGGCCCTTCGCTCCGCCCCGGAGCCGACGGTGCCCTGTCACAACGACCTGGTCGCAGCCAACCTCCTCGACGACGGTGTGCGGGCGTGGCTCGTCGACTTCGAGTACTCGGCGATGAATGTCGCGACCTTCGACTTGGGCAACCTGGTGGCCTGTTCGCACCTGCCCCCGGAGCCGGCCGAGGCGATGGTGTCCGCGTACTTCACCCGGACCTCGCGACGGGACCATGCGCGTGTCCAGGCCTGGGCCCTGCTGTCGGCCTACACCTGGACGGCGTGGGCGGCGACGCAGGACGAGGCTCCCGATGCGTGGCAGGCCCGGCAGCTCGACGCCGCCCGGGCCGGGCTGCTCGGACCTCGCTACCGCACGACGCTGGCCGACGTGGCTGCCGGAGGCTGACCGGCAGGGCATGATCGTCGGTATGTCCTCCGCGTTGTCGCACACGGTGCTTCGGCCGGCACGTGGCGGGAACGCGTTCGAGCAGGCGGTGGAGCGGCTCGCCGAGGCCATCCGGCTCGGGGTCTTCGAAGACGGGGACCGGCTGCCGCCCGAACGCGAGCTGGCCGATGTCATGCAGGTGAGCCGCATGACCCTGCGCGATGCGCTGGGTGCGCTCCGGGACGCCGGACTGGTGGAGACCCGTCGTGGTCGGGCCGGAGGCACCTACGTCCTGGAAGCCTCGCGTCGAGCCGCCCGGCCGGCACCCGCCGGCCAGCCAGCGGGCGCCAGACTGATGGACGCCCTCGACTTCCGCCGGGTCGTGGAGCCCGGCGCTGCGGCGCTGGCGGCCTCGCGGACGCTGGACGACGCTGACCGCGCCCGGCTGCTCGCGTCCCTGGCTGCCTCAGAGGGCGCGCCGGACGACGCCAGTCGACGAGTTGCCGACTCCCGTCTCCACCTCGCGATCGCTCTGGTCGCCGGCAGCGACTCGCTCACGGCCGCCGTCGCTGACGCGCAGGTGCGGCTCGGCGAGCTGCTGTCCGCCATTCCGGTGCTGCGCCGCAACATCGAGCATGGCGACGAGCAGCACCGGGCGGTCGTCGACGCGATCTTGGCCGGGGACGTGGACGGCGCCCGCGTGGCGATGGAGGAGCACTGCGACGGCACGTCGTCGCTGCTCCGTGGACTCCTCGCCTAGCGGGAGACCGGCCGCTCGAACAGGCGTCGTGCCAGGGGCCAGAGCCAGCCGGTCCGGGCCGATCCGAGAGCCACCCGGCACCGGGCGTCGGCGCGGTGCTCGGCGAGCATCTCGGCCCACAGCGGCTCGATGAGCTGGTAGGTGACCAGCCGCTCGAGGTCGTGGTAGGCATCGAACCCCAGAGGCGTCAAGCGGTAGCCGCCAGGAGCTCGGCGAAGCAGTCGCGCCGGCAGCAGTGGCGCGAGGCCGGAACAGACCAGCGCGGCAACAGCCGACCCGTAGGACTCCGCCAGTGCCGTGCAGTCGACACCGCCGGCGTAGGCCTGCCAGAAGGTGTCGTACGTCGCACCACCCGCCCGACCCAGGTGGAGCCGGCGTGCCAAGGGAAGGCGACCCTGTTCGACAGCCTCGCAGTACGTGGTGACGCCGAAGTGGTTCACGAGGAAGTCGCGGCCGGTGAAGCTGGAGCTGCCGGCGCCCATGCCGAGGAATCGGCGTCGGGTGATCGACGTGTACGCCGGCGAGCCAGCCTTGTTGAAAGTCCAGACCGAGCGCCGCTCGAAGCCCCTCGCCCGTGCCAGCTCAGTCACCCGTGCCAGGACGCTGTGCTCGGCCTGCCGGTCGTGCCGGGCGGCGCCGAACGGGGTGTACCCGAAGCGCATCAGCGGGTAGGTGGAGACCTGGTCCACCCCGAGGTCGAAACAGGTCTCGACGTCGTCGAGGAAAGCCCCCGCCAGGTCCTCCTCCTTCTCCCACGCGACGTCGACGATCAGGTCGACGTCGACGCAGTCGAAGCGGCCGAGGGCGTTCTCGACGGCCGTCCGGCTGCTGACGGCGTCATGGGGGCGGCCGAGTCGCCGCAGCACGGGGTCGTGGAAGGACTGCGCGCCGATGCTGACGGCAGTGAACCCCATCGAGGCGAGGTCGTCGAGGCGCTGCGGGGTGCCGTGCAGCGGCAGCACCTCGATCGCACGCTCGGCCGAGACGGGGAGCCGGTCCACGATGCCGGCGAGGTCGTCCGGGTAGAGGGTCGGGGTCCCGCCTCCGACGTAGAGCGACGTGAACGGCGGCGCGCGCCGGGCGCGGGACGCCCGGCAGTACGCGTCGACCTCGCGACTGAGTGCGTCGAAGTAGCGCCGCGCTAGACCCGGCTCGGCGACCACCTTGTTGTAGGGGCAAAAGGGGCACAGCCGCTCACAGAAGGGAACGTGCACGTACGCGCCGGCCGGTCCGTCGACGGACCGGACGACCTCCGCCGCACCGCGCAGCACGGCGACCACCTCCGCCCGTGGGACCACCGTGGCGGCGTCAGTGTTCGGTCGCCAGAGGCGGAGTGCCCGACGCGCCGAAATTGTCTAGTCTCAAACCATTGATTGGGGCACGCCCGGGCACTAGCGTCGCCGCCACCAGGCCACCCGGGGAGGGCGCATGTCTCGACGACCAGGGCTGCTGACCGTGGACGACCTCCGGGCCCACATCGACCTGGGCCAGGTGGACACGGTGCTGGTCGCCATCACCGACATGCAGGGCCGCCTCCAGGGCAAGCGGCTGGCTGCGCGCTACTTCCTCGACGAGGTGGTGCAGCACGGGACCGAGGGCTGCAACTACCTGCTCGCCGTCGACGTCGACATGAACACCGTCGACGGCTATGCCATGTCGTCCTGGGAGACCGGATACGGCGACTTCGTGATGGCGCCGGACTTCACCACGCTCCGGACGGTGCCGTGGCACCCCGGCACCGCCCTGGTCCTGGCCGATGTGAAGTGGGAGGACGGCTCGGACGTGCTGCCGTCACCCCGCCAGATTCTGCGTCGCCAGCTCGACCGGCTCTCTGAGCTGGGCCTGAAGGCGTTGGTGGGCACTGAGCTGGAGTTCATCGTCTTCCGTGACTCCTACGAACAGGCGTGGGACAAGAACTACCGAGACCTGGTACCGGCAAACCAGTACAACGTCGACTACTCGATGATGGGGACCGCCCGGATCGAACCGCTGCTGCGCCGGATCCGCACCTCGATGGACGCAGCCGGACTCTACGTGGAGTCGGCCAAGGGCGAGTGCAACTTCGGGCAGCACGAGATCGCCTTCCGCTACGACGACGCGCTGACGACGTGCGACAACCATGTCATCTACAAGACCGGCGCCAAGGAGATCGCAGCACAAGAGTCCACGGCACTCACGTTCATGGCCAAGTACGACGAGCGCGAGGGCAACTCGTGCCACATCCACATCTCGGTCCGAGGCAACGGCGGGGCGCACCCCGACGACGCCATGGTGATGGCCGACCACGACGACCCCATGGGGATGTCGCCGTTGGCTCGCAGCTTCATCGCCGGTCAGCTCGCGCACATGCGCGAGCTGACGCTGCTGTCCGCACCGAACATCAACTCCTACAAGCGTTTCGTCCCCGGGTCGTTCGCCCCGACCACGGTTGCCTGGGGCCGGGACAACCGGACGTGCGCGATCCGGCTGGTGGGGCACGGGGCGTCGCTGCGCATGGAGAACCGGGTACCGGGTGGGGACATCAACCCGTACCTGGCGACGGCGGGCCTCGTCGCCGCCGGGATCGACGGCATGGAGCGCGGCCTCACGCTGGAGGAGCCCCTCGCGGGCAACGCGTACTCCTCGGACCTTCCCAAGGTGCCCCACACGATGGACGCGGCGCTCGCGCTGTGGGAGAGCTCGGACTTCACGCACGCCACCTTCGGGGACGAGGTGGTCGACCACTACGCCAACATGGCGCGGGTCGAGCTGGCGTCCTTCGGATCGACGGTGACCGACTGGGAGCGGCGTCGCAACTTCGAGCGGTTCTGACCGGGAGGGGGCACCGGACGTGACCGTCACCTACGACGTCGTCAACCCGGCTACCGAACAGCTGGTTCGCACCATCGAGCAGGCCGATCTGTCTGCGACGGACGAGGCGATCCGGCGGGCATCGGTCGCGTTCGAGTCCTGGCGTGGGATCTCGCCAGGCGACCGGGCACGGCTGCTGCGCGATTTCGCCTCCGCCGTGGACGACCACGTCGAGGAGCTCGCCCGACTCGAGGTCGCCAACGCCGGCCACACCATCGGCAATGCGAGGTGGGAGGCCGGCAACGTCCGCGACGTCCTGATGTACTACTCCGCGGCTCCCGAGCGGATGTTCGGTCGGCAGATCCCGGTCCCGGGCGGGGTGGATATCACGTTCAAGGAGCCCCTCGGTGTGGTCGGGGTGATCGTCCCGTGGAACTTCCCGATGCCCATCGCGGGCTGGGGATTCGCCCCCGCCCTAGCAGCCGGAAACACCGTGGTGCTGAAGCCGGCCGAGGTGACGCCCCTGACTGCGATCCGGCTCGGTGAGCTGGCCCTGGAGGCGGGTCTGCCTCCTGACGTCTTCACCGTCATCCCGGGGAAGGGCTCGATCGTGGGCGACCGATTCGTCACCCACCCGGCCGTGCGAAAGGTGGTGTTCACCGGGTCCACGGACGTCGGTCAGCGGGTGATGCGGGGGGCGGCCGACCAGATCAAGCGGGTGACGCTCGAGCTCGGGGGGAAGAGCGCCAATGTGGTGTTCGCCGACGCCGACCTCGACCGGGCGGCCGCCACTGCTCCGTACGGGGTCTTCGACAATGCGGGGCAGGACTGCTGCGCGCGCTCACGGATCCTGGTGCAGCGATCGGTCTACGACCGCTTCATGGAGCTGCTCGAGCCGGCGGTTCGCGGCGTGCGCGTCGAGGACCCGTCGCTCGACACCGCCGAGATGGGTCCGCTCATCAGCCGGAACCAGTGGGAGACCGTTGCCGGATTCGTCCCCGACGACGCGTCGGTCGCGTTCCGCGGCACCTGCCCAGACGGTCCCGGTCACTGGTTCCCGCCCACCGTCCTGGCTCCGGTGGACCCCGCCGACCGCGCCTTCCGCGAGGAGATCTTCGGACCCGTGGTCGTCGTGACGCCCTTCGAGGACGAGTCGGACGCGGTGCGGCTGGCAAACGACTCCGCGTACGGGTTGTCCGGGTCGATCTGGACGCGTGACCTGGGACGCGCGCTGCGGGTGTCCCGCGCGATCGAGGCCGGCAACCTGTCGGTCAACTCGCACTCGTCGGTGCGGTACTGGACGCCGTTCGGTGGCTACAAGCAGTCGGGACTGGGCCGCGAGCTCGGCCCCGACGCGCCGGACTCGTTCACCGAGGTCAAGAACGTCTTCATCGCCACGGAGGGCTGAACGATGGATCGACTCGAGGGACGAGTGGCCGTCGTCACCGGCGCCGGGAGTGGCATCGGCCTGGCGACTGCGCGGCGGTTCGCCGCCGAGGGCGCCATTGTGGTGGTGGCCGACCTGAACGAGGAGACAGGTGTGGCGACCGCCGCGGAGCTTGGCGGCCGCTTCATCCCGGTCGATGTGACCAGCCCCGAGGACAACCAACGCATGTACGCCGAGACGTTCGAGGCGTACGGTCATGTTGACATTGCGTTCCACAACGCGGGGATCTCCCCGCCGGAGGACGACTCGATCCTCGTCACCGGGCTCGAGGTGTGGCGTTTGGTCCAGGAGGTGAACCTGACCTCCGTCTTCCTCGGGTGCCAGGCCGTGATCCCGTACATGCAGCGTCAGGGGAGGGGGTCGATCATCAACACCGCATCGTTCGTCGCCACTCTCGGTGCCGCCACGTCGCAGGTCTCGTACACCGCGAGCAAAGGCGGCGTGCTCGCGATGACCAGAGAGCTGGGCGTCCAGTTCGCGCGGGAGGGCATCCGCGTCAACGCGGTGTCACCGGGTCCGGTGGCCACGCCGCTGCTGATGGAGCTGTTCGCCAGCGACCCGGAGCGGGCGCAGCGCCGGCTGGTTCACGTGCCCATGGGCAGGTTCGGCGAGCCGGAGGAGATCGCGGCCGCGGTGGCCTTCCTCGCCAGCGACGACTCATCATTCATCACCGCCTCGAACTTCCTCGTCGACGGCGGAATCTCGGGGGCGTACGTCACGCCGTTGTAGCCCCCCGCGAACGGCCCCCCTGCTCCGTATCCCCCCTCGGGGCAGGGGGGTCCTTCCCTGTCCCGAGGGGGGCGCTGCGACTGGGTGGCCGGGGTCAGCCGCCCACGTTGGTCGGGATGAGAACGCGGCTGATGCTGTGGATGACGCTGTTGCCGGCGTCGATGTCGGTGCGTAGCAGGTAGGGGTTGCGGAAGGCGTCCACGTTGTCTCGGATCTGGATGAAGCCCCAACGGTTCGGCGGCTGGACGACGAAGGTGTCGCCGTTGAGCGTGGGGATCGGCTTCCCGATCAACGGGACGACGTCAGCCTTCAGGAACTTGCCCGGCACCACGTGGTAGGTCAGCACGTTGGTGAGGTTCACCTTCCCGGCCCCGACCGCGCCGACGATCGCGTTCAGGACGCCGCGTTCGGTCCAGTACCAACGACCTGTCAGGTCACGGGCAAGCAGCTGGAAGGCGCGGTCGTTGGGCGCGAACAGCGTGACCGAGGTACCAGGGTCGGTGATCGCGCCGACGAGCGTGCCGTCCGCTACGACCGCCGCCGTGAGGATGTCGTAGTCGTACCAGTTGCGCTGGTCCCAGCGGAAGCGGTCGAGACCCTGGGAGTCCTCGGATGATGTGTACCGGTCGGCCGCCGAGATGGCGCCGAGCAGGGTCTGCGGCGCGCGTGCCTGTGCCGGCGAGGCAAGCGTGACGCTGCCTGCGACGAGCATGGCGACGGCTGCCGCCCCTGCAACGATCCTGCGCATGTCTGTCTCCTGGAGGTCGATGGCCAACGTGCGTGTTTGACCGTCCTTCTGCCACGGGCAGGAGTTTGGATGCACTGATGTGACGGTCGGTCAGCCGCGGGCTGCTGCGACGAGTGCCTCGAACAGCCGGGGGTCGTCCGCCGCCTCCGGGTGCCACAGCACCCCGAGCGCGAAGCGACGGCCCGGGATCTCGACCGCCTCGACCGTGTCGTCGTCGGCCCAGCCGGTGACGGCCAGCGAACCGGGATCGGCGACCCCCTGGTGGTGGTAGCTGCGGACTTCGATCCGGTCGCCGAGGATGCGGTGCACGAGCGACCCCGGCTGCGTCCGCACGGCATGCTCGCCGAACCGTCCTGGCTCGGGCCGGTGCTGCTCGTGGCCCACGACGTCCGGCAGGTGCTGCTCCAGCCGACCCCCGGCCTGCACGGTCATGATCTGCAGACCGCGGCAGATGCCCAGGACGGGCACGTCCCGCTGCAACGCCTGACCAAGCAGGGCCAGCTCACCGGCATCCCGGTCGGGGCGCCACCCTGCGGTCTCCGGGTGCGGCGGCTCGTCGTACTGAGCGGGGTCGAGGTCGGCGCCTCCGGCGAGCACCAGACCGTCGAGGCGGTCGAGCAGGTCCGGATGGAGCGCGCTGGCCGGGGGGACGACGAGCGGCAGCCCACCAGCGGAGGCGACGTGGTCGACGTAGGCGGCGGGCACGAGGACCGCGGGCATGTCCCAGACGCCCCACCGGGCGGGCTCACGGTAGGCGGAGATCCCGATCACGGGCTGGGTCATGGCGTCGGTCCGCTGGCTCGGGCCGCGTCAACCAGTGCGGCGAACAACGGGGACTGCCCGATCATCTCCGGGTGCCACTGGACGCCTACGGCGAACCGGTGGCCGGCCACCTCTGCGGCCTCGACCAGACCGTCGGGACTGCGTGCGGAGACCACCAGGTCTGCCGCGTCGGCGATCCCCTGATGGTGTCCGGAGTTCACCGCGATCCGGTCGGCACCCAGAACCCGGCGGAGGGTGGTACCGGGCACGAGGTCGACGACGTGCTCGCTCCACGCGCCGCCGTGGGCGCCGTGTGCGGAGTGCGCTGCGACGTCGGGGAGGTGCTGGTGCAGCGCCCCGCCGCGAAGGACGGCCAGCAGCTGGAGTCCGCGGCAGACGGCGAGGACCGGCAGGTCGGTGTCCAGGGCCCGTGCCAGCAGGGCTAGCTCAGCGGCATCCTGCTCCTCCTGGACGCCGGTCGTCCGATCCGATGCCGCGGCGCCGTACCGTTCCGGTGAGACGTCGGAGCCGCCGGACAGGACCAGGGCGTCCAGGAGGTCCAGCGCGGCCACCGGGTCGGGGATGGGGGGAAGCAGGACCGGCAGACCGCCGGCGGCCACTACCGCGTCGGTGTAGGCCGCGGGGACGAGTGACACCCGGTCGGACCAGACGCCCCACCGGGCGTTCTCGACAGCGACGGTGATCCCGATGACTGGTCGCACGCCCGCAGTGTGACAGCCCGGCCCCCGTCGCACCGGAATGCGGGGCGCTGCGGCACAGTTGTGGCCTGCGAGTGAGCGTCCGAACCACGCCAGGAGCCCCCCGTGCCGTTGCCCCCGTTGGTCGATCCCGTCGAGTCACTGACCGTCGACGAGGTCAAGCGCTACAGCCGCCACATCATCATTCCGGAGATCGGGATGGCTGGGCAGAAGCGGCTGCGGAACTCCCGGGTGCTGGCCATTGGGGCCGGTGGCCTCGGGTCGCCGGTCATGGTCTACCTGGCGGCCGCAGGTGTGGGCACGATCGGCGTCGTGGACTTCGACGTCGTCGACGAGTCCAACCTGCAGCGGCAGATCATCCACGGTCAAAGCGACGTCGGCCGCTCGAAGGCGGAGTCGGCGCGTGACTCGATCAAGGAGATCAACCCGTACATCGACGTCGTGCTGCACCAGGAGCGGCTCGACTCCACGAACGTCATGCAGATCTTCGGCCAGTACGACCTGATCGTCGACGGCACCGACAACTTCGCGACTCGCTACCTGGTCAACGACGCTGCGGTGCTGCTCGGCAAGCCGTACGTGTGGGGCTCGATCTTCCGTTTCGACGGCCAAGCGAGTGTCTTCTGGGCCGAGCACGGACCCTGCTACCGGTGCCTGTACCCGGAGCCGCCCCCGCCGGGGATGGTGCCCTCCTGCGCAGAGGGCGGTGTCCTGGGCGTGATGGCCGGCACGATGGGCACCCTGCAGGCAAACGAGGCGATCAAGCTGCTCACCGGTGTCGGCGAGCCGCTCCTGGGTCAGCTGGTCATTTACGACGCGCTCGAGTCGAGCCTGCGCAAGGTCCGCATCCGGAAGGACCCCGAGTGCGCGGTGTGCGGTGAGAACCCCACCGTGACCGAGCTCATCGACTACGAGGCGTTCTGCGGCACCATCTCCGATGCGGCCGCTGAAGCAGCGCGGGACTCCACGATCAGCGTGCTCGAGCTGAAGGACATGCTCGACGCGCGCGAACGGGGCGACACCGACTTCCTCCTGGTCGACGTCCGGGAGCCGGCCGAGTACGAGATCGTGCGGATTGACGGCGCAGTGCTCGTCCCCAAGAACGAGTTCCTGATGGGCAGTGCACTGGAGGACCTCCCGCAGGACAAGCCCATCGTGCTGCACTGCAAGGTGGGTGGTCGGTCGGCGGAGGTGCTGGCTGTGGTCAAGGGTGCCGGGTTCGGCAACGCCGTCCACGTCGGCGGCGGCGTGGTCGCCTGGGTCAACCAGGTCGAGCCGGACAAGCCGACGTACTAGGACGACCCGGTGCTTCGGCCTACAGGGCGCCGCGGCGCTGCAGCCACTGGAAGCTGAGCCAGCCGGGAACCACCGGGAGCCAGAACGTCGCCGCTCGGAACAGCAGCGCCGCCTGGACCGCGGTCGTGCCGTCCAGGCCGGCGGCGGTCAGGCCGGCGGCCAGGGCCGCCTCCACTGCCCCGATGCCGCCGGGCGTGGGGGCCGCCGAGCCGATAGCGCCGGCAGCCAGGTAGACGAACCCGACCGTCGGATAGGCCAGCGACCCGCCGTAGGCGTACACCGCCGCCGTGAGTGCCGCGGCGTAGGCGAGGTTGAGCGTCATGGCGCCCAGAAGGCCGAGCGCGACCCGGCGGGGCTGGCGCAGCATGGCGATCAGGCGGGGGAGGGTGCGGTCCAGCATCGGCCGCACCCGACGGCTGATGATGCGACGGGTGTACGGCACCCCGAACGTCAGTGCCACCACCGCCAGGACGGTCACGAGCACGATGATCATGGTCCGGCCGGGAACGAGATCGGGTCCCTGTTGCGTCGAGGTGAACAGGCCGAAGACCACGATCAGAATGAGGTAGGACAAGAAGACGAAGGCCTGCGACGTGCCGACGCTGGCCAGCGCCAGGCTGGGGGTGGCGCCGGCCTGTTGGATGTAGCGGGTGTTCGTCCCGACGTTGCCGACGGCGGCCGGCGCGACCAGTGAGACGAAGGTTGACGCCAGCTGGGTGAGAAACGTCCGCACCGGCTTGAGGGTGATCGGCGAGAAGCTGGTGATGACCAGCGTGGCGCCGAGGTAGGTGACGAAGGACATCCCAAGCGCCACGAGCACCCACGTCCGGTCTGCCGAGCTGACGAGCGTGCTGAGGTCGACGTTGGCCAGCTGACCGAGCAGGATCGACACCGCGAACCCCAGCGCGATGAGACTGACGATGATCCGTGGCCGCAGCCGCTCGAGCCGAACCGGGTCGGTCGGCGCCGACGGGGACGCACCCACCACGGCCTCGCGCAGCTCGCCGAGCAGGCCGCGCTGCTTCTTCAGCCGGGCGCGGGTGATGCGGGACAGCGCGATCGGCTGGATGAGGGGCAGGGCCTCTCCCACGCGCTGGGCGGTGAGCTCACCGAGGGCGGCATCAACCGCCCGGCGGGGTCCGACGATCAACGCTGTCGAGACCAACAGCTCCGCGTCGTCGATGCGCAGCGTCAGGTGGTCGGCAGCGATCTCGCCGGCTCCGGTGCCCAGCAGCCACGGTCGGTTCTCGGAGTCCACCGCGAGGTTGTCCGCAGACAGCGCCTCATGAGCCACGCCCGCCCGGTGCAGCAGCCGCACCTGGTGCCACAGGTCGGCGATGAGCGCGTCGGTGAGCTCGTCCGGAGCGAGCTCGTCGAACGTTCGCAGCCCCTCGACGTGCTCGAACGCGATGACCGATGCATCACGGTCCACGGAGGCCGCAGCGACCACCGCCGGTGTCCGAACGCCGGCCTTGGTCGCCGCCATCACTGGCAGGACGGACTGGTCCACGGCGTTCCGCAGCGACAGGGTCGTCCAACGTTCGACCGAGCGCTGGACTCGGAGTCGCCGCCAGAGCTGGTAGAGCGCCCCAGCCGCGCGGCGATCCCGGTCGATGACGAGCACGTCCAGCCGCCGCCCCGACAGCGTGCGGGCGTCGTACCGACGTCCGTCGTCCGTCTCGTCGAGGAACCGCAAGTGGGCCAGCGGCTCGGCAACACGTGCCAGCGCGGCGGCGATCCGGGCACCGTTCGGTCGCGGGTTGACCGTTCCTGAGGCGTAGCGCGTCCCGAGGCCGATGGTGCGACCGAGCGAGGCGCTGACCGCAAGTGCCAGGCCGGTGGCCGAGCGGTCGAACATCAGCAGGATCGCGTAGCCCGCGACCGTGCCCCAGACCAGCGTCTGGAGCCGGCTTCGACCGACCAGGCCGCTCACGGTCGCGAACGCGGCGATGCCCGCCACCGTCGGGAAGGCAACGGCCGTCGGGGTGGCGCGGCCGGTCTGGTAGGTGAGGGCGTCCAGGAGGGTGGCGGACATCAGGTCCGGCCCCCACGTGACGAACGCCGCGGCCAGCAGCCAGGCGACGACCCCGGCCAGGGTGGCCACGAACAGGGTGCGCCAGCGTCGCCGGACTGCCAGGTCGGCGATCAGCACCAACGGAAGGGCGAGCAGCAGCAGCTCGGAGCCGTAGGCCAGCGCGCTCAGGATGAGGTCGGGCAAGGTGGTGATGGCGTCGGTCAGGTCAGACTCGATGCCGGAGGTCGTGCGGAAGGCGACGGTGCCGAGCAGGAGGAGGCCGGCGGTGGTCAGCACCCAGCCGAGGAACCGGAGCGCGTCGTACGGCCTGCGGATCCGGTCCGGTTGCGGGGGCTCGTCCACGACAGCAGCTGGCGACGAGACGGGTGAATGCGGATCCTCAGCCGCACTCCGTCCGTTCACGCGCCGATCGTGCCACAGCGCCTAGGCTGCGCTGCCGTGATCGTGCCCGGCTTGCCCACCCCGTTCGCCGAGGAGGTCCTGGACGTCGTCGCGTCGATCCCGGCGGGCAGTGCGGTGTCGTACGGCGACGTCGCCCGGCGGGTGGGCTCCGGTGGGCCCCGTCAGGTGGGCACCACGTTGTCCCGCTACGGCAGCGGGGTGCCCTGGTGGCGCGTGGTCCGGGCGGACGGGTCGCCAGCCCCGGTCCTCGCCGACGAGGCGCTGCGTCGGCTGTCCGGCGAGAACGTCCCGCTCGTCGCCGACGGGACGAGGGTCGACCTGCCACGGGCTCGCCCGTGGGCGGACCCGGCGGTGTCGGACCCCGGTGATGGACTGCCCACGTGACCTCCCGGCAGACCCGACCCCGCTGGCAGCTGGACCGTTCGGTCTCCGCCGCCGCGGGTCCCCTGCTGCCCGACGCCGCCCAGCTGCGCGTGGTCGACCGGGTGGCCGTCGCCGGCCACGGTCCGCTCCTGGTGCTGGCCGGCCCGGGCACCGGGAAGACCGCGACGATCGTCGAGGCGGTCGCTGCACGCGTGGCGGCAGGGACCGACCCGGAACGGATCCTCACCCTGACGTTCAGCCGCAAGGCCGCCCAGGAGCTGCGCGCCCGCATCGGGGCCCGGCTGGACCGGACCGTCGGTAGCCCGCTCGCGTGGACCTTCCACGGGTTCGGGTTCTCGGTTCTGGGTCGGACCCTGCCGCCGGAGGACATCGGGCGGCGGTTGACCCTGCTGTCCGGCCCCGAGCAGGACGTGATGGTTCGCGAGATGCTGGTCGAGGGCCAGCAGCTCGTCCCGGACCGGTGGCCGGAGGCGCTGCAGCCGGCGGTGCCCACGCGTGGGTTCAGCGAGCAGCTGCGGACCCTGCTGTCGCGTGCGCGGTCGCTGGGGATGGATCCGGGCGATCTCGCGGCGGCCGCCGCTGGACGCGGCGACTGGACTGCGGCCGCTGCGTTCCTCGCGGACTACCTGGACGTGCTCGACGCCCGGGGCGCGATCGACTACGCGGAGCTGGTCACCCGCGCGGTCGCCTGGGCGGAGTCCCCGCACGGGCGGGCTGAGCTGCGTGCCGCGTTCGACCTGGTGGTCGTCGACGAGTACCAGGACACCGACCCGGCGCAGGAGCGCCTGGTGGCGGCGATCGCCGGTGATGGCCGTGACCTCGTCGCGGTCGGTGACCCGGACCAGTCGATCTACGCGTTCCGCGGTGCTCAGGTGGCCGGCATTCTGCGGTTCCCGGAGCGCTTCACCACGCGCGACGGGGACCCGGCGGAGGTGGCGGTTCTCCAGACGTCCCGCCGGTCTGGTGCCGCGCTGCTCGCCGCCTCCCGCTCGGTCGCCGCCCGACTGCCGGTGGCCGGTTCGACAATGGCGAGGGCACTGCGCCGGCACCACGATCTGGTGCCGGCGCCCGGCCTGGAGCCGGGTCAGGTCTCGGTGTGGGAGTTCGGCTCCGAGGGTGCGGAGGCGGCCGGCATCGCCGACCTCCTGCGGAGGGAGCACCTCCAGCACGGCCGGCCCTGGTCGGACATGGCGGTGCTGGTCCGGTCCGGTGTGACCACGATCCCGTTCCTGCAGCGGTCGCTGGCCGCTGCCGGAGTGCCCGTCGAGGTGGCCGGAGACGAGCTGCCGTTGGTCGCCGCGCCCGCGGTGGCACCGTTGCTGCTCGCGCTGGAGGTCGTCGTCAACCCGGCTGCCCTGACCGCCGAGACGGCCCAGGCGCTGCTGCTGTCGGCGCTGACGGCGGCCGAGCCCGGGCAGCTCCGGCGGCTCGGTCGGGCGCTGCGGGACGAGGAGCGCCGGGCCGGGACCCCGGCCGGATCGGTGCCACGGTCGGCCGATCTGGTCTGCGACGCCGTGGCCGACGACCGGCGGCTGGTCGCAGTCGCCGACGACGTCGCAGACCCGGCCAGGGAGCTGTCCCGGCTGCTGGCCGACGCTCGCGCGGTGCATCAGGACGGCGGGTCGGTGTACGACGTCCTCTGGTCGCTGTGGTCGGGCACCGGGTGGCCGCAGCGGCTGCTCGCCGCATCGGAGGCGGGGGGACCGACCGCCCGGTCGGCGGACCGAGACCTCGATGCGGTGGTGGCGCTGTTCGAGGTCGCCGCGCGCGACGAGGAGCACCGCGAGGGACGGGGTCTGCGGTCGTTCCTCGCCGAGCTGCGGGCCCAGCAGATCCCTGGGGACACCTTGGCCGAGCGGTCGGCGCGGCCGGCCGGGGTCCGGCTGCTCACCGCTCACCGCAGCAAGGGGCTCGAGTGGCCGCTGGTCGTCGTCGCTGGTGTCCAGGAGGAGCTGTGGCCCGACCTGCGGCATCGTGGGTCCTTGCTCGAGCCGGAGCGGCTGGACCCGGCCGCGCCGGCCGGCCCGCAGTCCGTGCGCGCTCTGCTGGACGAGGAACGACGGCTCTTCTACGTCGCGATCACCCGGGCCCAGCAGCGGCTGGTCGTCACCGCTGTCGGTTCCGACGACGACAACGGCCAGCAGCCCTCCCGGTTCCTGGCGGAGCTGAGTGTGGACGTCGTCCGTCGTGAGCGCGGGACAGACCGACCCCTGACACTCACCGCGCTCACCTCCGACCTGCGCGCCTGCGTGGTCGACCCCTCACAGCCGTCCGAGCTACGATCCGCGGCCGCCTCCCGGCTGGCGTCACTGGCTCGGGCGGAGGTGGCCGGCGTCCGGTTGGCCGCCGCGGCTGACCCGGACCGCTGGTGGGGGGTGCGCGACCCCACGGCCGCCGACCAACCGGTGCGGCCTTCCGACCAGCCGCTCGTCCTGTCGGGGTCCTCACTCGAGGGTTTGGTCAGCTGCCCGCTGCGCTGGTTCCTCGAGCACGAGGTCCACGCCGACACCGGACGCGGCACGGCTCTGGGCTTCGGCAGCGTGGTCCACGCGGTGGCCGACGGCGTCGCGACCGGCCAGCTGGATCCAGACCCGGACGCGGCGATGGTCGCGGTCGACGCGGTGTGGCGGCAGCTGCAGTTCGCTGCCCGGTGGGAGTCCGACCAGCAGCGGCAGGAGGCGCGCGCGGCGGTCGAGCGGTTCCTGGTCTGGCATGGCGAGCAGCGGGGGCGTGAGCTGGTCGCGTCGGAGGCAGCGTTCCGGGTCGAGATCGAGATCGGCGCCCGCACCGTCCTCCTGCGAGGACGCCTGGACCGCGTCGAGCTGGACGACGCCGGGCGCGTGGTTGTGGTCGACTTCAAGACCGGTCGCCGGGCGCCGACCCGGGTGCAGGTGGAGGAGAACCTGCAGCTGGCCGTGTACCAGCGGGCGGTCCGGGAGGGCGCGGTGCCCGGGGCACCGGCGGCTCCCGGCGGTGCGGAGCTCGTCCACCTCCGGCTGTCCGCAGGCGCCGGCCCCAAGGTGCAGGCGCAGCCGCCCCTGGCAGCGGGTCCGACCTTCCTCGACGACGCGTTGGGGCGGGCCGTGGCCTCGGTGTCCGACGAGGACTTCGCTCCGGAGCCGAGCGCGGCCTGCGGGTTCTGCGCGTACCGCAGGGTCTGTCCAGCACAGGACGAGGGCGGGGGGCTCCTGCCATGACCGGCGCCGGCGACGTGTTCACCCCGGAGGACCTGTGTCGGGTGCTGCAGCTGTCCCTCACCGAGGAGCAGCTGGCGGCCGTGACTGCGCCGGCCGGCCCCACCGTGGTCGTCGCGGGCGCCGGCTCCGGCAAGACCACCGTCATGAGCGCACGGGTGGTGTGGCTCGTCGCCACCGGCGTGGTCGGTCCCGACGCCGTCCTGGGGCTGACGTTCACGAACAAGGCGGCCGCCGAGCTGTCGTCCCGGGTCCGTTCGGCGCTGGCCGCATGGGGTCCGGCTCCGGACGTCGGTCCCACGGTTTCCACCTACCACGCGTACGCCGCGCGACTGCTGCGCGAGCACGGGGTGCGGCTGGGTCTGGAGCCCGGGGCGCAGCTGCTGGGAGAGGCCGCGCGGTACCAGGTGGCCGAGCGCGTGGTCCGTCGGGCGAGCGGTCCCTTCGATGCCCTGCGCGGGTCGGTGTCCGACGTCGCCGGAAAGGTCGTGGCTCTCGATGCCGAGCTGAGTGAGCATCTGGTCGACCCGGCCACCGTGGTCGCGGCCGACCGCGCGCTCGTCGCGGACATCGATGTGGTCGGTGCCGAGGCGGGATCGTTGACCGCCGACCCGGCGCTGGCTCGGGAGACCGCGCTCGCTCGTGTGGAGCTGGTCGGACTGGTGGAGGCGTACCGCGAGGAGAAGCGCCGCCGTGAAGTCATGGACTTCGGTGACCAGATGGCCGGAGCAGCACGTCTGGCTGAACAGGTCGGCGACGTCGCCGCCGGGGAGCGGAGCCGCTACGGCGCGGTCCTGCTCGACGAGTACCAGGACACCTCCATCACCCAGAAGCGGCTGCTGCTCGCGCTGTTCGGCCACGGCCACCCCGTCACCGCGGTGGGCGACCCGTTCCAGGCGATCTACGGATGGCGCGGCGCCTCGGTGCGCAACATCGGGCAGTTCGCCGCTGAGTTCGCCTCCGACGGACGGCCGGCCGCCGGGTTCACGCTGGCCCGCAACAACCGGTCGGGGGAGCGCATCCTGGACCTGGCCAACCAGGTGGCCGACCCGCTGCGCGACCGTCACCCGGAGGTGCCGGTCCTGACCCCGCGACCGGAAGCGGTCGGTCGGGGCGAGGTGGTCGTCGGGTTGTACCGCACCCGGGACGCGGAGGTGGCGGCCGTCGTCGACGACATCCTGGCCCAGATCGCGTCCGGGGTCCCGCTGCGCGAGATCGCCGTGCTGTCACGGGCAGCGGTCTCGCTCGCGGCCTACCACGAGGCGCTCACGGCTCACGATGTCCCGGTCGAAATCGTCGGCCTCGGTGGCCTTCTGGTGCTCCCCGAGGTCGTCGACCTGGTGTCGGTCCTCGAGGTGCTGAACGATGCCACCGCCAACCCCGCCCTGCTCCGGATCCTCACCGGGTCGCGGTGGCGGATCGGCCCTCGCGACCTGGCGCTGCTGGGCGCCCGGGCTCGCGAGCTGGTGTCCGCACGCGGCCCCGCGGGCGGGCCTGAGCCTGACCTCGCGGAGGCGCTGCTCGACGCCGTTGCCGGCGTCGACCCGGCCGAGGTGGTGTCGCTGTCCGAGGCCGTGGCCGACCCCGGCGACGGTCCCTACAGCGCGGCCGCCCGCTCCCGGTTCGGCGAGCTGGCCGCCGAGCTGGCACTGTTGCGCAGCCACCGTTCCGACCCGCTCCTCGACCTGGTGAACCGGGTGCTCGACGTGACCGGACTCGGGGTGGAGGTGTCGGCGTCACCCCATGCGGCGGCGGCCGGGCGGCGCGACACGCTCGACCTGTTCGTGGACCAGGTGGCGCGGTTTTCCGACCTGGACGGCACCGCGACGGTGGGCTCGTTCCTTGCGTACCTCGCCGCGGCTGAGGAGCACCAGCGCGGGCTCGACAGCTCTGCGCCCGGCCTGGGCGACAGCGTGAAGCTGCTGACCGTGCACAAGGCCAAGGGCCTGGAGTGGGACGTGGTGTATCTGCCCGACCTCGCGCCCAAGAGCTTCCCGAGCGGCAACGGGCGGCAGGTGTGGACCCGTCATCCGCAGGTGCTGCCCTTCGCTCTTCGCGGCGACGCGGCTGACTTCCCCCAGGTGTCCACCTGGCAGGGCAACACCGGCGTCGGCCGGTTCTCAGCGAAGGTGAAGGAGCACGACGCGGCCGAGGAGCGACGGCTCGGCTACGTCGCTTTCACTCGAGCCCGGAACCGGGTGGTTGCCACCTCCCACTGGTGGGGTCCGACGCAGAAGAACAAGCGCGGCGCCGGCCCGTTTCTGGTCGACGCATACGACGCCTGCCAGTCGGGCGGGGGTGTGGTGGCGTGGTGGGAGCCGGAGCCGGTCGAGGCCACCAACCCGGCGCTGGACGAACCGCGGCACCATTCCTGGCCGGCGCCACCGGACGCCGACGCCGAGCGCGGTCGTCGGGAGGGTGCCGCGCTGGTCCGCGCTGCGCTGTCGACCGCCGCCCAGACCGTCCCCGAACCCGATGCCGCGCCCTGGGCCGATCGCGTCGCCCGGTGGGACACCGACCTCGAGCTGCTTCTCGCCGAGGCCAGGGATGCCTTCGTCGTCGACCGGACGGTGCGGCTCCCGGCCGCCCTGTCGGCCACGCAGGTGGTGCGGTTGGCGCAGGACCCGGACGGCCTGGCGCGCGACCTCGCCCGCCCGATGCCGCGCCCACCCGCTCCGGCTGCGCGTCGTGGAACCCGCTTCCACGCCTGGGTCGAGGCCCGGTTCGGACAGGGGGCCCTGCTCGACCTCGACGACCTCGGCGGTGCGGCGGACCCGGAGCTGACCGACGTCGACCTCGCAGACCTGCAGCGGGCCTTCCTGGGCGGGCCGTACGCCGACCGCGCCCCACTCGCGGTCGAGGCGCCCTTCCAGCTGGTCATCGGCGAGCGCACCGTCCGGGGCCGGATCGACGCGGTCTACACCTCGGGGGAGGGTGGGTTCGAAGTCGTGGACTGGAAGACCGGGCGCAGCTCCGCGGACACCCTCCAGCTCGCGATCTACCGGCTGGCGTGGGCGGAGCTGCACAGCGTGCCGGTCGAGCGGGTCTCGGCGGCGTTCTACTACGTGGCCGACGGTCGAGTGGTCCGACCCAGCGACCTGCCGGGGCGCAGCGAGCTGTCGGCGCTCGTCACGGCGTAGCCTGCGCGGGTGTCCCGGCTGACTGACCTCACGTTGTCGCGCTCCGAGGTCGACCGGGCGGTCGACCGACGCGACGACCAGGCGTGGCTGGCGGCGGCCTGGCAGCACGAGCGCACCCGCGTGCTCCTCGTCGACCACGGGCGAGCCCCGGTGACCCTCGATCCGCCGGCGCTCGTGTGGTGCCACCCCGCGGACGTCGTGGGGGGCGAGCGCTATCTCCTGGGGGTCGACGTGGACGGCGTTGCGTACTTCGCCGCCCACGGGTCGCTGACACCCGACCCGGCCGACCGCAGGGGGCTGCGCGAGGTCGGCGCTCTGCTGCCCGACCGGGACGCCGGGCTGCTGGTGCACGCTGTCGCCCTTGCCAACTGGCACGCCACGCACCGCTACTGCCCGCGGTGTGGGTCACCGACGCAGGTCTCGTCGGCCGGCTCCGAGCGAAGCTGTCCGGTCGACGGCTCGGCCCACTTCCCGCGCACCGACCCCGCGGTCATCGTGTTGGTGATCGACCCTGCCGACCGCGCGTTGCTCGGTCGGCAGGCCAGGTGGTCACCGGGGAGGTTCTCCACGCTCGCCGGTTTCGTCGAGCCGGGCGAGGATGCCGAACGGGCGGTCCGGCGTGAGGTGGCCGAGGAGTCCGCTGTCACCGTCACGTCCACCGAGTATCTGGGGTCGCAGCCCTGGCCCTTCCCCGCATCGCTGATGCTGGGCTACCGCGCGTGGGCGGCCGACGGGCGGGACCCGGTGGTCGACGCAGTCGAGCTGACGGAGGCTCGCTGGTTCACCCGCGACGAGGTGCTGGTCGGCCTGGGGGACGGGTCGCTCGTCCTCCCGCCCCGGGTGTCGATCGCGCGTCGGCTGGTGGAGCACTGGTACGGCGGGTCGCTGGCCGATGCGCCAGGTGACTGGGGCTAGGTCTGTCGGGCGCCTTCGACCTCGGCAAGCCGCGTCGTCACCTGAGCAAGCGACGGGTTGGTCAGCGTCGAACCGTCGGCGAAACGCACGGTGGGCACGGTGTGGTTGCCGCCGTTGACACCGGCGACGAAGCGGGCGGCCTCGGCGTCGCGGTCGAGGTCCACATCCTCGAACGTGATGCCCTCATCGCTCAGCTGCCGCTTGAGACGGTGGCAGTACCCGCACCACGGGGTGCTGTACATCGTGAGCGACATGGTGGGCATCTCCTGGGACGACGACGGCTTCCTCGCCTCAACCGGGCGTGAGCCTGCTGTGTTCCCCGCCGCATCCGGGTGGGCGGTGGGCCGTCGGAGCCGGCTGCCACGATGGGGCCGACATGGTGACCAGCCAGGAGATCCTCAGCCGTCTGGATCCGGAGCAGCGCGCCGTCGCGGAGGCTGGCCGTGGCCCGGTCTGTGTCCTGGCCGGCGCGGGCACCGGAAAGACACGTGCCTTGACGCACCGGATCGCCTACCTGGTCCTCACCGGCCAGGTCGACCAACGCCACGTGCTCGCGGTGACCTTCACCGCCCGCGCCGCCGGAGAGCTGCGCACCCGGCTGCGGGGGCTGGGTGTCGAGGGCGCGCAGGCCCGCACCTTCCACTCCGCTGCCCTCCGGCAGCTCCGGTATTTCTGGCCGTCGGTGGTGGGAGGGCCGGTTCCCGATGTCATCGCGAGCAAGCTGTCCGCGGTGGGGGAGGCGGCGTCGCGCTGCGGCATCCGGGCCGACCGGACGCTGCTGCGGGACCTGGCGTCGGAGGTGGAGTGGGCCAAGGTCTCCCAGGTCGCCTTCGACAGCTACGCGGACGTGGCCGGCACTGCCGCGCGTCCGACGCCCGGCGACCTCACACCTGAGGACTTCGCGCGCGTGTACGCCGCGTACGAGCAGGTGAAGCGCAACCGGTCGGTGATGGACTTCGAGGACGTCCTCCTCCTCACGGCCGCCATGATCGACGACGATCGCCGCATGGCCGCTTCGGTCCGCGACCAGTACCGCAGCTTCCTGGTGGACGAGTACCAGGACGTGAACCCGGTGCAGCAGCGGCTCCTCGACCTTTGGCTGGGCGACCGGGACGACGTCACGGTCGTGGGGGACGCCGCCCAGACCATCTACTCGTTCACCGGAGCCACACCCCAGCTCCTGCTGGGCTTCCCCGAGCGACATTCGTCCGCGACGACGGTCCGACTCGTCCGGGACTATCGGTCGACGCCGCAGGTCGTGGCACTTGCCAACCGCATCATCGCCGCGGCCAGCGACGCGACCTCGGGCGCGAGGCTCGAGCTGGTGGCGCAGCGTCCCGACGGGCCGGAGCCGGTGTTCGCCGAGTACTCCGACGAGACCGCCGAAGCCGATGCCACCGCGGTCCGGATCCGTTCCCTCATCAGCTCCGGAGTGCCCGCCCGGGAGATTGCCGTCCTGTTCCGGGTGAACGCCCAGAGCGAGGTGTACGAGGAGGCCTTCGCCCGGGCCGGGGTCCCGTACGTCCTGCGCGGCGGCGAGCGGTTCTTCGCCCGGCCGGAGGTCCGCGAGGGCGTGACCTATCTGCGGGGTGCGGCCCGGGCCGGGGAGGGTTCCGGCGACCTCGTGGCGGACACGGTCGCGGTCCTGGCCAGCGCCGGACACCAGCCCGAGCCGCCCAGCGGTCCGGGCGCCGCACGTGACCGTTGGGAGTCCCTCGCGGCGCTGGTCGGACTGGCAGCCGAGCTGGAGTCGGCAGCTCCGGACGCGACACTGACCGACCTGGTCACCGAGCTGGACGAACGTGCGGCGGTGCAGCACGCCCCCGCGGTGGACGGCGTCACCCTCGCCTCGCTGCACGCTGCCAAGGGCCTGGAGTGGGATGCGGTGTTCCTCGTCGGGCTGGTCGACGGCACCTTGCCGATCACGTACGCCAAGACTCCCGAGCAGGTCGCCGAGGAACGGAGACTGCTGTACGTCGGAAGTACCAGGGCTCGGGAACACCTGGTGCTCACGTGGGCGCTGTCCCGCTCGCCCGGAGGTCGGGGCCAGCGCCGGCCGTCACGGTTCCTCGACGACGTTCGTCCGGAGCTCGCCACCGAGAGGTCGCGGATAGCCAAGCGTGGCGGGCGCAAGGCGGCACGGTGCATCTCGTGCGGCAGAGGACTGGCCACTGCGGTCGAACGGAAACTTCGCCACTGCTCCTCGTGCGAGGTGACGGTGGACCTCGAGCTGTTCGAACAGCTGCGCGAGTGGCGTCGCCACGTGGCAGAGGAGGCCAGTGTTCCGGCATTCGTCGTGTTCACCGACGCCACGTTGACCGCCATCGCCCAGGACAGCCCCAGCGACCGCAGCCAGCTGTTGGCCATTCCCGGCATCGGAGCCACCAAGTACGACCGCTACGGGCGGGACGTTCTCGACATCGTGGCCGCTCACGCCGAGTCGGAGCCGGCTCCCGCCGGCGACGCACCGCAATAACCCCTTGCCCCGCTGCGTCGGGTTGCCTACCCTTCTGTGACTGTCCGTGCGACCGATTGAGGAGGTGACCCGCGATGGAGAAGAGCAACTCGATGTCGTTCCCGAGCCACGCTGCGCGCGCGGTCACCCTCCCGGGTGCCACCCGCCAGCGGCTCATCGGCGTGACGAGCGCAGTGTCCGGAGTCACCGGTACTGCCTTCGGTAACACCGATGCTGCCTCCCCGGGTCCGTCCGTCTGGAGCCCACCACCGGCATAGCCTCATTGGCCGGAGCTCTCCAGGCCGCGGAACCCGAAACCCGGGATCCGCGGCCTTTGTCTTTGTCCGCCCACTCCACGAAGCCCACCACCAGCCTCGAAGGAGGTGACCCGCGATGACCGTCTTGATGACCCTCGAGCCCACCCTCGTGGGCTCACGACCGCCCTGCCACGTCCACGACCCGGAGGCCTGGTTCGCCGACACCCCGCAGGGGGTCGAGGACGCCAAGGCCCTGTGTCAGCCGTGCCCGCTGCGGGCCGCCTGCCTCGACGGCGCGTTGGCCCGTCGCGAGCCATGGGGCGTCTGGGGTGGCGAGCTGTTCGAGCAGGGCGTCGTGGTTCCGCGCAAGCGGCCCCGCGGCCGGCCCCGCAAGGACGCCGCCTGAGGACGACGAAGCAGACAGGAGGACCACCATGTTGACCGGATCAGATCTGGCACGCGTGTATACCGAGCAGCGCGTCCGCCAGGCACAGATGGAGGGTCAGGCGCGGCGTCTCTTGGGCGCCCGTCGTGCCCGCCGTCGTGCCGAGCGGGCCGCCTGCCGGGCGCGCGACGCCGCCGAGCAGGCGGCGTACGTAGACATGCTGCTGTGACCGGGGTCACCCGGCTTCGTCGTCGACGAAGCCGGGTACCCAGGTCTCGACCTCACTGCGGTACGGGGCGATGCTGTCGAGCTGGCACAGCACGCCCATCACTCCCAGCGTCACTCGGTGGATGAGCATGTACGACGGCGGCAGGTTGAGCTTCATCCCGGTTGTGGCTTGGCGCAAGTCGGCCAGCCGCGTCACCTCGCCGCGCAGCCACGCCCGCCGGAAGTGGAACGTCTCGTCCCGGATCGGCTCCAGCAGGGGGATCAGGTAGTCGAGCAACGTCTGGGCATCGATGTCGACGCCGTCGCGGACGAAGCGCTCCTCCCGCAGCCCGGCGAGCACCGCGTCGGCGTCCCCGGCCAGAGCCAGCCGGGCTAGTCGGCCGATCGGTTCGGGAAGTCCGTCCGGCAGCCGGTTGACCGCTCCGAAGTCGAGCACGACCAGCCGCCCGTCCGGTAGCAGCCGAAAGTTGCCGGGGTGCGGGTCGGCGTGCAGCATCCCTACCCGAGCGGGGCCGGAGTACAGGAACCGCACCAGCAGGTGGCCGGCCCGATCGCGCTCGGCGCGGCTGCCCTCGGCGATCACCCGGGACAGCGGTGTTCCGTCGACCCACTCAGAGACCAGGACCTGGTCGCTGTGGGCCACCACGTCCGGGATCAGGAAGTCCGGGTCGTCCGCGAACTCCACGGCGTAGGCGTGCTGAGCCTTGGCCTCCCATCCGTAGTCGAGCTCCTCGGTCATGCGGGCCCGGATCTCGTCGACCAACGGCTTCATGTCCATGCCGGGCGTGAGCGAGCCCATCAAGCGCATCATGCGCCCGATCTGGTTGAGGTCGGAGATCAGCGCGACACCCGCCCCCGGGTACTGGATCTTGACCGCGACCGCACGACCGTCCTTCCACACCGCGCGGTGAACCTGACCGATGGACGCCGCCGCGGCGGGGACGTCGTCAAACTCCTGGAAGCGGCGCCGCCACCTGACCCCGAGCTGGTCGGCGAGCACGGCGTGAACGCGGTCAGCCGACAGCGGAGGCGCCGCCTCCTGCAGCTTGGTGAGGGTTGCCCGGTAGGGGCCGGCGACCTCCTCGGGCAGCGCTGCCTCGAAGACCGACAGTGCCTGTCCGAACTTCATGGCGCCGCCCTTGAGCTCGCCGAGCACCTTGAACATCTGCTCGGCCGTGCGCTGCTGGACCTCGGCCAGCACCAGGTCTGCCGGCTTGCCCCCGACCCGCTTGCCGAACCCGAATGCGGTCCGTCCGGCGAAGCCGATCGGCAGCGTCGCCAGCTTGGCCGTCCGAGTCACGGCTCGGCGCGGGATGTCGGTCACCCGCTCATTGTCACGTGTCCCGGTGTCGGCGGCCACGTGCAGCCGCACGCCGGGTGCGGCGGACAGCTCCGGCGGACTGCTCGAGCGTGCGGAAGAGCGAGCTCCACCAGGCCGTTGACCTCCGGAGGTGTGCCGCCCGCCGCCCAGTCGAGCAGGTGCACGACCGCCAGCGCGGCTGCCGCCCGGACGAGCGTCGCGGGACGCGATCCTCCGGCCTGTCCGGTGAGCTGAGCGCTGACCTGGCCCCACCCCCGGTCCCGGTCGATCCGCCCGTGCTCGAGGCATCCGAAGCAGGCAGACCGACCGGGCGTCACCAGCGGCCCGAGGCGCACGACCGTCTCGCCGACCTCGGTGACCAGGTACGGAGTCGATCGGGTGAGCAGGTGCTGGCGCCGAGCGCGCACCGTCGATGAGGGCAGGACGAGGAGCCCAGGGCTTACGCCGGGTTCCTCGGTGCCGCAGGGGTCGGTCACGACGGCCACGCGGCCCACCCCGGCACGGGTCAGCCCCTCGGCCAGGTCGCTGCTCACCGCGTCGTCCGCGGTCAGGACCACGGACAGGCCCCGCCGAGCGGTGGCATGGTGGGCGGCGGCATCGGGTCTCCGGTCGGCCAACGCCCAGGCTGTGCGGTCAGGTGCGACCTGGTCGCGGACGGAGACCGGCAGCTCGGCCCAGTCGGGATCGGGGGTGGCGGCGTCGGCGAGCAGCCCGCACGCCGCCAGCCGCGCGAGGATCGTGCGGGCGGGGTACTCGCCCAGTCCGACCTCCCCGGCCAGGCTCAGGACCTCCGGCCAGGTGCGACGCCCGTCCAGCGCCTCGAGCAGGGCCTGCACCTCGGCGCCCACTGGTCGCAGCACCACGGGCGCCGGGACGTCGACACCGAGCTGCAGGGTGTCCGGACCGCGCCAGACCCGGCGTACGCCGGGCTTGATCATCGGTCGGGTGGGCTCCACGCCGGGAAGCGTGACACTCGCGACCCGTTCCCGGGCGCACTGTCCACAGCCAGCCGGCACGCGGCTCCGGACAGGGTGAGAGGCGTGGCCCTGGGGCCACGCCTCTCACGATGCTCAGGGGATGCGGTCGGCGTCAGGCCTTGCCGAGGATCCGGTTGAGCTTGGTCCCGCACACCGGGCAGATGCCCTTCGCCATGCGCCGACCGTTGGTCTCGTGCACCTCGCCTGTGAAGTCGCGCTTCTCCTTGCACTTCACGCAGTAGGCGTCGCCGGTGTAGCTCTCGGCCATCGTCGTTGTCCTCCTGTGGTCAGCGAAGTGCGTGAGGACGCACTCCGACTCGAGGGCCACGCGGACGTGGCTAACACGCCGGACCCTACGTCACCGCGCCCCGCGTGGCGCACGAAGGCTCGCCGCACGAGATGTACGAAACCCCCGGGTCGCGTGAGCGGCCATTCGCCTTCCCCTTGCGAACGTCCGCCCCGTTATCCCGGGGGTTTCGACGGGATGACCGTAGGGCTGCCCGGAGGCGGCGTCAACGCCGGCCCGGGTCCGGTTGTGGACCAGGCTGGGGACAGCCTGGGGACGGGTGGGCGTGTCGCTGTGCACGGCCGGTTCACAACCTGTGGACGACGGCGAGGGCGAGGCGGGGATGAGAGGCTGACCTGCAGGTTCGTCGTCCCCAGGATGTGGACACAAGAAAGTTCGCAGATCCACGCTGTGCAGATCGGCTCACTGTCGGCGGCGGGCCGTACCGTGTCGGTGATGTCCTCCCCACCGACAGACACCGCGATCGAGGTGCGGCGCAGTGCGCGCCGCCGTCGCACGGTGTCCGCCTACCGCGACGGCGACCGCACGATCGTGCTGCTGCCGGCACGGATGACCCGCGCCGAGGAGTCGGAGTGGGTGGCGGCCATGGTGGCCAGGCTGGACGCCCGCGAGGCGCGGACGCGACCCAGCGACGCCGAGCTGTTCGACCGGGCGCGGCACCTGTCCGACCGCTACCTCGGCGGGGTCCGGGCCGCCAGTGTCCGATGGGTTGACAACCAGAACCAGCGGTGGGGCTCGTGCACCGTCGACGACCGCACGATCCGGCTGTCCACCCGGCTGCGCGGGATGCCGGAGTGGGTGATCGACTACGTGCTGCTGCACGAGCTGGCGCACCTTCTGGTTCCGGGCCACGGCCCCGCGTTCTGGGCGCTGTTGGCCGACGTCCCGAACGTCGAGCGCTCGCGCGGCTACCTGGAAGGGTGGACAGCAGCCCAGGACCAGGTCAGCTCCGGCGACTGACGGCATCGTCGACGAGCGCGCGCACCGCCTCGTCGCAGTCTCTCGGCAGATCGGTGACGTCGAACCAGCGGACGTCCAGGGACTCCGAGCTTGCTGTGGCCGGCGTGCCCCGACCGACGGTGGCCAGGAACTGCACGTCCAGGTGGTGCCGCGCACCCGAGCCGCAGGGGGCGCGGTGCCGGTCCAGGCGAAGCGGGAGTGCGGTCACCAGCGTCAGCGACTCGATCCCGCTCTCCTCCACGCCCTCCCGCAGCGCGGCGGCCGGCAACGACCGGTCCTCCGGCTCGACGTGTCCTCCGAACTGCAGCCATCCGCCCACCTTGGCGTGCAGTCCGAGCAGCACCTGGTGGCTGTCGTCGGACAGCACCAGGACGCTCGCGGTCAGGTGGTCGGGGCGGCAGGCGCGGGTCTCACCGTCCGGGTGACGCTCGAGGTGCCGGACGAACTCGTCTCGCAGCAGGCGCTGGTCTCGGCCGCCCGGCGCCCATTCCAGGAGGGTGGCCAACGCCGATGCGTGGGCCGGGCTGCTCACTCCGGGTCGTCCAGCGACGACAGGTCGAGCGGTGCCTCCCCGTCGGTGCGGCGGGCGACGAAGTCGTCGACGGCGTCCAGGTCCTCGGTGGCCGGCAGCAGGTCCGGGTGGTCCCATACCGCGTCGCGCCCGGCGGCGCCTTGCGCGTTCTCCAGCGCCACCCACAGCTGAGCGGCGTCGCGGAGTCGACGCGGCCGCAGCTGAAGTCCGACCAAGGTCGCGAATGTCGTCTCGGCGGGACCACCGCTCGCGCGCCGGCGGCGCAGGGTCTCGCGGAGTGCGGCCGCTGCCGGGAGCCGGCCGTCGGTCGCGGCGTAGGTCACGACGTCGACCCAGCCCTCAACCAGAGCCAGCACGGTCTCGAGGCGGCCGAGTGCGGCGACCTGGTCGGCGGTGGTGGGCGGCTCGAAGACTCCGGACGTCATGATGTCCTGCAGCGCCTGCGGGTTGGACGGGTCGACGCCACCCAGGGCCGACTCGATCGCCGAGGTGTCGATGCTGATGCCGCGGGCGTAGTCGTCGACCGCCGAGCGGATTCTTGACGCTAACCACGGGGCGTGATGGAAGAGCCGCAGGTGCGCGACTTCCCGGACGGCGAGGTACAGCCGCACCTCGTCGACCGGAAGTCCGAGACCCTCTCCGAACGCGGCCACGTTCCCGGGCAGCAGCACCGCCTGCCCGTCTGCGGCCAGCGGCAGTCCAATGTCGGTGGAACCGACCACCTCGGCAGCCAACGCAGCCACGCCCTGGCCGACCTGGCTGCCGAACATCGCGCCGGACATCTGGCTCATCAACCCGAGCAGGGGACCGGCCATGGTGCGGACCTCGTCGGGAACTGCCTGGGCGGACGCATCGGCGACCCGGCTCGCGAGCGGCTCCACCAGCGACCGCCACTGCGGCAAGGTCTGCTCGATCCACTCCGAACGGCTCCACGCCAGGTGCTGTCCCACGCCGGACGGCCATGCCGTGACCGCATCGAGCCACAGCTCGGCCAGACGCAGGGCCTCCACGGTGGCGGTGGTCTCGGTCGGCGTCACCGAAGGGTCACCGACTGCGGCAAGTGCCTGCCGCGCCGTGTCACGGGCGAGCTCCCAGTGGACGGGTCCTTCGACGGGGTTGGACAGCATGCGGCCGAGCTGGGAGAACATCGCGCCGAGATCCTGGCTGCCGGCAGCGCCGAACAGCGACGCGAGCGGGTTGGGCTCGCCGGAGTCGTCCGGCTGGAAGCCGAAGGGAAGCTCGGTCATGTCACCTCATACCGCTGCTGGTCGAGTCGGGACGTGGTCCGGCAGGATGGACGGGTCCGCCGTCTGTGACCACCGTAACTTCCGGGGCAGCCGATGACTTCCCGCGATCGCTCACGGCGCAACCGGCGCCAGCCCGGGCCGGCTTTCCACGTGGTCGGCGACGGTCCCCTGGCGTCCCTTCTCGCCGACCGGCTGCCTCCGGCAGCAGGCGACGCACCAGACGTGGTGTGGGTCCACGTCGGCTGGGAGCCCGGGGAGGGGGTAGATCCGGAAGCCACCCCACCCGCGGACGACGCACTGGACGCCGCGGAGCGGGCCGGTGCGACCCGTGTCGTCGTCGTCTCCTCGGGGCTGGTGCTCGGGCCGGTGGTCGGCGGGGACCTGCCAATACCGGAGCACGCGGCGGTGACACCCCCTGACGGGGACGTCGTGGTCGACCGGCTGCGTCGGCTGGAGGCCCTCGTGCGCGCCCGGCAGGCGACCGGGACGTCCCCGACCTTCCACCTGCTCCGCCCGGCGGTCGTCGTCGGTCCGGATCTCGACAGTCCGTTCGTCCGGCACTTCGCCGCGCCTCGTCTCCTCAGCGCCCGCGGTTCGACGGTGGCGTGGCAGTTCTGCCACGTCGACGACCTGGCCGCCGCCGTCCGAACCGTCGTTGCCCGCGACATTGCGGTGGCGGGTGTGGGTTCGCCCGGGTACCTCGACGCACGTGACGTCACGCGCATCACCCGCCGCCGCCGGCTGGAGCTGCCGGAGTCGGCACTGATGGCCACCGCGGACCGACTGCACCGGGTTGGCGTGGCGCCAGTACCGGCCACGGTGATGCGACACCTGGTGCACCCGTGGCCGCTGGAGGTTTCGGCGCTGCCGGCAGCCGGGTGGTCGGCGACGGTAGACAACGAGGCCGCGCTGCGGCAGCTCCTCGAGGTCGCGCGGGACCGGGTGGGGGTCGCGGGCCGGTTGGTGGCCAAGGGGGACGCGGCGGGTGCCGCGAGCGCCGCCGGGGTCACCGTCGCAGCACTGGGCGCCGCCGTTCTCGTGCGCCGGGCGCGGCGGCGCGGTCGACGAGCGTCCGGCTACAGCTAGGTTCGGGACATGGCGCACCTGGTGGACATCCTCGACCGGCCGCTGTCCGAACCGGACGTGGTTGCGGCGGTGGCCGGCGCCGGTGTGGGTGGCACCGTGACGTTCGTCGGGACCGTGCGTGACGTCGACGGCGACCGGGAGGTCGTCGGGCTCGAGTACACGGCGCACCCCACCGCCCGGAGCCGGCTGGCGGACGTCGTTGCGGCAGTCGCTGCAGACCACCCGGGAGCCCGGCTGGCGGCAGTGCACCGAGTCGGCCGGCTCGAGATCGGGGACCTGGCCGTCGTCGTCGCCGCCGGCTGCCCGCACCGCGACGAGGCGTTCGTGGCAGCGCGACGGCTGATCGACGACCTCAAGGCAACCGTGCCCATCTGGAAGCACCAGACCTTCGCCGACGGCACGGAGGAGTGGGTCGGTCTTCCCTGACCTACCCTGGGAACGCGCGGGGTCTCTCGTGCGTCGGTCCCACGGGAGGTCACGGTGCAGGCGTTCGTGTGGTGGTTGATCCCGCTCGTGGCCACGGCCGTCGCCGTCGGCTGGGTGGTCTGGGTCAGTCGTCCGCGACCCCCCGCTGACACGCACGACAGCCTTGCGGAGAGGGCACGCTTCCGGGAGGCGATGGACCGACGTACCCGGCGTCGCCCGGCCCGACGGCCCGACGACCCCGCCGATGACGATGGGACACCGTGACCCGTCGCGCCCGTGCGATCACGCTGTCGGTCGTGGGCACCCTGCTTCTCGGGCTGGTCGTCCTGGCGGCGCTGCTACCGGTCCCGTACTTGGTTCTCAGCCCCGGCCCGGTCTTCGACGCACTCGGGTCGGTGGACGGGAAGCCGGTCGTCGTCGTCAAGGGGGCGCCGACCTTCACCACCGACGGCGCGCTCGACGTCACGACGGTCTATGAGCTCGGTGGCCCCGGCAGCCGGGTGTCCTTGCTCGGAGCGGTGAAGGCATGGCTGGACCCCTCGTCCGCCGTGGTTCCGCGCGACCTGTACTACCCGAACGGCACCACCGAGGCGGACAACACCCAGCGCAGCATCGAAGACATGGAGTTGTCTCAGCAGACCGCTGTGGCGGCGGCACTCCGACACCTCGACAAGCCGGTGAGCACGGTGGTTGCAGTGGGTTCGGTGCTGGCCGACTCGCCGGCGCAGGGAACGCTGCGGGCCGGCGACGAGTTCGTCCGGATTGATGGCACACCCGTGACCTCGGCAGCACAGGTGCGTCGTCTCATCAGCGACCGCGCACCCGGGGATGACGTGGACCTGGTGATGCTGCGTGACGGTGAACGCATCCGCCTCACGGTCACCACGGCGGCCTCCCCTGATGACCCGGAGCGAGCGATCGTCGGCGTGGTACCGACGCTGGTGTACGTCAGCCCGATCGACGTTCAGATCAGCCTCGGGAACGTGGGAGGGCCGAGTGCCGGCCTGATGTTCGCCCTCTCCATCGTTGACAAGCTCACCCCAGGTGCACTGACCGACGGGAGGAGTATCGCCGGCACCGGCGCGATCGACGCCGACGGCGCGGTGGGGGCGATTGGAGGCATCGAACAGAAGATGTCCGGCGCGGTGGACGACGGCGCCGAGCTGTTCCTGGCGCCGGCGGGCAACTGCGCTGACGTCCTCGGCAGCACTCCCGACGGGTTGGTCGTGGTCCCCGTGAACAGCCTCGAAGAGGCCGTCGATGCCGTGGCGGGGTTTGCGAAGGGCGCGGACCTGCCCAGCTGCGCGGCGTAGCGCTCACCCTGCCCGGTGGGTCGGGAGGGTCTCGATCTGGTCTCGATCCGCCTCAGTCGGCCAGTGAGGCAACCACTGCCTCGGCGAGCTCCGGCACCAGGTCGGGGCCGTCGAGAACTTCCAGGTCGTTGTCGTGCGCGCGGACGCGCACCGCGCTCCACCGGGATCCGTCGCGCAGCGCGGCGGCCGCGATCCGTACCTCCTCGCGCTGACCTCGGTTGACCACGTAGCGCTCGACCGTCAGCGCGACACCGTCGACGCTGTCCGGCCAGGCAACGCGTGCGAGGAGGTCCGCCGGGCCCTCGTGTTCGGGGAGCTGCTCCTGCTCCAGGGAGCTGAGCTCGTCCGGGTTCGCCGGAGCCGGGACGCTGGCGGCCAGCCCGGGCTCTCGGGCCAACAAGTCCGCCGTCCTGACCAGCGCGAACAACCGGATCGGTTGGTCCCAGCCGGCCAGGGCGACGTGCCGTTCGAGGTCACGCACCGCGGTGGCGAGCACCCCGCCGGCCAGGTCGGGCATCGCGTCCATGAGGTGATGCTGCCAGGTGGCGTGGACCCCGCGGGAGCGGGCACCGGCCGAGTGCAGTTACGGTGAGGCGGTGACTTTCGACAGCCCGCCGCCCCCACCGGCCGCCGCGACACCGCCGGACCGGCGGCCGCGACGGCGCCGAGCGCTGATCCCGACCCTGTTGGTCGTGGGTGGCCTGCTGGTCCTGTTCGCGCTGTTCGTGGGCTTCTACACCGACTGGCTGTGGTTCCGCGACGTCGGGTACGAGTCGGTCTTCACCAAGCAGCTCTGGGTACGGGCGCTGCTGTTCGTCTTCTTCTTCGGACTCACCGCGGCGGTCGTCGCGGTCAACGGTTGGCTGGCCTACCGCTTCCGGCCGGTGTTCCGCTCGATCTCGCTCGAGCAGCAGAGCCTGGACCGGTACCGCATTGCACTGGAGCCGTTCCGCAAGCTCGCGCTCGTTGCCGTGTCCGGGCTGTTTGGCTTCTTCGTCGGCACCTCGGCCCTGGCTGAGTGGCGGTCGTTCCTGCTGTGGCAGAACGCGACGAACGTCGGCACCGTCGACCCACAGTTCAACGTCGACCTTTCCTTCTACATGTTCTCCCTGCCCTGGTGGCGGTTCCTGGTGGGCGCGGCCATGGTCATCGTGGTCATCTCGCTGCTCGTCTCGGCCGGCGTCCACTACGTCTACGGGGGACTGCGGCTGCAGACCGAGGGTGAGCGCACGACGCGGGCAGCTCGCGCGCAGCTGTCCGTCCTGATCGGCGTCTTTATCCTGCTCAAGGCCGCCGCCTACTGGCTGGACCGCTACGACCTGGTGCTGGCGAACAACAGCCTGTTCACCGGCGCGGGATACACCGACGTGAACGCGGTGCTGCCGGCCAAGTCGATCCTGGCTGTCGTCGCCCTGATCTCCGGCGTCCTGTTCTTGGTGAACGTCTTCCAAAAGACGTGGCGACTGGCGGTCCTGAGCCTGGGACTGATGGTCCTCAGTGCCTTCATCATCGGTGGCATCTGGCCGTTGATCGTCCAGCAGTTCCAGGTCGACCCGACTGAGGACGTCAAGGAGAGCCCGTACATCGAGCGCAACATCGAGGCGACGCTGGACGCCTACGACCTGACCGACATCCAGCGGCAGGAGTACCTCGCCCAGCTCAGACCGGATGTGACGCAGTTCGAGGAGTCCAAGGGGACGATCGAGAACGTCCGGCTGATGGACCCGTCACGGCTGTCCCCGACGTTTGACCAGCTGCAGCAGGTCAAGGGCTACTACACGTTCCAGGACCCGCTGGACGTCGACCGGTACACCATCGACGGCAAGCAGCAGGACGTGATTGTCGCCCCGCGCGAGCTGGACTTCGCGGGCGTGCCTGAGGCGCAGCGGAACTGGATCAACGAGCACCTCACGTACACCCATGGGTACGGACTGGTCGCCGCCTACGGCAACCGGGCCAGGCCCACCGGCACCCCTGACTTCGCTGAGTTCGACATCCCGCCGCAGGGCGTGCTGGAGATCGAGCAGCCGCGCATCTACTTCGGCGAGCGGACGCCCGACTACTCGATCGTGGGTGCACCGGAAGGCGCCGACGCCCGAGAGCTCGACTACCCGGACGACACCGCCGCGAACGGCGTGCGCTCCTACACCTACACGGGGGAGGGCGGCGTCCCGGTGGGGTCGCTGGTGAACCGGCTGGCGTACGCGTGGAAGTTCCAGGAGAGCAATATCCTCCTGTCGGACACCATCAACACCGACTCGAAAATCCTGTACATCCGCGACCCGCGGCAGCGCATCGAGCAAGTAGCCCCCTGGCTGACGCTCGACGCCGACCCCTACGCGACGGTGGTCGACGGCCGGGTGGTGTGGCTGGTCGACGGCTACACCACGAGCAACGGCTACCCGTACGCGCAGCGGCAGTTCTTCGGCGACCTCACCACGGACTCCTTGACCTCGCAGTCCGGGATCGCGGTCCAGGTCCGGGACCAGATCAACTACATCCGCAACTCGGTCAAGGCGACCGTCGATGCGTACGACGGCACGGTGACGCTGTACGCCTGGGACGAGTCGGACCCGGTGCTGCAGACCTGGCGCAAGGCTTTCCCTGGGACTGTGGTGGACCGCGACCAGATCAGCGAAAGCCTGCTGGCACACATCCGGTACCCAGAGGACATGTTCAAGGTCCAGCGTGAGCTCTATGCGCGCTACCACGTCACCGACCCGCAGGTCTTCTACACCTCCAACGACGCCTGGCAGGTGCCGAGCGACCCGACGGTGGAAGGTGTCGGCGACGTCGCCCAGCCCCCGTACTACCTCACCTTGCGGATGCCGGGAACGCCGGACCCGCGCTTCTCGCTGACGACGACGTACGCGCCGGTGAACCGCGAGACGTTGGCCGCGTTCCTGGCAGTGAACGGTGACGCGACCGACCCGGACTACGGGACCATGCGTGTGCTCGAGCTGCCTCGGAACACCACGATCCCCGGTCCGAGCCAGATGCAGAACAAGATCGAGTCCGACCCCAACGTCGCCGACGCCCTGCTCGCCCTGCGTCGAGGCAATGCTGAGGTCGAGCTGGGCAACCTGCTCACCCTTCCCGTCGCGGGCGGCTTGATGTACGTCGAGCCCGTGTACGTCCGAGCCAACGCCGGTGCGTCGTTCCCGACCTTGCAGAAGGTGCTGGTGTCGTTCGGCTCGAGCATCGCCTTCGAGGACACCTACGGTGAGGCGCTGGCTGTGCTGTTCGAGGGCGCCGTGGCCATCGACAACGGTGGCGGTGGCGGCGGTGGCGGTGGCGGTGGCGGTGGCGGCGGTGGTGGCGGGGACACCGGTGCCCAAGCCCGTCTGGTGAACGCGCTGGAGGACGCCAAGCGCGCCTACGAGGACGGTCAGGCCGCACTGGCCGAGGGTGACTTCGCCGCGTACGGGGAGGCGCAGGACCGCCTGGCCGCCGCGCTCGACGCAGCGGACCGCGCGGCCAGCCGGTTGGGCATCTCGCCCACAGACCCGACGGTGCCGTCTCCGACGCCCTCCCCGAGCGCCACGGCTGCCCTCTTCGGCCGGTAGGCGAAGGCGATTGCATGGTGCAGGACGCAGGGTCATCACGTCCCGGTGGTGCTGCTGACGCACTCGTCGTCTTCGGCGTGACCGGAGACCTCTCCTACAAGAAGATCTTCCCCGCTCTTCACAACCTCGCTCGACGAGGGCGGCTGGGGATCCCGGTGGTCGGGGTTGCGCGGGGGGATCGGACCGACGAGTGGCTGCACGAACACGCCCGACAGAGCATCGCCGAGCACGGCGCCGACGTCGATGACGCCGCGACGACGGAGGTCGTGAAGAGCCTGGTCTTCGTCCCCGGGGACTACCAGGACAAGGGGACGTTCGAACGCCTCCAAGCGGCACTCGGGGATGCCCAACGACCGCTGTACTACCTGGCGATCCCGCCGAGCCTGTTCGAGACCGTGGTGGGTCAGCTGCAGGAGGCCGGGCTCACCCGACAGGGCAGGGTCGTGGTGGAGAAGCCGTTCGGCCGTGATCTTGCGTCCATGCGAGAGCTCGACAGCGTCCTGCATGACGCCTTCGGCGAGGACGACGTCTTCCGCATTGACCACTATCTGGGCAAGGAGTCGGTGCAGAACCTGCTCTACTTCCGGTTCGCGAACTCCTTCCTCGAGCCGATCTGGAACCGGTCGCACGTCTCCAGCGTGCAGATCACGATGGCCGAGGAGTTCGGCGTGGTGGGTCGAGGAGCCCTCTACGACGAGCTCGGAGCGATCCGCGATGTCGTGCAGAACCACCTTCTTCAGGTGGTCTCGCTGCTGGCGATGGAGCCGCCGGTGAGCATGGCGGCGGGCCCCTTGCGGGACGAGCGAGTCAAGGTGCTCGCGGCGGTCCGACCGCCGCAGCGGGCGGACCTGGTGCGCGGGCAGTACCTCGGCTACACCGAGGAGTCGGGCGTCGCGGCAGGATCGACGACCGAGAC
This sequence comes from uncultured Actinomycetota bacterium, assembly GCA_963848085.1. Taxonomy (GTDB): domain Bacteria; phylum Actinomycetota; class Actinomycetes; order JAHEKZ01; family JAHEKZ01; genus CAWKCE01. The sequence continues at coordinate 390,559 of CAWKCE010000003.1, forward strand.
GTATGCCGCGCTCCGCCTCCACCTCGACTCGTGGCGCTGGGCTGGGGTGCCCTTTCTGATCCGGGCCGGAAAGAACCTGCCCGTCACGGCCACCGAGGTGCTGGCGACGTTCCACCGGCCGCCGCAGCACCTGTTCGACGAAGCGCTGCCGCGTGACAGCAACCACCTGCGGTTCCGGCTGGGGCCGGATCGGGTGGCCATCGCCCTCGGGGTACGCACCAAGCGTCCGGGCGACGAAGAGGTCGGCCGAAACGTGGAGCTGTTCATGAGCGATGACGCAGCGGGTGTGATGACGGCGTACGAACGGCTGATCGACGACGCGATCGACGGTGACCAGACGCTGTTCGCCCGCGCTGATGGTGTGGCTGCGGCTTGGCGCCTGGTGGACGAGATCACCGACGGCCACGACGGTGAGGTGCCGGAGCTCTATCGCCCCGGCACCTGGGGTCCGTCGGCCGGCGATGCCTTGGCAGCCGACGTTGGCGGCTGGCACGAGCCAGCACCTGCGTGACCGGCGAACAGATGCGGGTGGAGTGCTTACCGACCGCTGATGCCGCAGTCGGTCGCGCCGCCGAGGTGATCGCCGATCTGCTCGGGCGTGCCGTGGGAGACCGCGGTCACGGGCTGCTGGCGCTCAGTGGTGGGCACACCGCGGCGCGGCTGGCGAAAGGATTGGCCGAGGCTGACCCGCCGTGGACCGCAGTCCAGCTCTTCCAGGTCGACGAGCGGCTGGTCCCGTCCGACCACGCAGACCGCAACTGGCGGTCGCTGTCCCTTCTCGCCCGCCGGCTGCCCGAGGGTCATGCCCACCCGATGCCGGTCGAGGACGGTCGCGGCGCTGACCACTATCAGGTGACGCTCGTGGCGGCCGCTGGGTCGCCTCCGGTGCTCGACGTGGTCCAGCTGGGCGTGGGCGCCGATGGCCACACGGCGTCGCTTCCACCCGGCGACCCCGTACTGGAGGTCCTCGACCGCGACGTCGCGCTGTCGGACGAGTACGCAGGTCACCGAAGGATGACGTTGACCGTGCCGATGCTGCGGCGCGCCCGGACCGTCGTCTGGGTTGTCGTCGGTGCGGACAAAGCCGATGCCGTTGCCCGAATGTTCAGCGGCGACCCGTCATCGGTGGCCGGCCGAGTTGCCACCGCCTCCTCGGTCCTCGTCGTCGACGAGGAAGCGGCTCAGCTGCTCCCCGGGGGGTCTTCCGACTCGATCGGGTGACCGCCGAAGGCATGGCGCATCATGGCGAGCAGCTTGTCGGAGTAGTCCCCGCGCCCCTGGCTGGAGAACCGCTCCATCAGAGCGGCGGTGATGACCGGCGTGGGCACGCCGAGGTCAATAGCCTCCAGCGCCGTCCAGCGACCTTCGCCGGAGTCCGCAACGACGGGGGCCACTGCGTCGAGGGACGAGTCGGCGGCGAGGACACCGGCGGTCAGGTCGAGCAGCCAGGACCGGATCACGGTGCCGTAGCGCCACGCCTCCGCCACCGGTGCGATGTCGGGCACGAGGTCCTGGCGGGCCTGGAGAACCGCGAACCCCTCGGCGTAGGCCTGCATGAGGCCGTACTCGATGCCGTTGTGCACCATCTTCGTGAAGTGGCCGGCGCCGGCCGGTCCGGCGTGCACCCATCCGGTGTCCGGAGTCGGGGCAAGTGCCCGAAGCGCGGGCGCGACGAGCGCGACGGCATCATCGGCGCCGCCGACCATCAGGCCGTACCCCTCGGTCAGACCCCAGACGCCGCCGGAAACCCCGGCGTCGACGAAGCCGATACCGCGTTCGGCGAGCATGGTGGCCCGCCGCTGGGAGTCCCGGTAGTTGGCGTTCCCGCCGTCGACGACGAGGTCTCCGGCGGACAGGCTCCCGGACAGGTCGGAGACGACGGACTCGGTGATCTCACCGGCTGGGAGCATCACCCAGACGACTCGTGGGGCGGTGAGCGTCACCACCACCTGGTCAGCGGAGTCGACCGTTGTGACCCCGGCCTCAGCGGCCAGCGCATCGCGTGACGCGGGGCTGGCGTCAAAGGCGACCACCTCATGCCCCGCACGAGCCAGCCGTCGGGTCATGTTGCCGCCCATGCGTCCCAGGCCGACCATCGCGAGCTTCACCGAGTCACTCCTTCTGCCCGACGATGCGTCGGAGCTGTCAGGCGAGCCTAGGTGCTCCGCCCCGCCTGACGCGGGCCGAATTTGTCCGCAGTGCGGTGGGTGCGTAGGCTGGGCGGGCAATCGACGCGGGGTGGAGCAGCTCGGTAGCTCGCTGGGCTCATAACCCAGAGGTCGCAGGTTCAAATCCTGCCCCCGCTACCACGGAAAGTGCAGGTCAAGGGCCTGGTCACCGGAAACGGGACCAGGCCCTTGACCGTTCTTGACCGCAGCCGGACGTTGGGGGACGACCCTGGATGTTCTGGGACTCACACGGTCAATAGGGCCCGATTCGCCGACTTCGAAGCGTGTGACAGGACGCAACTCGGTGCCTCGTGCCTCGCGACACGTTCCCCTCCGCTTGCGCGTCACAGGCGGCGAAGTGACGTGCCTGGCCTAGCCGAGTCTGAGTGTGGCTGACTCACCCTGGCCAACCCCGGGTCACGCCGGGCGGCGGCTACTCCCCGGTGTCGTGGAGGTGTGTCGCATATGCGGTGAGGAAGGCGCGGCCCATCTTGGCGCTGCCGAACCGGCGGTAGAAGAACCCCAGCACCCCGGAGGCTGTGATGTCGCTGATGATCAGCCGGTGTTTGACGCCGGTGTCGGTGGGGGTGAACTCATCGCGGAAGTGCGTCGTGGTCGTGACTGACGAGCCGGCCTGGTACTCCTCGTCCACATCCAGGGTGACAAGGTCGTGGTCAAGGTTCACGGTGATGGCCGTGCGGGTCATGGTGCCTTCGTTGGTCTGGATGATGACCGAACCGGCTGACTTCTCCAGCACCTCGACACTGGTCATCCCCGGCATGTGGCGCACGACCCCCGCGAAGAGGTCGCCGGGGTCCTCCAGCGCGCGTTTCACGTCCTCGATGCTGCAGTCGATCTGCTGGGAGCCGTCGAACCACACTGACATCTTGGGTCCTTCCACGAACCGGGGCCTGTGGTTGTCCCGTAGGGTCGGCGAGGCGCGCTTCTGCGTTCTCGTCGCGCAGGGCTGACGCTCAGGGACCAACGTACCCGCCTACGCCCCAGGCAGGACGGCTTGCGCCCCGTGGACCCACCCAGTCGCCTGCGGCTGCGCTACCGGATCGCGCTCATGACGCACTGACTCCCTGACAGCCGAGCGCGTCGTCGCGGATCAGGGCACGCCTTGCAGATGGAGAGTGAGGAGGGCCAGGGGCCCACATTGCCCGCATGACCGCAAGTGCATCCTTGTGGGCGGAAACGACGCAACTAGTGGTGCGTCCACAGGCGGCGGAGTGACACGGCCGCGATCGGGGCGATACGCGGCGGAGTGACACGGCCGGCGTAGTGGTCGCCCGAGTTGCGCTGCCGCGTTCCCTCAGCCGATGAGCGAGTGGTCCCGACCGCCCCTCATGGCCGCCATGCGGTTGCGTCGAGAGCGGTGGCAATGGAGCAAACGGGAATCGGTCCCGTGCCTCTATCAGTTGCTGTCAGTAGCCGGAGATATCGAGTCCCCGCACGTTGGTGTGATTGCGCGGAGTGAAGACGGAGCCCATACGTTTGACGACGGTGCTGTATTCCCAGCAAATGATTCCCGTCGGGGCGCGCTGAGACCGTGACCAACTCGTCGCAGCCACACGCCGAGTGTCAGCAGCGGGAGACGGTGAGGATGTGCGGACCGATACGGGGTGGTCGAACGGCTGCCACAAGTCTCACGGGACTACTACGGGTGCCCCGCAACTAGGCGTCAGAGGGCGGACGATCAGTCGGACCTGGGAGCACGAAACGGGCACGGGCGTCACCAGGCGCAAACCCTTCCCGCGACTCATAACCCAGAGGTCGCAGGTTCAAGTCCTGCCCCCGCTACGAAAGATCGCAGGTCAGAGGCGGTTTCCGGAGAGATCCGGAGGCCGCCTCTGATGCTTCTCCGGGGGTCAATGTCAGCAGGATGTCAGCAGACGCTGCGCGCTGCGTGGCGCTCACACCGGACTGTGAGGCACACTTCGGCTGGCTGTGAGGCGGTTGGTGACCGTATGGAGCCTGCTTCGCATCGGAAGTCTTCCCGTTCACGAAGACCCGGTGGCCCGCCATGCACGCGGCGGAGTGACATGGCCGCCTTCGCGGCGCAGTGATGCAGGTCGTCGAAATCGTCAACGCGGTCGCGGCCTTTTGGGTGAGACGGTGCGAGAGCAGCGTCCAAAGTCCCTCTTGGCTGCGCCCGCGGTGGCGGGCGGTTCCCCTGGGCGGTGGTCTCAGCTTCCAGGACAACGCGGAATCGTGCTCTGCCGGATCGGAGGTGGTCGACTGCTTCGTTGACCTGCTCGAAGGAGTAGGTCTCGCAGATGGGAGCGATGTCATGGCGGGCTGCGAAGTCGAGCATGGTGAGTGCGGTGGTCGGGCTGCCCGATGGGGAGCTCGAGACCGATCGGTTGGCCATCATCGGTTCGGTGTTGGCGATGTCGAGTGGGGCGGGAACGGCACTGAGCACGTGGAGGCTGCCCTGACGCCGCAGGGTGCCGAGGTAGGCGTTCCAGTCCAGGGGGACGTTCACCGTCGACAGGAGGAGATCGAAGGAGTCGCGTGTCGATGCGATGGCCTGGCCGTCGCGGGAGTCGAGCCCGTGGTGAGCGCCGAGGCGCCTACGTCACGGTGCTGTTGAGATACCGACATCGGAGTGCCGACCGACCGAGGACTTCGTTCCCGGCGGTAGCGACCGCAGTGCGTAGCGCTCCAGTGACAGGGCCCGAGAACTGCCCGCAGGCGTGTAGCTACCCGGGGGAACCTTTCGAGAAGGCGGACAACTTCACCCACAGGCTTCCGAAGAGTGATCGGGGTCGGGACGCGGTCGGATAGATACGGGCCCGTGCGCATTCGCCTCGGCCCGCGTCAGCCCTCTGCGACAACCCGCTCGAGGTCCGCCCCGACGTCGAAGCCGGATTCGACCACCTGGTCTTGCACGCCCCGGCGTGTGTTCCGGAGAGTCTCATCGCCTCGTTCGGCGCGAGGTCGTCGCTCTGCTGCGCGGGCTGGCCTGAGGAACCGGGGGAGCCGATAGCATGCCGGCGTCCTAGACGGGAGACCTCCCTTGCGCACCCACGCCACCATCACCGCACTTCTCCTCGCTGTTCTCCTCGGGCTCGGCGGGCTCGCGCCCGCCTTCGCCGCCGGTGGGCCGCCGACGGTCACGTCACTGGCCCCTGCGCCGGTCGATCCCGACGGAGTGCTCACCGTCGTCGGGGCCGGCTGCGACCCGGGCTCCCCGGTCTCGTTCGAGCTCTTCGACACCTCCGGTGGGGCACCGGCCCTGACGCTCCACGGCACGACGAGCGGAGTGGTCGCCGACGGCAGCGGCGGATTCGACCACGGAATCGCGCTGGGCAGCCACTTCGCGGCAGGCAATGAGATCGGGGTCGCTTCGTCGTGCACATCGACGTTCGACTGGGCTCAGGCCAGCAATCCCGTCGCTGACAACTCCTACGTCCTGATCGCGCTCTCGGCGGGGAGTGTCCAGGTGAGCGTCGCGTCGCGGGTCGGCTTCGGCTCACGACCCAAGGTCCTGGTGACCACGACCGACGCGCCGGGTCAGCTGACGGTGACGGTGGACGGCGCTCAGGTCTATGCCAGCTCGACGGGGGGCGCTCCGGTGACCTTCCGGCTATCTCGCTCGCTCAGCATCGGCACGCATAGCGTGGGCGCGGACTACGATCCGGCCGTGGCCACGGCTTCCAGCGCCACGGACACGGCGACGGTTCGGGTGGTGAAAGCAGGAGCCCGCATCACGCTGACCCGCGCCACCGCCGGCGCCGCCCGGGTCGGCAGGCTGGTCAAGCTCAAGGTCGCGATCGCCTCGACCGGACCCCGCACCGGGACCGTCAAGATCAAGGACGGTGCCAGGACGCTCCGCACCCGTGTCCTTCGGGCAGGAGACGACGGACGCAAGGTCATCCAGGTGAGAATGCGCGACGCCGGCGTGCGGACGCTGACCGCGCGGTTCGTCGGGAACAGCAAGACGAAGCCGTGCACCTCTCCGAGACTCCGCGTGACGGTCTCCAGGTAGCGGCGCAGCCGACGGTGGACGGCCGTCGACCAGTCGGCCCGGAACGTGGAAGATGGACGCCGCGAGCACCCTGGCGTCAATCGCATCGCTGATCGCCGCGTACCGAAGGCACTTTGACGGGGAGCACTGACTCACACTCAGCTTCTCAATGGGGTGCGGGAGGTGGTGGAGCAGTTTGCTTCGGACCCCGATGTCGTCCTGGGCATCGCGACTAGCAAGTCTCGCGCCAGGGTCATGCCTTACTCCGGGCGCACCGGATCGTGGAGTACTTCGATTGCATTATGGGTTCGATCCGGAGGACCGCAGCGGCCCTCGGATCTTCGGCACGCAACGGCTACCGTCCGTCCATGCCATCCTCTGGGCGTCGTCTCGTCGTCGCAATGCTCGTGCTGTTCGTCTGTGACGCGATCGGTGGCTTCATCGCCGTGGCCTCAGGCGCCGAGACATGGGGCACGGCGTGGGGCTTCGACACCCATTCGACGGTGCCGCTGCCGATGGGGGCAGGCCAACTGCTCCTGGCCTGGGTGGCCGCGCGAGACGAGCCGCCCCGGGTCAGCTTCGTCGCAGCCGTCCTTCTCAGCCTGGTGTGCCTGATGAGCGCGCTGTTCGGTTTGTTCGACGGTGACCTCACCGGCAATGTCGCGTCGGACGGGTTCCTCTCCTGGGCGTTCGCCTGGGGCGTTGTTCTCCTATGCGTCACCGCCACCGTCGGGGTGCTTGCCTTCGTTCGGGCGAGGCAGCTTCGCCGGCTTCCGTGACGCCTGCTGGGCCCTTGATCACAGAGCCGCGGGCACGAAGGCGGTCGGCGCGCGGTCAGGTGTCTGTGCCTTCGATGGGTGGTGGCTCCTAGGCTCCGTCCATGACCGACTGGGTACAACCGATCGGCCTCGGCCTCGAGAGCATCGTGCGACAGGGGCATCGATACCCTCTCGAACGTGGGGATGTTGCGGGGACATTGGCTGACCGTCGTTGGTCTTGTCGTCGCCGTGGTTGGCTGCCTGGTCCTGGTCCTGGTCCGGGCTAGAACCGAGCAGTTCGGGTGGACCTCCTACGCGCCCCTTCACAGCGGCCCGCCCACCCCACCAAGCTTCCTGGTGTTCGACAGGCAGCAGGCCTTGCTTGGGCTGCTCCTGCTCGCCGCAGGGGTGGGGATCACGGCGGGTCGCCTCGGCCACCTGATGGGTCATCGGCATACTTCCGCCACGTCAACCGACGAGGTGTCCTAAGCGAACAGATGTGCCGATATGCATCGCGCTCGCTTGCCAAATCCGTTACTGGGCGAGCCCTCGATTCCGCCGTAGATCTGCTTCGAAAGGTGTTCGGGGACGGCGGTCCCTTGGCTGACTTCGACTTCCGATGTACGTACTCTTGTCCGTACAAACGAGCAGGATGGCATGGCTGCGACGGCCCGGTTGGAGGTTCGGGTTCGCCCGGACACCAAGGCGCGCCTGGAACGGGCGGCGGCTCTGGCGCAGGTTCCGGTCAGTGACTTCGTGCGTTCGGCCGCGGAGGATCGCGCTGAGCAGGTGCTCGCCGAGCACGACACCCAGACGCTGGTCCCCGCGCAGTTCTACGACGAGCTGCTGGCGGCGCTGGACGCCCCCGCTCAACCCAACTCGGCGCTTTCCCGCGCCGCCGGTCGTGCACGTGATCTGGTCGCCGGCTGAGCGGTGGGGTACCGCTCGGAGGCGCTCGAGGCTGGTCGGCACGACGAAGGGCGCTGGACTCTGGTGAACCTGAGCTGGACGTCTGGCTGCGCGGTTCGTCGTCGTGGATTCCCTGCATGAGCGCGCCGCGGGCTTATACGAGCACCATGGCTTTCGCCGTATCCCTGGCACGCTTCGGCTCGCGCAGAAGGTGTCCGACATCGCAGCCGCGATCGACCGGTCGTGACCCACGGCGCCGGACGCGTTACCGGGGCTGGTCAACCGCTGGTCAACAACCTCGGCGTGGAAGATGCGGGACGCGTCTGGACGTTCGGCGACGCTGCGGGCCGTTGACCTGCGCAGACGTCGTTCCACCGCAGCCGCTGGGTGTCCACAGACATCCAGAACCCATCGCTCATAACCCAGAGGTCGCAGGTTCAAATCCTGCCCCCGCTACAAAGTAAGTGCAGGCCAGAGGCTTGATCACCGATCTTGGTGGTCAAGCCTCTGGCCGTTTGACCGCAGCCTGACCGCAAGCCGCGCGACTGGACGCGGGGCGCGCTGGTCCCAGCAATGCCGGTAGGTGTCCCGTCGGTGGTTGATCGCAACGTCGGTGAAGGCCCCGCGGGTGACAGGCTGATGGACCATCATGAATCCATGCGGATCCGTGTACTCGGCCCCATGGTTGCCGCCGGCAGGAACGACCTGCAGCTGCGCGACCGGGCCGTGCTCGGCGTCCTAGTCGTGCGGGCAGGGTCGTGGGTCTCGATGGATGAGCTCGCCGATGCGATCTGGGGTGACCGACCACCGACGACGTACAAGAAGGTCGTGCAGGGGTGTGTCGTCCGACTACGACGCACGCTCGGCGAGGACGCGATCAACACACACGAGGGTGGCTACTCGCTGGCGCTTCCGCGTGATGACGTGGACGCGGCCCACTTCGAGATGCTCGTCGACGCGGCCCACTCGGCGGCCGTGGAGGGCGACCCGCGACGTATGGTCGAACGTGCGGACTCTGCTTTGGAGCTCTGGCGCGGCGACCCTCTTCCCGAGCTCCCCGCATGGGCTCCTGCACAGGCTGAAGTGCAGCGGTTGGTCAGGCTCCGTGAGCTCGTCGAGGACGTCCAGGTCGAAGGGACGCTGCTCTTCGGCCGGGCCGCGCAGGCAGCGGCCCGTGCAGGGGCGCTGGCCTCCGCGACGCCGTACCGCGAGGAGCGCTGGGCGCTTCTGGCCCGAGCGCAGTACGCGGCAGGGAGCCAGGCTGATGCCTTGGCGACGATCCGGGCCCTGCGCGGGACGCTCGCCGACGATCTCGGAGTCGATCCGTCACCGGAGATCGCGGCACTCGAGACTGCGATGCTCCGGCACGACCCGTCGCTCGACCTGCCGCCATCGATGCGCAGCGGGCGGTGGCTGTTCTCACGGACCGGCCGGATCGTCGCGGCCGTCCTGGCGGTCGTGACGGTCCTCGGGGTGGGTGTCGCCCTGTCCCAACGACACCGCGCCGCCCAGGCGTCGCAGGAGGCTGCCGTCGCACGAGACACGACGGAGGCGGTCCGCCTCGGCGAGCTTGCCTCGACCCATGAGAACCCTTCAGTCGCGCTCGCGCTTGCCGCCGAGGCCCTGGCCGTCGACGACTCCGAGGCAGTGCGCTTCCGCGTGTTGAACACCCTGGGCAACTTCTCGGACCTGCTCACCACCGGTGTTCCCCCCGTTGGGGGGTGGCCCGAGGAGTCGTCGAGGGCGACGTCGCCGGACGGCCGGACGACGGCGACCGCCCACGCTGCTGCCATCGATGTCACGGTCGACGGCCGGACGAGGCACCGCCTGGTGACTCCGACCGACAACCCGACCGCCGTGGCGTTCTCCCCCGACGGGCGCTACCTGGCCGCGGGCATGAGCGAACTTGGTTTCGCGCCGACCGGTGCCACGGTCGTGTGGGACGTGGCCAGCGGGGTGGAGGTCGCGGTCTTCGACTCCGGGGACGGGGCCGTTCGGGCACATGTCTTCGCGCCGGACGGCTCGTCGATCTGGTCCTACGGTGACGATGGAATCCACCAGTGGGACCTCACCGCCTCACACGCGCTGGCGCGGACCACGGACGGCGACCCGGTGGCGTTCCGTGCCGATGACCTCGTCCTCTCTGCGGGCGATCCCTCGGTGGGGTCGTGGATCGAGTACGCCTGTGAGCTCGCGGGGCGGTCGCTGACGCCGGTGGAGTGGCGGGAGTACGTCGGTGACCGCCCCTACGCGCCTACTTGTCGATAGCCGACAGGTCCGCCTCCGCCAGCTTCGCGGCGACCAGGTCGTTGCCCGCCTGGTTGGGGTGAGCGCCGTCGTCGCTGAACGCTGGGTAGGTCGACTGGGTGCCGTCGGCCCCGTTCACCGCGTGGTAGAGGTCGATCACCTGAAAGCCCGCGGCAGTGGCACGTTCGGTGAGCATGGTGTTCCAGCGGTCGTACGCGGCCACCGCCCACTCCTTGGCCTCCTTCTTGTTGCCGGAGCTCGCGTACAGAGCCAGCAGACCATCCGGGAACGCCTCCGCCGGAGACGATGTTCCCGTCGATAGTCGTGGTGGCGACGAACACCGTCGGCTTGTCGCCACGCAGCGCCTTCACGCCCGCGAAGACCTGGTCGTACAGCCCGCCGTATGTCTTCACTCCCTCGGCCAGACACTCCGGCTCGGTGTCCAGGAACCACGTCTTGCAGCCGATGCCGGTCTCCGGGTCGGGTAGGGCGTTGTTGAAGCCCACCTGGACGACCACGACGTCGGCCGCGGCGATCTTGTCCGCCTCCGGGCCTGGCTTCGAGACCGCCTCGACAGCGTCGGGGAGGCCGCCGCTCGGAACGATCTGGTACTCCGCCTCGGATCCCAGCGCTGAGGCGACGTAATCCGTGAATTGCTCGACGAAGCCCGTGCACCCCACCGGGCAGCCGTTCTCCGGCTCGAGCAGCGAGTCGCCGACCACCACTACCTGCACCTTGTCAGGCTTCGCCTCGTCCGCGGTGCCCGCCACACCGCCGCAGCCGCTGACTGCCAGCGCGGCCGCCGCCGCGATCACAACTCGTCGCCACATGATCTCCATCCTTCCTGTCGGGAGCTGTCGTGGTCGAGCAGGCCACGAGGCGGTAACGCCCCGGTAAGTCCTGCGGCGGAGACCAATCGGATGCGTCTGGCAACAGGGGGCGGGGGAGTGGTCGCAGGAGCGGTGGGGCGATGCTTCGGCGGCTGGCTGCGTCTCACAGGACTCTCACGGTGGCCCCGACACTAGGTGTCACTACACGGACAGCACGTGGGACGCATGAGCACGAAGCGCCACTGGCGAGGACCCCGCGAACTGGTTGCCCGCGACTCATAACCGCGAGGTCGCAGGTTCAAATCCTGCCCCCGCTACCAACGTCAGTGCAGGTCAGGGGCTTGATCGCCGATCTTGGTGGTCAGGCCCCTGTCGCGCACCTACCAAGATTCCCCTGTGGTGGGGGTACCGAACCCTGACACGTCGGAGGATGCCGCCGGACGGCGGTGGATCCGGATGGTTGGGGGTTCTCGCCGTGGAGGTCAGCCCTAGCGGGGCGTTGCTGCGTGACTGCCCTTGTCGCTCCTGCTGGCGTTGCACCTGACCGACCGGCGGATGAGCAGGGGCTCCTCGCAGCAACATCTGGCACGGCGATTGACTCAGTCTCCACCGCGAGACGCCTCGACAAGTAGGTCCATGGGCCAATGCTCTCGATGCGTCTTCGCGATCATGCGGAGGTTGCCGTGAAGCTGCCTGAGTCTCGTTGTCGAAAGGACGTCGTCGTCGTGGTTGCGCGGGTTCAGAGAAGACCGTCCCGTCATACGCCTGCGAACAGATCGGTACCAGGGAAGCAATACCCGGAGTCTTCGTGTTGCACTCAACTTTCTCCATGGCCATCGCCTTCGAGGAGCTGGCCTTCATCGCCGCCTCCGTCGTCGACGAGTGGGTCGATCGAGTCACCGACCTCCCGCTCCGACGAAGGTGTCGAAAGCAGTCCTGTCCGTCCTGGTCAACCGCATCCGGCCGATGGAAGGACTTGCCGCCACTTCCAGCTGGGGTCTCGGCCTGAGCCGAGACCCGTGCCCGGCGTCGACGGGGGAGGGCAGGCTCAATGGGCTTCGGGTCGGCTCCCAGGGTTCACGCACAGGATCGATGGGTTGCCCACCTGCGCCACGTATTCTGATCCGGCGACGCCGAGTCTTTGGAGACCGGATGCCCAACACCGGATTTCGGACGTGCCCGCTCCGCGCCCAGGTTGATCCACGCCTCTTGCGATTCAGCGCCGGGGCCACGGCCAGCGTGCTCGCACTAGTTCTGCTCATCGTTGGGGTTGCTCGACCCTTGGGTCTCGGGCTGCTCGCCTCCCAGGTCGCCGTATTTGCGTTCACCGCTTTCGTGAGCTTTCAGTGGTCGTTGTGGGCGCAGATCTTTGCCCGCGTCATCTGGCCGCGGATCAGTGCACCGACCGAGTTGGAGGATGCTCGGCCGCACAGGTTCGGCCAGTTGGTCGGCTTCTTCTTCACGTCTCTCGCGCTCATCAGCTTCGCGCTTGACGTCGACGTTGCCGGCCTCGCCCTCACCGCATTCACCTTCGGCATGGCAGCTCTCAACGCATCCACGGGGGTCTGTCTCGGCTGCAAGGTCTACCTGCTGATCCGCCGATTGCGACGGGCCTAGGCCTTGGTCGACGCCTATGACTTCGGGGTTTCGACCGGCGCTGCTTCGAAAGACCCAACCCACGCCGAACGACTGACAAGGCACTCATATCCCAGAGTGGCGCAGCGAACAGCTGGTGGCACACGCTGCAAGAGTCCAAACGTCAGGCGTGCCTGACCAGAAACACCAACGTCGTGACCTGGTGCTGCAAGATCGGCGGGAACGATCCTGTTGTCGCTGACGACATCTGCGTGGAGCTCCGCGCAGGACCTGCTGTGGCGCTTGGTCAACGGCTGGCACGCGGGTGAGCTCGGAAGAAGTCCCGGCTCATGCCCCGATCCTCCCGTCGATCCCCTCGCGAAGCAGGTCGATGTGCCCGCAGTGCTGGGCGTACTCGGTCATCATCCGGAGAACCAGCCAACGCAGATCGACGTCCTCATCCCAATCCAGCGGCCGCGCGGTGTCGTCGAGTTCGTGAGCGGCGACAATCTCGCGAGAGACCGCGCACTCCGCGCGCCAGACCTGCAGGTCGGCGGCGAAGTCGGCGTCCGAGGGCGGATCGAAGTCGAGGTTGGGGTTGTCGGCGGTGAAGAAGAGGAAGGGCACGTCGCGGCGCTCGAAATTCTGCTGAAACCACCAGCGCTCGACGGCGGCGAGGTGTCGAATCAGACCGTGAAGTGACAAGGACGACGGAGGCATGGACCGGGTCCGTGCCTGTTCCGGGGTCAAGCCCCGGCACTTCATTTCCACCGTCGCTCGGTAGTACTCCAGATACGCCACGAGCGCCTCACGCTCGGTGGCCACGCGCGGGATGCGCGGGCGGTCGCTGTCGGCCCAGATCGGCGAGAAGTCGTCGTCGGTCAGACCGGACTCCGACCGGACGCTGCGTTCCGCGGCATCATCGCTCACGGGCCTGCATACTGCCATGTCGAACGGGCTGTCTGTTCCGCATGGCAGGCTGAGAGGCACGCACGAGGTACACGGATGCCTCGTACGAGGCGGTAGACGACGGACACTGAACCGGGCCGCTGAGCACAAGAGCGCACCGACGAACACCCCGCTAACCGGTGGTCAGCCACTCATCACCCAGAGGTCTCGGGTTCCCAACCCGCCCCCGCTCCGGAATCAGCGCAGGTCTTCTGCGTCGTGGTCAACAAGCGGTCTGACGTTCGGTGACCAGAAAGCTGGTCGACTGGACCGCGCCGTACGCGCGGCCGCGTGCGAGGACTTGTTGTCGTAGTGGAGCTTCCGACTCACGAGAGTCGCGGCTCTGTTCGAGATTGGTCTCACGCGTGTTGAGCGACCGGATCAAAGCCTCATTCGCGAACGTCGGCATCGGCTCTTCCCAACCTCACCGAGTCTGGCAGCCCGGTCGCCTGGTATGTCAGGTAGCTGCGCTGGGTCACGATGTGATCGGCCACATATGCGGCGTCGTGCCAAACGCCCCAGATGAACGAGGATCCGCGCCGTGCCAGCCAAGGCAGCCCGAGGAAGTAGACGCCCGGTTCGCTCGACACTCCCCGACGGTGGCTGGGCCGTCCGTTCACGTCGAGGGCGTCCACCTGCAGCCAGCTGTAGTCGACGGCAAAGCCGGTCGCCCAGATGATCGAGGTCACTCCAGCGCTCGCGAGGTCGAGCTCGAGGATGGGATCGCTCACGCAGCCCGGGGTCGGTCCCAGAGCGCGGGCGTCCGGATCGTCCGGGAGGTCGATGCCATTGCGGGTGACATATGCATCGGCCTCGTCGAGCAGTGACAGGTAGTTGTCGTCACCGTGTGCGAGGTTGTCGGCCAGGTCCGCGGAGAACCGGAGGGCGCCGCCTTCGAGCGAGCGCGTTCGGCCAACGAGCACCATGCCGCGGTTGGCCAGGTCGCGGAAGTCGACGGTGTGGCCCCCATGGGCGCCGCTGACCGCGATCGTGACGTGCTCCTTGCCTTGGGGGGGCGTCTCCTCATCCCACTTGCCCAGGACGCCGAGCCACCAGACGAAGTCACGCCCGCGATACCGCCGCGGTGGGCGGTCGTGCGGGCCAACAGAGAGGTAGATACGTCGCCCTGCGCGCAGCAGTTCGTCCGCGATCTGCACTCCGGATGACCCCGCCCCTACGACGAGGACCGCCCCTTCGGGCAGCTGGCTCGGGTTGCGGTAGCCGCTGGAGTGGATCTGCATGAGCCCGGCATCGTCGGGAGCTATCGCCGGTACCACCGGACGCTGGAACGGTCCGGTGGCGGCCACGACAAAGCGTGCGTCGATGCTTCCCTCCGAGGTCTCGACCCGGAAGCCGGGCCGGCCGACGTTCCTGCGCGCGGACGTCACTTCCACGCCACACCGGATCGGCGCCGCAATCTTCTCCGCGTAGTCGACGAAGTAGTCCGCGACTCGTTCTTTCGAGGCGAACTCCTCCGGGCCGATGTCGGAGAACTCAAGGCCGGGGAAGCGGTCGTGCCAAGCGGGCCCGTTCGCAACCAGGGAGTCCCATCGCTCCGACCGCCAACGCTCGGCGATACGGTTCCGCTCCAGGACGAGGTGCGCCACGCCGCAGCGGCTCAGATGCTCGCTCATCGCCAGACCGGCCTGCCCCCCGCCGACAACGAGGGCCTCGACCTCTTCGCTCGCCATCTCCGGGCTCCCGTCGACGATTCAGAACTGGCTCTTCGTGCCTTGCAGGGCGCATGCGCCACCGGCATCTTGCGTCGGCAGCAATGGCTCTGTCCAACAGATGTTCTCCAGTCACTACATCGGTAGCGCCGATGCAATGGCTGGAGCCTGAGCCGCGACTTTCAAGGCGAGACAGGTGTTCCACTGCTCAGGCGGCGGCGTCCGCTGCGCCTATCTCTGGTGTCGGCCGATTGACTCAAGTGCCTCGGAAAGAGCTCGCACGTCGTCTTCGCTGTTGTAGATGTGGAGCGAGACACGGATGCCCCCGACGCGTGAGCTGGTGATGATCCGGTGCTCGCGCCCCAGCGCGGCCTGGACTTCCTCGACCGCGGCAGTCGGGTGTCTCAGCGAGACAATGTGCCCACATGCGGACGGGGCGCTCAGGGGCCGATAAGGGGTCCAGCCAAGCGGCGCCGTCTGCCGTGCGAGGCTGTCCGCCAGCCGGTTGGCGTGCTCCCGTATCGTACTCAGTCCGATTCCGGTGAGCAGATTGATCGAGGCGAGTAGCCCCATGGCTGCGCTGTACGACATCGTGGAAAGCTCAAATCGTCGGGCGCCCTCTGCGAGCGAGAGCTCCGCCGGCTTGAAGTCAAACGGTGCGGCACCGCCTTTCCAACCAACGAGCGTGGGGATAGCAGCTGCAAGGTCCTCGGTGACCCCAAGCAACGCCACGCCGCCTGGGGCAGACAGCCACTTGTACCCGCTGCACACCAGCGCGTCGGCTCCCCAGGCGCTCATGGTGACGGGGATGGCCCCCGCCATCTGAGTGACATCAACGACGACCCGGGCTCCAACGCTTCGAGCACGGGCCACGAGCGCCGCGACATCGACTTGGGTACCGGTCGAGAACTGCACCGCGCTGACGCATACGGCGGTTGTTCGCTCGCTGATGGCGTCAACCAGCGACTGCGTGAGGTCTTCGGCCGCAACGTCGGGAACCCACCGAATGTGCATGCCCGATCGCTCGTGGGCGGCCAGCCATGGGTAGGTCACACTCGGGAAGTCGCTCGGTACCAGGATCACCTCGCCGTCCGAGTCGGAGAGAAGTGCGGCCATCTGGCCCAAGCCCTCGCTCGCTCCGCCCACCACCGCGACCGATCCCACCGGCGCGCCGAGAAGCTCGGCTGCAGCCGCTCGCAGCGAGTCGAGAATCTCGGCCTCGGCCTGGTCCGACAGGAAGAGGTTGCCGTGCTGGGCGACATCGACCAGGAAGCGTGTACTCGCTTCGACCGAGACTCGCGGTATCAGGCCGAGGGACGCTTGGTTCAGGTACCTGCAGTTGGCCAGGCCGGCATACTCTCCACGGTCGATCAGGGGTTCCATCTGCGTCCGTCGCTTCCGTGGCCAATCGTCGAATTCCGCCATGTCTTCTCTCTCCCGAGGCATCCAACCGCCAACGTAGCTGCTGGCCTTGGGCCCGACCTCGGCTTCGTTCTCCGGCACACAGCACGTCTCCCCATCCCTTGCCAGCTACATGACGAGAGCGGCTTTGCCGGAGACCCGGCACCCGTTCATCTCGTCCCCAAGAGTCCCGGCCGCAGGCTGAAGCGCGTGTCTGGAACTGCTGGTCGGACTGTTCGGGATTCTCGAACTTGGCGGTCGGGCTCGGCCTGCCGATGTTCGCGCTGCTTGTGATCTGGATCGTCGCCAGCGGCGTCTTCATGTACCGCGACGCCTGATCCCGGGTCGTACGGGACTCCCACCGGAGTGACCTCTCGTCGTCGAGCCGATGGCGCCCGCCCCGGTCGCCGTGGCGACGTCGAAGTCGCCCCACGCGGAGCCGGTCTACCGCTGGGACCAGGTCGAGCGGGAGGTCAGCTTTCGCGGACAGGGACGACGACTTCGTTGCGCCGTCGGAACCACGGCGTCCAGGGCGGGTCGAAGCGGGCGAAGCGCGGTGGACCGTGGGTCTCGAGCCCGGCTGCGGACACCGCTCGCAGCAGCCGGCTGGTCTGCTGCTCGTACGAGGCAGACGTCCAACGACCGGAGTACTGGGCCACGGCGGCGAGCTCCTCCGGGACGGCCCGGATCGCGACCCGGGCATCGGCAGGGTCCGGGAGCGACTCGCGCGTCGAGCCCCGCGGCATGACGAAAGAGACGACATAGCGACCGGGCGACGTCTCGGCGGTCAGCGTCTCCACAGTCGCCGGCGTCTCGTCTGGGTCGTCGCGGCGCTGGAGCACGGGCGCGGTCATCGCCAGGCTCTGGCTAGCTCGGTTCCGCCCACGAATGTAGGCCACCAACGGACGGAAGGCCGTGTTGCCCGCGCCCTCGAAGGAGCCGTCGACCTCGACCTCGGCGACCAGGTGCGCTCGGTAGCGGCGAAGCTCGAACCCCGACCCCTGCCGTACCACCTCGTACCGCTGCTGCTCGGTCATGGCGACCTCTCGCGCCCCCTTCGCTGGTGCTCTTCTCTCAGACCGTACGCCCACGCCGGACCCGACACGTTGCCGCTGCTGGCCGGCCAGTTCAGCCCTGGGGCAGAAACGCGGCGCCGTCCCGGGACAGGTCAATCGCAGTGAAGACCAGCGATTCGGTCGCGCCGTTTCTTGGATGTGGCGAATGGCATGTGCGGCATCAGGTGGGTCATGACGACGTGCATGGGCCGGTGGGTGCTCGCCACGGCGGTAGCGGGCACGAAGCCCGGGCAGACTGCGGCCCCGTGACCGGCTGTGTGAGTCCGCCGTGCGGGCAGCTCAGCCTCAGAAGGGCGTCGGAATGCGCCTGAGCGGGAGATCCGGCTCCACGTACCCCTTGGCGGCCTGTCGTCGAGGCAGTCGCACCGCCTCAGACGTCAATGGCTGGTACGGGATCTGGCTCAGCAGGTGCGTGATGATGTTGAGGCGGCCGCGCTTCTTGTCGTCGGTGTTCGCGACAAACCAGGGAGCCCACGCGGCGTCGGTCGCCGCGAACATGGCGTCCCGGGCTCGTGAGTAGTCGTACCACCGGCTGTACGACTTGAGGTCCATCGCGGACAGCTTCCAGACCTTGCGCGGGTCATCCATCCGGCTCTTCAGGCGACGGGTCTGCTCCTCGGCGCTGACCTCGAGCCAGTACTTGATCAAGATGATCCCTGAGTCGACCATGGCGCGCTCGACCGCGGGCGCCATCTGCAGGAACTTCTCGGTTTCTTCTGGCGTGCAGAACCCCATCACCGGCTCGACGCCGGCCCGGTTGTACCAGCTTCGGTCGAAGATGACGACCTCCCCGGCCGCGGGGAAGTGCGGCAGGTAGCGCTGCACGTACATCTGGGACTTCTCACGGTCGGTCGGTGCGGGGAGGGCCACGACGCGGAACACGCGCGGGCTGACCCGCTCGGTGATCCGCTTGATGGTGCCGCCTTTCCCGGCGGTGTCTCGGCCCTCGAACACGACACAGACCTTGGCTCCGGTGGACTTCACCCACTCCTGCATCGCGACCAGCTCGCCATGCAGGTGGCGCATCTCCCGCTCGTACTCCTTCCGACTCAGCTTCCTCGGTGCCCCTGCCGCCGATCCAGACGCGTCCGAGCCGGGCTTCGGGTGCTTCTTCTTGGTCTTGGCCATGACGGAGGTCTCCGGTCGCTGGGTTGAGGTCAGTGATCTGAGCTCACTGGGGCGGAGGCGATCGCGCGTTCCGGCGCGACAGCGTGGGGCGCGTCAGTCAGCGCTGGTGCCGGGATCCGTCGGCGCCGGACCCACTTGCTGACCTCGACGACGATCGGGAGCAACAGCGCCAGACCGATCGTGGCGAGCCACTGGGCACCGGTGAGGGACACAGTGAGCAGGGAGCTCTGGAACCGCGGGAGCTCGGTGGCCAGGAACAGGAGTGCGACCGGGACCACGGAGATGGCTAGCGCCTTCAGGACCGGGGGAGTGAGACCGCTGGTCGGGTCTCGGCGGTTGGTTACCGCATTGAACACGGTACCGAGCCCCATCACTGCGAACGTCATGGTCAACGAGATGCTCGCGGCGTCGGTGCTGGGCTCGTCGGGTCCGGCAACCAGAGGTACCAGGGCCGCCAGGAACAGCACCGCCCCGTAGAGGATCCAGGAGGTCACTGCAGCCCGGTTCGTGATGGGCATCCCCGGGTCCCGCGGTGGGCGGCTCATGACATCCGGGTCGCCCGGGTCCACGGCGATCACCACCACGCCGGCTGAGGTCAGGAAGAACAGGAGGAACAACACCATCGCCGGCGTCAGGGCGATTCCCCCGTTGATGTTGAACGCGGTGGCGGCGACGAAGAGCATGACCAGCGCGAGCAGCTGGGTCATCTGGAAGCGGATGTAGGACACGACTTTGTCGTAGACCCGGCGCCCGAGCTCGACCGCGTGTACGAGCGTGCCGAAGTTGTCGTCGGTGAGAATCATCCGACCTGCCTGCTTGGTGACCTCGCTGCCGCTGCCCATGGCCACGCCGATGTCCGCCTGCTTGAGTGCGGCGGCGTCGTTGACGGCGTCTCCGGTCATCGCGACGACCAGACCCTGCTCCTGCATCATCCGTGCCAGGCGCAGCTTGTCCTCCGGCGTGACCCGTCCGAACACATGCAGCTCGGGGAGCCGTCGCTTGACCTCGTCGTCGGTCAGGCCCTGCAGCTCGGGGCCGCTGATGGCACCGGCCCCGAGCCCGAGCGTCTCCCCAATGGCCTTGGCGGTGACGGCGTGGTCACCGGTGATCATCCGCACGTCAATCCCGGCCTTGAGGGCGGTCTGCACTGCCGGCCTCGACGATGCGCGCAGCGGGTCGATGATGCCGACCATGCCGACGAAGTCCAGGTCGGTGACGCGGGACATCGGGTCGTCGTTCATCGCCGACAGCTCGCCTTGGTCGACGATCCGGGCCGCGAAGGCCAGCACCCGCAGGCCCTTCTCGCCCATTCGGTCGTTGGCCGCGTCGATGCCGGCGCGAGCTTGCTCCATCGGCACGGGCTCCTTGCTGAACGGCCCGCCCGACTGCTTGCAGCGGGCCAGCACCACGTCCGGGCCGCCCTTGACCAGCTCGATGACGTGGTCCACCCCGTCGACCTGGAAGCGGTGGAAGGTCGCCATGAACTTGTACTCGGAGTCGAATGGCACCTCGGCCAGCCGGGGGTAGGCACGCCGGGTCTCCTCGGCGTCAACGCCGAGCTTGGCGGCCAGCACGACCAGCGCCGCCTCGGTCGGGTCGCCGACCACGGTTCCATGGTCGGAGACCGTGGCGTCGCTGTCCAGCGCGAGCCCCAGCGCCAGTCGGGTGAAGTCCGGCACCGGTGCCCCGGCCACGGACCGGACCTCCCCGGTCTTGGCGTAGCCGTCGCCTTCCACGGTGAACCAGAGCCCATTCAGGTACATGTCCGAGACCATCATCTGGTTCATCGTCAGCGTGCCGGTCTTGTCGGTGTTGATGGCGCTGGTTGCTCCGAGGGTCTCCACGTCGGTGAGGTTCTTCACCACTGCCTTTGCCTCGGCGAGCTGCTTGGCCCCCATGGACAGCAGTCCCGACACGAAGGCCGGGAGGCCGGTCGGGATGGCCGAGATCGCCATCGCTGTGCCCACCAGAAGGACCTGCTTGAACTCCTCGCCACGGACCAACCCGACGACGACGATGAAGGCAACCGCGGTCCAGGCGATGACCGCGATGACCTTGGTCAGCGAGTCGAGCTCCTTCTGGAGGGGCGACCGGGACCGGGTGACCGAGCTGAGCATGGTGGCGATCTGGCCCATCTGGGTGCCCATACCCGTCTCCGTCACGACCATGGCCGCGGTTCCCCGTGTCACCGACGTGTTCTGGAAGAGCATGTTCGCCCGGTCACCGAGGGCGACCTCCCCGTCGGGGAGGACCTCCGCCCCCTTGGCGACCGGGGCGCTCTCCCCGGTGAGCGCCGCCTCCTGGGTCTCGAGGGTGGCCGAGCGGACGATCCGGCCGTCTGCGGGGACGATGTCCCCCGCCTCCAGCTGGACGAGGTCACCAGGTACCAGGTCGACTGCGGGGACCTGGACGAGCTGCCCCTGCCGCACCACCTTCGCCTGGGGCACCTGGAGCTGCGACAGGGCGTCCACACTGGCCCTGGCCTTCAGCTCCTGCCTCGACCCCAGCACCACGTTGAGGAGGATCAGCATGCCAACGACGACGCCGGTGGATACCTCCCCGATCAGAATGCTCACGACGGTGACCGCGACGAGCATGAGGTTCATCGGGTCGCGCAGCTGCTGCACGGCCACCGCCCACGCCGACGGCGGCTTCTCCGCGGTGATCTGGTTCGGCCCGTACTGCGTCAGCCGGGACGCGGCCTCAGCCGAGGTCAGGCCGTCCGACAAGTCGGAACCGAGCTCGGCGGCGACGTTAGCCGCCTCGCGGGCGTAGGGCGGCACGGCGTCGGCAGACCCGGGTGCAGTGCCAGCTCCAGTCGTGGTGTCGCTCACAGCGGTGACCCTCCTCGGCCGCCGGATGCGGCCCGCGTGCCGGCGCATTCACGTTCCCCTCCAGACTATCGACCGCACGTGACGCCGCGGGGGCGGGCACTGGACCGGGTGAGGAGCTCCGGTGGCGATGGTTGTGGCACGTCGATGGCACGTCCAGGGAGACTCTGGTCACGAGCATCCGCTCTCGAGGAGGTGGGGGACGTGCCTGAGATCGGCCAGACCGCATCGCGAACACGACGTGTCCTACACAGCGACATTGAGCACTTCACTGCGATCACCGGCGACCGCAACCCGTTGCACTACGACGAGGCGGTGGCTTCGCGTAGCCGGTTCGGACGCTTGATCGTCCAAGGTGGCGTCACGTCTGGCTTGCTCAACGCCGTGGTCGCCGAGGAGCTGCCTGGCCCCGGATCGGTGTTCCTCCATGTGGACTGGAACTTCCGGGCACCGGTGGCTCCGGGCGAGGAGATCACCGCGCGCGTCGAGGTGCTGGAGGCGCGGGAGGACAAGCCGATCTGCCGGCTCTCCACCACGATCACCAACCAGGACGGTGTGGTCGTCCTCGACGGCACCGCCCTCGTCTGGCAAGAGCCGCTCGTCTAGGAGGCTCAGCCGGCCAGGAACGACAGGCGTACCTGGCGGACCGGGTTGTCCACGTTCGTGTCCACCAGGCACAACGCCTGCCAGGTGCCAAGCGCCAGTCGTCCGCCAAGCACCGGGACGACGAGGAAGGGCGGCACGATCGCCGGCAACACGTGGTCACGCCCGTGCCCGGCCGATCCGTGCCGGTGGCGCCAGGGGGCCGAGCGGGGCAGCAGGGACTCCAGAGCAGAGAGGAGATCGTCGTCGCTCCCGGCTCCCGTCTCGATGACCGCCAGGCCCGCAGTGGCGTGGGGGACCCAGACGTGCAGGAGACCGTCGTCGGCCGAGACCCCTCGAAGGAAGTGCCGGCACTCGGGGGTCACGTCGACGACGGCCGGGTCCGAGCCGGTGCGCACCTCGACGACGACGCTGTGCATGCCGCGAAACTACCCTCCGGGCCGCACGACCCGGCCGTCTGCTTGGGCGCCCACGGGCGCTCCTCCTCGGGGCTTGACGTCGCCGCAGCTCACCGGTACTTTCTATATCAGTTAATTAATGACTCTCGAAAGTACGGCAGGTGGCACCCGTGATGACTGCGAGCGCGACGCCTGACGAGGCGCGGCTTGATGAGACCTTTGCGGCCCTCGCGAACTCGACCCGGCGAGCGATCTTGGCGCGGCTGGCTCACGGTGAGGCCAGCGTCAACGATCTCGCCGCACCCTTCGACCTGACGCTCCCCGCGATCTCCCGGCACATCAAGGTGCTGGAGCACGCTGGTCTCGTCACGCGTGGCCGGCGGGCACAGTTTCGGCCGTGCACCATCGATGGCGCCCCACTCGCGCGGGTCGCTGACTGGACCGAGCAGTACCGGCGGATCTGGGATCACCGATTCGACCGCATCGACGACTACGTCCGAGAGCTTCAGAAGCCCCCAGACCCGAAGGACGGCATGGCCCAATGACTGACACCAAAGACGTCCGGATCGAACGCATCTTCAACGCGCCCATCGACCTGGTCTGGGCGATGTGGACCGAAGCCGAGCACTTCGCCAACTGGTACGGCCCGATGGGCGCCACGATCCCGAAGGCCGACATGGACGTGCAGGTCGGCGGTCGCCGCCACATCGCCATGGAGATGGAAACGCCTGGCGGCCCGATGAAGATGTTCTTCGTCGGTGAGTACCGCGAGGTCGAGCCGAAGACTCGCCTCGTCTACACCGAGAGCATGGCCGACGCAGAGGGCAACGCCATCACCTCCGAGCAGATGGGTATGCCTGCCGGCGCGCCGATGGAGACCGCGATCATGGTCGAGCTCGAAGACCAGGGCGACCGCACCAGGATGGTCATGACCCACATCGGCGTTCCCGCCGACTCCCCAGGTGCCCAGGGTTGGGCGATGGCGATCGACAAGATGGAAGCACGCGTCGCCGAGCTCCGCGGCTGACCGCGACGGGGCCGCTGGCTTGGCCGCCGCCCCGACCGCACCAAGCCTTTCTCTTCAGGTCAGTTTCGTAACGGTCTCGGAACGGTCGAGCCGGACCATGGAGCCACTCGGAGCTCACCTCGTGCGGCTCCGGTGAACACCTCTCTTCTACGCGAACGCACCAACAACGAAGGGACTACCGGTGAAGCTCAAGACGACGGCTACCACGTTTGTGGTCACGGCCGCGCTCGCGGTGGCCGGCCTGGCTGTGGCACCAGCCACGGCCAGCGCCGGATCAACGGACCGGGCAGCTGCCCGGCCGGGGGCCCCAGGCAAGCCGAAGGTGGTCAAGATCAGGAGCAACGACCGCGCGGTGAAGATGGACGACGCCCACTTCCGCCCGGGCGTGACTGAGTTCCGGGTGGTGAAGACCGCACATCGCGGGTCTTCGGTCATCATTGTCGAGACCGACAACCTTGATCGGCTGTTCAAGAAGTTCGACCAGGCCGGATCAGGGGCCCCGGGGAGCGCCGATGCGATGAAGACAGTTGACCGCATCGCGACCTTCTACGGCGGCGGCGCCGAAGGTGCCAGATGGCAGGTCAGGCTGAGCAGCGGCTCGTACTACCTGATCGACACCAAGACCAACAAGCTCACCACGTTCCGGGTGACGGGTGAGCGCCGCAGTCCCAAGATGGCCAAGCCGGACAGCGAGGTCTGGGCCACCAGGCAGAACCAGTTCGAGACCTCCGGTGACCTCAGCGGCAAGTGGGTGAGCTTCGAGAACAAGTCACACGAGATCCACTTCCTCGAGGCCGACCGCGTCGCCGACGGAACCACCGCCAGCGACGTACGCCAGTCCTTCAAGTCCCCGAAGGACCCGCAGTGGCTTCTTCCCGGCGGCTTCTTCTTCGAAATCCAGTCGCCGGGCGTCAGGACGGTGCACCGGCAGGACGTCAGGCAGAGCAGGTACCTGCTCATGTGCTGGATGCCGAGTGAGGAGCAGGACGGCGTGCCTCACGCGATGATGGGCATGTGGCACCTGGTCAACGGTGTCTAGCGTCCTATGAGGTGGCCAACAGCGGCGTTGGTGGCGGTGAGCGCACTTGCGCTCGCCGCCACCGCTGCGGTGCCGGCAGCTCCGGCAGCTCCGGCCTCGTCGTCCGGTACGTCCGGCCCGTGCAGCGGGATCGACAACGCGGCGAAGAAGCAACGCTGCCGCGACAGCCTGCTACCTGACACCTACTCGATCCACGACATGGGGATGCACGAGTACGGAGGTGGCAGCCACCACTACTCGGGCCCCATGCGCAGTGTGGCAAAGCTCCGCGGCCCGACCGGTCAACCGGACGTGTCGTACACGCTCAAGGCGGCATACGAGCGAACGTCGGTGGCCGGCCGACGGCAACGGGTGTACACCGTGAACGGATCGAGCCCCGGACCGACCATCGTCGCTGAACAAGGCGATCTCGTGCGGGTCGTACTCCGGAACCGGAACATCGGTGCGGGCACCACGATTCACTGGCACGGCGTGGACGTCCCCAACGGCGAGGACGGCGTGGCCGGCGTCACCCAGAACGCTGTTCTCCCTGGTGACCACTTCACCTACCGGTTCCGGGCACGGGACGCCGGGACGTACTGGTACCACGCGCACCAGTACTCGCAGCGCCAAGTCACGCGGGGACTGGTCGGCGCCGTCGTGATCCGGCCCAAGGGCGCACCCGTGCCTCCGGCCGCCACGAGCGATGTGACAGCGCTGGTCCATAGCTATCGAGGGCGCAACACGATCAACGGCCTGACAGGGGAGCAGGTGGTGGGTGGTGATGTTGGGAGCCGACGGCTCCGCTTCGTGAACACGAACCAGGGAGCCTTGCGGGTCGCCGCCACTGTCCCGTTCCAGGTCGTCGCCATCGACGGCGTTGATGTCCACCTCCCCACCACCTTGCCCGCCGACACCTACGTGGAGGTACCTGCGGCCGGCCGGGTCGACATCGTGCTTGTGGGCACGCCCACGTCGGCACGTGTGGGTGTGGTCAACGGACCAAGCCTGGTTCTCGGTGGTGGATCGCCCCCGGCGCTGAATGCTGGGCAGGCGTTCGACCCGTTGCACTACGGCGTCCCCGACCCATCGGTGCGCACGCCCACTCCGGACCGGCGGTTCGACTACGTCATCGGTCAGAAGCACGGGTACCTCGACGGGAAGTTCGGCTACTGGTTCAGCATCAACGGGAAGCTCATCCCCCACGTGCCGATGTTCATGGTGAAACCCGGCGAGACGATCCGGGTGCGCTTCAGGAACAACACTCCTATGGCCCACCCGATGCACCTGCACGGTCAACACATGCTGGTGCTCACCCGGAACGGTCAGCCGTCCACCGGGTCACCGTGGTGGGTCGACACCCTGGAGATCCACCCCGGCGAGAAGTACACCGTGCAGGTCACGACGGACAACCCAGGCGACTGGATGTTCCACTGCCACATCCTGGCCCACGCTTCGGCCGGTCTGATCACACACCTGTCCTACATGAACGTCCGCAACCCCTTCCGAATCGGAGTCATCAACAAGAAGCTGACCAACCACCCGGAGTGAGGTCCGCCAGGACCGCCCGCGCCTGGCAGGAGCGACCGTTGTCTTGACTGGTTCCAGACAAGGACTAGGGTCGAAGTGTGAGCGACACCGTCTCCGTCACCTCGACCGCTGACCGCATCCGGTCGGCCGGGCTGCGTGCCACCGTGCCGAGAGTTGCCGTGCTCGACGCGCTCTACGCCGTCCCGCACGCGGACGTCGACGCCGTCCTGACCGAGGTCCGCGCCAGCACCGAGGTGTCGACGCAGGCGGTCTACGACGTGCTGCGGGCCTTCACCTCGGCCGGGCTTGTTCGCCGGATCGAGCCCGCGGGGAGTCCAGCCCGGTTCGAGACCCGCGTGGGTGACAACCACCACCACGTCGTGTGCCGCGGTTGTGGCGCCACCGCGGACGTCGACTGCGCCGTCGGCTCCGCCCCGTGCCTGGACCCGAGCAACGACAACGGATTCCTCATCGACGAGTCAGAGGTCACCCACTGGGGGCTCTGCCCGAACTGCCAGACGTCCATCGACCCGGAGCGAGACTCACGTGCCTGACAACCGCAACGCGACCACAGGAGAGAACGACATGGACAGCGAGAGCAAGTGCCCAGTGACCGGCGGAGCTAACCGGGCGGTGTCCAACCGAGACTGGTGGCCGAACCAGCTCGACTTGACCGTTCTCCACCAGAACCCCCCCTCGGCGAGCCCGCTGGGCGAGGGGTTCAGCTACGCCGAGGAGTTCGCGAACCTCGACCTCAGGGCTCTGAAGGACGACGTCGAAGCGGTCATGACAACGTCACAGGACTGGTGGCCGGCTGACTGGGGCCACTACGGGCCGCTGTTCATCCGCATGGCCTGGCACGCTGCGGGGACGTACCGGATCAGCGACGGCCGCGGCGGAGCCGGTTCGGGCGAGCAGCGGTTCGCACCCCTCAACAGCTGGCCGGACAACGGCAACCTCGACAAGGCGCGGCGGCTGCTGTGGCCGGTCAAGAAGAAGTACGGCCAGCAGATCTCGTGGGCAGACCTGCTCGTCTTCGCGGGCAACTGCGCCCTCGAGTCGATGGGCTTCACGACCTTCGGTTTCGGGGGCGGGCGCGAGGACGTCTGGGAGCCGGAGCAGGTCAACTGGGGCAACGAGGACACCTGGCTCGATGACAAGCGCTACAGCGGCGACCGCGACCTCGCCAACCCGCTCGCCGCGGTACAGATGGGCCTCATCTACGTGAACCCGGAAGGGCCGAACGGCGAGCCGAGCGCGCTTGCTGCGGCCCGGGACATCCGCGAGACGTTCGCCCGCATGGCGATGAACGACGAGGAGACCGTGGCACTCATCGCTGGTGGCCACACCTTCGGAAAGACGCACGGTGCCGGCGACCCTGCCAACGTCGGGCCCGAGCCCGAGGCTGCGCCGATCCAGGAGATGGGGCTCGGCTGGCGGAGCAGCTACGGCAGCGGCAAGGGCAACGACGCCATCACCAGCGGACTGGAGGGACCCTGGACGCCGACCCCGATCACTTGGGACAACAGCTACTTCGAGACCCTGTTCTCCTACGACTGGGACCTCGTCAAGAGCCCTGCCGGCGCCTACCAGTGGATTCCGACGGACCCGGCGGCGGCGGACGCCGTGCCCGACCCGCACGACCCCTCGAAGCGGCGGGCGCCCGTCATGTTGACGACCGACCTCGCACTGCGCATGGACCCGATCTACGAGCCCATCTCCCGGCGTTTCTACGAGAACCCGCAGGAGTTCGCGGACGCCTTCGCCAAGGCGTGGTTCAAGCTGACGCACCGCGACATGGGACCGATCTCGCGCTACCTCGGCCCGCTCGTGCCGGCGGAGCCGCAGATCTGGCAGGACCCCGTCCCAGCGGCGACCCACGAGCTGGTCGGGGCCGCCGACGTCGCGGGGCTGAAGGCCACGCTCCTTGCTTCGGGGCTGTCCGTCTCGCAGCTGGTATCGACGGCGTGGGCGTCGGCATCGACGTTCCGCGGCACCGACCGGCGCGGGGGAGCGAATGGCGCCCGCATCCGCCTCGCACCTCAGAACGACTGGGCGGTCAACAACCCGGCTGAGCTGGCGGGCGTGTTGCGGACGCTGGAGGGCATCCAGGCGGAGTTCAACGGCTCGCAAACCGGCAACAAGCAGATCTCTCTGGCGGACCTGATCGTGTTGGGTGGGTGCGCCGCCGTCGAGCAGGCTGCGAAGAACGCCGGATTCGACGTCGACGTCCCATTCTCGCCGGGACGCACGGACGCGTCGCAGGAGCAGACGGATGCCGAGGCATTCGCCGTGCTCGAGCCGACCGCTGACGGGTTCCGCAACTACCTCGGGAAGGGTCACGAGCGCTCCGCGGAGCAGCTTCTGATCGACCGAGCGCAGCTGCTCACCCTGACCGCTCCGGAGACGACCGTGCTCGTCGGCGGCATGCGGGTCCTGAACGCGAACCACGCGCAGTCAGAGCTGGGTGTCCTGACCAAGCAGTCCGAGACGTTGAGCAACGAGTTCTTCGTGAACCTGCTCGACATGGGCACCACGTGGCATGCGACGTCCGACACCGAGGAGACGTTCGAAGGCCGCGACGTGGAGACCGGCGACGTGAACTGGACGGCGAGTCGGGTCGACTTGGTCTTCGGGTCCAACTCCCAGCTGCGCGCGCTCGCGGAGGTCTACGCGAGCGGCGACGCCCAGGAGAGGTTCGTGCGCGACTTCGTCGCAGCGTGGGACAAGGTCATGAACCTGGACCGGTTCGACCTGGCCTGACCCGGGAGCACCGGCCGGCTTGGTCACGAATGTGCGGTATTCGCGGCCCGCGCCGCGAATACCGCACGCCGAGGGTGGCGTGCGTGCGGAATTGCGTGCAGAAGGTAGGAATTCCGCACATCCGTGCATCCGGCGATCGGGGGCGGCCGGCCCCGGGACTTCGAGCCCTGCCCCCGCCCCCCGGCTGGGTCTAGCGTCGCCACCATGACGACCACGCCCGCTCACGTTCGTGGCGCGACGATCACCCGGGACTCCCACGGGGTCCCGCACATCGATGCCGCCAGCGAGGCCGACCTGTACCGGGGGTTGGGCTGGGTACACGGGTCGGACCGGCCGCTGCAGGTGCTCGCCACGCGGATGGCCGGGTGGGGACGACTGGCGGAGCACCTTCCGGGGGCGGACCTGCTCGCGGCTGACCGATCCTTCCGTCGGATCGGCATCCACGTCGGTGCACAGGAGCAGGTGGCGCGGATGTCGCCGGATGCCAAGAACCTGGTCCTGGCCTACTGCGAGGGCATGAACGACGCGCTGCGAGGACGAGCCCCATGGGAGCTGCGGCTGTTCGGCGTTCGTCGGGTGGAGCCGTGGACCCCGGCCGACTGCGTCGTGCTGGCGCGGCTGGTCGGGTTCGTCGGGCTGGCGCAGAGCCAGGGCGAGATGGAGCGGCTGCTCGTCCAGCTGGTGCGGGCCGGCATCCCGCGCGACTACCTGACCGAGCTGTTCCCCCGCGGGCTGGACGGACTGGACGAGGAACTGGTCGCCGGTGTGGCACCAGGGGAGCCGCTGGTGCCTCCGGACGTCCGCTGGCTTCCCTTCGTCCCCCGGCCGGTCGCCTCGAACAACTGGGTCGTTGGTCCCTCACGGACGAAGAGCGGGAAGGCGCTGCTGTCCGGCGACCCGCACCTGGAGCTTCGCCTGCCCGCGATCTGGAGCGAGGTGGTGGGCACCTGGGAGGACCACTGGGTCGTCGCCGCCACGATGCCCGGACTCCCCGGCTTCCTCGTCGGACGGACCGACCGGCTGGCCTGGACACCGACCTACGCGTTCATGGACGCGACCGACTCGTGGGTCGAGGAGTGCCGCGCCGGATCGGTACGCCGAGACGTGGACGGCGAGCCCACGTGGGTTCCAGCGACGCGCCGGGTCGAGACCATCAAGGTGCGTCGCGGCTCGCCCGTCGAGCTCGTGGTGTACGAGACCGACCGAGGACTCCTGGATGCCGATCCCCATGTCGAGGGCCGCCACCTGTCGACGCGCTGGTCCGGTGGCAGTGGTGGCGCGGCGTCGATGGAAGCCGTGGTTGGCCTGCTCCACGCGGGTGACGTGGACGCCGGTCGGGAAGCCATCGGGCGGCTTGAGATGGCGTTCAACTGGCTGCTCGCCGACTCGGCGGGGTCGATCGGCTACCAGATGTCCGGGCTGCTTCCCCTACGCACGCGGCCGGACTCGGGACTGGTTCCGCAGCCGGCGTCGGATCCGACGACCGCATGGCTCGGCTTCGCCGGGCTGGAGGAGCTGCCGCGGGACAAGGATCCTGAGTGCGGGTTCCTCGTCACCGCCAACAACGACCTCAACCACCTGGGCAGGCTGGCGCCCAGCACCTTGCCGATGGGGGACTCGCGGGCGGTCCGGATCGCAGAGGCACTTGCTGAGAACGACGCGTGGACCGTGGCGGACAGTCAGCGCCTCCAGCTCGACCTCGTGTCGCAGCACGCGCTGCGCTACCTGGACGCGCTGCGTCCGCTGCTGGGCGACGGTACGAATGAGCGCGTGCTCAGCGCCTGGGACGGCAGGTACTCAGCGGGCTCGGTCGGGGCCACCTTGTTCGAGCGGTGGTACCGGGGACTCGTCCTGGACGTCTTTGGCGCCGCGCTCGGCCGGGACGTCGTCGAGTACCTGCTGAGCGAGACCGGAGTCTTGGTCGACTTCTACCACAACGTTGACGGCGTCCTTCTGCGTGAGCGCTCAGCGTGGTTCGGCGACGCGACGCGGGGCGAGGTCTACTCACGAGTCGCGGCGCGGACGCTCCCTGGGCCGGTTGAGCCGTGGGCTGCGACGCGTCCCATCACGGCGCGACACCTGCTGTTCGGCGGCACGCCGCTGGCGCGACTGGGCTTCGACCGGGGCCCGTTCCCGCTCCCGGGCGGGCGGGGCACCGTTCAGCAGGGACAGATCTACCGGTCGGAGGGGCGGGAGACGTCCTTCCTACCGACGCTGCGGTTCGTCACCGACTTCGCTGAGGATCGGGCACACACGGCGCTTGCGGGTGGTCCGAGCGACCGGGTGCGGTCGCGGTGGTACGCCAGCGGGTTCGAGGACTGGCGGGCAGGCCGTCTGAAGACGCTGGAGCCGTAGCGATTCGTGCCCGAGAGTGTCCGCCACCTAGGAAGTCTTGACCGCGGTCCGCCACCAGAGGCCGGCAATGATCTCGCCCACCCCAACGGCGGCGAACGCCGGCTGAAGGGGACTGCTCCATCCGATGAGCGGACACTAGGCGCACACCCAAGCGGTGAGCACGCCGCCAGCGATGACGCTGACGTGATGGGCGACCGGTCTGCTCATCGACCGGTCCGATCGTCGCCGCCCGGGGCACTGTGCGAGATTGCGTGCCACAGGGCCACCATCTCGCACAGATGTCCGGATGCCGACGCCCCGACGCGCACCACGACCGACAAGGATGGCCAGTGGACCCTTCGGTGGTGCCCCCGGACACGTTCGAGGCAATGGTCCTGGACGCGTTGGACGCCCTCCCCGACTGGGTCATGCCGATCGTGTCCGAGATCGCGGTGTTGGTGGAGGACCAGCAGGATCCGGCCGAGGCGCACGAGGGCGTTCTGTGCCTGGGTCTGTACCGCGGCATTCCCCGAACCCGGTTCGCAGGCCGGGCGCCCGGGACGCTGCCGGACACAATCACGCTGTATCGCATCCCGATCCTCACGGTGTGCGAGCGGCCGGAGGACGTCCCTGGCCGAGTTCTTCGCGTGCTCGGCCACGAGGTCGGCCACGCCCTCGGGCTGGGTGAGGCGCGGCTGCGGGAGCTCGGGTGGCACTGACCAGCCGTTAGCCTGAGCCGATGGCCCCTGCGTCGTCCCGCCGTGCCGAGCGACCAGCACGACCCAGAGCATGACCGTGGCCTGGGTCAGGCAAGGGGTGATCTGCGGATGAGCACCGCGCGCCGTCTACCCGAGCAGGCCGAGGTCGTGGTGATCGGCGGCGGCGTGATGGGCGTGAGCACGGCGTTCCACCTCGCCGAGGCGGGCGTCACCGACGTCCTGCTGCTGGAGAAGGACGCGCTTGCGAGCGGGTCGACGTCGAAGTCTGCTGGTGGGGTTCGCGCACAGTTCTCGGACGCGGTGAACATCGCCCTCGGCGCCCGGAGTCTGCCGGCTTTCGAGCAGTTCGGCGCGCGGCCCGGTGGGGAGATCGACCTGCACCAAGTCGGCTACCTGTTCCTCCACA
The DNA here is from genome assembly GCA_963848085.1 of uncultured Actinomycetota bacterium. GTDB lineage: Bacteria > Actinomycetota > Actinomycetes > JAHEKZ01 > JAHEKZ01 > CAWKCE01. The sequence goes on from CAWKCE010000003.1 coordinate 422,871, forward strand.
CCGATGCCGAGGCGTGGTCCGCGGCGCGGGACGCCGTCGCGCTGCAGAACTCCCTCGGGATTCGGACGTGCCTGCTCTCCGCTGCGGAGGCCGGCGAGCGCAGTCCCGGAGTCGACGTCTCGGATGTGCTCGGTGCGACCTTCCACCCGCGCGACGGGTACTGCAGCCCGGAGAGCGTGGTTCAGGGATACGCTCGCGCCGCGCGGCAGCTGGGCGCGCGCGTGCACGTTGGCGTCGACGTCACCGGCATCGATACCGATGGCAGCCAGATCACCGCCGTCCTGACGTCTTCCGGAGTCGTACGCACGTCCACCGTGGTCTGCGCGGCGGGCGCCTGGTCGCGGGTCGTCGGGTCCTGGGTCGGAGTCGACCTCCCGGTGGAGCCGCTGCGTCGTCAGATCCTGGTGACCGAGCCCCTCACCGAGAACCTTCGGAGCGTCTTCCACGACGCGATGCCGATGACGATCGATGCCGCGTCGACGTTCTACCTGCACCGAGAAGGCCCCGGGGTGCTCCTCGGTATGTCCTACCGGGAGGAGCAGCCGGGCTTCCGAGAGGGCTACAGCGAGGACTGGCTTCCCGACCTGCTCGAGGTGATGGAGCGCCGAGCTCCCGCCTTGCTTGACGTCGGAGTCGCCCACCGCTGGGCCGGCTACTACGAGGTCACTCCGGACGACAACGCCGTCATCGGCCAGTCGTCGACCATTTCCCGGTTCTTGTACGCCGCCGGTTTCTCCGGCCACGGCTTCCTGCAAGGCCCGGCCGTCGGTGAGGTGCTGCGCGACCTGTACCTCGGCCGCGATCCGGTCGTGGACGTCGGCACGCTGGCGGCCGAGCGGTTCTCGCTCGGCGAGGTCGTGCTCGAGCGCGGGATTGTGTGACCCGCCCATGACCGATGAGCCGAACGGGCTCGACGTCCCCCCGGATGTCCTCGATCTCGACGTCGACGCCTTCCGGCAGTTCGGCTACTGGGTCGTCGACCGCACGATCGAGCACCTCGGATCGCTGCGTGAGCGTCCCGCAGTTCTGACCGGCGACGCTGGCGAGCTCGACCAGATCCTCGGAGGGCCAGCCCCCAGTGGGGGAGCGCCGCTGCATGAGGGGCTCGCGCTGCTCGCGGACGTGGCGTTGGAAAACCAGCAGCATGGCGACCATCCGCGCTACTTCGCGCGAGTGCCTGGGCCGTCGTCTCACGTGGCGGTCCTCGGTGAGTGGATGGCCACCGGCATGCAGGCCATCGCGTCGTCCTGGGGCGGAGGATCGGGAACCGCCACGCTCGAGGTGGTCGCCCTGGACTGGCTGCGTGACGCCCTGGGTCTCGCGCCCAGCAGCGAGGGCATCCTCGTCTCGGGAGGCTCCATCGCCGGCACCACCGGGCTGCTGGTGGCCAGGGCGGAGAACGGTCTCGGAGTGCTGTACCTGTCGGACCAGACCCACTCATCGATCAGGCGCGGGGCACTGGCTATCGGCTGGCCGCCCGAGCAGCTGAGAACCCTCCCCACCGACTCCCTCGGTGCCCTCGTGCCCAGCGCACTGGAGTCCGCGATCGCGTCCGACTTAGCCGAGGGCAGGCGACCGTCGGTCGCCGTAGCCACGGCCGGCACGACGAACACCGGTGCTGTCGACGATCTTCCGGCCTTCGGCGAGATCTGCCGGCGACACGATCTGTGGCTGCACGTGGACGGGGCCTACGGCGGTCCGGCAGCGCTCGCCCCTGGCCGCAACGGGGTCCTCGGACTCGAGTGCGCCGACTCCTTCGTCCTGGACCCGCACAAGTGGCTGTTCCAGCCGTACGACGTTGGATGCCTGTGGGTCTCGCGGCCGGGTGCGCTGGAACGCACCTTCGCCATGTACCCGGAGTACCTGCGCGACGCCCAAGGGGGCCGGGTGGACCTCCACAACCGCGGCCTCGAGCTCACCCGGCGAAGTCGGGCCGCCAAGCTGTGGCTCACGCTTCGCACCTATGGAATCGACGCGCTCAGCAGTGCCGTGCAGCGTGGCATCGCCCTGGCCGAGGAGGCCCAGCGACTCGTCGAGAGCGAGCCAGGACTGGAGATCGTCACCCCAGCTCGTTTGGGAATCGTGACGTTCGCCGTCGACGGCGCAGACGACACCGCGCACGCCCGCATTGCAGCCGCGGTGAACTCCGATGGCTACGCGGCGATCACCGGAACAGTTGTGCGCGGCCGCTCGGTTCTGCGGCTGTGCACCATCAACCCGCGCACCACCGTGGATGACCTGGTCGGAACGGTGAGTCTCATCCAGCGCGCCGTAGCCGGTGAGACCGGCGCCTAGGTCGGGTGCCTACGACACGCCGGGGAGCTCCGTCCGGTAGCAGCGGGTCCGGTAGGGCAGCGTGATCTGGGTCCTCCCTCGCAGGTCTGGGTGCGTGTCGAGGAGCGAGCGGACCGCAAGAATTGTGGTCGCTTGAGTTTCAGGTGACGCCGTCAGGAAATAGCTGCGCGAGGTGACCAGGTCGAGGAGAGTCTGCGCGTCGGTTCGGTGCGCCCAGTCGACCGTTCGGGAAGCCATCGGACCGAAGGGGTGTCCGATGTGGGGATCCAGCTCGTCCTGCCCACCGGCGGTGTCCTGGTGCATGATCTGACCGAGCCTGCGCACCCAGTCGACGCGTTCGTCGCGATCGTTCCAGAGGAGTCCGAGCCGTCCCCCGGGCCGCAGGACCCTGGCCACTTCGGGTACTGCTCGACTTGGGTCAACCCAGTGCCACGCCTGGGCGACAAGCACCACATCGACGCTTGCATCCGCGAGCGGAATTGCCTCAGCGGCGCCCGTCACGAAGTGCACGTCTGGAACCGCTCGCTGTCCCTCGTGGCACATGCGAAATGAGGGATCGAGCGCCACGACCGCGCGGACACCGACTCCCACCTGGCGACTGAGCTTGCCGGTGCCGGCGCCGACGTCGAGAACCTGCCCGGCGCCGGCGGGGAGGAGCCAGTTGACGGCCGTTTGAGGGTACGGCGGTCTGACGCGCTCATAGGCCGCAGCGGCGGGTCCGAAGGACCTGGCCTGAGCCAGCCTCTGATCGTTCTCGGGCACTACGCGACCGGTGCCACAAGGGTGATGACGACGTTGCCGATCTTCTGTCCGGTCTCGACGTACCGGTAGGCGTCGACGATGTCTGCACACTCGTTGCCCAGGATCGCTGCCCGAGGACGCACCAGTCCGGTGAACACCTGTGCAATAAGGGGGCTGCCGCACCGGAAGCCGCAGTCGTTGCGCTGCACCGTGGTCGCGCGGACCAGGACCAACAGCTCGTCATCCTTGGGAGCCGGCGTTTTCACCTCAGTGATGCGCACGACTTCGGGTGGGCCGCATGTGTGATGAACGGCGGCCCGCATCCGTCTACCGTAGCCATGTCATGCACATCCATCACATGCGCCGCCACCGCGTCCGCCCGAGCCAGTGAAGGGCTGACCACGATGCCCGGAGGCAGACGAAACCCCGTCGACCTGGCGCTGCGCGAGCTCGTCGCTGTCTACCGAGCTGTTGGCACCGATCGCCCGGTCTCCCTCGACGAAGCGATCCACACCGCGGGAAACCACACGCGGCGCACGTTCCTGTGCGTCGCGGGGCTGGCCGCCGCGGGACTTGCTGCAGGTGGCTGCACCACCTCTCACACGGCCGCAACGCTCTCCGTGCCTCGGACGACCAGCGCTGGCGGGCCTCGAGTCGTCGTAGTCGGCGCCGGACTGGCAGGCATGACTGCCGCCTACCGACTTCGGCAGGCGGGCGTGAACGTGCACGTCTACGAGGCACGTGACCGGGTCGGTGGCCGGTGCTGGAGCGCCCGGGGCTTCGCCGGGGGACAGGTGGGTGAGCACGGTGGTGAGTTCATCGACACCCGCCACGTCCATCTCAGAAGTCTCGCCACGGAGCTCGGGCTGACCCTCGACGACCTGTGGTCGGTGTGGGAACCGGGATCAACGTGGCTGCAGTACGTGGACGGCGAGGTCGTCAACGGCCGCCAGCTGCTGTCGGTCATGCAGCCGGCGATCCGTCGGCTGGTGTCGTTCGCCGGTGGGCAGGGACGCGGAATTGCGCCGGGAGCGAGCCGTGCCATGCGGCGGTTCGACGAGGCGACGATGGCCGACTGGTACGAGCAGGAGGTCGGCTCACTGGACAGTCCGGCGTACCGGCTCTGGGCGAGCGGGCAGGCAGGCTGGTGGGGGCTGGATCCGGAAGGGCTGGGCGCGGGGAACCTCATCGACTTCTACGCGACGGAGTACTCGGGCGACGACGAGCGATACACCGTCAGCGGGGGAAACGACCAGGTGCTCTCCCAGATCGCGGACGAGCTGGGTGCGGACACGGTGTCGCTCGACTCGCCCCTGGAGTCGGTGAGCCTCACCTCGGACGGCGGATACGACCTGTCGTTCGGCGGTACGAGCAGCACGGTGTCCGCCGACCGGGTCGTCTTCACCCTGCCGTTCACGACCTTCCGGGAAGTCGACCTTTCGCGATCTGGCTTCTCCGCTGCCAGGCTCGCCCAGATTGAGCAGCTCGGCATGGGAACCAACGCGAAGGTCCTGCTCCAGTTCGACAAGTCCTTTCCGCAGGAGAGCTGGAGTGGCGGGATGCAGCGTGCCGACGCGCCCGCGTTCGGCACGTGGGAGAGCGGAGGAACCGATCCCGGAGCGGACGACTTCGGGCTGCTCACTGTCTTCAGCGGTGGCCGGGTGGGCACGGGCTACACCGCCGCTACTGCTCACGATGTCGCCTCCGACCAAGTGGTCAGCGACACGCTGGCTGCCATCGACGCGGTGGCTCCTGGGACGGCGGCGTCGTACAACGGCAAGAGTTGGCTCGACTTGTGGGTCCAGGACCCGTGGTCCCGTGGTTCCTACGCTGCTTTCCTTCCCACACAGTTCACGACCATGTTCGGAGTTCTGGGCGTCGCTGAGGGAGCTGCCCACTTCGCAGGCGAGCACACCTCCACCTTCAGCCAGGGGTATCTCAACGGCGGCGTGGAGAGCGGCTCTCGGGCGGCGGCCGAAGTCCTGGACTCGTTGGGGCTTCCGTTGCCCGTGGGGCTCGCGACAACCTTCCGAGAACAAGCCCGGTTTGAACCGGTCTACCCCTGGGCATCCAGTTGATCCGCCACGATTCGGTAACGCGGCACCGTCGGCCGTTGGTTGGATCCGTAGTGTGAGTGCATGCCACTGAGAACCCGGTCCGCGGTTGCGGCCGCCACGGTCGTCGGCGCCGTGACGGCGATGGTGGTGACCACCGCCCCATTCCAAGCGGTGGCCGCCACGGCCAGGCCGGCAGTGACGTCGGAGTTTGCCCTGGCCGCGGCGGCGCGGCAGGCCCCGTCGCCGGCCGTCGTCTGGGATGACTGCCGCAGCTGGCTTCCCGCCCGAGCCAGGTGCGGCCACATCCGGGTTGCCGCCGATCCGTTGCGACCCGGACTCGGGATGCAGCGCGTCGGGTTCGAGCTGTACCGGCGCAAGGACAAGACCCGCCAGTCGCTGGGCACGCTGGTGGCGCAGGAGGGGGGCCCCGGCTACCCGAGCACGGCCAGCCGGGGCTACTACCTCGGCCTGTTCCGGCCCATGGCCGACCGCCACGACGTCCTTCTCGTCGACATCCGGGGCACCGGTACCTCGGGGGCGCTGCTGTGCCGCCCCCTGCAGCGCGGTACCAAGCCCTACCTCAAGGCGGTGGCCGCCTGCGGCAAACAGCTGGGCAAGCGGGCAGACACCTATGGCACCGCGTACGGCGCAGACGACATGGCGCTTGTGCTGGATGCGTTGGGGATCGCGAAGATCGACCTGTACGGCGACTCCTACGGAACGTTCTTTGCCCAGACCTTCGCCCTGCGTCACCCCGACCGAGTTCGTACCCTCGTGCTCGACGCGTCCTATCCGGTCTCGGGCCAGGACCCGTGGTGGCGTGACACCAACCGGGCCATCGTCGACGCGGTGACCCGGGTGTGTGAGCGTGACGCACGGTGCGCCGCCCGGCCCGGCTCGGCGGTGGGAAGACTCCGGGCGGTGGCCGACCGGGTGCACCGGAACCCGGTTCGCGGTCTTGCTTACGACGCTGAGGGCAACCTTCGCAAGGTGAAGCTCGACGGCGTCAACCTCGCGCTCGTTACCGCCTATGCCACCTACGGAACAAGCAACTACCGCGAGCTCGATGCCGCCCTCCGGGCCTACCGCAGGGGGTACGACGCGCCGCTGTTTCGGATGGTCGCGGAGAACATTGTCACCGACCCGAACAGCGGACCCATCGCCTGGTACTCCGCTGCCGAGTACGTTGCGGTGATCTGCAACGACTACCCCCAGCTGTGGGACGTGTCCCTCCCCCCGGGCCCCGCCCGCAAGCAGCAGTACCAGGACTCCGTCGCGGATGTGAAGGCGAACGACCCCACGGGCTTCGCCCCGTTCCGCGTCGATGACTGGATCGACACCGACTGGGTAGAACAGCGCACCTGCCTCGGCTGGCCGACGCCCAGCGACCCGCTGCCTCCGGAGCCGCCGGGCGCGGTCTACCCGACGGTGCCTACGCTGGTGCTGTCCGGTGACCTGGACTCGGTGACCTCGCCGGAGGGCGGGCTCGACGTCGCGGGCCGGTTCCCCCAGTCGACATTTGTGTCGGTCCCGAACTCCGGGCACGTCACCGCCTTGGGGGACCGGCAAGGATGCATCGCGGGCATCGTGGTGCGCTTCATCCGCGCCGGAGGGTCGGCCGGTGACACGTCGTGCGTCTCGGAGTACGTGCCGGTTCGTGCTGTCCCGCGATTCGCCCGGACCGCCGCTGGGATGACGGCCGCGAGCCAGGGTCTCGCCGTGTCCTCAACGCAGAAGGACCGTCGGGTTGTCGCCAGCGCCTTGTACGCATCGGCCGATGTTCTCACTCGCTGGTACAACAACTACAGCGGCGACGGCGTGGGTCTGCGCGGAGGCACCTTCGAGTACAAGGGTAACGGGTCTGGCGTCGTGACCTTCACGATGCGCCGCGTCGCGTTCGTGCGCGACGTGGCCGTCACTGGCACGCTGCGCTGGAACCGCAAGACCGGGTCGATGCGGACGGTGATCCAGGTCAACGGCCCAGCGGGCCACGATGGACGCCTCACGGCGCACTGGAACGATTGGTCGCCGGCCGCCGAAGCGTCGGTCACGGGCCGAATCGGGGGCCGGCCGGTGAAGCTTTCCACCCCAGCGCCCTAGCGCGGCACCCATCAACGGAGACTGCATGGCTGACGCTGATGACGTCCGTCGGATCGCCCTTGGCCTGCCCGAGGTGGTGGAGATCGACAGCGACGGCTTCGACTTCCGCGTGGCCGGCAAGGGATTTGTCTGGTCCTACCCCGAGCGGGTTCCCGGGAAGTCACGCGTGATTCGCACCGACGTCGCGGTGCTCTACGTCGGCGACGAGGGGGAGAAGCAGGCGTTGCTGCTCGGCGAGCCCCATCGGTTCTTCACTGATCCTGGACACCAGGGTTGGCCGCTCGTCCTGCTCCGGTTGGCCGAGGTTGACGTCGAGCGCCTCGCCGAGCTGGTGTCAGACGCGTGGCGGATGCGTGCTCCGGCCGATATCGCCGGCACGTTGGGCCGGCGAGACTGAGCGCGCTCCGTTTCGGCTAGGCCGCCTCGGGGTCCGGCTGGTGGATGCCGAACGTGTTGCCCTCCGTGTCGATGTAGTACCCCTGCCACGCCATTCCGGGCAGCGCCATCTTCGCCAGCGCGACCTGGCCTCCGGCAGCGAGAATCAGACGCTCGGTCGCGTCGTAGTCCCCGATGCCCATCGTGCAGACGTAGCCGTTCGTGCCATGGCCCAGGGGCGGGGCGGGCACGGGTCGCTTCAGGAGCCCACCGTTGATCCCGGGCTCGTCGTCGGGGCCGGTGACGATCCCCCAGTACGTGTCGCCGGTGAAGCCGCTGTAGTCCTCGAACGACCAGCCGAATACCGCCGCATAGAACGCCTTCGCGCGCTCGACGTCGTCGGCCTGGATCTCGAAGTGCACGACACGGGACATGGTGACCTCCTGGTTCGGGTCCAGCGCCGAGTCTTCCACGGCGGTTCGCCCTATGTGATGGCGTCGGCGCCCGCCCCGCTACCCGCGCCGGCGCGTGAGCAGGTAGACGACGACCACCAGGCCGACGACTGCGGCGAGGCGGTTGGGATCGACAGCGGGCCGCCAGGCGACTGTGCCGTCCTTGATCACGTATGCGCCGGCGGGGCGGGCGTTCACACCGAAGCCGCCGCCTTGACCCTCCTGGCCGTTCGCGTCCTGTCCGTTGCCCCCTCCGGCGCCGCCGGAGATCGTGGCGGCTGGAATCACCGTGAGACCGTCCTGCTCGATCGGTTCGGCGAAGACGCGCCTGACCGTGATGGTGTCGCTTGCCTTGCTGAACACGTCAGCTACCGTCATGACTCGCTCCTTTCACTCGTCCACCGCCCTATTCTCGTCAGGCTGCTCGCCGGCGGACAGGGCATGAGGTCCCCGGCGACGACCTGTTCGTGGGTGGGGAAACGAACCTGGCACCAAGGAGGCTGAACGTGACCGCTACTGGTGAGTTCGACCCTGCCCGAGACCTTCTGCTCGAGCGGGTGGTTCCGGTCCCTCGCGCTTTCGTGTGGGCGGCGTGGACCCAACCCGACCTCGTGGTCCAGTGGTTCACGCCCGCGCCGTACACCACGGTCGACTGCGAGATCGACCTGCGGCCAGGTGGGCTCTTCCGCACGGTCATGCGATCGCCGGAGGGTGAACGCTTCGACAACGCCGGCTGCTACCTCGAGGTGGTGGAGCCAGAGCGCCTGGTGTGGACGTCGGCTCTCGGTCCTGGCTACCGACCGGCGGCCGTCGAGGAGCTGGCGTTCACGGCCGTGCTGTCGCTGTCCGAGGTCGACGGCGGCACGAAGTACTCGGCGCTTGCCAGACACGGTGACCCGGAGACGGCGCAGCGCCACGAAGAAATGGGCTTCCATGTCGGGTGGGGAGCCGCGCTGGACCAGCTCGTCGCCTTGGCGGGTCGCTCGCAGCAGTAGTCCCGGCAGTACACGAGTCATGACCGGGCGTGGCTGCGCGGGAGCATGGACATGGACCCGTCCGACGGCGAGCGCAAGTACCCGCTGACTTGCATCTGCGAAGGCTGAGGCGCCTGGCCCCAACCGGCGCCGCTAGTCGTCACCAAACAGCAGCCCGCCGAGCCCTCGACGCAGGCCCGGGGTGTCAGCAACCCTGCGCACTGCCAGCAGCGTGCCGTCGACGTAGGGAGCCGGGTCCGAGCCGGGGTCGTGGCGCATGACCAGTCGCTCGCCCGCGCCGCCGAACACGATCTCGGTCGTGACGACGAAACTGGGGAGCCGCACCGAATGGACGCGCGTGCCCGCCACGTCTGCCCCGCGGGCCTCGACCGGGCCAAGGACGTCGTCGACGGGTACGGCGACAGCCGGTGCTCGTACAGCACCCAACGCTTCCGCGAGCTCTCGCGCGGTACCGCTGGGGACGTCGGGCTTGGATGCGCTGGCGTAGTCGATGATCTCCCAGGAGTCGAGCACCCGCGCCGCAGTCGCTGCGGCCCGGCCGAGCACGGCGGCCATGACCGAGAAGTTCCCCGCTGCGATGACGCCCACGCGCTTCTCGCGGGCCAGGCGGTCGAGCTCCTGGTAGTCCCGCCCGGTGAGCCCGCTCGAGCCGACCACCGCGTGTGCCCCGCTCTCGACCGCAGCCCAGACGTTCTCCCGGACCGCCGACGCGCTGGTGTAGTCGACCACCACATCGACCTCGGCCCCTTGGACGGCGGCGGCAACGCTCGAGAAGACGTGCCCATCCGCGTCGAGCCCGCTGACGTCCGCGAGCGAGCGGCCTGCCTCCGATCGCGACACCCCGCAGACCAGGGCCAGGTCGGGGGCGTCGTTGATCGCCGAGGCGATCGCTGGGGCCGTCCAGCCGGTGATACCGGCGAAGCAGACGTTGATCACGGGTTTCCCTTCGTGCTGAGCGTGGCGCGAACGCAGCCAGCCAGTTGGCTCAGCCGGCGAACAGGGCGCTGTAGGCGTTCAGCGCCGGTTGCCCTCCGAGGTGGGCGTACAGGACGTTACTGCTCGGCGGGATCTCAGCACTGGTGACGAGATCGATCAGGGCGGCCATTGACTTCCCCTCGTAGACCGGGTCGATGATCATGCCCTCGAGGCGGCCGGTGAGACGGATCGCATCGAGCGTGGACTCGACCGGGATGCCGTAGAAGGCGCCGGCCCATCCCTCGAGCACCGTGATCTCGTCGTCGCTCAGATCGCGGTCCAGCCCGATCAGCGCGGCGGTGTTGCGGGCGATTCGACCCACCTGGTCCCGGGTGCGCTCAATCTTCGCCGACGCGTCGATGCCCAGTACCCGCCGCGGTCGGTCCTGTCCGGCAAAGCCCGCGATCATCCCCGCCTGCGTGGACCCGGTGACCGTGCACACGATGATCGTGTCGAAGAAGACCCCCAGGGCGGCTTCCTGCTCCTGGACCTCGTCTGCCCATTGGGCAAAGCCCAGACCGCCGAGTCGATGGTCGGATGCGCCGGCTGGGATGCCGTAGGGGCGCCCTCCCCGGGCTCGCACGTCGTCCAGGGCACGGTTCCAGCTGTCCCGGAACCCGATGTCGAACCCGGCGGGGTCGAGCCGGACCTCGGCACCCATGATTCGCGACAGCAAGATGTTGCCCACCCGGTCGTTGACCGCGTCCGGCCAGTCGACCCACTTCTCCTGCACGAGAACGGCGCGCAGGCCGAGCTTCGCGGCGACGGCGGCGACCTGACGGGTGTGGTTGGACTGGTAGCCGCCGATGGATACGAGCGTGTCGGCGCCCTGTGCGATGACATCGGGGACGATGTACTCGAGCTTGCGCGTCTTGTTCCCGCCGTAGGCGAGCCCGCTGTTGCAGTCCTCCCTCTTCGCCCAGATCCGCGCCCCGCCCAGATGAGCGGTCAGACGGTCGAGCGGATGGATCGGACTGGGACCGAACAGCAGGGGATAGCGCGGGAAGTCTGTCAGCGGCATGGGAACGAACAGTAGCCGCCGCTGCTCCGTCCAAGCTGTCCCCACTTCGACCGAAACGTCCGCCATCCGCCACCGCCTCAGCGGTTACCGACCTGGACGGACCTTGCCCGACAGGCGAGCGTCACGCAGACTGTGGTGCTCCGGAACCGGAGCGTTCTCATGGCCCGACCACAGAACAGTCCGACAGTGCTCGCGCGAGCCAGTGCAAGACTGGCCGCGCTTACCGACCCGGAACCGCACACGGACGAGAGCCTGTACGTCCTGTCCTACCTCGGCCTGCGCAAGGGCGTCGGAATCATCAGTCTGGCCCTGCCGGTCGTCCTCCTCGTCGGTAAGCCGGTGCTCGACGGTGGCGGCATGCAGGGGTCGATCAGTGCTTACTACTACACCAGCATGCGCAACTACTTCGTGGGCAGCCTGTGCGCTCTTGCCGTGTTCCTGTTCTCGTACAAGTACGCGCCACGAGACAACTTCCTCAGCACCGCAACGGCGCTGTTCGCCCTCGGCGTGGTCTTCTTCCCCACGACGCCTCCTGGCGACGCAACGACCTGGACCGGTGTCGTCCACCTCGTGTGCGCGGCGTTGTTCTTCCTGCTGTTGGCATATTTCGCGTATTTCGTGTTCACCCGGCCCCCGATGCCCCACGAACAGGTCGAGGCGCGCAAGCGGGTGAGAAACCGGATCTATCGCAGCTGCGGCGTCACGGTAGTGGCCTGCCTGCTGCTGGTCCCCGTTTCCGACCTGGTTCTCTCGGACTCTGCGCGGGTGCGTCTGCATCCACTCTTCTGGCTCGAGACGGTCGCCATCCTCGCGTTCTCGACGTCGTGGCTGGTCAAGGGCGGGTTCCTCTTCGCCGACCGGCCGGACACTGGCAGCGGTAACGTGGCCGACGACCCCGTTGGCCCGAAGTGAGAGGCGGATCCCGATGACGGTGGTACGTGCAGCACTGGTGCAGACCGCGTGGACCGGCGACAAGGAGTCGATGATCAAGCTCCACGAGGAGCGTGCCCGCGAGGCGGCCGCCCAGGGAGCCAAGGTCATGTGCTTCCAGGAGCTGTTCTACGGCCCCTACTTCTGCCAGGTGCAGGACGCGGCGTACTACGACTACGCCGAGTCGATCCCCGGGCCAACCACTGAACGCTTTCAGGCCCTGGCGGCTGAGCTCGGGATGGTGCTGGTCCTCCCCATGTACGAGCAGGAGCAGCCTGGGTTCTTGTACAACACCGCGGCGGTGGTGGACGCGGACGGGAGCTACCTCGGCAAGTACCGCAAGCACCACCTGCCGCACGTCAAGGGATTCTGGGAGAAGTTCTACTTCCGCCCCGGCAACCTCGGATTCCCGGTGTTCGACACCGCGGTCGGTCGCGTCGGCGTCTACATCTGCTACGACCGGCACTTCCCGGAGGGCTGGCGGGCACTCGGCCTCAACGGGGCGGAGATCGTGTTCAACCCTTCGGCTACCAGTCGCGGTCTGTCCAACTACCTGTGGAAGCTGGAGCAGCCGGCGGCTGCGGTCGCCAACGAGTACTTCATCGGCGCGATCAACCGCGTGGGGATCGAGGACTTGGGCGACGACGACTTCTACGGCACGACGTACTTCGTCGACCCGGAGGGCGCCTTCGTCGGGGATGTCGCCAGTGACCACGACGCCGAGCTGATCGTGCGCGACCTCGACATGGAGCTGCTGACTGAGGTACGCAACCGGTGGGCCTTCTACCGCGACCGCAGGCCGGACGCCTACGCCGACCTGACCAGGCCGTAGACGGGCGAGAGGAGCTCCGCACATGACAGTCCTGATTCGTGGTGGCACCGTGATCAGTCCGACTGGGTCCACGAGCGCCGACGTTCTGATCGACGGCGAGACGATTGCCGCGGTCCTTGAACCGGGTTCCACGGCGCTGGGTGCCGACCTCGCTTCGAGCGCCGACCGGGTGGTCGAAGCAGGTGGCAAGTACGTGATCCCCGGTGGTGTGGACTGTCACACGCACATGGAGCTCCCCTTCGGCGGGACGTTCGCCTCCGACACGTTCGAGACGGGAACCCGGGCGGCAGCCTGGGGTGGCACCACGACGATCATCGACTTCGCCGTGCAGCGCACCGGCGAGCGGGTCCAGGACGGTCTGGCCGCTTGGCACGAGAAGGCCGCTGGCCAGTGCGCGATCGACTACGGCTTCCACCAGATCGTCGGCGGCGTCGACGACGATTCGTTGAAGGCCATGGACGAGCTCGTGTCCGAAGGCGTGACCAGCTTCAAGCTGTTCATGGCCTACCCCGGCGTGTTCTACAGCGACGACGGACAGGTGTTGCGCGCGATGCAGACGGCCGCCAACAACGGGTCGATGATCATGATGCATGCGGAGAACGGCATCGCTATTGACGTCCTGGTCCAGCAGGCGCTGTCACGGGGGGAGACCTCGCCGGTCAACCACGGATTGACGCGGCCGTGGGAGACCGAGGCCGAGGCGACCAACCGCGCCATAATGCTGGCCCGCTTGACCGGGGCACCTCTCTACGTCGTACACATGTCGGCAAAGCAGGCGGTGGCAACGTTGCAGGCGGCACGCAACGAGGGACTGAACGTGTTCGGAGAGACGTGTCCCCAGTACCTCTACCTGTCTCTGGAGGAGCAGCTGGGGGCCGCCGGGTTCGAGGGCGCCAAATGGGTCTGCTCGACACCGCTGCGGGCGGAGGCCGAAGGCCACCAGGAGGAGCTCTGGAAGTACCTGCGGACGAATGACCTGCAGGTTGTGAGCACCGACCACTGTCCGTTCTGCATGAAGGAGCAGAAGGAGCTCGGAGTGGGGGACTTCTCCAAGATCCCCAACGGGATCGGCTCGGTTGAGCACCGGATGGACCTGCTATACCAAGGGGTAGCCGACGGCCGCATCACCAAGGAGCGCTGGGTCGAGCTCTGCTCGACGACGCCCGCCCGCATGTTCGGGCTGCACGGGCGCAAGGGTGTCATCGCCCCAGGGGCGGACGCCGACATCGTGGTCTACGACCCGAACGGCCACACCAGCATCGGCTACGAGAAGACGCACCACATGAACATGGATCACTCGGCCTGGGAGGGATTCGAGATCAACGGCCATGTCGACACCGTGATGTCCCGGGGCACGGTGGTCATCGACGACGGGGCGTACGTGGGAATCAAGGGTCATGGGCGCTACCTGAAGCGCGGACTGTCGCAGTACCTCACCTGACTGGCGAGCTGACCGAAGGAGACCGAACCGTGGATCTTGGAGTCGTTCTGCAGTGCAACCCGCCGGCCTCGCGCGTGGTGGACCTCGCGCGCCAGGCGGAGAACCACGGTTTCGACTACGTCTGGACGTTCGACTCCCACCTGCTGTGGGAGGAGCCGTTCGTGATCTACAGCCAGATCCTCGCGCAGACGCGCAAGGTGACCGTGGGTCCAATGGTCACGAACCCGGCGACGCGCGACTGGACCGTCACTGCGTCGCTGTTCGCCACGCTGAACGAGATGTACGGCAACCGCACGGTCTGTGGCATCGGTCGCGGCGACTCAGCAGTGCGGGTACTCAATGGCAAGCCCACCACACTGGCCACGCTCCGGGAGAGCATCCACGTCATCCGCGAGCTCGCCAACGGCCGCGAGGCGGAGCACCAGGGATCGCACCTCCGGTTCCCGTGGGGGACCGAGTCCCGCCTGCCGATATGGGTCGCCGCGTACGGTCCGAAGGCGCTCAAGCTGGCCGGTGAGGTGGGCGACGGGTTCATCCTGCAGCTCGCCGACCCCTCGATCGCGGCGTGGACCATCGCGGCGGTCCGGCGGGCTGCCGAGGAGGCTGGCCGGGACCCCGACGCGGTCACGATCTGCGTCGCGGCGCCCGCCTACGTGGGGGAGGACTTGGAGCACATGAGGGACCAGTGCCGGTGGTTCGGCGGCATGGTCGGCAACCACGTCGCAGACATCGTCGCGCGCTACGGCGACGACGGGTCGGTCCCTTCCGCGCTCACCGACTACATCAAGGGCCGCCAGGACTACGACTACAACCAGCACGGTCGCGCCGGAAGCGCGCATGTCGACTTCGTCCCGGACGAGATCATCGACCGCTTCTGCATCTTGGGGCCGCCGGACCGGCACATCGAGCGGATCGAGGAGCTTCGGGCGCTTGGCGTCGACCAGTTCGCGGTCTACCTGCAGCACGACGGGAAGATGCAGACCCTCGAGGGGTACGGCGAGACGATCATCCCGGCCGTGCGCGACCACGTGACGGCGAAGTCCTAGCCAGCTGGCTGAGCTACGTCGCCGCAAGGCTGGCGCTGACCGCGACCAGGAGGAACGCGCCTAGCTCGACCATGCCGATCACGCCAGGTCGTGTGGGGCGGCGGCCGACAGCGAGCGCCCGAACCGCGAGAGCGACGAACGGCACGACCAGCCAGGCTCCGTCCGGCCACCCCCACCAGGCGGCGAGGGCCACCGAGGCGGGCACGGACGCTACGGCCCACACGCGCGACGCGCGGGCGAAGCGAGGGTCGCGGCGCTCACGGATCAGGGACTTCACGTGCAGCGTTGACCCCATGAGGACGAGGGCGCAGACGACGGCCAGGATCCACACCTCCTCCGGGACCGTGGCTAGTCCGGGGGGTCTCCAGGACTGGGTGCCGACTGCGACTGCCCAGGTCACCACGACCATCGCGGAGCATTCAGCCACGAAGACGGTGTCGTTCGCGAGGGTGCGCTCGTTGTTGCGCCGCGCGTACTGGATGTTGACGGCAAACGCGGCGATGTAGGCAAGGCCGACCCAGACCAGCCAAGGCCGCCAGAAGACGAGGACAGCCACCGCCGGCAGCACGACTGCCGACCAGGCCGCCAGGGGTCGTCGGAAGCGGTTCGCGCGACGGGCACGGGCAAGTCCCAAAGCGGCGTAAGACAGCGGGTAGGCCGCAACCCAGGCGACGCTCAGCACGCCGAGCAGCGGCGTCCAGGGCGCGACCACCGCGCCGAGAGCCAACGGCAAGCCCAGGAACGCCCAGGCACCGTGCTGCGGCGGAAGGTAGGTACTCATCCAGCGGTCATCGCGGCCGTGGGCAGCTCGACCCGCACGGTGGTCCCGGAGCGTCCGTCGGACTCAGCGACGACCGTGCCACCATGCGCCTCGATCAGGCCCTTCACCACAGCCAGCCCGATTCCCGAGCCGCCCACGCGATCGGCCTCGTGCCCGCGCCACAGCCGGTCGAAGACGTGGGGAAGGTCCTCCGGAGCAATTCCCGGGCCGGTGTCCGAGACCTCGAGCTCGGCCACCGAGTCGTGAGCGCGCACTGTCACGGTGACGACGTCACCTGGCCGGCAGTACCGACCCGCGTTCGACAGCAGGTTGTCGACGACCTGCCGGAGTCGGTCGGGGTCGCCAGACACGATGACGCGACTGTCGGCATCGACGTTGACCGTCAGGTCGGCGGCGCGGAGGCGCGGTTGCTGGGCGGCAGTCTCCTCAGTGGCGAGAGCGGCCAGGTCGACCTGCTGCAGCTCCAGACGAAGTGCTCCTGCCTCAGCCGCTGACAGGGCGGCCAGGTCGGCGACGATGCGGCCGAGGCGGAGGGACTGGTCGTGCAGTCCAGCCAGCAGTGCCGGATCGGTGGCGACCAAGCCGTCCCGGGCTTCTTCCAGTCCCGCCTGCAGGGCGGCCAGCGGTGTTCTCAGCTCGTGTGCGACATCAGCGGCGGCCCGCCGGCGGGCGTGCTCCGAGGCGACGACTTCTTCGGCCATGTCGTCGAGCGCACGCGCGACGTCACCGATCTCCCCGCTGCCCGAAATGCCGGTCCGTGCGGTGCGGTCTCCGCTGGCGAAGGAGTGCGCTGTCGCTGCCACCGTTGCGAGAGGACGCGAGACTCGTCGGGTGACCAGACGAGCAGCGAGCAAGGCCAGGCAGAGCGCACCGAATCCGGCAGCCAGGATCCACCACCATGCGATCGTGCGGGCGGCACTCGTCACCGGTGTCAGGAAGGACAGCCGGACGCTGCCCACCGCAGTGCCGTCGACGACTACCGGCGACGTCACCGAACCGCCTTGGCCCTGGCCCCCGAAGCCGTGCGCCTCGCCGCCCATGTGACCTACCCGGGAGGACCCGGAGTCGACCACCTCGAGCTCGGCGCCGGCTCCGGCGGCGATGGCCGTCGCGGCTGCCAGGTCGGCTCCCTCCCAACCGCCAGCGGCTCGGTAGGCGTCCGCCGCCGCTGCTGCCGCCTTCTGGGCAACGAGCATCCGATCGTGAGTCGATGCCGTCTCGAGCCCTCGGTCGGTGCCGATCAGAGCCGCGACCGCGACGAGGGCGATGCTGCCGACCGCCACCGTCAGGAAGGCGAGCCGAAGGCGTCTTCCCAGGGGACCGATGGGGGCGGTTGGTGCCGCTGTGTCAGGTGTCACGGCTCCACCCCAACCGATAGCCCACGCCGACCACCGTCTCCACCAGCTCGGGCCCGACTGGACCGAGCTTGCGACGCAGGTTCTTCACGTGCGAGTCGACGGTTCGCTCGTAGCCTTCGAACTCGTACCCACGCACCCGGTTCACCAGCTCGTACCGCGAGTACACGCGGCCCGGCACGGCGGCGAGGGAAGTGAGGATGCCCCACTCGGTGGGAGTGACGTCGATGACCTCACCGCTGAGGAGCACCCGGTGGAGCGAGTCGTCGATGCACAGACGCCCGCCACCGAACGTCGCCGCGCTGTCGTCGGGGGTGCCCTTGGACCGTTGGAGGATGGCCTGAACTCGGAGGACGACCTCGCGCGGGCTGAACGGTTTGGTCACGTAGTCATCCGCACCGAGCTCGAGGCCGTTGATGCGGTCCGAGACGTCGTTGCGCGCGGTGAGGACCAGCACGGGCGTGCGAGCGGTTCGTCCCAGCTCGGCCAGGATCTCGGTGCCGTCGATGTCGGGCAGTCCGAGGTCCAGCAGCAGCAGGTCAGCCGCGTCGCGTCTCAGCAGCTCCAGGGCCTCAGCCCCGCTACCGGTCGTCAGCACCGTGAACCCGGCCCGCTCGAGGTAGCGACGCAGAAGATCGCGAATATCTCGCTCGTCCTCGACGACCAGAACCGTGGACATGGGTCCATCCTCGCGCGTCCGTGCTCCGCCTGGTGTCCCGGCGTCGCTATCTCCAGACGATCTCCACATGGCGTGCACGTCATTCCCATCGGGGATGGGCACCGTGTGTGGTGACAGGCAAGACGGTGACGAAACCGGAAGGTGAGAACAATGCGCAAGAGCCTGGCCATCACAGCAGCGACGGTGCTGTCACTCGGAGTCCTGGGTGGGGGTGCCGCGATCGCCTCGAACGGCACGGCCGACCAG
The DNA here is from genome assembly GCA_963848085.1 of uncultured Actinomycetota bacterium. GTDB lineage: Bacteria > Actinomycetota > Actinomycetes > JAHEKZ01 > JAHEKZ01 > CAWKCE01. The sequence continues at coordinate 441,192 of CAWKCE010000003.1, forward strand.
GACCGCGACCGCGACCGCTCACACTCGTGTAGCCAAGACTGCGACGGCTCCCAGCAGCGCGACCGTTCCCAGGACGGGCTGGCGGGCTCCGAACAGCAGCACCAGGAGCGGCACCAGTACCGGCATGCGGGCGAGGGAGCCTGCTAGACCGGGCCGTCTCCCACTCGAGGTCGGCCCAGCCATCCGGGAGCCCTCGTTGGCTGGGCCGCGGCTGACGCCGTGGTGTCCCCCGCTAGGGCAGCGGCACTCGCCAGATGTCGGAGTTCCGGCCCTCGTGGCCGATGAACACGTACCCGCGCCGCCACGTCGTGGTGATGGACTCGCCGCTGTGCGGCAGGGAGAACTGCTTGGGGCGGGCGCCGAACGACCGGTACACCCAGGCGGACCCGTAGCCCCGCAACACAAAGCGGTGGTGGTTCAGGAAGACCCCGTCGGTAATTCCCGACGGGACGGTGCCGATTCGCTTCAGCGGGTTCATCCTCTTGGTCGACGGGTGCTTCGGCGCCATGTAGATGTGACCACTGCCGCCCTTGACCTTGGACACCACGTAGATCCGCATGCTGCCTGGCCGGACCAACAGGGTCTCCGCATCGTGCGCGCCGTCCGGGTAGCGAAACTCGTAGCCTCTCGGGTGAAGGGTGCCGTTGGGTGCCGACGGCCTCGGCTCGCGCACCCGGTAGACAAAGATGCTGTCCTTCCGCGTGTGGTTATCCCCAATCTCGCCCACGAACAGGTAGTTGACTCCCTGGCGTCGGGCGCTGGCCATGGCCTCCCAGTCCCAGGCACGGGCGTTGGCGAGGCGATACGTCGCGGTCGTCTTGCCGGTGCGCCCGATGGCGTAGATGGTGCTCCCGCCGCCGCTGTCGTTGTGGGTCCACAGGCGGGTGTCGTTGAAGTGGCTGCGGGCCAGCCCGCTCGACTCGACGATGCGGGGATCGGTCATGGTGCGAACCACGACACTGCTGGCTGTGCTGTCGGAGCTTCCCGCCGTGGCGGCTGGTGGGAGCACGGAGAGGGCGAGGAGGCTCGCGAGGGCGGCGAGCAGAGTCGTCGAGATCGTCCGTGATGCGCGGAAGCTGGGCACTGCGAGATCCTTCGGTGCCGGGGGGAGCGGACGCTCGACGGTACGTTCCGTTCCGTGGGAGCGGTCAAGCCGCCCGGCGTGTCCGCCCTGAAACGCCCGGTTTGTCCGGCGGTGCCGGAGGAGAAGGTGATGAGCTCTCGGTTCGAGGTCCTCGACGCCAGCGAGACTGCGTTGGGCGTGATCAGCCTGCGTCGCCGATGGGATCCGGCGGCCGACGACGACGTGTACGAGGTCAAGCTCGACGACGAGTACCTGATGTCGAGCCTGTTCACCGTTGCGGAGGTTGCGGTCGCCAAGATGGCGCTGGCCGAGGTGCCCGGTGACTCATGGGACGTTGCGGTCGGGGGGCTCGGTCTGGGGTATACCGCCCAGACGGTTCTCGACGATCCGCGCGTGCGTTCGATGCTCGTCGTGGAGACGTTGGGCGAGGTCATCGACTGGCACCAGCGCGGCCTGGTCCCGGTCAGCGTGTCCGCGTCCAGGAATCCCAGGTGTCGGGTGGTCCAGGGCGACTTCTTCGCGATGGCTGCGTCGGCGCAGCTTGACCCCGAGGCGCCGGGCAGGCAGTTCGACGCCCTCGTGGTCGACATCGACCACTCGCCGCGCCATGTGCTTCACCCCAGCCACGCGGCCTTCTACGAAGCGGCGGGGACGCGCCGGGTGGCCGAGCTGCTGCGTGCGGGTGGAGTCTTCTCGCTCTGGTCGAACGACCCACCGGACGAGAGCTACCTGGACGTGCTGTCCGGAGTGTTCGGCTGGGCCCGAGCCGAGGTGGTCACGTTTCGCAACCCCCTGCAAGGCGGTGAGTCGACGAACACGGTCTACCTGGCTGGTGTCTGAACGTCCCCCGAGGCTCAGGGCCTCCCCCCGGAATGCCGATGTCTCAGGCAATGTCTGGTCAGTGGGTCGGTCATCGGGGGCGCATCGCGGAAGCGATGCGTCAGGTCGCCCCATTCCTCATAGCGGCGGCGGCAGCGCCGCTGGTAGCCATCAGCTCCGGCGGCAGCAGTCGCATCGACGCTGCTCTGTTGGCCGGCTTCACGCTCCTCATGCTGACCGGCGGCGCGTTGGTTCTGGTCCAATCCGGGGCTGTGCCGGGCTGGCTGCACGGCCCCGTTGTCCTCGGGTGGGTCGTGGCGCTGGCCCTCATCGTGCACGGCGTAGGAGGCACCGCGTCAGGGGCGACGCTCGCCCTCTTGGTGCCGGTGGTGTGGACCGCGCTCTACGGCTCGCGACCCGAGGTGCTCGTGGTCCTGGCCGCGATGCTGAGCGCGGTGGTGGTGCTCACCGTCGCGGACGGCACCCCCGAGCTGTCGTCGAGCGACGTCCGGCGGATCGTGGTCTTTCTGAGCGTTCCAGCGCTCACGGCGTGGACGGTCTCCACTCTGGTCCAGCGGCTGGCGGCCAGCGAGCGCGCCGCCCAGCAGGGACAGTCGGTCCTGTCGGCGGTCGCGTCCGCGGCTCGAACCATCCAGAACTCGCCGGATCCGCGACGGGCTGGTTGCGAGGCATCGCTCGAGGTCACCGGAGCGTCGACTGCGGTCGTGGTCGAACCGGACGGCGAGGGCGGTCTGTCCATAGCGTCGCTCGCCGGTGTGTTCCCCGCGGGACTGCTGCATGCGCTGTCCGGCGGCTCTGTTGTCGAACAGGCAATGCAGAACGGACGGCCGGTGTACGTCTCCGACAGCTGGGCCGAGAACGCGCTGGGTGGCACTCGCGCACAGTCCCCAAGCGACCGGAGTCTGCTCATCCAGCCCTTCCACCGACGAGGGCGGGTGCACGGGCTGGTCGTCGTCACCTGGCCGCAGTCCAGGCCGACGGCCCCGCCCCAGTCGGCCAACGCGGTCGCCCTGCTGGCGGCGGAGGTGGGCTCGGCCCTCGAACGGACTGACCTCATCGAGACACTTCGTCGTCGGGCCTCCACCGACCCCCTCACCGGCCTGGACAACCGGCGGGTCTGGCGTGACTCCCTGCCCGGCATCCTCGGCCCCCAGGCGTCGGTGTGCATCGCGCTGCTGGACCTCGACTTCTTCAAGGCCTACAACGACACCCGCGGTCACCTTGCTGGCGATGGGCTGCTCCAGCAGCTGGGGGAGTCCTGGCGACCTTTGGTCCGCCCGACGGACCTCTTGGTGCGCTGGGGCGGCGAGGAGTTCGCTCTCGCGCTTCCAGACTGCCCCTTGTCACAAGCGCTCGAGGTTCTGGAGCGGCTACGCTCCGCGGTTCCCGACGGTCAGACGGTCTCGGCCGGCGTCGCGAGCTGGGACGGAAGTGAGTCGATCGAGACGCTCATGGCGCGAGCTGACGCTGCTCTCTACGAGGCGAAGGCGGCTGGACGTGACCGGGTCGTCGCGGCGGAACTGGGCCTGGGGCTGCCGTCGACAGGGGGCTTCGTGGTGGAGCCGGCGGGTCGGTAGCGGCTCGGGAGCTCGGTCAGTCGGTCCTACTGTCGCGCCCCGGCTACGCGGAGTCGTTGCGCGATAGCTGTCAGACCCCGGTCGACGGCGTGGGCGAGTGGTCGCACGCCGTCCCGGCCGGACGCGAGGTTCACGTCTGCGCCGGCGTCGATGAGCAGCCCGACCACGCGCACGTAGGCGGGACCGCCATCCCCGAGAATGATGGCCTCGTGGAGTGCGGTCCACCCGAGGTCGTTCACGTGGTCGACGGTGACGCCGGCTGCCAGCAGGCGGCGGACGACACGGGGGTAGCCGCGGTCAGCCGCGCGAATGAGGCCGGTCCCGTTGAACGAGTCCTTGGCGTTGACGCGTGCTCCGTGGGCGAGCATGAGCTCCAGAAGCCGGACGTCGTCGCCCACCTCGCTGGTGGCGATGAGATAGGCGCTCTGCTGCGAGCTGTCCTGGGTGTTGACGTCCGCACCCACGTCCAGCAGGGCGCGGACCACGCCGAGGTGGTTCCCGTAGGCGGCCGCCACCAGCGCGGTCCGGCCCAGCTGGTCGGTGGCTCGCGTGCGCGCTCCGAGGGCAAGCAGACGTTTGACCCGCGCCGTGTCACCAGCCGCGGCGGCGCGGATGAGTGGCTGGTCCAGGGTGGGGTCGCGCAACGGCCGCTCGTCACCGTCGGCTGACGAGACGCTCGGGCTGGGCGGTGTGGTCACCGCTGTCGGGCTGCCGGCCAGGTCGGCGGCCTGGGGTGTGCAGCCGATGAGCCCGGCGACCACCACCAGCAGCGGGACCGCAACGCACCAGCTCGTGGCGCGTGGGTGCCTCGTCGTCACGGCAGCTGCCAGTCCACCGGGTCGGCCCCCTGCTCCGCGAGCAGGGCATTGGCCCGGCTGAAGGGGTGCGACCCGAAGAACCCGCGGTCGGCCGACATCGGGGAGGGGTGAACGCTGGCGATGACCGGAACCTGGCCCAGCCGCGGCTGCAGGGTCTGCGCGTCGCGACCCCACAAGACGGCCACCATCGGCCCTCCCTGCTGGACCAGGGCCGCGATGGCGCAGTCGGTCACCTCCTCCCAGCCCTTGCCCCGGTGCGAGCCGGGCTGTCCGGGCTGCACCGTGAGCACGCGGTTGAGGAGCAGCACGCCGTGGTCGGCCCAGGCGCTCAGGTCACCGGTGGACGGCCGTGGGAGGTCGAGGTCGGAGGTGTACTCGGTGAAGATGTTCTGAAGGCTCCGCGGTACGGGTCGGGTTTGTGGGGACACCGAGAACGACAGTCCTACCGGGTGACCGGGCGTGGGGTAGGGGTCCTGGCCGACGATGAGGACGCGCACGTCGGCCATCGGCCGCTGGAAGGCGCGCAGTACGACGTCCCCCGAAGGAAGGTAGCCGCGGCCGGCTGCCACTTCCTGGCGGAGGAACTGGCCGAGCTCGGCGATGCGGCCGGCGACCGGCTCGAGCGCGCCCGCCCAGCCCGGACCGACCAGCTCGGACAGGGGGCGTGGGCTCACGCGCACGACCCTACGAGACGACAGGACGTCGATTCCGCTGGCGCGACCCTCACTCCCTGAGGGGTCGGCGATGCTCGCGATGGACGTGGCCGGTGGGGCTGGTCCACTGGACCGAGCCGTCCTCGCCCCGTGAGACCTGCCAGCGGGTGTGGGTCTTGATGCGGTGGTGGTGTCGGCACAGCGCACCCAGGTTCGCCGCCGATGTCGGCCCGCCGGTGCCGTCGGCACGGTGCGGGACGTGGTGGTCGAGGTCGGCGCGGTCGGCGGGCTGCCGGCAGCCGGGGAACAGGCAGGTGCGGTCCCGGCCACGGACGAAACGGTCGAGACCCGGGACCGGGCGGCGGACGACGGGGCCGAGGTCGAGCAGGTGGTCGTCGACCGGGTCGACCACCAGTCGCTGCCAGGCCTCGGCGTCGGCCGCCCAGGCCCGGGCGACGGGCGCCGGGATGTCGCCCAAGCCGGGGATCTGGGCGGGTGTCTGGGACAGGCCCACCAGCGTCGGCAGGTCGACGACGAGCTGGACGGTGACTCCAGGTCGGCCGCTGCGGCCAGGGTGGCAACCGTCGACGCCAGTCGGCAAGACGGCGGACAGCGCGAGCGACAGCAGCGAGTCGACCGCGCGGGCGGTGGCCGGGCGGGGGTCGTCGGGGTCCGAGGGACCGGCAAGGACCCGAAGTGCCTGGTAGACGGTCTCGATGTCGTCGGCCGTGGACACGACCTGCAGGCATGCCATGCCGTCCGGCAGCCCCCATCGCCGGAGGCTGCGGGCCGCAGCAGCCTCGCGGTGTCGCCCGGCAGCGCGGTCGGCGTCGTCCCGACGCGCCAGCTCGCGGCGGATCACACGACGGGCGAACGTCAGGTCGCGGTCGGGGATGCGCGCGAGCACCGCCGCCTCGAAGTCCGGCACCGCGGCGTCGTCCAGCGACACAGCCGCCTCGACGACGGCCAGGGCGTGGTGCCAGCTGATGCTCCCCGTCGCGAGCGCACGACCGGTGGCCGCCAGGGGACCGGACAACCAGCGAGCCACGTGGATCCGCGTGCGGACGACGGGGTCCGACAGACGAAGCGCGACGCGGATGTCCTCGCGGTCCGCTGCCTGCTCCAGCCGCTCGAGGGACGCGGGAGCCATCGGGTCGTCAGCGCCTGGCTCATCCGTGGCTCCGACGTGCTCCACGATGGGACGGGTAGCCAGGAAGGCCAGCCACGCCTGGGTCTTCTCCACGCAGACCAGGAAGTCCACCCGACCCGATGCGGACAGAGGGGCAGTCTCGGCCTCGGTGAGAAGGGCGACCGTGGTGGCTGAGGGAGCGTCGCTGGCAGCTGCGGCGAGGCGGTCCTCCAGGCTGGCGCCCCCGGTGGCGGCCGCTTCCCAGCTTCCCAGCACGACACCGATCGCATCCTCGACAGACGACCACGAGACATCCGCCCCGACGCACCGTCCGGGGGCCTCGCTGGGACTCGTCTTCATCACGCATCCAGGCTAGGCAAAGGGTCTGACAGTTTCGGCGTACCGTGCACACCATGGAGATCGAGGACCAGGGAGATCGAGGACCAGTCGGTCAGCGAGGGGTGAACCGCCGCAGCCGGAGGCTGTTGCTGACCACGAACACGCTGGAGAAGGCCATGGCCAGACCGGCGATCAACGGGTTGAGCAGACCAGCCACCGCCAGCGGGATCGCGGCCACGTTGTAGGCGAAGGCCCAGAAGAGGTTGCCCTGGATCGTCCGCAGCACCCTTCGCGAGAGCTTGATGGCATCAGGAGCCGCTAACAGATCTCCCCGGACCAGCGTGAGGTCGCTCGCCTCGATGGCGACATCCGTGCCGGTGCCCATGGCCAACCCAAGGTCGGCGGTAGCCAGCGCGGCAGCGTCGTTCACGCCGTCGCCGACCATCGCGACCACCCGCCCCTCGGCCTGCAGGCTGTGGACGACGGTGACCTTGTCCTGCGGCAGGACCTCCGCCACGACGCGAGAGATCCCCACCTCCGCGGCGACTGACCGTGCGGCGCGCTCGTTGTCCCCGGTGAGGAGCACCGGCTCCAGTCCCAGCCGCATGAGCTCGGTGATGGCATCCCGGCTGGTCGGCTTGACCGTGTCCGACACCAGGAACAGGCCCCGCACCTGCCCGTCCCACGACGCGACGACGACGGTGCGACCGTCCGCCTGGGCATTGGCGCTTGCCTGCTCCAGCGCCGGGGGCAGGTGGACGGCCCACTCGGCCAGCCACGACTGCCGGCCGACGACGACCGCTCGCCCCTCGACGACGCCCTGGACGCCTCGGCCCTGGTGGCTCTGGAAGGACTCGACGGGCGGCAGGTCTCCGACCTCCTGGGCCGCCGCGGCGATGGCGCGAGCCACGGGGTGCTCCGAGGCGAACTCGACCGCCCCCGTCAGCCGGAGCAGCTCCACGTCGTCGACGCCTTCGGCGGCAACGACCGCGACCAGGGACATCCGTCCGGTCGTCACGGTGCCGGTCTTGTCGAGGACGACGGTGTCCACGCGTCGCGTCGACTCCAGGATCTCCGGGCCTTTGATGAGGATGCCGAGCTGCGCGCCACGTCCGGTGCCGACCAGCAGTGCCGTGGGTGTGGCCAGGCCCAAAGCGCACGGGCAGGCGATGATGAGGACGGCCACCGCAGCGCTGAAGGACGCCTCGACGTCCCCGGTGACCAGCAGCCACCCGGCGAGCGTGGCCAGGGCGACCGCGATCACGACCGGGACGAACACGGCCGATATCCGGTCGGCCAGCCGCTGGACGGGCGCCTTCCCGTTCTGGGCGGCGGTGACCAGCCGTGCCATCTGCGCCAGCTGGGTGTCTGTGCCTACCCGGGTGGCGCGCACCAGGAGTCGACCACCGACGTTCACCGTGGCTCCCACGACGGCGTCGCCGGGCGCAACCTCAACGGGAACGCTCTCGCCGGTCAGCATGGATGCGTCGACCGCAGACGTCCCCGCCACGACGACGCCGTCGGTGGCGATCTTCTCGCCGGGCCGGACGACGAACTCGTCACCGACCACCAGCTGGTCGACCGGGAGGCGCTCCTCGGTGCCACCGCGGACGACAGCGACCTCCTTGGCGCCCATGTCGAGCAGAGCCCGCAGTGCGGCGCCGGAACGACGCTTGGCCCGCGCCTCGAAGTAGCGTCCAGCCAGGATGAAGACCGTGACGGCCGACGCCACCTCGAGGTAGATCTCCGACCCTCCTGAGGCCGTGAACGACAGCTGCATCGTCATGCCGACCATTCCGGCTTCGCCGAAGAACAGCGCGTACAGGGACCACAGGTACGCCGCGCTGACGCCGACGCTGATCAAGGTGTCCATGGTCGCGGCGCCGTGCCGGAGGTTCACCCAGGCCGCGCGGTGGAAGGGCCAGGCTCCCCAGACGACGACCGGCGAGGCGAGGGTGAGGGACAGCCACTGCCAGTTGTCGAACTGGAAGGCAGGAACCATCGCCATCACCAGGACGGGCAGCGAGAGCAGAGCGGAGACCACAAGCCGCTGGCGGAGGGACACCAGGGCCGGATCCTCGTCGTCGGCCGACTCGCCGGCGTCCGTCGTCGTCGACGGCATGCGTGCGTGGTAGCCGAGTCCTTCGACAGTTGCGAGCAGGTCGTCGTCCGACGCCAGGTCGTCAGAGACGGTGACGTGCGCCGTCTCCGTCGCGTAGTTCACGGTTGCCGTGACGCCGTCGAGGCGGTTGAGCTTCTTCTCGATCCGAGCCGCGCACGAGGCGCACGTCATGCCCTCGATCGCCAGGTCCACCGAGGCGTCCGTGGTCATGACGCGGCCAGTACGTAGCCCGCCTCGTCGACCGCGGCGCGGACGTCGTCGAGGGACAGGTCGTCGGTGCTCGTGACGATGACGGACCCACTGGTCAGCTCGACGTCGACGGACTCGACGCCGTCGAGGGACGAGATCTCCTCGGTGACGGCGCTGACGCAGTGACCGCACGTCATGCCGGTGACGGTGTAGGTCGCGGTAACGGACATCAGAACCTCCCGATCATGAGCGGACCAGCCGCTTCACCGCTGAGGTGACCTCGTCCACCTTGGCCTGTGCCTCGGGTCCACCCTCACGTGCGGCGTCGACGACGCAGTGGCTGACGTGGTCGTGGAGGAGCAGCAGGGCGACGGACTCCAGGGCACGCGTCGTCGCGGACACCTGGGTCAGCACATCGATGCAGTAGGTGTCCTCGTCGACCATGCGGGCGACGCCGCGCACCTGCCCCTCGATGCGCTTGAGGCGGGCGAGAACGTCGGCTTTGTCGCTGGTGTACCCGGGCATGGTGCCTCCTTGGACGACACCTTACCCCCTACCCCCTTGGGGTATCAAGCCATCAGGTCCGCGACTCGCCCCACACCCGAACCACGTCGCGCAGGGAGATGATGCCGACCACGTCGCTGCCGTCGAGGACGACCAGGTGGCGGAAGCCGCCACGACGCATGGCGTCGGTGGCCTCGTCGAGGCTCCACATCGGCGACCCGTACGCGGAGTCGGTCGTCACGTGCTCGCCGGCCGGGGCAGTGTCCAGGTCGACGCCGGAGGCCACGGCGACAACGATGTCGCGCTCGGTCAGGATTCCTGGGCCGGGACCGTCCGGGTCGTGGACCACCACTGACCCGATCTTGCGGCTTGCCATGACTCGGCTGGCCTCGCGGAGACTGTGCCCCGGTCCGACGATGATCACATCAGCGGTCATGGCGTCCTTGACGATCACAGCGAATCACTCCCCAGGGGTCGGTCCGCCCATCGTCCGCCGCGTGGGCCGCCTGGGCAAGGACATCGGTGTCGCGGCTGCCAGACTGGGGTGGTGACTGGCGTCTGGGCGGCTGTGCGCGGCGGCCACCGCGACGTACTCATTCCGGTCGTCGTGGCCGCCTGGATACCGGTGACGCTGCTCGCCGATGCGGGGGCCAGCCTCGCCCAGCAGCGGCTGCTGGGGCTGGTCACCTGGGCGATCCTCCTGCTCCTGCTGTGGGGTGAGTCGCCGTTGGTCCGGGCCCAGACGGCGGTCGTCATTGGGTTTGCGACCGTCGTCGAGTACACGTTCTCGCCGCTCCTCGAGGTCTACACGTACCGACTCGACAACGTTCCGGCGTTCGTGCCGCCCGGGCACGGGTTGGTGTACCTGGCCGCTTTCGCGCTGGGGCGGTCTCGCCTGTTCGTCGACCACGCCCGGGGCCTGGTGACCGCGACGGTCGTGCTCGGCGGCGGATACGCCCTGTGGGGACTCAGCCCACTGGCGCCTCGACCCGATGTGCTCGGAGCGTTCTGGTACGTCTGTCTGCTCGGCTTCCTCGCGTGGGGCCGGTCGCGGCTGCTGTACGTCGGCGCGTTCGTGGTGGTCACCTACCTGGAGGTCGTGGGCACCTGGGTGGGGACGTGGACCTGGTCGGCCTACGACCCCACCGGCCTGGTCGCCATGGGGAACCCCCCCAGCGGCGCGGCTGGGGGCTACGGGTGGTTCGACTTGGTGGCTCTTGCGGTCGCACCCGGGCTCCTCAGGGTGATGTCACGACTTCGCGGCCGGGTGCGGCCCCGTCAGCCGGCACCGGACAACACGCGCAGCGACTCGTCGTGGAGCAGGCCGTTGGAGCTCACCGCGTTGCCGCCGGCCATGGCCGGACCGCCGTCGAACGCGGAGATGCGTCCTCCGGACTCGGTGACGATCGGCACCAGCGCGGCCATGTCCCAAGGGTTCAGCTCCGGTTCGACCGCAATGTCCACGGCGCCCTCTGCGACGAGCATGTGCGACCAGAAGTCGCCGTAGGCGCGGCTGCGCCAGCCCTGCTCAAGCAGTCGTACGAAGCCCTCCCGGGACCCGGTGGACTCCCAAGCCGGGTCATTCCACTCGGAGAACGAGACGGATGCGTCGGTCAGACGCGACACCTGGGACACGCGGAGGCGGCGACCCGCGGACAGTCGGCGACCCGACCAGGCACCGGTCCCGCGCGCCGCCCACCACCGCAGCCCCAGTGCCGGAGCGCTGACGACGCCCACGATGACGTCCTCCCCCTCCTGGAGGCCGATCAGCGTGGCCCACACCGGCACTCCGCGGACGAAGTTCTTCGTCCCGTCGATCGGGTCCAGAACCCAGCGCCGCTCGTGGTCGCCGGTCGTCCCGAACTCCTCACCGAGCACACCGTCCTGGGGCCGCTCGCGCGCCAGCGTCGCTCGCAGGACGTCCTCGCAGACACGGTCGGCGTCGCTGACGGGTGTGAGGTCCGGTTTGGTCTCCACCACGAGGTCCAGTGACCGGAACCGGTCCGTGGTGACCGCGTCCGCCTCGTCGGCGAGCTGGAAGGCGAGCGCAAGGTCGGCATCGTGATCGGGCATGACGTTGACGGTATCCGCCTCTGGTGGGGCCGGGTTTGAGGTATGGGTGACGCTGGCAGCCGCGGGCGGCCATGATCGGTGTCGTTCGGGGAAGGGAGGGATCGATGCCGGAGTCGGTGATGGGCCTGCCCCTGCACCCGCTGGTCGTGCATGCGGCAGTGGTGCTCGTCCCGCTCGCCGCCGTGATGACCATCGTGATCGCCGTCGACCCGGCTCGCCGTTCGCGCTTCGGCGTCCTCACCTGGCTGCTTGCGGCGGCCGCGGCGGCCGCGACGGTGGCCGCGCGGTTGACCGGCCAGAACCTCGCCGCCGCCGTCTACCCCCGCCGGGTCCCGGCTCAGGTCGTCGACCACCAGTCGTTCGGACAAAGCTCGCCCTGGTACGCGCTGGCGCTCCTCGGCGGCGCCACCGCACTTCTGCTGTTGGACCTGGACCGCAAGCGGCGGCCCGGAATCGGAAGCGCCCTGCTGCCGAGCGTGCTGTCGGTGGTCGTGGTGCTGGTCGCCATGGCCGCCACCATTCAGGTCGCGTGGACGGGCTGGACCGGCGCCGAAGCCCGGTGGAGCGGCGTGGTCGTCGAGTCACTCCCGTTGCCCGGTGTGCCGGCACGATGAGCGGATGTCGGCATGCCTGAGACCGTCGGTGGGATCCCGATCCACCCGCTCGTCGTGCATGCAGTGGTTGTCCTGCTTCCCCTCGCCGCGTTGGGGGTCCTGGTCGTCGCGTTGGTGCCTCGGTGGCGCACAGCGTTCGCGCCGCTGGTTCTGGGCATCACGGTCGTGGCCGCCGCTCTGGTCCCCGTGGCCACGCAAAGCGGCGAGGCCCTGCTCAGGTCGGTGAGTGGTGAGCTGGTGGTCCGCCACGCGGACCTCGGGGCCACGGTGATCTGGTTTGCGCTGGCACTGCTCACCACCGCCATCGCCCTGTGGTGGATGGCGCGCCGGGAGCGTACGAACCGTCCACTCAGCCGCGGGTGGTCCCTCGCGGTGTCGGTGGTTGCTGTCTTGGTGGCAGCAGCGGCAATCGTCCAGGTCGTGCTGGTCGGACACTCCGGATCGAAGGCGGTCTGGGACGGCACGCCGACCTCGACGAGCAGTCAGGGTGACTAGTCGCGCCCTGCCCCGGGCTCCTCGCCGCCCACGTCAACCGTGCGGCTGGACAGCAGTCTGCGCAACGACTCCAGCCGCGCCCGCGGGGCATGACCGGCGGCCACGTACGCGTCCAGGGCACAGTGGTCCACGTCGTGCGTGCATCCGCGCGGGCACGCACCGACACCGGCCTCGAGGTCGGGGAAGGCATGCATGAACCGGCCGACGTCGACGTGGGCAAGACCGAACGAGCGGATGCCAGGGGTGTCGACCACCCAGCCACCCTGCGGCAGGCGCAGGGCCACTGCCGAGGTGGACGTATGTCGCCCCCGGCCGGTGACGACGTTGACGCGGCCCGTGCTGCGGTCGGCGTCCGGAACGAGGGCGTTCACGAGCGTCGACTTCCCGACCCCCGACGTTCCAAGCAGGGCGGTGACCTTGCCGGCCAGGTACCCGAGGAGCTCGTCGAGGTCGCCGTCGCGACGGACCGCCACCGACGTGACCCCGAGAGGCCGGTAGCTGGCGAGGAGCGGGTCGGGATCGGCAAGGTCGCGCTTGGTCAGGACGAGCAACGGAGTCAGCCCGCCGTCGTAGGCCGCGACGAGGGCACGGTCGATCAGTCGCGGCTGCGGCTCCGGGTTGGCCAGCGACACCACGATCGCGAGCTGGTCGGCGTTGGCCACCACGACGCGCTCCACCGGGTCGGTGTCGTCCGCGGTCCGTCGAAGTACCGTGCGTCGCGGATGGCGTCGAATGATGCGGGCCAGTGCGTCCGGACCTCCGGCCAAGTCGCCGACCAGCGCCACTGCATCGCCGATGGTCAGGCCTTTCCGCCCGAGCTCGCGCGCCTTGACGGCGAAGACCTCCCGGCCGCCTTGCTCGGCGCCGAGCTCGACGGTGAAGCGACCGCGGTCGACGGCGACCACCATTCCCTCGCTGGCGTCCTCGTGGTCGGGACGCTGCTTGCTTCGCGGCCGCGACTTGCGGCGTCCCGGACGCACCCGGACGTCGTCCTCGTCGTAGTGGTGCGTGGGTCGCCTCACGCGACCGTCGTCCCCAGCAGTCGCGACCAGCGGCCGGGGAAGTCCGGCAGCGTTTTTCCGGTGGTGGCGACGTCCTCGACCATCAGGCCGGGCACTGCCAGCCCGATGAGGGCACCGGCGGTGGCCATCCGGTGGTCGGCGTAGGTGTGGAACACCCCGCCGCGCAGCGGGCGCGGCCGGATGACCAACCCGTCGTCGGTCTCGGTCACGTCGCCGCCGATCAGGTTGAGCTCGGCGGTGAGGGCTGCCAGGCGGTCGGTCTCGTGTCCTCTCAGGTGCGCGACTCCACGGATGGTGCTGGGGGAGTCGGCAAGAGCAGCCAGGGCGGCCACGGTGGTGACGAGCTCGGGAAGCGCTCCGAGGTCGACGTCAATCCCTCGTACTCGGCCGTCAGCGCGGACGACGAGGGTGCCGTCATCGGTCAGGTCGTCGGTCGCCCCCATGGCACGCACGACCGCTCGAATCGCATCACCGGGCTGGGCCGGCACGGCGTCGCCCCACCCCGGGACTCGGACGCAGCCCCCCACGAGCACACAGGCAGCCAGAAACGGCCCCGCGTTCGACAGGTCCGGCGGGACCTGGTGTCGTCCGCCGGAGGGAGTGCCGGGGTGCACCCGCCACGTCGCCGCGTCGTCGTGGTCAACCTGGACTCCGGCTCCCCTCAGAATCTGCCGGGTCATCTCGACGTGAGGCAGAGACGGGGTTGGTCCCACCACGGTGAGGGTCAGGCCGTTGCGGAATCGGCACCCCGCGAGGAGCAGGGCGCTCACAAACTGGCTGGAGGCGCCGGCGGCCAGGGTCACCGCACCTCCGTCCAGGCCACCCTGCCCGTGGACGGTGAACGGCAGCGCGCGTCTCCCACCATCCTCGATACGTGCGCCGAGCGAGTGGAGCGCATCCAGCAGCGGCGCCATCGGCCGGTGCCGGGCCCGCGGGTCACCGTCGAAGACGACCGGGCCGTCGGCGAGTGCGGCCACCGGTGGGACGAACCGCATCACGGTGCCCGCGAGGCCGCAGTCGATCGTGGCCGGACCGTGCAGGTCTCCGGGCGTGACCAGCCAGCCGTCCCCGCTGGTCGCCACCAGCGTGCCCAAGGCTCGCAGCGCGTCGGCCATGAGCTCGGTGTCCCGCGCCCGCAGCGGGTGTTCGATGGTGGTCGGCTCCGCAGCGAGTGCGGCCAAGACCAGCAACCGGTTGGTCACCGACTTGGAGCCGGGGATCTCGACCACGGCGTCGAGGGTGCCGCTTGCCACCGGTGCCGGCCACAGGTCGTTCATCGGCCAGAGGCTATCTGGGGTCGACCGGTCGGCTGTCGCATCAGACCGCCACCGTGACGACGCCCTCGGCGACGGCGACCCGCTGCCGCCCACCACCGTCAGACTCAACTGTGACCGCAATCGGGTCGACCGTCGCCCGGGTGAGGGCGCCCTTGTCCCACAGCCGCACATCTCGCCACAGCAGGAGCTGGTTCGTCCGGTCCCGTCGCTGGAGCACCAAGCCCTTGAGGTCAGCCGGCGCATCGCTCAGCCGGAGCCCGATCGGCTCCGGGGTGTAGGGCTCGCCGGGGTCAGCGACCGACGCGATGAAGTCGCGCAGCGCGGTGAACGACGTCTTCTTGACCCAGTTCTGGGGGCGGTCGAGGTCACCGTCGAACACCGCGACGAGCCCCCAGTTGGACTCCAGGTCGGCGTTCGTCGGGTCGGGGTCGTCCAGCAGCTCGTACTGGAAGGTCCGCACCACCCCGCGGGCGAACATCTCGCAGAAGACGGTGACCACCGACACGGCCTGGACGTCCCAGGGGACTGCGGTGAAGTCCACGAGCTCCGGCTCCGCGGTGTTGAAGCCCGTCTCGGTGCAGTACATGGGCAACCCGCCGATTGCGGCCTTGGCGGCGGCCAGTCGCTCGTCCACCAGCGAGGAGGCGGTCGTACCGCCCTGGGACAACGGGTAGCGGTGGAAATCGCCGTAGTCGAGGTAGGAGGCGATGTCGGTCTCCCGCAGCGCCTCGAAGTCGGCCAGCAGCGTGGACTGGGCGTCGCGCAGCACAGGAGCCACCCGCTTGACCTTCGTGGTGGGGATGCCGAGAACGGCCATTCGGTCCGAGATCTGTTTGGAATGGTCCCGCGCCGCCGCCGCCCAGTCAGCCGGTCGATCTGAGCCGTTGGGCTCGTTCAGCCCGCCCACCGACACGTAGCGCTCAGGGTGGGCTGCCACCGGCCCCAGCATCGCGTCCATGTCTGCGTCGGAGTACGGCGCTCGGTCGGCGCGGCCCAGCGTCACGTGGGAGCGGATACCGGCGGCGTACAGCTCCTCCAGGTGAGCCAGCTCGGACGTCGAGGTGTCACTGGGGAACTGCCGGTCCCGGATGGTCCGCACGCCGAGCTCGATCAGCAGCGCGGTCACCGCTGCGGTGTTTCCGTACGCAGTCTGCCGGAAGTGGTACTTCACGTTGACGCCGATCGACTCGGCCAACGCGTCGGACGAGGAAGGCGTGACGAGCGGCAGCCCGCTCGACGAGGTGGGACCCTGCGGCGCATCGTCGCGCGACGCGAGCATCAGCGCTGTTGCGCCGGCGGTGGCTCCGATCGCTCCGAGGCCGAGGGCAGCCAGGACCGCGCGTCGGGCCACGGGCCGGCCGACCGGTTCCTCCACCCTGGCTCCTCGACGATCGACGGACGGTGATGGGCAGCCGACGTAGGCTCATCCCATGTGTGGACGGTACGCGGCTGCCAAGGACCCGGATGCACTGGCTGAGGAGTTCGAGGTCGAGGAGCAGGTCCTGGACAAGCCGCTCAAGCCGGACTGGAACGTCGCCCCCACGAAGCGGGTCTACGTCGTGATGGAACCGCGCCCCAAGGACGCGCCCGACGACTTCGTCGTCACTCGACAGCTCCGGGTGGCCAAGTGGGGCTTGGTGCCCTCGTGGGCGAAGGACCCGGCCATCGGCTCGCGGATGATCAACGCACGGGTGGAGACCGTGGCGGAGAAGCCGTCCTACCGCCGCGCCTTCGCGTCTCGGCGGTGCATCGTCCCGGCTGACGGCTACTACGAGTGGTACGAGCCCGAGGGGGACGACGTTCCGCGGACGAAGTCCGGAAAGCCGCGCAAGCAGCCGTTCTACATCCACCCGAGCGACGGCTCGTCGTTGGCGATGGCCGGGCTCTACGAGTGGTGGCGGGACAAGGAGCGGGACCCCGACGACCCGGAAGCCTGGCTGATGACCACCACCATCATCACCACGTCTTCCACCGACGAGCTCGGGCGCATCCACGATCGAATGCCCCTGGTCGTGGACCCGGCCCATCGTGACACCTGGCTCCAGCCGGCGAAGGCCGACCCGCTCCTGCTGACCGAGCTCCTCAGCCCCGCCTCGGCGGTCGTCCTGGACGCCTACCCCGTCTCACTCGCGGTGAACGACGTCCGACACAACGGCCCGGAGCTGATCCATGCGCTGCCGGCGGACACGTCCACCGAGGAGTTGTGACCCAGGTCGTCGAGGTGTCGACGTCGCAGGGCGCGGCGCGGCTGCACGTCGACCGGGCGGCGCACGGCGTAGGAACGGTCATCCTGGGGCACGGTGCAGGTGGGGGCGTGACGGCGCCCGATCTGGTCACGCTGGCTCGGCTCCTGCCGGGGCGGGGACTGAGCGTGGTTCGGGTGGAGCAGCCGTGGCGGGTGGCCGGCCGGCGCATCGCCGTGGCCCCGCTCCGGCTGGACCAGGCGTGGCTCGACACGCGCGGCTCCTGGCCGGAGGGGCCGGTGATCGTCGGTGGGCGCAGCGCCGGGGCCCGCGTGGCCAGCCGGACGGCCGTCGTGAGCGGAGCGGCCGGTGTCGTGGCTCTCGCCTTTCCACTGCATCCCCCGGGCCGAGCGGCGCCCAGCCGGGTCGACGAGCTGGCGGTTGACCTTCCGATGCTGGTGGTCCAGGGGGTGGCGGACCCGTTCGGTGGACCGGAGGGGTTTCCGAAACGCGCCGGACTGACCATCGCGTCGGTCCCGGGAGACCACGCCTTCGCCATCGGTCGCGGCGGGCCGGGAACGCCGACGGAGGTGCTCGCCCTGGCCGCCGAGATCGTCGCCGGCTGGTCTCACCGGCTGTTGGCCGGGAATGCCGACCCCTCTGCACGACGTTCCAAGGTTTCGTGATGCTGATGCGCGAGCGGCCGGCTGCGGTGCAGTCGCTACGCTGGCCCGCGATGCCAGCCGAGGAGACCGTCCCCGAGCGCGCCGCCCGCTTCGAGCGGGACGCGCTGCCCTTTCTCGACCAGCTGTACGGCGCCGCGCTCCGGATGACACGCAATCCGGCCGATGCCGAGGACCTGGTGCAGGAGACCTTCGCCAAGGCCTTCGCGTCGTTCCACCAGTACACCGACGGCACCAACCTCAAGGCGTGGCTCTACCGCATCCTGACGAACACGTTCATCAACAGCTACCGGAAGAAGCAGCGGGAGCCGCTGCAGTCGGCGTCGGAGGACGTCGAGGACTGGCAGCTGGCGCGCGCGGAGTCCCACACGTCCAGCGGTCTTCGCTCGGCCGAGGCCGAGGCGCTGGACCGGTTGCCGGACAGCGACATCAAGGACGCACTGGCGTCGCTGTCGGACGACTTCCGGATGGCCGTCTACCTCGCCGACGTCGAGGGGTTCGCCTACAAGGAGATTGCGGAGATCATGGACACCCCGATCGGAACCGTGATGTCTCGCCTGCACCGCGGGCGCCGGCAGCTGCGGGGGATGCTGGAGGACTACGCGCACGAACGCGGACTGATCCCGTCGGGGACGACTCCCGGGGAGGGCACATGAGCTGCGGTCAGCCGCACGACACCGACTGCTCGGAGGTCATCGAGGCCGTTTATCTGTACCTCGACGGAGAGCTGGAGCACGACGGCGTCGACCGGATCCGGCAGCACCTCGACGAGTGCTCGCCTTGTCTGCGGGAGTACGGCATCGAGCGCGAGGTCAAGATCCTGGTGGCACGCAGCTGCTGCGAGGCCGCCCCGCCCGGCCTGCGGGACACCGTCGTCGAGCGCATCCGGCTGGTTCGCACCGAACTGACCGTTGAGACGCCCTCGGAGTACCGGCCCGACTGAGCCGGATCCGTCCGCTCAGCTGGTCGGGCGGTTCCCGTGGTTTGCCTTCTTCTTCTTGCGGTCACGACGCTTGCGCGCGCGCTTGCTCATGGGTGTCTCCTCAGGGGCGGTGCAACGTGTGGACGAGTGTCCCACGATGGCGAGCGAGACCGTGAATCAGCCGCTGAGCCGACGGTTCAACGCGTCGAGCACGGCGCGCGCCACCGCATCGGCGTCGTCCCCACGGAGCACCGCGCTCCCGCTCACCGACTGGGCGGCGGCCCGGGGCACGCTCACGGTGACCACGACCAGCGCGACCTCGTTGCCACCCACGGTGACGACGGCGGCGCTGTCCACCTCGACCGGCACTCCGAGCAGGGGGTCGAGCGCGATCAAGGTCGCTTGCGCGACCAGGCGCGGCCGGTGGTGAGACGCGGCCGGGCCGACAGCGCTGCCGGCGAACTCCTCGTCGGCGAACACGAGAGTGACCTCGGCCTCCGTCTCCGACCCCGACGTGCGCACCGTGATGGCCGCGATCGACGGCCGGGCGGTCTCGGATTCGTCGTCCGTCTCGTCGTCCGTCTCATCGATGACCGGGTCGCTCACGATGTCGGCTGCGGGTTCGGGCACCGCCGGGACGGCCGGTGAGTCCCCGTTGGCGGTCTCGTCCTCGATCTGGACGACGCTGACGATCCGGTGGTCGAGGTCGATGTCGTAGCGCGCCAGCGCCAGGGACTGGACGTCGCGGACGACCTTCTTCGCGGCCTTCCCGGGCGACGCCAGGATGTGGACCTCGGTCGGCTCGGCCTGGGCGCTGGTGACGACGCTGGCTGCCCGGACGCCCGGAATCTGGCGGATTGCCTCCTCCAGCTCGGGGAGCAGTCGCAGCGTCGGCATGATGTGCAGTCTCTCTCGCGTCGTGGACAAGGGACAGTTCGGTCGGTTCAGCGGGGCGGAAGCGGGGTCAGGCCGGCAACGAGCAGCCGGCGGGCGGGTCCTTCGGTGGGCGGGGGCGCTTCGGGCTCGGAGGTGCCCGACGTGGGATCGTCCTGGTCGTCGGGGTCGGTCAGGTCGTTGTCGATGATCCCTGCCGAGGCGGGTTCGGGCGGGACGACGCGCGGCGTGGGGAAGGCGGACTCCATGGCGTCGTCGAGAGCGCGAGCGGCGTCGGCGAGGTCGTCGACAGCGGCGGCCTGCGCCTGGTCGAGGGCGGCCAGGACGGGTGGGAGCGCCCCGCGGGCGTGGTCCACGACCGCGCGCACGGCGGCGCGCTGCCACCAGCGCAGGGCGCGCGCGGTGGCGGCGTCGATGTGACCAGAGTCCTGAGCGGCTGCGAGCTCGGTGTCGAACCGGGCGGTGGCGACGTCGTCCCGGGCGTCGAGGAGCCCCGCCACGAGTTCGGCGTAGGCCGATTCGCGCGCTGAGGTTCCCGCCATCACACCCCCCACTCGAGCCGTACCGTCGTCACCTTGATGGTGGTCAAGGCGGTTGCCAACCCAGGTCGCCCCCCGCGGCACTGCCGCCAGGTTAGGGCAGCCGTCTGCCGGGAAGGGGGGGTGGGACGAACCGATCGGCCGTTCGGGGTAAGTGTGGCCAGTAAGCATCAGATGGCCTAGTTATTTCGAGTCATCATTGGCGGGGAGGGGGATGGGGGAGGCTCGGTGCCTTGACGGCACCATCAGTCACACCCTTCACTTCCGTACGGTCGGTGTTGTGTCACCGGCCCCACAACTGCACAGGGCGAACTCGGGATCGGCAGCAGGTGGGACGACCCGGACGTCGGTTCTTCGGCGTCCTCACCTGAGCGAGGGTGCACCGACACGGTGCACCGATCTACCCATGAGCGGAGCGGATGCTGCACCGGCCACTAGCGGGGCCGGTGACATCACATCCGAGGGGTGATTTCCCAAATGAGCAAGGTTGTCTCAGCAGTTGAGCGCATCCTTTCCGGCGGTGCCGGTTGGGCGTGGGGCTGATCCACCCAGCTGCCGATCCCGAGTTCTCCCTGTGCGTCCTTCCCCAGGAGTGGAGCACATGGCGCCGCTGCGCAAGGCTGCCCGCGCGTACATCGCGCTGGTGCTGGCTGTTGCGGTCGCGGTCGTCTACGCCGCCGCGGCGGTGTTCCCCCCGGCCACGATCCGCCCCATCCTGGTCCTGGTCCCGATCTACCTCGTGGCCCTGGCACTCCCGGCTCGGTTGGCGACGGGGGTCGTCCTCATCGCCAACGTTCCGGTCCTGATCGCCGCCTACCTCATCGGTGGCTGGCAGACCGCGGCGCTCGTCGCGGCGGCCGGCATCGTCCTGCGGCGGGGGAAGGCCTGGCGGAACCACGCGTTCAACACCGCCCAGTTCGTCCTCATCGCCCTGGTCGGGGGACTGGTCTACGAGGGTCTGGGCGGAGATCCCGTGGTCGACCTCACCAACGGCCGCTTCGAGCCCAGCGTGCTCGTCCCGGTGGTCGTATCGGCGGCGGCGGTGATCCTCGCGAACCTGTTGTTGATGCTGCCCATCCTCAAGCTCGCCGAAGGCGTGAGCGGCGGGTCGGTGTGGCGGTCGATGGTGATGTCCTCGGCCATCCCGTACCTGGCCTACGGGTTGTTCGGTCTGCTGATGGCGGTGCTGTGGACGATCGGCAGCGGCTTTGCGGCGTCGCTGATCCTGATCCCGCTCCTGGTGGCCCGGTGGGCCTTCGGCCAGTACGCGGAGCAGCGGGAGTCCTACGAGGCCACCATCCGGTCGCTCGTGCAGGCCGTGGAGACGAAGGACCACTACACGCGCGGACACAGCGAACGGGTGTCACGGGCATCGGTGATGATCGCTCGGGTCCTCAGAATGCGGGACGACCGCGTCGACGCCCTCCGCTACGCCGGAATCCTGCACGACATCGGGAAGCTCGGCGTGCCGACGCGCATCCTGCAGAAGGACACGATGCTGGACGACACCGAGTTCGCCGCGATCCAGCGGCACCCGGAGTTCGCCACCGAGATCGTTCGTGGGATCGGGTTCCTCAAGGAGGCCCATGCCGGGATCCTTCACCACCACGAGCGGTTGGACGGCCTGGGCTACCCGCTGGGTCTGAAGGGGGCGGACATCCCCGAGTTCGCACGGATCATTGCGGTGGCCGACGCGTTCGACTCGATGACGTCGACCCGCTCCTACCGAGGAGCGCGGACGGTGGGGGAGGCGTTGGCCGAGCTGCGGCGCTGTCAGGGGACCCAGTTCGACGCCGCTCTTGTCGAGTCGCTGATCGTTGCGCTCGAACGCGAGCCGTGGCAGGCGACCCAGGAGGCAACGCCGAGCACGGTCGATGGACCAGCTGCCAGCCGTGTCGGGGAGGGGTTCGACCACGACGACCCGACGTCGCTCCACCCGCGCGGGCACGACCCCGAGGTCGCCGCGAGTGCGGTGCTGGCTGAGGTCGCCGAGGAAGTCGCGCTGCGCACGATCGGGGAGGGATCGTGACCCGTCGCTGGTCGGACGAGTTCACCGGCGCCTCCGCACTGGTCCTGTTTGCCAGCCTGCTCGTCGCAGTGGCGGGGGTGGCGGCCACCGCGGCCGCCGGAGTACAGCAGCAGCAGATCGCCTGGGCCTTCGTGTCGTTGATCGCGATCGGCCACCTGGTCAGCGTCAATCTGCCCGGAGGGCGGACCGCGGCCCCCCTCGGGGCCGCCGGAGCCCTGGCGTACGCCCTGCTGGAGGACTTCGCCGGCGGCCGCAACACCGCGCCGGAAGCGACCACGTTTGGCGTGTGGCAGGTGGTTGCGGTCACGGTCGCGGGCATCCTGATCGGCACGATTCCGCATATCGCCTTCGGCACCCTGCCGCGGCTGGAGACGATCGCCCGCCGCATCCTGGTGACGGCCATCGCCGCGGCGCTGTTCCGGCCGCTGTACACCTCCGGGGCCCTGGTGGGCATCGACGACGGTGGCTGGGAGCTGCCGGCGCTGATGATGGCGATCGTGATGGTGGCCGGCCTCGTCGACGCGATCCTCGCTGCTCTGGCCCGGGCCGGACGCGACCACGTACCCTTCGATGCCGCGGCTCGCGACGAGTTCCGAGCCCTCCTCGGGATCGGGTCCGCCATCGGTGCCACCGGTGTCCTGATCGCGCTGGCATCCGAGGTGATGGGCTACTGGGCCCTTCCGGTCTTCGCCATCCCGTTGGTGGTCGCCCAGTTCTCGTTCCGTCGGTACGCAGCGATCCGGGCGACTTACCGGCAGACCATCGAGTCGCTGTCTCGGGTGACCGAGCTGGGCGGGTACACCGAGTCGGGCCACTCGCAGCGGGTCGCTCGGCTGTCGCTGGCGATCGGTGCCGAGATGGGTATGTCGGAGGCTCAGCTCGACGACCTCCGGTACGCCGCCCTGATGCACGACATCGGGCAGCTGTCCCTCGCCGAGCCGATCCCCGGCGGAGCCACGATCATGGTGGCGCCCGAGGAGCAGCGACGGATCGCCACCTTGGGGGCCGAGGTGATCCGGCAGACCGGAGTACTTGACCGGGTCGCCCTCATCGTGGAGTGCCAGGCGGAGCCCTACCGCCGCCGCGGTGAGCCCCTGGACGCCGGTATCCCACTGGCCAGCCGAATCATCCGCGCGGTCAACGCCTACGACGACTTCGTGGGTGGCTCGCTGGACAGCGAACGGCGCATGGACGCGCTGGAGCGGCTCCGCGGATCCATGGCGTTCGAGTACGACCCACGGGTCATCGAGACGCTGACCCGGGTGGTCGACCGCACGCTGCTGCTCAACGCCTGAGCGCCCGCACGTGGTTGGATGCCCCGTCCGGGAAGGTGGAAGTACTCGAGGGAGGTCCGGTGCCGGAGGTCGTCCGCTCGGAGATGGTGGCTAACGTCATCCAGCTGCTGGTCAGCCCCGGCGACACCGTCGCGGCGGGCGAGCCGGTCGTGGTCCTCGAGTCGATGAAGATGGAGATCCCGGTGCTCTGCGAGCACGGTGGCGAGGTGCTCGAGGTCGGCGTCAGCAAGGGAGATGTCGTCCAGGAAGGCGACGTGCTCGTCCAGCTTGGCTGAGCCGTCCCAGGCCCCGCTGCGAAGGGGCTGGTCCGGAGCGTCTAAAGGTCAGCCCCCCACGCACCGAAACACCCCACGTGGGAACCTCCGACACCCAGATCGAGACCGTGGCTGACCCGTTGACCGATGCCACCGGTCCGCAGTCCGTTGAGCCGTTCCTGCGCGCCCTCGTGGACGTGGGTGGGTCCGACCTGCACTGCAAGACCGGATCCTCACCTCGGGTCCGGATCGACGGTCGGCTGCGCAAGCTCCAGGCGCCTACGCTCACCTCGGCCGACACCGAGGCGATGGTCGCCGAGGTGCTCCAGGACCGGCCGGACCTGTTCCAGGAGTTCATGCGGACCAACGAGGCTGACTTCGCATTCTCGCTGTCGGGCGTGGGTCGGTTCCGCGTCAACGCCTTCCGCGCCCGTGGGGCCGCCGGGCTGGTGTTCCGCCGTGTCTCCGTGGGTGCCATCGGGCTGGACGACCTTGGCCTGCCGCAGGTGGTTGAGTCATTGGCTCTTGAACCGCGCGGGCTGGTGCTGGTGACCGGACCGACGGGCTCGGGCAAGACGACGACCCTCGCCGGGATGATCGACCACATCAACAACAACCGCGAGACCCACATCGTGACGATCGAGGACCCGATCGAGGTCTTGCACTACGACAAGCTGGCGATGATCAACCAGCGTGAGGTCAACCTCGACACCTTGGACTTCGCCACTGCGCTGCGCTCGGGCATGCGGCAGGACCCGGACGTCATCCTCGTGGGTGAGATGCGCGACCCCGAGACGGTCAAGGCGGCGCTTGCCGCGGCTGAGACTGGACACTTCGTCATGTCCACCCTGCACACCACGGACGCCGCCGAGACGGTCAACCGCATCATCGACTTCTTCCCGCCGCACGAGCAGAAGCAGATCCGCCTCACGCTGGCGGACTCGCTGCGCGGCATCCTCTGCCAGCGTCTGGTACCCCGCAGCGACGGGTACGGCCGGTGCGTGGCGATGGAGGTCCTGGTGAACACCGGGCGCATCTCCGACGCCATCTCCGACAAGGACAAGACCTCGACGATCACGCAGCTGGTCGCCGAAGGCTCCTACTACGGAATGCAGACCTTCGACCAGCACCTGGTCTCGCTGATCCGCGACGGCGTGATCTCGCTGGAGGCCGCGATGCTCGCGTCGTCCAGCCCGCACGACCTGACCGTGGAGCTGCGGCGCCTCGGCCTGGTCGCCTGACGCTGGCTGCCACCGGCTCGACCACCCGGCTGAACCGGCCGTAGCCTGAGGTCATGAACAGCCGCGTCGAGACCGGTCTGCGTGCCGGCCTGGTCCACACCGTGACGGCGGACGACACTGCGTCGGCCGTGGGCAGCGGCGACCTTCCGGTCCTGGCCACCCCGCGTCTGCTGGCGCTCGCGGAGGCTGCGACCATCGCCGCGCTGGCTGAGGGGCAGCTGCCGGCCGAGCGCACCTCGGTGGGGACTCGAGTCGAGCTGGAGCACCTCCGACCGACCCCCGTCGGGGAGACCGTGGCGGTGGCCGCTGAGCTCATCCACGTGGACGGGCGACTGCTCCGTTTCGAGGTCGTCGTGACCGACGACGCCGACCTGGTGGTCGGCCGGGCGCTGATCACGCGCGTCGTGGTGGACCGAGAGTCGTTCCTGGAGCGCGCGGCGGCCGACCGCCTCAGCTGATCCCGAGCCGCCGCCACTCCATCTGCTCGTCGCGCCAGTCGCGCGGCGCACCGGGCGGCGTGACGGGACGGTCGCCGCGGACCTGGCGCACGGTGGCGACGACGACGAGGACGGCGGCGAGGGACAGGGCGAGGGGCCACATGAGGGCGAGGATTGAGGTCATGGCAGATAGTGTGCGGCCCGTTCATACCTGCCACCAGTGGCACTATTGACATAGTACCGAGATTTCCTGCCATACTGGCCGAATGCTGCGTGACGTGGTCGCCCTCGCCCTGCCCGGGGTGGCCCCTTTCGAGCTCGGCGTGGTCTGCGAGGTGTTCGGCACCGACCGTTCCGCGGACGGCCTGCCGGCTTTCGACTTCAGCGTGGTCACACCGGCGCCCGGCCGGGTCCCCACGTCCAGCGGCTTCGACCTCGTGGTCGACGAGGGGCTGGACCGGGCAGCCCGCGCTGACCTGGTGTGCGTGCCCGCCGCCGAGATGGACCGCGCGGTCGACGCGTCGGTGCTGGCGCTGCTGCGCCGGACCGTCGAGCGCGGCGCCCGGGTCCTCAGCGTGTGCAGCGGAGCCTTCGTGCTGGCCGAGGCCGGTGTCCTCGATGGCCGGCGCTGCACGACGCACTGGTACCACCTGGCGGAGTTCGAGTCGCGCTACCCGCAGCTCGACACGGTCTGCGACGTCCTCTACGTGCAGGACGGTCCGGTGGTGACCAGCGCCGGCACCGCCTCCGGGATCGACGCCTGCCTGCAGATCGTTCGCGACGAGTTCGGAGCCGCCGCCGCCAACGGCATCGCCCGCCGGATGGTGGTGCCGCCGCACCGCGACGGCGGGCAGGCGCAGTTCATCGACAACCCGGTGCCGGAGGTCGACGCCGACACGTTGGCGCCGCTGCTCGACTGGATGCGGGAGCACCTCGACCAGACCGTCTCGGTCGACGACCTCGCGCGCCGGGCCCACCTGTCACCGCGAACTTTCGCCCGCCGGTTCCGCGCCGAGACCGGGACGACACCGCACCAGTGGCTCACCCAGCAGCGGCTTCACTACGCCGAGCAGCTGCTCGAGCAGACGCACGAACCCGTCGAACGGGTGGCCACGATGGCCGGCTTTGGGTCGGCCACGGTCCTTCGGCATCACTTCGTGCGACGTCGCGGTACCTCGCCCCAGTCGTACCGGCGTGCCTTCCGCCGTGGGAGCGACGTGCCTCACGAGCGGTCGCGGTAGACCTGAAGCCGGGCGTCCGGCTCGGGCAGCCAGTCCCGGTCGGGCTGGCGCCGGAAGCCGAGCGAGCGGTACAGCGCGTGGGCGGGGCCGTTGTCGTCGATCACGCTGACCACCAGGACCAGGCCCTCAGCGGCGGCGCGGGCACGGAGCTCGGCCATCATGGCGCGGGCGAGGCCGCGGCGACGGTGGTCGGGGGACACCGCCAGCATGCGCAGCTCGACCTCGCCGGGGCGCGCGATCTCGGCCCAGGGCGTGCCCACCCGGCACAGGGTCACCGTCGCGAGCAGCTCACCCGGACGATCCTCGTCCTCGGCCACCAGCAGCTCGGCCTGCTCGGCGCGGGGACCAGCGTCCACCAGGCTGGCGGCGTAGGAACCGTGCGCGTCGTGGAGGGCGGGTCCGTCCCGGTACGCCTGCAGGGTCAGCTCGCCGACGCGCCCGACCTCGTGCGGCGCGGCGACCCGGAGAACCAGGGCCATCAAATGCCGGTGGTCGAGCGGGGGTACGCCACGCCTGGGTCGGTGGCAACGTTGACCAGGTAGGGCACGTCGGCCGCAAAGGCTCGATCGAGCGCTGGGCCGATCTGCGCCGGGTCGGTGACGAGCTCGCCGTCGCCGCCGAGCGCCTTGACGACTTCGTCGTAGCGGGTCTGCGGGCGCAGGTCGGCGACCACGTCGTAGCCGTAGAGGAACTGCATCGGGTGCTTCTCCAGCCCCCAGATCCCGTTGTTGCCGACGACCATGACCACCGGCAGTCGGTGTCGGACCAGTGTGTCCACGTCGGCCAGCGAGAAGCCGACGGCGCCGTCGCCCAGGAGCAGGACGACCTGGGCGTCCGGCCGGGCGAGCCGGGCGGCGATCGCGTACCCCGGCCCGGTCCCGAGGCAGCCGAACGGCCCCGGGTCGAGCCAGCTGCCGGGCTGCGAGGGCTCGACGAAGCGCCCGGCGAAGGACACGAAGTCGCCGCCGTCGCCGATCACGACGGCGTCGTCGGCGAGGCGGGGCAGCAGCTCGCCGTAGATGCGAGCCGGGTGGATCGGGTCCGCGGCGCTGGTCAGCAGCACGGCGTCGGATGCCGCGGCGGCCGCAGCGGCCTGCTGGAGACGCGTCAGCCAGTCGGACAGGTCCGGGTGCCGAAGCTCGGCCCCCCAGGCCGCCAGGACCCCCTCAGCGACCGCGGTGAGGTCCCCAGCCGCCGACGCCGCCAGCGCCGTGTGGGTGGCGACCTGGTCCGGGGCGTCCGCCAGGTGGACGACCGGCGCGGGGGACGCCCCGTCCTTCCCTCCGAAGACGCCGTAGCCGAGGCGGAAGTCGAGCGGCGTCCCGACGACGACCACCAGGTCCGCCTGGCCGAAGGCGACGCTGCGGGCGCGTGTCACCAGCAGCTCGTGGCCGCGGGGCAGCACCCCGCGTCCCATCCCGTTCGCGATGACCGGCAGCCGCGCCGTCTCGGCGAGGCGCCGAGTGGCCTCCTCGGCGCCGTCGGACCACACGTCCGACCCGACGACGAGGACTGGGCGCTCGGCAGCCGCGAGCAGGTGCGCCACCTCGGTGAGGTCGGCCGGGTCGGGGGCGACGACGTCGGCCGGCGTGAGCGGCGGGAGCTCCGCGTCAGCGGGGGTGAACAAGTGATCCATAGGGACGTCGAGGAAGACCGGGCCGCGGTGGGACCGGGTGGCGGTTCGGAAGGCGTCATCGACGGCTCCGGCGACGTCGCCGGGTGACCGCACGGTGCCGGCGTGCTTGGTGACCGGCGCCAGCAGCGGCGGGTGGTCGAGCTCCTGCAAGGCCCCCTGGCCCCAACGGTAGGCAGGGGCGCGCCCGCCCAGCACGACGACGGGGGAGCCGTTGAACCAGGCCGTGCTGACCGCGCTCACGGTGTTGGTCACACCCGGGCCGGCGGTCACCACGGCCAGGCCGGGGGTCCGGGTCAGCTTGGCGAGGCCCTCGGCGGCGAACACGGCGGTCTGCTCGTGGCGGACGTCGACCAGGCGCAGCGGTGGTGTGGCGTTGACGGCGCCGTCGTAGACCGGGAACACGTGGGCGCCGGAGAGGGTGAACACCGTGTCCACCGCGTGCTGTCGGGCAGCGGCGACGGCCTGGGTGCCGCCGTGGGCACCGGTGAGGTCGCTCATCTCGACGACGCTAGCCCAACGCGTGATCGGTCAGGCGTTGGTGCGCTGGCGGTTGCGGCGCTTCAGGGCGCGGCGCTCGTCCTCGGACAACCCGCCCCAGACTCCGGCGTCCTGTCCGGACTCGATAGCCCAGGCCAGGCAGGCGTCGACGACCTCGCAGCGACGGCACACCGCCCTGGCCTCCTCGATCTGCAGCAGCGCGGGGCCGGTGTTGCCGATCGGGAAGAACAGCTCGGGGTCCTCGTCCCGGCAGGCGGCACGGTGACGCCAGTCCACGGGGATCCACACTCCTTGCTCGGGCTGCGCCCGGCGGTCGTGGTCGCGACCGCTTGTGAACGCTTTCACACGGGTGAGCCACCGGAGGCGGTCGCGGGGACCGGGGGGCGACACACAATGACCGGCGCGGGCAGGCCCGCGACGATCACTGCCACCCTTACAGACTCCTGGGCGGTCCACAAGACGTGGCGGAGCCCGGTTGGCCGGGTCTGGCTGTCGGATGGGTCACAGTGCTGGGCTAGATCACGACCTCCAGTGCGTCCGGGATCGCCCGGAAGGCGATCCGGTCGCGCTCCCCGAGGTAGTCGCCGTCCACCTGGAAGGCCACGGGTCGGTCGGACGACACCGTGAACTCAGTGAGGTCGTGCAGGTGCGTGGCCTCGCCGCCCCAGGGAGGGCGGCCGTTGGGTGTGAGGAGCTGGCCGGCCGTCCACAAGGTGGAGGGCAGGGCGAGCTTCTGGAGGGCGAGCACGTCCAGCCCCCGGTCGAAGGAAGCGCCGGGGAACGGGTCTACCCGCACCCGGCCCAGGTAGGTCCAGGGCGAGGTGTTCCCGACCAGCACGAGAAAGACCTCGGCCAGCGCCTCCCCGTCGTGCTGGAGGCGGAGCGGGGGGTCGCGGCGATCGGTGCCGCGGAAGTAGCGCTCGACCGCCGACCTGAGGTACAGCCGCTTCGTCGCGCGGCGACCCTCGGCGCGGTGCTTCTCCACCGCCGCGACGACCTCGGCGTCCAGGCCGAGCCCCGCGGTGAACGTGAACCACCGGTCGTTCGCCGTCCCCAGCCCAAGCGAGCGGCGGCGCCCTTCCCGGATGCCCTCGAGCAGCTGCCCGGTGGCCTCGATCTGGTCGTCAGGCAGGCCGACCGCGCGGGCGAACACGTTGGTGCTGCCGCCGGGGACCACCGCCAGGGCTGGGACGTCGGGGGCGGTGCCATGGGCCAGCAAACCGTTGACCGCCTCGTTGACGGTGCCGTCTCCCCCAAGGGTCACCACGACGTCCACGCCGTCCTCCCGCGCCTGACGGGCCAGGTCGACGGCGTGGCCGCGGCCACGCGTCTCGCAGACCTCCAGCTTCAGCTCGGCGCCGAGCGCATGGACGAGGACGTCTCGGGTACGGGGGCTGGTGGTCGTCGCCTTGGGGTTAACGATGAGGAGTCCACGTGGCACGCGAGCCAGCGTACGCCGCCCGCTAGCCTGCCCGCCGTGACCTCTTCAGCCGGCGAGGCGGCGAGCGAGCCGCTCGAGCAGCCGCCCCGGCTGGTGACCCTGGCCCGGCTCGTCACGGCGCAGGCCGTGGTCATGCTCGGCTACGCCGCGACAACCCTGGTGCTGGCGGTCGTCGGTGAGCCGAACTGGGGCGCGGTGGGGTTCGTGCTGGTGAACCTCGTCCTGTGGGGGAGCGGGCTGCTGTGGGTGGCGCGGCGCGGCCTGCCCCGGCACAAGCGGTGGGCGTTCTCGCCGGTGCTGTTCACCCAGCTGGTCTTCGGCGTGATCGCGGTGGAGGACCTGCGCTCGGCCGGCAACCCTCCGGTCGTCGTCGTGGCGTGGCTGGTGGTGCTGGTCTCGGCGGTCGCCGCCCTGATCCTGCTGTTCAGCGCCCCCGTCCGGACTGCCCTCGTCCCGCCCCCGGCGCCTCCCGCTGGCTGAGTGCACGAAAGTGCCGAATTCGGGGCGCGCGCCCCGAATTCGGCACGCGAAGGGGGCCCAGTGTGCACATTTCCGTGCGCGGGCCTGGAATTCCGCACATTCGTGCGGCTCATGCCAGCTAGACAGCCTCCGGGTCCCCCGCGTCGTCGAACCGTCCGGAGGCCAGCCGCGCCAGCGGCTCCCCGCTCAGCCGGTAAACGGTCCACTCGTCCATCGGGACGGCACCGATGCGGCGGTAGAAGTTGACCGCCGGGTTCCAGTCCAGCACCCACCAGTCGAGGCGGGGGTACCCGCGCTCCACGCAGATGCCGGCCAGATGCTGCAACAGCGCCTTGCCGTAGCCCTGGCCGCGGAACTGCGGTCGCACGTAGAGGTCGTCCAGGTAGATCGACGGCTTCGCGGTCCAGGTGAAGAAGTTTCGGAACCAGACCGCCATCCCGGCCACCGTCCACCCGGTCCCCTCGCGGTGCTCCAGGATCGAGCACCAGACGCCGGCGTCGTCGGCGAACAGCGCGTCGGCGAACAGGTCCTCGCTGGACTCGACGAGGTGCCGGGAGCGCTCGTACTCGGCGAGCTCGCAGACCATGGCGAAGATGTCCGGCACGTCCTGGGGGCGTGCGCCCCGGATGCGGAAGTCGCTCATGCGGCGTCCGTCTGCACGGATCGCCGCACCCGGACGTCACCGCTGACGGTGCTGGCCCGGACGTCGAGCCGAGTACTGGCGTCGCCGGACGGAGTGTCGCTGACCGGAAGGTCGGAGGACGTCTGTCCGGAGACCGAGGACAGGTCCAGGTAGACGCTGGTGCCCGCGGCCACGCCGACGCTGACGTCGCCGGACACCGCCTGCACGTTGACACTGCCCGAGACGACGTTTCCGAGGAGCACGTCGCCGGACAGGGTCGTGATCCGCAGCTCGCCGTGCGCCGTCCCCACCCGGATGTCACCTGACGCCGTGCGGGCCACCAGACCCGCGGAGGCCGCCGTCACGTCGACGTCTCCCGACGCGCTGTGGACGGTGGCTAACCCGGTCACCCGGCCGGCGCGGAGGTCACCGCTGGCGACCTTGATGTCGACGTCGCCCGTGACGTCCCCCACGACGGCGTCTCCGGAGCCGCAGGCGAAAGCGACGCCGGCGACCGGGCCGTCGACTGCGAGGTCGGTCGACCCACCCTCTACGTGCACGCGCGTGCGCTTCGGGGCGGTGACCTCGACGGTCACACCGCCTCGGAACCGCCAGCCCGCGCGGCTCTTGCGGCGCTGCTGGATGCGCAGTGAGTGGCGCCCGTCGACTCCGGGCTCGAACGCGACCTCGATGTCCTCAGGGTCACGCTCGCCGGTGACGTGCACGGTCGTGCGCTGGGTGTCGGCGGTGCGGACGCGCACCTCGCCGGAGGGGAGTCGGACCTCGAGACGCAGGTCGCCGGGGGTGTCGTACGTGGTCGGTTCCATCGGGACTCCTGTGGCGGGAACTGGGGTGGGAGGACGGGGGATCGGTGTCAGGCCTGGCTGTAGCCGCTCAGTCGGCTCCCGATGCCGCCGGCGCTGCGCCGGGCGGGTCGGGGGTCGAGGGCTTGGCGGGCAGCGGCGACCAGCCAGGCGTTGGTGGACTGGCCGGCGGTCTCCGCGGCACGTTCCACGGCTGTCTTCATGGCGTCGGACATGCGGAGCGTCAGCCGGGCGGTCGCGGAGTCGTCGTCGCCGGACACCGTGCCCGCGGCCCGGTCGCCGGCGGTCTCGGTGAAGACCAGCACCACCTCTCGTCCGGCCAGCTGCAGGTCGACCCGGCCGTCCGGCAGCTGCGACGACACCTCCAGTGCGACCTGCCCCAGCAGGTCGAGCAGCTGGAGCTGGACGGCTGGCGCGACCGCCTGCGACAGCCGGTCGGCCACCGCGACGGAGGTGTCGTCGTCGCCAGCGACGGCCTCGAGGGCCTCGCGGATGGCTTCGACGTGGGGAGTGACGTCCATGGTCAGCCCATCACCGCTCGACCGGGGGGCGGGGGGCGGAGCGCCACATCGTGGTCTCGCGCCTGGTGCGGCGGCTGCGCGGGGACAGCTGCTCGAGCCGCAGTGCGGCGAGCTCTGCGCTGAAGAGGGGGTTCATGGTCGCCTCCGATGTGACGTCGTGTTGATGTCCTGATGACGTCATTATGACGTCACGAGCGACGTCTGTCAAGAGGCGAGGCGAGACAGACGAGACCCCCGCCGCGGACGGAGGGGGTCTCGTGGGCCGAGCGGTCGGTCAGGCCTTCTTGGTCTCCCAGAAGATGGTCGCGATCTCGTCGATCTTGGCCAGGAGCTGGTCGGCGATGGCGACGTCGTTGGTGCCCTTGGTGCCGGCGGCGCCGGCCAGCTTGGTGGCCTCGTTGAACAGACCGTGCAGCTGGGGGTACTTCTCGAAGTGGGGGGGCTTGAAGTAGTCGGTCCACAGCACCCACAGGTGCTCCTTGACCATGGTGGAGCGCTGCTCCTTGATGGCCACGGCGCGGCCGCGGAAGTCCGCGTCGTCGCTGCCGTGGTACTTCTCCATGCACGCCTTGACCGACTGCGCCTCGATCGTGGCCTGTGCGGGGTCGTAGACGCCGCACGGCAGGTCGCAGTGGGCGCTCACGTCGGTGATCCAAGCCATGGGGGTGGTCCTGCCTTCCATCTGGTTGTCCCACTCAGATGCGGGGATGGCGCGACACTACCCCCGATGACGAACCGTCGCAGGCGCAGGTGGTGGCCCCCCGGCGGCCTCCGCCTGGTGCGGGTCCGGGGGCGTTCCATGCTGCCCACGCTCCGCGAGGGTGACGTCCTCCTGGTCCGCGTGGGCGCCCCTCCCCTGGTAGGGGGACTGGCACTCGTCCGGCTGCCGGACGGACGGCCGACGGCCGTCAAGCGGGTGGTGCGTCGCGACGGTGAAGGGTGGTGGGTGGAGCGCGACAACCCCCGGGAGGGCGTCGACTCCTGGCAGGTCGGTGCCGTGTCGGACGCCGATGTCGTCGGTCGGGTCCTCACCAGGGTGTGGCCGGCGCGACGGCCAGCCGGCTCGCCGGCAGTGTGGGACGATCCAGGCCCGTGACCAGCCACGAGCCGCTCGACGTCGACCCGGTCTTCGCCCTCCACCGACGAGGCAAGATCGAGGTCAGCCCCACCGCGCGCGTACGGGACGACGTCGGGCTGGCCATGGCCTACACGCCGGGCGTGGCACGCGTCTCGCAGGCGATCGCGGCCGACCCACGGCTCGCCGACGAGTACACCTGGCGCGCCAATGTCGTCGCGGTGGTCTCCGACGGGACGGCCGTCCTCGGGCTCGGTGACATCGGCCCGCTCGGCGCCCTCCCGGTGATGGAGGGCAAGGCGCTGCTGTTCAAGGAGTTCGGCGGGGTCGACGCGGTCCCGATCGTGCTGGACACCACCGATGCGGACGAGATCGTCGACACCGTTGCCCACCTGGCCCCCAGCTTCGGTGGGATCAACCTGGAGGACATCAGCGCCCCGCGCTGCTTCGACATCGAGGCGCGGCTGCAGGCGCGACTGGACATCCCGGTCTTCCACGACGACCAGCACGGAACGGCGATTGTGGTGCTCGCCGCGCTGCGGAACGCCGCCCGCCTCACCGGCCGGGGGCTGGCGGACCTCCGCGTGGTGGTCTCCGGGGCCGGGGCGGCCGGGATCGCGGTCACCGCAATCCTGCTGGAGGCTGGCATCGGTGACATCGCCGTCGCGGACAGCAAGGGCATCGTGCACACCGCACGTGGTGAGCTCACCGAGGTCAAGCAGCGGATTGCCGAGCGGACGAACCGGCTGGGGATCGTCGGCCCCATCGAGGCGGCGATCGCCGGGGCCGACGTGTTTATCGGTGTGTCGGCTGGCAAGGTCGAGGAGGAGGTCGTCGCCACCATGGCCGACGAGGCGTTCGTCTTCGCCCTCGCGAACCCGGAACCGGAGGTCGACCCGGAGGTTGCGCACCGGCACGCCTTTGTCGTCGCGACGGGACGCAGCGACTACCCCAACCAGATCAACAACGTGCTGGCGTTCCCGGGGATCTTCAAGGGTGCGCTGTCGGTTGGAGCTTCGCAGATCACTGCCGGGATGAAGCTGGCGGCGGCGGAGGCACTCGCCGCCGTGGTCGGGGACGAGGTCCGCGCGGACTACGTCGTGCCGAGCGTCTTCGACCCTCGAGTCGCGCCGGACGTCGCCAAGGCGGTCTCGAAGTGTGCTCGACGCGACGGGGTTGCCCGTCGGGGCTGATCAGGCGGACGCGTTGCGGTGGACGTGATCCGTAACCGCGACCTCCACGGCAGCGGCGAACGCGTCGACGTCGTCCTCGGTGGTGTCCCATGAGCACATCCAGCGGACCTCGTGGGTCGCCTCGTTCCACTCGTAGAAGTGGAAGTCCGACTGGAGCGGCCCGACTGCCGCGGCGGGCAGCGTCGCGAAGACGCCGTTGGCCTGCACCTGCTGGGTGATCGTCACCCCCGGGACGTTGCGTACAGCGCCCGCCAGGCGCTGGGCCATGGCGTTGGCATGAGTTGCGTTGCGACGCCACAGATCGCCGTCGAGGAGGGCCAGGAACTGGGCAGAGATGAAACGCATCTTGCTTGCCAGCTGCATCTGCTGCTTGCGAAGGAACAGCGCGTCCCGTGCCAGCTCGGGCTGGAAGAAGACGACTGCCTCGCCGCCCATCAGACCGTTCTTGGTGCCGCCGAACGACAAGACGTCGACACCGCAGTCACCGGTGGTCTCGTGCAGCTCCACGCCCAGACCGACAGCCGCGTTGCTGATGCGCGCACCGTCCATGTGGAGGTACATCCCGAGCCCATGGGCAGTGTCCGCCAGCGCCCGCACCTCACCGGGCGAGTAGGCGGTGCCCAGCTCGGTCGACTGCGTGATCGACACCACGCGGGGCTGTGCGCGGTGCTCGTCACCGATCCCGGTGTAGACCGACCGGACGAGCTCGGGGGTGAGCTTGCCGTCGGGGGTCGCGAGGTCGACAAGCTTGCTCCCCAGGTGGCGCTCCGGGGCGCCGCACTCGTCGACGTTGATGTGCGACGTGCTGGCGCACACGACGCTCTCCCAGGTGCGGAGCATCGACTGCAGTCCGACGACGTTCGCCCCGGTGCCGTTGAAGACGAAGAGCACGTCGACCTGCTCGCCGAGGAGAGACCGGAAACGCTCGACAGCGCGCTCAGTGACCGGGTCCGCGCCGTACGACGTCACATGGCCGACGTTGGCCTCCGCCACGGCGGCGAGCACCTCGGGGTGGACGCCCGCGTAGTTGTCGCTCGCGAAGCCGCGTTGCCTCATCACTGTCCTCTCGCATGAAGCCGGATGCGCTGCCCGTTCATCTTGGCCGCCGCACCCGACGTGAGGTACACCAGGGCCGATGCGACGTCCTCGGCGGGCACCGCGTGGGGTCCGATGGCCGGGACGACGACGATGTTGGCGGTAGCGGCGGTCGGGCGCAGGTGGTCCGCCAGCGCCAGCACGGTGGCCTCGGCCGCCGCCTTGGCCGCGCCGTATGCGGCGTTGCGGGACGTCGGAGCAGAGGCGAACGGTGACGACACGATGGCGAACCTTCCCATCGGGCTCGCGGCCAGGGTGTCGGCAAAGGCCCGAGCGAGGTGGAGCGTCGTACGAGCCAGGGCGTCGTACAGGTCCGCCCAGTCCGCCAGCGGCTGCTCCGGGAGTGGCGTCCCCCCGCGCCAGCCACCGACCAGGTGCCACACCGCGTCGATGCCGGACCCCGGGCCAGTGGCCAGGCGGTCGACGTCGGCCTCGTCCAGGAGGTCGAGTGCGGCGGTCGCCCGAACGCAGTCGGGGTGCCGCGCCTGCACGTCCCGCAGCCTTCCCTCGTCGCGACCGACGGCAACGACCTGTGCGCCCGCCTCGGCGGCGGCCGCTACCGCGGCAGTGCCCAGAACCCCGGTGGCACCGGTGACCAGGATCGTCCGACCGTCCAGCCCGCTCATGTCTGCGCCTCTCGTCGTCGCTCCGTCCAGTCTGTCGGGCGGCACCTCACCCGGGGCCACCCGGTAGCGTCGGCGGCATGCTCGCCGCCTACGCCGCCCGGATCAGCCCCGACGACCCCGCCGCCGGCCTCGAGGTCGGTGAGGTGGATGACCCCTCGCCGCCCGACGGCTGGGTGACGGTCACGGTCCGGGCGGCCTCCCTCAACCACCACGACGTGTGGTCGCTGCGCGGGGTCGGCCTGCGTGACGACCAGCTGCCGATGGTGCTCGGCACCGACGCGTCCGGCGTGGACGACGAGGGGAACGAGGTCGTCGTGCATGCCGTGGTCGGTGACGCCGACCGAGGCGGCGGCGACGAGACGCTCGACCCCAAGCGGTCCCTGCTGTCGGAGGTGCATCCGGGAACGCTGGCCCAGCGGGTCGCCGTCCCGCGTCGGAACCTCGTGGCCAAGCCGGCGGCCCTGTCGTTCGAGGAGGCGGCCTGCCTGCCGACCGCCTGGCTGACCGCCTACCGGATGCTGTTCACGAAGTCGGGTCTGCGACCGGGCCAGACCGTGCTCGTCCAGGGTGCCGGCGGTGGGGTCGCCACGGCGCTCATGGCACTCGGCTCCGCGGCGGGCCTGCGAGTGTGGGCGACCAGCCGAGACGAGGCCAAGCGGGAGCGCGCCCTCTCCCAGGGCGCGGCCGCCGTGTTCGCGACGGGGGACCGGTTGCCGGAGCGGGTCGACGCGGTGATGGAGACCGTGGGCGAGGCGACGTGGTCGCACTCGCTGAAGTCGCTGAAGCCCGGCGGCCGGATCGTGGTGTCGGGTGCGACGAGCGGCATGGCGCCGTCCGCCGACCTGTCCCGCGTGTTCTTCCTGCAGCTGTCGGTCGTCGGATCCACCATGGGGACGAGGAGCGAGCTCGAGGCCCTGCTGCGCTTTCTCGACACCACCGGGCTGCGGCCCACCGTCCACGCGACGTACCCGTTGGCGGAGGCGCGCACCGCGGTCGGACGACTGGCCTCTGGGGACGTCTTCGGCAAGCTGGTGTTGGTGCCGTAGCGGTCAGTCGTCCTCGTCGTCCAGCCGGGCAAGCCAGGTGGCCAGCCGTTCCACCGGGGTCTCGAAGTCGGGGTTGAGGTCGACGAACTCGCGCAGTCGGTCGGCCACCCAGGACAGTGACACCTCGTCGTCGCCGCGCCGCTGTGCCAGCTCCTCGATGCCGCGGTCGGTGAAGTACACCCTGCCCTACCGGAAGGCCTCTGCGAGCAGCTGTCGCTGCTCACGTTCGTGAGCAAGGGCCGAACCGGTCGCCGGCGCCGAGCTGGCGGTCCGAGAGACCGGCGTGATGGGCTGGCCGAGCGCCGGCACCAGGTTGAGGGCCATGAACGGCCAGGCGCCCTGGTTCGCCGGCTCGTCCTGCACCCAGCGAAGATCGGCCCGCCCGTAACGCGCGATGGCGGTGAAGATCTCGTTCGTCGCCAACGGGTAGAGCCGCTCGACGCGCACGATCGCCGTGTCGGTGATCTCGTGCTCCGCCCGGTACCCGGCCAGGTCGTAGTAGACCTTGCCGGAGCAGAGGATCACCTTGGTCACTTCGTTGGGCAGCACGGTGTCGTCGACGATCACCGGCCGGAAGTGCCCGCTGGTGAACGCCTCGGCCGAGCTCACCGCCGCCTTGTGGCGCAGCATCGACTTCGGGGTGAACAGCACCATCGGCCGTCGCACGGGTGACAGCGCCTGCCACCGCAGCAGGTGGAAGTAGTTCGCCGGCGTGGTCAGCCGCGCGACGGTCATGTTGTCCTGCGCCGACATCTGGAGGAAGCGCTCGATCCGAGCCGAGGAGTGGTCGGGGCCTTGGCCCTCGTGGCCATGCGGCAGCAGCAGGACCACGCTCGAGCGCTGGCCCCACTTCTGCTCACCGGACGAGATGAACTCGTCGATGATCGTCTGCGCACCGTTGGCGAAGTCGCCGAACTGCGCCTCCCACATCACCAGCGCCTCGGGGCGGGCCACGGAGTACCCGTAGTCGAAGCCCATCGTGGCGAACTCGCTGAGGGGCGAGTCGTAGGCGTACAGCTTGGCGCCGTTCTCGTAGCACTGTTTGAGGGGCTTGTACGCCCAACCGGTCTCGCGGTCGATGATGACCATGTGCCGCTGGCCGAACGTCCCGCGGCGGGAGTCCTGCCCCGCCAGGCGCACCGAGACTCCCTCGGTCAGCAGCGAGCCGATGGCGATCGTCTCGCCCATCGCCCAGTCGATGGTGCCGTCCTCGACCATCGTGACCCGTCGCTGCAGCTGCGGAGCCAGCCGAGGGTGGACGGTGAACCCGTCCGGCAGGTTCACCTGGGTGGACACCACCCGCTCCAGGGTTCCGGCGTCGATGGCGGTGCGGACATCGCGCTCAGGGGTCTGAGGCGCCAGCGTGGCCTCACCTCGCTGCTCCACCTCCGTCACCGGCTCCTCCAGCACGGCTCCCGGCTCGGCGGCGGCGCGCGTCTCGGTGAAGACCTTCTCGAGCTGCTCCTGGTAGTCCCGCAGCGCGTTCTCGGCGTCCTCGACGCTGATGTCACCGCGACCGACGAGTGCCTCGGTGTACAGCTTCCGCACCGAGCGCTTGCCGTCGATGATGTTGTACATCAGCGGCTGTGTCAGCGAAGGGTCGTCGGCTTCGTTGTGCCCGCGACGGCGGTAGGACACCAGGTCCAAGATGACGTCCTTGTGGAAGGCCTGGCGGAAGTCGAACGCCAGCCGCGCCACTCGGACGACCGCCTCCGGGTCGTCGCCGTTCACGTGGAAGATCGGTGCCTGCACCGCCCGCGCCACGTCGGTGGCGTACACGCTGGAGCGTGCCGCCGCAGGCGCGGTGGTGAAGCCCACCTGGTTGTTCACCACGACGTGGACCGTGCCGCCGGTGCGGTAGCCGCGCAGCTGTGACAGCTCCAGCGTCTCGGCCACCACGCCCTGGCCGGCGAACGCGGCGTCGCCGTGCATCAGCAGCGGCAGCACCGTGTACCGCGAGCTCATGCCCAGCAGGTCCTGCTTCGCCCGTGCGAAGCCCTCGAGGACCGGGCTCACCGCCTCGAGGTGGCTCGGGTTCGACACCAGCGAGACGGCGATCGAAGACCCGTCGTACGACTTGAACGTGCCCTCGGCTCCGAGGTGGTACTTCACGTCGCCGGAGCCCTGCACCTTGTCGAGGTCCTGGTCTCCCTCGAACTCCCGGAAGATCTGCCCGTAGCTCTTGCCGACGATGTTCGCCAGCACGTTCAGCCGGCCGCGGTGCGGCATGCCGATGGCGACCTCGTGCAGGCCGGCCTGGGATGCGGAGTTCAAGAGCTCGTCCAGCAGCGGGATGACGGACTCGCTGCCTTCCAGGGAGAACCGCTTCTGCCCCACGAACTTGGTCTGCAGGAACGTCTCGAATGCCTCGGCCGCGTTGAGACGCCGCAGGATCCGCAGCTGGTCCTCGGAGTTCGGCTGCTCGTGAGGCCGCTCGACGCGGGCTTGGATCCAGGCCCGCTGGTCGGGGTCCTGGATGTGCATGTACTCAATGCCCATCCGGCGGGAGTACGAGTCGCGCAGGACGCCGAGGATCTCGCGCAGCTTCATGAGCGGCTTGCCGCCGAAGCCTCCGGTCGCGAACTCGCGGTCGAGGTCCCACAGCGTGAGGCCGTGGTTGACCAGGTCGAGGTCCGGGTGGCGACGCTGCTCGTAGCCGAGCGGGTCGGTGTCTGCCATCAGGTGCCCGCGCACGCGGTAGGCGTGGATCAGCTCCTGCACCCGGGCGGTCTTGTTGACGTCGTCCTCGTGAGAGGCGTTGATGTCCGCCACCCAGCGGATCGGCTCGTAGGGGATCCGCAGGGCCTGGAAGATCTCGTCGTAGAAGCCGTCCTCGCCAAGGAGCAGGCCGTGGACCCGACGCAGGAACTCACCGGACTGGGCGCCCTGGATGATCCGGTGGTCGTAGGTCGAGGTGAGGGTGAGGATCTTGCTCACGGCCAGCCGGGCCATCGTCTCCGACGAGGCGCCCTGGTACTCGGCCGGGTAGTCCAGCGACCCCACGCCGACGATGGCGCCCTGGCCCTGCATCAGCCTCGGCACGGAGTGGACCGTGCCAATCGTCCCAGGGTTGGTGATGCTGATGGTGGTGCCCACGAAGTCGTCTGCCGTCAGCTTGGCGTTCCTGGCCCGCCGGACGATGTCCTCGTAGGCCGCCCAGAACTGGGTGAAGTCCATCAGCTCGGCAGCCATGATGCCGGGCACGAGCAGCTGGCGGGTCCCGTCGTCCTTGGTGAGGTCGATCGCGATGCCGAGGTTGACGTGGCTGGGCCGAACGACGACCGGTTTGCCGTCGACCTCTCCGTAGGAGGCGTTCAGCTCGGGCATCCCTTGCACGGCGCGCACGAGTGCCCACGCGATGATGTGCGTGAACGAGATCTTGCCGCCGCGGCTGCGCTTGAGGTGGTTGTTGACGACGATCCGGTTGTCGATCAGCAGCTTGGCCGGGATGCTGCGCACGCTGGTCGCGGTCGGCACCGCGAGTGACGCCTCCATGTTCGTCACGACCCGCGCCGCCGGGCCACGGAGCACGATCGTCTCGGCGTCGGACGCCGGAGCCGGAGCCGATGGGGCCGTCGGAGTGACACTGACGGTCTCGGCGTCGGGCGGCAAGGGTGGGACCACCGAGATGGGGCCGGTCGACTCCGCCGGTTTGTAGTCCTCGAAGAAGCCGTGCCAGGCGGGGTCGACCGAGCTCGGGTCGGTGAGGTACTGCTGGAACAGCTCGTCGACGAGCCACTGGTTCGGACCGAACTCGGCCGGGTGGCTCTGCGGCGGGGTGGTGGTCACCGAATCTTCCCTTGGGTTGTCGGCACAGACCCACTCAGACTAGTCGCCGTGGAGGCCGGCAGCGCGGCGCCGGACGAGTGGGCTAGGTGATGTCCCGACGTACCGTGGAGCGCGCGCCGAACGCGGCCAGCGCCACGCCGTAGGCGACGAAGAGCAGGGCGCCGGCCCAGACGGGGAGCAGGTCGACGCCGCGGACCGGCTCGCCGAGTGTCATGGCCGACGCCGCCCCGCCCGGTGTCCAGCGGCCGACCTCCGGCAGGAAGGCCACCAGCCCCGACTCCACGAGCATGACCCACAGCAGCGCCACGACGACCGCGGCGATCTGGTTGCGGATCAGGGCGCCGAAGCCCACCCCGAGCAGGGAGTACAGCGCGACTGTCGCCATGGCTCCGGCCAGCACCCGTTGGATCTGCGGGTCGGCGGCGCCGGCATCGACACCTTTGGCGGCCAGCAGCCCGTAGCCGAGTCCGGCCGTGACCGCGACGCCGGCGGCGGCGTAGCCGAGGGTCACGACCGGCAGCGCCATCGCTTTCGCCGCCACCACCCGGCCGCGCCGGGGCACGGCGAGGAACGTGGTCGAGGCCGTTCCATGGCGGAACTCTCCGGTCATCGCGATCACCCCGAGGACCAGCGAGAACACGGTGCCGGTGCCCGCCGAGGCGAACACCCCGCGAACCGACTGCTGGGAGTCCAGCGGCGGAAGCCCCTGGGTTCCCGCGGTGAACACGGCGATGACGATGTTCAGCGCCACGAAACCCAGGTACCCGAGGAGCAGTCCCCAGACCAGCCGGGTGGTCATGACCTTGGCCAGCTCCGCACGGACCAGGCCGGTCACGACGGCCCCTCCGGCCGGGGCTCCGACACG
Source organism: uncultured Actinomycetota bacterium (assembly GCA_963848085.1). Taxonomy (GTDB): domain Bacteria; phylum Actinomycetota; class Actinomycetes; order JAHEKZ01; family JAHEKZ01; genus CAWKCE01. The sequence goes on from CAWKCE010000003.1 coordinate 483,357, forward strand.
GCCGAGTCGGGGCCGACGAGGTCGAGGAACGCCTGCTCGAGTCCGGAGTGGTCGTCGACCAGGCGGTGCAGGACCGCCCCGATGCGGGCGGCGGCTTCGCCGACCTCGGCGGCGGTCGCCCCCTCGACCCGCAGCTCAGCCGGTCCGACGACCGTGGCCGTGGCTCCGCGGGAGACCAGCTCGGCGGCCAGCCGGTCCGTGTCCGGAGACGCCACCTGTACGCGGGGGCCCGAGCTGGCCAGCAGGTCAGCCAGCGGCTGCTGACGTACGAGTCGCCCGTGGTCGATGATCACGACGTCGTCGGCGCCCTGGGCAACCTCAGCCAGCTGGTGGCTGGAGACGAGCACGGTGCGGCCGTCGCCTGCCATCCATCGCAGGAACTGGCGCAGCCAGGCGATTCCGGCTGGGTCCAGACCGTTCGCCGGCTCGTCCAGCAGGACGACCCCTGGGTCGCCCACCAGCGCGGTGGCCAGGCCGAGCCGTTGACGCATTCCGTGCGAGAAGCCGCCGACCCTGCGGTCAGCGGCGTCGGTGAGACCGACGCGGTCCAGCAGGGCGTCAACGCCCGACGTCGGCATTCCAGCCTCCCGGGCGACGATCGCCAGGTGGTGGCGGGCGGTGCGACCCGGATGGAACCCTCCACCTTCCAGTGCCGCGCCGACCACTCGGAGCGGCCGCGTGAGCTGGGCGTAGGGAACCGCCCCGACGGTGGCCGTTCCGGTGTCGGGCCGCACCAGCCCGAGCAGGATGCGCATCATGGTCGTCTTGCCGGCGCCGTTGGGACCCAGGAAGCCGGTGACGCGCCCGGGCGCCACAGTGAAGGACAGATCGTCGACCGCGCGGACGTCGCCGAACCGCTTGCTCACCCCCTCGACGGTGAGCGGGACTCCGTCGCTCATGGTCCGACCCCGCCGGACTCCAGACCTTCGAGCGTGGCGCGGACGAGCCCACCGAGGGAGGGCAGGTGGTATCCGCCCTCCTGGACGGCGACGACCGGCACTCCGAGTGCTCCTAGCAGCGCCCCGGCGGAGCGGTACCCCTCGGCGGTCACGCGCAGCGGGCTCTCCGGGTCGTCGGCCGCCGCATCAACACCGAGGGACAGGACGACCGCATCCGGCCGGAAGGCACGGACGTCGTCGAGGACGCGTGCCAGGCCCGCGAGCCACTCGGGATCGGGCGTCTCGGGGGGAAGGGGGACATTGCGGTTGGTCCCCTCGCCCGGCCCGCGACCGCGCTCGTCGGCGTGGCCCATGTAGTGGGGGAACCAGCCGGCTGCCGGGTCGATGTGCACCGAGCCGTAGAACACGTCGTCGCGGTTGTAGAACAGCGCCTGCGTGCCGTTGCCGTGGTGGGCGTCAATGTCGAGGACGGCCACCCGCTGGCGACCCGCCTGACGCAGTCCCTCGGCGGCGACCCCCGCGTTGTTGAGGTAGCACGAGCCGCCGTAGCCGGAGCGTGTCGCATGGTGGCCGGGCGGTCGGCACAACGCGTAGGCGTTCCGGTGGCTGCCGGACGTCACCAGGTCGACAGCGGTCAAGGCGGCGTCGACCGCCCCTCGCGCCGCGACCCAGGTACCGGGTCCAACCAGGGTCATCGTGTCGTAGGCGTACGTCCCGGCGCGACCGTGGACGGCGGCCGGGAGCCGGAGGGGGAGCCCGGACAGCAGGGCTTCCGTCGGGAAGACGTAGGGCACGACGCGGTCCTGGCCCGGGTCGTCGGGGAAGCCGGCGGCGACCCACTCGTCCAGCCCGTGCTCCAGGAAGTGCAGCATGCCGGCGTCGTGCACCCGGCGGAGGACGGCGTCGTCGTGCGGAGAGGCGTCCACCTGCGGGGCGCCGGCCTGTGCCAGGCACTGCCGAATGACCGTCGCGCGCTCCGGCAGCTCGGAGCCGGCAATGGTGACGCCGACCCACACCTCGCCCGACGGCTTGTGTTCCAGGCACGTGTCCGACCAGACCACCGGTGTGCGTAGGGCCATGTGCGGCATCCTGTCACCGTGCCGCGCGCCAGAGATCTCGGAATCGCCATCGGCCCGCTCAGCCCGGGTCCGACCAACTCGCTGGTCGACGTCCCGGGGGTGGGTGTCGGCCACGCCACCGTCTGGCGTGACGAGCCCGACCCGCCGGAGGGCCGCGGGGTGGCGCGCACCGGGGTGACCGTCGTGGACCCGGGAGGGGACCCGTTCCGCAACCCGGTGCCCTTCGGCTCGGCGGTACTCAACGGAGCCGGCGAGATGACCGGCCTCACGACCGGTCGCGAGTGGGGCCTGCTGGAGTCTCCGATCGCCCTCACGTCGACGATGCAGCTGGGCCGCGTGTACGACGCGGTGTGCGAGCTCATGCTCGAGAGGGACGACCTCATCGCCGAGGATGTCGTGATCCCCGCAGTGGGGGAGTGCGACGACTCGTTCCTCAACGACGTCAGACGCATGCAGGTTGACAAGGAGGACGTGCGGGCAGCCATGGCGTCCGCGGCTGCCGCCGTCGGCTCCCCGGTGGCTCCCACCGAGGGGGCAGTGGGTTCGGGCACCGGGATGGCCTGCCTCGGGTGGAAGGGCGGCATTGGCACGTCGTCACGGCGGCTGTCCTCCGGTCACACCGTCGGCGTGCTGCTGATGGCGAACTTCGGCGAGGCGGGCCGGCTCACCGTCGACGGTGTCCCCGTCGGCCGAACCCTGCAGCCACCTCAGCGGACGGCGGTCCCTGGTCCGGCCGGCTCCTGCATCGTCGTCGTCGGCACTGATGCTCCGGTCGACGCGGCCGGCTGTGAACGACTGGCGCGACGAGCCGGACTCGGGCTGGCACGAACCGGATCGACGGCGCACCACGGGAGCGGAGAGATCTTCGCCGCGTTCGCGACCGGGCTGCGGGCTGCTCGCGGTGAGGCGCCAGCAGGGTCACCCCTGCCGGGTCGGCGGCTGGACGACCTGTTCGCCGCGGTGGTCGACGCCACCGAGGAGTCGGTGCTGAACGCGATGCTGCAGTCCCCAACTGTCGTCGGGCGTCGGGGCCACACGGTGTACGGGCTGCCCGCCGACGACGTCGTGCGCGTGCTCCGTGACGCCGGTCGGCTCGCCTGAGCGCCAAGCGCTGCGCGGTCCTCGCCAAGAAGCCAGGCAGGTCATGACCAACTGCGGGTCGGTGTGACCACCGGGCTCCTCCCGGGCTGATGAGCCACAGGTGCAGCTCGCTTGCCCGGGTTTCCCCAGCTTCTCCGGGACGGCCGGTCTTGTCAGTGCCTGCCAGTACGATTCGAACATCTGTTCGAGCACGCCACCGGAGGCGGCAATGGGGCACCAGGTACCGGGCAGCGATGCTGCAGCCGCGGGCTGGTGGGCCGTCCCTGGCAACTCCGGCCTGTCGCTCGACCTGCCCGACGAGGTGCAGCGGCTGACCCAGGCCTTCGTTTCCGGGGCCGACATCCGCTCGCTCGGGTCGCAGATCCAGGGCCTGCGCACCCTGATCGACCAGCTCGAGGCGGTCTGGCTGACCGCGGCTGCCGACTTCGAGTCCGGTGGTGGCCCGGCCGAGGACGGCGCGGGGTCCTTGGCCGCGTGGATGCGTCATCGGTGCCGGATCGCGCCGGGGGAGGCGGCGGCCCGGGCGCGGGTGGTCGACGGCTTGGCGGGCGTGTTTGGCGAGCCGATGGTGGACACCGCGCTGGCGATGCGAGAGGGCACGGTCTCGTGGCGGCACGCCGACGTCATCGCGCGCACGCTGCGTGACGTCCCCGCGGACCGGCGGGTCGAGGCCGAGCAGGTGCTCGTCCCGACGGCCAAGCAGGTCGACCCCGAGCTGTTGCGTCGGGTCGGCGCCGAGCTGCTCCACCGGCTGGACGCCGACCGCGCAGACCGCGCTGCTGCCCGCAGGCTCGAACGTCGCGGCCTGGACCTGGCCGAGACATTCGACGGCATGGTTGCGGTTTCCGGGCTGCTCGACCCGGTGGCGGGAGCAACCGTCATGACGGCGATCGAGGCGCTGATGGCGCCCACCCGGTCCGACGACACCGACGACCGCTCGGGCGCCCAGCGGCGGGCAGACGCGCTCACCGAGGTGTGCCGAGCGTTCCTCGACTCCGGACAGGCGCCGGTGGAAGGCGGGGTGCGACCGCACGTGTCGGTCGTCGTGGACGTGTCCGTGCTGCGACGTGAACCGGAGTGCGGGACTGGTCACCTGTCGTGGGTGGGTCCGGTCACCGCAGAGCAGGCTCGGATGCTCGCCTGCGACGCGGGGATCTCGCGGATCGTCACCGACGGGGCGAGCCAGGTCCTCGACGTCGGCCGGGTGACTCGGTCGATCCCGCCGGCGCTACGCCGGGCGGTAGCGGTCCGCGACCGCAGCTGCGTTGCGCCCGGCTGCCATGCGCCGCCCGCACGGTGCGACGTGCACCACGTCATCTTCTGGGAGGACGGCGGCGCGACCAGCCTCGACAACTGCGTGCTGCTCTGCCGGCGTCACCACGGCTCCGTCCATGTGCGCGGATGGCGGGTCCACGAGTCCGCTGATGGCACCCGGACCCTCCGACCGCCGACCTGGCAGCCACCACCGCACTGATGCTCGGTTGGTAGCGTCGCCGGTATGTCCGCTCCGAAGGCTCCGGTCCATCAGCATGTCCACGAGCAACATGGTGTGAATCGCCCCGATCCCTACGCCTGGCTGGCTGACAAGCTGAGCCAGGAGTCGGTCGACTACCTGAACGCCGAGCGAGCCCACTACGAGCACGCGGTCGCCCCGCTGTCGAAGCTGACGGAGACGCTCTACGACGAGATGACCGCCAGGGTGCTTCCCCAGGACGACTCGGTGCACTGGCGTGAGGGCGACTTCGAGTACTTCACACGGACGATCGCCGGTCAGGACTACCAGCAGCTGTGCCGGACCAGGGCCGACGGCCCCCCGGAGCTGCTGCTCGACGAGAACCTGCTCCTGGGCGACTCGGACTACGTCGAGGTCGGGGTCCGCGAGGTGAGCCCGGACGGCCGACTCCTGGCGTACTCGGTCGACCTCGACGGCGACGAGGTGTACGAGCTGCGATTCCGCGACCTGACCACCGGGGAGGACCTTTCGGAGACGGTCGGTCACACGTACTACAGCGGAGCGTGGAGCGCCGACTCCTCGTTCTTCTTCTACGTCGTCCACGACGACCTCTACCGGCCCTACCAGGCCTGGCGTCACCGCATCGGCAGCCAACCGGACGAGGACGTGCTGGTACTGGAGGACACCGACGAGCAGTACGACGTCGCGGTTCGCGCCTGCCGTTCGGGAGAGCTGGTCGTCATCCGCACGTACAACCGCGTCTCCAGCGAGGAGTGGCTGGTCGACGCCCGGCGGCCCGAGGAGCCGGCGCGCGTGGTGCAGCCGCGCGAGTCCGGGGTGGAGTACACCGTCGAGCACCTGGCGGGGTCCGGCGGCGGAAGGCTGCTCATCGTCACCAATGCCGAGGCGACGGAGTTCCGACTGGTGGAGGCTCCGCTGTCCTCGCCCGGTCGCGAGCACTGGCGACCACTCGTCGCGGAGCACCCCACCGAGCGCATGGTCGCTGCCGACGCCTTCGGTGACCACGTCGTCGTCACTCTGGTGAGCCAAGCACGCCAGATCCTGCGCGTGTTCCCCGTCGGGGCTCTCGGGGCGTCCGACGCGGGGCTGCGCACTCAGGACATCGAGGCCAGGTCGGCAGCGGGCATCGTCGAGCTGTCGCACAACGAGGAGTACGGCGTCTCCCGAGTGCTGGTGGAGGAGCAGTCCTACGTCGCGCCGCCCCGCTGGTTCCAGGTGGACCTGGCAACCGGGGAGCGCACGCTCGTCAAGCAGACAGTTCTGCCCGGGTACGACGAGGGCGGGTATGTGTCCGATCGGCACTGGGTCGTTGCCCGGGACGGCGAGCAGGTTCCGGTGACCCTCGTGCGGCACAGCAGTACGCCGCTGAACGGGACTGCGCCGGCCCTGCTGTACGGGTACGGCGCCTACGAGTACGAGTTCGAGCCGCGCTTCGACGTCGCCCTCGGGAGCCTGCTCGACCGTGGGGTCGTCTTCGCGCACGCCCACATCCGCGGCGGCGGGGCGATGGGTCGTCGGTGGTGGTTGGACGGTCGGATGCAGCGCAAGCTCAACACGTTCCACGACTTCATCGACGTCGCCGACTCGCTGGACCAGGAGGGGCTCGTCGACGGTTCGCGCATCGTCTCCCGCGGGTTGTCGGCGGGCGGCCTGCTGCAGGGGGCGGTGTTCTCGATGCGGCCGGACCGCTGGCGCGCAGTGGTGGCGGAGGTGCCCTTCGTCGATGTCGTGAACACCATGTTCCGGCTGGATGTCCCGCTGACCGCGAACGAGCTCGACGAGTGGGGTGACCCACGTCGCGAGGAGGACTTCCGCTACCTGCTGGGGTACTCGCCCTACGACAACGTCCCGGCAGGTCCGTGGCCGAACCTCCTGGTCACCGGTGCCCTGCACGACCCCCGCGTGATGGTCCACGAGCCAGCCAAATGGGTCGCGCGGCTCCGGTCGGTCGACGACGGCGGGGGTGGGCGGGTGTTGTTCCGCGTCGAGACCGGTGTGGGTGGCCACTCCGGCCCGGTGGGTCGGTACAGCCACCTGCGCTACGAGGCCGAGGTGGCCGCGTTCATCCTGGACGCGATGGACCTGGCCTAGAGCACGGGCCGGTCGGCACGCACCCGGTCGAGGAACTGCCGAGGGGCGGGTGCCCAGTCGACTCCGTGGCCGGCGTCTCTCACGCGCACGGCGACGCTGACCCCCCGGCGGATGTCCAGACACGTCCGCGTCGTCCGCCAGGTGGCGACATGCGGCGTGGCCTTGGTGTAGCGCACGCGTCCGCAGGTGCCAATCCGCGTGCCCCGCTCGCCCCAGTCGTGGACGCGGTAGAGCGCCCATTCGCTGTCGGCGTACGCCAACATGCGCAGCTCCGGTCCTGGGTTCTTCGCGCGCAGGTCGACCCAGACGGTGAGAGGCGCGCCATAGACGACCCGGCTGAGACCGACCCGGACCACGAACCGGTCGTGCTGGCCGCTGTTCGTCACCTCGACCCACCCGATGTCGCTGCGGGACGCGGTATCTCCGGTCGCATCGGGGAACAGGTCGGTGGCGGCCGCCGCCCCGTTGGCGGGCAGCAGGACGGCTGCGACAGCCAGTGCGGCTGCTACGGTCACGAGGGTCCTGGTGCGCACGGGCTCTCCTTCGGGCCGACGGTCCCACCACGGTATTCCGCCTCGGAGGCCCGCGAAACCCTCCTGGCGACCATGCGGCAGACTCGACCGCGTCACTCGTCTGGGAGGTTCCTCATGTCGCACCGATTCACGCTTCCTGCCGATGGCGTCGTCCCCGTGCCGCTGTGCGGCGAGGCTGTCTCGGGAGCCGAGTCGTCGCAGGTGCGTTCGCCCTTCGACGGTGGGCTGCTGGGCAGCGTTCCCTTGCTGGGGGCCACCGACGTCGAGCGGGCGGTCGCCAGCGCGGCGGCGGCGCTCCACGAGGCCCCGCTGCCGGTGTGGCGTCGGGTGGAGATTCTGGAGCGGGCGTCGGTGCTGCTGCGCGAGCGGCAGGAGGAGTTCGCCCAGATCATCGCGCATGAGGCGGCCAAGCCGATCAAGACCGCCCGGGTCGAGGCGGACCGGGCTGCCGGCACGTTCGCCTTCGCGGCGGCCGAGGCCCGCAAGCTGTCCGGGGAGGTGATTGCGCTGGACGCCTCGCCCGGGGCCGACGCCAAGGTGGCCTACACGATGCGTGTCCCGATCGGGGTCGTCGGTGCGATCAGCCCGTTCAACTTCCCCCTGAACCTGGTGGCGCACAAGCTGGCGCCGGCCATCGCCGCCGGGGACCCTGTCGTCCTCAAGCCCGCCGGCCAGACCCCGTTCAGCGCCATTGCCCTGGCCTGGCTGCTGGTCGAGGAGTGCGGACTGCCCGCGTCCTACCTGTCGGTGGTGACCGGGCCCGGCCGGGTGGTCGGCAACGCTCTGGTGGACCACCCGGACATCGCCCTGATCACCTTCACCGGGTCTCCCGAGGTGGGCTGGGGCATCAAGCAGCAGGCACCCCGCAAGCACGTCGGCCTGGAGCTGGGCAACAACGCGCCGGTGATCATCGCGGCCGACGGCGACTGGAAGAAGGCTGCCGACAAGATCAAGATCGCGGGCTTCTCCCACGCCGGCCAGTCGTGCATCTCGACACAGCGGGTTCTGGTCCACAGCAGTGTTGCCGGGGAGTTCACCGAGTACCTGGCGTCGCTGGTGTCCACGCTGGTGGTCGGCGACCCCCTCGACGAGGCCACCGACGTCTCCTCGGTGATCTCCCAGAACGAGCGGGACCGGGTGAAGGGCTGGGTCGACGAGGCGGTCGCCCAGGGTGGGCGGATCGTCGCCGGGGGCGACATCGACGCCAACGGGGTGCTCGCCCCGACGGTGATTGCTGACGCCCGCCCGGAGATGCTGGTGTGCGTCAAGGAGGTGTTCGGCCCGGTCGTCGCCATCCAGGCCATCGACTCGGTCGACGAGGCTCTCAAGATTGCCAACGACACCGCGTACGGCCTCCAGGCGTCCATCTTCACCCGGGACCTGTCGCTGGCGTTCGCGGCGGTTCGCGCACTCGACTTCGGTGGCGTGCTGGTGAACGAGGTGCCGACCTGGCGTGCCGACCAGATGCCGTACGGGGGCATCCGCGACTCGGGCAACACGCGTGAGGGTCCGGCCTACTCGATCCAGGAGATGACCGAGACCCGACTGGTGATCATCGACACGTCCGCCTGACGGGCCTGGCCGGTTCGGTCGGCCCTACGGCTGGACGCCCACCCGACGGTAGGCGGCCTCCACCGCGGCCGACCGCGGGCCGAGCACGACCCGCAGCGACGCCAGCAGGGCACGGCAGGCTGCGACGTCGAGCCGGCGGGCAGTCGGTCCGCGCTCCGGGGTTCCCAGCACCGGATGCGCCCACGTCGGCAGCAGGTCCGTGGCAGCCCGGGACAGCACGGCGTACGCGGGTAGCGCGGCCGCTGGCAGCGCCCGCCCCGGGTGCTGGAGAAACGTCGACACCTCGCGGGCGGTGGACCCGCCGGCGATCTCGCCGGTGAACCCGTCGAGCACCGCCGACAGCTCGGCCCGCGTGGTGGGAGGCTCTAGCACGCCGACCGCCCGACCCGTCACCGCCATCTCGGCGACGTAGGCGTCGGCGTCGACGGGTCGGTGGTGGTAGCGCTGCGCCGCGACCAGCATCGAGTCGGTCAGCCCGACGTGGACCCACATCAGCAGCCGGGGGTCGCCGGCCCGGTAGGTGCGGCCGTCCGGTGCGGTGCCGACGACGCGTTCGTGCACCGACCGCACCAGCCGGGCGGCGCCCTCCGCTCGTTCGCTGCTGCCGAAGGTGGTCGTGGTGACGAACATGTTGGTCCGCTGCAGCCGGCCCAACGGGTCCTCCCGGTACGAGGAGTGTTCCTCGACTCCGGCCAGCGCCAGTGGGTGGCAGGCCTGCAGGAGGAGCGCCCGCACGCCGCCCACCAGGGTTGCCAGCGAGGAGTGCACCTCCCAGGTCTGCGACCCGGGGCCGAACCAACCCGCATCGCCGGGCTCACCGATGGCGCGCACCCATGGCGGCAGGCCGTCGTCGTCGCCGGACAGGATCCGGCGGAACGTGCGGCGCACCGGCTCGGCGAGCGCGGTGGCAGGGGTGGTCACGTGCACCAGGATGCCGGGTGCGCCGAACGGCCGCAGGTCGAGCGGCTAGCGTCCGAGGGTGACCAGCCACAGCCGACCAGTGCTCCCACTCTGGGTTGCCTGGTGCCTGGTCCTCGGGCTGGCCTTCGCCGCCAACCTGCTGAACAACGAGCTGCTGACGCGCTGGTACATCCTGACCGGGCCGGCCGCAGCCGCCGTCTTGCTCGTGGTGGCCCGGTGGGCGGGCCTCGGTTGGGACGACCTCGGCCTGGCGCGCCGGACCTGGCGGGTCGGACTGGCCTGGGCGGGCGTCATCATCGTCGTGGTCACCTCCGCCTACGCGGCCGTGGCGTTGTTCCCACCGACCCGGGGACTGTTCGAGGACGACCGGGTCGGTGCCACGTCGTCAGGTGCGCTGCTGTTCACCGTTCTGGTCCGGATCCCGTTTGGCACGGTGCTGCTGGAGGAGACGTTGTTCCGCGGCGTCCTCCTCGGCCTCGGCGCCCGGACGATGGGGTGGTGGCGCTCCGCGGTGCTGTCGAGCGCCCTGTTCGGCATCTGGCATGTGCTGCCGTCCCGTGGGGCGGCCGACTCCAACCCCACGGTCGTCGCCGTGGTGGAGGCCGGCGGTGGTTTCGGGGTTCCGCTGGCGATCGCCGCAGCCGTGGTGGGCACGGGGCTGTCCGGGCTGCTGTTCTGCTGGCTGCGACTTCGTTCCGGCAGCCTGCTGGCACCGATCGGGCTGCATCTGGCGACCAACAGCGTCGGCTACCTGACCGCGTACTTCGTGCTCCGTGGGTGAGCGCGGTCAGCCGCGCAAGGAGGGGATCACTCGCGTGGCGACAGTCGAGAACGCGTCGAGCTGGTCGCGTTCGGGCGGGTAGAACACGAACTGCGTGAAGCCGAGCGGCCGGAACTGGTCGACCAGTCGGGGGATGGCGTCGCCGTTCGCCCATGGGTCCATCACGTCCCGGAAGACCAGCAGCGAGCGGGTGACCGCACCCTGGCCGCGCCCGTTCTCCGCCAGCCGGTCGTTGAACTGCTGCATGCGCTCGACGGTCAACGCATGGAACGCATCGGCGTCGCCGTTGTCGATCCAGGTGTTCCAGATGTCGGCCCGGTCGGCAGCCAGTCGGGTGATCCGGGGCCCGTTGCCGGCGAGCGCCAGCGGGAGGCGGGGTGCTTGCACGCTTCCTGGGGCAGTCGCCGCTGAGTCATAGTCGGTGAAGCGGCCGTGGAACTGCGATCGGTCAGCGCGCAGCAGTCGGTCGATGACGGTGAACCCCTCGTCGAGCCGGTCGACGCGCTCCCGCGGGGCCATCGTGAGGACGTCGTGACCGGCCATGACCTGGTCGTCTACCTCACCGCAGCCCAGGCCGAGCGTGAACCGTCCGCCGGACAGCTGGTCCACCGTCATGGCGAACCGGGCCACCTCGACCGGCCGGCGCCACGCCAGGTTGGCGACCAGCATCCCCAGCCGCACTCGCTGTGACTCCACGGCGAGGGCGCCGAGCGTCACCCAGGAGTCCAGAAGAGGCGCCTCGAGGGCGAGCCAGTCGCCCAAGGTGTCGCCCACCCAGACCGTGTCGAGGTCGGAGTCCTCGGCGCGCCGCAGCAGGTCGCGGCCGTGCTCGCCGTCCCGGGGAGTGACGTACACGCCGAAGTCGAGGGCCGCCATCCTCAGATGCTGTCACGCGGTGCCGGCTTGGGCCGGGAGACCTGGTGGGGGAGACTGGCGCTATGTCGTTCCCGACCTTTCTTGCCCCAGGGGCAGCTGTCGTGGCCGCGGTCGTGCTGCTGCTCACCACCGGGCCGGCCGCAGATGCCGGGAACGAGCCCCCGGCGCCGCCCGCCCTCGACGGCGCGACCACCCGGGCGACGACCGCGGCTGGGGCCGCGGCGCGCCAGTCGAAGGTCCTGCTGGCTGCGGGTGACATCGCGTGCGACCCGAACAGCGATTCTCTGGGCAGCGCGAAAGCATGCAAGCACCGCCAGGTGGCGCGGTTGGTCAACCGCCAGGTGCGCCGTGGCGCCGACTGGTGGGTCCCGCTGGGTGACCTGCAGTACGAGACCGGCGAGCTCGGGGCGTTTCGGAAGGTGTACGGGCGCGCCTTTCGCGCGGTCAAGAAGGTGACGAAGCCGGTCCCAGGGAACCATGAGTACTACGGCGGCGGTGCCACGGGCTACTTCCGGTTCTTCGGGAGCCGGGCGGGCAGCCAGCAGAAGCCCTGGCGCACCTTCGTGGCCCGGCCGGGGTGGCGGGTCGTCCTCCTGGACTCCAACTGCAGCCGGGTCGGCGGGTGCGGACCGACCTCCCGTCAGGGCAGGTGGCTCCGTCGGACGTTGGCCCGGTCGCAGCAGCGGTGCGTCGTCGCCGCCTGGCACCACCCGCTCCAGACCTCGGGCAACTACGCCGGGGACGCAGACGTGCAGGCCAACGCCCGCCCCCTGTGGCGGATCGCCGACGCTGGCGGGGTGGACATCGTGCTCAACGGCCACGACCACCTCTACGAGAGGTTCGCCAAGCTCGGAGGCGTCCAGGAGTTCCTGGTCGGCACCGGAGGCAAGAGCCACTACTACGCGAAGAGTCGGCAGCCCGGCAGCCGGTCCCTGATCGACGGCCGCTACGGCGTGCTGAAGCTGACGATGAAGTCCCACCAGAAGTACTCGTGGACGTTCCTGACCACCTCCGGTGCGGCGCGCGACCGCGGTCACGGTCGGTGCACGAACTCGCCCGCCCGCTGACCGGTCAGCCGGTGAGCTCGGGCAGCCCGTCGAACAGCGCCAGCGACTCCGGGTTGGCAAGGGCCTCGACGTTGCGGACCTCGCGGCCATGGACGACGTCGGCCACTGCCAGCTCGGCCAGCTTCCCGCTCCGGGTCCGGGGGAGGTCGGCCACGGCGACGATCCGCGCCGGGACGTGACGGGGGGAGCAGTTCTCCCGCAGGGTGCGCCGTATTCGTCCCGTGAGGTCGTCGTCGAGAGCCGCACCGTCAGCGAGCCGGACGAACAGCACGATCCGGGTGTCGTCGTCCCACGCCTGGCCGATCGCGAGGGACTCGGCCACGTCAGGCAGCAGCTCGACCTGCCGGTAGATCTCGGCGGTCCCGATGCGCACGCCCCCGGCGTTCAGCGTGGCGTCGGAGCGCCCGTGGATGACCATGCCGGCGTGCACGGTCCATGACGCGAAGTCGCCGTGGGCCCACACGCCGTCGAACCGCTCGAAGTAGGCCGCCCGGTACTTGGCGCCGTCGGGGTCCCGCCAGAACTCGAGGGGCATCGACGGGAACGGAGCGGTGCAGACCAGCTCCCCGCGGGCGCCCGGCTGCTCGCGCAGAGACCGCCCGTTCTCGTCGAAGACATCGACGGCCATGCCGAGGTTGGGGCCTTGGATCTCACCGGCGTACACCGGTCGGGTGGGGTCACCGCCGACGAAGCAGCCACAGATGTCGGTACCGCCGCTGATGGAGGCCAGGTGGACATCGGCCGAGATGGCGTCGTAGACGTACTCGAAGCCCTCGACGACCAGCGGCGACCCGGTGGAGGCCACCGTGCGGAGCGTGCGCAGGTCGTGCGAGTCGCGGGGACGCAGTCCGGCCTTGCGGCAAGCGTCGAGGTACTTGGCCGAGGTACCGAACAGCGTCACCTTCTGCGCGGCCGCCAGGTCCCACAGGTGTTCCGGCGCCGGGTGGAACGGCGAGCCGTCGTACAGCACGATGGTCGCCCCGGAGGCGAGGGCCGACGTGAGCCAGTTCCACATCATCCAGCCGCAGGTCGTGAAGTAGAACACCCGGTCCCCGGGGCGGATGTCGGCGTGGAGCCGCTGCTCGACGTAGTGCTTGACCAGGATGCCGGCGCCGCGGTGCACGATGCACTTCGGGACACCCGTCGTGCCCGAGCTGTAAAGGATGAACCCGGGGTGGTCGAACGGCAGCCGGGCGAACGGGGGAGGCGCGACGGCGACGTCCTCGACCACCGCGCTCCAGAGGCTGGCCAAGGGGAGGTCGCTGAGGTCCGGGTCCGCGTCGAGCTCGCCGACCACGACCACGCCGCGCAGGGTGGGCAGGCCGGCGACCACCTCGGGGAGCCGGTCCAGCCGGTGCTGGGGCTTGCCCGCGTACACGTACCCGTCGGCGGCCACGAGCAGCGCCGGCTCGACCTGGCCGAACCGGTCGAGCACTCCGGCCACGCCGAAGTCAGGCGACGTCGAGGTGAAGACGGCCCCGACCATCGTGGTGCCGAGCATGGCAATCACGGTCTCCGGTGTGTTGGGCATCCACGCCGCCACCCGGTCACCCTCGCCGATCCCCAGACTGACCAGGTGAGCGGCGAACGCGCCCGACCGGGATCGCAGCTCCTCCCATGTCAGGGACCGGGCGACGCCGTCCTCGCGCTCGAACCGGACGGCCTCTGACTGGGGCCCCGCGGGTGCCAGTGCGTCGCCGGCGAGCAGGTTCTCGGCGAAGTTCAGCCGGGCGTTGGGGAAGAAGCGGGCGGCCGTCAGGTCGGACCCCGGCCGGTAGGCCGTCGCGCCCCGCTCGCCAATGACCCCGAGGTCCCACACCATGCCCCAGAAGGTCTCCAGGTCGTGCACCGACCAGTCCAGCAGGTCGGCCGGATCGGACAGGTCGCGGCCCGAGGCCGCCTCGGCGTCGCGCCGGAACGCCGTCAGCTGGGCGGCGGCGACGGCGTCGGGCGACGGTGCCCAGACCGGGTGCTGTGTCACACCGCCATCTTGCCGTGCCGAGGCTGGTCGGTGTGCGGTGGTGGTCAGGTGCCTCGAAGGAGCGGAATCACCAGCGTGCGGGTCGTCACTGGGTCCGGGTAACGGACCTCGGTCACGGTGGCGCCGAGGGCGCCCGGGCCCCACTCCGCGGGGTCGGCCGTGGTCGCCGGTGCCAGTCCGGCGGCGGTGAGCCAGAAGTCGACCACCTCGTCGAAGACATCAGCCCGGTCCTGCTGGACGAGCGTCCGGCTTCCGGTCTCCGGGTCGACCCAACCGAGTCGCTGCCCGCAGCTGTCGGTCACGTCGATGCGGTTCTCCCGCTCGAGGTCCACCGCCCATGCTTCGGCCGTCATCGATCCCCCCAGTTGTTCATCCCGCTCCCCGATCCCTGGCTTCTAGATCGGCATCGGAGAACCCAGAATTGAGCCCGCGGCCGACGGGGTCCTCACGGAACCAGGAGCTGCCGCAGGGCGCGTCCCTCCTGCAGGTCCACCAGGGCGTCGGCAGCCTCGTCGAGCGGGCGGCGCGCGCTCACCAGCCCCTCCAGGTCCAGGCGCCCCGCCATGGCCCACTCGACCAGCAGCGGGATGTCACGTGAGGGACGAACGCTCCCGTAGTTCGTCCCGATGATGCGCTGGTCCGACTCGGCGAGGGACAGTGGCTCGAACGACGCGCGCGTCCCGGTGGCCGGCAGCCCGACCACGACCGCCGCCCCGCCGGGTCCGAGGCAGGAGATCGCCTGCTCGGTGGTGGTCGGGTGCCCGATGGCGTCGAAGGCGTAGTCGGCACCGTCGGGCAGCAGGGCGAGCACCGCGTCGGTGGGGTTGTCCACGGAGGCATCCACCACATCGGTGGCGCCCAGCTGCACGGCCGCGGCGAGCTTCGAGGTGAGCAGGTCGACGGCGACGATGCGGGCGGCTCCGGCCAGGCGGGCCCCCTGCACCACGGACAGGCCAACGCCTCCGGTTCCGATCACGACGACGGTGGCGCCTTCCTCCACCTCGGCCGCGCGGATGACGGCGCCCACACCGGTCGCCACCGCGCAGCCGACCAGGGCGGCCAGGTCCAGGGGAACGTCCGGGCGGACGGGGATCGCACCGCTGGCGGGAACGACCGCCTGCTCGGCGAACGACGAGACCCCGAGGTAGTGGTGAAGCAGTGCTCCCTCCCGGGACAGCCGAGAGGAGCCGTCGAACAGCACCCCGCCCGCCGCGACGACCCGAGCGTTGGTCGGGCACTGCGTCTCTCGCCCCAGGCGGCAGCGCGCGCACTCGCCGCAGGGCGCATGCCAGGACAGGACCACATGGTCCCCAGGCGCCAGGTTCGCCACGTCCGCGCCCACCGACGACACCACCCCGGCTCCCTCGTGGCCCATCACGAGTGGGAAGGGCACGGGCCAGTCGCCGCGCAGCACGTGGAGGTCGCTGTGACACACCCCCGCTGCCGCGATGTCGACCAGCACCTCGCCCGGACCGGGTGGGGCGAGGGTGACGTCGACCACCTCCGGGGGACGACCTGCCTCGGTCAGCACGACGGCTCGCATCGGACGCTCCTCCCGGGGTGACGGGGGACGGTACCAAGCCGGCCGTCCCCCGGCGGTGCCTCGCCTGCCCCGCAGCCAGGCGGGACCAAGGCCCCGGGAGGCGTCGGGCGAGACGTGCCAGACTCCCTCCACACGAGGATTCCGCGATTCTGGGAGGGCTCGATGTCCGACTTCGACCTCAGGCACCCCGGCGGCGACCTGGGCCTACGCGTCGTGCCGGCGACCGACGGCCCCGACGGCATCGCCATCGGGTCACTGCTGAAGGACACCGGATGCACGACGCTGGACCCGGGATTCGTCAACACCGGGTCGTGCACGTCGTCCATCACCTACATCGACGGCGACGCCGGGATCCTGCGCTACCGGGGCTACCCCATCGAGCAGCTGGCTGCCGGATCGACCTTCCTCGAGGTGTCCTACCTGCTCATCTACGGGGAGCTGCCGACCGCGGCCGAGCTGGCGGCCTTCACCGAGCAGATCCGCAAGCACACGCTCCTGCACGAGGATCTCCGGTGGTTCTTCGACGGGTTCCCGCGAGATGCCCACCCCATGGCGGTGATGTCGAGCGCGGTGAGCGCGCTGTCCGCCTTTTACCAGGACAGCCTGGACCCGTTCGACCCGGACGACGTGGAGATCTCGACGATCCGGCTGCTGGCCAAGATGCCGAGCATCGCCGCCTACGCGTACAAGAAGTCGATCGGCCAACCGTTCCTGTACCCGGACAACTCCCTGGGGTACACGGAGAACTTCCTGCGCATGACGTTCGGGGTGCCGCCCGAGGAGTACGAGGTGGATCCCCTCATCGCGCGCACGCTGGACATGCTGTTCCTGCTGCACGCCGACCACGAGCAGAACTGCTCGACCTCGACGGTGCGGCTGGTCGGATCCAGCCACGCGAACCTGTTCGCGTCGGTCTCGGCGGGCGTGAACGCACTGTTCGGCCCGCTGCACGGGGGCGCCAACCAGGCGGTCCTCGAGATGTTGGGACAGATTCAGCAGGACGGCGGTGACGTCGACGCGTTCGTGCGCCGGGTCAAGGCCAAGGAGGACGGTGTCCGCCTCATGGGCTTCGGTCACCGCGTGTACCGCAACTACGACCCGCGGGCGGCCATCGTCAAGAAGTCCGCTGACGAGGTGCTCGCCCAGCTGGCCGCGCCGGACCCGCTGCTCGACATCGCCAAGCGCCTGGAAGAGGTGGCGCTCGCCGACGACTACTTCATCGAGCGGAGCCTCTACCCGAACGTCGACTTCTACACCGGAGTGCTCTACAAGGCGATGGGCTTCCCCAGCAAGGCGTTCACGGTGCTGTTCACGCTCGGCCGCCTCCCGGGCTGGATCGCGCAGTGGAGGGAGATGATCTCCGACCCGGACACCAAGATCGGCCGGCCTCGCCAGGTCTACGTCGGCCCCACCGCACGCGACTACGTCCCCCTCGAACGCCGTTAGGTGCGGGCACCGTCGGGGCCGGCCCGTACGGTCGACCCATGCGGCTGCTGCACACCTCCGACTGGCACCTCGGCCGGATGCTCCACGGCGTGGACCTCCGCGACGCCCAACGTGCGGCACTCGACCAGCTCGTCGATCTCGTGGACGAGCGCGACGTCGATGCCGTGGTGGTTGCCGGCGACGTCTACGACCGGGCGGTGCCTCCGGTTGACTCGGTGCGCCTGCTCGCGGAGACGCTGACGCGGCTGGTCGACCGGGTGCCGGTGATCCTGCTGTCCGGGAACCACGACTCCGCCGACCGCCTCGGTTTCGGGGCGCAGCTGTTTCGCGACGGTCTCCACGTGCGGACGTCGGTCACGACGGTTGGCGAGCCGGTCGAGCTGGCGGACGAGCACGGCCCGGTCCTGGTGTATCCCCTGCCGTTTCTGGACCCGGACCTCACCCGGACGGTGCTGTCCGACGGCGACGGGCCGCTGCCGCGCAGCCACGAGGCGGTCCTGGGGGCAGCCATGCGCCGGGTGCGGGCCGACCTGGCGCGCCGCGGCCGCGGGGGCTCCGGTACCCCACGAAGCGTCGTGTCGGCGCACGCGTTCGTGGTGGGGGGTGGTGACGTCGAACGGAGCGAGAGCGAGCGTGACATCCGCGTGGGCGGAGTCGACAGCGTTCCGGCGGCGGTGTTCGCCGGCGTCGACTACGTGGCCCTCGGCCACCTGCACGGCGCCCAGGAACCGACCTCCCCGGACGGGCGCACCCGACTGCGGTACGCGGGCTCCCTGCTGCGCTACTCGTTCTCCGAGGCAGCCCAGACCAAGTCGGTGACACTCGTCGAGCTCGGCCCGGACGGGGTCTCGTCGGTGTCGGCAGCTCCGATCGAGCAGCCTCGGGGGATGTCGACGCTGTCCGGTGAGCTGGACGAGCTGCTGTCGTCGTCGAGGTACGACGACGCCGAGCAGGACTGGGTGCAGGTCTCAGTCACCGACCCCGCACGACCGGCGGAGATGGTGTCACGCATCCGCGCCCGGTTCGAGCACGCGCTGGTGGTCCGTCACGTCCCGGCCTCCGGTCCGCTGGTGGCGCGGGCGACGACTGCCCCGAACGCCGCCGCGGACCCGGTGGAGGTCGCCGAGTCCTTCGTGCGGTTCGTGACGGGAGGCGACGCCACCTCGGCCGAGCTGGACGCGTTTCGTGAGTCGGTCGAGCAGGTCCAGCGAGCCGAGCGGGCAGTCTGATGCAGCTTCACCGGCTGACGCTGCGGGCGATCGGCCCCTTCGCCGGCGAGCACGTCGTGGACTTCGACCGGCTCGGGGCCTCCGGGCTGTTCCTCCTGGAGGGTCCGACCGGAGCCGGCAAGTCGACCATCATCGACGCGGTCGTCTTCGCTCTCTACGGACGCGTGGCGGGCGCGGAGACCAGCGAGGACCGAATGCGCTCCGACTTCGCGCCGGCCGAGCTGGAGCCGTTCGTGGAGCTGGACTTCAGTACGTCCTCGGGCATCTACCGGATCCGCCGGACGCCCCGCTACGAGCGACCCAAGGTGCGCGGCACCGGGACGACCACCGCGAACGCGACCGCCCGCCTGTGGCGGATGGTCTCGCCGGGCGCCGGACCGGACGGCGAGCCGGTGGCCAACCGCATCGAAGAGGTCGGCAGCGAGGTCGCCCGGATCGTCGGACTGACGCGGGACCAGTTCGTGCAGACCGTCGTGCTGCCCCAGGGGGAGTTCGCCTCGTTCTTGCGCGCCGATGCGGAGACCCGGCGCGCGCTGCTGCAGCGCCTGTTCGGAACCGAGGTGTACGACCGCGTCGTGCGACACCTGGAGGAGCGGCGGAAGGCTGCCCGGCAGGCCCGCCGCGACGCGGACGCACAGGTCGCCGGAGCGGTCCGGGCGTTCTCCGGCGCCGCCGGCGTCGACGAGGACGGTGAGGCCGCGCTGGCCGGGCTGCTCGACGCCGACGACGACCTCCTCACGTCGATGCAGCAGCACGTGTCCGCCCTCGAGCACGACGTCCTGGCCGCAACCGACCACCGAACGGCCGCCGAGGACTCCGCCACCCGTGCCGCTCAGCTGCTCATGGCGACCCAGGCGCACGAGGAACGTCGGCTCCGGAAGGTCGCACTGGTCGCCGAGCAGACCCGCCTCGACGCCGAGGAGCCCGAGCACCAAGTCCGCGCGGCCCGGCTCGCCGAGGCTTCGCGCGCAGCGCGGGTCCGGCCACTGCTGGTCGGTATCGAGCAGGCATCGAGGCGGCACGATGACGCAGCCGCCCGACTGATCCAGGCGCGGACCCGACTCCCCGACGGTCTCGCGTCGCGGCCGGAGGGCGACTGGACTGGTGAGGGGGACCGGCTCCGGGACCTGGCCGGCACGCTGCGGCCAGTAGCCACGGTCG
This sequence comes from uncultured Actinomycetota bacterium, assembly GCA_963848085.1. Taxonomy (GTDB): domain Bacteria; phylum Actinomycetota; class Actinomycetes; order JAHEKZ01; family JAHEKZ01; genus CAWKCE01. The sequence continues at coordinate 503,111 of CAWKCE010000003.1, forward strand.
AGGAGAAGCTGTCGGAGCGCGCCGTCGCAGTGAGCGAGCTGCGGCGCACGCAGGAAGCCGTCGAGCAGCGCCGGGCCGAGGTCGACACCGACCTTGCGGCGTTGCCGAAGCGGCTCGACGAGATCCGGGCGCAAGGGCGCGCCGCTGCCACCCGGGCCGGCACCGCCGGCACCGCAGCCGAGGCGCTCCGGGCCGCCCGGGAGCGGCTCCAGGCGGCCCGCAGCCGGGCCGACCTCGACGGGAAGGTGGCGCAGGCACGCGCCCGGCGCCTGGCGGCACATGAGGCCGCCCGCGCCGCCCAGACCGCCGAGGAGCAGCTCCGCCGGGCATACCTCGACGCCATCGCCGGTCACCTGTCGGTCGAGCTGGTCGACGGCGAGCCGTGCCCGGTGTGCGGTGCCACCACCCACCCTCGCCCGGCCGGCCGCGCCCCAGATGCCGTCGCCCGCGAGGACGTCGAGCGGGCCGCCGACCACCGAGCCGGGGCGCAGCGCACGCTGGAGTCCGTCGCCGACGAGCTCACGGCGCTGTCGGAGCAGCTGGCCGTTGCGGCCGCGGTAGCCGGTGACCTCACGGTCGACGAGGCAGCAGTCGGCGTCGCGGCCGCCGAGTCAGCCCAGGCGGCGGCGGACCAGGCGCGGGCGGAGTACGAGCAGCTGCGGGCAGCCGAGCAGGCAGCCGAGACCGAGCTCGAGCGGCTCCGGCTGACATCGAAGGAGCTTGACCTCGCGGTCACCACCGGGACCGCGGCACTCACCCGGGCCGTCGAGGACCTGGCAACGGAGCGCACCACCGTCGAGGCCGCCCGGCAGGGATTCTCGTCAGTCGCCGAACGGGTGGCGGCTCTGGTCGACCAGGCGGACGCCGCTGCGGCGGCGCACCGCTGCGCCGACGACGTCGCCGACGCGGCGCGCGACGTGGCAGCCCGGACCGCGGAGCTCGAGGCCGCCGCCGTTGCCGAGGGGTTCGCCGACGGTGAGGCCGCCGCCGAGGCGCAGCTACCGGCGTCCGACGTGGCCGAGCTTGAGGCCGCCGTCGAGAAGTTCGACCAGCAGAGATCGTCGACCCGGGCCCTGCTGGCAGCGCCGGAGCTGGCCCCAGTCGCCACCGACGACGTCCGCGAGATCACGCCGTTGGCCGACACTGCGGACAGCGCGCGACTCGCCCTCGAGACCGCGCAGTCGCGGTTGGCGGGGCACCGCCAGCGACTTGCCGACGCGCAGCGTCGTCTGGCCGATGTGGTGTCGGTGCTGAACCGCCGGCGGGAGGTCGGTGGCGCGACCTCGGCGGTCATCCGCATCGCCGACCTGGTGGCCGCGTCCGTTGCCGACAACGCGCGTTCCATGACGCTGCCGACCTTCGTGCTGCTGGAGCGGTTCGGCGACGTCGTGTCCGCTGCGAACGGGCGCCTGTCGGTGATGAGCGACGGGCGCTTCTCGCTGGAGCACACCGACGACCGCCAGGGTGGCCGCCGGTCGGGCCTTGGCCTGCTGGTGCGCGACACCCACACCGACCAGCCGCGCGACCCCCGCACGTTGTCCGGAGGTGAGACGTTCTACTGCTCGCTGGCGCTCGCCCTCGGACTTGCGGACGTCGTCACCGCCGAGGCCGGGGGCATCGATCTGGGAACGCTGTTCGTCGACGAGGGCTTCGGCACGCTCGACCCGGACACCCTGGAGCAGGTGTTGAGTGTGCTGTCGGGCCTTGGCCACGGTGGTCGGGTCGTCGGCATCGTCAGCCACGTTCCCGAGCTGAAGGAGCGGATCAGCGAGCGGGTGGCCGTCCGCCGGCTGGCGGACGGGTCGAGCCGGCTCGAGGTGCACGCGTGAGCCGGCCGGAGGCACCGCCGCCGTCATCGAGGCCCACGGTCACCGCCGACGAACGCGCCGCCATCGAGAAGGCGGTCGGCCCGGTCCCCGACGCAGACCTGCTCCGCGCCCTCCGGGACGCCCGGGGACGGACCTTCCAGCGCCTGGAGTTCCTCGGCGACTCCGTTCTCGACCTGACGCTCGTCACCCACGCGGTCCTGGAGCCGGACTGCCCGCAGTGCCAGTCGTCGCGGCGGCACGTCGACGCCGGGCAGTTGGCGACCGACCGGAGACTGGCTGAGCAGGCACGCGGTCACGGGCTCGGTGAGTGGCTGGAGTGGGACGCCTCCGACGACCGCCTGGCTGACGTGGTGGAGGCTTCGGTCGCAGTGGCCTGGCTGTCCGGAGGGTGGGCGGCGGTCGTGGAGCTGGTCGCAGCGGTGGTGCATCCGCTGGGCGCGCGGACCGGGCCGGCCCTTCTCGATGGCGCCGTGCCCGAGGTCGAGGACGCGGCGGGGGAGCGCCGGGTAGGCGCCGCTCTGCTCGAGCTTGCGGCCGGCCGGGCTGCCTACCGTGAGCTTCCCGACGGCGACGAGGGTGACCTGTCCCATCGTCGCGCGGAGCTGCACCGCACCGTCCGGGTGGCGGCCTACGCGGCCCGGACGGGCGTCGTGGCGGCCGCCGGAGACGCAGACACCGTGTCCGACCGCGTCGAGCGGTGGCTGGCTGGTGCCCTGTGGGCCGACGGGGCCGACGCAGCGTTGGAGCGGGCGGCCGAGGTGCTGAGCTGATCGATGGCACCATCGGCGGGTGCGAACTGAGGCGTTGGTGATGCAGGAGCCCGGTCGGCCGCTGCACGTCGAGCAGGTGGACCTCGACGCACCCCGCGAGGGGGAGGTGCTGGTTGCCATGCGCGCGGCCGGCGTCTGCCGGTCTGACCTGCACGCGGTCGACGGTGAGTGGCGGCGGCCGACCCCGATTGTGCTGGGCCACGAGGGGGCCGGGGAAGTGGCTGCGCTGGGCGAAGGTGTGGCCGGGCTGGCGGTGGGCGACCACGTCGTCCTGTCCTGGCTGCCTCCCTGCGGTCGATGCCGCTCGTGCCGGGCGGGGCGCACGTATGTCTGTTCCGGCTCCAGCGCGGCGACGCACCTGCCGCCGGACGGCACTGCCCGCGTCCACCGCCTAGACGGAACCGACCTGTTCCAGTACTCGGGGATCGGAACCCTCGCCGCAGCCAGCGTGGTGCCGGAGGCCGCCTGCGTGCGGGTGCCCGACGCGGTCCCGTTCGACGTCGCAGCGCTGATCGGGTGCGGCGCCGCTACCGGCTGGGGGGCCGTCGTGAACACCGCGGCCGTGACGCGTGGGCAGTCGGTGGTGATCGTCGGCTGCGGGGGCGTCGGGCTGAGCGCCGTGATGGCAGCGGCCGCGGCCGGGGCCTCACCTGTGGTGGCCGTCGACGTGCAGCCGGACAAGCTCTCCGCGGCGGTCGAGATGGGGGCCACCCACCGGGTGCTCGCCGAGCCGGACTGGCCACAGCGGGTCCGGGATCTGACCGACGGTGTGGATGTCGGGTTCGACTGCATCGGGAACCCGCAGGTGGTGGGTGGGCTCTTCGAGGTCGTGGTCCCCGGCGGTGCCGTCGTCCTGGTGGGCATGACCGCCCAGGGAGTGACCATCCCGGTGGACGGGTACCGCATGCCGGACGCTGGCTGGCGGCTGCTCGGGTCCGCCTACGGCTCCTGCGTCGCCGACCGTGACTTCCCGCGGATCGCCGCGCTGTTCCTCGACGGCACCCTCCCCCTGGACCGGCTGGTGTCGCACCGGATCGGGCTCGGGGACGTGCCCGAGGCACTGGCCGAGATGCGCGCCGGACGCCGGCTCCGCAGCGTCGTCACCTGGTAGGCGGCCCGGAGTCCAGCAGGTCGTCCAGGATCTGTGCCTGGTAGTCGGTCACCAGCGAGATGTGTCCGTGGCCGGGGACGAGGCGCTTGGTGGCCGTCGACAGGTGGTGTCCCAGCCAGTGTCCGTGGGCGAAGGGGACCATGAGGTCGAGGTCTCCCTGCCACACCGTGACCGGGACGGTGATGTGCCCGAGGTCGAACCCCCAGTCCTGGGTGAAGGCGAGGTCGTCGTCGAGCCACCCGTCGAACCCCAGCTCCAGCGCCCGCCGGGTCTGTGCGGCCATCTGGTCGGCGTAGCCCCGGGTCAGTGCGTCCTTGTCGATCTGGGGCACCAGGCCGCCGAACGCGGCCACGATGTCGTCACCGGTGACGGTGCGGAACGGCTCCCCGAACGTTGCGAGCCAGTCGCGAAGCGCGGACTCACCCGCCACGGCAGCGCCGAACTCGTCGATGTTCTCCGCGCCCATCCCGTCCAGGAAGTCCAGGTCCGGCACGCCGTACGGACCCACGCCGGCCAACGTCGCCACCCCCAGGCAACGTTCACGCAGGAGCGCGGCGCAGGCGAGCGCGTGCGGCCCACCGCCCGACCACCCGGCCGTGAGGAAAGCATCGTGCCCCAGCTGGTCGAGGACGTCGGCGGTGTCCTGAGCGGCCTGGGTCACGCGGCGACCAGCCAGCCGGGTCGACGTCGCGTAGCCGGGTCGGCTCACGCAGACCAGCCTCAGCCGGCGCTCGAGGCATGGTTCGTCCCAGTCGGCGAACGTCGTGGCGTCCGATGGGGTTCCGTGGTGCATGACGAGGGGGAAGCCGTCCTGGTCGCCGCCGAGGAACACGTCAACGACGCGTCCGTCGGGCACCGTCAGATGTCTGGTGCTCCCCGTCATGTGCCGACCCTAGCCGGGCACCTGCCCGTAGGCTCCGCGTCGTGACCGACATCGTGTACCCACCCGTCGTTGCGGCCGCCCGGGCTTCGTTCCTGGCGCTCGGGCTGAAGATCGAGGTGGTCGGTGCCGAGCACGTGCCGACCTCCGGGCCGGCGGTCCTTGCCAGCAACCACGTGAGCCATCTCGACTTCATCTTTGCCGGTCTCGGTGCCAGGGAGTCCAAGCGGTACGTGCGGTTCATGGCGAAGAAGCCGATCTTCGCCCACCGCGTGGCGGGCCCGCTCATGCGGGGCATGCACCACATCTCGGTGGACCGCGCGCATGGCGCGCAGAGCTTCGCCGAGGCATTGTCCGCCCTCGGCGCCGGCGAGGTGGTTGGCATCTTCCCGGAGGCCACGATCAGCCGGACCTTCGAGCCGAAGGAGTTCAAGACCGGAGCGGCCCGGCTGGCCGCCGCGGGAAAGGCCCCGATCGTGCCGGTCGCCTTGTGGGGGACGCAGCGGCTGTGGACGTACGACGAGAACTCCAGCCTGAAGCAGCGAGGGGTGCCGATCGTGATCCGGGTGGGCGAGCCGATGACCGCCGGCGAAGACGAGCAGGCCGCGACCGACGAGCTGCGGGCGCGCATCATCGCGCTGGTGCACGAGTCGCAGGAGGGCTACCCGGACGACGGCTCGGGCCAGTGGTGGCAGCCGCGACGATTGGGCGGAACCGCGCCCGCAGTGGCGTAGCCGCAGGCATACTCGCTGGATGCGTCAGCGTTCGGCCGTGCTTGCGGCTCTGGTCATCGTGGTGACGGCGCTGGTCCTCGCCACACCCGGCCTGCCCGCGCCAGTGGCCGGTCCACCCGCCTCGGCCGCGGTCGCCGACCCGGTGGTCGCCGCGGTCGGGGACTTCGCGTGCGACCCGTCCCACCGCAAGTACGCCGGCGGGGTCGGGGTGTCGACGGCCTGCCGTCAGGCAAACACGTCGCAGGCGCTGGTCGACGACCTCACGGTGGGCAGCGTTCTGGGCCTGGGGGACTTCCAGTACGACTGCGGCGACCTCGCGGACTACGAGGTGTCGTACACGCCCACCTGGGGCCGGGTGAACGCCCGGATGGTCCCGGTTGCCGGCAACCACGAGTACAAGACCGGCAGGGACAAGTACGGGAGCACCTGTCCGTCCTCGAACCGCACCGCGGCGAACTACTTCGACTACTTCGGCGCCCCGGCCCACGAGGAGTCCGCCGGCCACTTCTCGTTCGACCTCGGCACCTGGCACCTCGTCGGTCTGAACGCGAACTGCTCGAAGTCCGGGGTCGGAGGTTGTAGTGCCACGGCGTCGCAGACGCAGTGGCTGCGGTCCGACCTGGCCGAGACCACCCAGCCTTGCATCGCGGCCTTCTGGCACCAGCCGTACTTGACCGGACGCAAGCAGGGGCTGCTGACGGCCTACCGCCCGTGGTGGCAGGAGCTGTACAAGGTCCGCGCGGACATCGTGCTCAACGGCCACGTGCACAACTACCAGCGGTTCATCCCGCGAAACGCGGCTGGCGCGCCGGACCCGGACGGGATCACCGAGTACGTCGTGGGCACCGGAGGCGAGACTTTGGCCTCCGTCCCCGCCACGGCCTCGCCGATGCCCGCGGTGTGGAAGAAGTCGTTCGGCTACGCCCGCTTCACGTTGCATGCCGACGGCTGGGACATGGACTTCGTCAGTGCCTCCGGCGCGGTGCTGGACCGCTCGTCCGGCACCTGCCACTGACCGGGCAGCTCCCGGTTCCGCAACGCCAGACCGCCACAGTCGCCCCGGCAACGGGCGCGCCGTGGCGGTCTGGCGTAGGAAATCAGGCGGGGGCTCCCATCGGACCGGCGTGGGCCGCCTCTTCCTTGGTCACCTTGATCGCGAACAACGTGATGAAGAACGCGAGGACGGCCAGCCCCGCGGACACCTGGAACGCCGAGGTCCAGCCGTCGACGAGGGATTGCACGCCGATCGCCTCGGCGGGCAGGTCCGAAGTCGCCAGGTTCTTTGCGGTGCTGGCCGAGACGGTGATCGAGACCGTGGTCAGCAGGGCCAGTCCGATGGAACCGCCGATCTGCTGGGTGGTGTTGAGCACCCCGGAGGCGATCCCGGCGTCCCCTTCGCCGACCTTCGACACAGCGGCCAGGGTGAGCGGCATGAACGTCATGCCCATCCCGAGCGCGAAGACGATCATCGGGCCGAGGAGACCGCCCACGTAGGAGGATGTGGGACCGATCTGGGCCAGCCAGGTCATCCCGACCGCCGTCGTCGCCGTGCCGACCAGTGCGAGCGGCTTGGCGCCGGTGCGTGTGATCAGCTGGGAGGCGACGCCCGCGGACAAGATGATGCAGACGCTGACCGGCAGGAACGCGAAGCCGGCTTTGATGGGGCTGTATCCGAGGATGTTCTGCACGAACTGCGTGAGGTAGAAGAACATCGAGAACATCGCGGCACCGATGATGAGCATCACGCCGTACGCGCCGGCCCGGTTGCGGTTCTCGAAGATGCGCAGCGGCATCAGCGCGTGTGGGCTGCGAGACTCGATGATCACGAAGGCGATCAGGAGCGCGACTGCGCTGCCGAGGTAGAGCAGGGTCAGCGAGTCTGTCCAGGCCTCACGTGCGCTGCTGGTGTAGACCTCGGTGGCGACGTGCGTCAGGCCGTAGACCAGCATGGCCAGGCCGGCGGTCGCGGTGATCGCGCCGGGCAGGTCGAAGCGGCCCTTGTGACGGTCGGTCTCGGTCAGCACGTACGGCGCGACCAGCGCGATGAAGATGCCGATCGGGACGTTGACGAACATCACCCAGCGCCAGTCGATCTCGGTGAGCACCCCGCCGAGGATCAGGCCCACCGCGGCACCCGCGCCGGCCATGGCGGCGTAGACGCCCATCGCACGGTTGCGCGGCTTGCCTTCCGGGAACTCGGTCGCGATCAGGGACAGCGCAGTGGGTGCCGCGATCGCCGCTCCCACGCCCTGAAGAGCCCGGGCGGCGAGCAGGGAGGCCTCGCTCCACGCGAAGCCACCGGCGAGCGACCCGATGCTGAAGACCACGATGCCGGTGATGAAGACCCGCCGCCGGCCGAGGAGGTCACCGGCGCGACCGCCGAGCAACAGCAGGCCGCCGAACGCAAGTGTGTAGGCGGTGAGCACCCACTGCAGGTTCTCCTGGGAGAAGCCGAGCTCGGTCTGGATGCTGGGGAGGGCGATGTTCACGATGGTGGCGTCGAGCACCACCATCAGCTGGGCGCTGGCGATGACCAGCAGCGCCAGCCCGAGGTGCTTGGGCGTGGCGGGCATGTGGTCGTCGGGCAGCGGTTCGTCGACGTGCCCGTGGGCGGTCGTCGTGTCATCGGTGGTCATGCTTCTCCTTGCAGTGGGGGAGCCGGTCAGTCGGGGGAGCGGTCGTGGTCTCGGGTGAGCAGCGGAAGCCACACGTCGTCGACAAGGCGGTCGAGGTAGGCGTCGTCGACCTCGTGCGGGGTCAGGAGGTGCCGGAACACCAACATGGCCGGGGCTACGTCCACGAGGAACGGGATATCAGCGCGGTCCGACAGCTCCCCGCGCTGCTGGGCGCGCCGCAGGATGGCGATCGCGGCGCTGCGCTTGGCCTCGACGATGCGTTCGTGGAACACGCGCGCCAGCTCGGCGTCCTGGCCGCAGGCAGACACCAGGCCGCGCATCATGCAGACCTGGTCGTGGGTGGCGTTGCTGTTGGCTCGGCCCAGCAGCTGGCGGAGGTCGTGGCGAAGGGACCCGGTGTCGGGCAGCTCGGCGGGACCGTCGCCTCGGAGGTGGCCGATGGCGTCGACGACCAGCTCGGGCTTACCCGGCCAGTGGCGGTACAGCGTGGCCTTGCTGGCCCCGGCCCGGCGGGCCACCGCGTCCATGGTCATCCGGTCGTACCCGGCCTCCCCCAGCTCGGCGAGCGCGGCGGCGTAGATCTCCGCGGTGCGGGCGTCGTCCAGCCCGCGGCGGCGGGTGAGCGCGGCGGCGACAGCCTGGGGGGTCACACGAGGCTCCGAGGGCGAGGATCTGAGCGAAACGAAACGGTTTCGTTTCGTGAAACGTAGGTGGTGTCGCCCGGCGCGTCAAGTGCGCCCACCGGGGCCCCACCGCTGGTTGGATGCCGCCATGGAAACCCCCGAGGTGATCTTCGTCGGCGGCCGGATCTTCGCCGGGACCGGCTCGCCCCCGCTCGACGGTGCGGTCGCAGTGAGCGGTGGGCGGATCGCCGCCGTCGGCAGCGATGTCGAGGTGCGGGCACTGGCCGGCTCGACCACCGACGTGGTGGAGATCGACGGCGGCCTGCTCTGCCCCGGCTTCCAGGACTCGCACGTGCACCCCGTCTACGGCGGGACGCAGATGGCCCAGTGCGACCTGCACGGGGTCGTCACGTCCGACGCCAGCGTGGAGACCGTCGCTGCTTACGCAGCCGCCCACTCCGAGTCGGAGTGGATCCTGGGCGGCGGCTGGTCGATGGAGGCGTTCCCCGGCGGGACCCCGACGGCGGCCCTGCTGGACGCCGTGGTGCCGGACCGGCCGGTGTTCCTGCCGAACCGCGACGGGCACAGCGGCTGGGTGAACTCCGCGGCGCTGGCCGCGGCCGGGATCGACCGGGATACCCCTGACCCGCACGACGGGAGGATCGAACGCGACGAGCACGGCGCGCCGACCGGCTGCCTGCACGAGGGCGCGATGGTGCTGGTGTCCGACCTGGTGCCGGCGCCGACCGACGCGGACTACGACCGCGCACTCGACGTCGCGCAGGCGTACCTCTTCTCGCTGGGGATCACCGGGTGGCAGGACGCGATCATCGGCGAGGTCAACGGCCGGCCGGACAACCTCGAGGCGTACGTGCGCGGGGCGCGGGACGGCCGCCTCAAGGCGCGGGTGGTCGGCGCATTGTGGTGGGACCGCAACCGGGGGGCAGAGCAGATCCCCGAGATGGTGGCGCGGCGTGAGGCGTCCCGGGTCGGACGCTTCGCCGCCAGCAGCGTCAAGGTGATGCAGGACGGCGTCGCGGAGAACTTCACCGCGGCCATGACGGTGCCGTATCTCGACGCGTGTGGCTGCCAGTCGTCCAACTCCGGCCTGTCGTTCGTCGACCCCGAGGCACTGAAGGGCCACGTGACGGCGTTGGACGCCGCTGGCTTCCAGGTGCACTTCCACGCCCTCGGGGACCGGGCCGTGCGTGAGGCGCTGGACGCGATCGAGGCGGCGCGGGCGGCGAACGGGATGAACGACCACCGCCACCATCTCGCGCACCTGCAGGTCGTTCATCCCGACGACGTCCCCCGGTTCGCGCAGCTGGGGGCGGCGGCGAACATGCAGCCGCTGTGGGCCTGTCACGAGCCGCAGATGGATGAGTTGACCATCCCGTTCCTCGGTGAGCCGCGGTGGCGGTGGCAGTACCCGTTCGGGGACCTCGAGCGGGCCGGGGCGACGCTCGTCGGCGGCAGCGACTGGTCGGTCAGCAGTCCGGACGTGATGTGGGGAGCGCACGTCGCGGTGACCCGGCGTCCGCCGCCGGACGGGGAGGACCACGCCGGCGTCGAGGCATTCCTGCCGGACCAGGCCCTGTCACTGGAGTCGGCGCTGACCGCCTACACGCGAGGGTCGGCGTGGGTGAACCATCTGGACGACGTCACCGGCACGCTTGAGGTGGGAAAGCTGGCCGACCTGGTGCTGCTGGACCGGGACCCGTTCGCCGGGCCGGCCGACCAGATCGGCGCCACCGCCGTGCGTCGCACCTACGTCGAGGGGGAGCTCGTCTTCTCGGAGTGAACAAGTGTGCGGGATTCGAGGCCTTCGGCCCGAATCCCGCACACCGGACCCCCTTGATGTGCGGAAGTGAAGGCGCCCGGCCTCAATTTCGCACATTTGTGGGCCGCTCTCAGGTGACGGCGTCCAGGTACGGGTGAAGCCAGCCTGGCCCGGCCAGCTGCGCGGCCGGGGCGGCGCGGGCGATCCGGCGGCGGAGCTCACGGTCGGCGGTGACGACGAGCACAGCATCCGCGTGCCGGGCCAGGTCCGCGGCGACCGCGACGAGTGCGTCGTCCCCAGAGCCCCCGGCGCGCACCACGGTGGTCCATCCAGCGTCGCCCACCGTCCGGGCCTGTCCCTCGACGACGGCGACTACCCGGGCGACCACACGAGTCACGCGTGCTGAGTCGGACACGGTCACGGCGCGCAGCGCGTCCAGGCCGGCCAGCAGACGGGCCGTCGCAGCCGCGCGGTCCTTCCACCAGCCGTCCGGCCGCGAGCCGACGACGTTGGCGGCGTCCACGACCACGGTGAGGGCGCTCGCCTCGACCGTCGTCCAGGTGTGGGCGAAGCCCGGGTGGAGGGGCCGCTCGAGCACCTCGTCGAGCGGGACCCAGTCCAGGGCCTCGCTCTCGCGGTTGAGCTCGGTGGGCAGCGGCGCCGGGGTATCGGCGTAGACCGTGGTGTAGGACCAGCCGCCGTGGTCGTCAACGAAGGTGTGGCGGGTGCGCAGCTGGGCGAGGTCCAGTGCCGTCTCCTCCGCGGCCTCGCGCAGAGCCGCGGTGACGACATCCTCGTGGCTGTCGCGGGCCCCGCCGGGAAGACCCCAGGTACCGCCGTGGTGCGACCAGTCCGCCCGGTGCTGAAGGAGCACGCGGGCCACGCCGGCGTCGTCCACCGCATGCAGCAGCAGGCCGGCGGCGCCGTGGCGTCCCCAGTGCCGATGGCCGAGCGCGCACTCCACCCAGCCGTTGCCGTCTTGCTCCACGCCCCTTGCGTACCAGACCCGGACGACGCCACAAGGGAACGAATGTGCGTAATTGCGGGTGATCACCCGCAATTACGCACGCAGGTCCCCCTTGGTGTGCGGAATTCGAGGCGGGAGCCGAGAATTCCGCACATTCGTGCACCGAGTTACGGGACGTCGCTGGCGGCCGCCGGGATGGTGCCCAGCCGGCCGGCCTGGAAGTCGTCGAAGGCTTGGATCAGCTCGTCGCGAGTGTTCATGACGAACGGTCCGTATGCCGCGACCGGCTCCCGGATCGGCTGGCCGCCCAAGATGAACACGTCGAGCGCTTCCACCCGGGAGTCCTGCTTCGGCGAGGCGCCGACCGTCAGGACGTCGCCGGCACCGAAGACCGCGAGCTGGCCAGACGCGAAGGGGCGCCGTTCGGCTCCCACGGTGCCGGAGCCGGACAGGGCATAGGCCAGTGCGTTGAAGTCCGCCCGCCAGGGCAGCTGGAGCGACGATCCGGGCGCGAGCGTGGCGTGCACCAGCGTGATCGGGGTGTGCGTCGACCCCGGCCCGGAGTGGCCGCCCACCTCACCGGCGATCACCCGTACGAGCGCGCCGCCGTCGGGCGAGCTGAGCAGCGACACGTTCGACGACCGGATGTCCTGGTAGCGCGGTTCGGCCAGCTTGAGTCGCTTCGGCAGGTTGACCCACAGCTGCAGCCCGTGGAACAACCCGCCGCTGGCCACCAGGTACTCCGGCGGCGTCTCGATGTGCAGGATTCCGCTGCCGGCTGTCATCCACTGGGTGTCGCCGTTGGTGATGAGACCGCCGCCGCCGTGCGAGTCGGCGTGCGACATCTCGCCGTCGATCATGTACGTCACGGTCTCGAACCCGCGGTGCGGGTGCCACGCGGTCCCCTTGGGCTCGCCCGGTGCGTACTCCACCTCGCCCATCTGGTCCATGTGGATGAACGGGTCGAGGGCCCGCAGGTCGACGCCCGCGAACGCGCGCCTCACCGGGAAGCCCTCGCCCTCGAAGCCGCGGGGCGCGGTGGTGACTGACATCACCGCACGGTCGACGTGGACCGCGGGGTCGGTCGCAGGGACGCGTGGCAGCGCGAGCGGGTTGTCCACGGTGACGGCGGGCATGGCACTCCTCCGGCGGTGAGTCTGGTTCAACACTCAACTAACAGTCGGGACCTCGCCACTGTTCCCCGAGATCCGCCGTACGTCCAGTCCAGCGGTCACGGCTGCCACAGCCGGCGGTCGCGGAGCGCGCGCGCCGGCCGCACCGACCCGACCGGCACCTCCACCGCCCCCGGGTGGAGCAGCAGCGTCTGCCATGCGTCCGAAATCGGCGATGGCAGCCGGTAGGGCGGCGCCGGACCGTCCGAGCCGAGCGGACGGAACCCGAACCGTGCGTAGTACGCCGGGTCGCCGAGCACGACGACGAGCACGACGCCAACCGCGCGTGCGGCGTCCAGCGCCGCGACGGTGACCGCGGTCCCGAAGCCGCGACTCTGGTGCTCCGGCAGGACGGCCAGCGGCGCCAGGATCCGAGCCGGCGTGCCCGCGGTGCCGTCGATGCGGACGCAGGTCAGCAGACAGTGCGCCGACACCTCCCCGTCCACCTCGGCGACCAGCGACTCCAGGGGAGCCGCCTGTGGGTCGGCCAGCAGGGCGTCGACGAGGTCGGCCTCGACGTCCGAGCCGAACGCGGCCTGGTGGAGATGCCGCAGCGCCGCCCGGTCGCGGGGGCCGGAGGGTCGGACCTGGACCGGGTGGGTCACGGTCGCAGCGCGCCGGCTACGAGATCGACCATGCTGCTGCGCAGCTGCCACCGGTGCTCGGGCGTCGGGTCGAGGAGGCACTGGATCGCCAGGCCATCCAGCAGGCCGGCGAATCGGCGTGCGAACTCGTCGGCGTCGATGTCGTCACGGAACTGCCCACGCGCGACGCCGTCACGGACGATCTGGGCGATCCAGCCGACCCATCGCTGGTAGATCGACCGGTTGCGATCCTGCCAGTCGGGGCGGCGCCGGGCCTCGTTCCAGAACTCCAGCCAGATCGCCCACTCGTCGGCGACGGCCCCCTCGGGGGACTGCAGCTCGATCAGCGCCAGGAGCTGCTGGTGCGGGTCGGAGACCGAGTCGAGTGCCGCCCGGTGCCGGTCGTGCGCGCGGTCGGAGGCGTGGTCCAGCGCGGCGTCGAGCAGGTCGGCCTTGGTCGGGAAGTAGTAGTGCACGGTGCCGGTACTGGTGCCGGCCAGCGCGGCGACATCGGCGACCCGGGCGGCGGCGAACCCGCGTTCCACGACGACCGCCACGGCGGCGTCGAGAATCTCGCGCCGGCGGACGTCCTCGGCGGACGGCGTCGGGTCCGTGCGGGTCACGGCGGTCATGACGGCCATTGTCTGACGGAAGCGTCAATTGGTCAACTCTGCAGGTCACCGTCTGATAGGGATCAAGGTGGATGGAATATGACGACTTGACTGACGCGTCAATCGAGACCAGACTGAGCGCGCCGTGCCACCCGAGAGGACCGTGTCGATGCTGCGTGACCTGCCCACCGAGCTGGTGCCCCTCACCGACGAGCAGCACGCGATCGTCGAGCTCACCCGCTCCTTCGCCGAGCGGGAGATCCGCCCGATCGCCCGTGAGGTGGACGAGGCCGACACCGAGACCCCGTGGGCGCTGTGGCAGAAGGCCGCGCGGGTGGGTCTGACCGGCTTCATGCTGCCGGAGGAGTACGGCGGCGGTGGCTTCGTGGACACCTTCAGCCAGTGCTTGGTCCAGGAGGAGCTGTGTGCCGGTGACCCCGGCATCGGCAACCTGGTGGCCTCGAACGGGTTCTTCGCCCACCCCGTCCTCGAGCTGGGGACCCCGGCCCAGAAAACCGAGTGGCTCACGCCGCTGGCCCAGACGGACACCCCGCTGACCGCGCTCGCCGTGACCGAGCCCGAGGTGGGGTCGGACTCGGCGGCGATGGCCACCCGCGCGGTGCGCGTCGACGGCGGCTACCGACTGTCCGGTCAGAAGACCTGGATCAGCAACGGTGGGGTCGCCGAGCTCTACGTGGTGTTCGCCAAGACCGACCCGACCCTGCGGTCGCGGGGAGTCACCGCGTTCCTCCTGCGCAAGGGCGCCGAGGGGCTGGCGTTCGGCCAGCCGATGAAGAAGATGGGCCAGCGCGCGATCGTGAACACCGAGATGTTCCTCGACGACGTCTTCGTGCCCGACGCCGACCGGCTGGGCGACGAGGGCCAGGGGTTCTACGGCCTGATGCACACGTTTGACGCGTCACGCGCCATTCTGGGCGCGGCCGCCACCGGTACCGCCCGGGCCGCCACCGAGTACGCGGTGGAGTACGCGTCGCAGCGGGTCCAGTTCGGCAAGCCGATCATCGAGCACCAGGCCGTCGCCTTCCGGCTGGCGGACATGGCGACGCGGGTCGAGCAGTCGCGGCTGCTGGTGTGGCGTGCGGCGCGGCGCCTCGACGAGGGGCGCGACGCAGCCGCCGCCTGCGCGCAGGCCAAGCTCGTCGCGTCCGAGGCGGCCATGTTCTGCACCTGGGGCGCCGTGCAGACCTTGGGCGGCTGGGGCTACTCGCGTGAGTTCCTCGCCGAGAAGTGGATGCGCGACGCCAAGCTCGAGGAGATCGAGGAAGGCACGTCCGACATCCAGCGGCTCATCATCTCCCGCCGGCTTGCCCAGGCGGTGGGCTCGTGACATCCGCCGACGACGCCGTGCTCACCGGCGTGACGGGGGGCGAGGTGGTGGTGGCCGCCCTGGCGGCGCACGGCGTAGACCTCGTCTTCGGCATCCCGGGGACGCACAACCTGTCGGTGTTCGACGCGCTGCGCCGCTACGACATCCGCACCGTCGCCACGACCCACGAGCAGGGCGCCGGGTACGCCGCGGACGCCTATGCGCGCACGGCTCGTCGCCCCGGCGTCGCCGTCGTGACCAGTGGTCCGGCGGTCTACAACGCGGCCACCGCCGTGGCGCAGGCCTACTCCGACTCGGTACCGGTCCTGCTGGTCAGTCCTGGCATGCCCCTGGGCCACCCGACGGGCGGCCCAGGGCTCGGGTACCTGCACGAGGCCAAGGACCAGACCGGCGCCATGGCCCGTATTGCCGAGGAGTGCCTGCGCCCGACCGACCACCAGTCCGTTGCCGACGCGGTCGCGGCCGCGTTCGCGTCGTTCGGGACCGGCCGGCCGCGACCCATCCACCTCGAGGTGCCGCTCGACCTGCTTGACCAGGTCGGCAACGCGCACGTCGCCGTTG
The DNA here is from genome assembly GCA_963848085.1 of uncultured Actinomycetota bacterium. GTDB lineage: Bacteria > Actinomycetota > Actinomycetes > JAHEKZ01 > JAHEKZ01 > CAWKCE01. The sequence goes on from CAWKCE010000003.1 coordinate 518,717, forward strand.
CCGAGCCTGGTCCTCGGGCCGGCGCCGACCCGGTCGCGGTGGCCGCCGCCGCCGAGCTGCTCGTCGGTGCCCGCCGGCCCCTGGTCATCGCCGGTGGCGGCGCCATCGATGCGGCCGACCTCGTCCGCCGCATCGCCGAACGGCTGGCGGCACCGGTGGTGACGACCATCAACGGCAAGGGCGTCCTCCCGGAGAGCCACCGGCTGTCGCTGGGGGCACGGCTGCACGCCGATGTCGTCCGCGATGCCGTAGACCGCGCGGACGCGCTGCTGGTCGTCGGCTCCGAGCTCGGCAACTCCGACCTGTGGTTCGGCAGCCCGGCGCCGACGGGCGCGGTGGTCCGGGTCGACGTGGATCCCCGCATGGCCGACGTCAACGTCGCCTGCGAGGTCTTCCTCGGGGGTTTCGCGCAGGAGTCCTTGGCCCAGCTGCATGCCGCCATCGGCGGACAGGTTCCCGACGTCCGGGAGGCCGGGCCGTGGGTGCGCGAGCTCCGGGCCGGCGCGGTCGCCGCGTCGGCGGCGTTCGGAGCCGTGTGGCTGCCGTGGATGGAGGCCATGGCAGGTGTCCTGGCCGACGACGCCGTGGTGGTCACCGACAACGCCATGTGTGTGTACTACGGCGCGATCCCGAACCTCCCTGTGAACCGGCCCGCGTCGTTCCACTTCCCGACCGGCTTCGGCACCCTCGGCTTCACGGTGCCGGCTGCCGTGGGGGCGGCGCTGGCCGCACCGGACCGGCAGATCGTCGGGATCACCGGCGACGGCGGACTGCTGTTCACCGTGCCGGAGCTGGCGGTCGCCGCGGCCGAGCGGCTGCCGATGGCCATCGTCGTGTTCGACAACCAGGGATATGGCGAGATCCGCAACGAGATGCTCGACCGCTCCGAGCAGCCCGTCGCCGTCGCCGCACCGCCACGCGACCTCGTGCTCCTCGCGCAGTCGCTGGGGGCCCACGCACTCCGCGTGGCGGATCCGGCCGAGCTGGCCGCGGAGCTGACCGCGGCCCAGAACCGACCCGGCCCGACGGTGGTCGTCGTGCCCGAACCCCCACGGGAGGCCTGACATGAGCAGCTCGTACGTCGAGGTCACCTGGACCGATGAGGTCACCGGAACCAAGGGCTACGTCGTCGTCGACCGGCTGAACCGCGGGGTCGGCGGCGGTGGTCTGCGCATGCGCAAGGGCTGCACGCTCGCGGAGGTGCGCGACCTCGCCCAGGCCATGACGCTCAAGGAGGCCGTCGTGTACGAGGCAGGCGACCGCTACGTCCCCTTGGGCGGCGCCAAAGGCGGCATCGACCTCGACCCGTACGACCCCAGGGCGCGTGAGGTGCTCGGTCGGTTCGCGCGCGCCATGAAACCGCTCATCGAGGGGTACTTCGCCACCGGGGAGGACTTCGGTCTGCGGCAGGACCTCATCGACGAGGTCTTCGCCGAAGAAGGCATCCGGTCGTCCGCGGAGTCCGCGCTGCGGCTCGTGGACGACGGGGCCGACGCGGCCCACGCCCGGCTCCGTCGGGCATTCGCCCAGGACGTCGACGGCGTCGGACTGGGCGAGGTCGTCGGTGGCTTCGGCGTGGCGGAGTGCACATTGGCCGCGATGGAGTTCCGCGGCCTGGCGCCGGACGACACGCGCGCCGTCGTGCAGGGCTTCGGGTCCATGGGAGGAGCCACTGCCCGCTATCTTGCGCGTGCTGGCGTGAAGGTTGTGGGGATCGCGGACAAGGACGGTCTGGTGCTCAACGACGACGGACTGGACGTCGAACAGCTGCTTCTCACCCGGGACCGGTTCGGGGTCCTCGACCGCGCCCAGCTCCGGCCCGGCGACCGGCAGCTCCCGGGAGACGCCTGGCTCACGCTCGATGCCGACATCCTCGTCCCGGCCGCCATGTCCTACGCGATCACCCTGGCCGACGTCCCCGACATCACGGCGAGCATCGTCGTCGAGGCCGCCAACGTCGCCACACTGGCCGACGCCGAGGCAGTCCTGGTCGAGCGCGGCGTGACCGTCGTGCCCGACTTCGTGGCCAACGTCGGCACCAACGCCTGGTGGTGGTGGGTGGCGTTCGGCGACATCGAGCCCACCGTCGAGGCGTCCCTGCGCAAGCTGTCGACAACGCTGCGCCCGCTCACCCGCCAGGTCCTGCGGCGCGCAGCGGCCACCGGGGTCTCGCCCCGGCAGGCGGCGACCGAGATCTCCGGTGAGAAGCGCACCTCGATCGCGACGTCGTTCCCCACCTCGGTCAAGGCGCCTTCGGTCGCCCGATGAGGCAGGACCTGTCGGCGCTGTTCGACCCGGTCGCGGTGACGGTGGTCGGCGCGAGCGACGACCCGGCCAAGTGGGGTCACTGGCTGGCCCGTGGTGCTCTCGACGGGCCGCGCCCGGTGCACCTGGTCAACTCGCGTGCCGAGACCGTCCTCGGGCTGCCGGTCCACGCCTCGGTGCGGCAGGTGACCGGCGACGTCGGGTTGGCGGTGGTCGCGGTACCCGCCGTCCACTTCGAGGCAGCGGTGGACGACGCCCTCGCGATGGGCGCCACCGCGATCGTGGGAATCAGCTCCGGCCTGGGCGAGTCGGGGGCGGAGGGGCGGCTGCGCGAAGCGGCGTTGGCGCAGCGTGTCCGCGCCGCCGGTGCAGTGATGCTGGGCCCGAACTGTCTGGGCGTCGCCGACTCGGGCTCGGGACTCATGCTCACCTCGAACCCCCTTCCGGCCGGCCGCATCGCGTTCGTGTCGCAGAGCGGCAACCTGTCGTTGGAGATGGCGCGGTTCCTGGCCGAGCACGAGCTGGGGTTCTCCCGGTTCGCGTCACTGGGCAACCAGGCCCAGCTCGAGGCCGCCGACCTGGTCGCCGGCTGCATCGACCATGAGGGCACCGACGCGATCGCGGTGTACTGCGAGGACTTCCGGGACGGCCGCCGGTTCGTCGCAGCCGCGCGCGAGGCGACGGACGCCGGCAAGCCAGTGGTCCTGCTGACCGTCGGGTCGAGCGCCGCGGCGGCACGGCAGGCGCAGTCGCACACCGGGTCCATGGTGTCCTCGTCGACCGTGGTCGACGCCGCCTGCGACGCCGCGGGCATCGTGCGGGTGCACACGCCGCAGGAGATGGCAGATGTCCTGGCGATGTTCGCGGCCTCGTCACGGCCCCGCGGGCCCCGCATCGCCGTCCTCACCGACGGCGGCGGCCATGCCTCCATCGCGGCCGACGTCGCTGACCAGGCCGGTCTGGACGTGCCGCACTTCGACGACGAGCTGTCGGCGCGCGTGGCAGCCGAGCTGCCGGCGTCCGCGGCGACCGTGAACCCCATCGACGTCGCGGGCGGGGGCGAGCAGGACCTCACCTGCTTCGCCCGCGTGGCCGACGTCGTGCTGGGCTCTGGTGCGGTCGATGCTCTCGTCCTGTCCGGCTACTTCGGTGGCTATGGGTTGTACGGCGAGGCTCTGGCCGGTCTCGAGGACGACGTCGCTGGTCGGCTGGCGCAGGCGGCTCAGCGCAGCGGGCGCACCCTGGCGGTCCACACGATGTACCCGGCGTCGCAGCCGGCGTCGGTGCTGCGGGCCGGCGGAGTGCCGGCCTACCGGACGATCGAAGGTGCGGTGCGTTCGGTGGCCGCGGTGATCCCGCCCCGGGACCAGCCCGCCGTGCCGACCGTGCCGCCCGCGCGACCGCCGGTCACCGGCACCGACTACTGGACGTCGCGTGACCTACTGGCTGCCGCGGGCGTTCCGTTCCCCGCTGCCCGACAGGTCCGGAGTCGCGCGGAGGTGGCGGCTGCCGCCGACGTGCTGACCTTCCCGGTGGTCCTGAAGTCGTTGGGCCTGCTGCACAAGTCGGATGCGGGGGGAGTGCTGCTGGGGCTGCCGGACAGCGGTGCCCTCCTGGCCGCGTACGACGACCTGGTCGACCGCCTGTCACCGCCGGCCTGCACGGTCGAGGAGATGGCTGACCGAACCGACGGAGTGGAGCTGATCGTCGGCATCCGGCGGGACCCGCGGTTCGGGCCCGTGGCGATGGTCGGGCTCGGTGGCGTCTACACCGAGGTGCTGCTGGACGTCGCCACCGCTCTCGCGCCGCTCGACGAGGCCATGGCGCAGCGGCTCATGGGTCGGCTGCGCGGCGCAGCGCTGCTCGCCGGTGCCCGTGGCCGACCCGCGGTGGACGTACCGGCTGCCGCCCGCGTGATCGCCACCATCACCGCGGTCGCGGCGGCTCAGCCTGACCTGGTCGACCTCGAGGTCAATCCGCTCCTGGTCACCCCGCACGGGGCAGTCGCGCTGGATGCGCGCGTCATTGCGGGCTGACGCCCGCCAGGGCCGCGCCGAGCGTGGCGCGCTCGGCGTCGGTGAGCGGCCGGGACCGGTTGGTCCGGCCGTCCCGGGGCACCAGGACGCACTCACCATCGGCGGCGACGGTGCCGTCGTCCTTCAGCACCACCTCGCTGGTCCGGATGCTCGAGGTGCCGTATCCCTCGAGCCGGCTGCGCACCACGACCTCGCCGTCGTCCTGCGTCACCTCGGCCCGGAAGTCGATCCCGACGTGCGCGATGACGAAGTCGTACGCGTCGCGCCCGAACAGTCCGTCCATCAGGCGGTCGCGTGCTTCCTCGAGGTAGTTCAGGTAGACGCCGTTGTTCACGTGGCGGTAGGCGTCCATGTCCGCCCAGCGGACGGGGATCCGGACCTCGACGTGGTGGGTCATCACCGCGGAGCCTACGTCTGTCCGCGCGCCACCCGGGCGATGTCGGTGATCTGCGCCGGCGTGACGCGGCAGCAGCCTCCGACGAGTCGCGCACCGTGCCGCACCCAGTCGCGCACCTGGTCGGCGGCGAAGCCCGGGTCGCCCACCCAGGAGCGGGTGGCGGCGTCCCAGCCCTCTCCGCTGTTCGGGTAGGCGACGACCGGCTTGCCGAAGACGGATGCCAGCGGGACGACCCGGCTGACGTCGTCGGGTGCTGAGCAGTTCACGCCGACCGCGACCACGGCGTCAACGTCGGCCGCCATCCGGTACAGCTCGCCGACAGGTTCTCCGGCGCGCGTCCGGTCGCCGGAGACCGACAGCGACAGCCAGGCCGGGAAGCCCAGCCGGTCCACCTCGGCGAGCAGCGCCTCCGCCTCCGCGGCAGCCGGCACGGTCTCCAGTGCCAGCACGTCCGCGCCGGCCGCGGCGAGCGCCTCCAGGCGCGGTCGGTGGAACGCTCGCAGCTGCTCGACGGTCAGGCCGTAGTCGCCGCGGTACTCCGAACCGTCGGCCAGCATCGCCCCATAGGGGCCGACCGAGGCCGCGACCCAGGTCGGCCGTCCGGTGACCTCGTCGGCGGCATCCCGGGCCAGGCGGACGGAGAGGTGCAGCAGCGCGGTCGTCTCGGCCTGGTCCAGACCGGCGGCCGCGAAGCCTTGGTAGGTGGCCTGGTAGCTCGCGGTGGTCGCGACGTCGGCTCCGGCGGCGAAGAACGCGCGGTGTGTGGCCACCACGGCTGCGGGGGAGTCGCGCAGCAGGCGGGCCGACCACAGGTGGCCGGAGATGTCGCTGCCCTGGCGCTCGAGCTCGGTGGCCAGTCCGCCGTCCAGCACGACCACCGTGTGGGCTGCGGCGTCGGCGAGGGTCGTCACGTGGACGACGATATGTCCGGTCCCATGGCGGACGCCCGGGCCTGGTCGTAGATGCGCTGCATCACCGGGTCCGGGTGGTGTCCGAGCGTGCGCTGCGCCTGGTACTGGCGCCGAGCCTCGGCCTTGTCGGCCAGGTCGGACTCGACCTCACCGGAGCGGTCGGGATGGTCGGAGGCGAGGAACGACGGGATCGCGTCGGCCAGGTCGCGGACAGTGTCGACCATGCGATGGACGAGCCCGGGGCGGTGTCGCTGCCCACCGGAGTGCTCCCACCACACATGGACCGCGTCGCCGGAGACGGTGACAGCGGCGGAGTCAGGGATCCGGTCGAGCACCATCGCCATCACGTGTGGGGCCAGCAGGTCGGCGGCGAACCGCTCGTCGTCGGCGTGGACGGTGTGCCGGGAGTTGAACGCGTTCGACTCGGTCGTCCATCGGGTGGCCGGGTCGTCGATTTCCCTTGCAGCACGCGGCAGCACTGCCAGCGTCGGCAGCCAGCAACCGGGCAGGCGGGCCACCACGCCGACCCACTGCGTGGCCGGTCGGGCGGTCCGCCGACGCAGCGGCCCGGTGGCCGCGTCGAGCAGGTCGACGGCGAGGTCGACGGCGAGGTCGGTTGCTTCCCAGGTGCTTGACGTGAGCAGACCGTCGGGGCTCGGGACGTCTCCGGCACGAAGCTGGGGATCGCGGGCCTGTTCGGTCAGCGCTGCGTAGGCCGGGCGTGCGTCGTCGTCGTCGTCCCGGACGGCAGACCACCGGACAATGCGACGGCTGCCCTTGGCGTCCCCGAGGCGCCACGGGTGCAGCCGCGGAAGGGCGTCCACCGTCCGCAGCAGCGAGGCGAACAGCCAGAGCTCACCTGCGTCGTCGACGCGCTCCCACGGCCCGTCCCAGCAGGGAAAGGCGTCGGGAGGGGCCAGCGCCACGATCGACCTCCGCCGGAGGCCGGGCGGCCTCTCCCAGAGGGGATCGGGTCATCGCGCCCCGGTCTTGACCAGAACGCGTCAGCGAGCGCGTGCCCGTGACCGTGCCCGTGACTGTGGGGCTGACCCGGCTCCGACCGCCGAGAACGGACGCAGGTGGTCCTCGCCCGGAGCCGCGCGACGGCGGTCAGGTGTGATGCCGGCGGCCTTCGCCAGCTTGTCGACGTCGGCCCGCTGCTGGGGGAGGACCATCGTGACGACGGTGCCGGACTCGCCGGCGCGGGCGGTGCGACCGGCGCGGTGCAGGTAGTCCTTGTGGTCGGCGGGCGGGTCGACGTGCAGCACCAGGTCGATGCCGTCCACGTGGATCCCCCGCGCGGCCACGTCGGTGGCGACAAGGACCGCAACCCGACCGTCCCGGAAGTCCCCGAGGGTCCGGTTGCGGGAGCTCTGCGTCTTGCCACCGTGCAGCGCCCCGGCCGGAACGCCCGCGCGGACGAGCTGCTTGGCGAGGCGGTCGACGCCGTGCTTGGTGCGCACGAACAGCAGGGTGCGGCCGTAGCGACCGGCGATCTCGGTGACGACCTTGGTCTTGTCCCCCTGGTCCACCATCAGCAGGTGGTGGCGCATGGTCGATACCGATGCTGCAGCAGGTGCGGTCGAGTGGGTGACCGGCTTGGTCAGGTAGCGACGCACGAGCGTGTCCACGTCCCCGTCGAGGGTGGCGGAGAACAACAGTCGCTGGCCGCCCTTGGGCGTGAGGTCCAGAATGCGACGCACGACCGGCAGGAAGCCCATGTCGGCCATGTGGTCGGCCTCGTCGAGGACGACCACCTCGACCGCGGACAGGTCGCAGTCTCGCCGTTCGATGAGGTCGGTGAGTCGGCCGGGGGTGGCGATGACGATCTCGACTCCGCGGCGCAGGGCGTCGATCTGCTTGCCGATGGACAGGCCACCGACGACGACCTTCAGGCGCAGGCCGAGCGAGTGAGCCAGCGGCTCCAGTGCGTCGTTCACCTGGATCGCGAGCTCGCGGGTGGGCACGAGAACCAGGGCACGCGGCTGCTTGGGTCGGGAGCGGGTGCCGGCCAGTCGGGCGAGCATGGGCAGGCCGAATCCGAGAGTCTTTCCGGAGCCGGTCTGGCCGCGGCCGAGGACGTCGCGTCCGGCCAGGGCGTCCGGGATCGCGGCGGCCTGGATCGGGAACGGCGTGGTGATGCCGTGTCGGGCGAGGGCCGTGACGAGCTCCGGAGGGAGCCCGAGCTCGGCGAACGTGGGCGTGCGTGGGTCAGTCACTTCAGAGCCTTCCGAGAGGTGGCGCGTCTCGGAGAGGTCGAGGGCGGCGCGAAGCCGCATCGTTTCGCAAAGACAGGCCCGGGGCGCCGCAACGTGCGTCGTCGCAGCGTGCGCTGCGCACCGTGGATGAGTTCATGAGCCTAACAGCGACCCGCCGCCCCCACTAATCGCCGAGTGCACACCCAGGGGACATCTCTGGCCGCCGAGTGCACACGAGCCGCTACGGCGGCTCCAGCTGCGACGGGTAGCCGCCGACCCCCCAGGCGTCGGCGCCGCCGTCCACGGTCACGACGGTCCCCGTGACGTAGCCCGCGGCGTCCGACGCGAGGAACGCCATCACCTCCGCCACCTCGCGCGGGGTGCCGAGGCGCTGCATCGGGATGGTGCGCACCCAGTCGGCGACGTCGTCGGGGTCGTACTGCTCGAGCCCTTCGCTGGCCACCGTGCCCACCGAGACGCACACGCTACGGATGCCGAACCGCGACCATTCGAGGGCCAGGCCGCTGGCCAGGTTCTCCAGCGCCGCCCGCGCGCTTGCCGCATGCGCGAACGTCGGCATGCCGCGGCGCGGGCTGACCCCGACGAACAGGACGACTCCGGATCGCTGAGGGATCAGCGCGCGGGTCGCGATCGTGTGTGTCACGTTCCACGCGCCGTCGACGGCCAGCCGGTGGACGGCGCGAAACCCCTTGGGTGGGATCTCCTCCGCGGGGGCGACGAACTGGCCACCGGCGTTGTTCACGACGACGTCGATCCGCGAGTACGCGTCCAGGACCTCGGAGACGAACGACTCGACCTGTTCGAGCTCGCGCACGTCGCAGGGCGTCGCCAGGCATCGGCCTCCCGCGGCTTCGATCTCGGCCTGCACGCGGGCCAGCGGTTCGGCTCGCCGGCCGCAGATCGCCAGCGCGTGCCCACGCTCGGCGAGCAGCAGCGCGGTCTCGCGGCCGATCCCGGTACCGCCTCCGGTGACTACCGCTACGCGCTGCGTCGACACGTGTCCAACGTACGCGGGCGGGGCCGCCGCTCTCGGCGTGTCCTGACGGTCGATCTGCCGGGTCAGGGGTTCAATAACATGACAACGCCCCTCGAAGTACGAGTTCGAGGGGCGTTGCCGCGACCGCTGCGCGCGTGCCGCCCGGTCTCCCGGGCGATCCGGAGCCGGGGTGACGCCCGACCCTCGCCACGACCTGGATCCCTTGCGGGGTTGCCCCGTCGTGGTGCCGCCTACGATCGGCCGAGCAGTCCGTGCGCACCCACCGCATCGTCACCGCGGTGTCCCACGGGTCGCCCCGCGAGCCTGGTGCACCGGTCTCTGTCCGGCCCGTCACCTTCTGCTTCGGCCAGCCGGTTCGAGTCTCCTCGACCCTGCCGTTCCCCCGAAGTTTCCCTCGGTTCGGGCCTCCGTTTCCGGTGGCGTGGTGAAGTTCTAGTCGGTCGCGAACCCGACACGCAAGGGGTTTGGCAGAAGAATCTGAAATGTCTGACGAAACTTGGTCACCACTCGGCTCGTGGGGTCGGTTGTCAAGGCCCTTGGGGAACGACTTCGGGTGCATCCGGGTCATTCCTGCCGTACTCGTCTCGCGCGTCGCCGCGCTGCGGGTGGCTGCTCGGTGAGAACGTCGCGACACAGCGCGGCCAACGCGTCGGCGCGACGCGTTGGCCGGGCCGAGGCAGCGCGGGCCAGGACGACTGTCAGCTCTGGGCCGGCACCGGTCAGTGGAAGCGTCACGACCGGCAGCCCTTCGACCGACTCGTCATGCGCCGGCCGGAGGTTCAGCAGCCCCCATGCCAGACCCCGACCGACGAGAGCGCGGACAGTCTCGGTGCTGCGGGTCCGGTAGCGGACGATCGGTACGACGCCCGCCGTGGCGAACACCGACTCGAAGTACTCGCGGCTGTGCGGGAGGTCGAGCAGCGCAAACGGCTCGGCGGACAGGTCGGACAGCCGGACCGACCGCTGACGGGCGCGCGGGTGCGTCGACGCCAGCACCGCGTGCGGGGCGACGGTGGACAGCGGCTCGCGCACGATGCCGGCTCCCGAGCCGAGGTCGTAGGTGAGGGCCAGCTCGAACCGCCCCTCCAGCAGGCCCTGCTCCACACCGTCCAACGTCTCCTCCTGCGGCTCGACCTCGAGGGCGGGGAGCCGTTCGCCGGCCGCCGCCAGCACCCGGGGGACGAGGTAGGGAGACAAGATGGCGAAGCACCCGAGCGGAACGCGTCCGGACAGCTCGCCGCCGAGCTCGTGTGCTGACGACTCCAGGTCCTCCGCCTGGGACAGGAGCTGCCGTGCCACGACCAGCAGCTGGTCACCCGCGGGGGTGAGGGTCACTCCCCGCGCGTGGTGCCGCATGAGCAGCTGGACGCCCAGCACGCGCTCCAGGTCGGCCAGCGCGGTGGACATGGCCGACTGGGACAGGTGCACGCGGGACGCCGCCCTGGTCACCGTGCCGGCGTCGGCGACGGCCACGAAGTACTCGAGCTGGCGCAGGGTGTACTTCGGCACCCGCCAAGCCTAGCCAGCCATCGAGTCAGTCGATGCCAAAGGTGGAAAGGATATGTTGGACCGGTGCTCTGGGGCGGGGCTAGGGTCGCCCGGTGAGGCACACCCGTATCCGGACGTTCAACACCCGCGAGACCTATCCCGACCAGGACCTCGACAACGACCTGTGCCAGGCAGTGGTCGCGGGCAACCTGGTGTTCCTGCGAGGTCAGATCGGGCAGGACCTGGACACCAGCGCCTCGGTGGGGGTCGGTGACGTCGCCGCGCAGGCCGAGCAGGCGATGTCCAACATCGCGATGCTGCTCGACGAGTGTGGCGCCGCACTGGAGGACGTCTGCAAGATCACCATCTACCTCGTCGACCCGCGCTACCGGGAGCCGGTCTACCGCGTTGTCGGCCGGTGGCTGAAAGGGGTGTTTCCGGTGTCGACCGGCATCGTCGTGTCCGCGTTGGCCCGGCCGGAATGGCTGGTGGAGATCGACGTCATCGCAGTCACGGGCGGGGACACCCCGGACCCGGTGCTCCTGTGACGTTCTCGGTTGCCGGACGGTGTCGTCGCACCGGCGCTCTGGGTGTGGCCATCTCATCGTCTTCCCCGGCCGTGGCGGCACGGTGCGCCCACGTCCGAGCCGGCGTCGGAGCCGCGACCACGCAGAACGTCACCGACCCGCGGCTGGGCCCCCAGCTGCTCGACGAGCTGGCCGCCGGCGCGACGGCCGAGCTGGCCATCGCCTCGGTGTCCGCGGCCGCGACCTTTGCCGACCACCGTCAGCTGAGCTGTGTCGACGCCGACGGCAGGGCGGCCGCCTGGTCCGGTGCGCTCGCCCTGGGCCGGCATGGCCACGGCACCGGCGCCCAGGTGGCGGCGGCCGGGAACCTGCTGGCGTCGGACGACGTCGTGCCCGCGATGCTGGCCGCCTTCGAGGCCGCCGTCGACGCAGACCTTCCCGACCGACTGCTGCTGGCGCTGGAGAGCGGGCTCGCGGCCGGCGGTGAGGCGGGGCCGGTCCGTTCTGCCGGTCTGCTCGTCGTCGAGGACGTCGCGTGGGCCACCACCGACCTCCGCGTCGACTGGAACACCGACCCGGTCGGAGAGCTGCGACTGATCTGGCAGCAGTGGTACCCGCAGGCCCGTGACTACGTGACCCGCGCTCTGGACCCCACCAGCGCTCCGAGCTACGGCGTCGCGGGGGACGTATGAGCGACACCGTCGACGACGTACGGGAGTCGGTCTGGTCCGCCGTCGACGCCTCCGCCGACCGGCTGACCGGGTTGTCCCGGCGGCTGCACGCCCACCCGGAGGTCGCCTGGGAGGAGGAGCGCGCCGTGTCCTGGCTGTGCCAGGAGCTCGCTGACATCGGCTTGGACGTGGAGGCCGGGGTGTGCGACTTGGCGACGGCCTTCCACGCCAGGATCGGCGGCGGCCCGCTGCACCTGGCGGTCTGCGCCGAGTACGACGCGCTGCCGGGGATCGGCCACGCCTGCGGCCACAACCTCATTGCGGCCGCCGCGGTCGGTGTGGCGGCCGCTCTCGGTCCGCTGGCTGACACTCTGGGGATCACGCTGCACGTCCTCGGCACCCCGGCCGAGGAGGGCGCCGGCGGCAAGATCACCATGCTCGAGCGGGGCGGGTTCGACGGGCTGCATGCCGCGGTGATGGCACACCCCGGCCCCTTCGACGTCGCGCGCTCGCGGCCGTTCGCGGTCTCGCACCTTGCCGTCGGGTACCAGGGGCGCAGCTCCCACGCCGCGGCCTACCCGGAGCTGGGGGTGAACGCCGCCGACGCAATGACCGTCGCCCAGGTGGCGATCGGGCTGCTCCGGCAGCAGCTGCCCTCGTCGGTCCGTACGCACGGCATCGTCACCCACGGCGGCGAGGCGCCCAACATCATCCCGAGCCGGACCGAGGGTCACTGGTATGTGCGGGCGGACTCGCTGGCCGAGCTGGACGACGTGGAGCACAAGGTGCGCCGCTGTCTGGAGGCCGGCGCCGTCGCGACCGGGTGTGAGCTGGACGTGCAGCTCACCGGACCTCGGTACTCCGAGCTGCGCACCGACGGCGACCTGCTCGACAGGTATGCCACACATGCGGGTGGTCTCGGCCGGACGTTCCATGACGACGATCCCCGGGCCGCGATGAGCCGGGCGTCGACCGATATGGGCAACGTCTCCCAGCTGCTGCCGGCGATCCACCCGTACTTCGGCATCGGGTCGTGGCCGCACGTCAACCACCAGCCTGAGTTCGCGGCGGCGACGCTGCATCCGGAGGCGGAGTCCGCGATGCTGCAGGCGAGTACGGCACTGGCCCTCACCCTGGCCGACGCGGCCCTGTCCCCGGATGTCCGGGTGCGCTTGACCGACGGAGGTCCCCGTGACGCGTGACCCTCGCTACGACGTCCTGTTCGAGCCGGTACCGATCGGGCCCGTGGTCGCGCCGAACCGGTTCTTCCAGGTGCCGCACTGCAACGGCATGGGGTACCGGGACGTGACCGCGCTGGCAACGATGCGCGGCGTCAAGGCCGAAGGCGGCTGGGGCGTGGTGTGCACCGAGCAGGTCGAGTTCCACTACTCCTCGGACATCACCCCCTTCATCGAGCTCCGGCTGTGGGACGACCAGGACATCCCGGCCCTGGCCCGGATTGCCGACCGCATCCACGAGCACGGCGCCCTGGCCGGGGTCGAGCTGACGTACAACGGGATGAACGGGCCCAACCTGTACAGCCGGGAGGCGCCACGGGGGCCGGCCCACCTTCCCGTCGCGACGTGGAGCTACGACCCGGTGCAGGCGCGGGCCATGACCAAGCAGGACATCGTCGACCTGCGGCGCTGGCACCAGGCAGCGGTGAAGCGTGCGATCAGCGCCGGGTACGACCTGGTGTACGTCTACGCCGGGCATGCGCTCGGTGGTATCCACCACTTCCTGTCTCCGCGCTACAACCAGCGCACCGACGAGTACGGGGGCAGTCTGGCCAACCGCTCCCGGCTGCTGCGCGAGATCCTGGAGGACACGCGGGAGGCCTGCGACGGGAAGGTGGCGGTCGCCTGCCGGATCACCGTCGACGAGCTCCTCGGCGACGAGGGAATCACGCGTGCCGACATCGGGGAGATCGTCGAGTCGCTCGCCGAGCACCCGGACCTGTGGGACTTCGTGCTCGGGTCCTGGGAGGACGACTCGGTGACCTCGCGGTTCGGGCCCGAGGGCGCCCAAGAGGAGTACGTCAAGGGGCTGAAACAGCTGACGACCAAGCCGGTCGTCGGCGTGGGACGGTTCACCTCACCGGACGCCATGGTCAGGCAGGTGAACAAGGGAATCCTGGACCTCATCGGTGCCGCCCGGCCGTCCATCGCCGATCCGTTCCTGCCGCGGAAGATCGAGGAGGGTCGGCTGGCGGACATCCGGGAGTGCATCGGATGCAATATCTGCGTATCCGGTGACTTCACGATGTCGCCGATTCGCTGCACGCAGAACCCGACCATGGGGGAGGAGTGGCGGCGCGGCTGGCACCCCGAACGGATCGCGGTCCGAGGCAGCGAGTCCTCGGTCCTCGTCGTCGGGGCCGGTCCCGCCGGGCTGGAGGCGGCGAGGTCGCTCGGGAACCGTGGCTACGAGGTGACACTCGCGGAGGCAAGCCGGCAGCTGGGGGGCCGCGTGTGGCAGGAGTCCCGCCTCCCCGGCCTGGCGGCCTGGGTGCGGGTGCTGGACTACCGCGAGCAGCAGATTCGGGCGCTGCGCAACGTCGAGGTGGCGATGGAGTCCCCGCTGGATGCGGACGACGTGGTCGGCAGTGGGTTCGCCCACGTCGTCGTCGCCACAGGTGCCCGCTGGCGGGCCGATGGTGTCGGCCGGTGGCACACGTCGGCAATCGCGCAGGACCCGCAGATGGACGTGCTGACGCCGGACGACCTCATGGCGGGCAGGCGCCCGGCCGGCAACCGGGTGGTCCTGTTCGACGACGACCACTACTACATGGGTGGGGTCCTTTCCGAGCTCCTGGCCGGTGAGGGCTTCGAGGTCACCCTCGTCACCCCCGCGGCGCAGGTGTCGAGCTGGACGAACAACACTCTCGAGGTGCTCCGGGTTCAGCGGCGAGTGCTCGAAGCAGGGGTAGACGTACGGACCGCGGAGGTGGTCACGGCGATCGGCGGCGACGCGGTGTCGACAGCCAACGCGTACACCGGGGCGGTCGGTCAGCTGCCGGCCGACTGCGTGGTGCTGGTCACCGCCCGGTTGCCCGAGGAGGGCCTGCTGCATGATCTGCAGAACCGTTCTGGCGAGTGGTCCGCGTCCGGCATGCTGTCGGTGCGTGCCATCGGGGACGCGTTCGCGCCGGCGACGATCGCGGCGGCGGTCTACGAGGGTCACAAGTACGCCGAGGAGCTCGACACCGCACCACGCACCGGGGACGTCGTCCCCTTCCGGCGCGAGGTCACCGCGCTGGTCGACGAGGAGAGGAAAGCATGACTACCGAAACCCGTGAGGACTGGCAGAGCCGAGCCGCGTCGCTGGACCTGAGGTCCGGTGCCTACATCGGGGGCAGCGTCGTCGAGGCCGTCTCCGGGGTGACCTTCGAGAACTACAGCCCGACGACGGGTGAGGTCCTCAACGTCGTCTCGTCGTCCGACACCGCCGACGTCGACCGTGCCGTCGCCGCTGCGCGGGCCGCCTTCGTGAAAGGTGAGTGGGCTCATGCCACGCCGTCCGAGCGCAAGGAGGTGCTCGTCCGGCTGTCCCATCTGATCCGGGAGAACGCCAAGGAGCTGGCGCTGCTGGACACCCTCGACATGGGCAAGCCGATCACCGACGCGCTGACCTCCGACGTCCCCGGAGCAGCCTCGGTGTGGCAGTGGCACGCGGAGGCGATCGACAAGCTCTACGACGAGGTGGCCCCGACCGGGCGCGGTGACCTGGCGATGATCCGGCGGGTCCCACTGGGGGTCGTGGCCGCCGTCGTGCCGTGGAACTACCCGCTCGACATGGCGTCCTGGAAGTGCGCCCCTGCCCTGGCGACGGGCAACTCCGTGGTGCTCAAGCCCGCCGAGCAGTCGCCGCTGTCGGCGCTGCGGCTTGCCGAGCTCGCCACGCAGGCCGGCGTCCCGGATGGCGTCTTCAACGTCCTTCCCGGCTTCGGGGAGACGGCCGGGCAGGCGCTCGGTCGGCACATGGACGTCGACTGTCTGGCGTTCACCGGCTCCACCGAGGTGGGCAAGATGTTCCTCGGCTACTCGGCGGCCTCGAACGCGAAGCCGGTGTGGCTCGAGCTGGGGGGGAAGAGCCCGAACCTGGTGTTTGCCGACGTCGGCTCGCTGGAGCAGGCGGCCGAGAAGGCCGCGATGGGCGTGTTCTTCAACCAGGGCGAGGTGTGCTCGGCGAACTCGCGCCTGCTGGTGGAGGCCTCGATCAAGGACGAGCTGCTGGAGCTGCTGGTCGGCCACGCCGGTCAGATGATGCCCGGGCACCCGCTCGACCCGCAGACCCCGATGGGCGCGATGGTCACTCGGGAGCACACCGACCGAGTCATGCAGTTCGTGGAGTCGGGCAAGTCGTCCGCGCGGCTGGTCGTGGGAGGCGAGCGGCTCACGCTGTCCAGCGACTGCTACGTCACGCCCACCATCTTCGACGGCGTGACCAACGACCAGGAGATCGCGCGCGACGAGATCTTCGGCCCCGTGCTGTCGGTCATGACGTTCGACGGCGAAGACGAGGCCCTCGCCATCGCGAACGACACCATGTACGGGCTCGCCGCCTCGGTATGGACCTCGGACCTGTCGAGGGCCCTTCGGGTAGCCGACTCGCTGCAGGCGGGGACCGTGTCGGTGAACACCGTCGACGCCTTCAGCAACATGACGCCGTTCGGCGGGTTCAAGCAGTCGGGGATCGGCCGCGACCAGTCCATGCACTCGTTCGACAAGTACACCGGGCTGAAGACCACCTGGATCAGCTACTGACCCTCGACATTCAGGAGTCGGTCGGGGTGGGTGTACACGTTCATCGAGCCGCCACGGACGAACCCGGCGAGCAGCACCCCGGTCGCCTCCGCCAGCTCGACGGCCAGGCTCGACGGCGCGGAGACCGCAGCCAGCACTGACACTCCAGACATGGCGGCCTTCTGCACGAGCTCGAACGAGGCCCGTCCAGACAGCTGGATGACGTGCCGGTCCAGGGGGAGCAGCCCCTCCCGGAATGCCCAGCCGACGACCTTGTCGACCGCGTTGTGCCGGCCGACGTCCTCCCGGATGCACAACGGGCTGCCCTCGGCGTCGAACAGCCCTGCTGCGTGCAGCCCCCCGGACGCCGAGAACGCGCGTTGATGCTTACGGAGCTGGTCGGGCAGCCCCAGCACGAGGTCGCGGTCGACCGTCAGCCCGGTTCCCCGCGAGACCTGCTTGGCCTCTTCGACCACGGACTCGATGGCGATCGTGCCGCAGGCCCCGCAGGCGCTGGACGCCCAGGACAGCCGCGCACGGGGACGCCGGTCGGTGCGGAGGCGGACCTCGACGGTCTCGCCGACGTTGCCGTCGTCGTCCAGACGGCGGCACTCCCGGGCCTCGGTCACGTCGTCGGGCGTGAGCAGGACGCCCTCAGAGACGAGCCAGCCCAGTGCGAGGTCGATGTCGTTGCCAGGGGTGCGCATCGTGGTGAGCACCGCCTCGAGCTGCTCGGTCTGGTCGGCGCGCCCGAGACGCACCGTCAAGGGGCTCTCGACGGCGAGCGAGTCGACGCGTTCGTCGACCACGCCGTCCCGGATGCGTACGACCTTCCGACGCGTGGTGGAGCGACTCACAGGCGCCCGCCCGCCCCTTCGATGGCCCGGGGGTGGACGTCGCCGCCGGCGTGGCTGTCTGTGTCGTGTGTGGTCTGCACCTGCGACATGATGCCCGGCAGGCTGAGTCTGCGGTAGGCATCGACCAGGGCGGCGTCGCCGGACAACGCGGTCATCTGCTCGTGGAACGTCGAGCAGCGGCTGTCCGTGCTCGCTGGCCAGATCGATGCAGTCCCTGGCCGCGACGTGACGCGTCTCACGTGGTCCGAGGGTCAATCCGGGCCTCGCCCGGGCCGAGATAGGGATCTGACCCATCCCCTCTCCGCCGAAGGACCACCCATGACCGTGAACGACCTGATCGAGGCTGCCCCGGAGCAGACCACCGCCCTGACCGTCGAGGAGTACGGCGACCCGGCGCGGTACGACCTGGAGTACGGCCAGCCCGGCGCCGACGCCCCCTTCTACCGGCAGCTGGCCGACGACGTCGATGGGCCGATCCTCGACCTGGCGTGCGGTACCGGGCGGATCGCCCTGGATCTGGCCCGCGCGGGCCACGACGTAACCGCGGTCGATGTCAGCGACGCCATGCTCGCCCACGCCGCCAGCAAGCCGGGCGCAGAGGACGTGGAGTGGGTGCAGCAAGATGCCCGCGAGCTGAAGCTGCGGCCGAAGTTCGCCCTCGTCGCACTGGCCGGCAACTCCTTTCAGGCCTTCCTCACCAACGACGACCGCGACGCGGTGCTCAAGGCGATCTACCGTCACCTGCGGCCCGGTGGTCGGCTGGCCTTCTCGATCCGGTTTCCGCAGCCCCACGAGCTTGCCCGGCGGGTGGACGTGCCCGAGCTGTGGCACTCCTACCTCGACGCCGACGGACACCAGGTCCTGGTCTCCGGCACACAGCACTACCACCCGGTCGCCCAGGTCATGCACCACACGACCTACCGGCACTTCGCCGTCGACGGCATCCCCGCGGAGGCGCCGACCAGCGTGGAGCTCAGGTACCACTTCCCGCAGGAGCTGGAGGCGGCGCTGAGGGCGGCCCGGTTCCAGGTTGAGGAGCGCTACGGCGACTTCGACGGTGGCCCGCTCGGCGAGCAGGCGACGACGATGGTCTACGTCTGCCGCAAGCCCGAGTCGGTGCGCCGCACCGCCTGACCGTCTTCTGGTGCCGTGACGACGGCCACCCGGCTTGGTGCAGTGGCTGGGTGGCCGTCGTCAAAGGCGTGAACCTCGCGGTTCGATTCCTGCTCGAGGTCGCGGCACTGACGGCTCTCGGCTACGCCGGGTGGCTCCTCGGGCCGTCCGCGGCGGTGTCGGCCGTGCTGGTGGTTGTGCTCCCCCTCGCGGCCAACGAAACAGCGCTGTTCGCCTGGGACCAGCGCGCCCACTGAGACCCGGACACCGCTAGTTTGCGGGGCGCAGACCTCGGACTTCGATGGAACGGTGATGCGATGCGGATCCTCGTCGTGGGCGGCACGCGATTCGTCGGTCGGCACGTCGTCGAGGCGGCGCTGGCCGGAGGTCACGAGGTGACGGTGTTCCACCGCGGCCGGACCGGGCCGGACCTGTTCCCCGACGCCCGACACGTGATCGGCGACCGCAACGCCGACCTGTCCGTTCTGACCGCCGACCCCGCCGACCGCTGGGACGCCACGGTCGACGCGTGCGCGTACGTCCCGCGACAGGTCCAGCAGGTGGCCGAGGCGCTCGGAGACCGCGCCGGCCGGTACCTCCTGGTGTCGACGACGTCGGTCTATGACGCCTCCCGTGGCCTTGGCCATGACGAGGACGCGCCCTTGGTGCCGGTGCCCGACCCTGACACCGAGGAGGTCACGGACCAGACCTACGGACCGTTGAAGGTGGCGTGCGAGCAGATCGCGTCGCGAATGTTCGGGTCCCGCCTCACCGTGGTGCGACCCACGTACGTGGTCGGGCCCCACGACTACACGCACCGCTTCACGTACTGGGTGGAACGCATCGCCCGCGGCGGCGAGGTGCTGGCGCCGGAACCTCGCGGCTGCGGGCTGCAGGTCATCGACGCTCGGGACCTCGGTCGGTGGATGGTGCGGCTCCTCGAGGACGACGTCTCCGGCTCCTTCCACGCGGTGTCGCCCGACGCAGGCTTCACCGTCGCAGACCTGCTGAGCGCGCTCGTCGGTGCAGTGGCTCCGGAGGGGACGACGCTGACCTGGGTCGATCAGCGGTTCCTGCTGGATGCGGGGGTGACCGACCACGAGCTGCCGCTGTGGCCGGCCGGAGACACCTCCGGTGTCGAGGAGACGGCCGACCCGACACGCGCCCGGGTGAACGGCCTGGCGCCACGGTCACTGGGTGTGACGGCCGTCGAGCTGCTGGCGGCCGAGCGCGAAGATCCGACACCGAACCCGCACGGCACCGGCATGGTCCCGGCTCGGGAGGCGGAGCTGCTCGCGGCGTGGCACGCCCGGTGAGCCGGTGGCCGTGGCCGCCGGCGCGTGGTCAGGCCCTCGACAGGCACCGGTCGAGCTCGCCCAGCAGGACGTCCACGCGGGTGTGGTCGTCCAGCCGACGGGTGACGTAGCCCACGGCGTAGCCCTTGTCGGGCGCCAGCATGCCGAGGCTGCCGCCGATGCCGCCCATCCCCACCGCGCCGTTGTCGAGCTGCACCCCCAGGCCCCAGGACACCGGGTTGCCGAGCACCCGATCCGGGCCGCGAGTCTGCGACGTGAGGAGCTGGCGGTACACATCGGGGCCGAGCAGCCGCGCGACGGCCCCGGTCGGGGCAGCCAGCTCGTCGTAGAAGCGGGCGACGGAGTGCGCGGTCGTGTGCAGGCCGATCGCTGGGAACTGTGCTCGGCGCCAGCCGGCCGAGTTCAGGACGGTGACGTCCAAGGCGCCGGCGGGCCGGGCCAGCGCCCGGTCGCGACCCGACTCCGGCTCGGCGCGGACCGTCACCGGCCAGTCCGGCTGGGCGAGCTCCAGGTCGGCCACCCGACCCAGCTGGTCCGGCGGGACGCCAAAGAACGCGTCGAGGTGCAGGGGGGTGGCGACTTCGGTGTCGAACAGCTCACCGAGTGAACGCCCGACCGCACCGCGACAGATGCCGTCCAGGAGGTGCCCGTAGGTCAAGGCGTGCTCGCCGTGAGCCGAGCCGGGCACCCACTCCGGGGCGGCCCGGGCCAGCGAGGCGCGCAAGGCGCTCGGCTGCAGCAGAAGTCCTTCGGTCTCCGGGGCGAACGCCGGCAGCCCGGCTTGGTGGGACAGCACGTGACGAAGTGTGGTGTTGTGCTTGCCGGCGGCCGCATACTCCGGCCACGCGTCGGCAACCAACCCGTCGAGGTCAACCAGGCCGCGTCCGGCAAGGACCAGAAGCGGCAGCGCCGCGAACGGCTTGCTCACCGAGAAGGTATGGGTGAGCGTGTCCGGCTGCCAGGGACGCGTCCGATCCGCGTCCGACCAGCCGCCCCACAGGTCGACCACACTGCCGCCGTCGGCGAACGCGCAGAAGGCCGCGCCCGTCTCAGCCCCGGAGTCCAGGAGGGCGCAGAAGGCGTCCCGGACCGGCTCGAGACCGTGCCGTACGGAACCGCCCCAGGGGGGTGTCACCGGTCCATCACACCACCGGTCAGTCGCGCGTCCAGAGGACTCGCGGCTTCATCGCCCGGCTGGTGCCCACGAAACCGTCCTCGTCGACCCACAGCGCGGCCAGGCCCTTGTCGTCAGCCAGGTGGCGCATGGCGCCGCGGCCGGCCAGGAACAGCGACTTGCTCCACACCTCGGCCCAGGCCGGGTCCGGTCCGAGGACGGTGACGGCGAGCAGACCGGTCTCGGCTGCCTCGCCGGTCCGGGGGTCGATGAGGTGGTGCACCGACTTGCCGCCGGCCCGCCACTTCCGCAGCCGGATCGACGACGTTGCCACGCCGGTGTCGGTCGCATCGAGGACGGCGAGGGGGACCGGGTCGCCCGTGGGGTCCTCCACGCCGATCCGCCAGCCGTCGGCGTCCGGGCTGGCGCCGGACGCGTAGCAGTCACCGCCGGCCTCGATCAGGAACCCGCGCCCGGCATCGCCCAGCTCGGCTGCCGCCCAGCGAACGGCAAGCCCCTTGCCGATGCCTCCGAGGTCGATGGGGTCGCGGCCGATCCGGATCGAGGCGCGCGCGTCGTCGAGCCCGGGTCGCCAGCTCCCGCGGGCGGCGGTCGGCCGCTCGTCGCCGGCCTCGACGTCCACGCCGCCGGCCGCGAACGGCAGGGAGCGGTCGTAGCCGTAGGCGGTCAGGGTCCGCAGGACCCGGGGGTCGAAGCTGCCGTCGGTCTCCCGATGTGCGCGGGCGGCTTCGGACACGGCCGCGAACAGTACGTCGGGCACGACGTGCCACTCGCGGGGAAACGCGTTGGCCAGCATGAGCGGGCTCTCCGCGTCGAACCGGGTGCATGCCCGCTCGACCCGGTGGAACAGGTCCTCCGCCCGGGCCAGGGCCGATGCCGCCGACGCCCTCGGGTGGACGACCTGCACGTTGACGTCGGTCGCCATCGCGCGGAAGCGCACCGATGCATCGGATCGGGTCACCGCGGTGGTCATGGCTACGCGCCCGAGGCGCCGGTGGTGCCCTGCGTGGACGGCTGTGTCGTGCTGGCAGCGGTGCCGCCGCCGGAACCACCGGAACCCCCGGAACCTCCGCCGGAACCTCCGGAGCTTCCGCTCGTCGATCCGGACGACGTCCAGCCGGATGACGAGGAGCTGCTGGGAGCCCACGTCGACCCGGTGCTCTGCGCCGCCACCGTCTCGGCCTGACGCGTAGTGCGCTTGATCGCGGTGGACGTGTGCCGCAGGTCGGCGCTCATCTGTTCGAGCCGGCGCTGCTGCTTCTTCACCGCGCGTTGCAGCGCGACCAGTGCCTGGTCCTCCTGCGGAGGCTGGCCGGCGGTGGTCGGACCACTCGCGTCCGTGGCGGCGAACGAGTCCTGCTGCACCGCGTAGGCCGCCGACCCGGCGAGCAGCGCGGCCACGACCGGGCCGGCCACGGCGCCGGCGGAGATGTGTCGCCCGAAGCCGTCAGTCATCGATCTCAGCCCCGTCGTCCTCGCCGTCGTCGTCGCCGCCGGAACCGCTGGCACCGGTCGTGGTGTGCGTCTGGGGGGCGTCGTCGCTCGTCACCGTGGACTTCGAGGAGTCGCCCGAGCGGTCCTGCGTCGTGGAGCCGCCGGTGGTCACCGTGACCTGCGACGCCTGCGCCGCTTGCGTCGCCGCGGCGCGGGCGGCCGCGGCGCGGGCCTTGAGCAGTCGCCGTTCGGCCGCCGACAGCGAGCGGTCGGCCTTCTTCAGCTGTCGCTCCAGCTCGGTCGCGCGGGCGTCCAGCCGGTCGAGCACCCGGTTGAGCTTGGCCTTGGCGGCCGCGTTGGGGTCCGTCTGCGAGTCGGCGACCTGCACGGTGTCACCGTGCACTGCGTCGAGGGCGGCTGCGGTGCCACTCACCAACGTGGTCGCCGCGGCGGCGGCGAGGGCGATGCGTCCGGCGGACTTCATCGGGGAACCTCCTGGATCGGGGACATCTCGATCGTGGGGGTAACCGCCGCCAGATCCAAGGGGCTTAGCGGTGCCTTAGGGCACCTGTGGGGAAGCGTTGTCCCCGCTCACCCGAAGGGGCGTGTCAGTGGCCTCACACCGCAGCCATCTCGTCGCCCAGCTGGATGACGGCGGACAGGAACCCCTCGACGTGCGAGGGCAACGTCCGGGGGTTGATGAAGCACGGACGTAGGGCGAACGCGCCCCCCACCTCAGTCGCGCTGGGCATCCACCGGGTCTCCCGCCACAGCCGTCTCATCAGGCGGCGGTTGAAGTCGTCGAGGTCGTCGATGCCGGTCCCGACGTATCGAAAGCAGGCGATCGACAGCTCCGGCTCGGTGAGGTTCTCCAGCCGCGGGTGGCCGGCCGCGAACTCGGCGACGCGCCGCGCGTAGTCGTTGTCCTGCCGGACGCGGGCGCGCAGCCCGTCCCG
The DNA here is from genome assembly GCA_963848085.1 of uncultured Actinomycetota bacterium. Taxonomy (GTDB): domain Bacteria; phylum Actinomycetota; class Actinomycetes; order JAHEKZ01; family JAHEKZ01; genus CAWKCE01. The sequence continues at coordinate 541,784 of CAWKCE010000003.1, forward strand.
CCCCTGCTCCCGAAGGATCGACCAGACCGTGACCCCGCGGGGCGGGGACGACAGCTCCACGGCCATGTCGGCGTACGGAATGCCGATCGAGTCCGCGGACATCATGACCTTGCCGTCGGTGGCGAAGGAGCCCTCCAGGTAGGCGGCGGTTCCTTGCATGAACGCTCGGACCAGGATCGCTCGGTCACGCACGAACACCGACGCGATCCCGGTCGGAGCCGCCAGCCACTTGTGCGGGTCAACGATGGCTGAGTCCGCCAGGTCAAGTCCGTCGTAGCGGTCCGCGACACGCTCGTCCAGGATGCCCGGGAGCCCGTAGGCACCGTCCACGTGCAGCCAGACGTCATGCCGTCTGGCAACCTCGCCCACGGCGCGCAAGGGGTCGATCGCCCCGGTGTTCGTGGTTCCCGCGGTCGCCACCACGGCGACCGGGAGCACTCCGTCGAGCCGGTCGGCGGCGATCATGGCGTCGAGCGCGGTCACGTCCATGCGCTGCCGGGCGTCAATCGGCACCGCGCGGACGCAGGAGCGCCCCATCCCGAGGACCGCGGTCGCCCGGTGCACCGTGCGGTGCACCTCGGCGCTGGCATACACCGCGCCCGGCCGGTCGAGACCGTTGGCGGCGGCGTCCCGGCCGTCCTTCTCATAGGCGGACTGGCGGGCCGCGCCGAGCGCGATGAGGTTGGCCACCGACCCGCTGGAGACGAACACGCCCTTCATCTGTGGCTCGAGGCCGCACACCTCCGCCAGCATCTCCAGCGCCCGCTCCTCGAGCCGGTTGAAAGCGGTGATCATCCCGCGCTGGGGAGCGGCCACCATTGCCGCGGTGGCGGCAACAACCGGCGCGGTGGTCGTGCCGGTGGTGATGAAACCCCAGAAGCCGGGGTCGGGAATCCGTGGCCCGCCCGGAATCACGACGTCCAGCAGCTCGTCGACGACGGCGTCCACCCCGAGGCCCTTCTCGGGGATGGGCTCGTCGGCGAGGGCCTCCCACCGGTCGCGGGTGGCGACGGCGTCAGGGTGGTCGAACCGGACGAACTCGTCCAGCCCCGCTCCCACGCGCGCGAGCAGTTCAGCGAAGCGTGCGGTCTCCATGCCGGTCGACTGTAGAGCGAGCCCCCGACGTGGTCAGACGCAGCCGGGCGATGCCGCCGGCCAGGTCGACGGTGCTGTGCGGTGGCGCGCCATCGTCGGCGTCGTCGCGTCGCATGGTCTGGCTGTGCTGCTCCTCGATCTGGTGGCGCTTCTCCGGGTACAGGGCGGCCTGGAGCACGTCGATGCCGGCTCCGGTCATGCCCCCGCGACTGGGCGCGCCCAACGCCCGTCGTCTCGTGCGGTTGGCGACCTGCTCCACGATGCCGACCACCAGCAGCAGGAGGACGAGGCCGGGCAGCGACATCGCCAGCAGAACGCCGCTCACTGGTCGTCCCGGTTGTCGCCGTTGCGCTGGGCCAAGAACAGCTCGACTTGCGCGGCGATCTCGTCTCCGGTCGGCAAGCCGCCTTCGCCCTCGCCGAGCAGGGGCAGCCCCTGCTGCCCGACGAACGCGTCGTACTGGACCTCGAGGGCCTGGACGGCTTCGGAGTTGTCCGCCGAGGCACTCACCTGGGTGGCGATCTCACGGTCGGCGCGCGCGGCCGACTCGCGGAGCGCATCGATGGGCAGCGACAGGCCGGTGGCGGACATCACCGCCTCGAGGAGCGCCACCGCGGCACTCGGGTAGTCGACCGCCGACAGGTAGTGCGGGACGTGCGCGGTGTAGCCCATCGCCGGGTGGCCGGTGGCGCCGAGTCGCAGCTCCAGGAGCCCGGCGATATGGCCGGGAACCTCGAGGGCGCCGACCCACGACGTGCGGTCGCCGATGAGGCCCTGGTCGGTGGCGTGGGCGGTGATCCCGACCGGGCGGGTGTGCGGTGCCGGCCACGGCACGGCGTGGGCGCCGATCGTGAGCGAGACGTCGAGCCGGTCGACCAGTGACACCACGGCGTCGGTGAACCGCTGCCAGGCGAAGTCCGGCTCGGGGCCGTGCAGCACGAGGAACCGGGTGCCCTCCGCGTCGCGGACCTCGTGCAGCAGCAGCTCGGGCAGGTCGATCTGGTCGTAGTGGTCGGACAGGAACGTCATCCGCGGGCGTCGCGACCGGTAGTCGAACATCGCGTCGATGTCGAAGGTGGCCAGGACGCGGTGGTCGAGTGTCCCCAGGATCTGCTCGACGGCGAGCCGTCCGGCGGACCCGGCGTCCAGGAAGCCGGTGAGGTTGTGCAGAAGCACCGGTGCGTCGGAGGCGACCTCGTCGTGGTGCAGCACGTACATGTCCGTGGAGTCCGCCACTCCTGCCACACCCCCTCGGTGAGCCCGACGGGCCTGCCGGGGACGCCTTCCAGCCTACGTCCCCCGCCGAACCCGGCCCGGAGGACCGTTGTGGGGGCCGCACACCGCCATCCGGGCCATGATCGTCGGGTGGAGACGGGATGAGCGAGGAACGCGCGCTCGCCGCCGCGGCCGCGGCGGGGCTCGACTACCAGGTGCTGCGGCACGGACCGGTCGGGTCGCTTGCGGAGGCGGCCGCCGCCCGCGGCGTGGCGCCGGCTGACGTGGTCAAGACCATCGTGGTCCGTCGCGGCGAGGGCGACTACGTGTTCGTGCTGGTTCCCGGGGACCGGGCAATCTCCTGGCCCAAGCTCCGGCGCCGGCTCGGGGTCAGCCGGCTGTCCCTGCCGGACGCGGCCGCCGCGCGGGAGGTCACGGGCTACGACCGCGGAACCATCACTGCTTTCGGCTCCCTGTCGGACCTCCCGGTCGTCGCGGACGAGCGCCTGTCCGGTCGGCGCGTGACCTTGGGCGCCGGAGCCCACGGGGTGGCGGTTGCCGTAGCCGCCGACGAGGCGCTGGCCGCGCTCGGCGCCGACATCGCGGACGTCACCGACGCCGCCGACCCCGGTGGAACCCGGCCCCGATGACGGTGTGGGCGGTCGGAACCCTCATCTGGGCCGGGGTGAACGCGGGGGCGGGTCGAGTAGCGTGCCCCGGATGGGTGACCTGCTGCTGGGGCTCGTCGGGTCGGGCGAGTTCGAGCCGTGGTCGCGCGACGTCGACCGCTGGCTGTTCGAGCGATCCGACGGCGACGGTCGCGTCCTGGTAGCGCCGACGGCATCGGCTCCGGAGGGGGACGCTGTCTTCGACGGCTGGGCGGGACGCGGTCTGGCGCACTTCGCCGAGATGGGGCTGCGCGCGGAGCTGCTCGACGTCCGAGGCCGAGCCGACGCCGAGCGCGACGACGTCGTGGCACGGGTCCGTGGGGCGTCCTTCGTGTACTTCTCCGGCGGGAACCCGGCCCACCTGTCCCGCACCCTCGCCGGATCGGCCCTGTGGGAGGCGATCCGCGAGGAGATGGCGCGCGGCATGGTCTACGCGGGCTGCAGCGCCGGGATGGCCTGCCTGGGCCGAACCGCCCCGGACAGCGATATCCAGGACTTCACGGCGGGGCTGTGGCAGCCCGGCCTGTCGCTGTTCCCGAAGTCGTGGCTGGGGCCGCACTGGGACGCGCTGGACCGGTTCGCGCCGGGCCTGCTGGCGCACATCGACGCCACCGTCCCGCGCGACGACGTCCTGCTGGGCGTGGACGAGTACACCGCGGTCCTTGGCGACGGCAGCGACTGGACGGTCGCCGGAATCGGTGCCGCGCACGCCCGAGTGGCCGGGAAGTGGCACCGCTACGAGCCCGGTGCGTTGTTCCATCTCCCGCTCCTGGAGGGGGCGCCGGCATGATGCCGCCCGGCTGGACGGCCGCCCCCGTGTCGCGGGCAGACGCCGCCGTGGTCGCCCAGGTCATCAACGCCGCGCAGCACCAGTGGGGAAGGGGGGACCAGTTCTCTGAGGAGGAGTTCGTCTCCCTGCTCGACTCCCCGAGCGTCACCGCCGAGCGGGACGGCCGCCTGCTCCGGGATGCCGACGGTCACCTCCTGGGCGGCGTGATGGTCGTGGCCACCGAGCCCTGGACGACCGCACACCTTCACGCGTCCATGCCCGACCATCCCCGACGCCGGGAGGGCCTGCAGTGGTGCGTCGAGACCGGCCTGTCGCTCGCCGCCGCCCGGGACGAGCTTGAGCTCGCTGCCGTGGTCGACGCCGATGGGGTGGCCGAGGAGGACTCGCTGATGGCCGAGGTGCTGGGCGAGCGGGGCTTTGCCGCGGTCCGCCGCATCTGCGAGATGACGATCAACCTGGCGGACGCGCCGGCCGAGGAGTCGGCCCCGCCGCTGCCCGACGGGGTCCTCCTCGGGGCACTGCCGGCAGACGACGCGGGGTTGGCACAGGTGGCGGAGGTCAACGGTCAGGCGTTCGCCGACCACGACGGCGACTTCGGGATGACCACGGAGGACTTCGTCCACTTCGTGCGGCACACTCCGTCGCTGCGGACCGACCTGTCGATGGTCGCCGTCCAGGATGACCGTCCGGTCGGACTGGCCGTGTGCATGGCCGACCTCGCCGACCCCGAGCGGCGGACCGGCTACGTCGGCATCGTGGCGGTGGTCCGCGAGGCGCGCAGTCGCGGGCTCGCACGTGCCCTGCTGACCGAGTCGTTCCGTCGCTTCCGAGCCGAGGGCTGGGACCGCGCGCGGCTGCATGTCCAGGTCGGCAACCGCACCGGCGCTGACCGGCTCTACCGGTCAGTCGGCATGAGGCCCGGCAAGGTCGACGTCTCCTGGTCCAGGCCGTTGGCGTGACTCGCCCGCTGTCTCGGACGCCCCGGCGAACCTGCGTGGGGTGGTGGCGGACGCTCCTGACCTCCGACACACTGCCTTCAACGAGCGCTTCCCACGTCCCGGAGGGGGTCGGATGAGCGAGCTGGGGCACGACCTGCAGGCCGTCCACCGGGCTGCCCACGAGCTGACGAGGGCCGTCACAGCCCTTCAGCACGATGCCGGCTCGCACGTCGACGTGCTGCGGCTGGTGGAGGACGCCCGACGGATCCACGAGGACCTGGCACTGCTGGGCATCCACGCGCCGCCCCGCGACGAGGAGCCCATCGTCATCCCCGACGACGACTACCCTCCGGACTTCTTCGCCGACGCACACGACGAGGGCATCGGCCGCCAGTAGGCGCCCGCCACGAAGGGACCGCATGTCATCCAGCACCGAGCCGTCGCTCGTGACGACTCCGTCCCCGGCGCGGCCCGCCGGACGGCTGTTCGCCACCCGACGCACCGACCGTTGGTGGCTGGAGCCGCTGATCATCTTCGGGGTGCTGTCAGCGTTCGTGCTGTACGCCACGTGGCGGGCGTTCGCGAACAAGTACTACTACATCGAGCCGTACCAGTCACCGTTCTACTCGCCCTGCGTCGCCGAGGACTGCATCCCCGGCTCAGACTCACTGGGCCGCATCGTCGGCGGTTGGTACACGATGTCGCCGGCGCTGCTGATCTTGATCTTCCCTCTGGGTTTCCGGTTCACCTGCTACTACTACCGGCGCAGCTACTACCGCGCGTTCTGGGTGTCCCCGCCGGCCTGCGCCGTCGCCGAACCTCACCCCAAGAACACCGGTGAGAGCCGCTGGCCGTTGCTCATCCAGAACTCCCACCGGCTGTGGTTCTACTTCGCGCTGGCGTTCAACGTGATCTTGACCTGGGACGCCGTCCTCGCCTTCCGGGCTCCCGACGGGACTGGCTTCTTCCACATGGGTCTGGGTTCGCTCGTCCTGACCGCCAACGCCGTGTTCCTGTGGATCTACACGCTGTCGTGCCACTCGTGCCGGAACGCGGTCGGCGGCCGGTTGCGCCACTTCTCGAAACACCCGATCCGGTATCGGCTGTGGACGTGGGTCTCCCGCATGAACGTGTTCCACAACCGCTTCGCCTGGGCCTCGCTGTTCAGCGTGGCGTTTGCTGACTTCTACGTGTACGGCGTGGCGTCTGGCCTGTTCTCCGACCCCCGCTTCTTCTGACCGTTCCTCGACCACGACAGGGGCTCACACCGCGATGACCGACATCGAGCGCCATGGGTACGACGTCGTCGTCATCGGCGCAGGTGGTGCCGGGCTGCGGGCGGCTATCGAGGCCCGGGCGCACGGCCTGCGGACGGCGATCGTGTGCAAGTCGCTGTTCGGCAAGGCGCACACCGTCATGGCCGAAGGCGGCATTGCCGCCTCGATGGGAAACGTCAACAGCGATGACGGCTGGCAGGTCCACTTCCGGGACACCATGAGGGGCGGCAAGTTCCTCAACCACTGGCGGATGGCCGAGCTGCACGCCAGGGAAGCGCCGGAGCGGGTCTGGGAGCTTGAGGCGTGGGGTGCCCTGTTCGACCGCACGCCCGACGGCCGCATCTCGCAGCGGAACTTCGGGGGCCACGAGTACCCGCGGCTGGCCCACGTCGGCGACCGCACCGGCCTGGAGCTCATCCGGACGCTGCAGCAGCGCATCGTCGCCCTGCAGCAGGAGGACTTCCGTGACTTCGGGGACTACGAAGCGAGGATCAAGGTCTTCGCCGAGTGCACCGTGACCGAGCTGCTGATGGACGGCGGGCGGGTTGCCGGTGGCTTCGGGTACTGGCGAGAGACGGGGCGGTCGGTGCTGTTCGAGGCGCCGTCGTTCATCCTGGCCACCGGTGGTGTGGGGAAGTCGTACAAGGTCACCAGCAACTCGTGGGAGTACACCGGTGACGGCCACGCTCTGGCGCTGCGGGCCGGCGGCAGCCTCATCAACATGGAGTTCATCCAGTTCCACCCGACCGGGATGGTCTGGCCGCCGAGCGTGCGCGGGATCCTCGTCACCGAGTCGGTGCGCGGCGACGGCGGAGTGCTGCGTAACTCCGAGGGCAAGCGCTTCATGTTCGACTACATCCCGGACGTCTTCCGCGAGAAGTACGCGAAGAGCGAGGAGGAGGGCGACCGGTGGTACACCGACCAGGCGAACAACAAGCGCCCTCCCGAGCTGCTGCCGCGTGACGAGGTCGCCCGCGCCATCAACGCGGAGGTCAAGGCCGGCCGGGGGTCACCTCACGGTGGGGTCTTCCTGGACGTGTCCACCCGGCTTCCCGCCGAGGTGATCCGCAAGAAGCTGCCGTCGATGTACCACCAGTTCAAGGAGCTCGCTGACGTCGACATCACCGCTGAGGCGATGGAGGTCGGGCCGACGTGCCACTACATCATGGGCGGCGTCGAGGTGAACCCCGACGACGGCGCGGCTGCCCATGTGCCCGGCCTGTTCGCGTGCGGCGAGGTCGCCGGTGGGATGCACGGCTCCAACCGGCTGGGCGGCAACTCGCTGTCCGACCTGTTGGTGTTCGGCCGCAGGGCCGGTCTGGGGGCAGCCACGTATGCCATGGCGCATGAGAACGACCGCCCCCTCGTCAACGAGGAGGACGTGTCCCGAGCGTCCGAGCGCGCGCTCGCCCCGTTCGGCAACGACGGTGGCGAGAACCCGTACACGCTCCACCAGGAGCTGCAGCAGACGATGAACGACCTGGTCGGCATCATCCGGCGGGAGCAGGAGATGACCGACGCACTCGACCGGCTGGCGGCGCTTCGGGAGCGCGCGGGCCACGTGGGCGTCGAGGGGCACCGGCAGTTCAACCCGGGCTGGCACCTGGCGCTCGACCTGGACAACATGCTGCTCGTGTCCGAGTGCGTGGCTCGCGCTGCGCTGATGCGCGAGGAGTCGCGCGGCGGGCACACGCGCGAAGACCATCCGGGGATGAGCGACGAGTGGCGGCAGCGCAACCTGGTCTGCGTCGTCGACGGCGCAGGTGTGACGGTGTCCCAGCAGCCCATCCCCACGATGCCCGACGAGCTGCTGTCGTTGTTCGAACGGTCCGAGCTGGAGAAGTACTTCACCGAGGCCGAGCTGGCCGGGCTGCCGGAGGAGAGCTGATGGCGTACGAGGGGCACTTCCGGGTCTGGCGCGGCGACGCCGGCGGCGGGGAGCTGCAGGACTTCGACGTGGAGGTGAACGAGGGCGAGGTCGTCCTGGACATCATCCATCGGCTCCAGGCGACGCAAGCCTCCGATCTGGCAGTGCGCTGGAACTGCAAGGCCGGGAAGTGCGGTTCCTGCAGCGCGGAGGTGAACGGGCGGCCTCGGCTGATGTGCATGACCAGGATGAGCACTTTCGAGGAGGACGAGACCATCACCGTCTCGCCGTTGGCGGCCTTCCCGCCGATCCGCGACCTGGTCACCGACGTGTCGTTCAACTACGCGAAAGCGCGCGAGGTGCCGGCCTTCCACCCGCCGGACCATCTGGAGCCGGGCGAGTACCGAATGGCGCAGGTGGACGTCGAGCGGAGCCAGGAGTTCCGCAAGTGCATCGAGTGCTTCCTGTGCCAGAACACCTGCCACGTCATCCGCGACCACGGGGAGAACAAGGACGCGTTCTCCGGCCCGCGCATGTTCATCCGGATCGCCGAGCTGGACATGCACCCGCTGGACACGCTGGACCGCAAGCGGGACGCGCACGGTGAGCACGGGATCAGCATGTGCAACATCACGAAGTGCTGCACGGAGGTCTGCCCGGAGAACATCAAGATCACCGACAACGCGATCATCCCCATGAAGGAGCGGGTCGTCGACGTCAAGTGGGACCCGTGGATCCGGTTCCTCCACGTGCTGCCCTCACGACACGGATGGGCCGCGTCGGCGGCACTGCGGCGTGGGGATGCGGCGGCGGCGGAGGCGTCGGCCAAGCAGCGGCTTGCGGTCGCGTCGACCGACCCGTCCGCCCTGGCCGCCCTGGCCACCTCCCAGCTGGTCCAGGGCCGCTTCATGGACGCGGCCCGTTCGGCCCGACGCGGTGTGAAGGCCACCGGGCCCCGCTCGAACGCCCACATGCGGTTCTGCGCGGACCAGGCGTGGGCGCTGCTGTGCGCCGCGGAGGCGGGGGAGGTGCCGTACGCGCACGTCTCCGACGAGGCGCGGGCGGCACTGGCGGAGGCGCAGCAGCTGGCCAGCACCGGCGCCGTCCTGACCCGCATTCATGCCCTGGCGGCCTACTTGGACGGCGACCCGGAACGGGCCATCGAGGTCACGCAGGAGGGCCTGGCGTGGCACCCGCCCGCCGCCGAGCAGTCCGACGCCTGGCTCACGATCGCCGAGGCCAGGCACATCATGGGCCAGCCGGAAGCCGCCGCGGAGGCACTGCGCACGGGCAGCCATCTCAACGTGTCCAACCCCCGGACTCCGGGGGTCACGGCTCGCGTCTCCTCCTAGCGCCGAGTGCACACCCCCAGGACAGTTCTGATCGCCGAGTGCGCGCTACTCGCCGACGGCAGCGATCACGAACGACTCCTGTGACATGCCCATGCGTAGCTCGTGGTGGCCGAACACGGCGAACAGCCCCTCCACCTGGCTGGCGTGGTCCTGAAGGGCCGCCATCTTCAGGTCGAGGATGTCGTCCGGGAGGTCGAACACCAGGCCGAGCTCTGACCGGTCCCGGACGACCGGGGTGCCGGGCAGGAAGATGCCCAGGTCCCGCATCCTGGGCACGAAGCGGTCTGCCCAGTCGCTGGTGTACGCGGCGTGTCCCAGTCGGGCACCGGGTTTGGCCGCCTGGAGGAAGGCGGCAGTCGTCCAGCGGCTGACCGACTTGTGCGCCTCGTGTCCGGTCATGCCCTCCGGGCCGAAGGTGAGCACGGTGTCTGGACGCAGGTCGGCGAGCAGCTCGGCGATTCGGTCGGGTCCGTGAACCTCCGGCAACGGTGTGGCCATGTCGATGTCGGGCAGTCCGAGGAACTCGTGCTCGGTGACACCGAGTCTGGCGAGCCCGGTCATCAGCTCGCGTTCCCGTACGGCACCAAGAGTCTGGGTCGGCCACCGCTCCTCGTCGAGGGATCCACCCTCACCACGGGTGGCCGTCACGCAGACCACCCGGCCACCGTCGCGCACCGCCTGCGCCATGAGGCCCGACGCAAGGTACGTCTCGTCGTCGGGGTGAGCCCAGATGGAGAGGACGTCGCCGAGTCCGAGCATCGCTGGTGGGATCGCCCTATGCCCTTTCGATGTCACGGCCGTGGGCGGTGACTGCCCAGATCACCAGGACGTCGAACAGAATCACGATGAGGCTCCACCACGGCTGGTAGGGGATCCACACGAAGTTCGCCACGGCGCTGACCGCGGCAATGACGACGACGAGCGATCGCGCCCACACGGCTCCCTGGAGGAGGAAGATGCCGGCGAAGAAGAGCACGACTCCGATCGCGATGTGGATCAGGCCCCACGTGGTGGTGTTGAACTTGTAGATGTACTCAGCGCCGACGACGAACGTCTGGTCGTTGATGACTGCAGCGAGCCCGACGAGGAACTGGAACATCCCGGCAATCATGAGCAGCACGCTGGCGAACATCGTGACACCTACAGCGGTCCCACTTGTCTCGTTCGTCGACATCAGTCATTCCTCCAGGCGGTTTGTCAGACGGGGTCAGTCCCGGTTGTCGTGCAGGCTCAGCAGCTCACGCTGACTGTGCTCGATCAGCATGGCATCGATCAGCGGCTTGATGATGATCTGCCAGTTCGTGTCGTCGTCCATCTGATTATGGATGTCCGCGTAGGCCGCCAAGTCGGGGAAGTCGGTCTCCAGCACGAGCTCGTTGAAGCTGCCGGCGACCGGCTCCCACACGCGGGTGGTGGGCCACTTCCGCTCGCCGCACAGCCGATTGCACTCGTCGACGGTTTCCAGCGCTCGGCTGCGCCCAGCACCGTCCCGCGTCACGATGTGCATCCGCTCACGAATCACTGGGAACCCTCCGCCGCCGCCGACCCCGTGTCCGATGAAAGCCTGCGGCCGGCTCCCTGACAAGGCCCCCAGTCCGCTGGTGGCCTGGGCATTGGACGTGGTCACCTGGGTCCGCCCACACCCCGGGGGGCCACCACAGGGGCAGAATGCGGATGTCAGGCCACGACTCGTCGAGCCCTCGGAGGTCGGCAGCATGGCGATCACCGTGGAGGAGCTCGTCAACATCGGGTCACTCGGGACCCGGGTCCTTGCCGGTTCCGAAGGACTCGACCGTGGCATTGGCTGGGCGCATGTCTGCGAGCTGGCGGCGCCATGGGAGTGGCTGGGCGACGGCGACCTGGTGATGACGACCGGGCTTGGTATCCCGGAGTCCCCGTCGGCGCAGGACGAGTACGTGCGCCGCCTGGCCGGCGCAGGTGTGGTGGGGGTAGCGGTGGGCGAGAACATGTACGCCCCACCGCTGACCCCGCGCATGTACCGATGCGCAGACCGGGTAGGTCTCCCGCTGCTCCTGACGCGCTACGAGGTCCCCTTTGCCGCGATGGCGCGGACGATCGCGGCCGCCAACGGGGTCGAGGAGCTGGACCGGTTGAGCCACGCCCTGCGGGTCTTCGAGCACCTCCATCTGCTCGTGGACGGGGAGGGCGAGGCGGCTCTCATGCAGCGCCTGGAGTCGGAGATCGGCTGTCGCCTTCACCTGCTCGACGCCCGAAGCCTCCGTCCCGTCGCCGGATCGTCCAAGGGGCTGCCCGCTTCCTTGGTGGCCGGGCTGGCAGCCCAGCCGCCTGACCCGCTGGGCCGGCGCCCCTCCGTGCTCCGGCTGCCGGAGGCGCAGGGTGTCCTGGTGGTCCCGGTGCCCGGCCCGCGCCGACTGCTTCTCGTCGCCATCCCCGACGAGGGCACCCGCCCGGACCTGACCCTTCTCCACCACGTCACGACTGTGCTGTCACTCGAGCAGGTGACCGTCGTGGCCCAGCGAGAACGGTCCCGTCGCCTCGGCGCGTCCCTGCTGGCCCAGATCGTTGACGGTCGCGTCGACCCCGGCACCGCCACCGATCAGCTCGCGTCGGTTGGCCTCGTCGGTCGGTGCGTGCTGACCGCCTCCCGAGGTGACCCCGAGTCGGACTCCTGGGCACAGCTGCACCATGTCCTCGACGACGATGCGATCCCCCACCTCCTCCTGACTCGCTCGGGAACGACGATTGCGCTGCTGCCCGACGGGCAGGACGGGGTTGAGCGGCTGCTGCACGGGCTGCCGTCCGGTGCGCACACCGGCGTGAGTGAGGCGTTCGAGTCGGCGGGCTCGCTGCAGGAGGCCCACCGGCAAGCCCGCTGGGCCCTTCACCTGGCCGAAGCCCGGGACGAGGCCGCCACCGGGTACTCGGACCGGGAGGTCGGCTCTCCGTTCCTGCCCGGCACGCTGGAGCAGAGCCGGGAGGTCGCGATGCAGGTCCTCGGCGGGTTGCTGGCGTACGACGAGCAGCACGACAGCACCCTGCTGCTCTCGCTGAGGGTGTTCCTGGAGGAGAACCGGTCCTGGCAGCGGGCCGCGGCCAGGTTGCACGTGCACAAGCAGACGCTTGTCTACCGAGTGGATCGGGTGGAGCAGCTCACCGGTCGCCGCCTGTCTTCGACGGCTGACGTGAGCGAGCTCTGGCTCGCCCTCCAGGCCGGAATCGCCTCCGGTGTGGTGCCGACATGACGACCGGCACCACACCGAAGGCTTCGTCGATCAGCTGGACGTGACCCTGGTCGGGGTGGAGGTTGCCTCCGCGTAGCCGCCCTTGCCCGCCGGTTTCACCAGGATGAAGGTCAGCACGGCGAACACCACGGCGGCCACCAGAGCCGCTGGTAGCGATGCACCCAGGAGTGAGAACGGTTCCCGAACCGCATAGGTCTGCGGGTTCAGCAGGTACAGGTAGGTCCCGACTCCCGCTGCCATCGCGAGCAAGGCGGCAGGGTTGAACCCGAACCAGTATGAGTACGGAGCATCGGGGCTGGTGTTGTACAGGCCACGCACACTGATGCGCTGTTGCCGAATGAGGAAGTAGTCGACGATCTGGATGCCGACGATGGGGGCGAAGAAGACCCCGATGTAGGCGAGGAACGTGCCGAAGTTGTCGAAGAACCAGTCCGTCAGGAAGATGCCCACGAACGCGACTGGCACCACAGACAGCAGGAGCGCGACGTTCCACGGGATCCTGCCCAACGCCGGTACGGCCTTGATGCCGACCGTCGACGCGTAGATCCCCGCCGTGGCGGTACCGAGGTTGGCGGCCATCACGAACAGCAGTGCCAGCGCACCGAAGAAGTTGCCGCCCACGTCGGTGAGCCAGGTGGCTGGGTCAGACGTCCCGAGGACCAGGATCGAGGACAGTCCCACGAAGCTGAGGACCGGCACCGGCAACCCCATGCCCAGCATGGACGGTCCGGCGGCGATCGACGGGCTGCGCGCTTCCCGGGTCATGGAGCCGATGTAGGGCCACCAGGACAGCAGGCTGACCAAGCCGATCTCGATGCCGTACTGGAAGTCGAGCTGCTTGTCCGACGCGAACCCGGGAACTGCGTCCGCGAGGGCGGTGCCCTCACGCACGAGCAGCATGATGATCATCCAGGCCCCGACGCCGACGATGAAGAAGAACAGCCACATGGCGACGCGCTCAAGTCCGGTGGCGCCGCGCATCAAGATCACGAACACGAACGCGAGGGCCAGTACGGCCGCGACGGGCACGACCACGTTGGACAGGTTGTCGCCGCCCACGCCGATCGCGTTCAAGAACTCGGAAGCCGACTTGCCGAAGAAGATCAGCAGCAACGAGTTCCAGCCGATGATGGACAGGTACTGGAGCGTGACGGTGATCGTCCAGCCGCTGGTCCCGAACTGCGGCACCGCCGCCTTGATCGAGTCGACGCCGAACCGGGTCGAGACCGGTACCACGGCCAGCGTGACGAGGAGCATTCCGATCATGGCCCCGGCCGTCATGGCCAGGAAGCCCGGCCACAGCGGCAGGTAGTAGCCGACGTACTCACCGATGATGTAGCACCAGGTGGCGGAGGCCGCGACCATGAGAACGATGAACAGCGCCCGCCGGTTCCACAGGCGTTCCTTGGGAAGCAGCGGCCAGGAGGTCTCACCCTCGCTGGCGGACTCCGCGGACAGGTGGTCGGTGCTCACGAGGACCACCCCACGAACCAGCCGAGGACCAGGCACACCAGAGGCAGCAGGATGCCCGTCGCGACCAGCAGCGTCCAGTCGTTGCTGGTGAAACCGCCCGGGTCGTTCGCCGGGTCCTCGTAGAACGCCACTCTCTTCTCGAGCTCTGCCGGCAACGTTGAGTCACCCATGGTCTCTTCCCTCCTGAACGCGGTTACTGGTCACTCGCCGGGGTACGCCTCGTCGTCGGCGTAGGGGAACCACCAGAAGTCCTGGGGTGCCGCTGCGGGGTCGATCATGACGAACTTGGTGTGCCGGAACGTGTCCAGGCCCTCGGCGCCGAGCTGCCTTCCCGTGCCCGACATCTTGCGGCCGCCGAACGGCCCTGCGTCGTTGTCGAGCAGGGGGGCGTTCACCCAGACCATCCCTGCCTCGAGCTCGTGGGTGGCGCGCATCGCCTCCTCGAGGTCCGAGGTGTAGATGTTGGAGCCGAGTCCGAACCGGGAGTCGTTGGCGAGGGCCAGCGCCTCGTCGAAGCTTCCGACACGGCACAACGGCGCCACGGGCCCGAATGACTCCTCGTTGAGGATCTCCATGTCCGGGGTGACCTCGGTGAGGACGGTCGGTTCGACGAACCAGCCCGCGGACTGTCCCTCGGGGCGACCGCCGCCGTGGGAGACCACTGCTCCCTGCTCAACGGCGCGTGCCAGCAGTGCTTCGTAGCGGTTCCGCTCCCGCTCGCTGACCATGGGGCCGACGTCGACCCGGTCCAGGCCGTTGCCCACGCGCAGCCGGGAGACCTCCGCCACGAGTCGAGTGGCGAACTCGTCGTAGATGTCGTTGTGGACGTAGATCCGCTCGGCCGAGGTGCACACCTGGCCGCAGTTGAGGAACGCCGCGAAGGCGGTGCCACGAACGGCGATGTCCATGGGCGCGGACGGCATCACGATGAACGGGTCGTTCCCGGAGGCCTCGATCAGGTGAGGCTTGAACGTCTCCGCGCAGGTCCGAGCGATCGCGCGGCCGGTCGGGACGCTTCCGGTGAAGGCGACCATGTGCGTGTCTGGGCTGCCGACCAGCTGTTGCCCCACCCTCCCCCCGCCGGTGACGCACTGCACGAGTCCGGGAGGAAGTGCGTCGAACGCCTCCATGAACTTCAACGTGCTGAGGCTGGTGTTCTCCGACGGCTTGACGATGACGGCGTTGCCAGCGGCCAGCGCCGCCGCTGCCTCCCAGCAGAGCAGGACATAGGGGTAGTTGAACGGCAGCACGATCACGACGACGCCCATCGGCTCCTTGACCGTGAAGTGCGTCTGTCCCGCCGTTGCTGGACCGACCATGTGACCGACGTCGTGCCGCCCGATCTCGGCGTAGTAGTCAGTCGCGGTGACCGACCACGCGACCTCGTCGGCGGTCTCCTTGTACGGCTTTCCCATCTCTCGGGTCAGCATCTCGGCGAGCTCGGGCTGAAGGCGCCTCATGGCCGCGGCGACCTCGTGGAGCCGTTCGGCTCGGTCGAGGGCGGACAGTGCCCACCAGGCGGGCTGAGCCCGGTTGGCCGCGGCGATGACTGCCTCGACCTCGGCCTCGGTGCAGTCGGCGACCTCTCCGATCTGCTCGCCGGTTGCCGGGTCAATGGCCGGGAGAATCTCCTGGCTCGTGCTCTCGCGATGCTGCCCCTCGATGAAGTAGGTGCGACTCAGCTGGGTGAGCTCCTTGAGCACAGTCATGCCACGCGCCTCTCGTCAAGTCCCTCGCGATGGGCTGAGGATCGACGTCCCCTGCGCCCCGACACAACTGTGCGAACGTCAGAACCGTGGCGAGCCTCTCGTACGAAGTGACGAAACCTGTGCGATCGCACGACCAAACGGCGCACCGGAGGGGACCGCGTGGCGCCTCACGGGATATAACCGCCGGACGGGGCTCGCGGCGGCTCGTGCCGTGGCAACCCAGTGCGCGACGAACGGGAGACCGTGATGGACAGGAAGCTTCCGCCGCGGGCGCAGGTTGTCGTAGTCGGCGGCGGGGTGGTCGGCGCGAGCGTCGCCTACCACCTGACCCAGCGCGGCTGGCGCGACGTCGTGCTGCTGGAGCGCAAGTCTCTGACGTCGGGGACGACGTGGCACGCGGCCGGCCTGATCACGCTGGCTCGCCCGACGCACGGCATGCGTGAGCTCGTGAAGCGGAGCCTGGAGGTCTTCGGCACCCTGGAGGCGCAGACCGGCCTGGGGACTGGGTTCCGCCGCACCGGCACGCTGCACCTCGCGCTCAACGACGATCGTTGGGAGGAGCTGCTGCGGCAGGCGTCAGCCGGGCGCGCCAGCGGGGTCGAGGTCGAGGTGATCGGCGTCGACCGCGCCGTGGAGCTGTTCCCTCTCCTCGACCCATCCGGCGTCGTCGGGGCCCTGCACTACCCCCAGGACGGGCGAGGCAACGCCACCGACACCACCATGTCCCTGGCCAAGGGCGCCCGGATTGGCGGTGCCCAGGTGTTCGAGCAGACGACTGTCACGGGCGTGACCGTCGACGGTGGCCGCGTCACCGGTGTCACCACAGACCGCGGCGACATCGGGGCCGAGTACGTCGTCAACTGCACCGGTATGTGGGGCCGGGAGTTCGGCCAGAAGTCAGGGGTGCCACTGCCGCTGCAGGCTCTGGCGCACTACTACATCGTCACCGACGACATTCCCGACCTTCCGTCCGACATGCCCACCATCAAGAGCCCGGACGACTCGTCCTACGTCAAGGACGACGCCGGCAAGCTCATGGTGGGGTTCTTCGAGCCGGGCAGTGCTCCGTGGGCGTCACGAGGGATCCCGGCCGATGCCGAGTTCACCACCCTTCCGGAGAACTGGGACCACCTGCTGCCGTTCTACGAGCAGATGGTCGAGCGCATCCCGGTGCTCGCCGACGCCGGCGTGCGGCTGTTCTTCTCCGGTCCGGAGAGCTTCACCCCCGACGGGTTCTTCCACTTCGGGGAGGTCCCGGGGCTGACGAACTACTTCGCCGCCTGCGGGTTCAACTCGATCGGGTTCCTGACCGGCCCTGGCGCCGGACAGGTCCTGGCTGACTGGATCGTCGACGGACGCCCGTCGATGGACCTGCCTGAGGTCGATCCCAGACGGGTCATCCCGTTCCAGGTCAACCGGCGCTACCTGGAGGAGCGGGTCACCGAGACCCTCGACCTCGCATACGCGATGCACTGGCCGTTCCAGCAGCGTGAGACCGTCCGCGGCATTCGCCGCTCGCCTCTGCACGACGAGGTCGCGGCCGCCGGTGCCGTGTTCGGTGAGCTCGCGGGGTGGGAGCGGCCCAACTGGTACGCCCCGAACGGCGCCGAGGCGCAGTACGACCACAGCTACGGACGGGCAAAGTGGTTCGAGCACTGGGCAGCGGAGCACCGGGCCGTGCGCGAGCAGGTCGGGCTGTTCGACCTGAGCTCATTCGGCAAGATCCTGGTCCAAGGGCGCGACGCGGCCACGCTCCTGCAGGAGCTGTCCGCCAACGATGTCGGCGGCGAAGCGGGTCGCACCGTCTACACGCAGTGGCTGAACGACCGAGGTGGCATCGAGGCGGACGTCACGGTGACCCGGCTGGCCGAGCAGGAGTTCCTGGTCCAGACGGCTGCGGCCACGGTCGTCCGGGAGCTGGACCGGATCCGCAAGACCACCGGCGACCGCTTCGTCACGGCCACGGATGTCAGTGCCGGGCTGGCCATGCTGTCGGTGATGGGCCCTCGGTCCCGGGAGCTGATCGCCGGGCTGACGGACGCCGACCTGACCGCAGATGCCTTCCCCTTCGGGGCCTCGCGGGAGATCGACCTGGGCCTCACCTTCGTTCGTGCCACCCGCCTGACCTACGTGGGCGAGCTCGGCTTCGAGCTGCTGGTGCCGACCGACCAGGCGGTCCACGTCTACCGGGAGATCCGCTCCGCCGGGGAGCCGTTCGGGCTGCGGCATGCCGGGTACCACGCGCTGAACTCACTGCGCATGGAGAAGGCCTACCGGAGCTGGGGTCACGACATCGGCTGGGACGACTCACCGCTGCAGGCGGGCCTCGGCTTCGCCGTCGCCTGGGACAAGCCCGGCGGCTTCGTCGGCCGGGAGGCGCTGCTCCGACAGCGCGACGAGGGCGTGTCCCGCCGGCTCACCCAGTTCGTCTTCGACGACCCGGAGGTGCTGGCCTTCCACGACGAGCCCATCTTCCGGAACAAGGACCTGGTCGGCCGCGTCGCGTCTGCCACCTACGGGCACACGGTGGGGTCGACGGTGGCCCTGGGCTACGTCGGGGCTGGCCACGTGGTCGACCCGGCCTGGGTCGAGGAGGGTCGCTTCGAGATCGAGGTGGCCACTCGTCGGTACCCGGTGCGGGCGTCGCTGCGCCCCGTGTACGACCCCACGTCGTCCCGCATCCGGGCGTGAGCCTGTCGTCGGCGATGCCTCTTCTGCGGGGGTTTCGGCCGAGCAGTAGCATTTGGCCCTGCCTGACCACGACTCCCGAGGAGTGCATCAATGACCGTCGACCCACTGGACGAGCTGGGCCCCATCGACTATCTCGTCGTCGAGTTCCCAGGAAGCCGGATGACCGGTGAAGGACTGCCGCTGCTGGTCGACCTCGTCGACCGCGGGATCATCCGGGTGCTGGACCTGGTCTTCTTCACCAAGGCCGACGACGGCTCGGTGGCCATGGTCGAGATCGCCGACTTCGACGGCGACGGCGAGCTCGACCTCGCCGTCTTCGAGGGAGCCTCGTCCGGGCTTCTTGGCGAGGACGACATCAGCGAGGCCGCGGCAGCGGTCGAGCCGGGCAGCTCGGCCGGACTGCTGGTCTACGAGAACTCGTGGGCCGCGCCGTTCGCCGCCGCGATTCGCCGTGGCGGTGGCCAGCTCGTCGCGCAGGGCAGAATCCCGACCCAGGCTCTCATCGCCGCGCTCGAGGAGTGACAGTCCGCCACGTCCCGTCCGCCGACGACACCACTCGACCCATCCAAGGAGTGAACGCATGCCAGGTCTGATCCGCGGGGTGGCCCGCACCGCCGTCATCGCCGGTACCGCCACGCACGTGTCGAACAACGTCTCCCGCCGCCAGGCCGGCCGGTGGGCACAGCAGGAGCCGCAGGCGGCCCCGCCCCCTCAGCAGGTCTACGAGGCGGCCCCGCCGCCGGCGTCGAGCGGTACCGACGACAAGCTGGCCCAGCTCAAGGAGCTCGGCGAGCTGAAGGCGTCCGGTGTCCTCACCGAGGCGGAGTTCGAGGCGCAGAAGGCCAAGATCCTGGGCTGAAGGCCTCTGCCCCCTCGGTTGTCGCCGTCGTAGCGTGACGGTGTGCGAACGGCGGCCTTGCTCCTCAGCGCAGGCGTAGCCCTGACGATGGTGGTGGCCGGTCCGGGCGCCGGTCGGGCGGCGGTGTCCGCCCCGAACCCCGGCGTCATCTGGGTCGACCGCGCCGGTTCGTCGCTTTCTGGCGTGGCGACACTTCACGCGTCCGGGCTCAACCGCGGCGGACCGGTCGTGGCTGGCGACCGTCTTGGCGACAGCGCTGGCACCGACTGGGACCTCGACTGGTACGTGCGTCGGTACGCCCTTGGTGGCCGGGTGATCTGGACCAAGGTCTGGTCGCCCGCTGGTGCGCGAGCGGCCGCGTCCGACGTAGCCGCCCCTCCGCTCGGTCCGATCTACGTCGGCGGACGGGTCGGAACGCTCGGCGAGCTCGACGGGGGCTCGAAGTGGGTCGTGCGCCAGTACGCGCGTGGTGGCCGGCTCGAGTGGAGCCGGTCAGGCGGTGACCGATGCGCCGAGACGAACGTCACCGGGGTGGCGGCGGACCGGCGTGGCGCGGTAGTCAGTGGCTACTGCTTCCGCGCATCCGGCACGTCCACCGCCTGGGTTCGAGCCTTTGCTGCCGACGGAGCGCTGCGCTGGGTTCGCGAGCTGCGGCCACCGGTCCGCGCCGAGCGCTGGGTCTGGGCGCTGGACGTGGCCCTGGGCGCCAACGGCGCGGCCTTCGTGACCGGGGTCGTGGTCTCCGGGGACACGAACCTGTCCGGCGACCTCGATGCCGTGGTGGCGAAGCTGCGTGCCAACGACGTGGGGTCCATCGCGTGGGTGCGCAAGCTCCCGGAGGGGATGGCCCTGGACCGAGACGTCGGGAGGTCTGTTGACGTTCGGCAGGATGCTGTCGTCGTCCTGGTCTGGGAGCCGGAGGCTGCGAAACCGGCCCTGGTGGTGCGGATGGGGCTCGACGGCAAGCGGCTGTGGTCGCGGAGCCTGGCCCTCGACCCGCGGTCGGTGACCGTGGACGGCGACGGGCGCCCGTTTGTATCGGGCGATGGCGTGGTCGTCGGACTCAGCACCGCCGGCGTCGTCCGGTGGCGGCTGCCGCTCCACGGAGACGTGCGGGCCATCGAGACCGGCAACGGCGGGCTGTTTGCCGCGGGGAGCAACGGCGACCACGGGCGGGCCTGGCGGCTGTCTCGCTGAGGCGGCGCACCGATGTTCATTGGGCCAGAAGGCGCTCCAGGGCGAACCCGTTCGCAGCACCGACGGCCGACGCGGATCCGCCGGCGACGATACGTCCGTCGTCTTGGATGGCGACGCCGCGCAGGAGACTGTTGCCTCCGGGGAAGGACGTCACGGCCAGACCTGCGCTGCCGAACGTCGGGTCCAGCGCACCCGATGGTCGGACCCTCAGCACTGCGGCATCTCCGGCGACTTCGCCGACCATGATGGTGTCGGGGCCGGACCGAACCAGGTGGTGCCAGAACTCGTCATCGGCGACGGAGTCGTGCGTCACGATGCCGTCGCCGCCTCCCCAGCTGAGGTCGAGCCCGCCCGAGGCCCGGAACCGCAGCAGGACGGCATCCGCGCCCGGCGTCGGGGAGCCGTAGCCGCCGACGAGCATGGACCGGTGCGGCTGCATGACCGCCGCACTGGCGATGAGCCCGCCCGGCACGCTCACGCGGGTCTTCCCGTTCCCGCCGCCGAAGGCTCGATCCGGCTTCCCCGCGGCGGTGTAGCGCGCGAGCGCGACGTCCCATTCGGTCCTTCCGTCGCGAAGGGTGTTGCCCACCGCGACCACCTTGTTGGTGCCGGGCCATCGCAGCACGTCGTTGACCCAGCTGTACTCGGAGTTGGTTGCCCAGAAGTCGGTGAGTACTTTGCCGTCGACCCCGAACGATGCGTCGAGCTTCCCGCCGGGAAGGTAGCGAGCAAGCGCGAACTGCTCGAACCCGCCGGCCGACGTCGACCAACCCGCCACGACGACGCGGCCACCTCCGACCATCGCCAGAGACGTCGCCGATGCGCCACGTTGACCGAAACCCGTCCGGACGATGCCGTCGCCGCCCCCGAAGGTCCGGTCCAGATGACCGGTCTTGGTGAGTCTGACCAGGGCGAACTTCCGTCCGGCGCGGCCAACCGCCAGAATCTTCCCGCCGGGTAGAACGCTCAGGTCGACGGCCCCTTGGGCGTCGCTGAGCCGCAGCTGGACTCGTCCCCGGTTGCCGAAGCTGGTGTCCAGTCCGCCGTAGGAGAGGTAGCGGACGAAGGACCAGACGCGCCCGGACGGGGTCTGGGACCAGCCCCCCGCGACCACGTTCTGTCCGTGCATCGCCACCACGTTGACCTCGGCGTCGCTGCCCACTCGCGTCGTGGCCTGGCCGGCGCCGTTGAACGAGGGGTCGAGGTTTCCGGGAGCCTTGGCGGATGCCGGCCCCTGGAGCAGGCAGACGGTGGTGGCGGTCACGGCCGCAACCGCTACGGCTCGACGAAACAGCACTCTGGACCCCCTGACGGCTCCGTGCCCGACGGTCACATTGTGTCGCGTCGCGGCCAGCGGTGGGGCGGGACCGGAAGCTGTCCCGAAGAGACGGTCCGACTTGGCTCAGTGCGCGAGAAGGCGCTCCACGGCGAACCCGTCTGCCACAAGTGTGGCGGGCGCGGTCCCGGCGCCGACGACGCGGTGGCGCGAGTCGACGGCCGCTGCCTGGAGGATGCTGTCGCCGCCGGGGAAGGGCGTCACTGCGTAGCCACCGACCCCGAAGGAGCTGTCGAGGGCACCCGACTGCCGAATCCTCATGACCGCTGCGTCCCCGTCGATCTGTCCGACCATGACTGCACCGCCACGGTCCGCTGCCATACCGAGCCAGTACTCGAGGGATGCCCCGGAGTCGTGTTTGACGAATCCGTCACCACCGCCCCATCCGCCGTCTAGGTGACCGCTTGCGTTGAACCTGAGGAGCGTTGCGTCCCAGCCGGTCGCCCCAAGATCGCTGAAACCGCCGACAAGGATGAAGCTGTTCTTCTGCATCACCGCGCCGGCGACGTAGTCCGCGGCGGTCGTCGACTCCACCAGCTTGCCGTCCCCGCCCCCGAAGAACGAGTCCGGCTTGCCCCTGGTCGTGTAGCTGGCGAGGGCGACGGATATCCCCTTCGGTGAGCTGGGGCTGCCCGTCTCGCCGACAGCGACCACGGCCGAGCTGTCGGTCCACCGCAGGAGAGTGGTCACGCGGCTCGCGCTGTCCGCCGGGCCAAACCCGGTGGTCGCCCTGCCGTCGTGGCTGAAGGTCCGGTCGAGTCGCCCGTCCGGCAGGTACCGGGCCAGCGCGAAGCGCGCTCCGCTCCGGTCGCCCGCGGCGCCGGCGACCACGAACCGGCCCCGGGTGACGCGGAGAACCTGCGACGCGCTGGCGAACAGAGTGCCGAAGCTGGTCCGCACCACCCCGTCGCCGCCGCCGAATCCCTTGTCCGGGCGCCCATCTGCGGTCAGCCGGATAACGGTAAATCGCCGTTTCGAGGACCCCGCAACCAGGAGCTTTCCGCTCGGCAGCACGATCAGGTCGCCGATCGCGTCGTGCCGCCCGAAGTCCAGCCGGACGCGGCCCTTGGTGCCGAACGTCGTGTCGCGGGATCCGTCGGAGTGGTACCGGACGATCGCGCCGTCTTCTCCCGACGGAGTCTCGGAGGTCCCGGCGACCAGGATGCGGCGGCCCTGCAAGGCGACGACTTCCGCCGTGACGTCCAGACCGAGATGCGTTGTCGTCTGGCCGTCTTGGCTGAACGTGGGGTCCAGGTCGCCGGACGCGGCGGCGGAGGCGGGGGCCTGCGACAGGCCGGCGGTCACGACGACTGCAGCTACGGCTGCCAGAGCTCGGTTGCGGGACATGGGGCCTCCTCGGAGACCGGTGATGGGCTGACAGTCCCACCGGTGGTCGCGACCGTCAACGGTTTGCCATTTGTCTCAGGTCGGCACAGTTCTCACGGCGTCGAGTCGCTAGCCTGCGGTTTCGGCGGCCGCCGAGCAGGACCTGCGCGCGAAGGGCGTAACCACATGAGGGACGCAGCTGACGCCCCAGCTGGACGTGCCCGCGAGCTGGGGATCCCGTTCGACGGCACGCCGGGGACGTGGAACGCCATCACCGACGTGCCGGGAGTCGAGGTCGGGCACGTCACGCTCGTGGCCGGAGAGGGCGCGCTGCAGGTTGGCGCCGGCCCCGTCCGTACCGGGGTGACGGCCGTCCTCCCGGTCGGTCGCTCCGGCATCGGACGGGCGTGCCCTGCCGGCTGGTTCTCGCTGAACGGCAACGGCGAGCTGACCGGCTCGCACTGGATCACCGAGACCGGTGGGCTCACGTCCCCCGTCATGCTCACCAACACTCACGCCGTCGGCAGCGTGCACCGGGGCGTCGTCGACTGGGCGGCGACGAACCGCCCCGACCTGTTGGAGCAGTGGCTGCTGCCGGTCGTCGGCGAGACCTGGGACGGCTACCTGAACGACATCAACGGCGGCCACGTGAGTGCCGCTCATGCGGCGACCGCCATCGACTCGGCCAGCAGCGGTCCGGTCGACGAGGGGTCGGTCGGTGGCGGCACCGGGATGGTCTGCTACGGCTACTCCGGGGGAGCGGGGACCGCCTCGCGGGTCGTCCGGCTGGGGGCGCGCAGCCACGTTCTCGGTGCCTATGTGCAGGCCAACTTCGGCGACCGGACGGAGCTCCGGTTGGCGGGAGTCCCGCTGGGCGACCTCCCGGTCGCCAACCCGATCGACGAGCCCGCGTGGTTCGCTCGCGACCACGAGCGTGCCGGGGTCGCGCCGAGCTCGTCGGCCGTCCTCCCCGGTGGTTCAGGTTCGGTGATCGTCCTGGTGGCCACCGACGCCCCGATGCTTCCCGCGCAGTGCACTGCACTGGCGCGGCGGGTTTCGCTCGGGCTCGCCCGCAGTGGCACCACGGGCAGCCACTTCTCCGGTGACATCTTCCTGGCGTGGTCGACCGCCGGCGCCGGCGCGCTCGACAGCCGGATCCCGGTCGCGGCTGCTGAGCCGGCCGGCTACCGGCAGCTGGAGTTCGTGCCGTGGGGGCAGATGGACGCGTTCTACGCCGCCACCGTCCAGGCGGTCGAGGAGGCCGTCGCCAACGCCCTCGTCGTCAACCAGGACAAGACCGGTCGTGACGGCAACTGGGTGCCCGCACTGCCGCACGACCTGGTCGCCGAGCGTCTCAGCGCGCGAGGGGTGCCTCAGGCCTGATCGGCCGGCAGCGGGTGGGCGCCGGCTGACGGACGGACCTCGAACATTTGGGGCGAGCCATGCCTGGCGGCGCCTGCCAGCGCTTCGGTCACGGCGGTCTCGACGGCCAGGATGCGGTCGGTCGAGAGGAGCGCGACGGCGCACCCACCGAACCCGGCTCCGGTCATTCGTGCACCCGCAGCTCCCGCGCCGACGGCGGCAGCGACGGCGCGGTCAAGGGCCTGGGTGCTGACGGCGAAGTCGTCGCGCAGGGACTCGTGCGAGGCGACCATCAGCGGACCCAGGTCCTCGAGGTGCCCAGCGCGAAGACAGGTCACCGCCGCCAGGACCCGTGCGTTCTCAGTCACGACGTGCCGAGCACGCGCCCGAAGGACGGGATCGGCGAGGTCCGCGACATCGCGGGGGTCCGTCACATCCCGGAGGCTGTCGACACCGAGCGCGCGGGCGGCATCGCGGCACTGGGCGACGCGCTCGGTGTAGTCCCCGCCGGCGGTGCGATGACTGGTTCCGGTGTCGACGACCAGCACACTCATTCCTGCTTCGTCGAGCCCAAGGGGCACCTGGTCCATCACGAGTGTCCGCGTGTCGACGAGCAGGGCGTTCCCCTCCGTCGCATGCATCACGACCATGGGGTCCATGACACCGACCGGAACGCCGAGGTAGTCGTTCTCCACTCGTCGGGCGGCGAGCGCAACCCGCTGCGGATCCCAGGTGCGTCCGCTGAGTGCCAGCAGTGCGGCCAGGACCCCGCACGTCATGGCCGCGGACGACGACAGCCCGGCGCCGGCGGGCAGATCGCCGTTGATGTGCACGTCGGCGCCGGGCAGGTCGACACCTTCCCTCCCGAGCACCCAGGCGGCCCCCTCCGCGTAGGCCGCCCAGCTGGCGGCGTGGGGGGACAGGGAGGACAGCGCTCGCCGCACTGGCGACCCGGCCATCTGCTCCGAACTGGCGGTGAGCATCCCGTCGTCTCGCGGCGACACCCGCACGGTGACACCGCGCTGGATCGCGAACGGCAGCACGAAGCCGCCGGAGTGATCCGTGTGGTCCCCGATCAGGTTGACCCGCCCAGGCGCCCGCCAGACAGCCGGTGGGTTACGCGTCACACACCGCAGTGTGCAGTAGGACCCAGTCGACGAACTCCTGGTCCGGTCGGACGTCGTGACGGGAGACGTAGTGCACCAGTACCTCGGGCCACGACCACTCGCCGTCGGTCAGGTCGGCCGAGCTGTAGGCGCCACGGCACATCCGGCACAAGGCCCGGTCGCAGTTGAGCTGAGCGATGCGGCCCAGTCCCAGGTACCGCGCGACGGCGTCCCGCTCGGCACGGTTCCAGTGCGGGTCCACCTGGTAGCGAGGATCCGCAAGCTGCAGCTCGCCCTCACGCCTCCAGTAGCCGACGGTGTTCATACCGTCTTCGTCGGCTTGTCAGGCCGTCAGATTGAGTGCTGGGCGGCCCTCGCCGCTCATCCCCCTGACTTGCGACGGAACTCGCGCTTCCCGCCGTGCTGGTGGGAGTCGGCCTTGCCGTGTGTGGACTCCCCGCCTCGTCCGCCCCCGACCCCGTCCGGACCCTGCTGCTTCTTGCGTTCCAGCGCCTGCCGGAACTTCTCCTTGGGGTCGTCCGGGTCGGTGGGCGTCGGGTCCTGGTCTTGGCTCATCCCCCGAGTCTGCCTCGGATAGGGGGTGACGTGCTAGGCGATACGGGCGCCAGGGCTCGCGCTCCGCCTAGCGGGTGAGGGAGACGCCGGTGACATCGTCGAAGAAGTGAAGATGGGCAGTGTCGACGGCGAGCGTCAGCCGGTCTCCGATTCGGGGCTGCGCCTGGGAGTGCAGGCGGGCGACGAACCGCGATCCCCCCGTCGAAGGAGCCAGGGGGCTGTCCTCGCCCCCCTGGGCATCGTGGGCCTGGGGGACCGGCGGCTCGTCCACTCCGAAGAACACATGGGTCTCGGTGCCGAGCAGCTCGAGGGCGCCCACCTCGACGTCAAGCGTTGCCCCCGGGCCTGTCTCGACGGCGTCACCGAACGACTCCGGGCGGATGCCGACGACTACTTTCTGGCGCCCTTCCAGCACCCGCCGCTGCGCGTCGTCCAGCGGGAGAGCGAACTGGCCGAACCGCACCATGCCGCCGGTGACAGTGGCCATCGCCACGTTCATCGCCGGTGATCCGATGAAGGTGGCCACGAAGAGGTTGGCCGGGGCCCGGAACAGCTCCTGCGGATTCGCCACCTGCTGCACCCTGCCGTCGTCGAGGACGGCGACGCGCTGGCCGAGCGTCATCGCCTCGACCTGGTCGTGCGTCACGTACACCGTGGTGACGCCGAGCCGGGAGTGCAGGTTGGTGAGCTCCGACCGCATCGACACCCGCAGCTTGGCATCCAGGTTGGACAGCGGCTCGTCCATCAGGAAGGCGGTGGGCTGACGGACGATGGCTCGTCCCATCGCTACCCGCTGCCGCTGGCCGCCGGACAGCTGGGCCGGTCGGCGGTCCAGCAGCTCGGACAGCCCGAGCATGTCGGCCGCCGCCGAGACGCGCTCGGCGCGCTCGGCCTTGGGCATGCGACGGACGCGAAGAGAGAAGCCCAGGTTGTCGCGTACGGTCATGTGCGGGTACAGCGCGTAGTTCTGGAAGACCATGGCGACGTCACGGTCCCGGGGTGCGGCGCGCGTCACGTCCCGGTCCCCGACCAGGATGCGGCCGCCCGTGGTCGCCTCGAGCCCGGCGATCATGCGCAGCACGGTGGACTTCCCGCATCCGGACGGCCCGACGAGCACCATGAACTCGCCCGACTGGATGGTCAGGTCGATGCCGCGCACCGCCTCGGTGCCGTCGGGGTACACCTTCTCGATCCCGTCCAGGACGATGGACGCCATACCGACTTCACCTGCCCCAGCGAGACCTCAGTGAGCGAATCGGTCAATCATGGCGCCAAGTCCTGCCCGTTTTCCAGTACTTCGTGAAAGTTCTTGACAGCTTCGAGCACTATCGAGCACGATCAGAGACCATGGCCGGTCGATCCACGCTGCGTGTCACCCGCATGACGCAGATCCAGGAGATGCTGGCCGGAGGCGAGGCGGTCACCGTGGGGGAGCTCACCGCGCTGCTGGGAGTGAGCGAAGCCACCGTCCGTCGCGACCTCGAGGCGCTGCAGGAGTCTGGACTGGTGCAGCGCACCTACGGCGGGGCGATCCCGGTGGCTGCCGGGCTCCGCGAACGGCCCTTCCCGGAGCGCAGCTCGGTGCAGGTGGCCCAGAAGCGTGCCATCGCCGCCGAGGCGGCCTCGATGGTGCTTCCGGGGCAGACCGTCTTCATCGGCGGTGGCTCGACGACCTTGCGCCTGGCCGAGCAGCTGCGCGAGGTGCCGCTGACCGTCGTCACCAACTCGTTGCCCGTGGCGCGTGAGCTTTCGCGGTCGCTGCAGTCACACGTGATCGTCATCGGTGGGACGCTCCGTCGCGCAGAGCTCACCATGATCGGCCCCCGGGCCGTGGAGGCGATCCGCACCTACCGGGCTGGCCTGGCGTTCCTCGGTGTTCCGGCCTTGGACAGCGAGCACGGGTTCACCGCCGACGGCGACGCCGAGGCAGCCACCGATGCGGCCTTCATCGGGATGGCGCAGCGCACCGTGGTCCTTGCCGACCACAGCAAGCTCGGGCGGGTGAGCACTACCCATGTCGTTCCCTTGTCAGCGATCGACACCATCGTCACTGACAGTGGGGCCGCCCCTGACGTG
Organism: uncultured Actinomycetota bacterium; assembly: GCA_963848085.1. Taxonomy (GTDB): domain Bacteria; phylum Actinomycetota; class Actinomycetes; order JAHEKZ01; family JAHEKZ01; genus CAWKCE01. The sequence continues at coordinate 569,921 of CAWKCE010000003.1, forward strand.
CTCGCGGAGCTGGTCTCTGCGGGAACCCAGGTCGTCGTCGCGGAGGTGGACCGGTGACCCCTCGCAGTCACACCGAGCAGGAGATCCTGTCGCAGCCCGAGGTCTGGCGGGAGACGCTCGCCGCTCTCGATGTCCCTCGCCTGACCGACGGTTTCGGGGTGCCCGGGTCGGACGTGGTCGTCACCGGCTGCGGTTCGACGCACTACCTGGCGCTGACGGCGGCCTCGCTGCTGCGGGCAGCGGGCCGGCGGGCGTGGGCCGTGCCAGCATCGGAGCTGCTTCCCGACGCTGACCCGATCATGGCTGATCCGAGCCGCACCGTGCTGCTGGTCTTCTCACGCTCGGGAACCACCACCGAGACGGTCCTGGCGGTTGAGCAGTACCGCCGGCTCGGCGGCGCGACCGTGATAGCCGTCACCTGCCATCCGGACGCTCCGCTGGCGCGTGCCGCCGACATCGTGTGGGTCGCGGCCGCCGCCGCCGAGCGGAGCGTGGCGCAGACCCGGTCCTTCTCAGCCATGCTCCTGATCGCGCAGGCCATCGCCGGGGCAGTGGGGGGAGCCGACCCGTCTGTGTTGGACAAGCTGCCCGCGCATGCCGAGCGTCTGCTCGCGGATGCTCGCGTCCCCACGTCCGAGATCGCTCGGGATCTGGCGTACACCAGCTTCTACTTCCTTGCATCTGACCCGCTGTTCGGCGTCGCGTCGGAGGGAATGCTGAAGCTGAAGGAGATGTCGCTCACCTCGAGTGAGGCGTACCACAGCATGGAGTTCCGGCACGGCCCCATGTCGATGTGCGACCCGAGCGCGGTCGTCGTCGGCCTGGTGTCACCGGAGCGCGCGACCCACGAGCTCGCGGTCCTCGACGACGTCCGGCCCATGAGCGGTCGCGTCGTGACGGTCGGCGACCGCGCCCACCTCAACGTGCCCGGGTCGCTGCCCCGATGGGCGCGACCCGTGCTGTACCTGATGCCGCTTCAGCTGCTTGCTCTGGAACGGGCCCTGGCGAAGGGGCTGGACCCGGACCACCCGCGGCACCTGACCGCGGTGATTCACCTGGACGTCTCACCCGAGACGCCCTGACGGAGGAGGAACCGATGAAACGCTCACGCTCCCTTGCACTCGGGGTGGCGTCGCTGGCCCTGCTGGCCACGGCCTGCACCTCCTCCGACGGAGGCGGCAGCGCCGGGACCGACACCCCGGGTGGCGACATCGTCGTGTGGACGCACCAGAACAAGTCGTTCAACAAGGCGTACAAGGCGCTGGCGAACGCGTATATGGCCGAGAACCCGGACGTTGGCATCACGGTCGAGACCTTCGACTACGACAGCTACATCCAGACGTTGCAGACGTCGCTTCCGGCTGGCAACGAAGCAGACGTCCTCCAGATGTTCGGAAGCTGGACCTGCAGCTACTCGTCCAACCTGGCCACCGTGCCGGACGACGTCCTCACGGCTTCGGACGCGGAGTCGCTGTTCTTCCCGGGCCCGCTGGGCGGCTATGTGTGCGATGACGCCCTGTACGGCATGCCGCAGGAGTCCAACGTGGAGTACGGAGCCACGCTGATGAACACCGACATGGCGACGGCGGCGGGGGTCGGCACGGACGGCTGGACGTCGTACGACGCATTCCGAGCGGACGCGAAGAAGCTGACCGTCACCCAGGACGGTGTGATCACCCGCTCCGGCTACCACTTCACCACCAACGACGGCATCGCGTACACGTTCTTGTCGCTGATCCTTCAGAACGGTGGGGCATTCCTGGCAGACGACGGGTCCTTTACGTTCCAGACCCCAGAGGCCCAGGCCTCCATGGACCTCATGAAGAGCTTCGTGACGGACGGCATCGTGGACCCGACGCTGTTCACCGACACCGCCAACTGGGTCGGAGACTGCTACTTCACCGAGCTGTGCGCGATGGGCTTGGTCGGCCCGTGGGTGATCCCCGAGTACGAGGCTGACTTCCCCGAGGTTGCGGCGGTGACGAAGTACGTGCCGCTGCCGACCCTGGACAATGCCTCGTTCGCGGCCGACTCCGGCTGGGGGCTGACGGTCTCCTCGAACAGTCCGGAGCAGGCCGTTGCCTGGGGCTTTGTCAACTACGTCGCCGCCAACGCCGACAACGCTCTGCAGTGGAACCTGTCGACTGGAACGCTGCCCGCGCTGTCGGCCAACACCGAGGGCGCGGCTCGCGACCAGCTGCTCACCCAGTCGGCGTACCTGGAGCCGTTCCTCAACATCCTGGGCGACGCCGTCTACGTGGGGAACCTGCCCGACCGCGATCGCCTCTTCTACAAGATCATCGTGCCCAACGTGCTCGACGTGCTGACCGACCAGGCCAGCGTCGACGACGCGCTGTCATCGATCGAGCAGAACGCCAACGCACTCTGAGCAGGAGCGCCCGACACCGAGATGGCCACTGACACCGGGGTTGCCACGGCCCCCCGCCCGAGCCCGCCGGCGCCTCTGCGCCGGTCGGGCGGGGGGATCGAGGCGCCCCAGCGACGGTTCCGATGGGCGGTGATGTCGCCGACCGTCCTCTACCTCGCGTTCTTCTCGCTGCTGCCACTGGTGTGGGTGTTCGCGCTGTCGCTGTTCAGCTACAGCCCTCGTCGAGAAGGCGCGGGCATCGGGGGACTCGGAGGGGACAACCCGTTCGTCGGCCTGGACAACTTCAAGGAGATGTTCAACTTCTCCTCGCAGTCCCTACTGACCGAGAGCTTCCAGAACTCGGTCAAGATCACTCTTCTCTTCGCTTTCATCGTCCTGCCGCTCAACCTGCTGATCACCCTGCCCCTTGCCGTCATGATCGAGTCGGCCGCCCGGAGGATGCGTCCATTTCTGCGCACCGTGTTCTTCATGCCGGTGCTGGCCTCGGCGGTGGCGGTCGCGGTGATCTGGCAGTACGTGCTCAATCCGCAGTACGGGCTCGCCAACGCCATGATCGGCAAGGTCACCGGGAGCGTGACAGCAATCTCCTGGCTGAACGACCCCAACCTCACCGTGTTCGGGATCCCGATCGCGCTGCTTGCGGTGACGTTCGCCTACCTGTGGATGGACATCGGCTACAACCTGGTGATCTTCATCGCCGCGCTTCAGGGGATCCCCAAGTCACTGACGGAGGCCGCTGACCTCGACGGCGCGAATGCTTTCCAACGGTTCCGCATGGTGACGCTGCCGCTTCTCAAGCCCACCATCCTCCTCACGGCGGTTCTGACGATGATCTCCTCGTTCCAGGCGTTCGACCTGTTCCAGGTCATGACGCTCGGGGGACCGGACGAGCAGACCAGGGTGCTGTCCCTGGACATCTTCGAGAACGCATTCCGCTTCCAGGCCATGGGCTGGGCGGCCGCCGAGTCCTTGGTGCTGCTGGCGATCGTGCTGGCCATCACGTTGCTGCAGGCCCGGCTGCTCCGCACGAAGTGGTCGTACTGACATGGCGACCGTCTCCGCAGCGGAGCGCGCAGAGGGCGCCATCACGGTCGTGGCCCCGCGGCGTCGGGCTGTCCCGGTCGGTCGGCTGGTGCTGTACCTGGTTCTGCTGATTTCGGGAGTTGTCGCGGCGCTGCCGTTCTTCTGGATGATCTTTGGCTCGTTCAAGACCGGGGCCGAGATCCGCCAGATCCCTCCGACATTCGTCCCCGAGACCTGGACGCTGGACAACTACAAGACGATCCTGCAAGACCCCGAGCTCCCGCTGACGACGTTCTACCGGAACTCGCTGTTCGTCGCGGTGATGAACGTCATGACCACGCTGTTCATGGCGTCGTTGCTCGGCTACATCTTCGCCAAGTACCGGTTCCGTGGGCGACAGGTGATGTTCTGGTACCTCATGGCGCTGATGATGGTGCCGCCGAGCGTGCTGATGATCCCGAACTACCTGATCCTGTCCCGGCTCGGGCTGCTCAACAACCTGTGGGGCCTGGTCGTCACCGTCATCGTGGACCCGTTCGCGGTGTTCGTGATGCGCCAATTCATCATGTCGCTGCCGGACGAGCAGATCGAGTCGGCTCGGATCGACGGCGCCTCGGAGTTCCGCATCTACCGAACCGTCATCCTGCCCCAGGTGAAGCCGGCCCTGGCCACGCTCGGACTGCTGACGTTCATGTTCAACTGGAACGCCTACCTGTGGCCCCTCATCGTCCTCACCCAGAACGACAAGCGCACCATCCCCGTGATCCTGTCCTGGTACTCCACGCAGCACTCGGCCCAGCTCAACCTCGTCATGGCGGCGTCGGTGCTGATGGTGGTGCCGGTTCTGGTCTTCTTCCTGTTCACCCAGCGGTGGATCGTGGCTGGACTCACCCTGACCGGAGGCAAGTGACATGACCGTCGTGACCATCATCGGTGCCGGAAGCACGGTGTTCGCCGCCGAGCTGATCACCGACTTCCTGCAGAGTGCGCCGCTCGAGACCGGCGAGTTCCGGCTGGTCGATATCGACGCCGAGCGGCTCGGGCTGGCTCACCAGTTCGCAGACCACCTCATCGAGCGTTCGGGCAAGTCGTGGACGGTGAGGTCGTCCACTGACCGCGCTGACCTGTTGCCCGGCTCGACCGTCGTGATCAGCACCATCGAGGTTGCCGGACTGCAGACGGTCGGCTTCGACTACGACATCCCGATGAAGTACGGCGTTGACCAATGCATCGGCGACACGATCGGCCCGGGCGGACTGTTCAAGGCGCTGCGCACGATCCCGGCAATCCTGGAGATCCTCGCCGACGTCGAGCGGCTGTGCCCGGACGCGCTGGTGCTGAACCACACCAACCCAATGTCCATGACGGTGCTGGCGGCGTCTCGCGCCGCCACGGTGCCCGTCTGGGGAATGTGCCACTCCGTTCACTACACCGTCGAGCAGCTCGCGGGGTTCATGGAGCTGCCGCCTGCCGAGATCTCCTTCCGGGCCGCCGGCGTGAACCACCTGGCGTGGCTGACCCAGCTCCGCCGGGGGGACGAGGATCTGTACCCGTTGCTGCGCGAACGCGGCCGCATCCCGCAGATCTACGAGCAGGACCCGGTGCGGTTTGAGCTGATGTACCAGCTGGGGGCATTCCCGACCGAGAGCAGCGGCCATGTGTCGGAGTACCTGCCCTACTTCCGCACCCACCCGGACGTCGTCGATCGGTGGAAGGGCAAGGAGTACATCGGCGAGTCCGGCTTCTACGCTCACAACTGGCCGACGTGGCGGCGGGAGAACGACGAGATGCTGCGGCGCGTTCTCGCTGGGGAGGACGAGTACCCCATGGAGCGCGGCGGTGAGTACCCCTCCCAGATCGTCGAAGCGATGACCACCGGCACGCCGACCACGGTCTACGTCACCACGCCCAACCGGGGATGGGTCGACAACCTGGAGGCTGGGAACGCGGTCGAGGTGGCAGCGACCGTGGATGCCGAGGGGATCCACCCGCAGGCGTTCGGCGCCTTGCCGTCGCACCTGGCGTCCCTCGTCCGCCGGCACTTGGAGTTCAACGACCTCGCCGTCACCGCGATCCTCACGGAGGACCGGGAGGCGGCGGTCCACGCGCTCATGCTCGACCCGTTGACTGCGGCGGCGTGCGAGCTGCACCAGGTTCGTGACATGTTCGACGAGATGGTCGCGGCCCAGCGGGAGCACCTCCCCGCCTTCCTGCACTGAGAGAGGACGGCGTGAGCGAGCTCGATCTCCTCGTCCTCGGCGATGTGAACCCGGACGTCATCGTCGGTGGACCGGACGTGGAAGCTCGCTTCGGGCAGGTGGAGCAGCTGGTCGACCACGCGTCGCTCGTGGTCGGGGGGTCTGCCTGCATCACCGCCGTTGGGGCGGGGCGTCTGGGGCTCACGGTCGGTCTCTGCGGCGTCGTCGGGGACGACGACGTCGGTTGGTTCATGACGAACCGGCTCGCCGAGGCGCGCATCGACCCCTCGCACGTTCGGCGCGACCCGTCCGGACCGACGGGGATGTCGGTCATTCTCGACCGCGGGCACGACCGAGCTATCTTCACTGCGCCAGGCACGATCGCGGCGCTCAGTAGCAGCGATCTGTCGGCGCTCCCGGACCGGCCGGCCCGTCACGTGCACGTGGCGTCCTACTACCTGATGTCCGACAGCTTCCGCGACGCGCTTCCGTCGGCCCTGCGCAGGTTCCGGGCTGCTGGTGTGAGCACGTCCGTCGACACGAACTGGGACCCCACCGGGCAGTGGAGACTGGCAGACCTCCTCGCGGAGACTGATGTCTTCCTGCCGAACGGCAACGAGCTGATGGCGGTCACGAAGGCGCAGACCGTCCGCGACGCGCTCGCCGACCCGCGGCTGGACGGGCGTGACGTGGTGGTGAAGCGAGGCGAGCTCGGCGCGTTCGCCCGGCTGAACGGAGCGGTGCTCTCGGTGGCGGCGACCCCGCCCCCGACCTTCTGCGACGCGGTGGGCGCCGGGGACACCTTCAACGCCGGGTACCTCGCCGGGCGACTCACCGGGGCGGACCCCGAGCGGTCCCTGCGCCTTGCCGTGGCGGCCGGCACCTTGTCCACGCGCGGCGTGGGTGGCACAGCCGCGCAGCCGGACCGTTCCGAGGCAGAGTCGTGGGCGGCAGACCTGTCGCCATCGGACGACCTCGAGGGAGAGCTTCGGTGACCGAGCACGCACTGGACCGGCTCGCGCGCGCCCAGCACGAAGGTCGGGCCGTCGGGATCACCTCGGTGTGCTCGGCGCATCCGGTGGTCCTGGACGAGACGGTCCGGCACGGAGCAGCCGGCGACCACATCGTGCTCATCGAGGCCACCTGCAACCAGGTCAACCAGGACGGCGGCTACACCGGGCTGCAGCCTGCCGACTTCCGTCGACAGGTCGAGGCACTCGCCAGCGCGCGTGGCCTGTCCGCGAGCCAGCTGGTCCTGGGTGGAGACCACCTGGGGCCGAACCCGTGGAAGCACTTGCCGGCTGAGACGGCGATGGCCAAGTCGGAGGACCTGGTGCACGCATTTGTCAGCGCCGGGTTCTCCAAGATCCACCTGGACACCTCGATCAGGTGCGCCGACGACCCGGTGGGTGCTCTTCATCCCGCCCTAGTCGCGGAGCGGACCGGCCGACTGGCGGCCGTTGCCGAACGTGCTGCCGCCGAGGCAGGCGTCGACCCCCGGTACGTGATCGGGACGGAGGTGCCGGTGCCCGGCGGCGAGTCGGCGGGGGACCACGGGATCCACGTCACGACCGCGGAGGCCGTCGAGGAGACGATCGAGCTGGGTGAGGCGGCGTTCAACGCGGCGGGGGTCGGTGACGGATGGCGTCGCGTCCGCGCGGTCGTGGCGCAGCCCGGGGTGGAGTTCTCCGACAGCGAGCTGTTCGGCTACCGGCCCGGGCAGGCGGCCCACCTGGCACGGTTCATGAGCGCCGAGCCGACGATGGTGCTGGAGGCCCACAGCACCGACTACCAGACCCCGCAGGCGCTTCGCGGTTTGGTTGAGGACCGGTTCGCCATCCTCAAGGTCGGCCCGGCGCTGACGTTCGCCTACCGAGAGGCGGTGTTCGCGCTGTCGTTCATCGAGGACGAGCTGCTCGGCTCCGCTGCGTCCGGGGTCCGTGAGGTGCTCGACCGCGCGATGAGGGACGAGCCGAAGTACTGGCAGCCCTTCTACCCGTCGGACCCGGAGGGCGCTGCCTACGCGCGCAGGTACTCGCGCAGCGACCGCTCCCGCTACTACTGGCCGGTCCGCTCGGTCCAGGACGCGGTGCAGCGCATGACGTCGAACCTGGCAGGGACTGGCATTCCGGACGAGCTGCTGAGTCAGTTCCTTCCGGTGCAGTCGCGCCGCGTCGCCTCCGAGCGCTTCGAGGCGACACCTGACGCACTCATGCGGGACAAGGTCCGCGAGGTGTTGGACGCCTACCGCTGGGCGGCACACGGGGACGACAGCGACGACAGCTGAGATGACCACCAATCGTCGGAGAAACGGGCTCATCGCCGCCTTGTCGGCTGGGTGCTTGGTGCTAGCAGGCACGACCGCATGGGCCCTCGCCACCCGAGGCTCCCAGGATGTCTCCACCGCTCCGGCCGCCGACCAGGAGATCTGGGTGTCGCCAGACGGCCAGGACGCCGGTTCTGGCGCGCGGGACGACCCGTTCGCGACCATCCAGCACGCGGTCGACCAGGCGACGCCGGGCACGACCGTGTTCGTCCGGGGTGGCACCTACGCCCAGCGGGTCGACTTCACAACGTCTGGCGAGCCGGGCCGTCCCGTCGTCCTCACTGCTGCACCCGGCGAAGAGCCAGTACTCGACGGTTCGACGTTGGACGTGCCGTCCGGCCAGGACGCGATGGTCACTGTCGACGGGAGCCACGACATCGCGGTGGAGGCACTGACGATCACCGGCTACCGCAGCGACGAGAACGGGCACGTCCCCATTGGCATCTTCGTCACCGGCGAGTCCGGCGCCGTCCGGCTGACGGGGAACCGTATCCAGGATCTCGGAACCACGTTCCAAGGCCGCAACGGCGGTGACGCACACGGGATCGCGGTGTACGGAACATCGTCCACGCAGCCGATCTCCGGCCTCGTCATCGAGGACAACGAGCTCTCCGACCTCGACCTGGGATCGTCCGAGGCGCTCGTCCTCAACGGCAATGTGAAGGACTTCCTCGTTGCGGGCAACCGCGTCCACGACACGAACAACATCGGGATCGACGTGATCGGCTTCGAGGGAACGGCTTCGGACCCCACGGTCGACCAGGCCCGAGACGGGGTCGTGCGCGACAACGAGGTCTGGAACATCGACAGCCGGGGAAACCCTGCCTACGGCAACGATGGGAGCGCAGACGGCATCTACGTGGATGGCGGCCGCGACGTGCTGATCGAGGCCAACGTCGTCCACGACGTCAACATCGGTATCGAGCTGGCGAGTGAGCACACCGGCCGTTCGACGCGGAACATCACCGTACGGAACAACGTGGTCTACGACACCACGACGATCGGAGTAGCCATTGGAGGCTACGACCGGCGCCGGGGGAGCACTGAGGAGTGCACGCTGGTGAACAACACCGTCTTCCGGTCCGATGGACCAGCCCTCCTCGTCCAGTTCGACACCAGAGGCAACCTCATCGAGAACAACATCTTCGTCTCCGGCGCGGGGCACGAGTTCGTCCAGAACCCTTACCCGGAGAACGTCGACAACCTCGTCGACTACAACCTCTACTGGGCGGAGGACGGGTCGTCAGACGGCACCTGGCAGTGGAAGGGCACGCAGTACCGAAACTTCCCCCGGTGGGTTGGTGACTCCGGCAACGACCGGCACTCCCAGTTCGCCGACCCGCTGTTCGCCGACCCGGCCCTCGGCGACTTCTCGCTGCGCGCCGAGTCGCCGGCCATCGACGCCGGGATGAGGCTCGCGCAGGCAGGCGCCACCGATCTGGCAGGGGTCGAGCGCTCACAGGGACCGTTCATCGACATCGGGGCATTCGAGTCGCCGGCGCCCGAGCCGACGCCGACTCCTGAGATCAGCGGCACCGCCGCCTACCTCAGCGAGCTTCCCTGGCTGACGGCCAGCAACGGCTGGGGTCCGCCCGAGGCCGACCAGAGCAATGGGGAGCGTCCCGCCGCCGATGGTCTCCCACTGCAGATCGGCTCGACGACCTTCGAGCACGGCATCGGGGTGCACGCACCCTCACTCCTGGTGGTGGCCGTCCCCGCCGGGTGCTCGCTCTTCCTGTCCGACGTCGGGCTCGACGAGGAGGTGGGGAGCCAGGGCTCGGTGGTCTTCGAGGTCTGGGGCGACAAGAAGCTGCTGGCGAGCAGCGGCCTGGTGCTGGGCACGGACGAGTCGGTGCCGCTGAGTGCGGACGTGTCAGACGTTCAGCGGCTGAGCCTGGTCGTGACTCGCGGCGGCGATGGAAACGCCTTCGACCACGCCGACTGGGGCGACGCCCGACTGGACTGCGCGTCCGGCTGACGCCTCAGCGGGGCGGCTTCCGATACGCCTGGGCGTTGCCCGTCGTCGGCTCGAATCCGAGCCTTCGGTAGACGCGCCCAGCCGGGTTGCCGACGTCGGTGAGAATGACCCACTGCGTGCAGCCACGGCCCGCGGCCCAGCTGGCGGCGACGCCCAACAGATGTGAGGCCAGCCCACGACGTCGGTGCTCCTCGTCGGTGCCGACCGACTGGTAGCGAGCGATGCCTCCACACCGGACGATCCCCAGGCTGGCCACGAGGACCTCGCCGGAGAACGCCCCGAAGAACGCGGCGTCACCACGTTCACAGATCGCCCGCTGGGTTGCGGTCCGTGCGGCGGCGAACCGGGCATGGCCCTCTGGCTCGTAGTCGCCGGTCCGTGCGTTGTCGGCGACCTCCCGTGCCGTCAGCTGGTCCCAGTCGTCGCCGTCCAGAGCGCGCACGGAGTAGCCGCCAGGGAGTGGCGTCTGCGTCGGCAACGTCCGCGTCGTCAGCACCTCCTCCGGCTCGAGGTCCGCTCCCTGCCGGGTCCAGGAGCTCCGCATCGTCGGGCATGCGGGCCAGGCCGATCGCGAGGTACGACGCGTCGGGGAACGCCGTGTGGAAGGTCTCGACCCAGCGGCGTGCGTCATTCACCGCCTCTGGGTCGCTGACGAACAGGAAGTTGCCCCAGTGGTAGTCGGGGTTGCCTGGCGAACGGACGACGAGGTGGTCGCCGTGGTCGTCAACCGTCGACCCGGTCAGCTCGAGAACGGCTAGGTCGGTCGCCCAGCCGGGGGGCAGGTCACGCATGCCGTCACGGTAGTGACGGCTCGATCGCCTACTTGCGGCGGGCGGTGTTCACTCCGACGCGGGCGACGACGGCAGCGCGGGTCACTGGGTCGAGCTCGTCGAGCTTGGCCTCAATGTCGTCGAACGCCTCGTCGGCTTGACGCTTCCGGTCACGCGCCTCGACGACAAGGACGGTGACTGCGGCCGCGACCGCGAGCAGGAAGACGGTCCGCACGATCTTGCGCGAGAGGTGCATGGTGCCTCCTGGGTCGGGCGTGCCTCGGTCGGCTACCGGCGCCGTCTCATGACCTTGCCGCCGGCCATGACAAGCACGACGAGCAGGACGATGCCGATGACTGCGCCTCCGAGGTAGTACACGCCTCGACCGTAGCGGACGCCCCGGGCGCGTGGCACGCTCGGCCTATGCTGGAGGTTGTCTGCGTCACGACCGGCTCTTCATCTCGCAGGCCTCGGTAGCGTCGCGATGCCCACCGGGGTCGCGTTCGGGATCGACCTGGCCTGGGGGCCGAAGCGCCGCACCGGGGTTGCTGTGCTCGACGACAGCGGCCAGCTCCTCGCGTCGGCGTCGGTGGTCAGCGACGACGCGATCGTCGCTTTCACGGAGCACCACCGCGGGGACGGCATCGTGGTCGCGGTCGACGCCCCGCTGGTTGTGCCGAATGAGAGCGGCCGCCGCGACTGCGAGGCGGAGCTGTCGCGGGACTTCGCTCGGTTCCACGCCGGCACGCACCCGTCGAACCGGAGCCGTCCCTGGTTCCGGCCGGAGCCTCGCGGCGCCCGACTGGCGGTGCGCCTCGGACTGGACCTGGACCCGACGGTAAGGCCAGGCGCCAACAGTGACGTGGCCATCGAGGTCTACCCGCACCCAGCGATGGTGTCGCTGTTCGAACTGGAGCGGGTCATCCCCTACAAGGCCAAGCGAGGTCGCGACCTGGAGTCGCTCCGGGCAGCCTTCCGCACGCTGTTCGATCACATGGAGACCACGTTGGGGCCGGTCCTGCGGCTCGACCAGTCCTCCCGATGGTCGGAGCTGAGGAACGCGGTGTCCCTGGCGACGAAGAAGTCCGAGCTCCGGCTGGTGGAGGACGAGGTGGACGCGATCTTCTGCGCGTACCTGGCTCGGCTGTGGGCGGTCCAGGCAGACCAGATGGTCGTCTACGGGGACGTCGAGTCCGGCTACATCGTGACGCCCCACCCGCCATCCGCACGGCCTAGCCTGTCGGGGTGAACTCCGTCACGCACCGCGTCCCCGAGCTGCTCCTGACCGAACACACGTTCGCGGTCCCCCTCGACTACTCGGACCCCACCGGCGAACACATCGACCTGTTCGCACGCGAGGTCGTGGCTGCGGACAAAGAGGGTGACGACCTGCCGTGGCTGGTGTTTCTGCAGGGCGGTCCCGGCTTCGAGGCGCCGCGACCGCTGCGCAAGAAGACGCCACCCTGGCTGGAGCGGGCGCTGGAGGAGTTCCGCGTCCTCATGCTCGACCAGCGCGGGGTGGGGCGCTCGTCGCCGGTCGGCCCTCGGGACGTCGCCGTGCACGACTCGGCCGGACTGGCCTCGCGTCTCGTGCACTTCCGGGCGGACTCGATCGTCCGCGACGCCGAACGGATCCGGCGGCAGCTCGGAGTGGACTCATGGTCGGTGCTCGGTCAGAGCTTCGGCGGGTTCTGTGTCGTCACGTACCTGTCGCTGCACCCGGAGTCGCTGGACCTGGCGCTGGTGACCGGCGGCCTGCCGCCTCTGGACCGCGCCATCGACGACGTCTACACCGCGACGTACGCACGCACGACCGCGAAGGTCGCCGCGCACTACGACCGCTTCCCCGAGGATCGGGGGCGGGTCGAGCGGTTCGTCCACGAGCTTGCGACTCACGACTTCAGGCTGCCGGACGGTAGCCAGCTCACGCACCGTCGCTTCCGCCAGCTCGGACTGATGCTGGGGATGAGCGACGGCTCGGAACGTCTGCACTCCATCCTCGAGCTCCCGACGGACAGCCCCGCCTTCCGGCACGACGTGGCCGCGTCGCTGCCGTTCTCGCGCAACCCGCTGTACGCCGTCGTCCACGAGTCGTGCTACGCGCCCGGCCAGGTGACGGACTGGTCCGCCGATCGGGTGCTGCCCGGCTCCTACGCAGACGACCCGACTCTGCTCACCGGCGAGCATGTGTACCCGTGGATGTTCGACGAGTACCCCGGCTTGCAGCCGTTCGCCGAGACGGCAGGTCTGCTCGCTGGGCACTCCTGGGGGCCGCTCTACGACGCCGAGCGGTTGGCCGCCAACGACGTCCCGTCCGCCGCCCTGGTGTACGCCGAGGACATGTACGTGGAGCGGGACTTCTCGGAGGAGACGTCGGCCGGCATCCGGGGGATGCGGATGTGGCTGACCAACGAGTACGAGCATGACGGGCTGCGCGCCGATGGCGGACGGGTCCTCGGCCGACTGCTGGACCTTGCTCGCGGGCGAGCGTGACCCGTGCCGAGACGACAGGTGGTGACTGATGAGCTCTGACGGTGAGCCCACGCCGGCCGACGCCGGGTACGCGATGCCGGCCGAGTGGGAGCCGCACCAGCGGTGCCTCATGGCCTGGCCGGCCAGAGCGGAGCTGTGGCGCGACCGCCTCGACGACGCGAAGGCCGACTACGCCCTGGTCGCGCGTGCGATCGCCGCCCTCGAGCCGCTGACCATGCTGTGCAACCCCGGCCAGGAGGGCGAGGTTGGGGACCTGTGTGGCGGGGACATCGACATCCTGGCGGCACCGATCGACGACTCGTGGATGCGCGACAGTGGGCCGGTCTTCGTCCGCAACGACCGTGGCGAGCTGGCTGTCGTGAGCTTCGAGTTCAACGCCTGGGGTGAGCGCTGGCACCCCTACGACAACGACAACCGGGTCCCGGATACCGTCGCCGCCCACCTCGGGCTCCCGGTCTTCCACTCGCCGATGGTTCTCGAGGGCGGCGCCTACTTCGTCGACGGCGAGGGCACGTTGGTCACCACCGAGCAGTGCCTCCTCAACCCGAACCGGAACCCCTCGATGAGCCGGGAGCAGATCGAGCTGGCGCTCCGCGACGCTCTCGGCGCGAGAACCGTCGTGTGGCTCCCCTACGGGCACAGCCTGGACGTGGGGCCGGAGGGAACCGACGGACACGTCGACGGGATCGCCCAGTACGTGGCGCCGGGCCACCTGTTGCTCGAGGTGCCGGCGAGCGCAGACAGCAGCGAGTTCGCCTTCGGCCAGCAGAACGCGCGGGCTCTGGCCGGGGTGCGCGACGCGGCCGGCCGGGAGCTGACGGTGACCCGCCTCGACCCCGGTCCGGGGGAGTCTCCGTCGTACTGCAACTTCTATCTGGCAAACGGCGGGGTGATCGTCCCGGTGACGGGAACCGGGCGCGACGACGCCGCCCTGGACCTCATCGACTCGCTCTACCCGGGCCGCGCGGTCATCCCCGTGCCAGGCGCGACCCTGGAGTTCGGTGGGGGAGGCCCGCACTGCATCACCCAGCAGGTCCCGACCAGTGGACCGGCAGACCGGAAGGACGAGTGATGGCTCACGGCAGCGGCACCAAGGACGACCCGTGGATGCTGACGACCCCACCCGGGTCGTCGGAGTACACGATGTACCGGGACGAGGAGGCGGACCCACCGGCCCTGGTCTGCCAGGTCGGCTCGACGACGCTGAAGTACCAACTGCGCGTGATCGAGGACATGACGACGTGGCTGCGTGAGCAGGGGGACTGGGTCCCCCTGGGTGCGGCCGACGAGAAGAAGGACGCCGCGTCGGGCACCGTCGAGGCCTGGGCGCGCTCGGCGGACAACCCGGTCGGTGGCTGGTACGGCCTGCGCAAGGGCTACCGCGGCCGGGCCGGTATGTACCTCCCGCCCTTGCTGGAGGCGCTCGGTTTGGCCGAGGTCACGCATAACGCCCGGAACAACGAGATGCGCGCTGCTGGCTGAGGGATTGCCTCGCACCTGAGCACCCGCTGGCGCTGGAAGGGGAGTTGAATGGTGGGGAGGAACCTGACGAAGGGTGACGCCCATGACTCGGTTCTTGGTGGTGGCCAACCAGACGCTGGGTGGCGAACAGCTCGAGGCACGGCTCAGCGAGCTCGTCGCTGACGGACAGTGCTCGCTGTATCTGGTCGTCCCCGTCACCGCCGCCGAGGGAACCACCCAATGGGACTACCCACCGATCGACCGGGTCATCCCCGACGCCCAGCGCATCGCCCAGACGCTGGCCGAGGCGCGACTGGAGCACGAGCTTGCCCGCCTGAAGCGCGCCAGTGTGACGGCCGACGGCGAGGTTGTCTCCAGCGCGGTGGTCGATCGGGTGCGTGAGCTCCTGGCGGGCGGCGAGTTCGATCGCGTCATCGTGTCGACCCTGCCCCGACGGCTCTCCCGCTGGCTCGTCACCGACCTTCCCCACCGGGTGTCGCGGCTGTCCGAGGTCCCGGTCGAGCATGTTGAGGGCCAGGCCGGACCTTCGGTCTAGCGGTCCAGCCCGGCCCTCACGATCAGGCGGCGGACGGGCCGTCCGCGGTGTCGCCGGCCCCGTCGGGGGCGGGCAGGTCGGCTCCTGGGCCGGGTCCTGGACCGAATGCTCCGCGGTCCGGGCGGACACCGTTCACCAGGTCGGTGACGTGATGGGTCAGCGACGAGGTCATCTCATCAGCGTGGGCCCGGGTCAGCGCGCCGTCTGCCACGCCCTGGTCGTCGGCGACCTCGGCGAGCGTCTGGCCGCCGGACAGTGCGGTCATCAGGTCCGCCTCCGTCATGTCGAGTGTGACGATCTGCTTGCGGATAGCTCCTCCGATGAACGTGGTGTCAGAACGGAGAGTGCCGATCTGGTGCCACCAACGCTCACGGACCGGCCTGTACTGAGCCTGACCTCATCCTGGGAGTCCGCTGCTACTGCTCCTCGCGGCCGAAGCGCGCGGAGTCTGTGTGAGTCGGTGCCCTCGGCAGGATTCGAACCTGCGCACACGGCTCCGGAGGCCGATGCTCTATCCCCTGAGCTACGAGGGCGGGACAGCGCGAAACCCTAGCAGCGGGAAGGCAGGCGACCCGAATCGTCGTCAGCCGGTCAGCGGCTCGGTGAGCAGCCGCTGGAACGTGGGGGCGATCGCGTCGATGAGGGTGTCCGGAGCGGTGGCCGCGAGCGGTTCGACGGCAACGACATGTCGTGCCATCACCAGGCCGACGACCTGCGCGCCGACCAGTGAAGCGCGCAACGGAGCGTCGTCCGAGCCGAGCGCGGTCACGATGGTCCCGATCACGCGGCGGGTGACCAGCTCGCGGACCGCTTCGGCGGCTGCCGGCTCGCTGGCCGCCGCGCGTACCAGTCCGACCATCGCCTCCCGGCCGTCGGACTCCAGCACCCCGACGACGAACGTGGCGAAGCGCCGACCGACGTCGGCACGGTCGCCCTCGAGGAGCTGGGGGAGGACCACCGCCGGGTCGAAGGGCAGCTCCACGACGTGCGCGAACAGCTGCTGCTTGGAGCCGAAGAAGTGGACCACCAGCGCCGGGTCGACCGCGGCTTCGCGGGCGACGCCGCGGATCGTCGTGCGGTCGTAGCCGAGCTCGGCGAACTGGCGGCCGGCAGCATCGGCGATCGCGTCCCGGGTGGTGCTGGTCCCGGGGCGTCGGCCAGGTCGGGCGGCGTCGGTCATGACACGGTGGCCCGGGGGCCTTGCCACGGGAATTCAACGGCTGTAGATTTCCTCATACGTTGAATTCTAGGGGAGGGTGCCCATGTCCGCACCATCGACCTCGCTGACCCGGGGTCAGCGCCGAGCGGTCCTCGTCGTGGTCTCCCTGGCGCTGATGATGGTGGTCTCGGCGGTGAGCGGCCTGAACGTCGCCCTGCCCGACCTGGCACGCGACACCGGCGCCACCCAGACCGAGCTGCAGTGGATCGTCGACGCGTACACCGTGGTCCTCGCCGGACTGCTTCTGCCGGCCGGGGCGCTCGGCGACCGGTTCGGGCGCAAGGGCGTCCTGCTTGCCGGGCTGGTGGTGTTCGGGCTGGCCGCGGGGACCGCGTTGTTCGTGACCGAGCCCGCGACGTTGATCTGGCTGCGGGCGGCGATGGGGCTGGGTGCCGCCCTGGTGATGCCCACGACGCTGTCGATCATCACCACGTCCTTCCCGGAGGAGGAGAAGGGGCAGGCAGTGGGGGTCTGGGTGGGGGTCGCGGGTGGCGGAGCCGTGATCGGGCTGTTCGGGACCGGCCTCCTGCTGGAGTTCTTCGCCTGGAACTCGTTCTTCGCGCTCAACGTCGTCCTCGCGGTGCTGGCCCTGGTGGGAACCGTGGCTTTCGTCCCACGCTCGCGAGACGCCGAGCCGCCGGCACTGGACGTCGTCGGCGCGGCGCTGTCGCTGGTCGGCGTGACGGCCCTGGTGTTCGGCATCATCGAGGGGCCGGCTCGCGGGTGGAGTGACGTCGCGGTGCTGGTCGGAATCGTCGGTGGGGTGGCGGCGCTGGCAGCCTTCGTCGGCTGGGAGCTGAGGCTAGCCCACCCCATGCTCGACCCTCGGCTGTTCCGGCTGCGCGGCTTCGGCACCGGATCGCTGTCGCTGACCGTGCAGTTCTTCGCCGCGTTCGGGTTCTTCTTCGTCGCCTTGCAGTACCTGCAGTTTGTGGCCGGCCTGTCTCCGCTCAAGGCAGCACTGGCGATGTTCCCGATGCCGTTCGTCATGATCCCGCTGGCCCGGCAGGCACCCAAAATCGCCGACCGGTTCGGCATCAACCGGGTCGGCGCGCTCGGTCTGACCCTGATCGCGACCGGGATGTTCGTGCTCACCGGGCTCGGTGCCGAGCTCAACTACGCACTGTTCGCCGGAGGGCTCGTCGTGTTCGCGGCCGGCATGGCTCTTGCCGGGACGCCCGCGACAACGGCCATCGTCTCCTCGCTGCCTGCCACCAAGCAGGGCGTCGCCTCAGCGGTGAACGACACCTCACGCGAGCTGGGAAGCGCGCTGGGCATCGCCATCCTCGGGAGCGTGCTGAACGGGGCCTACCGGGCCGGGGTGGCCGACGCCGCGCCGGCCGGTGCCCCGCCGGAGGTGGTGGACGTCGCCCAGCAGTCGGTGGCCGCCGCCCAGGAGGTCGCTGCCCAGATCGGCCCGGCCGGCGCGCAGCTGGCGACGGCTGCCCAGCAGGCGTTCGTGGACGCGACCGGTGCCGCGTTGGGCACTGCGGCGGCGGTGCTGCTGGCCGCCGCGCTGTACGTCCTGGTGCGGGCGCCCCGGCGTGGGGACAGCCTCCGCAGCCACGACAGCGGTGCCGATCGGGAGGCCGTTTCCGACTGAGCGCGACGTCCCGGTCTGGCGGATACCCCGAAAGGGGTCGGGCGTGCTACGGTCTTCCTGGTTGCAGCAAGGCAGTTCCTCGCACGTTCTCGAACGCCCGCGGAGTTGGTTGCCCGGGCGTTCTCGCTTTACAGGACACGTTCCTGACGTGGGATCGACTGGCAGGCAAGGCAGCCCGGATGCGGCGAAGTGTCGGGTCCGTTCAGTCCCATGATGGGGAGCAAGGCATGGCGCAAGGCACTGTTAAGTGGTTCAACTCCGAGAAGGGCTTCGGCTTCATTGCACCGGACGACGGCGGCGCCGACGTTTTCGTGCACTTCTCGGCGATTCAGGCCGACGGCTACCGCTCGCTGGACGAGAACCAGCGTGTGGAGTTCGAGGTGACGCAGGGTCAGAAGGGCCCGCAGGCGGAGAGCGTTCGTCCGGTCTGAGACACCGACTTCCCGAAAGGCCCCACCGTGATGGTGGGGCCTTTCGGCTGTCTCGGGGCGGTGGTGGTCCGACAGGTCGGGTGGGCCGGGGTAGAAGACACCAGCCCAGACGACCCGGCCGGTCGGCGCGAGCATGCCGCCCCTTCGGTGAGACCGACCGTGCCCCTTTCGGACCATCCTGGCTTCTGGCCGGTTCCGGGCGGATCATCGTTGTCGCACGGTGACCCAGACGTGTTCGTCGCGAGTCCTGACGGGTGCACACTGTCGAGAACGGAGGTGTGACGTGCGCAGACGAGGGTTCGACGCAGTGACGGGCGTGTCCGCCGTGATCGATGCGTCGGCTCCCGGCGGCCCCGCCGTGGACAGCTCACTGCACGTGGACGCGGACTCCATCTGCCCGCGCTGCCTGTCGTGGATCGGACCGACCGACTTCGTGCGGCGCACCCTGTTCGACCTCGTCCAGCACGAGACCTGCCCGCCCTCGCGCCGGGAGCCCGTCCTCATCTAGCCGGCCGGTCGCCCGCCGGGGGCTGCACGAATGTGCGGAATTCGACGCGCGCGCCCGCAATTCCGCACGACCGACCCCCGCTGCGTGCGGAATTGCAGGCGGTCGGCCGCAATTCCGCACACTTGTTCCCCCAGGGAACGGACGGGGCTCATCGACGGTGAGCGCGGCACGCGGGGCGAGCGGCCGCGAGGTCGCGCCTAGCGGACGACGCGGAAGACGCTCATGTCCTTGCTGATGGCGCCGCGCACGTGGCCGAATGGTGCGGCTGCCGTCTGCTGCAGGAAGTCCACGGCGGCGGAGGTCACGAGCTCGCCGGGCAGCAGGTTGGGGATGCCGGGCGGGTAGGCGGCCACGGTGTCCGCGGACACGCGCCCCACGGCCTGCGACGCCGGCACGACCTCGGTCTCGGCGAAGTAGGCGTCCCGCACGGTGGTCGCCCGCTCGCCCGGAGCGGGCAGCGGGATCGCAGGTCCGGTGTCGCTCCCGACGGCGGGAAGTGCGTGCAGGGCGTCGATGAGGCGGTCGACGTCCGGCGCTGCGCCGGCGCCGATCACCGCGACGACGACTGAGTCGGTCGACATCTCCAGGTGCACCTTGTGGTCAGCGAACAGCGTGTGCCGCGCCTCGTGGCCACTGATGCCGCCGGCCCGGGTGTCGATGACCACGCGCAGCTGGTCGAGCGCGATGACGTCGTCGAAGCTCAGCATGCGCTCGTCGATCGAGCCGAAGCGTCCCTCCGCGAGCACGCGGCCGCGGATCTTGGCGGCAGCCTCCAGGCTGGCGCCGATGGTCGTCGCGCCGTGGACGGCCAGCTGCTTGCGCGCGTGGTCGAGTGAGGCCATCAGCAGCGCCGACGCCGACGTGGACTGCATCGAACGGAACGCACGGTCCAGGAGGGGCTCGAGCCGGTCGGCGAACGCGCCGTGGCCCAGGTGCAGCATCGCTGACTGCGTCAGCGAGCCGGCCAGCTTGTGGGTCGAGGAGATGACCAGGTCGGCCCCCAGCCGCAGCGCGTTGGTGGGCAGCTCGGGGTGGAAGCCGAAGTGTGCCCCCCATGCCTCGTCGACGACGAGCGGCAGTCCGTGCCGGTGGGCGACGTCGGCCAGACCGGCCACGTCCGCGACCGCGCCGAAGTACGACGGCGTCACGACGTAGGCGGCGACTGCGTCCGGGTTCTCGGTGAGCGCGACATCCAGCGCGGTCGGCGTGACGCCGTGCGCGATGCCCAGCCCGGCGTCGACCGACGGGTACACGAACGCCGCATCGAGACCGGCCAGCGCGAGGCCGTCGACCACCGACGAGTGCACCGAGCGCTGCAGGACGATCTTCGTTCCGAGCCCGCGCAGCGCCAGGCAGGAGACCAGGTTTCCCTTGCTGGCCCCGTTGGTGAGGAACCACGTGCGTCGCGCACCCCAAGCCTGGGCGGCGAGGTAGGCGGACTGGCCGAGCGGGGTAGGGGCGTCGCCGTAGTCAATCCCCTCGGTCAGCGGCGGGATGTCCAGCGCGACGGCGCGCTCGCCGAGGTAGTCGAGCAGCCCGGGCTGCGCCTGCCGGTCGACCTGGTGGCCGGGCACGCCGAGCCGCAGCCAGTCGGCGTCGGCATAGGCCTCGAGGGCGTCGGCGTACGGGGTACGCGTCTGGTCGAGGTCGGGGAGGCCTGCCGCGAGGGAGTCATGGGGAGTCACAGTCCCAGGATGCCCGACGCAGGCAACATAGAGAAGTGGGTAACTATCTGTCGGTCCTCCATAACCAGGCTTATGCTGGTCGACATGTTGGACCTTCGCCAGCTCGCCGTGCTGCAGGCCGTCGCCCGCACCGGGTCGCTCGCTGCGGCCGCCCGCGCGCTGCACTACAGCCAGCCGACGGTGGCCCACCACCTGGGCGCCCTGGAGTCGCACCTCGGTGCGCGCCTGGTCTCGCGCACGGCACGCGGGACGACGCTGACCGACCTCGGCCGGCTCTTCCTGGACCACGCCGACGCCGTCCTCGACCGGCTCGGCTCCGCGGAGACGGAGGTCAAGGCGCTGGCCCGGCACGGTGTGGTGACGCTGCGCATCGGGACCTTCCCGACGGCCGGGGCGACCGTTCTGCCGCACGCAGTCGCCCTGATGCAGAGCCGCACCGGCGTCGACGTGCAGCTGGTCGAGGCCGAGCCGCCGGAGCTGCTCGAGCGCCTGGCGTCGCGCGAGCTGCACTGCGCCCTGATCTACGACGACCCGGAGCGCCCCACCCACGTCCCCGACGAGCTGGTGGTCGTGTCGCTGTTCGACGACCCGTTCCTGGCGGTGCTGCCGGCGGCGCATCGGCTGGCGGCCGCGGACCAGGTGCCGCTGGCCGAGCTGCGCGACGACGGATGGATCATGTCCCACGACCTGTCTGAGCCGGGTGACCAGGCGCTGCGGTCAGCGTGTCTGGCGGAGGGATTCGTGCCGCACCCGGTGCTGCGAACCGACGACTACGACGTCATGTTCGGGTTCGTGGCCGCCGGTGTCGGCGTCGCGCTCGTGCCCCGGATGGCGCTTGTCGAGCGGGAGGGGGTCGTCGTGCGTCCGCTGGCGGGGGTCCAGCTGCGTCGTACGGTGCGGTTCCTGGCGTTTCGCGCGGAATCGCCGCCGGCCGCTGCCGTGCTGCTCGATGCGCTGCGCGCCACCGGCTGACCACTCGGCAGCCCGAAACGTCCTCGGAGAGTGCACTCGGCGGCGAGATGTGTCCGCGGGGAGTGCACTCGGCGTCAGGTGAGGCCGCGGCGGGTGGCGTCGGCGGCCACCGAGCCGCCGGACACCAGGGCCCGCCGCCAGGGCGGGATGCCGTCGATCTCGATCTCCAACGAGAAGCTGAGCACCGTCCGGATCAGCACGATCAGCCCGAGAACGGTGACGGACTCCAAGGTCGTGTCGATGGTCACCGTCCGGATGAGGTCGGCGGCCACGAGTACCTCCAGTGACATCAAGATGGCACCACCGAACACCTCGCGGAACGTCTTGTAGGCGGTGCGGCCCGGCTTGCCACGCCGGAGCACGAGCAGGGCCACCACGGCTGCCCACACCAGCCCGAGGCCGAGGATGACCACGCCGACCGCCTCGAACACCCGGACGGTGTGCTCCATCGTCGACTCGAACGTCACGGGTCCACCTGCTCGGGGTCGGGTCGCAGCAGCGGCGGGACCCCGACCGAGCCCATCAGCCGCTCGACCACCGCAGCCAGACCCAGGGTGGTCCGGTCCCCGAGATAGGGGCCGACGATCTGCACGCCCACCGGCAGCCCGGCGGACCCTCCGGCAGCCAGTCCGACCGGCACGACGGTGGCGGGCAGCCACAGCAGCGTGGCCAGCCCGGCCCAGAACATCGCCGTCTGCGAGTACGGCTCCTCCCGGCCGTCCACGACCAGCCGACGGTCGTCCATCGGTCGGTGGTCGTGGGGGAAGGCCGGCACGCTGAACGCCGGCAGCAGCAGCGCGTCGTACCGCGTGAAGAAGTGGGCGATCTCGGCCCGCAGCTGCTGTCGGCGCTCGCTCGCGGCGAGCCACTCGGTGTGGGTGAGCTGGTGGTCGGCGACGACCTCGGGGCCGACCATCCGCTGGTAGAGCAGGTTCACCTCGAACAGGTCGAGGGGCAGCGGTGGCTGTCGGTCGACGGCGGCACCGGCCGCCTCGAGCGCGTCCAGCGCCCCGCGCAGCGACGCGCGGACCGACTCGTCGACCGGCGTCGACGGCTCGTCGACGAGGGCGGCGAGCCGCAGGCTGCCGACGTCGTCGGTCCGTGGTTTGGGCAGCTTCAGCTTCCACGCGACCGCGTTCTCGTCATCGGGCCCGACGAGCACCGACAACGCCAGCCGGACGTCAGTGACGCGGCGGGCCATGGGGCCGGCGACGGCAAGGTCCGGCTGGCCGAGTGGCGACGGGACGTGGCCCCGGTACGGGATCACGCCGCGGGTGGGCTTGTGGCCGACGATGCCGCAGAAGTGGGCGGGGTTGCGGATCGATCCGCCGATGTCGGATCCGATCTCGAGCGGTGTCAGGCCGGCCGACAGGGCAGCGGCCGAACCACCGGACGACCCGCCCGGCGTGCGGCCCAAGTCCCAGGGGTTGTTCGTCGGCCCGAAGACGTCGTTCACGGTCTGCCAGTCACCGGCGAACGCCGGCGAGTTGGTCTTGCCGAACACCACGGCGCCGGCCTGCCGGAGCCGGGCCACCGCCATCGCGTCGCGGTCGGGGACGTGCTCGGCCAGCTCCGTGGCCCCGGCGGTGGTCCGCATCGCAGCGGTGGCGAACGTGTCCTTCACAGTCATCGGCAGGCCGTGCAGGGGGCCCAGCACATGTCCGTCAGCGATGGCGGCGTCGGCGCGGGCGGCTGCCGCCATCGCCCGCTCCACGTCCAACGTCACCACGGCGTTCAGCACCGGGTTGTACCGCTCGACCCGGTCGAGGAGCTCGGCGAGCAGCTCACGGCTGGACAGCTCGCGTGCGGTCATCGCATCGACGAGCTCACGGGCACCTGCCGTCGCGAGATCGAGGTCGCGTCCCTTTTGCTTACGCGCCTTGGCTCGAACCTGATGTCCGCCTGGTCCCTGCACGCGGGCCAGTCTGCCGGGTCAGTGCCTGCCGTCGACGTTGACCCCACCCATGATCACCCGGGCGTCGAGGTGGAGGGTCGGCGCATCGTCGGGCAGGTCGTCGACGGGGGTGGTGTCCAGGTTCATCCCGCCGAACCCGACCAGGTCGCCGGTCACCCGCCAGTCGCTGGGGACCTCGACGTTGACTCCGCCGACGGCACCGCGGATGCGGACGACGGCGCCGCCCTCAGCCAGCTGTGCGTCGGTCAGGTCGATGGTCACCCCGCCCAGCCCCACCAGGACGTCGGCGGCGCGGAACTCCCCAGACAGGCTCTTGACCTCCTGCCCGGCGAGCACGGCCACCCGGCGGAACTCGGCGTCGCTGTCCTCGCCACGCCGTGCCTTGGCGGCGAGGACCTGCCCCACGGCGGCCGCCGCGCCGACCACCAGCGCGACGGTGACGACTCGCCTCACCACAGACCTCCTCGGTCAAGCCTCGGTGCTCGTCCGCTGACCGGGCGTCAGGCGCCCTTGCGCTGCGTGACCACCGGACGCTGGTCGGAGAAGTCCTCAGGCATCCGCACGACCCCAGTCGCCGGGGCGTTCTCGCCGACGACCATCGCAAGCGCCCCGGGGTACGGGTCGACCAGCGCCTGGGTCGTCAGTGCGTGCCACATCGAGTCCGGCTGGGCCGGAACGCCGAGCAGGGTCTCGGACAGCTGGCCGGCGAAGGCGGGAGTCGACAGCACCACGATGTCGCCGCGGGACGCGGGAAGGACCTCGACGGTCCCACCGCCCAATCCCAGGGGCGGACCGGGGACACGTGGCTGGAGCGCCCTGGCCTCGCCGTCCCCGCCGACGAGCAACGGCGCCGGGTTGCCCCGATGCAGCACGGTGAAGCCGTGCCCGTCGGCTTCGAGCAGCGTGGCGCACACGGACTTGGCGCCGAGCTGGGTGACGACGTCGTCGAGTGCGGCGGCGATCACCGTGAGGGGCGCCCCCCGCCGGGACTGGCGGCCGAACGTCGCGATGATTGCCTCGCGGGTCGCGTAGTCGGACTGTGCCGAGGGCGCCGCGACCAGGACCCGGATCGCGTCGTCCGAGCGTGAGGAGGCGGCGATGCCGCCGCCCCACCAGCTGCGAAGGACCGAGGGCGTCCCGGCGGCGATGTCGTTCGCCTCGGCCATGTCGGTGGTTGGCACCAGGGCCAGCGTCGGCTTCATGCGGCCACCCCTTCAGGAAGTTGGTCCAGCACAGGAATGACGTGGTCGAGCCCGGTGCGGTGGAGAAGGTCGCGGGTGGCGGGGCTGGGGCGTGCGACCTGCAGGGCGGCGCCTCTGGAGCGGAGCCGCACGTTGGCCCACAGCAGCAGGGCAAGCACGTCCGACGACAAGCGCGGCACGCTCCCGACGTCCAGGATCAGGCGACGGCAGGACTCGTGGGAGGCACCGGAGAGCATGGTGACCGCCGCGGACAGCTGCGCGGTTCCGGTCGTGGGCCCGATCACGAGGACCAGCGAGTCCGGGTCGGCGCGGAAGATCGTGGTCCCAGCCGGGGCGGGGACGGCGTCAATCTGCAGGTCGGGTGGCGCGGTGGTCGTGCTCGGGGGCATCACGGTCACCTCGTCTGCGTGGTCCTTCGGGGGGAGTGCGGGCTCACGGGTCCACCGTGTCTGTCTTGTGTGGCGACGGAGGGTCACCGAGGTTGCAGTTGTGTGACAGGCAGGCTGCCGGTCTCAGCCGGTCCGACGAGCGGACGAAGATGGGGCGGTGCCCGTCCGTGTCTTGGTCGTCGAGGACGACGACCGCATCCGTGCCGCGCTGCGCCTTGCCCTGACCGAGGAGCAGTACGACGTCACCGAGGCCGCGGGTGCCGAGGAGGCGCTCGAGCTCCACGCGGCGAGCCCCCCAGACGTCATGCTCGTGGACCTCATGCTGGGCGGAATGGACGGTTTCGACCTGATCCGTCGGATTCGTCAGAAGTCCGACGTTCCGGCCATCGTGGTGAGCGCGCGAGGCGACACCCACGATGTGGTGGCCGCGTTGGAGGCAGGGGCCGACGACTACGTGGTCAAACCGGTGGTGATGAAGGAGCTCACAGCACGCATCCGGGCCGTCCGCCGCCGGGCCGCTGCGCGTCCGGCGCCGCGTGACGGCGGCGGGGACGTGTCCCACGCGGAGGCGCTGGTCCTGGCGCCCGGAGGCGAAGACGGTCCGTCGCTGGAGTTCAGCGCCAAGGCCGGGTGGCTGAAGCGAGATGGCCGCGAGGTCCCCTTGACCGCGACGGAGTTCCGGCTGCTCGCCGAGCTGGCCGTCCACCTGGGCCGCGTCCTGAGCCGACCGCAGCTCCTGCAGCTGGTCTGGGACTACGACCACCTCGGTGACGACCGGCTGGTCGACGTCACGGTCCGGCGGTTGCGCATGAAGCTCGAGACGGACCCGTCCAACCCCAAGCACCTGGTCACGCTGCGCGGGCGCGGCTACCGGCTGCAGGCCTCGCCGTGAGGGTGCGGCTCCGGAGCCGCGTGGCGCTCGCCTTCGCCGCAGGGGCACTGCTGCTCTCGGCCCTGCTCGTGTCCGAGATCTATGCCGTGGCGTCCCGCTACCTGGTGGACCAGAGGGACCGTTCGGCGGGCCGGCAGGCCGTGGTGAACGCGACGTTGCTGTCGACCAGGCTCACCGCCGGGACCGACCCGGAGGAGTCGCTGTCGCAGATCCGTACCGGGGCCGGCGTCGATGCCCTGCTCCACTACCAAGGCGGCTGGTACAGCGGAGCGGTCGGACTGGGGCCGGACGAGCTCCCGGAGCCGCTGACCGACCTCGTGGGGTCGGGCGAGCCGGCCTTCGAGAGGTACGCCGGCGGCCAGGGGGCGGTCGTGACCGTGGGTGTCCCCCTGGCGTCGGGGGGCGAGTACTACGAAGTGGTGCAGCTGACCACCCTCGAGCGCACACTGGACACGGTGCTGCTCACCGGGCTGGCCGCGGCTGGGGTGACGACGCTGTTGGGCGCTGCGCTCGGCGTGTGGGCCGCCCGACGGGTGCTCCGGCCTCTGGAGGACGTCACCCGAACGGCGGCCCAGCTGGCCGGCGGCGACCTGGACGCCCGGATGTCGAGCACCTACGACCCGGACCTGGCGCCGATCGCAGGCTCCTTCAACGCCATGGCGCGCACCCTCAGCGACCGGATCCAGCGGGACTCCCGGTTCGCCGCGGACGTCAGCCACGAATTGCGCAGTCCGCTCACCACGATGACGGCGAGCGTGTCGGTCCTGGAGTCCCGGCGGGAGCAGCTGCCGTCCGCGGCGCAGGAGGCCACTGACCTCATCAGCGCCGACCTCGCCCGCTTCGCCCAGCTGCTCGAGGACCTGCTCGACCTGTCGCGGGACGTGGCACCGCTGGCGCTCGACGACCTCCCTGAGGTGCCGCTCGTCGACGTCGTGCGTCGGGCGCTGGCCAGCCATGGCGGCGACGTGGGGGAGCTTGTCGTCGAAGGGGACACCCGGGTACGAGGCGATGTCCGTCGGCTGGAGCGCATCGTCGCCAACCTGGTGGAGAACGCCGACCGCCACGGCGGAGGGGTCGTCGGGGTCGCGGTGGTCGAGCAGGGATCGCGGGTCCGGATCGTCGTCGACGACGCGGGACCGGGTGTTCCGGTGGCCGAGCAGGAGGTCGTGTTCGAGCGGTTCTCCCGGGGAACACCCGCGCAGAGCAGGGGGTCCCGGTTGGGAACTGGGCTCGGGCTGTCGCTCGTGCGCGAGCATGCTCTCGCGCACGCCGGCGGGGCCTGGTACGAGGACCGACCGGGCGGCGGTGCCCGGTTCGTGGTCGACCTGCCGAGGGCTGAGCCGTGAGGCGGCGCCACGTCGCGGCCGGGCTGCTCTCGGTGGCCCTCGCCGTGGTGACCACGGCCTGCGGCGTGCCGTCGACGGACGGGCCGGAGCCGCTGCCGTCCGAGCTGGCCGAGCTGGCGCCACAACCCCAGGACAGCGCTGCCGTTGTGACGGCGACGGTCGACACCGACCTCGCCTGGGTGAAGGGGGACCGGATCCGGCTGTTCCCGCGAGAGGTGACCGCCGACGACGTCGCCTCGCAGGCGTCGGCGGCGCTGGAGGCGGTGATCGCGGGACCGATCGATGTCGAGCAGGCCCTCGGCTTGTCGACCGAAGTGCGGCCCGACGTCGTCGCCTCGTTGGTCATGGAGGGCGACGGGGCGATCATCGACCTGCAGACGGCCAGTGGTCCGGGCGACGTCACGTTGGCGACGGCCCAGCTGGCCCTGTCGGTGCTGCTCGTCCCAGGGGTCGAGTCGGTGACGTTCACCGTGGCCGGACTCCCGGCCGAGGTGCCGCGGGCCGACGGCAAGGTGCGGCCCGGGCCGGTGACGCTGCGCGACTACGCCTCGCTGGTGGGATCGCGCCTTCGTCTCCTGAACGCATCACCGAGCGCTACTGTCGGGTGATTCCGGAGACGTGACGGGTAGCGTCGCGGGCGGGAGGTGCGCCTTGGCAACCGATCCGGTCCTGATGTGCTCGGGGCTGGTGAAGCGGTTCGACGAGCTCACCGCTGTCGACGATGTCGGCTTCGCGATCGCCGCTGGTGAGACGTACGGCCTGCTCGGACCCAACGGTGCCGGTAAGACGACCACGATCTCCATGGTGTGCGGGTTGCTCGCCCGTGACGCGGGGGAGGTGATGGTGGCCGGGCGGCCAATCGGTCCCGGGGCCACTGACGCCAAGGCGGCCATCGGGCTGGTGCCCCAGGACATCGCGCTGTACCCCGATCTGTCCGCTCGGGAGAACCTTCGGTTCTTCGGCAAGCTGCAGGGGATGTCGGGCAAGGTCCTGGACGCCCGGATCGGTGAGGTCCTCGAGGTGGTGGGCCTGGCGGACCGGTCGAAGGGTCGGATCGACACCTACTCCGGCGGCATGAAGCGGCGCGCCAACATCGCGGTCGGCCTGCTGCACGAACCGAGGCTTCTGGTGCTCGACGAGCCGACGGTCGGCGTCGACCCGCAGAGCCGCAACGCGATCCTGGAGTCCGTCGCCGAGCTCGGCGGCCGCGGGCTCGCGGTGCTGTACACGACGCACTACATGGAGGAGGCCGAGCGGCTGTGCGACCGCATCGGCATCATCGACGCCGGCCGCATCGTCGCTGAAGGCACGCGAGAGGAGCTCGTGGCCTCGATCGGGCAGGTCTCGACCATCCGACTGGCGGCGAAGGTTGACGAGACCGTGGTCGATGCCGACGGGGTGTTCGGTCAGTGGCTGGAACGGGCGCGTGAGCTGCCCGCCGTGGACGCGGTCCGGCTGGTCGACCACTCCCTCGAGCTGGACACCGCCGACGGCCCGCGGCTGATTGCCCCCGCGGTGGAGGCCGCCGAGGGTCTGCCGTTGTCGGTCACCACGGTGGCGGTCAGCGAGCCGGACCTGGAGACGGTCTTCCTCCGGCTGACCGGCAAGGCGCTGCGCGACTAGTGCCGTGCGGGAACACCGATGCCGGGCGGGTCGTTCACCGGTCACGAACCCCTCGCTACGGGAGCTGCGATGACCGGCCGGATGCCGACGCTCTACCTGTCGCACGGGGCACCCCTACTGCTCGAACATGCGCAGTGGTCGGCTGAGCTTGCTCACTGGGCGGGCGACCTGCCGCGGCCGTCGGCGATCCTGATCGTGTCAGCCCACTGGGAGGTGGCGCCGATCGCGCTGTCCGCCGTGGAGCCCACCGACCTCGTCTACGACTTCTCCGGGTTTCCGGAGCACTACTACCGGCTGCAGTACCCGGCGCCCGGAGCGCCCGACCTTGCGGCGCGCGTCACGTCGCTGATGTCCGGCCACGAGGTCGTGCAGTCGACGCGGCGGGGCCTCGACCATGGCGCGTACATCCCGCTCATCCGCATGTACCCCGAGGCGGACGTCCCGGTGCTGCAGATGTCGCTGCCGACGCAGGACCCCGGCCGGCTGGTGGAGATCGGCCGCCGGTTGGCACCGCTGCGTGACGAGGGAGTGCTCGTCGTCGGCTCCGGGTTCATGACCCACGGGCTGCCGTACGTCAACTTCGCGGACCCGGACGGCGCGGCGCCGGCGTGGTCGGTGGAGTTCGATGCCTGGGCCGACGAGGCGGTTCAGGCGCGCGACCTCGATGCCCTGGGGGACTTTCGGGCGCTGGCCCCAGCATCCCGGTACGCGCACCCGTCGGCCGAGCACTTCACGCCGCTGTTTGTGGCCGCCGGCGCCGCCGACGGGATGGCCGGAGACATCGAGGGCACTGTCGACGGCTACTGGTACGGCCTCAGCAAGCGGAGCTACACCTTCCACTAGCGCCGAGTGCACACCCGCAGGACACCTTTCCCCGCCCAGTGCACACCCGCAGGACAGTTCCACCCGTCGAGTGCACACCCGGGCGGCCCGATACGGTCGACGGATGCGCTTCAGCGTCTGGCCCGACCAGCAACGACCCTGGCCCGAGATCGCCGCGATCGCTGACCATGCCGAGGCCACAGGCTGGGACGGGATCTACGTCTACGACCACTTCATGCCGAACGACCCCGACGGCGCGGTGCTGGACGGTCCCGTCCTCGAGGGGTGGACGACGCTCACCGCGATCGCCGCCCGCACGGCCCGGCTCCGGCTGGGCACGCTCGTGCTCGGGAACCTCTACCGACACCCGACCGTGCTGGCCAACATGGCTGCGACGCTCGACCACGTGAGTGGCGGCCGCCTCGTTCTCGGGGTGGGTGCCGGTTGGCAGGCGAACGAGCACACCGCCTTCGGCATCGACCTGCCGCCTCCCGGCCCGCGTCTCGACCAGTTCGAGGAGGCGTGCGCCGTCATCTCGTCGTTGCTCCGGGAGCCGCGGACGACGTTCGACGGGCAGTACTACCGCGTCACGGACGCACCGTGCGACCCCAAGCCGCTGCAGGGTCGTCTGCCGCTGCTGATCGGCGGTCGTGGCGAACGCCGGTCGATCCCGGCAGCCGCGCGTTGGGCCGACGAGTGGAACGCCTGGACGACGTTGGACTCGTTCCGACATAAGGCGTCAGTTCTCGACCGGGCGTGCGAAGACATCGGACGCGACCCCTCATCGGTGCTGCGATCCACCCAGGCCGTGGTCGACCTTCGCGGTGGGAGTGCTGCGGCTGCCGAGCCCGGCCCCCAGGACCTGTCGGGGACTCCGGCGCAGATCGTGGACACGCTGGGCGCCTACGGCGACGCGGGTCTGGACGAGTTCATCGTCCCGGACGACAGCGACGTGCCGGTGGGTGAGCGCCTGGAGATGCTCGACCGCTTCCGCACCGAGGTCGCTGCCCACGTCGGCTAGTTGGCCGGACAGCGCGTCGCTTCCCATCGGCGGGCGTGCCCAGCTTCGCCCGGTATCGCACGTGTGCACTCGGCGTCCCAGGGTGTCCTGCGGGTGTGCACTGGGCGGGGAAATGTGACCTGCGGGTGTGCACTGGGCGTATAGGTTGGGTGGGTGCGAGGGACCTGGCGCGCGGCCTGGCTGATCGCCGTGAACGACCTACGGCGGCGGGTCCGAGACCGTTCCCTCCTCATCCAGGGCGTGCTGGCGCCGGTGGCGTTGGGCCTGATCGTCGGGGTGTCGTTCGGCGGGGGGCCGTCGTTCACCGCGACGATCGGCGTGGCCAACGGAGCGGGAGAGTCGCCCATCGCCACGGCGGTTGTGGACTCCCTGGTGTCGGGCGACGCGTCCGGAGACGACGGCGGCGACTTGTCCTTCGTCGCGATCGACGCCGGCGACGTCCAGCAGGCGGTCGCCGACGGCGACGTCGACGCTGCGGTCGTGATCGCAGGTAGCCCGGAGAACGCGGTCTACGGAACGCAGCCGGTCCGCATCGACGTCGTCGGGTCCGCGGGCAGCACGCTCAGCGCTTCCATCGCCGAGTCCGTCGCGGACTCGATCGCCGCTTCGCTGCGCACAACCAAGCTCGCGGCCGCCACCGTGGTGAACCTCACCCAGCCCTCCCGGTCCGATGCGCAGCAGGTGTTCGTCGAGGCGCAGGGGGTGACACCCGCGCTGGTCGTCGATCCCCAGGACGTGCAGAGCAACTTCAGCGTGATCAGCTACTTCGCCCCCGCGATGGCGATGCTGTTCCTGTTCTTCACCATCGGCACCGGGGCCCGATCGGTGATCAGCGAGCGTCGTGAGGGAACGCTGTCACGCATCCGCGCTGCGCCGGTCGCCGACAGCGCGGTGCTTCTCGGCAAGACGCTGGGCGTGGTGATCCTGGGCTCGATCAGTCTGGCCACCGTCTGGGCGGTCACGGCGCTGGCCTTCGGCGTCGACTGGGGCGACCCGCTCGGCGTCGCGGCGGTGCTGTTCTCGGTCGTGATCGCGATCGCCGGCATCGCCTTGTTCGTGACAGGCGTCGCCCGGACGGAGAACCAGGCCGACGCCATGACGACCATCGTCGCGCTGGGTCTGGCCGTCCTGGGTGGGTCCTTCTTCTTCGGAGCCAGTGGGGTGGTCTCCCGGCTGAAGCCCTTCACCCCCAACGGGCAGGCTCTCAACGCGCTGACCGAGCTGTCGGCTGGTGAGGGCGCGCTCCTCGACGTGCTGCCGACCGTGGCGGTCCTGCTGACGGTCGGAGCGCTGACCGGGGCGGTCGGCGTGGCCACGCTGCGGAAGAAGGTGGCGGTGTGAACCTCCGTCACCGACGGCTCGCCGTCGCACAGATCTCGCGCACCGAGCTCAAGCGCTACCTGCAGGACCGCATCGCCCTCTTCACCACGTTCTTGATGCCGGTCCTGCTGATCATCCTCATTGGCTCGGCGGCCGGGTCGGCGCCCGACGAGTTCGTGGTCGGTGTGCTGGACGCGGACGGTTCTGCGACGTCCGAGCAGCTCGTGGCGTCCCTCGACGACGCCCGAGCGATCTCGGTGGTGACGTACGACGACGAGCAGGAGCTGCGTCGCGACATCCGGCTCAGCCTTCTGAGCGCTGGCTTGGTGTTCCCCCCGGGGTTGTCGACGTCGGTCGATGCGGGGGACGAGGTCGCGCTCGGCCTTCTCACCACCCAGGCCGACCAGTCCGCCCCGTCAGTGATCGCCGCGGTCAACGGGGCCGTCGCCGACGAGGGCGGCCGGCTCGCGGCCGCGGTGTTCGTCGAGCAGCAGACGTCGAGCTCGCTCGCCGAGGCGCAGGCTGCGGTGGACGCCGTCGACGGGTCGGTTCCTCCGGCGCAGGTGGAGGTGTCGACGACCGGTACCGCGCGGCAGGAGGACGAGAACGCCTTCACCGGCGCCGCCACCAGCCAGCTCACCCTGTTCGTCTTCGCCAACGGCCTCTTCGCGGCGGCGTCACTTGTCGAGTCACGCCGTCTTGGCGTGTCTCGACGGGCGTTGTCGACACCGATCGGCTCGGGGACGCTCCTGACCGGGCTCGCCGGCGGCCGCTTCTCGCTCGCCGTGCTCCAAGCCGGGCTCCTCCTGGTGATCGGCGCCCTGTGGTTCGGCGTGGCTTGGGGGAGTCCGACCGCCACGACCGCGCTGGTCGTCGTGTACTGCCTGGTCGCGACCGGTGCCGGGATGCTGCTCGGGGCAGTGGCGCGCACCGCCGACCAAGCCATCGCCATCGGCGTTCCGTTGGCCATCGGGACGGCGATGCTCGGCGGCACGATGTGGCCACTCGACGTTGTCGGCCCCGTGATGCGCGTGATCGGGCACGTCATGCCGCAGGCCTGGGCGATGGACGCCTGGTCGGCCATCGTGAATGACGGCGCCGGTTTGTCCGACGTGGCTCTCGAGATTGCCGTTCTCGCCGGATACGCGCTGGCGTTCCTGGTCGCGGGCAGCTGGGCGCTGCAGCGGAAGCTGACGCACTAGCGCGCTCGCCCCCCCGCTCTCCTCGGAGTGTGCACTCGACGTCGACATCACTCCTGTGCGGGTGCACTCGGCGGTTAGGGTCGCCCGGTGGACGCGGTGCCGGAGCGTGCGGGGATGGTCGAGCTGGTGGTGGATGGGCGGCCGATGCTGCGGTACCTGCGGGGGGACGGGGAGCACCCTCTCGCCGACCTCGCCCGCGTGCTCGCCCCCGTCGATCAGGCGGTGCCGGCGGTGCTTCGTGAGCTCGCGGGCTGGCAGATCGCGACCGACGACCGCGAGCTCGAGCAGGGGCTGGTCCAAGGCGGCGCCACTCTCGTCCGTCATGCGCACGTGCTCTCGTTCGACCTCGCGGCCGACGTCGGCCGCGTTGACGCGGCGTGGGCACAGCCGGCGCTCGCCGAGTCGCTGCGCCTCACCGGCGTCGACCGCCCGGCCGCCGCGCTCGCGGCCGTCGAGCTCGCTGCCTTCCCGCCGGGTCATCCGGACCACGAGTCCACCGTCGACTCGCACGCGGAGCAGATGCTGCAGGGGCTCCTCGACGGGACCACGGTCGGTCCGTTCCTGCCGGCGGCGTCGGGACTCGTCCTCGACGGTGAGCGTGTCGTGGCCTTCCTGCTGGCCAATCGCATGCCCGGCGACCCGCCGCTCGGAGGCCCGTGGCTGAGCGACGTCGCTCGCGATCCCGACCCCGACTACCGCGGCGTGGGGACGGCGCTCGTCCGCCGGGCGCTCACCGTGCTGGCCGAGGCCGGGGAACCGGCGTTCGGACTTGCCGTGTCCGAGGGCAACCCCGCCCGCGGCCTGTACGAGTCGCTGGGCTTCCGGCACCGGCACTCGGCGCGCCGGCTGCAGCTTCCTGAGTCAGGGGCGGGTGGGGCCTGAGCCGGCGCCGGATGCGTCGATAGCGGTGGCCACCAGGTCCAGGTCGTCGGCGGTCAGGTCGAGTGTCCCCGCCGCGAGCCAGCCGCCCACCTGGTCGGGGCGGCGCGCGCCCACGATCGCGGCGGTCACCCCGGGCCAGGCCAGCGTCCAGGCTGCGGCAGCTGCGGCGGGGCTCACGTCGTGCCTGCGGCCGACCTCGCCCAGGGCCTCGGCGACTGCGAGGTTGGCCGTGAGGTGCGTCGTGAAGTCGTCGTCGGCTTTGCGCCAGTCGTCGTCCGGCAGAGCTGCCACGCGTTCCGGCGAGAACGCCCCGGTGAGGAGCCCGGCGTGCATGGGGGAGTAGACGATGACCCCGGTGTCGTGCGCCGCGCACCATGGGAGGACGTCGGCCGCCGGGTCACGCGCGATCGCCGAGAACCCAGGCTGCAGGGTCTCGACGTGACCGAGTGCCTCGGCCCGGTCGAGCTCGGGGGGTTCGAAGTTCGACAACCCGACCGCGCGGTAGAGACCCTCGTCGCGCATGTCGAGCAGCGCCTGCCAGTAGACCTCGACCTCGATGCCGTCCTCTGCCGGCCAGTGCATCTGCATCAGGTCGACCGAGTCGGTCCCGAGCCGACGCAGCGACGCGACCACCTGTGTGCGCAGCGTCCCCGGATCGCCGGTCGCGATGGACTCCTCCATGCGGTCCTGCGGCTCGACGGGACCGCACTTGGTGAACACGTAGGGCCGGTCCGCGTCGGAGTACACCGACAGCGCCTCCCGGACGACCTCCTCGCTGTGCCCGTATCCGTACACCCAGGCGGTGTCGACCCAGTTGACCCCGGACTCGACGGCGGTGCGGATGGTGGCGACGGACTCCGCGTCGTCCTGCGGGCCCCAGCCGCCGGACCACCCAGTGCCGCCAACAGCCCACGCGCCGAAGCCGACGCGCGTGATGGACATGTGGGTTCGACCGAACGGAACGGTCGGCAGGTTCGTCATGTCCGCATCCTCTCCCGAAAGTACTGAACGGCGTGACAGGATCCGGCTATGACTGATGCCACATTCGTCAACCCCGCCGTCGCCAGCGCCGTCAAGGAGGCCGAGGCCGCTGGGCCTGGGGACCTTCCGACCCGCGCGCAGTACGTCGTGGTCGGGGGTGGCGTCATCGGGACGTCGATCGCCTACCACCTGACCAAGCTCGGCGCCAAGGACGTCCTTCTTCTTGAGCGCCAACAGCTGACGTCCGGGACGACATGGCACGCCGCCGGGCTGATCGCGTCCGGAGGGACGATCGACGAGGACTTCGCGTGGATGGTGCGCTACTCGCGTGACCTGTACGAGCGGATCGAGCAGGAGACGGGCCTGTCCACCGGGTTCAAAGCCTGTGGCTACCTGCAGCTGGCGACAACGAAACGACGCTTCCAGTCGTACCGACGCGAGACCGACTTTCTCAACGCGTACGGCGTCGACAAGCGCGTCCTGAGCCCGGCCGAGGTCGCTGACCTTGTGCCGCACGTGAAGACAGACGACGTGATCGGGGGTTTCTACACTCCCGACGAAGGGCGGGCCAACCCGGTCGACGTGGCGATGTCCATGGCGCGGGGTGCACGCATGGGTGGCGCCCGGATCGTGGAGAACTGCGAGGTCACCGGCTTCCTCACCAGCGACGGCGTCTGCACCGGTGTGAAGACCGAGCGTGGGGATGTCGAGGCCGACCGCGTCGTCCTCGCGTCCGGTCTGTGGGGTCGCGAGCTCGCGGCGAAGGCGGGCGTGCTGGTCCCGCTGCAGGCCGCGGAGCACGAGTACCTGCTCACCGAGCCCATCGACTGGGTGACTCCGGACATGCCCATCGTCGAGGACCCGGAGAGCTACGCGTACTTCCGGGAGGAGGTCGGTGGCCTGCTCGTCGGCCTGTTCGAGCCGGTCGCCAAGCCCTGGTCGCTCGACGGCACCCCGAAGGACTCCGCCTTTGCGGTGCTGCCGCCGGACTGGGAGCGGCTGACGCCGTTCCTGGAGACGGCGATGGAACGTTTCCCTGGCCTGTCGGACGTCGGCATCCGCACGCTGTTCGCTGGGCCGGAGAGCTTCACCGACGACCTCACGCCGATGATGGGTGAGGCGCCGGAGCTGAAGAACCTGTACCTGGCCTGCGGGATGAACTCCGTGGGCATCCTCTTCGGCGGCGGGATGGGTCACGTCGTCGCACAGTGGCTGGTCGACGGCGTGTGCCCGATCGACGTCACCCACGTCGCAGTCGACCGCACGCACCACTACCAGGCGACGCGCCGCTTCCGGGCCGAGCGGACGGTGGAACGTCTCGGACTGCTCCTGAACGACGGCGCCTGGCCGAACTGGCAGCCGCGCACTGCCCGCAACGTTCGCCGCTCACCGCTGCACGACCAGCACGTGGCCGACGGCGCCTACTTTGGGGTGTCGGCCGGCTGGGAGTACGCCGACTGGTACGGCGAGCCGGGTACCGCGCCCACCGTGGAGTGGGGCTTCGCCCGCGGCGAGGCGTTCGAGCGCACCAAGGTGGAGTCGCTCAACATGCGCGAGAACGTCGGCGCGATCGACGTGTCGTTGATGAGCAAGTTTGAGGTCGCCGGCCCCCACGCGGCGGCCGTGCTCAACCGCATCTGCACCAACGACGTCGACGTCGCGGTCGGACGCCTGGTCTACAGCCCCTGGCTCAATGAGCAGGGCGGGATCATCGCCGATGGCACGATCACGCGGCTGGCCGAGGACCGATACCTCGTCATGGTGTCCGACGTGATCCACCGTCGTGTCCCGGCCTGGATCAAGACCCAGACCCGCGACGACGAGGTCGTCGTCGTCACCGACGTCACCTCGGGTTCGGCCCTGCTGTCCGTGCAAGGGCCGAAGTCGCGGGAGCTGCTGCAGCGGCTGAGCCCCGACGACTGGTCGAACGAGGCGTTCCCCTACCTGACCGCGCAGAACATCGAGCTCGGGTACACGCCGCTGCTCGCGCTCCGCGTCACCTACGTCGGCGAGCTCGGGTGGGACCTGATGGTGCCCACCGAGTTCGCGGCGACCCTCTACGACCAGCTCAAGGAGGTCGGCGGCGACCTTGGGTTCCGCCCGACCGGAATGTCGTCGCTGTCCAGCATGAGGCTGGAGAAGGCGTACCGGGACATGGGCCACGACATCGACAGCAAGGACAACCCGCTGGAGGCCGGGCTTGGTTTCACGGTCGCCTGGGACAAGCCGGGCGGTTTCGTCGGTCGCGATGCTTCGCTGGTAGCCAAGGAGGCAGGGCCACCGAAGCGCCGTCTCGTGCAGTTCCTGCTGTCCGACCCGGCGCTCGACCTGTTCGGGGGCGAGCCGCTGTACTGCGACGGCGAGCATGTGGGCTACCTGAGCGTCGGCGCGTTCGGTCACACACTCGGTGGCGCTGTGGGCCTCGGAATGGTCGAGCGCGACCGGCCGATTCCGGCGGCCGAGATCGCGGCAGGTTCCTGGCAGGTCACGGTGCAGGGGGAGCGGACCGACGCGACCGCGTCGCTGCGCCCGATGTTCGACCCGGACCGAACCCGCCCGAACTCCTGAGCGGTTCGGCGACAGCCCCGACCAGCGTTCGCCGAGCGCCTACGGTGTCCGCATGACGCTGCACCCCGAGACCGTTGCTGTCACGGCGGGTCGCCCGCACGGGCCGGGGGACCCGTTGAACGTGCCGCTCACGCCGGCGTCCACCTACCGGGCGGGTGGCGTCATCTACGGCCGCGACGGCAACCCGTCGTGGACTGCTCTTGAGGAGACCATCGGCCGTCTCGAGCATGGGCGGGCCACCGCGTTCGCGTCCGGCCTGGCTGCCACGGCGGCAGTTCTCGACTGTCTTCCGGCGGGTGCGGTCGTCGTGGCGCATCACGCGCCGTACCACGGGGTCGGCGACCAGCTCGAGGAGCGCTCCCGTCGCGGACAGATCCAGCTGCGCTCGGTGGACCTCACTGACCTGTCCGCGGCGGGGGGCGCCGTCGCGGAGGCTGACCTGGTGTGGGCCGAGACCCCGAGCAACCCGCTGGTCGACGTGTCCGACATTGCCGCTCTGGCGGACCTCGCGCACCGCGCCGGAGCCCGCCTGGTGGTCGACAGCACCTTCGCGTCGCCGATGCTGCAGCAGCCGTTGCTGTTGGGGGCAGACGTCGTGGTCCACTCGGGAACCAAGCTGATTGGCGGCCACTCCGACCTGCTGCTGGGGCTGGTCGTCACCGGCGACCCAGCGTGGACTGACCGCTACGAACAGCACCGGCAGGGAAACGGCGCGGTACCGGGAGCGCTGGAGACATTCCTCGCACTGCGAGGTCTGCGCACCCTGCCGGTGCGGCTGGCCCGGATGCAGGCGTCAGCGACCTCGTTGGCCGAACAGCTGGCCTGCCACCCCTGCGTCACGCGGGTGCGGTACCCCGGCCGGGCAGACCATCCCGGCCACGCAGTCGCGGCGCGGCAGATGAGCGGCTACGGCTCGATGCTGTCGTTCGACACCGTCGGGGACGCGGCGACGGCCGATACCGTCGTCGACGCGCTGCGCGTCGTGGTCCACGCGACCAGCCTGGGCGGCGTCGAGACCTTGGCCGAGCGTCGGGCGCGCTACCCCGCGGAGGCGGGTCGGGGGACACCTGCGACGTTGATCCGTCTGTCCGTGGGTCTGGAACACGTGGCCGACTTGTGGGCTGACCTGTCGCAGGCACTCGACGGAGCCCTTCACAATGGGTGAGCCCGACTCCCGCTGAGAGGTTGCTGATGGTCCGCCTTGCCCTCCCGCCGCTGGTGGGACTGTCCGTGGTGCTCGTACTGTCCGCCTGCTCGTCCGCGTCCGATCCCAGCGTCAGCCCCGCCGCGGCCGGCCAGATCGACGGGTTGGTGACCTACACCGACCTCGCGCGCGACCACGTCGACAGCGAAGTGGACTACCCGCAGCTGCCCCCTGTCGGGGGAGCGCACGATCCAGCCTGGCTGACGTGTACGGGCACGGTCTACGACGAGCCGGTGCGGGACGAGAACGCGGTGCACTCGATGGAGCACGGTGCGGTGTGGGTCACCTACCAGCCGGACCTCCCGAAGGACCAGGTCGCAGCGCTGGCGGGCGTGGTGGAAGGAACGCCGTACTCGCTCCTCAGCCCTTACCCGGGGATCGACAGCCCGGTGGTACTGACCGCGTGGGGTGTCCAGCTGAGTGTGGACTCGGCGACGGACCAGAGGGTGGCGGAGTTCGTCGCCGAGTTCGCCAACGGTCCGCAGACCCCCGAACCCGGCGCGTCGTGCGACGGTGGCGTCGAGATGGGCGACACCCACAGCGGGTGATCCCCGCGGTGTGCACTCGACGGCCCAGGGTGACCTGGGGGTGTGCACTCGGCGGTCAGTGGCCGGTGAGGAGGGTCATCGCCTTGTCAAGCACTCGCGAGGGGCGCCCGCTGCGCTCCTCCACCGCGTCGACGGCCGCCGCCAGCTTGAACCCGGCGTTCACACCGACCCAGCGCAGCGGTTCCGGCTCGAACCGGCGAGCCGGGTGGTTGACCCACGGCAGGGTCGTCAGGTCGGAGTCGGCGCCGGTCACCAGGTCGGCAAGGGTCCGCCCGGCCAGGTTGGTCAGCGTGACGCCGTCGCCGCTGTAGCCGCCCGCGGATGCCAGGCCGGTGGCCGGGTCGTACTGCACCGACGCGAACCAGTCGCGCGGGACGCCGAGCACGCCACCCCACCGGTGTGTGACCTGCGCGTCGTGCAGGGCGGGGAAGAACTCCACCAGGGTGCGGCGGAGCTGCTCGTGGACCCGCCCCGGGTGCTCGAACGCGGGGTCGATGCGTGACCCCAGGTGGTACGGGGCTCCGCGGCCACCGAACGCGATGCGGTTGTCTGCCGTGCGTTGGCCGTAGATGAGGAAGCGTCGGTCGTCGTTGAAGGTCTGGCGACCAGACCAGCCGACCTCGTCCCAGAACGACTGGGGCAACGGCTCGGTGGCGATCATCAAGGAGTAGACGGGCAGCAACGTGCGGCGGTGTCCGTCCAGCGACGGGGTGTACCCCTCGAGCGCGCGCACCACGACGTCGGCACGGACCGAGCCGTGGTCTGTGCGCACGACCCCGGGCTCGATAGCGGTGACGGTGGTGCCTTCGTGCACGACCACGCCGAGCCGTTCCACGACATCGGCGAGTCCCCGCACCAGCCGCGCGGGGTGGATCGCCGCGCAGTGCGGGTCGTAGAGCGCTCCGAAGACTCCGTCCGCGCCGATCTGGGTACGTGCCTCGGACCGGTCGAGCCACCGCAGGTCCTGCTCGGTGCGTCCCCAGGCCCGGGCATCTGAGAGCTCGGCGTGCAGCCGTTCCACCTGGAGCGGCGAGCGGGCCAGACGGAGGTAGCCACCCTTGACGTAGTGAGCCTCGATGCCCTCGTCGGCGGCGACGCGGCCGACCTCGTCGACCGAGTCGTCGGCCGCCTTCTGCAGCGCGAGGGCGCCGTCTCGCGAGGATGCCTCGGCCACCTTGTCCAAGCCCATGGGGAGCAGGTTGGAGGCCCACCCTCCGTTGCGCCCGGAGGCACCGAACCCGGCGAACTCCTTCTCCAGGACCACCACGCGGAGCCCGGGATCGCGGCGCATCAGGTAGTACGCGGTCCACAGTCCGGTGAACCCGCCACCGACCACCGCGACGTCGTACTGGGCGTCGCCGGGCAGGGGCTTGCGGTCGGTCTCGAGCGCTCCGTCCGGCAGCGTGTCGTGCCAGAGGGACAGCGATCGGCGGTCGGTGGTCACGGAAACCCCTCATCGTGGTGGCTTTTTCGTACGAGATTACGATATACAGTCGCGCATGGACGAGGTCAAGCGGCGGGGCCGCCCGAATGTGCACAGCCGGGACGACCTGCTCCAGGTGACGCGCGCGGTGGCCGCCGAGCGTGGGTACGACGGTACGCGGCTGAGCGACGTCGCGGCGGCAAGCGGGGTGGCCGTCAGCTCGCTGCAGCACTACTTCGGCACGCGCGACGCCATGGTCCGCGAGGCGGTCACGGCCGGGGTACGTGACGAGCTTGCCCGCGTGCAGCTGGCCACCAGCTCGATCCAGGACCCGTGGCGCCGGCTCCAGCGCATGCTTCGGCTGGCGATCTCCTCGGACGACTCCGACCGTCGCGAGGGATGGCTGGTCTGGATCGAGCACTGGCGAGGCGCCTTGCGCGACCCGGAGCTGCTGGCTGACTCCGCGGTGATCCAGCGAGAATGGCGCGCGATGTTCGCCGGAGTCGTCCAGGACGGCGTCGACCAGGGAGTGTTCCACCCGGTCGACCCCATCGAGGACGTCACCACCGAGCTCATCGCCCTGATCGACGGGCTGGGGATCCCCCTGCTGCTGCGACGAGGGGACGTCACCGTCGCCCGCGCGCGACGGCTGGTGACCCGTGCCGCGCAGCGCCTGCTTCTTCCGTCGCCGGCTCGTGGATGACCGCGATCGCCCTGGCGCTGGTCTCGTCGCTGGCGTACGGGTTCACCGACTTCTTCGGTGGCATGGCGTCCCGGCGGACGTCCGTCTTCGTCGTGGGGGCCGTCGCTCAGCCGGCTGGGCTGGTGCTCCTGTTCGCGCTCGTGCCCTTCTTCGGCGGAACAGTGAGCGCGGCTGCGCTGCTGTGGGGAGCCGCCTCCGGGGTCGCCGGAGCGGTGGCGTTCCTGCTGCTCTTCCGCAGCTTGGCGATCGGCCCCATGAGCATCGCGTCCCCGCTGTCCGCTCTGACGTCGGCTGTCCTGCCGGTGTTCGCCGGTATCGCATTCGGTGAGCAGCTCACCGGTTTGATCGTCGCGGGGATCATGCTTGGTCTGCTGGCCGTGCTCCTGGTGAGCCGCCAGCACGACGACACCCCTCACCCGGTGAGCCGTCGGGTGGTCGCCATGTCGCTGACGTCGGGGGTGTTCATCGCCATCTTCTTCGTCGCCCTGGAGCGCAGTCCCGACGGCAGCGGGCTCTGGCCGTTGATCACCTCTCGAGCCATGGCCGCGGTGGTCATGGTGGTGGCCGGAGTTGCGTCGGGTGCCCTCGTTCGACCGGGCGCAGCGGTCACCCGCCTGATCCTGGGCGCCGCCGCTCTGGATGTCATCGCGACCGCTGCCTTCCTGCTTGCCACCAGAGAAGGGCTGCTCGCCGTGGTCGCGGTCATCACCGCGCTGTACCCGGCCGGCACCCTGCTCATGGCCCGCGTTGTCCTGGGCGAACGCATGCAGCTGATCCAGAAGGTCGGCCTGGGGCTGGCGGGCGGCTCGGTCGTGCTGCTTGCCCTGGCCGGCTGACCGCCTACTCGAGGACCGCACCACGGTGGACCGCCAGCTCCATGGCCTGCGCGACGTCGATGCGGACACCCGTGAGGTCGAGCTCGCGGGTGTCCATCTCGGCGAGCCGGGAGCCGCGTAGGTCAGCGCCGTCGAGGCGCGCCTCTCGAAGCTCGGCTCGTGTGAGGTCGCAGTCGCGAAAGGTCGTGCCGCGCAGGTCGGTGGCGCTCAGGTCGACGTCGGCCATGCGAACCGAGTCGAAGACCAGGCCCTGCAGGTCGGCGCCCCGGAGCTGGACGAACGACCAGTCACCGCCGGACACCGTCAGCGGCCGCAGCGTCGCCGACGCGAACCGGCTCCCGGTGAGCTTGCATCCGTCGAAAGCCGCGTCGAAGCAGGACGTCCGCTCGAACTCGCAGGCGACGAAGGCGGTGCCCTGCCACCGGGTCGCGTTCAGCCGAGCGCCTCCGAAGGAGCAGCCTTCGAAGACGGCGCTGGTGGCGTGGCACTCGGTGAGGTCAGCCGACCCGAAGTGGCAGTCGCTGAAGGAGACCCCGGACAGGTCGGCGGCGTACCAGTCCACCTCCGACAGGTCGATGCCAGCCAGTCGGGCGCCGGACGCCGGGACCTCGGTCACGAGGTGCCCGGGGTGTCGACCCGCATGAGCTTGGTGAGGACCGGCGTGAGTCCCCGCCGCTCGTAGAAGCGCAACGCGTCGTCGTTGCCGGTCATCACCCCGATGAACAGGCAGGTGACGCCCAGTTCAGCCAGCCGCTCGTCGACGGCGTCGAGCAGCCGGGTGCCCAGTCCCAGCGCCGCGCTCGGCCGGAAGCACTGCCAGGCTCTCGACCTCGGCCATGGTGTCCCCGGTCGGCCAGGTGTCGTCCGGGCCGGCGTGCATGGCAACGACGGCGTACCCGACGGGTCGACGACCCCGGCGGGCGAGCACCACGAAGGCCTGGGGATGGTCGAGCACGCCTTCGTAGAAGCGGCGTCGGATGGGCCAGGACTTCTCCTCGGTGATGAACGGGCCGGGCCCGACCGCGCGGTGGTGCTGGAACAGGCTCAGCCAGAGCGGCTCGAGCTCGCCCACCAGCTCGTGGCGTCCAGTTTCCAGCGACACGTCATCAGCCATGGCCGCATCCTGGCAGCCACCCATCGGTTTCCGGCTAGCGTCGTTGGGGTGGCAGCCTCCCTGGGTCGGATCATGGTCGTCGACGACTCCCCGACCATCCGTGACCTGATCTCCATCAACCTCGAGCTCGAGGGCTACGACGTGACCACGGCCGGGGATGCCCAGGAATGTCTCGACCACCTGGCTCGGGTGGCTGCGGGGACGGTCGATCCGCCGCAGCTGCTGATGCTCGACGTGGTGATGCCGGGGCTGGACGGAGTCGAGTTGACCGCCCGGCTGAAGGCGACGCCGTCGACTGCCCATCTGCCGATCCTGATCGTGAGCGCGTCGGCACAGCGCCGCGACTTCGAACTGGCACGTGGCGCTGGCGCGGATGGCTACCTGACGAAGCCCTTCGATCCGGACACGCTGCTGGCCGAGGTGCGTCGCCTCATCCTCGACAACTGATCGACCGGGCTCGATCCGCGCGCTCCGCCGGGTGGCAGGATTCCTCGCATGCAGGTCGCGGTCGTGGTGTTCACGCTGTTCGTCGCACTCGTCTACATCCTGGCGGGGATGGCGAAGCTG
The DNA here is from genome assembly GCA_963848085.1 of uncultured Actinomycetota bacterium. Classification (GTDB taxonomy): domain Bacteria; phylum Actinomycetota; class Actinomycetes; order JAHEKZ01; family JAHEKZ01; genus CAWKCE01. The sequence goes on from CAWKCE010000003.1 coordinate 614,091, forward strand.
CAGGGCCTGCCCGCGTCCGACGCCGTCCGGCAGCGGCTGAGTTTGTCGCCGGCGTTGTGGCGGTTCGTCGGGTCCGTCGAGCTGGTCGGTGCGCTCGGCCTGGTGGTCGGGGCGTTCGCGATCCCCGAGCTCGCGGTGGGTGCCGCGGTCGGGTTCGCCGTGATGATGGTGGCCGCGATCGTCGTGCACTGGCTTGCCGGTGACCTGCGACCTGGGGCGGTTCCCCCGGCCGCGCTCGCCGTCCTGTGCGTACTGGACGCCTGGCTGGTGCAGATCTTCGTCAGCTGACCCGGTCCGGGTGGATGCGGATCACGACCACCCGCTCCAGGAGCAGGTCAATGGCGGTGGGGTCGATCGCCCCTCCCGGCTGGGGCTGGATCCGGTAGAACTTCGCCACTCGAGGGTTCTGCTCGAGGCAGACCCGGAGCACTCCCGGTGCGGTGTCGGCGTCCGCGATCTCGGCCCTGCCGGTGATCGTCCGTCCCTGGACCAGCAGCTCGACCTGTGGCCGGGTACGGATGTTGCGCCACCACATTCGGCCGTGTTGGGACAGGACGACGTACTCAGGACCTTGGCGCAGGTACTGAACGGGCGTGGTGTAGCGCCGGCCGGTCTTCGACCCCGTCACCGTGATGACGGCGAAGGCCTTGCCGAGGAAGTGCCGCAGGCCGGGTGTGGTGAGCATGGCGCGCATGGACCTGTTCACCCACGGCGCCGGCGTTCCGGGCATCTTGACTGGCGTCGTCGTCGGCACGGCCACCCTCCTCGGCTCATCGGGCACTCGCTTGTCAGCCTGGCCCTTGCGCTCCGGGAGGGGCAGGGTCGTAGGTCCAGCCATCGCCGAGCGGAGCAACCGGGTGGGCTCCAGGTCCAGTGCGTCACTACCCTGTGCTGGGTGACTCCTGCCGAGCTGTCGTCCGCCGTCATGGCTGCCCTGGACGACGCCATCGCCGCTGGTGAGATCTCGCTGCCGGCGGACGCGCGACCGTCCGAGGTGAAGGTCGAGCGCCCGAAGAACCGCGAGCACGGGGACTTCGCCACCAACGTCGCGCTGACTCTCGCCAAGGCTGCGCAGCTGCCGCCCCGGGACGTCGCCCAGGTGCTGGCGGGGCGGTTGGCGGACCAGCCGGGGGTGGCGCGGGTTGACGTCGCCGGTCCGGGGTTCCTGAACGTCACCTTCGACGCCGCCACGCAGGGAGCCCTCGCCGGGACCATCGTGGCGGCCGGACCGGAGTACGGTCATTCGACGACCTTCCGCGGGCAGAACGTCAACCTGGAGTTCATCAGCGCCAACCCGACCGGCCCGATCCATCTGGGGCATGCACGGTGGGCCGCTGTGGGGGACGCGATCGGCCGGGTGCTGGAGGCCGGCGGGGCTACCGTGACCCGGGAGTTCTACATCAACGACCGCGGCGCCCAGCTGGACCGTTTCGGCGCCTCACTGAGGGCGGTGGCGAACGGGGGGCCGGTCCCGGACGACGGGTACCACGGGTCCTACGTCACCGAGCTGGCGGCGGCGATCGTGAGCGACCACCCCGAGTACCTGTCACTGCCGGACGACGAGCAGCTGGTCGCCTTCCGGGAGGCCGGCTACGCGCGCCAGCTCACGCAGCAGAAGCAGGTCCTGGACCTGTTCCGGACGCACTTCGACGTCTGGTACTCCGAGAGGTCCCTGCACAGCTCCGGCGCGGTCGAGCGCGGGCTCGCGAAGCTGCGGGAGCAGGGTCACGTGTACGAGCGGGACGGCGCGGTCTGGCTGCGTACGACCGACTTCGCCGACGACAAGGACCGGGTGCTGGTGCGAAGCGACGGGTCACTGACGTACTTCGCCTCGGACTCGGCGTACTACGTCGACAAGCGGTCCCGCGGCTTCGACCTGAGCATCTACCTGCTGGGCTCGGACCACCACGGCTACGTCGGACGGCTGAAGTCGATCGCCGCGTGTGCCGGCGACGACCCCTCGTCCACCATCGAGGTGCTCATCGGGCAGTTCGTGAAGATGATGAAAGCCGGGCAGGAGGTCCGTCTGTCGAAGCGTGCCGGGAACATCGTCACGCTGGAGGACCTAGTCGACGAGGTGGGCGTGGACGCCGCGCGCTACACGTTGTGCCGCTACCCGGCCGACTCCCCGCTCACGCTGGACCTCGACCTGCTGGTGAAGCAGACCAACGAGAACCCCGTCTTCTACGTGCAGTACGTCGCGGCCCGGACGGCCTCCGTGTCGCGCAACGCCGCCGAGCTGGGCGTCACCCGTGGGCAGGCCGGCGACTTCCACCCGGAGCTCCTCGACCACGAGAAGGAGTCGGAGCTGTTCGGAGTGCTGGGCGAGTTCCCCCGCATCGTGGCGTCGGCGGCCGAGCTCCGGGAGCCGCACCGGGTGGCCCGCTACCTGGAGGAGCTGGCCGGGACCTACCACCGGTTCTACGACGCCTGCCGAATCCTGCCCCGGGGCGACGAGGAGGTCACCGAGCTCACTCGGGCCAGACTGTGGCTGAACGACGCCACGCGGCAGGTCATTGCCAACGGACTGGAACTGCTCGGCGTGGCGGCTCCGGAGCGGATGTAGGCACCGCGCGTGGTTGGCTGTCGCCGACGAGACCCAACCGGTCGGCAGGACCCTCGGAGGGTGAGATGAGCGGCCGAACCCCAGAAGGCAAGAAGCCCGGCGACGTCGGTTCCCGCATGAAGGTCACTCCAGCGCTGGTGCTGTGGGGAGTCGTCGCGCTCGTGGGGCTGATCCTGCTGCTGCAGAACACCGCCCAGACCAGGGTCGACATCTTCGCCTTCTCGGTCGAGATGCCGTTGTTCCTCCTCCTCGCCGCTGCCATGGTCATCGGCTGGCTGCTGGGCGTGCTGGGGTGGTGGTTGTTCATGCGCCGGAGGAACAAGCGAGTCGAGGACGACCGGAGGACGCCACCGCACGGCACGGGCAAGGGCGACACAGACGTCAGCTGAGGCGGGTTGACCCGTTCGCTCTTGCCAGCCCGGACGTGGGACGCTAGAGGCCAACGACTCGCCAGGAGGACAGCCATGACCGGGCCCCCGCTGCGCGTTGCGCTGCTTGGTGCCGGGGTGGTGGGCTCGGAGGTCGTCCGGCTCCTGGTCGAGCAGGCCGACGACCTGCGGGCACGCGTGGGTGCCCCCCTCGAGCTGGTCGGGGTGGCCGTCCGGCGTCCGGACGTCGACCGTCAGCTGCCCATCGCGCCGACCCTGGTCTGCTACGACGCCGTGGAGATGCTGGAACGCACGGCCCCGGACGTCGTTGTCGAGGTGATGGGTGGCCTCGAGCCCGCTCGGAGCCTGATCCTGAAGTCCTTCAAGCTCGGGGCAGGCGTGGTGACGGCCAACAAGGCGCTCCTTGCCGAGGACGGCGCGGCGCTGTACGAGGCCTCCGCGCGTAGTGGCGTGGACCTGTACTACGAGGCGTCGGTGGCGGGAGCGATCCCGTTGCTCCGGCCACTGCGCGAGTCACTCGTGGGTGACCGCGTGCTCCGGGTGATGGGCATCGTGAACGGCACCACGAACTACGTCCTCACCCGGATGGACGAGGCCGGGGTCTCGTTCGACGACGCGCTTGCGGAGGCCAAGGCACTCGGCTACGCCGAGGCGGACCCGACCGCCGACGTCGAGGGCTACGACGCCGCAGCGAAGGCAGCCATCATCGCCAGCCTGGCGTTCCACTCGCGGGTGGGGCTGGCCGAGGTCCACCGGGAGGGCATGCGGCACGTGTCGTCCTCGGACGTGGCTGCCGCGCGCGACGCTGGGCATGTCGTGAAGCTGTTGGCCATCGCGGAGCGAAGCGACGACGGACGCGGCATCACAGTGCGCGTGCACCCGGCAATGGTGCCGCGCACCCATCCGCTGGCCGGTGTCCGTGAGGCCTACAACGCGGTCTTCGTCGAGAGCGAGGCCGCCGGCCAGCTGATGTTCTACGGGCGCGGCGCAGGCGGGGCCCCGACGGCGTCGGCGGTCCTCGGCGACATCGTCGCGGTCGCGCGCAACCGCATCAGCGGCGGCCACGGTCCGCGCGAGTCGAACTACGCCCAGCTTCCGGTGCTGCCAGTGGGGGACTCGAGCACCCGGTACTACATCGCCATCGACGTGGCGGACAAGACGGGCGTGCTCGCGGCGGTGGCGGAGACTTTCGCCGCGCACGAGGTGAGCATCGAGACGTTGCGACAGGACGGTCATGGCGACGACGCCAGCCTTCGGATCGTGACGCACGTGGCCAAGGAGTCCGACCTGGCGTCGACTGTGGCCGCGCTGCGGGACCTCGACGTGGTCCGCGCGGTCGCGTCGGTGATGCGTGTGGTGGGTGAGTGATCCCATGACAGCCACGACGGCGCGGACCCACCAGTGGCGGGGCGTGATCCACGAGTATCGCGACCGGCTCCCGGTGACCGACTCCACTCCGGTGATCACCCTGGCCGAAGGGGGGACGCCGCTCGTGAAGGGTCAGGTCCTCAGCGAGCGCACCTCGTGCGAGGTGTGGCTCAAGGTCGAGGGCGCCAACCCGACTGGGTCGTTCAAGGACCGCGGGATGACAGTGGCGATCTCCAAGGCCGCCGAGGAGGGCGCCCGGGCGGTCATCTGCGCATCCACTGGGAACACCAGCGCATCGGCTGCGGCCTACGCCGTCCGCGCCGGGATGATGTGCGCCGTTCTGGTTCCCCAGGGCAAGATCGCGCTCGGCAAGCTGTCGCAGGCGCTGGCTCACGGCGCCAAGCTGCTGCAGGTCGACGGCAACTTCGACGACTGCCTCACCCTGGCGCGCGACCTGTCCGACAAGTACCCGGTCGCCCTCGTCAACAGCGTCAACCCGGCACGGATCGAGGGGCAGAAGACCGCCGCCTTCGAGATCGTCGACCAGCTTGGCGACGCCCCGGACATCCACTGTCTGCCGGTCGGGAACGCCGGCAACATCACTGCCTACTGGCGCGGCTACTCGGAGTACCTGGCGGACGGGGCGAGCGCACAGGCGCCCCGCATGTGGGGCTTCCAGGCCGCCGGGGCCGCACCGATCGTCCGCGGCGAGCGCGTCGAGAACCCCTCCACGATTGCGACCGCGATCCGGATCGGAAACCCGGCCTCCTGGGAGCAGGCGCTCGCCGCTCGCGACGAGTCCCACGGGCTGATCGAGGCGGTCACCGACCGCCAGATCCTGGCCGCCTACCGGCTGCTCGGTGCCCAAGAAGGTGTGTTCGTCGAGCCGGCCTCGGCGGCCAGCGTCGCGGGACTGCTGTCGCTTCACGACGCCGAACGCCTCCCCCCGGGTCTCACGGTCGTGTGCACGGTGACGGGTCACGGCCTGAAGGACCCGGACTGGGCCATCGCCGGTGCGCCTCAGCCGACGACGGTGCCAGTCGACGCTGCTGCCGCCGCCGCCCTTCTCGGATTGGACGCTTGATGCCCGCGCCGATGTTCCGGGCCGCGGCACTGCGCATCAAGGTTCCGGCAACCAGCGCCAACCTGGGCCCGGGGTACGACTCGTTCGGACTCGCGCTCGCGATCTACGACGAGGTGGTCGTGCGCGTGGCGGAGTCGGGCCTCGACCTGGACGTGGCAGGCGAGGGAGCCGACAAGGTCCGGCGCGACCACCGAAACCTGGTGGCGTCGTCGATGTTCACTGCCTTCGACCACCTCGGCGGGCGGCCGCGTGGTGTCGAGGTGCGTTGTCTCAACCGCATCCCGCACGGACGCGGTCTGGGGTCGTCGGCGGCCGCGATCGTCGCCGGCATCACTGCGGCCAGGTCCCTGACGGTGGGCGGTGAGGACCGTCTGGACGACGAGCGGGTGCTCGCGCTGGCGACCGAGATGGAAGGCCACCCGGACAACGTCGCGGCAGCCTTGTCGGGAGGATTCACAGTGGCCTGGACCGACGGTGGCGTCGCCGGCTCGGTCTCGATGCGCCCAGCCGACGGCATCGTCCCGGTCGTCTTCGTGCCCGGGACCGAGTTGCGTACCGCCAAGGCGCGCAAGGCGCTGCCGGCATCGGTGCCGCACGCCGACGCGGCGGTCAACAGCGGCCGAGCCGCACTGCTCGTCGAAGCCATCACCCGTCGGCCCGACCTGCTTCTCACTGCCACGGAAGACCTGATCCACCAGGAGTACCGCCGCGCAGTCATGCCGCGGACGCTGACATTGGTGGACAAGCTGCGCGCCGACGGGGTGCCGGCAGTGGTGTCCGGCGCCGGACCCTCGGTGCTGGCGCTGGTCACCCGCGAGGCTGCGCCGGGGCTGCTCGAGCGGACTCCGCGGGGCTGGTCGTCCTGGGCCACGGAGACCGACACTGGCGGGGTTCAGATCCGCACGCTGTAAGACGTTCGCTCGGTGCGAACTATGGTCCGACTTCAGTCGGCCGATGGACACGCCGATCACGATCGTGTCACCCGGGAACAGAAACTCCGGGCGTTGGTGTTACGGTGGTGCTTGCACCGGGCAGGTTGGGGAAGTCCATCACGGACGATTTCCGCTCGGAGCTCAGCTTCTTCGCCACTCCAGTCCCGGAGTTCCCCCTTCGCGACGTGGCGCCACACCCCCCGGTCTTGGCCTTCTTGGCAGACACGGGGATCTCTCCCGGGCGCCGGCTTCTCTAGCCGCGCGTCCGACATCCGGAAGGACATCGCGTGAGCGACATCACCGAGACGCTCGATCCCGCCCCGGCATCGGCCGACGGCACTGCCACCAAGACCCGCCGCAAGAGCGGTACTGGTCTGAACGGCATGGTGCTCGCCGAGCTGCAGGGCGTGGCCTCTTCGTTGGGCATCAGCGGCACTGGCCGCATGCGGAAGAGCCAGCTGATCGAAGCGATCGAGTCAGCACGAAGCGGCAAGGCCGCCGCAACCGACGGCGGAGCGAGCTCCAGCTCCGCTGCCCCGAATTCGGCCAGCCCGACCACCGACCAACCGGCCAGCTCCCCCAACGGCGAGACCACCGGTGAGTCGGACGCCGGACGTCAACCGCGCCAGCAGTCCGGGCAGCAGCAGCGACGCGAGCAGCGCCCGCCCCGCGACCAGCAGCGCCAAGGCCAGAGCCAGGGCCAGAGCCAGGGCCAGAACCAGAACCAGAACCAGAACCAGAACCAGCAGGGCGACCGGGACGGGGACGACTTCGAGCGCGGCGGCTCCCGCAGCAGTCGCCGCCGCCGGGGCCGCGACCGCTACCGTGACCGCCGCCCGGGGCGCGACCGGTTCGCCGAGGGTGAGCCCCAGATCTCCGAGGACGACGTCCTGATCCCGGTGGCCGGGATCATGGACCTGCTCGACAACTACGCGTTCATCCGAACCTCGGGCTACCTGCCCGGGGAGAACGACATCTACGTCTCGCTGGCGCAGGTCCGCAAACACGGGCTGCGGCGCGGCGACGCGATCACCGGTGCGGTTCGTCAGCCGAAGGAGGGCGAGCGTCGCGAGAAGTTCAACGCCCTGGTACGGCTCGACACCGTCAACGGCTCTGACAGTGAGTCTGCGCGGGAGCGCCCCGACTTCAACAAGCTGACCCCGCTCTACCCGCAGGACCGACTGCGCCTGGAGACCGAGCCCTTGCTCCTGACGCCGAGGGTCATCGACCTCGTCGCGCCCATCGGCAAGGGGCAGCGCGGACTTATCGTGTCGCCGCCAAAGGCCGGCAAGACGATGGTCCTGCAGGCGATCGCCAATGCGATCACCACCAACAACCCCGAGGTCCACCTCATGGTCGTGCTCGTCGACGAGCGACCTGAAGAGGTCACGGACATGCAGCGGACCGTCAAGGGTGAGGTCATCGCTTCCACCTTCGACCGCCCCGCAGGCGACCACACCACCGTCGCCGAGCTGGCGATCGAACGGGCGAAGCGGCTCGTCGAGCTGGGCCACGACGTCGTCGTGCTGCTCGACTCCATGACTCGGCTCGGCCGTGCCTACAACCTGTCGGCACCGGCATCCGGACGGATCCTGTCCGGTGGTGTTGACTCGTCAGCCCTGTACCCGCCGAAGCGCTTCTTCGGAGCCGCGCGCAATATCGAGGACGGCGGCTCGCTGACGATCTTGGCGACCGCCCTCGTGGAGACCGGATCCAAGATGGACGAGGTCATTTTCGAGGAGTTCAAGGGCACCGGGAACATGGAGCTCAAGCTCGACCGGAAGCTGGCGGACAAGCGGGTCTTCCCAGCGGTCGACGTCGATGCGTCCGGCACCCGCAAGGAGGAGCTTCTCCTCGGGGCCGACGAGCTCAAGATCGTCTGGAAGCTGCGCCGGGTGCTGCACGCGCTCGAGCAGCAGCAGTCGATCGAGCTGCTGCTGAACAAGCTCAAGGAGACCAAGAGCAACACCGAGTTCCTGCTCCAGGTCCAGAAGACCACCCCGGGCGGGCTCGCCAGCGACGACGACTGACCGCGCGCGCCAGGTCCGGTCCCCGGGAACAGCACGAGCACCGGTCCGGTTTGGGCAGGAGGTGCGCCCCCTGGCACACTGGTGCGGCTACCGGTTCCCGCCTCCGACAAGCGAGGCGACCCGGCGGCCACGACGAGGAGATCTCATGAAGCGCGACATCCACCCGGAGTATGTGGTGACCGAGGTCACCTGCACCTGCGGCAACACGTTCACCACCCGCAGCACAGCGACGAACGGCAACATCCACGCCGAGGTGTGCAGCAACTGCCACCCCTTCTACACCGGCAAGCAGAAGCTGCTCGACACCGGCGGCCGGGTGGCCCGCTTCGAGAAGCGGTACGGCAAGAAGTAGCGCCCCGCCGAGTGCCCTTCCCGCAGTGGAAGGGCACTCGATGCGTGTCCGGCGGTGTGCCGGACGACCCGCGGGAGGGAGTCAACCGGTGTTCGAGCAGCTCGCGGGCCTGGTCGAGGAGTACGCGAGCCTCGAGCACCAGCTCGCCGACCCCGTGATTCACAGCAACCAGGCGGAGGCACGACGTCTGGGCCGGCGGTACGCCGAGCTTGGGCCAGTGGTGTCGACGTACACCCGGTGGCTGGGCGTCGTCGACGACCTCGCGGCCGCGCGTGAGCTGGCGGACGACGACCCGTCCTTCGCCACGGAGGCCGAGTCCCTCGACGTCTCCCGGATCGAGCTCGAGGACCGGCTGCAGGAGCTCCTGCTGCCCAAGGACCCCGACGACGACCGCGACGTGATCTTGGAGATCAAGGCCGGAGAAGGCGGTGAGGAGTCGGCGCTGTTTGCTGGCGACCTCCTCCGCATGTACCTGCGCTACGCCGAGCGCCGCGGCTGGCGGACGGAGGTGCTCGGGACCCAGGAGTCCGACCTCGGCGGTTACAAGGACGCGTCGGTCGCGGTGAAGGCCCGGGCCGGGCACGAGCCTGGCGACGGGGTCTGGGCCCATCTCAAGTACGAGGGCGGGGTGCACCGGGTGCAACGGGTCCCAGTCACCGAGAGCCAGGGCCGGGTCCACACGAGCGCGGCCGGCGTCCTCGTCCTCCCGGAGGCGGAGGACGTCGAGGTCGAGGTCGACCCGGCCGATCTGCGGATCGACGTGTACCGGAGCAGTGGGCCCGGCGGCCAGAGCGTGAACACCACGGACTCGGCCGTCCGCATCACCCATGTGCCGAGCGGGATCGTGGTCTCGTGCCAGAACGAGAAGTCCCAGCTGCAGAACCGCGAGCAGGCGCTGCGCATCCTGCGGGCGCGGCTGCTCGCGGCCAAGCAGGAGGAGCAGGACCGCGAGGCGTCGGACGCGAGGCGTTCACAGGTCCGAACGGTGGACCGAAGCGAGCGCATCCGGACGTACAACTTCGCGGAGAACCGCATCTCCGACCATCGCGTGGGGTTCAAGGCGTACAACCTGGACCAGGTCCTCGACGGTGACCTCGACGCGGTGATCCAGGCGTGCGTCGACGCCGACACCGCCGAGCGTCTCTCCGGACCGGACGAGACATGACGGGGACCCCCACGCTGCGGTCGTCACTTCCGGAGGCCGTCCGCGAGCTCGCCGAGGCTCGGGTGCCGTCACCGCGCAACGACGCCGAGGAGCTTGCCAGCTTCGCGCTGGGCGTGGACCGAGGCGCCCTGGTCGGTCACCTGGACGAGGCGGTCCCGGCCGGCTTCGACGCCCTCGTGCGCCGTCGGGCCCAGCGGGTGCCCCTGCAGCACCTCACTGGTCGGGCCTACTTCCGGACGCTGACCCTGGCGGTCGGGCCGGGGGTGTTCGTCCCGCGACCGGAGACCGAGGTCGTCGTCGACGCCGCCATCGACCTGCTCGCCCGCCAGGGGGCCGTCCGACCGGTCGTGGTCGACCTCGGGGCTGGGTCCGGGGCGATCGCGCTGTCGATCGCCGCCGAGGTTCCGCACGCCGACGTTCATGCGGTCGAGCTGGACGCTGCCGCCGGTTCCTGGCTGGCACGGAATGCGGCGGGCAGCACGGTCAGCGTCCACCAGGCGGATCTGGCGCACTGTGTTCCCGAGCTCGCCGGTGCGGTCGACTTGGTCGTGTCCAACCCCCCGTACATCCCCGACGCCGCCGTCCCGTGCGATCCCGAGGTCGCCGACCACGACCCGTCGGTCGCCTTGTACTCCGGTGCGGACGGGCTCGACCACATCCGTAGCGTGCAGCGGTCGGCGCGGCGGCTCCTCCGTGCCGGTGGGTGGGTGGTCGTCGAGCACGCGGACCAGCAGGGCGATTCGGCCCCCGCCGTCTTCCGAACTGCCGGAGGATGGGGTGACGTGCACGACCACGAGGACCTGACCGGGCGCCCGCGATACCTCACCGCCTGTCGGGTGGCCGACGAGGAGGGCCGCTGACGGTGCGACGGTTCACCTGCGACGACCTCGAGGCGCGGGCGACCTTCGTCGAGCTGGCCGCCGCGGCCGCGCGGCGAGGGGAGCTCGTGGTCTTCCCCACCGACACCGTGTACGCCGTGGCATGTGACGCCTTCTCGCCTCGGGCGACCGACCGACTGAACGACGCCAAGCAGCGAAGTAGTGACACGGCGCTGCCGGTGATGGTCGGATCGGTGCGCGGTCTCGACGCCTTGGCCGCACAGGTGACCCCGGAGGAGAAGGCCTTGGTGCAGGGGTGCTGGCCGGGGCCGCTGACGGTCGTGTGCAAGTCCCAGCCGACTCTCCAGTGGGACCTGGGAGGGAGCGCCGACTCCGTGGCTCTGCGGATGCCGCTGCACCCGCTGGCGCTGGCGGTTCTCCAGGCGGTAGGGCCGATGGCGGTCGTGACCGCGAACCGGGCCGGCGGGCCCGTGCCGCTGGACTGCGACGCCGCCGTGGAGCAGCTCGGGGACACCGTGTCGGTCTACCTCGATGCCGGCCCGTGCACGACCGGGCCCCCGTCGACGATCGTCGACCTGCGGGAGGTCCAGCCCCGTCTTCTGCGCGAGGGCGCGGTGTCGACGGCCGACCTGAAGTCCATCCTTCCCGACCTGGTGGTCCCCGGCGAGGAGGAGATGACCTCACCGTGACCCCCGGAATCGTCGGCTTCCACGTCCTGCACGTCTGTACCGGCAACATTGGGCGGTCACCCATGGCCGAACGGATCATGCGACACCACCTCACAGCCGTGCTCGGGGAGCGGGCCAACGTGTTCCGCGTCGACAGTGCCGGCACGTGGGGGCACAGTGGCTCGGGTCTGGAGGCCGACGCCGGCGCCGTCCTGGAGGCGATGGGGGTGGATGCCGCTGAATTTGCCGCCCGCGAGCTCGCCGCCGACCAAGTTGCCGCCGCCGACCTCGTGCTGACTGCGACCACGGAGCACCGTTCGACGGTCGTCGGCCTGGTGCCCGCCGCGATCGGGAGAACGTTCACCCTTCGAGAGTTCGCTCGGCTGGCCACCGCGGTGGCGCCTCACCTGAGTGACCTGTCGGACCCGGCAGCCCGGGCCCGGGCTGCCGTGCCGGCGGCGTTTCGCGAACGCGGCGCGGCGGCCGGCACCGTGTCCCCGGGCGACGACGACGTGGCAGACCCCATCGGTGCGCCGCGAGCCTTCTACGTGGCCCGTGCTGCCGAGATCGACGCCGCCTGCGCCCGGGCCGTGGCCTTGTTCGCCGGGGGCGGTCGTTTACAGTGACGGCCGTACCGCCCACCACCTGTCGCGCCTCGGCGCCGTTGAGCAGGAGATGTCCATGAGCAGCACGCCGTACTGGGGGCCGGACTTCACCCAGCTGCAGGAGCAGGACCCAGAGATCGCCGGAGTAGTTCTGGACGAGCTGGAGCGGCTGCGGGGCGGCATCCAGCTCATCGCCAGTGAGAACTTCACCTCACCTGCCGTGCTCGCCGCCACCGGATCCACGCTGTCCAACAAGTACGCCGAGGGCTACCCCGGCCGGCGGTACTACGGCGGCTGCGCCGACGTGGACGTCGCCGAGGAGATCGGGATCGCGCGCGCCAAGGAGCTGTTCGGTGCCGACCACGCCAACCTTCAGCCTCACTCGGGAGCCTCCGCCAACCTGGCGGTGTACGCGGCACTTCTCGAGCCGGGCGACACCGTCTTGGCCATGGACCTCAAGCACGGGGGTCACCTGACTCACGGTTCGCCGGTGAACTTCTCCGGCAAGTGGTTCAACACCGTCTCCTACGGGGTGAGCCGGGAGACCGAGCTGATCGACTACGACAACGTGCGCGACCAGGCCCGGGAGCACCGGCCCAAGATGATCATCGCCGGTGCGACTGCCTACTCGCGACTGATCGACTTCGCCGCGTTCCGCGAGATCGCCGACGAGGTCGGCGCGTGGTTGATGGTGGACGCTGCTCACTTCATCGGCCTCGTCGCCGGGAAGGCGATCCCCTCGCCGGTTCCGTACGCTGACGTCGTCTCGTTCACCACGCACAAGGTCCTGCGCGGGCCGCGCGGGGGGATGATCGTCTGCCGGGAGGAGCTCGCGCAGCGGATCGACAAGGCGGTCTTCCCGTTCCTCCAGGGTGGCCCGTTGATGCACGTGGTGGCTGCCAAGGCGGTGGCGCTCAAGGAGGCGATGCAGCCGGCCTACCAGCAGTACGCCCGACAGGTCATCGCCAACTCGCAGGCCCTTGCCGAAGGCCTCTCGGAGCATGGAATGCGGCCCGTCTCCGGCGGGACCGACACGCACCTGTCGCTGATCGACCTGCGCGGAGTGGGTGTGACTGGCCGCGACGCCGAGGCCCGCTGCGACCAGGCGCGCATCACGCTGAACAAGAACGCAATTCCGTTCGACCCGGAGAAGCCCATGGTCGCGTCCGGGCTGCGCGTCGGTACGCCGTCGGTCACGACCCAGGGGATGGGCGAGCCGGAGATGGCTGAGGTGGCGTCACTGATCGGACGTGCGGTGCGGGCGGACATCTCGACCGATGCTGGGCGCGCGGCGGCCGCGGAGGTGGCCGACGAGGCGACGGCGCTGGTAGCGAAGTTCCCGGCATACCCGGAACCGACGGCCTGACGACCGCCGCGAGTCGGGTGCGCCGGTGCGCGAGTACCTCCTGGTCCTGTTCGTCGCGGCCGCCGTCACCTACTTGTCGGTTCCCGTGGTGCGCTGGTACGCCGTGCGGTGGAACGTCATGGCCGAGATCCGCGACCGGGACGTCCACGACTACCCCATCCCGCGGCTCGGCGGGGTGGCGATGTACGCCGGTTTCGCCGCGGGAATGCTGGTCGCCAGCCAGCTTGCGTTCGTCTCGGAGGTGTTCCAGGAGTCCCAGGACGCCATCGCCGTCCTCACCGCCGGAACACTCATCTGGCTGATCGGCGTAGCCGACGACATCTGGGGACTCGACGCCCTGACCAAGGCGGCCGGGCAGGTGCTCGCCGCTGGCGTCCTCGTCTTCCAGGGTGTCCAGCTGGTGTGGCTGCCGATCGGCGGCGTGACCGTCCTCGACTTCAACACCAGCGTCGTGGTGACGGTCCTCGTCGTGGTCGTGACGGTGAACGCGATCAACTTCGTCGACGGGCTGGACGGGCTCGCGGCGGGCATCATCGGCATCGGCTCGATGTCGTTCTTCGCGTACTCCTACCTGCTCTCGGTCGACCGCGGTATCGGGCGCGCGACAACGGCTGCCCTGCTCACCGCGCTTCTGGCCGGCATGTGCGCCGGTTTCCTTCCCCACAACTTCAACCCGGCTCGCATCTTCATGGGTGACTCCGGGTCGATGCTCGCTGGGCTCCTACTGTCGGCCAGTGTCATCACCTTGACCGGCAAGATCGATCCCTACGCCGTGGGCGACGCCACTCTGCTGCCCGCGCTCATGCCTCTCGTCCTGCCGTTCGCCGTCCTGGCGGTTCCGTTCGTGGACCTGCTGCTGGCCGTGCTGCGCCGGACCCGAGCCGGCCGGTCACCGTTCGCTCCGGACAAGCAGCACTTGCACCACCGACTTCTCGAGATCGGGCACTCCCAGCGCCAGGCGGTGCTGGTGATGTACCTGTGGGCCGCGGCGCTGGCCGCCGGCGCCGCGGTCGCCGCGTTCGTCGGCGTCGGGGCCGGCCTCGTCGTGTCGGGTGTGCTTGCGGCCCTCGCCCTTCTGGCCACGCGAAGCCCTCGGCGGCAGACAACGTGAGCGCCATGTCCGGTGCGCCGACGGCCGCGTCGGGTCAGTTGCTGGGGGTACTCATGCGCCGATCCGCGCCGTGGGCCCTGGGCGCTGGTGTGCTGTCGGTGCTGGTCCTCTGGTCGGCCGGCGGCCGAGCCGACCTGTTGGGCGCGCTGTTGGGGCTGGCGATTGTCCTGGTGTTCTACGGCACGGACCTGATAGCCCTGTGGGCGTCGAACCGACTGGTGCCGGCAGCGACGATGGGTCTGTTCCTCGGCGAGTACCTCGTGAAGGTGCTGGCCATCGCGGCCCTGCTGTGGGCGTTGCGTGACAGCACAGCAGTGGACCTCGAGGCGACAGCGATGACCGTCGTGGTGACCACGGTCACCTGGGTCGCGGCCCTCACCACCGCGGCACTGCGCACCCGGTCTTTCGTGCTGGATCCAGCCGCCGACCCGGGAGCGGCTGGCCCCGACGACGACTCGCAAACGACCAAGAATTCGACGTGAGAGGAGTCACACCGCAACCCCTCGCGACCGGCTTTGAGGGGCCCGAAAGGCGCTGCTATAGTCCTCAAACCATGGTTCATGCAGGCCTTCCCACCAAGGGAAGCGGCACTGGATCGGCCCCGTCTGACCACGGGGGAGTGGGTGGATACATCCTCGCCGGACTGATCATCTTTGGTGGTCTCGGGGCGTGGCTGGATCGCTCGCTCGGGCTGTCGTTCTTGACTCCGCTGGGGCTCGTCCTCGGCGCGGTTCTCGGCAGCTATCTGGTGTACCTCAGGGTCTTCCGAACCACGGTCGAGCCGGAGACGCACCCCCGCAGCGGGCCGGGCACGGGGCACGAAGGGGAGAGTGAGTGAGCGGTCACGTCCTCACTGACGGCGGTTACACCCCTCCCAGCACGCACGAGGTCTTCCCTCCGCCGTTCTTCGAGCAGGTTCCCTGGCTGGACAAGCCGTTCCTGCTGGTGTGCCTGAGCGTCGTCATCCTGGTCGGGTTTTTCGGCGCGGCGGTGCGCCGGCCCGCGATGGTGCCCTCACGCCTTCAGTTCACTGGTGAGCTCATCTACAGCTTCGTGCGAAACGGCATTGGCCGCGACGTCATCGGTTCGGCGAACTACCAGCGTTTCGTGCCTTTCCTGTTTGCGTTGTTCACCTTCATCTTGGTGAACAACCTCTACGAGATCACCCCGCTGATCAGCTTCCCCCCGATGTCCCACATTGCGTTCCCCATGGTGCTGGCGCTGATCGTGCTGGTCGTCTACAACGTGGTGGGCATCCGGCAGCAGGGCTTCGTCAACTACTTCAAGAACGTCATGTTCATTCCTGGCGTGCCGAAGTTCGTCTACCCGATCCTGTCCCCGATCGAGCTGCTGACCATCCTGGTCGTCCGCCCGTTCACGCTGGCGGTGCGGTTGTTCGCCAACATGTTCGCAGGGCACATGCTGCTGCTGGTCTTCATGACCGGGGCGGAGTACATGCTGATCGAGGTCGCCAACCCGGCCCTCAAGGCGGCCGGTCTCCTGACCGGTGTCGTGGCGATCGTCATGACCTTCTTCGAGCTGTTCGTTGCCGTCTTCCAGGCGTACATCTTCGCTCTCCTCACGGCCCTCTACATCGGTGGCGCCGTGAACGAGGGCCACTGAGACCGATGACGCACCTGCGTCACGAACCGAAAGGGAAACCCACATGTTGGAAGGCAACCTGACCCCGGTCACGTTCGGCCTGGCCGCTATCGGCTCAGGTATCGGCGCGGGCCTGGTCTTCGCCGCGTTCATCACCGGCATCGCCCGCCAGCCCGAGGCGCTCAACGTCCTGCGGACGTGGGCGTTCACTGCGTTCGCGCTGATCGAGGCGCTCGCCCTCATCGGCCTGGTCGCCCCGTTCTTCCTCAAGTAGCGGTCAACGGAACGCCTCCCACCCGGACTACTGCGAGGACCGAGTCATGTTTGTGATGGAAGCCGAGGACGTCAACCCGCTGGTGCCTCAGCCTGCGGAGATCGTGCTGGCGCTGATCGCGTTCGGCATCTTGTTCTTCTTCGTCGCCAAGGTGGTCGCGCCCCGGTTCGAGCAGCTGTACAAAGAGCGGACGGCAGCGATCGAGGGGGGCATCAGCAAGGCCGAAGAAGCCCAGCGGGAGGCCAGCGCCGCCCTGGAGCAGTATCAGTCGCAGCTCGCGGACGCCCGAGGCGAGGCGGCCAGGATCCGAGAGGATGGCCGCGAGCAAGGAGCGGCCATCATCGCTGAGATGCGGGAGCAGGCGCACACCGAGTCGGCGCGCATCCTGGCCACCGCGCAGCAGCAGATCGAGGCAGAGCGTCAGGCGGCCGTGGCGTCGCTTCGGCTGGAGGTCGGGTCGCTGGCGGGGACCCTGGCGTCGAAGATCGTCGGTGAGGCCCTCACCGATGACGAGCGCCAGCAGCGCGTGGTGGACCGATTCCTCGCCGACCTCGAGCTGGACGCCGGCGCGGGGCGGGAGAACTGATGCAGGGGGCAAGCCGGGAATCGCTCGCCACGGCGCGGGAGCGGCTGGACGCTCTGCTCGCCGGGGGTGAGTCGAACCCGATCGCGGCCGGTGACGAGCTGTTCGCTGTCGTCGACCTCCTGGACGGCCAGGCAGCGGTGCGGGCGGCGCTCACCGACCCGTCGCGCGAGGCGGGGGACAAGAGCGCGCTCGCGACCGATCTGATCGGCGGCAAGCTGTCCGACCAGGTCGTCGGGTTCGTGGCGGACACCGCGCGCAGCCGTTGGTCAGCCCCGCGGGACCTCGGCGACGCCGTGGAGCAGCTGGGTGTGCAGTCGATCCTCGTGTCAGCCGAAGGTGCGGGGCGTCTCGACGACGTCGAGGACGAGCTGTTCCGGTTCTCCCGCATCGTCGGATCCGAGCCCTCGCTGCGCTCGACGCTCGCCGACCGGGGTATCCCGGCCGATCGCAAGGCGGCGTTGTTGAACTCGCTCCTCGACACGCGGGCCAGCACCGAGGCGGCCCGACTGGTCAACCGGGCGGTGACTCGCCCGCGCGGCCGCCAGATCGAAGACGCCCTGGCGGCCATGGGGGCAGCAGTCGCTCGCCGGCGCGAGCGGCTCGTAGCGACCGTCACGACGGCGGTGCCCCTCGCCGCGGAGCAGCGCGACCGCCTGGCGGCCGCGCTGGCGCGGCAGTTCGGGCACGTCGTGCACCTCAACATCGTCGTCGACCCGGCCGTCATGGGCGGCATGCGCGTCGCCCTCGGCGACGAGATCATCGACGGCACCATCAGCACCCGGCTCCATGAGGCTGCCCGCAGCCTCGCCCGGTAGTCGGACCCACGAGACCTCGGTCGCCCACCGGCACCCGAGAACGAACCAACGGAGAGCAGGGAATCCAGATGGCGGAGCTGACGATCCGACCGGAGGAGATCCGGGACGCGCTGGAGAGCTTTGTCCAGTCCTACACGCCCGAGACCTCGGCCCGGGCTGAGACCGGTCAGGTCACCGAAGCCGGCGACGGCATCGCGCGCGTCGAGGGCCTTCCTTCGACCATGACCAACGAGCTCCTGGAGTTCGCGGGCGGCCTGAAGGGCGTGGCGCTCAACCTCGACCTGCGCGAGATCGGCGCGGTGCTCCTGGGCGAGTTCAGCCACATCCAGGAGGGACAGGAGGTCCGCCGAACCGGCGAGATCCTGTCCGTTCCCGTGGGTGACGCCTACCTCGGCCGGGTCGTCGACGCGCTCGGCACCCCCATCGACGGTCTCGGCCCGATCGAGCCGGAGACCCGCCGGGCTCTCGAGCTCCAGGCGCCGTCCGTCGTGGAGCGGCAGCCGGTCAGCGAGCCGCTGCAGACCGGCCTCAAGGCCGTGGACGCGATGACGCCGATCGGCCGCGGGCAGCGTCAGCTGATCATCGGCGACCGGCAGACCGGCAAGACTGCGGTGGCGATCGACACGATCATCAACCAGCGCGAGAACTGGACCTCCGGCGACCGCACCAAGCAGGTCAAGTGCATCTACGTCGCGGTGGGACAGAAGGGCTCGACGATCGCAGCCGTCCGCGGCGCGCTCGAGGACGCCGGCGCGCTGGAGTACACGACCATCGTCGCCGCTCCGGCTTCCGACCCGGCGGGGTTCAAGTACCTCGCTCCGTTCACCGGATCGGCCATCGGCCAGCACTGGATGCACAAGGGCGAGCACGTCCTCATCGTCTTCGATGACCTGTCCAAGCAGGCCGAGGCCTACCGCGCGGTGTCGCTGCTGCTCCGCCGGCCCCCGGGCCGCGAGGCGTACCCCGGCGACGTGTTCTACCTCCACTCCCGGCTGCTCGAGCGCTGCGCCAAGCTGTCGGACGCTCTGGGTGCCGGCTCGATGACCGGCCTGCCGGTGGTCGAGACCAAGGCGAACGACGTGTCTGCGTACATCCCGACCAACGTGATCTCCATCACCGACGGGCAGATCTTCCTCGAGACCGACCTGTTCAACTCCGGCGTGCGGCCGGCCATCAACGTCGGCATCTCGGTGTCCCGCGTGGGTGGCGCCGCGCAGGTCAAGGCGATGAAGTCCGTGGCGGGTTCACTACGCCTCAACCTGGCCCAGTACCGCGAGCTCGAGGCCTTCGCCGCCTTCGGCTCGGACCTCGACAAAGCCTCTAAGGCAGCGCTGGAGCGTGGTTCGCGGCTCGTGGAGCTGCTGAAGCAGCCGCAGTACTCACCGATGCCGATCGAGAAGCAGGTCATCTCGATCTGGATGGGGACCTCCGGAAAACTTGACGATGTCCCCGTCGAGGACATCCGGCGATTCGAGAGCGAGCTCCTCGACCACGTCTCCGCGTCCCAGCCCGGAATCACTGACGTGATCCGCGAGACGAAGCAGCTGGGGGACGACACAGTTGCCCAGCTCGAGAAGGTTCTCAACGCGTTCAAGGCCACGTTCACCACGAGCAGCGGTGAGCTCCTGGTCAAGGACGTGCCCGTCGAGGCGATCGAGGACGAGGACATCGACCCGACGCAGATCAAGCGCCGGGTTTGACCGAGCCGGTCGAGAAGGTCGAGAGGAGGTAGGTCATGGGAGCGCAGCTTCGGGTGTTCCGTCGCCGGATCAAGTCTGTCCAGGCGACGAAGAAGATCACCCGCGCGATGGAGCTCATCGCTGCGTCGCGGATCGTGAAGGCGCAGCAGCGACTGAACTCGACGCTGCCCTACACGTTGGTGCTGTCTGAGGCCATCACGGCTGCCGCCTCCGGTAGCACGGCACTGGAGCGCCACCCGCTCATCGCCGCCCAGCGACTTCGGGAACGTTCGGCGGTGATCGTCATCACGGCCGACCGCGGGCTTGCCGGCGCCTACTCCGCCAACGCCATTCGGGAGACGCAGGCGCTGACCAGCCTGCTGAACGACGAGGGGTACGAGGTCGTTCCCTACGTCATCGGACGCAAGGCAGTCGCCTGGTTCAAGTTCCGCGGCCGTTCCGTGGCGCGGGCATGGACCGGGATCTCCGACCAACCCACGTACGACGACGCGACGCAGATCGCGGACGCCGTGCTGGCCCGCTTCCACCAGCGGACCGAGGACGGCGGTGCCGACGAGATCCACATCGTCTACACCCACTTCGTGAACATGGTCTCCCAGGAGGTTCGGGTGCGTCGCATCCTGCCGCTGGAGGTCGTGGAGGAGCGGGTAGAGCGGACGGGCACGTCGCCCGAGGCGCTGTACGACTTCGAGCCATCCGCCGAGGCTGTGCTCGACGAGCTGTTGCCCAAGTACGTGAGGACGGTCATCTACAACGCGCTGCTGGAGTCAGCGGCTGCGGAGCACGCCGCACGACGTCGTGCCATGAAGGCTGCGACGGACAACGCGGACGACCTCATCAAGTCGTTGACCCGCCAGGCCAACCAGGCCCGTCAGGCGGAGATCACCCAGGAGATCAGCGAGATCGTCGGTGGCGCGAACGCGCTGGCCGAGGCGAACGCGGGGAGTGAGTGAGGAAGCAATGACAGCAACCACTGAGACCACGACGGCTGTCGGCCGGGTGGTTCGCGTCACCGGCCCCGTCGTCGACGTCGAGTTCCCACCGGACGGCATGCCGGCGATCTTCAACGCGCTGACCGTGGACGTCGTCTTCTCCCAGTCGCAGGGGGAGGGTGAGGCTGACCAGCGCATGCTGACGCTGGAGGTCGAGCAGCACCTCGGCGACAACATGGTGCGCGCCATCTCGCTCCAGCCGACGGACGGGCTGGTGCGTGGCGCTGCGGTGACCGACACCGGGGCAGCGATCTCGGTTCCCGTCGGGGACGTCACGAAGGGGCACGTGTGGAACGCACTGGGCATCCCGCTCGACGTGCCCGAGTCGTCGCTGGACGTCAGCGAGCGGTGGTCGATCCACCGGTCGGCCCCCGCCTTCGACCAGCTCGAGTCCAAGACGGAGATGTTCGCCACCGGGATCAAGGTCATCGACCTGCTGACGCCCTACGTCAAGGGCGGCAAGATCGGCCTGTTCGGTGGCGCCGGTGTGGGCAAGACCGTCCTCATCCAGGAGATGATCTACCGCGTCGCCAAGAACTTCGGTGGTGTCTCGGTGTTCGCTGGCGTGGGTGAGCGCACCCGCGAGGGGAACGACCTGTTCCTCGAGATGACCGAGTCCGGCGTCATCAAGGACACGGCGCTGGTCTTCGGCCAGATGGACGAGCCGCCCGGCACCCGGATGCGCGTGGCGCTGTCCGCCCTGACGATGGCGGAGTACTTCCGGGACGTCCAGAAGCAGGACGTGCTGCTGTTCGTCGACAACATCTTCCGGTTCACGCAGGCCGGCTCCGAGGTCTCCACGCTCCTCGGCCGGATGCCGTCGGCGGTGGGGTACCAGCCCACGCTGGCCGACGAGATGGGTGAGCTCCAGGAGCGGATCACGTCGACGCGTGGCCACTCGATCACCTCGATGCAGGCGATCTACGTGCCTGCCGACGACATCACCGACCCTGCTCCTCACACCACGTTCGCCCACCTCGACGCCACGACGGTGCTCTCCCGGCCCATCTCCGAGCTGGGGATCTACCCGGCCGTGGACCCGCTGGACTCCACGTCGCGGATCCTGGACCCGCGCTACATCGGTGACGAGCACTACCGCGTCGCGGCCCGGGTGAAGGAGATCCTGCAGCGCTACAAGGACCTGCAGGACATCATCGCGATCCTCGGCATCGACGAGCTGTCCGAGGAGGACAAGATCCTCGTCGGGCGCGCTCGACGTATCCAGCGCTTCCTGTCGCAGAACATGTTCGTGGCGGAGGCGTTCACCAGCCAGCCTGGTTCGTTCGTGCCGATGGAGGAGACCATCGCGTCGTTCAAGCTCCTGACCGAGGGCGAGTACGACCACCTTCCCGAGCAGGCGTTCTTCATGGCCGGTGGCATCGAGGACGTGGAGCGCAAGGCCGCCGAGCTCGACAAGTGACGACACGAACCGTGGCTCAGCTGAGGGAGGGACGCTCGTGAGCGCTCTCAAGGTCGAACTGGTGGCCGCCGACCGGCCCGTGTGGTCCGGGTCGGCGCGTCTGGTGGTCGCGCGCACCGTCGACGGCGAGATCGGGGTGCTCCCGGGCCACGAGTCGCTGCTGGCCGTCCTGGCCGATGGCCTGGTGATCATCCGGGGGGCCGGCGAGGACCCCGACCGGGTGGCTGCCGTGCACGGTGGCTTCATCTCGGTGGCCGACGACACCGTGGCGCTGCTGGCGGAGACTGCCGAGCTGGCCGAGGAGATCGACGTCGAGCGCGCCCGGGCGGCCCTGGAGCGGGCCCGCAACGGAGGCCCCGAGGGTGAGCCGCCAGTCGTCGGCGAGGCGGCCGGCGCCAACCTCCGGGAGGGCGCCGGTGGCGACCTGCTGGAGGCCGAACGCCGCGCCGAGACCCGCCTCCGCGCCGCCGAGACCCACCTCCGCGCCGGCGACTCCCACCTCTAACCCCCTTCGGCGCATTGACGCACTGCCCCGGACCTACCGGGCAATCTCCGCACTCACCACGACCTCAGCAAACGGTGGGTTGGCCATGCTGAGTGCGTCGTTTCGCCGCTAGAGGCGGGGCAGTGCGTCAATGCGCCAGTCGGGCGGGGTGAGGGGGCGCCGTCGCGACGTGGTCAACGGGTGGCGCCGGGTTGCCAGAGGGTGTCGCCGGCTCCGCCGTTCTCGGGCAGGTTGGCCACGCGGCACAGGATGAACAGCAGGTCGGACAGCCGGTTGAGATAGCGCGCGGTCAGCGGGTTCATCGTGTCGCCGTGCTGCTCCCACGCCGCCCAGGTGGACCGCTCCGCACGACGGACGACGGTCCGGGCGACGTGAAGCTGTGCCGCGGCCAGGGTCCCGCCAGGCAGGACGAACGAGCGGAGTGCCGTCAGCTGCTCGTTGTACCCGTCGCACGCCGCCTCCAGCCGCTGGACGTAGTCCTCCTCGACGCGCAGCGGGGGGAACTCCGGGTCCTCGGCCACCGGCGTGCACAGGTCCGCCCCGACGTCGAACAGCTCGTTCTGGATCCGCAGCAGCAGTGCCGTGACCTCGGCCGGAAGACCCCCAGCAGCCAGCGCCACGCCAACCGCGGTATTCGCCTCATCGACATCGGCGTAGGCCAGCAGCCGTAGGTCGTTCTTCCCGACGCGGCTCATGTCGCCCAGGGCAGTCGTGCCGTCGTCGCCGGTTCGCGTGTAGATCCTCGTGAGGTTGACCATGCGATCCAGAGTAGGCGGGGAGCGCCTAGCATGCCTGCGTGGAACGGTTCCGAGTCCAAGGTGGCGCCCGGCTGGTCGGCGACGTCCGGGTCACCGGCGCGAAGAACAGCGTCCTGAAGCTGATGGCGGCCGCTTTGCTGGCCGAGGGCACGAGCACGATCTCCGAGGTGCCGGACATCCTCGACGTCGAGATCATGTCCGAGCTGCTCCGACGGCTCGGCTGCGAGGTCGTCCGCGACCACGAGGCCGCCACGGTCCGCATCGACGTGCCGGACCGCATCGAGCACCGAGCCGACTACGATCTCGTCCGCCGGATGCGGGCCTCGATCAGCGTGCTCGGCCCGCTGCTGGCTCGCGTGGGGGAGGCAGACGTCGCGCTGCCCGGCGGCGACGCCATCGGCTCCCGTCCACTCGACCTGCACATCGCCGGTCTGGCCAAGATGGGCGCCACCATCGACAGCGAACACGGGTTCATCGTGGCGCGTACGGATGGACTCCGAGGCGCCTCGATCTGGTTGGACTTCCCGAGCGTCGGCGCCACCGAGAACCTGCTCATGGCGGCGGCGCTGGCCGACGGCCGGACCGTCATCGACAACGCGGCCCGCGAGCCCGAGATCGTCGACCTGTGTCACATGCTGCATGCGATGGGCGCGAAGGTCGACGGAGCGGGGACGTCGACGCTCGAGATCACCGGCGTCCCGGGGCTGGAACCGGTCAGTCACGTCACCGTCGCCGACCGCATCGTGGCCGGCACGTGGGCGATCGGAGCCGCGATGACGCAGGGAGACGTGACCGTCCACAACGCCGACGCATCCCATCTGGAGATTGCGCTCGACAAGCTCGCGACCTCGGGTGCGACCGTCGATCGGACGGACGACGGCTTCCGCATCGCGATGGACCGGCGCCCGTCTGCGGTCGACGCCGTCACGCTCCCGTACCCCGGCTTCCCCACCGACCTGCTGCCGATGGCGCTGGCGCTGAATGCCGTCGCCGATGGGACGGCGATGGTCACCGAGAACGTCTACGAGTCGCGGTTCATGTTCGTCAACGAGCTCAACCGCCTGGGCGCCGACATCCGCACAGACGGCCATCACGCGGTCGTGCGGGGGCACCTGCTGCTGTCGGGAGCGCCGGTACGGGCGCCGGACATCCGGGCCGGCGCCGGGCTGGTCATGGCCGGACTGGTGGCCGACGGCGAGACGTTGGTCTCCGACGTGTTCCACGTCGACCGGGGATACCCCAACTTCGTGGACCACCTGCGGGCGCTGGGGGCTGACGTCGTGCGTGAGTCCGACCCTGACCACGAGGCTTTCTGACGGGGCTCACCGCTTCGCGAGAGCGGCCTTGGCCCGTGACTCGTCGCCGGGCCACACCATGACCCGTGGGCCGTCACTGGTCGCGGCCAGAGTCGCCCTCACGCCGGCCGCCTCGAGCCGGCGCCGCAGGATCTCGCCCTCGGCGTACGTCGGCGGAACGGCCACGGGGAGGAGCAGGCCGTACTCCTCCGGCGTTCCGGTGCGCGCCGGCCGCTCGACAACGGACCCTCCGCGCGAGAATCCCCACCGCAGAATCAGTGCCAGCACCGCGATTCCACCTAGGGCGACGATCGGCCCGTAGGCGTAGGAGAAGGATCCCCAGGCCGGCACGGCACCAGTGTGCGCCCCCGTGCCGACCGATGCCACCCGGCGGCTAGCCTGCCGAGCGAGCCGACGCGAGGAGAGCGCAGTGACTGACCAGACGGTTGTCGTCATCGGAGCCGGGCTGATGGGGTCGGGGATTGCCCAGGTCTCCGCACAGGCTGGCTACGACGTCATCCTGCAGGACGTGGGCGACGCCCAGCTCGCACGGGGCACGGATGGCATCAAGTCGTCGTTGGACAAGTTCGTCGCCAAGCAGCGGCTGTCGGACGCCGACGCCGCGGCAACGCTGGGCCGCATCCGGACCACGACGGACCTCGATGCGGCTGCAGAGGCCGACCTGGTGATCGAGGCGGTGTTTGAGGACCTGACCGTCAAGCGCGAGCTGTTCGGCGCTCTCGACGAGCTGGCGCCCGCGCACGCGCTGCTTGCGACCAACACGTCAGCGCTGCCGATCACCCAGATCGCCGCCGCCACGTCTCGTCCGGCTCAGGTGGTCGGCACCCACTTCTTCTCTCCGGTCCCGCTGATGCAGCTGTGCGAGCTCGTCCGCGGCTACCGAACATCGGACGACGCACTCGACCGGGCTCGCGCGTTCGCCGAGCGGGCCGGCAAGACGTGTGTGGTCGTGAACCGCGACGTCGCCGGTTTCGTGACGACCCGGCTGATCTCGGCCCTCGCGCTGGAGGCGGCCCGGCTCGTCGAGTCCGGCGTCGCCACCGCCGAGGACGTGGACGCGGCGTGCCGCCTCGGCTTCGGGCATGCCATGGGCCCGCTGCAGACCATGGACCTGACCGGGCTCGACATCATGGTGAACGCGGCCGACAACGTGGCGGCGGAGACGCCGGGGGACACCTTTGCCGTCCCGGGGCTGCTGCGGCGGATGGTGGCGGCCGGCGACCTGGGCCGGAAGTCGGGTCGCGGCTTCTACGACTACTGACACACCGTCACCGCTTGGGCACGCAGTGCGTTCGTCAGGTGTCAGTTGTGTCGCCGGCCTGCGTGTCGCACGGGTTCGCCGGGGCGCCGGGTCTACGTTCCGGGCACTCGGCTTCTGATCGCGGCTTCCCCCCGCAGCTCCCAGGCTACGGACGCGTCGGTGCCGGGTCGGAGGACTCATGCGTGTTGCCGATGTGTCACTACCCGCGCGGGTGGACGTCACGACGTCGTCGGATGTGCGGTACGCCCTGACCATCGCGATCGAGGCGGCGACCACCGGCGACGTCCTCGTCGACGCCTCGCCGGTGGAGACCGTCGATGTTGCCGGCCTCGGCGTGCTGGTGGCGGCCCACCGGCGCGCCCGTCAGTCGGGGCTGCGGCTGGTCCTGTGCGACCCGCAGCCGCGCATCATGCGGCTGCTGGCGGTGACCCGGCTGCACCGGGTCCTCAACCTGGAGCGCGAGGCCCGGCAGGCGGTCTGATGCGGTTCACCTGCGAGGAGTGCGGCGCCCGCACCCGTGGCCAACCCACCCTGACCGTCACGGGGCGCGAGCTGTGCCCCGACTGCTACCAGGTCCTCATGGGGTTGTCGGCGGGCATGCTCGCCGGCGGTGGCACCGGAGGGGCGATCGGGACGGCCGGGATCCTGGTGCGCTGGCAGGAGTGGCGTCGGCGACGGTCGGCCCGCTGACGCCCGTCGTCCTGGCCGCGCCCGTGAGATTGGATCCAATCCAGTAGGCTGCAGCCGACATCGGGATCTCACGGAGGCGTCGATGGACCGCACGACCGGCCCGCGCGACCGCCCCTGGGTGATGCGCACCTACGCCGGGCACTCGTCGGCGGCGGCGTCCAACGAGCTCTTCCGGCGGAACCTGGCCAAGGGGCAGACCGGTCTGTCGGTCGCCTTCGACCTGCCGACCCAGACCGGCTACGACGCCGACGACGAGCTCGCGCGCGGTGAGGTCGGCAAGGTCGGCGTCCCGGTCGCCCACATCGGCGACCTGCGGGCCTTGTTCGACGGTATCCCGCTCAGCTCGATGAACACCTCGATGACCATCAATGCCACCGCCATGTGGCTGTTCGCGCTGTACCTGGCGGTGGCCGAGGAGCAAGATGCCGACCCCGCCCTTCTCCAGGGGACGACGCAGAACGACATCATCAAGGAGTACCTGTCTCGGGGGACGTATGCGTTCCCACCCGGGCCATCCCTGCGGCTGATCACCGACATGGTCGCTTACACGGTGACGAAGGTTCCGAAGTGGAACCCGATCAACATCTGCAGCTACCACCTCCAGGAGGCAGGCGCGACGCCGGTCCAGGAGATCGCCTTCTCGCTGTGCACGGCGATCGCGGTCCTCGACGCCGTACGCGACTCGGGGCAGGTGCCCGAGGAGGACTTCGGCGAAGTCGTGGGCCGCATGTCGTTCTTCGTCAACGCCGGAGTCCGCTTCGTCGAAGAGATGGCCAAGATGCGCGCCTTCGTCGAGCTGTGGGACGAGCTGACGCGCCAGCGGTACGGCGTCACCGATCCGCGACAGCGCCGCTTCCGCTACGGGGTGCAGGTCAACTCACTCGGCCTCACCGAGGCCCAGCCGGAGAACAACGTCGCGCGCATCATGCTCGAGATGCTCGCGGTCACGATGTCGAAGGATGCTCGCGCCCGCGCGGTCCAGCTACCCGCCTGGAACGAGGCGCTCGGGCTGCCGCGCCCCTGGGACCAGCAGTGGTCGCTGCGCATGCAGCAAGTACTGGCCTTCGAGTCCGACATCCTCGAGTACGACGACCTGTTCACCGGGTCCGCAGTCGTCGAGGGCATCGTCTCGACGCTGGTCGACGAGGCGCGCGCCGAGGTCGCCCGCGTGCAGGACCTGGGCGGTGCGGTGGCCGCAGTCGAGAGCGGATACATGAAGACGCAGCTCGTGGCATCCCACTCCGAGCGGCGCCGTCGCGTGGAGTCCGGACAGGACGTGGTCGTCGGGCTGAACCGCTTCACGACCTCCGAGCCGAACCCCCTTCTGGCCGACCTCGAGACGGTGGTCCAGACCGTCGACCCCGCGGTCGAGGCGGCTGCGATCACGGCGCTGCGCCGTTGGCGCGCCGACCGCGACTCCGGTGCCGTCGACAGTGCGCTGGCGGAGCTGAGGGAGACCGCCAAGGGCGAGCAGAACCTGGTCCCGGCCACCTTGAACTGCGCCCGCGCGGGGGTCACCACCGGTGAGTGGGCAGGGGCGCTGCGCGAGGTGTTCGGTGAGTACCGGGCCCCCACCGGGGTGAGCGGACAGGTGGGTCTGGCCGACGCCGGAGGTCCGCTGTCGGCCGTCCGGGACGCCGTACGCGAGACCGGCGAGGCACTCGGGACCCGGCTGCGCTTCCTGGTGGGGAAGCCCGGCCTGGACGGCCACTCCAACGGGGCTGAGCAGATTGCGGTCCGGGCCCGCGACGTCGGCTTCGAGGTGGTCTACCAGGGAATCCGGCTGACCCCCGCGCAGATCGTGGCGGCGGCGGTCGAGGAGGACGTGCACGTCGTCGGGCTGTCGATCCTGTCCGGGTCGCACCTCGACCTGGTGCCCGAAGTGCTTCGTGGCCTGCGCAGCGCCGGGCTGGACGACGTCCCGGTCGTGGTCGGCGGGATCATCCCCGAGTCCGACGCCCACACACTCGCCGCCCAGGGGGTGGCGGCAGTATTCACCCCGAAGGACTTCTCGATGACCGAGATCATGAGCCGAGTGGTTTCCGAGGTCAGGCGGGCGCACGACCTCCCGCCGCTGAGCTAGCTGTCCGGAGGTACTACGACCACCGGACAATGGCGAACTGCACCAGCCGCGCCGCAGGGTGTGTCCAGGACACCAACTACCCCTGGAGGACACCATGAACCGCACCCTCGCTGTAGGCGCCTTCGCTCTGTCCGGCGCGCTCACCCTGTCCCTGTCCGCGCCGGCGCTGGCCAACGACGCCGACGTGATCAAGCGCGGGTCGTGCACCGGCGCCAGCGACTGGAAGCTGAAGGCGAGTCCCGAGAACGGGCGGATCGAGGTGGAGGGGGAGGTCGACAGCAATGTCAACGGCCAGACCTGGCGGTGGCGCCTGCGCCACAACGGCCACCTTTCGGCCCGCGGGGTCGCGGTGACCAAGCCGCCCAGCGGGTCGTTCGACGTGCGCCGGCTGATGGTGAACGCGCCGGGCACCGACCGCGTCGTCTGGCGCGCGCGCAACCCCCAGACGGGCGAGGTCTGCCGGGGTAGCCTCAGGTTCTGACCGGCCGCCCACCAGCGCAGGCCGCCGTCGAGCCGCGCCCCACCCCCGAGGGACCCGCTGAGTGAGTGCTACCGAAGGACCGACGAAGACTGCACGACCGGGCCGCAGACGCCCGGTCGTGCAGTTCGTCGCGGTCGGACTCGTCCTGGCCTCGGCGCTGGCGGTGCTCACCGGGTGGTTCAGCCAGCGGGCGGCGCAAGATGAGGCCGTGCAGGATGCGAAGTCCACCACTGAGCTGCTCGCCCGGGCGGTGGTCGTGCCCGCGCTGCCGTCCGGCCCCGCCCTGACGAGCGCTGCCGAGCTCGACCGCTTCGACCGTCTGATCCGACGTCGGCTCCGAGGGGCGGATGTCCTCCGGGTGAAGCTGTGGGACGCGTCCGGCACGGTGCTCTACTCCGACGAGCCGCGCCTGATCGGCCAGCAGTTCGAGCTTGCCGACGAGCAGCGCCGCGTACTCGCAACGGGTGGCACCGACGCGGAGGTCTCGGACCTGTCGAAGTCGGAGAACGTGTACGAGCGGCCGCTCGGACGAGTCCTGGAGGTCTACACCCGCGTGGAGGGGGCCGACGGCGAGCCCCTGATGTTCGAGCTCTACTACGCGTACGACGACGTCGCAGTTCGCGCGGGGCGAGTGCGCGGCGCCTTCCTTCCGATCGCGGTCGGAGGGATTCTCATCTTCCTCGTCGTGACCGTCCCCCTGGTGTGGCTCTTGGCGCGTCGACTCGACGAGGCCTCGTCGGAGCGGGAGCGCCTGCTTCGTGCCGCGGCTCAGGCATCTGACGCGGAGCGACGTCGGATCGCCCGCGACCTGCACGATGGCGTCGTGCAGGACCTCGCGGGGACGTCGTTCGCGCTGTCGGCTTCGGCACGCGACGTGGCAGGCGGCACGCCGCTCGACCGAGGGCGACTGCGGCAAGGGCTGGAAGATGCCGCCTCCGGCGTCCGGCACAGTCTGCGGTCACTGCGATCGCTGCTCGTCGAGATCTACCCGCCGGACCTCACCGGGCCGAGTCTGCCGTCTGCACTCGACGACCTGCTTGCACCGGCTTCCGCCAACGGGGTTGATGTCAGCGTCGAGCTCGCTGACACGTCAGAGCTGTCGGACGCGGCCGCTGGTCTCATCTGGCGGACTGCCCAGGAGTGTGTCCGCAACGCCCTCCGGCACGCCGACCCCCGCACCGTGCGTCTCACCCTGGCCATCCACCACCACCTCGACGCGCCCGCCCTGGCCCGGCTGGAGATCGCTGACGACGGGACCGGCTTCGACGCGGGTCAACCATCGGACAGCCACCACTTCGGGCTGCGTGGTCTGCGCGACCTCGCGACCGAAGCTGGGGGCTCACTCGTCGTGACGTCGTCCCCCGCCGCGGGGACCACGGTGGTCCTCGAGGTGCCGGCGTGAAGATTCGCGTCCTGCTCGTCGACGACCACGCGATGGTCCGGGCCGGCCTGCGTCAGCTGCTGGACGGCGACGCGGAGATCGAGGTGGTCGGCATGGCGGAGAACGGAGAGCAGGCGGTCGCACTGACCGCTTCCGCCAGTCCCGATGTCGTTCTCATGGACCTGCAGATGCCGGGAATGGACGGCGTCGCCGCGACCCGTCGGATCTGTGAGATGGCCACCGATACCTCGGTGGTCATCCTCACCTCGTTCTCCGACCGCGACCGGATCGTCGGTGCGCTGGACGCCGGCGCCATCGGCTACCTGCTGAAGGACGCGGAGCCGGAGGAGATCCTGGCCGGCGTACGGTCGGCCGCGCGGGGGGAGTCCCCACTCCACCCGCGCGCGGCCCGCGAGCTGTTGGCGGCCCGCGCCGAGCCCAGCGGGGTGCGCGACCGCGCTCACGTGGAGCTCACCGCGCGCGAGCTCGAAGTGCTCGGGCTCGTTCGAAGAGGCCTGGCGAACAAGCAGATCGCGCGCCGGCTCGGGATCAGCGAGCGAACGGTCAAGGCGCACTTGACGTCCTGCTACCAGCGCATCGGCGTGGCGGACCGCACCCAGGCTGCGCTGTGGGCGGAGCGGAACGCGATCGGCGACCCGTCGAGCTAGGCGGGTGGAGCGTCGTACGGTGACCCGCCGGACGTGGGCGGTGGGTCGACGGAAGGGGGAGGCGGGGCTGGGGTCGGCGCCGGTGCGGGCGCAGCAGCCGGGTCGGGTGGGGACGCCTCAGCCGGGTCGGGAAACCCGACCATGCCGTGTTCCTGGACCAGGCCGTCGACGGCGCCGAGTGCGGCGTTGACGTCGTCACGGCTCCCGTCCTGGCGCTGCTCGAGGTAGAAGGCGGCCCCGAGCGCAGCAAGCTGCTTGTCCATCTCTCGCTTGGCCTGGACCTCGTCGAGCTTGGCTTGTCCGGAGTCGATGCCCTTCTTCGCCTCGTCCATGGCCTGCTGCGCTGCGGCTCGGGCCTTGTCCATGAAACCGGGAGACATGGCCCCACGGTAGTACGGCAGGGTGACCGCGTGGCCGTATCCGGACCTGAGCGGGGATCTGTCGCCCGGCGGACCCGTGCCCTCGCGCTTGCGGCGGCCTTTGACAGCGCGACCGGCGTCGGGAGATGGCACGGCGAGGTGGCCGGCGTGCCCGTCGTGAGCCTCGGTGTTGCCGCGGACTGGTCGGTGCAAGCACACGTGGGGGAGCGGCTCCCCGACGACCGGCAGCTCACGGAGCTGCTGGAGACCCTCGACACGCTCGGCAGTCACGGCTTCCAGGTCATGGTCGGTCATGAGCACCGGCGGGACCCTCGGTGGGCTCGGCACGGACTTCATGAGGTCTACCAGCTCCCGACATTCGCCCTGCCCGCCGATGTCGCCGCGCAGCTGGCGGTCCGGTTGAGGCCGGAGCTCACCGTTCGCCCGGCGGAGGGACGCGAGGAGTTCGTCGACGTCTACGGGGGTTGGTGCGGCGGCCACCACCTCGCCGAGGCGCTCGTCACGGTCGAGGACGTGACGTCCGGGCGGCATGAGTACTGGGTCGCAGAGGCGGAGGGCACGCTCGTCGGCACCGCGATGCTGCATCACGGTGAGCGGTCGCAGTACCTGTCGGGCATCGGGGTCCTCGTGCCGTTCCGGGGGCGTGGGTATGGCTCGGCCATCACGGCCCTGGCAACCGTGATGGCCGCTGGGCGGCTCGACGCCGAAGGTCGCCCGGTCGATCTCGTGTGGATGCACGCCAGCGGCGACGGCGCCCCGCTCTACGAACGGATGGGGTTCCAGGAGGTGGACCGGCACGTGGGTCTGGGTACGGGCCAGGCCTAGAACAAGCGCGAGTCGGGATCGTCGTGGCCGCGCATCGCCTGGTAGTCCAGCACGACGCACCGGATTCCGCGGTCCTCGGCCAGCACGCGCGCCTGCGGCTTGATCTCCTGGGCAGCGAAGACTCCGCTGACCGGGGCCAGGATGGGGTCCCGGTTGAGCAAGTCCAGGTATCGCGTCAGCTGCTCGACGCCGTCGATGTCGCCTCGACGCTTCACCTCGACCGCCACCGAAGCGCCTTCGCCGTCCCGCACCAGGAGGTCCACCGGCCCGATCGCCGTCCCGTACTCCCGCCGGACCAGGCTCCAGCCGGGTCCGAGGGTGTCCATCTGCTCGGCCAGTAGCTCCTGCAGGTGGGCCTCCACCCCGTCCTTCTGCAGACCCGGGTCGGTGCCGAGCTCGTGGCTCGAGTCGTGGAGGACCTCATCGATGGTGATGGTGAGCGTGTCCCCGGTCTTGGTGTGGGCCACGGTCCAGGTGCCGACACCCTCGCCGTCCACGTTGACCGCGGTGCGGCAGGGAGGGCTCATCCAGTTGAGGGGCTTGTAGGCGCGGTCGTCGGCGTGGATGGACACCGATCCGTCGGACTTGACCAGGATCAGGCGCGGAGCCATCGGCAGGTGGGCGGTGAGCCGCCCCTCGTAGTCCACGCTGCAACGGGCTATCACCAGGCGCACGGGGGGAGCGTATCCGGCGGGCAGTCGAGGTCTGGGACACTGCTGGAATGTCACGCGAATTCACCAAGGTCGGTGTGGTCGGTCTCGGGACGATGGGCGCCGGCATCACCGAGGTCTTTGCCCGCAGCGGACTCGAAGTGGTCGCCGTCGAGCGCGACAAGGAGTCGCTCGCTGCCGGAATTGGCCACGTCGAGACCTCGACGTCGCGCGCGGTCAAGCGCGGCAAGCTGGCCGAGGACCAGAAGCAGGCGATCTTCGACCTGATCACCTTCTCGTCCGACATGGCCGATCTCGCCGACTGCCATCTGGTCGTGGAGGCAGTACCGGAGAACCTCCAGCTGAAGCAGGAGATCCTCACCGAGCTGGACCGCATCACGGCTCCCGACGCGATCCTGGCGACGAACACCTCTTCGCTGTCGGTGACCGAGATCTCCGTGGCCACCCACCGCCCGGCACAGGTGGTGGGGATGCACTTCTTCAACCCGGCGCCGGTCCTCAAGCTGGTCGAGGTCATCCGCACGGTTGTCACCGATGCCGAGGTGATCGACGACGTCAAGGCTCTGGCCGAGCGTCTGGGCAAGGTCCCGGTCGTCGTCGGGGACAAGGCGGGGTTCATCGCGAACGCGCTGCTCTTCGGCTACCTCAACCATGCGGTGGCCATGTTCGAGCAGAAGTACGCGACGCGCGAGGACATCGACGACGCCATGAAGCTCGGCTGCGGACTGCCGATGGGTCCACTGGCGCTCCTCGACCTGATCGGTCTGGACACTGCCTACGAGATCCTCGACACCATGTACAAGCAGACGCGGGACCGCCTCCACGCTCCCGCGCCGATCATCAAGCAGATGGTCACTGCCGGTCTGACTGGGCGAAAGACTGGTCGCGGCTTCTACACCTACGAGGCGCCCGGATCGCCGGTCGTCGTTGCGGATGCGCAGACGCCCGACGACGGGGACGGCGGCAACGGCGTCCGCTCGGTGCAAAGGGTGGGGATCGTCGGTTCCGGGACCATGGCCGTGGGGATCGCCGAGGTCTTCGCCAAGGGCGGCTTCGACGTCGTGCTGCGCGCCCGTGGCCAGGAGCAGATCAGCCGGGCTGGGGCGACCATCGACCGATCGCTGGAGAAGGCCGTCGTCCGCGGCAAGATCACCGAGCAGGAGCGCGACGCGGCGCGTGCCCGGTTCGCCGGCAGTACCTCCTTCGAAGACCTGGCCGACTGCGACCTGCTGATCGAGGCCACGGTCGAGGAGCTCACCGTCAAGCAGGCGGTGTTTGCCACGCTCGACGAGCTGGCGAAGCCCGGCGCGATCCTGGCCACCACGACGTCGAGCCTGCCCGTCGTCGAGATTGCTGCTGCCACCGAACGGATGGCCGACGTCGCCGGCTTGCACTTCTTCAACCCGGCGCAGGTGATGAAGCTCGTCGAGGTGGTCGGCACCATCAACACCGCCCCGGACGTCCTCGCCACCCTGCGCGACGTGTGCCACCGGCTGGGCAAGCACCCGGTCACCTGCACCGACCGCGCCGGGTTCATCGTGAACGCTCTGCTGTTCCCGTATCTCAACGATGCGGTCGCGATGCTGGAGGCTCACTACGCGGAGGCCGACGACATCGACAACGCCATGAAGGTCGGCTGCGGCTATCCGATGGGGCCGTTCGAGCTGCTGGACGTGGTGGGGCTCGACGTCGCACTGGCGATCCAGACCACGCTCTACCGCGAGTTCCGCGACCGTGGCTACGCGCCAGCTCCGCTGATGGAGCACCTGGTGACCGCTGGTTACCTGGGCCGCAAGTCGGGCCGCGGCTTCCGCGTGTACGCCTGAGCGGGCGGGGCACCGGTCGTGACCGAGCGCGTCGAGGAGTGGCGGGGGGAGGACTGGCTCGTGCGGCCGCTGACGGGCTCGGCCTCGACCAAGGCCTACCGATGCCCCGGCTGCGACCACGAGATCCGTCCCGCGACTCCGCACCTAGTGGTGTGGCCTGTCGAGCCGATGGTCGGCGAGGGGCTCGACGCGCGGCGACACTGGCACACCGCCTGCTGGAGGGCGCGTCACCGCCGTCCGCGGTGAGCCCACGATGACGAACCTGCTCGACCAGCTGTCGACCTGGCTGGTTGACCACAACCTGAGCAACCTTCTGTTCGTCGGGCTGCTCTTTCTGACCTTCGCCGAGGCGGGGCTGTTCGTCGGGTTCGTCCTGCCGGGGGAGACTGCTCTCCTGCTGGGTGGCGCGCTCACTGCGACGGGTGTGCTCCCGTTCTGGCCGTTCCTGCTCGCGGCGGTGGTGGCGGCCGCCGCCGGCGACTCCCTGGGGTACGGGGTGGGCCACCGCTACGGAGCCCGAGTCACGGGCTCGCGGCTGGGTCGCCGGGTTGGTGCCAAGCGATGGGCGGCCGCGGGCGACTTCCTCAAGCGCAACGGGGGGAAGTCGGTGTTCCTGGCCCGCGGACAGGCGCTGCTCCGGGCGCTCGTCCCGTTCCTCGCTGGGCAGACCCGGATGCCCTACGGCGTGTTCTTCCGCTGGAACCTGGCCGGGGCGGTGGTCTGGGCCGGTGGAGTCGTCGTCCTGGGGCACATATTTGCGCGTTCCGTCTCCGTCCTGGAACGGGCGTTCGGCTGGTTCGGCATCGCCCTGCTGGTCACCCTGGTGGTCGTACTGGTGGTCCGCCATCGGCGCAAGCAGCACCGCGCCCGCGATGACGGGGCGCCCAGCCCCCCGGCCGCCGAGGGGGCGGGGCTATGAGCCACCAGCCCGCCGAGATCCGGGCGAACACGGTGCTCCCGGCGACACGGGAGCGGATCAGCCTGCGCACCGCCGACGGGCTGACCCTGGTGGGGGAGCTGGCACGTCCGGCCAGCCGGCCGCCGGTGGCGACGCTGGTGACGCTGCACCCGCTGCCGACGCACGGCGGGTCCATGGACTCCCACGTGCTCCGCAAGGCCTCGCTGCGTCTCCCCGCGCTGGCCGACATCGCGGTCCTGCGCTTCAACACCCGGGGCACCGCGTCCGCGGCGGGCGTGAGCGACGGGCTCTTCGACGCTGCCGAGGGCGAACGACACGACGTCGCAGCCGCCATCGCGTTCGCCGTGGACCGCGGTCTGCCCGATCGATGGCTGCTCGGGTGGTCCTTCGGCTCCGACCTGGCCC
Organism: uncultured Actinomycetota bacterium; assembly: GCA_963848085.1. Lineage (GTDB taxonomy): Bacteria > Actinomycetota > Actinomycetes > JAHEKZ01 > JAHEKZ01 > CAWKCE01. Next base: position 650,124 of record CAWKCE010000003.1, read on the forward strand.
TGCGCCACGGTCCCGACGCCCGGTTGCGCGGGGCGGTCGTTCTGTCGCCGCCGCTGCGCTACACCTCGGACGAGGATCTCGACGCCTGGGCCCAGGCGGATCTGCCGGTGGTCGCCCTGGTGCCGGAGCTCGACGACTACCTCCGGCCGGACGAGGCGCGTCAGCGTTTCTCGCGGATCCCGCGTGCGCAGGTGGTCGCGTTCGAGGGCGCGAAGCACCTGTGGGTGGGGGAGCGGGCGGTCGGCCAGGTCCTCGACGCGGTCGTGGACGTGGTGGCCGCAGGACGCAGTCCGTTGGCCCGGACCTGGGACGGGCCGACCGATGTGGCTACGGTCGGCACATGACGACCGTCGTTCTGCTGCACGCATTCCCGCTCGACTCCGCCATGTACGACCCGGTTCGCGGTCCGCTCGGAGAGGTCTGCGACCTCGTCACGCCGGACTTCCCCGGCTTCGGTGGTGGGCCTCTGCCCGGGGGCGAGGCGTCGCTGGATGCCTACGCCGACGCGGTGGTCGCCGGCCTCGACTCGCAGGGCCTCGACCGCGTGGTGCTGGGCGGCACCTCGATGGGCGGGTACACGACCATGGCGGTGCTCCGCCGGCACCCGGAACGGGTGGCCGCGGTTCTGCTCATCGACACCAAAGCGGCCGCCGATGCCGAGGCGGGCCGGGCGGGGCGACTGGCAATGGCGGACACGCTCGAGTCCGAGAGCTCAAGCCGGGCGCTCCTTGAGCTGGTCTTCCCGAAACTGCTCGGAGCCACCACCGTCGCCCAGCGGCCTGAGGTCGCCGACCGGGTGCGGTCGGCGGTGGCGGCGGCTTCCCCCCGGGCTGCGGCATGGGCGCAGCGAGCTATGGCTGCCCGGCCGGACTCGTTTGACACGTTGCGGGCCACCAGCGTCCCCGCACTGATCGTCGTCGGCGAGGAGGACGTCCTCTGCCCACCGCCGGATGCGGCAGCGATGGCCGCAGCCATCTCCGGCGCGACGCTTGCGGTCATCCCCGAGTCGGGACACCTCAGCCCGATCGAGGCTCCGGATGCCGTCATCGAGGTGGTGTCGGGGTTCCTCGACCAGTTGGGCTGATCGTGTGAATGCCGCCGGTTCGGCGGCATGTCCCGCGGCCGCGGGTAGCCTCGGAAACACGGTTCTGACCGGGGGCGGTCGTCGAGGGACGGGGAGCATGGGGGAGTCGCTGCGCGTGCGCTGGCTGGCGGCCCCGCTCGCCCCGACGCTTGTGCAGCAGCTAGCCACTGAGCTCGTTGAGCTGGTGCCCGAGGGCGGCGACTGCGACGTCGTGGTGGTCGACCCGGCGACGTGGCCGACCCGCCAGCTCGCTGCTGCCTCGGGTGGGCCAGCGCCGATCATGATGCTGGTCTCGAGCGACGATGAACGCCGGCTGGCCGTCCACCTGGCCCGGCTGCCGGAGTCCATGGTGGTTGAGTCCCGTTCCGCGCACCCGGCACTGCTGGCCCGGCGACTGCGGCAGCTGGGCTCGGCACCGGACCTCGAGATCGACCCGCTCACCGGCCTGAGCAACCGACGCGGGCTGCAGCGCTGGCTGCGACGGAACGAGGGGCGCGACGTCGTCGCCGTCGAGCTGGACGTCGACCAGATGAAACAGGTCAACGACCTCTGGGGGCACGACGCAGGCGACCGCACTCTCACCGAGATCGGTGCATTGCTGGAGCAGCACATCCCGTTGGGCGGGCTCATCTGCCGCATCAGCGGCGACGAGTTCGTCGTGGTGGTGCTGCGGGGGGAGACCGAGCCACGCCTGCTCGCCGAGTACCTGCGGCAGGGCGCCGAGATCGGGTCGGCCGACCAGGCGTCCGGCCATCCGTCGGGCACGCTGTCGGTGCAGCTCTCGGCCGGCGTCAGCAGCGGCAGGTACGACCTCGACGGTCTGGTGCAGCAGGCGCACATCGCCCTCGTGGCGGCGAAGGCACGAGGGCGCAACCGGACGATGGAGTACGAGGCCATGAGGGAGGACGCGCTGGGCTCGTTCGAGGAGCGGGCCTTCGAGGACATGACACTGGTGGCCGCCCAGCGGGCTGCGGAGACGATTGCCAGCGGCGGTCGGCGGATGTTCTCCCTGCTGCGGGACGAGGCCGACACCGACGCCCTCACATCGCTGCCGAACCGCCGCTACTTCAACAAGAAGCTCGCCTGGGAGATGCGGATGTCCACCGAGCAGCAGACACCGCTGTCGGTGATCTGGGTGGACATCGACAACTTCGGACAGTTCAACAAACGGTTCAGCTACGCGGTCGGGGACTCGGTGCTGCGCCACGTCGCGCAGACGGTCAGCCGCCACGCCAGCGAGTCGGGGTGGGTCGCCCGCTGGGGTGGCGAGGAGTTCGCGGTGGTGGTCGGAGGACTCCGGCAGGACCGTGCCGTGGAGCTTGCCGAGCGCCTGCGGGCCGCTGTCGAGGTCGAGGACTTCGTCCCGGAGGACCGGCGGAAGCTGCACGTCACCATCAGCGCGGGTGTGGCGGAGTGGATCGTGGGCGAGGGCTCGCAGGAGTTCGTCGAGCGGATCTCGAAGGCGGTGGCGGCGGCCAAGGAGAAGCGCAACAGCGTCTGGCCACCTCCGGCGGTGCGTGCCCGGCCGGAGTCGACCGTCTGAGCCGCCGGTTGTCGCCGACCAGGTGTTCCGTCGGCTGGGGGGTCAGACGTCCCGGAAGCGGTTGATCTGGCCGTCGAGACGGGCCCGTAGCTCGTGGTTGGTCACGCCGAGGCCCTCTTCCGGCGACAGGCACAGCACACCGATCTTGCCCTGGTGCCGGTTGCGGTGGACGTCGTACGCGGCCTGGCCGGTCTCGGCGAGCGGGAAGGACTGCGACAGCGTCGGGTGGACCTTGCCGCGCTGGATCAGCCGGTTGGCCTCCCACGCCTCGCGGTAGTTGGCGAAGTGCGATCCGATGATGCGCTTGAGGCTCATCCACAGGTAGCGGTTGTCGTACTCGTGCATGAACCCCGAGGTCGAGGCACAGGTGACGATCGTGCCGCCCTTGCGGGCAACGAAGACACTGGCACCGAACGTCTCCCGGCCCGGGTGCTCGAACACGATGTCGACGTCGTCGCCGCCGGTGAGCTCACGGATCCGCCCGCCGAGGCGCTTCCACTCCTTCTGGTCCTGGGTGGTCTCGTCCTTCCAGAACCGGTAGTCCTCCGCGGCCCGGTCGATGATCAGCTCGGCGCCCATCCGACGGCAGATCTCGGCCTTCTCCGGCGACGACACCACGCAGATGGGCGTTGCCCCGCCGTTGAGTGCCATCTGGGTGGCGTAGGAGCCCAGCCCACCGCTGGCTCCCCAGATGAGGACGATGTCGCCCTGCTTCATCCCGGCGCCGTTTCGGCTGACGAGCTGGCGGTAGGCGGTGGAGTTGACCAGGCCGGGGACGGCGGCCTCCTCCCACGTCAGGTGCTTGGGCTTGTCCAGCAGCTGGTTCGACTTGACCAGTGACAGCTGCGCGAGGCCACCGAAGTTGGTCTCGAAGCCCCAGATCCGCTGCTCCGGGTCGAGCATGGTGTCGTTGTGGCCGAGCGGGCTCTCCAGCTCGACGGACAGGCAGTGTGCGACCACCTCGTCTCCCGGCTTCCAGGTGTGCACGCCGGGTCCGGTGCGCAGGACCACGCCCGACAGGTCGGACCCCAGCACGTGGTACGGCAGGTCGTGGCGCTTGGCGAGCGGGGACGTCCGGCCGTACTTGCGGAGGAAGCCGAACGTCGACACCGGTTCGAAGATGCTGGACCACACGGTGTTGTAGTTGATGGAGGAAGCCATCACGGCGATGAGCGCCTCGCCGGGACCGACCTCCGGTGTGGGGACGTCCTCGATGTGAATGGCCTGCCTGGGGTCCTTGTCGCGGCTGTCGACGCCGGTGAACATGTCCTCGTCGGCAGCGTGCAACGTGGCGGCGGTGTAGGACTCGGGTACGTCGAGCGCAGCGAAGTCCTCAGTCGTCGCGGTCCCGGACATGATGGCGTCGCGTATCTGGCGCACGTCAGCCTCCGTCGAAAGGATGGTCGCGGTGTGGCGACCCTAGTGGGCGGGCTGCACAAGCTCGATCAGGACGCCGCCTGCGTCCTTGGGGTGAATGAAGTTGATCCGCGAGTCGGCGGTGCCGCGACGCGGCTCGTCGTAGAGCAGCCGGAGCCCACGGGCACGCAGCTCGTCGCAGACCGCATCCACGTCGTCGACGCGGTAGGCCACCTGCTGCAGGCCGGGCCCGCTGCGTGACAGGTACTTGGCGATGGGGGAGTCTGGACCGGCCGGGGCGAGCAGCTGCACGCACGACCCGGAGTCACCGACGGCCATCATGGCTTCCCGCACTCCCTGGTCGTCGTTGACCTCCTCGTGGACCTTCGTCATGCCGAAGGTGGTCTCGTAGAAGGCGATCGCCTCGTCGAGGTCGGGGACGGCGACGCCGACGTGGTCGATCGCGGTGAACAGGGGCAGGGGGGTCACTGTGCTCGCCTCCTGACGGAGCTGACGGGTGCCGTAGGTATCGTGTCAGCCGACCACCTGCACCTCGGATGGGAGGGTCCTCCATGTCTGCGTCCGTCATCGTCGCCGGCGCCCGCACCCCGATGGGCCGGCTGCTCGGGTCGCTCAAGGGCTTCTCCGCGGCCGACCTCGGGGGCTTCGCGATCAAAGCCGCGCTGGACCGGGCGGGCGTCGCCCCCGACCAGGTCGACTACGTCATCCTGGGCCAGGTGCTCCCGGCCGGGGCCGGACAGGTTCCGGCGCGTCAGGCCGCAGCCAAGGCCGGGATCCCGATGTCGGTCCCGTCGCTGAACATCAACAAGGTCTGCCTGTCCGGACTGGACGCCATCGCGCTCGCCGACCAGCTGGTGCGTGCGGGTGAGTTCGAGATCGTCGTCGCCGGCGGAATGGAGTCGATGACCAACGCTCCCCACCTCCTCCTGAAGTCGCGCGAGGGCATCAAGTACGGCAACGGGACCCTCGTCGACTCGATGGCCTTCGACGGGCTGACCTGCTCGTTCGACGGCGTGGCGATGGGACAGGCGACCGACACGTACAACCAGCGGTACGGCGTCACCCGTGAGCAGCAGGACGAGTTCTCCGCCCGGTCCCACCAACGGGCGGCGGCGGCGCAGAAGAACGGTCTGTTCGCCGAGGAGATCGTGCCGGTCGAGGTCCCGCAGCGGAAAGGGGACCCCATCGTCTTCAGCGAGGACGAGGGGATCCGGCCGGAGACCACCGCAGACTCGCTCGGGCGGCTCCGGCCCGCGTTCACCAGCGACGGCACGATCACGGCCGGTTCGGCGTCCCAGATCTCCGACGGCGCGGCCGCAGTGGTGGTGATGAGCCGGTCCAAGGCCGAGGAGCTCGGCTTGTCCTGGCTGGCCGAGATCGGCGCGCACGGGGTGGTGGCGGGCCCGGATGCGTCGCTGCACGAGCAGCCGTCGAACGCGATCCGCAAGGCACTGGCCCGCGACGGGCTGTCCGTGGCGGATCTCGACGTGGTGGAGATCAACGAGGCGTTCGCTGCCGTCGGCCTGGTGTCCGCAGCCCAGCTGGGACTCACCGACGACCAGGTCAACCCCAACGGGGGGGCGATCGCCCTCGGCCACCCCATCGGGATGAGCGGTGCCCGGCTGGCCCTGACCTTGGCGTACGAGCTGCGCCGTCGCGGCGGGGGGACCGGGGCCGCTGCGCTGTGCGGTGGCGGCGGGCAGGGCGACGCCCTCATCCTGCGCGTCCCAGCCGTGGCCTGAGCGTGGTCCGCCCGGTCGACGTCGCCGACCTCGTCGGCCGGGCCCGGGAGGGGCAACCGCGCGCGGTTGCCCGGCTGATCTCGCTGGTCGAGGACGCGTCGCCGGCGCTGCGCGAGGTGGCGGCGGCCCTGAACCCCCATGTCGGGCACGCGCACGTCGTGGGTCTGACGGGGGCGCCGGGTGTCGGCAAGTCCACGACAACGGCGGGGCTGGTCGCGCACTACCGCACGCAGGGGCTTCGCGTCGGAGTGCTGGCGGTGGACCCGTCGTCGCCGTTCACCGGCGGGGCGTTGCTCGGTGACCGGGTTCGGATGCAGGACCATGCCACCGACCCGGGCGTGTTCATCCGCTCCATGGCGACCCGTGGGCACCTCGGTGGATTGGCGTGGGCGACGCCGCAGGCGCTGCGGGTGCTGGACGCCGCCGGGTGCGACGTCGTGCTCGTGGAGACGGTCGGCGTGGGGCAGTCGGAGGTCGAGGTCGCCGGGCTCGCCGACACCACTGTCGTGCTGCTCGCGCCCGGGATGGGCGACGCGATCCAGGCGGCCAAGGCCGGCATCTTGGAGATCGGCGACGTGTACGTGGTGAACAAGGCGGACCGGGAAGGAGCCGACATCACCGCGCGGGAGCTGCGGGCCATGCTGGCGCTGGGCGCAGACGTCCGGGACGAGCGAGACCGGGGCGGGGCGGCCCGCTGGCGGCCGCCCATCGTGAAGACGGTGGCATCTCGGGGGGAGGGGATCGAGGACGTCGTCGAGGCGCTGGCAGCCCACCGGGAGTGGGCCGTCGCGGCCGGCGACCTCGCGCACCGGCGCCGGCGCCGGGCGGCCGACGAGATCCTGGCCCTGGCCCTGGCGGCCGTGGGCTCCCGCCTGCGCGGGCTACCGGAGAAGTCCGGTCCGGAGAGTCGGTTGGCGGCCCTCGCCGACGACGTGCTGGCAGGTGCCACCGACCCCTACACCGCCGCCGACACCCTCCTCTCCCACCTCTGACCCGGCGCATTGACGCACTGCCCCGGACCTAGCGGCGAAACTGCGCACGCTGATCGAAGCCAATCGGCCATGTGCCCGAACTACGGGACGACGACCACGTCCGGGGCAGGCCTGCCGTCGAGGTGTGTCAAGGTCGCCAGGATCTCCCGATGGACGACGTCCGGCTCACGGCGATAGCGGCGGGGCACGACGTGGATGACGACCACGCCTGCGGCGGTGAGCCGGGCGTGACGCTCCAGCGTCACTTCCCAGTCGTGGTCGGCAGCGTGGTGTTCCCGTGAATCGATCTCGATGGCGAGCCCGACGCTTCCGAGGTATGCGTCCGGCCGGGCGATGAAGGTGCCCTCTCGGGTCAGCAGAGTGGGATTCCAGAGGGGCTCCGGGAGGCCGGCCGCGAGGTAGCCGTCGCGAAAGCGCGCCTCCTCCGCTGACTGGACGCCGCTCGTCGAGTCCTTCAACGTGTCGCGCAGCAGAGCCGTCCAACGTCGCTGTCCGGCGTCGACCTCGTCCCGCAGCTGTTCGGCCGTGACCAGGCGACGCTGGATGGCCTCCAGGATGAGCGCCCTGGTCTGCGGTCGGTGTGCAATACGGCGTGACGCGTCGAACAAGGCCCGAGGAAGCGGTGCGACGGGGAAGCCGGCCACGGTGGTGGGCTCGATCGGGCGCCGTGTTCGCTCCACGAGTACGAAGCCCGCTGTTGATCGATGCCGGGCGAAGTCGAGGGAGACGTGAACGGGACTGCACGGTGAACAGGGCAGCTTCCTGAGCCCGTGGACCGCCGCGGCGGTGACACCGGTGAGGACTGCCGTGCGTCCGGCGTACAGGAGGGCCGCTCGCATCTGCTGCGTCGTGGTGGGTTCTCCGGGCATCACGAGATAGGTGCCCGGAAGCAGGCGACGCCAGCGGCCCCCGGTCCGCGTCCAGTCACTGATCGTCGAGGAGTTGATGCCCAGCTCGCGCAGCTGCCAGGCAAGCACGATTCCCTCCTGGACGTGGGCCAGGTGGTCGAGGGACGCGAAGTCCTCGAAGCTGCGTCGAGGCATGGCACACCGTGCCGACTCGTGAGGGTGCGCGCGGGCAGGTGGGACGGTGCGGTGGACGGCACTCGTGCTGAGCCGCCCCTGTGGATTCAGCGTGCGTCGATGCGCCGCTAGGTCCGGGGCAGTGCGTCAATGCGCCGAGAAGGGGTTAGCGGGGGGACCAGGCCTCGGGGAGGGCGATGTAGTCGGCGACGACGGCGGGAAGGTCTCCGCTGGCGATGTCGGCCAGCGTCACGTGGTCGAGCACGCCGCGCAGGGCGGCCCGGGTGGCCACCCACACGTCCTGCAGCCGCTCCGCCGGTCCGGCGTACACCGCTGACTCCGGGCGGTCGCCCCTCACCTCAGCCAGCGGGCCGTCCAGTACCCGCACGACGTCGGCCACCGTGACCGACGAGGCCGGACGCGCGAGCCGATACCCGCCGTCCGCCCCCCGCTTGCTGGCGACGATCCCGGCGCCGCGCAGCTGGCGCAGGATCCCCTCCAGGAACTTCGGCGGGATGTGCTGGGCCGACGACAGTGCGTCGCCCTTCACCAGCGTGCCCGGCCGCTCGTCGGCGGCCACCGTCAGCTCGAGCAGCGCGCGCATGGCGTAGTCGACGCGGGCGGAGACGTGCATACGGTCATTGTCCCCCTTTCCCGTCAGAAAAGGGGAATGCCGGGACGGTCGCTCCGCCGCACGGCCGCGCGCACCTACAGTGGGTCGCAGCCGGAACCGTGAGGAGGCGTCGATGGGGGAGGACGACGTGGCGGCCGCCCGCCAGCGCTGGCAGCAGCGCTACGCCGCCGCGGCCGCCGCCGGATCGCTGCGGGACGCCGACTTCGCGACACTGTCCGGGGACCCCGTCGAGCCGGTGTACGGGCCGGACGACGCCGGCTCGCCCCCAGACTTCGCCCGCATCGGCTGGCCGGGGGAGTTCCCGTTCACCCGCGGCATCCATGCCACCGGGTACCGCGGCAAGCCGTGGACGATCCGCCAGTTCGCCGGCTACGGCAGCGCGCTCGACACCAACCGACGGTTCCGTTCGCTCCTGGCCGCCGGCGGCGACGGTCTGTCGGTGGCCTTTGACCTTCCGACGCTCATGGGTCGCGACTCCGACGACCCGTTGTCACGGGGCGAGGTCGGCCACTGCGGGGTGGCCGTCGACTCGGTGACAGACATGACCGAGCTCTTCGACGACATCCCGCTCGGCGGCGTCACGACCTCGATGACCATCAGCGGACCGGCCGTTCCGGTGTTCTGCATGTACGTGGTGGCCGCCGAACGCCAGGGCGTGGCCCCTCGCGACCTCGCTGGCACCCTGCAGACCGACATCTTCAAGGAGTACCTGGCGCAGAAGGAGTGGCTGTTCCCGCCGGAGCCCCACCTCCGGCTCATCGGCGACCTCATGGAGTGGTGCACCGGCGAAGCACCCCGGTACAACCCGTTGAGCGTCAGCGGGTACCACATCCGCGAGGCCGGCTCGACGGCCGCGCAGGAGCTGGCATTCACGCTGGCAGACGGTTTCGGCTACGTCGAGCTCGGCAAGGCCCGGGGGCTCGACGTCGAGGTGTTCGCCCCGCGGTTGACCTTCTTCTTCGACGCGCACATTGACTTCTTCGAGGAGATCGCCAAGTTCCGCGCGGCGCGGCGCATCTGGGCACGGTGGATGCGTGACGAGTACGGCGCGACCACCGATCGCGCCCAGTGGCTGAAGTTCCACACGCAGACCGCTGGGGTCTCCCTGACCGCCCAGCAGCCCGAGAACAACATCGTCCGGACGGCAGTCGAGGCCCTCGCCGCAGTTCTGGGGGGCACGAACTCGCTCCACACCAACGCCCTCGACGAGGTGCTCGCCCTGCCCACGGACAAGGCGGCCGAGATCGCCCTGCGGACGCAGCAGGTCCTGCTGGAGGAGACCGGCGTCGCCCACGTGGCTGACCCACTCGGCGGGTCCTGGTACGTCGAGGCGCTCACCGACCGCATGGAGGCCGACGCGGAGGAGCTGTTCGCCAGGATCCGGGCACTCGGCGACGACGGGACCATCACCGGAGGGCTCCTCCGGGGGATCGACGACGGCTGGTTCATCCGAGAGATCGCTGACGCGGCCTTCGCCCAGCAGCTGGCACTGGAGGACGGGCGTCGCCACGTCGTGGGGGTGGACATCCACACCGCCACGAACGAGTCGCCGCTCGAGGTGCTGAAGGTCTCGGCCGAGGTGGAGCGCGGCCAGGTCGACCGCTTGACGAAGCTGCGCTCCTCACGCGATGCCGCTGAGGTGGAGCGCGCGCTCCAGGAGGTCGTCGACACGGCCGCCGGCTCGGGCAACCTGGTTCCGCCGCTGCTGGCCGCCGCCCGAGCCGACGCGACGTTGGGTGAGATGTGCGGGGCCCTCGGCTCGCAGTTCGGAACGTACCGGGAGCCCGCCTCGTTCTGAGCCGCCCGCCGGGCTGGCGGTGGCTCGTGGACAATGGGGCAATGACCCAGCAGCCCGGCGCGTTCAACCCCTACGGCGCCATCGACCTGGCCGCGCTCGCCCAGCAGCGCCAGGCGCAGGAGCGCGCGGCCCAGGCATCGCAGGCGACACCCGACGGGGTCCCCGCCTCGTCCGGCCCGGTGACGGTGCTCGACGTCACCGAGCTGACCTTCGAGGAGGAGGTGCTGCGGCGCTCCACGACCGTGCCGGTGGTCATCGACTTCTGGGCCGACTGGTGTCAGCCGTGCAAGCAGCTGTCGCCCCTCCTGGAGAAGATGGCTGCGGCCGATGGCGGAACGTGGGTGCTGGCGAAGATCGATGTGGACGCCAACCAGCAGCTGGCCGCGGCGGCGCAGGTGCAGAGCATCCCGACGGTCATGGTGGTGTGGCAGGGACAGGTGGTGCCCGGGTTCACCGGGGCGCTGCCGGAGCCTCAGGTTCGGGCATTCCTGGACCAGGTGCTCGCCCTGGTCAGTCAGGTCGAGCCCGCTGACGGCGCCGCCGCCGAGGCACCCGCAGACCCGGCCCTGGACGCCGCCGACGAGGCCTTGTTGCGTGATGACCTGGACGGGGCGGAGAACGCCTACCGCGCCCTCCTGGCCGAGCGGCCGGGCCACGCCGAGGCCGAGGCGGGGCTGGCCCGGGTCGGTCTGCTTCGTCGGACCCGCGGAGTCGACCCGGCCGCCGCCCACGCCGCGGCCGGGGGCGCCCCGGACGACGTCGACGCCCAGTGCCTGGCCGCCGACCTGGAGCTGCTCGACGGCGACGTCGATGCGGCGGTGAACCGGCTGATCGGCCTCGTCGGGCGGGTGTCGGGGGACGACCGGGACCAGGCTCGGCAACACCTGGTGGGACTGTTCGATCTGGTGGGCAACGAGGACGAGCGCATCCGGCGGGGCCGCACGGCGCTGGCCAACGCCCTGTTCTGACCTCACCGGGCTCCGTCCCCGCCCAACCCAGTGCTTGCCCCTCCCCTCCGGACGTGCTCCGGGGGCGTCGCCGTCACCCGTTTGGCCGCGGATCGCCCACCTGGCGTAGCAAGACCTGACCGCTCAGGCCGAGATGCAAGGAGAGCCTCGACGGGAAGGGACGAACATGCGTGCACGGCGCTTGCGGGCGGGCCTGGTGACGGCCCTGGTCGCACTGACTCCCGTGCTTGCGGTTCCGGCCACTCTCGGGTCGACCGCCGACGCTGCCGGCGAGGCATTCAGCGTCCACAGCTGGACCGATCCCGACGGGGACCGCCACCGCATTCGGTGGGATCCCTGCACGACCGTCACCTATGCCGTCAACGTGCGCCAGGCGGGCAACTCGCCGGCTGCTCGCAAGAGTGCGCTGGCCGACGCCCGAGAGGCCATGCGTCGGGCCGGTGGTCGGACGGGGCTCACGTTCTCGTTCGTCGGCCGGACCAAGGAGGTCCCCCGCGACGCGGCGAAGAGCTGGTCCGACCGGCAGCGGGCCGCCGAGATCGTCATCGCCTGGGTGGACCAGAACCGGGAGGCCGCCCGGAGCAACCTGCTCATCCCCAGTGGCTCCGGGTACGTCTCCGGGACCGGTGGCTGGGTCTGGAAGGCCTGGACGGTCACCAGCAAGTGGCAGCTGGCCATCGGCCGCGGGTTCGTCGTCGTCAACGCTGACCACAACAGCCGGTACACCCGCGGCTTCGGGCCCGGATACACCCGCGGCGCCCTCCTGCTGCACGAGATCGGCCACGCCCTCGGACTGGACCACGTGGGGTCGACCAGCGAGCTGATGTACCCGCAGATGCTCGACCGGGCCAACTCCAACTACAAGGCAGGCGACCGCACCGGGCTGAAGAAGCTGGGTGAGGTCAACGGCTGCATCCCCGGCACCGCGCAGGCGTGGAAGCAGATCTGACCCCAGACCGGCACCCCCTCGCGAGATGACCCCGCGCCGGGTGGCGCTACGGTCTCGACGTGGCTGACTTCGTAACCCTCGAGGTGGCGGACGGGATCGGGACGATCCGCCTGGACCGACCGCCGATGAACGCACTCGACGTCCAGATGCAGGACGAGCTACAGGCTGCCGCGCTGGACGCCTCCATCCACGACGGCGTCGCCGCCGTCGTGGTGCACGGTGGCGCGAAGGTGTTCGCCGCAGGTGCCGACGTCAAGCAGATGGCCACCTGGACCCACGCGGACATGGTGCGCCGGTCGTCCGCCCTGCAGGCATCGATCACGGCGGTGGCGCGCATTCCGAAGCCGGTGGTCGCTGCTATCAGCGGGTACGCGTTGGGGGGCGGCTGTGAGCTGGCGCTGGCCGCCGACTTCCGGGTCTGTGGGGACAACGCCCGACTCGGCCAGCCGGAGATCCAGCTGGGCATCATCCCAGGGGCCGGCGGCACCCAGCGGCTGCCCCGCCTGATCGGGCCGGCGCGAGCCAAGGACCTGATCTTCACCGGGCGGTTCGTCGACGCCGCCGAGGCGCTGGCGATCGGCCTGGTCGACCAGGTTGTCCCGCCCGACGACGTGCTCGGAGTTGCCCGGGCCCTCGCCGCGCGTTTCGTCGGGGGTCCGGCGCTGGCCCTGCGTGCCGCCAAGGAAGCCGTCGACGCGGGCCTGGAGGTCGACCTCGCGACCGGACTGGAGCTTGAGCGGGCGCAGTTCAGCGGGCTGTTCGCCACCGAGGACCGAGCCGTCGGAATGGCGTCGTTCCTCGAGCACGGCCCGGGCCGGGCGGAGTTCTCCGGACGATGAGCCCGCCGCAGCGCCAGTCGTCCACCGCCGCTTCACGCGACGCGAAGCAGGCCAACGTCGACTACCACGACTGGGAGGCCGCGACGTACGACGACAAGTGGTCCATCTCCTTCGACGAGCGCTGCGTTGGCTATGCCCGAGACCGCTTCGACGCCGTGGTCCCCCGGGGCGCCGATGCCCTTCCCTACGGCGACGCCCTGGAGATCGGGGCCGGCACCGGGTTCTTCCTGCTGAACCTGGCCCAGTCCGGCGTGGCCACGCGGCTGTCCCTCAGTGACATCAGTCCGGGGATGGTCGCCGCCGCGCAGTCGAACGCCCAGTCCCTGGGTCTGGTCGTGGACGCCCGGGTGGCCGACGCCGAGCACCTGCCGTTCGCCGACGCATCGTTCGACCTGGTTCTCGGCCATGCGGTGCTCCACCACATCCCCGACGTCGACCGAGCGCTGCAGGAAGTCCTGCGCGTCCTCCGACCCGGGGGGCGGTTCGTCTTCGCCGGGGAGCCGACGCGGCAGGGTGACCGGCTGGCGCGCCCGCTGTCGCGGGCGACCTGGTGGGCGTCGACGCGAGCGGCGTCCATCCCCGGGCTTCGGGGGTCGTGGGCGCGACAGACTGACGAGCTGAGTGCCAGCAGCGAGGCCGCTGCCCTGGAGGCCGTGGTCGACCTGCACACGTTCGACCCGGCCGAGCTGTCGCGGGTCTGTCTGCGGGCCGGGGGGGTCGACGTCGTGACGGTCAGCGAGGAGCTGACAGCGTCCTGGTTCGGCTGGCCCGTCCGAACGTTCGAGGCGGCGGTCAACCCGGACCGGCTGGGTCGCAGGTGGGCGCAGTTCGCCTACCGCGCCTGGCAGGGACTGGCCTGGACCGATCGAAACGTCTGGGACCGGGTGGTTCCCGACGCCTGGTTCTACAACGTGAGCGTGACCGGCCTTCGTCCCGACCACCACTGACGATGTCCCCGTCGGACGCGGTGTTCTCGGTCGGATCACTGCGGTGGGTGGTGCGCCACCGGGCTTGGACCCCCTGGTACCTGGTGCGCTACTGGCGCTTCGTGAGGTGGCGGTTGCGTCACCGCCACGTGGTGACGCGCGGCTTCGTCTTCCTGGGCCGCAACGTCATCGTTGACGCCCGCAAGGGCTACGCGCGGCTGGAGCTCGGGCGCTGGGTGCACGTCGGAGACGGCACCCGCCTCATCGCCCACGAGGGCTCGATGCGGATCGGCGACAAGGTCGTCTTCGGCGCCGACGTGACCGTCACCGGGTACCTCGACGTCGAGATCGGCGGTGCCTGCCTGGTGGCGGACGACGTGTACGTCACCGACTTCGACCACGTCACCACCGACCTGGGGCGGCCGATCAAGGACCAGGGCATCGTCAAGGCACCGGTCCGGATCGGTCCCGACTCGTGGCTCGGCACGAAGGTCGTCGTCCTGCGAGGCACCAGGATCGGGCGCGGTGCAGTGGTCGGGGCGTCGTCGGTGGTGACCAAGGACCTGCCGGAGCTGTCGGTGTCGGTGGGGGCACCGGCGCGGCCGGTTCGACACCGAGGGGACTCAGCCTCGGCGTAGGGCCTCGCCGATGAGGCCGAGCGGTGGGGACCCGAGCGCCAGGAGCGCGTCGTGGAACCGACGGCGGCTGTAGGTGCCGCCCCACTCGTTCCGGGCCTGGGCGTCGAGCCGCCGCAGCTCCAGCTTCCCCCACGTGTACTGGCCGTACCGCGGGTCGAACGTGCCGCGCCGGGCCTCCGAGCGCGCCCCGGCGTAGCCCAACAGCGCCTCGCGCTGGAACCGCGTCGTCGCCTCGTCGACGTCCATTGCTCCGGTGTGCATCCCGATCGAGCAGATCAGCCGCACGGCCCGGATCAGCGCCTCGAGCGCGACCCCCGCCGCAAAGCGTGGGTCGTCGTCGCGGAAGCCCTCCTCGACACACATCTCCTCGACGTAGTGGGCCCAGCCCTCCCCGAAGGCGTCGCTCATGAGATGACGTCGCACGTCCCCGGTTACCTGCCGCATCGCCCGCCCGTGGGTGAAGTGTCCTGGGGCCACCTCGTGGACCGTGATGGCCGGCAGCGTGGTCCGGTTGAACATGGACAGCCACCCCTCCCGCTGGTCAGCCGGCCAGTCTGGCTCGGGCGGGGTGACGTGGTAGAACGACGGGCCCTCGGGCTCACCGGGAGCGGCCCAGGCCAGCATGGCCACGCCCCAGCGCCGCGACTCCGGAGCGACGTCGACGACGCAGACGCCGTCGTCGACCACGGCCAGCCCGCTGCTGCGCGTGAACTCGATGACCTCATCGGTCAGTGCGCGCGCCTCGACGACCACGCCGTCGGCATCCGGATGGTCGGCAAGCAGCTCGGCGACGACCTCGTCGACCGGGCGCCCGGGAGAGATCTGCTCCACGGAGGCCGCCAGGAGCTCGGTCAGCCGCCTCACCTCGGCCTCGGCCTCATCGGCGAGCACGGTGAGATCGACGGTGGTGGCCTCGGGGACGCCGAGGAACAGGGCCAGTGCCGTGCCGCCGAGGGCGAAGTCGGGGGTCCCCTCGTCCCCAGCGGACGTCAGGTGAGCGACCAGCCGCTGGTGTGCGGCGAGGGCGCGTGCCTCGTCGTCGGACCGGTCCGCAACCAGGCCGGCAGCCAGGCCGCGCGTGGCGTCCACCAAGCTCCGAGCAACGGGGGCGGGCACCGCGTCGAGCGACTCCAAGGACGCGTCGATCGCATCCGGCCAACCGAGGAGGTGGCGCCGCCGGGCGTCCGCCCGGTCCGGCTCGGGGGCGTACGGGCGGTCGTAACAGGCGAGGTCGAGGTTGTCCAGGTGCGCCAGCGGGTTGCTCCGGTACAGCTGCAGCGTCCCGAGCTCGAGGCGGGCACGTTCCTCGAACGCCTCGAGGTGGGCGTTGTCGTGGGGGTCCCGGAGTGGTTCTCCCCCCAGCCGGGAGACCCCCGAGGCCACGGCGTGCGGTGACAGGTCCTGGAGCACGCCGTCGTACTCGTGCCGCCCGGCCAGCTCGCGGGCCGTGGGGATCGACAGGTCGAGCAGCGCTCGCACGCGCGGGTGAAGATCGCTCATCCCACAGAGCCTAGGCAGGCGACTCCGCCTCGCCGGTCAGCAGGTTGCCCTCGACGACCGCCAGCCGCAGCGGCCGCTCGCCGCGTGCCAGTGACTGGGTCCGCAGCACCGCCTCGTCCTCGACGGCTTCCCGGTAGACCGCGTCGGTCCGCTCGGCCACCATGCCCCAGCGGTAGCGGGTGAGCAGCACCGCGCGTCCTTCGTGCAGCAGCCGTCGAGCCAGCAGCTCGTCGTCGAGGAGTGACGCGATGGCGCTGACGAGCGCGTCCACGTCCCCCGGGGTGAAGTGGACCCCGGTGACGCCGTGCTCCACCAGCTCCCGCAGGCCGCCGGTGTCGGCGACAACCAGAGGCGTCCCCGCTGCCACCGACTCGAGCGCAGCCATGCCGAACGGTTCGTAGATCGATGGAACGACGGCGATGTCGGCCGCCGCGGCCAGGGCAGGAAGGTCGTCGTCGGGGAGCCACCCGGTGAAGTGAACGTGCTCGACCAGCCCCAGCTGCCGGGCCAGCGCCCGCAGCTCCTCCTCCTGGCTCCCGCGCCCAGCGACAACCAGCGTCGCACCGGGGTGCAGCTCACGGAGGCGAGGCAGCGCCTCGACCAGCGTGTGAGCGCCCTTCTCCCACTCCAGCCGTCCGGTGAACAGCACCAACGGCCCGGTACGGCCATAGCGGGTACGCGCCGCCGCCACCAGAGCCTCGTCGACGGCCCACTTGTCGAGGTCGATGCCGTTGGGGATGACGTCGACCTTGTCCGGCGGCAGCTCGAACAACCGGGTGACCTCCCAGCGCATGTGCGAGGAGCAGGTGATGACACGACGAGCCTCATAGGTGAGCCACCACTCGACGGTGTGGATTGCCCGGTTGAGGTCGCCGGGTAGCCACCCTTGGTGCCGGCCGGCCTCGGTGGCGTGGACGGTGGCGACCAGCGGAACGTCGAACATCGTCTTCAAGTGGGCGCCCGCATGCGCGACGAGCCAGTCGTGGCCGTGCACCACGTCCGGCTCCCACTCGCGGCCCAGACGAGCGCCGGCGCGGGCCAGGCCGTGCCCGAAGCCCATCACCCAGGCGAGCAGCTCCGTCTGTGGCACCAGCGGCGGGTCCTGGGGGACTCGGATGATGCGGACGCCGTTGACCGTCTCGTCGGGGCTCGCGTCAGGTTCGTGCTGGGTGAGGACCACGACGTCATGGCCCAGCGCGGCCTGGGCCTCCGCGAGCGCGTGGACGTGGCGCCCCAGACCCCCGTAGACGACTGGCGGGTACTCCCACGACAGGTGCAGGATCCGCATCCCGCGACCCTATGGGGCGCCGTCGACGGCTCAGGTCCCGGCCAGCAGGCGGGCGTCCAGGGCGCCGAACGGGCCGTCCCGACGGTGCTGCTCCAGCGCCAGCGGGAGCGCAGAGCCGTCGGCTCGGCCCAGGGCCGCCAGCAGCGCCCGAGCGGCGTCGCGGTGACCCGCGAAACGGTCACGGGCGTACGCCGCGGCGGTGTCGCGCGTGACCATGAAGGCCCAGTCACTCGCCGTGGCGAGGAGCACCTGCCGGGCGAGCTGGTCGAGGTCGGGTCGCCGCCCACCTGCGGGCAACGCGAGCCGACTGATGGCGACGAGTGCCTCCTGCTGCAGCTGCTCCTGGTCCGATGCGATCTCCGCGACCGGCGGACCCGTCCACGATCGGTCGTCCCGGCCCTCTCCCCAGCTGCCGGCGCGCGGCTGCACCTGATGCATCGGCCCGATTTCGGCCACGACGGTCCGCAGCGTGGCGGCCCGCACCCCGGCGTCCGGCAGGCGTCGCAGCACGTGCTCGAGGAACTGCGGTCCTTCGTGCCACCAGTGACCGAACAGCTCGGTGTCGAAGGCGACGACGACGACCCCGGGTCCCTCGGCGCGGGACTGGCTGCCCGCCAGGCGCGCCCGTACGGCAGCCACGAACGAGTCGGCGTCGTTCGATGCGGCCACCGCCGCTGCGGACGGCTCATACGTGGACTTGTCCGAGGACCTGGATGCGGGCCCGGTGACCCGGGCCGTGCGGATGCCGGTCGCCGGGTCGAAGGAGTGAAAGTCCCGGTACCACTGCCCGCCGGGGTAGCCGGCCGAGGCCGACCACACACGATCAGTCACGTGGCGGTCGTAGCGCAGGCCGATGACGCCGCTGTCCGCCAGCTCGAACACCGCCGAGTCCGAGCCACCAGGCTCGCCTTCGGCCGGAATCGTCGTCGGCTCGACGACAAGATGGCCGGCACCGGCGGCGGCGAGCACGGACTCCAGGCCGGGTCGGTACCCGCACTCAGGCAGCCAGACTCCCCGGGGGCGTGACCCCAGCCGGAGTGCCGAGTCGTCCAGGCCGCTTCGCAGGCCGAAGCCCACCCACGGGCCGGTCAGCGTGGGCTGGAAGGCATGGGTGGCCGGTCCGCCCAGGATCTCGACCGCCCCGGAGTCGGAGAGCCGGCGCAGCGGGACGCTGCCGCCGGCAGACCACGTCGACTCGAAGCTGGAAAGGGCGGATGTTGCTGCCTTGTGCTCCGCCCAGGCCACCTCGCGGAGGTCACGCGAGGAGCGCCGTTCGGCGGTGACCTGGGCGCGCACCTGCCAGTCAGCGAGCCAGGTCTGGAAGTGCTGCCGCAGGCCGGGGTCGTCGAGCTGGGCGGCAAGAACCGGCGTCACGCCCAGCGTCAGCAGGTCCGTCCGGCCCTCATCGCTGAGCCGCTGGAGGACGTCGACGACCCGCAGGTAGCTCCCCGCCCACGACTGGTACAGCCACTCCTCCCCGACCGGCCAGGTCCCATGATGAGCCAGCCACGGCAGGTGCGAGTGCAAGACGATGCAGCACGTGCCCACCGGGGTCTCGGTCATGGTCGTCGCTCCGCCACGACCAACACGTCGAGTGCTCGCTCGGGTCGGTCGACGGACACCTCGAAGTCCGTTGCCTCTACGGAGGCGACGAAATCGGACACGTGCGCGGGCCAGTCTTCAGGTGGCGAGGACGACAGCTGCTCCGGCAGCGGCCCGTGTGCCTTCTCCCATGCTGCGATGCGCGTTCCGTGGTGAACGGCGAGCAGCTCGACCACGCGGAAGTGTGGGGAGACCAGGTCGACCAGTTCCTCGGGTGCCAGCTCTCGGGAGTGGAAGGGGTTGGCCGGCGGCGTGCCGGCGCCGTCGTCGGGCGAGAACGTGAGCCGGTTCGGCGTGCTGAGCACCAGCAGTCCGAACTGGCGGAGTACGCGCGCGCACTCCGAGACGAACTCACCTTGGTCCCACAGGTGTTCCACGACCTGGAGCGAGACCACGGTGTCGAAGCTGCCCGGGCGGAAGGGGAGTCGGACCAGGTTCGCCAGTACGCAACGAACCTGCGGATAGGTCGCAGCGGCGTGGCGAAGCGAGGGCAGGTCGACGTCGGCTGCCACCACGTCGGCGCCGTCGTCGACGAGCATTGCGGCGCCGTACCCCTCACCGCACCCGGCGTCGAGCACCAGAGCTCCGCGCCCCAGGGGGAGGGCTGTCAGGTAGGCGATCTCGTGTCGGCGGAACCAGTAGTTCTCGTGCCAGATCCCCGGGAGAGTCCGTTCTCCGGTCAGCGGCAGCACACCGTCAGTGTGCCCCGCCGGTACCCGCGTCCGCCCTCAGGTCTCGACCGAGTCGCTGTCGTCGTGGGCCTCGCGGTGGTCCAGGTCGCACCCACAGGCGATGTCGCCGACCTCGACGGTGGTCACGTCGTTGTCGGCCAGGTACCGGCGAGCACCCTGGTCACCCACCGCCGCCGCTGCCGCCCCAGCCCAGTGCCGACGTCCGATGAGGACGGGGTGCCGACGCTCGCCGTCGTAGGTGGCCACCCCCAGCTCGGTCGGGCAGGCGAGCAGCCTCGCGACGGCGGCGGCTGTGAGCCCCGGCAGGTCCACCAGTGTGGTGACTACCCGGTCCACGTCCTCGCGCTCGGCCAGGTGGGCCAGGCCCATGCGCAGGGAGGACCCCATCCCGGTCGGCCACTCCTTGTTGTCCAGTACGTCCGCATCGGGGACGTGCCCCACCCACGCACCGAGAACCACGACGACCGGGTCGCAGCCACCGTCCCGAAGGACGCGGACGGCGCGGTCCACCAACCGCTCGCCGTCGACCACCGCCGGCGCCTTGGGTCCACCGAACCGTCGGCCGGCGCCCGCGGCCAGCACGAGGCCGGCCGTCACGGTCACCGTGGAGCGCCGGCGTGGATGGGCCCGCTGCTCCCGGTGAGCGACGCTCCCGACCCTCCCCACCGCACCTGCAGGATCTCGGCGGCGATCGAGATGGCGGTCTCCTCGGGGGTGCGGGCCCCCAGATCCAGGCCGATGGGGGAGTGGATACGGGACAGCTCGTCGTCGGTGACACCGGCCTCCTTGAGCCGGGCGGCGCGATCGTCGTGGGTGCGGCGCGACCCCATGGCGCCGATGTAGGCGGCGGGAGTGCGGACGGCCGCCGTCAGCGCCGGGACGTCGAACTTGGGGTCATGGGTGAGGACGCAGATAACGGTTCGCGGATCGACGGGCTGCGAGGCGAGCCACCGGTGGGGCCAGTCGACCACCACCTCGTCGGCCTCGGGGAAGCGCTTCCGGGTCGCGAACACCGCTCGGGCATCGACGATGGTCACGTGGAACCCCAGGAGCTTGCCTACCCGGCACAGGGCGGCCGAGAAGTCGATGGCGCCGAAGACGTACATCCGGGGCGCGGGCGAAAGGGATGCCACGAACACCTCGAGCTCGGACCCCAGCCGCTCCCCGTCAGGCCCATAGTGCAGGAATCCCGTCGTGCCCGACTCGAGCAGGCCGACGGCGTCGGCCCCCACGGTGTCGTCCAGTCGCTGGGTCCCGAGACTTCCCTCGACGCGGTCAGCCCTCACGACCAGGTGCCGACCGACGTGGTCCGGACCACGGACCACCGTCGCGACCGCGACCGGCTCCTCGCTGTCCACACTGTCGGCGATGCCCGGCAGCTCCGGCCAGGTGGTCGGGGAGACCCGCTCCACGAAGACTTCGAGGATGCCCCCGCAGGTGAGTCCGACCGCGAAGGCGTCGTCGTCGCTGACCCCGTACGTCTCGAGCTGCGCCTCCCCGGACTGGATCACCTGGTTGCCGAGCTCGTACAGGGCGCCCTCGACGCACCCTCCACTCACCGAGCCGACAGCCTCCCCGCCCTGCGTGACCAGCATGGAGGCGCCAGCGGGGCGCGGCGCCGAGCGCCAGGTCCGGACGACCGTGGCCATCGCAGTCGTTTCGCCGCGGGAGAAGGCTGCGAGCAGCGACGGGAGGACCTCACGCACGGACAGCTCCTTCCGGTCACCGGGACAGGCAGCCTGACGGCGGCTCGCCCGCCCTCCTTCCATGATGACGCGTCGGCCGCGATCCCGCTGCCTGGTGCGGCGGCATCATCCGTCAGCGGACAGGTGGCAGCCCGTCCGTAGAGGGTCTAGCGTCAGGGCCACGGGTGGGCTGCGGTCCACGACGACCTCTCTGGGAGTGTGGATGGATCTCCAGAACTCGTTCACGGTGCCATCAGACATCGACACCGCATGGAAGACGCTCCTCGACGTCGAGCGGGTCGCACCGTGCATGCCCGGGGCCACATTGGAGTCGGTCGACGGTGACGAGATGGCAGGCAAGGTCAAGGTCAAGCTTGGACCGGTGAGCATGGTCTACGGCGGCCAAGCCCGCTTCGTCAGCCGTAACGAGGAGACACACACCGCCGTCATCGAGGGGACAGGCAAAGAGACCCGAGGGACGGGAACTGCCAAGGCGCTCGTGACGACCAAGCTCGTGAGCGAGGGCGACGACGTCACCCGGGTCGACGTGACCACTGACCTGACGATCACCGGGAAAGCAGCCCAGTTCGGTCGCGGGGTCATGCAGGACGTTGCCGGGCGGATCATTGACCAGTTTGCTGGCAATCTCGCGATCGTGATGGGCGCCGGCCCGGCGGAAGAGGCTGCCGGGGCGGGAGGACCGGAGCCGCGGTCCGAGGCGGCCGGTGCCACCAAGGCGGGCGGGCCGCAGCCGATGGCGGCCGACAGCATCGATCTTCTCGGCACCGCGGGGGCACCGGTCCTCAAGCGGGCCATCCCGGCCCTGGTCGGTGTCGGCATCGTGCTTGCGCTCGTCTTCTGGATCATCAGACGCAAGAGGTAGGCGGTCGGCGACTCGCCACGCCCCAACGGGGAGCTGCCGCCCATCGGTCAACCAACAGGCACCCACGGGAGGTCGGACATGCAGACACCGGCACCAGTCGACTACGCCAGAGCGACGTCGGTCGACGACGCCATTGCACTCCTCGAGCAGCACGGCGACGAGTCGCGTCTGATAGCCGGTGGGCACAGCCTCATCCCGATGATGAGGCTGCGCTTGGCACGTCCCGAGGTGCTCATCGACATCAACGATCTCGACGACCTCAAAGGGATCAGCATCGATGGGAACGAGATCGTCATCGGCGCCATGGTTCGCCACGCCGAGGTGCTCGACTCGCCGATCCTCGCCGAGCACTACGCGATCTTCCGCGAGGCGGAGAAGGTCATCGCCGACCCGATCGTGCGCAACCGCGGCACCGTCGGCGGATCCATGTGCCAGGCCGACCCGTCAGAGGACCTGTCCGCTGTCGGAGCAGCCCTCAAAGGAACCGTGGTGATCCGCAGCTCCGGTGGGGCGCGGACGGTGCCGATGCGTGAGTTCCACGAGGGGCCGTACGAGACCAAAGTCGGGCCTGCGGAGATCCTCACCGAGGTGCGCTTCCCGATCCGCCCGGGCGCGGGCAGTGCCTACGAGAAGGTCGAGCGCAGGGTGGGGGACTGGCCGGTGGCCTCGGTGGGTGCCTACGTAGTGGTCTCGAGTGGAGTCGTCACCGACTGCGGGATCGGGCTGACCGCCGTTGGCGCCGAGCACTTCAGTGCGCCGGAGGCGGAGGCCTTCCTGACCGGCAAGGAACCGTCGGAGGAGAACCTGGCGGCCGCAGCCCAGCTCGCGGCTGACTCGTGCAGCCCCAATGCCGACCAGCGTGGTCCTGCCGACTACAAGCGGCACCTGGCCCGCGAGCTCACCGCGCGCGCGCTTCGCCGCGCCGCCCAATCCAGCCAGGGGGTCTGACCATGCAGGTGACGATGACGGTCAACGGTGAGGAGCACACGCGGGACATCGAGCCACGCATGCTGCTCGTGCACTTCATCCGTGACGAGCTGCTGCTGCGCGGCACCCACTGGGGCTGCGACACCTCGAACTGCGGCACCTGTGTGCTCTGGGTCGACGGCGAGCCCGTCAAGAGCTGCACGATGCTGGCCGCGATGGCAGACGGGCGCGAGGTGCGCACCGTCGAGTCGCTGGCCCAGGGCGGGGAGCTCGATCCGGTGCAGAAGGGGTTCATGGAATGCCACGGCCTCCAATGCGGCTTCTGCACTCCCGGGATGCTGATGACGGGGCGGTGGTTGCTCGACAACAACCCCCATCCATCCGAGGGCGAGATTCGCGAGGCGATCTCCGGCCAGATCTGCCGGTGCACCGGCTACAAGAACATCGTCGAGGCGATCCAGTGGGCCGCCGACAACCCTGCCACGAGTGAGGTGACCTCATGACCACCACGGAGGCAGTCCCAACCAGCGAGGCCGGCAACCCCATCGGCTTCGGCCGGATGGTACGCAAGGAGGACGCGCGGTTCCTGCGGGGCGAGGGCAACTACGTCGACGACGTCAACCTGCCAGGGATGTTGCACAGCGCCATTCTGCGCAGCCCCTATGCCCACGCTCGGATCGTGTCGATCGACACCTCTGCCGCGGAGGCGCTGGAGGGGGTGCACGCCGTCATCACCGGTGCCACGCTCGAAGGCCTCGGCCTGGCGTGGATGCCGACGATGTCGTACGACACCCAGGCGGTTTTGGCGACCGACAAGGTCCGCTTCCAGGGCCAGGAGGTCGCCTTCGTCGTCGCCGACTCTCGCTACATTGCCAAGGACGCGCTTGAACTCATCGAGGTCGAGTACGAGGCGCTCGCTCCGGTCATGGACGCCAAGAAGGCCATGGATTCCGACGCCCCGGTCATCCGCGACGACAAGGAGGGCCAGACCAACAACTTCATCTACGACTGGGAGGCCGGCAACAAGGACGAGACGGACGCCGCGTTCGCTGCGGCTGACGTTGTCGTCGAGCAGGACATGCTCTACCCGCGCGTGCACCCGGCCCCGATGGAGACGTGCGGCTCGGTGGCCCACATGGACCCGGTGACCGGAAAGCTCACGCTGTGGACCACCACCCAGGCACCGCACGCGCACCGCACGGTGTACGCGCTCGTCGCCGGTCTGCCTGAGCAGAAGATCCAGGTGATCAGCCCCGACATCGGCGGCGGTTTCGGCAACAAGGTGCCGATCTATCCCGGCTACGTCTGCTCGGTGGTGGGCTCCATCGTCACCGGAAAGCCGGTGAAGTGGATGGAGGATCGTAGCGAGAACCTGATGTCCACCGGGTTTGCCCGCGACTACCACATGAAGGCCTCGATCGCGTCGACGCGGGAAGGCAAGATCCTGGCTGTCAAGGTCGACGTCCTCGCCGACCACGGCGCTTTCAACGCTGTCGCGCAGCCGACCAAGTACCCAGCCGGCTTCTTCCACATCTTCACCGGGTCCTACGACTACCCGGCAGCCCACTGCACGGTCCGTGCCGTCTACACGAACAAGGCGCCAGGAGGGGTGGCGTACGCGTGCTCCTTCCGCATCACCGAGGCCGCGTACTGCATCGAGCGAATTGTGGACTGCCTGGCTGCGGAGCTCGAGATGGACCCGGCTGAACTTCGCCTGAAGAACCTTCTGCGTCCCGAGCAGTTCCCCTACACGACGCCCACCGGCTGGGAGTACGACTCCGGTGAGTACGAGAAGACGATGCGCGTGGCCATGGAGATCGCGGGCTACGACGAGCTGCGTCGTGAGCAAGCCGAGAAGCGCGCCAAGGGTGAGTACATGGGCATCGGTCTGTCCTTCTTCACCGAGGGCGTCGGGGCGGGGCCGCGCAAGCACATGGACATTCTCGGTTTGGGCATGGCGGATGGATGTGACCTACGGGTCCACCCGACCGGCAAGGCCCAGGTTCGGCTCTCCGTCCAGTCGCAGGGACAAGGACACGAGACGACCTTTGCGCAGATCGTCGCGCACGAGCTCGGCATCCCTCCGGAGGACATCGAAGTCATCCACGGGGACACCGACAACACCCCCTTCGGGCTGGGAACGTACGGCTCTCGGTCGACTCCGGTGTCAGGTGCGGCAGCGGCCATGGTCGCCCGACGGGTGCGCGACAAGGCCAGACTGATCGCGGCCGCGGCGCTGGAGTGCGCGCCCGACGACCTCGAGTGGGACCTCGGCCGCTGGTTCGTCAAGGGCGACCCGGAGCGCGGCCGGACGATCCAAGAGATCGCGATGGACGCCCACAGCTCGCTCGAGCTGCCCGAAGGTGTGGAGGGGCATCTCGACGCGCAGGTGGTCTACAACCCGCCGAACCTGACGTATCCCTACGGTTGCTACATCTGCGTCGTCGACGTCGACCCCGGCACAGGTCAGGTCAAGGTTCGGCGATTCATCGCGGTGGACGACTGCGGCACCCGCATCAACCCCATGATCGTCGAGGGCCAGGTGCACGGCGGGCTGGCGGAAGGCGTCGGTATGGCACTGATGCAGCTGATCGCGTTCGACGAGGACGGAAACAACCTCGGCGGCTCGTTCATGGACTATCTGATACCGACCTCCATCGAGTGCCCGGACTGGGAGCTCGGTGAGACAGTGACCCCGTCCCCGCACCATCCGATCGGCGCGAAGGGCGTGGGTGAGTCGGCCACGGTCGGTTCGCCGCCCGCGGTGGTCAACGCTGTGATCGACGCCATTTCACCCTTCGGTGTGCGGCACGCGGACATGCCGCTCACGCCCGCCAACGTGTGGAGAGCGATCCAGGGACGGCCAGTTCGAACCGACATGGCCGTCGAGCAGTGACCTCAGCGGCGTTGCAGGACCGCGCGCGGGCGCTCCGGTCGGACCGGGTCGCCTTCGTGCACGCCATGGTCGTCCTGGCGGAGAAGCCCACCTCAGCCAAACCTGGCGACGAGGCCCTCGTGCTGCCTGACGGCAGCATCGAGGGTTTCGTCGGAGGACAGTGCGCGGAGTCAACGGTCTCCTCGCAGGGGTTGTCCCTGCTGGCCTCCGGTGACTCCATGCTGCTGCGGATAGCCCCCAACGCGGAGGGCGAGCAGCCCGGAAAGACGGTGGTGCACAACCCGTGCCTGTCCGGGGGGACCCTGGAGATCTTCATGGAACCGATCCTTCCTGCTCCCCTCGTGGCCGTGCTCGGAGACAGCCCGACCGCTCGAGCGCTGGTCGCCCTTGCTGCGTCGTTGGGCTTCGAGGCCACAGCGCTCGACGTCGGCGACCTCGAGTCGGCCGACGCGGTGGTCGTGGCGACGCATGGCAAGGGGGAGGAGGAGGCACTGGTTGCCTCGGTTCGGGCCGAGGTGCCCTACGTCGGACTGATCGCCAGCCCCAAACGAGGGGCAGCTGTGGTGGGCTCACTCGATCTCCGCGATGAGGAACGGGCGCGCATCCACACTCCGGCCGGGCTCGACATCGGCGCCAGAACTCCGGCCGAGATCGCGCTGTCGGTGTTCGCGCAGATGATCGCCGAACGTCCCCAGGAGCGCCAGGCGCCACGCAGCGTCACCAGCGCGACGGCGTCGAACACCGTGGGCGAGGTCTCGACGGGAGTCGACCCGGTCTGCGGGATGACCGTCACGGTCGACGCCGAGGCGCTCTTCGCCGATGTGGAGGGTGAGCGCATCTACTTCTGCTGCCCCGCGTGCCGTCGCGCCTACCTGAAGGAACCAGAGAGATACCCGCGGACGTGAGTCTTGCCGACCAGGTCACCGACCCCGGCAGCCTCGCGGACGGGCTCGCCGAGTGCGGTTACCTGACCGAACCCGGGCTGGCAGCAGCACTGTTCTGCGCCGTGCGGCTCCCTCAGCCGTTGCTGCTCGAGGGGGAGGCTGGAGTCGGCAAGACGCAGGCGGCAAAGTCGCTGGCGACGTTGCTCGACACCCCGCTCATCCGGCTTCAGTGCTTTGAGGGGATCGACGCCGCCGAAGCACTCTACGAGTGGAACTACCCACGGCAGCTCCTGGGCATCCGACTTGCCGAGGCCAAGGGCACCGACCTGGCCGAGGGGTCGCTGTTCGGGCCGGACTACCTCATCCGGAGGCCCCTGCTCGCCGCGTTGGAGCACCCAGGGCCCCGACCGGCAGTCCTCCTGATCGACGAGGTGGACCGGGCCGATGAGGAGTTCGAAGCCTTCCTCTTTGAGCTTCTTGCCGAATCGACGGTGACCATCCCCGAGATCGGCACACTGACCGCCACCCACCCACCGATCGTCGTGCTCACGTCCAACCGCACGCGCGACCTGCACGACGCACTCAAGCGTCGCTGTCTGTACCACTGGATCGACTACCCGCCGCTCGCGCGGGCAACCGCCATCGTGCGAGCCCGAGTGCCGCAGGCGAGTCCCGCCCTCGCCGCCGAGGTGGCAGGGGCGGTGCAGCGACTACGGAGCCTCGACGTCCAGAAGCAACCCGGAGTCGCGGAGGCAATCGACTGGGTCCGGGCCGCCCAGCTCATGGGGCTCGAGACGCTCGACGAAGCCGCTGTCGAGGCAACCCTCGGGTCGGTTCTGAAGTATCGCGAGGACCACGACGTTGCCCGGGAGAAGGGTCTCGCCTGGGTCGCCGATGGCTGACCTGCCCGAAATCGTCGC
This sequence comes from uncultured Actinomycetota bacterium, assembly GCA_963848085.1. Classification (GTDB taxonomy): domain Bacteria; phylum Actinomycetota; class Actinomycetes; order JAHEKZ01; family JAHEKZ01; genus CAWKCE01. The sequence continues at coordinate 677,913 of CAWKCE010000003.1, forward strand.
CGCCTTCGGTCATGTGCTGCACGAGGCGGGCGTCCCCGTGACCCCGGAGCGGAGCGCTCGATTCGCCAGGTGCGTCGTCCTGGCCGAGCCTCGGACGCTGCCTGAGCTCGCCTGGCTGGGGCGCGTCACCTTGCTCAGCAGCCACGATCAGATCGACGTCTTCGACCGGGTGTTCGCCCAGGTGTTCGCCGGGCAGGTCGACCTGGCCGACTTCCGAGGTGACAGCCCGACCCCCCCGCCCGCATCGGTACTGCCGACCGGCGAGCGTAGCCCCGGTGACCCGAAGCGGGAGCAGCGTGCCGACTCACAGCCCAGCGGAACGGCGGGACTGCCCGGCGACAGTAACCCTGACCCAGCCGAGGACGACGAACCCTCTGTTCTGGCCGCGATGAGCATCCAGGAGCGGCTCGCCGTCAAAGACTTCGCCCAGTGCTCACCTGAGGAAATCGCGCTCATCCAGCAGCTGGTCGACCGTCTCCCGGTCGTACCCCCGCTCCGTCAGGCCCGCCGCAGGCGTCGGCACCACGCCGGACGCGCGTTGGACGTACGCGCCACCCTGCGGGCGTCGCACCGGACATCAGGTGACCCGGTCCGCCGGGTGCACCGACGCCCGACGCAGAGGACGCGGCGTGTGGTGTTGATCGCGGACGTGTCGGGATCGATGGAGCCGTACGCACGGGTGTACCTGCACCTCATGAGAGGGGCGGTCCGAGCTCTGCACTCCGAGGCATTTGTCTTCGCCACGAGGCTCACGCGCCTGACCCGGGCGCTGAACGCCGCTCATCCGGACGTTGCCTATCAGCTGGCAGCCGAGGCGGCCCCCGACTGGTCGGGCGGAACCAGGATCGGCAGGGCGCTGAAGACCTTTGTCGACGACCATGGCCGTCGCGGCGTCGCCCGTGGCGCGATCGTCGTCATCGTCTCCGACGGCTGGGAGATCGAGGACCCTGCACTGGTGGGCCAAGCGATGGAGCAGCTGTCGCGACTCGCCTTCCACCTCGTCTGGGTCAACCCTCGGCGCGCCGCGGCCGGGTACCAGCCGATCGTGGGGGGCATGGCGGCGGCCCTCCCGTTCGTGGACACCTTCGTCAGCGGGCACTCACTTCGGGCACTGGAGGAAGTGCTGGCCGCCATCCAGTCGGCCGCCGACGAGGGCCGCCGCACACCCGGGGCTGCGCACGTCTGACAGTGTGCAGGACTTGGCCAGCCCTGGGCTTGACCGATCTGCCACCCCGAAGGCAGCCAACGGGGTGTTCCCCGGATCAGTCGGCCATCGCGAGGATGGCTTCCCGGGTCAGGTTCGGAACCATCTCAGGGTGTTGGGCTTGAGCGTGCTCCGTGACCTTGACGACGAACTCGTCGTCGTCCGCGCCGCTGACGACTTCGCCACATGCGCAGGTGACGGTCTTCGACATGACGAATCCCCTTCTTCACAGGTGTCGCTCGCGAACCCACCATGGTCTTGGTCACAGTGGATGACAACCCCCGACGACTGCGACAGGATCATGTGATGGTTGCCGAGGTTCCCCGGCTTGAGGACACGTGACGCGGAGACGCCGACCATCGCATGAGCACGTATCCGGTCACCACGACCACGTCTGACGGCAGCTGGATGGGTGGAGTACCTACGTGATCACCGGGCCGAGGTTGCGAGCGGGAGACGGTCGAATCGTCGTTTCTCAGCTGGCCAAGAGCTACGGCGAGGGAGACACGGCGGTTCATGCGGTCCGAGGTGTGACGTTCGCGCTCGAGCCGCAGCAGTTCGTGGTCGTGCTGGGTGCCAGCGGGTCCGGCAAGACGACCCTGCTGAACCTGATCGGAGCCATCGAGGAGCCGACCTCGGGTTCGATCGCGGTGGCAGGTACCGAGGTCACCACGCTTGACGAGCGCGGACGTACTGCCTATCGGCGCGACCAGCTGGGCTTCGTCTTCCAGTTCTTCAACCTCGTTCCGAGTCTGACCGCGCTGGAGAACGTCGAGCTCATCGCCGAGCTTGGGGGCGATGGCGCGCGCGAACGAAGCGTCGAGATCTTGGGCCGGGTCGGACTGGGCGACCGGCTCGATCACTTCCCGGGCCAGCTGTCCGGCGGTGAGCAGCAGCGGGTCGCGATCGCTCGCGCGCTCGTGAAGGGGCCGCCGGTCCTGCTCTGCGACGAGCCGACGGGTGCCCTGGATCTCGAGACCGGAAGGTCCGTCCTGCGCGTTCTGCGCGACGTCGCCGATGCGGTCGGATGCACGGTTGTCGTTGTCACGCACAACGCCGTGGTCGCACGCATGGCTGACCGTGTGCTGAGCATGCGCGACGGCTCCGTGGTGTCGGACGAGCTCGTTGACAATCCGGCTCCGCCCGAAGACCTGACGTGGTGACGGCGGGCAGGCACACGTGAGCGTCCTCCGGACGAAGCTGCTGCGGGACCTGAAAGGTCGGCGCTGGCAGGTAGGCGCGGTGCTGCTGACGGTCATGCTCGGGGTGATGTTGTACGCGGCCTCGTACGACGCCTACCTGAACCTGGAGAGGTCCTACCAACGCACCTACGACCGGCTGGTCTTCGCCGATCTCACGATCAACGGAGGAGACACTGCGGCGGTCACCTCGTCGGCGGACCAGGCGGCCGGAGTCGTGGCCGTGCAGCGGCGAGCCCAGGCGGACGTGCCGTTCCGGGTGGGTGACTCGCAACGGTTGCTGGGGCGCATCGTTGGACTGCCGTCGTCGGCGCAGCCTGCCGTGGACCAGGTCGACGTCACAGCCGGCACCTACCTGGATCCGACGAGGGGCGACGGCGTCCTGGTCGAGCAGCACATGGCGGACCACTTCGGGCTCGGGCCGGGCGACTCCCTCGACGTGCTCCTCGCGGATGGCTGGGTCACCGTCACTGTCCTGGGCACAGCTGTGTCGCCGGAGTACCTGTGGCCGGCCAGGAGCCGACAGGAGATTCTCACCACCGCCGACGACTTCGGGGTGCTGTTCGTGCCGCAGGCGCTTGTGGACCGGGCCGCGACCGGGGTCGTGGTACCGCAGGTCCTGGTTCGCTACGCGGCCGGTTCCGACGCCACGACGCTGGACAGCGAGCTCGGTCGGGCGGCTGCGGCAGCCGGCGCAACCGGCGTCGTCACCCAGGCGGAACAGGCCTCGAACGCCGCGCTTCAGGAGGACGTCAACGGGTTCGGTGAGCTGTCGTTGATGTTCCCGCTGCTCTTCCTCGGCGCGGCGTCCCTCGCCACCTACATGCTGCTCAGCAGACTGGTGACCGCCGAGCGGATGCAGATCGGTGCCCTGCGCGCGAACGGGCTGTCACGTCGAATCATCCTTCGGCACTACCTGGCGTTCGGGCTGGCGATCGGCACGTCCGGGGCGGTCGTGGGCGCCGTCCTCGGTGGAGTTCTCGGCGCCCTCATCACCGGCGTGTACACCTCGTCACTGTCGATCCCCGACACGGTGGTGGGGTTCCACCCCAGCACGGTGGCCGTCGGCGTCGCGTTCGGCGTCGTCGCGGGACTTGCCGCGGCCTGGGCACCTGCCCGAGCGGCGCTTCGCGTGTCGCCGGCCGACGCCATGCGAGGCGACACCCCGACGCACGGAGGTCGCGTCAGCCTGGCCGAGCGGATGCTTCCCCCGCTGCGCCGACTCCCCTCCCGGTGGCGGATGGCGCTGCGCGGCGTGGGGCGCAACCCACGTCGCAGCCTGTCGACGGTTGTGGGAGTCGTCCTCGGGCTGGTCCTGGTGTTCGTCAGCTGGGGGATGGTCGACACCACCGAGGTACTGCTCGACCGTCAGTTCGGACAGGTCGAGCGCCAGTCGTCCCAGCTGTTCTACGAAGGAGCGGTCGCCGATGCCGACGTGCGAGCCGCGGCCGACGCCTCCGGTGTCAGAGCCGCTGAGCCGGTGGCGCAGCTTGCGGTGGCGGTCTCGGCCGGCGCGCCCGGCGCCCGGTCAGCCGGCTATGGCACGCAGATCGTTGCCTTCCTGCCGGACACCACCATGCACGGGTTCCTCGCGTACGGCGGGTCGAGCATCGAGCTTCCCGCCGACGGTGTCCTCCTCGGCAGCGCTGCGGGCAGCCAGCTTGGTGTCGCTGTCGGAGACCCGGTCACCTTGTCGTTCCCGACCCTGAATACCAGCGTGGAGACCTTGGTCGCCGGGTTCGTCAGCGAACCGCTCGGTACGTCGGCCTACATCGCACGCCCAGCACTGGACTCACTGCTGGCCGAAGCGAAGCCAGCAGTCAGCTCTGAAGTCCTCGCCGAGCCCGGAGTGGGCTCGGTGATGGTCCAGGCCGCGGAGGGAGCGAACCCCACGGACGTGCACAGCGAGCTGGCGTCGTTGCCTGGCGTGTCGGTCGTGGTCGACTCGCGGGCGCTGTACGACGTGGCGCAGTCGCTCCTCACGTTCTTCTACGTGTTCGTCGGCGTCATGCTGGTGTTCGGCGCACTGCTTGCGTTCGCATTGATCTTCACGACGATGTCGGTGAACATCTCGGAGCGCACCGGAGAGCTGGCCACCATGCGCGCAAGCGGTTTCGGGCTCGGGTCAGTTGCCCGCCTCCTCACCGGGGAGAACGTCCTGCTCACGCTGGCGGGCATCGTGGTCGGACTTCCCGTCGCGGTCCTGACCGCATCCTTGTTCATGTCGTCGTTCTCGTCCGACCTCTTCCAGTTCGACCTGGTCGTGAGACCAAGGACCCTGGTCGTGACATCGCTGGCGATGGTGGTGGTGGCGCTGCTGTCGCAGATCCCCGGCATCCGGTCGGTCGGCCGGCTGGACCTCGGTCGGGTGGTGCGCGAACGCTCGCAGTAGCACCACCGCGCCGGGCGTGGGGCGCAGGGGCCGCCAGACTGTCCCGACGTCAGCCGCCGTAGGGGCGGGTGATGATCTCCAGGAGGTGGCCGCTGGGCTCCTCCCAGTAGCAGCCGCGCCCCCCATCCTTGGTGTTGATCTCTCCTGGCCGGCTCTTTCCTGGGTCGGCCCAGTAGGTCAGGCCCCGCCGCTGGATTCGGCCGAAGATCACGTCGAACTCTGTCTCGCCGACGAGGAACGCGTAGTGCTGCGGATGTGCCCTGCCCAGCTCGTCGAGCCCGTAGTCGTCGGAGAAGTCCAAGGAGACGCCGTTGTCCACCTGGACGACGAGGAACGGGCCAAACGACGTGGGCGGAGCGACGCCGAGGATGTCGGCAAGGAACGTCGCCGACTCCTGCTTGTCCCTGACCGAGACGATGGTGTGGTTGAGCTGGACCGACATCGGGACCCCCTCACGATCAAGGCTTCAGGAAACCGTGTCGTCCACCTTCACGTCCAGCCCCCCGTGACGCGCTCGGCCCGGGGTCGGGAGGGGAACCACCGCGTCCTCGGCCAGGACGGCCTCGAGGTCGTGGGTCCGGCGCAACCGGACCTCCGGGACGAACCAGGCCAGGACGAACCCGACCGCCATCACCGGCGCCGCGACCAGGAAGGTGGTGTCGATCGCCCGCGCAAAACCGGCAAGGACGGCCTGCTGTGCATCCGGCGGGAGCGCGCGGATGCTGCTCAGGGACGACGTGACCTTTCCGCCAGCCGTTGCTCCCCCCGGCAGCAGCCCGGCCAGCTCCGCAGCCAGCCTCGCGGCCCAGACCGCTCCGAAGACCGCGGTGCCGAACGAGCCGCCGATCGCACGGAAGAACGTCGACCCGCTCGTGGCGCTCCCGATCTGGCTCGGCGCGATCGAGTTCTGCACCGCGAGCACCAGCACCTGCATCACGTTCCCGAGGCCGGCGCCGAGGATGACCATGGCGATGGCGATCTGCCAGTACGGCGTGTCGCCCCGGAGCTGGGAGAGCATGAGGAGTGCGACCGTGGCCAGGCCGGTCCCGATGATCGGGAAGATCTTGTAGCGGCCGGTCCGCGTGATCAGGCGACCACTGGCGATGGACGTCACGATGATTCCGGCCATGAGGGGCAGCAGCTGGAGTCCGGCGACGGTAGGGCTGGACCCGTCGACCACCTGCAGGTAGATGGACAGGTAGACGATCGACCCGAACATCGCGAAGCCGGTGACGAACCCGATCGCGGACGTGACGGTGAACACCCGGTTGCGGAACAGCGTCATCGAAACGATCGGCTCGGTCGTCCTGCGCTCCTGCAGCACGAACAGCACCACCATGAGCACGCCGAACACACCCAGGCCGATGATCTCGGGTGACAGCCAGGGGTACTCCTGGCCGCCCCAGACGGTGACGAGGAGCAGGCTGACGACACCGGCGACCATCAGGCCGGCGCCGAGCCAGTCGATCGACGCCTTCTCCCGGTGGCGCGGCAGGTGCAGGACCGCACCAAGGACGAGGAACGCGGCAATCCCCAGCGGGAGGTTGATGTAGAAGATCCACCGCCACGAGAAGTGCTCGGTGATGTACCCGCCGAGCAGCGGCCCAACGACGCTGGCCAGCCCGAACACCGCCCCGAACAGGCCGGTGTACCGGCCGCGCTCGCGGGGCGGGATGAGGTCGGCGATCACCGCCATCACCAGAACCATCAGCCCGCCGCCACCAAGACCCTGCAGCGCGCGGGTGGCGATGAGCTCGCTCATGCTCTGCGACAACCCGGCCAGGGCCGACCCCGCCACGAAGACCACGACTGCGGACTGGAGCATCAGCTTGCGTCCGTAGAGGTCGGACAGCTTGCCCCAGATCGGGGTGCTCGCGGTCGAGGCGAGAAGGTACGCCGTGACCACCCAGGAAAGCTCCTTGAGGCCGCCGAGGTCGCTGGTGATCGTCGGCAGGGCGGTGGACACGATCGTCTGGTCGAGCGCCGCCAGGAACAAGGTGAGCATGAGCGCACCGAGCACCCAGCGCAGGCGGGTCGGCGGCGTCTCGACGACCGGGTCGGCGGCAGTCATGAGCTCTCCAAGTCGTCCGCCAGGCGTCGGACGAGGTGGGTGAGCGCGGCGACGTCGGCGGCCGGCCAGTCCGCGAGGGCACGTCCGAGTGCAGCGATCCGATGGTCCAAGACAGCCGCCACGAGCTGCCTGCCCTCGGGTGATATCTCGGTCATGGTGGCGCGACCGTCCTCCGGGTCGGGAGTCCGGCGCACGTAGCCGTCCTCTTCCAGACTCTGCAGGTGTCGGCTCACCGTCGAGGGGTCGAGGCAGGCGCGCTCGGCCAAGTCGCCAGCACGGACCGGACCGAGCGTGAGCAGCTGCGAGAGCAGGGCGACCGACGCGCGGTCGCCGGGCCCTTCCGGCGAGTTGCGCCGGGCGAGCACGACGATGTCGCGAAGGGCGAGGGCGAGGTCCTGGAGGTCCGGTGGCCGCGGTGATGGGGGTCACACCGAAGAGCCCCGCCCTCGCGTCGATTGGATCCAATCGGTCTGGCAGACTGACGGGGAACCCACCACCTCGTTCGGCGACCGCCACCGGCGGGTACCGGACGGCCCGGCAGGAGGCTGCAGTCGCCGTGAAGATCGTCGTGTGTGTCAAGCAGGTCCCGGACTCGTGGGCCGAGAAGAAGCTGAACCCGAGCGACAACACGCTCGATCGCGACTCCGCCGACGCGGTGGTCAACGAGCTGGACGAGTACGGCATCGAGGAGGCGCTGCAGATCCAGGAGCGCCTCGGGGGGCCGGAGTCCTGCTCGGTGACCATCGTGTCGATGGGTCCGGACAAGGCTGCCGAGACGGTCCGCAAGGGACTCCAGATGGGAGCCGACGACGGAGTGCACGTGACCGACGACGCGCTCCACGGGTCGGACGCGGTCGCCACCTCGCTGGTGCTGGCTGCGGCGATCGAGCGGCTGGCGCCGGACCTGGTGATCCTCGGCTCGGAGTCCACCGATGCGCGGATGTCCGTCGTCCCCGCGATGGTCGCCGAGCGCCTGGGTCGTCCGATGCTGACCTTCGCCAACAAGGTGGAGCTCGACGGAACCACCGTGCGCACGCACCGCGTGACCGACTACGGGTATGACGTGGTCGAGGCTCCGCTTCCGGCGCTGGTCAGCGTGGTGGAGAAGACCAATGAGCCGCGCTACCCGTCGTTCAAGGGGATCATGGCGGCGAAGAAGAAGCCGCTCGAGACGCTCAGCCTCGCCGATCTCGGCCTGAGCGCCGCTGACGTCGGCCTGGCCGGGTCGTGGAGCTCGGTGACCGAGTTCGCGACGCGTCCACCGCGACAGAAGGGCACCATCGTCAAGGACGAGGGAGAAGGCGGCGTGCAGCTGGCCGACTTCCTCGCTGGCCAGAAGTTCATCTGAGGAGCAACGAAGACATGGCTGAGGTTCTGGTCCTCGTCGAGCACGACGACGGCAACGTCAAGAAGGTCACCCACGAGCTGCTCACGCTCGCCCGCAGCCTGGGGGAGCCCAGCGCGGTAGTGGTCGGCCCTGGTGCCGACGCCGCGCTCGCATCGCTGGCCGAGTACGGGGCGACCACCGTCTACGCGGTCGACGGCGACGGGGCCCTCGACCACCCCGTGACACCCACGGTCGCCGCTCTCGAGGCGGTCCTCTCCCAAGCCCAGCCGGGCGCCGTTCTGGTTGCCTCCGGGGCGAACGGCAAGGAGGTGGCTGCTCGACTGGCCGTCCGGACGTCCTCCGGGGTCCTGACCGACGCAGTGGCAGTGCGCGAGGGCTTCGTGGCCGAGCAGTCGGTGTTCGGTGGGTCGACCGTCGTCCAGTCCACGGTCACCCGGGGCACGCCCATCATCACGGTGAGACCCAACAGCACGCCGGCCGAGGCTGCGCCGGCCGAGGCCAAGCGCGTCGACATCGCGTTGTCCCTGTCTGATGCTGACCGCGGTGCCACCATCACCGACAGGGTGGCCCAGGAGCGCACGGGGCGGCCGGACCTGACGGAGGCCGCGATCGTCGTCTCCGGTGGCCGAGGCGTCGGTTCGGCGGAGAATTTCTCCGTGATCGAGGCGCTGGCCGACAGCCTGGGTGCGGCCGTGGGGGCGTCCCGCGCCGCCACCGATGCCGGGTGGTACCCGCACCAGTTCCAGGTGGGGCAGACCGGCAAGACGGTGTCACCGCAGCTCTACATCGCCAACGGCATTTCGGGGGCGATCCAGCACCGAGCCGGCATGCAGACGTCCAAGACGATCGTGGCGGTCAACAAGGATGACGAGGCTCCGATCTTCGACCTGGTCGACTTCGGGGTCATCGGCGACCTGCACCACGTACTTCCCCAGCTGACGGCGGAGGTCACCAAGCGCAAGGGGTGACGCCTGGCCGGGCGCCCGTCCGGCGCGGCGCCGTAGACTTCCGGTGATGCACTACCTCGACCACGCCGCCACCACGCCGATGCTTCCGGAAGCGATGGCGGCGGTTCAGGCTGAGCTCGGCAGGGTCGGAAACCCGTCGTCGGTCCACGCGGCAGGTCGTCGGGCCCGCCGCGTCGTCGAGGAGTCACGGGAGACCGTGGCCGCGTCGTTCGGCGCCCGCCCCAGCGAGGTGGTGTTCACGTCCGGGGGAACCGAGGCGGACAACCTTGCGATCAAGGGGCTGTACTGGTCGCGTCAGGCTGCCGACCCCCGGCGCGTGCGGATCATCACGTCCTCCGTCGAGCACCATGCGGTCCTGGACCCGGTCCAGTGGCTGGCCGACCACGAGGGTGCCGTCCTTGACCTGCTTCCGGTTGACGAGCGCGGCCGGGTCGACCCGGAGGAGCTTCGCCGGCGCATCGCGCAGGAGCCGGGCGACGTCGCACTGGTCAGCGTGATGTGGGCGAACAGTGAGGTGGGCACGGTCCAGCCGGTCGCGGAGTGCGCGGCGGTCGCCCACGAGTTCGATGTCCCCTTCCACACCGACGCCGTCCAGGCAGGCGGACAGCTGCCCGTGGACTTCGTGGGGAGCGGGGTCGACGCCTTGACACTGTCCGCGCACAAGCTCGGTGGGCCGCTCGGCGTGGGCGCACTGCTGGTCGGCAAGACCGTGTCCCTCACCCCCGTCCTGCATGGCGGTGGTCAGGAGCGGGAGATTCGGTCCGGCACGCTCGTGGCCCCGAGCATCGCCGGGTTCGCTGTCGCGTCGGCTGTCGTTACCCGGGACCGGGTGGCCCGGACCGAGCGGCTGGCGTCACTTCGGGACCGTCTTGTCGCCGGGATCCTCCAGCAGGTGCCGGACGCGGTCTACAACGGTGATCCCGTCTCGGATCCGGCGTGCCGCCTGCCCGGCAACGCACATCTGTCATTCCCCGGCTGCGAGGGCGACTCCCTGCTGCTGCTGCTCGACGCGCAGGACATCGCCTGCTCCACCGGGTCGGCGTGCTCGGCGGGGGTGGCGCAACCCAGCCATGTGCTCCTGGCCATGGGTGCGACGCCGCAGGTCGCCCGCTCGTCCCTGCGCTTCAGCTTCGGCCACGACTCCTCCGACGCCGACGTCGATGCCCTTCTGGCCGTGATCGTCCCAGTAGTGCAGCGCGCCAGGTCGGCGGCGGCTGTTGCCGAGGTTCGCGTCCAGTGAGAGTGGTCGCGGCCCTGTCCGGAGGTGTGGACTCTGCCGTCGCCGCCGCCCGAGCCGTAGACGCCGGCCACGAAGTCGTGGGGGTGCATCTCGCACTGAGCACGCACCCGCAGTCCTTCCGCAGTGGCGCCCGCGGCTGCTGCAGTCTGGAGGACTCCCGAGATGCGCGGCGAGTCGCCGACGTGCTCGACATCCCCTTCTACGTGTGGGACTTTGCGGAGCGGTTCCGCGTCGACGTCCTTGACGACTTCGTCGCCGAGTACGCCGCCGGCCGCACGCCCAACCCCTGCGTCAGATGCAACGAACGCATCAAGTTCGTCGCGGTGCTGGAGCGTGCACTTGCGCTCGACTTCGACGCTATCTGCACCGGTCACTACGCGCGGATCGTGCCCGGTGACGAGGGACCCGAGCTGCACCGAGCGGTGGACCACGCCAAGGACCAGAGCTACGTGCTGGCGATGCTCGCCCCGCACCAGCTGTCGCGCGTACTCTTCCCGCTCGGTGACGCGGTCAAGGCGGAGGTGCGGGCTGAGGCCGACCGGAGGGGGCTCCTGGTCGCCGACAAGCCGGACAGCCACGACATCTGCTTCATCCCGGACGGCGACACCCGCGGATTCCTGCAGCGGCATGTGGGAGAGCGCCCCGGGGTCATCGTGGACGAGTCAGGCGCCGAGCTGGCGCGCCACGACGGCGCGTGGGGCGTCACCGTCGGCCAGCGACACGGCCTGGGGGTCGGTACGCCCGCCGTCGACGGCGCGCCTCGGTATGTGCTGTCCATCGAGCCCGTGACCCGCACCGTGACGATGGGCCCGCGGGAGCTGTTGTCCGTGACGGTGATCGAGTGCGGCTCGGCCACGTGGTGCGGTCCGGCCATGCTCGACGGTTCCCGGCGGGACGTCCAATGGCGGGCACACGGCGAGTCGGTCTCGGCAAGCGTCGCGGTGGACCGCGCGGGACAGCTCTCGGTCACCTTGGACCAGCCCGCCGAGGCGGTCGCCCCAGGGCAGACGCTGGTCGTCTACGACGGGAGCCGCGTGGTCGGTTCGGCGACGGTTGCCGCGGCCCGCCCGGCCGAGCTCGCCGCCCCGTGAGCGAAGCTGCCACGGCCGGCGCCACCGGCATCGGGTCACTGCCGGGGACTGATGTCCGGGAGGCCGCCGCCCAGGTCTTCGGCGAGCTGCCTTGGCCGCACGTTCCCGAGCTGCCGGAACGCGGTCCCGGCAGCGAGATGGTGGGCCGGACCGGCGCCCTGCTGGTGGATCTCCCGCTCGAGACCACCTCTGACGGCTGGCGCATGGCGTCGCGCCCCGGCCGCGACCTGCGGCGGTCGGCCGCGCTCCTTTCGCAGGACCTCGACGCGGTGGAGGAGATCGGACAGGGCTACGTCGGTCCGCTCAAGCTCCAGGTCGCCGGACCCTGGACGTTGGCGTCCGCGGTGGAGCTCCGCTCGGGGCACCGCGCACTCGTCGACACCGGAGCCTGTCGCGACCTGGCTGACTCGCTCGCCGAGGGCGTGCGTCGCCACGTGGCCGACGTCGTCGGCCGAGTCCCCGGGGCAACGGTGACCGTCCAGCTCGACGAGCCGTCGTTTCCTGCGGTCCTGGCCGGGACGATTCCGACCGCGAGCGGGTTCGGTGCGGTTCGGGCGATCGACCCCGCTGCCGCCAGTCGCCTGCTCGCGACTGTGGTCGATGCGGTGAATCAGCTGGGCGCTCCAGCCGTGGTGCACTGCTGCGCCCCCGACGTCCCCTGGGGGCTCCTCCTCGACCTCCCGGTCTCCGGAGTTGCGGTGGACCTGGCACAGCTGTCGGAGGCGGACGACGAACTGGTCGGGGAGTGGCTCGACCGCGGCCGGGTCGTTCTGGCTGGTGCGCTCGCGACCGACGTCGGGCACCAGGGACCGGCCCGTGAGGTTGCCGCCGCCGTGCGCTCGTTCGTCCGACGCAGCGGGTTCGGTGTCCCCGAGGTGTTGTCGCGGGTGGTCGTCACGCCCGCCTGCGGGTTGGCCGGACTGGCTCCTGAGGATGCCCGTACCGTGATGGCGACCATTCGCGAGGCTGCCGAGCAGCTGGCCGCTGACCCCGACGGGGAGGACGGGCGCCGATGACGAGCACCGGGCCGCCGGAGGCTGCGCGCAAGAAGCACGCCGCCCTCGTCGAGGACGTCAACACCCACCGGCACCGCTACTACGCGCTGGACCGGCCCATCGTCTCCGACGAGGAGTACGACCGCCTGGAAGCGGAGCTGCGCGATCTTGAAGCCCGCTATCCGGACCTGGTGACAGCCGACTCGCCGACGCAGTCGGTCGGCGGCGAACGCTCCGAGATGTTCGAACCGGTCACTCACCTCGAGCGGATGTACTCGCTGGACAACGCGTTCAGCTCCGAGGAGCTCGACGCGTGGGCGGCTCGGGTCACCCACAGCCTGGGTTCCCTGCCGCCGCTGCTGTGCGAGCTGAAGGTGGACGGGCTGGCCGTGGACCTCGTCTACCGCAACGGCACCCTGCGGTCGTTGGCCACCCGGGGGGACGGGGTCACCGGCGAGGACGTCACCTACAACGTCCGGTACCTGCCCGACATCCCGCGACAGCTCGATGGCGGGGCGGACCTCCCGGTTCCGTCCCTGCTCGAGGTGCGTGGCGAGGTGTTCTTCCCGGTGGAGGTGTTCGAGCACATCAACGCGCAGCTGGTGGAGTCGGGGCGCACCCCGTTCGCCAACCCGCGCAACACCGCAGCCGGCACGCTGCGCCAGCGGGTCGACCGTCGGGAGATCGAGCTGACGCAGGCCCGAAGCTCGCTGGCCGCGGCCGGTGACAGTCCCAAGGCCGAGCGCCTGGCGGCCAAGGTGGCGCGGCTGACGGCCGAGCGGGACCGGGCGGCCGAGCAGATCGGTGGGCTGCGGCTGGTGGTCCACGGCATCGGGGCCCGGGAGGGCTACCAGCCGGAGCGACAGTCGTCGTCCTACGTGGCGCTGGCGGCCTGGGGTCTGCCCACGTCGCCGCGGGTGGTCGTGCACGAGAGCCTGGCCGGCATCCGCGAGTACATCGAGCACTACGGCGAGCACCGGCATGACGTCGAGCACGAGATCGACGGAGTCGTCGTCAAAGTAGACGAGATCTCGCTGCAGGACGAGCTCGGTGCCACCAGTCGTGCTCCGCGGTGGGCGATCGCCTACAAGTACCCGGCGGAAGTCGTGACCACCGTGCTGCGGGACATCCAGGTCAACGTCGGGCGAACGGGTCGGGTGACCCCGTTCGGGGTGATGGTCCCCGTCACGGTCGCCGGGTCCACGGTGCAGATGGCCACCCTGCACAACGCGCACGAGGTCGAGCGCAAGGGGGTCCTGATCGGTGACACCGTCTTCCTGCGCAAGGCCGGGGACGTCATCCCGGAGATCATCGGGCCGGTGGTCGAGAGCCGCGACGGTTCGGAGCGCGCCTTCGTGATGCCCACGACGTGCCCGGAGTGCGGGACGGCGCTGGCTCCGGAGAAGGAGGGTGACGCCGACATCCGTTGTCCGAACACCCGCTCCTGCCCGGCGCAGCTGCGGGAGCGCCTCTTCCATGTGGCCGGCCGGGGGGCGTTCGACGTCGAGGGTCTGGGGTACAAGGCGGCCATGGCGCTGCTGTCGTGTGGGCTCGTCACCGACGAGGGGGACCTGTTCGCGCTGACGGCCGAGGACCTCAGTCGTTGTGCGTTCTTCACTCGCGCGCCCGATCCGCACGAGGAGGGCACCCCGCTGTCGGCCAATGCCGAGCTCCTCCTGCGCCAGCTCGACCTCGCGCGCACTCGTCCGCTGTGGCGGGTCCTTGTCGCGCTGTCGATCCGGCACGTCGGCCCCACTGCCGCCCAGGCCCTGGCCCGGACCTTCGGCTCTCTCGACGCGATCCGGTCGGCGACCGTCGACGAGCTCGCGGCGGTCGACGGTGTGGGTCCGGTGATCGCGGAGGCGCTCGCCGAGTGGTTCGCGGTCGAGTGGCACGTGTCGATCGTCGACCGCTGGCGTACGTCTGGCGTCAGCCTGGCCGACGAGGCGGGCGGCGTGCCCGACCTGCCGCAGACGCTGTCCGGCATGAGCGTCGTCGTGACCGGAACGCTGACCGGTTTCACCCGGGAGGAAGCGCAGGCCGCCGTCACCGCGCGGGGAGGCAAGGCCGCGGGGTCGGTGTCGAAGAAGACTGCCTACGTCGTCGTCGGCGAGAACGCCGGCTCGAAGGCAGCCAAGGCGGAGGAGCTGGGCGTGCCGGTGCTGGACGAAGAGGCATTCCGCCTGCTGCTGGCTGGCGGGCCGGACGCGGTGGCCTGACCAGCCGCGCGGCGAGTGGCTGGTTGCGGCGGCTCGCCCGGCCCGTCTTCAGTTACAGATGGTGATCAGACCATTACTATCTGTGGATCGGGGGTGGACGGGAGGCGGTCCATGGCGGCAGGACCGGTACCCGCGGGCCTCGGAGCCGGTGTCGTCCCGGCCGCCCTCAGCCCGCAGCGCCGCGGTGTCACCCGCCGCGCGCTGGCCTGGTGGACCGGGGTGGTCGCCGGCAGCGCCGTCGTGGCTGCCGCCGTGGTGGCCACCGCTGCCGAGGTGAGCGCGGCACCGGCCACGTTCTGGGTGCTGGCTGCGCTCGTCGTGCTCTCCGAGCTGCGCCCCATCCGCGCCACGGGCGGCGACAGCCCGCCGGGAGTGCCAGTCTCGGACGCGTTCGTGTTCGCCGCCATGTACCTGTACGGACCGTGGCCGGCGATCTGTCTTGGGGCAATCGGGATCCTCGCCGCCGGAGTCGCCCGACGCGAGGCGGTCCGGAGCATCGGGTTCACCGTGGGGAGGTTCGCCGTCAGCCTGTGCGCGGCCGGACTGTTCATGTGGTGGCTCGGTCCGGAGGCGAGCTTCGCGCAGGCGACGACGACGCTGACCGGCGCCGACCTGGAGTGGATCGTCCTGGGGTGGTTCGCATTCTTCGCGGTGAGCACCCTGCTGGCGTGCGGCGTGTCCGCGGCCCCGGGGCGAAGCCTCGTGGCGGAGATCTCCGGCGGCCTCACCTACTCGTTCGCCACCACCTTCGCCGTGCTGGCGCTGTCACCTGTGGTGGTGTTCGTGGGACAGCAGTCGGCCTACCTGCCGCTGCTCCTCCTGCCGTTGCTCGTCGTCTACCGCACCGCCGAGCTGGCGAGAGACAAGGAGCACCAGTCCCTGCACGACTCCTTGACCGGGCTGCCCAACCGCAAGTACTTCCATCAGAAGCTCACCGCCGCGATCGACGACGCACGGCGGACGTCCGGCTGCGTCGGGCTGTGCCTGCTCGACCTCGACCGGTTCAAGGAGGTGAACGACACTCTCGGCCACCACGTCGGAGACCAGCTGCTGTCGCTCGTCGCGCAGCGGCTGCACGGTGCACTCCGGCCCGACGACGTGGTCGCGCGGATCGGGGGCGACGAGTTCGCGATCCTGCTCGCACCGGTCCGTGACGACGTCAGTGCGCTGGAGGTGGCCGAGCGGATCCGCCACTGCCTCACGGCTCCTTTCCACCTCGAGGACATGCTGTTCGAGCTGGAGGCCAGCATCGGGATCGCCCTGTACCCCGAGCACGGCGCCGAGCCGGAGCCGGTCATGCGGCGGGCCGACGTCGCCATGTATCTCGCCAAGGAGGAGCGGACGGGTGTCGAGCTCTACCGCGCCGACCGTGACCGAAACTCCGCCAGCCGCCTGGCCCTGCTCGGCGGCCTGCGCGCCGCGCTCGAGTCCGACCAGCTGGAGGTCCACTACCAGCCGAAGGTGTCTTTCGGCGCCGGCGGAGTCATCGGCGTCGAGGCGCTCGTCCGCTGGCGCCACCCCACGTTGGGGTGGGTGATGCCCGACGAGTTCGTCCCGATCGCCGAACACTCTGGGCTCATGGTCAACCTCACGGCCTACGTCGTGGACCGCTCGTTGGCCCAGGTGGCGCTCTGGCGCGAGGCGGGACTCGCGATCCCGGTTGCGGTGAACGTGTCCATGCGCGACCTGCACGGACCGGAGCTGACCGCGGTGGTCGGCAGCGCTCTGGAGCGGTACGACCTCCCGGCGCGCAGCTTGCTTCTCGAGCTCACCGAGCGCGTGCTGACCCGAGACTCGCCAGAGGTCACCGAGACCCTCGCCGGGCTGGGCCGGCTGGGTGTGACCATCTCGCTGGACGACTTCGGGACCGGGTACTCGTCGATGGCGTTGCTGAAGAAGCTGCCCGTCACCGAGATCAAGATCGACCGGTCCTTCGTCTCCCGCGTGACGCAGGACGACGACGACGCCACGATCGTCGGCTCGATCGTGGACCTCGCCCACGGCCTCGGTATGAGGGCAGTGGCCGAGGGTGTCGAGACGCGCGAGGTCTGGGACCTGCTGGACGACCTCGGCTGTGACGCGGCGCAGGGGTGGTACGTCAGCCACCCGATGCCGGGGGACGCGGTGGCGGAGTGGATGCTGCGCCACCCGTCGCAGCGGCGGACGCTCCGAGCCGTGCGCGGTCTGGCGTCGAACGGCTGACCGGGCCGTCGGCCGGGCGTCCTAGGATGGCCGCCGTCCCTTCTTCCGACCCGAGGATCTGTCATGCCCTCGCTGTCCCGCGCTGACGTCGCGCACCTGGCACGACTGTCGCGACTGTCCCTGACGGACGCCGAGCTCGAGGAGTACGGCGGCCAGCTCGACGTGATCCTGGCCGCGGTGGAGCGGGTCTCCGAGGTCGCAGCGGACGACGTGCCTCCTATGACGCACGCCGTCCCGGTGGTCAACGTCTTTCGCGAGGACGAGATTCGGCCCTGCCTGACGTCGGCGGAGGCGCTGTCCGGCGCACCGGCGGCCGAGGACGACAAGTTCCGGGTGCCGCGCATCCTCGAGGAGATCTGACGTGGCAGACGACCTCACGCAGCGGTCGGCGTCACAGCTGGCTTCCGCGGTGTCCAGCGGCGAGGTCAGCGCGGTCGAGGTGGCCCGAGCCCACCTGGACCGGATCCGCGCAACCGACGAGCAGCTTCATGCGTTCCTCCACGTGGCCGAGGACGCCGCCTTGTCGCAGGCGGCGGACATCGACCGCAGGCGAAGCTCCGGCGAACCACTCGGCCCGCTGGCGGGTGTGCCGCTCGCGCTCAAGGACGTGTTCGCAACGAAGGACATGCCGACCACCTGCGGCTCCCGGATCCTCGACGGTTGGCGGCCGCCGTACGACGCGACGGTCACCCGCCGGCTACGGGCGGCCGATGTGGTGGTCCTCGGGAAGACGAACATGGACGAGTTCGCGATGGGGTCGTCGACGGAGAACTCGGCGTTCGGCCCGACGCGCAACCCGTGGGCTCTCGACCGCATCCCCGGCGGATCGTCCGGCGGTTCGAGCGCGGCAGTTGCCTCCCGGCAGGCACCGCTCGGGATCGGGACGGACACCGGCGGGTCGATCCGCCAGCCGGCCGCGGTGACCGGGATCGTCGGCGTCAAGCCGACCTACGGCGGGGTGTCCCGGTACGGGCTGGTGGCCTTCTCCTCGTCGCTCGACCAGGGCGGTCCCTTCGCCCGAACGGTCCTGGACGCGGCCCTGCTCCACGAGGCGATCGGCGGCCACGACCCACTGGACTCGACCTCGGTCGACGACCGACTGCCACCGGTGGTCGCGGCGGCTCGAGGTGAGCTCGGGGGACTGTCCGGCCTGCGCGTCGGCGTTGTCTCGCAGCTTCAGGGCGAGGGCTACGAGCCCGGAGTTCAGGCGCGGTTCGACGAGTCTGTGGCGCTGCTCGAGGGGCTGGGGGCGGAGATCGACGAGGTGTCGTGCCCCCACTTCGAGTACGCCCTCGAGGCGTACTACCTCATCGCCCCGAGTGAGTGCTCGAGCAACCTGGCACGGTTCGATGGGATGCGGTTCGGCCTGCGGGTAGGCGACGAGTCGCACAGCGTGGAGCAGGTCATGGGCCTGACCCGCGCTGCGGGCTTCGGCGCCGAGGTGAAGCGGCGGATCATGCTCGGGACGTACGCGCTGTCGGCGGGCTACTACGACGCGTTCTACGGCCAGGCCCAGAAGGTGCGGACGCTCATCAGCCGTGACTTCCGGGCCGCATACGAGCGGGTGGACGTACTGGTGTCACCGACCACACCCACGGTGGCTTTCCGGCTGGGCGAGCGGGTGGCCGACCCGGTCTCCATGTACAAGGCCGACCTCGCGACCCTCCCGTCGAGCCTGTACGGCGGACCGGCGCTGAGCCTGCCGGCGGGGCTCGGCGACCACGACCTGCCGGTTGGCCTGCAGGTCATGGCGCCGGTGCAGCACGACGAACGGGTCTACCGCGTCGGGGCGGCGCTGGAGACCGCGCTCCACGCGCGGTGGGGTGGCCCATTGATCGACCGAGCGCCCGAGCTGGTGGTCGCGCCATGACCGAGCTGATGCCGTTCGACGAGGCGATTTCCCGCTACGACCCGGTGATGGGTCTGGAGGTGCACGTCGAGCTCAACACCGCGTCGAAGATGTTCTGCGGCTGCCCAACGGTGTTCGGCGCGCCGCCGAACACGCAGGTGTGCCCCACCTGTCTGGGGTTGCCGGGGTCACTTCCGGTGGTCAACCGAGCCGCCGTCGAGTCCGCAATCCGGATCGGCCTGGCGCTGAACTGCTCCATTGCGGAGTGGTCGAGGTTCGCCCGGAAGAACTACTTCTACCCCGACATGCCCAAGGACTTCCAGACGTCCCAGTACGACGAGCCGATCGCGTTCGACGGCTGGCTCGACGTCGACGTCGACGGTGAGGTCTACCGGATCGGGATCGAACGCGCGCACATGGAGGAGGACACCGGAAAGAACACCCACGTCGGAGGGGCGACGGGCCGGATCCACGGCGCGGACTACTCGTTGGTCGACTACAACCGGGCGGGCGTCCCGCTCATCGAGATCGTCACCAAGACGATCGAGGTGCCCCCGATCCTGGCCCCGGTGGTCGCCCGCGCGTACGCCAACGAGCTGCGGGAGCTGATCGTTGCCCTCGGCGTATCGGACGCCCACATGCACCAGGGCTCGATGCGCGTGGATGCGAACCTGTCGCTGAAGCCGACCGGCAGCGGCGAGCTGGGCACTCGCACGGAGACGAAGAACGTCAACTCGATGCGTTCGGTGGAGCGCGCCATCCGGTACGAGATCGAGCGTCAGTCGGCGCTGCTGGCTGCCGGTGGGACGGTGGTCCAGGAGACGCGCCACTTCCACGAGAACGACGGGTCGACCACCGCGGGCCGGGTGAAGGAGGAGGCGGAGGACTACCGCTACTTCCCCGAGCCGGACCTGGTGCCGCTCGCCCCGTCCCGCGAGTGGGTGGACCAGCTCCGGCACACGCTGCCCGAGCCCCCGCTGCAGCGGCGTGGTCGGTTGCGTGCCGAGTGGGACCTGAGCGAGCACGAGATGCGGTCGTTGGTGAATGCGGGGGCGGTCGAGCTGGTGGAGGCCACGATCGAGGCCGGCGCCGACCAGGCAGCGGCCCGGAAGTGGTGGCTGGGCGAGCTTGCGAGGCGCAGCAACGAGGACTCCGTCGACCTGGCCGAGCTGGCGATCACCCCCGCCGACGTCGCCCGGGTCGTGGCCCTGGTGGAGGACGGCCAACTGAACGACAAGCTCGCCCGCCAGGTGATCGAGGGGGTTCTGGCGGGAGAGGGGACGCCGGACGAGGTCGTCGCCGGTCGCTCGCTGGCGGTGGTGTCCGACGACGCCGCACTCATCTCGGCCGTCGACGAAGCGCTGGCGGCCCAGCCGGAGATCGCCGCCAAGATCCGCGACGGCAAGGTGGCGGCCGCCGGAGCGATCGTCGGCGCAGTCATGAAGGCCACCCGCGGGCAGGCGGACGCAGCCCGGGTCCGCGACCTGATCCTCGAGCGCGTCGCCGGCTGATCCGCCCGGGGCGTCAGCAGGAGCGGCGCCAAGCCGACAGGCTCAGCTTCTTCTTCTGGGACCAGATCCCCAGGCGCTGCGAGACGCGACACATGCGGTCGACACTCACCGAGTACTCAAGCCCGAAGACGGCCTTGCCGGCGTCGATGAATGGCTGGTACCGACCGCACTCCCGGTACTGCACGCACTGCTCGTTGAGGGCCCACCCGTAGTCATCGACAAGGGCGGAGACGAGACCCAGGGCGTTCTTCAGTCCCGGGTCGAGCCCACGGGCGCGCGCCGCCTTGGCCAACCACGCGTTGTACGTGATCTGCTCCGCCTTGGTGAGCGGGAACCCGGAGCGGTTCGCGTACCCCTCGACGTTGTCGAACTCGATGGCGTCGAAGCCCTTGGCGGCACAGCGGTCCATGCGCGCCCGCATCAGGGGCTTGAGGATGCCCAGGCGCCGGATGTCGAGCCAGCGCTCGTCCGGCCAACCGTCCAGCACCTTGCCCTTCACCGAGGCGGGGAAGTCGGCCGCATCCGTGCGGTAGCTCTCCCACGACCCCGCCGACATGTAGCCGACCACGGTGCGGCCGCGGCTGTGGAGGTCCGCGACGACGGCTGCCCGGGTGTCGTCACAGTCGACCTCGTAGACGGTCGCGGGGACGGTCCGGTCAAGCGCACCCGCGAACTGGATGTGGAAGGTGTCTCCCGGCAGGATCTCGCGCACCACCGAGCGGGGGTCAGGGGGCAGCTCGGCGGCCGCAGCGGCGGGGGCAACGACCAGGCCCACGCAGCCGGCGGCGGCCAGCGCGGCGAGGGACCGCGCGACGGCGGACAGGGGGAAGCCAGGCATGGGGTGGTCATCGGCACCTGGGTCGGGCCATCTTGAACCGGTTTCCTGATCGGACACGGGTGACCTACGGTCCTCCGCATGACCTCGGTGTGGCTGCCGTTCGACGACTGGGCGGACCACATCCCCCTCCCGGACGGCCTGCAGGTCGACGTGTGGCGCAGCGGCCGGCCGCTGCCCGCGTCCGCCCAGGAGGTCGCCTTCTACGTGCCGGAGTACATGGGACCGCCGGAGGCGGTGGAGGTCATCGCGACCCTGCCGGCCCTGCGGGTCGTGCAGACGCTCACCGCCGGCGTCGACGACGTGCTGCCGTTCCTCCCCCCCGGAGTCCAGCTGTGCAACGCGCGCGGGGTGCACGACGCCAGCACCGCCGAGCTGGTCGTCGGGCTGGTCCTCGCGTCCCTGCGTGGGCTCCCCGACTTCGTGGCCGCGCAGGCGGAGGGGCGCTGGGCCCACGCGCGCTACCGGTCGCTGGCCGACCGCCGGGTGGTTCTCGTCGGGTTCGGCTCGGTCGGACGGGCCGTGGGCCGGCGGTTGGCCGGGTTCGAGGTCAACCTGGTCCCGGTGGCCAGCCGGGCGCGTCCCGGCGTGGCCGGGCCGGAGGCACTGCCCGACCTGCTCGCCACCGCCGACGTCGTGATCGTCACCGTGCCCCTTTCGGCAGAGACCCGCACCATGGTCGACGCGGACTTCCTGGCCCGGATGCCCGACGGGTCGCTTCTGGTGAACGCCGCTCGGGGTCCGGTGGTGGACACCGAGGCCCTCCTTGCCGAAGTCGCCTCCGGACGCCTGCTGGCCGCCCTGGACGTCACCGACCCCGAGCCGCTGCCACCGGACCACCCCCTGTGGACGAGCCCGGGGGTCTTGATCAGCCCCCATGTGGGGGGCGACACTTCGGCGTACCTGCCGCGCGCTCGTCGGCTGGTCGCGGCGCAGCTCGACCGGTTCGCTCGGCGGGTGCCGCTCGACAACGTCGTGGTGGCGGGTCGAAGGGAGAGCTCGTGAGCAGGACGATGCTGGCAGTCGGAACGGTCAAGGGACTGTTCCTTGGGACAAGCGAGGACGGCTCCTCGTGGCAGTGGGATGGGCCGACCTTCTCGATGACCCGGGTGGCCGCGGTGGCGTTCGACACTCGGTACCGGCCGCCACGGATCCTGGTCGGGGGCGGACACGAGCACTGGGGTCCGGTGATCTCGCACTCCGACGACCTCGGGGCCAGCTGGGTCGAGGGGGACGAGGCCGCCCTGCGCTTCCCGGAGGACTCCGGGGTCGCAGTGGAACGGGTCTGGCAGCTGGCACCCGGTCCGGCCGACCGGCCCGAGGAGGTGTGGGCGGGGGTCGAACCCGCCGCGCTGTTCCGCTCCGATGACGCGGGGATGAGCTTCTCCCTGGTGACCGGGCTGTGGGACCACCCCCAGCGCCAGTCGTGGGCCCCCGGTTTCGGCGGCCTGTGCCTGCACACCGTGCTGCCGCACCCGACCGACCCCTCGCAGGTGCTGATCGCGGTGTCTGCCGCCGGGGTCTATCGGAGCCAGGACGGTGGTCAGTCGTGGGCACCGTCCAACTCGGGCATCGAGGTGACGTTCCTGCCGGAGAAGTTCCCCGAGTTCGGTCAGTGCGTCCACAAGGTGGCCCGTGACTGCGCCGACCCGGACCGGCTCATCCTGCAGAACCACGGCGGTGTCTTCCGCAGCAGCGACGGCGGCGCCAGCTGGGAGCGCAGCGAGGAGGGGCTGCCGGCGAACTTCGGGTTCGGGCTGACGGCCCACCCGCACCGGTCCGGGACCGCCTTCTTGTTCCCGCTCATCGCCGACATGAACCGGATGCCTCCCGACGGCAAGGCGAGGATCTACCGGACCGACGACTTCGGAGCCACCTGGCGCTCGGTGTCCGAGGGGCTGCCGCAGGACAACTTCTTCAGCGTCGTCCTTCGGGACGCGCTCACCACCGACGGCGACGACCCGTTGGGCGTCTACTTCGGGACCCGGTCTGGTGGGGTCTTCGCCAGCCGGGACGAGGCGGCCTCGTGGGAGCAGGTCGCGGCACACCTGCCCGAGGTGCTCTGCGTCCGGGCTGCCGTGGTCGACTGAGTGGGCTCACCGTGAGGGTGACGGTGGACCTGCCAACTGTCCTGGCGGGTCTGGCCGGCACCTCTCGTCTCGCGCTGGACGTCCAGCAGCCGGCCACGGTCGCCGAGGTGATGGACCAGGTTGCCGAGGTTCACCCGGCGGTCGAGCGACGGGTCCGCGACGAGACCGGCACGTTGCGTCGCTACGTCAATGTCTACGTCGACGGGTCAGACGTGCGTTCGCTGCAGGGAGCCGCCACACCGGTCCAGGACGGGTCCCTCGTGCTCGTCGTGCCGTCGATTGCGGGTGGGTGACAGCCCGCGCCTACGCTGGTCGACTGTGACGACGGACCGCGGGGTGGCGTACCCCACGATTCGCACGTTCCACCCGCGGCGCGGCCGGGTGACACCGTCGCAGAACCGGGCTCTGGAGACCCACGGTGAGCGGGTGCTTCTCCCGGTGGACGGACGGCCGCTGAACCTGGCCACCGTCTTCGGAGCCGACGTCCCGGTGGTCCTCGAGATCGGTTTCGGCATGGGGGAGGCCACCGCCGCCCTGGCGGTGGCGCAGCCGACGACGGGGGTGCTGGCGGTTGACGTCCACACCCCGGGGGTGGGTCGGCTGGTCGCCTCGGTGGCGGCCTGCGGGCTCGACCACGTCCGGGTCATGCACGGAGATGCCGTGGTCGTCGTCCGGGACATGCTCGCCCCGGCTTCGCTGGCCGGAGCCCGCATCTTCTTCCCCGACCCTTGGCCGAAGTCCCGCCACCGCAAGCGTCGCCTGGTCCAGCCGGACTTCGCCGCGCTGCTGGCCTCACGCCTGGCGCCGGGCGGCAGCCTGCACTGCGCGACCGACTGGCTCCCGTACGCCGAGCAGATGCTGCACGTGCTCTCGGCGGAGCCGCTCTTGGAGAACGTCTTCGACGGACCGGCCCCACGCCCGAGTGAGCGGCCGGTCACCCGGTTCGAGCGGCGAGGGCTGGAGCGGGGCCACGACGTCGTGGACCTGGTCTTCCGCCGTAGGGTGCCGGCATGAGTGACCGGCCGGACATCAAACCGCACAGCCGAGACGTCACCGACGGGATGGAACGGGCGCCGAACCGGGCCATGCTCCGAGCCGTCGGGATGACCGACGACGACTGGGAGAAGCCCCAGATCGGCATCGCGTCCAGCTGGAACGAGATCACGCCGTGCAATCTGTCGCTCAAGCGCCTGGCGCTCAAGGCCAAGGAGGGCGTTTTCGCCGCAGGCGGCTTCCCCATGGAGTTCGGCACGATCTCGGTGTCCGACGGGATCTCCATGGGGCATGAGGGCATGCGCGCCTCCTTGGTCAGCCGCGAGGTGATCGCCGACTCGGTCGAGACCGTCATGCACGCCGAGCGGCTGGACGGCTGCGTCACGTTCGCCGGCTGCGACAAGTCGCTGCCGGGCATGCTGATGGCCGCTGCCCGCCTCGATGTCGCCAGCGTGTTCGTCTACGCCGGGTCCACGCTGCCTGGCCGGGTGGCGGGCGGAGACGTCACGATCCAGGACGCCTTCGAGGGCGTGGGTGCCTGCGCGCTCGGCAAGATCACGCGTGGCGAGCTGGACACCATCGAGCGGAACGCGTGCCCGGGTGAGGGCGCGTGCGGGGGGATGTTCACGGCCAACACCATGGCCAGCGTCGCGGAGGCGCTGGGGATGGCCCTGCCCGGCTCGGCGGCGCCGCCGGCCGTGGACAAGCGCCGTGACGAGAGTGCGTTCCGGTCCGGGCAGGCCGTCGTCGAGCTCCTGCGCCGCGGCATCACCACTCGGGACATCCTGACCAAGGAGGCGTTCGAGAACGCGATCGCGGTGGTCATGGCCCTCGGTGGTTCGACCAATGCGGTCCTCCATCTGCTGGCGATTGCGCACGAGGCGCGGGTAGACCTCGACATCGACGACTTCAACCGGGTGGGGGACCGCACGCCGCACTTGGCTGACGTGAAGCCCTTTGGTCGCTACGTCATGAGCGACGTCGACCGCATCGGTGGTGTTCCGGTCGTCATGAAGGCCCTGCTCGACGAGGGACTGCTCCACGGTGATGTCCTCACCGTCACCGGGATGACGGTGGCCGAGAACCTGACCGCTCTGTCGCCCCCCGCTCCAGACGGCGACATCATCGCCCCCGTGGGCAGTCCCCTCCACGCGACCGGAGGGCTGGTCATCCTCACCGGCTCACTGGCACCCCAGGGCTCGGTCATCAAGGCCGCCAGCATCGACAACCCGCTGTTCGAGGGCGTAGCCAAGGTCTTCGACGACGAGTCGGCGGCAATGGCGGCCGTCACGCAGGGCCGCATCGAGGCGGGCGACGTCGTGGTGATCCGCTACGAGGGACCGATGGGAGGTCCGGGCATGCGCGAGATGCTCGCCGTCACGGCGGCGATCAAGGGGGCCGGGCTGGGCAAGGACGTCATGTTGGTGACCGACGGCCGGTTCTCCGGAGCCACCGCCGGGTTCTGCATCGGCCACGTCGCCCCGGAGGCGCCGCACGGTGGGCCGATCGCCTTCGTCAACGACGGGGACCGGATCCGGCTGGACCTGGCGGCTCGCACGCTCGACTTGCTTGTCGACGACGCCGAGCTCGCGCGCCGCGCCGATCACTGGAAGCCGCGGGAGCCGAGGTACACCAGAGGCGTCCTGGGCAAGTACGCCCGGCTGGTGGGGTCGGCCGCGCAGGGCGCCGTGCTGGACTGACGGGTTGTCCGAATGGTGAGACATGTGTCTCGCGGGCTTGACCGGAACCGGAGCGGGGCGGACGCTGGTCCGGTGCACCAGACCATTCTCGTAGTCAGCCGGCGCGCGGCCTGAGCCGACCCGTCCGACCGCGCGCGCCCCTCATCCTCCTCGGAGGCCGGAGGGGCTTTCTTGTGTCATGGGCACGGCACGAAGGCCAGGCGGCTCGAGGGGTTCGAGCCGCTCGGTCCGGCAACGGAGAGGAAGCGTGAGATGTCCGAGTCGATGACGGGGGCCCAGTCCCTCATCCGGTCGCTCGAGGACGCCGGGGTGGACACGGTCTTCGGAATCCCCGGCGGCGCGATCCTGCCGGCCTACGACCCGCTGTTCGACTCACGGATCCGGCACATCCTCGTCCGACATGAGCAGGGGGCCGGTCACGCGGCCGAGGGCTACGCACTGGCGAGCGGCCGGGTGGGGGTCTGCATGGCGACGAGCGGCCCCGGTGCCACGAACCTCGTGACATCCATCGCCAACGCCTACATGGACTCCACGCCGATCGTCGCGGTGACCGGTCAGGTGCCGAGCGGCGCCATTGGCACCGATGCCTTCCAGGAGGCCGACATCCGCGGCATCACCATGCCGATCACCAAGCACAACTTCTTGGTCACCGACCCCGCAGACATCCCTCGGACCGTCGCCGAGGCGTTCCATATCGCCTCCACTGGGCGCCCCGGTCCGGTCCTGGTCGACGTCTCCAAGGACGCGCTGCAGGCTCCCACCGAGTACGTGTGGCCAACGGCGTTGGACCTGCCGGGCTACCACCCGACGACTCGGCCGCACGCCAAGCAGGTGAGAGAGGCGGCACGCCTGGTCGCCGAGTCGCAGCGACCGGTCCTGTACGTCGGAGGTGGGGTCCTGAAGGCCCGGGCGACCCGGGAGCTTGCCGTCCTCGCCGAGCAGACCGGGATCCCGGTCGTGACGACTCTCATGGCGCGCGGGGCGTTTCCGGACTCGCACCGCCTGCACCTCGGAATGCCCGGCATGCACGGGACGGTGGCCGCGGTCGGCGCCCTGCAGAAGGCGGACCTGATCCTCGCGGTGGGTACCCGCTTCGACGACCGGGTGACCGGTCGGCTGGACAGCTTCGCTCCCGGGGCGGTGGTGGTCCACGCGGACATCGACCCGGCCGAGATCTCGAAGAACCGCGTGGCTGACGTGCCGATCGTCGGGGACGCCCGCGAGGTCCTCGCCGACCTCACGGTGGCCATCGCCGCCGAGTCCGAGGCCGGCCGGCAGCCCGACCTGACGGGCTGGTGGCAGCGCCTCGACCGGATGCGCGACACCTACCCGCTCGGCTTCGACGCACCGGACGACGGGTCGCTTGCTCCGCAGCTGGTGATCGAGCGGCTCGGTGTCATTGCCGGTCCGGAAGCCATCTACACCGCCGGTGTGGGCCAGCACCAGATGTGGGCGGCCCAGTTCGTCAAGTACGAGCACCCGGGGACGTGGATCAACTCGGGTGGTCTCGGCACGATGGGCTACGCGGTGCCGGCCGCCATGGGCGCGAAGGTCGCGCGCCCCGACGCCACGGTCTGGGCCATCGACGGTGACGGCTGCTTCCAGATGACGAACCAGGAGCTCGCCACCTGCACCATCAACGACATCCCGATCAAGGTCGCGGTCATCAACAACAACAGCCTTGGCATGGTCCGCCAGTGGCAGACGCTCTTCTACAACGAGCGCTACTCCGAGACCGACCTCCACAGCCAGCGGATTCCAGACTTCGTGAAGCTGGCCGACGCCTACGGCTGCGTCGGGCTGCGATGCGAGTCCGCCGCCGACGTGGATGCGACCATCGAGAAGGCGATGGCGGTCGACGACCGACCGGTCGTGGTGGACTTCGTCGTGCACAAAGACGCGATGGTGTGGCCAATGGTCGCAGCGGGGACCGGGAACGACGAGATCAAGTTCGCGCGCGACATGGCGCCACGATGGGATGAGGACGAACTGTGATGAGCCGTCACACGCTGTCGGTCCTGGTCGAGGACCAGCCAGGAGTCCTGGCACGGATCGCGGGCTTGTTCTCGCGGCGAGGTTTCAACATCGAGTCGCTGGCGGTCGGGCCCACCGAGCATGCCGGGGTGTCCCGGATGACGATCGTGGTGAACGTGGCCGACCTCCCGCTCGAACAGGTCACGAAACAGCTCAACAAGCTGGTGAACGTGATCAAGATCGTGGAGCTCGACGGCGTCCAGTCGGTGCAGCGGGAGCTCCTCTTGGTCAAGGTGCGGGCCGACCTCGAGACGCGCTCCCAGGTGCTCGAGACCGTGCAGCTGTTCCGCGCCAAGGTCGTCGACGTCTCCTCCGACACGGTCGTCATCGAGGCCACCGGGAACTCCGACAAGCTCGAGGCGCTGTTGCGGGTGCTGGAACCGTTCGGGGTCAAGGAGCTCGTGCAGTCCGGGATGGTCGCGGTCGGTCGAGGGTCGCGTTCCATGGCTGACCGGGTCCTGCGCCCCGCTGACCGCTCGGCCTGACCCCGCTCGTTACCCTCACCCCGCACCTACTCACCGAGGAGATCCCCCGTGGCCACGTTGTTCTACGACGCAGACGCCGACCTCGCGGTCATCCAGGACCGGACGGTGGCCGTGATCGGCTACGGCAGCCAGGGTCACGCGCATGCACAGAACCTGCGGGACTCCGGCGTCGACGTGCGGGTCGGCCTGAAACCTGACTCGGCCAGCCGTGCCAAGGCGGAGGCCGACGGCCTTCGGGTGGTCACCCCTGCCGAGGCGGCGGCCGAGGCGGACGTGATCATGATTCTGGCCCCCGACCACATCCAGCGTTCGCTGTACCGCCAGGACATCGAGCCGCACCTGAGTGCGGGCAAGGCGCTGTTCTTCGGACACGGGTTCAACATCCGGTTCGGTTACATCAAGCCGCCGTCGAACGTGGATGTGTGCATGGTGGCGCCGAAGGGCCCTGGGCACCTGGTGCGGCGCGAGTACGAGAACGGCCGTGGGGTGCCGGTGATCGTCGCGGTCGAGCAAGACGCCACCGGCGAAGCGTGGCCGCTGGCGCTCGCCTATGCCAAGGCGCTGGGCGGACTAAGGGCCGGAGGTATCAAGACCACGTTCACCGAAGAGGCCGAAACCGACCTGTTCGGCGAGCAGGCAGTGCTC
This sequence comes from uncultured Actinomycetota bacterium, assembly GCA_963848085.1. Taxonomy (GTDB): domain Bacteria; phylum Actinomycetota; class Actinomycetes; order JAHEKZ01; family JAHEKZ01; genus CAWKCE01. The sequence continues at coordinate 706,984 of CAWKCE010000003.1, forward strand.
TGCGGCGGCGCGTCGGCACTGGTTCAGGCCGGCTTCGAGACTCTGGTGGACGCTGGTTACCAGCCCGAGGTGGCCTACTTCGAGTGCCTGCACGAGCTGAAGCTCATCGTGGACCTGATGTACGAGGGCGGGATTGCCAAGCAGCGGTGGTCAGTCTCCGACACCGCCGAGTACGGCGACTACGTGAGCGGACCACGGATCATCGACCAGCACGTGAAGGACTCCATGCGTGCCGTGCTCGACGACATCCGTTCCGGCGCGTTCGCAGCTCGGTTCATTGCCGACCAGGACGCCGGTGCCCCGGAGTTCACCGCCTTGCGTCAGGCGGGGGAGCAGCACCCGATCGAGGCGGTGGGTCGCGAGCTGCGCGGCATGATGGCGTGGGTCGACTCCGCGGACGACGACTACACAGAGGGCACCGCGGCGCGGTGACCGAGGCGGGGGAAGGTCGGGCTGGCGCCGCCTATCCGGTGTCGTCGATCGGGTCGTCGTACGCCCACGGGTAGGTCCTGACGCGTTGACCCGAGGGGGTGGTCCACGTCATGACTCCGTCGGGAGCGAGGTCAGCGCTCCAGCCCGAGGAGTGCTTGAGCCGGTGGTGGTGGCGGCAAAGAACCGCCAGGTTGGACGCGGTGGTCGCTCCTCGTGGCCAGGGGACCGTGTGGTCGAGGTCCGTCCCGGACCGGGTGGAGACGGCCGAGCGGCTGCAGCCGGGGAACCGACACATCCCGTCGCGGGCCCGGACCGCCCGCTCGAGTCGCGCTGACGGCCGGTACTGGCGCTCAGAGACGTCGACCAGCGCGCCCGACCCCGGATCGGTGAGCAGACCCCGGAACACCACGTCGTGGGTCGTCGCCCCGGTCCCGGCCCCGGCCAGCTGCAGTGCCTCACCGCTCGTGACCGGCCCAACCCCGGCGACCTCCCCCGGCGCGGCACCCTCGCCGAGCAGGGTGTCCGCCGGGATCGTCACCGCGATGGTGACCTGTGGGGGATCGGCCCGGCCGCAGAGCAGGTCGAACAGCGCGTCGGCGCGCCGCTGGTCCATGGTGCGCATGTCGTCGGCATCGGCGGCCATGGCCACCGCGTTGACGGTGTCGTAGACCTGCCGCGCCTGCACGCTCGGCAGCAGGGCCAGCAGCTCGGAGACGCCGTCCGGGAGTGGCGTGACCGCCACTCGGCGACCGGCCACCGCCCGCGTGCGGCGGACCTCGGCCATTCCGGGGTCGGCGGCGATGACCCGGCGTGCCAGCCAGCGACGAAGCTCAGGCGCGGTGTGTCCGGCGGCGTAAGCGGCCGCCTGCGCGGCAAGGTCGTCCACTGCGGGGCTCGAGACATCGCGGAGACCGTCGCAGATCACGTGAACCTTGCGCGCGTCGATCGCGCCGGCCGACCAGACGCTCATCAGCGCCGGATGGGTGACCGCGGCCAGCGCGAGGGCGTACCGGGCCGCCGCCGCCATTCTCGTGCAGTGCAGCGCGACGGCGATCTCGTCGGCGACAAACTCCGACCGCTGGGGGTCGACTGCTCGGCCGCCCCGCAGCTGCGCCGCGCGCATCGGCGTCGGCGGCGAGCCGGGACATCGCAGCCATCACCTCGGCCTGTGCTGCCTGCGCGGCGTTGACCAGCTCCTCCAGGGCGGACAATGTGCCGACGAGGTCCGGTCCCCGACGTGACCCACAGCCTGGGTCGACACCAGCAGGTCCCGCGCCTGCTCGACGACCACTGCGGTGGGTGTCGTTCTCATGCCCCGAACTCTGCCACCCACCACTGACAGTTCCGGCCGGTCGAGGACGGGTCGTCCACACCTCCCCGATAGACTCCGAAGTCGCCTCTCACTTGGGGCGAGCTCCCGCCCGTCGCCGATCCTTCGAAGGCTGCGCCGTGACCCAACCTGTCGTGCTGATCGCCGAAGAGCTGTCGCCGGCCACTCTCGAGGCGCTGGGTCCGGACTTCACCGTTCGCCACTGCGACGGCGCGGACCGGGCGCAGCTTCTGTCCGCCATCGGCGACGTGGACGCCGTGCTCGTTCGGAGTGCGACCCGGATCGATGCCGAGGCGTTGGCCGCGGGCCGGCGGCTCAAGGTGGTAGCCCGGGCCGGGGTGGGGCTGGACAACGTCGATGTCGCGGCGGCCACCCAGGCGGGCGTCATGGTGGTCAACGCTCCGACGTCGAACATCGTGAGCGCAGCCGAGCTCGCCGTGGGTCTGCTTCTGGCGGCAGCGCGCAACATCGCGCCCGCCAGCCAGGCGCTGAAGAACGGCGAGTGGAAGCGGTCGGCGTACACCGGTGTCGAGGTGTACGGGAAGACCGTCGGAGTGGTGGGCCTCGGGCGGATCGGAGTCCTGGCAGCGCAGCGGCTGATGGCCTTCGGCACGACCGTGATCGCCTACGACCCGTACGTGCAGCCTGGCCGGGCCGCGCAGATGGGGGTGCACCTCGTCGAGCTGGATGTCCTCCTGCGGGACAGCGACTTCATCACGGTCCACCTACCGAAGACGCCAGAGACCGCCGGCCTCATCGGTGCTGCCGAGCTGGCGGTCGTGAAGCCATCGGTCGTGATCGTGAACGCGGCCCGTGGCGGCATCGTCGACGAGCAGGCGCTGGCCGACGCCGTGGCTGAGGGGCGGGTGCTGGCAGCCGGAGTCGACGTGTTCGCGGAGGAGCCGTGCACCGACTCGCCGCTGTTCGCCCACGAGAAGGTCGTCGTCACCCCGCACCTTGGCGCCAGCACCGACGAGGCGCAGGAGAAGGCTGGGATCGCGGTCGCCCGCTCGGTGCGTCTTGCGCTGTCCGGTGAGCTGGTTCCGGACGCGGTCAACGTCCATGGCGGCGTGATCGCCGAGGACGTCCGCCCGTACATCGCGCTGGCGGAGAAGCTGGGCCGGGTGTTCTCCGGACTGGCCGAGGGCGCACCGGAGGGACTGACGCTGGAGGTCCGGGGGGAGCTGGCCTCCCAGGACGTGAAGGTCCTCGAGCTCGCTGCTCTGAAGGGCGTGTTCGCCGCGATCACCGACGAGCAGGTGTCGTACGTCAACGCGCCGCTCATGGCGGCCGAGCGTGGCGTGCACGTCGAGTTGACCACTGACCCGGACAGCCCGGACCACCGGAACCTGGTCACGTTGAGGGGCGCTCTGGCGGACGGTCACCAGGTGTCGGTGGCCGGCACGCTGTCCGGCCCCAAGGACGTCGAGAAGATCGTGGAGGTCGATGGCTTCGACGTCGACCTCCAGACGTCGCGCCACCTCGCCTTCTTTCGCTACCACGACCGTCCCGGTGTGGTGGGTGAGCTCGGTCGGATCCTCGGCGACCGCGGCATCAACATCGCCGGGATGCAGGTGAGCCGGGCCGCCGAGGGGGGAGACGCCCTGATCGCTCTCACCGTGGACAGCGCCCTTGATGCCGACGTCGTGGCCGAGATCGTGGCGACGATCAGCGCCCACGACGGACGCGCCATCGCACTCGAGTCGGACTAGAGGACCGCTATGACGACCATTTACCGGCTCGCGGTCATCCCCGGAGACGGAATCGGGCCTGAGGTCGTCGCTGAGGGCGTCCGCGTCCTGGCCGCGGTTGCCACCCAGCATGACGCCCAGTTCGAGCTGACCGAGTACGACCTCGGCGCGCGCCGGTGGCATGCCTCAGGTGAGGTGCTGCCCGACTCGGTGCTTGGCGAGATCGCTGAGCACGACGCCATCTTGCTCGGCGCGGTCGGAGACCCCACCGTCCCGAGCGGCGTCCTCGAGCGCGGCCTGCTGCTGAGGCTGCGGTTCGAGCTCGACCACCACGTCAACCTTCGTCCGGTGAAGCTCTATCCCGGCGTGAGCACGCCACTCGCCGGTCGTGTCCCGGAAGACATCGACATGGTTGTGGTGCGCGAAGGCACGGAGGGCCCCTACGCCGGCTCGGGCGGGACCCTTCGCGGGGGGACGCCCCACGAGGTCGCCACCGAAGAGAGCCTGAACACCGCGTACGGCGTCGAACGGGTCGTGCGCGACGCGTTCGCCAGGGCAGCCCTTCGGCCACGTCGGAGTCTCACCCTGGTGCACAAGAACAACGTGCTGACCCACGCCGGGGGCTTGTGGTCCCGGGTCTTCGCCGAGGTCGCCACGGAGTACCCCGCGGTGGCCACCGACTACCTGCACGTGGACGCGGCGTCGATGTTCTTCGTCACGCAGCCGGACCGGTTCGACGTCGTGGTCACGGACAACCTGTTCGGTGACATCCTCACCGACATCGGGGCCGCGATCGCCGGGGGTATCGGCCGGGCCGCCAGCGGGAACCTGGACGTGAGCGGCGCACACCCCAGCATGTTCGAGCCGGTGCACGGGTCAGCTCCCGACATCGCGGGCAAGGGCGTGGCGGACCCAACGGCGACCGTCCTGTCCGTGGCGATGCTGCTCGACCACCTCGGTCTCACTCAGGCAGCCCGGGAGGTCGAGCAGGCGGTTGCCGACGATCTCGCCACTCGCGGTAGTGGTGACCGCAGCACCCGCGAGGTGGGCGATGCGCTCGTGTCTGCCGTCGGTCGCTGACCGGTTCCCCCGTCCGTCAAGCTCGAGGAAGGTAGCGTCGGTCCATGCCCATCGCGCTGAAGCCCACCAGTCAGCCGCTGCCGGACGACCAGCGGCAGGCGATCCTGGCCGACCCAGGATTCGGTCGTCATTTCACTGACCACATGGTCTCGGCCACCTGGACCGAGGGTCGGGGCTGGCATGACGCTCAGCTGGTGCCCTACGGGCCGATCGAGCTGGACCCCGCCACCATGGCCCTGCACTACGGGCAGGAGATCTTCGAAGGGCTGAAGGCCTACCGTCGAGTCGACGGCAGCATCGCCACCTTCCGACCGGAGATGAACGCCCAGCGGTTCAACCGGTCGGCGCGTCGGCTGGCAATGCCGGAGCTGCCGGAGAGCCTTTTCGTCGAGGCCCTGGAAGCGTTGGTCTCCCAGGACCGGGCGTGGGTCCCCAACCACCCGGAGATGAGCCTGTACCTACGACCGTTCATGTTCTCTACCGAAGTCGGCCTCGGGGTGAAGCCGGCGTCCTCCTACCTGTTCCTCCTCATCGCCTCGCCAGCAGGCGCCTACTTCTCGGGAGGCGTCCAGCCGGTCTCGGTGTGGCTGTCCCGCGAGTACGTGCGGGCCGCACCGGGCGGCACTGGTGAGGCGAAGTGCGCCGGCAACTACGCCGCTTCCCTGATCGCCCAGGCCCAGGCGTCCGCCGAGGGATGCGACCAGGTGGTCTGGCTGGACGCGGTGGAGCGCCGGTGGGTCGAGGAGATGGGGGGAATGAACCTCTACTTTGTCTACGGTTCTGGTTCGGACGCCCGTCTGGTCACCCCAGAGCTGACCGGAGCGCTGCTCCCCGGCATCACCCGGGACTCGCTGATCACCGTGGCGCGGGATCTCGGCATTCCCGCCGAGCAAGCGCGGATCAGTGTCGACGAGTGGCGGGAGGGCACGCTCGACGGCTCGCTCACCGAGGTCTTCGCCTGCGGCACGGCGGCAGTGATCACCCCGGTCGGCGAGGTGAAGTCGTCGGACGGTGGCTGGGCGGTGGGTGACGGGTCACCCGGGCCGCTGACGCTCCAGCTTCGCGAGCACCTCTTGGACCTGCAGCACGGTCGTCGTGAGGACGACCATGCCTGGATGCACGCCTTGGTCGCGGCCACCGCCTGAGCGGTGTGCCACACTGGGCGCGATGACTTCGCCGCTCCTGATTCCCTAGCGCGACGGCCTGCCCGTCGCGCTGACCTCTCGCTCCTGCGGGGGGTCTTTTCGTTGGAGGTCCCGTGAGCCGTCCCGGTGACGCGTTCCACGTCTACGACACGACGCTGCGCGACGGCGCCCAGCGCGAAGGGGTGTCGTACTCCGTCGCTGACAAGCTGGCGGTCTCCCGGCTGTTGGATGAGCTGGGTGTCGGGTTCATCGAGGGCGGCTGGCCGGGAGCCATGCCCAAGGACACCGAGTACTTCGAGCGCGCTCAGCATGAGCTAGACCTCGCCCAGGCCCAGCTCGTCGCCTTCGGCGCCACGCGCCGGCCGGGTGCGGCGGCCGCCACGGACCCTCAGGTCAGGGCGCTGCTGGACGCCTCGACCCCCGTGGTCACCGTGGTCGCCAAGTCGGACGTACGCCACGTCGAACAGGCGCTGCGGACCACCCCGGAGGAGAACCTGGCCATGGTGTCCGACACCGTCGGGCTCCTGGTTGGAGAGGGTCGACGCGTCTTCTTGGACCTGGAGCACTTCTTCGACGGGTACCGCCACGACCGCGACTACGGCCTGCGCGTCCTCGAGGCGGCGTTCGCCGCGGGTGCCGACGTGGGGGTTCTCTGTGACACCAACGGCGGCATGCTCCCGACCGCACTCCACCGGATCGTCGGTGAGGTCCGGGAACGGTCCGGAGGCCTCCGGCTCGGTATCCACTGCCAGGACGACACGGCGTGCGCGGTGGCCAACACGCTGGCCGCGGTCGAGGCCGGGGCCACCCACGTGCAGTGCACCGCGAACGGGTACGGCGAGCGGACCGGGAACGCTGACCTGTTCGCTGTGGTGGGCAACCTGGAGACCCGCCTCGACCTTCGGGTCCTTCCGCAGGGGCGGCTGCCGGACATGGTCCGCGTGTCCCACGCCCTCGCCGAAATCGCCAACATCTCACCGGACACGCATCAGGCGTACGTCGGCGTGTCAGCGTTCGCCCACAAGGCCGGGTTGCACGCCAGCGCGATCAAGGTGTCGCCCGAGCTGTACAACTTCATCGAGCCGGAGACGGTAGGCAACGACATGCGGGTCCTGGTCACCGAGATGGCCGGACGCGCGTCCGTCGAGCTCAAGGGCAGGGAGCTGGGCATCGACCTGTCGGGAGACCACGAGGTCCTGGGCAAGGTCGTGGACCGGGTGAAGGACCTCGAGGCCGGCGGCTACTCGTTCGAGGCGGCCGACGCCTCCTTCGAGCTCCTGCTTCGGGACGTGATGGCGGGTGAGATCCAGCGCTACTTCCAGGTGGAGTCCTGGCGCACGATCGTGGAGCAGCGCAGTGACGGAGAGGTCGTGAGCGAGGCCACCGTGAAGGTTCATGCGCAGGGAAGTCGGATCGTGGCGACGGGAGAGGGCAACGGCCCGGTCAACGCACTCGACAACGCGCTGCGCCAGGCGCTGACCCAGATCTTCCCGGAGCTCGCCGCCCTCGAGCTCGTCGACTACAAGGTGCGCATCCTCGAGGGTAGGGAGGGGTCGGCCTCGGTCACCCGGGTGCTCATCGAGACCAGCGACGGCACTGCCGAGTGGGACACGATCGGCGTGCACGAGAACGTCATCGCCGCGTCCTGGCGTGCTCTCGCTGACGCCGTCAGCTACGGCCTGCTCCGTGCCGGCCGGCCGCTGCCCCCGCAGTGACCGCACGTCTTCCCCACCTGCCGGGTCTTGATGGGGTCCGAGCCGTCGCGGTGGGCGCGGTCCTGCTCTTCCACTTGCCGGCACAAGTCCTGCCGGGCGGCTTCCTGGGCGTGGACGTGTTCTTCGTCCTGTCGGGCTTCCTGATCACGTCCCTGCTGCTCCTCGAGGTCGAGACCCACGGCCGGATCAGGTTCGGGGCCTTCTACGTGCGCCGGGCTCGTCGACTGCTGCCGGCACTGTTCGTCGTCCTTGCGTTCACCTCAGTACTCGCGCTGACGGTGGCGCGCGATGCGGCGGCACAGCTGCGCCAGGACGCGCTGGCGGCGCTGAGCTACACGACCAACTGGTGGTTCGTGCTCGACGAGCGCAGCTACTTCGACGTGATCGGGCGACCCCCGTTGCTCCAGCATCTGTGGTCGCTCGCACTCGAGGAGCAGTTCTACCTGGTCTGGCCGGCAGCCATGCTCGTGGCGTGGCGGCTCTGGGGCCGCCGCGGTGTGGGAGTCACCGCGGTGGTCGGCGCGCTGGCCTCGTCCGGCCTGATGGCCTTCCTCGCCGAGCAGGGCGCTGCTGTCGGCGTCCAGGACACCGCGCGGCTGTACTTCGGCTCGGACACCCATGCCATGACGGTCCTGGTGGGGGCGGCGTTGGCGACCGTGTGGCGGCCGTCCCGTCTCCCCACGTCGGTCCCGCCGCGCACCCAGGTCAGCTTGACGGTTGCGGGGCTGGCCGCGCTCGGCGGAGTGGTCGGCTTCTTCGCCTTCGCGGGGGAGGGGACGGGCGGGCTGTACCGCGGTGGCTTCCTCGCCCTGGCGCTGGTGACGGCGGTGTTGGTGATGGTGGCGGCGCACCCAGCGGCGACGTTCGGCCGGGTCCTGGGCCGGGATCCGCTGCGCTGGCTGGGGACCCGGTCGTACGGGATCTACCTGTGGCACTGGCCGGTCTTTCTCGTCACGCGTCCCGACCTGGACCTGCCCTTCGGTGGCGCGCTGGCGGCCGCCACCTCGTTGGCGGCTACCGGTGCGCTGGCCGAGGCGTCGTACCGATGGGTCGAGATGCCGATCCGCCGCGCCGGCGTTGCCGGGGCGTGGCGTCGGGTGAGCGAAGGGCGTGCGTTTCGCGGCCGTCATGCCGCAGCGCTGGGCGCGGCCGCGGCATGTCTGGCGGTGTCCGGGGGAACCGCCCTCGCCCAGGTCCCGGCGGTGGGTCCGGCCACCTATCTGGGAGGCGTGACCTCGCTCGGGGCAGGGGAGCTGACGGCGCTGTCTCGGCTGCCGTTGGAGCGGCAGGGCCGTCCACCGCTCGTCCGGCAGCGGGTCACTGCGATCGGCGACTCGGTGCTCCTGTCGGCCCGATCGGCCCTGACGCAGACACTGCCGAGGGTGACCATCGACGCCGAGGTCGCTCGGCAGCCGGACGAGACGATCGATCGGGTGGACCAGCGCCGGCGGGCCGGTGCACTGGCCGGCGTGGTCGTCATCCAGACCGGGACGAACGGCATCCCGGACGCGAGCGCGCTCCACCAGCTGCTTGGCCGGCTCGATGCCGCCGAGCGCATCGTGTTGGTGAACGTGCGCTCCCCGGTCTCCTGGTCCGATCAGAGCAACCGGGCGCTGGAGACCGCCGCCCACCGCCTCGACAACGTCGTGCTGGCGGACTGGCAGGCCACGTCGGCGGGCCATCGCGAGTACTTCGTGGCCGACGGCACTCATCTGACTGCTCGCGGCGCCGACGCCTACGCCGACACGATCGCCGCGGCCCTCGCGTGACCAACGGGTGCGCCGGACGCGGGAGGGCGCCCTCCCGGTAACGTGCACTTCCGTGCGCTTCGTCCGATTCACCGTGGCTGACCGGATCGCCTATGGAGTTGTCGACGGCGAAGGTGACGACCAGGCTGCGCTGACGGTCACTGCCATTGACGGTCATCCGTTCGCCCCGTACGAGCGCACCCAGGCGGTGTTCCCCATCGCCGACGTGAGGCTGCTGCCACCGGTGCTGCCCAGCAAGGTGATCGGCGTCGGCAAGAACTACGCCGACCACGCGGCCGAGTTGGGCGGCGAGGCACCGCAGACCCCGGTGCTCTTCCTGAAGCCGTCGACCGCGATCGTGGGAGACGCGGAGGCCATCATGCTCCCCTCACAGTCGGCCCAGGTCGAGCACGAGGGCGAGCTGGCGGTGGTGATCGGACGGCTCGCGCGCGAAGTGCCGGAGTCGCGCGTGGCCGACGTCGTCCTGGGGTACAGCTGCGCCAACGACGTCACCGCACGCGACCTGCAGCGCGGCGACGGCCAGTGGACGCGGGCCAAAGGCTTCGACTCCTTCTGCCCGCTCGGCCCGTGGATCGCTACGGGCGTCGACCCGACGGACCTGGGAATGCAGACCCACGTGAACGGTGAGCTGCGGCAGTCCGGTCGGACCTCCCAGATGGTGCACCCGGTCTCGGAGCTGGTCCAGTTCGTGTCGTCGGTGATGACCCTGCTCCCGGGTGACGTGATCTTGACCGGGACGCCGGCCGGCGTCGGCCCGCTCGTCGACGACGACACGGTCACGGTCACGATCGAGCAGGTGGGCACGCTCACCAACCACGTGGTGCGGCCGTGACCGGCGTGGACTCCCCGGTCCGGGTGCGGTTCTGCCCGTCGCCCACCGGGAGCCCTCATGTCGGCATGGCGCGCACGGCCTTGTTCAACTGGGCCTTTGCCCGGAACACCGGAGGGACGTTTGTCTTCCGGATCGAGGACACCGACTCCGCGCGGGACACCGAGGACTCCTACGAGGCGCTGGTCATGTCGCTGCGCTGGCTCGGGCTGGACTGGGATGAGGGCCCGGAGGTCGGCGGACCCCATGCCCCCTACCGGCAGTCGGAGCGGCTCGAGCAGTACGCCGAGGTCGCCCGACAGCTCGAGGACGCCGGACACGCCTACCGCTGCTACTGCACAGCTGAGGAGCTGGAGGTGCGGCGAGAGGCCGCCAAGCGCGAGGGCCGCCCGCCGGGGTACGACGGGCACTGCCGGTCCCTGACCGAGTCGCAGGTGTCCGCCTACCGGGACGAGGGTCGGCCGGCCGTGCTGCGGTTCGCCATGCCGACGCGCGAGTTCACCTGGACCGACCTCGTGCGGGGTGACATCACGTTCCCGGCGGGCCAGGTGCCCGACTACGTGCTCGTCCGCGCTAACGGGGAACCTCTGTACACGCTGGTCAACCCGGTCGACGACGCTCTGATGCGGATCACCCACGTGCTCCGTGGCGAGGACCTGCTGTCGTCAACGCCGCGCCAGCTGGCGCTGTGGGAGGCCCTCCACGAGATCGGTGTCGGCGACGGTTCGACGCCCCGGTTCGGTCACCTCCCGTACGTCATGGGCGAAGGGAACCGCAAGCTGTCGAAGCGGGACCCGGAGTCGAGCCTGCTGATGTACATCGACAAGGGGTACCTGCCGGAAGGGCTCACGAACTACCTCGCGCTCCTGGGCTGGTCGCTGTCGGAGGACCAGGACCGGTTCTCCCTGACGGAGATGGCCGCCGCCTTCGACATCGCCCGGGTGAACCCGAGCCCGGCCAGGTTCGACATCAAGAAGTGCACCGCGCTGAACGCTGACTGGATCCGCACCATCAGCCCGGAGGACTTCGGCGCCCGCCTGGTTGCCTTCCTGGTCGCGCACGACCAGCTGGGGACGGAACCGGCCGCCGACCAGCTCGACCTCGTGGCGCGAGCGGTGCCCCTCGTGCAGGAGCGCGTCGAGACACTGGGGCAGGCGGCCGCCATGATGCGCTTCCTGCTCACCGACGAGGCGGAGTTCGCCGTCGACCCGGACGACGCCGCCAAGCAGCTGACCGTCGAGACCACGCCGACGTTGGCCGCGTCGGTCGCGGCGCTCGAGGAGGTCCCCGCGTGGCAGTCGGCGGATATCGAGCACGCCCTGCGGGCGGCCCTGGTGGAGGGCCTCGGGCTGAAGCCCAAGCTGGCTTTCGGGCCGGTCCGCGTGGCCGCGACCGGCCGACGGGTGTCGCCTCCGCTGTTCGAGTCGCTGGAGCTGCTGGGCCGGGACCGCGCCCTGGCACGCCTGCGCCGGGCGTTGGCCGCCGTCACCCCCACCTAGCGCCGAGTGCACACCCAGCGGTGCAGGTTCAGCGCCGAGTGCACACTGCCCGACGCATTTCGTGCGCCGCGCGCGCCGCGGCGGGGTTTGGGCCGATCCGACCGGTTGGGTATCCTCGACCGCGTCGGGCTTCTCCCGGCGCCCATGGGGTATGGGGTAATTGGCAGCCCGGCTGATTCTGGTTCAGCTAGTCTAGGTTCGAGTCCTGGTACCCCAGCGAGAACGGTGGTCCGCGCGCGCGTAGACTCCCGTTCGTTTCGCGCCGGCTGCCGGCGCGGGTACGGCCCCGTTGTGTAGCGGCCTAGCACGCCGCCCTCTCAAGGCGGTAGCGCGGGTTCGAATCCCGTCGGGGCTACGGCGTATCGGCCCAGGTCTGGCACCTGGGCCTTTCGCGTGGGTCACGTGCGATCGCGTGGGATCGCCTGGTCCGGCCGCCGCCTTCCCCTAGACCCCGACGTGGACATCCGCCAGGCTGTCTGCCGTCTGGTCGGTATGACCCGCCGGCGCCGTAGCAGCGTTCCGGTCCCGCGGGATGCAGACGGCCCACGACGTCTCAAGACGGCTCGCTGACCGGGCCACCGGTACGGATGAAGGAGACGAGATGGTTCTGGGAATCGGCGGTTTCAGCGGCGGCAAGGCCGGGGGTCCGGTGTACGAGATCGAGGTGAACGAGGGTTCGGTCAACATGCGCCACTTCGGGAAGGCGGCCAACGAGCGGGCGGCGAACGGCTACCGCATGGCGCACGTGTACAGCCAGGACCGCAACACGATCGTGGTCTGGGAGCGCACCTCCGGCTGAGCGACCAGGTGTTGGGCCGATCCGGTCGCTGCCGGAGCCGGTCGGTTGGCTAGGTTCGCCTGGCGCTTCTCGAACAGTGTCGAGTATCCGGAGGAACAATGCCGTACCAAGTCCGTGGGGTGGTTGCCCGCGCCAAGGGCGAACCCGTCACCGTGGAGACGATCGTCGTGCCTGACCCTGGGTCGGGCGAGGTCGTCGTGGACGTCCAGGCGTGCGGGGTGTGTCACACCGACCTGCACTATCGCGAGGGCGGGATCGGGGACGACTTCCCGTACCTGCTCGGACACGAGGCGGCCGGGGTCGTCTCCGTAGTCGGGGAGGGCGTGGACGAGGTCGCAGTCGGCGACTTCGTCATCTTGAACTGGCGGGCAGTGTGCGGCCACTGCCGCGCGTGTCTGCGTGGGCGACCGTGGTACTGCTTCGCTACGCACAACGCCGAGCAGAAGATGACCCTGCTCGACGGCACCGAGCTGTCTCCGGCGCTCGGAATCGGAGCCTTCGCCGACAAGACGCTCGTCGCTGCGGGGCAGTGCACCAAGGTCGACGCAGCCGTGCCGCCCGAGGTGGCCGGATTGCTCGGCTGCGGGGTGATGGCCGGGATCGGCGCCGCCATCAACACCGGTGGTGTCGCCCGGGGCGACTCGGTGGCGGTCTTCGGCTGCGGCGGGGTGGGCGGTGCCGCCGTGATGGCCGCCCGACTGGCGGGCGCCCGCACGATCGTCGCCGTCGATGTCGACGACCGGAAGCTTGCGTGGGCACGCGAGTTCGGCGCGACGCACACGGTCAACGCAGCCGAGACCGACCCGGTCGCCGCGGTCAAGGAGATCACCGAGTTCGGCGCCGATGTCACCATCGACGCGGTCGGCACGCCGCAGGTGTTCCAGCAGGCCTACGACGCGCGGGACCTGGCCGGGACGACCGTTCTGGTCGGTGTCCCGACACCGGAGATGACGTGGTCCACGCCCCTCATCGACATCTTCGGCCGCGGCGGCTCGCTCAAGTCGTCCTGGTACGGGGACTGCTTGCCCAGCCGTGACTTCCCCATGTTGGTCGACCTCCACCTGCAGGGGAGGCTGCCGCTGGACAAGTTCGTCAGCGAGCGGATCTCGCTGGACGCGGTCGAGGAGGCCTTCGACAAGATGCACACCGGTGAGGTCCTGCGTTCGGTGGTGCTGCTCTGAGCGCGCACGTCGACCACATCGTCACCTCGGGGACATTCACCCTCGACGGTGGGACGTGGGACGTCGACAACAACGTCTGGCTCGTGGGCGACGACGAGCAGTGCGTCGTGATCGACGCGCCGCACGACGCCGACCGCATCATGGCGGCGGTGGGCGACCGACGGCTGGTCGCCATCCTCTGCACACACGCTCACGACGACCATGTCCGGGTCGCCCCGGAGCTGTCGGACCGCACGGGGGCTCCGGTCCTGCTGCATCCCGACGATCTGCCAGTGTGGCGACTCACCCATCCCGAGAGGGATCCGGACGGCGAGCTGGCCGACGGCCAGGCGATCGAGGTCGCAGGTACCAGCCTGACGGTCATCCACACCCCGGGGCATGCCCCGGGCGCGTGCTGCATCTACTGCAGTGAGCTCGGCGTCCTGTTCAGCGGCGACACGCTGTTTGCCGGAGGACCCGGCGCCACCGGACGGTCGTTCTCCGACTTTCCGACCATCATCGCGTCGATCACCGAGCTGTTCGACCGGTTGCCCTCGGACACGATCGTGCACACCGGACATGGTGACTCCACCACGCTGGGTGTCGAGCGACCACACCGTCAGGAGTGGATCGACCGGGGCCACTGAGCTCGGCGCCGGGGGTTGTCACCGCGGAGTTGGCATCCCGTCGGTGAGGGCGGCCGACAGCGTGGCGGCAGCGGCCCCGACGGCGCCGGCGTGCTGCCGGCCCGGCTGCCGGGTCAACCGCTCGATGGGGCCGGAGACCGACACCGCGGCGATGACGCGTCCCCCAGCGCTGCGCACCGGTGCCGACACCGATGCGACGCCCGGCTCTCGCTCGGCGACGCTCTGGGCCCAGCCGCGCCTCCGGACGCCCGCCAGTGCGGCGGCGCTGAACCGGGCCCCCTTCAGTCCGCGCTGCAGCCGATCCGGGTCCTCCCAGGCCAGCAGCACCTGGGCGGCCGAGCCGGCCGCCATGGGGAGAACGCTGCCCACCGGCACCGTGTCGCGGAGCCCGGACAGTCGCTCGGCGGCCGCGACGCACATCCGCTCGTCGCCGAGCCGGCGGTACAGCTGGGCGCTCTCGCCCGTATGGTCCCGGAGCTGGTTCAGCACGCCGGCGGCCGCCGCCAGGAGCCGGTCGTCGCCGGTGGCAGCGGCCAGCTCGGGGAGTCGTGGTCCGAGCACGAAGCGTCCCTGCAGGTCCCGCGCCACCAGGCGGTGGTGCTCCAGCGCGACGGCGATCCGGTGAGCGGTCGGTCGGGCCAGGTTGGTGGCGGAGACGAGCCCAGCCAGGCTCTGGGGCCCGGCCTCCAGTGCCCCGAGCACGAGCGCCGCCTTGTCCACCACGCCGACTCCGCTAGAGTTGTCCATGTTCTGATACTGGCGTCTCGATATCCGAGACGCAAGGGGGAGCGTCGGACTCGACACGGGAGTTGCCATGGGACGCACGCTGGCAGAGAAGGTCTGGGACGCCCACGTCGTGCGGCGGGCAGCCGGCGAACCGGACCTGCTCTACATCGACCTCCACCTCGTCCACGAGGTCACGAGCCCCCAAGCCTTCGACGGACTCCGCGCGGCGGGCCGGACGGTGCGTCGTCCGGACCTGACGCTGGCCACCGAGGACCACAACGTGCCGACGCAGGACATCGACCGCCCGATCGCCGACCCGGTGTCGAGGACCCAGGTCGAGGCCCTGCGGGCGAACTGTCGGGAGTTCGGGGTCCCGATCTACCCACTCGGCTCGGACGACCAGGGCATCGTTCATGTCGTCGGACCCCAGCTAGGACTGACCCAGCCCGGGATGACGGTGGTCTGCGGCGACTCGCACACGTCCACACACGGCGCCTTTGGCGCGCTCGCGCTGGGGATTGGCACCAGCGAGGTGGAGCATGTCCTGGCGACGCAGACACTGCCGCTGTCGCCGTTCCGGACGATGGCGGTTACCGTCACCGGCGAGCTGGCCGAAGGTGTCACCGCGAAGGACCTGATCCTTGCGGTCATTGCCGAGATCGGGACTGGTGGCGGTCAGGGCTTCGTCATCGAGTACCGAGGGTCGGCCGTCGAGGGCCTGACGATGGAGGCTCGGATGACCGTGTGCAACATGTCGATCGAGGCGGGAGCCCGGGCCGGCATGATCGCGCCGGACGACACCACGTTCGCGTATCTGGCCGGCCGGCCCCACGCACCGGTCGGCGACGACTGGGACCGCGCCGTCGCCGAGTGGCGGGCGCTGGGTACGGACCCGTCGGCGAGCTTCGACCGCGAGGTCGTGATCGACGCCGGCGCGATCACGCCCTTCGTCACCTGGGGGACCAACCCGGCGCAGGGGGTTCCCCTCAGCTCGGTCGTCCCGGACCCGGCGGGCTTTGACGACCCCGCGGCCCGGGCGTCCGCGGCCCGAGCCCTGGAGTACATGGGGCTCCGCCCTGGGACTCCTATGCGCGAGATCCCGGTCGACACCGTGTTCGTCGGGTCGTGCACCAACGGCCGAATCGAGGACCTGCGCGCAGCGGCGGAGATCATGGCCGGCCGCTCGGTCGCCGAGGGCACGCGGCTGCTCGTGGTGCCGGGTTCGGTCCGGGTCCGGCTGCAGGCCGAGGCTGAGGGACTGGACCAGGTCTTCCTCGCCTCGGGTGGGGAGTGGCGCCACGCCGGGTGCTCGATGTGCCTGGGCATGAACCCCGACCAGCTCATGGTCGGCGAGCGCTGCGCCTCGACGTCCAACCGCAACTTCGAGGGCCGGCAGGGAAAGGGCGGCCGTACCCACCTGGTGTCGCCGCAGGTCGCGGCGGCCACGGCCGTTGCCGGTCACCTGGCCGGTCCGGCCGACCTGTAGCCACCCGCCCACCAGACCCGGAGGACCCCATGGACCCGTTCACCAGTCACACCGGTCGCATCCTGCCTCTGCGGCGGAGCAACGTGGACACCGACCAGATCATCCCGGCGGTGTACCTCAAGCGGATTACCCGTCACGGCTTCGAGGACGGTCTGTTCTCCGCCTGGCGGCAGGACCCGGACTTCGTGCTGAACCGCCCGGAGTACGCCGGCGCCAGCATCGTGGTTGCCGGCCCGGAGTTCGGAACCGGGTCGTCTCGCGAGCATGCGGTCTGGGCACTGCAGGACGCCGGGATCGCGGTGGTGGTCAGTCCGCGATTCGCTGACATCTTCCGCGGGAACGCCGCCAAGGCAGGCCTGCTCACGATCGAGCTGGGTCAAGAAGTCGTCGACCGGCTGTGGCGGGTTGCCGAGACCCACCCGGACACCGAAATCACCGTGGATCTGCAGGCCAGGCGGCTTTCCTACGGCGCGGAGACCATCGACTTCGAGGTCGACGAGTACGTGCGTTGGCGGTTGCTGCAGGGCTTGGACGACATCGGCCTGACGCTTCGGCACGCTGTTCTGGTGGCCGACTACGAGGCCGGTCGGCCGAGCTACATGCCCGTCACCACGTCGATATGACCAGGGCGGACCGTCACTTCGACGGGTCGATGTGACGAAGATCCTTGCGACACAAGGGCTCGCGGTCATTGTGCCCAGGCGTAACCTTCCCTAACGTGATGACGAGTCGCGCATCCGCTGCGACACCACAGACGCATCAAAAGGGGAAGTAGTGAACAAGGCACAGTTGATCGACGCGCTGTCGGTCCGATTTGACGGGAACCGTCGCGCCGCTCACAACGCGCTCGAGGCGGTCATCGACACCGTCACGCGCAACGTCGCCAAGGGCGAGGCGGTGGCCATCACCGGGTTCGGCAAGTTCGAAAAGCGCGTACGCCCGGCCGGCAAAGCCCGCAACCCGCAGACCGGCGCGGTGGTCCGCACCAAGAGGAAGTCGGTGCCGAAGTTCACTGCCGGCGCCGAGTTCAAGGCCGTCGTGAACGGCGAGAAGAAGCTGCCGCCGGCCCCCAAGGCTGCGGCGAAGAAGGCTCCGGCGAAGAAGGCTCCGGCCCGCAAGACTGCGGCGAAGAAGGCTCCGGCCCGCAAGACTGCGGCGAAGAAGGCTCCGGCCCGCAAGACTGCGGCGAAGAAGGCTCCGGCCCGCAAGACTGCGGCGAAGAAGGCTCCGGCCCGCAAGACTGCGGCGAAGAAGGCTCCGGCCCGCAAGACTGCGGCGAAGAAGGCTCCGGCCCGCAAGCGCTGACAGAACGCACTCCTTGGAGGGCCGGCCCTACGGGACCGGCCCTCCAAGCATGTCCGGGCGCCGCCTCAGCGGGCGAGGCGCCGGGCGAGCCAGTCGAGAGCCAGCGGGTAGCGGTAGTCCACCCCGCTGTGCGTGCCGTCGAACAGCTCGAAGGCGATGCGATCCGCGGGGAGTCCGGTGTCGACCAGCTGCCGGTGGAATGCCTGCGCTCCGATGTCGAGGAAGTAGTCGTCCCGAGTGCCGCAGTCGATCCACACCGCACGAAGAGACCGGATCGCCGCATCGAACCGTGGCGCCATCCGCACCGGGTCCCAGTCCAGCCATCGCTGCCAGACCTCGGGACGGACCACGCCGGTGACCGGGTCGAACGGCAGACGTGGGGTCCCGTCGTCGTCGGCCGAGAAGCACGCGGCGACTCCCAGTGCCGTGAGCACCGCAGAGTCGGTGTCACGCGTGAGCGGCGGTCTTCGGCGGAAGTCATCCCACCACGCGTCGATGTCGCCGTCGAACGCCCGCAGCGCGCGGACCACGGTGGCGAACTCGGCCAGATAGCAGTACTCGTACAGCGCGTCGCCCGAATGAGTTGCCAGGGCGCCGAACAGGTCAGGTCGGAGCATCGGCGTGATCATCGCGCCGAACCCGCCGCTGGACTTGCCGGAGATCGCGCGGGACTCGCGGTCGGCAATCGTCCGGTAGGTCGCGTCGACCCATGGAACAACCTCGTCGCACAGGTACGAGTGGTACGCGCCGGTCCCTGGCGAGTCGACGAACTGCGAACCGCCGTACGCCGTCCAGGCGTCGACGAACACGACGACGCATGGTGGTGCGCCGTCGGTGAAGACCTGGTCCGCAGTCTCGATGTAGGTCTGTGTGAAGGGCTGCCGGTTCAGCCACATTGACACCTGGCCGGTGTAGCCCTGGATGACGTATACCGCGGGGTAGCGGGCCCCGGGGTCGTCGTCGTCGTACCCGGGAGGGACGTAGACCAGCAGGGGACGTTCGTATGGGTCACCCAGCACGTTGCCGCGCAGGTGCTGGCTGGAGATCACGTGCTCGTCGAGCCGGCCGGCCAGTGGAGTGGACCATGGGAGCACGGGGCGCTCCTCTCTCGGTGTCAGGTCCGGGCCGCCGCCGAGCGGGATCAGCTGGGGTCGGCGAGGGTCGCCAAGATCAGGTAGGTGACGCGTTGGTCGGCGCCCGAGCCCGTCGTCTGGATGCGTACCCGCTGCCCGAACCGTAGGAATCTCATCTCGCCAGCCGCAACTGCCTCGGCATCGAAGGCCAGCTCGAGCCCGTCGTCGAGCAGAACCGTCCCGGAGCGGGTGTCCGCGTCGTAGCGGTGGACCGTCGCTTGCACGACTCGCAGGCTACCGCCGAGCCTCGGCGGACGTCGCTGCCCCCACGCCGATGCGGAGGGCCTCGGCAAGATCAGCGGCGGTGTCGACGTCACAGCGCAGGCCGGGCCAGCCCCCGTCTGGGAGCGCGACCGCGCCGCCGTCGAGGTGGGCTTGGTACGAGTCGCGGCCGAAGGCCGGGTTCATCGCGGGCCCGTCTGGGGCGGTGAGCAACACGGTGCCGGACCCGGCTCGGTCGGCGAGCACAGTCGGGACTGCGCTACCGGCGGTAGCCAGGGCCGCCTGCAGGTCCGATGCGCGCAGTGCCGGGAGGTCACCGGGAAGGGCGGCGACCGGCGACCGGTCATCGCCGACCGCGTGGCGGATGGCGGCGTTCACGGGGGCGGTGACCACGATGACGGTGGCGCCTGACGGGGGTGCGAGGGTCCACTCGGCGTCGTCGGTGACCACCACGACGCGCCTGACCAGTGGACAGTCGACGGCGGCCGCGACCGTGTCGACGGCGAAGGCCCGGGCCCAGGTCCGCCGCTGCGCGGGGGGGAGCGCGAGGCGGGTCTTGGCCCTGGCCGACGCCTTGAGTGGGATCACCACGGTCCACTTCGGAGCGGTCATCGTGCGATTGTCCACCGTGGCGCGGTCCCGCTGCTCGACACCGTCCCCCTGCCTGGACAGACTGGCATCCCCGAGGAGGAGACGCGTGACGACTGATCGCGAGCAGGCGGCCTACCGGTTCGCCCGGGGTGTGCTGCGGCCACCGCTCATGGCGCTCACCCGACGCGACTGGCGAGGCCAGGAGCACCTTCCCCCAAGCGGTGGGTGCGTCGTCGTGACCAACCACATTTCCCACTTCGATCCGCTGACCTTCGCCCATTACGTCAACGACGCTGGCCGAGCGCCGCGTTTCCTTGGCAAGGCAAGCGTCTTCGCGGTACCCGGCGTCGGAGCCATCCTGCTCAACGCCGGCCAGATCCCGGTGTACCGCGAGTCCCGTGACGCCACCGCCGCGTTTCGGGCCGCGGTGGCCGCGGTCGAGGAAGGGGAGTGCGTGGCCATCTACCCGGAGGCCACGTTGACGCGCGACCCGGACCTGTGGCCGATGTTGGGGAAGACCGGCGCCGCGCGGGTGGCGCTGGTGACCGGCTGTCCGGTGGTTCCCATCGCGCAGTGGGGGGCGCATGACGTGCTGCGGCCGTACGCCAAGGTCCCGCACCTGCTGCCTCGCAAGACGATGCACGTGTGGGCTGGTGCGCCGGTCGATCTGTCCGACCTCCGCGGCCAGGAGCTCACGTCGGGTCTGCTTCGTGACGCGGCGGAGCGGATCATTGGGGCCGTTACCGACCTACTCGCCCAGATACGTGGCGAGACCCCGCCAGCGGAGAGGTACGACCCCCGCCGGCACGACCTACCCCGGACCGGGAACCCCCACCGGCGGGACCACGAGGAGGGCTCGTAGTGCGTGTCGCAGTCATGGGGATGGGTTCGTGGGGCACCGCCTTCGGCATGGTCTTGGCCGACGCCGGGAATGACGTCGCGCTGTGGGGTCGCAACGACGCGCTCGCCCACGTGCTCACCACCCAGCATGAGAACCCCGCGTTCCACCCCGGTATCGAGCTGCCACCGACGATGTGGGCGACCACCGAGTCCCGACGCGTGCTCGACGGGGCGGAGATCGTTGTGCTGGCGGTGCCAGCGCAGACCCTCCGCGAGAACCTGACGCGGTGGACCGACGAGCTGCCGGACGAGGCGGTCCTCGTCAGCCTGATGAAAGGGCTCGAGGTGGGAACCTTGGCCCGCATGAGCGAGGTGATGGCCGAGGTCACCGGGCGCCCGAACCGTCAGCTGGCCGTCGTCTCCGGTCCCAACCTGGCTCGTGAGATCGCGTTGCGGCAGCCGGCCGCAACGGTTGTCGCGTGCACCGACGAGACGGTCGCCGCCCGGCTGCAGCAGGCGTGCATGACGCCGTACTTCCGCCCCTACACGAACACCGACGTTGTGGGTGTCGAGCTCGGTGGGATCGTCAAGAACATCATCGCGCTGGCCACCGGTATGTCGGAAGGCATGGGGTTCGGGGACAACACAAACGCGGGGATCATCACCCGCGGCTTGGCAGAGATGACCCGCCTCGGTCTGGCAACCGGCGCCGATGCGATGACGTTCATGGGCCTCGCCGGAATTGGTGATCTCGTAGCCACCTGCATGTCCCCGCTGTCACGCAACCGAACCTTCGGCGAGAACCTCGGCCGCGGGATGACGGTGGACGAGGTGACCAGCATCACCAAGCAGACTGCGGAAGGCGTGAAGTCCAGCCAGGCAGTGCTCGAGCTGGCCCGGCGCGGCGGCGTCGACATGCCGATCGCCGAGCACGTGGCAGCTGTCGTTCACGACGGGATGGCGCCGCGCGACATGGTGCACTCGCTCATGACGCGCGTCGCGAAGCCCGAGTGGGAGGGCGAGTGAGCCGACCGACCCGGGTCGCGGTCGTCTTCGGCGGACGGTCCACCGAGCACGCAATCTCCTGCATCTCGGCGGGCAGCGTGCTGCGGGCCCTTGACCATGACCGGTACGAGGTCGTGCCGGTCGGCATCACCCGTGAGGGCCGCTGGGTGCTCGCTCCCGACGACCCGGCGCGGCTGGCCATTGTCGACGGCTCGCTGCCGGAGGTGGGCGCACTGGTGGACGCCCCCGGGGCACTGGTCCTGGCCGGCGACCCCACCAACAGCGCGCTGCGCGTCCAGCAGGCCGGTGACGTGCCGACCGAGCTCGGGGTCGTCGACGTGGTGTTCCCGCTCCTGCACGGGCCGTTCGGGGAGGACGGGACCATCCAGGGGCTGCTCGAGCTCGCCGGGGTTCCGTACGTGGGTTCCGGGGTGCTGGCCAGCGCGGCTGGGATGGACAAGGCGGTCGCCAAGACCCTCCTGGGGGCGGCCGGTCTCCAGCAGTCGCCGTACGTGGTCGTGTCCGACCGTGACTGGCGCTGCGACCCGGGCGCGGCGCTGGGCCGGGTGCGCCGTGCCCTCGAGCTGCCGGTCTTCGTCAAGCCGGCCCGAGCGGGGTCCAGCGTCGGGATCACGAAGGTGAAGGACTGGGACGACCTTGAGGCGGCCGTTCTCGTGGCGCGGGACAACGACCCGAAGGTGGTCGTCGAGCAGGGTGTGGTCGGCCGGGAGATCGAGTGCGGCGTCCTCATGTCCGAGGACGGCACGGGGCCGGAGGCCAGCGTCTGCGCCGAGATCGTGGTCCACGGCGAGCACGAGTGGTACGACTTCGAGGCGAAGTACCTGTCAGGCTCCGACGACGGTGCGACCGAGCTCGACGTGCCGGCCGACCTCCCGGCCGAGCTGGCGGTTCAGGTGCGGAAGGCGGCCTGTGTCGCGTTCGATGCGCTCGGCTGCGAGGATCTCGCGCGGGTCGACTTCTTCGTCACTGCCGGCGGCCAGGTGCTGGTGAACGAGGTCAACACGATGCCGGGGTTCACGCCGATCTCGATGTTCCCGCGGATGTGGGCCGAGAGCGGGATCGACTACCCGGCCCTCGTCGACCGACTTCTCCGCTCCGCCCTCCGGAAGGGCACCGGGCTCCGGTAGCCCGCTCATCGCACCTTCGTGACGTGGGGGGTCAAGGGGCGGCGGGGACGGTGTCGCGCACGGCCGCACCGACGGCGGTCACCACTGCGATCTCGGGGGCGTACGCGGACGGGACCACGACCTCGACCAGCGCCTGCCGGTCGTACGTGGTGAACCGGTACCCGTCCGGCAGCTCCTCGGGGTACCAGGCCAGCCCGTCCACCTCGAACAGCTGCGCATCCGGCGTCATCCCCGCCGGGGCCGTGACACCGCAGCGCACGACGATCGCCGGATCGCCCCACGCCGCGGCGGGCGCACCGGCGGGAGCCACCTCGCGCGACGACTGGTCGTCGACAGTCTCCGGGAGGGCGGCCAGGAACTGCGCGCAGGTCGCCGCGGTGTCCGAGTCGAGCGTGGGGGAGGCCACCTCGACTGGTCCGGAGCAGCCGACCAGCCATACGCCCGCGCTCACGGCAGAGGCCAGCAAGGCCGCACGGACGCCCGGGGTCACGCCGGCTCCGGACGTAGCCGCGGCGTCAGAGGTTGATGACCGGGCACGTCAGGGTGCGCGTGATCCCCGGGACCGACTGCACCTGCGCCACCACGAAGCGGCCGAGCTCGTCGTCGCTGCTCGCCTCGGCGCGGACGATCACGTCGTAGGCACCGATCAGGTTCTCGGCGGTCGTGACTCCGGAGATCTTCGAGATCTGGTCGGCGACCTCGGCGGCGCGCCCGACCTCGGTCTGGATCAGGATGTACGCCGTGACCATGGCCTTCACCGTCCCTCTCGCCCTCGGTGCCCTGCACGCGCCCTGTCGTCGACGCGTCAGGCTGCCACCGACGGTACCCCGAGCGTACGGTGCTGCGGGAGGGGGAGACCGTGACCGAGCCTGACGCGGGCAGCCTGGCTGACACCGGAGAGTTCCGCCTGATCGCCGCGATCGCCCGACGGCTGCCGTCCGGGCCGGGGGTTCTGGTCGGCAGCGGCGACGATGCCGCGGTCGTCCGGGCGCCCGACGGCAGGGTGGTCGTCACCACCGACGTGCTGGTGGACGGGGTCCACTTCCGCTCCGACTGGTGCAGCGCCCACGACATCGGCCGCCGGTCCGCCGCCGCCAGCCTGGCCGACGTCGCCGCCATGGGCGCCCGCGCAACGGCCCTGGTGGTCGCGCTGACCGCTCCCGGCGACACCGAGGCTGCCTGGGTGCTCCGCCTGGCGGACGGGCTGCGAGACGAGGCCGCCGAGTGTGGTGCCTTCGTCGTGGGTGGTGACCTGGCCCGCAGCGACCGGTTGTCGGTAGCGGTCACGGCGCTCGGCGACCTCGACGGCCGCGAGCCCGTCACGCGGTCCGGCGCCCGACCGGGGGACGTCGTCGCCGTGGCGGGCCGGCTCGGGTGGGCGGCGGCGGGACAGGCGGTCCTGTCGCG
The DNA here is from genome assembly GCA_963848085.1 of uncultured Actinomycetota bacterium. Classification (GTDB taxonomy): domain Bacteria; phylum Actinomycetota; class Actinomycetes; order JAHEKZ01; family JAHEKZ01; genus CAWKCE01. The sequence continues at coordinate 730,943 of CAWKCE010000003.1, forward strand.
GGGGTTCGCCTCGCCGCGATCGGTGGTGCAGGCCTATCGCGTGCCCGAGCCGCCCTACGCGGCGGGCGTTTCGGCTGCGGAGGCCGGTGCGACCGCCCTGTGCGACGTGAGCGACGGCCTCCTGGCCGACCTTGGGCACATCGCTGACGCCAGCCAGGTGAGCATGGACCTCGCTGCAGCGAGTCTGGACGTGGCCCAGCCGGTCGCTGCCGTGGCGGCCGCCTACGGCAAGCAGGCGCTGGGGTGGGTGCTGACCGGCGGAGACGACCACGCCCTGGTGGCGACCTTCCCCCCGGACGTCGATCTCCCGAGCGGGTTCGCGGTCATCGGAGCGGTGGTCGAACCGGAGGGAGACGGCCCGACCGTGACGGTCGACGGGCAGGCCTGGCCCGATCCGGCCGGGCACGAGCACTTCCGTCGGTGAGCGGGACTCCCCGCTGCGCCGCGAGGGGTCAGCGGGCGACCTTGCCGGCCTTGATGCACGAGGTGCACACGTTGAGCTTGGTCGGGGTCCCGCCGACGGTGGTCCGCACGGTCTGGATGTTCGGGTTCCAGCGGCGCGGGGTCCGGCGGTGCGAGTGCGAGATGCTGTTGCCGAAGCCAGGGCCCTTGCCGCAGACGTCGCAGTTGGCAGGCACGGTGACTCCTCAAAGACTGGGGCGGCGGTGACGGCGGGACCAGGGCCGAGGCGCCGGGCTCCGGTGCCGGGCGCGCGCCGGACGGACAACCAGGGCAGGTTACCGGACCGGCGCCAGCCATCGCCAATCGACGACGCCGCGGCACCGTCCCGGCGGTTAGGCTGCGAGGGCCGTGAGGAGGGGAGCGCGGAGCCACGAGCGAGGAGTCGACTGTGACCGCCCATCGCGAGACGCTGGCCGTCCTGGACGCCGCGGCCCTGCGTCAGTGGTGCCGCGACGGTGCTCGCGCCCTGGGCCTGGCCCGGGCGGAGATCGACGCGTTGAACGTCTTCCCGGTTCCGGACGGGGACACTGGGACGAACCTGTTCCTGACGATCGAGGCAGCCGCGGACGCGGTCGAGGACAGCGCGGGCATGGCCCTCCAGGGCGACGACGTGGGCGCGACCGCGCTGGCGCTGGCCAGGGGGGCGCTGCTGGGGGCCCGCGGCAACTCCGGGGTCATCGTGTCCCAGATGCTGCGCGGCCTGGCGGAGACGGTGGCCGGCGCGTCCCCGTCAGCGGCCGCCGCGGACGTCTTCCACCGCGGCCTGGTCCGGGCAGCCGACCTTGCCTACGCGGCAGTCGCCCGCCCGGTCGAGGGGACCGTGCTGACCGTCGCCCGCGCGGCGGCGCAGGCCGCTGAGTCCGCCGCCGGGGCATCCCTCGCCGAGGCGGTGCGAGCTGCTGCCAGCGGCGCACGCACGGCTCTGGAGCTGACGCCCGACCAACTGGAGGTCCTGGCGCGAGCCGGGGTCGTCGACGCCGGTGGGCGTGGGCTCGTGGTCCTGCTGGAGGCACTTGAGTCAGTCGTGACCGGCGTGGAGCAGCAGTCCGGTGACCGCGACGCCCGCCCCGTCCGCCCGGTGCGGGCCGGCCCGGACTGGGACCCGTCGACGTTCGAGGGACCGGCTTTCGAGGTGATGTACCTGCTCGAGGCAGACGACGATGTCATCCCGATCCTGCAGGACACCCTCGGGGGCATGGGGGACTCCCTCGTGGTCGTCGGCGGCGACCGGTTGTGGAACGTCCACGTGCACGTCGACGAACCGGGGCCGGCCGTGGAGGCCGGGGTGGTCGCCGGCCGGCCGTACCGCATCCGCATCACTTCGCTCGAGACACCCGCAGCGCGGGTGCCCTCGGGCCGCGGCATCGTCGCGGTGGCGCCGGGAGCCGGGCTGGCCGCCCTCCTGGAGTCCGTCGGGGCGGCCGTCGTAGCCGGGGGGGCCGGACGACGACCCTCGCCCGCGGACCTGCTGGCCGCCATGCGGCAGTCCGGCGCCTCCGAGGTCGTCCTGCTGCCGAACGACAAGGACAGCCTCGCGGTGGCCGAGGCGGCGGCCGCGGAGGGTCGGGCCCTCGGGCTCCGGGTCGGTCTCATCCCGACGCGGGCACCGGTGCAGTCGTTGGCTGCACTCGCCGTCCACGACCGCTCGCGCGGCTTCGACGACGACGTCGTCACCATGACGGCCGCCGCCCGGTCGACCCGCTACGCCGAGGTCACCGTGGCGGTCCGGGAGGCGATGACGAGCGCCGGAGTCTGCGAGCCCGGCGATGTCCTGGGGTTGATCGAGGACGACGTCGTGGTGATCGGCGACTCCGTCGAAAGCGTCGCGTCGGACGTGCTGGAGCGGATGCTCGCGCTGGGGGGCGAGCTGGTCACGCTGGTGCGGGGCGAGGACGCCGACTCCTCCCTCATCGACATGGTCACCGCGCGCCTGCAGCGCACCCGACCGGACGTCGAGGTCGTTGCCTACGACGGCGGGCAGCCTCACTACCCCCTGCTGATCGGCGTCGAGTGACCGAGGGTCTCGACCCGCTGGGTAGCCGGCTCCGCGACCTCGTCGGTGACCGGACCGCCAAGGTGCTCGACCGCGGGCTGGGGCTGCACACCGTGGGCGACCTCCTCGGGCACCTCCCGCGCCGGTACGCCGAGCGCGGGGAGCTGACCGATCTGTCGTCGCTGCGGGTGGACGACGAGGTCACGGTCGTCGCCGACGTGATGGATGTCTCGTCCCGGCGCATGCGGCACCGGAAGGGGACCGTGCTCGAGGTCGTTGTGGGCGACGGCCGCGGCCGTCTGGTCCTGACGTTCTTCAACCAGGCCTGGCGGGAGCGTCAGCTGCGGGTCGGACAGCGCGGGCTGTTCTCGGGCAAGGTCGGCGACTTCAAGGGCAAGCGACAGCTGGCCCATCCGGACTACCTGATGCTTGACCCGACCGATCCCGGTGGGACCGACGGCCCGGCCGACAGCGGGCAGCCGGAGGACGCCGACCTCGCCGAGACCTTCGCCCGCGCGCTGATCCCGGTCTACCCGGCGACCTCCGCCTTACCGTCCTGGAAGGTCGCGCAGTGCCTGCGCATCGCCCTGGACGGCCTGGGAGAGGTCCCCGACCCGGTGCCGCCCGCTGTCCGGCTGGGCCGGGGGCTGGTCGGCCTGGCCGACGCCTACCGCCTCGTGCACCGGCCGGACGACCGTCACGACGTCGCTCGCGGCCTGGCGCGGCTGCGCTACGACGAGGCATTCGTGCTGCAGGTCGTCCTGGCCCAGCGTCGGTGGGCCAGCAGCGGGTTGCCCGCCGTTCCGCGGCCGGGGCGGCCCGACGGCCTGGTCGCAGCGTTCGACGAACGGCTCCCGTTCACCCTGACCGCAGGCCAGCAGGAGGTGGCAGCCACGCTGGCCGACGACCTGGCCGAGTCGCACCCCATGCACCGGCTCCTCCAGGGGGAGGTGGGGTCTGGGAAGACCGTCGTGGCGCTGCGCGCGATGCTCACCGTGGTCGATGCCGGAGGACAGGCTGCCCTCCTGGCCCCGACAGAGGTGCTCGCCCAGCAGCACCTTCGTTCGATCGAGGCACTGCTCGGCCCGCTGGCTCATCGAGGCCAGCTCGGTGGGGACGACCGCGGGACCCGCGTCGCGCTGCTGACTGGCTCGCAGCCGGCCCCGGCACGCCGAAAGGCACTGCTCGACCTGGCGTCCGGGGAGGCTGGCCTGGTCGTGGGAACCCATGCCTTGCTCCAGGAGAACGTCGACTTCTTCGACCTCGGTCTGGTGGTGGTGGACGAGCAGCACCGGTTCGGCGTGGAGCAGCGGGACGCCCTCAGGTCGAAGGCCGACCAGCCGCCCCACGTGCTCGTCATGACCGCCACCCCGATCCCTCGGACGGTCGCGATCACGGTGTTCGGGGACCTGGAGGTGTCCACGCTCACCGAGCTTCCCGCGGGGCGACCCACGATCACCACGCATGTGGTGCCGGCCGCGGAGAAGCCGCACTACGTCGACCGCGCCTGGCAACGGGTTCGGGAAGAGGTGGCGGCGGGCCACCAGTGCTACGTCGTGTGCCCGCGCATCGGTGGGCAGGAGTCCGACGAGGACACGGCGTTGTCGGACGACCTCGGCCCGCGACCCCCGATCGCGGTGCTCGACCTGCACGAGGCGCTGCTGGGCGGGCCCCTGGCGGGGCTGCGGGTGGGGATGCTCCACGGCCGTCTGCCCGGGGAGGAGAAGGACGCGGTCATGCGCTCGTTCGCCGACGGTGAGCTGGACGTGCTGGTCGCGACGACGGTCGTGGAGGTCGGGGTCGACGTGCCCAACGCGACCGCGATGGTCGTCATGGACGCCGACCGGTTCGGGGTGAGTCAGCTGCACCAGCTGCGCGGTCGCGTAGGCAGGGGCTCGGCGCCCGGACTGTGCCTGCTCGTCACCGAGGGGGAGCCCGGCACTCCCGCCCGGACCCGGCTGGACGCGGTCGCCGAGACCATGGACGGTTTCGCCCTGAGCCGCCTCGACCTCGAGCAGCGGCGCGAGGGAGACGTCCTGGGCACCAGCCAGGCGGGGATCCGGTCCAGCCTGCGCGTCCTGCGCGTCGTCCGTGACGAGGAGACGATCGTCGCGGCCCGCGAGGATGCGTCCGCCCTGGTCTCCGACGACCCCGATCTCGGGTCGCACCCGGTGCTCCGAGCCGCGGTGGGCCGGCTGGTCGACGCCGACCGGGCCGACTACCTGGACAAGACGTGACCCGGGTGGTTGCTGGGGCTGCCAAAGGTCGCCAGCTGGAGGTTCCCCGGGCCGGTACCCGTCCTACGTCGGACCGCGCCCGTGAGGCGCTGTTCTCCTCCCTGGAGTCCGAGGTGCTGGCACGCGGGGGCTGGTCGACGGTCCGGTTCCTGGACCTGTACGCCGGTTCGGGGGCGGTCGGCCTCGAGGCGCTGTCCCGCGGTGCGGTCGAGGTGCTGCTGGTGGAGTCCCAGCCGGATGCGGCTCGGGTGGCACGCCGCAACGTCGACGTGGTGGCCCTGCCCGGGGCTACGGTCCAGCTCGCCGATGTGGGGCGACTCGCCGCCACGACCGCCGGGACCACGTACGACGTGGCGTTCCTCGACCCGCCGTACGCCGTGGACGACGACGAGGTCGGCCGCGTTCTGGTCGACCTGGCGGCGCGCAGCTGGCTGCTGGACGGTGCTCTTGTGGTGGTCGAGCGAGCCTCCCGAGGGCAGACCTTCGGGTGGCCGACCGGCTTTGCGGCGCTTCGGTCGCGTCGCTACGGCGAGGCCACCTTGTGGTTCGGGCGCTTTGGTACGGTCGCCGCGTGCTGAAGGTCGTGTGTCCGGGATCCTTCGACCCGGTGACGAACGGGCACCTGGACATCATCGAGCGTGCCTCCCGGCTTGCCGACGAGGTCCATGTCGCGGTCATGGTCAACCCCAGCAAGGACGGCCTGTTCTCCCTGGACGAGCGGATCAAGCTGGTCGAGCTGACCACGGCCCGGCTGCCCAACGTCACCGTGGACTCCTTCCACGGGCTGCTGGTGGACTTCTGCACCGAGCGGGGCATCTCGTCGATCGTGAAGGGCTTGCGTGCGGTCAGCGACTTCGACTACGAGCTCCAGATGGCGCAGATGAACCACCGCCTGGCGGAGGTGGACACCCTGTTCGTGCCCACCAACCCGCTGTACTCGTTCCTGTCCTCCAGCCTCATCAAGGAGGTCGCCGCCTACGGCGGAGACGTCTCCGGGCTGGTGCCGGACCTGGTGATGGGGCCGCTCATCGAACGGTTGGGCGCCTAGCCGGACGGGGCGGTCGCGGGCCCAGGGGTGCGACAGGAGAGGATCTGGTCATGGATGTGCACGAGAAGCTCGACGAGCTCGCCGCGGCGCTCGAGTCCGCCCGGGCGGTTCCGATGTCGTCCTCGTGCATGGTGAGCCGGTCCGACATGCTCGCGCTGGTCGACGAGGTGCGGCGTCTGCTCCCCACGGACCTGACCCGGGCCGATGTGCTGCTGGGCGACGCTGAGCAGGTGATTGCGCAGGCCCGCCACGAGGGTGAGCGCATCGTCGCCGACGCCCAGGAGGAGCGGATGCGCCTGGTGTCGCAGACGGAGGTGCTGGGGCAGGCCGACCGTGAGGCAGGGCGCATCGTGGCCTCGGCCGAGGCGGACGCCCAGCGACTGCGGGACGGCGTCGACGACTACGTCGACGGAAAGCTGGCCAACTTCGAGATCGTGCTGACCAAGACGCTCGAGGCGGTCGACCGCGGACGGGCCAAGATCCAGGGTCGTCGCGCGGTGGAGGAGCTGGGAGACCTGTCCGCGCCGCTGCCCGACCTCGACGTCGGCCGGACCGAGGAACCCGGGCCCAGGCAGGCGTAGCGGAGGGCACGGGGGAGCGCGGCGGGGGCCTGGTGTGGTGCACGGTTTGGGCGACGCCGGTCGGCTCGGATACCCTGCTCCGGCGGTCTCGTCCGAGACCCACCCCCCAGCCTGCCGGTGAGGAAGGCCGTGTCCCGCCTCGACCCGCGCGACCCGTTGGTGCTCGACACCCGGAGCGTGGCGCGTCGACCCGGTGAGATGCGCGTCATCTCTCGCTCGGCGCCGGCCCCGGAGGGGCTGGGTGTCGGCGTCGTCGGAGTCCCTGCGGGAACCGACCTCCAGCTGGACCTGCGGCTGGAGTCGGTGATCGAAGGGCTCCTGGTGTCCGGCACTGTCCGGGCCGAAGCGGTCGGGGAGTGCGTGCGTTGTCTGGACCGGGTGGAGCTCGAGGTCGAGCTGCCGGTACAGGAGCTGTTCGCCTACCCGGACGCCACGACGGCGACGGACGAGGACGTCCTGCAGCTCGAGGACGACCTGCTCGACCTCGAACCGGTTCTGCGCGACGCGGTCGTGCTGGAGCTGCCGCTGCAGCCGGTGTGCCGGGACGACTGCCCCGGGCTGTGCCCGCTGTGCGGGGCGCGGCTCGCGGACGACCCGGGCCACCAGCACGAACAGCTCGACCCACGCTGGGCCGCGCTGCAGGACCTGACGCCGTCCGGTCCGACCGACGAACCGACCGAGAGCTCGGCACCGCCGAGCCAGAGAGAAGAGGGCTAGCCGTGGCCGTCCCGAAGCGGAAGACCTCGCGCGCCAACACCCGGCACCGCCGGTCGCAGTGGAAGGCCACGCGCCCCACGGTCACCACCTGCGACCGCTGTCGGGAGCCGAAGCTGCCCCACGTGGCATGCCCGACGTGCGGCACCTACAACAAGCGCCAGGTTCTCGACACCTGAGCCGCGGGAAGGCCCGGGTGACCGACCCCGTCGTGATGGTGTCACCACTCCCGTGGCCGGACGCCCCTGTCCTCCTGGGCAGAATGCTGGGGGTTTCGCTGGGCCGTGACATCGCCGAGCAGTCCCTGACCCACCGCTCGTACGCGTACGAGAACGGCGGGCTGCCGACGAACGAGCGCCTGGAGTTCCTGGGGGACTCCGTGCTCGGCCTCGTGGTCACCGAGACGCTCTACCGCACCCACCCGGACCTGCCGGAAGGCCAGCTGGCGAAGCTGCGGGCCGCGGTGGTCAACATGAAGGCACTCGCCGACGTCGGACGCCGCCTCGAGCTCGGCCGGTACGTCCGGCTGGGCAAGGGAGAGGAGGCCACGGGCGGGCGTGACAAGTCGTCGATCCTGGCCGACTGCGTGGAGTCGGTCATTGGCGCGGTGTACGTCGACGTCGGACTGGACGCCGCCGCCGAGCTGGTGCACCGGCTGTTCGACCCGGTGATCGAGGAGGCGAGGGGGCTCGGCGCTGGCCTCGACTGGAAGACCAGCCTGCAGGAGCTGACCGCGCTGCACGAGCTCGGCGTGCCCGAGTACCGGCTGGCGGACACTGGCCCCGACCACGCCAAGTCGTTCACCGCCACGGTCTACGTCGGCGGCGCCGCGTACGGCGTCGGTCATGGGCGGTCGAAGAAGGACGCCGAGCAGGAGGCGGCCGCGACGACCTGGCGGGCACTGCAGGACGAGCGGCCCGGAGTCGCCGACGAGCCGGCGGAGGACATCGAGCCGGCGGGTCCGTCCGGTAGCTGATGCCCGAGCTGCCCGAGGTCGAGTCGGTGCGCCGGGGACTGACCGACCACCTGTCCGGACGCACGGTGACCGCCGTGGAGATCTGCCACCCCCGAGCCGTGCGACGGCACCCGGCGGGCGCGGCTGACCTGTCGGCCCGGCTGGTGGGACGCCGTCTCGGAGAGCCCGCGCGTCGCGGAAAGTACCTGTGGGTGCCGTTGGCGGACGACGACGAGGCGCTCGTGGCTCACCTCGGGATGAGTGGCCAGTTCCGCATTGTCGACCCGGGTCGGCCGCGCCACCCGCACGTCCGGGCCGTGCTCGCGCTGTCCGACGGCCAGGTGGTGTGGTTCGTGGACCAGCGCACGTTCGGCGGGCTGGCGGTGGAGCCGCTGCGGGACGGCGTGCCGTCCTCGGTGGCGCACATCGCGCTCGACCCGTTCGACGATCGGTTCGACCTGGCGGTGACGGCGGACCGGCTGCGCCGCCGGCGAACCGAGGTGAAACGCGCGATCCTCGACCAGACGCTGGTGTCCGGGGTCGGCAACATCTACGCCGACGAGGCCCTGTGGAGATCCCGGCTGCACCCCCGCCGGCCCACCGGCGGCCTGACGCGAGCGCAGGCCCACACGGTGCTCGGGCACGCCCGAGACGTGATGAGTGAGGCGCTCGCGGTGGGGGGAACATCGTTCGACGCCCTCTACGTCAACGTGAACGGCGACAGTGGCTACTTCTCCCGGTCCCTGAACGCCTACGGGCGGGAAGGCGAGCCGTGCGACCGGTGCGGGACGCCCATCCGGCGGGAAGCCTTCGCCAACCGCTCGTCGACGTTCTGCCCCAGATGTCAGCCGGCGCCACGACGGTCCCGCCGACTCCCGGTCGCCCAGACTGCGCCGATCGAGTGATCGCAGGCGCGGTCGCGGGGCCTGAGCGTCACCGGACCTTGACCATTTCGTGTCCTCGATGCGACCCTGAGGACGTCGTACGCATGCGCCCAAGCGGTCGCTGAACGGCCGCGAGCATCCCCTCGGGCGCGAGAGAAGGTCGGACAAGCGATGGCAAAGGCCCTGCTCGGACACGTGGGTGGACCCGATCCCCGACTACTTGCCGAGGTCGCAATGCTCCGCCGCCGAGTCCGGGACCTCGAGAACGAGCTGCTTCGGCTCCGTGCCGAGCACGACGCGTTGGCGGCCAGCGTCGCTCCAGGTGACACCCTCATTTCACTGGACGTACCGAACGACGCGTCCGTACTGGCCTGACCGCACGCGCCGCGGCCCTTCCGTCTGGTCCCGGGCCGACCGTGACGACGGCGCGTCCCGTCGCGAACCGGACCACCGACACCCGGTAGGCTCGACTCCGGCTTCCCACGCTTTCCTTCGACCGTTAGCCGATGCTGTCGCGGGGCACCGCGGAGGTCGGCGAGGAGCTTGCCGGTGTACCTCAAGAGCCTGACGCTGCGCGGCTTCAAGTCGTTCGCGTCGAGCACGACGTTGACGTTCGAGCCGGGCATCACCTGCGTGGTGGGTCCCAACGGCTCCGGCAAGTCCAACGTCGTGGACGCCCTGTCGTGGGTGATGGGCGAGCAGGGGGTGAAGTCGCTGCGCGGTGGCAAGATGGAAGACGTCATCTTCGCCGGGACGTCCGGCCGGCCACCGCTCGGCCGTGCGGAGGTCGTGCTCACCGTCGACAACACCGACGGTGCTCTGCCCATCGACTACACCGAGGTGACCCTGTCGCGGACGATGTTCCGCAACGGCGGTTCGGAGTACGCCATCAACGGCGAGACCTGCCGGCTCCTGGACATCCAGGAGCTGCTGTCCGACTCCGGTATTGGTCGCGAGATGCACGTCGTGGTGGGGCAGGGCCAGCTGGACTCGATCCTCGCCGCCGGTCCCGAGGAGCGGCGCGGCTTCATCGAGGAGGCGGCCGGGGTCCTGAAGCACCGGAAGCGCAAGGAGAAGGCGCTGCGGAAGCTGGACTCGATGGAGGTCAACCTGATCCGCCTCGGGGACCTGACAGGGGAGCTGCGACGCCAGCTGAAACCACTTGGCAGGCAGGCCGAGGTGGCCCGCCGGGCCGTGGTGATCCAGGCCGACCTGCGTGACGCCCGTCTCCGGCTGCTCGCCGACGACCTCGTCGCGCTGCGCGCCTCGCTGGACCAGGAGGTGGCCGACGAGTCAGCGCTGCTGGCACGGCGCACCGAGGTCGAGGCGGCGTTGGCCACCGCGCTGACCCGCGAGTCCGACCTCGAGGCGGCCATCGCCGACTCCCTTCCGCAGCTCACACGCGCGCAGGAGACGTGGTACCGACTGGCCGGGCTGCAGGAGCGGATGCGGGGCCTGTCCACGCTTGCCGGCGAGCGGATCCGGCGCGGCGTGGAGGAGCCGGAGATCGAACGACCCGGTCGGGACCCCGACGAGATGGCGGCCGAGGCGGAGCAGATCCGCGTCCAGGAGGGCGAGCTGGCCGAGCAGGTGAGAGCCGACCAGGACCGGTTGGCTGCCGCCGAACAGGCGCGCGTCGACGCCGAGGCCGCTCTGGTCGCGGAGGAACGGCGCATCGCGACGCTGCTGCGAGCGATCGCGGACCGACGCGAAGGCCTGGCGCGGCTGACTGGTCAGGTGAACGCCGGCCGCGGCCGGGTGGAGTCGGCCGAGGCGGAGATCGCACGGTTGGCGGCGGGAATGGCCGATGCCGAAGCCCGCTCGGCCGTCGCCCAGCAGGACTTCGCCGCACTGGAGTCACAGATCGCGGGCATGGACGCCGGCGAGGTCGACCTGGACGCCGACTACGAGCAGGCGGGGGAGGCACTGGCCACGTCCGAGGAGCGGCTGGCGGCCCTGCGCGAGGAGGAGCGTGAGGTCGAGCGCGACCGTAGCGCCCTGACCGCTCGCCGGGAGGCGCTCGAGCTGGGGCTGTCCCGGCGGGACGGTTCCGGCGCCCTGCTCGCCGCAGCGGACCGCGTCTCGGGCCTGCTCGGCAGCGTTGCTGCCCTGCTCACGGTGGAGGCCGGCTACGAGGCGGCGGTCGCCTCGGCACTGGGGGCCGCCGCTGACGCGGTCGCGGTCGAGTCGCTCGGCAGCGCCGTGGACGCGATGCGGCTGCTGAAGGCCGATGACAGCGGCCGGGCCGGACTGCTCGTCGGCGGGCGGTCGGCCGGCCAGCGGTCGAGCTGGCCGGCCCTGCCCGCCGGAGCGCGGTACGCCGTCGACGTCGTGCGCGGCCCCGACGAGCTGGCTGGCGCGCTGGAGCAGCTGCTCGCTCGGGTCGTGGTGGTGGACGGCCTGGCTGAGGCCAGGCGGCTGGTGGAGGACCTGCCAGACGTGGTCGCCGCGACGCGGGACGGCGACCTTCTCGGCCGGGACTTCGCGCGCGGCGGCTCGGGTGACGCCCCGAGCCTGCTCGAGGTTCAGGCGGCGGTGGACGACGCCGCCGAACAGCTGGCCGCGGCAGCCCACCGGGCGGACCGGCTCCGGTTCGAGCTGGGGACCGCCACCGAGCAGCGGGCCGTCGCCCAGCAGCAGGTGGATGCGGCATTGGCGCGTCTGCACGAGTCGGACGCCCGCCTGGCGGCGGTCGCCGAGCAGCTCGGTCAGCTGGGTTCGGCGGCTCGGGCCGCCGCCGGCGAGGCGCAGCGCCTGGGAGTGTCGGTCGCGACCGCCACGGAGGTGCGCGAGACCGCCCAGGCCGATCTCGCGGTGCTGGTCGAGCGGCTCGCCGCCGCCCAGGAGGCGCCGGACACGGGTGAGCCGGAAACCGGGCTTCGGGACCGGCTCGGGCGCGAAGCGGCGTCGGCTCGACACGTCGAGACCGAGATCCGGCTGGCGGTACGCACCGGCGAGGAGCGGGTGCAGGCGCTCGCCGGGCGGGCCGACCAGCTCGACCGGGCCGCCATCCAGGAGCGGGAGGCCCGCGAGCGGGCCCGACGTCGTCACGAGCAGGCGGTTCGCGAAGCGGCCGTCGCCCGCGCGGTGCGGGCCGGATGCGACGTCGTGGCCAGTCGCCTGGAGACCTCGCTCGGGCTGGCCGCGGGAGCCCGGGCCGCCATCGAGCACCGGCGCGCAGAGACCGAGGTCGACCTGGTAGCGGTGCGTCGTCGGCTCCGCGACCTGGCGTCAGAGATGGAGCAGCTGACCGACTCCGTGCACCGCGACGAGGTAGCGCGGGCGGAGCAGCGACTGCGGATCGAGCAGGTTGAGGACCGCGCGATGGAGGAGTTCGGGGTCGATGCGCAGACCCTGCACGCGGAGTACGGTCCCGACCAGCTGGTGCCGGCGTCGCTCCCGGAGCCGGATGAGTCCCGCGACGTCGAGCCGGCTCCGGTGCCGTTCGTTCGGGCCGAGCAGGAGAAGCGGATGCGGACGGCGGACAAGGCGCTCGCCCTTCTCGGCCGGGTGAACCCGCTGGCGCTGGAGGAGTTCTCCGCGATGGAGGAGCGCCACCAGTTCCTCACCGAACAGCTCGAGGACCTGAAGAAGACCAAGCGCGACCTGATGGACATCGTGCGCGAGGTCGACGAACGAGTGGAGCAGGTGTTCACCGCCGCCTACGAGGACGTGGCGCGCGAGTTCGTCGACGTCTTCGCCCGACTGTTCCCGGGTGGCGAGGGCAGGCTGCTGCTCACCGAACCGTCGGACATGCTCGCAACCGGGGTGGACATCGAGGCCCGACCTCCGGGCAAGAAGGTCAAGCGGCTGTCGCTGCTGTCCGGCGGTGAGCGTTCGCTCACTGCGGTGGCCTTCCTGGTGGCGCTGTTCAAGGCCCGGCCGAGCCCGTTCTACGTGCTCGACGAGGTCGAGGCCGCCCTCGACGACACCAACCTCGGGCGGCTGCTGGGGATCTACGAGGAGCTGCGAGAGGCCAGTCAGCTCATCGTGATCACCCACCAGAAGCGCACGATGGAGGTGGCCGACGCGCTGTACGGCGTGTCGATGCGAGGCGACGGCGTGAGCGCGGTCATCAGCCAGCGGCTGCGCGAGGCGGAGTCGGCGTGAGCAATGCCCCGGTCAACCGCAGCCTGGTGATGGCCTTCACTTCGGTCGCGATGCTGGCCGGGTTCGTGGTGATCTCGCTCCTCGCCATCCCGGTCCGTGGGGACCGTGTCGAGGTCCCGCTCGCCTGGGGGCTCATCTTCTTGACCATCCCCTCGGTCTTCGCGGCCGTGGCCTTCAGCTTCGTGACGCAGGACGCCGGCGGTCGCCGGGTGCCCGCCGGCGTCGCCGTCTTCTTCGGCGGGATCGGCGCGAGCATCGTGTTTGTGGCCTTCGGGCCCCTCCTGCTCGTGCTGGCGCCGATCGGAACCGCCCTCGTCGCCGTCCTCGCCACCCGCCTGCTCGGGAGCCCGTGACCAGGTCACGGCGGCCAGCTGCCGGCGGCGCCTCTGACAGACTTTCGCCGTGTCCAGCGACCTGATCCCCGTCCTCGCCGCCGTTCTCGGCGTCGTGCTCCTGCTCGGCGTCATCGGCCTGGTGGTTGGCCTGACCCGGCGCTCCGGGGGGCCGGCCGAGAGGCCTCGCCCAGGTGTCGACTACGCACCGGGGGTCGGCGACGACGCTTCCGTGCCGCGCGACACCGCGAAACGCACCGTGTCCACGGTGGACCTGCCGGACGGGGAGGTCGCGGACGCTGGGGCGGCGCTGGTCGAGCGCCCGGAGCCGGTCGCCGGCAGGATGGCGCGGCTCCGGCTGCGGCTGGCCAGCTCACAGGGCCTGTTGGGCCAGGGCCTGTTGTCGCTGCTGTCCCGGGAGCAGCTCGACGAGGAGACCTGGGAGGAGATCGAGGACACCCTTATCGCCACAGACCTGGGGGTGGCTGCCGCGCAGGACGTGGTCGCGCGGTTGCGCAGCCAGGTCCGGGCCGAGGGAGCCCGCGACCCGGCGGTCGTCCGGGCGATGCTCCGAGCCGAGCTGCTCCGCCTGGTCGACCCCAGCATGGACCGGTCCCTGCGGCTCGACCGTTCGGCGGGTCGGCCAGCGGTGGTCCTGGTGGTGGGGGTGAACGGCACCGGCAAGACGACGACGGTGGGGAAGCTGGCGCGCGTGTTGGTCGCGGAGGATGCGGACGTTGTTCTGGGGGCGGCGGACACCTTCCGGGCAGCGGCTGCCGACCAGCTCCAGACCTGGGGCGACCGCGTCGGCGTGCCGGTCGTGCGCGGGCCCGAGGGCGGGGACCCGGCCAGCGTCGCCTTCGAGGCGGTACGGACCGCCGCTGAAGGCGACTCGGATGTCGTGATCATCGACACGGCGGGTCGCCTGCACACCAAGACCGGGCTGATGGACGAGCTTGGCAAGGTGAAACGGGTGATCGAGAAGCAGTCGCCGGTCGACGAGGTGCTCCTCGTCCTCGATGCCACCACTGGGCAGAACGGGCTCACCCAGGCAGCGGTGTTCGCCGAGGTGGTGGACGTCACGGGTGTGGTTCTCACCAAGCTCGACGGCACTGCCAAGGGGGGCATCGTGGTCGGTGTCCAACGCGCGCTGGGCGTGCCGGTCAAGCTGGTCGGGCTGGGCGAGGGTCCGGACGACCTGGCGCCCTTCGACCCCGAGGTCTTCGTGGACGCCCTGCTCGGCTGAGGCTAGGCGTTGGTGTCCACGACCTGGGGGCGCATGGCGGTACCGAAGGGCTCGAGGTAGCGCCGGATCGCGATCGCCGCGGCGGCTCCTTCGCCAGCTGCCGAGGCCGCCTGTTTGGTGCTGCCGCTGCGGACGTCGCCGGCGGCAAAGATCCCTGACACCGTGGTCTGCATGCCGGTGTCGGCCTGGATGAACCCTTGGTCGTCCAGCTGGGCCAGCTCGGCCACCAGCGACGCGTTGGGCGACAGCCCGACGAACACGAACGCCGCTGGCACCGCCAGCGTGCTGCGTTCGCCGGTGCCGAGGTCCTCCAGGACGACGCCGGTCAGCTTGCCGCCTTCCCCCTGGAACTCCACGGTGGCGGTGTTCGTCCGAACCTCGATGGCTGCGTGGCCGTGGACCTTTTCGGCCGCCGCGCGGCTGGCGGTGAGGTGCTCCATGTTCGTCACCAACGTGATCTGCTGCCCCAGAGTGGTCAGGAACAGGCTCTCCTCGGTCGCGGAGTTCCCGCCGCCGATGACAGCCACCGGCTGGTCCCGGTAGAACGCACCGTCACACGTCGCGCAGAAGTGGACCCCGGACCCGATGTAGTCCTCCTCGCCGGGGACACCGAGTCGCCGGTAGGTGGAGCCGGTGGCGATCAGCAGGGCATGGCAGCGGTACTCGTCACCCGTTCCGGTCCGGACGACCCGTTGGTCCCCGTCGCTGTCGACCGACACCACCTCGGTCGCTGACAGGATCTCCACGCCGAAACGCTCCGCCTGTCGCCGCAACCGGTCGGCGAACTCCGCCCCCGACACCCCGTCGGGGAAGCCCGGGTAGTTGTCGATGCGGTCGGTGATTCCCACCGCCCCGCCGACGGCTCCGGACTCCACGACCAGTGTCGGGATGCCCTCGCGAGCGGCGTAGATGGCGGTGGTGATTCCCGCCACGCCGCTGCCGACCACGATCAAGGGGTAGAACCGGTGCTCGGCCTGCGTCTGCAGGCCGAGCTTCTCGGCGAGGTCGGCGTTGCTCGGCTCGACGAGCGTCGAGCCGTCGGCGAACACCAGCACGGGGATGATGAGCTTCCCGTCGTTCACCCGCTCGACGAGCTCGCGCCCCGCCTCGTCGCCGTCGACGTCGGTGAACTCGTAGGGGACGCGCTGCTCGCTCAGGAACTGCTTGGCGCGGTGGCAGTCCGGGCACCATGCGGTGCCGTACATCTGGATGGGCTGCGAGGCGTCGTTCGTGGGTGCCATACGTCCTCTTCTGCTCGGGTGCTCTGCCGACTCGCAACCCGGCGCCGGGCCGGTCTCTTCCCGGGCGGTTAGGCTGCGGGGACACCCAACCCGGCGAAAAGGTCGACGATTCCGTTGTTCACCACGCTCCAGGACCGCCTCACCGCGACGTTCAAGAACCTGCGCGGCAAGGGCCGGCTGACCGATGCCGACATTGACGCATCGCTTCGTGACATCCGGGTCGCGCTCCTCGAGGCCGACGTGGCGCTGCCGGTGGTGAAGGACTTCACCGGGACGGTTCGCGAGCGCGCCAAGGGCGCGGAGGTCTCGGAAGCCCTGAACCCGGCCCAGCAGATCCTCAAGATCGTCAACGAGGAGCTGATCGCGGTTCTCGGCGGGGAGACGCGTCGCATCCGGTTCGCCAAGAACCCGCCGACCGTCGTCATGCTGGCCGGTCTCCAGGGCACCGGCAAGACCACACTCGCCGGGAAGCTCGGCAAGTGGCTCAAGGAACAGGGGCACCAGCCGCTGCTCGTGGCCGCCGACCTCCAGCGTCCCAACGCCGTGCAACAGCTGCAGGTGGTCGGTGAGCAGGCCGGTGTCGCCGTCTTCGCCCCCGAGGCGGGCAGCGGCGTCGGCGACCCGGTGCGCGTCGCCCGCGACGCCGTCGAGCACGCCCGCGCCAAGCAGTACGACATCGTCATCGTGGACACCGCGGGCCGCCTCGGCGTCGACGAGGACATGATGCGTCAGGCCCGGGACATCCGGGACGCAGTTCAGCCGGACGACGTGCTCTACGTGCTCGACGCCATGGTCGGCCAGGACGCCCTGACGACGGCCATGGCGTTCCTCGACGGGGTGGGCTTCGACGGCGTCGTGCTGTCCAAGCTCGACGGCGACGCGCGCGGTGGGGCCGCGCTGTCTGTCCGAGGCGTGACCGGTCGCCCGATTCTGTTCGCGAGCAACGGGGAGAAGCTGGCCGACTTCGATGCGTTCCACCCCGAGCGGATGGCGTCACGCATCCTCGACATGGGTGACCTGCTCACCTTGATCGAGCAGGCCGAAAAGGTCTTCGAGCGCGACGAAGCCGAGTCGATGGCCGCCAAGCTGGCGACCGGGACGCAGTTCACGCTCGAGGACTTCCAGGCGCAGCTGCAGGCCGTCCGCAAGATGGGGTCGATGAGCAAGCTGCTCGGGATGCTTCCGGGAATGGCCGAGCACAAGGACGCGATCGCCAACCTGGACGAGAAGGAGTTCGACCGGGTCCAGGCCATCATCTCCTCGATGACCCCGGCCGAGCGGGTCGACGTCAAGCTGCTCAACGCCTCGCGGCGGATGCGCGTGGCGCGAGGTTCCGGCACCGAGGTGAGTGACGTCAACCAGCTGGTGAACCGATTCCTCGAGGCCCGGAAGGTGATGAGCCAGATGGCCCGAGGGGGAGGGATGCCGGGGATGCCGGGGATGCCCGGAGGGGGGATCGGTCCCGGGAAGGGTCGTAAGGCGAAAGGCAAGAAGGGCAAGGGCAAGGCGAAGGGCGGTCGGAGCGGGAACCCGGCCAAGCGCGCGCTGCAGGAGCAGGATCAGCTCTCAGGCCCGACGGGTGACCCTGGCGGTGCGGCCGAGGAGTTCTCGCTGCCGGCGGACTTCACCGATCTGCTCCCGCCGTCGGGGCGCTGACGCTCCCGGTTACCGCCCGAGGCGCCTCCTCTGGCACAATCCTGGCCGTACCCGTCGACGTCCGGGCCCTCTCACCCGGCGCGGCGACGTGTCCCTCCGGCACCGTGTGCGGCAACCCCACGCCGCCTGTGGTCTCGGCACCCGAACCGAACCAGGAGTCCCTAGCCCCGTGGCTGTCAAGATCAAGCTGAAGCGCATCGGCAAGAAGCGTGAGCCGCACTACCGCATCGTCGTCGCCGACGCCCGGACCAAGCGTGGCGGTCGGGCGATCGAGGAGATCGGCCAGTACCACCCCAAGGAGGACCCGTCGGTCATCCGGCTGGACTCCGAACGTGCTCAGTACTGGCTCGGGGTCGGGGCCCAGCCGACGGAGGCCGTGGCGGCAATCATGCGCGTGACGGGCGACTGGCAGACCTTCCGGGGCGAGCCGGCACCCCCCGCCATGCTGGTGGCCAAGCCCAAGCAGGACAAGCACGCCCTGTTCGCCGCTGCGGCCAAGGAGGCGGCGGACGACAAGGACGCTCCGGCCACCACGCCGAAGGCCAAGAAGGCGCCGGCCAAGAAGAAGGCGGCAGCCAGCGCGAAGCCGGCCGAGCCGGAGGAGAAGGCGGAGGCTGCCGAGGCCGCCGTCCAGCCGGAGACCGCAGAGCCGGCCGAGAAGCCCGAGACCACAGACGCGGTCGAGGCCGTCGACCAGCCGGAGACCGCGGAGCCGGCCGCCACCCCCGAGGCCTGACGTGGTCGACGTCGCGCTGGAAGAGGCGCTCGAGCACCTGGTCCGCGGCATCGTCGACAGTCCGGACGACGTCTCCGTGCGCGAGCGGAACCAGCGCCGCGGTGGCCGGCTCATCGAGGTGCGCGTTCATCCGGACGACCTCGGTCGTGTCATCGGCCGCAACGGCCGGACCGCTGGGTCGCTGCGCACCGTGGTGGACGCCCTCGCCGGTCGCCGGGTCCGGGTGGACTTCGTCGACACCGTCGGCTCGCGCTGAACCCATGGAGGTCGTGGTCGGCCGCGTGGGTCGGGCCCATGGCATCCGCGGCGACGTCGGGGCGGAGGTTCGCACGGACGAGCCGGAGCGTCGGTTCGCGCCCGGTACGGTCCTGACGACCGATCCGGCGTCCTTCGGCCCGCTCACGGTGAGCCGCTCGCGATGGCACAGCGGGCGCCTGCTGCTGGCGTTTGAGCAGGTCACCGACCGGACCGGGGCCGAGGCTCTGCGGGGTGTCGAGCTCGTGGTCGAGGTCGATCCGACCGAGCGCCCGGCCGACCCCGACGAGCACTATGACCGCCATCTCCGGGGCCTAGAAGCCCGCACTCCGGATGGCCGGCTGCTGGGGCGAGTGTCCGACGTGGTCCATCTCCCGGCTCAGGACCTCCTCGAGGTGACCGACGCAGCCGGTCGGGCGGTGCTCGTGCCGTTTGTGTCCGCCCTGGTGCCCGAGGTCGACGTGACCGGCGGCCGGGTCGTGGTCGACCCCCCGGTGGGCCTGTTCGACGATGCCGGCTGACGGCCTGCCATGCGCATCGACATCGTCTCGGTGTTCCCCGAGTACTTCGCGGTCCTCGACGTGTCTCTGCTCGGCAAGGCTCGGGAGCAGGGCACCCTCGACATCGCCGTGCACGACCCGAGGGAGTTCACCAACGACCGGCACCGGACGGTCGACGACACGCCCTACGGCGGCGGCGCTGGCATGGTCATGCGGCCGGAGCCTTGGGGTGCGGCCCTCGACCACGTACTCGCCTGTGGCGACGCGGTTCTCCCGGTGCACGAGGTGCCGCGCCTGCTCGTGCCGAGCCCGGCCGGTCGGCTGTTCACCCAGGAGCTCGCCGACGAGCTGTCACGAGAACCCTGGCTGGTCCTGGCGTGCGGGCGGTACGAGGGGATCGACCAACGAGTGGTCGACGACGCCCGAGGCCGGATGCGCGTGGACGAGGTGTCGATGGGGGACTACGTCCTCAACGGGGGCGAGGTCGCGGCACTGGCGATCATCGAGGCGGTCGGTCGGCTGGTGCCCGGCGTGGTCGGGAACGTGTGCTCCCTGGCCGAGGAGTCCCACGTTGCCGGGCTGCTCGAAGCCCCGGCCTACACCAAGCCGGCATCCTGGCGCGGCCGGGAGGTGCCGTCGGTCCTGCTGTCGGGCCACCATGGCCGGGTCGCCCGGTGGCGCCGTCAGCAGTCGCTGCGGCGAACCGCCCGCGTCCGGCCCGACTTGATCCTCCGGCTCGACCCCGGCTCGTGCGATGCCGACGACCTGGCCGTGCTCGGCGAGCTGGGGTGGCTGCCGACCGGGGATGGCTTCGCCCGAGGATTACCGCCCGGTCCGGGCGCTGTGGCAGACTGAGCGGCCGTCACGATCCCGGTTCTCGTCGCCTACGCGACGGCGTTCCCTGCCACAGGGGGGCTCCGACCGGGACCGTCCGCCGAACTCCCTGACCGCGGGTGACCTGTGGCGCCTGCGAGGAGAACCATGAACGTCCTTGACTCGCTCGACGCCGGCTCGCTACGTGACGTCCCGGCCTTCCGTCCCGGCGACACCCTCAAGGTGCACGTTCGGGTCGTTGAGGGCACCAAGAGCCGCATCCAGGTCTTCCAGGGCGTGGTGATCCGGCGTTCCGGTGGGGGGGTTCGCGAGACGTTCACGGTCCGGAAGATCAGCTACGGCGTCGGGGTCGAGCGTACGTTCCCGGTGCACTCGCCGGTCCTGGACAAGATCGAGGTCGTCTCCCGAGGCGATGTCCGTCGCGCCAAGCTCTACTACCTGCGCGATCTGCGCGGCAAGGCCGCCAAGATCAAGGAGCTGCGCGACACCCCCTCCGGCGGCTGAGCGCGTCGACGTCCTCGTCGACTCCCTCCGGACGCCTAGGCTCCACCCAATGACCTCTGACCCCCTGGTGCCGGCCGTTCCGGGCCCGCCTGCCGAGGCTGCCCGCCGCCGGAGCTCGATCTGGCGCGAGCTGCCGATCCTGTTGCTCATCGCGATGGTGCTGGCGCTGCTGCTGAAGACGTTCCTGGTGCAGGCCTTCTACATCCCGTCTGGATCGATGGAGCAGACGCTGCAGGTCGGTGACCGGGTCCTCGTCAGCAAGCTCAGCTACCGCTTCGGGGAGCCACAACGGGGAGACATCGTGGTCTTCAACGGGGTGGACTCGTGGGAGCCCGAGGTCCAGCTTGCAGCGAGCTCGAACCCGCTGTCCCAGGGGCTGCGGTGGGTGGCGGGCACGTTCGGGTTCGCGACCCCCAACGAGAAGGACTTCATCAAGCGCGTCATTGGGGTTCCCGGTGACCACGTCGTCTGTTGCGACCCCCAGGGGCGGCTGGTCGTGAATGGCGTCGCGATTGACGAGCAGTACCTGTTCCCTGGGGACGTTCCGTCGCAGCAGGAGTTCGACATCACGGTTCCCGACGGTCGGCTGTGGGTCATGGGCGACCACCGGTCATCGTCGTCGGACTCCCGGTTCCACACCGGCGACCCGGGCGGCGGAACCGTCGCGGTCGACAAGGTGATTGGCCGGGCGTTCGCAGTCGTGTGGCCACCGAGCGATGCCGGATGGCTGACGCGCCCGGACGTCTACGACGACCCGGCGCTCGGTGCGTCGGCGCAGCCGAGCTGGACCCCGGCGGTTCCCGCCGCGCGGGCGGCGTGGTGAGCGAGCAGCCCCCCGCGCAGCCGCGGCGCCTCGGTGCCCACGTGTTCGAGACGCTCGTGGTCGTCGTGGTCGCCCTGGTCGTCGCCGCGTTGGTGAGGGCGTTCGTGGTCCAGGCCTTCTACATCCCTTCCGGGTCGATGGAGAACACGCTGCTCGTCAACGACCGCATCGCGGTGAGCAAGCTCAATGCGGTGTTCGGCGACCCCCAGCGGGGCGACGTCGTGGTCTTCCGCGACCCCGGCGGCTGGCTGGCCCAGCCAGCCGGCGCGACCAACCCGGTCCGCCGCTTCCTGGAGTTCGTCGGCGTGGCGCCGTCGAGCACCGAGGGGGACTTGGTCAAGCGGGTGATCGGGGTCGGGGGCGACCACGTCGAGTGCTGTGACAAACAGGGTCGGGTGCTCGTGAACGGAGTTCCGCTGGACGAGACGTACCTGTACCCCGGTGACGTCCCGTCCCTCGAGAAGTTCGACGTGACGGTCCCCGCCGGGTCGTTGTGGGTGATGGGCGACCACCGGTCGGCGTCGGAGGACTCGCGGGCGCAGCCGAAGAACCACCAGTTCGTCTCCGAGGATGACGTCATCGGCCGCGCCATGCTGGTCTTCTGGCCGGTCGACCAGTGGGGCCGGCTCCAACGGCCGGAGACATTCGCCGACATCCCCGACATCGAGGTCAAGCGCTGACGCTGGGTCGCCCGAGTGGCGCCGGCCGGGCAGCTCCACTGACCTCTACCCTGGCCCCATGTCCCCGGTCCGTCGTCGAGCCGCTCGCACGGTGGTCGTCGACCCGGCCGGACGGCTCCTGCTGTTCCGCGGGCACGACCCGAAGCGACCGCACCGGTACATCTGGCACACGCCCGGGGGCGGGCTCGATCCTGGTGAGGACGACCGGGCCGCCGCGCGACGCGAGCTGGCGGAGGAGACGGGGCTGGATGCCGAGCCCGGTCCGCTGGTGTGGCAACGCCACCTGGAGTTCAGCTTCGACGGGGTCGAGTACGACCAGCAGGAGGTCTTCTTCCTGATCATGGTCGACGCTGCCTTCGAGCCCGACACCTCGGGCCACAACGAGCTCGAGCAGTCCTCCATGACAGCGCACGGCTGGTTCGACGTTTCCCAGCTGCGTGCCTGTCCGGACCTGCTGGCGCCGCCCGACCTGGCCGACCGCCTCGAGCAGCTGCTCATCACCGGTCCACCGGCGGAGCCCGTCCAGGTCCTGGGGGCGGTGCTGCCGTGAGACGCCCGAACCTCCGGCTCGAGAAGTCGCTCCTACGCGAGGGCCACCGCTGGGTGGCCGGCATCGACGAGGTCGGCCGAGGCGCCCTGTGCGGCCCGGTCAGCGTCGGTGTGGTCGTGGTCGGGTCGCAGGTCGGCCCAGTCCCGACGGGGCTCGCCGACAGCAAGCTGCTCAGCCCGGCCCAGCGAGAGCGGCTGGCGCCGCGGGTGCGCAGGTGGGCGCCCCACCACGCGGTGGGGCATGCCGGGGCCGACGAGGTCGACGACGTCGGCATCGTCGCCGCGCTCCGTCGCGCCGCGCTGCGAGCGCTCGCCGAGCTGTCCGGATCGGCACCGACGCCCGATGTCGTGGTGCTCGACGGGAGTCACGACTGGTTGACCGGGCGCCCCGAGCAGGGGGATCTGTTCGGGCCCGCGGACGCGGAGGAGGATGCCGCCCTGCCGGTGCCGCTGGTCATGACGCGCGTCAAGGCCGACCTGTCCTGTGCCTCGGTCGCCGCCGCCAGCGTCCTGGCCAAGACTGAGCGGGACGCGATCATGACCAGGCTGGCGACCGGTTTCCCCGCCTACGGCTGGGATGCGAACAAGGGCTACGCGGCCCCTGACCACATCGAGGCCCTCGAGAGGTGGGGCGCCACCCCCTGGCACCGTCACTCGTGGCGACTGCCGGGCCTCGGACACGAGCTGCCCGAGGACCTGGGAGGGTCGCCGGTGAGCACCGCGACGAGGGAGGAGAGCGCATGAGTGCCGAGGACCTCGAGCAGTACGAGACCGAGATGGAGCTGCAGCTGTACCGCGAGTACCGCGACGTCGTGGGTCTGTTCGGCTACATCGTGGAGACCGACCGGAGGTTCTACCTCGCCAACCACGTCGACCTGCAGGTCCGCCAGGGAGAGGGCGGCGACGTCTACTTCGAGGTCACGATGAGCGACGCCTGGGTGTGGGACATGTACCGCACCGCCCGGCTCGTGAAGAACGTGAAGGTGCTGACGTTCAAGGACGTGAACATCGAGGAGCTCGCCAAGAGCGACCTCGCGGCGGACCTCGCGCGCCGGCTGGACGGCTGAGCGGTGCGCAGGCAGGTGTCCAGGGTCCGGACCGCTTTCCACAGGGGACGACACGTCCACACCTTGGGGGGACGCGCACCGCAACCGGCCTGACAGCGACCAGGGTGCACCACGGAGGTGGTGCGGGTGCGGGCCAAGGACGCGCTGGGCCGGAACGGGGAGGATCTTGCGGCGCGCCACCTCGCGGCCGCCGGGATGGTGGTTCTCGACCGGAACTGGCGCTGCGAGATTGGTGAGATCGACATCGTGGCTCGCGACGGCGACACCCTCGTGGTGTGTGAGGTCAAGACCCGATCGGGAACGGCGTACGGCTCACCGCTCGAGGCGATCACCCCGGCCAAGGCGAACCGGCTCCGGGCGCTGGCGGCGCGGTGGCTGGCCGACCGCCGGGTGCGGCCGGGGGCGGTGCGGATCGATGTCGTGGGAGTCCTGCGGCCGCGCGGCGGTCCGGCGGTGGTGGAGCACGTGCGTGGGGCGATCTGGTGAGCGTCGCCCGGACCGGAGCCATCGCGCTGACCGGGCTGCACGGGCAGGTGGTGGACGTGGAGGTGGACGTCGCTCCGGGTGTGCCGAAGTTCCTCGTCGTCGGACTGCCGGACACCTCGGTCAACGAAGCACGTGACCGAGTGCGGTCTGCGGTCCTCAACTCCGGGCTGCGTTGGCCCGACCACCGGGTCACGGTCAACCTGTCACCGGGGTGGGTCCGCAAGCGGGGGAGCAGCTTCGACCTCGCGCTCGCCACCGCCATCCTCGCGGCCGACGCCCAGCTACCGGCGTCGGCGGTGCAGCAGCTGGTCGTGGTTGGCGAGCTCGGCCTCGACGGCCGGGTCCGGGAGGTGCGCGGCGTCCTGCCGATGACGCTGGCGGCGCTGTCCGCCGGCCGAGACACCGTCGTGGTTCCGGGCGGATCCGCGGCCGAAGCCGGCCTCGTGCCCGCCGCTCGGGTCATCCCGGTCGCCACGCTCGCCGAGCTGGTCGCGATCCTTCGCGGGGAGCGGGAGCCGCGGGCGGTCGAGACACCAGAGCCGCCTCGGGACGAAGTGCTCGGAGCCGACCTGGAGGACGTGGTGGGCCAGGAGCACGCCCGGTCGGCGCTCGAGATCGCTGCCGCCGGGGGTCACCACCTGCTCCTGCACGGCGCCCCTGGCGCGGGGAAGACGATGCTCGCGCGTCGACTGCCCGGGCTGCTCCCCGAGCTCGGAGTCGACCACCGGCTCGAGGTCACCGCACTGCACTCCGTCGCGGGCGCCCTGCCGGAGGACCAGCCGCTCATCTACCGTCCTCCGTTCCAGAGCCCGCATCACACCGCCACCGCGCCGGCCGTGGTGGGCGGCGGCAGTGGAGTGCCGCGCCCCGGGGCGGTCAGCCTCGCCCACCGGGGTGTGCTCTTCCTGGACGAGGCGCCGGAGTTCTCGCCACGCGTCCTCGACACGCTCCGGCAGCCGTTGGAGACCGGAGAGGTCACGATCTCGCGGGCCGACGCCGTCGTGCGGTACCCGGCTGCCTTCCTGCTGGTCCTCGCGGCCAACCCGTGCCCCTGCGGACAGTCGTTCGGGCGGGGTGACGGGTGCACCTGCACGCCGTGGCAGAAGGTCCGGTACCGGGCGCGGCTGTCCGGACCCTTGCTGGACCGGGTGGACCTGCGGGTCCCGGTCCTGCCGGTCGACCGGGCGCAGCTGCTCGACGCGGGCGCGGGCGAGCCGTCCGCCGCGGTCCGCGAGCGGGTGCTCGCGGCGCGGGAACGCAGCGAGGCGCGCTATGTCTCCCTCCCGTGGCGCACCAACTCCCAGGTCCCCGGCCGCGCTCTGCGGGACCAGTTCCGACCGGGCCCGGCGGCGCTGGGTCTGCTGTCCGAGGAGGTGGGCCGGGGTCGGTTGTCTGCCCGCGGCGTCGACCGGGTGCTCCGGGTCGCTTGGACCGTGGCGGACCTGGCGGAAGTGGGTCGGCCGGGCACGTTCGAGGTCGAGGTGGCGCTCGGCCTGCGGGGGCTCGCGTCGCCCTGGGCCGCATGACCGACGAACGAGCGGCCCGCTGGACGTTGGCCCGGATCGCCGAGCCGGGCGACGTGGCACTCGGCGGGGCGGTCGAGCAGGCCGGTGCCGAGGAGGTCCTGGCCCAGGTGCGGGAGCGCCGGTCAGGCATGTCGGGGGAGCCGAACTACGCGGTGCGGCTCGCTCGCCACGATCTGGCGACCGAGACCAGTCAGCTCACCGAGTCCGGGGGTCGGTTCGTGATTCCGGGCGACAGCGAGTGGCCCACGCAGCTGACGGATCTCGGGCCGAGCACACCGTTCGGTCTGTTCGTGCGGGGTCGGGACCTCCGGCTCGCGGCCGTGCGATCGGTGGCGGTGGTGGGCTCGCGGGCCGCCACCCAGTACGGGCTGCACGTCGCGACCGATCTGGGGGCCGACCTGTGCGGCCGGGGCTGGGCAGTCGTGTCCGGTGGGGCCTATGGCGTCGATGCTGCGGCGCACCGTGGGGCCCTCGCCGCAGGTGGGACCACGGTCGCGGTGCTGGCCTGCGGCGTGGACGTGGCCTACCCGCGCGGCCAGGCAGCGCTGCTGCAGCGGATCGCCGGCGGTGAGGGTGTGGTGGTGAGTGAGCTGCCGCCGGGCAGCACGCCGACGCGGCCACGGTTCCTGACGCGCAACCGAGTCATCGCGGCGCTGTCTGCCGGGACGGTCGTCGTCGAGGCCGCCACCCGGTCGGGAGCTCTCAACACCGCCTCGCACGCGGCTGCCCTCGGCCGGTTCGTGATGGCGGTACCGGGCCCCGTGACCTCCCCGATGTCAGCTGGCGCCCACCGCCTGCTCCAGCGCGAACCGCCGGCCCGCTTGGTGACCGGAGCTGACGATGTGGTCGAGGAGGTCGGGCCGATCGGCGAGCTGGCCTCCGACCCAGTCATCCAGCGGCGAGTGCGCGACGGACTGGACGCGGCGACACTCCGGGTGATCGAGAACGTCCCCGCCCACCGGTCGGCCCCGGCGTCGGACGTCTCCCACGCCGCCGGTCTCGAGGCGGGCGTCGTGAGGGGCGCGCTGCAGCGGCTCATGCTCGCCGGACTGGTCGAGCGGACTCCGGACGGGTGGCGTCAGACCGAGCTCGCGCGCCGGCCCGGCTGACCGGGCCCCCTCGTCACCCGACCGCGCGGCGACTTGCATCGGCGCGGTCGCCCGCGCACGGTGAGCAGATGACGGCGGAACCAGTCTCGGGCGACGACCCGCTGCCGGCCGAGCTGAGGCGTTCCCTCGATGGGTTCGAGGTCTACCTCCGGGCCGAGCAGGACCTGGCGCCGCGGAGCGTGCGTGCCTACGTGTCCGACGCGGCGTCGCTGCTGACCCATGCGTCCCGTCGCGGTGTGACCACGCCCCAGGAGCTGGATCTGGCAGCGCTGCGCAGCTGGTTGGCCCTGCAGGCCACGACCGGTCGGGCCCGGGCGACGCTCGCCCGCCGAGCATCGGCCGCGCGCGCCTTCACGTCCTACCTGGCGGCTCGCGGCCTGGCGACCGAGGATGTCGGGCGCCGGCTCGCCCAGCCCAAGCCGCAGCGGACGCTACCCGCGGTCCTGCGAGCTGACCAGGCACGCCGGCTGCTCGACGAGGCGGCGGTGCGGGCGAGCAAGGGCGACGACCCGCTCGCGATTCGTGACGCTGCGGTGCTCGAGGTCCTGTATGCCACCGGCGCCCGGGTCGGTGAGCTCGTCGGGCTCGACCTGGCGGATGTGGACTCCGAACGGATGACACTTCGCGTCCTGGGGAAGGGGCGCAAGGAGCGGACTGTTCCGGTGGGTGTGCCGGCACACCGCGCGGTCCTCCGATGGCTGTCCGACGGGCGCCCGAGGCTGGTCGGTCCGACCAGCGGGTCGGCCCTGCTGCTGGGCGCAAGGGGGGGTCGAATGGATCCACGGGCCGTCCGTCGGCTGGTGCACGCTCGACTGGCCGGCGTCGAGGGCGCCCCCGATCTCGCACCGCACGGGCTGCGTCACAGCGCCGCCACGCACCTGCTGGAGGGAGGGGCGGACCTGCGCTCCGTCCAGGAGCTGCTCGGCCACGCTACGCTCGCCACGACCCAGATCTACACGCATGTCTCCGTCGACCGGCTGAAGAGGGCATATGACCAGGCGCACCCCCGGGCGTGACGGCGCAGCCGCCGCCCCGACGCCCAAGCGCGCCCGGGCCAAGCGGCCCAAGAAGGGCGCGGACGACGTGCCCGAGCCGACCGCCGACGCCGCAGTCGAGCCCGAGTCGGCGGACGCTGACGTCGAGGTGCCCGTCGAGATGGACCCCGAGGTGCTGGTGGAGTACGAGGCAGCCGAGGTAGCTGAGGCAGCGGCGGAGGCCGCGGTCGCGCTGCAGGACCTGTGGATCGAGTTCAAGGCCACCGGAGCGCAGCCACTGCGGGAACGGCTGATCCTGCACTACTCGCCGCTGGTGAAGTACGTGGCAGGTCGGGTCGGGGTCGGGCTTCCCCCCAACATCGAGCAGGCGGACCTGGTCTCCTACGGCATCTTCGGTCTGATCGACGCCATCGAGAAGTTCGACCTCGAGCGGGCGATCAAGTTCGAGACGTACGCCATCAGCCGAATCCGCGGTGCCATTATCGACGAGCTGCGTGCCATCGACTGGATCCCGCGATCCGTGCGCTACAAGGCGCGCGAGGTGGAGAAGGCGTACGCGGCCCTCGAGGGCAAGCTGCACCGGACCCCCACCGAGCCCGAGGTGGCTGAGGAGATGGGCATCGGCCTGGATGACCTCCACCAGATCTTCAGTCGGGTCTCGTTCGTCAACGTGATCGCACTCGACGAGCTGTTGTCCGTCGGTGGCGAGAAGGGCGACAAGCTGAGTCTGGTCGACACGCTCGAGGACACGCGCGCCGAGGACCCCGTGGCGGCCTTCGAGTCAGAAGAGACCAAGTACCTCCTGGCCAAGTCGATCAACCAGCTCCCGGAGCGAGAGAAGATCGTCGTCACCCTCTACTACTACGAGGGCTTGACGCTGGCCGAGATCGGTCAGGTGCTCGGGGTGACCGAGAGCCGGATCTGCCAGATGCACACGAAGGCTGTGCTGCAGCTGCGAGGGCGGCTGTCCGAAGCCCGCGAGTGACCTCGCCCCAGTAGCCGGGGCAGCGGGGAGCAGGACCGGGGTGGCGACCCCCACCAGCCAGGACGGGTCGGCGTAGGTCCGCGCTCGACGGAGTCCGAGATGCAGGCACGGCGTCCAGCGGCAGTGGGTTCCGAGCGCCAGCCGCCCCAGGCGGTCCCCAACCCCGACGTCGAGGCCGACCGGCACGGTCGGATGGACCGGTTGGTAGGTCGTCCGCCATCCGTCAGCGTGGCCTACGACGACCACCGGCTTGCCTGCGACCTGTCCGGCGAACACGACCGTCCCGGCTGCGAACGCCACGACCGCGGCACCTGGTGGCAGGGCAAGGTCAACCCCTCGGTGACCGACCCCGTACGGGCCGTCCGGCGGGTCGAAGGGGCGGATCACCGGTGGCCACGGGTCGGCCGGCGCGGCCGTCGCAGCCGGTGTCTGGCCGACCGCCAGGGCGGTCGTGGCCGCCGTGGCCGCCAGCGCGGCCAGCACGCCTCGGTGCGCTACCGATCTGCAAGCGCCGATCTGCCAGGACGTGGACACTCAGCCACTCTGGGGTCAGGCGCCCCGAGGCGGCGTCACCGGCCGGACTCTGGGGATGCCGGGCGATTTCCCCAGGGCGCGTCGGGCGCCTACACTTGGCCCGCGCTCCGGGTCCGCCCGGAGTGACATCGCACGTCCGTGCCTCCCAGCGGGGCAGGTCGTCTCGGTCCGTCACACCACGAGTGCGAGGGCTTGACCGTACGGGCGTCAGGCGTCGACGGCACCCGTCCTCGACGAGGAACCGAGAGCCGCTGCGAGCCCTGCTCGCCAGCGGGTGAGGAGTGGTGCGGCCATGGCCGTCGTCACCATGAAGCAGCTGCTCGAAAGCGGCGTCCACTTCGGGCACCAGACCCGTCGCTGGAACCCCAAGATGAAGCGATTCATCTTCACCGAGCGCAACGGCATCTACATCATCGACCTCCAGCAGTCGCTGTCGTTCATCGACCGCGCCTACGAGTTCGTCAAGGAGACCGTCGCCCACGGCGGCACGGTGCTGTTCGTCGGCACGAAGAAGCAGGCCCAGGAGGCCATCTCCGAGCAGGCGACCCGAGTCGGCATGCCGTACGTGAACCACCGTTGGCTCGGCGGGATGCTCACCAACTTCCAGACGGTGCACAAGCGGCTGCAGCGGCTCAAGG
The DNA here is from genome assembly GCA_963848085.1 of uncultured Actinomycetota bacterium. GTDB lineage: Bacteria > Actinomycetota > Actinomycetes > JAHEKZ01 > JAHEKZ01 > CAWKCE01. Next base: position 760,623 of record CAWKCE010000003.1, read on the forward strand.
AGCTCGAGGAGGTCGACTTCGACGACGTCGCCGGCTCAGGCATGACCAAGAAGGAGCTGCTGGTCCTGCGCCGCGAGCGCGACAAGCTGGAGCGCACCCTGGGTGGTATCAGGGACATGCAGCGCACACCGAGCGCGGTGTGGCTGGTCGACTGCAACAAGGAGACCATCGCCGTTGCCGAGGCGCGCAAGCTGGGTATTCCGGTCGTCGCCATCCTCGACACCAACTGCGACCCGGACGTCGTCGACTACCCGATCCCGGGCAACGACGACGCGATCCGAGCTGTGGCACTGCTGACCCGGGTGATCGCCGACGCCGTCGCGGACGGCCTCATGGCACGTGCCGGGGCCAGTGCGGCCGACGAGAAGCCGGCCGGGACCGATCTGGCGGCCGACGAGCCGCTGCCGGAATGGGAGCGGGAGCTGCTCGGTGGCGCAGACGCGCCGGCGGCCGAGCCGGTACCCGAGGCGGCGACAGTCGCCGCCGAGACCACGCCCGAGCCGGCTGCCGAGCCGGCCGCCGCCGCGGAGTCGGCCGACTCCGCCTGACTCCGACCAGACCGCGAGACCCGCACCATCGAAAGGAACAGCCCTGCCATGGCGAATTTCACTGCCGCGGACGTCAAGAAGCTCCGTGACCACACCGGCGCGGGGATGATGGACAGCAAGAGGTCCCTGGAGGAAGCCGACGGCGACTTCGACAAGGCGGTGGAGCTCCTGCGTATCAAGGGCGCCAAGAGCCTGGGCAAGCGGGCCGATCGGACCGCCGCCAACGGCCTGGTCGCCGCCGTCGACGGCGCAATGGTCGAGCTCAACTGCGAGACCGACTTCGTCGCCAAGAACGACCAGTTCCAGGCCTTGGGGCGAGAGGTCGCGGCGCTCGCGGCGATGCGGCGGCCGTCGGACCGGGACGAGCTGGCGGGTGCGGCGCTGCCGGACGGGCGATCGGTGCAGAACGCCATCGACGACCTGGCCACCGTCATCGGCGAGAAGCTCATGCTGGGCAGGGTCGCGGTGTTCGACGGCGACTCGACCGTCTACCTGCATCGGAGGGCGAGTGACCTTCCGCCGCAGGTCGGTGTGCTCGTGTCCTACGCGGGAGACGAGGGACTGGCCCGCGGTGCCGCGATGCAGATTGCGGCCATGCGGCCGGAGTACGTGAGCCGGGACGACATCCCCGCGGATGTCGTGGACAGTGAGCGGCGGATCGCCGAGGCGACCGCACGCGAGGAGGGCAAGCCCGAAGGCGCGCTGCCGAAGATCATCGAGGGTCGGCTCAACGGCTTCTTCAAGCAGGTCGTGCTGCTCGAGCAGCCTTCCGTGCAGGACTCGAAGCAGACGGTGCGTCAGGTGCTGGACGGCGGTGGGACGACGGTGGACCGGTTCGCCCGGTTCGAGGTGGGACAGGCCTAGGCCGCTCCCATCCGACAGACTGCGGACGACACGACGACGAAGGCGGCGCCCGTGCCCGATCACCCCGACGACTCGGCCCTGCCGAAACCGACGGCGCCCGCGACCTCCGAGCGCTACTCCCGCGTCCTGCTGAAGCTGTCCGGTGAGGCCTTCGCCGGTGACGGTGGGCTGGGAGTCGATCCCGACGTCGTGTCGGCGATCGCGCGTCAGATCGCCGCCGTTGTCCGGGCCGGAACGCAGGTCGCGGTGGTGATCGGCGGCGGGAACTACTTCCGGGGTGCCGAGCTGTCACAGCGCGGGATGGACCGGTCGCGGGCCGACTACATGGGCATGCTCGGCACCGTCATGAACTGCCTGGCCCTGCAGGACTTTCTCGAGCGCGTCGAGATCGAGACCCGGGTTCAGACCGCGATCACCATGGGTCAGGTTGCCGAGCCGTACGTGCCACGGCGGGCGATCCGGCATCTGGAGAAAGGCCGCGTTGTCATCTTTGGGGCCGGCCTGGGAGCCCCGTTCTTCTCCACTGACACGACCGCTGCGCAGCGTGCGCTGGAGATCGGCGCCGAGATCGTGCTGATGGCCAAGAGTGTGGACGGGGTCTACGACTCCGACCCGAAGCACAACCCCGACGCGGTGCGTTTCGACCAGCTCACCTTCTCTGAGGTCATCTCCCGGGGCCTGAAAGTCGCCGACGCGACCGCCTTCAGCCTGTGCCAGGACAACGCGTTGCCCATCATGGTGTTCGACCTGCTTCAGGAGGGCAACATCGACCGCGCGGTGCGGGGTGAGAAGATCGGCACGCTCGTCTCCGATGACGTGTGAGCGGGCGAGCGGACGACGAACCGAGAACGGGAGTGGCGACGTGATCACCGAGACCCTGCGTGGGGCTGAGGACAAGATGACCAAGGCGATCGCGGTGGCCAAGGAGGACTTCTCCTCGATCCGCACGGGCCGGGCGAACCCGGCGATGTTCAGCAAGATCCACGCCGAGTACTACGGCACACCCACCCCGGTGAACCAGCTGGCCTCCTTTCACTCCCCGGAGGCGAGCCTCATGGTCATCACGCCTTACGACAAGGGGTCACTGGCCGCGATCGAACGCGCCATCCGCGACTCCGACCTGGGCGTGAACCCGGTCGACGACGGAACCGTGATCAGGGTGGCCTTCCCGGCGCTGACCGAGGAGCGTCGCCGGGAGTTCATCAAGGTCGCCAAGCACAAGGCGGAGGACGCCCGGGTGTCGATCCGCAACATCCGCAGGCACGCGAAGGACGAGCTCGAGAAGCTGTCCAAGGACGGCGACGTCGGCGAGGACGAGGCGCGCCGAGCAGAGAAGCAGCTCGACGACGTGACCCACCGGTACACCGAGCAGGTCGACGACCTCCTCAAGCACAAGGAAGCCGAGCTCCTCGAGGTCTGAGCGGCACTGACTGTGACCACGCCTTCGACCCCTACGGCGTCCCGCGCCGGGCGCAACCTCCCCGTCGCAGCCGCGGTCGGTGTCCTGCTCGCTGGGCTGGTTCTGGTCACCATCTACACGGTCAAGGAGCTGTTCGTCGCGCTCGTCGTCCTGGTGCTGGCCGTGGCGGCCCACGAGGTCACCGCAGTGCTGCGCTCATCAGGGGTCCAGGTACCGCTGGTGCCCCTGGTGGCGGGGTCGACGGTGATGCTGATCTCCGCGTACAGCTCCGGCCTGGACGCTCTGTCCGCCGCCTACGTCCTCACGATCACGGCCGTGGCCCTGGCGCGGCTTGCCGGCCCGGCGGTCGACCTGGGACGCGACGTGCTCGTCGGCGTGCTCATCGTGACCTACCTGCCGCTGCTGGCGTCGTTCGCCATGGTCATGCTGGCGGCGCCCGACGGTCCAGACCGGATCGTGGTCTTCATCCTGGCGGTCGTGATGAGCGACATTGGCGGCTACACCGCGGGAGTCCTGCTCGGCAAGCACAGGATGGCGCCGAAAGTGTCTCCCAAGAAGTCCTGGGAGGGGTTCGCCGGATCCGTCATCTTCGGGGCGGTCGCCACGGTGGTCAGCGTGCAGCTGCTGCTGGCCGGAACCTGGTGGCAAGGCCTGGCCATCGGGGTGGTGGCGGTGCTGACGGCGACCGTCGGGGACCTCACCGAGTCGTTGCTCAAGCGCGACCTCGGCGTCAAGGACATGGGACGGCTGCTGCCCGAGCACGGCGGCATCATGGACCGACTCGACTCGCTGCTTCCCACCGCCCCAGTCGTGGCGCTGCTGCTGGTCGCCGTGGTCGGAACGTGATCTTCCGACGCGACTGCCGCCGACCAGGCGGACGTCGGCCACAATGGCTGCCATGACCTTGGCCGCCAAGGCGCCGGCGGAACGCCGGCGCCGCATTCTCAACGCAGCGATCGACGTGCTTCGGGAGCGAGGGTTCTCCGGCACGAGGGTGGCCGACATCGCGGCGGCGGCCGGCACCAGCCCGGCGCTGGTCCTCTACCACTTCAGCAGCCTCGGCGATGTCCTGCTGGAGGCGCTGACGTCGGTGGACGAGGCGTTCTACGACGAGCTGGGAGAGGCCAGCGCCGAGTCGTCGCACGACGACGCCCGCGACCAGCTCGTCCGCATCGCCGCGCTGGCGGGGCGCGGCGGCGCCGCGTTCGGCGACTGGCAGCTGTGGCTCGAGGTCTGGGTGCGGGCGCGGCACGACCCTCAGGTCAACGACGTGCGCCGGGCTCTGGACGCACGGTGGCGGGACGCCTTGCACGGCGTCGTCCGGGCCGGACTGGACGCTGGTGTGTTCACCCTGCCGGACGCCCAGCGGGCGTCGCTGCGGCTGGCCTCACTGATGGACGGCTTGGCGGTCCAGGCCGTTCTCGGCGACAACGGCATGACCCCGGAGCGGATGACGGACGTGTGGCTGGAAGGTGCCGCCGTCGAGCTGGGCGCCGATCCACACGACCTGGCCGCCCGCCTCCAGGCGACCCGCGACTGAGCCCCCGGTCGGGGGCGCGGCGCGTGGCAGACTGGCCCGACCATGCCCGTTCCCGGAGAGCTCGCCTTCGTCGCGCCGCGAGTCGCCCGGCCACCCCGTCACCTGGCCGATCTCGACGTGGCCCAGCGTCGAGCGGTACTGGCGCAGGCCGGTCAGCCGCCGTTTCGCGCCGACCAGCTGGCCCGTCACTACTTCGAACGGTTCGAGGCCGACACCTCGCAGATGACCGACCTCCCGGCGGGCGACCGTGCCCAGCTGGCCGACCATCTGCTGCCCACACTGTTGACGCCGGTCCGGAGCGTGACCTGCGACGACGGGGCCACCGTGAAGTCCGTGTGGCGCCTGTTCGACGGTGTTCTGGTCGAGAGCGTGCTGATGCGCTACCCGGACCGGGTGACGGTCTGCGTCTCGTCCCAGGCGGGCTGCGGGATGAACTGTCCGTTCTGTGCGACCGGTCAGGCCGGCCTGACCAGAAACCTGTCTGCTGCCGAGATCGTGGACCAGGTGGTCGCGGCGTTCGGAGCGCTGGCCCGCGGTGAGGTGCCCGGGGGCCCGGCTCGCGTCTCGAACGTGGTGTTCATGGGCATGGGCGAGCCGCTGGCCAACTACCAGGCGGTGGTCGGGGCGGTCCGGCGGATGACGGAGCCGTCGCCGTCGGGGATCGGCATGTCGCAGCGCGGGGTGACCATGTCCACCGTGGGACTGGTACCGGCGATGCGCCGCCTCACCGAGGAGTCCCTCAGCCTCACGCTTGCGGTGTCCCTCCACGCACCGGACAACGAGCTGCGCGACACGTTGGTGCCGGTGAACACGCGATGGCCGGTCGAAGAGGTTCTCGACGCGGCCTGGGACTACGCCGCGCGGACCAAGCGCCGGGTCTCCGTGGAGTACGCGATGATTCGGGACGTGAACGACCAGGAGTGGCGCGGTCGGCTCCTCGGGTCCCAGCTGAAGGGTCGGCTGGCGCACGTGAACCTCATCCCTTTGAACCCCACGCCCGGGTCGAAGTGGACGGCGTCCCGGCCCGAGGACGAACGAGCGTTCGCGCGCGCGGTGGAGTCCTTCGGTGTCCCCGTGACCGTCCGAGACACCCGTGGCCGCGAGATCGACGGTGCCTGCGGACAGCTGGCGGCATCGACGGGAGAGGTGGCTGGCGAGTGACCGAGCACCCGAGTGTGGACAGGCACACCCGGCGCGTCGTGGTCGGCAGGTCGGTGGCGCGATCACTGGCGACCATCGTCGTCGTCCTGGCCATCTACTTCGCGGTGCCGATCGGCACCGAGTTCGGCGCTTGGGCGCTGGCGGCCGGTGCAGTGCTGACGATGATCGGGATCGGATACCTGTTCGTGTACCAGCTGCGGCGCATCCGCACGGCCACCTACCCGATGGTGCGGGCCGTCGAGGGAGTGGTGTCGATTGCGGTCATCTACCTGGTGGCCACTTCCGCCGTCCACGTGGCTCTGTCGGAGCACAGCGCGCAGGCGTACAGCGAGGAGCTCTCGCGGCTGGACTCGGTGTACTTCACGGTGACCATGGTCACCACGGTCGGTTTCGGCGACATCACGCCGGTCACGGCCGTCGCCAGGTCCCTCACCACGCTGCAGATGGTTCTCGGGGTGATCTTGGTGACCGGTGTGGTCAGGGTCTTGATCTGGGTCGCCCGCACCGAGCGGACGAGACGGTCGGACGAGACGGCCTGAGTCCACGGCCCCGCCGTCCGGCACAGCGATTGGATACAATCTCCAGACGCGTCCGATCGTCTGGAGAGCCCATGCCCGACACCGCGCTCGACGGTCTGGTGGTCGCTGACTTCTCCCGGGTGCTGGCCGGTCCGTACGCGACCATGCTCCTCGCCGACCTCGGTGCGGACGTGGTCAAGGTCGAACGGCCGGGGTCGGGGGACGACACCCGGGCCTGGGGGCCGCCGTGGAGCGGGGAGCCTGGCGACGAGCAGGCCACGTACTTCATGTCGGTCAACCGCAACAAGCGCTCCGTGGCCTGGGACCTCGGGCAGCCGGATGGCCTCCGGCAGGCACGAGAGCTGGCCCGGCGAGCCGACGTTCTGGTCGAGAACTTCAAACCCGGTGCGTTCGAGCGCCTCGGCCTCGGCTACGACGACCTCCGCGTCGAGAACCCGGGCCTGGTGTACTGCTCGATCACCGGCTTCGGGCATGACGCGGGCCGCGAGCTCCCGGGTTACGACCTTCTCGTGCAGGCCGTGGGTGGGCTGATGAGCATGACGGGCACCGCCCCCGGCGAGCCGGTGAAGGTCGGGGTGGCGCTGGTCGACGTCATCACCGGCCTGCACGCCGGGCTCGGCATCTTGGCCGCGCTCAGGCATCGAGATCTGACGGGCCAGGGGCAGCGCGTCGAGGTCAACCTGTTGTCGTCGCTGCTGTCCGGGCTGGTCAACCAGTCATCTGGCTATGTGGCCGCGGGCCACGTTCCGGGGATCATCGGCAACCGGCACCCGAGCATCGCGCCGTACGAGTCCTACCCGACCGCCGACATGCCGTTCGTCGTCGCCGTGGGCAACGATCGGCAGTTCGCCAGCTGTGTCGCCGTGCTCGGCCTGACCGAGCTGGCCGACGACGACCGGTTCCGGACCAACCCGGACCGAGTGCGCCACCGCGACGAGCTGTACGACCTGATGAGCGGTCGCCTGACCACCCGCGGCGCCGACGAGTGGTTCGCTGACCTGTCGGCGGCCGGCGTCCCTTGCGGTCCGATCAACGACGTTGCCGGCGCGTTCGCCATGGCCGAGCGACTCGGGCTGGCGCCGATCCGCGACGTTGCCGGCGTGCCCACGGTGGCGAACCCGCTCACGATGAGTGGCACCCCGGCCCGCTACGACCGCCCCCCGCCTCGGCTGGGCGAGGACACCGATGAGGTGGCCGCCGAACTTGCGTCTGCCTCTCGGCCCGGGGGCGCGTCGTGAACGAGACCGGTTTCCGACGCCCTCCCACCGCCCAAGAGGCGGTGCTGGCCGAGCTGCGTCGGGCCATCGTGTCCGGACAGCTCAAGCCCGGCGAGCAGGTTCTGCAGGACGCGTTGGCCGAGCAGTTCGGGGTCTCCCGCGTTCCGCTCCGCGAGGCCTTGAAGATTCTGGAGGGCGAAGGGCAGGTCGTCTACCGGCCTCATCGCGGCTACTTCGTGGCCGAGCTCGACGTGGCTGACCTGCGCGAGGTGTACCTCATGCGCGACCTCCTCGAGTCCGAGGCGGTACGGCTGGCAGTGTCCCTCCTGACCGCAGATGACCTGCGCGCGCTGACGGCCGCCGCTACCGACGTGGACGAGGCTGATGCGGTCGGCGACCTGGTCGCCATGGCCGCAGCGAACCGGAGGTTCCACTTCATCCTCATCGAGGCCGCCGGGATGCCGCGGCTGGCCCGGCTGGTGCGCATCCTGTGGGACGCCACCGACGCGTACCGCTCCTTGTACTACGCCGAGCCCGACCATCGGGCGTCGGTCCACGACGAGCACCACGCTGTGGTCGCTGCGGTGCGCTCCGGAGATGCAGACCAGGCCGTGGTCATCCTGCGGCAGCACCGGGAGCACGCCGTCGAGGCGGTCACCCGAGTGCTGGGCGGCTGACCACCACGCCGATCAGCGGTACGCGGCCTCGCCGGTCAGCGCCTGGCCGATGACCAAGGTGTGGATCTCCTCGGTGCCCTCGTAGGTGAGGACCGACTCCAGGTTGTTGGCATGGCGAAGTACCGGGTACTCCAACGTGATGCCGTTCCCGGCGAGGATGGTGCGGGACGTCCGCGCGATCGTGATCGCCTCGCGAACGTTGTTCAGCTTGCCGACGCTGACCATCTCGGGCCGAATGCGCCCGTCGTCCTTCAGACGACCGAGGTGCAGTGCGAGCAGGAACGCCTTGTCCAGCTCCAGGGTCATGTCGGTGAGCTTCTTCTGGGTGAGCTGGAAGGCGGCGATGGGCTTGCCGAACTGCTCCCGGTCGCCGGCGTAGGAGATGGCGGTCTCGAGGCAGTCGCGCCCGGCCCCGACCACGCCCCAGACGATCCCGAAGCGCGCCTCGGACAGTGCCGACAGCGGGCCCTTGAGCCCGCGTACCTCCGGGAAAGCCGCGCTTGCGGGCAACCGGACGTTGTCCAGGACCAGCTCGCTGGTCACCGAGGCCCGCAGGCTGAGTTTGCTCGAGATGGCCGGGGCGCTGAAGCCGGGGGAGTCGGTGGGGACGACGAAGCCGCGAATCCCGTCTTCCGTCTGTGCCCACACCACGGCGACGTCGGCCACGCTGCCGTTGGTGATCCACATCTTGGTGCCGTTCAGCAGCCAGTCGTCACCGTCTCGCTTGGCGTGGGTTCGCATGCCCGACGGGTCGGAGCCGAAGTCCGGCTCGGTCAGACCGAAGCAGCCGATTGCCTCGCCGGTGGCCATCCGGGGCAGCCACTCCTGCTTGTGCTCGTCGCTGCCCCATTTCCACAGGGAGAACATCGCCAGCGACCCCTGCACGCTGACCAAGGACCGGATCCCGGAGTCCACAGCCTCCAGCTCCATGCAGGCCAGGCCGTAGGCGACCGCGCTCGTCCCGGCGCAGCCGTACCCCTCGAGGTGCATGCCGAGGACACCGAGCGACCCGAGCTCCTGGGCCAGCTCGCGAGCCGGGATCACCCCAGTCTCGAACCAGTCACCGACATGCGGGCGGAGCCGGTCGTCTCCGAACTGGCGCACCGTGTCGCGGATGGCGCGCTCCTCCTCCGAGAGCAGGGTGTCGAAGGCGAGCAGGTCGAACGGTGAGACGGGCACGGTGGACTCCTGAGGCGGCCGGCGTGGCGGTCAGCGCGAGATTGGATCCAATATACTCGCTGCCGAGAACCCCGGGCGAACTGCTGGTCGCTCCGTGGTCGTCACTTCACGACCACGCTCTGCTGGTCGCTCCGTGGTCGTCACTTCACGACCACGTAGTGCTTCCGCACGGTCTCGAGGATGTCCCACCGACCGGACCACCCCTTGGGCAGCACCAGCGCGTCACCGGCGGCGAGCTCGACGGCGTCACCGCCGGCGTCGGTGAGGCGGGCCCGGCCGGCGAGGATCCGCACCGTCTCGGTGTCGGGGCGGTTCTCGATGACCCAGCCACCGGGGGTGCACTCCCACACCCCGATCTGGATGCCGTCGGCCTCGTAGAAGATCCGGCCGGACATCACCGGGTCGCCGACGTCTGCCCCGACTCGGGGACCCCAGTCCTCGAGGGGGCTGGAGAACGAGCTGTCGGGCACTGAGGTGAGTGTGGTCGCCGACACGATTTCCTCCTGGATCAGCCAGCTGTGGGTGTGTCGAGCCTAGGCCTTGGACTCTGGTGGGGCGGCTTCGCGACCCGGTCGCGGCGCCGCGAACCGGTGATGGCGAAGTCCCGGCGGATCCGTCACGATTGGCCGGCCCGCCGGTACCGGCGTCCCTCACCTGCGATCGGAGCCCACGATGGCCGAGCGGCCGTTGACCATCCTGTTCATGCCGGAGTCCGCCTACGGGCCGACGAACCAGTGCATCGGTGTCGGCGACGTCCTGCGGGGGCGCGGACATCGGGTGGTCTTCGCGGCCGAGTCGTCGTGGAAGGGCAAGTTGGAGCCGATGGGCTTCGTCGAGGACCTGGTCGACCTCGCGCCAGCGCCCGAAGGCGGGGACGAGGAACAGGACGCCGGTCAGTTCTGGAAGGACTTCATCCGGGAGACGTCACCGGAGTTCCGCAAACCCACGATCGAGCAGCTGTCCACCTTCATGCAGCCGACGTGGCAGGCACTGATCGACGGCGCCAAGCACTGCGAGCCGCAGCTGCGGGAGATCGTGGCCCGGCAACAGCCTGACGTCGTCGTCGAGGACAACGTGCTGTGCTTCCCGGCACTCATGACCGGTGGTGCGCCGTTCGTGCGGATCGTGTCCTGCAACCCGCTGGAGATGAAGGGTGCCGACATCGCGCCCCCCTACTCCGGCCTCCCCGCCGCCGACCGCTCCGAGTGGGACCGCTTCCGAGCCGAGTACGACCGCACGCATCGGCGGATGTGGGAGGACTTCGACGCCTTTGTCCAGGCGAGCGGAGCGCCTCCGCTCGCGGACCTGGAGTTCATCCACGAGTCGGACCACGCCAACCTGTACGTGTACCCCGAGGTTGCCGACTACACCGCCCAGCGCCCGCTCGGTGCCAGGTGGCACCGGATCGAGTCCTCGGTCCGGGCCACCGACGAGCCGTTCGAGCTCCCGACGCAGCTGTCCGAGCGGCCGGCCGGTAGCGGTGTGGTGTACCTCTCGCTGGGATCGCTCGGCGGTGCCGACATCGAGCTCATGCGGCGGCTGGTGTCGGTGCTCGCCCACTCCCATCACCGCTTCATCGTGAGCAAGGGCCCGCGCCACGACGAGCTCGAGCTTCCGGACAACATGTGGGGCCGGGAGTTCCTCCCCCAGACGTCGGTGATCCCGTTGGTGGACCTGGTCATCACCCACGGGGGAAACAACACCACCACCGAGGCCTTCCACTTCGGCAAGCCGATGGTGCTTCTCCCGCTGTTCTGGGACCAGCACGACAACGCGCAGCGCGTCGACGAGCTCGGTTTCGGGCGACGGCTGCCCACCTACGCGTTCACCGATGCCGAGCTCCTGGAGGCGGTCGACTCGCTCCTCGCGGACAGCGCTCTGCGTTCCCGGATGGATTCCGCCGGCGCCAAGGTCCGGGCCGGGAACGGCACCCATCGCGCGGCCGATGTGATCGAGTCGGTGGCCGCCGCCCACGCCGCCGGCCGGGGATGACGCAAGCCCTGGCTGAGGCGGTCAGCCGGGTGCCTCCCGCGCGGCTCCTCCCCGCGGACCTGGCGCCGGAGGGTTCCCGGATGCCGGCCCGGCTTTCCCTCGTGGCCGGCGAGCCCTTGGGCCGGGGACGGTGGCTGTCGCTCCTGGAGGACGACCGCGGCGGCCAGTTCGCGGCGCCGCTGGTCCTGTCGTCCGGAGGGGTACGTCGCGCGGTCCCGGGGGACGGTGCCGCCGAGGCGCTGATCGGACGTCTGGCATCGAGCGAGGGGGTGTCGGAGTCGTCGTTCGACTGGACTCGGACCGGTGCGGCGCGCCCCGTCGGGGGGGAGCGGGCGATGGGGGTGGACCAGACGCACGAGTCGGTCGTCGTGGGCGACACGGCGGTCGTCAAGTGGTCCGTCGAGGCTGCCCCGTCACCCGCGCCCCTGGTCCTCACCCACCTGCACGAGGTCGGTTTCGGAGACGTCCCCACGCCCTGGGGGTTCGTCGCGTGCGGTGGTGCGCTCGTCGCGACCGTGGACGGCTTCCTCGTCGACGCCGTGGACGGCTGGACCTGGTGCGTCGACGACTTGGCCCGCGACCTTCCGCGGGCGGAACGTGCTGACCGGGTCGTCGCCGTTCCGCGGGAGCTGGGCGACCTCGTCGGGCGGCTCCACGGGGCGCTGGCCACCCCCAGCACCGTCCTGCCGAGGCCGGGACGGCAGGCCGAGCGGCCCGCGATCGACGGCTGGCATGCGCGAGCCCGAGAATCTCTGGACCGGGCCGTCGCGGTGGTCGACGGACCCGAGGGGTCTCGGCTGCGCGGCCGGGCGTCCGTGGCGCGCGCGACGATCGACCGGTTGCTGGCGGTCGACCACACGCCGACGATCCACGTCCACGGAGACCTCCACGTCGGGCAGGTCCTTCGCTGGAGGGGGGGCTATGCCGTGACCGACTTCGACGGCAACCCGGTGCTGCCTGCCGGGGATCGGCTGGGTCGGGAGCCGACCGCACGCGACGTGGCCGGGATGCTCCAGGCGTTGGACCACGTGGGTCGGGTCGCCGTCCGCACCCGGGCGGGCGTCGACGCCTCGGCGGTGGCGCGCTGGGTCCCGGTGGCGCAGCGCGCGTTCATGGACGCGTACCGGTCCGCCCTGTCCGAGCTCGGCGCCAGCGCCCTGTTCGACGACCGGCTGCTGGCCGCATTCCGGGTCGAGCAGGAGTGCCGGGAGTTCGCCTACGCAGTGACCCATCTGCCACGGTGGCGGTACGTCCCGGACGCCGCCTTTGCGGCGCTGCTCGACGAACTGGGAGAGCCGAGCCGCCTTCCCTCTGCCAAGGAGGACCCATGGACGCCGCGGGATTCCTGACCGACCTCGAGCGAAAGCCGGAGGTGCTCGACGCGCTGGCTCAGGTGGTGGAGCGCGGCGACTTCGCACCCGAGCTCCCCGACGTCACGGGGCCCATCCTCCTCGTCGGGATGGGGTCGTCGGCCTACGCCGCAGGCGTTGCGGCGGCCCGGTTGCGTTCCCGCGGCGTGGTGGCGTCCGCCGAGCTCGCGAGCAGCCGGCTCCTGCCGCCTGCCGACCCGGCCCTCACCGTCGTCGCGATCTCGGCGTCCGGCGGGTCCCGGGAGACCCTGGATGCCATCGGTCGCTACACCGGGCGAAGCCGGGTCGTCGCGCTGACCAACGTGGTCGGATCTGCTCTCACCGAGGGGGCCGACTGCGTCTGGCCCATGCTGGCCGGTACCGAGGTCGGCGGTGTCGCGTGCCGGTCGTTCCAGCACACGCTGGCGGCCTTGATGACGCTGGAGACGGTCGTGACCGGAGGTCACGTGACCTCTGCCGTCACCTTGCGCGGGGCCGCCGAGGCCGCGGCGGACCTGCTCGACCGACGGCACGACTGGCTCCGCGCGACCGCGGACCTGCTCGCCGGGCCGGACGGGGTCGCAGTTGTTGCACCGGCGCACCGGTTCTCCAGCGCCCAGCAGTCCAGCTTGATGGTGCGCGAGGGACCTCGGCGGCCGGCCGTGGCGTGTGAGACCGGTGACTGGAGCCACGTCGACGTCTACCTGACGCGGACCCAGGACTACCGGATGCTGCTGCTTCCCGGATCGCCGTACGAGCCGGAGCTGCTGCGATGGACCGCCGAGCGCGGCTCGACGGTGGTCTCGGTGGGGGCGGAGGTGTCCGGTGCGTCCGGATTCGTCCGGTACCGCAACGACGCGGACGACGACGTCCGCCTGCTCAGCGAAACCATGGTTGCCGAGCTCGTCGCCCACGCGTGGTGGGCGGCCGCCTGACCGGCCCCGTCAGCCGTGGATCAGTCGCTCGAACGTCTTGGCGATGATCGACGGCCGTCCGGTCCGGCTCTCCTCCGGGTCGGCGGCTCCCATCGCCGACAGTCCCGCGTTGACGCCCATCCAGCGCAGCGGCTCCGGCTCCCAGCGCCGCGACCGCCGGTTCACCCAGGGCAGCGAGGTGAGCTCCGTCGAGCGGCCGAGGATCAGGTCGGCCAGCGTCCGGCCCCCGAGGTTCGAGGTGCCGACGCCGTCGCCCACGTAACCCCCGGACCAGCCGACTCCGGTGGCGGGGTCAAGCCCCACGGTTGCCCACCAGTCGCGCGCCACCCCGAGTGGACCGCCCCATCGCATGGACACCCCGACGTCACGCACGTCGGGGAACAGCTCGGCCAGGACGCGCTCCAGCCAGGAGAAGACCTTGTCGTCGCGCTCGAACTCCGGGCGCACGGTCGAGCCGAAGTGGTACGGCGCACCCCGACCGCCGAACGCGAACCGACCGTCAGCAGTGCGCTGTCCGTAGATGACCATGTTCCTGAGGTCGGTGAACGTCGCCCGGTCGGCCAGTCCGATCCGCTCCCACGTGTCCGCGGGCAGCGGCTCGGTCGCGACCATGAGGGAGTAGACGGGGACCACCTGCCGCCGGAACCCCGGCAGGCTCGGGCTGTAGCCCTCGGTCGCGCGGATGACGACGGGTGCGCGCACTTCGCCGGTCGGGGTCCGGACGACCCCGGGCTCCAACGACAGCACCGGCGAGTGCTCGTAGATCGTCGCGCCGAGCCGCTCCACGGCCTCGGCCAGACCCCGGACCAGCTTCGCCGGATGAATGGCGGCGCAGTGCGGCGAGACGACGGCTCCGGTCACGTCGGTCGCGTTGACACGCTGGCGCGCCTCCGACGGTCCGAGTAGCTGGAAGTCGTGGTCGGAGAAGCCCCAGGATCGAGCGTGGTCGACGACCTCAGACGCCCGGCGGCTCTGGACGTCGGACCGGGCGAGCATGACCGTCCCGCCCTTGGCCCAGTCGGCGTCGATCTGCTCCGCAGTGATGACGCGCCCGACCTCGTCCACGGTGTCGAACATGGCGCGTTGGAGCCGAACTGCCTCCTCGCGGGAGGACTCGCGCGCGATCTTCTCCCACGAGGCGGGGAACAGTGCCGAACACCATCCGCCGTTGCGGCCCGAGGCGCCGAACCCGGCAACCTCCTTGTCGAGCACGACGACCTGTGCGCTCGGGTCTGCTGCCAGGAGGTAGTACGCGGTCCACAAGCCGGTGTAGCCGGCGCCGACGATCACGACGTCAGCCTCGCGGTCAGCCGACAACGGGGGTCGGGCGGTGACCGTTCCCGGAAGCGTCTGCCACCAGTGAGAGACCGTTCGCGGATCCGTGGCGGCGACCATCACCGCCGCCACCGCTTGACGTACTCGGGAACGGGGAAGGGATCGACCAGGTCCGGGGCGTCCTCGGGTGGCCCGAACTGTTCGATGATCGGGACGACGCCGGCCCAGATCGGTCGGTCGACGTCCTCGGGGATGTCGTCCGGGGGTCCGGCGGCAATCTTGACTGAGGCCTCGTCGAGCGGGAGTGCCAGCACGAGGGTGGCGGCCTGCTCTTTCTTGCTCGGGTGCCTGGCGTCGACCCATCGACCGGGCAACAGGTGCTCGGTGATCACCTCGAGGGCGCGTTCTTTGTCCGGACCCGTCAGTGTGGTGCAGCTGCCCAGCACCATCACGGCGCGATAGTGCATCGACGACTCGAACGTCGAACGGGCGAGCACCATGCCGTCCAGCAGCGTGACTGTCAGGCACGTCGGCTGGCCGGCGGCCAGCCCCTGGAACAACCGGCTGGCCGTGGACCCGTGGAAGAGCACCTGGTCGCCGTCTCGGGCGTAGCCGACAGGGACGACGAACGGCTGGCCGTCCTCGTTGGTGACCGCGACGTGTGCCACCAGGCCCGCGTCCAGCACCGCGTTCAAGGCGTCGCGGTCGCGAACCTCCTTCTCCGGAATTCGGCGCACGGCCGTGCGTTCGGTCGAGCCCGGCGGTGGCAGTGCGGACATGCTCGCCTCCCTGGACGTGGAGAGTGCCGCCTGGGCGACCCACCCACCCCCGGCTGGTCGGATCAGTGGGGGCCGGCCTGCCCGCTAGAGGATGCTCCAGGCCTCGGTCAGTACCGACCGGAGAATCTGCTCGATCTCGTCGAACTCCGGCTGGCCGATGATGAGCGGGGGCGCCAGCTGGATGACCGGGTCGCCCCGGTCGTCGGCCCGGCAGTACAGCCCCGATTCGAACAGCGCCTTCGACAAGAAGCCGCGCAGGAGCCGTTCGGACTCGTCGTCGTCGAACGTCTCCTTGGTGGCCTTGTCCTTGACCAGCTCGATCCCGTAGAAGTACCCGTCGCCGCGGACGTCACCCACGATCGGCAGGTCCAGCAGCTTCTCCAGGGTCGACCGGAAGGCACCCTCGTTCTGCTGGACGTGGTCATTGATGCCCTCACGCTCGAAGATGTCGAGGTTTGCGAGGGCAACCGCCGCGGCTACCGGGTGGCCACCCCACGTGTAGCCGTGGGCGAAGTAGTCCGTCCCGGTCGCGAACGGCTCGAAGAGCCGGTCGCTGACGATCATCGCTCCCAGCGGCGCATAGCCCGAGGTGAGTCCCTTCGCCGAGGTGATGATGTCCGGGGTGACGCCATAGCGCGACGACGCGAAGTAGTCGCCGATCCGGCCATAGGCGCAGATCGTCTCGTCGGCCACATAGAGAACGTTGTACTGGTCGCAGATCTCCCGGACGCGCTGGAGGTATCCGGGGGGCGGAGGGAAGCACCCGCCTGAGTTCTGGACCGGCTCGAGGAACACCGCTGCCACCGTGTCGGGGCCCTCGAAGAGGATCGCCTCCTCGATACGGTTGGCAGCCCAGCGTCCGAAGGCCTCGATGTCGTCGCCGTGCTCGGGCGCCCGGTAGAAGTTGGTGTTCGGAACCTTGACCGCGCTGGGGACCAGCGGCTCGAAGTACTTCTTGGCGTCGGGGATTCCGGTGATGGACAGTGCCCCCTGAGGGGTCCCGTGGTAAGCGATCGACCGGCTGATCACCTTGTGCTTCATGGGGCTGCCGGTCATCTTGAAGAACTGCTTGGCCAGCTTCCAGGCGCTCTCGACCGCCTCGCCGCCGCCGCTGGTGAAGAACACCCGGTTCAGGTCGCCGGGAGCCAACGAGGCGAGCCGGTCTGCGAGCTCGATGGCCTTCGGGTGCGCATACGACCAGATCGGGAAGAACGCGAGCTCGCTGGCCTGCTTGGCCATGACCTCAGCCAGCTCGGAGCGGCCATGGCCCAGCTGGACGACGAACAGCCCGGCCAGACCGTCCAGGTACTTGCGGCCCTGGTCGTCCCAGATGTAGGCGCCGTCTCCTCGGGTGATGACGGGGACGTGGCCTCCCTCGGTGTAGGTGGACATCCGGGTGAAGTGCATCCACAAGTGCCGGCGCGCCATCTCAGCGAGCTCGTCGGCGCCACCATCAGTGACGTACTGCGGTGTTGAAGTCATCGGGTTCCCCAGGTGTAGATCTGCTTGCGGAGCTTCAGGTAGACGAAGGTCTCGGTGTGACGGACGCCGGGGATCACCCGGATCCTCTTGTTGATCACGTCGAGCAGGTGGTCGTCGTCCTCGCAGACGACCTCGACGAGCAGGTCGTAGGCACCGGCGGTGATCACGACGTAGTCGACCTCCGGCATGGCTTCTAGCTGTTCGGCGGCGACCTCCATGTCACCGTCGACCCGGATGCCGATCATCGCGGCTCGGGTGAATCCCACCGTCAGCGGGTCGGTGACCGCCACAATTTGCATGACACCGGACTCCAGCAGCCGCTGCACCCGCTGGCGGACCGCCGCCTCGGACAGTCCTACGGCCCGCCCGATCGTGGCGTACGGACGCCGGCCGTCCTGCTGGAGCTGTTCGATGATCGCCTTCGACACGTCGTCGAGAGCGGTGCCCGTGCTCCGCTCGCGGCTGACCATAGGGGGCATCCTGACGCCTGGATCGGGTGCTGGCAAGTGAATCCGTCGCTGGTCGTGCTCGGGGCCACGAAATCGGTGCCTGGAGCATCCCCGCTCTGTCGGATCCGCCCGTCTGGGGCTAGGGTGACCTGCGGGCGGCCTGCCGCTCACCGGGACATTGCCGACTTCACCCGAACGACCACCGCAGGCGCGCAGCCGAACGCGTGCGCGCCCTTTCCGAGGAGCTTCCGTGACCGACCGCGTCTTCCGCAACTTCATCAACGGCGAGGCGGTCGACTCCGCCGGCGGCGAGCTGATGGACCTGATCAACCCCTCCACGGGCGAGGTGTTCGGCCAGGCTGCCAAGTCCAATGCCGAGGATGTCGACCGTGCCTTCGGTGCCGCGTCGCAGGCCTACGAGTCGTGGCGCGACTCCACTCCTTCCGAGCGCTCCCTGGCGCTGCTCAAACTGGCCGACTCGATCGAGGACCACGCCGACGAGCTCGTCGCCCTCGAAAGCGAGAACACCGGCAAGCCGCTGGCACTGACCATGAGCGAGGAGATCCCGCCCATGGTCGACCAGATCCGGTTCTTCGCCGGGGCAGCCCGCAACCTCGAGGGACGGTCGGCCGGCGAGTACATGGCCGGCCACACGTCGATGATCCGCCGCGAGCCGGTAGGGGTGGTGGGGCAGGTCGCCCCGTGGAACTACCCGATGATGATGGCGGTATGGAAGTTCGCACCGGCAGTTGCGGCCGGATGCACCACGGTCCTCAAGCCGTCGGACACCACGCCGGCGACGACGGTGCGGATGGCAGAGCTGGCCGCGGAGTTCCTCCCGCCGGGCGTGCTGAACGTCGTCACCGGTGACCGCGACACCGGGCGGGCGCTGGTGGACCACCCCACCCCACGGCTGATCTCGATCACCGGGTCTACTCGGGCCGGCATGCAGATCGCCGAGTCGGCGAGCAAGGACCTCAAGCGACTGCACCTGGAGCTCGGCGGCAAGGCCCCGGTCATCGTCTTCGACGACGCGGACATCGCAGCCGCCGCCGAGGCGATCGCCGTGGCGGGGTACTTCAACGCAGGCCAGGACTGCACGGCTGCCACCAGGGTCATCGCGGGGCCGGGCGTCTACGACGACTTCGTCGCGGCGCTGACCGAGCAGGCGATGGCGGTTGCCACCACGTACGAGAACGGTCCTGGTGACGAGGACGCCCTCGTTCCGCCGGTCAACAACGCCAGTCAGTTCGAGCGGGTGCTCGGGTTCTTCGACCGGCTCCCCGACCACGCCAGAGTCACGACCGGTGGGGAGAAGATCGGGGACCGGGGCTACTACGTGAAGCCCTCGGTCATCGCGGACGTCAGGCAGGACGACGAGGTCATCCAGAGCGAGATCTTCGGGCCGGTCATCACCGTCCAGAAGTTTGCCGACGAGGCGGCCGCGCTGGCCATGGCCAATGGCGTCGACTACGGCTTGGCGTCAAGCGTGTGGACCCGCGACTTCGGCCGGGCGATGCGCATGGCGCGCAGCCTCGACTTCGGCTGTGTCTGGATCAACACGCATATCCCGTTGGTCGCCGAGATGCCACACGGTGGCTTCAAGCACTCTGGCTACGGCAAGGACCTGTCCATGTACGGGTTCGACGACTACACGCGCATCAAGCACGTGATGGCCAACATCGACTCGTGACCGCGTCTGGGGCAGGGCGGCACCGGTAGGTGTCGCCCTGCCCCAGACCGCTTCCCGGCACCGCGCCAGG
This sequence comes from uncultured Actinomycetota bacterium, assembly GCA_963848085.1. Lineage (GTDB taxonomy): Bacteria > Actinomycetota > Actinomycetes > JAHEKZ01 > JAHEKZ01 > CAWKCE01. The sequence goes on from CAWKCE010000003.1 coordinate 779,792, forward strand.
AGCCCGGGCAGATCACGATTTGGCACCTGATTTCGTTGCGCCGAGGCATCATCGCGACGGATCCGTAGGAGCAAGGGCCGGAGATCTGACAGTATCGGCGCCGCACGACCGACCGGGCTGGACACCGTGGGCGACTTCGGCCGCGGGCGCCAGTGGTGCGCGTGGCAGGGGTAGCGTTGCGTCAGCGCGAGGCCGGGGACGGGACCGTCATACGTCGAGGAGGGTCGATGGGCGCAGCGAGCCAGTTCATCGCAGGGCGGTTGGTGGAGGGCACCTCCGGGCAGACAGATGACGTGCTGGACCCCTCCAACGGCCAGGTCATCCAGACGGTCACGCTCGCCGGTGCCGAAGATGTCGACGCCGCGGTGAGTGCGGCCGCGTCGGCGTTTCCCGAGTGGTCGGGCGCGACCCCTGGCGAGCGGTCAGCTCTGATGACCGAGTTCGCCCGCCTGCTGGGCGAGCGGGCCGGCGAGCTCGCCGGGGTCGAGAGCCGTCAGGCCGGGAAGCCCATCAAGCTGGCGACCGAGTTCGACGTCCCGGGAACCGTGGACAACACCGCCTTCTTCGCAGGTGCGGCACGCAACCTGGAGGGCAAGGCGGCGGCCGAGTACAGCCCGGACCACACCTCGATGGTGCGCCGGGAAGCGATCGGCGTGGTGGGGTCGATCGCTCCGTGGAACTACCCGCTACAGATGGCGGCGTGGAAGGTCCTTCCGGCGATCGCCGCTGGCAACACGATCGTCCTGAAGCCCGCTGAGCTGACCCCCTTGACCTCGCTGATGTTCGCCGAGACGGCATCCGACGCCGGCATTCCGGCCGGGGTGGTCAACGTGCTCACCGGGCGCGGATCGGTCGTCGGAGAGGCGCTGACCGGGCACCCGAGCGTCTCGATGGTCTCCTTCACCGGGTCGACGCAGGTGGGCATCCGGGTGATGCAGAACGCTGCGCAGACCGCCAAGCGAGTGCACCTCGAGCTGGGTGGCAAGGCGCCGTTCGTGGTGTTCGACGACGCCGATCTCGATGCGGCTGTCCAGGGCGCCGTCGCCGGGTCACTGATCAACACCGGCCAGGACTGCACTGCGGCCACCCGCGCCTACGTGCAGCGGCCTCTGTACGACGCCTTCGTCCAGGGCGTGGCTGACGTCATGTCGCAGGTCCGGCTGGGGCCGACCGACGACCCTGCGACGGACCAGGGCTCGCTGATCTCCGTCCGGCAGCAGGAGTCCGTCGCCGGGTTCGTCGAGCGGGCCCGGGGCTACGGGGCCAAGGTCGTGACCGGCGGCTCGATTCCAGGCGGCAAGCTCGCCAGCGGCGCCTACTACGAGCCCACGCTGGTCGTCGACGCGGCGCAGGACTCCGAGATCGTCCAGGACGAGATCTTCGGTCCCGTCCTGGTCGTGCTCCCGTTCGACGACGATGACGAGGGGCTGCGGTTGGCAAACGACACCCCGTACGGTCTGGCCGCCTCCATCTGGACGCGAGACGTGTTCCGGGCCATGCGGGGCACCAGCGAGATCCGGTCAGGCTGCGTCTGGGTCAACGACCACATCCCGATCATCAGCGAGATGCCTCACGGCGGCTACAAGCAGTCCGGCTTCGGCAAGGACATGAGCACCTACTCTTTCGACGAGTACACGCAGGTCAAGCACGTCATGTACGACCGCACCGCGGTCGTGCGCAAAGACTGGCACCGGACGATCTTTGGCGACCGGTGAGGGCGGGATCGCCGAGATCCGGCATCGGCACACAACGCGGAGGAACAGCCAGCATGACTTCTCACATCGATCTGCCCCAGGGCCCGGCCCCGCTCGTCGTCCCGGGCCGTCCCACCCGAGTGTCGCGGCGCAACTTCCTTCGCGGCGTCGGTGCCGGGGGTGCCGCCCTTGCCGGCTCCAGCCTGCTCGCCGCCTGCGGTACGTCGGGCACCTCGAACACGCCGGCCGCCGAGGTCCCTGACCTGTCGGACACCGACAAGACGCTGATCATCTCGAACTGGACGCTGTACATCGACCGCAAGAAGGACGCCTCCGGCGAGCGGGTCTACCCGACTATCCAGAAGTTCGAGGCTGACTCCGGCGTGGCGGTGACCTACACCGAGGACGTCAACGACAACGAGTCGTTCTTCAGCAAGGTCCAGCCGCAGCTCCAGGCGGGGCGTCCCTGTGGGCGCGACATGTTCATGCTGACCGACTGGATGGCCAGCAAGATGATCCGGCTCGGCTGGCTCCAGAAGATCGACTATGACAACGTCCCCAACGCCGCGAACATCATCGACGCCCTCAAGACGCCGAGCTTCGACCCGAACCGCGAGTACTCCGTGCCGTGGCAGTCCGGGCAGACCGCGATCGGCGTCAACCGCGACGTGTACTCCGGCGAGATCACCTCGGTTCTCGACCTGTTCAGCAACCCGGACCTCAAGGGCCGGGTCACCGTCCTCACCGAGATGCGCGACACGATGGGTCTGATCATGCTGGCCCAGGGCGCCGACCCGGCGACGTTTGGCGACGCGGAGTGGGACGCGGCGCTGGCCGTGCTGCAGGACGCCGTCGACAGCGGCCAGATCCGCGGTTTCACGGGCAACGAGTACGCCGAAGGCCTGGCCAAGGGAGACATCGCCGCCTGCATCGCGTGGTCGGGCGACGTCATCCAGCTGATCTTCGGCAAGGACAACGTCGAGCTGATCCTGCCCGAGGCCGGGTCGATGCTGTGGTCGGACAACATGATTATTCCGACGGGTGCTGAGCACAAGAAGAACGCCGAGCTGTGGATGGACTGGTACATGCAGCCCGATATCGCCGCCGAGCTGGCCGCCTGGGTCAACTACATCTGCCCGGTCGAGGGTGGGCAGGAGGCGATGGCCAAGATCGACAAGAGCCTGGTCGACAACTCGCTGATCTTCCCGACACCGGAGGACCTGGCCAACACGGCCATTTTCCGGGGGCTCAGCGAGGACGAGGACACCCGCTACACCGAGCAGTTCCAGGCGTTGTACACCTGATCGGCCCGGTGGTCGGTAGTGTCACCTGCCATCGTCCCTTCCGATCGAGATGGTGAGTCTGGACTGATGACAGAACAGCAGAACGTCGAGCCGGCCGCGGCCCCCGTAGCCCGAGGGCCCGTGGCCGGTGGGGCGGACCTCCACATCGTCGAGGTGACCAAGCGATTCGGCGACTTCGTCGCGGTGGACGACCTGACGCTGACCATCCCGGCGGGGGCGTTCTTCGCCCTGCTCGGGCCGTCAGGGTGCGGGAAGACCACGATGCTGCGGATGGTGGCCGGTCTCGAGGAGCCGACGGCGGGCCGGATCGTGATCGGCGACCAGGACGTGACCGCCCTGCGGCCGTACCGCCGCCCGGTGAACACGGTCTTCCAGAACTACGCCCTGTTCCCGCACCTGGACATCTTCGAGAACGTCGCCTTCGGGTTGCGGCGGAAAGGATCCAAGACCGTCAAGGCCGACGTCGAGCGCATGCTCGAGCTGGTGGAGCTGTCCACGTACGCCCGACGCAAGCCGACGCAGCTGTCCGGCGGGCAACAGCAGCGAGTGGCGGTTGCCCGGGCCCTGGTCAACAACCCCGAGGTGCTCCTCCTCGACGAGCCGTTGGGCGCCCTCGACCTCAAGCTCCGTCGGCAGATGCAGATCGAGCTGAAGCGCATCCAGACCGACGTGGGCATCACGTTTGCGCACGTCACCCACGACCAGGAGGAGGCCATGACGATGGCCGACACCATCGCGGTGATGAATGCGGGGAGGATCGAGCAGATGGGTGCGCCCATGGACCTCTACGAGAACCCGGTGACCACCTTCGTCGCGAACTTCCTCGGCCAGTCCAACCTCATTCGTGGCACGATCACCGGGACGTCCGGGGGCGACTCGCTGCTCGACGTGCAGGGGGTCCGGATGGCCATGCCGACCTCTCGGGTGCACTCCGCCGAGCCGGACGTGTGGGTGGGGGTCCGGCCCGAGAAGATGCATGTCGAGCGGGCGGGCTCCCCGACGGCCGAGGGGCACAACCTGGTGTCAGCGGCGATCAGCGACGTCAGCTACATCGGGGTCTCCACCCAGTACCTTGCGCGGCTGCCCTGGGGACAGGAAGTCGGCATCTTCGCGCAGAACATGACCACCCAAGGCCCCCTCCGGGTCGGTGACGAGGTGTCTCTCAGCTGGGATCCGGCGAACACCTTCGCCCTCGACGCCCAGCAGGACGCCGACGCCGGCGCGGAGAAGATCGAGGGCGACGCGTGAGCGCGGTCCCGGTCACTGCAAAGAAGGACACCGGCGCGGACACGGCTCAGGCCGTCGGGACCCGCTGGTGGACGCCGTATGCCCTTCTGTCGCCGGGCATGCTCTGGCTGATCGTGTTCTTCGCCGTCCCGACGATCACCTTGGTCAGCACCTCGCTGCAGTCCGGGACGCTCGAGAGCGGCTTCAGCTTCACCTTCGAGTTCGGCAACTACGTCGACGCGGTGAGCGGGTCGTGGGACGTCTACCTCAAGTCGCTCGTCTACTCACTGCTGGCGACGCTGTCGTGCCTGGCGATCGCCTACCCGCTGGCCTACACGATGGCCTTCAAGGCCGGTCGCTGGAAGAACATCATGCTGGTGCTTGTCATCGCACCGTTCTTCACGTCCTTTCTGCTTCGCACCAACGCCTGGAAGACCATCCTGTCGGACAACGGATTCGTCGTGACGTGGATGCACAACCTGGGGATCCTGGATGTCCTTCACGCCATCCAGATCCCGGTCGTCTTCGCCGACGGCATCAGCGGAGCCGACCGAGTCCTCCAGACGCCGCTGGGCGTCATCGCGGGCCTCACCTACAACTTCCTGCCGTTCATGACACTGCCGCTGTACGCAAGCCTGGAGCGGATCGACGTCCGCCTGATCGAGGCCGGCCAGGACCTCTACGCGACCCCGTGGACGGCGTTCCGCAAGGTCACCTTCCCGCTGTCCCTTCCCGGCGTCGTCGCGGGAACCCTGCTGACCTTCATCCCGGCGGCAGGTGACCCGGTCAACGCCAGCCTGCTGGGCGGGCCGCGTGACGCCATGGTGGGCAACAAGATCTACAACACCTTCTACCGGCTGTTCGACTATCCGCTGGCCGCAGCCCTGTCGGTGATCCTGATGGCGATGATCGTCACCTTGGTCACGCTCTACGTCAGACGAGCTGGAACGGAGGAGCTGGTCTGATGGCCACCGAGACGATCAGCCGCCAGGCGTCCATGACGGCGCCGACCGACCTCCCGCCTGCTCCCAGGTCCAACGTCCTGCTGCGGCTCTGGCGGTGGCTCCGGTCGCACGTCATCGCGATCCTCGGGGTGCTGGCGCTGGTCTACATGTTCGCACCGGTCTTCGTGGTGGTGCTGTTCTCGTTCAACAGCCCCATCGGCAGGTTCAACTACACGTGGAACGAGTTCAGCCTCACGGCCTGGACGGATCCGTGCAAGGACCCGTTGATGTGCGACGCGGTCAGGCTCAGCCTCACGATCGGCATGATCTCGACGATCGTGGCGACGCTTCTCGGGACGCTGATCGCGTTTGCCCTGGGGCGTCATCGGTTCCGCGGCCGCGCGACCACCAACGTGCTGATCTTCCTGCCGATGGCCACCCCAGAGGTGGTCATGGGCTCGTCGCTGCTGGCGCTGTTCGTGAACATGGGAGTCGACGGCCAGCTCGGAGCGTGGTCGGTCACGATCGCGCACATCATGTTCAGCATCAGCTTCGTCGTGGTCACGGTGAAGGCCCGGATCGCCGGGCTCGATCCGAGGCTGGAGCAGGCCGCGATGGACCTGTACGCCGACGAGCGCACCACCTTCCGCAAGGTCACGTTCCCGTTGGTGCTCCCCGGCATCGTGGCGGCGGCTCTGTTGGCGTTCTCCTTGTCCTTCGACGACTACGTCATCACGCAGTTCACCGCCGGCCAATCGACAACGTTCCCGATCTTCGTGTGGACGGCGTCGCTGCGCGGAATCCCACCCGAGGCCAACGTCGTGGGGTCGTTCATGTTCATCGTCGCCTTCGCGATCGTCCTGCTTCCGGAGCTCCTCCGACGCAAGAAGCCCGTCTGAGCGACGGCTGCACCGCCGACCCGCACCCGTACCTCGTGAGTTGGGAACCGAAGTGAGTCCGCTCCGATCCGATCCGATGAGGGTCGACCCGAGTGTCCTGTCGTCGCTGGCCGATGCCGCCCCGCGGTCGTTCTGGCTGGACGACCCAGCAGCGCCCCTCCCGGAGCCGGCACTCGTCGGCGAGACGCGCTGTGACCTGCTGGTGGTCGGCGGCGGCTTCACCGGGCTGTGGACCGCCCTGCAGGCCAAGGAGGAGGACCCCAGCCTCGATGTCGTGCTCGTCGATGGCCACCAGGTGGGATGGGCGGCGTCGGGCCGCAATGGCGGCTTCGTGGCGGCCAGCCTGACCCACGGCGTCCTCAACGGGGTCGACCGTTTCCCCGACGAGATGCCGGTGCTCGCTCGGATGGGCGAGGAGAACCTCGACGGCATCGAGCAGGCCCTGCAGCGCCACAGCATCGACGCTGACTGGTGGCGCAGCGGCGAGCTGACCGTCGCGACCGAGCAGTGGCAGCTGGAGAACCTGGACCACCTCGTCGAGCAGGAGAAGCGGTTTGGGGGATCGGTGGAACGTTGGGACGGCGACCGAACCCGCGCCGAGGTGGCCTCGCCCACCTACCTCGGGGGCGCCTTCGACCCGACTGGTGGTGCGCTGGTCAACCCGGCGAAGCTCGCCTGGGGACTGGCCGACGCGTGCCGCAGCCTCGGCGTCCGGGTGTACGAGAACACCAAAGTCACCGATCTGTCGGATGCCGGCGGTCCGATCCTGGCTACCACTGGGTACGGGTCGGTTCGTGCCGCGAAGGTGGCGTTGGCGACGAACGTGTTCCCCAACCTGGTCCGGCGCGCCCGGAGCTACGTCATTCCGGTGTGGGACTACGTGCTCACGACCGAGCCCCTGAGTCAGCAGCAGCTGGCTGAGATCGGCTGGCAGCAGAAGATGGGGATCGGAGACTCGTCCAACCAGTTCCACTACTACCGGCTCACCGCAGACAACCGGATCGTGTGGGGCGGCTACGACGCCATCTACTACTACGGCAGTGGGATGGACAGCCGCCATGAGCAGCGCCCGCAGACGTTCGGGAAGCTGGCCGAGCACTTCTTCGCCACCTTCCCGCAGCTTGAAGGGGTCCGCTTCAGCCACGCCTGGGGCGGAGCCATCGACACGTGCAGCCGGTTCTGCGCGTTCTGGGGCAGCGCTTACGGCGGCCGGGTGGCGTATGTCATGGGCTACACCGGGCTCGGCGTCGCGGCCACTCGCTTCGGTGGCCGGGTGATGCTGGACATGCTGTCCGGGCAGCCCACCGAGCGCACCGGGCTCGACTTCGTCCAAAGCAAGCCGATGCCCTTCCCGCCGGAGCCCTTCCGGTTCGCCGGGGTCCAGGCCACGCGGTGGTCGATCGACCGGGCGGACCGGAACGAGGGCCGACGCAACCTGTGGCTTCGCTCGCTGGACCGGCTGGGTCTCGGTTTCGACAGCTGAGCGAGGTCCGCGCCTTGCCTGCGGATCGCTGCTCAGCGAGACTGGCCGTTGAGATCACGCGCGTCACCATGTCGGCGTCGCCACGCTCGAGCACCTGAAAGGTCGCCATGCCCAAGCACATCACGCACTGGATCGACGGGAAGCCGTTCGGCGGGGTCGCCGAGCGTCAGGGGGACGTCTTCGACCCTGCCACCGGAGAAGTCACCGGTCGGGTCGACTTCGCGGACGTGTCGGTGATGGACGATGCGGTGTCGGCAGCCAAGGCGGCCGGAAGGGAGTGGGCACGGACCTCCCTCGCCAAGCGCACCCAGGTCATCTTCAAGTTCCGGGAGCTGCTGGACGCGCGCAAGGGTGAGCTGGCCGCGATTGTCACCGAGGAGCACGGCAAGGTGCTGTCCGATGCGCTCGGCGAGGTGACCCGCGGCCAGGAGATCGTCGAGTTCGCATGCGGCATTCCGCACCTGCTGAAGGGTGGGTTCTCCGAGGGCGTGTCGACGAACGTCGACTCCTACTCCTTCCGCCAGCCGCTCGGCGTGGTGGGGATCATCTCGCCGTTCAACTTCCCGGCCATGGTTCCGATGTGGTTCTTCCCCATTGCCATCGCGACCGGGAACGCGGTTGTGGTCAAGCCGTCCGAGAAGGATCCTTCGGCGGCCAACTGGGTGGCGGAGCTGTGGGCGGAGGCGGGCTTGCCCGCCGGGGTGTTCAACGTGGTCCACGGCGACAAGGTGGCCGTGGACCGGTTGCTCGACCATCCTGACGTCGCGAGCATCTCGTTCGTCGGCTCCACACCGATCGCCAAGTACGTGTACGAGACCGGCACCAAGCACGGCAAGCGCGTCCAGGCACTGGGCGGGGCCAAGAACCACATGCTGGTCCTGCCCGACGCCGACCTCGACCTTGCGGCCGACCAGGCCGTCAACGCTGGGTTCGGGTCGGCCGGCGAGCGCTGCATGGCCATCTCGGTCGCGGTCGTGGTCGAGCCGGTCGCCGACGATCTGGTCGCCAAGATCAAGGACCGGATGGCTGGCCTGCGCACCGGTGACGGGCGGCGCGGCTGCGACATGGGTCCGCTGGTCACGGGGCAGCACCGGGACAAGGTGGCGGGGTATGTCGCGGCCGGCGTGGACGAAGGAGCGACCCTGGTCGTGGACGGTCGCGACGTCCAACCCGACGGTGAGCCGGGCGGGTTCTGGCTCGGACCGACGTTGTTCGACCAGGTGACGACGGACATGAGCATCTACCGGGACGAGATCTTTGGTCCGGTGCTCTCGGTGGTTCGGGTGCAGTCCTACGACGAAGGACTGACGCTGATCAACGACCACCCTTACGGGAACGGAACCGCCATCTTCACCAACGACGGTGGTGCCGCGCGTCGGTTCCAGAACGAGGTGGAGGTGGGCATGATCGGGGTGAACGTCCCGATCCCGGTTCCGATGGCCTACTACTCGTTCGGCGGGTGGAAGAACTCGCTGTTCGGTGACCACCATGCGCACGGCATGGAGGGCGTGAACTTCTTCACCCGCGGGAAGGTGGTCACCAGCCGCTGGCTCGACCCGAGCCACGGGGGAATCAACCTGGGGTTCCCGCAGAACACGTGAGGCGTCGCTAGGCTGGCCGCGTGACGCGATACGGCCCCATGTTCGGCCCCGACATCACCTTCCTCGGCGTTCCCGCCTGCGATCTCGGCGAACCGGCGACCTTCGCCGCGGCAGACGCGGTCATCGTGGGAGCCCCGTTCGACGGAGGCACGTCGAACCGTCCAGGCGCGCGGTTCGGTCCGATGGCCATGCGTGCCACGGACTACCTGCCGCACGACGGCGTCCGTCCGCACATGGCGCTCCGGGTCGAGGCGCTGCAGACGGACCTGACGGTTGTTGACGCCGGCGACCTCGAGACCTACTCGGGGGACGTCGTCCGGAGCTGCCGAGTCATCGAGGACGCCGTGGCGGGCATTGCCGACGCCGGGAAGATCCCGGTGGTCCTGGGCGGCGACCACACCGTCACCTGGCCGAACGTCACTGGGGTGGCGCGGGCTCTCGGGTACGGGCGGGTGTCGGTGATCCACTTCGACGCCCACGCCGACACCGGCGACATCGAGTTCGGCTCGCTGTACGGCCACGGGCAGCCGATGCGGCGGCTGATCGAGTCCGGTGCGGCCCGCGGGGACCGGTTCCTCCAGCTGGGCCTTCGCGGGTACTGGCCAGGCCCCGAGACGCTCGACTGGATGGCCGACCAGGGCATGCGGTCGTTTCACATGAGCGAGATCGTCGCCAAGGGCCTGGACCCGGTGCTCGACGAGGCGTTCGCTCTCGCGACCGACGACTGCGACGGCGTGTTCCTGTCGGTCGACATCGACGTCTGCGACCCCGGACACGCCCCGGGGACCGGAACCCCGGAGCCGGGCGGACTGACCGCCCGGCAGCTGCTGGACGCGGTGTCGCGCATCTGCCAGGACCTCCCGGTCGTCGGAGTCGACGTCGTCGAGGTCGCGCCGCCCTACGACCATGCCGAGATCACCGCCTACCTGGGCAACCGCGTCGTCCTGGAGGCGCTGTCCGGGATCGCGCGTCGGCGCCGCGACCTTGCCACCGGGTCCCGGTGGGATCGGGCGACGCCGCTCCTCGAGGGCCGTGGCACCGACCGGCGTTCGGCCGACTGACCGGGCATCACGTCACGTAGTCAACGAATTACTGAGCGTTCACTCTCCTGGGCGCCTCACGCGGCCCCGAATCCCGCGATATCCCACTGCGGGGGGAACTGGCGGCACGCCGTCGCCATCCTTGCGCGGTTCCGTTGGTCCTGGGAAGGGGACAGCCATGAGGAAAGTCGTGCGGGAGACGGTGGTTCGCGGCAGTGCCGCGGCTGCCGGCCGCACGTGGTTGGCCTGACCGTCGTCAGCAGGCTGGTCGGAACGCCGTAGTCATTTCGTGCTAATCCGAACAGCCGTTCATCGGGGGATCCGTCGGATCGATGTATCAGTGTGGGGCGTCGCGACCGTCGAGGTCGACTTCGCCGCCCCGCCCGAACATCGATCAAGAGTGGGAAAGGGGAGCGATGAAGAAGATCACGACTGAGGTCGTCGTCCGCGGCAGTGCCGCAGCGGTCGGCCTGGTTGCACTGGTGTCGGTCGTTGGTGCCGGCGTCAAGTGGAACAACTAGGCCAAGGAGGACGTCATGGACTCCTTCAGGAGCCGTGTGATGACTCGCGTCATCATCAGCTCCGGCTCCCTGGCCACCCTCGCATGGGTGGTGGGGGCGGGGCGGAAGTGGAAGTAGCTCACTGCTGGTCGGCCGCTGGGCGTCCATTCGCCCGGCGGCCGAGCGGTGAGGCACGCCGGAGGGAAGGCTCCGCGCGGGATCGTCACTTCATGTAGTCACTCGATCGCTGAGTGTTCACCTAGGTGGCGGCCTAACGGGGCCAGGCCCGGCGGCGATGAAGGGGTGGGGCGCACGCGGTCGAAGTCCTCGACCGCCCCGCGCCAGGGTCGCAGAACTGGGGAAGGGGAGAAATGAAGAAGATCACGACTGAGGTCGTCGTCCGCGGCAGTGCCGCAGCGGTCGGCCTGGCAGCGCTGGTTTCGGTCGTCGGCGCCGGCGTCAAGTGGAACGCGTGAGGGGGTCCGGCATGGACCACGTCACCGCAGGCCCGGGAGGGCGCTCAGGCCGCCCAGGCGAAGCAGCGGAACCGGCATCTGGCCGGAGATGGCTGTAGAAGGACCGCGCACGGCCGAGCTGCATGTCGCTGCTCGGCAGGGGGATCTGAAGGGACGTGGGGACAGATGAAGCGATTCATCAATCGGGGCGTCATCGGTGGCGGCATGTCGGCCGTCGGCCTGACCGCCCTGGCATCGGTGCTTGGCGCCGGGGTCAAGTGGGGCTTCGTGAGCGAGGTCGTCGAGTACATCATCTGCGGGGTGAAGTGGCTCGGCTAGATGCCAGCGTGACAGAGGGCGATCGGCGGCGGGTGACCGGCGCCGATCGCCCCTTGTCTTCCGGCGTAGCCGGCGGCCGGCCCGGCGCGGCGTTCACCCGTTTGGCGGACCAACGTGTCGGCGCCCAGGACGACAACTCATAGGGGTGCCTCCGGCGGGTCGCCGGGGGTTAGGCAACTGACGCCACGGGGAGGGACGGACATGAGATTCCGAGCGTGTCGTCCGTCGCCGCCCAGGGGTCGGTCCTCAACACCGGACTCGGCATGGCGCTGACCCCACCGCCGGGAGCCGCGCGGCCCCTCATGGGGCCCCCGGGCCGCCGGATCACCGGGTTCAACCTCTACGTGCACAGCGTGATCGCCGTGGGGTTCATCTCGGCAGCAATCGTGCTGGCCCAGCCTGGCCAGTGGCTGCAGGAGGCGCCAAGCCAGTGGCAGGTCCTGGGAATCATGACCATCGCACTGGTGGTCGGCGAGCTCCGCCCCATCCCGATCTCCCGCGGCGGGGACAACACGGACTACATCACGATCTCGACGACCTTCGCCGTCGCGCTGGTGATCCTCGGCCCGGTCGGGGTCGCCATCATCGCCCAATGTCTGGCCGTGGTGCTCGACTACGTGCCTAACCGGTCGCGGCCGCGGAACCTGCTGTTCAACGTCTCTCAGTACGCGCTGACGGTGATCGCCGCCCGTGGGGTCTACAGCCTGGTCTCCGGGGTGCCCTTCGCCGGCCCCTACGAGGTGTACCAGCCGAGCGACGTGCGGTGCCTCGTTGCCGGCTTCTTGGCTGGGCTTACCTTCCTGGCCGTCAACCACGCGCTCATCTCCACCGTGGTGGCGCTCCAGCGCGGCTTGGCGGTGTGGGGGGTCATCGTCGCCGACATCAAGTTCCAGTCGTTGACCTCGGCGGTGCTCGTGTCGATGGGCCCGATGGCTGCGCTGGTGGTCGAGACGCAGTGGCTGATGTTGCCTCTGCTCGGCGCCCCGCTCATTGCCGTCTACCGCAGCGCCGAGCTTGCCGTCGACCGAGAACGGCAGGCGAAGCACGACAGCCTGACCGGGCTGGCAAACCGAGAGCTGTTCCGGGAGCGCTCGATCCCCGCCCTGCACCAGGCGCAGCGAACCGGGCAGAAGCTGGCGATCATGATGATCGACCTCGACCACTTCAAGAACATCAACGACACCCTGGGCCACCAGGTGGGCGACGAGCTGATCATCGAGGTGGCCCGGCGGATTGACGAGGCCAAGCCGGTGGGGGCGACGGTCGCCCGGCTTGGCGGGGACGAGTTCGCGGTTCTCCTTCCCGATGTTCCCGACCAGTCCGTCGCGGAGGATGTCGCTACCTATTTGCTGTCGGTGCTGAGCAAGTCGTTCGCGGCTGGCGGCGTCCGGCTGGCGGTCCAAGGCAGCATCGGCATCTCGATCGCCCCGGACCACGGCGACGATGTGCACACCTTGATGAAATGCGCCGACATTGCGCTGTACGAGGCAAAGCGGGAGCGTGCCCGCTACTTCGCGTACCGGCCCGAGGACGATGTCGTGAACACTCCCCAGCGCCTGTCCCTCGTGGCCGAGCTGCTGTCCGCAGTCGATGAGGGGCAGCTCTTCCTGGAGTACCAGCCCAAGCTGGACCTGACGTCGGGCCGGATCGTCGGCGTTGAGGCACTGGTTCGTTGGAACCATCCCACCCGCGGCATCATGCGACCGGACGACTTCATCCCGCTGGCGGAGAGCACCGGCCTGATCAGTCCCATCACCTGGTTCGTCGTCGACCGGTCCCTCCGCCAGGTGCGCGAGTGGAACGCCCGGGGCATCGACATGTCCATGGCGATCAACCTGTCGGTCCGCCACCTCACCGACATGAGCCTGCCGGACCGGATCGCGATCGCGCTGTCGCGGTGGAACGTGGCGCCCGACCGGTTGGTGATCGAGGTCACCGAGTCGAGCGTCATGACTGACCCAAAGCGCGCCATCGGCGTGATCCAGCACCTCCGCCGCATCGGCGTGTCTGTGGCGGTGGACGACTACGGCACCGGCCAGACGTCGTTGGCCTACCTGCGCCGGCTGGACATCGACGAGCTGAAGATCGACCGATCGTTCGTCATGAAGCTGGACAAGGGATCGAGCGACGCGATCATCGTGCGGTCCACCATCGAGCTCGGGCACAACCTCGGGTTGCGGATCGTGGCCGAAGGCATCGAGGACGCCGAGACCCTGGCCTGGCTCACCGACCTCGGCTGCGACATCGGTCAGGGCTACTTCATCGGACGACCGATGAGCGCCGAAGCCGTGGGCGTCCTCATTGCCGACGGCACATCGGCGTTGCCCGGTTCCGTCGGTGACCCGGCGCCAGCGGCGACCGGACACCGTGACGAGGCGACGGGCCGACTCCGGCTCGTCGAACGAGGGTAGGGGAGAGGGCGCCATGCTGGTACTGGCTTGCGGGGTGCTGGCGATTCTGTCGCCGGCGGTGTTCGGCGGAGACCTCCGCCGTCTGGGCATGGTCCGTTTCCGGCTGGTGTGGCTCCCGGTGCTCGCGCTCGTGGCACAGGTCGTGATCATCGAGGTGGTGCCGCAGGCCCCGGCGGCCCTTCTGGAGGGCATCCACCTGGCCACCTACGTGGCAGCAATCGCCTTCATCGCCGCGAACTGGCGCATCCCTGGCCTGCTCGTCGTCGCGTTCGGGGGTCTGCTGAACGGCGTCACGATCGCCCTGAACGACGGCACACTTCCGGCGTCGCTGGACGCAATGCGCGCTGCCGGGCTGCCGGTGTCCGACAGCGAGTTCATCAACTCCGCCGTCCTGGCCGACCCTGTCCTTCCTCTGTTCGGCGACATCTTCGTGTGGCCAGAGCCGCTTCCCCTGGCGAACGTCTACAGCTTCGGCGACGTGATCATCGTGCTCGGCGTCGCCTATGCGGCCAACAAGATCGCCGGTTCGCGCTGGGTCCGCAAGCCGTGGGAGGTCCCGGGTGTCGAGTCCGAGCACTCCGACTCCGAGGCCGACTTGCTTGCCGGCGGGGTACAGCCGGAGCAGCCCGTCTCGGCAGGCACCGCAACGCGGTCTTCGGCCGACTCGGCCGCCGTCGGCTTCGCACCACTCGAGTCGTTGACGCCGCTGCAGCAGCGCCTGGCTGCTCTCCGTCCGGACGTCTCCGCCGTCGCCTCTCGAGGATCCGGGACCGTCAGGCACTTCTGAACGGGCCTACGGCGTCTCGCCTCCCAGCGCCGACATGGGCGAACGTACGATGACTCGCACCGGGGAGGCCACGCGGGAAGTCGTCCTGAACGGCGCCTCGTCGTGAGAGGCGGATGCAATGAGAATTCTGCTGGTGGGCGCAGGTGGAGTCGGGTCGGCCGTCGTCGGGATTGCTGCCCGACGGACGTTTTTCGACGCCATGGTGGTAGCCGACTACGACCAGGGACGGGCGGACCGAGCCGTCGCACAGGTCGACGACCCCCGGTTCCTTTCGGTCCGGGTCGACGCGTCCAACGCGGAGTCCGTGGCCGACCTGGTCCGCGAGCACCGGATCACGCACGTCCTCAACGCGGTGGACCCCCGCTTCGTGCTTCCGATCTTCAACGGCTCGCTGGCTGCCGGCGCGGACTACCTCGACATGGCCATGTCCCTGTCGTTGCCGCATGCGCAGGAACCCCACGCGAAGACCGGAGTGAAGCTCGGCGACGAACAGTTTGCCGTGGCCGACAGGTGGGTCGCTGAGGGTCGGTTGGCGCTGGTGGGCATGGGCGTGGAGCCGGGCCTGTCGGACGTCTTCGCCCGGTACGCGCAGGACCGCCTGTTTTCGGCCATCGACGAGGTCGGGATCCGCGACGGCGCCAACCTTGAGGTGGACGGCTACTCGTTCGCCCCGTCGTTCTCCATCTGGACGACCATCGAGGAGTGCCTCAACCCGCCGGTGGTGTGGGAGAAGGAGCGAGGGTGGTTCACCACGCCCCCGTTCTCCGAGCCGGAGGTGTTCGACTTCCCCGAGGGGATCGGTCCGGTCGAGTGCGTGAACGTCGAGCACGAGGAGGTCCTGCTCGTTCCCCGGTGGGTCGACGCCCGCCGGGTCACCTTCAAGTACGGGCTGGGCGACGAGTTCATCCAGGTCCTCCAGGTCCTGCACAAGCTGGGCCTTGACCGCACCCAGAAGGTGTCCGTCGGTGGCGTCGAAGTGTCGCCTCGCGATGTGGTGGCGGCCTTGCTCCCCGACCCGGCTGGTCTGGGAGACCGCATGCGGGGCAAGACGTGCGCGGGAACGTGGGTCACCGGCACCGGCAAGGACGGCCGGCCCAGGCAGGTCTACCTGTACCACGTCGTCGACAACGAGTGGTCCATGCGGGAGTACGGGTCTCAGGCCGTCGTGTGGCAGACCGCGGTGAACCCGGTCGTCGCGCTGGAGCTGCTGGCCACCGGCGTGTGGAGCGGGTCCGGTGTGCTCGGCCCGGAGGCCTTCGATGCTGTGCCGTTCCTCGACGCCCTCACGGCGTACGGCGCACCATGGGGCATGCGCGAGGAGACGCCCACCGGCTAGCCGACGGGTGGTTGAGGCGCCGGTTCAGGCGAGTGCGCCGAGAGCCTTGTCGAGCACCGACAGCGCTTCGTCCAGCAGGTGGTCGGGCATCGTCAGCGGTGGCAGGAAGCGCAGCACGTTGCCATAGGTGCCCGCGGTCAGGACGAGCACTCCCTCGGCGTGACAGTGCTTCGCGACCGCTGCCGTCAAGGCGGCGTCGGGCGTCGTGGTCCCGGGCTCGACCATCTCGATCGCCGTCATCGCCCCACGCCCGCGAACGTCACCGATGACCGGGTAGCGCTGCTGGAGCTCGCTCAGCCGGGCGAGCATGACGTTTCCGATGTGCTGTGCGCGGCCGACTAGGTCGAGCTCCTCGATGGTGCGAATCGCTCCCAGGGCCGCCGCGCAGGCGACCGGGTTGCCGCCGTAGGTGCCTCCGAGGCCACCGACGTGCACCGCGTCCATGACCTCCGAGCGGCCGGTAACGGCGGCCAGCGGAAGCCCGCCGGCGATCCCCTTGGCAGTGGTGATGAGGTCGGGGACCACGCCCTCGTGCTCGCAGGCAAACATCCGGCCGGTGCGGGCGAAGCCGGTCTGAACCTCGTCCGCGATGAACATGATGCCGTTGGCCCGGGCGTACTCGGCCAGTCCGGGCAGGAAGCCCTCGGCCGGGACGATGAACCCACCCTCACCGGCGATGGGCTCGATGAGGATGGCGGCGACCTGGTCGGCCCCGATCTCCTTGTCGATGGTGCTGATCGCCATGGCCAGCGCCTCGGCGCCGGCGTTGTCCGGGCCAGTGGGCCAGCGGAACGGGTAGGCGAGGGGCATGCGGTAGATCTCGCCGGCGAACGGCCCGAACCCGTACTTGTAGGGCATCGACTTGGCGGTCAGGGCCATCGTGAGGTTGGTCCGACCGTGGTACCCGTGCTCAAAGACCACCACTGCCTGACGCTTGGTCGCGTACCGGGCAATCTTGACCGCGTTCTCCACTGCCTCTGCTCCGGAGTTGAAGAGTGCGGTCTTCTTCGCGTGGTCGCCCGGCGTCAGTCGGTTGAGCTCCTCGGCGACGGCGACGTAGCCCTCGTACGGCGTCACCATGAAGCAGGTGTGGGTGAACTGAGCGACCTGTCGCTGCACGCCGTCGACGACGTGGGGTGCGGCGTTGCCGACGTTGACGACGGCAATACCGGCGCCGAGGTCGATCAGCGAGTTGCCGTCGGCGTCCACGACCACGCCGCCGCCGGCGGCAGTGATGAACACCGGCAGGACGGTGCCGATGCCGTCGGGCACCGCCGCCTTCTTGCGCGCGAGGAGCTCCTGTGAGCGGGGTCCGGGGATCGCCGTCACCACACGTCGCTCCTGGGGGAGGTCAGGGCCTCCGCTGACGTGCTCGCTGGTGTTCGCGGTCATGGTCACTCACCTTCTGTTGAGCCCGCCGGCCGCGGCCGGAGGCGTTCGTGGCACCAGCGTAAGCGCCTCCGGCCACTGCGTCGCCAGGACCCCAGTGAGAAGGCGCAGCCGCCGGACCTCAGCCCGGCAGGTCAGGCTGCCGGGGGGCGGTAGGCCTCGGGGCGTCCCACGTCGCGCGCCAGGCTGCGCATCGTCTCCTCGAACATCGGCCCCCCGTCGGTGACCGCCCACGACAGGTGGCCGAACACCTCCAGCGCCACGATGCCGTAGATCCGTACCCACCCCTCGAGGAAGAACACCACGGCGCCGATCGGCATCGACGGCGCGAGCGTGTCGGTGAGCCACGTCCAGTACGGCTCCACACCCGCGACCAGGCCGGGAGCCATCTCCTCAGGCGGGTCGACCGCGAAGGGGTTCTCCTCCCACATCTGGATGAAGGTCGAGGCGAACACCGTGCCGAAGCGGCTACTCGCCTCCTCGCAGGGGGTGTCGGGGGCATGGGCGAACCCCGCGGGGGGAGTGGCGAACAGGAGTCCGAACTCCGACGGATGGCCCACCGCCCATCGACGGAACGCCCGGCTGGTGGCGAGCATCGCCTCATAGGCGTCTGGGGGGTCGGTGGCGGCGGTCGCCGCGTCGCGCGCCGCCTCGAGCTCGGCGTTGAGCTCGTCGTAGAGGTCGACCGTCACCGCGGTCACTAGGTCGTCGATGCCGGGGAAGTAGCGGTAAAGGGCCGGAGCGGTGAGCCCGACCGAGCGGGCGACCGCGCGCAGCTGGATGCCGCCACGTCCGTGGGCCACCAGCTCGGCCCGCGCGGCGGCCTTGATCTCGTCGATGGTCTGTTCGCGCACCCGCTCGCGGCGGGTGGTCATGGACGGTGCGGTGGTGGTCACCGGCGCCTCCTCAGGGGCTGCTCCAACCCGGATTTCGTGAAGGGGCTTGACAAGAGTTTACACCATTCGCATAGTGTACGGGTATCACGATAAACAGCGTTCACAACAGTGAGAACCACTCACCAACGCTCACCGTACCGCCGGGCCTCCCGGCTTCTCGCGAAAGGACCTGTCTCATGTTCGACCGACTCGGCCATCTGGTCTACCGGCGTCGCCGCCTGGTGCTGGCGCTCACCGGACTCTTCGTTGCCGTTGCGGTGGGGTGGGGGACCGGCGTGTTCGGCTCGTTGTCCGACGGCGGGTTCGAGGACCCGGCCAGTGAGTCCTCGCGGGCTGCTGCCGCGATTGACGAGCAGTTCGGTCACGTCGCGTCCGACGTCGTGGTCGTCTACCAGGCCCCCGAAGGTTCGGGCATGACCGTCGAGGACGCCGCGTTCGAGCAGTCGGTCCAGGACGCCGTAGGCAGTCTGCCGAGGGCAGACGTGACCGCGGTCTCGTCGTACTGGACGTCGGGCGGGGCGCCACGGTTCGTCTCCGCCGACGGTCAGACCACGTTCGTCACGCTGACCCTCGCGGGGGACGACGAGGTCGCGCGGGACGCCGCGTACGCGCGTATCGCCGACGGCCTGGTCTCGCCCGACCTGCACACCTGGCGCGGGGGGCAGGTGCCGACTTTCAACGACGTCAACGGTCAGGTGGAGCAGGACATCGCTCGGGCGGAGACTGTGTCGCTGCCCCTCCTGCTGATCCTGCTGGTGGTCGTCTTCGGCAGCCTGGCTGCCGCCAGCCTGCCACTCGTGGTCGGCGGACTGGCCATCCTCGGGGCGTTCACCGTGCTCAACGTGCTGACTCGGATCGGTGACGTCAGCGTCTTCGCGATCAACATCGTGACGATGCTCGGACTGGGTCTCGCGATCGACTATGCGCTGTTCATGGTCAGCAGGTTCCGGGAGGAGCTTGCGTCCGGGTCCGACGTGGAGTCCGCTGTCGTTCGCACGATGTCGACGGCGGGTCGTACCGTCGCGGTCTCCGGGCTGACCGTGGCGGTGGCCCTCGGGTCGCTGCTGCTGTTCCCGATGAACTTCCTGCGGTCGATGGGGATGGGCGGGATCGCCGCGGTTCTGATCGCGATGGCGGCTGCTCTGACCACCCTGCCCGCCCTGCTGGCTGTGATGGGCCGGCAGGTCGACTCGCTGCGAGTGCCTTGGCGTCGTGGCCTGGCACCGGCCGGAACGTCGGACTCCGGCGCCTGGGCCAGGCTGGCCACCGCTGTGATGCGCCGGCCGCTGCTCGTGGCGGGAGCCACCGTGGCCTTGCTGGTGGCGCTGGGCCTGCCGTTCTTCCAGGTGGCGCTGGGCGGGGTGGACTCCCGGGTGCTGCCCGAGGGGACCGAGAGCCGGGTGGCGGCCGAGACGCTGGAGGCGGAGTTCCCCGGTACGGCCGCACTGCCGGTTGAGGTGCTGGTTCGCGGCGCCGACGACGCTTCGCTGGACGCGACGGTGACCCACCTGTCCGAGGTGCCCGGGGCGACGACGGTCGCGGTGACCGCTCGATCGGGCGATGCCGCCGTGGTCGCGGTGTCCTTCGACGGCGAGGCGACTGCCGCCGAGGCCCAGTCCCTCGTGCGGGACATCCGTGCTCTCGACCTCCCCGACGGCGTGACTGCGTCAGTAGCGGGGGAGACCGCCCGGCTGGTGGACCTGTTGGCTGGTCTGGGTTCGGTGCTGCCGTGGGCCCTTGCCTACCTCGCTCTGGCGACGTTCGTGCTGCTGTTCCTGGCCTTCGGGTCGGTGGTGCTGCCGGTGAAGGCGATGGTCATGAGCGTGCTGTCAATGTCGGCCACGTTCGGTGTCCTTGTGTGGGGGTTCCAGGAGGGGAACCTGGCCGGTCTGCTCGGCTTCACCGCGACCGGCACCTTGGAGGCCACCCAACCGGTGCTGATCTTCGCCATGGCGTTCGGCCTGTCGATGGACTATGAGGTCTTCCTCCTCAGTCGGATCCGCGAGGAGTGGGACCGGACAGGGGACAACACCGTGTCCGTGGCCCGCGGGCTGCAGCGCACCGGACGCATCGTGACCAGCGCCGCACTGCTGTTCGTGGTGGTGGTCGGGGCATTTGCCACCAGCGGGATCACGTTCATCCAGATGATCGGCGTGGGGTTGGCCGTGGCCGTAGTGATCGACGCGACCGTGGTCCGTGCGCTTCTGGTACCCGCGACGATGCGGTTGCTCGGCCGGTGGAACTGGTGGGCGCCCGCGCCGATGGCCTGGTTCTGGGAGCGGTACGGCCTGCGGGAGTCCGACCCGGTCCCCCAGGTCGCCCCCGCCCCGGCCGCGGAGCCCGCCCCCGTCTGACCATCGAGTGCACACTCGCAGGACGCCTTCAGCAGTCGAGTGCACACCTTCCGGGGACGTCCGCTCGGGCGACTGTCCTCGCGGTGTGCACTCGACGGGGCTGGGTGTCCTCCGGGTGTGCACTCGACGGGCTGAGACACTGGCCAGATGCGCGACGTGGTGCTCCTCGGGTCAACCGGCTCCATCGGGACCCAGGCCGTCGACGTCGTTCGCCGGAACCCGGGCCGCTTCCGCGTGGTCGGGATCGCCGCCGCCGGCGGTCGCGTCGACGCTCTGGCCCGGCAGGCGCTGGAGCTGGCGGTCGAGGTGGTGGGTGTCGCGCGGGCCACCGCGGCCCCGGACCTGCAGCTCGCCCTGTACGCCGAGGCCAAGCGGCAGGGCTTCGACGCCGGCGGCTTCTCGGTCCCCAAGATTGTGGCCGGCCCCGATGCGGCGACCGAGGTCGCTGCCTGGCCGTGCGACGTGGTGCTGAACGGCATGACCGGGTCCATCGGTCTGCGTCCGACTCTGGCCGCGCTGGAAGCCGGGCGGGCACTTGCGCTGGCCAACAAGGAGTCTCTGATCGTGGGCGGGCCGTTGGTCAAGGCCGCTGCGGCTCCGGGGCAGATCGTCCCGGTGGACTCCGAGCACTCCGCGCTCGCCCAGGCACTGCGCGCGGGACGGCCCGACGAGGTCCGACGGCTCGTGCTCACCGCCAGTGGGGGGCCCTTCCGCGGCCGGTCCTCCGCCGACCTGGCTGGTGTCACGCCGGAACAGGCCCTGGCTCACCCGACCTGGGACATGGGGCCGGTGGTCACGATCAACTCGGCCACCCTCGTCAACAAGGGTCTGGAGCTGATCGAGGCGCACCTGCTGTTCGACGTCCCTTTCGACCGCATCGACGTGATCGTGCACCCGCAGTCGGTGGTGCACTCGATGGTGGAGTTCGTGGACGGTTCCACGCTGGCCCAGGCCAGCCCCCCCGACATGAGGCTGCCGATCGCCCTCGGCCTCGGTTGGCCGGACCGCGTTCCGGACGCCGCTCCCGGCTGCGACTGGTCGGACGCCACCCGCTGGGAGTTCGAGCCGCTGGACCACGAGGCGTTCCCTGCGGTGGACCTGGCGCGGACGGCCGGTCTCGCCGGGCGGACCGCTCCAGCGGTCTACAACGCTGCCAACGAGGAGTGCGTAGCTGCGTTCCGGGTGGGGAACCTGGGGTTCCTCGACATCGTCGGAACGGTCGAACGGGTGCTCGCGGAGCATCTGAGGGACCATGGGACCGGTGCGCTCACGCTGGCCGAGGTCCTGGCCGATGAAGAATGGGCGCGGGTGCGTGCTCGCGAGATGGTGAAGGAGAACCGGTGAGTCTGGCGGCTGTGGTCGGAGTTCTGGCGTTCGCCCTGGGCGTCATGGCCTCGATCGCCCTCCACGAGGTGGGCCACCTGGTTCCAGCCAAGCGCTTCGGCGTCAAGGTGACGCAGTACATGGTGGGCTTCGGCAACACCGTGTGGTCACGCCGTCGCGGCGAGACGGAGTACGGCATCAAGGCGATCCCGCTTGGCGGCTACATCCGCATGATCGGGATGTTCCCTCCCCGGAGGAACGCCGACGGCGAGCTCGTGCTGAGCGCCTCGACCACGGGGCCGATCCAGTCGATGGTGGAGGACGCCCGCCGAACGTCGGCGGCCGAGGTCGCGCCCGGCGACGAGGATCGGGTGTTCTACCGCCTGCCCGTGCACCAGAAGCTCGTCGTGATGCTCGGCGGGCCGACCATGAACCTGATCATCGCCGCGGTCCTGTTCGGCGTGGCGCTGTCCGTGCTCGGTGTGCCGCGCCCCACGCCCACGGTGGCGCAGGTCGTCCCCTGCATTCCCGCCTCGGTCTCGGCCGAGTGCACCTCGGCGGACACCGCGAGCCCCGCGTCCGCCGCCGGGCTCGAGCGAGGCGACGTCGTCGTCGCCGTGGACGGCCAGCCGGTGGACGACTGGCCGGCACTGCAGCAGATGGTGCGCGATGCCGCTGGTGAACGAGTCGTCGTGACCGTCGACCGGGACGGCCAGCAGGTCGACCTCCCGGTCCGGATCGCGATCGCCGACCGCCCCGATCTCGACAACCCGGACGTGGTCGTCACCGCTGGCTACTTGGGAGTCGTCCCGGCGATCCAGCAGGAGCGGCAGCCCGTCGCGTCCGTGCCCGGGGCGATGGGCAACTTCGTGGCCGCCTCTGGGAAGGCGGTCCTGTCCATCCCGTCGAAGATGGTGGGGGTCTGGCAGGCAGCGTTCAGCGGCGAGCAGCGCGACCCCACCGGTCCGGTGAGCGTGGTGGGGGCGGGTCGGTTCGGCGTGGAGGTCGCTACCGACGACGCGGGGCTCTCGTGGCGGGTGTCGAACTTCTTGATCCTGCTCGCATCGCTGAACATGGCCCTGTTCTTGTTCAACCTCATCCCGCTGCTGCCGTTGGACGGCGGACACGTCGCGGGTGCCCTCTACGAGGGTGCTCGCCGGGCGGTCGCCCGTCGTCGGGACCGTCCGGATCCCGGGCCGGTGGACGTCGCACGCATGCTCCCGGTGGCCTACGGCGTGGCTCTCACCTTGATCGGGATGTCGGGACTGCTGATCTACGCCGACGTCGTGAACCCGATCCGACTCGGCGGGTGAGTTCCCGTAGCGCCAGGGATACTGAGCCCATGAGCATCTCGCTGGGCATGCCCGCCCCGCCGGTCAGGCCGTTGTCCCCGCGGCGAACCACCCGGCAGATCCTGCTCAACCACCCCACGCACCCGGTCGCGGTGGGCGGCGACGCGCCGATCTCGGTGCAGTCCATGACGACCACGGTGACCGCCGACGTCAACGCCACCCTGCAGCAGATCGCCGAGCTGACCGCGTCCGGGTGTCAGGTTGTGCGCGTCGCCTGCCCCACCCAGGACGACGCTGACGCCCTGGCCGAGATCGCCCGGAAGTCGCAGATCCCGGTCATCGCCGACATCCACTTCCAGCCGAAGTACGTGTTCGCTGCCATCGATGCCGGCTGCGCCGGAGTCCGGGTCAACCCGGGGAACATCAAGCAGTTCGACGACCGAGTGTCCGACATTGCCCGGGCGGCGGCAGCGGCCGGAGTGCCGATCCGGATCGGCGTCAACGCCGGTTCGCTGGACCCGCGGCTGCTCGCGAAGTACGGCCGGGCCACGCCCGAGGCACTTGTCGAGTCGGCCCTGTGGGAGTGCTCGCTGTTCGAGGAGCACGGATTCCGGGACATCAAGATCTCGGTCAAGCACAACGACCCGGTCATCATGGTGGCCGCTTACCGACAGCTGGCGGAACAGTGTGACTACCCGCTGCACCTCGGTGTCACCGAGGCGGGGCCCGCCTTTCAGGGGACCATCAAGTCCTCCGTGGCGTTCGGTGCCCTGCTGGCGGAGGGCATCGGCGACACGATCCGGGTGTCGCTGAGCGCGCCACCGGTAGAGGAGGTCAAGGTCGGCGCCGCGATCCTGGAGTCCCTGGGCCTGCGGGAGCGCGGGCTGGAAATCGTGTCGTGCCCGTCGTGCGGCCGGGCCCAGGTGGACGTGTACACGCTGGCCGAGCAGGTGACCGCCGGGCTGGAGGGTCTCACCGTCCCGCTGCGAGTCGCGGTCATGGGGTGTGTGGTCAACGGGCCGGGTGAGGCCAGGGAGGCCGATCTGGGGGTCGCCTCCGGCAACGGAAAGGGGCAGATCTTCGTCCGTGGCGAGGTAATCAAGACCGTTCCCGAGGCCCAGATCGTGGAGACCCTCATCGCCGAGGCGCTGCGGCTGGCCGAGGAGATGGGAGTCGACCCCGAGGCAGCCCCGGAGTCGGGATCGGCCCCCCAGGTCGTGGTGGGCCGATGACCTTCTACGGCACCATAGGGATGTGCTGACCGCCGCCACCCTGCGCGTCCTGACCGAGGAGGACAGGGCAGACCTTCTTGCCCTCGTCGCCCGGGACCCGGTCGCCAACGTGTTCGTCGCGGCTCGGCTCCACGCCTCCGCCAACCAGCCGTGGCGGACCGCGGGTGAGCTGTGGGGCCACCAGTCGGGGGACGGACTGGACGGGGCCTGCTACTCCGGCGCCAACCTGGTGCCGGTCGAGGCCTCGCCCACCGCGCTGGCCGTGTTTGCCGAACGAGCTCGCCGGCAGGGCCGCCGGTGCTCGTCGATCGTCGGTCCGCGCGAGATGGTAGGGACCCTGTGGGACGCGCTCGAGCCCAGCTGGGGCCCGGCGCGCGAGGTGCGGGACGACCAGCCGCTGCTGGCCATCACCCGTCCTCCGGACGTGGCTCCGGATCCGCACGTGCGGCCGGTCGAGATGGCTGAGCTCGACCTCCTGCTGCCCGCCTGCGTGGCGATGTTCACCGAGGAGGTGGGGGTCTCGCCCAACGGTGCCGACGGTGGCGCCGTCTACCGGGCCCGTGTTGTAGAGCTCATCCGCTCGGGCCGGGCGTTCGCCCGCTTTGACGGTGACCAGGTGGTGTTCAAGGCCGAGATCGGTGCGGTCTCCCCTCAGGTGTGCCAGGTGCAAGGCGTGTGGGTGCACCCCGAGCTGCGCGGGAAGGGGCTGTCGGTGTCGGGCATGGCCGCGGTCACCGACTCCGCCCAGCGATCCTTCGCGCCGACGGTCAGCCTCTACGTCAACGCGTGGAACGTGGCAGCCCGCCGCTCGTACGAGCGGGTCGGGTTCGACCAGGTCGGCTGCTTCTCCACGGTCCTGTTCTAGCTGGCTCTCCGGCCGGAGGGGCGCCGTGTCATCGGTAGGTGACAGTGGCGAACGGCCATTCGTCCCGCAGCCACGTGGCAATGATCGTCGCCACGTCGGCATCGAGGGATGCGTGTGACTCCCGCACCCAGGAGCGGATGTCCGCGTCGACCGCAGGGTCGGTACTCGGGTAGATGTAGACGCACCCGATGACCTCCCCGCCCGGCGCGTCGAGGACGGTGTAGGTGAACCCCAGACGCTGCTCGAAGTGCCTGGCGTGGCGTTCCAGGTCGGCGAGGTTCTGGTCGGGGGTCATCGGGTGCGGCCAGATCTTCTGCTCGAAGCCCGGGGTGGCGTGGATGTGCTCCATCGAGGACGTCCACGCCTCGTAGTCGGCGTCGTTGTGCTGGGGGCCGAGTGGCTCGAGCCACACGTCGGGTCGGAGGGGCGCGACCGGGGGCTGGAACCCCGGGGGAACGAACGGGCGGCCGTGCGCCGGACGCGGATCCTCCGCGTCGTCGATATCGGGTGTCTCGCCGCTTCCCACGGATGGGAGAGTAGTGCCGCGCCGCCGCGGACCGTCGGGCCGGCCGGACAGGTTGCGACATGACGAGGAGATGACCGTGCTGCGGATGTCGACGTTGTTCCTGCGCACGCTGCGCGAGGACCCGGTGGACGCCGAGGTCCCGAGCCATCGGCTGCTGGTGCGGGCGGGCTACGTCCGGCGGGCGGCGCCGGGGATCTACACCTGGCTTCCGCTGGGCTTCGAGGTCCTGCGCAACATCGAGCGCATCGTGCGCGAGGAGATGAACGCCATCGGCGCGCAGGAGGTGCATTTCCCGGCGCTGCTCCCGCGCGAACCGTACGAGGCGAGCAACCGGTGGACCGAGTACGGGGACAACATCTTCCGCCTGCAGGACCGCAAGGGCGGCGACTACCTGCTGGGTCCGACCCACGAGGAGATGTTCACCCTCTTGGTGAAGGACCTGTACTCCTCGTACAAGGACCTTCCGGTGTGGCTCTACCAGATCCAGACCAAGTACCGGGATGAGCCGCGGCCCCGCGCCGGAATCCTGCGTGGGCGTGAGTTCGTGATGAAGGACTCCTACTCGTTCGACCTCACCGACGAGGGCTTCGCCGAGTCCTATCGCGCCCACCGGGACGCGTACGTTCGGATCTTCGACCGGTTCGGCCTGGACTACGTCGTCGTCGCCGCGATGTCCGGCGCGATGGGCGGATCGGCCAGCGAGGAGTTCCTGGCGACTGCGCCTAACGGCGAGGACACCTACGTGCGCTGTACGACGTGCGACTACGCGGCGAACGTGGAGGCCGTCCGCGTCCGCGTCCCGGACCCGGCGCCGTTCGACGGGCAGCCGGCCGCCCACGTCGAGAGCACTCCGGACACGCCGACCATCGACACCCTGGTCGCGCACCTGAACCAGACGCGTCCGCGGGGCGACCGGCCGTGGGAAGCCGGGGACACGCTGAAGAACGTGGTCGTGATGCTGTCCCAGCCGGACGGCAGCCGGGAGCCGCTGGCCGTCGGCGTGCCGGGGGACCGGGACGTGGACGAGAAGCGCCTGCAGGCGCAGGTCGAACCGGCAGAGCTGACTGCGTTCACCGAGGCCGACTTCGCCGCTCGACCGGCCCTGCGCAAGGGCTACATCGGCCCGGGCGCCTTGGGCGAGAACAACGCGTCCGGGATCCGGTTCCTGGTGGACCCGCGGGTGGCGGCCGGTACCCGCTGGGTCACCGGCGCCGACCAGGACGGGCACCACGTGCTGGACCTCGTCGTCGGCCGCGACTTCACACCGGACGGCACCATCGAGGCTGCCGACGTCCGCGACGGAGACGCCTGCCCCGTGGACGGCGGCGCGTTGGAGACGGCGCGCGGCATCGAGATGGGCCACATCTTCCAGCTGGGGCGACGGTTCGCCGAGGCGCTCGACCTCAAGGTCCTCGACGAGAACGGCAAGCTGGTCACCGTGACGATGGGCTCGTACGGCGTCGGGATCTCGCGCGCGGTGGCTGCGATCGTGGAGAACTCCCACGACGAGCTGGGCATCGTGTGGCCGCGAGAGGTGGCTCCGGCCGACGTGCACATCGTCGCGACCGGCAAGGACTCGGCCGTCTTCGAGGTCGCCGACCGGTTGGCCGCGGACCTGGACCGCGACGGGGTCCGGGTGCTGTACGACGACCGGCCCAAGGTCTCGCCGGGCGTGAAGTTCAAAGACGCCGAGCTGATCGGCGTGCCGACCATCGTGGTGGTGGGCAGGGGCCTCCAGGACGGTGTGGTCGAGGTCCGGGACCGCGCGACCGGGGCGCGCGAGAGCGTCGACGTCGCCACCGCCGCGGCTCACGTCGCGGGCGTCGTGCGCGACATGTGATGTCTGACTCGGTAGCGGCGGTCGTCTTCGACTGGGGTGGAACGCTCACGCCGTGGCACACGATCGACCTGCGGGAGCAGTGGCGTGCCTACGGTGCGGCGTACGACCCGGCGCGCGCCGACGAGCTGGCGGTCCTGCTGCTGGCGGCCGAGGACGCGTGCTGGCGGGCGGGCCGCCAGCACCAGCGGTCGGCCACCTTGGACCAGGTCTTCCGTGGGGTCGGCATCGAGCCCGAGGGAGACCGGCACGCGGCGGCGCTGGCGGCGTACCACGCGTTCTGGGAGCCGCACACGTTCGCCCAGGCAGATGCCGGCGCCACGATGGCCGGTCTGCGCGAGCGCGGGGTGCGCGTGGGAGTGCTGTCGAACACGCTCTGGACACGTGAGCACCACGAGTCGGTGTTCGCCCGCGACGGGCTGCTCGGTCTGATCGACGGCGCGGTGTACTCCAGCGAGATCCCCTTCACCAAGCCCCACCCGGAGGCGTTCCACGAGGCCATGCGGTCGGTTGGCGTCGACGAGCCGGGCAAGACCGTGTTCGTGGGAGACCGACCCTTCGAGGACATCCACGGAGCCAAGGAGGTCGGGATGCGGGCGGTGCTGGTGCCGCACTCGCAGATCCCGCAGGACCAGCAGGGGCACGTCGAGGGGGAGCCGGACGCGGTCATCGAGCGCCTGTCCGACCTGCTGGACCTCATCGACGCCTGGCGCTGACGTCCCCCGCCGGCCAGGAGCCGGTCCCGTGCCCCGGTTGCACGAATGTGCGAAATTGCGGGCAGCTGCCCCGAAAAGTGCACGCGAGGGGGGTCGTGTGTGCCGAATTCGGGGCGAAGCCCTCGAATTCGGCACATGTGTTACCTCAGCGGAGGTGAGCGGTCGCCGAGACCCGGGAGCGGCGGGACGACGCCGGCCCACCGGGTCTCGGCGCCGGCGGCGGCGACCAGCCAGTCGGCCGGTCGGGCGCGCTCCGGGGGGGCGGACGCGGCGACGAGGTCGGCGTAGGCCTGGGCGCAGGCGTGCTCGAGCCGAGCCGCCAGGTCGGTCGCCGCTGCGGCGTCGGCGACCGGGCCGGGCAGCGCATAGGCGGGCGGCGCCGGTTCCGGTACCCCTCCCTGCTGAACGACCTGCGCGACGGCGACGTCGCGGCGCCGCTGATGCTGGGTCAGGTCCACCGCCGCGCCGTCGGCCTCGGGGTCGCTGTCGGCCCGCAGCTGCGCCGCGACGACCTGGTAGCCGAACACTGCCTGCTGCTCGGCGGCGAGCATGGCCTGCCACGCCGCGAGCAGGGCCTCCGGCGGGGCCGGCGACGGGCTTGGCGTCGGGCTGGTCGTCACGAACCCTCCCCGCGGGTCCAGGCGGCCAGGGCGCGGTCCGACGCGGCGATCGACGCCAGCATGCGGGCGACCGCCCCGGACACGTCCGGCAGGGTGGCCAGGTGGGAGTCGGCGGCCCCGGACAGCCCGGCTGCGAGCGCGGCCTCGGTCACCAGCCCGGCGGTGGGGGCCGCACTTCCCCGCGTGGTCGGCTCGGGTGCCGGAGCCGGCAGGGTCGACTCCAGCAGGTCCACATGGCGCCGGAGCACCGTGGTGGCTTCGGCGTCGGGCAGTCGCGTCGCCGCGGAGAGCAGCGTGCGCTCGGTGGCGAGAGCAGCCTGGACGGCCGCGACGTCCACCGTCACCTGCGGGTCGGGCAGCGGCCCCCCGTCCGCGGTGCACGCCGCCAACGCGGCGCCCGCGCCGGCCGCGAGAGGCAGCCGTAGCAGCGCGCGACGCGTCAGGAACAGGGGCGCCATGGCGGGCAGCATGACATGCGGTGACCGGGCCCCAGCCGGTTAGGGTGGGGTATTCCGGTGCCGCAATCGGCCCGGCACAACTGGTAGCCCAACAGAATCCGCGGAGGTTGCGATGACCGCAGTCGCCGACCGGGTGCAGACGGTTGTCGCACCCCTGATCGCCGCGGAGGGCCTCGACCTCGAAGCCGTCGACGTCCAGCCAGCCGGTCGCCGCCGGCTGGTGCGCGTGGTGGTCGACCGCGATGGCGGGATCTCGCTGGACGGCGTAGCCGCGCTGAGCCACGCCTTGTCTGAGGCCCTCGACGCCTCCGACGCGATGGGTGACCAGCCGTACGTGCTCGAAGTCACCTCACCCGGCGTCGACCGCCCGCTGACCCTGAGCCGCCACTGGCGACGCAACGTCGGTCGGCTGGTTGCTGTCAGCCGCACCGACGGCTCCGAGGTCCGGGGGAGAATTGCGGCTGCGCGCGACGAAGACGTGACGCTGGACACCGACGACG
Organism: uncultured Actinomycetota bacterium; assembly: GCA_963848085.1. Taxonomy (GTDB): domain Bacteria; phylum Actinomycetota; class Actinomycetes; order JAHEKZ01; family JAHEKZ01; genus CAWKCE01. Next base: position 809,820 of record CAWKCE010000003.1, read on the forward strand.
GGCCAGTGGTGCTTCCACTGGCCGACGTAGGGCGGGCCCGCATCGAAGTGGAGTTCAACCGGCCGGACGGAGACTGACGTCGTGGACATCGACATGGCAGCACTGCGGGCCTTGATGACGGAGCGGGAGATCCCGCTCGATCGCATGGTCGAGACGATCGAGAAGGCGCTCGAGACTGCGTATCACCACACGCCGGGCGCGCAGGAGCACGCACGCGTCGAGCTGGACCGGGCGTCCGGGCACGTGACGGTGTGGGCCCAGGAGGTGGATGAGGAGGGCGCCGTCGGCCGGGAGTGGGACGACACCCCAGAAGGCTTCGGTCGGGTGGCCGCGACCACCGCGAAGCAGGTGATCATGCAGCGCCTGCGTGACGCGGAGGACGAGGCCATGTTCGGCGCCTGGTCCGGTCGCGAGGGGGACTTGGTGTCGGGGATCATCCAGCAAGGGTCCTACCCCGACGTCGTCCTGGTGGACCTCGGGACCCTGGAGGCGCAGCTGCCCCAGGTCGAGCAGGTGCCCGGCGAGAAGTATGAGCACGGGGAACGTCTGCGCTGCTACGTCGTCAACGTGCGCAAGGGTGCGCGTGGACCGGTCGTCACGGTGTCGCGCAGCCACCCGAACCTGGTGCGCAAGCTGTTTGCACTGGAGGTGCCGGAGATCGCCGACGGCACTGTCGAGATCGCCGGTGTTGCCCGAGAGGCGGGGCACCGGACGAAGCTCGCGGTGCACTCCAAGAGTCCTGGAGTGAACGCCAAGGGGGCCTGCATCGGCCCGATGGGCGCCCGCGTCCGGGCGGTCATGGCCGACCTTCACGGCGAGAAGATCGACATCGTCGACTGGTCGGAGGACCCGGCGGAGTACGTCGGACACGCGCTGTCTCCGGCCCGGGTCACCAGCGTGGAGGTCGTCGACCTGGAGGCGCGGTCGGCTCGGGTCATCGTCCCGGACTACCAGCTGTCCCTGGCGATCGGCCGCGAGGGCCAGAACGCCCGGTTGGCGGCGCGGTTGACCGGTTGGCGGATCGACATCCGGCCCGACGAGGGGGGTGCGGCGGACACGCCGGCGCCGCCCGCGACGGTTGCCGATGACGACCATGGCGGCTGACCGGGTAGACTCACCCGTTGGCCGTTCCCGTTCGGCGTCGGTGCCTGCTCGTACGTGCATCGGGTGCCGGGCGGTGGCGGCCAAGTCCGACCTCCTTCGGGTGGTGGCGGTGCAGACCCCGGCAGGCACGTTCGCCGAGATCGACCGACGCGCCCGGCGGCCCGGACGGGGTGCGTACCTTCACCCTGACCGAGCCTGTCTCGACCTCGCCGTGCGCCGTCGTGCGTTCCCGCGGGCCCTGCGGGTCCCGGGACCAATCGACCTCGACGCGGTTCTCGTCGAGGTAGGCACGAGCACGACGACGCAGGAGCCCCCGGCGTGACACCGGGTGCAGAACACGACCGACACAAGGCGGATGACATGGCGACGAGAACGCGATGAGCGCTCACCGATGAGCACCCCCGTTTAGAGGCGGTCCGCGCCCCCCGGCTCGGACCAAAGGACAGGAGAGCAGTGGCAAAGGTCCGGGTCTACGAGCTCGCGAAGGAGTTCGGGGTCGAGAGCAAGGTCGTACTGGCCAAGCTCAACGACATGGGTGAGTTCGTCCGATCGGCATCGTCGACGGTGGAACCGCCGGTGGTCCGCAAGCTGAAGGAGGTCTTCCCGGCTGCCGCCCCCGCGGCCGCTAAGCCGGCGAAGAAGGCCGCTGCCAAGAAGGCGGCGCCGGCGACGGCGGCTGCCGTCGAGGCGGCCCCCGCCGCCCCCCCTGCGCCCCCCGTGGTCGAGGCGGCCCCCGCCGCCCCCCCTGTACCGCCCGCGGCCGAGGAGCCGCCGGCAGCAGCCGCGGCGTCAGCTGCCCCGGACACCGAGGCGCCCCGCCCGGCTGGACCTCGCCCGGCTGGGCCTCGCCCGGGCAACAACCCGTTCACCTCCCGGGACCCCGACGCCGTCCCGCGGCCGGCCGGTCCGCGGCCAGGGAACAACCCGTACACCAGCCGTGACACCGGCATCCCGCGGCCAGCAGCGCGCCCGGGTGCACCCACGCCCGGCGCCATGCCACCTCGTCCCGGTTCCCGCCCGAACCCGGGCATGATGCCGCCGCGTCCGGGTCCGGCCCGCACCGGTGGCCCCGGCGGCCGCCCCGGCGGTCCCGGAGGTCCCGGTGGAGCGCCCGGAGGCCGCCCTGGCGCCCCGGCGCGGACCGGAGGCGGCGGCTACGGCGGCCGGCCCGGCACAGGTGCTCCCGGCGGAGGCGGTGCTCCCGGCGGAGGCGGCGGCTACGGCGGGCGTCCCGGCGGCGGCGGTGGCGGGCGTCCCGGTGGCGGGCGTCCCGGTGGCGGCCGCGGCCAGACCGCCGGTGCCTTCGGGCGCGGTGGCGGCCGGCCGAACCGGGGCCGCAAGTCCAAGAAGCAGCGCCGTCAGGAGTTCGACAACCTGCAGGCTCCGACCATTGGTGGCGTACAGGTTCCCCGGGGCGACGGCCAGGCGGTCCGGCTTCCCCGCGGCGCATCTCTGACCGACTTCGCCGACCGCATCGGCGCCAACCCGGCGTCGCTGGTCCAGGTGCTGTTCACCCTGGGCGAGATGGCCACGGCCACGCAGTCACTCGACGAGGAGACGTTCCTGCTGCTCGGTTCCGAGCTCGGGTACGAGGTCCAGGTCGTCAGCCCGGAGGACGAGGACCGCGAGCTGCTGGAGACCTTCGACATCGACCTCGATGCCGAGGTCGAGGAGCAGGACGAGTCGCTGCTTCAGGCGCGCCCGCCGGTCGTCACCGTCATGGGCCACGTCGACCACGGAAAGACCAAGCTGCTGGATGCCATCCGCAGCACGGACGTCGTGGCCGACGAAGCGGGCGGGATCACCCAGCACATCGGTGCCTACCAGGTGCACGTGCCCCACGATGGTGTGGAGCGCGCCCTGACCTTCATCGACACCCCGGGCCACGAGGCGTTCACCGCCATGCGCGCCCGAGGAGCCAAGGTCACCGACATCGCCGTACTCGTGGTGGCGGCCGACGACGGCGTGATGCCGCAGACCATCGAGGCGCTCAACCACGCGCTGGCGGCGGCGGTCCCGATCGTCGTGGCGGTCAACAAGATCGACAAGGAGGACGCCAACCCGGACAAGGTGCGCCAGCAGCTGACCGAGTACGGGCTCATCGCCGAGGAGTACGGCGGCGAGACGATGTTCGTCGATGTCTCGGCCAAGAGTCGGCTGAACATCGACGGGCTGCTCGAGGCGGTGCTGCTCACCGCGGACGCGTCCCTCGACCTTCGGGCGAACCCCGACACCGAGGCCCGCGGCGTCGCGATCGAGGCTCACCTCGACCGTGGCCGTGGACCGGTGGCCACCGTCCTGGTCCAGCGCGGCACGCTGCGCGTGGGCGAGGCCGTCGTGGCCGGTGACGCCTATGGACGGGTGCGAGCCATGCTCGACGAGCACGGCACGCCCGTCGACGAGGCGGGTCCGGCCCGACCCGTGCAGGTGCTGGGGTTCACGTCCGTCCCCGGCGCGGGTGACCGATTCATCGTGGCACCCGAGGATCGGGTGGCGCGTCAGATTGCCGAGAAGCGTCAGGCCATGGAGCGGAACGCGCAGTTGGCCAAGGCCCGCAAGAAGGTGAGCTTGGAGGACCTGCAGAAGATCCTCGAGCAGGGTCGAATCGAGACCCTCAACCTCATCCTCAAGGGCGACGTGTCCGGGTCGGTGGAGGCCCTCGAGGACGCCCTTCTGAAGATCGACGTGGGAGAGGACGTCGACCTGCGGATCATCCACCGCGGTGTCGGCGCGATCATCGAGAACGACGTCAACCTGGCATCGGCCTCGGACGCGGTCATCATCGGATTCAACGTCCGACCCGAGGGGAAGGCCGGCGAGCTGGCCGACCGCGAGGGCGTCGAGATCCGCTACTACTCGATCATCTACCAGGCGATCGACGAGATCGAGAGCGCCCTGAAGGGGATGCTCAAGCCCGAGTTCGAGGAGATCCAGCTCGGCACCGCCGAGGTGCGGGACACCTTCCGTTCCTCGAAGGTGGGGACGATTGCCGGCTGCCTGGTGCGGTCGGGGGAGATCAGGCGCGGCAGCAAGGCCCGGCTCGTTCGAGACGGCGCGGTCGTGGCCGACAATCTGGAGGTCACTGGGCTGCGCCGCTTCAAGGACGACGTCACCGACGTCCGGGACGGCTACGAGTGCGGCATCAACCTGGGGTCGTACAACGACATCAAGGTGGACGACGTGATCGAGACCTTCGAGATGCGGGAGAAGCCCAGAGCCTGAGCGGTCCCTCGCCTGAGCCACAATCGGCGGGAGGGGAGGTCCGGTGTTCGTGGGGACGTTGCGCGTGGACGTGCTCCTGGGTGACGTCCACTCGTTGAAGCAGAAGCGGGCGCTCGTGCGACCCATCGTCACCGAGCTGCGCAAGTTCGACGTCGCGGTGGCCGAGACCGACCACCAGGACCTGCACCGGCGGGTAGAGATCGGAGTGGCATGCGTGTCCGGGGACGCGGCACAGGTCCGCCGCGTGCTGGACACCTGTGAGCGGGTCGTGGCCGAACGGCCGGACATCGAAGTGCTGTCTGTCCGACAGCGCCTGTTCGACGAGGAGGACGAGTGACCGAGATGGACACGCGGGCCCGCCGGCTCGCCGACCGGATCAAGGTGATCGTGGCCGAGCTGCTGGAGCGCCGGGTCAAGGACCCGCGGCTGGGGTTCGTGACCATTACCGACACCCGCATCACCAACGACCTCCGCGACGCCACCGTCTTCTACACCGTCCTCGGTGACGAGGAGGAGCTGGCCGCCAGCACCGCTGCGCTGGAGAGCGCTACGGGAATGCTCCGCACCGAGGTGGGGCGCCAGACCGGGGTGCGGCACACGCCATCGCTCACCTTCGTGCTGGACGCAGTTCCGGACACCGCCCGACACATCGGGGACCTGCTCCGGCGGGCCCAGGAGGCGGATGCCCAGGTCCACGCCCAGGCAGCCGCCGCCACGTTCGCCGGGGAGCCCGACCCCTACCGGGTCGCCCCTGACGACGTCGAGGTGGGGGACGACCCCGCTCCCGAGCCGACGTGAGCCAGCCCGACGCAGCGATTGCGCCGGCCGCCTGGGACGACGCAGTCCGCCTGCTGCTGAGCGCTCGGTCGGTACTGCTGCTCGGACACGTCGCGCCGGATGGCGACGCCCTCGGCTCGGCGCTCGCGGTCGGGCTGGCGCTGCGCTCGCTACCCGGAGAGAGACGGATCGCGGTGTCCTTCGGGGACGAGCCGTTCGGCGTCCCGGCGAACCTGTCGTGGCTGCCTGGGTTGGACCTCGTCCGCCCACCGGCCGAGACCGACCCGGCGCCGGATGTCGTCGCCACGTTCGACGCGAGCAGCAGTGACCGGCTGGGGTGCTTCCAGGAGGTCGCTGCCCGAGCACCGGCTGTCGTCGTGGTGGACCACCACACGTCCTACGACGGCTTCGGCACCCATGAGCTGGTCGACCGGACCGCGCCGGCTACCGCGGTGCTGGCCGACGAGCTGATCCGTCGCCTCGACGCACCGCTGACCCGCGAGGTCGCCGCCAACCTCTACGCCGGTCTCGTCACCGACACGGGGTCCTTTCGTTTCGCTGGGACCACGTCCCAGACGCTCCTCTTGGGAGCCCGCCTGCTCGACACGGGCATCCGCTTCGACGTGATGGCCCGGCGGCTGTTCGACGACGCGCCGTTCGCCTACCTGGGTCTGCTGGGACGCGCGCTGGACCGCACGGTCTTGGAGCCGCAGGCAGCGGGGGGCCTGGGGTTGGTCTGGACCGTGGTGCCGGCGCTGGAACGCCAGCAGGCGGGCTTGGGCTTCGACCTCGCCGAGCCCATCATCGACAGCCTCCGCAAGGCCCAGGAGGCGGAAGTTGCCTGCGTGGTCAAGGAGGACGACTGCGGGCAGCTGCGGGTGTCCCTGCGGTCGAAAGGCCGGGTGGACGTCAGCCAGGTCGCGTCCGCGCTTGGTGGCGGGGGACACCGGTACGCCGCCGGGTTCACCTCGGCGTCGGTCGAGCTCACCGACGTCGTGTCCGCGGTGCGCTACAGGCTGGCGCAGGCGCCGCACCTCGAGGCCTGACATGTCCGTTCCGGGCCCGCACGGGGTGGTCGTGGTGGACAAGCCGACCGGCTGGACGTCCCACGACGTCGTCGCTCGGGTCCGGCGCCTGGCGGGGACGCGCAAGGTCGGCCATGCCGGCACGCTCGACCCGATGGCCACCGGGGTGCTGATCGTCGGGCTGGGGCGGGCGACCCGCCTGCTGGGCTTCCTGGCTGCCGACGACAAGGACTACCGGGCGACGATCCGGCTCGGGGAGGCGACTGTCACCGACGACTCGCAGGGCGAGGTGACGGCTGCGGTCTCGGCCGGGGAGATCAACGAACACCACGTGCGGGAGGCGGTGGGCGCCTTCGTCGGCGTCATCCAGCAGGTGCCGTCGTCGGTGAGCGCCGTCAAGGTGGACGGCGAGCGCTCCTACCGCCGCGTCCGCGCCGGGGAGGACGTCCAGCTGACGGCGCGTGAGGTCACCGTGTCGCGGTTCGACGTGCTGACCGTAGTCCGCCCCGATCTCGAGCGGCTGGATGTCGAGGTCGAGGTCTCCTGCTCGACGGGGACCTACGTCCGGGCACTGGCGAGGGACCTCGGGGCGGCACTGGGCGTGGGTGGACACCTCACGGCGCTCCGTCGCACTCGGGTGGGTGGGTTCTCCCTCGCAGAGGCCGCCACGCTGGCCGAGCTGGAGGCGGACTTCCGGGCGATCGGGCTGAGTGAGGCCGTGGCGCGCGCCATGCCCCGGCGCGATGTCAGCGCGGTTGAGGCGGACGACGTGGCCCACGGCCGGCCGCTTGTCCGGGCGTCCGAGGCCGGCCCGACCGGGGTGTTCGCGCCGGACGGGACCGTGCTGGCGGTCATGTCGCCCGAGGGGGACCAGCTCCGCCCGCGCGTGGTGTTCGTCGGCTGACCTGGCACCCTTACGCCGTGACCGGACACCCAGCCGTACAGCGCTTCGACGGGCCGGAGGCCGTGCCCGCCGGCTGGCCCCGGTCGGTGGTCACCGTCGGCGTCTTCGATGGGGTCCACCTGGGCCACCGGGCCATCGTTGCTCGGGCCCGGGACCGCGCCTCGGGCACGGGCATGCCGGTCGTGGCGATCACCTTCGACCCTCACCCCAGCGAGGTGGTGCGGCCGGGCACGCATCCCACGATGCTCAGCACGTTGGATCACCGGGTTGCGTTGCTCGGGGAGGCCGGGGCGGACGCCGTGCTGGTACTGCCGTTCACCTGGGAGCTGTCCCAGCACACACCCGAGCAGTTCGTCGTCGAAGTGGTGACCGGGTCCCTGCATGCGGCCGCAGTGGTCGTGGGTGCCAACTTCCGGTTCGGGCATCGAGCTCTCGGCACGGTGGACACCTTGCGGCAGCTCGGCGAGCAGCTGGGGTTCGAGGTGGTAGCGGTCGACCTGGTGGGCGGTCCCGCTGTGAACTGGTCGAGCACCTACGTGCGGCAGTGCGTCCTCGAGGGTGACGTGGCGGAGGCGGGCGACATCCTGGGCCGGCCGCACCGCGTCGTCGGAACCGTCGTCCACGGCGACCACCGGGGCCGAGACCTCGGCTACCCCACGGCCAACCTGTCGTTGGGCCGGCACGCCGCGGTGCCGGCGGACGGGGTGTACGCGGGCCGGCTGGTGGTGGCCGACGAGCCGCTGCCGGCAGCAGTCTCGATCGGCACCAACCCGACCTTCGACGGGCTGGACCGCCGCGTCGAGGCGTACGTGCTCGACCGGGACGACCTCGAGCTGTACGGCCAGGTGGTCGCGTGCGAATTTGTCGCCCGGCTGCGGCCGACGCTCCGCTTCGACGCAGTCGACGCGCTCCTCGCCCAGATGGCGGTCGACGTCGAGCAGACCCGCCAGGCGCTGTCCCCCTGACCGCTCGGAGGTTACGTCAGGTGGCGGGCCCAGCTGGTGCCCTCGCGGCCCAACGATCGGACCGACTCCCACCGGGCGCCGGCCGCGACCAGCAGTGCGCCGGCGACGGCGAACGACACCCACTGGGGGAGGTACCGCCCGAGCTCGACGAGCTGGACCGCGGTGACCACCAGCAGCGCCGCCGCGCACGGGGCGACCACTCCGGCCAGCCGCCGCCACGCGCCGATGACCACGCCGACCGCCCCGACGAGGAACAGCGCGCCGACCCGGACCTGGTACGCGGTGCCGGGGTCCTCGGACCACCACCATCGGCCGAACGCGTCGTCGATCATCGCGAGCGTGGTGGGGCCGAGAGCCAGCGTCAGGGCCGGTCCGATGGTGACCAGCGAAGGGGTGGGCGCGGGACGCCGCAGGTACCAGGTCAGTACGCCGGCGACGCCGGCCACGGCGGCCAGGACGGCGGCGTAGATCTCCGGCGCGAACGCCGGGTCGAGGTCGCCGGTCTCGAGCAGCAGGGCCAGGGCAGCCCCTACCGCCAGGCCCGGGAGCCACACGCTCCATGCGGGCAGGCGCCTGCGGAGCGCCTCGGCCCAGGCTGCGGCGCCGGCGAGGATCAGCGCGGTGGCGATCCCGCGGCGGACGGTCTCGGTCGGGGGCGCGCCACTGGTCACGGCGACCAGCCACGTGCCCAGGCCGGCGGAGGCCGCGACGAGGGTGAGGGCGCCTTGGGCGCCCGTGTCGCGCTCGTGCCGAGGGTCGACCTCAGCCAGACCGACCACCACCGTGGCCAGCGCCAGGCCGGCCACCGGACCCTGCCAGACGGCCCAGTCGTCCGTCCACGGCGCGACCAGCAGGCCGACGGCGGACGCGCCGACGGCAGCTGCGACGTAGTCCAGCGGCGGCTTCAGGGCGTCAGTCAGCCACCGCCGAGTCCACAGGGCGAGGGCGACGACGGTGAGGAGGACGAAGGCCGACCGAGACCGCGAGTCAGCTTGGGCGACACCGACCACCCAGGTGACCACGACCGTGACGCTCACCAGCGCCGCGGCGGACCACGCCGGCTCGCGTCGGTGGTTCGGGAGGCCGCGCGCCAGCAGGACGTCGACCACGGCGGCGCCGACCAGGGCGACCGAGAACACGAACGCCCGGGTCGCGTCGGTGACCTCCCCGCGGTCGGCGAGGTACCCCGCCAGGACCAGCGCCCCTAGCACCAGAGACAGCGCCGCCAGCGGTGGCCAGGTGCGGACGTGTAGCTCGTCGGCGAGCAGCAGCAACGCCACCGCGCCGAGCAGCAGGACCGCCGCCGCCCACCAGGCCCACGAGTCGCCGAGGGGGACGGCGTCGTCTGCCGGCGCCGTGGAGAGCAGGGCCAAGGCCAGCGTCGCGCCCGCGAGCGCAGCGACCTCGCCGACGGCGGCCAGGCGGCTTCGCACGGCAACGCCGACGCCAGCCAGCGCGACTGAGGCAACCGCCGCCGCGACCAGTGCCCCGGTCTCGCCCACGACGTCGACGCCGAGGGAGCGCGTCGCCACGGTGCTGACAGCCACGAGCAGAGCGCCCACGATCCCTAAGGTCGTCGCGGTCCCCGGGAGGCGATCCCGGAGCCGGACTCCGGTCGTGATGGCCGCCGCCCCCAGCCCGAACAGGGTCACCAGCTGGCCGACCGGGCCCAACAGGTCCCACGCGAAGGCGACGAAGGCGATCCCGGCGAGCACCAGCAGGACCGCTCCTCCCGCCAGCAGGACGGTGCCGGCCGCAGGTGCGCCCCGTGGGGGCGCGGGCGCCGGCCGTGAGCCACCCGTCCTGGGGGCGCCGGGCAGGCCGACCGACCGGTCGGCCCCGAAGGCGGACCAGCCCTCGGCGGGAAGGTCGCCGTCCATCAGCCGGTCGCGCAGCCAGCTCGCTCGAGATGTCGCCCAGCTGCTCCAGGAGTCGAGCTCGGCCAGCTCCGCGAGTGCGGCCATCGGCAGGGACCGCCCGCAGGCGCGGCACGCAACCGTGTCGCCGACCGGGTCCGTGGGCAGCGCGGCGCCGCATCCGGGGCAGCGCGGCAGGGGCGGCCCGACGGGAGCGGACGCGGGGTCGGTCATGGGTGCAGCCTGGCACGTCGTTCTCGGCTCGGTTAGGGCCATCCGCCCGCCGCTGGTAGCCTGAGCCCGCCGTTCGACGGCCGCGGAGCCAGAGAGCCCGGGTGGACCTGCCCCGGAGCGCCGCGCAGCCCATACGAGAAGGAGTCGCTGGTGTCGCTCGATACCGCCACGAAGAAGCAGATCATGGCCGAGTACGCCACCACCGAAGGCGACTCCGGATCACCCGAGGTCCAGGTAGCGCTGTTGTCACGGCGCATCGCGGACCTCACCGAGCATCTGAAGGAGCACAAGCACGACCACCACAGCAGGCGAGGCCTGCTGCTGTTGGTCGGGCAGCGCCGTCGGTTGCTCAACTACCTGTCCAACACCGACATCGAGCGCTACCGCCGCCTCATCGAGCGGCTCGGCCTTCGTCGGTAGGGTCAGGCCCGTACCGCCCCTCGGGGCGACCACCCGTCGTGACGTCCAAGCGTCCTGACGTCGGTCCTCGGTAGTGGCGACCCGGATGCGCGCAAGCGCCGCCCGGGAGCCTCGATCGAAGACCGGCTACTCGCTGGACCTCCCGCGACGTGAGGGTCGACCCCCCATCGCAAGGAGGTAGACCCGTGGAGGGTCTCGACGTTCAGTTCAGTGAAGCCGTGATCGACAACGGCTCGTTCGGCAAGAGAATCGTCAAGTTCGAAACCGGGCGTCTTGCCCGGCAGGCCGCCGGCTCCGCCGTGGCCTACCTCGACGACGACACCATGGTGCTCTCGGCGACAACTGCCTCGAAGCACCCCAAGGACCAGCTCGACTTCTTCCCCCTGACGGTCGACGTCGAGGAGCGGATGTACGCGATCGGGAAGATCCCCGGCTCGTTCTTCCGCCGGGAAGGTCGCCCCAGCGAGGAGGCCATCCTCACCTGCCGGCTCATCGACCGGCCGCTGCGTCCCTCCTTCGCGAAGGGGCTCCGCAACGAGATCCAGATCGTCGAGACGATCATGTCGTTGCACCTGGACGACCTGTACGACGTCGTGGCGATCAACGCCGCGTCGATGTCGACCTCGCTGTCCGGGATTCCGTTCAGCGGGCCCATCGGCGCCGTCCGCGTGGCACTCGTCGACGGCCAGTGGGTGGCCTTCCCGACGCACTCGCTGCTCGAGCGGGCGGTGTTCGACATGGTCGTCGCTGGCCGCGTCGTCGGTGACGACGTCGCGATCATGATGGTCGAGGCGGAGGCCACCACAGAGACGATCACGCTGGTCTCTCGTGGCGCGACCGCGCCCACCGAGGAGGTCGTGGCCGAAGGCCTCGAGGCCGCCAAGGTGTCCATCCGCTCGCTGTGCGAGGCGCAGGTCGAGCTGGCCGCGAAGGCAGCCAAGCCGACGGCCGAGTTCAAGCGCTTCCTGGACTACGACGACGACGTCTACGCCGCGGTCGAGGCCGCGGTGAGCGACGACTTGGCCAAGGCCCTGACGATCGCCGGCAAGCAGGAGCGCGAGGCTGAGCTCGATCGCATCAAGGCCGTCGCCGTCGAGCAGGTGGGACCGACTGTCGAAGGACGCGAGAAGCAGGTGGGGGCAGCCTTCCGGGGCGTCACCAAGAAGCTGGTCCGCCAGCGGATCCTCCGCGACAAGGTGCGCATCGACGGTCGGACGCCGACCGAGATCCGCCGACTCACCGCGGAGGTCGGGATCGTCCCGCTGGCCCACGGCTCAGCCCTGTTCGAGCGCGGCGAGACCCAGATCCTGGGTGTGACCACGCTGAACATGCTGCGCATGGAGCAGATGCTCGACACGCTGTCTCCGGAGAACCGCAAGCGCTACATGCACAACTACAACTTCCCGCCCTACTCCGTCGGTGAGACGGGCCGCGTGGGCTCGCCCAAGCGGCGCGAGGTGGGGCACGGAGCGCTCGCGGAGCGGGCTCTCAAGCCCGTGCTGCCGAGCCGGGAGGACTTCCCCTACGCGATCCGGCAGGTGTCCGAGGCGCTCGGCTCCAACGGGTCGACGTCGATGGGCTCGGTCTGCGCGTCCACCATGTCGCTGCTTCACGCCGGTGCGCCGCTCAAGGCGCCGGTTGCCGGTATCGCCATGGGTCTGGTCTCCGACGAGGTCGACGGCGTGACCGAGTACGTTGCGCTGACCGACATCCTCGGCGCCGAGGACGCCTTCGGCGACATGGACTTCAAGGTCGCGGGAACTCGGGACTTCGTCACCGCGCTCCAGCTGGACACCAAGCTCGACGGCATTCCTGCGTCCGTGCTTGCCGGAGCTCTCACCCAGGCGCGCGACGCCAGGCTCACGATCCTCGACGTCATGGCCGAGGCGATCAGCGAGCCGGACGAGATGGCGCCGAACGCGCCACGCGTGATCAGCATCAAGATCCCGGTTGACAAGATCGGCGAGGTCATCGGGCCGAAGGGCAAGATGATCAACTCGATCCAGGACGACACCGGTGCCGACATCACCATCGAGGACGACGGCACGATCTACATCGGTGCCGTTGACGGACCGTCGGCGGAGGCCGCGCGGACGTCGATCAACTCGATCGCCAACCCGACGATGCCCGAGGTCGGGGAGCGCTTCCTGGGCACGGTGGTGAAGACCACCAACTTCGGCGCGTTCGTGTCGCTGATGCCCGGCAAGGACGGCCTCCTGCACATCTCGGAGGTCAAGAAGATCGCTGGCAAGCCCCGGATCGACAGCGTCGAGGAAGTCCTCAACGTCGGCGACAAGGTGCGGGTCGCGATCAAGGAGATCGACGACCGCGGCAAGCTGTCGCTGATCCCCGCGCCAGACGACGCCGAAGCCACGACCGACGCCTGATCGTGGCTCGAGCGGCTACGGCCGTCGAACAGACGCCCGGTAGCACCCTTACCCTTCACCGCGGCCGTGACGGCAGTGTGGTGAAGCGGACGGTGCTGCCGGGCGGTCTTCGTATCGTGACCGAGTCGGTGCCGACTGTTCGCTCGGTGTCGTTCGGCATGTGGGTCGGTGTCGGGTCGCGCGACGAGTCCGTCCGGCAGGCTGGCGCCTCGCACTTCCTCGAGCACCTGCTCTTCAAGGGCACCGAGCGTCGCACCGCGCTGGAGCTGTCGTCCGAGGTCGACCGGCTCGGTGGCGAGATGAACGCGTTCACCGCGAAGGAGTACACCTGCTACTACGCGCGGGTTCTCGACACCGACCTTCCGGTTGCCGTGGACGTCCTCACTGACATGGTCACCTCTTCGCTCATCAGCGGCGACGACTACGAGGCCGAGCGTGGTGTCATCTGCGAGGAGATCGCGATGCACGACGACGACCCGGCGGACGTCGTGCATGATGCGTTCGCTCATGCCGTGTTTGGCGACTCGCCACTCGGTCGACCCATTCTCGGCAGCGTGGACTCCATCGAAGCGCTGCCACGGGACACCGTGCGTCGCTTCTACCGGCGCTGGTACCAGCCGCGGCACGTCGTGATCGCGGCAGCCGGAAACCTCGACCACGCTTGGGTGGTACGCCTGGTGAAGAAGGCGTTCGCCACGGCGGGGGTCCCGCTGAGTGGCGACGACAGACCGGCACCACCGCGGGCTGCGTCGGGCGCCCGCCGGGTCCCTCGGCGGTCGGACGACCCACAGGTGCTGTCACGCAGCACGGAGCAGGCGAACCTCGTCCTCGGGATGCCCGGGCTGTCACGGTCCGACGACCGACGCTTCGCCCTCGGAGTGCTGAACTCCGCCCTCGGCGGCGGCATGTCCAGCCGGCTCTTCCAGGAGATCCGAGAGAAGCGCGGACTCGCCTACTCGGTCTACTCGTACAACTCGCAGTACGCCGACACCGGGCTGTTCGGGGTGTACGCGGGGTGTCTGCCGAAGAAGGTCGATGACGTCGTGGACCTGTGCCGAACCGAGCTGGCAGCGGTGGTCGCCTCCGGTCTCACCGTCGAGGAGCTGGAGCGGGGCAAGGGGCAGCTCCGCGGGTCGATCGTGCTCGGGCTTGAAGACACGGGTTCTCGGATGAGCCGGATCGGCAAGAGCGAGCTGGTCTACGGCGAGCTGCTCAGCGTTGACGAGGTCCTGTCACGGATCCAGGAGGTGACCCTCCCGGCGGTTCGCGACGTGGCGGAGTCCGTCCTGGGAGCCCGTCCGACTCTGGCCGTCATCGGGCCGTTCGAGGGTTCCCGTCGATTCGGGTCGGTGCCGGCGTGACCGCGGGGCTGCGCGTGGCGGTGCTCGGTGCCCGCGGCCGCATGGGTGCTGAGGTCTGCCGCGCGGTCGAGGCGACCGACGACCTCCGCCTCGTGGCTGCCATCGACGAGGACGGCGGCGTGGCCGACGCGGTCACCGCAGGCGCGCAGGTGGTGGTCGACTTCACCCGACCAGACGTGGTGATGGCATCGCTGGCCGAGGTCATCGACCGCGGCATGCACGCCGTTGTCGGCACCAGCGGATTTGACCAAGCCCGCCTCAACCAGGTCGCCGACTGGCTCGATGCGGCCCCGGGAGTCGGCGTCGTCGTGGCACCGAACTTCGCTCTTGGCGCGGTCCTCATGATGCGCTTCGCCCGGCAGGCGGCGCCACTGTTCGAGTCGGTCGAGGTCGTGGAGCTCCACCACCCGGCGAAGGTCGACGCACCGAGCGGCACCGCCATCCGTACCGCTGAGGAGATGGCAGCTGCCCGCGCTGCCGCCGGAGTGTCGACGGTGTCCGATGCCGCCGACTCGGGAGCCCGGGGCGCGTCGATCGCCGGCATCCCGGTGCACTCGGTCCGACTTCGTGGGCTCGTCGCGCACCAGGAGGTGCTGCTCGGCAACCCGGGGGAGACACTGACCGTCCGCCACGACTCGTTCGACCGCAGCTCGTTCATGCCCGGAGTCCTCGCCGCGGTACGCACTGTTGCCTCCCGCCCCGGACTCACCGTTGGGCTCGAGGCGGTGCTGGGGCTCGACGCGCAGTGACCGCCCGCCGCGTCGTCTGGGTGCTCGTCGCGGCCGTGGTCGCGTATCTCCTGGTCATCGGACAGCGCGCCTGGCTGCTGATCACCTCGGGAGCACCTGTGGCGGTGGTGATGGGAGTGGGCCTGCTGGCGCTGCCTGCGATCGGCGCCTACGTCGTGGGCCGCGAGCTGCAGTTTGGTGTCCAGGCGCAGGATCTGGGACGCCGGCTGGAGTCCGAGGGCGGCGTCCCCGACGACGTGCTCCCGCTGCGCCCCAGCGGGCGACCTGACCGAGCAGCGGCGTCGGCCTTGTTCGACAGCTACCGGGTGGCCGTCGAGGCCGACCCGCAGGACTGGCAACGGTGGTACCGGTTGGGCCTGGTCTACGACGCGGCGGGCGACCGCCGCCGCGCACGGGCGGCAGTCCGCACGGCCATCCGGCTCGCGTCCCGCCCGCCCCACTAGGTACCGACGAGCCCCCGATGACCGCTCAGCTCGGGTCGCGACCGGCTTCCCGCCACCAGCGCTCGACCGCCCCGGCCGCCATGTCGTAGGCCTCCCGACGGCCGAAGAAGTCCGCTCCGACCGACGAGACCGGGGTTCGGATCGGGCCGAGGTCGCGCAGCGTGACCACCACGGAGTCGGCCGGGACCCGCGGGGCCGGCCACCCCAGGACTCCGGCGGATGACCGGACGTCGCTGACATCGACGACCTCGCTCCAGGTCGACGTGAGAGTCCGCCGGACGGTCACCATGCGGAGCCCGTAGTCGTTGACGTAGACGCCGCTGGCGAACAGCCGGCCCACCAGCACGGCGAGGCCGGCGACGACCGGGCCGACCACCAGTGCGACCGCCCCGCGTTCCACGAGGGGGAGGCCCGGGGCCAGGACCACCAGCACGGCACCCGCGGCGAAGTAGGAGATGAGCAGCGCCAACAGGACCACGACGGCGACCCGGGGAAAGCCGGGTCGGTAGGGGCGGATCCACGTCACCTGTCGGTAGGCATCGCCAACCGGCCCCGCTGGCCGGTCCGGCCAGAACTTCCACCCGCTGCGCCAGTAGCTCACCGGCCCATCATCCACTGTCATCCGCCGACGGCCCGCAGGCCGGCAGCGACCGCCGCGGCGCCGAGCACGACCACCAGGAAGGGCGCCCGCACCAGCAACGCCCCGACGGCAAAGGCGAGGCCTGCGGCGCGGGCGTCAAGCACGAGGTGCTCGCCCGACGCGAAGATCTGAACCCCGGTGAGCGCCGCGAGCAGAGCCACCGGCAGCAGAGCAGCGATGCGTCTGACCCGCGGCGACTGCAGCACCTTGGCCGGCGTCGACAGCCCCGCCAGCTTGAGCAGGTAGGCGCCGACCGAGGTCGCGAGGATCGCGGGCCACATCACGAGCCAGCCTCTCGAGCGGCCGGTTCGGGCCACCCGACGACCACGGCGACTACTGCGGCCAGCAGGACGGGGATTCCTGGGGGCAGCAGTGGAGTGGCAGCCAGGGCCACTCCCGCTCCCGCCAGGGCCACCGGCAGGGCACCCCGGTCACGCAGGCGCGGCCACAACAGCGCCAGGAACGCGGCTCCCACTGCAGCGTCCAGTCCCCAGGCCTGGGGGTCGCCGAGCGCCTCGGTCCCGAGGGCGCCCGCGGCCGTGGCGGCGTTCCAGCACACGAACACCGCCGCCCCGGTCGCCCAGAAGCCGAGCCGAGCCGCCCGGTCGTCGTCCTGCGCGACGGCGACCGCCGTGGACTCGTCGAGGACGAGATGGGCAGCGAGAAGACGTCGTCGACGGCTCCCCGGTGCGAGCAGCGGTGCCAGCCGCAGGCCGTACAGAGCGTTCCGGGAGCCCAGCAGCCAGGCGGTTGCCACCCCCGCCAAGGCAGATCCACCGGTGCCCAGCACGCCGACGAGCGCGAACTGGGAAGCGCCGGTGAAGGTCAGCGTGGACAGGGCGAGTGCCTGGGTCACCGACAAGCCGGACGACACGGCGAGGGCGCCGAAGGCGACTCCGTACGTGCCGACCGCGATCCCTACCCCGAGTGCCGACCGCAGCACCCGTGCCCGGGTGGCCGGCCACCCCTCGTCGGTCACGGTGCGGCAGAGCTGGGTCCGACGGCGCGGCCGAGCCAACGGTTGAGCGGCGCCAGCTGGCGCCACGCGGTCACCACGTGCTCGAAGGCCGCAGGCGTGGCCAGCCAGTCGGGCGCGCCCAGCTCCCCCCAGGCGACAGGTCGACGGATCCGCAGCAGTCCCAACCGCGCGTGGTCAGCCGGGAAGCCTCGCGGCCGGGTCTTGAGCAGGTCTGAACCGAACGCGAGGTCGGCTTCGGCCAGTGCCGACGCAATCGCCTCGAGCTGCCGTCCGCGCCGGGTGTCGTCCACCGCGGCGCGGTACCGGGCGAGCTGGTCGGGCCGGGGGTCGTACATGCCTCCCGCGACCATCAGCCCGGCACTGGAGATCTGCACATACCAGCCCGTTCCGTCCGGCAGCGAGACAAAGCCGCCCTGGTGGTCCTTGATCGGGGACTTGTCGGCGCTGAACCGGACGTCCCGGTGGGGCCGGTAGATCGTGCCCGGACCGAACTCCGGCTCCAATGCCGTCATGAGAGCGGTCATCGGCTCCCGGACCAGCCGCAGGTAGTCGGGGCGGTGTTCCTGCCAGAAGGTGCGGCTGTTGTCGGTCGCCAGACGTTCGTAGAACTCCAGTGCCTCGTCGGAGAACCCCTGGAAGGTCATGGCGTCTCCTCGGTGAGGTCTGTGGCGAGTCGCAGCCACCGCACTGCGTCCGAGCCGTCGCCGACCCCGGTGGTGCGATGGGCCCCGTCGGGCGCCCAGCCCGCCGCCTCCAGGAACTGCCTCGTCTGGTCGTCCCGTGCGGGTACCCAGGCCACCGCGAGGGTGTCGCCCGAGCCGCGCATGAGCTCGGCCGCGGCCGAGAGCAGCCGTGACCCGTGCCCCTGACGACGGTGGGCCGGGTCGACCACGAGCATCACCATCTCGCTGTCGGTCGTGGGTCGCAGGTCGGGGTCGCTGGCCGGGACGGTGGCCGCACCTCCGGTGACGACGTCCTCGGCCAGGGCGACGAGCACGCGGTGTCGGGGGCTCGGGGGCACGAGGACGGCGCGCTCCCAGGCCCGCTCGGCCTCGGCGGGATCCGGCTTCCCAGGCAGCCCGCTGTCCTCCCAGGCGCGCAGCTGCACCCCCGTCAGTGCGGACACGTCTGCCAGGCGCGACGTGCGCACGCTGAGGTCGGCCATGCCGCCATCCTTCCAGCAGCGCCGGACCTAGGCTGCGCACGTGCGCGTGGTGGTGGTAGGTGCCGGGGTGATGGGGCTGCCCGCGGCCCGAGAACTTGCCGAGCGGGGCCACGACGTCACCGTCCTGGAGCGGTTCGGGCTCGGCAACCGGCTGAGCTCGTCGGGCGGGTCGACGCGGATCTGGCGGCTGGCCCACCCCAAGCCGTTCATGGTGCGCAACGCGCTGGTCATGGTGGAGCTATGGCGTGACCTCGAGCGGCGGACCGCGCGCACCCTCCTCGACGGCGGCGGCCTGGTCGCGCGGGGACAGTTCGCGGTCGAGTGCTACGCCGCCCTGAACGAGGTGGGAGTGGACGTCGAGCTGCTCGACCAGGCCGCGCAGGTCGCGGCCTTCCCGGAGCTCACGCCCACCTCGCACCCGACGATCCGGCAGCCACGGGCTGGAGTCATCCGGGCGTCGGACGCACTCGCAGCACAGGCGCGGCTGCTCGACGCTGCCGGAGGCCGGCTGGTCGTCGGGACGGAGGTTCGGGAAGTCGAGCAGCGGTCACCGGGCGTCCGGGTGGTGACCGACTCCGCGGTGTACAACGCCGACGTCGTCGTCCTGGCACCCGGCCCATGGGGTGGCTCGTTGCTGTCCGGGCTGGGGATCCACGTCGACCTCCGTCCGGCGGTCCACCAGGTCAGCTACTTCGAGTCCGTCCGAGCGGGTGCCTGGCGGGAGTGGCCGACGCTGGTGGACAGCTCCGCGCACCGGGGGTTCGGGATGTACGGACTGCCGACACCCGGGCTCGGCTTCAAGGTGGGTCTCGACGAGCCACTGCGACCCTTCGTCGCCGCGGACCTCGACCGCACGCCCGACGCCGGCCGGGTAGCGGTCACCGAGGACTGGGTGGCAGAGAACCTCCCGGCGCTCGTGCCGCGGTCTCTGCATGCCGAGCTGTGCACCTGGACCGACACTCCCGACCTGGACTTCGTCGTCGACCGGGTTGGTGACGTGGTGGTGGCCTGCGGTGACTCCGGACAGGCCTTCAAGTTCCTCCCATGGTTCGGGGAGGTCCTGTCAGACCTGGCCGAGGGCCGGGCGGTCCCGGATGACGTGGCTCCGCTGGCGTTGTCCCGGTTCGCCTGACCGGCGTGGAGACCCCGGACGCCGCCGCGCCCGCGGCTAGGGTGAAACAACCCGCTTCACCGCCTTCCAGGGAGCTGTGATGTCCGCCGAGCCCACCGCCATCCAGTTCCGGAGCGACGTCACGGTCGAGTTGGTGAGAGCCGCGGCGAAGGACGCGGACGTGCTGTTCGCGGCCCGGGTCTCGACGCTCGGCGAGCAGTCGCTGGACGAGGTCGACAGCGACGCGTCGGGGTCGAAGGGTCTGATCAACTACCTCATGCGGGACCGCCACGGTTCGCCGTTCGAGCACAACTCCATGACGTTCTACGTGCAGGCGCCCATCTTCGTGTTCCGGGAGTTCATGAGACACCGGATCGCCTCCTACAACGAGGAGTCCGGCCGTTACCGCGAGCTGCGACCGGTCTTCTACGTTCCGGGACCGGAGCGCAAGCTGGTCCAGGAGGGCAAGCCCGGCCACTACGTCTTCGTGGACGGCACGGCCGAGCAGTATGCCCTCGTGGTCGAGCAGACCAAGTCGGCATGCGCGGCGGCGTACGAGGCCTACCAGCGCATGCTGGCGGCTGGGGTCGCGCGCGAGGTCGCCCGGGGGGTACTGCCGGTGGCTACGTACTCGTCGATGTACGTAACGATGAACGCGCGCTCGCTGATGAACTTCCTGTCGCTGCGCACGAAGCGTGAGGACAGCCACTTTCCCTCGTACCCGCAGCGCGAGATCGAGATGGTGGCCGAGAAGATGGAGAGCTTCTGGGTCGACCTCATGCCGCTCACCCATGCGGCGTTCGAGGCGGCTGGCCGGGTGGCGCCCTGATTTCCCCGGAGCCGGTGTAACGGGGCGGACAGCGGACCCGATGGTCTGCATGACCCCGTCGTCGTCCGACCCCCCGAGCGGGCGGTGACGGGGTCCTGAGCCACGGCACGTCCCCGCGGTAGCCTCGGGCCATGATCGCGACGGGGTTGCCAGCGGCGCCGTTCGGGCGACTCCTGACCGCGATGGTCACTCCGTTCGGCTCTGACCTGTCGCTGGACCTCGAGGGTGCCCAGCGCCTCGCCGTTCACCTGGCGGACACCGGGCATGACGGCGTCGTGGTGAACGGCACCACGGGCGAGTCACCGACGACGACCGACCACGAGCAGGAGCTGGTGGTCCGGGCCGTCGTGGAGGCGGTCGGCGACCGGCTGCTCGTCGTGGCCGGCGCCAGCAGCAACGACACCGTGCATGCCGTCGAGCGTGCCCGACTGGCCGCCAAGGCCGGGGCCCACGGGCTCCTCGTCGTCACGCCGTACTACAACCGCCCGCCCCAGAAGGGGCTCGAGCACCACTTCACGGCGGTGGCCGACGCCACTGGGCTACCCGTCATGTTGTACGACATCCCCGGCCGGACCGGCCGAGAGATCGAGCCCGACACGTTGGTCCGACTCGCCGCACACGAGCGCATCGTGGCGGTCAAGGACGCCAAGGGCGACCTCGGTGCGGCCTCGTGGGTCCTGCGGAGGTCGAACCTCGCGTGGTACTCGGGCGAAGACCTGCTCAACCTTCCCTACCTGTCGATCGGTGCGGCGGGGTTCGTCAGCGTGGTCGGCCACGTCGTGGGTCGTCGACTGATGTCCCTGCTGGACGCCCACCGCGACGGTCGGGTGGACGAGGCGGCCGCACTGCACCAGTCGCTGCTCCCGGTGTATACCGGCATCTTCCGCACACAGGGGGCCATCACCACCAAGGCCGCGCTCGCGCAGCTGGGTCTGCCAGGTGGCCGGGTTCGGCCGCCCCTGGTGGATGCCACCGAAGAGGAGCTGGCACGCCTTGTTCTCGACCTCGCCGACGGCGGGGTGGAGGGGTTCGCCGTGTGACCGGTCGCATCGTGCGCCCGGAGCCGTTGAGAGGAACCGCGTGAGTCACCCCCATCCGGAGCTCGGACCTCCACCCCCGTTGCCCGAAGGAGGGCTGCGCGTCGTGCCGCTGGGCGGGCTGGGGGAGATCGGTCGCAACATGACCGTGTTCGAGTTCGGTGGTCGCCTGCTGATCGTGGACTGCGGCGTGCTCTTCCCCGAGGACCACCAGCCGGGAGTGGACCTCATCCTTCCCGACTTCGACCACATCCGGGACCGGTTGTCCGACGTCGTGGCCGTCGTCCTCACCCATGGTCACGAAGACCACATCGGCGGCATCCCGTACCTGCTCCGGGAACGCGAGGACCTCCCTATCTACGGGTCGCGGCTCACGCTCGCACTCCTCGCGGGCAAGCTCAAGGAGCACCGCCTGCGTCCTCCGGTGGTGGAGGTGGCAGAAGGCGACATCGTCGACGTCGACCCGTTCGGCCTGGAGTTCATGTCGGTCAACCACTCGATTCCGGACGCGCTGGCGGTGGCGATCAGAACCCCCGCCGGCCAGCTGGTCCTGCACACCGGTGACTTCAAGATGGACCAGCTTCCGCTGGACGGACGGCTGACCGACCTGCGCGCCTTTGCCCGCCTGGGGGAGGAGGGCGTCGACCTGCTCCTGGTGGACAGCACCAACGCCGAGGTGCCTGGCTTCGTGATGCCGGAGAAGGAGATCCTGCCGGCGCTGGACCGGGCGTTCCACCAGGCGCAGCGACGCATCATCGTGGCGTCGTTCGCCTCGCACATCCACCGGGTCCAGCAGGTGCTCGACACCGCCGTCCGTCACCGCCGCAAAGTGGCGTTCGTCGGGCGGTCGATGGTGCGCAACATGGGCGTGGCCCGCGATCTCGGGTATCTGACGATCCCGGCCGGGCTCCTCGTCGACGTCAAGGAGCTCGACGACCTCCCGGAGAACGAGGTCGTGCTGGTGTCGACCGGCTCGCAGGGTGAGCCGATGGCGGCGCTGTCGCGCATGGCCAGCCGGGACCACGCGATCCGAATCGGGGAGGGGGACACCGTGATCTTGGCGTCGTCGCTGATCCCGGGGAACGAGAGCGCGGTCTACCGGGTCATCAACGGGCTGTCGCGGTGGGGAGCCCATGTCGTCCACAAGGGCAACGCGCTGGTGCACGTGTCCGGCCATGCCGCTGCCGGTGAGCTGCTCTACGTCTACAACATCGTGCGGCCGGCCAATGTCATGCCGGTGCACGGTGAGATCCGGCATCTGCAGGCGAACGGGGAGCTCGCGGTGGCGTCCGGGGTCCCCGCCGACCGCGTGGTGCTGAGCGAGGACGGCGTGGTGGTGGACCTGGTCGACGGCGCCGCGCGGGTCGTCGGCGCCGTCCCCTGCGGCTACGTCTACGTGGACGGCTCTTCCGTGGGTGACGTGACCGAGACGTCGCTGAAGGACCGGCGCATCTTGGGCTCGGAGGGCTTCGTGTCGGTCATCGTGGCCGTGGACTCGTCGACCGGGAAGGTGGTGGCCGGACCGGAGATCCACGCCCGCGGCTTCCACGAGGACGAAGCGGTCTTCGACGACGTCATCCCGCAGATCATCAGCGCGATCGAGGAGGCGGGGCAGGACGGGGTCGGCGACACGCTCCAGCTCCAGCAGATCGTTCGGCGCACCATGGGCCGTTGGGTGAGCAACACCCACCGGCGCCGTCCGATGATCGTGCCGGTCGTCGTGGAGGTCTGAGCGGAGGCGCGCGCGACACGCCGATGGGTCGAGGGTGAGACGCGTGTGGCGCATGTGACGGACGGGTAGCCTGCCCCCATGGCTCCCGCTTCCCCACGGGTGCAGACCCGTCCGCGTGCCACCGCTGGCTCGAAGTCGGCCGGCACCGGTCGTTCGTCCGCCCGGTCGTCGAGCACCCGGTCCGCGCGCTCGTCGAGCCGGCGGCCCTCGAGCTCGGCACGCTCACGGACGTCTGGTCCCTCACTGCCGTCGAGACTGGCTCACTGGCTGGTCGCCGCGGCGCGCGCCGTCTGGCTGGGGGTCGCCCATCTCATCGGGGGGATCGTCCGGCATCTGGGCCGTGGCGCCCGCGACATCGACCCGGCTCAGCGTCGGGACGGGGTCGGCCTGCTGCTGCTGGGATCCGCGGTGGTGGTGGCTGCCGCCGAGTGGTGGTCCCTGCAAGGTCCGGTGGGGTCGGTCGTCACTGCCGTCGTCGACGGGTCCGTCGGGTCGTTGGCGTGGGTGGTGCCGGTGCTGCTGCTCGGCGGTGCCTGGCGCGTTCTCCGTCGACCGGCCAGCGACGCACCCATCGGCCGGTTCCTGATCGGGTGGCTAGCGGTGGGTGGCGGAGTCCTCGGGCTGGCGCACGTGTTCGCCGGCACGCCGCAGCCTCCCGACGGGGCAGCGGCGATGCGCGCCGGTGGCGGGATGGTCGGCTTCTTGTCGTCGGCGCCGTTGGTCGCTGGGGTGACCGCCTGGGTTGCGGTGCCGCTGCTTCTGCTCCTCACCGTCTTCGGGCTGCTGGTGCTGACATCGACCCCGGTGCACGCTGTTCCGGAACGCCTGTCGGCACTGCGCGACCGGATCCTCCGGCGTCGGCCTGCCCTCACCGCTGCCGACCTCGGGGCGGAGACCGACGAGGACGCAGCCGGGTCGAACCCGCTGCGCCGGTCACGACCTCGCCGCCGCGTCGGTGCCATGCGTCCCGAGGACGCCGACCTCGCAGGCGAGGAGCCTTACGCCACTCCGGTCGTGGTGGTCCCCTCGGCCGAGGACGAGCGTGGCGACGCGCACGGGTCGGTGCCCGCATTGTCCGTTCCCGAGGCGCCGCTGCCGTCCCCCCTTCCCCGCCGCGTCGAGCAGCTGGCATTGGCCGGTGACGTGACCTACGAGCTCCCGGACGCAGTGCTGCTGCGCGAAGGGTCGCCCCACAAGACGCGGAGCAGGGCAAACGACTCGGTCGTGACGGCCCTCACGACGGTTCTGGACCAGTTCGAGATCGACGCGACGGTGACCGGCTTCTCGAGGGGACCCACGGTCACGCGGTACGAGGTGGAGCTCGGGCCTGCGGTGAAGGTCGAGCGCGTCACAGCGCTGTCCAAGAACATCGCGTACGCCGTCGCGTCCGCAGACGTTCGGATCTTGTCGCCGATCCCGGGGAAGTCGGCGATCGGCATCGAGATCCCCAACACCGACCGGGAAGTGGTCAGCCTCGGCGACGTGCTTCGGGCGTCGACGGCCCGGAACGACCACCACCCGATGCTCGTGGGTCTGGGCAAGGACGTCGAGGGTGGGTTCGTCTGCGCCAACCTGTCGAAGATGCCGCACCTGTTGGTGGCCGGGGCTACTGGCGCCGGCAAGTCGAGCTGCATCAACACACTGATCACGTCGGTCCTCATGCGCTCGACGCCTGACGAGGTGCGCATGGTCCTCGTCGACCCGAAGCGCGTCGAGCTCAACTCGTACGAGGGCATCCCTCACTTGATCACGCCGATCATCACCAACCCCAAGAAGGCGGCCGAGGCGCTGCAGTGGGTCGTGCGTGAGATGGAGATGCGCTACGACGACCTCGCGGCGTACGGATTCCGCCACGTGGACGACTTCAACAAGTCAGTGCGGTCGGGCAAGACCACTGCGCCGCCGGGCAGCGAACGGGTCTTGCAGCCGTACCCGTACCTCCTCGTGATCGTCGACGAGCTGGCCGACCTGATGATGGTCGCGCCCCGGGACGTCGAGGACTCGGTGGTGCGTATCACGCAGCTGGCGCGGGCGGCCGGGATCCACCTGGTGCTCGCCACCCAGCGACCGAGTGTCGACGTCGTCACCGGCTTGATCAAGGCCAACGTGCCGAGCCGACTGGCATTCGCGACCTCGTCACTCGCCGACAGCAGGGTCATCCTCGATCAGCCGGGCGCCGAGAAGCTGGTCGGCCAAGGTGATGCGCTCTTCCTCCCGATGGGCGCGAGCAAGCCCATGCGCCTGCAGGGCGCTTTCGTCTCCGAGTCCGAGATCCACGCCGTGGTCGAGCACTGCAAGCAGCAGCTGCCGCCGGCGTACCGCGAGGACGTGACGCAGGGGGCGCCCCGCAAGCAGATCGACGAGGAAATCGGCGCCGACCTGGACGTCCTGCTCCAGGCTGTGGAGCTCGTGGTCTCCACCCAGTTCGGGTCCACGTCGATGCTCCAGCGCAAGCTGCGGGTCGGGTTCGCCAAGGCGGGCAGACTGATGGACCTGATGGAAAGCCGGGGGATCGTCGGGCCGTCCGAAGGGTCCAAGGCCCGCGACGTCCTGGTGAAGCCGGACGACCTGGCCGAGGTTCTGGCCGGTCTGCGCGGCTGATCACGGTCTGCGCGGCCGGCCGGCGGCGCAGGGTACGGCTCGCCAGCCTTGGATGTCTCGACAGATGGCCCTTTGTGGTCAGGTGGGACGGGCGCCTAGACTGGTAAGGATCACGGTTCCACCATGCCCGGGGCCGATCGTCCGTCGTTGGACCCGTCGAGCCGAGGGGAGCGCCCACCGTGTCCGTTGGACATTCGCTGCGCGCCGCTCGTGAGGACGCCGGGCTGACCGTTGCCGACGTTGCCGATCGGACGCGCATTCGTGCCACCGTGATCTCGGCGATGGAGCGGGACGAATTCGCCCTCTGCGGCGGCGACATCTATGCCCGAGGGCACGTCCGGTCGATCAGTGCAGCCATCGGTGTCGAGGCGGGGCCGTTCGTGGCCGAGTTCGACCGTGACCACGCGGTCGAGGCCCCGATGGCCTCCCGCGTCTTCGAGGCGGAGACGACCACGCGTCGGGAGCGACGCGGCCCCAACTGGAGCGCCGTGATGGCGACCGCCCTCGTCGCGGCGGTGGCGTTCCTCGGCGTGCAGCTGGTCACCGGGGGCGGCGAGGCCCCCCGTGGTACGACCACGGTCGCCGACCCGACACCGACACCGACACCGACGCCGACGCCGACCGGAAGCGACACGCCGTCGGCCGAGCCGACCGACTCACCCGTCGCGGTCGTGCCGACCGACGAGGTCGTGGTGAAGGTGACCGCGGTTGCTGGCGGCGTCAGCTGGGTGCAGGTCACCGACAGCAAGGGCACCGTGCGGTTCACCGGCAACCTCGCCGACGGTCAGGCCCGTACCTTCCGCGACAAGAAGCGGCTGGACCTGATCTTGGGCAACGCGTCCGGGGTAGTGCTCGTGGTCAACGGCAGCGACGTCGGGTCTCCGGGGAACCAGGCGGAGGTGGTCAAGCTCACCTTCCGCCCGGGCGACCCCGATGGTTCCGCCGGCTGATGTGAGCACTCGCGTCTCGCTGGTCACCCTGGGCTGCGCGCGCAATGACGTCGACTCCGAGGAGCTGGCGGCGCGATTCGAGGCGGCTGGGCTGACGCTGGTCGACGAGCCGGCCGACGCCGACGCGGTCGTGGTCAACACCTGTGGCTTCGTGGAGGCGGCCAAGAAGGACTCGATCGACACCGTCATCGCGGCCGCCGACCTCAAGGGTGACGGCGGGCCCCGCGCTGTCGTGGCGGTCGGCTGCCTGGCCGAGCGGTACGGCGACCAGCTGTCCGAGGTGCTGCCCGAGGCAGACGCCGTCCTGGGGTTCGACTCCTACCCGGACCTGGCGGCCACCGTGCAGCGGATCCTCGGCGGCGAGCGGCCGGCGAGCCATTCGCCCCGCGACCGGCGTCAGCTGCTCCCGCTGGCCCCGGTCGACCGGCCGCAGCCGATCGACCACGTGACGGATGGACCCCCACTGACCGGCCCGGGCCCGCGCAGCTGGAGACGCCGACTCGACGGCGGGCCGATGGCGCCGTTGAAGATCGCCTCCGGTTGCGACAGACGCTGTTCCTTCTGCGCGATCCCGTCGTTCCGCGGTGCGTTCGCATCCCGCCGACCGGCCGACGTGCTGGCCGAGGCCAGGTGGCTCGCCCACCAGGGGGTGCGGGAGCTGTTCTGCGTGAGTGAGAACAGCACGTCGTACGGCAAGGACCTCGGAGACCTTCGGCTTCTGGAGACCCTGCTTCCGGAGCTGGCCGCGATCGAGGGGATCGACCGCGTGCGGGTCAGCTACCTGCAGCCGGCCGAGATGCGACCCTCGCTGGTCGAGGTCATGACGTCCGCTCCCGGTGTCGTGCCGTACTTCGACCTGTCCTTCCAACACGCAAGCGGCCGGGTGCTCCGCCGGATGAGGCGGTTCGGGGACACCGACCGGTTCCTGGAGCTGATCGAGTCCGTGCGCGCCCGAGCGCCCGAAGCCGGGCTGCGGTCGAACGTGATCGTCGGGTTCCCAGGAGAGGACGATGCCGACCTCGACGAGCTCGAGCGGTTCCTGGTCGCTGCCCGGCTGGACGTCGTGGGCGTGTTCGGCTACTCGGACGAGGACGGGACCGAGGCGGAGTCGTTGGACGGCAAGCTGGACCGGGACGAGGTCGATCTCCGGGTGGCTCAGGTCTCCAGGCTCGTGGACGAGCTGTGCGCGCAGCGGGCGGAAGACCGGGTCGGGCAGCAGGTCCAGGTGCTCGTCGAGCACTCCGGTGTCGACGGCGTCGAAGGTCGGGCGGAGCACCAAGGGCCGGAGGTGGACGGCACCACGACGGTGACCGGACACCGGGCCGATGTGGGTACGGTGGTTGCCGCTCGTGTCGTCGCCGCCGAGGGCGTCGATCTGGTGGCCGAAGGAGTCGGTTGATGCGTCCCGCGGCGCCGGACCACATCGGCGACCCGGTCCAGGATGCGTCCGCCTGGAACATCGCCAACGCGCTGACTGTCGCGCGGCTGCTCACGGTTCCGGTGTTCGCCTGGCTCCTGGTGTCGTCCGAGTCCGACCCGTCGCTGCGCACGCCCACCGCGCTGCTGTTCCTGGTTGCTGCCGCTACCGATCTCGTCGATGGCGAGGTCGCCAGACGCCGCAACCTCGTGACGTCGTTCGGGAAGATCGCTGATCCCATCGCGGACAAAGCGCTGACCGGAACCGCCCTGGTGGGCCTGTCGTGGCTGGGTTCCATCCCGTGGTGGGTGACGGCGGTGATCGTGGGCCGAGAGGTGGCGGTCACCGTGCTTCGGTTCTGGGTCATCGAGCACGGGGTGATCCCGGCCAGTCGCGGCGGAAAGCTGAAGACGCTGCTCCAAGTGATCACGATCACCGCCTACCTGCTGCCGCTGGCCGGCGGCTGGGCGACGGCCCGTGGCTGGTTGCTGGCGGTCACCCTGGTCGTCACGGTGCTGACCGGGATCGACTACGCGGTGCGCGCCTCCCGGCTGCGTCGGGCGGCGCGGGCGGCGGCGTGACCCTCGACGTCGGCCGGGTCCTCGAGCGCCTGCTGAGCACCGGCAGCACAGTGGCGGTTGCGGAGTCCCTGACCGGCGGGCTGGTCACCGCGGCCTTGACCGAAGTTCCCGGAGCGTCGCGTGTGGTGCGGGGCGGTGTGGTGGCCTACGTCAACGACGTCAAGCACGAGATCCTCGGGGTGGCGGGCGAAGCGCTCGCCGTCGACGGCCCGGTCAGCGCCGAGGTTGCGACCGCGTTGGCAGAAGGGGTGCGGCGCCGGATGACCGCAACTTTCGGGGTCGCGACCACCGGCGTTGCCGGGCCGGACCAGCAGGACGGGCATCCCGTCGGGGAGGTGTACGTCGCCGTGGCGGGACCGGACGGTCGTGTCGTCCGCAGGCTGGACCTGTCGGGCGCCGGGGACCGCGCGGCGGTACGCCGGGCCACCGTCGTGGCCGCGCTGTCGCTGCTGGCCGAGGTGGTGGGGGAAGAACCGGGATGATTACACTGTTGCACCTGCCAATGGTGGGGTGCTGCAACGGCGCCACGCCACGTGGTCATCCGTCGTCGGCTGTCATCCGTCGTCGGTAGGATGGCGAAGACCTCACCGGCGCTGGGCGCCCCAACGTACGTCAGGAGCCTGCATGATCGTGCTGCGGCAGCACCTGGGCGACGCGCTGCGCCGCCGGCGGACCAGCCAGGCTCGAACCCTGCGCGAGGTCTCGTCCGCTGCACGCGTCTCGCTCGGCTACCTGTCGGAGGTGGAGCGAGGGCAGAAGGAGCCCAGCAGCGAGCTGCTGGCGGCCATCTGCGGGGCGCTGGACCTTCCGCTGTCGGTGCTGCTGCGCGACGTGGGCGACGACGTCGCCCTGGCCGAGCTGGCAGCCGAGCCACCGCCGGCGCGTCGACGCGACGTCGTCGCGGCTGCCTGACCAGGCGGCGCCATGACCGGGGCTCCGACCACGGCCGTCCCGGGCTCTCGTCGCCGGGCCGGGAACGCCATGGGTCGCGCCCGGGCCGCCATCTTGCTGGGTGCTCGGCAGGCGCTGGCCGAGTCCGGCCCGCGCGGACTGACGATGTCCCGGGTGGCCGACCGCGGTGGGGTGGCCAAAGCGACCGTCTACAACCACTTCCGGGATCGGCGGGAGCTGATCGACGGCGTGGCGCTGGACCTGGTTGAGCGGGTCCTCGCAGCCGGGGAGGATGCCGAGGACCTGGCGTCGGCCTTGGCGGTGATCGCCGGAGTGGCAGCAGGGCTGCCGGAGATCCGGGGCGCCGTGGAGCACGACCCCAGCGTCGTGGCACTCGCGATCGTTCCAGTCGACTCACCAGCCTGGAACGCCGCACGCGTCCAGGTGACCGGTCTGCTGGCCCGCCACGGCGCGCCCGAGCCCGACGTCGCTGCCGGGTGGGTGATGCGCTGGCTGGTCGCCGTCGCGGCGGCAGCACCCGATGCCACGACTGTCTCCGCCGAGGCTGACCTCACCGCGGCCGGCGTGCTGGCCGGGGCACCCGTAGCTGGTCGTTGACCGGGCGGCGTCGGTTCACGCGCGCAGCCGGAGGCCTCGCGGGGTGGCCCGAAACCCCGCCTGTTCGAGCACCGTGCCCAACGGTGAGTCCAGGGCGGTCGCGCCGTCCGCGCGCTGGACGGTCACCCGGCCGAGCCACCCGTCTCGCACCGCCGTCGCCAACGCCGCCACCGCACACGTCAGCGTGTCTTCCGGCTCCTGGCGGGCGTCGGGCTCGCGGTCGAGGGTGGCGGTCCAGGACAGCAACGATCGTCCGCCCCGCTCCACGTAGAGGACCAGGCGACCGTCGACGAGCACGACCACGGCACCGGCCTTGCGCCCCGGCCGGTGGCTGCCGGCGCCGTCCGGCCGCTCCGGCCAGCGCAGGGCGGCGCCGTACGGGTTGGCCGGGTCGGTAGCGGCCAGCACGACCGCGGACGGAGCCGGTCTGTCGTCCGGGAGGCGGAGCCGGTCCACGGCGCCCTCGGCGGCGAACTGGGCCGCTCCCAGGCCTTCGACGAAGTACCCGCGCCGTGCCCGGCCGACATCCTCCATCGCCGTCAGCACGCGGTACACCGCAGCGAAACCGCCCGCGACCCGCTCGGCCTGCACGGCGCCTCTGGTGAGCACCCCGTGCCGCTGGAGCAGCGTCTCGGCGAGGGCATGACCGCGTCGGGTCGGGTCCGGATCGGGTCGGGGCAGCCGCCACCAGCGGCCGGCCAGGCTGGGGTCCGCCGCGGTGCGAGGGGTCGCGCTGCGACGGCCCGGTCGGTGGTACCGGCCAGCACGACGGGGTGCGCCGCGGCCGAGCGACCGGACCGGGCTCAGCGTGTCGTTGGTGAGGTGCCCGGACCACACGAGGTCCCACACCGCGGCGGCGAGTTCGTCGCGGGCCGCTGGGCCGGTCTGGTCGATCCGCTTCGCGAGGTCGGGCAGGAACAGCGCCGATCCTCCGTCGAGCTCGGCCAGAACCCGCTCGTGCACCGGGCCGGTAGCTCCGTCGTCGTCTGGATGAGCCAGGAGGAGCGGGGCCTCCGCGGTGAGGTACAAGGACACCCAACCGTCGCCTCCTGGCAGGGTCCCACGTCCCGACCACATGACCTCACCGGCCGACGTCAGGGCGTCCAGCATGGCGGGCTGGTAGTCGCGCACGCGGGACGGGAGCAGCTGCCGTTCGAGGACGGACGCCGGAACCAGCGCCCCCTGGAGCTGTTCGACGGCGGCGAGCACCGCCTCGGGACCGCCCCGGCGGGCGCCCACTGACTGCCAGTTCGGGAGGAACTGGCCGAGCCGCGTGGGGTCGACGGGTTCGACCTCCTTGCGCAGGACGGCCAACGACCGTCGGCGGAGCAGCCGCAGGACCTGGGCGTCGACCCACTCGGTGCCTGACCCACCCGGCCGGAACTGGCCGCTGCGGACCCGACCGGCGGTCTGCAGCCGCTGCAGCGCCGAGGTGACGACCGCCGGGCCCAGCCCCAGTGCCTGGGCCGCACCGTCGGGTGCGAACGGGCCATGCGTCCGGGCGTAGCGGGACACCAGGTCGGCGACGGGGTCTGCCACTGGCTCCAGAAAGGCGGCGGCGATGCCCGGTGGCGGAGGTACTCCCGCAGCGTCGCGCAGCCGCCCGATGTCTTCTGCGGCGGCCCACCGAGGCCCGCCGGCGAGCCGCACGAGGACCGCGCGCCGTCGTGCGCCCAGCTCGTCCGCCCACTCCGGATCGCCACCTCGGTCCACCAGCTCGTCGGCGGTGAGCGGGCCGAGGATGCGGAGGAGGTCGGCGACCCCTTCGGCGTCGCGGATCCGGCGCTCGGGCGTGAGCCACTGCAGCTCGGCCTCGACCTGGGCCACTGCGTCAGCGTCGAGAAGGTCGCGGAGCTCGGCCTGCCCCAGCAGCTCGGCGAGCAACGTGGTGTCGAGCGCGAGTGCCTGTGCCCGGCGCTCGGCCAGTGGAGCGTCGCCTTCGTACAGGAACGCGCCGACGTACGAGAACAGGAGCGAGCGAGCGAAGGGGGACGGTTGGTCGGTGTGCACTTCGACGACTCGCACGGCCCCCGACTCGATGTCGGTCATCAGCCGCCGCAGCCCCGGCACGTCGAACACGTCCTGAAGGCACTCCCGCATCGTCTCCAGCACGATCGGGAAGCTCGCATGCTCACTGGCCACACCGAGCAGCTGGGCGGCGCGTTGGCGCTGCTGCCACAAGGGGGTCCGCCGGTCGGGTCGGCGCCTCGGCAGCAGGAGTGACCGGGCAGCGCACTCGCGGAACCGGGCGGCGAACAGCGCCGAGCCGGCGACCGCCTCGGTGACTGCACGCTCGACGTCCTCCGGGTCGAGCAGGAGCCGCGGGGCGATCGACGGGGTGTCGGCTTCCGGCAGGTCGACGTCGGGCAGGCGCAGCACGATGCCGTCGTCGGACGGCATCACCTGCACGTCCAGGCCGAGGTCGTCGCGCATGCGCGCCGCGAGCGCCAGCGACCAGGGAGTGTGCACCCGGCCGCCGAAGGGGGAGTGAATGGCGAACCGCCAGTCGCCGATCTCGTCCCGGAACCGCTCCACCACGATGGTGCGGTCGTCCGGCAGGTGGCCGGTGGCCCGCTGCTGCTCCGCCAGGTACGCCACCAGGTTGTCGGCTGCCCAGTCGTCGAAGCCGCACGCCTTGATCCGCTCGGAGGCCGAGGCGTCGGAGGCGACCTCCCGGACGAAGGCGCCGACCGCGCGGCCGAGCTCCGCTGGGCGCCCGACGGTGTCGCCGTGCCAGAACGGCAGCCGGCCCGGCTGCCCCGGGGCGGGCGACACCAGGACACGGTCGTGCGTGATGTCCTCGATCCGCCACGACGACGAGCCCAGCGCGAACACGTCGCCTACGCGGGACTCGTAGACCATCTCTTCGTCGAGCTCGCCCACCCGTCGACCACCGCGCCGTCCTTCCTCCGCCGCGCCGGCCAGGAAGACGCCGTACAGACCGCGGTCGGGGATCGTGCCGCCGTTCACCACGGCGAGCCGGTGTGCCCCGGGGCGGGCGGTGAGGACGTCGTTGTCACGGTCCCAGACCAACCGCGGTCGGAGCTCGGCGAAGGCGTCGGAGGGGTAGCGGCCCGCGAGCATGTCCAGGACGGAGTCGAGGGCGGAGTCGGGCAGCTCGTGGAACGGGGCCGCGCGGCGGACGAGGACCGCGAGCTCGGCAACCTTCCAGTCGTCCATGGCCACCATGGCCACCACGTGCTGGGCCAGGACGTCCAACGGGTTGCGTGGGAGCTGGACCGACTCGATGGCGCCGGCGCGCATCCGCTCGACGGTCACCGCGGTCGGGGCGAGCTCCCCGCGGTGCTTGGGGAAGACCACGCCTCGCGAGACGCCGTCGACGCGGTGCTCGGCACGACCGACCCGTTGCAGCCCGCTCGCGACCGACGGCGGGGCCTCGACCTGTACGACGAGGTCGACCGCACCCATGTCGATGCCGAGCTCAAGGCTGCTGGTGGCTACGACGGCGGGGAGCCGACCGGACTTGAGATCCTCCTCGATGTGCTGGCGCTGCTCGCGTGACACCGACCCGTGGTGCGCCCGCGCGATGTCCGTCGCCGGGTCGTGGCCGCGAGTCGACCCGGCCTGTGCCATCACCTGGGCGGGCACCTGCCCACCGGCGTCGGGCAGCGCCTCGCCGGAGTGCCGTTCGTGCCAGATCTCGTTCAGCCGGGCAGCCAACCGCTCCGACAGCCGCCTGGAGTTGGTGAACACGATCGTCGACCGGTGAGCGTCGACCAGGTCCACGATGCGGGACTCGACGTGCGGCCACAGCGACGGGCTCGCCCGACCTGCCCCACGGGGCTCGTCAACGTCGGCATCGGCGTCGAGGGCGGTGAGGTCCTCCACGGGGACGACCACCTGCAGGTCGATCGGCTTGCGCTCCGACGGCTGGACGACGTCGACCGAGTGGACGCCGCCGAGGAAGCGCGCGACCAGCTCCGTGGGCCGAACTGTGGCTGACAGCCCGATGCGCTGTGCGGGGGCGTCAAGAAGGGCGTCGAGCCGCTCGAGGCTGAGGGCCAGGTGGGCACCGCGTTTGGTCCCGGCGACGGCGTGGACTTCGTCGACGATCACGGTGGTGACTCCGACGAGCCGCTCTCGCGCCCGCGAGGTGAGCAGCAGGTAGAGCGACTCGGGAGTCGTGATGAGGATGTCGGGAGGGTTGGACACCAGGGAGCGACGCTCGTGGGGTGGAGTGTCGCCGGACCGGATGCCGACGCGGAGGGGAGTGACGGGATCCCCGAGCCGCTCGCCCGCGGCGAGGATTCCGGTCAGCGGCGCCCGCAGGTTGCGCTCGACGTCGACGGCCAGGGCCTTCAGCGGCGACACGTACAGCACTCGGGTCCGTCGGGAGCGCTCGACGGGGGTGGGCTCGCCCATGAGGCGGTCGATGGCCCACAGAAAGGCCGCCAGGGTCTTGCCCGACCCGGTGGGAGCCACCACCAGGGAGTGACGACCGCCGGCAACCGCGCCCCAGGCCTCGCGCTGGGCTGGTGTCGGTGCGGCGAAGACACCCTCGAACCAGGCGCGGGTGGCCGGTCGAAAGCCGTCGAGGGGGTCGGTCACGACCTCATCCTGGCCGACGGGTCCGACACCGGCGAGAGTGTGGGTGCTTGACCCGCGCTGCCGACGTGCCGAGAAAGGGGGAATGATGTCGCCACCGGATGTCGTCCGACGCCTGGGAACGCTGGGGGCCCTGGCGCTGGTCACGCTGCTCCTGTCGGGCTGCTTCACGCTGAAGATGGACCTGGCGATCCAGGCCGACGACACCGTCGACGGCTCGATCGTGCTGGCCGTCGACAAGAGCCTGGCCGCGCTCGCCGGCGGTGAGGACGCGCTCCTCGAAGGGCTGACCAGCGAGGGCCCGCTGTTCGAGGAGGGCCCGAGCTCCGGGGACGTTCAGCAGCGCGAGTACCGCGAAGGGGACCTCATCGGCGTGGAGTACGTCCTGTCTGGCATCCCGGTCGAGGAGTTCTCCTCCCAACAGAGCGGGGACCTGTCGATCTCCCGGGACGGGGACCGGTTTGTGGTCACCGGCAACCTGGACATGACGGACGGGGAAGCGGCCGGCGGTGAGCCCGACGCCGGCCAGCTCCTCGGCACCGCGAACGTCTCGGTGTCGATCGCCTTCCCCGGCGAGGTCGTGGAGACCAACGGCCAGGTGGACGGCCGCACCGTCACGTGGGAGCCCCAGGTGGGTCAGGCCAACCCCATCACAGCGGTGGGCATGGCGACAGGTGGCGTCAACCTCGGCCTCTGGCTGGGTGTCGGCCTGGTCGCGCTCCTCGTGGTTGTGGCCGCCGTCTCCGCTGTCGCCCTCCGGCGCCGCCCGGCACGGACCGCGCTGCCGCTGGTGCCGGCGGACGCCGACACCATTCTTCCCGGTGCGGGAATCGGGGTCGTCGCACCCGAGGCCGCCGCCGGAGCTGCGGTGACGCCGCCCCCCCGGGCCACCCAGGTGATCCCGGTCGACGAGCAGCTGACGCAGATCGTCGAGCCGACACCGGGGGCCGAGGAGCCGACGGACAGCAGGTAGCGTCGCGCGGGTGCGGTTGACCGAGTTCTGGGGGCGGATGGAGCGGCAGCTCGGTCCGACCTACGCCCGTTCGTACGCCCACGACCAGGTCCTGTCCGAGCTGTCCGGCCGGACCGCCGAGCAGGCGCTGTCGGACGGCGAGGACGCCAAGCTCGTCTGGCGCGCCGTCGTGGCAGCCCTCGAGCTCCCGGCGTCCGAGCGATGACCGGACGCCGGTGATGGCCGACCTCGAGACCGACGTCGAGCGCCTGCAGCGCAACACCGTGCGCAGCCTGTCGGGGGCACAGGTGCTGGCTGGCGTCGGTGTTGGCGCCGGGGTCGCAGCTGGCAGCCTCCTGGTGGCGGACGTCACCGGGTCGGACTCGTGGGCGGGACTGGCCCAGACCAGTGGGGTCGTCGGCGCAGCTGTGGCGGCGGTGCCGCTCGCCCGGCTGTCATCGGCGCGGGGCCGCCGGACCGGTCTGGTGTCCGGTCTGCTGATCGCCACCGGCGGTGCGGCCGTGGTCGTGGTCGGAGCGGTGGTGGGCAGCCTGCCGGTGCTGCTGGTCGGCACCTTGCTGGTCGGTGCCGCGTCGGCGGCGACCCTGCAGGCGCGCTACGCGGCGACCGACCTGGCGGAACCGCGGAACACCGCCCGCGCCCTGTCGGTCGTGGTGTGGGCGACCACGGTGGGGGCGGTCCTCGGACCGAACCTCATGCAGCCGGCAGCCAGCCTGGCAGCGCGAATCTCGCTGCCCGAGCTGGCCGGCCCCTATCTGCTGACCGGATCCGCCCTGATGGCGGCGGCGGTCGTGATCACGGCGGGGCTGCGCCGGGACCCGCTGCTCACCGCCCGACGCCTGCGCGGAGAGCACGTCGCCCCGCCGCACGTGGCGTTGTCGTCCTCACTGCGCACCGTCGGCGCGTCCGCGGGAGCCGTGCTCGGCCTGGCAGCGCTCGTCCTGGGGCACGCGGTGATGGTGATGGTCATGGTGATGACCCCGGTCCACATGCAGCACGTCGACGTCACGCTCACCGTCATCGGGCTCGTCATCAGCGTGCACGTCCTGGGGATGTACGCACTGTCGCCGGTGGTCGGCGCCGTCAGCGACCGGTATGGCCCACGAGTCGTCGTGGCGGCCGGCGGGGTGATCCTCGCGAGCGCGACGGTGGTGGCCGGGACGGCGTCGGGCGACAGCGTGGCCCGGCTGGGCGTGGGGCTGTTCCTGCTCGGTCTGGGGTGGTCGTGCACGCTGATCGCCGGGTCGGCACTGCTCACATCGTCAGTGGCGGCCGCGGACCGGCCGGCCGTGCAGGGAGCAGGAGACACCCTGATGAACGTCGGGGCGGCCGTCGCCGGGGCGCTCGCCGGGGTCGTCGTCGCGGTGGGGTCCTACGGCTGGCTGAACCTGTTGGCCGGACTGCTCGTCGTTCCCCTCGCCCTTGGAGTCGGCTGGGACCGCCGCCGGCCGACACCGGTGGCCCGCTGACGGCGTGTCGCTGGTCTTCGAACACCTGTTCGGTTAGCGTGTCGACTCACGACCTCGGTCCACAGGTCGACGAGGACCAGTCGGTCCTGTCGGTCCCGGCCCGTAGCGTCCGGCAGGACAGCACCGAACGAGCACGGCACCGGGTCCGACCCGGGTGCCCCGACCCCCGAGGCGGCAGGAATGGCAGGCGCAGACCGCGAGAAGGCACTGGACACCGCACTGGCGCAGATCGAGCGGCAGTTCGGCAAGGGATCGGTGATGCGGCTCGGTGACGAAGGGCGGGCGCCGGTCGAGGTCATCCCCACCGGTTCGATCGCCTTGGACGCGGCGCTCGGCATCGGTGGCCTGCCCCGCGGGCGGGTGGTAGAGATCTACGGTCCCGAGAGCTCGGGCAAGACCACCGTCGCGCTGCACGCCGTGGCGAGTGCGCAGCGGGGCGGCGGAATCGCCGCATTCATCGACGCCGAACACGCGTTGGACCCCGAGTACGCCAAGCGACTGGGAGTCGACACCGACGCGTTGCTCGTCTCCCAGCCGGACACCGGAGAGCAAGCGCTGGAGATCGCTGACATGCTCGTGCGCTCGGGCGCCATCGACATCCTCGTCATCGACTCCGTCGCGGCACTGGTGCCCCGGGCCGAGATCGAGGGCGAGATGGGCGACAGCCACGTCGGACTGCAGGCGCGGTTGATGAGCCAGGCACTGCGCAAGATGACCTCCGGGGTCAGCCAGACCGGGACGACCGCGATCTTCATCAACCAGCTGCGCGAGAAGATCGGTGTCATGTTCGGAAGTCCCGAGACCACGACGGGTGGCCGGGCACTGAAGTTCTACTCCTCGATCCGCCTCGACGTGCGGCGCATCGAGACTCTCAAAGACGGCACCGACGCGGTCGGCAACCGGACCCGGGTCAAGGTCGTCAAGAACAAGATGGCGCCGCCGTTCAAGCAGGCGGAGTTCGACATTCTCTACGGATTTGGCATCTCGCGTGAGGGCGGGCTGCTCGACATGGGGGTGGAGAACGGGATCGTCCGTAAGTCGGGCGCCTGGTACACCTACGAAGGTGACCAGCTCGGGCAGGGCAAGGAGAACTCGCGCAACTTCCTGCTCGACAACCCCGACCTTGCCGACGAGATCGAGAAGAAGATCAAGGAGAAGCTCGGCATCGGGCCGACCCTCGACAAGGACGAGTCGGCTCCGCCGGCGGCGCCGACCGACCTCTGACGTGGGCCGACGGTCGAGTGCGGCGGGTCGGGCGACCGGGCAGACCCCGCCGCCGGACTCGGTCGCCGACCTCGGCCCCGACGCCGATCCGTTCGAGGTCGCCAAGACCATCGTCGCCAAGCAGCTCGGCTACGGGCCGAAGACGCGGTCGCAGCTGAGGGACGTGCTGCGGCGCCGCGGCATTGGTGACGACGCCGCCGAGTCGGCGCTGGACCGCTACGCCGAGCTCGGCTACGTCGACGATGCGGCGTTCTCCAGCGAGTGGGTGGAGTCCCGCCATGCCGGCAAGGGGCTGGCCCGTCGTGCCCTGCAGCACGAGCTGGTTCGGCGTGGGGTGGACACCGAGACCGTCCGTTCAGCGGTCGACGCGCTCGATCCGGAGACCGAGCGGGCGACCGCGGTGGAACTGGTCAGGCGCAAGCTGCCCGCCACGCGCGCGCTGGCTCCCGACGTGCGAACCAGGCGACTCGTCGGGATGTTGGCCCGAAAGGGCTACCCGCCTGGCGTGGCCTACGCCGTGGTCCGAGAGGTCCTCGGATCCGAGGCGGAAGACGCCAGCGCCGACCTGCCGTGAGCCGGCCGGTCACCGAGCGGGAGGCGCTGGACCGGGCGGCGCAGTGGCCGGTCGGTCGGGTCGTGGCCGCCATCGCCGCGGCCGGGGTGGTCTTCGCGATGGTCGCGGCCGGATACGGGTGGGGCGTTCCGTGGCTGGTGCGCGTGGACGCCACAACCAACCGAGAGTGGGTTGCCGGCGCGCTGGCTCACCCACGGTGGGCCGACCTGGCACGCGCCACCACTTTCTGGGGCAACACGTCCGTGGTGATCGTCCTCACCGGCGTCGTGGTCAGCTGGCAGCTGTACCGGCGTCGTCGACTGATCGCCGGGTGGGTCGGTGCGACGGTGGTGGTGGGATGGCTGGTCAACTCCACGGCCAAGGCCGCCGTCGACCGGACCCGGCCCCCGACGGTTGGCCTGCTGGTCGACGCGCACGGAAGCAGCTTTCCGAGCGGTCACGCCCAGGTGGGCGGCTACGGGTGGCTGACGTTCGGGCTGCTCGCGCTGCTCGTCCTGGTCGGGCGCCGCCGCTGGGTGGTGGCGGCCGGATGCTGGGTTCTCGGTGCGCTCGTCGCGTTGAGTCGGGTCGTCCTCGGCGTGCACTGGACCAGCGACGTGGTCGCCGGCTGGGCGCTCGGGGCGGGCGTGGCGCTGGTGAGCGTGTCCGTCCTGGTCGTGACCGCCCGCGGGGCGTCTGGCTCAGTGCTCGAGGGCGAGCCGGGGAACTTCCGGCGGGTCGAATCCGAAGACCTGTCCGAAGAACGACAGCTCGGCCTCGAGCGCGACGATCTGTGACTGTGCCATGCGGAATCCGTGCTGCTCCCCGGCGAACACCAGGTAGGCGTGCGGAACTCCGCTGCCCGCCAGTGCGTCGTGCACGGCTTGCGGCTGCGAGGGAGGTACCACCTTGTCGTCGTCACCCTGGAGGAGGAGGACCGGAGTGCGAAGGCGGTCCAAATGGCTCAGCGGCGACCGCTCGACATAGGTCTGACGGGCTCCCGGCAGCGGGCCGACCAGGCCGTCCAGGTAGCGGGACTCGAAGTCGTGGGTGTCCTCGGCGAACGGCAGCAGGTCGGTGACCGGGTAGTACGCCGCACCGGCTGCGAACGCGTCCGACCCGACCAGGCACGCCAGCGTGGTCCAGCCACCGGCAGACCCACCCCGGATGCCAAGCCGGTTCCGGTCAGCCTCGCCGGCGTCGGCGAGGGCCTGGACCGCCGCGACCGAGTCCTCGACGTCGACGACGCCCCACTGCCCCCGCAGTCGTTCCCGGTAGGCGCGGCCATACCCGGTTGACCCGCCGTAGTTGACGTCGATCACGCCAATTCCGCGGCTGGTGAAGTAGGCCTTCGTCAGAGACAGCCCGGGGCTGACGTGCCCCGTCGGCCCGCCGTGGACGAAGACCAGGTAGGGCGGGCGCTCTCCGTCGGGCGCCGTCGCCGTAGGGTTCGTGGGCGGGTAGACGAAGGTATGGATGTCCCGTCCGCCCGCGCCGACGAACGTTCGCGGCTCCGCCACGGGCAGGTACCCGGGGTCGGGCAGGCGGTCGACCGACCTCCGTACGACGTCGACGACCGGGGAGTCGACGGACAGGTCCACCAGCACCACCGAGGTCGGCAGGGACTCCGAGCCGCCGATCGAGACCGCCAGCGAGCCGCTGACGCTGATCTCGGGTTCCCACCCGACTCCCAGGTCGAGCTCAGAAAGGTCCCCGGAGCCCGGGTCAAGCACGGACAGCCGCGACTCGCCCAGACCGTGGGTCACCGCGAGCCGACCGTCAGCGAGCAGTCCGTAGGTGGCTTCGCCGAGCGTCCAGATCGCCTGGCCGAACTCCTCCTCTCGCGGGCACAGCGCCTCCGCGCGTCCGTCGGTCACCGAGACGCGGTACAGGTTCCACCAACCGGTCCGGTCCGAGACGACGTAGAGGTGCTCGTCGCCAGCCCACAGCGGCTGCAGCACCGACTCGTCGGTGCCCCCGGCGACGACGTGCTCGTTCCCCGTGGGGTCTGCCAGGTCGACGACGGCGACGACGGTCGAGTCCCACGGCATGTGCGGGTGGTCCCACGCCGTGTAGGCCACCCAGGCTCCGCCCGGGGAGAGGCGCGGCTGCGCGTAGAAGTGGTGCTGAGCGTTCAGCACAGTGACCCGGTCGTCAGAGGCGGCGGCCGACCCGTCCAGCGGGAC
Organism: uncultured Actinomycetota bacterium; assembly: GCA_963848085.1. Taxonomy (GTDB): domain Bacteria; phylum Actinomycetota; class Actinomycetes; order JAHEKZ01; family JAHEKZ01; genus CAWKCE01. The sequence goes on from CAWKCE010000003.1 coordinate 850,789, forward strand.
CATCACGACCGATCGGGAGACCTCGCCCTCGCGGTGCGTCTCCCGGACCGCGAGCACAGTTCCCGGTGCCCCGGGTACCGGTTCGCCGAACAGGTGCTGCGCGGTCGCGGTCGGGGCGGTCGTCAGGGGCACCGGTTCGCCGGGGCCGTCGTGCTTCAGGTAGAGCCGTTGGTCGTCCCAGTAGCAGAAGACTGTCGCAGCACCGGCGCCGGTCTCGACACGTGTCCAGGGGCGGGCTCCGTACTCGATGATGCGGCTGCGCGGGCTCCACTCCGGTCCCAGCACATCGACCACATCGCCGTCCGAGGTCCGACGGACCAGAGCATGGCGCCCGGCGTCGGAGGGCCGGCCCTCGACCCACCACACCTCCGGCTGACCGGACGTCTCGACCACGCCGGGGAACTGCAGGTGGACGGTCTCACCTGCGACGTCAGCAGCGGAGATGGGAGAGGGCCAGGTGCCGTAAGGAAGCGGTGGTGGCGTCGTCATCTGTCGACTCTAGAGGCGCTGGCTCGGCCACGGCCGGTCAGCCAGGGGCTGCCCCTGCCCGTACCCTTGCCGAGTCATGGCTGAGGCAACCCGCACCTACGAAGTCCGCACCTACGGGTGCCAGATGAACGCGCACGACAGCGAGCGGCTGGCGGGCAGCCTTGAGGCTGCCGGCTACGTGCGGGTCGTCGACGGCCAGGACGCGGACGTCGTGGTGTTCAACACGTGCGCGGTGCGGGAGAACGCCGACAACCGCCTGTACGGGAACCTCGGCCACCTGGCGCCGGTCAAGCAGGCGCGGCCTGGGATGCAGATTGCCGTGGGAGGGTGCCTGGCGCAGAAGGACCGTGGCGACATCACTCGGCGCGCGCCATGGGTGGATGTCGTGTTCGGGACCCACAACATCGGTGCGCTGCCGGTGCTGCTGGAGCGGGCACGCGTCGCGCAGGAGGCCCAGGTCGAGATCCTGGAGTCGCTGGACGTCTTCCCCTCAACCCTCCCGACTCGGCGAGAGTCGGCGTATGCGGCTTGGGTCTCGATCAGCGTGGGGTGCAGCAACACCTGCACCTTCTGCATCGTCCCGGCGCTGCGGGGGCAGGAGAAGGACCGCCGGCCGGGTGACGTGCTGGCCGAGGTCGAGGCGCTGGTAGCTGAGGGCGTCATGGAAGTCACCTTGCTGGGCCAGAACGTCAACTCCTACGGCTCAGACTTCGGTGAGCCGGGGGCGTTCGCCAAGCTGCTGCGCGCGTGCGGCGAGGTCGACGGCCTGGAGCGGGTTCGGTTCACCAGCCCGCATCCGCGTGACTTCACCGACGACGTGATCGACGCCATGGCCGAGACACCGAACGTCATGCCGTCGCTGCACATGCCGCTGCAGTCCGGTTCGGACGCGGTGCTCCGGGCGATGCGACGCTCGTACCGGCAGGAGCGGTTCCTCGGGATCATCGACCGTGTCCGCGCGGCCATGCCACACGCGGCTATCACGACCGACATCATCGTGGGGTTCCCTGGTGAGACGGACGACGACTTCGAGCAGACGCTAAGCGTGGTGCGGGAGGCCCACTTCGCGGGGGCGTTCACGTTCCAGTACTCGAAGCGACCCGGCACCCCGGCAGCAGATATGCCGGGCCAGGTGCCCAAGCCTGTGGTGCAAGGGCGCTACGAGCGGCTCGTCGACCTGGTCGAGGCCACCGCGTGGGAGCAGAACAAGCGCCAGGTTGGGCGAAAGCTCGAGGTGCTCGTCGCCGAGGGCGAGGGGCGCAAGGACCAGACGACTGCGCGGATGAGCGGGCGCGCCGAGGACAACCGACTCGTTCACTTCACCCCGCCGGACGTCGGCGACGGCCGCGCACCGATTCGGCCCGGGGACCTGGTCACCGCGACGGTCACCTATGCCGCCCCACACCACCTCGTGGCCGACGGAGAGGTCACCGCCGTCCGTCGCACGCGAGCGGGGGACGCCTGGCAGGAACGCCGATCCGACGCCGGCTCGAAGGCCGACGTCGGATCGGTACTGCTGGGGCTGCCGACAGTCCGCGGCTGAGGACCGTGGACCTGGCTGTCAGTCGTCCGAGCTGTCAGACCCGCCCTGGTGGTCGGAGTCGTCGTCGGAGTCGTCGCCCTGGTCGTCCGTCGACGTGCTGCCCTGGTGGTCGGAGTCCTCGTCGGAGTCGTCGCCCTGGTCGTCCGTCGACGTGCTGCCCTGGTGGTCGGAGTCCTCGTCGGAGTCGTCGCCCTGGTCGTCGCTGGTGGACGAGCCGCTCCCGCCGTAGCTGCTGGAGTCGTCGCCCTGGTCGTCGGACTTGCTGGAGTCCGCGGGGTCGTTGGCATCGTCACTCGGCTCCGCCTTGGGCGTCCCGACGCCGGCGTCTTCGGACTCGTCCACCGTCTGAACCACCGGTACGGACGGGGACGTGTCATCGACCACCGCCCCCACGGCGGCCGCACTTCCCATGCCGGCCACGGCGATCGCTGCGGTGCCGAGCGCCACCTTGCCGACGAGACCCAGTCGGGCCACCGCACCCAGCAGGTCGCCAAGAATGTTCTTCATGGTGTGTCTCCTCTTCGGCCTGGATGGTGCCTTGGCGGCCGCTGCCGGTAGGTCACCCTGGTCGAGGACCGGCGAGCCGGGATCGGCGAGGAACGCCGCCAACGCCGGGTTGGCGGCGGGGACGGGGGACTCACCCAGCGGCCGCAGCCTCCGGGCGATCTCCTCGGGGATCTCAGCGTCGGTCATCTCGAAGGGGCAATCGACGGCGCGGCCCGCAGGGGTACGGGTTGCGGCCGACTTTCTTCCAGCTGGGCGCGGAGCCGGCCGACGGCGCGCCGTTGCAGCTGTTTGACCGAGCCCTCGGTCCGGCCGGTGAGCTCGGCGATCTCGGCGATGGTCAGCCCGCCCAGGACCCGCAGCAGCATGACGTCGGCCTGATCGGCGGTCAGGCTGGCAAGCAGCTGCCGGACATCCGCGGACTCGATGACCGACAGTGCTGAGTCCTCGGCGCTGTCGACCTGGCGTGGGTCGGTGTCAGCGACGTATGGCTCGCCGTCCGGTGTGCGTGACGCGCGACGGAAGGCGTCCACACCCTTGTGGTGCGCCACGGTGAACAGCCATGACCGGAACCGGCCGCCGTCCCCGTCGAAGGTGGCGAGCTGCTGGAACGCGACCAGGAACACCTCGCTGGTGACGTCATCCGCGTCCGGAACGCCGCGGCCCCGCAGGTAGCCGGCGACGCTCGGTGCCAGCTCACGCCAGAGCCGCTCGAAGGCCCAGCCGCCACCTGCACGTGCGGCATCGACAAGTGCGTCGAGCTGCTCAGGCGGCACGGGTTCCTTCCGGACGGAACGGTCACGGATGTCCTGGCTCCTCATCGTCGCGAGGCCACTGACTTCTGTAGCCAAGGCAGGGGAAACGTTCGGTTAAGGCGTCCGGCTAGGTTGGCGGGGTGCTCGTCGCCGCTGCGGTGCTTCCCCACCCGCCGTTGCTGGTCCCGGAGGTCGCCTCGGGGGCAGCCCCCGAGCTCCAGGTGCTCCGAGACGCCTGCGACGCTGCCGTGGCGGACGTCATGGCCGGGCGTCCCGAGGCGATCGTGCTCGTCGGCGCCGGGTCGGGTCGGCGAGCTCACGGTCCGGGCGCTGTCGGGACACTGGCCGGGTTCGGAGTGCCCGTCACCGCGACGCTGCCCGGCGAGGGAAACGACGAGCCGGGTGCCGCGCTGCCGCTGTCCCTGACGATCGGCGCATGGCTCCTGGCGCGATCGACCTGGGTCGGGGCAACACGAGCCTACGAGCTGCCGGTCACTGTCTCGGCGGAACGTGCGGCGGCGATGGGGGCCGAGTTGGCCGGCCGGCCAGCTCGCATCGGGCTGCTGGCGATGGGTGACGACACGGCTCGACTCGCGACGGCGGCGCCCGGCTCTTTCGACGAGCGGGCACCGGGCTGGCACACCGAGGCAGCAGAAGCGCTGGCCTGTGGGGATGTCGATCGGGTGCTGCGCCTCGACCCGACGCTGGCCACCGATCTCATGGTGGCCGGTCGCGGTGCGTGGCAGGTGCTTGCTGGCGCGGCGGCTGCCCAGCCGGCGACGCGCGTGGTTTCTCGGGTGCTGGCCGACGAGCGGCGGTACGGGGTCGGATACCTCGTCGCCACCTGGACCTGGGAGATGCCGTGACACCGCTGGTGGCTGTCGTCGGGCCGACGGCGGTGGGCAAGTCTGCCCTTGCGGTCGACCTGGCGCTGGCCGTCGACGGCGAGGTGGTGAACGCCGACTCCATGCAGCTCTACGTCGGGATGGACATCGGGACGGCGAAGATCGCGGTCCCCGAACGACTCGGCGTTCCCCACCACTTGCTCGATCTGTGGCCGGTCACGCGGACCGCGTCGGTGGCCGAGTACCAGGAACGGGCGCTGGCGGTGGTCGCCGCCATCCGGGGCCGGGGGCGGGTGCCGATCCTGGTGGGCGGCTCGGGGCTGTACGTCCATGCGCTGGTCGACCGGTGGGACTTCCCGGGAACCGACCCGCAGATCCGCGCCGCGCTCGAGGCCGAGCTCGCGGACCTGGGTCCGGAGGCACTGCACGAGCGGCTGGCCCGGCGGGACCCCGAGGCTGCCGCCTCGATCGATTCGGGCAACGGACGACGCCTCGTGCGGGCGTTGGAGGTCGGGCAGCTGGGAGGGTCCTTCTCGGCGCGGCTGCCGGAGATCACCGACGACGCGGGTGTGGTGCTCCTCGGTCTCACGCTGCCGCGGCCGGACCTCGACGCTCGGGTCGAGGCCCGGGTCGGGGGGATGTGGGACGACGGCCTGGTCGACGAAGTGCGTGGCCTCGTCGACCAGGGGCTCCGGGACGGGCGCACGGCATCCCGCGCCCTCGGCTACGCGCAGGTACTCCGGTTCCTCGACGGGGAGACCACCGAGCAGCAGGCGCGGGAGACCACCGTCCAGGCCACCCGCCGGTTCGTTCGGCGCCAGGAGTCCTGGTTCCGCAGGGACCCTCGCATCCGGTGGCTGCCGGCCGACGATGTGGACCTTCTCGGCCAGGCGGTCGGTCGGGTCGCGAGGCAGCCCTAGAGTGTGCCTGTGGCGTGGATCAGGTTCTTCAAAGGGCACGGCACTGAGAACGACTTCATCCTGCTGCCCGACCCGGACGGCACCCTCAACCTGACCCCGGAGCAGGTGCGTGCACTGTGCGACCGGCGCGCGGGTGTGGGGGCCGACGGTGTCCTGCGGGTAGTCCGCAGCGTCCACGCGCCGCCCGGTGTGGACACAGAGGGCACCGACTGGTTCATGGACCACCGCAACGCTGACGGCTCCACGGCGGAGATGTGTGGCAACGGGATTCGCCTCTACGTGCGCTATCTCGACCAATCGGGGCTGATGCGAGGCAAGCAGGCCGCCGTGGCGACGCGAGCTGGCGTTCGTCAGGTGCGGGTGGGCAGCGGCAAGCTGACCGTGGAGATGGGACCGGCGAGCCCCGCTGCCGACACGGCTGTCGAGGTCACGGTGGGGGACCGGACCTGGCCAGCCACTGGAGTTCTGGTGCCGAACCCGCACGCCGTCGTCTTCGTCGACGACCTGGCCGACGCCGGGAAGCTGGCGGACCCGCCGGGGGTGTCACCCCCCGGTGTCTTTGCCGATGGTGTCAACGTGGAGTTCGTCGTCGAGCGGGGTCCGGGCCACATCGCCCTGCGAGTGCACGAACGTGGGGTCGGGGAGACCCGCTCCTGCGGCACGGGCGCCTGCGCGGCCGCCTGGGCGTGGCGCCGCCGCACCGGTGAGCCGACGTCCCCGGGAACGGTCCGCGTCGATGTGCCCGGAGGGTCGCTGTCGGTGACCGAGCGCAGCGACGGTGAGCTTGAGCTGACCGGGCCTGCGGTGCTGGTGGCCGAGGGGACGATCGACCCCGAGTGGTGGGAGCGGCTGCGGTGAGTGTCGACGCTGACGCCAGGGCGGCAGCCGTCGAGTCGAAAGGACCGATCGGGGACCTCGGTGGCAACTGGATGACCGGCCCCGAGGAGGAGGCGGCCACTGCGGCAGCGGGGATGGACGGCTGGCAGCTGTACTTCCTGGGCCGCCACGGCGTTCTTGGCGACGTCGACCCCGACGTGATCACGGCGGCGGCGTTCTTCTTCCCCGCCGACGTGGTGCGCACGGAGTGGCTGGCGGCGCGGCAAGTGATGACGCCCGAAACGGCGCTGCGGACCTACCTTGCGCTGTGCCACCAGTGGGGGCAACGACACCTGCTGGGCTTTGAAGAGGCCGACCGGCTGTCGGACCTCGCCCAGCGAGTCGTCGACACTGCGGACGTGGCCGGGCTGCCGCTGTTCGCCGGCTGGCGGGGACTGCCGGTGCCGACGGAGGCGCCACCGCGGCTGGCTCACCTCATGCAGCTGCTGCGTGAGCACCGAGGCGCGTGCCACGGTGTTGCCGTCGTTGCCTGTGGGCTGCCGCCGCTCATGGCCGTCCTCGCCAACCGGGGGGGACCGGACAACGCGCGCGAGTACGGCTGGCAGCCGCCCTACCCGGAGGTCACTGACGCCGACCGACAGCTCCGGGAGCGGGTGGAGGGACTCACCGACGACCTCGTGGCACCTGCGTACGAGGGGCTTGACCGCGCGGAGCGCGTGGAGCTTCTGGCGCTGCTTGCGGCCGCACACGCCCACGCCTTCCCCGGCGGTCACGTCCCTCACGGCGGCGGCGGCCAAGCCACGTGAGGATTCTCGGTTGCATGGGCGTGCGACCCTGGAACCGATGACTGAACCGATGGAAGCCAATCTCCACCTGCCCGACGACGAAGCGGCCGGCGCCTACGAGCTCGAGGCGCGCGGCGGGCTGCGCCGTGTCACCGGGCTGTCCACCGAGCTGCAGGACGTCACCGAGGTGGAGTACCGCCAGGTTCGGCTGGAGCGGGTGGTCCTCGTCGGGGTGTGGACCGAGGGCTCGGTCACCGACGCGGAGAACTCTCTGCGCGAGCTGGCGGCTCTCGCGGAGACGGCCGGGTCGCAGGTGGTGGATGGGGTCATCCAGCGCCGCGACTCCCCTGACCCTGCCACCTACATCGGGTCGGGCAAGGCGCGCGAGCTGCGCGACCAGGTGGTCGAGGGTGGGGCCGACACCGTCATCTGCGACGGGGAGCTGACTCCCAGCCAGCTGCGTCAGCTGGAGGAGGTAGTGAAGGTCAAGGTCGTCGACCGGACCTGGCTGATCCTGGACATCTTCGCGCAGCACGCCAAGAGCCGAGAGGGCAAGGCTCAGGTCTCCCTGGCCCAGATGCAGTACCTCATGCCACGACTTCGCGGCTGGGGCGAGTCGTTGTCGCGGCAGGCGGGCGGTCGCGCTGGCGGTGCGACTGGAGGGGTCGGCACGCGCGGCCCGGGCGAGACGAAGATCGAGACGGACCGGCGCCGGATTCGGTCCCAGATGGCCAAGCTGCGTCGGGAGATCGCGGCCATGGAGACGGCCCGCCGGACCCAGCGCGGGGACCGACGCCGTCACCAGGTTCCGGCGGTGGCCATCGCGGGCTACACCAACGCCGGCAAGTCCAGCCTCCTCAACCGCCTGACCGGAGCCGGCGTCCTGGTCGACGACACGCTGTTCGCCACGCTGGACCCGACGGTGCGCCGCTCACGCACCAGCGACGGCCGCGAGTTCACGCTGTCCGACACCGTCGGCTTCGTGCGCCACCTTCCGCACCAGCTGGTGGAGGCGTTCCGCTCCACGTTGGAGGAGGTGGCCGAGGCCGACCTGGTAGTCCACGTCGTGGATGCCGCACATCCCGACCCCGAGTCGCAGCTGGCGGCGGTGCGGGAGGTGCTCGCCGACATCGGCGCCGGCGGCGTTCCCGAGCTGGTGGTGCTCAACAAGTCCGATGCCGCCGACCCGATGACGGTGACCCGCCTTCGCCGCCACGAGCCAGACTCGGTCGTGGTCTCGGCGCGGACGGGCGACGGCTTCGCCGCGCTGCAGCGGGCCATCGAGGCCGGGCTGCCGCGTCCGGAGGTGGAGGTGGACGTGCTCGTCCCGTACTCGCGCGGCGACCTGGTGGCCCGCGCGCACCGCGAGGGAGAGGTGCTGTCCGAGGTCCACCAGGAGGACGGCACCGTGCTGCACGCACGGGTCCGCGCCGACCTCGCGGCAGCGCTGGCGGGTCTGGCGTCCGACGCCAGCTGAGCGTCCGGCGCGGGGACTCCCGCGTCGCCCCGTCCCGGTCGTGTCCGTAGCCTCTGCCTCATGGCTCCCGACGTGGACAACCTGCTGGACGTCGCGGTGGCCGCCGTCGGCGGGTCGAGCCGCGCGGGACAACAGCAGATGGCGCGCGCCGTCGCCTCGGCGATCGCCGACGGACAGCATCTGATGGTGCAGGCCGGAACGGGAACCGGGAAGTCGCTGGCCTACCTGGTGCCGGCGCTGGTCCACGCCTCGCGAGGCGGGGGGCCGGTCGTCGTCGCCACGGCGACGATCGCGCTGCAGCGCCAACTGGTCGGCCGGGACCTCCCGCTGCTGGCCGAGGCTCTCGAGCCTGGACTCGGGAGGCGGCCGACGTTCGCCCTGCTCAAGGGCCGGCAGAACTACCTGTGCCAGCACCGACTGCAGGGCGGCGAGGATGCGGGCGACGACGAGGCGCTGTTCGACCCGGTTCCGACGTCGCGGGCGGGGCGTGACGCCGTCCGCATCCGCGAGTGGGCGGCGGTCACCCACACCGGCGACCGCGACGAGCTGGTGCCGGCACCCGACGAGCGGGCGTGGCGGTCCTTCTCGGTCACTGCCCACGAATGTCTGGGCGCTCAGCGGTGTCCCGTTGCGGCGGAGTGCTTCGTCGAGATCGCCCGCGACCGGGCGCGCGACGCGGACGTGGTGGTGACCAACCACGCGATGCTGGCCATCGACGCGCTGTCCGAGGCCCAGCTGCTTCCCGAGCACGACGTCGTGGTGGTCGACGAGGGCCACGAGCTGGCCGACCGGGCGACCGGAGCGGTCACCGACGAGCTCACATCCGTCTTGGTGGAACGGGCCGCGCGCCGGGCCAGGAAAGCCGCGGGGGAGCCGGCCACGGACCTGCTGATCGCGGCCGCCGGGTTCCTGGAGGCGGCGCTCGCGGAGGCGCCGGAGGGGCGCCTGCGCAGCCTTCCGAGCGCGCTGTTCGACGCACTGGTGGCAGCCCGCGACGCGGGGCACGCCGCGCTGACCGCCATTGGCCGGGTGACCGGGGACGACGACCTGGCCGCCAGGGTCCGGGCACGTGCGGCGGTGGAGGAGATTCACGAGGTTGCCGGTCGCATCGTCAGTGCCGGGGACGATGACGTGGTGTGGGTCACCCGGTCGGATCGACGTCCGCCCGCCCTCTGGCGGGCCCCCATGAACGTCGGTGGCGTGCTCCGCGAGGAGCTGTTCGGCGACCGGACAGTGGTGCTCACCTCGGCCACGTTGGCGCTCGGTGGCAGCTTCGACCCCTTGTCGCGGACGTTGGGGCTCGCTGCCGGCGATGACCAGGAGTGGCAGGGGCTGGATGTCGGCTCCCCGTTCGACTACGCGCGTCAGGCGATCCTCTACCTGGCCGGGCACCTTCCCCCGCCGGGCCGGGAGGGTCTTGCTGACGAGACGCTGGTCGAGCTGACCGAGCTGGTGACGGCCGCGGGGGGACGGACGTTGGGGCTGTTCTCGTCCATGCGCGCGGCGCAGCAGGCGGCAGAGGCGCTGCGGGAGCGGCTGGACCTGCCCATCCTGTGTCAAGGGGACGACGCCACCGGTGAGCTGGTGCGCGCGTTCGCCGCCGACGCCCGCACCTGCCTGTTCGGCACGCTCTCGCTGTGGCAAGGGGTAGACGTTCCCGGATCGGCGTGCCACCTCGTGGTCATCGACCGCATCCCCTTCCCTCGACCGGACGACCCGCTGGCGTCCGCTCGCCAGGAGGCGGTCGCGCGTTCCGGCGGGAACGGCTTCATGGCCGTCGCCGCGGCCCAAGCCGCCCTGCGGCTCGCGCAGGGCTCTGGCCGACTGATCCGTACCGGAAAGGACCGCGGAGTCGTGGCGGTGCTCGACTCGCGCCTGGCGAACGCCCGCTACGCCGGGTTCCTTCGGGCGTCGCTGCCGCCCATGTGGCAGACGACGGACGGGGAGCTGGTCCGGAGGTCTCTTCGGGCGATCGATGCCGCCGCCGGTCCGGTGGAGCCGGTTCCCGATGTTCCGGCCGCTGGGCGGTCACCCGGCGCTGCGCGGAGTGACGACGTCGGATCCGGCGACCGTCGCGGTCGGCGGTGGACCGATGCCGAGGAGCTGCAGCTGATCAGCGGCTTCGACGCCGGCGTTCCGATCTCCGTGCTGGCCGAGGAGCTGGGGCGCACCGGCAGCGCGGTCGCCGGCCGGCTGGCGCAGCACGGGCGGTGCGGGTCGGTCCGCTGGCGGGACGACGGTGCCGCGCTGTCCGCGCCCGACCGCGCACTGGCACGCCTGCTCGCCACGATCTCGATCGGCGTCCGGGCCTCCCGATCAGAGCGCACGACCCGGGTCGCGGAGGTGCTGCAGATCGAGGGCTGGCAGGCCGCACAGGAGGACTCGGTGCTGCACATCACGCGCGGTGAGGTGGCCGCCATCGCGGGCTGGGGGGGAGCCGCCGACCTGATGATGGGGGAGGCAACCGCGCGGTTCCTGCTGCGGGCGGCCGAGGATGGCGACGGGGCAGCCGCGCCGGTGTGCCCGGCGGGAGTGGATGCCCTGGTGACGCTGCCGACGGTGGCCAACGTCGCATCGTCCCGAGCCGACGGCCCGCTCGGCTAGCGTGCTGCGAGTGGCGAGCAACGTGCATGGGCCGGCCCGGTGGGCGCCGGTGCTCGCGGCCGTGATCCTGGCGGCGGGCTGCGCGACCGGACCTGACGTGCAGGTGCCGACGCGGGCCGGAACCGCGTCGTTGGGTGTGGCGGCGGCGGCGTTCACCGACGGGGGAGAGCTGCCCGCAGAGTTCACCTGCGACGGCGCCGGCGACTTCCCCGCCGTGTCGTGGGGCGAGCTGCCGGACGGAACCGCCGCGGTGGCCGTGTTGGTCCATGACCCGGACGCCCCCGGCGGCGACTTCGTGCACCGACTGGTCTCCAACCTGGGCCCGGCTTCGGGGTTGCTGGACACTGCGGCGACGCCCGCTGGCGCGTTGGAGCTGCGGACCAGCGGCGGGACTGACGGGTGGGTGCCGCCGTGCCCGCCGGACGGGGACGGCCCGCATCGCTACGTGTTCACCGTGTACGCGCTGAACCGGCCGACCCGGCTCCCGGAGACCGCACAGACACAGACCGCCATCGCAACCGTCACCGAGGCAGCGATCGCCTCCGGCTCGGTGACGGCGCAGTACGCGCGACCCTGAGCCGAAGCCCGTCAGAGTTTGCGGAGCACCGCCACGACCCGCCCGAGGATGGTGGCCTCGTCGCCGAGAATCGGTTCGTATGCCGGGTTGTGTGGCAGCAGCCACACATGGCCGTCCCGCTTCTTGTAAGTCTTGACCGTGGCCTCGTGGTCGAGCATGGCGGCCACGATGTCCCCGTTGTCGGCAACCGGCTGCTGGCGAACGACGACCCAGTCTCCGTCGCAGATCGCGGCATCGAGCATGGACTCCCCGACCACCTTCAGCATGAACAGCTGACCGTCCCCGACGACCTGCTGAGGAAGGGGGAAGACGTCCTCGATCGCCTCCTCGGCCAGGATCGGACCGCCGGCGGCGATCCGGCCGACGAGCGGCACGTACGACGGGGCGGGCGCGGCATCGCCGGAGCCGGTGACGTCGACGCTGGGTTCTGCAGGGTCGGGGGAGCGCACCTCGATGGCTCGCGGCCGGTTGGCGTCCCGGCGGAGGAAGCCCTTGCGCTCCAGGGAGCCCAGCTGGTGGGCGACGCTGCTGGGGCTGGTCAGGCCGACGGCCTCGCCGATCTCGCGCATGCTCGGCGGGTAGCCACGGCGCTCGATCGCCTCACGGATGAAGTCGAGCACCAGACGCTGCCGCGGGGTGAGGCCGTCGACGTCGGCAGGACCGTCGGGTAGCTCCTTGACGTCGCTCATGACTGGCTCCTGGTGACGTGGGCGCAGTGACGGCACCCGGTTCTGTCGGACCCGTCGGGCACGGTGTGCCTGGCCGGACGGGGCTCACGGTAGCCGTATTCGAACGGACGTTTCAAACATCTGTTCGAGGCGTGTCGTGACAACCGACCCGAGATCGTGTAGAAATCGTACAGGCGTTCGATCGAACAGGTGTTCGCGCGGGTGGTCCAGCACCCCCGACCGAGTTCCTGCCCGACCGACCTTCCCCCGCCGACCAGGAGGACGACATGACCACCACCCTCGCTTCCCGCCACATGCCGGTCTACGCCATCACCACGGCCCGTCCGGTGGCCCCAGACCCTCGCAGCTCGGCGAGCGCTCCGGCCCGGCTGACCCGGCGCGGCCGGCTCGTCCTGCTGGTCGCGTTGGTCGCGGTGCTGTTCGGGGTGTTCGCGGCGGTGTCCGCCTGGACCGCTGGCTCGGCTCGCGCCGGAGACGGCTCGGCCCCGGTCGACGGGGTCGCCGTCACCTGGGTGGTGCAGCCGGGGGAGACGATGTGGCAGGTGGCCGAGGCGGTGGCACCCGACGACGACCCCCGCGAGACGATCGCCCGCATCGTGGCGCTGAACGGCCTGCCCGACGCCTCGGTCCGGGTGGGCCAGGCGCTGCTGGTACCGGCCTGAGCACGGTGTCGGCGCCGCGGGTCGGTGCCCTCCGGACCGTGGTGGCGGATGCGACACGCCGACAGTGAACACACCTGCCGGATCCGCTTGAACCTGTCGGTGCGGACGCGTACGGTACCCCTACATCTAGTAGTTACAGTCATGTAAGCCGTCCACAGATTGTGGTCTGTGGGCCACAGGTTGTCCCCAGGTCATCCACAGATCGGTCCCCAGGACGGAGGTGCGGCAGCCATGCACTGTCCGTTCTGCCGGGCCGACGACACCCGGGTGGTGGACTCCCGCGCCACCGACGACGGGGGGGCGATCCGCCGCCGCCGGGAGTGCGTCCAGTGCGGTCGCCGCTTCACCACCGCCGAGCAGGCCACGCTCGTCGTCGTGAAGCGGGGTGGCGCGACCGAGCCGTTCAGCCGGGCCAAGGTGCTCACCGGCGTGCGCAAGGCCTGCCAGGGCCGGCCGGTGACTGAGGACGACCTCGCTCGGCTCGGGCAGCGGGTCGAGGAGTCGATCCGTGCCACCGGGGCTGCTGAGATGGACAGCCACGAGGTCGGCCTCGCGGTGCTCGGCCCACTGCGGCAGCTGGACGAGGTGGCCTACCTGCGGTTCGCGTCGGTCTACCGCTCCTTCGAGTCGCTCGAGGACTTCGAGGCCGAGATCACGTTGCTGCGGGCCGAGCACGAACCGGTCGGGCAGGAGCCGAGCCGCTAGCCCATCGACAGCCGAGCCAGGTCAAGAACGCCACACGTACGAAACACCGGAAATCAATCCAACCGAGCGGGAAGCCTGACACCAGGGGAACTCGTTGTCCGATCAGGAGGGCACGCACGACATGACGGAAATGGTGAGCGGGACGTCCCACGACACCGAGGGTGCGGCAGGCGCCGTCCCGGACCGGCCGGAGGTCATCCGCCGCGGTCTGGCGATCGAGCGCATCTTCACCACGCCGGGGGTGCACCCGTACGACGAGGTGACCTGGGACCGACGCGATGTCGTGCAGACCAACTGGAAGACCGGCGAGTCGGTCTTCGAGCAGCGCGGTGTGGAGTTCCCGGACTTCTGGTCGGTGATCTCGTCCACGATCGTCACCACGAAGTACTTCCGCGGTGCTGTCGGCACCGACGGCCGAGAGTGGAGCCTGCGGCAGCTCATCGACCGCGTCGTGCTGACGTACCGCGCGGCTGGTGAGGAGCACGGCTACTTCGCTACCCCGCAGGACGCCGAGGTCTTCGAGCACGAGCTGACCTGGATGCTGCTCCACCAGGTGTTCTCGTTCAACTCCCCGGTGTGGTTCAACGTCGGCACGGAGTCGCCGCAGCAGGTCAGCGCCTGCTTCATCCTCGCCGTGGACGACTCCATGAACTCGATCCTCAACTGGTACCGCGAGGAGGGGATGATCTTCAAGGGTGGCTCCGGTGCGGGGCTCAACCTGTCCCGGATCCGTTCCAGCAAGGAGCTGCTGAGCTCCGGCGGCACCGCCAGCGGACCCGTGTCGTTCATGCGCGGCGCCGACGCCTCGGCCGGCACGATCAAGTCGGGCGGCGCTACTCGTCGTGCCGCGAAGATGGTCGTCCTCGACGTCGACCATCCCGACATCGAGGAGTTCATCGAGACCAAAGCCCGCGAGGAGGACAAGATCCGCGCGCTGCGAGACGCCGGGTTCGACATGGATCTCGGCGGCAAGGACATCACGTCCGTGCAGTACCAGAACGCCAACAACTCGGTCCGGGTCAGCGACGAGTTCATGCGAGCAGTCGAGGACGGCTCGACGTTCGGGTTGCGTGCCCGGGCCGACGGCCAGGTCATCGAGACCGTCGAGGCCAAGGAGCTGTTCCGGAAAATGGCGCTGGCCGCTTGGGGATGCGCCGACCCGGGCATCCAGTACGACGGCACGATCAACGACTGGCACACCTCCCCGGAGTCCGGTCGTATCAATGCCTCGAACCCCTGCTCGGAGTACATGCACCTGGACAACTCCAGCTGCAACCTGGCCTCGCTCAACCTCATGAAGTTCCTCCGCGAGGACGACACGTTCGACGCCGCCCGGTTCGCCAAGGTGGTGGAGCTGGTCATCACCGCGATGGACATCTCGATCTGCTTCGCCGACTTCCCGACCGAGGCGATCGGCGACACCACGCGCAAGTACCGCCAGCTAGGCATCGGCTACGCCAACCTGGGCGCGCTGCTCATGGCCTCCGGCCTGCCCTACGACAGCGAGGCCGGCCGCGCGTTGGGGGCGTCGATCACGTCACTGATGACCGGCACCGCATACCGGCGTTCGGCCGAGCTGGCTGGCGCGGTCGGCGCCTACGAGGGCTACGAGCGCAACGCCGAGGCCCACAAGCGGGTCATGCGCAAGCATGCCGCCGCCAACGACGTCGTTCGGAACTACACCCTGCTGGACAAGGACGTGCACGACGTCGCCACCGACGTGTGGGCAGAAGTCATCTCGCTCGGCGAGGCGAACGGATACCGCAACGCTCAGGCGTCGGTCCTGGCTCCCACCGGCACCATCGGGCTGATGATGGACTGCGACACCACGGGGATCGAGCCGGACCTGGCGCTGGTCAAGTTCAAGAAGATGGTTGGCGGCGGGTCGCTGCAGATCGTCAACAACACCGTCCCGCGCGCGCTGCGCAAGCTCGGCTACACCGAGGAGACGATTGAGGCGATCGTCGAGCACATCGCCCAGCACGGCAACGTTGTCGACGCCCCCGGACTTAAGTCCGACCACTACCCGGTCTTCGACTGCGCCATGGGCGCACGGACCATCGCGCCGATGGGTCACGTGCGCATGATGGCGGCGGTGCAGCCGTTCCTGTCCGGCGCCATCTCCAAGACCGTGAACATGTCGGAGACCGCCACCGTGGAGGAGATCGAGGAGATCTACTTCCAGGGCTGGAAGCTCGGGCTCAAGGCGCTGGCCATCTACCGGGACAACTGCAAGGTCGGTCAGCCCTTGTCCGACGCCAAGGGGACCAGTCGGGACAACGGCGTCAAGGCCGAAGCCGCGCCGACCATCGAGTACCGCCCGACGCGCAAGCGGCTGCCGAAGAACCGGCCGGCGACCACCACGTCGTTCTCGGTAGGCGGTGCTGAGGGCTACATGACGGCATCCCGGTACCCGGACGACGGGCTGGGCGAGATCTTCCTCAAGATGTCGAAGCAGGGGTCGACCCTCGCCGGGATGATGGACGCTTTCTCGATCGCCGTCTCGATCGGCCTGCAGTACGGCGTCCCGCTCGACACCTACGTGAAGAAGTTCGTGAACATGCGGTTCGACCCGGCCGGACTCACCGACGACCAGGACGTCCGCATGGCGCAGTCGATCATGGACTACATCTTCCGGCGGCTCGCCCTGGACTACCTGCCGTACGAGTCACGAGCGGGCCTGGGCATCTACACCGCCGAGGAGCGCACCCGGTACCTCGAGACCGGCTCCTACGAGGTGGACGATGCCGACCTGGGTGACCCGGACTTGGAGTCGCTCGCCCAGAGCGCACCGGTCACGGAGTCACCGGCCACCGCCGCACCACAGCCGCACCACGTGGCCGAGCCGGCACCGGCCCAGGTCCACTCGTCGACCGAGCTCCTCGAGGCGTTGCAGGGGACCGCGTCCGATGCGCCGATGTGCTTCACCTGCGGCACCAAGATGCGCCCGGCAGGCTCGTGCTACGTGTGCGAGGGCTGCGGCGCGACCAGCGGGTGTAGCTGACCGCACCGGCGTCAGCCCCCGGTCTCCTCAGGGAGCCGGGGGCTGATTGCATCCCCGATTTGGCGCAGGCCCGACCGTGACCGAGAGTGAATGGACATTCACTCAACAAGGAGAGACATGGCCTGGACTGCTGCTGACATCCCCGACCTGACGGGGCGAGTGGCGGTGGTGACCGGCGCCAATGGTGGCCTCGGCCTGGAGACGGCCAAGGCGCTCGCTGGCGCGGGTGCCCACGTCGTGATGGCGGCCCGCGACCAAGCGAAGGCGGCGACGGCGCAGAGCGAGATCCTGGCCGTCCACCCGGAGGCGCTCCTGGAGGTCGTGGAGCTTGACCTGGCCGACCTGTCCTCGGTGGCGACGGCTGCCCAGCAGATTTCGGCTGTTCACGAGCAGGTCGACATCCTGGTGAACAACGCCGGGCTCATGGCGATGCCGGAGCGGAAGACCAAGGACGGCTTCGAGATGCAGCTGGGGGTCAACCACCTCGGCCACTTCGCGCTGTCCAGCCAGCTGCTGCCGGGACTGCTTCGCGCTGAGAGGGCGCGAGTGGTCACCGTCACCAGCACCGTCCACCACTTCGGGCGGCCGATCGACCCGGCCAACCCGCACCTCGAGGGTTCCTACCAGTCGTGGAAGGCCTACGGGCAGTCAAAGCTCGCCAACTACCACTTCGCGCTGGGGCTGGACGAGCGGTTCCGGGCGGCCGGCGTGGCGGCACAGAGCCTGGTCGCACATCCCGGCCTCACCTACTCGGACCTGCAGGTGCACGCCGCGGCAGAGGGCGGGGCCGGTCGCACCGCTGGCTTCTGGGTCGCGCTCGCGCGGCACACCGGGATGACGACTGAGGCGGGCGCTCGCCCTCAGCTGCGCGCTGCCACCGACCCGGGGGCCAGCGGGGGCCAGATGTACGCGCCGCGCTTCGTCCAGAACGGGCCGGCAGTGAGGCGACCTATCCTGCGGCGCGTCGGGCTCGATGACGCGGTTCGCACGTTGTGGGAGGTCTCGGAACGGGAGACGGGGGTCACGTTGGACGTTTTCGTGGTGGCCGAGTCCCTCCGGTCATGAGCCCCGCGGTCGAGACGGTCGACCGTGCCTGGCCGTGCGCGCTGCCATGCGGCACGTTGTGGCGAGCAAGGGGTTCCACGGCGCGTCCATGGGCGCCGTCGCGGCAGCTGCCGGAGTGGCGACGGGGACGGCCTACGTCTACTACGCCTCCAAGGATGAGCTGATCGTCGCCACGTACGTGGAGACCAAGCGCGAGCTCGGGGACTCCGCAGTCGCGCACCCGGTTGACGGCGACGCCCTCGAGCGCGCCGCGGCCGCATCGGACCTGGTGGCGGTGCTGGTCGACCTTCCGCCGCTGCTGCTGTACGACCTCGCGCTCGGCCCGGTCGTCCGGATCGCGGCGTCCGAGCGGCGACCGGAGCCGGCCGAGATCGCGGAGATCATCGAGTCCTGCTGGCGGGCCGTCACCCGGTAGTTCCGCAGCAGGGAACGCCGATCCGACACAATGCCGGGGTGACTTCGACGGCTGCCCACCGGTTCCGGGTCACCGCCAGGGCAAGGCGCCGGTAGCCGTGGCCGCCGGAACCGGCACTCCGTTGGCCGTGGGCACGGCCCAGAAGATCGCCGCCGAGTTCGTTCGCGACCTGGCCGAGTCGGTACGGAACCTGCTGCCCATCGTGGCCGTGGTGGCGTTCTTCCAGATCGTGGTCCTGCGCCAGCCGCTCCCAGACTTCGGGGGCATCCTGGTCGGCGCGGTGCTCGTGGTGGTGGGTTTGGCGCTGTTCATCCGGGGCCTGGAGCTGGGCCTGTTCCCGATCGGCGAGGCGATGGCGGTTGCTTTCGCGAGAAAGGGCAGCCTGCCGTGGTTGCTGGCCTTCGCCTTCCTGCTGGGCTTCTCGACTACCGTGGCCGAGCCGGCGCTGATCGCGGTCGCCTCCGAGGCGGCCGACGTTGCGGCTGACGGCGGCGCGATCGCCGCGAGCGCGTCCGCGAAGGCGCACTACGCGTTGGGCCTGCGCCTGACGGTGGCCCTGGCGGTCGGTGCGGCGATCATGGCCGGAGTCATCCGGATCATCCGCGGATGGCCGATCCACTGGTTCATCATCGGCGGGTACCTGGCCGTGATGGCGATGACGCCGTTCGCCCCCCCGGAGATCATCGGCATCGCCTACGACTCCGGTGGTGTCACGACGTCGACGATCACCGTGCCCTTGGTGACGGCTCTTGGCGTCGGCCTGGCGACGTCGATCCGTGGCCGTAACCCGATGATCGACGGCTTCGGGTTGATCGCTTTCGCCTCGCTCACCCCGATCGTGTTCGTGATGGGCTACGGGATGCTGACATGAGCCACCTCCTCGGTCTGCTCGGTGACGCGGTCAAGGACACCTTGGTGGGCGTGGTGCCGATCGCGGTGATCCTGGTCACCTTCCAGGTGCTCGTGCTTCGCCGCCCCATCCCGCAGCTGGGCCGTGTCCTCGGCGGGGTGGGCCTGGTGATCGTCGGGATGATGCTGTTCCTCACCGGGCTCGGCGAGGCGCTCTTCCCCCTTGGGCGAGCCATGGCCGACCAGCTGACCGACCCGGAGCTGGTGGGCGGGCAGGCAGCCGGCCTCGCGCCAGACTGGCGCGACTACTACTGGGTCTACATCTTCGGCGCCGCGATCGGGTTCGCCACGACGATCGCCGAACCAGCACTCATCGCGGTGAGCATGAAGGCGCAGGACGTGTCGGCCGGGACCGTGCACGCGTGGGGCCTTCGCGTCGCGGTGGCGGTGGGCGTGGCCATCGGGATCTCGGTGGGCTGTCTACGCATCGTCACCGGGACCCCGTTGCCCTGGTACATCATCGTCGGCTACGTCGTCGTCGTGATCCAGGCGTTCCGAGCACCGCGCTCGATCATCGCCTTGGCCTTCGACACGGGGGGAGTCACCACGTCCACGGTGACGGTACCCCTCGTCGCCGCCCTCGGGCTTGGTCTCGCCAGCACGATCCCCGGCCGCAACGCGCTAGTCGACGGCTTCGGGCTCATCGCGTTCGCCAGCTTGTTTCCCATGATGACCGTCATGGGGTACGCACAGATCAGCCATCGCCGCGTTCTGCGACGGGCTCGACACCTGCAAAGAGAGGTCTAGCGTGCACTTCAAACTGATCTTCGCCATCGTGGAGGACGCCGATACCGACTCGGTGGTGGACGCGGCACGGAAGGCGGGCGCCACCGGTGCCACCGTCCTGAACCAGGCGCGAGGTGAGGGCATCAAGCCCGCCAAGACCTTCTTCGGGCTCGACTTGGAGAGCCAACGCGATGTCGTCATGCTGCTGGTCGAAGAACATCTCAGCCGCCGGATCCTGGAGACGGTCGGGGAGGCCGGTGGTTTCGACCGGAAACCCGGCGCCGGCATCGCGTTCCAGGTCGATGTCGAGGATGCCATCGGGGTTCTGATACAGATGAAGTCGTTGCAGGAGCGGGTGGAGGAGGAGCTGTGAGCGAGGCGAGACAGACGGTCCGGGTGCGTGACGTCATGAAGGTCCAGGTCGACATGGTCGACGGGCTGACGAGCGTCGCCGACGCCCTCCGACAGATGAAGCACGTCGAGACCAAGTGTCTGATCGTGCACAAGCGCCACGACGACGACGAGTACGGGATCGTGCTGATCTCCGACATCGCTCGTGAGGTTCTCGGCAAGGACCGGTCGCCCGAGCGCGTCAACGTCTACGAGATCATGTCCAAGCCGGTGGTCTCGGTCGATCCAGGCATGGACATCCGCTATTGCGCGCGCATGTTCGACAAGTTCGGGCTGTCGCGTGCCCCCGTGGTTGACAACGGCTCGATCGTCGGCATCGTCAGCTACACCGACATGGTGCTCCGGGGTCTGTATCGCGGGATCTGACGGCCGAGGCCAGCGATGCGACCGCCGAGTCTGAGTCTCGACAACTGGCAGGACGGACCGGGAAACCGCTGGTCGTTCCAGCACGTGGACGAGGTCGTCGCGACCGTCGAGATCCCTCGCGGCAACGGCCCGGTTCTGGAGCTGACCGAAGGCCGACCGCTTTCTGTCGCCAACCTTGAGGAGTTCCTCGCCCGAACGTTCACGGACTCGCTTCTGGTCCTCCACGGCAGGCACGTCGTACTCGAGCGATACCGGAACCACATGACGCCGGGCACCCGCCACCTCCTGCAGTCGGTCTCCAAGTCCATGTGCGGCGCGATCGTCGGGCGCTACGTCGACAGTGGGCAGCTGGCGGTCGACGCCACCGTGGACAGCTACCTGCCGGAGCTGGCGGGGACCGGCTACGGCGATGCCACGGTGCAGCAGGTGCTCGACATGACGTCGGCCGTCCACTACGACGAGACCTACGACAGCCCGGACTCCGAGGTCCAGCAGCACGAGCGGATCGGTGGGTGGCGGACCCGGCGACCTGGCGACCCGTCGGACACCTACGCCTTCCTGGCCTCGCTCCGCTCGCGCGGCAGACACGGTGAGTCGTTCGACTACTGCTCAGCCAATACCGAAGTGCTGGCGTGGGTCCTCGAACGAGTCGCGAGTCGTGGGTATGCGGAGGTGCTGGCGACGGACCTCTGGTCGCGCATCGGGGCCGAGCGCGACGCGTGCATCAGTGTGGACGCTGCCGGTTTCCCGATGGCGAGCGGGGGCATGTGCGTGACCACGCGAGACCTAGCCCGCTTCGGTCGGGTCCTGCTCGACGACGGTCGCGGCCCCTCGGGGGAGGCGGTGCTCCCGGCGGCCTGGGTAGCGGACATCCGGGCGGGCGCAGATCGCGCCATGGCGGCCGAGAGCATGGGGCCGGCTCATCCCCAGGGCAGCTACCGCGACCAGTTCTGGGTGACCGGCGATCCCCATGGCTGTTTCTACGGAGTCGGGGTATACGGCCAGTACGTGTGGCTGAACCCGACGACGGACGTGGTGATCGTCAAGCTCTCGTCACTGCCCTCCGCGGATGACACGGGGCACTGGGTCGATCACGTGCGCTTCTTCGACGCGCTGTCCGACGGTCTGGGCTAGACGGGGTCGAGGGAGTCGATCAGCGTCGTCACCATCGCGAACGTGCGCCCCATGGCTTCGGGGTTCATGTTGTCTGCGGTGTCCTGCCGCTGGTGCCAGTACGGCCCGACGAGATCCTTGGTGATGCCGACGATCGCGATCGAGGGGATCCCGGCCCGGACGGCGTCCGCCATCTCGGTGTTCCCGCCGGTGATGCGGACCGGGTAGGTGTCCCACTCGGGGTGCTCGGTGGCCAGGCGGGAACACAGCTCGACGAGGGTCGCGTCGGCGCGGAACGGCACCACGATCCCCTCCAGCGTCAGGTAGGCGGGGCCGGCCACGCCGACCAGCTCGAACGGGATCACCACCGGGTCGCGGAGCTCCGGGGCATGTCGGCGCAGGAAGTCGGCCATCCCGTAGTGCTGCACCTCCTCACAGCCGCTGCACAGCGCCCACAGGCGGGTGTGAGCCAGGGGGGCCGCCTGGTAGCGCCGGGCAAGCTCGAGGACCAGCCCGACGGCTGACGCATTGTCGTTCGCGCCGACGGTGAACGGGCTGCGGTCGGCCTCGATGCACAAGACGGCCAGGCCAAGGGCGGCGACGGCGCTCGGAAAGGTGGCGGGCCACACCCACGGCCACTGCGACACCGCCCCTGCGACCTGCAGCGCGACCTGGCCGGCGAAGGCCAGGAACACCACGAGGGACGACACCGCATAGACGCGCACCCAACCGGGGGACCGAAACACGACCGGTGTCCGCTGCGTGTCGACGTGTCCGACGACGACCACGTCCCGCAGCCGCTCGCCGACCGGATCGACCACGGCGTGGACGTTCTGGCTGGGTGCCATCGGTAGGACGCGGCGGAGGAGGTTAGGACGGTATCCGAGCTCGAGGACTTCGTTCAGCACCGTGAACAGGCTGAGGGACGCGGCGACCACGGCGCTCGGCCGACCCGCCAGGGGATAGACGGCGAACGCGGCGAGCATGGCGCACGCCGCGATCAGGTGAGGCAGGAAGATGGACCGGGCGCTGACGAACTCCTCACGAACCGGCTGCAGTCCCGCCCCTCGTAGCTGTTCCTCGCAGTACTGGTGGCCGCGCCGCTCGCCCTCGGTGGTGGGGCCGCGCGGCCCGATGTCGTCGGCCAGCGCGCGGACATCATCCAGCCACCGCTCCACCGGATCCGGCGCGTTCACGCCAGCAGGCTATCGACCCACCGGTGGGCCGTACGCCGCATGCGGCCTTCGGAGAATGGTGACGCAGAACGCCGACGTGCCCGACCATGGCCGCAGATCCCACGTGGCGAATCTCTGTTCGAGGACCAGGCCGGCGGCCGCGCTGTGGTCGTCGAAGTCCGCCACGGCGTAGCCGCGGTCAGTACCGAAACCGACGACGACGGCGCCGTCCGGGTGGACGTGGCTGGCCAGCCGCTCCAGGACGTCCCGCTCAGTGTCAGGAGCGAGGAACGTCATGACGTTACCGGCGACGACCACCGCGTCGAATGGCTCCGGCTCGCCGTGCGCGGCGAGATCCAAGGTGGCCAGGTCGGCGACGATCCACCTCGGGCCGGGGTGGTCCCTCCCTGCCGCGTCGACCAGCTCCTCGTCCGCGTCGACCCCGACGACCTGGTGCCCGCGCGCCGAGAGTGCGGCGGCGACCCGGCCCGGCCCGCAGCCGGCGTCCAGCAGCCGCGACGAAGGGGGGACGATCGCGTCCAGAAGCCTCGCCTCACCGTCCAGGTCGGCTCCTTCTGCCCGCATCTGCCGGAAGCGCTCGATGTACCACTGCGAGTGCCCGGGGTCGGTTTCGGTGACCCACCGGGTCGGTTCGCTCATGACGGGCACGGTATCCCCCGCCTACGTAGGCTGCCGGTCATGGGGGATCACCGGCAGGATGACCGCGAGCTGGACGTGGTTCTGTTCGGCGCCACCGGGTTCGTGGGGCGGCTGGTGGCACGGTATCTGGCGGTGCACGCGCCGGCGGATGCTCGCATCGCCCTTGCCGGCCGGTCGGCGGAGCGGCTGACAGCCCTCCGCGACGCGCTGGGGCAGCTGGCTTCGGACTGGCCGGTGCTGGTGGCCGACGCGTCGGACCAGGACGCCTTGGACCGGCTCGCGCGGCAGACGTGCGTGGTGGCCACCACCGTCGGCCCGTACACCCGGTACGGGATGCCACTGGTTGCTGCCTGCGCTGAGGCCGGCACGAGCTACGCCGACCTGACCGGCGAGGTGCTGTTCGTGCGGGAGACCCTCGACACCTGGGATGCAGTAGCGAGGGCTCGCGGCGCGAGGGTCGTGCACTCGTGCGGTTTCGACTCGGTGCCGTCGGACCTGGGCGTGCTGCTGCTGCACGAGCAGGTCCAGGCCGACGGAGAGGGGGAGCTGGAGGACACCACGCTGGTGGTGACGCAGCTGAAGGGTGGGGTCGGCGGCGGCACCATCGACTCGGCGCGGTCCACCGTCGCCGCGGTGGTGGCGGACCGGTCGCAACTTCGCCTCCTGGCCGACCCCTACGCGCTCAGCCCCGACCGGTCGTTCGAACCTGAGGTCGGCGGGGTCGCCGACCGGGTCCGGATCCGGCGCGACCGCGACCATGACCGCTGGCTCGGACCGTTCGTGATGGCGACCTTCAACACTCGGATAGTCAGACTCAGCAACTCTGTGCAGGATTGGGCATACGGTCGACACTTCCGCTACCGCGAGTTCTCGTCCTACGGCTCCGGTCCGCTCGCGCCGGCTCGTGCCGCGACGGTGGGGGTGGGTCTGGCCGGCCTGGCCGCCGGATTGGCGTTCCCCCCGACGAGAGCCCTGCTCGACCGGGTGCTGCCCAAGCCCGGAGAGGGCCCCGACGAGGAGACGCTGCGCGGTGGGCGATTCCGGATGGAGATCGAGACCCGCACGTCGACGGGCGCGCGCTTCCGCGCGGTCGTCGCGGCCGCCGGCGACCCGGGATACACCGCCACCGCGGTCATGCTCGGGGAGAGCGCACTCTGCTTGGCATTCGACCGGGACCGACTCCCGGACCGGTCCGGCGTCCTGACGCCGGCAACAGCCATGGGTGACCTCCTCGTCCAGCGGCTGCGCGCTGCCGGCTTCACGATGACGGTCGAGCGCCTCTGACGGGCTGCCGTCGGATCGCGTCGTTGATGGTTGGCCGTGGTCGGTCACCACGGGGTGTCAACCCATCCACCCACTCGTGCGACTCAACCATGTGAACCCACGCCCGACGCCCCCGGAGGAGACCACATGAAGGCAACAGCAGGACGAGCAGCCATCGCCGTCGCCCTGGGGGTCGCCGTCCTGGGCGGTGGGGGACCCGCCTGGGGTGCGTCCGGCTCGAAGACCAGCTTCACCGTGGACACGCAGTTTCTGGACGCACCCAGCGAGATTGTCGCCGCCACTGGACCTTTGGCGGCTTGCACGGCAGTGGAGTCGCTGTCGAACGAGGTCGCACAGACGTCCCCCAATCGACTGGAGTTCTCCGGGCAGAAGGTACTGATCTGCGGCGAGGGTCAGGTGCTGATCAGCTACGCAGCTCGGTTCAACATGCCGTCCGGCTACCGCACGTTCGGGACCTGGACGATCGTGGAGTCGACGCTCCCCGGGGTGACCACTGGTGGGGGCACGTTGAAGGGCGACAACCGCGACTGCACGCTGCTTCCCGACTCGGGTGGCTGCATTCTCGACGAGTTCGTCGGGACCGTTTCCTGACGGAGGTCCCGTCAGAACGTGGCTCCGTCGGACGACCGGAGCCGGCCGACCACGCTGCCGGTCTCCGGACGGGTTCGACACGTGTGCGGAATGCGTGCCTCCGACGCGCAATTCCGCACACAGGCCCCCACCCGCGTGCACTATTCGCGGCGGGAGTACCGAATCTCGCACATTTGGGCGGGGCTGGCAGCGAACCGTCGCTGTCACTCGGCGTTCTCCGCCAGCAAGAGCCACTCCGTCTCTGCTGAACGCTTGCGCTGCACCACTTCGTCGAGCTGCTGGTGAAGGTCCGCGACGCGGACATGGTCGGTGGCCACCTGGGCCATCGCCCGGTGTAGCTCGGCCTCCTCGTCATCTGCCCGCGCCAGGACCCGCTCCAGCCGGGCCAGCTCCTTCTTGACGGCCCGGTCAGAGGCTCTCGCCGCTCGTGTG
The DNA here is from genome assembly GCA_963848085.1 of uncultured Actinomycetota bacterium. Classification (GTDB taxonomy): domain Bacteria; phylum Actinomycetota; class Actinomycetes; order JAHEKZ01; family JAHEKZ01; genus CAWKCE01. Next base: position 876,332 of record CAWKCE010000003.1, read on the forward strand.
GCGGACTGCGGCGGGGCGGTCGTCGCCGCGACCTCCTGGGCCAGCGCGGCGCGGCGCCGGCTGAGGTACTCGTCCAGTCCGGCGGGCAGGTCGCGCACGTCCGCGTCACCGAGAAGCCCCACGAAACAGGTGCACACTCGCTCCAGGAAGTACCGGTCGTGGGAGATGACCAGCAGCACCCCGGCGAAGGAGTCGAGCAGGTCCTCCAGGGCGGTCAGCGTCTCCACGTCGAAGTCGTTCGTCGGTTCGTCCAGGACGAGGACGTTCGGCCCGCCCATCAGAAGTCGGGTCAGCTGCAGCCGCCGGCGTTCGCCACCGGACAGGTCGCTGACTGGTGTCCACTGGGCATCGGTGCCAAAGCCGAGTCGTTCGCACAGCTGGGACGCCGACAGGGACCGTCCTCTTCCCAGGTCTACGTGCCGGGCCACCTGCTCCACGGCCTCGAGGACCCGCCAACCGGGGTCGATCTCGTCCAGGTGCTGGGACAGGTAGGCCGACTTGACCGTCGCTCCGGTGACCACCCGGCCGGCATCCGCCCGGAGCTGTCCGAGCAGCAGCCGCACCAGAGAGGTCTTGCCCACCCCGTTCGGGCCCATGATGCCGACGCGGTCACCCGGGCCGATGTTCCAGGTGACGTGCCGGAGCAGCGCCCGCTCGCCGAGGGTCAGCGAGACGTCGCGCACCTCGAAGACGACCTTTCCCAGGCGGTTCCCGGCGAAGGCGAGCAGCTCCACATCGTCGCGTGGCGATGGTTCGGCGGTGATCAGCGCGTTGGCGGCGTCGATCCGGAACTTCGGTTTGGCGGTCCGCGCCGGAGGTCCGCGGCGCAGCCAGGCGAGCTCCTTGCGGACCAAGTTGGCACGGCGGCGGTCCTCGGCCGCGTTCTGCCGGACTCGCTCGGCCTTGGCGAGCACGAATGACGAGTAGCCGCCGTCGTACTCCACGACATCCCCGGCGACCAGCTCCCACGTACGGTCGCTGACCTCGTCCAGGAACCAGCGGTCGTGGGTGACGACGACAGCGGCGAGGTCGGGGCGAGCGGCGAGATGGGCCGCGAGCCAGGCCACCGCCTCGACATCGAGGTGGTTGGTGGGTTCGTCCAGCAGCAGCAGGTCGAGGTCGGCGAGCAGCAGGCCGGACAGCTGGACCCGTCGGAGCTCGCCGCCGGAGAGAGTGCCCAGCGGACGGTCGAGGACGTCGGAGCCGAAACCTCCGAGCAGCTCGACCAGGACCTCCCTGGCCCGGGCATCGGAGGCCCATTCGTGCTCCGGGCGCTCGCCAAGAACTTCGCTGCGGATGCTGGTGGCGGGGTCGACAGAAGCTGTCTGCGCCAGCAGTCCCAGCCGAAGGGTGCCGGCGTGCGTCACCCGGCCGGTGTCGGCTGGCACCCGGCCGGCCAGTATGCGGAGCAGAGTCGTCTTTCCGCCCCCGTTGCGCCCGACGACGCCGATCCGTTCGCCGGCAGCCACGCCCAGGGACACGTCCGCCAGGAGGGGCCGCGGCCCGAAGGCCTTGGTGACCCGCTCCAGGTTGACCAGGTTGCGGGGCGCCATGACGGCCAGGGTGTCAGACTCGCAAGGCCGCCTGAAATGACCGGGGAGGCCCCATGGCATACGACGAGGAGCTGGCCGAGCGGATCCGGGACGTCATGGACACCAGCGGGGAGGTGTCGGAGCGGAAGATGTTCGGAGGGCTGGCCTTCATGGTTGGCGGGAACATGGCCTGCGGTGTGGTGACGGACACGCTCATGCTGCGGCTGGGTCCGGAAGGGACGCTGGCCGCGCTGTCGCAGCCACATGTGCGCGAGATGGACTTCACGGGTAAGGCGATCCGGACGATGGTCTTCGTTGAGCCAGATGGTCTGGCCGGGGCCGAGCTCGCGCGCTGGGTGACCGAGGCCGTCTCATACGCCGCAAGTCTGCCGCCGAAGTAGCCGCGGGCGTCTCCGCACGGCCGTCGGGCGCTGGCTCAGATGTGCGGGTGCGGGTGGTGGGTGGCTCGACCCTGGAACGACAGGATCTTCGGGTTCTGAATGACCCCCTCGCGGATCTCGATCGCCAGTCGGATCGTGTCGTCCTCCTCCCATGCCTGCGGGCCGCCCATCACGGCCCGGAGGTAGGGGATCAGGGCTTCGCTGATCCCCCAGGTGGCCGAGTTCCACAGATAGGCCGGGCTGTGGTCCACCCCGTAGTAGGTGACGCCGTCCCCGACCAGGAACGTGGGTTCCTCGAACGTGGTTGGCCTGGCAACGGAGAACCCCATCCCCAGGTCGCACGACACGTCGACCAGGATGCTGCCAGGCGTGAACGACGCCAGGTCGTCGTCGTCGACGAACAACATGGGCGCGTCGGTGTCCTGCAGGACGCAGTTGACGACCAGGTCGAAGTCGGCCAAGAACTTCCCGGTCCCCACGGGGTCTTCGTCGACCATCACCACGGTGCGGCTGGGGTCGTCCTCGCGTCGGTGAATGTGGTCCAGCACCACTGAGGGGATGGGCGACGCGACCGCGGTCACCTCACGAGTCGTCAGCACCGTCACGTCGTGCACCCCGAGAGCCTGCAGTGCCGTGATGGCGCCGCGGGCGGTGTTCCCGAACCCGATGACCGCAGCCCGGAGCTGGCGACCGTAGTGGCCGGTCGTGCCTCCGAGGGTGAGGGCATGCATCACTGACGAGTAGCCGGCGAGCTCGTTGTTCATGTGGAAGACATGGACCACGAAGGACCCGTTCGGCGTCCAGTGGTTCATCGCCTCCCAAGCGATGAGGGTAAGCCGCTTGTCGATCGACTGTTGGGTGAGCGGCGCATCCTGGACCGCGTGTGGCCACCCCCACAGCACCTGCCCGTCGCGCAGTGCGGTGACGTCCTCGAGCGTGGGCTTGGGCAGCAGGATCACGTCGGTCGTCGCCAGAATCTCCGCTTTCGACGCGATCCCCGCGACGAAGGGGGCCAGGTGCTCGTCCCGCACCCCGAAGCCGGCGCCGTAGCCCTGCTCGAGGTAGATGTGGTCTCGAAGGTCGGCGTCGATTCGGTCGAAGTGGGCCGGGTGGATCGGCAGACGTCGCTCGTTCTCTTTCGCCGACGTCCCCAGGACCCCGAGGCTGAGAATGCTCATGGTGTCTCCCCTTTCGCAGGGACCTTGGTACCACGGGGAGCCGGGCGATTGGGCGGTGACCGACCGACACGGGAGGATGGGAGGGTGACCAAGCGCGAGGAGACCACGTTCGCCGAGCTCGGACTGCGCGACGAGCTGGTGCGCGCCCTGACCACCTTGGGGTATGAGGAGCCGACGCCGATCCAGCGGGAGGCGATTCCGCCTCTGCTCGAAGGTCGGGACCTGCTGGGACAGGCCGCCACGGGGACCGGCAAGACAGCTGCCTTCGCACTTCCCATTCTCCAAGGGCTGGCGGACGGCTCGCGGCCACGAGAACCGTCGGCCATGGTGCTCGTGCCGACGCGCGAGCTCTGTGTCCAGGTCTCGGAGGCAGTCCACCGGTACGGCAAGGACGTTGGGGCGAGGGTGCTCCCTCTGTACGGCGGCCAGCCGATTGGCCGCCAGCTTCGGGAGCTGGAGCGTGGTGTGGACGTCGTCGTCGCCACGCCGGGCCGGGCGCTGGACCACGTGCGCCGCGGGACCCTGCGGCTGGCGGGGCTGCGGGTGGTGGTGCTCGACGAGGCGGACGAGATGTTGGACATGGGGTTCGCCGAGGAGCTGGAGGGGATCCTCGCCGCGACCCCGGACAGCCGTCAGACGGTGCTGTTCTCGGCCACGCTGCCGGGTCGCATCGACGGAATCGCCAGGCGACACCTGCGCAAACCAGTCCGCATCCAGATCGAGCGAGCGGTCGCCGCCCCGGGCGAGGCGCCCCAGGTCCGTCAGACGGCCTACGTCGTCCCTCGTGCCCACAAGGCGGCGGCGCTGGGCCGGGTGCTCGACATCGAGTCGCCCGCGGCCGCCATCATCTTCTGCCGCACCAGGGACGAGGTGGACCAGCTCACCGAGACCCTCAACGGGCGCGGATACCGTGCGGAGGCCCTTCACGGTGGGATGGACCAGGCCCAGCGGGATCGGGTCATGGGCCGGCTGCGGGGCGAGACAGCCGACCTCCTCGTCGCGACGGATGTGGCGGCGCGCGGTCTGGACATCGACCATCTGACCCATGTCGTCAACTTCGACGTCCCCTCGGCTCCGGAGTCGTACGTGCACCGGATCGGCCGTGTGGGGCGAGGTGGGCGCGCCGGTGTGGCGATCACGCTCGCCGAGCCTCGCGAGCACCGCATGCTCAAGACCATCGAGCGGGTCACCAGGAACCGCATCTCGGTGGAGAAGGTCCCCACGACGTCCGACCTGAGAGCCCGGCGGCTGGAACTGACCCGGTCGGCGCTCGAGGAGACCCTCCTGGACGACCAGCTGGACGAGTTCCGCGTCGTGGTGGACACGTTGAGCGACGAGTACGACGTCATGCAGATCGCGCTCGCAGCGGTGAAGCTGGCCCACTCGGCCGCGGGAGCCGGGTCAGACGACGAGGACATCCCCGAGGTGGCACCCTCCGGCGACGCCGGATCTGCTCGCGGCCAGGGCAAGCCTGGGGCCAAGGGCGCTGGTCGATCCAAGGACACTGGTCGATCGAAAGGCACCAGCCGTCGGGGTCACGGCGGCGAGGTCGGCCGCGTGTTCGTGGCGGCCGGACGTGAGGCCGGCATCCGACCGCAGGACCTCGTCGGCGCCATCGCCAACGAGACGCGGCTGACTGGACGTGACATTGGGGCCATCGAGATCGCCGACCGGTTCTCGATCGTGGAGGTTCCGTCGGACGCAGTGAAGGAGGTCGTCCAGGCACTCAAGGCGACCCGCCTCAAGGGTCGGAAGGTCCAGGTCCGCCGGGACCGGGACGCCAAGCGCTAGCCGGGGGAGTGCCTCACAGCAGCGACCCGGCGTTCGGCGGGACGTCGACCGCGTGCTCCTTCAGCAGCTGCTCCGGGACGACCTCGGTGGCCTGGGAGTGGGTGGCGGCCAGCACCACCGGCGCGGGCGCCCCGTCCCGCGCCGCGTGCAGCCACCGGGCTGCCACCACGCACCACCGGTCGCCGGGGCGCAGGCCCGGGAAGTGGTACTCGGGCCGCGGGGTGACCAAGTCGTTTCCAGTGCGGGTCTGGTGGTCCAGGAACTCCTTGGTCACGACGGCACACACCGTGTGGCTGCCTTGGTCCTCCGGGCTGGTCGCGCAGTGACCGTCCCGGAAGTAGCCGGTCACTGGGTCGGTACCGCACGGTTCCAGGGGGCCACCGAGAACGTTGAGCGCGTCGTCCATGGCGACAGCCTGCCACCCGGGCATCCGGACCGCAGACCGCGGGAACGGCTGCGGGAAGCTGGGTGTTGACTGGCTGAACGGCAGCCGCGACCCCCAACGAGAGCGAGCCCCCGATGAGCACCCCCGACCCTCTGCCCGTCGACGGTGACCCGAAGATCGGCGAGTACGCCCATCCCGTCCGGCTCGTCACCACTGCCTGGCTCGACGAGTGGCTGTCGGACGACCGGCTGGTCGTGGTCGAGTCGGACGAGGATGTCCTCCTGTACGAGATCGGCCACATCCCGGGATCGGTCAAGGTGGACTGGCACCTGGACCTCAACGACCCGGTGACCCGCGACTACGTCAACCCCACGGCTTTCGCCGATCTGATGTCCCGCAAGGGAATCTCCCGCGACACCACGGTGGTGATCTACGGCGACAAGAGCAACTGGTGGGCGGCATACGCGTTGTGGGTCTTCACCTTGTTCGGCCATCCGGACGTCCGGCTCCTCGACGGGGGACGCGCCAAGTGGGTCGCCGAGGGTCGCGAGATGACGACCGAGACCGCCCCATACGCGCGGACCGAGTACCCAGTGGTCGCGCGCGAGGATGGAGCCATCCGGGCTTTCAAGGACGACGTGCTCGGCCACCTCGGTAAGCCCCTGGTCGACGTACGCTCGCCGGGGGAGTACTCCGGTGAGCTCCTGCACATGCCGGACTACCCCCAGGAGGGGGCCGTTCGCGGGGGTCACATCCCCGGCGCCCGGAGCGTCCCCTGGGCGCGGGCCGCCGCCGACGACGGTACGTTCCGCAGCCGGCGCGAGCTCGCGGAGATCTACGAGGGGGAAGCAGGCCTGTCGGTGGAGGACGAGGTGGTTGCGTACTGCCGGATTGGGGAGCGGTCGTCGCATACTTGGTTCGTGCTCACCCACCTGCTCGGATACCCGAACGTGCGCAACTACGACGGATCTTGGACCGAGTGGGGCAACGCGGTCCGGGTACCCATCGAGCAGGGAGCCGGTCCGTGACTGCCGGCTCCCTGCCCTCGGCGCTGTCAGATCTCGTCGACGACTTCGCGGCGGTGGGACCCCAGGACCGGCTTCAGCTGCTGCTGGACCTCTCGCGGGAGCTGCCGCCAGTTCCGGAGCCATATGCCAGTGACCGGGACCGGATGGAGCCGGTGCCCGAGTGCCAGTCTCCGATCTTCCTGGCCGTGGCCGTGTCCGACGACCGACGGGTGCACCTGTACTTCGACGCCCCGCCGGAGGCACCGACGACTCGAGGGTTCGCCGGAATTCTTCACGAGGGCTTGGACGGGCAGTCGGTCGACGAAGTGCTCGCGGTACCTGACGACTTCTACCTACGGCTCGGCCTGGCCGAGGCAGTCAGTGTGCTCCGGCTGCGCGGGATGGCGGCAATGCTCGCCCGCCTGAAGCGGCAGGTCAGGGATCAGTCGGGTGATGGTGGTCGTGGCGCCACGGGGCGGTAGACCGCACCCTTGCTGTCACACCCTCACGGCGGTGGTCCGGCACTGGCGAGAGGAACGACCTTGATGGCGTTGCGGCGGTGAGGCCGACTGACCCGGCGGCGGCTGGGATCGACGAGGTGGCAGCCGAGCAGGATGCGGTCGACCTGCGCTACCAGCGCCTGGACGAGCTTCGCGACCGAGCTGCCCGGCAGCTGGACCAGACCCGTCGGGCGGGCCCATCCGGCAGTCCACAGAACCGCTCGGAGCGCGACGCCTTCGCCGCCAGGTACGAGCAGCGCTTGGCGCAGCTGTGGGCGGTCGAGGAGCGCCTGGTCTTCGGTCGTCTCGACCTGCAGGGCGGCGGCACCCGCCACATCGGACGCATCGGACTGTCCGACGACGAACAGCACCAGCTTCTGGTGGACTGGCGGGCCGATGCGGCGCAGGAGTTCTACCGGGCGACTGGCGCCGACCCAGCCGACGTGGTGCGGCGCCGGCACATCGCCATGCGCGGTCGGCGTGTGGTGTCGGTGGAGGACGAGGTCCTCGACATGGTCGGCCTCGGTGATCCGGACCTCGATGCCGGCCGTCTGGTGCTGACCGGGGAAGGCGCCCTGATGGCGGCGCTGGCTGAGCACCGCACCGGACACATGCGCGACATCGTCGCGACGATCCAGGCCGAGCAGGACCGCATCATCCGCGCTCCGATGGCGGGCATCCTGGTGGTGCAGGGCGGACCCGGCACGGGCAAGACCGCGGTTGCGCTCCACCGTGCGGCGTACCTGCTGTATCGACACCGAGATCGGCTGGCCCGGTCCGGTGTTCTCATCGTCGGGCCGAACCCGCTGTTCCTCCGCTACATCGAGCAGGTGCTGCCATCGCTGGGCGAGACGTCGGCGGTGCTGTCCACGGTGGGTGGCTTGTATCCGACGGTGGACGCAGTCGTCCTCGACTCCGACCGGGCGGCAGTCGCCAAGGGCGACCTGTCCATGGTCGACGTCTTGCGACGCGCCGTCGCGCAGCGGCAGCGGGTCCCCGAGTCCCCGGTGTCGCTCGAGGTCGGCCGGACGACCGTGACGCTTCGGCCGGCCGTGGTGAGCAGGGCGCGTGACCGCGCCCGTCGATCTGGCCAGCCGCACAACCGGGCGCGAAGAGTGTTCGCCAGGTACGTGCTCGATGACCTGGTCTGGCAGCTGGCCAGGAGCCAGGGCCTCGACGTCGACGAGAGCGTGCGCGAACAGCTCCTCGACGAGCTGCACGACTCGGTCGACGTCCGGCGCGAGGTCAACCTGTGTTGGATGCCGACCACCCCGGAACGGGCGCTGCGCGGCCTGTGGGCCAGCCCGAGTCGACTGGCAGCGGCCGCACCGCACCTGTCGAGTGTCGATCGGCGGGCGCTGCTCCGCCCGCCAGAGGCTCCGTGGACGGTGGGAGACGTCCCCCTCTTGGATGAGCTCGCCGAGCTCTTGGGCGAGGACGACTCGTCGGCGCGTGCGGAGGCCCGCCGACGAGCGGCGGAGCGAGCCGAGGAGCTGCGCTACGCCCAGGGGGTGCTGGGGACGTCATCGGCGGCCGGCCTGGTCACCGCTGAGACGCTGGTCGACCGGTTTGCCGCGTCGGAGCGGGGCGAGTCGGTTGCCGAGCGTGCTGCAAGCGACCGTGAGTGGGTCTATGGCCATGTCGTGGTCGATGAGGCGCAGGAGCTTTCGCCCATGGCCTGGCGGCTGCTCGTGCGGCGCTGCCCCACCGGCTCGGTCACCGCGGTGGGTGACACCGCCCAGACCTCCTCGGCCGCCGGCTCATCGGGATGGGCGCAGGCGCTGGACGAGCTGCGCGGGGCCAGGTGGGACCAGGCCGATCTGACCGTCAACTACCGGACCCCCTCCGAGGTCATGGCACTTGCGTCGGGTGTCCTTCGGCGGGCCGGGGTCGATCAGCAGCCCCCACGGTCGGCGCGCTCGGGTAGCCCACCGGTCTTTGTCCGGGTCCCTGCCGTGGACGCGCACGCCGTGGAGCGGGTGGTGTCGAGCGAGTGGGAGGTCTTGGGGGGAGGTCGGCTGGCGGTGATCACTCCGCGCCGCGGCTACGACGAGGTGGCGGTCGAACTGCGCGCACTCTTGGGGCTGCCCGACGGAGCTGCCGGCCAGCGGTCGTTGGAGTCGCCTCTGGTGGTGCTGGACGTCGGCCAGGCGAAGGGGCTCGAGTTCGACTCAGTCGTCCTGCTCGAACCCGCGGAGCTGCTTGCCCAGTCCGCGCGAGGCGTTGGCGACCTCTACGTGGCCCTGACGCGATGCACCCAGCGGCTGACGGTCGTGCACTGCTGTCCGCTGCCCGAGGGCATGACGAGCGCGGGTGGGACGGCACCCGACTCGGTGGCCACCTTCGTCGGGAACGCCGACGGCCCCCGCGGCTGAGAACCTCGGGGGCCGTCGACTGCGTTGCTCGTCCGACGGGCTACCGCACCACGAGCGGCTTGCCCACGCTGGTCGACTTGGCGAACGACGGGCCGGCCTGTGTCAGCACCCGCCACGCCCGGTCGGTGGCGCTGGGCGGGGTGAAGACGATCGCGTACTTGCCCTTGGCCGTCACCTTGGTCGCCTTGGCGGTCTTCCACTTCCCGTTGATCCGCTGCTGGAGCTTGATGGGCGCTCCAGCGACGAGGCTCGCGGGGCAGTCGAGGGCTCCCCGGAAGGTGACCGCCTGGCCGAACGGCACCGGGTTGGAGCTGAACCGCATGGAGATGGGCACGCGAACGCCGAGCACCATGTTGGCGTCCCACCCGCCTGCGGTGCCCTTGCCGCTGTAGAGGACGCGGTAGATCGCGTTCCGGTCCGCCTTGGCCGTGTACGTGAAGGTGCCGTTGGGCTTGGTCTTCGTCTTGCCGAGGGTCTGGTACATCGGCGGCTGGTATGGGGCGAGCGCCACCTGGACCTTGATGGTCTTGCCGCCCAGCGCCTTGTTCTTGGTGTCCCGCAGGGTGCCGGAGACCACCACGTTGGTGCCTCGCACCGCCGACGGCTTGTTCAGCTTGGCGCTCAGCCGCACTCCGGGGATCTTCAGCTCAGTGGGATCGGACAGCGCGGCTCCGACCGAGTCGAGGGCAGTGACGGTGGCGGTGTAGTTGCTCCCCCAGCTCAGGTCCTCGAACGTCGCCGTGGTGGCCGGCGCGGAGACGGTCTGCTTCCGGTCGCCGGGCTGGACGATGACCTGGTAGTGATCGGTTGCCCCGCCGAACGCGTCCCACTTGATGACGACCGTGGCCGGTGGCCTGGGGGTGGCGCTCAGGCTGGTGATCGGGACGGCCGCAGTCGCGGTCTGCGCTCCGATCAGCAAGCCGGCCGCTAACGCCGCAGCGGCCGTGAGGGCGACCATCGCCCGGGCAATCGTTCTCGACATTGAGTGTCCTCCTGAAGGCATGGGTGGCGGGTGCACGAGTGCCGGGCCCCGACGAGTCAACGGTAGTGGACACCACCACCGTGGGAGACCACCGGGCGCCCTGTCACGCGAACGGCGCAGCCCGGGCGGTCCGGACCGTGACGTGCGGTCAGTCGCACGTGCCCTGGCCAAACCGGACAAGTAGTCCAAGCAGCGCGAACCATGCCAGAACGATCGCCTGGGAGGTGAGATCGCACACACAGGGTGATGAAGGTGTGTCGTTTCAGCCATTCAGCGGAGTGACCGCGGGAAGATGAGTCACGATGCTTAGAGCCGGTGCAGATCGACCGCGTGGGGGACGACGCATGCAGATCAGCCTGACAGCCGGAGGGGCGGCGACGCTCCTTGGCTGCCACGCTCCCCACGCCTGACAAGTCGGTCTGATGTGTTGCTAGAAGGGGTAGTCGGCCGGACGCCCGTGGGGCAGCGGGTGCCTGGCCAGCGGTGGCCAGGATGAAACGGGGGGTGTGATGACGACGATGCCGGTTCGGCTGGACGCGGCGCCGGTGACCGTGTCTACCCGGCGCGCGGTACGCCGGTACTCCCGCGCGGTCGAGGGGCGCGTGGTGGTGGCGGGAGACCTGTTCGCTGCCGGCCTGACCATCGTCGTGACCCGTGACCTTGCGGTCCTGCTCGCCGTCGCCGTGGCGGCCGTCTACTGGCGCACCCAAGGCCTGTACGGGCGAAGGTTCTCGCTGTCGATGCTCGACGACCTGGGGGCGTTGGCCATCGGAGGAGTCTGGGCGGTCATGGCCCAGGTGCTCATCGGAGAGGATCTCGGGCAGGCCGTCTGGCCGGTAGCGATGTTCCTCGCCGTTGCCGCCGTGGCACGCGTGGTGTCGTACCGTCTGGTTCTGAGCTGGCGGGCCGAGGGTCGGGTTCGACACCCCGCGGTGGTGGTCGGCGCAGGCTTCAACGCGGTCTCGTTGTCGCGGCGGATCGTCGAGCACCCCCACTCCGGCCTGGATCCGATCGGCTTCATGGACGACGTCACTCCGGAAGGAACGTTGCCGCTGCCACTGCTGGGCAAGCCCGACCAGCTGGCGCGCATCGTCGGCGAGTACGACGTCAGCGACGTGATCATCGCCTTCGGTCGGATGAGGTCAGCCGAGCTCGTGTCCGTGCTCCGCACCTGTCACCTGCTGGACGTGCAGATCCACGTCGTCCCCCGGCTGTTCGAGATGAGCCAGCTGACGCCGGGCACGGACAGCATCTGGGGGCTGCCGCTGGTGCCTCTCCGGCAACCCATCACCCACACCTGGTCGCGCCGGGCCAAGCGGCTGATCGACGTGCTTCTGTCCGGACTGCTGCTGCTGGTCCTGGCTCCGGTCGTGGCCGTCGTCGCGGCGCTCGTCCGCTGGGACTTGGGCAGGGGCGTCATCTTCAAGCAGGTGAGGGTTGGTCTGGACGGCCAGCCGTTCACGGTCCGGAAGTTCCGCTCCATGAAGCACCTCCCGGAGGGCGAGGTGAGCCCGTGGTCGGTCGACGATGACAGTCGGTTCGGTCGGGTCGGGTTGTTCCTGCGACGCTTCTCGCTCGACGAGATCCCGCAGCTGTTCAACGTGTTCCTGGGGGACATGAGCATGGTGGGCCCGCGCCCCGAGCGCCCGGAGTTCGCCGACCAGTTCGCGGTCGAGTTCCCGCGCTACGGAGATCGGCACCGGGTCAAGGTGGGACTCACCGGGCTGGCTGCCGTCGAGGGTCTGCGGGGCGACACCTCCATCGAGGACCGTGCCTACTTCGACAACCTCTACATCGAGAACTGGTCCTTGTGGCTGGACGCCAAGATCCTGGTCCGGACGTTCGTCGCGGTCCTCAAGGGGACCGGCGGTTGACCGCGAGATGCGGGTGAAAGCAGGCCGAGCGGTCGCGGCGGCGGTCGCGATGTCGACCGTGGCCGCGATGTCAGTCGTGAGTTCGGCTTCGGTCGGCCACGCTTCCCAGCTGCCGTTGGCCACGGTGGTGTCGCCCGACCCCGTCGACTGGACGCCGGACGTCGAGGATGGCCGGGTGAGGCAGACGGCGACGGTCGGGGACGTGACCATCGCCGTGGGCGACTTCACCCAGGTGACCGAGCGCGGCACCGGTACCACGTTCGACCGTCAGGACATCGTGGCGTTCGACTCAGGGGGAGCAGTCAGCACCACCTTCGTTCCGCAGTTCAACGGCCCCGAGATCTACGACATCATCCCGTCCGGGGACGGGACGACCGTCTATGTCGCCGGGGCGTTCGCCAACGTTGACGGGCTGGCGCGCACCGGGCGCGTCGTTCGGCTGGACGTCACGACTGGTGCCGTCGACCCCACGTTCCGGTCACCAGGCTTGGACAACCGTGCGACTGAGCTCGCCCTGGTCGACGGCCGCCTCCTCGTCGGAGGTTCCTTCACCACGGTGGCTGGACAGCCGCGCACTCAGCTAGTGGAGCTGGACCCGGCAACCGGCGACGACACCGGTCACCTGGACCTGTCGTTTGCCGGCACCCAGAACGGCGGCGTCACCACGATCACGAGGATGGCTGCGTCACCCGATGGTGACCGCCTGGTCGTGGTCGGCAACTTCCTCACCGTCGACGGACACTCCCGCCCTCAGCTCGCGGTGGTGGACATCGCCGGGACCGACGCCACGCTCGACGCCTGGGCGACGCAGCGCTACGGCACGCAGTGCAGCCTGCACTTCAAGACCTACGTCAACGACGTCGATGTGTCTCCCGACAGCTCCTTCTTCGTGGTCGTGACTACCGGGGCGTACTCCGGCGGCCCCAACTCGGGCACCTTGTGCGACACAGTCGCGCGCTGGGAGCTGGGTGGCGTTGGGGGCGGACAGGAGCCGACGTGGGTCGACTACACCGGCGGGGACACAGTGACGGCAGTGGCGGTGACTGGACCGGTCATCTACGTCGGTGGCCACTTCCGCTGGCTGAACAACCCTTTTGCCAACGACCAGGTCGGCTCCGGCGGCGTGCACCGGCGCGCTCTGGCGGCCCTCGACTCCCGCAATGGACTTCCCCTCACGTGGGACCCAGAACGACAGAAGGGGTGGGGCGTCTGGGGCTTCCGCGTCGCTCCTGAGGGTCTGTGGGTCGGCCACGACACCGACGTGATCGGAGGAGAGCAGCGCAACCGCCTGGCATTGATGCCCGTCGCGGGAGGGTCTGCCCTACCGGCCGAAGTCACCGGAACCCTCCCCGGCAAGGTCCACCTCCTCGGGCGTTCACCGTGGCCGTACGCCGGGCGCAAGGTGCTCTATCGCGTGAACGCTGGGGGGCCCAGAGTTCTCGCGATTGACGGCGGGCCGGACTGGACCGCCGACACCGCGGCGAACCCCTCGCCGCGGCACGGCTGGGGCAGCGTGTCCGCCTCCTGGCGTCAGACGATGGGACGAACAGCCAAGGTGCCGGCAGCAACGCCGCAGTCGATCTTCTCCGTGGAACGTGCCGACCCGGCGTCCGCTCCGGAGATGTCGTGGTCGTTCCCGGTGAGGTCGGGGACGAAGGTCCAGGTCCGCTTGTACTTCGCGTCCGGTTGCAGCTGCACGAACGACCCGGGCGAGCGGACTTTCGACGTCAGCATCGACGGCACGGACCGGTTGGACGACTACGACATCGTCGCTGACGTCGGCCACTCGGTCGGGACCATGAAGAGCTTCTCGGTGGTCAGTGACGGGAGCGTGGACATCTCGTTCCGCCACGTGGTCGAGAATCCGCTGGTCAACGGGATCGAGATCGTGCGGGCCAAGGCGGCTCGCGACCCGGCTCCCTACAGCACGGGAGTGCGCACGCACCGGTTCGACGGCTCGGGCGTCACCCGGTCATGGCGCGGTTCGATCACGTCGTCGTCCACCAACTGGGCCGGTGCCCGTGGCGCGTTCATGGTGGACAACCGGCTGTACACCGGTTGGTCGGACGGCAGGCTGCTGCAGCGCACCTACCGCGCCGGGGTGTTCGGCCGGTCCAAGGTGGTGAAGCTGTATGGCTTGTCCGCCTTCAGCAATGACCTGCAGAGCACCTACGCCATGTTCTACGACCGTTCGTCCGGAAGGCTGTACTTCAACCAGGCGGGGGAGTCGGGGCTCTACTACCGCTACTTCACGCCGGAGAGCGCGATCGTCGGCGCCATCCGGATGTCTGGACCCGACGACGTGCCGGGGATCGCCTGGGGGAAGGTGCGCGGCACCTTCCTTGCCGGGTCGACCCTATACTTCACCACTCGCAGCGGACGACTGCGCTCGGTGGGCTGGTCCGACGGCGCACCCGTCGGGAAACCCGTGACGGTCAGCGGTCCGGGCAAGGACGGCCGTGACTGGAGCGCCCGAGCGGTGTTCCTGCTCGCGAAGTGAGCACCGACGAAGCTGTCGGGACGGATCTTCGGACGCTGGCGGAGCGGGTGTGGACGCCGGGAAGCCCACTGGACTGGCCGGTCACCGTGTCCTTCGGACGTCCTCCGGGCGACGCGACGGTCGTCGAGCAGTACGTCGTCGTGCCAGACCTGAGTCGCCCCAAGTTCCTGGTGCCCGTCGGAGCCCAGGTCGCCAGCCGCGCCGCCTTCACCCGGTACCTGACCACCAGCTCGGCCAAGACGCGAGGCCTGGGCTACCTATCTGCGGCAGGCTTCGGCACCCCAGTGGGGGGGCGAGTCTTCGGCGGCCGTGTCTTTGTGGGGATCGACCCGTCAATTCCGCAGACCCAGTGGTCGGACTGGCTCCTTCTGGACCATCTCCGGGACGTCCTGGGCGGGGACCGGCTCGTCGCCTACCTGCCAGTTCGTCGGGCAGTGCCCAACGCCAAGCCGACTCTGCGGCTCTTCCAGCGAGACGGCCAACCACGGGGGTATGTCAAGGTCGGATGGTCGCTGGCGACCCGCGCCGTCGTCCGTAACGAGGCCACCGCGCTGCGGGAGGTGGAAGGACGTGTCGGGGGCCTGCTGACGCCGGCACTGGCCGCCGACGGCCAGTGGCAGGGTCAGGAGTACGCGGTTGCCGCTCCGCTCCCACCGCGGGTGCGTGCCTGGACTCAGGAGCCGTCCTCGACACCCGAGCTTCTGACGGGGATCGCACGGTCCGGGAAGACGAGTCGAACGCCACTGTCGGCGAGCAGCTATGCGGCCCGAGTGCGCGCCGACCTGGAGCGTGCCGCGATGCAGGAGCCTGACATCAGCGCGGCACTCCTGCGATGGCTGGACCGTCTGGAGGCCAAGCCAGGGCAGCTTGACTATGGACGCTGGCACGGCGACTACGTCCCGGGGAACTTGGGGCGTACCCACGATGGGCCAGTGGCGTGGGACTGGGAGTACAGCGACCCCGACGTTCCCGTCGGGTTCGACCTGCTTCACTGGCACTTCCAGGACCGGCTGTCACCGGACGACGGAAACCTCGTCGACGCCTCGCAGGCTGTTGACGCGGAGTCTCACCGGCTGTCCCGCCTGGGCGTCGAGCCCGGAAGTCACCGACTGGTGGCGTCCCTCTACCTGCTGGAGATGTTCACCCGGTCGGTCCGGATGGCAGCGGCCGGAGCCGGCTGGAACCGCAAGTACGAGTCGGGTCTCGTCGAGATTGCGAACCGTCGAGACCGGTGAGATCGCCGGGTCACAGGCCCCAGTCGAAGGACCGCCCGAGCCGCTCCTCGAGGGCATGGACGTGGGGGCGGTAGTAGTCGCTCAGCTGTGTCCGCAGCTCCGGACTCAAGGTGTCGGATGGAAGGTAGTTGTACCGGTGGGTGCTCACCGGCTGCTCTGGAAGCCCAAGGAAGCGTTGCGCCTCCAGGACGATCGTCTCCGGGTCGGAGTACATGTCCTCGCTCCGGATGATGTGGAGCTGGTCTGGGGAGAACAGGTCCAGCCACGGCTCGAGATGCTCGAGGTAGCGTCCGCGCGCCTTGTAGCTGCAGAAGTCGAACCGTTCGCTGTAGTAGTGCGGGTCCTCGTGCATCCGCTCGACCTCACCAGCGAGCCGCTCCTCCTCGGCATCCAGCGCGTCCAGGAAGGACAGGTGCTCGGTGCCAGCGTTGACCCGCTCGTGGTAGTGGGACCAAATGCGGTCCACCGGGTTCCGGAGCACGACGATGAGCTTGACGTCGGGCAGCGTCTCCAGGACGCGAGGAGGCACCAAGGGGTTGAACATGTAGTTGACGGCCGCTTCTCCGGTGACGGCCGGTGACCGGGTGCGCTGCCGCACCGCCTCGCGCTGTCTCGTGGTGGGGAAGTGCGCCCGGTACCAGTTGGGGCCGCGGTAGTAGTAGCGGTCGAAGTAGTACGTCTTCTTGGCGTTCTCGACGCCTGGCCACATCGGCAGCACGTTCGGGTGCTGGTTGAGGTACTTGAACAGCGAGGTCGAACCGCCGCGTTTCGTGCCGATGAGCAGGTAGTCGGGCAACGGTCGCTGCCGGTGCGTGGTGCGGCCATAGAGCCGGAACGCAGGACGGGAGGCCTCTTTGAGCCAGTCTGGCGCCGTGGACTTGAGCCTGTGGACGAGCGCGATCGGTCGATCCCTTCTCTGCCGTGACGTGCGGGCTGGCTGTGCTCGCCCGCCGGAGAAACGCTACCGCGGCCCTGTCACGTGACCGGGAACTCCGCGTAGCGCGCCTGTTCCGAGGCGCCGACCGACCGGAACCCGCCGCCGACGCGAAGGAAGTCAGAAGAGGCGTCGAGTGCCCACACACCGGGGAAGTACCTCGTTCCCAGGTCGGGGGCCCACGGGAGGAGCTGGCCGGTGCTGGCGCTCACGGCGGCCAGCTGGCCGCGCGGCTGGCCGGCAAAGGTCGGGCCGAAGTGGCCTCCGACGTACAGCGTCCCGCCAATCACGGCCACCGCCTGCGCGTTGCCGTCCGATCGGACGATCCAGTCGATCGCCCCGGTCGCCCCGGACCACTTCACGGCCCGACCGCCACCGCCACCGACTGCCCCGAACACATCGCTCCCGGTCGCGACGACGTCGAACACGTCACAGGTGTCGCAGGCAGCGGGCGGCGCCCAGCTGGTGACGTCACCGGAGCCCAGGGTCGCCGATCCCAGGAAGGGACGAGGGCTTCCCTCGAGCGCGGAGAAGGACCCGGCGACGATGAGGTCGGAACCGTTCGGTGACGCCGTGATGGATCGTGGCCGACCGCCCTTGGTGGGCACCTTCCAGTCACTGAGGGTGCCGGTCGACGCGTCGACCTTGGCCAGGCCACCCCGATACTTCCCGTTGACCTTCCCGAAGGTCCCAGCCAGGAACAGGTCGGAGCCGACCGTGACGAGGTCTCGGACCGTACTGGACGGAGACGGGTCCCAGCCCGGCACCAGCGCGCCGGAGGTGTCGACGGCCGCGATCTTGGCGCGTCCGACGCCGTTGACAGACGTGAACTCGCCCCCCAGGAAGACGGTGCCACCGTCACTCGACACCGCAATGGCGCGGACCTTGCCGTTCACGTTGGGGTCGAACGAGCTGATCAGGTCCCCACTGCTCGCGTCGAACGCAGCTACCCGGTTGCGGGTGACGAACTTGCCGGTGGTGATGTCCTTGAGCGTGGTGAAGGCGCCGCCGACATAGACCCGGTTGCCGGACACGGTGATGGCGAACACCGGCGATCGGGGCGACCATTCCGGGCGCGGAGTCTCGCTGTATGCAGCATGGGCCGGGGAGGCGACGAGTCCGACGACCCCCAGGGCAAGGGTCACGCCGAGCGTCGCTAGACGGCGAGGATGCGCATTCATCACTCAGTACCTCGCGAACTCGAGGGGCGGTTCGACGGTCACGGCATACTCTACGTTCGCTTGGGCCGGACGGGCAGCACCTTGGACGGCGGTGTCGGACGACGGTGGCAAATCAGTCGTTCGGACGATAGGTCGGCGACCGCAGCGTGCGTAGGAGTTGACGCAGAGTGACACCCGCAGTCCGGAACCTGCCCGACGGAACACCCGACAGCGAGCCGCAGCCGTCCGGGTGACGATTCGCAGGCGCTGTTCTCGACCCCCGGGCGTCCTGCGAGGGTAGGCGTATGGATGAGCAGACCCCTGGGCCGGACCTTGTCGTCCTCGGTGCGGCGCGGAGTGGGACCTCGCTGCTGGCGGCCCACCTCGCGGCCCACCCGGACATCGATGCCTCTGCGGTGAAGGAGCCCAACTACTTCAGCCGGCACTTCGACCGCGGCCCCGACTGGTACGAGGGGTACTTCGGTCCACGGGCACCGGGTCGCCTCCGGCTGGATGCCAGCGTGTCCTACACCTACCCGCAGTTCCCCGAGGCGATCCCTCGGCTTGCCGAGGCAGCGCCGTCCGCCCGTGCGGTGTACGTGGTGCGCGACCCGATTCCGCGCGCGGTATCGCACTACCAGTACTACCGGCACTACTTCGCGCATGAGAGGGCCGCCGACTTCGGCAGCGCGCTGCGGCAGGACTCGTACTACGCCGATGTCAGCGACTACCGGCGTTGGCTCACCGCACTGGCCGCCGCTTTCCCGGCGGAACAGGTCCTCGTCGTCCCGTTCGCGGCCGTGACGCGATCGAGCCACGCCGTCGCGGAGGTCGTCTGCTCGATCGCCGGCCTTGGCCCGCCACCCGCCGCCGAGAAGCAGGCAGCCGAGCACCGGAACAACGTGGTGCGCTTCCGCAGCGACCGCGTGCGTCGGGCCACTCGGACGCTTCGACACAGCCGGTTCTACCCCATGGTGCGACGATCGCTCGGTGCGTCCACCCTGCGACGCATCCGGTCTGCCGTCACGGAGGTGCCGGAGACGCCGTCCTTCGACGAGGCGCTGGCGTCCTGCGATCCGGACCAGCGGGCGGCGCTGGACGCGCTGAGTGCCGACGCCACCGCGGCAGTCCAGGACTGGCTGGCCGCACAGGACGAACGGCTCGGGCTGACCTGGTCCGCCGAGTGGCCGCAGGGCGCCTCGACGAGCTGACGGGTCGACGAGCTACCCGTCGCTACTTCCACCAGCCGTCGGGTACTTCTCGGCCCAGGACACCCTGGAGCCGTTCGAGATCAGCGGCGAACTGCGGTCGCAACGCGTCGCGGACGCGGGAATCCGCCCCATGGGGCTGGAGGTTGGCGCTGCGGACCCACTCGCGGACCCGGAACGGGACGGCCCGCTTCACCGCAGAACGCAGACTGTCGTGCCGAACGGCCCACTGCATTGCCGCCTGTACCGACTGCACCCGAGGCTGGCCGGAGGCGTTGACGCGGCGGACGTTCCCGGTCTCGGCGCGGGCTGGGTCGACGCCGATGAAGCGCTGGATGTCACCGATCGTTCCCGCGCTGTCGTTCTCGAGATCGTCGTGGAACCACACGCCCACCCGGTCACCGAAGGCGTGTACGAAGCGTGCGATGTCGTCGGCGTAGTGACTCATGCCCGTGTAGTGCCACAAGTGGTGCCAGCCGAGCTCGCGTCGGCGCGGCTCGTCCGCAACCGCGTCCAGGAAGTCGTCGAGTGGCTCGAAGCCCCGAACGCTCAGGTACTGAAAACTGGAGAACGCCCGCTCCACGGGGTCACGCAGGACGACCACGATGCGGATGTCGGCATTGAGCGACTCGATCGCCGGAATCGAGCTGTCCGGGTAGTACAGCGTCGACACCGATCCCTCCCCAAGCGCCAGGAAGTCGTTGCCATCGGGGAACAGCTCCAGGTACCGGTCGAGCTCGGTGACGGCCAGCTTGTTGATCGTCGAGTCATCGCCGGGACCGGTGAACTCCACCGGCCTGCCACCGAGCGCCAGGAAGTGGGGCTCCTTCGGTTGGGTCACGAAGACGTCCGGGTGCGCTCGCAGTCCTTCTGTGACTGCGGTACTGCCCGCCCGGCCGGCACCGGCGACCACGAAGGTGGGCCCGCGACTCCGTGAAGGTCTCATCTCCCTGGCTCCGTCACCGAGTCTGGCCGTGCGCTCGTCAGCGCCGCTTGGTACGCCGCGGTGACTTTGAGCATGACCTCGTCGCGGGCAAACATCTGCTCTGCCCGAGACCGGGCGACCGCCGTCTCCTGCGCCAGTAGTGCGGGGTCGGCCAGCCGTTGCCGACAGGCAGCGACGAACGCCGTCATGTCGTTCTGACCCACGACGACCCCGGCCGCAGGCTGTGGGCCGTCCTCGATTGCCTCTCTGGCTCCGTTGACCTGCGTCGCCACGACCGCGCGCCCGCACGACAGGGCCTCTGCCACCGCGACCGCCTGGCCCTCCCACCGGGAGGGTGCGACGACCAGGTCGCAGGCGTGCAGCCAGGCCCTGACATCGGAGACCGCGCCCGGCGCAAGGACGGACCGTCCCCATTCCGGCCCGGCGAGTCGCTCCACGTGCTCCGGGTCGCCGGCTCCGAGGAGGACCAGAACGCTGTCGGGAATCGGATCACGGGCCCACTCGGCGACGAGCCGGTCCTGCCCCTTCTGCCGTGCGATCCGGCCGACACACAGCAGCACGGAGCGCCCGGACAGCCCGAACTCGTGGCGTGCCGTCTCGCGCTCCGTCGGCGACGCCGGGCGAAACACTGCGGTGTCGACCGGGACTCCCACTGGATGGATCGGCACGGTGACCCCATGTGACGTGCCTTCGTCACCCTCGTCGCGGCAGTTCACGATCACCCCGTCCGATCGCCGAGCGGCGACCCGCTCCCAGGCGCCGGCCAGGTGGCGGCCGAACGGCGTGGGCGCTGCGTCGAAGGTCCAGCTGTGCGGTTGGTAGACCACGGCGGGGCGGGGCGAGCCGCCGGTCGGGAGGATCCGGCCGAGCAGGCCCGGGAAGAACGAGTGGAGGTGCACCACGTCCGGCTGGACCAGTGACACCGTCTGCCGCAGCGTTCGGATATCTCCAGGGAACCGATGGGGGGCCCTGCGACGTGGCTGCCACTCGTGCCGACTTCCGGCGAGGATCTCCGCCTCGGCAGGCGCAAGAACGTGTACGTCATGGCCAGCGGAAGCCTGCCACTGCGCGTAGGCGTTGATGACGGAGATCACGCCTCCGATCGACACCTCGACCACGTGAAGGATGCGCATCGCTCAGCCAGTCCGGGAGGCGCCGGCCGAAGGCTGGCCTGGGGTGGGCGGTGCGGCCATCACCGAGCGGTAGATGGCTTCGAGGGCGGCAACAGCACCCTCGAGGGTGTGCTGGCGCTCGTAGAGGGCACGCGCACGACGACCCATCTGCAATCGCTGGTCGTCGTCGGTGAGCAGCTCCTGCGCGGCCTCGGCCAGGTTGGTCGAGTCGCCCCGACGGAAGGTTGCCCCCGCGCCGTTCTCGACGAGCGAGTCGCACAGGTTGGGGAGGTCGGTGGTCAGGACGGGGGTCCCGGCAGCCAGGGCCTGCACGATCACTAACGGGGCGGCCTCGTACCACTCAGACGGGACCAGCGTGATGGATGCTCGTGCCTGGAGCTGCTCGACCTGCTCCGCATCGCACCAACCGAGCGCGCGAACTGACGGGTTGTCCCGGGCCGCGGTGTCCACGAGGTCGCGCAAGGGACCGTCGCCCGCGACGTAGAGGTGGTGGTCGGCCGGCATGCGGCGCCAGGCCTCCAGCATCGTCCGGATGCCCTTCTCCTCGGCCAGCCGACCGACGAACAGTGCGTATCCGCCCCGTTCGCTGCTGGCGACGGGCTCGCCTGGGTCGGGCGCTGCGTTCGGCTTGACCACGACGTGTTCGGCCGGAATGCCGTCCCGGACCAGGAGGTCTCGTGCGAAGTCGGTGAGAGCGATGAACCGGTCGACGTGGCGCGCGAAGGTACCGATGGCGCGGTGTCCCACCAACGAGACAGTGAGTGCGGTACTCCCGGCGAAGCTGCTGTGGTAGCAGCGGTGTCGCACCCCAGCCAGCTTCAGGCGGCTTCCGACGCAGTCCTCGCACGGCTGACCGTCACGCAGGCACAGACCGCCGACACAGGAGTAGCGGTAGCCGTGGACGGTGGTGACGGTCGGGCGGCCCAGGCGGTGGGCCACGCGGAAGACTGCCGGCGACTGGATGGGGAACGGCGTGTGAACGTGCACGACGTCGGGGTCGAACTGTTCGATCTTTCGCTTCAGCTCGCTCGTTGCGGAGCGATTCCACACCGCGGCGACGCCCAGGCTGACCGGGCCGCGCCCGGAGCCCTCGGCTGCCGGCTCCAACAGCTGGTCCACGTCATGACCGGCGTCTCGGAGGAGGTCTGCCTCCTGCTGGAGCACATGGAGTGCGCCGCCGCTGGCTTGGTGGAGGTTGTGGAGCTGAAGAACTCTCACTCGGTAACCCCCGCGGGGCGCCGCACCAGGGTCAGGTCGACGTGCGCCGTGACGGCGGTGTTGACCCCGACCACCGCCCTGGCCCGCTGCCACATGACCACGAACATCACGATGGACCAGATCGCGGCGCTCAGTGCCAGCGCATCCAGCCCCAAGGCCATGGCAACCAACGTGCCCACGGCGACTCGTGGGACGAGGACCATCCACTGGACGGTGGCCGCGACGCCCTCCCGGTGCGCCATCGACAGCGTGAGACCGGCCAGACCGGTGGTGGCATTGACGAGGTACGCGGCCGTGAGCAGCAGCAGGGGCACGACGGCATCCCCGAACCCCTTGCCGAACACCAGGCCGACGATCGCCCCCGGCGCCAGCAGGAGCGGGAGCGCCACGACGACCGTCACGGAAGTGGCGATCGTTGCGCCGGTCCGAAGAACGCGCTGCAGCTCCGTTCGGTCGTCCGCCACGGCCAGCCGGGACACCAGGGGTGAGAAGACCACCTGCATCGCAGTCATCGGGAGAAGCACCAGCATGGACAACCGCTGGGCGGCGCCGAACATGGAGGTGGCGGAGGCTGTCAGCGCCAGACCGGCGATCCAGATCTCGACGCTGGAGTTGAGCAGTGCCGCAACCTGGACGCTGGCGAACTTCCAGTGCTTCATCGAGATCTCACGCAGGTCCCGGAAGGTTCTGGTTCCGGCTGGAGTGTGGTCCCAGAACCGGGAGACCGCGCGTGAGGCCAAGCCCACCGGGATGGCGTATCCGACCACGACAGCGACCAGCGCGCCCGGGAGGCCCCAGGACGGGAACCGCCACCAGACGAGCCCCACAAGGGCGGCCTGGCTGATGGCCACCAGTGCACCCCCGGAGCGTCCCTCCAGCATGCTCGCGAAGCGCACCTGTCCGAAGCCTCGCAGGAAGTTCGCCCAGAGCTTCTGCAGGCCGCTGAGCACGACGAGGGCGACCGCGCTGAGGGCGAGTACCGCCCGCTGCGGGTGCGGCCAGTCGCTGGCGAGGAACCACGTGACCATGCCCGCGAACACCCCGGCGGCTGGGAGCGACACCAAGGCGACGGCCCGAACGCCGCGCCGGAGCTCGCCGAGCTTGGCAACATCCTCCTGCTGGAGTCGGGAGGCTTCGCGGAGTCCAGCCCGGTGCACACCGAGCAGGCCGATCTGCCCGGCGACGGCGGTGAAGGTGAGCACGGCCACAAAGGCACCGAAGCTATCGGGACCAAGCATGCGTCCGGCGGCGGCGTTGAGACCGAGGTAGCCCCCGATGGCGACGCCGTACGCGGCGCCGAACCAGACAATTGCGCGCCCGATCGACATCCTTCGAGGCGCCCTGTGCATGCCAGCTACGGTGCCTCACCCCCCACAAGGACTCGGGCAACTCCCTGATGGATCCGCCGATCGAGGGATGCTCCGCCACTCTAGGGCACCTCGGTCTGACAGGTCGTAGTGGCTCGGGTACACAGAGTCATCTCCGGCGTGAGCGCCGCCGGCTCGATGTCGTCCGCCGCCCGAGACTTGCTACCGTTCGGCGCGAACAGGTCCGGGGGGACCCATCGGAAGGCGAGAACGATGACCACGGGTGCCCGCCACGCTGTCGTCGCCATGGTCCTGGCGGTGGCCATGGCCCTGACCTTGGCCCTGTCGTCCCCGGTGTCGGCTCAGCCGCCGGTCGAGGACGTCGCGGCGGCCCCGGCCGGCCGAGTCGTCGCCGCCCAGCACCCGCAGGTCGGAGTTGCCGACCACGCGCTCTGGGGCGACCGAACCAACGCGCAGCGCCGCGCCATGTTCGATCGGCTGAAGCGCGCGCACGCGACATGGGTGCGGATCGGGTTCCCTTGGGCGCTGGCTCAGCCACGACGACCGACGGCCACGGACTCCGGTTGGAGCTCCTGGGGCCTGGACCGAGTGGACACCGTGGTCAAGATGGCCAAGCGGCGCGGGCTGAGCGTCTCGTTCACGTTCGTCGGCACCCCCGGGTGGGCGAACGGAGGGCTCGGCTCGAAGTACCTGCCGACCAACCCTGGCACCTATGCCCGCGCCATTCGGTTTCTCGCCAAGCGTTACCGAGGGAGCGTTGCGTCCTGGGAGATCTGGAACGAGGTCAGCGGCCCGAACTACGTCAAGGGCGCGACGATCCAGGACTACGTGGAGCTGCTGTGCCGCGCCTACCCCGCGGTGCACCGCGGCGCCCCCGGGGCACAGGTCATCTCCGCCGGTACCGGCGGCGTCGACTGGAAGTGGATCCGCAGCCTCTACCGAAACGGGGGCCGGCCCTGTTTCGATGTGCTGGCCGTGCACCCGTACAACCGGGACCTGTCCCCGTACTACGCCCCCGGGTCCGAACCGCCGCTGTGGATGCGAAACCTGGCCCAGGTGCGCGCCATCATGCGCCACCACCATGACGCCAAGAAGCGGGTCTGGTTCACCGAGTTCGGCTGGTCGACCCACTCCGACCGGTACGGGTACGGAGTCACCCGGGAGCAGCAGGCCAAGTTCCTGGTCCAGATGATGAGGATCACCGACAAGCGTCTGCCGTACGTCGAGCGGATGGCCTGGTACATGTCCAAGGACGAGAAGATCGGCGACGTCCACCTCAGCAACTACGGCCTGTACACGCAGAACATGCATCCCAAGCCGGCCGCTCGGGCGCTGCGCACGTACTTGGCCGGTATCGGCTGACCATGGAGCGGCTGCTGGTGGTCTGCACCGCGAACCTGGTGCGGAGTCCGGTGGCGGAGGCTGCGTTGAAAGCGTGGGTCCAGCGGGAGGGGCGACCCGACCTCGCGGTCTCCAGCAGGGGTGTGGCGGCCGCCGACGGGATGTCGGTCCCGGCGGCGCTGGTCCAGGCAATCAGGCCGTACTTCCTCGACCTTCACTCTCACCGCTCGAGGCGGATCGCCCGGGAGGATGTCGAGGCCGCAACCGTGGTGCTGGCGATGACGGAGGCGCAGCGGGAGACGCTTCAGCTGCTGCTGCCGAGCGCGACCCCGCGCATCTTCTCCCTCCGGGAGTTCGCCCGGCTGGTTTCGGTCGTGCCACAGCGCGACGAATCCAACGGCGGTGTGCTTGGGCTGGTTCGGGCCGCGCATCGGGAGCGGCCACGGCAGCCGGCCGCTCCGTCACCGGAGAATGTTGCCGATCCCTACGGCGGGTCGGTCAAGCAGTACCAGGCGTGCATTGCCGAGATCGTTGGGCTGGTCGACCAGATCACTGGCCGTCTTTCCTGAAGCCTCGCTTGTCCGCGGGCTTCTCCCGAGCCGCGTCCACCGATCGCACGACGTCGGCGACCTTCCGAGCACTGTCCGAGGGCGCCTCGTCCACCCGCGGCTTGGCCGGCGGCGGCTGGGACGTGGGCGGCTGGGTCGAGGGCGGCTGGGTCGTGGGCGTGGCTGCGGGGGCCTTGGTCGGAGACTCGCGGGTCGAGGGTTTGGCGGGCGCCGCCGCCTCGCTGGCGGGCGGCGTGGCAGCGTCGGCGTCGTCGTCCGGGCTCTCCTGTCCAGGCTCCGCGGTGTACCCGTAGCCGTACGCCTCTGCGCCGGCCCGAGCGGGGACGTCGACATAGACGGCTCCGGAGACCTCACCGCCGACCTGGTGGATCGCCTCGATCGCCTCGGCCACCGAGCGCAGACGCGTCTGAGCGTGCCGGGCCACGAGGAGGACGACGTCGGCGACCCCGACAAGCTCCAGGGCGTCAGAGACCCGGTTCACCGGTGCGGTGTCGACCACGACGAGGTCGGCTGACTCGGCAAGACTCTCGAGAAGGTCACGCATCCGTGGCGAGGCCAGCAGCTCAGCCGGGTTGGGCGCCAAACTGCCTCCTGGAAGCACCCGCATGTCCTCGACGTCCAGGATGTAGTCGCCGAAGTCATCGTCGCTGGCCAGAAGATCGGACAGACCAGGGGGGCGTCCGAGCCCGAAGACTCCCGCCAGCTGCGGGTTGCGGAGGTCGGCGTCGACGACAATCACCCGCAGGCCGAACCGGGCAGCGACGACCCCGAGGTTGCTCGCCACTGAGGTCTTCCCCTCGGCCTGCAGGGCGGAGGTGACCACCAGGATCCGGCCTCGGCTGCGGCCCGTTCCGCCGCCGGGGGCGGCCTTGGCCAGCCGGCCCCGGCCCACTCCACCGTCGCCCGCGGACGGCTCTCGGGTGACGGCCAGCATGAAGCGGATGCTCGTGCTGAGCGCTCGGTAGGCCTCGCTGACCTGTGACGCCGGATCGAGAACCGTGACCAGTCGACCGGTCCGGGCGTTCGTCCAGGTAGGGATGCGTCCGAGGACCGGCCGGGGAGCGATGGCTTCCCGTAGACGGGTTTCGTCACGCAGCCCGTCGTCGAAGTGGTCGCGGACGAAGGCCAGCCCGATCCCCAGGACGAGTCCAACGAAGGCCCCGAGTAGCCCGGCCTTCACCGGCTGGGGCTCGGCCGGCTGGCCGGGCACGTTGGCCTTGATGAGGACCTGACCGCCGTTGCCGAGGGCGGCCGGGCTCGACGTGGCGATGTCCGCCTGCTGGGTCTGGATCTGAAGCAGCTTGATGTTGAGCTGGTCGCGCTCGGTCTCCAGCTGCGCCTGTTTGGCTCCGGATGCGGTCTCGAGCTCGGCCGTAATGGTGTTGATGCGGGAACGGACATCCTTCGCCTCGTTGCTCAGCACGAGGAGAGCTTCTGCATTCTGCTCCTCCGCCTGGTCGCGGCGGAAGGTCAGGTAGTTCGCGGCGAACTGCTCGGCGACGTCTCGGGCCTCGGCGGCTGTCGGCCTGGTCGCGCTGACCACGATGACGCGGGTGTCCGACTGCTGCTGGACGCTGATCGTGTCGAGCAGCTGCTGTGAGGAGCCACTGAGCTTGAGCGAGCTCCTGACCCGGTCGGCGACCTGGTCGGACAGCAGGACCTGGATCTCGGTGGCGATCTCCGATGGCTGCATCACGATCCCGTTGGTCGCCACCTGGGACGCGCTCACCGGCGTGATCTCGATGGTCGTGCTGCTTCGGTAGAGGGGGTCCTGGCTGAGCGACATGGCCAACGCCGCAGCGAGGAAGATCACGGTGGTGAGGGCGATCAGACGCCAGCGGCGACGCAGGACGGCAACCTGGTCGCGCAGGTTGATGGCATCGCCCCCCATGGCGGATTCCCCTTCTGCAGTGGTCACGGACCGCTGGCCCATCCGGGCACAGACGCCGGCGGCCGCGTCTACCGAACCATAGTCTTTGGCCCGCCGGAGCCACCCCTGCGGATTACCATGCGGGCAGCGTAGTCAGCGCATGGGCGCTGGGGCGGTGCTCGTCACAGACCTGGGGGTTCGACGTGAAGTGGGTCGGCCTGGTCGTCCTGGCGGTCCTGCCTCTGCAGTGGTTCGTTGTCGGGAGCACCCCGCTGGGGCTGATGCGACTCCATCAGGCGGTGCTGCTGCTGGCCACGGTCGTGCTCCTCGTGGCCCGCCCGTGGCGGACCAACCTGCCGCTGATGCGGGTTGCCCTGCCCTTCATTGCGCTCAACCTGATCATGCTGGCTCTGTGGACCGGCACGTCGGTGTTCAACGGTGATGTCCCGCGCTCCCAGATTCAGGAGCTCATCTACCTGGTGGTGTTCGTGGCGTTCGGCACCTACCTCGCGCGGGCGGCGTCCGGCGCTGAGCCCGGGGCCCTGCTGCTGCTGCGGTGGGCCGCCGTGGCTGCGAGCGTCACCCTCGTGCTGGCCTTCGCGGTGTCGATGCTGGGCAACGGTGTCAACCCGGTGGGAGTGCTGCAGCGGACCATCGCCGCGGCTGATCCCGAGCTGCTCCAGAAGGAGCTCTTCCGCTCCAGCTTCGTCGGGTACGGCTACGACTCCGAGACCGTGCGCGGGAACATCCGCCACGAGGTGTTCGGGGCGGTCCTACTCGCCATGTATGTGGCGGCCTGGGCCGAGGCGCTGGCACCGGGAAGCCCCGGGTGGGGACGGTTCATCCGCCGGGCCGGGCTGGTGGCCTGCGCCGGGTTGCTGCTGATGTCGATGAGTCGTGCGGTGCTGATCGCGGCCGCGGCCTGGCCCCTGATCTCCGTGATGCGCTCGGTCCGTACCTTCTCGGTCACGCGCCGACAGATGGCGGTCGTCTACGGGGCGCTGGCCGGTATCGGTCTCCTGGTCGTGTCCGGAGTCGGTCGGGTGATCTGGATCCGGTTCACCCAGGACACGACGTCGTACGAGTCCCGCGGCGGGTTGTACCAGCAGGCGTTCGAGGGCATCCGACAGAGCTTCTGGACCGGAGGCTTCGAGACCGCGGGGGAGAGCTCGCACAACTTCGTCGTCGACGCTTGGCTTCGGGGAGGTGTTCTCGTCGCCATTGCTGCGGCTGGGGTGCTCCTTCTCCTGTTCGTGAACTGGGCCGCACTGCTCGTGCGGCTGCCTCTGGAGCCGCTGTGGATGGTGCCGATCGCGGCTGCCTTCGCGCTCCCGATCGACCGCATGCTCACCGCTGGCGGGGGGTTGATCCCTCCGGTGAGCTGGATGGCCCTGGCCCTGGTCGCCGGCGCCTTCACATACCGTCGAACCCTCGTGGGTCCGGAGGTCCCGGAGCAACAGACCCTCGCCGGAACTTCCGGCTCCCGATAGGGCGAGGACGACACGGATGAGGTTCCGGACGGCGGCGGCCGTGGGTCTGGCTGCGCTCAGCGCCACCCTGGTCGCGGTGCCACCAGTTCCAGCTACCGAGATCACCGGGTCCGCGAGGGCCGGCACGATGGTGGCGCGCTGGGAGATGGGTGTCCGACAGGGGGTCGTCAAGGACCGGACCCGACCGGCTCACCCCCTGTCGCTCCACGGGAAGTGGTGGCGCGCGGACGGCGAGAACGGCTCGGCGGCGGTGCGGTTCGGGCGGCGCTCCATCGCGCGTAGCCCGGACCGACCGGCGTTCGATCCCGGCCGCGCCAGATTCGCGTTCGGCCTGGCATTCCGCTTCCCGCGAGGGCTTCGCGCCCTGACAAGCACGGACTCGCCGAACCTCGTGCAGAAAGGCCTCTTCGGCAGTGGCGGGCAGTGGAAGCTCGAAATCCTGAAGTACACCGGTGGCCGTGTGCAGTGCCGCGTGATCGGGGGTCGACGTCAGGTGGATGTCGTCTCGCCGGTCGTCGACGTGGTGCGGGACCGGAAGTGGCACCACGCCGCCTGCCAGCGGACGGACGGCAAGGTGATCCTGGTGGTTGACGGCGTCCGGGCAGCGAAGGCGGCGCGGGTAGGCGCGGTCCGCAGCTCTGCTCCGGTGACCGTGGCAAACAAGGCCCGGTCGGCTGCCACCGACCAGTTCCGTGGCACCGTCGACGTCGTCGCGGTCGCCCGCGGGCCACAGTCATTGCGCCGCGTGCTGGCTGCGATCGGCTGACCCGGGCCGTCTCCCGGTCGGTGTGCCAAGGTTCCGGTATGGACGAGTACCTGAGGTTCAACCGGGCCAGCTGGGACGACCGGGCAGCGGCGCATGCGGCGTCACCGGACTACGCCTTCGACAGCTTCGTGGCAGACGCCGGGTTCCTCAGCGGCGTGGTGACGTTCGACCGTCCGCTGCTCGGGGACGTCTCTGGCCTGCGCGGAGTGCATCTGCAGTGCCACATCGGCACCGACACTGTCTCGCTGTCACGGCTCGGCGCTCGCATGACGGGTCTGGACTTCTCCGGCGCTTCCCTTGAGCAGGCCCGCCGGCTCGCCACCGAGTGCGGCGCGGACATCGGATTCGTCGAGTCGGACGTGTACGACGCCGTCGCTGCGCTGGGACGCGAGCAGTTCGACCTTGTCTTCACCGGGGTCGGAGCCCTGTGCTGGCTGCCGGACATACGGCGCTGGGCCGAGGTTGTGGCGGCGCTGCTGGCGCCGGGCGGCCGACTCTTCCTGCGGGAAGGGCACCCCATGCTGTGGGCCCTGGACGAGGAGCAGGACGGGCTGGTGGTGGGCTACCCGTACTTCGAGCGGCCCGATCCGCTGGTCGACGACGCCGACGAGACCTACGTCCAGACCGAGGCATCCTTCACCCACAACGTGTCCCACAGCTGGAACCACGGGCTCGGCGAGACCGTCACTGCCCTGCTCGAGCAGGGGCTCCAGGTCACGAGCCTGGTCGAGCACGACAGCGTGCCCTGGGACGCGCTGCCGGGGCGCATGGAGCGCCTTCCCAGCGGGGAGTACCACCTTCGCGACCAGCCCTGGCGCCTGGCATGCAGCTACACCCTCCAGGCGGTCAAGCCCTAGGGCCGAGTGCACACTCCCAGGACACTCCAGGTCGTCGAGAAGCGCGGCCGATCGCTGGCCGAAGCACCGTTAGCCTCCCCGGGTGTCCCCAATGCGGGTGGTTCCCTTCTCTGACGGCCATGTCGAGCCGGCGGGGCGCCTGCTCGCTGCGAGGCACGCCGAGCACCGTCGCGCAACGCCGCTGCTCGACCCCCGGTTCGCCGCGGTCCCGGACGCTGCCGCCGAGGTCGCGCGGGTGTGGGCGAGTGAGGGTGCGTCCGGGTCTGTGGTGCTCGAACCGGACGACGAGGTCGCCGGGTACCTCTTGGGCGCTCCCCGGGACTCCACGACCTGGGGCCCGAACGTCTGGGTGGAGGCCGCCGGACTCGCCGTGTCCCGCGTGGAGCTGTTCCGCGAGCTCTACGCGAGCTCGGCTCAGCAGTGGGTCGACGCGGGGCGCACCGCTCACTACGTCGTGGTCCCGGCGCACGACGAGAGCGTGGCCTGGGCATGGTTCGGCCTCGGCTTCGGGCAGCAGCACGTCCATGCCCTTCGCGACGTCCCGCCGCGCGCCCGACGGGGTGCGGCTGATGCTCGCGTGCGCAGGGCACTGGTCGACGACATCGCTGCGCTCGCACTGCTCGACCTCGAGCTGCCACGGCACCAGGGCGCCTCGCCGGTGTTCTCGTCCGGTGCGATCCCGTCAGTGGCGGAAGCGGAGACCGAGTGGGCGGCGACGCTCCCGGACCACCATTTCGGCTGCTTCGTCGCCGAGTCGGATGGGGTTGTTGTCGGGAGCGCCGTCGGATGCCCTCTCGAGCTGTCCAGTCTGCACTCCCCGCTGATGCGTCCCGCGCACGCCGGTTTCCTTGGCTTCGCGGCTGTGTTTGCGCAGTACCGAGGACACGGGCTGGGGCGCGCACTGGGGGAGGCAGTCCTCGACTGGTGTGCCGAAAGCGGCTTTGCTGCGGTGGCGACCGACTGGCGGGCGACGAACCTCCAGTCGTCACGTGCGTGGCCACGGCTTGGGTTTGAGCCGTCCTTCCTCAGGCTTCACCGCGTGGTCGGCTACTGACAGCAGGCCACCGGGTGGTGGCCATCAGGGCCGCAGCGGCTGGCCGCGGACCGTGAGTGAGGTGAGCAGGGTGCTGGTCGCCTCACTCACCGCCGCCACGGCCGCGTCGAAGGCGTCGACGTTGTGGGCCGCTGGCGCGCGGAACCCCGACACCTTTCTGACGTACTGCAGGGCGGCCGCGCGCACGTCCTCAGGCGTCACGTCGTCGGTGAAGGGCGGTCGCAGGGTCTTGATGCTCCGACACATGGCGGCAACCTAGCCGGACCGCGCCCACCGCCGTCATCTCGCCGTAAGCATCTGCGGGGAAGACACCAGGCTTGTCATGCGCTGGACTGGCGGACGGCGTCGACGAGACCGAGGAGCATCATGAGTCGCTGGCTGGCGGTACCGGTGGTCGCGGCGGTGGTGGCGCTCGGGGTCTGGGTCACCGGGGCGGTGGTGACCGATGACGAGACCGTCGCGCGCGGGCTGACCGGCGTCTGGCTGGCGGTCGCGGGCGCGGCGGCGGTCTACGTGGCCTGGCGGTGGCGTCGTCTGGCGTGGCCGGTGCTCGGCACCTTCGTGGTCGTGGCCGGAGGCATCAGCGCCTTCCTGGTGTACACCAGCTCGGTCGACCGGGTCGTCGACGAGACCGTGGTGGTTGCGGATGCCACCCCCAGCCCTCAGGCGACGACAGGGACCACCCCGGCAGAGTCTCCTCCCGAGCCGCAGGCGGGGAACCTGGCGCTCGGCGTCGGGGAGTTCGTGGACGGGGCGCACCCCACGTCTGGGACCGCCACCCTGATCGACACCGCCGAGGGCGACCGCGTGGTCACCCTCACCAACTTCGAGACCGACCCCGGCCCCGACCTTCGCCTCTACCTCGTGCCCAAGGGCAATGACGGTGTGTCGGGTGGCGTCGACCTGGGGGCGCTGAAGGGGAACAAGGGGAACCAGCAGTACGCAGTTCCATCCTCGTTCCAGGCGGCACCCAAGGGTCTCCAGGTCGTCGTGTGGTGCCGGGCCTTCACCGTCGCGTTCGGTTCGGCCACACTCGCCTAGCTCCGCCTTCGTCCCCTCGGTCAGGGCTCCGGAGGGCGACGGTCACGCTTGGTCCGGCCGCGGCGCTTCTTGGCGTCCAGGCGGCGCTGCACCGAGCTGCGGGACGGTTTCGTCGGACGTCGTGGCCGAGGCGGAGGAGCCGTCGCATCGCGCATGATCGCGCCCAGCCGCTCCAGGGCCGCCTTTCGGTTGAGATACTGCGACCGTTCTTCCTGGGCGCTGACCGTCAAGACCCCGTCGACGAGCTGGTCCGACAGGCGGTCCAAGGCCCGGTCTCGCCACACCGGTGGCAGCGATCGGGTGGCACCCACGTCGAAGCTCAGCTCGACCCGGGAGTCCGAGGTGTTGACCGACTGGCCACCGGGCCCACCCGATCGGGAGAACCGCCACCTCAGCTCGCCCGGCGGTATGGCGACCGATCCGCGAAGCCGCAGGGAGTCGTCCATGGGGCGGGTCGTCAGTGGTCAGTCGAGGCGTACCGGGCCGAGGGGGGTGTCGAAGTGGACCGCCACGAGCCCGACGTCGTCACCGTCTGTGGGAAGCCATTCCACCTCGACGTCGTCGAGCGGGTGACCGTTCGTGCTGCCCACCCAGCTGTTCACGGCTGCGGGGTCCCCAGCGATCTCCAGCCGCGTCACGCCCACCTCGCCGGTCGCTCCAGCCGACGGGTGCTCGGCGGGGTCACCCTCCCACTGGATGAAGAACGGCAGTTGGGGGTCGTTGATGAGGTCGTTCACCCCGATTTGTCGCCAGGAGATGTCGAAGCCGTCCGGACGGTGCCGGTGCCCTGACACCGCGCTGCGACCGAGTCGTTGCTCGACGAGCCCGATGTCGTCGACTCCGACGACCCAGCCGAGCCATCCTCCGCCGTCCTCGGCCCGCTGCTTCACCGCCCGGCCGAACGGGGCGTTGTCGGCCGCCGGGTGGTCAAGCGCCGCCACGATTTCCAGGTAGATCCCACCCGACAACGGGAGGATGAAGTTGCGCGTTCCGAACCGCGGATGAACCCCACCGTCGGAGAAGGCGGCCCCGAGCCTGGACCCGATGCGCTGGACGACGTCCGCCAGATGATCAGTGGGCGCCGCGTAGGCCAGATGGTCCAACCGCATGACCGCATCCTGCCCAACGTCCGCAGAGCGCCTCACATCGGGGTCAGGATCGCCCCCCTGTCTGCGCCGATCGCGTGAGTCAGCGCGGTCGACCTGGGTCCAGCGCATGGACGGAGGCAGGCTTCACGGCGTCACCGCGGCGGTACTTGACGGCGAACCACACATGCCCGGTGACCGCCGCCGTGAGACCGAAGGCCGTCCAGTCATGCACGAACGTCGCCCCGGTCCGCAGATCGTCCGGCCAGGCACCAACCAGGCTGCCCATGATGGCGCCGGTGCCGAGCAGCACGATGATCGCGCCGACGGTCAATGCGGCATTCAGCTTCTGTCCGGCGTTGAAGCGATCCACCGGGATGGCGCCGCTGCGACGGTCCCGGCTGCGGAGCCATCGGGAGTCGTCCGGGCTCCAGCCGTCCAGCGACCGCACGTCGGCGCGGAAGCTCCTCGAGAGCAGCCCGGCGGCGAGCGGGACCGGGATCAGCAGCCCTGCCCACAGATGGACGGTGGCGACCGTGGACCGTCGCCCGACGAGGATCGACAGGCTGTCGACGTAGAGGACGGCAGCCGTAGCGATCCCGACGAGGACCAGCGCGGCAAAGGTCGTGTGCACGACGACCTCTGAGGGGGAGAATCGCCGGTCAGATCGGCTCATCAGACCGACCGTTCGACGCGCCGACGTAGGCGTCGATGTCGTAGCCGCGTCGCTCCCAGTACCCCGGCTGCACTGTGTCCACGATGGTGATCCCGCCCAGCCACTTCAACGACTTGTAGCCGTACATCGCTGCCACGTAGAGCCGCACCGGCCCGCCGTGGTTTCGCGTGACCGGCTGGCCGTACATGTGGGTGGCGACCAGGACCTCGTCCGAGAGCGCCTGATCCATGGTCAGGGACTCGGTGTAGGCACCGTCGAGTGAGGTGAACGTGACCGCTGCCGCCGCCCCGGTGGGCGTCACGGCGTCGAGGAGGTCACGGAGGTGGACTCCACTCCAGGGGACCTCGTCCACCCGCCAGCCGGTGACGCACTGGAAGTCGCGGGTGAGCCCGGTCTGGGGCAGCGCTGCCAGGTCCGCGTAGCTGAAGGTCTGGGGCGTGGCCACCAAGCCCTCGACCGACAGCTGGTAGTCGGCGGCGGAGACGTCTGGCTGCTGTGACGTGACTGAGTAGTAGCGCCACCCGCCGGCCCCGGGGATCAGGTCACTGATGCCGGTGGGGTCGGCGCCTCGCACCGAGCTGAGGGCACGATCTGCGCCTCGGGACAGCGGCGCGCCCACCGCGACACCGACGGCTCCGAGGCCGACCAGTCCCAGCACGAGCCGCCGCCCCACAGGACGGGACGCCGGGGGCGCCTTCGCTCCCGGCGTCGGCTTCGGAGTCAGGGCTTCGTTCACGCTCTCAGGACACCACGTGGCGGGGGCCCCGGCCAGCCGGCGCGTCCACAGGTAGCCCAACCGTAAGAACCTTCCACAGGCTGCGGGATGGCCGCAGCGGCCGGGCCACGCGGCACGACCGTGGGGTGATGACCGCACCGAGTGCTCGCCGCGGCCGGGCCGACCGCCCGGTCGTCCGCCTGTCCGGACCGGGGGATGTGGTGGAGGCGCTGCCGTACCTCGTCGGCTTCGTCCCGCAGGACAGCGTTGTCGTGGTCGCCCTGGCCGGGAGCCGTCATCAGGTCGTGCTGACTGCCCGTGTCGACATCGCCGAAGACCCCGTGTGCGCGCTGGCTCCCGCCTGGCAGGCGGCGACGGCCGAGGGTGCCGACTCGGTCCTCATCGTGGTGTTCGACGACGCTGCCGGTGGCGTGCCGCTGCCGCACGCGGGGGTCGTCGGGCGACTGATGGCGCACGCCCGGGGGCACCGGCTCGCGGTCCACGACGCGCTATGTGTCGGCTCCGCCCGCTACTGGTCCTACATGTGCCACGAGCCGGCGTGTTGCCCGGTCGAGGGGCGAACGGTGCCGATTCGCGGTGGGGTGGCGGCCGAACTGGTCTACAGCGGGCAGTCGGTGGTCGGCTCGCGGGAGCAGCTGCGGGCCGAGTTCGCTCTCGACGAGGTCCGGGCGCGACGCATCGCGGCGCTCCTCCCGGCGACGGGCCACGTCGGTGACCGCCGGTGGTCGGTGTCGGAGCAGATCGCCTACCTCGACGCATGGGTCGATGCCGACGACCGCCTGGGTCGACCCGATGTTGATCTGGTCCGCGCGATCCGAGCGCTCCAGGACGTCGCGGTCCGTGATGCCCAGCTGCTCGATCGTGGCGCGGAGGGGGATCGGGCTGCTGGGCAGCTGTGGGGTGGCCTCGCCCAGGTGTCACCGGCGCCCTGGCGGGCGGTTCCGCTCACCCTGCTCGCGATCTGCGCCTACCGGCGGGGCGACGGCGCCCGCGCGAACGTCGCTGCCGAGGCCGCGATGGCGGCTGACGCGGCCTACCCGCTGGCGAGGCTTGTTGCGCAGGCGCTGGCGTGCGCGGTCTCGCCGCGGTTGCTGACCGAGCCGTTGGACCAGGCTGCCCGAGACCGTCGCTCGGCCGCAGCCGGCCTCCGGGTGGCTGATGGCGGTGGTGGCGGCTAGGTGCCAGTGATGTCCAAGGGTCAATTCCGGAACTCCGGTGCCGGGGGCGCTAGCCTGACCGGGTGGCCCAGCACTGGACGTTCCTCACCAATCATGGGCGCGTGCTCCTGACGATTGCCGATGACCCCGACGTCCGGCTGCGCGACATCGCCGAGGTCGTCGGCATCACCGAGCGGGCAGCGCAGTTGATCGTGGCGGACCTGGAGTCCGCCGGATACCTGCTGAAGCAGCGCCAGGGGCGACGCAACCACTACGTGGTCAACGCCAGCAAGAACTTCCGACACCCCCATGAGGCCGGCCACCAGGTACGCGAACTGTTGATGATCTTCGGCGACGTCTGAGGCGTCGGGCTATTCGGCGGCGTTGGGACCCTCCCGGTGCTCGGCGATCCACTCGTCCATATCGAGCCAACCCGACATGAGCGCCGTGCCAATGGCTTCGGTGTCAGCAGCAGACGCGGTCTCGTCCGGCGCCATTGAGACCCATCGAACGGCGAGCGTCTTGTTCTGGGGGAGGCCTCGCCACACGTCACGCAGGGTGTCCATGTGGTCGAGACCGGTGTGCGCCACCAGGATCACCCGTGCGTCCGGCCGTGCCCTGATCGCGGCCCCGATGCCCGCGGGCCTCGGCGGCAGCGTGTAGCGGAGCTGCTCTGCCTGCTGAGCCAGCGCGTCACGGCCGCTCTTCCGCAGCCGGTCGATGGCCCTCACCCGTCGGCCGGCCGTGAAGTTGCCGCCTTCGGGGAAGATCACGAGGGCGTCGTCACGCCCCATCGACTCCGCCAGCTCCCCGATGGCAGCCACCACGTCGTCGGCGCCTCCGGATGGGTCGATGAACCGGGTGGGAAGCCGGTTCAGCAGAACATCGATGAACGGGTCGAGCTGAAGCGTGTTCTTCAACACGATGCGGGGCCGGCGCGCCCAGCGACGCAGCAGTCCGTGCACCAGCAGAAAGGAGTCGCCCGGGCCGGCATGCCGTGACGCCACGATGGCTGGCTGTCGTGCCGGCTGGCCGGCGTGGTGCCCGTGAACGTCGGTCTCCATCACGATGGTCAGGTGGAACAGCCGCATGGCGGCCCGGACCACAATGTCCACGGACACGCCCAAGACCTTGTAGTGGAACGAGACCCACCGGTCGTGGTGGAGCTGGGTGCCGAATCCACTGCCCACCCAGGCGAAGAACAGCAGCAGCAGGCCGACGAACTCGATCAGTGCGTAGACCAGGGTGAACGACAGCAGGCGCAGACCCCGCCAGGTGCCGGGGAGGAAAGCCGACGCCACCAGGGCAACCACGAGCAGTGCCGGCACCGTGGTCAGCAGCAGCGCGACAGCAATCACCACCAGGGGAGCCAGCACCAACCGACGGACCCACCGCGGAGGCACCCACAGCTTCACGACGACTGCTCGCTGTCGAGTCCGTTCAGGTAGGTGGCGGCCGCGGCATACGAGCGTTCGATGCGACTGGTCGTTCGATTGAAGTTCCGGTACCTCAGCTGCGAGGGGTCGTTGTAGCGCAGCTGTTCCCCGGTGGGGAGGACGTGCACGGTTACCGACTCCGGCACGGCGTCCAGATCACGGACGAAGCGGTGGCGCCGAGCGATCTCGAAGGCCACCATCGCCACCTCCCACGGCTTGCGGGGCACGGTCAGCGGCTGCTCGACCCGGCCGACCTGGAGCACGTAGACCTCCGTCGCGCCGAGGTCGACCGCCCGTCCCAGCGGGATGCTGTCGACCAGCCCGCCGTCCAGGAAGTGCTCGCCGTCGATCTCCACCGGTGGCAGCAGGCCCGGTACGGCGCTGGACGCAAGGACCGCCTCAAGCAGCGGTCCTGTGTCGAAGTACACCGCCGTGCTGCGCTCGATGCTCGCCGCTGCGCACTGAAACGGGACGACGAGGTCCTCGATCGCGCGCACCGGCAAGGCCTCCCGCAGCAGCGCGCGCAAGGAGCGGTTGCTGTAGACATGCGTCCCGCTGCGTGCGAGCTGCCGCATGCTGCTGAAGAGCGAGCCGCCGAGGATGTCGCGATCCGCGATGGACGCCCACAGCTCGGTGAGCCGATCGACGGTTCGGAGTGTCGGGTCACCAGCAATCATGGCTCCGTTGATGGCGCCGATCGAGGTTCCGACGACCAGGTCCGGGGTCAGGTCCCGCTCGAGCAGCGCCCGAAGCATCCCGACCTCGTGCGCCCCCAAGTGCCCGCCGCCGCCGAGGACGAAGGCCGTTCGAGGCGCTCGGCTCACCATGCCGGGATGCTCTCACGCGCGCCGACTCGGGAGGCGGCTGCGGGCCTCGCTGCGTCACCAATCGTCACCGAGCGTCACCGTGGTGACCCCTTGGGGTGAGCCTGTGGACGGCGCCCGCCGGTCGGTGCGGCGGCGGCCTACAGTCCGCCCGTGCGACCCCTCCCGCGACCCCGGCGGACCGCCTCCCTGGCGGCCGTCGCACTCGCGGCAGCAACCGCCTGTGCCGCGGGGGTGCTGACGTTCCCCGCCCCGGCGTATGCGGAGGCGGGCCTGGGCCCCTGCCCGGGGGCGACCTGCGCCGTCGGCGGCGACCCGGCCCAGGCCGCCTACGTGGGGGATGGCGGCCTGCTGCTGCCCTCGAGCTCGTTTACCGGCTCTCCGGAAGACCGACAAGCCGCCGCCGTGTGCGAGGGGTGCCGCTGGGCGCTGGTCCCGATGTGCAAGCCGTCCGGAGTGGGGCAGGGCTCCTGCGGTCCCGCGGCCCGGACCTGTCCGGCGCCGACCCGTCGGATGGAGGTCCACCTCCGCCGGCCGGGGGAGCCGCAGTTCACGCTCGTCGGCCTGGTCTGCCTGAGTCCCGGCGCCCCGACGACGGTCGCCGACCTGGGGGAGCGCCTGCGGGACGTGGTGGTCGAGGAGGTGCCTGAGCTCGCCCCCTCGTTCCAGCCGAGCGGGAGCACGGTGGTCTCCCTCCCGACCCTGTTCACCAGCGGCCAACCGCGTCGGATGGACTCCCGGTCGTTCTCGCTGGTCGGGTTCGACGTCGTGCTCGATGCTCGAGCCGTATGGGCGTGGGCGTTCGGCGACGGCCAGGAGCTCGTGACGACCGCGCCCGGCGGCGAGTACCCGGACATGTCGGTGTCCCACGCCTACCCGCGGCCCGGTCGGTACCCGGTGGCAGTCACGTCCGCGTGGGAGGGCTGGTTCACCGTGGACGGCCTGGGACCTTTCCGCGCCGGCGGTGCCACCGTGACCCAGACCGCCCAGCTGGTCGTCGACGTCCGGGAGGCCCGGGCGGTCCTCCTCGCCGAGTGATCGCATCGGGCGCGCGCGTCCGGTAGGTTCGCCCAAGCGGAAGCGGGTCCACGGGGCCCGCCGGTCGAGGAGGTTCCATGGGCACGATCGTTGTCGGGTATGTGCCGAAGGCCGAGGGTGAAGCCGCTCTGCATCGTGCGATCGAGGAGGCCCAGCTCCGGGGCTTTCGCCTGATCGTGGTGAACTCGCAGCGCGGCGGGAAGACCGCGGACTTCGAGGAGCTGGCCCTCACCGACGAGCAGGTAAATGCAGTCAAGGCTCGGATGGCGGATGCCGGCGTCGACCACGAGGTCCGGGGCCTGGTACTGGGCAATGACCCGGCCGACGACCTGGTGGGCGTCGCCGAGGAGGTCCGAGCCGATCTCATCGTCATCGG
Source organism: uncultured Actinomycetota bacterium (assembly GCA_963848085.1). Classification (GTDB taxonomy): domain Bacteria; phylum Actinomycetota; class Actinomycetes; order JAHEKZ01; family JAHEKZ01; genus CAWKCE01. The sequence goes on from CAWKCE010000003.1 coordinate 916,335, forward strand.
GCTCCGCAAGCGCACCCCGGTGGGGAAGCTGATCATGGGAAGCAACGCGCAGCGGATCCTGCTCGACGCCACCTGCCCGGTGCTTGCGGTGAAGGCCGGACACTCCGGCTGACCGACGCCGCGACGCGGGTGTCCGCGGGGCCGACTACAATGACGCACTGACGTTGCCGGAGCGATGGCTCCGGACCCCCCGAACGTACCGACCCTCGGTCGCACCTGCCCGCAAGGAGGCACCAGCTCTGATGAGCCGTGCTCGCTCTACCACCCCGGCCGACGCCACGCGCAAGGCAACCGTCACGAAGAAGGCTCCGGCCAAGAGCGGGTCCCGATCCGCGACCACCAAGTCCGGCAAGAAGCCGGCAGCACCTTCGGCGTCCAAGGCCCCGACGCGCGCCCCGGCCAAGAAGGCCGCTCCCAAGAAGGCCGCCGCGAAGCCGGCCACCACGACCACGAAGAAGGCTGCCACGAAGACAACGACCACGAAGAAGGCTGCCACGAAGACAACGACCACGAAGAAGGCCGCCACGAAGACCACGACCAAGGCTGCGGTGAAGGCTCCGGCCGCCGCGAAGAAGACGTCGACGAAGACCCCGAGCGGGGCCAAGTCGACCGCCAAGCCAGCCGCTAGGAAGCCAGCCGCCAAGGTCGGAAAGACGATGGCGAAGGCAGCGACTGCGACGGCGCTTGCCGCCAAGAAGCCGGCCAAGAAGGCGCCTGCCGGCAAGGCCTCCGCCAAGGGCGCCGGCAAGGCCGAGCCGGTGCAGATGGTGGAGGTTCCGGTTGCTGACGACGGCCTCCCCGTCAGCGACGAGGAGATCGCCGAGGAGCTTTCGGCAAGCGAGTCGAAGGCCAAGGGCAAGGACGGCGAGGAGTCCGAGGGCTTCACCATCTCGCACGTCGACGAGTCCGACGAGCCGGTGCAGCAGGTCCAGGTAGCCGGCGCCACTGCGGACCCGGTCAAGGACTACCTGAAGCAGATCGGAAAGGTCGCCCTGCTCAACGCCGAGCAGGAGGTGGACCTCGCGAAGCGCATCGAGGCTGGGTTGTTCGCCGAGGAGCAGCTGAACTCGGGCAAGAAGATTGCCGCCAAGATGCGCAACGAGCTGCAGTGGATTGCCGAGGACGGCCGCCGGGCGAAGAACCACCTCCTCGAGGCCAACCTGCGCCTGGTCGTGTCACTGGCCAAGCGGTACACCGGCCGCGGGATGCTGTTCCTCGACCTGATCCAGGAGGGGAACCTCGGTCTGATCCGCGCGGTCGAGAAGTTCGACTACACCAAGGGTTACAAGTTCTCCACGTACGCCACCTGGTGGATTCGTCAGGCCATCACGCGGGCCATGGCCGACCAGGCCCGCACCATCCGGATCCCCGTCCACATGGTCGAGGTCATCAACAAGCTGGCACGGGTCCAGCGGCAGATGCTGCAGGACCTCGGACGCGAGCCCACCCCGGAGGAGCTCGCCAAGGAGCTGGACATGACCCCGGAGAAGGTTGTGGAGGTCCAGAAGTACGGACGTGAGCCCATCTCCCTCCACACTCCGCTCGGCGAGGAGGGTGACAGCGAGTTCGGAGACCTCATTGAGGACTCCGAGGCGGTCGTTCCCGCCGATGCGGTGTCGTTCACGCTCCTCCAGGAGCAGCTGCACGCGGTCCTTGACACGCTGTCGGCCCGCGAGGCCGGTGTGGTGTCGATGCGGTTTGGCCTCACCGACGGCCAGCCGAAGACGCTGGACGAGATCGGCAAGGTCTACGGCGTCACTCGCGAGCGCATCCGGCAGATCGAGTCCAAGACAATGAGCAAGCTCCGTCATCCGAGCCGTTCACAGGTGCTGCGCGACTACCTGGACTGAGCTCCCCTCCACCGATTCCCTGAATCCCTTGTGAATCACGGAGTTTCGACTAGATCACCAGTGTGACTGGATCTGCACAGCGCTGTCAGTCAAGATCACTCTGTGGCGGACAAACCAGCGGAACCGGACCTCGGCGGGCTGCTGCCGAGCTGGCAGCTGGGTTGGCGTCCGCCGTACTCGTACTTGCCGTCCTCCGGGATCGCGTCGCCGTCAATGGCGATCGCCACCCCGGCGCCCGGCTCCTGCACCGCGTCGCGGCCCTGGTCGATGACCGTCGCGTCGAACTCGGCCTTCCTTCTCGTCAGTAGCTGAGCTGTGGTGCTAGGGCAATCGGACGAACTGGCCAAGGAACTGCCGGGCAGATCCTGTATCGAGTCGGTAGGTCTTGTCGGTGGCCTTGCAGGGGCTGTCGCCGCCGACGGTGATCGAAACCACGACATCACCGAGGAAGTGGGGACCTCCGGAGTCGCCGAAGCAGGTGCCACCGTTCCCTGTCGCGAGGTTCATCGAGAAGGTGGCCCATGCCTTGGTCACTGAGTTGAGGTGCTGGTCGACCTTCTCTCGACGCCAGCCGTCGGTGAACGACTGCCATCCCTTTCGGTTGGTCTCCCGAACGACTCCGTACCCCACGGTTGTGAACGTCGAGCCCTTCACCTGTGAGGCCTTGAGCGCATCTGCTTCAGGCAGGGCGGCCGGCTTGACGTCTTCGACGGGGGAGTCCAGCAGGAACACGGCGATGTCGTGCGGATCGTTGTAGCCCCCGCTGTAGGCGAGTGGATCAACGACCGAGGTGCCACTGAGTTTGGTGATGTCAGCGTCGACGAATCCGTCGCGGTCGGAGTCGATGACCTCGTCGAGGGTGAAGTAGACCTCATCACCGGGCAGAATTCCGAGGAAGCAGTGCGCCGCTGACACCACGACGTCAGACTCCACCAGCGTGCCCGTGCACAACTGAAGGCGCACCGTCTCGCCGGTATCGGGGTCCGGGTAGGCGACGACGAAGGACCCGACGTTCGGGTGCTCACCGTTGTCCGCTTCGCCGTAGGTGATCCCCCACGCGGCCTGCGGTACCGCGCTCACGACAACCCCGAGAAGTGCCGCCAAGATCACTCGTCTCATAACCGCGCTCCGTCCTTCAGGATGTGCCCACGAGTCGCATGTCGAGGGAACTTCCAGCGGGCGTCAGCCTGCGCCTGAATAGGGACCACCATCAGTGCTGCAACGACACCAGCGAGTACCAGAAGTAGTGATCGTGTGAGTCGCATGTGCCTCACCACCTGATGATCGACTGCGGCGGAGTGTGGCGCTGCATTCATGGCGTGTCAAGATCGCATCGGCGCGCCGCGGGCAACTATGGCGTGATGTGATCACCCGCTGACCCGCTGTGATTGTCAACGACGGCTGAGTGTTGACCGACTGGTGTCGTTGGCAAGCGCCACGAGGATTCGCCGGCATGTTCGCCTGATGGCACCGCCATCGTGTGTTCCGTCGCGCCTGTTTCGTACGACTGGGCAGACGGCTTGACCATGGACACAGATGAAAGCACCCGCCATCGGATCGACACCTCGAGTACTACCTCGCCTGGGGAGGCTGACCGATCTAGCCTCGACGGGCACTTCCTCCGTGTCCGTGCGTCAGAAGCAACCGCCCTCGGCGAGTGGAGCAGCATCGCAGGTCGCGTGCCCATCAGCCAGATTCTCAGTCCAGGATATTTCACGGCACAGCGCTCCTGACCTGCGCGTTTATCACGCGGGATCGCACAGCGCTCAGCCGTTCAGAGTGCGCGACTACCTGGACTAGGTCTGATGCACTCTGATGTGGAACCCGCTCGCTGGACCCTCCCGAGGCGGTTCTTGTGGGCTGCTCCCCGAGTCGGCAACAGTGCGGGCGTCCGTGCCCGTGTCGGCTGTCCCTGATCGACATCTCTGGTCGGTTGGTGTGGAGGTCTAGGGTGACCGCATCGGTCGTCGCCCCACCTCGCTGGAGGTCCCAATGCTGGTGCTCGCCCGACGCGTGGCCCCGGTGTTGGTCTTGGTGATTGCGGCGAGCGTGCTGACGACGGTTGGGCCGGCGTCGGCAGCTCCCCAACATGGCGCCGCCACGAGGATCTCTGCCGGTGGATACCAAGCATGTGCGATCACTCCGTCGAAGCGTCTTAAGTGCTGGGGCAACAACAGCTTCGGTCAGTTGGGTATCGGGAGCGACGCGACCGACCAGCTCACCCCGGTTCGGGTGCCGGGGCTGGAGAACGTGAAGTTCGTCGATGTCGGTGACTACGAAACGTGCGCGATTCTGCGCGGCGGAAGACTGAAGTGCTGGGGAGACAACGGCAGCGGCGCGGTCGGGGATGGCACGACCACGGAGCGGCGCGAGCCAACCCAGGTGAAAGGGCTTACCAGCGGGGTGGTCGGTGTCAGCGTTGGCACCTACCACACGTGCGCCCGTCTGAAGAGCGGCCGGGTCAAGTGCTGGGGGTCAAACACCTACGGCCAAATCGGCAACGGAACGGTTGGCAACGAGTTCCACGAGCCGGAACTCGTCAAGAACATTCGCAACGCCACCCAGGTTTCGGCGGGGTACGAATACTCGTGCGCGACGGTGAACAATCGGGCGAAGTGCTGGGGTCTCAACGACGATGGCAAGCTGGGCGACCGGACAATCCAGCCTCGAGACAAGCCAACTCAGGTCTACGGTCTGACGACTGGAGTCAAGCGGGTTGTCGCTGGCTACTACACCACTTGCGCCATTCTGGCCCACGGCAGGCTGAAGTGCTGGGGCGAGAACTCATTCGGCGAAGCAGGCACCGGCACATCGGGGAACGAGTACCACCGACCGGTCCAAGTTGTCGGAATGACCAGCGGAGTCACCGGAGTCGATCCTGACTACTACTTCACCTGTTCCACACAGAATGGCAAAGCCAAGTGCTGGGGCGACAACGCGCTCAACCAGCTCGGCGACGGGACCACCTATGATCGATACATCCCACGCCGAGTCAGCGGTCTGACCAGTGGGGTCAAGCAGGTCAACACAAGCTACTACAGCGGCTGCGCACTCCTCACCAGCGGGGCCGCGAAATGCTGGGGCTGGAATGCGGAAGGTGAAGTCGGAATCGGCACCGCGACAGACCAGATACCCACGCCCAAACGCGTCCACCTCTAGCACCTGTCGGTGCTGAAGGCTGAACTTCAAGTCGCACTGGGTCGGGGCTCGAGCCCCGTACGGGGTCCGTTCTGTGTCCAGGATGTTGCCCAAGCCCAGCGCCCAACGATTCCTGCCGCGCGACCACCTGGACTAGTCGCGCGCCGGCATAGCAGGTCCATCCACGGAGCGGGTCGACTGGTCAGAGGTGGACGCGCTTGGGGACAGGTACCTGCGGTGCCGACGAACCGATCCCGACCTCGCCTTCTTGGTTCCCGCCCCAGCACTTCACCACTCCGCTCTTGCGGAGGGCGCAACTGTGGAACAGGCCAGTCTGGATCTGCCGCACGCCACTCGTCAGACCGCTCACCTGGTGCGGGACGTCCCATGGATCGGTCGTCCCGTCGCCAAGTTGGTACGTGAAGTTGGCGCCCCAGCACTTCGCTTTCGCGTTCTGGACCGCGCAAGTGGCATTGGAGTCGGTGTCCACGCTGCTGACCCTGCGGGCCATCCCTAGCACCTGAACGGGCTTGTGGTACTCGTTGCCCGACGTGCCGGTGCCAACCGCACCGTCGGAGTTGTCTCCCCAGCACTTCAGCCTGCCTCGCGTGAGGATCGCGCAGGTCGTGCGGTATCCGGCAATGACCCGTTTGACCCCGCTCGTCAGTCCGTAGACCTGAGTCGGCTTGTTCCGAGGCTGAACAGTACGGTCGCCGAGCGCCCCGTAGTAGTTGGCTCCCCAGCATTTCGCTTTGCTCTTGACCGTCGCGCAAGTGTAGGAGTCCCCTGCAGACACCTGAGTGGCGTTCTGGATGTTCTTGACGAGTCTCGGCTTGTGGTATTCGGTACCCGACGTCCCCGTGCCGGCCTCGCCGTAGAAGTTCTGCCCCCAGCACTTGACGCGCCCGCTGTTCAGTCCAGCGCAGACGTGGTAGCTGCCAACGCTGACAGCAACAACGCTACGGGCAAGCCCGGTCACCGGGGTGGGCTTGTGCCGATCATGCGTCGTTCCATCCCCCACTTGTCCGTTGTCGTTGTCACCCCAGCACTTCAATCCGCCGGACCCGACAATGGCGCAGGTCACATAGTCACCGACATCGACGAAGCGGACGCCCCGGAGCTTCGGTACTCGCACCGGCACCAGTTGGTCGCTCAAGTCGCTGCCGATCCCGAGCTGGCCGTAGGTGTTGTCACCCCAGCACTTGAGGTGTTTCGAGGGGGTGATGGCGCACGCGTGCTGTCCGCCAGCGGACATGCCGGTGGCAGTACCGAAGTCCCGGGCGGCTGATGCGGTGCCAACCATGGCAAGCGGGCTTGCGGAGACCATGAGAACGAGCACAAGCGCCAGGCGACGAGAGAAATCGAACATGAGGACCTCCGGCACAGGTGCCTTCGACTATCCGGCGGCGTAGGACTGCGCGCTCTTGAACTCCAGGAGGACGGCGGGCTCGTCTCCGACGACCCAGGCGTCGTGACCCGGGGGGATGCGGTAGGCGTCTCCGACAACGAGCTCGGCCTCGCTGCCATCTTCGTGGACGACCGCGAGGGTGCCGGCCGTGACATACCCGACGTGGTCGAGCCGACAGGTCTCGGTGCCAGCGACGGGCTTGATGCACTCCGACCACTTCCACCCCGGCTCGAACGTGAAGCGACCCACCTCGGCGCCCCCGACGTGAACGATCTCGATCCGAGTCTTGTCCGGAGTCCTGGTCTCGTCGGGCTGTTCGAACCGCTTGCGGTCGATGCTGGACATGGGATCCCTTCGCGTGCTGGAGGTGTCGGGTGGCGTCAGGCTACGCCCCGGCACCGGCTCGTGGTAGAGCCTGACCCGATCCGCACATCTCCGCCGCGGAACGACGCATCGCGGCTTCTCGTCTCGGTGTCAGACGCGAGCGGCCTCCGACTCCGCTTGGTCCGGTTCGTCGGGGTCCTCGATGTCCTCGATCTCCGACGCGCCCGCCTCGATGTCCTCGTCCGACTCGACGCTGACATGAGGCAGCACCTTGTCGAGCCATTCCGGCAGCCACCAGTTCGACTTGCCGAGGATGGCCATCAGCGACGGAACGAAGACGAGCCTGACCACGAAGGCGTCAAGGAGCACAGCGCTTGAAAGAGCCACGCCAAACAGCTTGATGATCGGGTCGTTGCCCAGGATGAACGCCCCGAACACGCTCGCCATGATGGCTGCCGCGATGGCGACCACGCGGCCGGAGCCGGCCAACCCGCGACGAACCGCCTTTCGGTTGTCGTGAGTGTGGAGCCACTCCTCGTGCATTCGGCTCACCAGGAACACCTGGTAGTCGCAGGAGAGCCCGAACAGGATCGCGAAGACCATGATGGGAAGGAACGGGAAGATCGGCCCGGTGGCCTGCAGGTCGATCTGGTCGCCGAACCAGCCCCACTGGAACACCGCGACCGTGATGCCCATGGCGGCCGACAGTGACAGCAGGCTGGACAGCGCTCCGGTGGCCGCCACCGGGATCGATCGGAACAGGACCACGAGGGCGAGGAAACCCAGGCCCACCACGATCAGCAGGAACCACGGCAGCGCATCGGTCAGCACCTTCGTGAAGTCGACCGTCACGGCCTGGAAGCCACCCACGTAGGCCTGGGCACCGGTAGCGGTCTCGACCTGCGGGATGAGGTCGTCGCGGACGTGGAACAGCAGGTCCGTTGTCGCCTCGTCCTGCGGGGCGGTCGTCGGGTAGAGCTGGATCGGAACGACTGTCGCGTCGTCCGCCACCGGGGGAGCGGCGGCGAGGGCCACGCCAGGATCGGCGTTGAGCACCTCGGTCAGCTGGTCCACGGCCTGCTGGTCCCCGGCTTCGGGCAGCTCGACGGCGATGTAGAAGGGACCGTTCACGCCGGGACCAAACCCCTCCGCGGTGAGGTCGTAGGCGATTCGAGGCCCTGACCCGGGAGCGGTCCCCGAGTCGTCGGAGAAGCCGAGGCGCAGGGACAGCATGGGAAGCGCGATCACGAGCATCACGACAAGCGCGATGCTGCCGAGGAGCCACGGCCGGTGCTGGAGCCAGTCGCCGTACCGGGCGAACGCGCTCGGGTGGTGAGGCTCAGGCGCCTTCCCCCCTCGCACGAACTGCCGGTACGCCAGCCCCACGAGGGTCACGGGCAGGTATAGCACCCAGCCGACGTAGCGAAGAACGCGTCCGACAGCGTGCGGAACGCCGGTCAGTCGTTGACGCGCCACGGCCTCGCCGTCGCTGACCCATGCCATGCGACCGCTGAAGGCCCAGGTGCCGAAGATCGACAGGATCGCGGGGAGAAGGAGGAGGGCACCGATCATCACCATGAACACGGTCAGCGCCGCCGACACGGCGATCCCGTTGAAGAAGTTGATGCGCATCACGAACAGGCCGAGTAGGGCGATGATCACAGTGGCCGCCGCGAACTGCACCGCGCGTCCGGACGTCCGCACTGACTCAAGGGCAGCCTCGCGCGGATCTCGCCCATGGATCATGGCGTCGCGATATCGGTTGATGACGAACAGCGAGTAGTCGATGCCCACGCCCAGGCCGATCATCGAGGCCAAGATCGGCGCGAATGTGGCGACGTCGAAGTTGGCGGCCACGAGAGGAAGGACGAACCCGGTGCTCACCACGACGGACACGATGGCGGAGACGATCGGCAGGAAGGCGCCGACAATCGAGCCGAACGCGAACAGCAAGATGACCAGCGCGACCGCCACGCCGATCCCTTCGGACGAAGGGGGCTCACCCTGCACGAACGTGAACACCCCGTTGGCGCCGACCTGCAGCCCGTCCTTGCCGTTCTCGGCCTCGATGGGGTCAAGAGCCGCCAGGATGTTCTCGGTGTTCAAGTCGTCGAACGTCGCACCCTCGAAGGTCACCGTGGCGTAGGCGACGGTTCCGTCCGGGCTGATGCCGGCCTGGCCGAAGTGTGCTGACGCACCCTCGGCCTCGGGCGACTGGTCTTCCGCTGGTTGTTCGCCGCCGCCCTGACCCCCGCCAGCCCCTTCCCCGTCACCCTGGTCGGCCGGCTGCTCCGGGCAGCTGTCTCCGAACTGCTCGTCGAAGGGAGACACCACACACAGAACACCCTCGGACGTGGAGACCTCCTCTAGCACGCCGGTGATGGCGGCCTTCGCCGCCGCGTCACTGACGTCCCCGGTCTCTGAGCTCCATACGACTTGACCCTCGAGACCGGCACCGGTCCCTGCCGAGCCGGAGAGCTCACCGAGGAGGTCCTGGGCCGTGGTGGACTCGGTGTCGGGAAGCTCGAAGTTGTCGTTGTAGTCGCCGCCGAACTGGGTGGCCAGCACGACGATCACCGCGATGAGCGCCAACCAGGTGCCCAAAGCCAGCCAGGGGCGGCGTACGGCCCACTGAGAAACTCTGCCCACTAGAGATCCCTCCCGCGCAGTCCAGGGGACGCCATCCGGCAAACGTACGCAGCAGTCAACCAGAAATGAGGCGACGCCCGACAGGTCCGACCTGACGCGAGCACGGTGTTCTGGGGGTCCGAATCCCGCTACCGTGGCCGGATGTCAGCCCAGGTGCCGATATCAGCAGATCGCATCGCGGCCTTGACCGAGCACGAGAACGCTCGGTTCGTCACGGAACGCCCCAGATCGGCGGAGCTCCTCGAGCGCGGGCGCAGGTCAATGCCGCGGGGTGTGCCGATGGCGTGGATGGAGAGCCTGTACGAGCACGCTCCGACCTTCGTCGACAGTGGCCGGGGGGCGCGCTTCCGAGACGTCGATGGCCACGAGTATCTCGACCTGTACATCGGAGACATGAGCGGTTTCTGCGGTCATGCGCCACCGCCTGTGGTCCAGGCGGTGACGGACAGGATGTCGCGGGGCAACCACTTTCTCCTGGCGGGAGAGGACGCCATTGTCGTCTCGGAGCATCTCGCGGAGCGGTACCGATTGCCACAATGGCAATACACCCATGCGGCCACGATCTCGAACACCGAAATCATCCGAATCGCCCGTGAGGCCACGGGCCGCGAAATCGTCCTGGTCTTCGACGGCAAGTACCACGGTCTCGTCGATGCGACGCTGACTGTGCTCGAGGGTGACGCCGTAGTACCCGAGGCTCTCGGAGTACCGCGCTGGGTGCCGGGTGCCAGCCGTATCGTCGCCTTCAACGACGTCCCAGCACTCACCGCAGCTCTCGAGTCGCGTGACGTCGCGGTCGTGATCACTGAGCCGGTCATGACGAACGCGGGGATCATCAACCCAGATCCCGGCTTCCACGAGGCCCTGCGCGCGTTGACCCGTGAGACGGGGACGCTCCTTGCGATCGACGAGACCCACTCGTTGGTGGGCGCCTGGGGTGGCATGTACACCGAACTCGGTCTCGAACCACCCGACTTCCTCACGGTCGGCAAGTCCATCGCCGCGGGTGTGCCGCTCGGTGCGTACGGCATGAGCGATGACATGGCTGCGTTCCTCGCGCCTCCCGCCCACCACAATCTGGTGTCGGGCGAGGCAATCGACGAGATCAGCACCGGTGGCACCGTGGTTGCCAATGCCCTGTCGATGGCGGCCGCGCGAGCTGCCCTTCTTGAGGTGCTGACCCCCGAGGCGTTCGCTCGCAGTGTTCAGCTCGGCGCACGTATGGCTGACGGACTTGAGTCCACAGTCGCGAACGCGGGCCTTCCCTGGAGCGTTGCTCGCATGGGTACCCACGCGTACTACGGATTCGCGCCCACGTCGGCGCGCAACGGTGCCGAGTCCCGGGACAACGATGACCCCGACCTGCGCGCGCTCATCCGGGTAGGGATGGCAAATCGCGGAGTCTGGGAGTCTGGATGGTGGCTCGGCCCAACTCTGTCCGTGGCGCACAACCAAGCTGATGTCGACGAGTACGTCGCCACGTTCGCCCAACTCCTGGCTGACATCTTCTGAGCTGTCCGCGCGACCATTCCGTCGAGGAGGTCAGACGTCGAGGAGTCGTCGCGCGTGTACAAGGTCAGGAAACGGGGGCTGGTCGGGCACGCGGGCGGCAACGTCCGCCAGTCGCCTGCGTGCGTGCGCCCGATCCGTGGAGTCCGCAGACAGCTCCATGGAGGAAGCGGCCGCACGGAGCTCGAGGAGGAGAGCCCCCTGGTCGAACGCGATGTCGGCGGCCTCTGCGCACAGGACCGCTGCGGCGCGCGAGTCGCCGTCGCTGCGATGGCGGACCGTCGCCAGCAGACGGGTGAGCTCGGCATCCCACCAGTGACCCCCGGACTCGCTGGCCTGGGAGAGGGTCTGTTCGAGGTGGCGAATGGCGGCAGCCTGTTTGCCCGCATCGGAGAGGACCTGTGCGAGAGCTCCGTCGAGCGGGAAGCACCATGCCCCCCAGAACTCGCTCCAGACGGGAGCCGCGCGGAGCATCTTCGTTGTGGCGGGTCGGACCTTGCCCTGAATGGCGAGGGCCGCCGCGGAGAAGCCTTGCGCGTAGCCCTTCGTCACCTCGGGGAGGCGACCGTCGTTGACGAGACGGAGGAGTCGCTCCGCCTCAGTGGTCAGGGTGGTGGAGTCCCGCTCAAGGAGGGCGGTCACCAGAATCGACTGAGTGGACTCCAGCGTGGAGTACGCGTGGGCCAGCTCGGTGGCGAGTGCCACGGCCGAAACGGAGCGCTCTCGGGCCGTCGCGATATCGGCGACCAGCAAGCGCGCGAGGGCATTGAGATTGCGCGCGCATACCCCCGGGTCGTGACCACCGTAGGAGAAGGTCAGTCGGTGATGCAGCTCCTTGTCGTAGCGGTCGATTCCGGTATCGGAATGGGCTATCGCCAGCCGCGGCTGTCCTGCAAGAGTGAGCCCGGACCATTGCACGTGGTGCGCTTCGAGGGCGAGCGCGGAATCGTCGATGGTCTCGCTGACTGCGGCGACCATTTGGCCGAACTCTCGCTCGCGCCGTAGGTCTCCGCGCATCATCTGGACGAACCACGAACCCCATGCCGCCTGGAAGCGTTCGTCCGCGGAGCCCACGAGTCCGGCCAGTTCGCGAGCCCGCTCGTAGCACTCCTCGACCTGTGAGTCCGTTGGCCCGAGGGTTTGGACCAGCGCCGTCCCAACGGCAAGCTCAACCGCTAGGGACAGATGCAGTCGCTGAGACCCGTCATGGACCAGGGGCAGCTGAGTCCGTGCCTGGGCGAGGTGGGCGAGAGCGTCTCGAAAGCCACCCGCCTGGGCGGACGACTCTGCGGCGCTAAGCCACTTCTCAATTGCTGCCGCGCCCTGATGTGACTCCTGCAGGTGCCAGGCCAGGACTTCGGCAGACGCCCCCTCGGTGGCCGAGATCGCGCGCGCGGACCGCTCATGAAGGGATCGCAGCTCGGCGGCTCCGATCCCGCGATAGGCAACCTCGCGGGTGAGCGCGTGCTTGAACACCAGCGCTCGGCGTCCACCATCGGTGGTTTGGTACAGGAGCTCCTCGCGCTGCAAGTTGGCCAGGCCTTGGCGCCAGGCAGCATCGTCGAGAGCTACTACCGAGCGAAGGATCTGCTCGGAGATGTCGTGACCGAGCACCGCCGCTGCGCAGATGACCGCCTGTTCTGACTGCGACAGTCGGTCCAGCCGATCGGCGATCAGGCTCTGCACGGAGATCGGAACCGGCGCCACGGTGGCGGGGCCGGCAACGCGACTCTTTCGAGCGTCGCTCGGCGTTCCGCTCGTCGGGCCGGAGCGCACACACTCCTCGAGGAACAAGGGTGTGCCCCCGGCGTCGCGCAGCACCGCCGCCCGCCACGGCGCCATGCTCGCGTCTGACCCGACCAGCGACTTGAGGAGCGCTGATGCCTGGCTTGGTCCGAGAGAGTCGAGCCACAGCCGGCTCGCGTAGCTCAGGTGAGAGAAGGGATCCAGCTGACTGGGTCTGGCTGTGATCACCAGAAGGCAGGAGCGTCGCGCTATGCGTCCGGCGATGACTTCGGCCAGAGCCCGACTCGCCTCGTCGGCCCAATGGAAGTCCTCAAGGGCGAGAAGGGTGGGTTGGCCCCCAGTCAGCAGGGCATCCATGACCGCTTCGACGGTTCGTTCCTGACGGATCTCGGGGTCGCTTTCGGCCCAGCCTGGGTCAACGGTCGCGGGGGACAGCACGGCGCTCAGGGCAGCCGGATCGGAGCTGTCCCGCTCGAGGGCGCGGTCAACGAGCGGTCGCGCCGCCCGCATCAGTCCGCTCCAGGAAACGTACGGGGAGTGGCGATGCACCGGAGATGCCTGTCCGACGTAGCTGGCGAAACCCTGGGCCGTCGCTCGCTGAACAAGCTCGAAGAGCAGCCGTGACTTGCCGACTCCGGGCTCCCCGGAGACGGTGACCACCTGACCGCGTCCCGAAGCGACGCGTTTGAGCAGGTCCTCGAGCCGGTCGAGCTCCTCCGCCCGCCCCTGCAACGGTGTCAGACCCTGTCGGCTCCGCACCCCCCACAGCCCCATGGGAGGCGCCACTCCAATAAGTCGCCGAACGTCCCCCTCGACGCCCGCAACTGTGCGCGGTTCCCAAATCGCAGCCTCAGCCAGCTGGCGTTCGGCCATCGGAAATGTCATGACCAGGGCCTCTCCATGGTCAGCAGCGGCAGCAAGCTTCGATGCGACGATGGTCGGCTCCCCATAGACAGTGCTGCCGCCACCGGCGCGGCGACTCACAACCACGGGACCGCTCGCAATGCCGAGCCGGAGTCCAATTCCGAGTCGTTGAGCCGACACCAAGGCTGGCCCGCTGAGGAGCTCGGCCGCGGCGCTGCAAGCCCGCTCCCGGTGGTGCTCCTGAGCCACCGGTGCGCCGAACACGGCAAGCATGCCCGTGGATTCCTCGTACAACCATCCATCGAACCGCTCGACCACAGCGCTTACCGCGGTGACCGCGGCCTGCATGGCATCGAGCCACGCCTCGGGGTGATCAGCGCTTGCGCCGGGAGGGCCTAGTTCGACGCTGCAACGCACCACGGTCGCGATGCGACTACCGATGAGTTCGGGCTGCTTCGCTGCGTCGACAGCGTCACGGTCCCCACCGTGAGTGATCGATCCCACGAGTCGGTAGCCCGACTTGGGGACCGTCTCGACCACCGTCGGACTCCGAGCGTCGTCATCGAACGCCCGGCGTAGCTTGATGACAGCGGCGCTCACGGCGTCGTCAGTCACGTAGGTGCTCGACCACACGTCGTTCAGCAGTGCCTGACGGGAGACCACCGAAGGGGCGTCCTGCGCGAGTCTCAGCAGAAGGTCCATGACCCGCGGTTCGAGTCGGCGGCGGACGCCGTCGCGCTCAATGGTGTGTGCGTCGGAGTCCACGTCCCAGCCGGCGACGCGCAGTGGGCCCCGGGGCGATGCTGCTGTCACGACGCCCAGTGTGGCTGAAGTGGACCCGGCGATTCGTAGGAACTCCGTAGGAAGATGGCCGCCTGGCCGTCGGTTCGGCGGACGGCAGGAGCGACAGCCTGAGGAAAGCCCGATCCGGGGCCCACACCACAGGACCAGGAGAATTCAATGACCCACCGCCCGGCCCCACCCCAGCTGCATGGTCGGCCGTACCTCACTGACGCCGGCTGTGAGACGGACATCATCTTCAACCGGGGGACCGAGATCCGTGAGTTCGCGGCTCACACGCTCCTCGAGGACGCGCGCGGGCGAGGCGTGCTCGCTGACTACTACCGAGGGTTTCTCCAGCTCGCGGCACAGATGAACGTGGGCATGGTTCTCGACGCCCCAACCTGGAAGGCCCACCCCTACTGGGCGGACGACCTGGGCGTCAGTGCGAGCGAGCTGGAACAGGCCAACCGCGATGCAGTGGCGTTCAGTCGTTCGCTGCGCGACGAGTTCTCCGGTGAGGGCCAGCCCATTGCCATCAACGGCCTTGTTGGGCCTCGTGGTGACGCCTATACCCCGGAGGCGTTGCTCGCCAGCCGGGAGGCCGAGGCGTATCACGCCACCCAGGTGAAATGGCTCGCCGATTCCGGCGTGGACATGGTGACAGCCCTGACTTTCACACAGTCGGATGAGGCGATCGGTGTGGTGCGGGCAGCCGATGCGGTGGGCGTACCGGTGGTCGTGTCGTTCACCGTCGAAACCGACGGCACTCTCCCGACCGGAGAGACCCTGGGATCGGCCATCGAGTCGGTCGACGCGGCCACCGGGGGAGCAGCGGCCTACTTCATGGTGAACTGCGCGCACGCGGACCACATCGTGGGTGTGATCGACGACTCGGCCTGGAGTGGGCGGATCGAAGGCCTGCGGTGCAATGCATCACGGCAGAGCCACGCCGAGCTGGACGCGGCAGAGGTGTTGGATGACGGCGACCCGGTTGCTTTCGCCGAGGGCTATCTGGAGCTGTCCGCGGTGCTGCCGTCACTGAATGTGTTCGGGGGCTGCTGCGGCAGCGACCTGCGCCATGTGACCGAGGTGGCGCGTACGTTGCTCGCGACCGGCTAGGACTCCGGAGTGGCCGCGGCCCCGACTATCCGCCGGGGAGAATCAGGCAGAAGGGGTGGTCATCCGGGTCGAGAAAGACCCGGAAGTCCGTGCCTGGCTGAGTCTCGTGCTTGCGCGCCCCGAGGGCCAGCACGGCCCTCTCGCCCACGTCGAGGTCCTCGACCTCGAAGTCGAGGTGCTCCTGCTGCGGGTGTTCTTGCCCGGGCCACTGCGGAGGCTGGTAGTCGTCCACGCGCTGGAAGCCCAGAGTTGGGCCGCCGTCACTGGCAAGGGTGACCCACTCCTCGTCGGACCCGCTCTCGTCGATCGGCCACCCGGTGATGGCGGAGTAGAAGGCTGCGAGCGCGCGCGGATCCGGGCAGTCGATCGCCGTCCATGCCAACCGGCCAATGCGGGTCATGGCGCGCAGCGTAGCCACCTTGATGCGGGAAGGGGAAGGCGCGTTGCGCGACCCGGGCGGGCTACGTCTCGCTCTCGACCCGTGTCGGCCGGGCCAACACTCGGTGAACCATGGGCTCGAAGAACTCCAGCGGCTCCCACTCGTAGTCGGGGTCGAAGGAGTTCTGGTCGTAGTTGGCGCAGAAGTCGACGGTCGCCTGGTAGTAGGGGTGGTCCTTCCAGCGCTCTCTTTCGTCGGGGTTGGCGCCGAGGAAGTGGAAGTAGTACACGCCCTGGAACACGCCGTGGTGCTTCACGATCCAGTAGTTCTTCTCGCTGACGTACGGTCGAAGGACTGCTGCGGCAACTTCGGAGTGGTTCGCTGGGGCAAGGTAGTCCCCAATGTCGTGCAGGAGCACGCAGACCACTGTCTCTTCGTCCTCGCCGGCGCGGTGGGCACGAGTGGCGGCCTGAAGCGAGTGTTCGAGGCGGGAGATCTGGTACCCCACGGAGTCGTCCATCGTCCG
This sequence comes from uncultured Actinomycetota bacterium, assembly GCA_963848085.1. Lineage (GTDB taxonomy): Bacteria > Actinomycetota > Actinomycetes > JAHEKZ01 > JAHEKZ01 > CAWKCE01. The sequence goes on from CAWKCE010000003.1 coordinate 932,630, forward strand.
TAGCCAGCCCAGGACACGGTCGGAGAACCCGCTCATCTCCCCTTCCTCGAGCCCGCTGAGGAACTCGTAGTCCTCGCGGGTGCCATTCTCCATTGCGGTGAACGACACGGTCTTTGAGTCGGTCGTCACGCCAGCTCCCCTCCGGTTGACGGCGCCGGCTTGTGCGTCCCCGCAAGGACGCGTCGCCGGGCCATCAGATCGTCGTACTCCATGTACACATCCTGCAGGTGGCGGGCGCCGCTTGCGGGGTCGAACGCGAGGCGCCCGTGCAGCACCCGGTGCGAGTGGACCGTGAGCAGGTCGCCCGTACTGGTCTTGAACACCAGCTTGTACTCCGGACTGTCCAGCATCTGTCCGAGCAGGCGATACGCCTCGTAGAAGGCGCCGACGTCGTCGTAGTCGGCCCGCAAAGGCAGTGCGAGCTGGTTGGAGAACCTCAGCGTCCGCACCCTTCCGGAGGTGTCGAGCTGGACGATGGGGGCGGTGGCTTTGGTGTCCTCGTCCGCGCTGAAGAGCTGGAAGGTGACCGGAACCCGGCACAAAGTGTCGAAGGCGTCGGGGTTGGTGCGACGCAGATCTGCGAGTACCGACCAGCCGTCGACGAGCGTGCTCTCTCCACCGCTTGCTTCGTTGACGAGGAAGTGCAGCAGCTGGATGCTGGGCGGCCAGTGGTAGCTCGGCAGGTCAGAGTGCGGTTTCAGCTCCAGCGACGTGTGCGCCACGTTGTAGCCCTGAGGGTCGTGCCGCACGTTGTGGACGCGCTCGAACGCGGTTTCTCGCACGTGACCGATGGCCTCGGCGAACCGCTCGACTTCGCGTTCTTCCGTTGGTGTGTTGACCACGATGGCTGCGCCATACTCACTCACCGCGTTGAGGTAGGCGAGCTGGATCTGTGGCACGTGGATGACGTCTGCGTGCTCGAACCTTGGGAGGGTGGGCAAGCTGGAGGTCCACAGCGTCACGTGTTCGCGGGCAGCCTGTGACTTGTTCGAGTAGTCGTGGTCCGCGAGCCACGCCAGGCTGTAGCTCGATGCGTGACCGTCGTTCCACGTCACTGCCAGGGTGTGTGCCGCCTCGTCGAGGTGGGTCTCCGCAGGGGAGATGTCAGCGGGGATATTCGCGGTGTACAGCCGCCGTTCTCCGGTCTGCGCGACCCGACACTCGTCGCACCAGCAGTTGTCGCGCAGCCAGACGTAGTGGTACCTGGACGTCCGATCCGCCTGAGCCAGGGTGAGGTGACCCTCCTCGAGTGTCAGTCTGGCACCGACGGCGCCGGGAGCCTGCTGCGTGGTCATCCGTCACTCCTCGAGGTCGCGACCAGTCTTGTGCCCGCGTCGGTCCATGACAAGCGAATCTGGGCGCCGCGGGTCGGCATTGCGGGTGCCCGGGGACCTTTGACCCTGCGCGCTCGGACGCCGGTGGCGCCAGGCTTGGGGCGTGGCCCGGCCGTGCCTCGGCCGTGGCTGTCCCGGTCGGCGCTGGTGGTCGTCTCAGTGTGGTGTTGGCCACCGAATGAGCGCCGGTTCCCGGCGGCGCGTCGGCCGGGAGCCGAAGGAGAGGGGATCGACGATGAACACGCTGGTCGTCTACGAGTCCATGTACGGAAACACGCACGAGATCGCATCGCAGCTGGCCGCCGGGTTCCAGACTGGCGGTGACGTGAAGGTCGTGCCGGTGGGCAATGTCGAGGCGCAGCTCGTCGACTGGGCCGACCTGGTCGTCGTTGGCGGGCCGACGCACGCTCATGGCATGACGTCGTCCGCCAGCCGCAAGTCCGCCTACGAGGCGACGAAGAAGCCCGACAGTGCGCTCACCCTTGACCCCGATGCAGCGGGACCCGGTCTGCGGGAATGGCTGCACGGGATGGAACCGGCAGCCGGGAAGCAGGCCGCGGCCTTCGACACCCGCGTCGATGCGCCGGCTCTCGTGACAGGCCGAGCGTCGCGGGGGATCGCCAAGCGACTCCGGCAGCATGGCTTCCAGGTGGTTGCCGAGCCCGAGAGCTTCCTGGTGACGAAGGACAACCGGCTCGTCGAGGGAGAGACAGTTCGCGCCGTCGAATGGGCAGCATCGGTGCTGACGGCCATGAGCGCCTCCCGGTGAGCGCGGCCCTTGGGGTAACCGCTCGAACAGGAACCTCGCGTGAGCCGCCGGGGAATCTGGAAGGGTGGACCGCACCGACCGACTCGGAGGAAGTGTGAGTGAACTCCCTACGCACGTCCGCGTTGTGGTCGTCGGCGGCGGGATCGTGGGCTGCAGCGTCGCCTACCACCTGGCTCTTCGGGGAGTTACCGATGTGGTGCTGCTGGAGCGCAGCGAGCTGACGTCCGGTACCACCTGGCACGCCGCCGGGTTGGTCGGCCAGCTGAGGGCAACACACAACCTCACCAGGCTCGCCCAGTACACGACGGAGCTGTTTGCCGGGCTGGAAGCGGAGACCGGCCAGGCAACCGGGTTCCGACAACGAGGGTCCGTGAGCGTCGCGACGACGAGTGAGCGGCTGGAGGAGCTCAAGCGCGGGGCGTCCATGGCTCGCGTCTTCGGGCTGCCCGTCGACGTGATCAGTCCAGGAGAGGTCGCCGACCTGGTGCCGCTTGCCCAGGTCGGCGATGTTGTCGGCGGAGTCCACCTTCCCGGCGACGGGGTCACCAACCCGGTCGACACGACGCGAGCGCTGGCATCTGGCGCACGCTCTCGAGGCGTGGCGATACATGAGCACGTCACCGTCGACCGGGTGGTGACCGAGCAGGGTCGTGCGGTGGGAGTCACGTACGTGCGTGACGGTGAGATCGGGCAGATCCGCGCGGACGTGGTCGTCAACGCGGCGGGGATGTGGGGGAGGGAGCTGGGGGGCGCAGCCGGAGCGGTCGTGCCACTTCATGCGGCAGAGCACTTCTACATCGTCACCGAGGCGGTCGAGGGGATCTCACCGAGCATGCCGGTGCTGCGCGACCCGGACGGCTGTGGGTACTTCAAGGAGGACGCGGGCAAGCTCCTCGTCGGCTGGTTCGAGCCGGTCGCGAAGCCCTGGGGGATGCCGAGAGCGGGGGGAGCCAGTGGCGTCCCAGACTCGTTCTCGTTCACCACGCTCCCGGAGGACATTGACCACATCGCTCCCTTGTTGGAAGCCGCCAGCCACCGCGTTCCAGCGCTCGCCGACCTGGGGATCCAGCTGTTCTTCAACGGCCCGGAGTCGTTCACCCCGGACGACCGATACCTACTCGGCGAGTCGCCGGATGTGCCGGGACTGTTCCTGGCGTGCGGCTTCAACTCCATCGGCATCCAGTCGTCCGGTGGGGCCGGCAAGGTACTGGCCGACTGGATCATCGACGGTCGCCCTCCGATGGACCTCTGGGACGTCGACGTCCGGCGGATGATGCCTTTCCAGCACAACGCCTCGTACCTCCATGACCGCACTGTCGAGTCGCTGGGCCTGCTCTACGCGATGCACTGGCCCTTCCGCCAGCCGGAGACCGCCCGAGGCGTTCGCCGGTCGACGCTGCATGACCGGCTCGCAGGGATGGGCGCCTGTTTCGGTGAGGCGGCGGGCTGGGAGCGGGCCAACTGGTTCGCGCCGGCCGGAGTGGCACCGGTCTACGACTACAGCTACGGACGGCAGAACTGGTTCGACTACTCGGCGGCCGAGCACCACGCGGTTCGCGAGGCGGTGGGGGTGTTCGACTTGTCGTCGTTCGGCAAGTTCGTGGTTGAAGGCCCCGACTCGGAGGCCGTTCTGAACCGCATCTGCGCAAACGACGTCGCCGTGCCCGTCGGGAAGATCGTGTACACGCAGTGGCTCAACGACCAGGGCACGATCGAAGCCGACCTCACGGTGACCCGCGAGGCCGAAGACCGGTTCCTCGTGGTCACGGCGGCCGCGACTCAGGTGCGGGACTTCGCCTGGCTGAGGGCTCACGTGCCCTCAGCGGCCGCCTGCCACCTGAGCGACGTGACGTCGGGGCTGGCGGTGCTGAGCGTGATGGGGCCGAGATCACGGGACCTGCTGTCAAGTCTCACCCTGGAAGACCTGAGCAACGACGGCTTCCCGTTTGGGACGTCTCGGGTCATCGACCTCGGTTACGCGCGCGTTCGGGCGAGCCGGATCACCTATGTCGGTGAGCTGGGCTGGGAGCTCTCTGTCCCCACCGAGTACGCCGCCGGACTCTTCGACTCCGTCCTGGCCGTCGGCAGGGACTTCGGGCTGCGCCCAGCGGGCTACCACGCGCTGAACTCGCTGCGGATGGAGAAGGCCTACCGCCACTGGGGCCACGACATCTCGCCTGACGAGACTCCCCTGGAAGCCGGGCTGGGGTTTGCGGTGGCGTGGGACAAGACTGGCGGCTTCACCGGCCGTGAGGCGCTGATGCAGCGCAAGGAGGCTGGCGTCCGACGCCGTCTCGTGCAGTTCCGTCTCCTCGACGACCGCCTGCTGTATCACAACGAGCCGATCTGGCGGGATGGCGCCATCGTGGGCCGGATCACGTCCGGTATGTTCGGTCACGCCGTCGGGGCGTCGCTGGGAATGGGCTACGTCGAGAACCCGGACGGGCTCGCAGACCGCGACTATGTGCTCTCGGGGAACTACGAGATCGAGGTTGCCTGCGACCGGGTGCCAGCGGTGGCGTCGCTCCAGCCGTTCTACGACCCGGAGGCACTGCGGGTGCGGTCCTAGCCCATGAGCAGCGCTCGGGCGAACCGCGTTCGCTAACGTCAAGGGATGGCAGACCGACTGGTGACCTTCCAGCGCGACGGCCTCGAGTTCGACGTGGCCGATACCGGACCCATTGAGGGTGACTGTGTGGTGCTGCTGCACGGCTTCCCGCAGGACGCCACCTGCTGGGACCAGGTCGCTCCCCAGCTCCACCAGGAGGGCTACCGGACACTGGCGCCCGACCAGCGTGGCTACTCCCCAGGTGCCCGGCCGAGCGGTGCGGGAAGCTATCGCGTCCGCGAGCTGGTCGACGATGTGCTCGCGATGATGGACGCGGCCGAAGTCCGCTCTGCCCATGTCGTGGCGCATGACTGGGGTGCTGTGGTGGCCTGGGCGCTGGCATCCGACCAGCCGGACCGCGTCTCGACACTGACCAACCTGTCGGTTCCCCATCCGGCCGCTTTCAAGGCGGCGGCGTGGCGTGGTCAGGCCGTGCGGTCCTGGTACATGGGGCTGTTCCAGGTACGCGGCGCTTCGGAGCGGGTGCTCCGACCCGGTTCGAGGCTGTGGGGGCAGTTCATGAAAGGGCTCCCCGAAGCGTTCGCCGCCCATTACGCGGCGCGCATGTCCGAGCCGGCTGCCCTCACTGGCGCTCTGAGCTGGTACCGGGCACTACCGCTCGACCTACGCCATGCGTCCGTCCGGGTCGGCAGGATCGCCGTCCCCACCCTGTACGTGTGGGGAGCCCGCGACCCGGCCCTCGGCCGGACAGCAGCGGAGATGACGCACCAGTACGTCACTGCTGACTACCGTTTCGAGGCCCTTCCGAACGCCGGACACTGGCTGCCCGAGGCTCATGCCGACGACGTCACACCGCTGCTCTTGGAGCACCTGCGGTCCGTCTGACCCGGCAACTTGAGGGTGCCTCGGTCGCCCCCGGCCGTGGTGAGTCCGAGGTGGAAAGCGCCAAGCGGCGGCCGCCATGCGATGGCGACCGCCGCTTCTGGTAGCGCGTGGAAGGGGACTACTTGCCCTTCTTGCCCTTCTTGCCCTTCTTCTTCTTGTCCTTCTTCTTCTTCCCCATGGTGCCTCCTGTGCCGAGTTGCGCTGAGCCAGGTGCTCGACGCTGAACCTATCGAGAACACGTCGTCCGGTTGCCGGAACGGGGTGCCTACGGCTGAGCGGTCCACCTCAGGTAAGGCTTCACCTCGTCGACCTCACCGAACCGGCTCCTCGCGTCCTCGGTCGACACCGAGGTGGCCACGATCACGCGGTCACCGGGAGTCCAGTCGACCGGGGTCGAGACCGGCGCGGAGTCCGTCAGCTGGAGGGCGTCGATGACCCGAAGGATCTCGTCGAAGTTGCGACCCACGGACTTCGGGTAGGTGAGCGTAAGCCGGACCTTGTTGCTCGGGTCAACGATGAAGACCGAGCGCACGGTGGACGTGTCGTCCTCACCGGGGTGAAGCATGTCGTACAACTGCGACACGACACGGTCCGGGTCGGCGATGATCGGGAAGTTGAGGTCGGTGCCCCCCACGTCACGGATGTCGGGCGCCCACCCGCGGTGGTCCTCGACCGAGTCGACGGAGACGGCGATGGTCTTCACGCCGCGCTTGGTGAACTCGTCATTCAGCTCGGCGGTACGACCCAGCTCGGTCGTGCAGACCGGCGTGTAGTCGTTGGGGTGGCTGAACAGAACCGCCCACTGGTCCTTCTTCCACTCGTGGAAGTCGATGGTCCCGTCAGTGGTCTCGGCGGTGAAGTTCGGGGCGACGTCGCCCAGCCTGATGCTCATGTGTGCTCCTGTGCGTGGTCCGTGTGGCCGGTCGGTGCGCGGCGCCAGAACTCATTCTATGAGGGCTGGCGTGACGAGCGCCTGCTTGGGTATCGACCGCGGCCGGCTCCCGCGGCCCAGGTCAACTCGCTCGTGGGACCGCTTGGATGGACTCCAGTGCGGCGAAGAATGCGTCCCACAGTTCGGTGTCATTCGGGATCGAGCTCCTGCCTGCGACGAACGTGTGGCCTTCGCGCGTGGACACCACCGCCCAGTAGAACGTCTGGTCGTCGTCGGAGATCGCGATGGAGCCCGCGTCGCCCGGAAGGGGCACCAACGGGACGACCTGGCGGTCGGCGACCTGCGGAGAGGTCGCCGCGCCCGACAGGAGCAGGGTCATGTAGCTGCCCTCCCAGCCGTCACCGTAGTCACCGAACCGACCGCGTACCTCGAGTCCGGGGTGGCTGATCGTCCACAGAACCCAGTCCGTCGGCCGGCTGGTGGTTGCGTAGTCCGGCGGGTCGAACGCCTCGGTGGCCGGGGTGACCGTGATGGACCGGTCGCTGCCATCGGCCGGAAGCAGCTGCACGTACGCACCGTCCGTCGGGGACGTCCAGCCCGCCGGGACGGTGAACCGGACCGGGACGGACAGCCCTTCTCCGACGACGGTGCCCGCGAGCTGGCCCGCGGGGGAAACCGATGCCGCGGGGTTGAGCTGAACCCGCACCACCACCGCGCTCACCACGAGCAGTGCGGCGACGACGCACACGGCCACCAGGCGCGGACCGGACCAGCGGGGGCGTCCGGTGCCCGTGACCGCTTCCAGCGCAGCGATCTCGTCGGACAGCGCGGCAGCGGCGTGGAGCTCGTTCGCGGCGCGACGTCCGAGGTCATCGACCGGCATCTTCGCCTCCCTCGTCGGGCTCGGTGTCGGTGCCCATGCGGACCGCCAGCGTGGCGCGCGCCCGATGAAGGTGCGTCTTCACCGTTCCGGTCGACATCTGCAGGGTCTCGGACACCTCGGCGACGGTCAGGTCGTATCCGTAGAAGAGGGCGACCACCTGCGCCTGCCGTCGCGGGAGGCGACGGACCTCCGACCAGAAGGTCGCGGCCTCCTCCGTCAGGTCGACGGCCACTGCGTCCGGTCTGCCGAAACGCAGCAGGGCGCGGCTCTCTGCCATTCGCTTTCTGATCCAGGAGACCGACAGGTTCGCGCACGTGCGGCGGACGTAGGCGGTGGGGTTGTCGAGGTAGTCGGGCTGCTCCCACCGGCGGTGCAGGCTCACCAGCGCTTCCTGGGCGAGGTCCTCGGCGGCCTCGCGGGAGCCAGTCAGACCCCAGGCCAGCGCTACCAGCCCGTGGTACTCGCGGCGAAAGAACGCAGCGAAGGTGATGACCTCAGGCAGCACGACCGGGGCAGAGTCCTCCGCCGGCGCGGGGCCATCTACGAGGTCCACATGCCCCCTGGTCGCAGTCACACCCAAAAGTCGTTCGGGCGTCCCGGATGGTTGACCCACGTGCCAGGCATATCCTGGCACGTGGTGATCTCCGACCGCCTGGCTGCAAGTTACGCGCCCGTGAGCACCTCGCGGGCGGAAAACCAGAGAAATGTTGCCGACTTCCTGATTCTGGTTTCCTCGCTCAGCGGCTACTGGCGAAACGGTCCGGAAATCTCGAACGTCATACCGTGGACGCCGTCGGTACCCCGCTGTGAGGTGCAGTACAGTCGGGTGCCATCTGGGCTGAACGCCAGACCAGTGATCTCCGAGGTCTTCTTCCAGCTAGCGGACGGGACGGCATCGTCGTCCTGCCCCGGCGCGCCCTGTTCGGAGCCTCCGTGCCCCACCAGCTGGAGGAAGGGCGCCGCCACCCGATGCCCTTGGCCGTCCGCGAGAAGGACGAGCTGGAGGTCGTCGGCATCCTCACCGACGAAGATGTCGCCGGATGTCGCGTGGACGGTGATGTTGTCGGGGTCACGCAGCGGAGCCGCGTCTCCGAGCTCTGCTGCGTCGTAGATCACCTCGATCACCTGGGTGTCGACGTCGTAGGCCCACACGCGGTCGTCCCCCGTAGTGGTGAAGTACACGTATCCGTCGGAGAACCATGCGCCCTCGCCGCGGTTGAACGCCGTCGTCCGCCCCGACCTCTCTGGACGGGCCGCACTCACCTCGACCCAGGAGACGTGGGTGGCCGACGAGTTGACCTTGGCCGCCTCGAGCGTTCCGCGGGACAGGTCGCCACGTCGGTCGGGACGGAACCGGTAGAAGCGGCCGTCGCCGTTGTCTTCGGTCTGGTAGACCCAGCCCCTCGCGGGGTCGACCACGGAAGCCTCGTGGGCAAAGGTCCCCATGCTGGGACGCTCAACGCCTTGGCCGGGCCGCGTCGGGTCACACTCCCAGACGTGCCCCTGCCGGTGCTCCTCGCCCGAGAGCCAGGTACCCCATGGGGTGGCGCCGCCGGCGCAGTTCCACTTGGTCCCGCCGAGAATCCGGTACGCGTCGACGATCTCGCCGCGTGGGCTGAATTGGATCGCGGCGGCACCCCCGCTCGTGCCGTTGAGCTCGGAGTTGGCCGCGTAGATCCACCCACCGCCGGCCACCGGGAAGGTTGCGGCGCCGTCGGGCTCACCGACCCATCGAAAAGTGGTGTTGGGCACGCGCTCCCCGGTGACGCCGACGAGGCGGGCGGTGAAGCCTTCGGGGAGCCGAACTCCGAATCGGTCCGGCGGGCCGAGCAGAGAATACGGTCCTGGTCCCACGACGGCCGGGGCGGCAAGGGCGCTCTTCCAGAAGCCGAGGCCGAACGTCAGTGCGGATGCGGCGCCCAGCGTGAGGGCAGTCCTTCGGTCGATGGTCGTCATGCCCGCCCACACTGCCATGGCCGATGTACGCAGTGGGGTGGAACGTGCGAAGTATGCATCGCCGCCAGCCCCAGCGACTACGGCGTGAGGACGACCTTCCCGCCCGCTTCGCCGGAGTCGACAAGACGATGGGCGTCGGCGGCCTGGGCGAAGGGCAGCACGTGCGCCACGTTGGTGCGCAGCTGCCCGGCGTCGTAGAGCGCAGCGAGGCGGTGGAGCCGCTCGCCGTCGTCGCGGATCAACACGCCGTGAAACGTCTGGTTGGCGTCGATGACCTGGTCGATGTCCAGCTCCGGGGTGGCTATGGCGGCCAGGTGGCCGTCGTGACGAACGTGGGTCTGGGCCTGGGCGAGCAGCGACCCGCCGACCAGGTCCGCTGCCGAGTCGAACGGTCCTCCGGCCGCCGTCACTGCGTCCCGCATCGCCCCAGGAGTCCGGTAGTCGACGCACGCGCTCGCGCCGCAGTCGCGCATCCGCTGGTGATGCTGTTCGCGCCCGACGCCAACGACCTGAATACCGGCTGCCGCCGCGAGCTGGACCAGGAACAGCCCCACTCCGCCGCTGGCACCGATCACAAGCATGCGACGGCCAGCAGGGCGGAGGTGCCGCAGCACCTCGGCCGCAGTGCCCGCGGCGAGGGGGATCGAGGCCGCCGACAGCAGGTCGACCCGAGGATCCAGCCTGGCGACGAGTGGTTCGTCGACGACGACGAACTCCGCGCAACCACCGGCTCCCAGCGGGAAGGCCGTCATCGTCATGACCGGGCCGCCGACGAGGTCGGGGCTCACCCCATCGCCAACGATGTCGACGGTGCCGGACACGTCGTACCCCAGCACGACCGGTGCGGTCAGCCCGGCCCACGACCCGTCGTTCCGGTTCCACGTATCGACCGGGTTCAGTCCGGCGCCACGGACCCTGATCCGAACCTGCCCCGGTCCAGGTTCGGGGGTGGGTACCTCCTGGACTTCAAGCACATCCGGCCCGCCGAAAGACTCGGCAACCACCGCCCGCACCGTCGGCTGTCCTCCGTTCCGCCCGGGACCCCGCTAGAGGGTGCTCAGCACCAAATCGTCGATGGTGACCGACTTGGTCTCGACGGAGGTGCTGCTCCTCGCCAGAGACAGGAAGGCCTGCCCGGCTCCGCCCACGGAGGAGTCCGTGAGCGAGACCGTCCAGCTGCTCGGTTCGGGCTGCCCGTCCGACCACACGCGGTATCGGATCGTTGAGCCCACGGTCTGCAGCCGAATCCACTGCTTCCCGTTGCCGAGCTGCTGCACGCCAGACGTCCGCCGGAGGGTCGTGTTGCTGCCATTGACCATCTTGCGCAGCTGGACGGTGGCCGAGTCCGAGGCGAACTGCAGCCCGTAGCCGTTCCGCGGACGGAACTTGTTCCGCCAGTCACCCGAGCCGCGTAGGAAGACATTGAAGTAGGCCTTCCGGTTTGCACTGTTCCACTGGTACGAGAACACCAGGTCGAGGTCAGCCGATGGCGCGACTCCGTCCAGGATTCCTCGGACGTACGAACCGCTGGTGTTCGGCGTGAGCAGGCGCCCCTCGTTCGACTGGATGGTCGCGGTGCCGCCTTGCCGTGCGGACACAGTCCACTCCGGCGCCCACGAGCCGCCGTTCGGGCCGGTGAAGGTGTCCGAGAACCCGGTCCCGGGCGGGGGCGGCGGCGGGGGCGGCGGCGGTGGACCGCCGCCAGTGTTGTCCGCACCCGGGGTCCCACCGACCGTCGAGGTAGCAGTCCAGCTCGCCGCCAGCGAGTTGTCGGCGCTGGTGCTGGTGAGCTCCAGGGACGGACCCGACCCGGCTGCGGCCGTCGGCCACGGCGCAGTCGGTGAGTACGTGACCGTGTCAACCACGCGGGCGCCCTGCATCAGGCTGACCGTCTCGCCGGTGTCGCTCAGGTCACCGGGGTACTCGCCGCCGACCAGCGCGTCCGGACCCGGGTGGGTCGCCCGGAACGTGACGTCGTTCTTGACGAACACCACGTGGTGCTTGGGCAGAATCACCGTGCCCGGCTGGATCGTCAGGCCGAGGCCGTCGATGGTCCACCCCGACACGTCCACCGACGTCGATGCCGACGGGTTGGTCAGCTCGATGAACTCGGCATTCGTCCCCCCCGCAGGCTGGTACTGGATCTCATTGATCACGATGGTGGGCGCAGCCGCCTGCGACGTCGGGACCGGCTTGCCCGCCCCGGTGTTGCTGGCGATGACCGTCCGGCGGTCCTGCACGAAGCCGGCGAAGCGTGTGGTCTCGGCCGCCAACGTCCGTCCGCCCCACTTGGCCCGCTCCAGGTTCCAGTCGGACGCATATTTCTGGGTCAGCGCGTCCCACTGCGACTCGTAGCCACCGGGTGCCAGGAACTGGTCGGCCAGCGTGCGCAGTCTCCGGAAGTACATGTCGGAGAAGTCCTGGTCGGCCATCATCGCCCGCAGCAGCCGGTTGCCGGCATCGGGGGTCAGGAAGGGGCCCTTCTGCGATGTGTTGTTGATCCAGGTCCGGTTGAGGTCCCAGTGCCACATCTCCCAGCGGCCGGTCCCGTCGGTGTCCCGGCTGATCCACCAGTTCTTCCAGTTGGAGTCTTGGTGACGCATGATCACGTTGATCGCCATGTAGTTGATGAGCTCAGGCACGTTGACGTTCTGCATCAGCCAGTCGCGCTGGGCCCGGTTCGGCGTCTTGTCGATCTGCTGGGTGAGCTGCCAGACGTCGGTGTAGTCCTCCGACTCCCGCTCCTTCTTCTCGAGGAACTCCTCCGGCTCGCACAGCGGGCAACCGGCCCACATCTTGGCCTGAAGCGCGTCCGGCGAGCTTGCGGTCGTCAGGCCGCCCTGGTTGCCCTTGTAGATGGCCCAGTCGCTGACGTCCTGGTCATCGCGCCACGACCCGTCCATCGTCTCCATGGCCTGGCCGACGCTCCAGAACTCGCCATTTCGCTGCGAACGCACGCTGAAGATGCCCAGCCGGCGGGCGCCTGCGTCGCCGACGGTGTCCCACGCGAGGATCGGCCTGGGGTCGACGTCCTTCTGCAGCGCGAACTCGTCCAGCGGGTAGGGCATGTTCGGCCGCATGTCGACCTCGTAGCCGGCCGGCAGCTCGATCTTCCAGTTCACCTTGGCGTCATCGCGAGAGGACTGGCCCCGGATGCGCATTGCCGCGTTGTCGAACACCTGGCCGTCGTACGAGAGGACAGCTTCGCCCTTGAAGTTGTCGTAGCGGTGGTTGGCCAGGATGTCGTTGTACACGGCGTCGGACATGAACCACTCGATGACCGGAAGCTGGGTCGACACGGCGGGGTTCTGGACGACGACTCCGTGGTAGTTGATTGAGTCGCTGGCCGCGGGGCTCGAGAACGCGACCCCGCCGAAGGTGCCATTGATGCGGTACCGGATGAGCTTGCCTGCGGTCTGGCCGGGGATCGTGCCACCGTAGACACCGTCGCCGGCACCACCCGGGCTGGCGGCGTCGTCCAGGAACGGCACGCTCACGTCGCCGCCGAACATGACTTTGTAGGTCAACGATGCGCTGGACCCGACGGGGAGCCTGCCCGTGACGTCGACCGCCTGGTTGGGGTTCGGTCGGTTGGGGGAGGCGGCGACCTCCTTGGCTTTGGGCGGCGGTGCCGTTCCGTCGATCGAGTTGACGGCTCTCGGGGTGCCGCCGGCACCGGTGCTGGGACCCCAGTTCTCCGGCTGCGTGTTGTCGAACGCGAGGTCGCGCAGTTCCAGCGAGGGGCCGCTGCCATCCGGCTCGAACGGCCACGGGGTGGCGTCGAGGTAGCTCACCTGGTCGACGACTGCTGCGCCGTCGGTCAGGGTGACTTGCTCACCTCCGTTGGACAGCTTGCCGGTGTACACACCGTCCGGCGCGAACCCGTAGAGCGCCTGGAAGCGAGCCGGGTCGGGGGACAGGACGAGGTAGCCGCCGCTGGCGATCACGGTGCTTGCTGGAATCACTGCGGTGATGCCCTCGGTGAACGCCCAGCCGGACACGTCGATTGCAGAGCCGGACGGGTTGGCGAGCTCGATGAACTCGTCGGTGTCCAGGTCGGTAGCCGGGTTGTAGTGGATCTCGGAGATCACCACGTCCCCCGGCGCGGCCAGAGCGGGCTGAACCGCAAGGCCACCCGCGGCCAGTGCCAGGGCAGTCGTCACGACTGCCGCCCAGCGAACGGAATGCACCGACATGATGTCCCCCAACGACGTCCCCGCCCTCGGCGCCGCCGAGGCTATGTTGCGAACCTACGGCGAGTGTCGGCCGGTGTCGCGCCTTGGTGGCCGAAACACCCAGATTTCGTACGTTCGGGCCCCGTCCGGACGACATCTGGTGAGCAGCCATTGCAGCCAGTGACTGCCTGCGGGTGATGTGCGCAGAATGGCTCCGTGGGGCGGTGACCCGGAGGGATGGACGACCGAAGGGACATCACGGACATGACGGTCAGAGATGTCGGGCGCACCCTGGGTGGCTTGCTGCTGGACCTTGACGGGGTCTTCTTCGTAGGTGATGACGCGGTGCCTGGGGGCGCCGAGACGGTGGAATGGGCGGCGAAGTCCGGCGTTCCCTACCTGTTCGTCACCAACACGACGTCGTACCCGAGGGCCAGGCTGGTGGACAAGCTGGCTGGGTTCGGGATCCGTGCGACTCCGGACCAGATCCTGACGCCGGCCGTCGCGGCACGGGCGCTGCTCGAGGACACGGAGCCCGGCCCGGTGGCCCTGTACGTCCCGGCTCAGACCGCCGAGGAGTTCGCCGGGCTCACCGTCCTCGACCCGGGAGACCGATCGGACGCCGGCGCGGTGGTCGTGGGCGACCTGGGTGAGGCCTGGGACTTCACGCGGCTCAACGCCGCCTTCCGACAACTGTCGGCCCGCCCGGCGCCACTGCTGGTCGCGCTCGGCATGACGCGCTTCTGGCAGGGGAGCGATGGACGCAATCTCGACGTCGGCCCGTTTGTGGCGGCGCTGGAGTTCGCCACGGGCGTCGCGCCCGTGGTGACGGGGAAGCCCGCCGCTGCGTTCTTCGAGGCGGCGGCGCACCGGCTTGGCGTGCCGGCTGACCAGCTGGCGATGGTCGGTGACGACATCCGAGGGGATGTCGAGGGCGCGCAACGTGCGGGGATGTCAGGCGTTCTCGTCCGGACCGGGAAGTTCCACCCCTCGGACCTCGATGCCGGAATCACTCCCCATGCCACGCTGGGCTCGATCGCGGACCTGTCAGCGTGGTGGGAGGGACGGGCTGACGACTGAGGGGGGCGCACCAGGCCTCAGAACAGCTCGTGGGCCACGAACCCTCCTGGCCGGCATCCGGGGGGGACGAGGAACACCGCGGAGCCGATCGGTGTCGTCCAGTCGTTGAGGAGGTCGAGCTCGTCCAGGCTGCGCTGGATCGGGAGGTAGTCGGCGGTGATGTCGGCCTGGAATGCGGCGAACAGCAGTCCGGCTTCCACCTTGCCGTCGGGGCCGACGACCTCGTAGTTGAACCCGCGCCGCAGGATGCGGGTACCGGTCACGCTGGGGTGGGCGCGCCGGACGTGCGCGAACTCCGGGATGACAGGCAGGCCGGTCGGGTCGGTCGCCTCCAGGTCTGGGTCGTCGTCCACGGAGTGACCGGTGAGCGGCGCGCCGTCGGCGAGCCGACGGCCCACGACGAGCTCGCGGTCCGGACGGTCGAGCCGGTCCCATCGATCGAGGTCCATCCGGATCCGCCTCAGCACCAGCGTGGTGCCGCCGGCTGCCGGTCCGGTCTCGATCCAGACCGTGCGCTCGAAGTTCGTCGTTCCGGGCTCGGGGTTCGCTGTGCCGTCGACCTGACCGAGGAGGTTGCGGCGGTCGCCCCCCGAGGCGCTGGGGCGCCGCTGGAACCCGTCTTGGCGCCACCGCAGGGTGCCGAAGGTCCGCACGTCCTTGGTCAGCATCCGCGCGGCGTGAGAGACCACCAGCGCGTCGTCCGCGCAGACCTGGAGGAGGAGGTCGCCGCCGGTCCAGGCGACCTCGAGCCGGTCGATCCGGAAGGGGGGCAGCGGCCGGACGCCTCGGCGCTCGGACGCCGGCAGCCCGATTCGGTCGAGGGCTCCGGGGCCGAGGCCCAGGGTGACCGTGAGCCGTGCTGGACCTGCCGCCAGCTCCGACTCGGTGTCGGCCAGCGCACCCCGACCTGAGGTCAGCCGCGCCGCGTCGTCGGTCCACAGCCGAAGCAGCCGCGAAAGCCCCTCCTGGTCCGTGCGACGGTCGAGGTCGAACCCGAGGAACGTGGCGTGGGCCGGCGGCTGCGTCTCGACTCCTGCTTGGTGGGCGCCAAAGAACGGGACGGCCGTCTGCCCCACCAGGTCGGACTTGGGCGGTGGGCTTTCCTGCGCGGCGGCCGCGCCGGCAACCGCACCGACGGCCAGCCCTCCCACGCCGGCGAGTCCCACGGCGAGGAAGGATCGCCGGCTGGGATGGTCGTCTCCGGCGGTCCGTTCGGGCTCGTCGCGCATCATTCCCCTGACGGCGTGTACTCCTCGTTGCCGCCGGAGAACTGCTTGCCGATCGCGGTCACGTCCACGGTCGATCCGTCGGAGAACTCGACGGTCAGCGGCACCTGATCGCCAGGCTCGATCGCGGTCGTGAGGTCCATCAGCATGATGTGGTACCCGCCGGGCTCCAGGGTGACGGACCCGCCGGCGGGCACCACGATGCCGCCGTCGGCCGGCGCCATCGCCATCGCACCGTCCACCATCGTCGTTTGGTGGATCTCCACGGTCGACGACGCGTCGGTCGTGGCGGCCACCAGGGTGGCATCGGTCTGACTGTCGTTGGTCAGGACGGCGAACGCGGCGGTCATGCCTTCGTCGGCCGCCTTGACCCAGGCGTCGGACACCGAGATCGCCGATGCCTGATCCGAGGCGGGTTGCGGCTCCCGGTCGCCACAGCCGCTGACCACGAGCGCGGTGACGACCCCCGCGACAGCGAGGAGGCGAGCGGCCGGGCGGGCGGTCATGGGACAAGGCTAGAACAGGTCACCTATACGGTGGGGGGTATCAGCGTGTGGTCTTGGTCACTTCGTCAGGGGGGTCGGCGAACGGGAGCGGGTCCGGCGACAGGACGCCGGAGTGCGCGGCCCTCGCCGGCATCCGGGCGGTGTGGTGGCGTCGGCAGAGGACCTCGTAGCCGACCACGCCGGGCGTGCCCACCTGGAGGTCGGTGTTGCCGACGACGACCTGCTCGCCCTCGACCACCATGGCTCCGTCGAGAGTGCGGGCGTTGTGGGTGCCGCGCGCACCGCACCAGCAGAGCACCTGCACCTGAAGCACCTCGACCCGGTCGGCCAGCTCCATCAGGCGAGCCGAGCCCGGGAAGAGCCGGGTGCGGAAGTCGGTCGTGATGCCGAAGGCGTAGACGTCCAGGGCGAGCTCGTCCACGAGTCGAGCCAGCTGCTCCACATGGGCGGTGGAGTAGAACTGGACCTCGTCAGCGATGAGGTAGTCGACGCCAGCCCCGCCGGAGATGGCATCCACCACGATCCGCCACAGGTCGACGTCGTCGGCGACCTCGACGGCGGGACGCTCCAGGCCCAGCCGGCTGGACAGCACGCCCTCGCCGGCCCGGTCGCGCGAGGTGAGCACGATGCCGCGTCGACCACGCTGCCGGTGGTTGTGGTCGGTCTGGAGCGCCAGGGTGGACTTGCCGCAGTCCATCGTGCCGGTGAAGAAGACGAGTTCAGGCACGACCGAGAAGGGTCGGTCAGCGGGAGTCTGTCGCGCCGGACGTGCTGGCGAGCCGCTCGGACTCGTCGATGATCTCGACGGCGACCTTCTTCAAACCGGCGTCGAACTTCTTGGCGTGGTGGGCGCAGAAGAGCAGCTCGCCGCCAGCGAGGAGGCGAACCCGGACGTAGGCCTGGGCGCCGCACCGGTCACACCGGTCGGCGGCGGTCAGCGGACTGCTCGGGGCGACGATGGTGCTCACAGCGCCTCTCTTCCCGACCGTTGGTCTGCTCAGTTCCTGCCGTCCGACTGTGTGCTTTCCGCTCCTGCCTCAACATCCCATCACACCCTGGCTGTTCCCGCCGACCACAGCCCGCGGGTTCGCCGATGGCGTACACCTTCGCCCAGAGTGGCATGTGATCTCGATCACGACACGCTGGTTGGGCGCTCCGTCACCCGTCTGTCACCTGGTCGCGCAGCCAGGATCACTCGACCGGCGCAGCGTGGGCACCGGAGCAGGCGTCGCGGACCCCTGGGGGTCCGGGTGCGCGCGCCGCGCCGGAGTGGTCGGGCCTCCCAGGTAGCCTGCGGTGACCCGTCCGTTCGTGCCGGAATCGCCCCCAGGAGCCGTTGCCCGCGTGCCTGCCGCCAAGTCGCCCGCCGCCGCCAAGAAGCCGACCGTGACCCGGTCCCGGCCCGGCTACACCGCCAAGCACCTGTCGGTCCTGGAGGGCCTGGAGGCCGTCCGCAAGCGCCCCGGAATGTATGTCGGCTCCACCGACGCCCGTGGGTTGATGCAGTGTGTGTGGGAGATCGTCGACAACGCGGTCGACGAAGCGCTGGCCGGCGTCTGCGACCGGATCGAGGTGCTTCTCCACCCTGACGGCTCGATCGAGGTCCGCGACAACGGCCGGGGAATCCCGGTCGACGCCGAGCCCAAGACCGGACTGACCGGCGTTGAGCTCGTCATGACCCGACTCCACGCCGGGGGCAAGTTCGGAGGAGGGAGCTACACGGCGACCGGTGGGCTGCACGGTGTGGGTGCGTCGGTGGTGAACGCGCTGTCGGCCAGACTCGATGTCGAGGTCGATCGGGACGGTACGACCCACAGCATGTCGTTCCAGCGTGGGGTGCCGGGGACGTTCGCCGAGGCCGGTCCGAACTCCTCCTTCACCAAGAAGTCCGGACTGCGCAGCGGCGGGCGGGTCGCCAAGAAGAAGACCGGTACCAGAATCCGCTTCTGGGCCGACCCGCAGATCTTCCTGGCCGACGCAGAGGTGTCGTCCTCCGGCTTGTTCGACCGCGCTCGGCAGACATCCTTCCTCGTCCCCGGGCTGGCCATCGTGGTCCGCGACGAGCGAGGTGCCATCGTCGAGGAGGAGACCTTCCGCCACGACGGGGGGATTGCCGAGTTCGCCGAGTTCTTGGCTCCCGACGACGCGCTGGTACCGGCATTCCGGATCCATGGCGTGGGTCACTTCCACGAGACGGTTCCGGTCCTGGACGCCCAGGGTCACCTGAACCCTCAGGAGATCGAGCGCGAGCTCACCGTCGACTTGGCCCTGCGGTGGGGAACCGGATACGACGCCGTCGTGCGCTCGTTCGTGAACATCATCGCGACCGGGAAGGGTGGGACGCACGTCTCTGGCTTCGAGCGCGGACTGGTGCGAGCGCTCAACGAGCAGCTCCGCGCCGCCAAGCTGCTGAAGTCGAACGACGTCCCCATCGTCAAGGACGACGCGCTGGAGGGGCTCACTGCGGTCGTGACCGTGCGCCTGGCGGAGCCGCAGTTCGAGGGCCAGACCAAGGAGGTGCTCGGGACGTCGGCGGCCACTCGGATCGTGTCGCACGTCGTCCACCGGGAGCTCACGAAGGCGCTCACCTCCACGAAGCGTGCCGACCGGGCAAACGCTCGTACCGTCCTCGAGAAGGTCGTCTCGGCGGCGCGCACCCGGGTGGCGGCTCGGCAGCACAAGGAGCTGCAGCGGCGGAAGAACGCCCTCGAGACCTCGTCGCTGCCGGCCAAGCTTGCCGACTGCCGCTCCGACGACGTCGAACGCAGCGAGCTGTTCATCGTCGAGGGTGACAGCGCGCTGGGTACCGCCAAGCTGGCGCGCTCGAGCGAGTTCCAGGCGCTGCTGCCGATCCGCGGCAAGATCCTGAACGTGCAGAAGGCCTCCGTGGGTGACATGTTGAAGAACGCGGAGTGCGCGGCGATTATCCAGGTTCTCGGAGCCGGCTCCGGACGTACCTTCGACCTAGAGCAGGTCAGGTACGGGAAGGTCATCGTGATGACTGACGCCGACGTCGACGGTGCCCACATCAGGACCTTGCTGTTGACGCTGTTTCACCGGTACATGCAGCCGATGCTGGCGGACGGGCGGGTGTACGCGGCGGTGCCGCCGCTGCATCGGCTGGAGATTGTCCGCGGCGGAGGCAAGAAGAGTGAGTTCGTCTACACCTACTCCGACGCCGAGATGAAGAAGGTCGTCGCCGATGCCGAGCGCAAAGGCTGGCGGATCAAAGACCCGGTGCAGCGCTACAAGGGCCTGGGCGAGATGGACGCCGACCAGCTCCGCGACACGACGATGGACCCCCGGCGTCGCACGCTCCGACGGATGACCCTCGCCGACGCCGAGCAGGCAGCGGGCGTGTTCGAGCTGCTGATGGGCAACGACGTGGCACCGCGGAAGGACTTCATCGTCCAGGGAGCCGGGGGGCTCGATCGGGCCCGTATCGACGCCTGACCCGCTACGGTCGCTGACATGTGTTGCATTGTGGCGCTGATGGCGCTGATCGGCCCCCGCGCGGCCTTCCTGTTCGCCTGGATCTTCACCAACGAGGTCGACCAGTCCATCGACAGCTTCTGGATGAAGCTGCTCGGTCTGGTGTTCCTGCCGTGGACCGCCCTGTTCTGGGTGATCGCCTGGGCCCCCCTCGGGGGAGTCTCCGGGTTTGGTGTGGTTCTCGTGGCCTTCGGATTCGCTCTCGACATCGCGTCGTACACATCCGGCGTGTACAGCCGTCGAGGCTGAGCGCTCAGTCGTACGGGCGGCCTAGCGGCACCGGCACCAGCCGACCGGTGTCGACGTCGAACAGGGCTCCACCGACGGTGAGGTCCCGCGGCAGCAGTGGGCAGGCGTGCACCTTCACAAGGTCATGCTTGAGCGCGGCGATCTGGTCGGGGTTGGTGTGGAAGTCGAGGCTGCGCGTGTCGACGCCGTACTCCGTGCGGATCAGATCGTGGATCGGCCGGTCACTGGCCTCGGCCATCCGGCACCGGGTGTGCGGCATCACAAGCACTCGGTCAACCCCGAGTAGGTACACCGCGAGCACCAGCGTCCGCACGACGTCGTCGGTGACGCGGGCCCCGGCGTTGCGGAGAATCTTGGCGTCGCCCGCTTTGATCCCCAAGATCCCGAACGGGTCGACCCGCGAGTCCATGCACGTGACCACTGCGAGCCCACGGCCGGCGCGCGCCGGAAGTCCTCGGTCTTCGAACGTCGCGACGAACTCCTCGTTCGCTGCCAACAGGTCCTCGAAGGCTCCGGAGTCGATCACGGCTTGGACCGCCACTTGATCCCGCAGCCCAGGCTCGGTCGGTGCGGTTCGGGGACTTCCTCTCCAGCGAGCACGTGCGAGACCGCCGCCAGAAGAAGCGAGCCGTCGACGGGCTCGTCGTTGCCCGGCGTGGCAGCGTCGAAGGCCCCGCGGTAGCGCAGCGCTCGATCCGGCCCGTACACGAAGAAGTCAGGCGTGCACGCTGCGCCGAAGGCGCGCGCGATGTCCTGGTCGGAGTCGACCAGGTAGGGGAACGACCATCCGGCCCGCGCCACCTGGGCGACGAGCCCGGGGACGTCGTCATCCGGGTAGCCGATGACGTCATTGCTGCAGATCCCGACCAGCGCTCCGCCGGCCTCCTCGACCTGGCGGGCCACCTCGCCGAGCTGTTGCTCGACGTGCTGCACGTACGGACAGTGGTTGCACAGGAACGCGACGACCAGCACCGGTTGGTCCCTGAGGTCCGACAGATGCACTGGACGACCCTCCAGGTCGGGCAACACGAAGTCGGGCGCCGGCGTGCCGAGCGGCACGAGTGCCGAGCTGAGAGCCACGTCTACCTCCTGATTCCTGGTTCCATCCTGCCCAGCGTCAGATCAGGTGCGCCAGGGGGGCCGTCGTCGGACGCGGAAGCCCGCCGCAGGAGTGGGGACGGTCGGCTCCTACGGCACGCTCATCGACCCTCACGGCGACGCCATCGACCAGGAAGGCACCGTCGGGCAGAGCGGCTGTCGTCAGCGGGCGCGGCATGGAGACTCCTCGGTGGGCCAGCACGGCGAGCTCGGCGGCCTGCGCGCCGGCAGTCAAGTCCGTGCGGCCCCGGCAGGCAGCCGTGCTCAGGGAGGCCGCCTCAGGGCCGCCGAACAGCCAGCCGTCGGGAAGCTGGAGCACGGTGGGCGAGAAGCGGTGGCCGCCCAGATGGGTGGACTCCCAGACCTCGAGACGGTCGTCGCGGATGAGCCGTTCGACGGCTTCGCGTCCGTTCCGCGCGCAGCAGACGTCACGCCGGCCGTTGGTGCACACCAGCACCACCGTGGCGTCGTCCGGGGGCCCGGGCAGTGGTCCGGAGGCCAGGATCGACGTCAGGTCCAGGTCGAGCAGCGCGCGCGGGTCGGGGAGCGTGATCCGGCGCAGCTCAGGCTCGGGGCCGGGTCGGGCCACGAGCAGCGTGCGTGGCCCGGTCGGTCCGACGTCGGGGTGACGACCCGGGCGACGGATGAGCACGACCCGGATCGGCAGCCCGGCAGTCCGCGCGTCGAGGTCACGGGCCACGTCGGGCGCAAGGTTGCTGTCACCGGGCGCGCGGGCACCCCACGCCCCCGGCTGCTCCACGGCCAGCCAGGCCGCGGTCGTGGGCGCCGACCCGGCCAGCGGCTCGGCCAGGCCGCGCGCCAGTGACGAGCAGCTGGTCATCTGGCGGGCTGCCCGACCCGGCGCAGCTCCAGGAGGCTCCGGGGACGGACTGCGCTGGTGTAGCCGCCGCCAGCTGGCCTGACCTCGAAGTGGAGGTGGCAGCCGTCTGGCGCCGCGAGCTTGCCCGCGCGAGCGATCACGTCGCCTGGCCGTACCCGATCACCCGGGCTCACGAGAACGCGGCGCACGTGCCCGAACACCAGGTCCTGGCCGTCGTGTCGGATACGGAACGCCTTGCTGCCGTAGGCGGCTCCGAGTACGCCCGGAGCCCCGGGTCGAACCACCCGGCCCGGTACGTTGCTGAAGACCTTCACGCCGCATCTCATCGCGATGTCGATCCCGTGGTGGAAGCCCTGGCGGCCGGGGCAGCGGGAGTCGTGCGGATAGTAGGGCGCTCGCGTGCAGCCGAAGGGGATCATGATCCGGTGCCTCCCCGCGTACCACGGTGACCGGTAGAAGGACGTGTCGTCGGTCCAGAAGCGATCGGCAGCTGAGGACGGCAGGGGGGCCGTGCGGGGTGGGGACGCCACCACCGGCCCGGCGCTCATCAGCGCCACCGCGACGAGGGCAGCGGCGGGCCCGACCCTCCGGCCGATCACGCGGGGCCGGCAACCGCAGCCACCGGGACCGTGCCGGCGGCGCCGGGACCGTCCCGGCGGGGTTCTGGTTCCGGCAGCTCGACGGGGACCCCCGTGGCCGCAGCGGCGCGCGCCGGGGAGCGGCCGGCCCAGGCGAACAGCAGCGCGTCCTCACCCTTCCGGAAGCGGTGGCACCGAACACCCCCGGTGCCCCTGCCCTTGCGTGGGAACTCGACGTAGCTGGTCACCTTCACCGAGCCGGCATCGGTGCCGGGGAGGGCGGCCGACGAGCCGGCCACAGTGACGACAACCGCGTCCAGACTGGGGTCGACCGCGCCGAAGAACACCGTCCGGGCACCGGACGCCATGCGGACACCGGTCATGCCCCCGGCGGCCCGGCCCTGCGCACGAACGCCGGCGGCCGGGAACCGGAGCAGCTGCCCGTCAGAGGTGACGAACACCAGGTCAGCGTCCGCAGTCGCCAGCTCGACGGCGCCGACCACGCGGTCGCCGGGCTTGAGCGCGATGACGTCCCACCGGTCCTTGTTGGAGGGGACGTCGAACGCCACGCGCTTGACCACGCCCTGCTCGGTCCCGAGCGCCAGCCCCGCGGCGTCGTCGCGCAGCGCCGCCAGGGTCAGGACCTGTTCGTCCCGGTCGAGATCGAGGAACTCGCTCACTGGCGCCCCCCCGGCGACGTGTGGCGACTGGGCAGTGATCGGCAGGGCTGGGAGGTCGAGCACCGACAGCCGGAAGACCCGCCCCGCACTGGTGACCACGCCGACTTCCCCCCGTGCGGTCGCCGACACGCGTGCGGCAACGACGTCGTGCTTGGAGCGGGGCCCGCCGGCGGGGAGCTCAGAGTCGTCGAGAGTGCGTGCCAGTAGGCCGGTCGAGCTCAGCAGGACCCAACACGGGTCGTTGGTGACTTCGAGGGGGACCGTTGCCGCGGGCTGCCCGGCTGACTCGAGGAGGACGGTGCGTCGTGGTGTCCCGAACTTCTGGGCCACGTCGGCCAGCTCGTCCGAGACCACCAACCGCAGGCGCTGCTCGTCGTCGAGGATCTCTGACAGCGACTCGATCGTCCCCGCGAGCTCGTCGCGTTCCTGCTCGAGCTCGATGCGGGAGAACCGGGTCAGGCGACGCAGCGGCATCTCGAGGATGTAGCTGGCCTGGACTTCGCTGAGTTCGAACACGGTCATGAGGCGTTCTCGGGCCATGGCCGTGTCGTCGCTGGTCCGGATGAGCTGGATGACCTCGTCGATGTCGACGATCGCGACCAGCAGGCCCTCCACCAGATGGAGCCGGTCGGCCGCTCGTCCGCGTCGGAACGCTGTTCGACGCCGCACCACATCGATGCGGTGGTCCACGTAGACCTGAAGCAGCGGTCGAAGTCCGAGTGTCTGCGGCTGCCCGTCGACCAGGGCCACGTTGTTGATTCCGAAGGACTCCTCGAGGGGCGTGAGCCGGTAGAGGTCCTCGAGCACCGCGTCGGGGTTGAAACCGTTCTTGATCTCGATGACCAGGCGCAGGCCCTGCTCGTGGTCGGTGAGGTCGGTCAGGTCGGAGATGCCCGAAAGCCGCTTGGCGCGGACGAGCTGGGAGATCTTCTCGATCACGCGCTCCGGGCCTACTCCGAACGGCAGCTCGGTCACGACGACGCCCTTGCGGCGCGGGGTCACGGACTCGACCCGGGCACGGGCCCGGACCCGGAACGTCCCACGGCCGGTCTCGTACGCGTCGTGGACACCGTCGAGGCCGATGATCTTGCCACCAGTGGGTAGGTCGGGCCCGGGGACAAAGCGCATCAGGTCTTCCAGGCTGGCGTCGGGGTGCCTGATGAGGTGGCGGGCGGCAGCGATGACTTCGGCCAGGTTGTGAGGCGGCATGTTGGTGGCCATCCCGACCGCGATGCCCGAGGCTCCGTTGACCAGGAGATTGGGGTACGCGGCGGGCAGAACCTGCGGTTCACGCAGCTGGCCATCGTAGTTTGCACCGAAGTCGACGACGTCTTCGTCGATGGATCCAGTCATCAACATGGCGGCTGGGGCGAGGCGGCACTCGGTGTAGCGCATCGCGGCCGGTCCGGCGTCCGGCGACCCAAAGTTCCCGTGCCCGTCGACCAGCGGCACGCGCATGGAGAACGACTGCGCCATACGGACGAGGGCGTCGTAGATGGCGCCGTCGCCATGCGGGTGCAGCTTGCCCATGACCTCGCCGACGACACGGGCCGACTTCACGTGGCCACGCTCTGGGCGCAGGCCCATGTCGTCCATTTGGTAGAGGATCCGCCGGTGGACTGGCTTGAGCCCGTCCCGGGCGTCGGGCAGCGCCCGGCTGTAGATCACCGAGTAGGCGTACTCGAGGAAGCTCCCCTGCATCTCCTCCGCGACGTCGACGTCGACGATGCGCTCGGCGAAGTCCTCAGGCGGCGGGGACTTGGTGGTGCGGCGGGCCATGGGGCTCCCTCGGATCGGCGGGCACCCCATTGTCACCGGTACGGCGGCGGGATGGGGGAGCGACTCGGACCGGTCAGGTCGGCCGACCGCCGACGCGCGTCACGCAGCGCGCGGCACTCCGGGCACCGGCCGCCAGTGCGGCGTCCGGCGGTCCCTGCTCCAGCCACCGCCCAAGGAACCCGGCGGCGAAGGCATCTCCGGCCCCGGTGGTGTCCAGGACCGGCACGGTCTCTGCCGCTCCGTGCACCAGCGACGAGCCATCGGTCCAGGCGGCACCGTCCTCGCCCAGCTTCACCACCACTGCTCCGACCTCCTGGGCGAGGCTCTCGGCTGCCGCGATGGGGTCGTCGTGACCGGCCATCAACCTGGCCTCGTCTCCGTTGGGGAAGAGCAGCTCAACTCCGCGCAGCCAGCTGCGCAGCCGCTCGGCACCCACGGACTCAATGACCGCCAACGCGCCCGGGTCGACCGAGCGGGTCATGCCCCGCTCGCCGGCCCGTCGCAAGGCCGCCAACGCGGCCACCCGGGCGTCGTCGTGGAGGAAGGAGAAGCCGGACACGTGAAGGTGGTTCCCCGGGACGAAGAGCGGGTCCGGCAGGTCCGAGGCGCGGATCCGTGCGCTGGCGCCCGAGTCGGTGATCATGCTGCGCTCACCGTGGCCGTCGACCAGGACGATGCACGTTCCGGTGGGAAGCGTGAGGTCTGACGAGACGTGGCAGTCCACGCCACCGGACACCAGGACCTCGACCGCGGCCCGGCCCCAGACGTCGGCGCCCACGCGGCCGACGAACGACGCGTCTCGCCCGAGGTGAGCGACCCAGGCGGCGGTGTTGGCGGCGGCACCGCCGCCGTGGGTGGTGACGCCGGCGGGAACGTCGTCGGCGTAGCGCAGGTCGCCGTGCAGGTGTGCGACGACGTCGGTGAACAGGTCGCCGAAGGCGACGACGCGGTCGGGTCGGCCGTCTGCGGTCATCCGGGTGCTCGGGCGAGCTCGACCGCGATCTCGGCTGCCAGCTCGGCGTTGCGCCGGATGATGATGCTGTTGGCCTCCAGGGAGGCGCCCTTCGTCTCCCGGTGCATCCACTCGAGCAGGAAGGGCGTGACCGCCTTGCCGCGCAGGCCCTGCCGGTCGGCCGCGGACAGCGCGGCGCGGAGGGTCCACTCGTGCTGCTCTCGGTCGAGCGCGTCGGCTGGAGCCAGGGGGTTGGCGACGATCACGGCGGATCGGTGGGCACCGAGAGCCTCACGGGCCCGCACGACGTCCGCGACGTCAGTCGGGGAGTCCACCTGCCAGTCGACGGACAGGCCAGAGTCGGTCAGGTAGAACGCGGGGAACTGCCGGGTGCGGTAGCCGAGCACCACCACGTTCAGGGTCTCCAGCCGCTCCAGCGTGGCGGGGATGTCGAGGATCGACTTCACCCCGGCGCAGACGACGACCAACCCGACGGAGCCGAGCGTGGTGAGGTCCGGAGACTCGTCCCAGGTGTTCCGGGCCTCGCGATGGACGCCCCCGAGCCCTCCCGTCGCCATGACGCCGATGCCAACGTGGCGTGCGATCCGGGCGGTCGCCGAGACGGTGGTGGCTCCGAACCGGCCTGCGGCAACGGCCGGCCCGAGGTCACGGACACTGAGCTTGGCGACGTCGTCGCGCTCGGCGACCTGCACCAGTTCGTGGTCGGACAGCCCGACGGTGACGGTGCCGCCCAGCACGGCGATGGTCGCTGGCGTGGCGCCCAGTTCCCGAACGGCCTGCTCCACTCCGCGCGCGACGTCGAGGTTCTGCGGGCGCGGGAGCCCGTGCGCGATGATCGTCGACTCGAGCGCCACCAGGGGACGACGTTCGGCGACTGCCGCCGCGACCTCGGCGTTCACGCGCAGTGGTTCCATGGCGCTCACGGTAGTGCCACGATCGCCGCATGTCGGAGACCTGGGACCGCGATGTCCGTGCCCTCCTGGAGCGCACGTTGCTTCACTCCCGAGGCTGGTGGGACTCGCTCGACGAACGGCCGGTCGCCGCGCGCGCCACCGCGGACGACATGCTCGCCAGCTTCGCCGAGCCCCTTCCGGAGGAACCGACGCCGGCGACCGAGGTGATCGACCTGCTGGCACGCCGGGCCGAACCTGGTCTGTCCGCCATGGGCTCGGGTCGCTTCTTCGGCTTCGTGATCGGTGGCGCTGTTCCGGCAGCGCTGGCGGCGGACTGGTTGTCCGTAGCCTGGGACCAGAACGCCGGGCTCCGCGAGGTCACGCCCGCCGCAGCCGTCGTCGAGGAGGTTGCCGCGTCCTGGCTGCTCGACCTGCTCGGTCTTCCGGAGCACGCGTCCGTCGGCTTCGTGACCGGTGGCTGCATGGCGACCTTCACGTGCCTGGCGGCCGCTCGCCATCACGTGCTCGCGCGCGAGGGCTACGACGTCGAGCGATCCGGGCTGCGGGAAGCACCGGCGATCCGGGTCATCACCGCGGACGAGAGGCATGCCACCGTCGACCTGGCTCTGCGCTACCTGGGTCTGGGTACCGACCACGTTCAGCGTGTCCGGACCGACGACCAAGGTCGCATCGACCCGGGGGCCCTGGCTGAGGTTCTCGCCTCCGACGATGCTCCGACGATCGTGTGCCTTGCCGCCGGGAACGTGAACACTGGGTCGTTCGACGACTTCGGTGCCGCGGTCACTGCCGCCCACGAGCGCGGTGCCTGGGTGCACGTCGACGGCGCCTTCGGGTTGTGGGCAGCGGCCTCTTCGGCGACGGCACGACTGACTGCGGGCATGGCGGACGCCGACTCGTGGTCCACCGACGGTCACAAGTGGCTGAACGTGCCCTACGACTCCGGCCTTGCCATCGTGGCGCACCCAGAGTCGCACCGGGCTGCGTTCTCGGTGCACGCCGACTATCTGGTGCAGAGCGCGTCGTCGGACCCGATGGACCTGGTCCCCGAGTTCTCCCGCCGGGCGCGCGGGTTCGCGGTCTGGGCGGCGTTGCGCTCGCTGGGTCGGGCCGGCGTGGTGGACCTCGGCGACCGCCTGTGCCGCATGGCACAGCAGTTCGCGACGAGACTCGCCCAGCTCCCCGGGGTCGCCGTGGTCAACGAGGTGGTGCTCAACCAGATCCTCGTCAGGTGCGACGACGATGACGCCGTCACCCTCGAGGTTGCCCGCCGGGTGGTGGCCAGCGGCGTGGCCTTCGTGAGCCCCAGTGTGTTCAAGGGGCGCCGTGTGCTCCGTATCTCGGTGTGCAACGGCTGGACGTCGGAGGCGGACGTCGAGCGGACAGTTGCCGCGGTCTCCACCGCGTTGGTCGCAGCCCGTTCGCACGACACGCGTTAGCGTGACGACTGTGGCTCCCCCGTATCCGGCTCACTGGGAGGCCGACGTCGTCCTCCGGGACGGCGGCACGTGTCATCTTCGCCCGATCCGCCGTGACGACGCCGAGAGGCTCCGGCTGTTCCACGCGCGCCTGTCGGCCGAGACGATCTACTACCGGTTCTTCGCGCCGTATCCACGGCTGTCTGAGCGCGATCTGCAGCGCTTCAGCGAGGTCGACCACGTCAACCGGGTGGCGTTGGTCGCCACGATCGGCGAGGACATCGTCGGCGTTGTCCGGTACGACCGGCTGGACCGGGAGGAAGCCGAGGTCGCCTTCGTCATCCGCGACGACCACCAAGGTCGCGGCCTGGGGACGGTCTTCCTGGAGCACATCGCGCAGGCGGCCCGGGAGCGAGGGGTCCGCCGCTTTGTCGCCGAGATCCTGCCGGACAACATCCGCATGCTCGAGGTCTTCCGCCATGCCGGGTACACCGGTTCCACTTCGGTCGAGGAGGGAGTGACCCGGATGGAGCTCGCGCTCCAGCCGACGGAGTCGTCCCTGGCGGTCACCCGTTCGCGAGAGCAGCGCGCTGAGGCACTGTCGGTCGAGCGTCTGATGCATCCACGGTCCGTCGCAGTCGTCGGTGCCGGACGGGAGCCGCACAGTGTCGGGCACACCGTGGTCCGTCACCTGCTGGACGGAGGGTTCACCGGGCGGGTGCTGCCGGTGAACCAGAACGCCTCCGAGATCGAGGGGCTGCCGTGTGCGCCGTCGCTCAGCGAGCTGGTCTCGCCGGTGGATCTCGTCGTGGTTGCCGTCCCGGCCGCGGGAGTCCTCGAGGTGGTGGACCAAGCGGCCGCCGTCGGCGCCCATGCACTGCTCGTCGTGTCGGCCGGGTTCGCCGAGACCGGTGCCGAAGGGCGTCAGCTCCAGGACGAGCTCGTCCACCGGGTGCGGGCCAACGGCATGCGGCTGATCGGTCCCAACGCCCTGGGGATGGTCAACTCCGACCCCTCGGTGTCGATGAACGCATCCCTGTCGCCTGTGGTGCCGGGACGAGGGCGCATCGGGTTCTTCTCCCAGTCGGGCGCCCTGGGTGTCGCCCTTCTCGAGGCTGTCGTGCGACGGGGGCTCGGACTGTCGACCTTCCTGTCGGCCGGGAACCGGTCAGATGTCAGCGGCAACGACCTCCTGCAGTACTGGGCAGACGACCCTGCCACCGACCTGGTGCTCCTCTACCTGGAGTCGATCGGCAACCCGCGGAAGTTCAGCCGGATTGCCCGCCGGCTGGGACGCGACAAGCCGGTCGTGGCGGTGAAGACCGGACACGCGGGCCAGGCCACGCCGTTGGGACACACCGTGCGCGGAAGCGGCCTCTCGCCGGACGCGGTGGATGCCCTGTTCGACCAGTCGGGTGTCGTGCGGACCGCAACGGTCGCCGAGATGTTCGACGTGGCCAAGGTGTTGAGCTTCCAGCCGCTGCCCCAGGGGCGCCGTGTCCTTGCGGTCGGCAACTCCGACGCGATGGCCGTGTTGGCCGAGGACGCGCTCCACGAGTACGGGTTGGAGCTGGTCGGCCCGCCGACGACGTTCCCGGTCGACGCTTCGGCAGCCGACTTCGAGCGAGCGCTGGCGGCCGGAGCGGACGACCCGGCCGTCGACGCGCTGATGACGTTGTTCGTACCGGCTCTACACGACTCGGGCGAGTCCGTTGCCCGGGCTCTCGCTCGAGTCGCCGGGCGAGCCAGCAAGCCGATGGTCGTCGTCATCTTCGGCGTGGAGGGGGCGGAGCGACTGCTCCGGCGGCTGTCGCCGGACGGGGTGCCCGAGGTTGGCTCGGTGCCCACGTTCGCCGCCGTCGAGGACGCCGCGCGTGCGCTCGGCGCGGTGACCGACTACGCCGAGTGGCGACGCTCGCCCGCCGGGGAGGTGGGGGAGCTGCCGGATGTGGACAGCGCTGCCGCCAGGGAGCTGGTGGACCAGATCCTCGACGACGTGGGGCTGGAGGACGCGGCCGCGGGCTCGGTCGAGCTCGACGACGAGACCATCGGCGAGATCCTGCGCTGCTATGGCATCGACGTGTGGCCGCGACGTGAGGTTCGGGACGCGAGCAGTGCCGAGGCGGCTGGCGACACCCTCGGGTACCCCGTGGTCCTCAAGACCGTGTGGCCGACGCTTCGGCTGCGCAGCGACCTGGGGGGAATCTGGTTCCAGCTCCCGGACTCCGGCGCCGTTCGGCGTGCCTTCGGCGAAGCCCAGGCCGAGCTGTCGCGGTTGGGGATCGACCGGTACGTGGTCCAGCGACAGGCGCCGGCGGGCGTCGCCGTCGTGCTGACCACGCAGGAGGACCCGCTGTACGGCCCGGTGGTCTCGTTCGGCGTCGCTGGCATGGCATACGACGTTCTTCAGGACCGCAGCTACCGCGTCCCCCCGTTCACCGACACTGACGTCGACGCGCTCGTGCGTGGGCCGCGGGCCGCTCGCCTGCTGGAGCAGTCGCCGGGCGTCGAGCCGCTCGATGTCAGCTCGCTGAAGAACCTGGTCGCCCGGGTGGGGCGCATTGCCGACGACCTGCCGGAGATCGCCTCACTCCGGCTGCGGCCCGTCGTCGTGTCGCCACAGGGAACCACCGTGCTCAGCGCCACGATGCGACTGGCGCGCCCACTCGTCCGCACCGACCTGCCGGCCCGACGTCTTCTCGGATAGGCCGACCGCCGCAGACCCGTTCCTACGCGGCCGACAGAGCGGCGAGCCGTGCCGGCGCTGCAGGTGAGCCCTGCTCACCCCGGCGCAGATGGTCGTGTGGCGACGGGTGAGACAATGCCGGAATGACCGATACCGGGCTCCGCCCGAACGAGGGCCTTCGTGCGGCCGTCGACCGCTGCGGCTACTACCCCGACCTGGTCGTCGACTCGGTGGAGGTCGCCCTGGCCGGCGAGCCGGTCGTGTCCTACCTGGTGCATCACGAAGCCACCTTCGACCGCGACGAGCTGCGACGGCACCTGACCGTCCTGGTCCTCACCCCGACCCGCCTGGTCGTCGGGCACACCGACGACCATCCCCCCGAGGAGGGCGTGGCGAAGGCGCACGCCACCACCAGCACCGAATCGGTCCGGCTCGACAGCATCGGATCGGTGGTACTGAGCCGGGTCGTCGACGACCCGGCCCGATACGTCCCGGGGTCGGCGCCGCGCGAGCTGGTGCTGACGCTCGGCTGGGGGGCGGTCAGCCGACTCGACGTCGAGCCGGCCGCATGCGGCGACCCTGACTGCGAGGCTGACCACGGCTACACCGGCGCGACCACGGTGGACGACTTCTCGGTGCGGATCAGCTCTGCCGCGGATGGCGCTGACGGGATCGAGCAGGCGCTCGACTTCGCCCGTGCCCTGTCTCGCGCGACTGCCACCCGCTAGCTACGTGTCGTTCGGCTTCTTCGAGCCGCTCTACGTGTCGTTCGGCTTCTTCGAGCCGCTCTACGTGTCGTTCGGCTTCTTCGAGCCGAACAGAATCTCGTCCCAGCTCGGCACCGAGGCCCGCTCCTTCTTGCGGCGCGGCTCCGCCTTCGCGGCAGTCCGGGGCTTCGTGGTCGGCGGCTTGGTCGCCTTCTGGGGCCGGTTGGGGAGCTCGTGGGTCTCGGCCACCGGTTCGTCGCCCGGTTCGTCGCCCGGTTCGTCGTCGGGCTCGTCGGCCGGGACGGGACGGAGCGTCGTCACGCTGGCCTGCTTCGGGTCCTCGATCAGCCAGCGGGCCTCGTCGTCGACCGCGGAGACGGTCCGACGCTGCGCGTCGTAGATCCACAGCGCAGAGCGCTCCTTGCCGGCGGCCCGGTAGGTCAGGCGCACCTCCCAGCCGCCGTCCTCGCGGCGCCAGGCGTCCCACTCGAGGGCGTCGCGTTGGACACCTCGCTCGGCCAGCCGCGACTCGACGAGCTCACCGAGCAGTGTCACCGCGCCGTGGTCGTCCTGCCGAACCCCCACCTTGGCTGCCTCCTGGGCAATGTGCTCACGCTCGTGCAGAACTGGTCCGGCGTAGCGAACGACCCGCTCCACGGGGATCCCGGCCTCCTGGGCGACGTCGTCGAGGCTCTGCCCGGCCCGGATCCGGGCTTGGATCTCGCGTGGCCTCAGGCGGCTGTCCAACTCGATCTGGAGCTGCCCCAGCCGCGCTCGGTCGCCTCGCAAGGCCGCATGGATGCGCTCGTCCATCGGAAGGGCGAACTGCTCGCCGTCGGGTGCCTCGACCACCAGACGGCTCCCGTCCGCCGAGAGCCCCACCAGCCGAACCTCGTGCATGGCCTGCCCTTCCGCCCGGTCGCTCCGGGTCGTGCACAGGAGTCTCCCCCGTTGCGCTGCCCAATGTCACACCACCCCCGAATCGGCGCCTCACCGTGGGGGAGAATGCCGAGGTGAGCGGACAACGGTCGGGGTTTCGCGTCAACGGCACCCAGGTGGCCGCCGGGGCCGCCGCCGCGGCCACCGCCGCATTTGCGGCATCCGCCCTGGGCGTCGCAGGCACCATCGTCGGCGCGGCCGTGGTCAGCGCCACCATCACCGTCTCCGCGGCCGTCTACGACCACTCCCTCCGCAGCGCTCGGGTCCGGCTCCAGGAGGCCCGGATCGCCGAGTCGCGACGGGCGCGCGCACCTGCCTCACCCACGACGACGGCCCCGACAGCCGTCGACCAGGCCGGAGGAGACGACGACGAGGAACCGGAGACTCGCGCCCAACTGGACCTCGAGGGCAGCGACGGGTACCACTGGCGGCGCATCGCCGTGGTGAGTGTGCTGCTGTTCGTGCTGGCGATGGCGGGGATCACTGCGTTCGAGCTCGTGACCGGCCGGCCGGTGTCGTCACTGTTCGGCGGCGACGACACCCAGGGCACCACCATCGGCAATGTGGTCGACCGGCCCGCCAGCACACCGACGCCTTCGCCGACCGGTGGCTCACCGGAGCCCACCCCGACGGTCACGCAGACCGTCACGCCGTCGTCGACCCCGAGCCCGACCACGACCGCGACCGTCACCGAGACCGCGACGCCCACCCCGAGCGTCACGTCGTCCGGCACATCGTCGACTGCGCAAGCCGGGCCCGCTGCGTCGCCTCGCTAGGAGCGGTCGGTCAGTGGTCCAGGGACCGGTAGGACCCGGCGACGACGAGGACAGTCCCGACCGAGGCGAGGAAAGCGACCCAGAAGCCCGCCTGCGGCGAGACATGGTCGACCAGCCAACCGCTCCCCGGGGACCCCAGAGCGAAGCCGACGCTGATTCCCACCGTCACCCAGGTCAGGGCCTCCGTCAGCCGGGGGAGAGGGACCTGCGCCTCAACCAGTGAGAAGCCCGCGATCAGGGTCGGGGAAACGGCCGCACCAGCGAACAGCAGGACCGCCGTGACGTGCGCGAGGTCGTGAACCAGCAGGAGCGGTGCCAACGAGACGGTGAGTGCAGCCGCTCCGACGAGCATCTGCCGTCGGAGCTGGAAGTGCTCGCTCCGTGACCCGAGCCACAGCCCCGTTATCATCGAGCTGACCGACCAGACCGCCAGCACCACGCCAGCGATGGCGGTCCGCCCACCCTCGCGGGCAGTGGCGATGACCGTCACCTCCACGCCGGCGAAGACCACCCCCAACAGCGCCATCACGGCGATCAGCGCCGGCATCCCGCGCAGCCGGAGCGCCGATGGCATCGCCTCTGTGGACGGCGCGGCCGGCGGCGGCTCACTTCCCCGCTGTGCCAGGAGCGCGACCGCCCCAGTGGCACCGATGACCGCGGTCAGCGCCAGCGCTTCCGGGGGACCGAGGGTGGCGGCCACGAACGTGACCAGTACCGGGCCGAGAACGAAGACCATCTCGTCGACCACGGACTCCCAGGAGTACGCCGTTCGCAGCGCCGGGCTGCCGGCGAGCAGATACGCCCAGCGGGCGCGCACCAAAGACCCGACGACCGGAAGGACCGCGCCGGCCGCAGCGGCCGCGACGAACAACGCCCACAGTGGCGCCGCCTGCGCCGCGAGCACGAGGACCACGGTCACCCCGATGAGGTGGATGACGAGTTGGGGGCCGACCACGCGCCGCTGTCCGCGCCGGTCGACCAGTCGGGCAAGGGCCGGGGCCAAGGCTGCGTTCGCGAGGATCCAGGTGGCGTCGACCGCCCCGGCGATCGCATACGACCCGGTGAGGTCCGCGACGGTGAGGAGCAGGGCAATCCCCGCCATCGACAGCGGGAGCCGGGCGAGGAACCCGGCCGCCGACATCCCGGGGCCGCCTCGGGTGCGAAAGACCGCGAGGTACGGGCTGGGCACGGGAGGACGCTATCGGCCCGGGAGCCTTGATCGCTCGGAGCCGGCAGGCGTCGCCGGCCCGTGGCTGACAGGATTCGCCCCATGTCCGAGGCGCTCCTTCTGGTGTCGTTCGGCGGCCCCGAGGGGCCGGCCGACGTCGTGCCGTTCCTGCAGCGGGTCACTCGCGGCCGTGACATCCCGCCGGAGAGGTTGGCCGTGGTGGGGGAGCACTACTTCCACTTCGGCGGCGTCAGCCCGATCAACGAGCAGAACCGTGCGCTCCGCACCGCCGTCGAGCTGGCGCTGGCGGCCGCCGGGCGTGACCTCCCGGTCTACTGGGGAAACCGAAACTGGGACCCTCTGCTGGCCGACGCTCTGGGCGCAATGGCGGCTGACGGCGTCGAGCATGCCTACGCCTTCTTCACGTCCGCCTACTCGTCCTACTCCGGATGCCGTCAGTACCGGGAGAACCTGGCCGAGGCGGCGGCGGCAGTCCCGGGCGCCCCCCAGGTGGACCGGATCGGTCCCTACTTCAACCACGCGGGCTTCGTGACGCCCTTCGTGGACAGCGCCTTCGACGCACTCGGTCGGTTGCCCGACGACGTGCGGGACAGCGCGCGACTGGTGTTCACGACCCACTCCTTGCCGCAGACGCAGGCGGAGACCAGCGGAACGACCGGAGGGGCGTACGTCGCGCAGCACCGCGAGGTGGCCGCCCTCGTTGCCGATGCGGTCTCGCAACGGACGGGAGTGTCCTACGGCTGGGACCTCGCCTTCCAGTCACGGAGCGGCCCACCGTCACAGCCGTGGCTGGAGCCGGACGTCGGCGACCACCTGACGTCTCTGCATGCCGCGGGAGTCCCGGGAGCGGTCATCGTCCCGATCGGCTTCGTCAGCGACCACATGGAGGTCGTGTGGGACCTCGACACCCAGGCGCAGGAGCGGGCAGACGCCCTGGGCCTCCCGGTGGCCCGCGCCGCCACCCCTGGCACCGACCCACGGTTCGTCGCCATGGTCGTCGAGCTCGTGGGCGAGCGGCTGGACGCTGTCCCCGTCGGTCGGCGACCTCGGCTGGGCGATTTCGGTCCCAGCCCGGACCGGTGTGAAGCCGCCTGCTGCCCCAACCCGAGAGGTCCGCGACCGGCACTTGCCCAGGGGCCACCGGACGAGGCGGGCCGGTCGAGGTGAACCTCGGCGGGCTGCTCGAGCTGGCGAAGGACGCCGCCTGCCAGGCGGGGGAGGCGCTGGTCGCAGGCCGTGCGACGCTCGACCGGGACGTCGATGTCTCGGCCAAGACCACGCCGACCGATGTTGTCACCCGGCTTGACCTGGAGTCCGAGCAGCTGATCCGGGACCTGCTGGCCACGGCTCGACCGGACGACGAGGTACTGGGAGAGGAGCGCGGTTCCCGCGGAGGTTCCGGCCGGGTCCGATGGGTGGTCGACCCTCTCGACGGGAGCGTGAACTACCTGTTCGGAATCCCTGCGTGGTCGGTGTCCGTCGCTGCCCAGCTTGACGGCACGACAGTGGTCGGGGTGGTCGCCGTCCCGGAGTGGGGCCGCACGTACTGGGCGACCCGGGGCGGTGGCTCCTACCGCGACGGTGCCCGGCTCCGGGCGTCTGACCAGACCGATCTCGGCCTGGCGCTCGTCGCAACCGGATTCGCCTACGACGCCGGGAACCGCGCCGTGCAGGGAGCCGCCCTCGGCCGACTGCTGGGCCGGGTGCGGGACGTCCGCCGGTTGGGGTCGGCCGCGTTGGACCTGTGCCTGCTGGCCGAAGGCGCCGTCGACGCCTACTTCGAGCGCGGGCTCAACGAGTGGGACTACGCGGCCGGCGCGCTCATCGCCGCCGAGGCGGGAGCAACGGTGAGCACGGACGACGGCCTCGTCACCGGATGCGGGGCCGGCCTGACCGAGCCGTTCCGGGTGCTCCTCAGCGAGGCCGGAGCATGAGGCAGTGGCGGCGCAGTCAGTCCAGTCGGCGGAGCTCGGCCCGGTAGCGGTGCCCGCTGGCAACGTAGGCGGCCACCTTGTCGGCGAAGGCGTCGGCCGCGACGGAGTCGGTTCGGACTCGCGCCGGTACCCCCAGGGCCATCGCCCGCGACGGCACCTCCATGTCGTTGGGGACGACGGCGCCCGCGGCGACCAGGGCGCCGGACCGGACCACCGCCCGGTGCAGCACGATCGACCCACTGCCCACCAGGGATCCGTCCTCGACGATGCAGCCCTCGAGATGCGCCAGGTGGCCGATGACGCAGTCGCTTCCGACCGAGGTGTCCAAGGCGGCGGTGGCATGCAGCACGGCACCGTCCTGGACGGACGTCCGGGCACCCACGCTGATGGCGCCATGGTCGCCACGGATGACGGCGCCCGGCCACACGCTCGCCTCGGCGCCGATCGTCACCCGGCCGATGACCACAGCGTCGGGGTGGACAAAGGCGTCCGGGTGGATCTGGGGGTGGTGTTCGCCCAGCGCGTACAGGGTCATCGCGTCATCCTCCACTCAGCGGCGTCCGCCAGGCTGGGGCCGCTCGAGACCTGCCCCGCGCCGACGCTCACCACCCATCCCATCAGGTGGATGCCTGCCCCGGAACCAGTCCCGGGCGCTCGAGAGGGACCGAACGGGTGTCGCGGCGGGCGCTTTGGCCGCGAGTGGGGCACAATCGCCCCGCCCGGCGGGCATGAAACGTGTCCCGTCGGTGTTACTTTGCCGTCCGGCATGGAGCCGGCCGAACACCCGGATCCTCGAGGAGGGGTCCTCCACCGATGGCGACCGACTACGACACCCCCCGCAAGACTGACGACGAGCTCAACGAGGACAGCCTCGAAGAGCTCAAGGCCCGACGCGCCGATCTGGCTGCGTCCACGGTCGACGTCGACGAGACCGAGCTGGCCGAGTCCCTCGAGCTGCCGGGTGCGGACCTGTCGAACGAGGAGCTGACGGTGCGCGTCACGCCGCGCCAGGCAGACGAGTTCACCTGCTCCCGGTGCTTCCTCGTCCACCACCGCAGCCAGCTGGCCAAGCAGGTCAAGGGCCAGCCGGTGTGCCGGGACTGCGCCTGACCGATCCGCCCTCGGTCGGCTAGACCCGGTCCTCGCCCTTCGCCATGTAGGCGCGTGCCTTCCGGGTGGCAAGCGTCTTCGCGAGCGTCAGCGTCGCCGCGCTGATCGCGGCGAACACCACCGCCTCACCGAGAGACCCGTCGTCCTCGTCGTCATCGGGTGCGCTCCCGGTGACTGCCCGCCAGGCCATCGTCAGTGCTCGCTGGGCGACGAACGCGGCCACCAGCGCCGCGACTGTGGTCGCGATCTTGGTCGCCGGGTCCGTGGCGGGTGCGCTTCCCTCGGCCATGGTGGGTGCTCCTTGTCCTCGGCGTGGTGCCGTGGTTCTACCGGTCGTGTGTCGCATCATCCCATCTCATGGAGCGTCGGCGGTGATGGGCGACCCCGGGCCGTGCCCGGCGTGCGAGCTGGCCGACCTCCAGCGGCGCGGCGGCAAGGACGTCTGCCCGCACTGCCGCTACATCCAGCCTTGCTGCGACGGCGGAGACGTGTGCTCCCCTGAGGCGATGCCGCGCTGAGAAGGGAGATCCGGTCGTCACCCGGCGATCCGTGCCTGCTCCAGCGCGAGGCTGAGGGCATCCGGGCGCCGGCTGGAGACGAACCAGTACGGCGTCGGGTCGAGCGGGTCGGTCACCTCGAGCCGGACACCGCCGGGCACCCACCCGCGGACCACAAGATGAGCACGCGCGTCGGCTTCGACGCCGCGGAGTCGGCTGGCAGCCTCGCCGTCGAGTGCCTGGCTCCCGCCGATACACGCAGCCGGTAGCTGGACGCGCCCGGCCGTCAGCCCGGCGCGGTCGACCTGGACCGACACCGACCACTCGCGCAGGCCGAACAGTGCCAGGCCGATGGCACCGCCTCCGACCAGCCAGCCCACCCACGCCGAGGTGGCATAGCCGTAGGCGACCCCGAGCATGGCCGGCCAGACGACGGCCAGCAGCCAGCCCCACCACGGCGGCCACAGCCGCTCGCGGTACGGGAGCGTGTCCTGGGCCACCCGGCCAGCCTTGCACCAGTGCTCGGGTCGGCGCTGGGTAGGGTCCACCCGTGGCCGACCGACGATCCGTGGATCCTCCCGAGCACGCGGCGCCGCCGGTCCGTCATCCCGAGGCGCCGGCGCCGGGCGAGCGCATCGGGTCGCACTACCGGCGCTGCTTTGGCTGCGGGCCAGACCACCCCACCGGCCTCCACCTGGAGCTGACGGCCGGTGACGGGTGCTCGATCCATGCTGAGTTCATCGTCGGTGACCACCACCAGGGCGCCCCAGGACTGGCTCACGGCGGGTTGCTGGCGGCGGCCTTCGACGAGGCGTTGGGGACCGTGACCTGGCTGCTGCGGGTGCCTGTGGTGACCGTCCACCTGGAAACCGACTACCGCCGTCCAGTGCCGATCGGCGCCACGCTCGTGATGGACGCGGAGTGCTATGCCGTCGCCAGCCGCAAGATCTACTCCCGCGCCGTCGGGCGCATTGGCACCAGCGACGGCCCGGTGGCGGTTGAGGCCAAAGCGGTGTTCGTCGCGGTGCCACTCGAACACTTCCGGGCGAACGGCCGCGCGTCTGACATCGAGTCCTTCGTGGCGAGCAGCGACGTGGAGACCACGAAGCACGCCTTCCAGGTCAACCCATGACCGAGCCGGTTGACGTCGTCGACGTGCTGGTCCGGAGGCTGGACCCGGAGCTTCCGCTGCCCGCGCGGGCCCATCCGGGCGACGCGGGAGTGGATCTCAGAAGCGCGGTCGACGTCGTTCTTGGCCCCGGAGAGCGACGCGCGGTCCCCACCGGCCTCGCACTCGCACTTCCCGACGGATACGCGGGTTTCGTCCACCCGCGCAGCGGACTGGCGACCCGGCATGGACTGACCGTCGTCAACGCACCGGGAACTGTCGACGCCGGGTACCGCGGTGAGCTCAAGGTGGCGTTGGTCAACCTCGACCCGACGACATCGGTCGAGATCGCCAAGGGTGACCGGATCGCACAGCTCATCGTGCAGCGAGTGTCACGGCCGCGGTTCCATGAAGTGGAGACCCTGCCCGGCTCTGCCCGCGGCGAGGGCGGTTTCGGCTCCACCGACGCCCTGACCACGCCGAAGGAGAGGACATGAGCCGGTTCCGCAAGAAGCGTCACGACTCCGACGACCAAGATGCCGCCGATGTGCTGGCCGCAGCCGACCAGGCTGCGCCGGACGCGGAGGTCGGCGGCGGGCAGCCGCGGGATCGAGCCACCCTGGGGCCGTTCGACGAGTCCGAGCCCGGGGCCGCCGACGAGCGGCCACGGCTGGACTTCGGGTCGGTCCGGGTTCCGGCGGTCGACGGCATGGAGGTCCGGGTGGAGACCGCGGAGGATGGTCAGCTGGTGGGCCTGGGGCTGGTCGTCGAGGGGTCGGTCCTTCAGGTCCAGGCCTTCGCTGCACCCAGGTCCGACACGATCTGGGACGACGTCCGGGAGGAGATCGCCCGCGGGCTGACCGAGTCCGGTGGCCAGGTCGAGGAAGCGACGGGGCCCTTCGGTCCGGAGCTGCGCGCCCGCGTCAAGCTTGCCCGCCCTGACGGCGGCGCCGTGGAGGAGGCCGCGCGGTTCGTCGGCGTCGACGGGCCACGGTGGTTCCTTCGCGGTGTGATCTCTGGCGCCGCGGCAGCCGACCCATCCCAGGCGGGCCTGATGGAGGACATGTTTGCGGGCGTCGTCGTGGTCCGCGGGACTGACGCCGTGCCGCCGCGGGAGTCGCTCCCGCTCACGATTCCCGAGGTCGGCGAGCAGCAGACGCCGCCCGCGACGTGAGCACGACCGGGCGACTGGGTCGGATCCGTCGCTGGCTGCTCAGCGCCGAGGACGTCGAGGCCGAGGAGCTGCAGGAGATCAGCCGTGACCGGGAGGCAACCCCAGTGGTCGACGCTCCCCACGCCACGCAGGTCACTGTTGCGGGGACGCTCCGAACGGTCACCTTGCGCCCGCGCGCCGGGGTCCCCGCGTTGGAGGCCGAGCTGTTCGACGGCACCGGAGTGGTGCGGGTGGTGTGGCTGGGCCGACGGGTCATCCGTGGGGTCACGCCGGGGCGGACGATGGTGGCCCACGGCCGCGTGACCCGCCACGGGGACCAGCTGACGATGTACAACCCGTCGTACGAGCTGCTGGAGTCCGGTCGGTGACCGATGACGCCGCGGGTGAGGCTGGCCGGGGGGACCGAGACCCCGCGGACCGTGACGACGCTGGGTCGTCGGCGGTTGAGGGAGTCGACCTTGCGGCCGCCATCGGAGGTCGGCGAGGGCTGCTCGACAGCGGCCTGCCCGGCTTGGTCTTCGTCACCGTCTTCACGCTCAACGGCCAGGACCTCAAGACGGCGGTGTGGGCGGCCCTGGGTGTCGCGGGGCTGCTCGCTGCACTTCGTCTGGTCAGGCGCGAGCCGCTCACGCAGACTCTCGCCGGGCTGGTCGGGGTCGGCATCGCCGCGTAC
The DNA here is from genome assembly GCA_963848085.1 of uncultured Actinomycetota bacterium. Classification (GTDB taxonomy): domain Bacteria; phylum Actinomycetota; class Actinomycetes; order JAHEKZ01; family JAHEKZ01; genus CAWKCE01. Next base: position 973,717 of record CAWKCE010000003.1, read on the forward strand.
TTCGCATCGCGGACCGGCGAGGCGCGCAACTACTTCATTCCCGGGTTCCTTCTCAACATCGGCTACGTGATCGCATACGCCGTCTCGGCGCTTGTCCGGTGGCCCATCGTCGGTGTCCTGGTGGGGCCGCTGCTCGGCGAGGGGCTGCAGTGGCGCAAGGACCCGCCGCGGCTGCGCGCCTACACATACGCCACGTGGATGTTCGCCGCGCTGTTCGGAGTTCGCCTGGCGGTCCAGGTGCCGCTGTGGCTGCTGGACCGCGTCTTCATCCTGGGGACGGTAAAGGTCCTGATGGGCGTGCCGCTGTTCGCCCTTGTGGCCTGGCTCAGCTATCTGGTGATCCGGGCGGCTCCACCGCCCGCGCAGCACCTCGCCGACAGCCAACCGGACGAAGAGCCACCGGAGGAGTCGGTCCGGGACGTCTCGGACTAGGCGGGCTCGGCCCCGCCTCGCGAGTCGTCCGGCGACAGCAGCCGCTGCAGGACTGCTTCGGAAGCCGCCGAAGCCACGATGAGGAGCTCGTCGCCGGGCTCGAGGACGTCGTCGTCAGACGGCACGATCACCCGCCCGTCGCGCAGGATCGTGACGAGGGCGGTGTCCGACGGCCAGGCGACGTCGCCGACGCGGGTCCCGATCAGGGCGTTGTCGTCGGGCAGGGTCAGCTCCACGAGGTTGGCGGCGCCCTGTTCGAACTCCATCAGGCGAACGACGTCGCCGACGCTGACGGCCTCCTCCACCAGGGCGGAGAGCATCCGGGGAGTGGAGACGGCGACGTCCACCCCCCATGCCTCGTTGAAGAGCCACTCGTTCTTCGGATGGTTGACGCGGGCGACCACGCGCGGCACGCCGTACTCGGTCTTGGCCAGCAGTGCGACCACGAGATTGACCTTGTCGTCCCCGGTCGCTGCGATGACGACCTGCGACCGCTGGACCTCAGCCTCGTCGAGGGAGGAGATCTCGCAGGCATCGGCCTGCAGCCACTCGGCACGCTCGAGGTCGGCTCGGAAGTTGCTGGCGTCCTCGTCGATGAGCAGGACCTCGTGCCCGTGTCCCAGGAGCTCCCCGGCGATGGATCGGCCGACCTTGCCGGCGCCGGCGATGGTGACCCGCATCAGGCGCTCTCAGGTGCCCGCGCCAGGGAGCGCTCGGCGCGGCTCGCGTCGGACTCTGGGACCAGCACGTGGAGCAGGTCGCCGTCTTGCAGGACGCTGTCGGACTTGGGCAGGATGCCCTCGCCCAGTCGGGTCACGAAGGCGACGCGCACTGAGTTCTCCTGTTCGAGCCGGCGCAGGCCCAGCCCCACCCACGCCGGGTTGACGTGCATCTGCGCGAGCACGATCCGGCCGCTCGGGTCGCGGTAGTCCTCGTGGACGCCCCCGGGGAGCAGCTGTCGGAGGATCTGGTGGGCGCTCCAGCGCACGGTCGCCACGGTGGGGATGCCGAGCCGTTGGTAGATCTCAGCCCGACGCGGGTCGTAGATCCGTGCCACGACCCGGGACACTCCGAACGTCTCCCGCGCAACCCGGGCCGACACGATGTTGGAGTTGTCGCCGCTGCTGACGGCGGCGAAGGCGTCTGCCCGCTCGATGCCTGCCTCGATCAGGGTGTCGCGGTCGAACCCGACGCCGGTGATCGTGGTGCCGGTGAACCCTGGACCGAGCTTTCGGAACGAGGCCGGATCCTGGTCGATGACGACCACGGAGTGACCGGACTCGTCGATGTCATGGGCGATCGACGCCCCGACCCGGCCGCATCCCATGATGACCACATGCACAGGTGGTGACGCTACCCCCTGGGAGTGGCGCGAGACACGGCACCTCACCGGGGGGAGGGGGCGCTCCGACCGCGTAGCATCGGCCCACGTGGCCAACGTGACGTCGCTGTTCAAGAGGACCCTGGTCGGGCGCCCGCAACGAAGCGACCGGTTGGCGGACACGCTTCTCCCCAAGCGCATTGCCCTTCCGGTGTTCGCCAGCGACGCGCTGTCCTCGAACGCGTACGCCACCCAGGAGATTCTGGTCGTCCTTGCTGTCGGTGGCGCCAGCCTGTACACGTTCACGCCGTGGGTCGCGGCCGCAGTCGTCCTGGTGTTCATCACCGTGGTGGCCTCGTACCGCCAGAACGTGCACGCCTACCCCAGCGGCGGCGGGGACTACGAGGTGGTCAGCACCAACCTCGGCCCCAACGCCGGCCTGACTGTCGCCAGTGCGCTGCTCGTCGACTACGTGATGACAGTGGCGGTCTCCATCTCGGCGGCCGTGGAGAACGTGGCGTCGCAGTGGGACATCGTCGGTGACCACCGGCCAGCCGTGGCGGTTGGTCTGATCGCCGCTGTCACCTTTGTGAACCTCCGTGGGGTCAGGGAGTCGGGGACCGCCTTCGCCATTCCGACCTACGGCTTCATGGTCGCCATCTTCACGATGCTCATCTGGGCTGTGGTGCGGATCGCGAATGGCGACACGATCCGCGCCGAGAGCGCGGACTGGGAGATCGTCGCGACGTCCACGGTGTCAGGAGCCGCGCTGGCGTTCCTCGTCATGAGGTCCTTCGCGTCCGGCACGACGGCGCTGACCGGGGTGGAGGCCATCAGCAACGGCGTTCCCGCGTTCCAGAAGCCGAAGTCGCGCAACGCGGCCACGACGCTGTTGATGCTGGGCGCGATTTCGATGGCGATGTTCATGGCGATCACCTGGCTGGCCATCTACACGCAGGTGAAGATCACCGATGACGCCGCCAACATGGTGGGGCTGCCCGCCGGCCAGGAGCAGAAGACGGTCATCGCTCAGATCGCCAACGCGGTCTTCAGCAACGCGCCGACCCTGGCCCTGATCGTCTCTGCCCTCACGGCGCTGATCCTGGTCCTGGCAGCGAACACCGCGTTCAACGGGTTCCCGGTACTCGGCTCCATCCTGGCAAAGGACGGCTGGCTGCCGCGTCAGCTGCACACGCGAGGCGACCGGCTTGCCTTCAGCAACGGGATCATCTTCCTCGCCACGGCCGCAGCCGTCCTGGTCTGGGTGTTCGACGCCAACGTGAGCAAGCTGATCCAGCTGTACATCGTCGGCGTCTTCGTCTCTTTCACGCTGAGCCAGCTCGGCATGGTGCGGCACTGGACTCGGCTGATGCGCGGCGACCAGTCTGCCCTCGTGTTGCGTCACATGCGCCGCTCGCGGGCCATCAACTTCTTCGGAATGTGCCTGACCGGGACCGTCCTGGTCATGGTCCTGCTCACGAAGTTCGTCCACGGTGCTTGGCTGGCCGTCCTTCTGATGATCGCGATCTTCGTTCTGATGAAGGTCATCCGCCGCCACTACACCAGTGTCAAGGACGAGCTGCTGGCGGACGACGAGTCGGTCTCCCTGCCGTCGCGGATTCACGCCGTCGTGCTCGTGTCGAAGCTGCACAAGCCCACACTCCGTGCTCTGGCGTACGCCAGAGCCTCCCGGCCGGCCACGCTGGAGGCCGTCACGGTCAACGTCGACGCAGCTGACACCGCGGCCCTGCTCGAGGAGTGGGAGGCGGCCGAGATCCCCGTGACCTTGAAGGTGCTCGACTCCCCGTTCCGCGAGATCACCCGACCGGTGGTGGAGTACGTGCAGAACAAGCGCGCCGACCGCCCGCGCGACATCGTGGACGTGTACGTCCCCGAGTACGTCGTCGGACGCTGGTGGGAGACGCTGCTGCACAACCAGAGCGCCCTCCGCCTCAAGACGCGGCTGCGGCTCACGCCGGGGGTCGTCGTGGTGTCGGTGCCGTACCAGCTCCGGTCCTCGCATGGGCTGGCTGACCGGCCGGAGTCGTTCGGGGCCGGGGCCGTTCGTCGCGGCGAACCGACCCCCGAAGAGGCCGAGCGTGTGATCGAACAGGACCTGTCGCCCTGACCTCCGACCAGACCGTCGACCCGACTCCCATGCCGCGCGTCGGGGAGCGCTTCTCGGTGACGATCGGCGCGGTGGCGCACGGAGGCTTCTGCATCGCCCGTCACGGCGGACGGGTCGTTTTCGTCCGACACTGCCTGCCCGGCGAAGTGGTGGTGGCCGAGGTCACCGAGCACGGACCGAAGGGCAGGTACCTCCGAGCGGACACCGTCGAGGTGCTGACACCGTCGCCGGACCGGGTGACGCCACCCTGCCGGCATGCCGGCGCGTGCGGCGGATGCGACTGGCAGCACGCAACGCTGCCCGCCCAGCGCGAGCTCAAGGCTGCGGTGGTGTCCGAGCAGCTGCGACGACTGGCGGGCGTGGACTGGAACGGTGCCGTGCAGCCGGTGCCCGGCGACGCGACCGGGTTGGGGTGGCGGACGCGCGTGCGCCTCGCGGTGGACGACGACGGCACCGTCGGCTTCCGCCGGCACCGCTCGCACGAGGTGGTGGCCGTCGACCGGTGCCCACTCGCGCACCCCTTGGTCCAGTCGGTCCAGACCTCCGCGGTCGAGGAACGACGCTGGCCCCCGGCGGTCGACGTCGAGGTGGCGTGTGCGCCGACGACGGGGGAGACAACGGTGAGGCTGACCTCGTCGCCGAACCGCCCTCCTGCCCCGACTCCGGGGCGGTCGGAGGGAGACCGCGTCCTGCACGAGGAGGCGGCCGGGCGAAGCTGGCGGGTGTCAGGCGGCTTCTGGCAGGCGCACGCAGGGGCGCCGGGGGTCCTGGTCGACTGCGTCACCCGGCAGCTCGCGCCTCGGCCCGGGGATCACCTGCTCGACGTGTACGCCGGGGTCGGTCTGTTCGCTGGCGCCCTCGGTGGGCGGGTTGGTGTGGGCGGCCGCATCGATGTCGTCGAGGCAGAGGCCACCGCGTGCCTGGACGCCGCGGTGAACCTGGCCGACCTGCCGTGGGCAACGGTCCACCGGTCCGCGGCGCTGCGCTACCTGCGGCACAGCGGCCTGCGGCGGGCGGACATCATCGTCCTCGACCCACCTCGCACCGGAGCCGGTCGCGAGGTCAGTCGGCGCCTGTGTGCACTCCGCCCGCGGGCCATCAGCTACGTGGCGTGTGACCCCGCGGCCCTCGCCCGCGACGTGGCCACTTTCGCCGACGAGGGCTACCGGCTGGCCGACCTGGAGGCCTTCGACCTGTTCCCCATGACCCACCACGTGGAGTGCGTTGCCTTGCTCGTGCCGGACTCCAACTGATATCTTGATATCAAGATACTTGGGTCGGGCAGGATGATCGTGACCCCATCCGAAAGGGAGACCGGTGACCGCACAGGGACACGCACGCGCCAGTGTCGACAGCTTCGGGGCACGTGACCGGCTCGTCGTCGGCGATGCCGAGTACGAGATCTTCGCACTGCGCGCTGTCCCCGGCGCCGACGCGCTTCCGTTCAGCCTGAAGGTCCTGCTGGAGAACCTGCTCCGTACCGAGGACGGCTCGAACGTCACCGCGGAGCAGATCCGGGCGCTCGCGTCCTGGGACCCCGCCGCCGCACCCGACACCGAGATCCAGTTCACGCCCTCCCGCGTGATCATGCAGGACTTCACCGGCGTCCCTGCGGTCGTGGACCTGGCGACCATGCGGGAGGCGGTGCGAGACCTCGGCGGCGACCCGTCCCGGATCAACCCGCTCGCACCGGCCGAGCTCGTCATCGACCACTCGGTGATTGCCGACGTCTTCGGGCGGGCCGACGCGTTCGAGCGCAACGTCGAGCTGGAGTACGGACGCAACCGGGAGCGGTACCAGTTCCTGCGCTGGGGCCAGACCGCGTTCGACGAGTTCAAGGTGGTCCCCCCGGGGACTGGCATCGTCCACCAGGTCAACATCGAACACCTGGCCCGGGTGACGATGACACGCAACGGACAGGCCTACCCGGACACCGTGGTCGGCACGGACTCGCACACGACGATGGTCAACGGCCTGGGTGTGGTCGGGTGGGGTGTCGGCGGGATCGAGGCCGAGGCCGCGATGCTCGGGCAGCCGGTCTCGATGCTGATCCCGCGTGTCGTCGGGTTCAAGCTGCACGGCCGTCCTGCGGACGGGGTGACCGCGACCGACCTCGTCCTGACCATCACCGAGAAGTTGCGCAGCCACGGAGTGGTCGGCAAGTTCGTCGAGTTCTACGGCCCAGGTGTGGCCCAGGTGCCGCTGGCCAACCGGGCCACGATCGGCAACATGAGCCCGGAGTACGGCTCCACGATCGCCGTGTTCCCCATCGACGACGAGACGCTCCGGTACCTGGCGTTCACCGGCCGCGATGCCCACCAGGTCGCTCTGGTCGAGGCGTACGCCAAGGCCCAGGGTCTGTGGCACGACCCGAGCCACGAACCGGCCTTCTCGGAGTACCTCGAGCTCGACCTCGGCAGCGTGGTCCCGTCGATCGCCGGCCCCAAGCGGCCCCAGGACCGGATCTCCTTGTCCGATGCCAAGTCCGCGTTCGGCGGGGCGTTGTCCGCGTTCACTGATCAGGTGGACGCCGGGGCCGACGTCGTGATCGACGGACAGCAGGTGCGGCTGCGCCACGGTGCTGTGGCCATCGCCGCGATCACCTCGTGCACCAACACGTCGAACCCGTCGGTGATGGTCGGGGCCGCGCTCGTGGCGAAGAAGGCAGTGGAGCGCGGGCTCCAGCGGAAGCCGTGGGTCAAGACAACCCTCGCACCGGGGTCGAAGGTCGTCATGGACTACTACGACCGCGCCGGCTTGACCCCGTACCTGGACAAGCTCGGCTTCAACCTCGTGGGCTACGGGTGCACCACCTGCATCGGAAACTCTGGGCCGCTTATCCCCGAGGTGTCGCGGGCGGTGAACGAGCACGACCTCGCGGTGACGTCGGTGCTGTCCGGCAACCGCAACTTCGAGGGCCGGATCAACCCGGACGTGAAGATGAACTACCTGGCGTCGCCGCCGCTCGTGGTCGCGTACGCCCTGGCTGGGTCGATGGATGTCGACATCACGACCGAGCCGCTGGGGGAGGGCGCCGACGGGAAGCCGGTCTATCTGCGTGACCTGTGGCCGTCAGCGGCGGAGATCCAGGAGGTCATCGACTCGGCCATCGCCAGCGAGACGTTCACTCGCGAGTACGCCAACGTGTTCGCAGGCGACGACCAGTGGCGTGCCCTGCCGACGCCGACGGGGGACACCTTCGAGTGGGACCCCGACTCCACGTACGTGCGCAAGCCGCCGTACTTCGACGGCATGACGCTGGAGCCGATCCCGGTGACTGACGTCACGGGGGCGAGGGTGCTGGCCGTGCTCGGGGACTCGGTCACCACCGACCACATCTCGCCGGCCGGGGCGATCAAGACCGACAGCCCCGCCGGCGCGTACCTTGCCGAGCACGGTGTCGCCCGCGCGGACTTCAACTCCTACGGGTCGCGACGCGGCAACCACGAGGTGATGATCCGGGGCACCTTCGCCAACATCCGGCTACGGAACGCGATGGTCGACGGCGTCGAGGGAGGCTTCACCACGGACCTCCTGGACCCGGCGCACCCGGTGACGACGATCTACGACGCAGCACAACGGTATGCGGCCGCAGGCGTTCCGCTCGTGGTGCTCGCCGGCAAGGAGTACGGGTCGGGGTCGTCGCGCGACTGGGCGGCCAAGGGGACCGCGTTGCTCGGCGTCCGGGCAGTCATCGCCGAGTCGTACGAGCGGATCCACCGCAGCAACCTGATCGGGATGGGTGTGCTTCCGCTCCAGTTCCCGCACGGGGAGAGCGCGCTGACGCTCGGGCTGACCGGGGTCGAGACGTTCGACGTGCGCGGGGTGACGGTCCTGAACGACGGGGTGACCCCGGACTCGGTGAGCGTCGACGTGGCGCGGCCGGACGGGACGTCGCTGTCGTTCGACGCGCGGCTGCGGATCGACACCCCCGGCGAGGCGGCCTACTACCGCAGCGGCGGGATCTTGCAGTACGTCCTGCGGACCCTCCTCGCCTGACGCGCCGGCCCAGCGCCTGGTCGCCTCCTGGGTGGGAACAAGTGTGCGGAATTGCGTGCCTTCGGCCGCAATTCCGCACACTCAGGGGTACGTGTGGACGCTATTGCGGGCGATGACTCGGAATTCCGCACATTCGTGCGACGAGGGAAGGCGAGGGGTCACCCGGCGTATGGGGGGAGCTCCGGGCGAGAGGGGGAGGGTTTGGCGAGGGCGGGGAGGATGTCGGCAACCAGCCGGTCCAGTCGGCGCTCGACCTGTTTCAGTAGCTGCTTGCGCTGCGGCCGGCTGGCCGCCTTCGCCAAGGTGATCGTGCGGGACAGCTCATCCAGCTCGTGGCGCCAGTCCGCGTACTGCGCCGGGTCGATCCCCAGGACCGCCGCCTCGGCCAGCGACTGCGCGACGGCGTCGATCTTGCGACGGGCCCGCAGCTCGGCGCTCAGCCGCTCCGGGATGGCCGCCGTCTGCTGTGCCAGCGACTGGGCGAACTTCTGGGCGGCGGGGTTGTCCTTCAGGTAGGGCCAGGCCCGCCGAGACGCTTCAAACACCACTGGCCCCCACTTGACCAGCGACTTCAGCGCCACGCCCCACGTTGCCATGGCGTCAGTATCGCAAGGACGGCAATGGGTGCGTCAGTGCACCCTGGCAGGCTGGTGGCGTGACGCTCACCGAGCTGACAACCGAACGCCTGGTCATGCGCGGCTGGCGGGAAGAGGACTTGGCGCCGTTTGCGGCGCTGAACGCCGACCCGGAGGTGATGCGCTACTTCCCGTCGACCCAGACCCGGCAGGCCAGCGACGCATTCGTGAAGGACCGCATCATTCCGTCCTTCGTGGAGCACGGCTTCGGGTTGTGGGCGGTCGAGCGGACGGACACCGCCGAGTTCATCGGCTTCGTGGGGCTGTGCACCGTTGGCTTCGACGCACCCTTCACCCCGGCCGTCGAGGTGGGGTGGCGGCTGGCCCGCGCACACTGGGGGAAGGGTTTGGCCACGGAGGCCGCTCGGGCCAGCCTGGCCTTCGGGTTCGACGTCGTGGGCCTGGCGGAGGTGGTGTCCTTCACCTCGCCGTGGAACGAGCCGTCCCAGGCGGTGATGCGCCGACTCGGGATGGTGCCGGACCCGGCCGGGAACTTCGACCACCCCCGCCTCGAGGCCGGGAGCCGGCTGTCTCGCCACGTGCTCTACCGGCTGACGCGGGAGAAGTACGACGACGGTCGAGAGGTGCGTCGGTGACTGGTGCCGGGCCGCCGCCGGGGTGGCCTCGCGAGGTGCCGCCACCACAGGCCGACGGGTGGCAGACGAAAGCGGTCGGGTGGCTGCTGGACCACTGCCCCGCGGAGTACCGGAGCTACCCGGTGGTGCGCCGGCAGCCGGTCGTGCTGGCTTGGCTGGCCGAGGTACAGGTGGAGGCTCAGCTCGAAGGGGCTCGCCACGCCTATGCCCGTGCCAGGCGGGACCTGGGGCCATCGCTCGGGCCGGAGGTGGTGGCGCAGACGCTGGCGGCGCTGGAGGCGGAGGGCGCCCGGCTGCTGGCGCTGCGTCGTGCCGTGCGTCTGGTCGCCGAGGCTCTGGGTCCGCCCTAGACTCGACGAGCCGGGGACACCAGTGAGCCCGCAGGCCGGTCAGGACGAGGAGGGGCTGCGTGAGCATCCTGGAGCGGATCGACCGCCCCTCGGACCTGCGTTCACTCAGCCAGGACGAGCTGGTCGCGCTGGCAAGTGAGATCCGTAGGCACCTCGTCGAAGCCGTGTCGCGTACCGGTGGGCACCTTGGGCCGAACCTCGGGGTGGTCGAGCTGACCTTGGCCATCCACCGGGTGTTCGACTCCCCGCGTGACGTCGTCCTGTGGGACACCGGACACCAGGCATACGTGCACAAGCTGCTGACCGGTCGCCGTGACTTCTCGGGGCTCCGTCAGTCGGGTGGGCTGTCCGGCTATCCATCCCGCAGCGAGAGCCCCCACGACGTCATCGAGAACTCGCACGCGTCGACCTCGCTCAGCTATGCCGACGGCATCGCGAAGGCCTTCCAGGTGACCGGGCAGCAGGACAGCCGACACGTGGTGGCCGTGATCGGAGACGGCGCGCTCACCGGCGGCATGGCTTGGGAGGCGCTGAACAACATCGCCGCCGCCAAGGACCGGCCGGTCGTGATCGTCGTCAACGACAACGCCCGCTCCTACGCGCCGACGATCGGTGGCCTGGCCAACCACCTCTCGACCTTGCGCACCACTCGCGGCTACGAGCGCTTCCTCGAGTGGGGCAAGCAGGTACTGGGACGCACTCCGGTCGTGGGTTCGCCCCTCTACGAGACCCTGCACGGGATGAAGAAGGGCCTGAAGGACATCGTCGCCCCCCAGGGCATGTTCGAGGACCTCGGGCTGAAGTACATCGGGCCGGTGGACGGACACGACGAGCTCGCACTCGAGCGCGCTTTCGAACGGGCCCGGTCGTTCGGCGGTCCGGTGCTGGTGCACTGCATCACGCACAAGGGACAGGGCTTCGCCCCCGCCGAGAGAGACGAGGCGGACCGGTTCCACGGAGTTGGCGTCATCGACCCGGAGACCGGCCGACCGGTCACCAACGGCGGCCCCTCGTGGACGAGCGTCTTCGCCGAGGAGCTGGTCGCCATCGGTCGGGACCGGCCAGACGTCGTGGCCGTCACGGCCGCCATGCTGGACCCGACCGGGCTGGCGCCGTTCGCCGAGGCCTTCCCGGGTCGCGCGTACGACGTCGGGATCGCCGAGCAGCATGCGGCGACGTCCGCGGCCGGTCTGGCGTTCGCGGGGCTTCACCCGGTGGTCGCGGTGTACGCCACGTTCCTCAACCGCGCCTTCGACCAGGTGCTGCTGGACGTGGCGCTGCACCGAGCCCCGGTGACGTTCGTGCTCGACCGAGCGGGGGTGACCGGGGACGACGGCTCCAGCCACAACGGGATCTGGGACCTCTCGGTCTTCCAGTCGGTTCCGGGGTTGCGGATCTCGGCACCGCGAGATGCCGACCAGCTGCGACGTCAGCTGCGGGAGGCGGTTGACGTCAGCGACGGGCCAACGATCGTTCGCTTCCCGAAGGGCTCGATCGGGCCCACCATCCCGGCCGTGGCGACCCGGGACGGCTCCGACGTCCTGCGCCGGTCCGACCACCAGGACGTCCTGGTCGTTTCGGTCGGGGCGATGGCCGGCATGTGTCTGGAGGTCGCGGACCGGCTGGCCGACCAGGGCATCGGGGTCACTGTGGTCGACCCACGCTGGGTGAAGCCGGTGCCGGCCAGCCTGGTGGACCTGGGACGTGAGCACGCCCTGGTGGTGACGGTGGAGGACAACGTCCGCACCGGCGGCGTCGGGAGCGCCGTCACCCAAGCGCTGCAGGACGCCGACGTGGATGTGCCGGTGCGGGTCTTCGGAGTGCCGTCGCGCTTCCTGGACCACGCCAAGCGGGCCGACGTCCTGGAGTCCTGCGGGTTGACCGCGCAGGCCGTGTCCCGGGCGGTTGTCGAGGTCTTTGCCCGACGCGACGCCGGTGCAGACGAGACCTCGCCGAGCCAGCCGACGACCTGAGGGCAGTCAGCTCCGCTGCCACGGCTGGGTGAGCGCGACCGGGTCGCGAAGCGCGATCTCGGCCGGACGTCCCCCCGTGGCCGCCATGACGACCTCTTCGCGCGTGACCAGCACCGGCCGGTCGAACCCGCGCTCAGCTGGTTCGGTCGCGGCGGCGGCCGCCGCCGCGAACGCCGGGTCGATGCGGCCAAGGTCCAGCCAGCCCCGGCGCCGCATCGGAACCGCGACGCTACGCAGGCCCACCGAGTCGTTCGCGCACAGCGCCGACCGGAAGGCCGGCGACGCGAGGAGAGTCACCACGTCGCAGTCCCCGATGGGTCGCAGAATGGTGCTCGGGTTCACGGCGAGCCGCTCCGCGGCGACGTGCCCCATACGGTCCAGGTAGGCGACCGAACGGTGCCACCAGGCGCGGTCGTCGAGGCCGGCCGCCTCGAGGAGCTCTCCGGGCACGACGACCACCTCGTCCGGGTCGTCGAGCAGTCCGCTGAAGCCGGTTCCGACGTCCAGCACCCCTCCGAGGACACGCTGGCGCACCCACGCCGGTCCGGGGTGCAGGACGTGTCCGACGGGCAAGCCGACCGGTCGCGAGGCCGTCACCGGGTCGAGGAGGTCAGCCAGGCGGCGACGTAGCCTCAGCCAGGAGCGCACCCGGCGGCGAGCGGCGGTTCCGTCCGGCTCGGCGGTACCGACGACCCGTGCCAGCTCGTCCCACGGCACCGCGACCTCAGGAGTGCCGGGGAGGACGACCCCGTCCGCGTCCGGAAGGGCATCGACGTCATCCAAGACGGAGACGGCAAGGACGCATCGACGCAGCGCGATGTGCCACGTCGCCGGGGCGTCGCCTGGACCCATGCCAGCACCGTAACCTCCACCCGGCCGGGGTGTGCCGCGACTGATGGCCGGTAGCCCGGGCGGTGGACGGAGATCACCCATCGTGAGCGAGTGATGACTCACCGGCCCCGCGGCGTCCCCTTGCTGGGGGCGCCGGTGCGTCCCCAGTTGCCGATGGGTCGGGGAGAGGTCACGGTGGTCCGGTGACAGCCCAGCCGGACCTCCTGGCGGTGGGTTCCCCGGAGTCCCCCGGGCGCCCTGCCGCCCCGTGGCGACGGCGAGCCGGTGGCCTGATCGGCGTGTTAGCCGTTGCGGTGGTGGCCGCTCTTGCATTGCTCCAGCTGGAACCGGTCCGGTGGTGGTCGACGGACACCGGGCTGACGCTCCTCACCTACGACGGAAACGACTACCTGGCGGTGTCGGTCGACACCGGGGACACGCAGGCACTTCCGTCCGGGAGGGACATCGCCGACGTGGTGGGCCCGGTTCGGTGGCTGTCCACCCGACCCCAGGGGGAGCGGGAGATCTCCGGAGCGTTCCCGCCCTGGACCGGTGGCCGGGAGATCGTGGGGGCGGTGGGAGGCGGGCTGCTCACTCTGGTCGGCACCTCACGGGTGCGCCGCATCCAGATGTGGGACGTCGGCTACTCGAGCGTGACCGCCGACTTCGGGACCGCCACGGACGTTCTCGGCGTCAACGAGCGAGAGGCTCTGGTCACCTACGGGTGCCTGGTCCTGGGGTGCCCGACGACCCTCCTGGACCTGGTCGACGGGAGCCGGACCGAGATCACGCCCCCGAACGGCTACCGCCTGGAGGTCAGCGCGCTGGCCGGCGACGGGACCATCGCGCTGGGTGTCAGTGCCCAGGTCGCGGACCCAAGCGGGGCCGCGGTGCGCTCAGTCGTCGTCGGTCGCCCGGGGGACTGGCACGTGGTCGACGACCTGAACGGCGCCGACTGGGACGACATCGCGTGGGGTCCCGACGGGTGGCTGGTCGTCATGCGCAGAGACGGTGACGCGATGGTCTGGCGGGAGGGCCTGGAGCCGGTCCTGGTCCAGATCCCAGACGGTCAGGACGTCCGGGGGATCAGTGCGTTGCCGCAAGACCGTGTGGGTGGAACGGTCGGCCGTTGACCTCGGCGGAGATCCCGGAGCGGTCCAGGTAGGGAGTGATCCCCCCGACCCAGAACGGCCACCCGGCGCCCAGGAGCAGGCACAGGTCGACGTCCTGCGGCTCCGCAACGACACCCTCTTCGAGCATCAGGTGGATCTCCTGGGCAAGTGCCGACAAGGCGCGGTGTCGCACCTCGTCGGAGGTCGAGGGGTGGTCACCGAGCTGGAACAACGCCAGGACCTCGGGGTCGACCTGCTGCTCGCCGGAGTCCCAGGTGTAGATGGCCGACTTGCCGGCGTCGACCACCCGCGCGAGGTTGCCCGACACCCCGAACCGGTCGGGGAACGCCGTGTGCATGGTCTCGGCGACGTGGAGAGCAACGGCCGGACCGACGAGCTGCAACAGGACGAACGGCGACATCGGCAGCCCGAGTGGGGCCAGCGCGCGGTCGGCGACCTCGAGCGGCGTGCCCTCGTCGACCGCGGCGGTGACTTCGCCCAGGAAGCGCGTGAGCAGCCGGTTGACGACGAACGCTGGTGCATCCTTCACCAGCACAGCGGACTTGCGCAGCTGCTTGGCGACCGCGAACGCTGACGCCAGAGTGGCATCGTCGGTGGCACCCCCGCGCACGATCTCGAGGAGCTGCATGACCGCGACCGGGTTGAAGAAGTGGAAACCGACGACGCGCTCCGGATGCTGCAGCTTGTCACCCATGGCGGTCACGGACAGCGAGGACGTGTTCGTGGCCAGGATGCAGGTGTCGGAGACGATCTCCTCGAGCTCGCCGAAGACCTGCTGTTTCACCGCGAGGTCCTCGAACACTGCTTCGATGACGAAGTCGGCGTCGGCGAAGGCATGTTTGTCCGTGCCTCCCGTGACGAGGGCGCGCAGCCGGTTCGCACCGTCCGGTGACACCCGCCGCTTGGCGGCGAGCTTGTCGATCTCTCCCTTGACGTAGGCGAGCCCGCGCTCGACCCGTGCGTCGTCGAGGTCGATCATGTGTACCGGCACCTGGAGCCGCCGCGCGAACAGCAGGGCAAGCTGCCCGGCCATGAGTCCGGCGCCCACCACGCCTACCTTGGTCACCGGTCGGGCGAGGTCCTTGTCCGGGACTCCGACCGGTCGCTTCGCCCGCTTCTGGACCAGGTCGAATGCGTACATGCTGGATGCCAGCTCTGGCGACACCCCCATGTCGGCGAGCGCCTCGTCCTCGGCGGCGAACGCGGTGTCACGGTCTGCGGTCTGGGCAAGCTCCACGAGGTCGAGCGCCCGGTAGGGGGCCGGGGGGACGCCGTGTGTCTTGGCGTCGGAGATGGCCCGGCCTCGTTCGAGGGCGGCCCGCCATGCCGCCGGGTCGACATGTTCCAAGCGAGGAACGACGACTTCGCCGCGTACCACCTGGGCCACCCAGCGCAGGGACTCCTCCAAGAAGTCGGCCGGCTCGAAGGCGACATCGGCCACCCCGAGCTCCAGCGCGTCCTTCGGCTTCAGCATCTTGTTGAAGCTGGTGGGGTTGTCGATGATCACGGTCATGGCGCGGTCGGGACCGATGAGCCGTGGCAGCAGGTATGTGCCGCCCCAACCGGGGATGAGCCCCAGAAACACCTCGGGGAGAGCCAGCGCGGGCGCGCCGGTCGACACCGTCCGGTAGGTGCAGTGAAGGGCGGCTTCGAACCCTCCGCCCAGCGCCAGCCCGTTGACCAGCGCGAAGGACGGGACCGGCATCTCCCCGAGGCGACGGAACACCCGGTGGCCGAGGCGGGCGATCTCGACGAGGTCGTCGCGGCCGCGGAGAGCGCGGAGGGCCTTGAGGTCAGCGCCGGCGCTGAAGAAGAACGGCTTCCCGGTGAGGGCGACGGCGACGATCTCGCCGGCCTCTGCCCGGGCGTTGGCTGCTTCCAGTGCCGCGTCGAGCGCTGCCAGAGAGGCTGGACCGAAGGTGTTCGGCTTGGTGTGGTCGAGACCGTTGTCCAGGGTGATCAGTACCGCCGTCCCGGCGCCGCCGGGAAGTCTGACGTCGCGCGCGTGCGCCTGGGTGACGACCTCGTCCGGGAAGGGGGGCAGGGCGGACGGCGTGCTCATGCGCGCTCCTCGAGGGCGTCGTGGTGGGTGTTCTCCCAGATGACGGTTCCACCCTGACCGAGTCCGACACACATCGTGGTCATCCCGTACCGCGTCTCGGGATGGTCGGCAAAAGAGCAGGCGAGCTGCGTCATCAGCCGGACGCCGGACGAGGCGAGCGGGTGTCCGACCGCGATCGCTCCCCCGAACGGGTTCACCCGGGGGTCGTCGTCGGCGATGCCGAAGTGGTCGAGGAAGGCCAGCACCTGGACGGCGAACGCCTCGTTGATCTCGAACAGCCCGATGTCGTCGATGGCAAGGCCGGCTCTCGCTAGGGCCTTTTCGGTCGACGGGATGGGGCCGACCCCCATCACCGCCGGATCGACGCCGGCGAACGCGTAGCCCACGAGTCTCATCTTCTTCGTCAGACCGAGCTCGTCTGCGACGTCCTCGGCGGCGAGCACACAGCCGGTCGCACCGTCGTTCAGGCCGGCGGCGTTGCCGGCCGTCACCCGACCATGCGAGCGGAAGGGGGTGCGCAGTCCCGCCAGGCCCTCGAGGGTGGTTCCTGGTCGCGGCGGCTCGTCCGCGTCAGCCAGCCCCCAGCCTTCGTCGACGCTGCGGGTCGCGACTGGGACGAGGTCGGGCTGGATGCGCTCGTCCGCATAAGCCTTGGCCAGCCGCTCCTGGCTCCGGACCGCGAAGGTGTCGGCTCGCTCCTTGGTGAGCGTCGGGAACCGGTCGTGGAGGTTCTCGGCGGTCTGTCCCATGACGAGAGCCGCGGGATCGACGAGCTTCTCAGCCACGAAGCGCGGGTTGGGGTCGATCCCCTCGCCCATCGGGTGGCGACCCATGTGCTCCACGCCGCCAGCGATGGCGACGTCGTAGGCGCCGAAGGCGATGCCCGACGCGGTGGCCGTCACGGCGGTCATGGCCCCGGCGCACATGCGGTCCACGGCGAAGCCGGGGACGGCTCGGGGGAGTCCGGCCAGGATGCCGGCGCTACGACCGATCGTCAGGCCCTGGTCGCCGATCTGGGTGGTGGCCGCCAGGGCCACCTCGTCGATGCGCTCCGGCGGCAGCGACGGGTTGCGGCGCATGAGCTCGCGGATGACCTTGACGATCAGGTCGTCGGCGCGTGTCTCGCGGTACATGCCCCCGGCCTTGCCGAAGGGAGTTCGAACACCGTCGACAAAGACGACATCTCGGACAGATCGGGACACGGTGTGCTCCCTTGCTGGTGGCTCGCGGCGCCGGCGACGCGCCGCCTGCGGCCGATGCTACTCGTCAGTAACCGCGGGTGCGAGGGGCGGGCCGGGTGACGTCCGCCTCTGGTCGGGAAGCGGACGGCCGGCGATGCTGGAACTGGAGCCGGAGACCTGGTCGACGGCCTCCGGGTCCGGACCTCGCGAGGAGGTGGCGGTCATGACAACGACACTCGAACGCACCGATCACTCGACAACCACGGCAGACGCCGTGACCGAGCGCGCTGGGACGCTCGTACTGGAGCCGATCGCCGTTGAGGACATGCCGCCGTTGCGGTCGACGGCGCCGACGCCGGTGGGGACATCGGGGTCGAAGCTGCCGAAGTTCGTTGCGGTGGGCTTGCTGTCCGCGCTGGCCGGACTGGCTGCCGGGGTGGGCCTCGGCACCTGGATGAGTTCGGACGAGATCGCCGGGCTAGAGGCTCAGCAGGGCCTCATGCTGACGGTGCCCTACGGCGGGTTCCAGTCGGCGTACAGCGCGGCGCGTGAGCACCAGGCATTCCTGGACACGCAGCGCGTCACGACCTGGTCGGTTCCGGTCACCCCGCCTGCGGCGACCGCCTTTGCGCACGAGCACCAGGCATTCGCGAACGACACGTTCGCGGTGCCCACCGGCTATGCGCAGGAGCACCAGGCATTCACGAACGAGGGGTGATGGGCGGCGGAGTTGACAGGTCAGGAGCTGGCCGGGCCGGAAGGTCCGGCCAGCCGTCGCGTCGCCTCCCGCCGCGACAACGGGGACAGTCGAGCCGTGTGGTCGGCGACGTAGGCGCGCACCCACTCCGGCTCGGTCCACGAGTAGTCGCGCAGCGCCCAGCCGACCGCCTTGCGCAGGAAGAACTCCCCTCGGTCCAGGTTGGGTTCCAGCACGTCTACGAGCAGCCCGGTGTCGGTGTGCCTCTTGCCCCCGACCTGGCAGATGACGGCCGCGCGCCGCCGCCACAGGTCGTGATCGTCAGCCCAGGACCGCATGACCGGGTCGAGATCGTCCGGGAACGCGCGTCGGATCCGACCGATTCGTCGCGTCGCGACCACGTCGACCAGGTCCCACCACGCGCCGGTGACCACGAGGTGGTCGTAGAGCGGCAGCGCGGCCGGGTCCTGGTACTCCCGGTAGAGCCGGTGGTCGGTGACGGCCAGGGCGGCGTAGCGGTCCTCGCGGTGGGTGGCGCCGTCCCAGAGAACACGCACCGTCGCCTCGTAGGAGACTCGGTCCGGCAGCGGGTGTTGGGGGATGACCTCACGCCAGATCCGTTTCATCTCCGGCGTGTAGACGCCGTAGCAGGGGAGCTCCGACTTCAGGTACCGGCGCATACCGTCTGCCTTGGTCGGGTCTGCGGCCCGGGCCAACCGCTCGTGGAGGTGCTGGACCAGCGCGCGCCCGTCGGGGCGGGCCGAGTGAAGGTCTGCGCGCAGCGTCATCGATCGGGGGAGTGGCCCGGGTCGTCGCTGGCTGTCTGATGTGTCGTCGCCCAACGGGCGAGCCCCTTGGCGATCGCGCGGGCCGTGAGCTCGATCTGCCAGTCGCGTGCGCCCCGCTCGCGCAGGGCGGCTGCCACACCGGCCTCTGACGGGTCGGCGGGCGGCTGCCAGGCGATCCGTCGGAGCGTGTCCGGAGTGAGCAGGTTCTCGGTGGGCAGCCGGTGCTCGTCAGCGAGTGCTGACACCGCCGGCCGCAGGAGCGCCAGCCGGGCGGCAGCGTCGGGGTCCTTGTCACTCCAGGAGCGCGCAGGGGGTGGCGCATTCGACGCCAGGGCCAGCGGGGGGAGCTCGGACTCGGGCAGGTCGCGTGCCCGGTCGATGGCCACCATCCAACGGTCCGCCAGGCGGCGGGTGGCCCGGCCGCCGAAAACCGGGAGCTCGGTCAGGGCGTCCCGGCCGGCCGGCATCGCCTGGGCCGCCGCCACGATGGCGGAGTCGGGCAGGATGCGCCCCGGCGCGACGTCGCGGTCGCGCGCCATCTGGTCGCGGACGAGCCACAGCTCGCGTACCGCCGCCAGCCCTCGACGTTTGCGCACCCGATGCATTCCCGAGGTGCGGCGCCACGGGTCGACGCGTGGCGCCGAGATCGCAGTCGCGATCAGGTGCTGGAACTCCTGTTCGGCCCACGCCAGCTTGCCCTGCTCCACCAGCTGCTCGGCAAGTGCGTCCCGCAGCTCGACGAGGGCCTCGACGTCCAGCGCGGCGTACCGCAGCCATGGCTCGGGGAGCGGTCGGGTGGACCAGTCGACTGCAGCGTGACCCTTCTCGAGCCGGTAGCCGAGGACCGACTCGGTCAGTGCGGCCAGCCCCACGCGGGGGTGCCCGAGCAGGCGTCCGGCGAGCTCGGTGTCGAACAGGGCCGTCGGGCGCAGCCCGATCTCCTCCAGACAGGGCAGGTCTTGGCTCGCGGCGTGCAGGACCCACTCGGTACCGGTGAGGGCCTCGGCCAAGGGGTCGAGCGGGGAGACGGCGTCCGGGTCGACCAGCAACGTGCCAGAGCCGGCGCGCCGCAGCTGGACCAGGTAGGCGCGCTGGCCGTAGCGGTAGCCGCTCGCCCGCTCGGCGTCGATGGCCACCGGGCCGGTGCCTGCGGCGATGCGAGCGGCCGCGTCGACCAGGGCGGGGGCGTCAGTGACGACCGGCGGGACGCCGTCCCGGGGCTCGAGGAAGGGCACGACCTCAGCGTCAGGGGAGGCAGTTGCCGGGCCCGCGGCATCGTCAGCGGTGGTTGTGCTCTCCTGGGGTTCCTCGACGGTCACGCGAGGAGGTTACGCGGTGGCCGTCAGCTGATGACCCCGGCGCGCAGCGCCACCGCCACCATCTCGGCGCGGTCACCCGTGCCGAGCTTGCGGGCGATGCGGGCCAGGTGGCTCTTCACGGTGAGCGCCGACAGGCTGAGAGCCGTGCCGATGTCGCGGTTCGACTTGCCCTGCGAGACCAGTTGGAGCACCTCGATCTCGCGCTGGGACAGCCCGTCCGGGCCACCGGTGGGGCGGCCACGGCCGCCGGCGGTCGAGCGCACGGTGTCACCCACGCTCCCGGTGACGACGAAGCCCTTGACCCCGGCCGCCAACGCGGCGCGAACCGTGTACGGGTCGTCGCCGGGGGACAGCGCAACGCAGCGTCCCCAGCCGGCCTGACGCAGGTCGGCCAGCAGCCCCAGGCCGGAGCCGTCCGGCAGGGCCAGGTCGAGCACGCACAGGTCCCGTGGGCCGCTGGCCATGGCGCGCGCGCGCGCCTCGGCGACGCTGGCTGCCTCGTCGACGTCGGCGGCGCCCAGGATCTGCAGACGTCGGACCACGCTCTCCCGCATTCCGGGGTGCGCGATGACCGCCATGGCAGTGAAGCGCGCAGTGCGGAACGCATGGGCGGCGCTGCTGCGCTCGGCGAGTGTGGTCACCCGTCCTCCCGGGTCGGCGTGGCGCGGCTCATGAGCGTGCCGCTGGTCACGGTGAGTCATCGGACGCCGCAGGCCCCGGCTGTAGCCCTCGTCGGCGTGGCGTCCCGCCCGTCCCGTCACAAATGTGCCGAATTGCGGCCTTCTGCCACGGATTCCGCACCCGAAGGGGGTCCTGCGTGCGGAATTGCGGCCCGCGGCACGCAATTCCGCACATTTGTGGCCCCCACGGGGGTCAGCGGGCAGACAGGCCTCGGCGGGGCTGGTTCAGGGGGACCACCCCGGGGGGGACGGGGGGCAGTCCGCCGGCGGTGCACAACAGATCGGCCCAGGCGGCCAGGTGGACACCGAGGTCGTCGTCGAGGGGGGTCCACGAAGCACGGACCTCCAGCTCGGCGGTCGCCGGCCGGTCGGCCATCGCCCCGAAGCTCTCCGACGCCACGCGGGTGACCGTGCCGCTGGGGGCCCGGAAGTCCGCCCCGTGCTCGGCCAGAGCTTCCAGCAGCCACGCCCATCCGACCCCGGTCAGCACTGGGTCGGTCGCCATCTCCACGTCGAGCGACGCCCGCGCGAACGTCACCACACGAAAGTCGCCGTCCCAGGTCTCGTGGCCGTCCGGCTCGTGCAGCACGACGAAGCGCCCGGTGGCCAGCTCGTCGCCGTGGACCACGACGTCGGCGGTGAGAGCCACGGCGAACGGCGCCAGCCGCTGCGGTGCCGGAGCCTCGTCCAGCTCCACCTCTGGCCGGAGCCGGACCGCACGCAGCGACGCCATCGCCCGGGAGAACGGCTCCGGGATCGCCTCCTGCTCGGTCACATCGGCAGCGTACGTCCCCGCGAGCCCGCAGGCGGGTAACGCCGCGGCCGCGCCGTAGTGTCCCGCCCCATGCCCGCGCTTCTCGCCCTGTCGTCCAGCCTCCTGTGGGGGACGGCGGACTTCTTCGGCGGTGTGCTGTCCCGACGAATGCCGGCCGTTGTGGTCGTGCTCGTCACGCAGGCACTGGCGTTGGTGCTGCTGGTGGTCGTGGTGACGGTCGGCGGCTCCTGGTCGTGGTCGACCGCGCAGGTGTGGTGGGGGGTCGGCGCCGGGATGGTCGGACCGGTGGCGCTCATCGCCTTCTACCAGGGACTCGCCACCGGGCGGATGGGTGTTGTCTCGCCCATCGCCGCCACGGGCGTCGCGGTTCCCGTCCTCGTCGGGCTGGTCCAGGGCGACCGCCCGGCAAGCACGCAGATCGCTGGGCTGGTCCTGGCCGTCGTCGGGGTGGTCCTGGTCGGAGGCCCGGACGTCCGTGGGGCCGGTCCCGGCGGGGGCGGGTGGCGGCCGGTGGCCCTGGCGGTGGTTGCCGCCGTCGGCTTCGGCAGCGCGTTCGTGTTCCTCGACGGCGGTGCGCAGGTGGCCCCCGGCCGCGGCATCCTCATGCTGCTGGTCGTCCAGCGTGCGACGAGTGTTGTGCTGCTCCTGGTCCCGGTGCTGCTCCTCGTCGGTCTGCGCGGGCTGCGCCGCGCCGACCTCCCTGCCCTCGTCGGGGTCGGTGCCGCCGACGTCGGCGCGAACGGCCTGTACGCCCTGTCGTCGACGTTCGGGCTGCTCAGCGTCACCGCGGCCTTGGGGTCGATGTACCCCGTGATGACGTTGTTCCTCGCCCGCTTCCTGCTGCATGAGCGACTGACCCGTCTCCAGGGTTACGGAGTGGTCCTCGCCCTGGCGGGCGTCGCGCTGCTCGCCGTGGGACCATCCTGACCTGTGACCCGCCCCCAGGACTCCGCGTTCATCCGCGCGTGCCGATCGCAGCCGGTTCCCCACACGCCGGTGTGGTTCATGCGGCAGGCGGGCCGCTCACTGCCCGAGTACCGGCGGCTCCGCGAGGGCGTGGCCATGCTCGACTCGTGCATGCAGCCTGACCTGGCCGTCGAGATCACCCTGCAGCCCGTGCGCCGCCACGGGGTGGACGCGGCGATCTTCTTCAGCGACATCGTCGTGCCGTTGAAGGCCATCGGGGTCGACCTGGACATCAAGCCCGGGGTGGGACCGGTTATCGCCTCGCCCCTGCGCCGGGCAGCCGACCTGGCCGTTTTGCGGCCACTCGAGCCGGCCGACGTCCCGTACGTGTCGGAGTCGGTGCGGCGGCTGGTGGAGGAGCTCGGGCCGATCCCTCTCATCGGCTTCGCCGGAGCGCCGTTCACGCTGGCCAGCTATCTGGTCGAGGGTGGCCCGTCGCGGAACCACGAGCACACGAAAGCCCTGATGTACGGAGACGAGGCCACCTGGCACCAGCTCATGGGCAGGCTGTCGGACATCGCGCTTGCCCACCTGCGGGTCCAGGTTGACGCCGGTGCGTCTGCAATCCAGCTGTTCGACTCGTGGGTGGGAGCGCTGCCCGCGTCGGACTACGAGCGGTACGTCATGCCGCACTCGCGACGCATCTTCGAGGGCCTGGCAGACCTCGGCGTCCCGCGGATCCACTTCGGCGTCAACACCGGGGAGCTGCTGGGTCTGATGGCCGATGCCGGCGCCGACGTGGTCGGCGTCGACTACCGGGTGCCCCTGGACGTGGCCGCGCGGCGGGTCGGGCCGGGCAAGGCCCTCCAGGGAAACCTCGACCCCGCGGCGGTGTTCGCACCGTGGGAGGCAGTCGCCGACCGTACCCGCCGGGTGCTGTCGGACGCGGCGGGACTGCCCGGCCACGTGTTCAACCTGGGACACGGGGTCCTCCCCGCCACCGATCCGGACGTCCTGTCCCGAGTCGTCGACCTCGTGCACGCCGAGACCGCGCGCTGACCCTGGCCGCCCGCGCCAGCTCCCAGGTCTCGCTGCGCCCTAGGCGGACGTCACGTCCGCCGGCTCGGCCGGGTTGACCGACCGGGCTGGCGACGAGCGCCGACGCCAGAACGCGGAGGCCGGGATCAGGACCACTGCCGCCAGCACCGCGAACGGGAGCACGGCGCCGATGAGCGTGAGCGCCCAGGTGAGTGAGTCGGTGAACGCGCCCCAGCCCTTCTTGAGCCCAGCCACGAAGCCGGTCTCGTCCTCGGTCGGTACCACCGAGTCGGGGCTGAGGACCGTGACGCTGACCGTGGCGAACTCGGTCCGGTCGCGCAGGCCGCGCTGCTGGGCCAGCAACGAGTCGAGGTCTGCCTCACGGCGGGACAGCTCCCCTTCGATCCGGACGATGTCGGAGATGGACTGCGCCCGGTCGAGAAGCAGCTGGATGCGGGCCACGCTGGCTCGCGCGGAGGCGACCCGGCTGTTGACGTCGATGACCTGCTCGGTCACCACCCGCTGCTCCGAGCGCTGCCCGAGGACCTCGCCCAGTCTGCCGACCTGCTCGAGCACGTCGGACATGCTGTCCGTTGGGACGCGCAGCACCACGACCCCAGTGGCGCGGCTGGGATCAGTTGGGTCGGTCGAGGAGTCCTGGCTGGCCACAAAGCCGTCGAACGTGAGGGCTACCGCGGTCAGCCTCGGCAACGTGGCGGAGACGTCGTCCACGCGCACCTCGAGGCTGGCGGTGGCGATCACCGCCTCACCGGTCTGGAGGGGATCGATCGTCCCCACCGACGAGCCGCCACCGTTGCGGGTCTGGTCGACTGACTGCGTCGTATCGAGCGCCCCGCCCTGTGCCACGATCTGGTCCGGCTCGGCGCCGATCGCAGGACCTCCGGAGCTGCTGTCTAACCCGCTGCTGCTGCACGCGGCCACCGTCACCAGGGCCATCAGGCCAAGCGCGACGGCGCCAGCCGACCTCTGCGCGACGTGACGTCGCGACCCTCCCGTGAGATCCATCTCGACCACGTCCCCTCGTCGGTGCGGCCACCGGGAACCGCTGGTGGCGGCTGGGCGGTTTGACCCGAGGCGGAGCGGGCCGGTTCCGCCGAGACCGGATCGAGACCCGTCCGGAGCATCTGCGAGGCTGGCCGGATGACAACTCCGCCGCCGCGTGTGGTCGTCGTCGGGGGCGGGATCACTGGCCTGACGGCCGCCCTGGCGGTGAGTCGAGGACTGCCGGGCGCTGCGGTCACCGTCGTCGAGGCTTCGCCCTCGATCGGGGGGAAGCTGGTCTCGGCCGAGGTGGCTGGCATCACCGTGGACGGGGGCGCCGAGTCGGTGCTGGCGCGCCGCCCGGAGGCCCTGGACCTGTTTGGCGAAGTCGGGCTCGCCGACGACGTCGTCCATCCCGGTGTCAGCGGCGCCGGCATCCTCATCGAGGGCACGATGCGGCCGCTCCCCAAGAGGCAGCTGCTCGGCATTCCCTGGGACCTTCGGGACCTCGCCGCGTCCGGGGTGATGTCATCCGCAGGACTGATGCGGATCCCGCTGGACCATGTCCTCCCCCGTACCCGCGTGGGTGAGGACATCTCCGTAGGCGATCTGGTGACCGCACGGCTCGGCCGGGAGGTCGTCGAGCGGCTCGTGGAACCGCTCCTCGGCGGTGTCTACGCAGGGCACGCGGACGAGCTCTCGCTGGGCGCCATCCTCCCCGACGTGCTCGCGCGGGTGCGGACGGAGAGATCCCTCCTCGCCGCGGTGGCCAGCGGGCGTGCGTCGGCCGCGGAGGACGCTCCCGTCTTCGCGTCGCTGCGCGGCGGTCTGGGCCGGCTGCCGGCTGCGGTGGCGGCGGCCAGCGGGGCGACGGTGCTGCTCGGCAACCCGGTCGACCGGGTTGACCGGGTCGGCGCCGGGTGGCTTGTGACGGCCGGGAAGCACCGCCTGCCGACGGACGCGGTCATCCTCGCCGCGCCGGCGGCGGCATCCGCCTCGTTGCTCGCCCCCCACGCTGCCGTCGCGGCGTCGTTGCTCGCGCAGCTCGACTACGCATCGGTGGCTCTGGTGACGTACGCCTTCCCGCGCTCGGCCTTCGACACGCTCCCGCCCGGAACCGGGTTCCTGGTCCCACCCCACGAAGAGCGAGTGGTCAAGGCCGCCACCTACTCGTCGCTGAAGTGGCCATGGGTCGTGGCGGACCATTCCGACCTCGTGGTGATGAGGGCGTCCGTCGGTCGCCACCGTGACGAGATCGACCTGGCGCGCGACGATGACGACCTGGCCTGGGTGGCGCTGGGTGAGCTCGCCACCGTGACGGGGGTGAGAGACGCCCCTCTGGCACAGCTGGTGACCCGATGGGACACTGCGTTGCCGCAGTACGCGGTCGGCCACCCGGGCCGCGTGGCGACGGTGCGGGAGGGCATTGCGCGCTTCCCGACCCTGGCGGTGTGCGGAGCAGCGCTCGACGGCGTCGGGATCCCGGCCTGTATCGCGTCGGGGCGGGCGGCTGCCGCCCAGGTGTCCGAGGCACTTCGAGCGACGGGACAATGGGGCCATGACGGCTGACGCGGGTCGAGGTCCAGCGGGACGAACAATTACCGGCAAGCAGGCGCGTGAGCTCAACGACGTCGTCAGGTTCACCGCATGGTCGGTGTTCCGGGCGCGCGAGCCCCTCGGCGCCGACCGTGAGGCGATGACCGCTGAGGTGGAGTCGCTGTTCGACCAGCTCGGCGCAGACGACGTCACCGTGCGTGGCGTCTACGACATCCAGGGCATGCGCGCGGACGCGGACCTGATGATCTGGTGGCATGCCGGGTCCAGCGACGCCCTGCAGGACGCCTACGCGTCCTTCCGCAGGACCTCGCTCGGCCGACACTGCGAGCCGGCCTGGTCGGCAATGGCTCTGCACCGCCCAGCGGAGTTCAACCGCAGCCACGTCCCGGCGTTCCTTGCTGACGAGGAGCCGAAGGCTTACGTGTGTGTCTACCCGTTCGTGCGATCGTTGGAGTGGTATGTCCTGCCCGAGGACGACCGGCGCGCCATGCTGGCTGAGCACGGCCAGATGGGGCGGGACTACGCCGACGTCCGGGCAAACACCGTCGCCGCTTTCGCTCTCGGCGACTACGAATGGGTCTTGGCCTTCGAGGCCGACGAACTGCACCGGATTGTCGATCTCATGAGGCATCTGAGGGCATCGCGGGCCCGCCTCCACGTGCGCGAGGAGCTGCCGTTCCACACCGGACGACGCCGTTCCGTGGCCGACATCGTGGCATCCCTGCCCTGACCGGTGGTGCGGCGATAGCCTCGAACCACGAGCCACGAGGGAGGTCGCCATGGCGAACCCGGTGATCGTCGTTGGGACGTACGACAACCGGCACCGCGCCGAGATCGACTACGAGAACATCGCCAAGAACCGCGAGGAGCTCTGGCACGAACGGATCTACGCGCTCGCGCTCGTGGAGCGGACGTCGGCGGGCAAGGTCAAGGTGGTCAACCACCTTGAGCCCGACAGCGACGTCGGTGGCATCGCCGGCACCGTGGTCGGGGGCCTGCTGGGCTTGTTCTATCCGCCGATCATTCTGGTCACCGCCGCCGCCGGGGGAGGCGCGGCCAGAGCAGCGGCACACCTGTGGCACGGAGTGTCCCGCAAGGACATCGCCGAGCTCGGCTCCGCGTTGGACGCCGGCGAGGGCGGCGTCCTCGTGCTTGCGGCCCGCTTGCCGGACGACGTGACCAGCGTGCTTCCGCACGCCACCCAGGTGGTGCACCGCACGATGAGCCACAAGCATGCCGACATCGAGGCGTTGATCACCGAGCTCGGTGAGCGCTCTGACGCCGCGGCAGAACCGGAGAGCCCAGCCGGCGGCGGGTGACGTCAGCTGGCCTCGGCGACTGACCCGGTGTCGGTGCCTTCCGGTGCGTCTTCGGCCTCCAGCGTCAGGCTCACGCTGTTGATGCACCAGCGTTGGTCAGTCGGCACGTCGTAGCCCTCGCCGTCAAAGACGTGTCCCAGGTGCGAGCCGCAGCTGGCACAGCGGGCTTCGGTGCGCACCATGCCGAGCGAGTAGTCGGGGATCAGCTCCACTGCATCGTCGCGGCTCGGTTGGTAGAACGACGGCCAGCCGCAGTGGCTGTCGAACTTCGCGGCCGACCGGAACAGCTCCTGGCCACAAGCGCGGCACTTGTAGATCCCCACTGTCGTGGTCTCCACGTGCTCTCCGGTCCACGGTGGCTCGGTACCGCCCTGGCGCAGGACGCGGTACTCGGCTGGCGAGAGCCGGTCCCGCCACTCCTGCTCGCTCCGGCTGACGTCGTTGTTCATGGCGCAACGTTAGGTGGGAAACGGCGATACGGCTATGGCTCGGTATTACGGTTCACGAATGGCGAGCGAGCGGGTCGACGTGCCGGTGGCGGATCGTGTCCTGTCGGTGTCGAGTCCCGCTAAGCAGTATTTCCCGGCCCTTGGCGAGGCTGGCCGCAAGATTGCCGTTGTCGAGTACGTGTTGGCGGTGGGCGAGCACCTGCTACGGGCTGTGGCACATCGTCCGACGTATCTCCAGCGGTTTCCGGATGGGATCGCCGGTGAGGAGGTCTACCAGAAGCGGCTGCCCCCGCGGGCGCCGGAATGGCTGGCTCGCCGCACGGTCACGTTCCCGAGCCGACGGTCCGCCGAGGCGCTGTCGCCGACCTCCGTCGCCGACCTGGTGTGGGCGGTCCAAATGGGGACCATCACCTTTCACCCGTGGCCGTCCCGTGACCCGGACGTCGAACATCCGGACCGGATGCGCATCGACCTCGACCCGCAGCCGGGCACGTCGTTCGCCGATGCCCGTGAGGTCGCAATTGACGTTCTCCGCCCGCTTCTGGGCGAGGTCGGGCTGGTCGGCTTTCCCAAGACGTCGGGGGGTCGGGGTATCCACGTCGACGTCCCGATCCACCAGGGCTGGACGTTCGTGCAGTCGAGGCGCTGCGTGCTGGCGATAGCGCGCGAGATGGAGCGTCGCGACCCGGCCCGTGTCACCTCGGCCTGGTGGAAGGAGGAGCGGGGGAGCCGCATCTTCATCGACTTCAACCAGATGCTGCGTGACCGGACCATCGCGGCCGCCTACAGCCTGCGTGCTACCCCAGGGGCAACGGTCTCCACCCCGGTCACTTGGGACGAGCTCGCTGATGTCACCACTGAAGACTTCGACATCCGGACCGTTCCCGAGCGGATGAAGAGACATCCCGACCCGCAGCGGTCGATGGACTCGGTGGCCGGTTCGCTGGAGCCGCTGCTCGAGTGGGTCGCGAAGGACGAACGCGACGGCATCGCTGAGGCGCCTTACCCGCCCAACTACCCGAAGATGCCCGGGGAGCCGCCCAGGGTGCAGCCGAGTCGTGCCAAGCGTGTCCCCGAGGACGAGTCGGGCTGACCGAATCGACCAGGGCGGCTCAGGAGGAGACGGCGTGCACGCGCAGCGCCGAGACCCTGAACTTGCGCTGGATTCGCGCCGCAAGGTCCGTGTGCAGTGCACCGCTGAGCGAGTGGTGGTCAACGACGACGATGACCTCGTCGATGGACTTGGCGGCGACGATGTCCCCGACGGTCTCGAGCGGGTGGCTCGGCGTCACCTCACCGGTGGCCGTCGCGCCGGTGTCGGTCAAGGACTTCACGACGTCGGCGAGTACCGCCTCGGCGTCACCGAGGGCCACGTCTGCCGGATCCACCTGCTGGGTCGCGAGGCGGATCGACTCCTCGCCCCGGGATGCTGCGACGTCCATTTCCAGGTTGTCGATCACGGACTGGGTCGACCGACTGGTGGCCCCGACCGGAACGGCGACGTAGAACGCCAGAGTGGTCGGCTCGGAGCCGCTGGCGGCGACCACCTCCGACACGTCGGCACCAGACAGCCGGTGCTCGGTGATGATCAAGATCGAGGTAGTCACGTCGCTTCTCCTTGCCGGTGGTCCGTGCTGGCGAAGTCAAGCACATGCGCCGTCACGGTGAGGGCGGAGCGACCATCCTCACCGACGGTAAGTCAGGTCGACCTGCTCACCTCGCGCCCACCCGATGCAGACGTCCGACGTGCACGGCCCCACGGTGGAGACGAACAGGAAGGCGCTGCCCGGGTGGAAACGGCCCCGGGAGGGCACGAGCTCGGCGGCCCGCCGCCGAGCGTGGCCATCGCACGACACTCGGCCCCCTGCCCGGTCCTTCCGCACCTTGTCCGTCGAGCCGACGTTCTGCTCCACGCCGACGGTCCAGCGCATGAACCCGCCGCCGTCGCATCGCGCGCGGATGGCGACCAACACGGCGCCGCGCGACATCTCGACTGACACCACTCGGAGCTGGCTGCCAGACCCCCCGCCGACTGCCGACGCCGGTACGGCCACGGCCATCGTCGCGACGATCGTGACCGCCGCCAGCAGCCGTCGCAGCATGGTTCCCCCGAGAGTCGTGTGCTTGCCCCGCCGGCCACGCTACGGGCGCGTGTCCGTTCCGTCCGGCCCGAGCGGGAAACGGCCCCCTGGGAGAGGCGACGATTCACCCATTCGTCGGAATCTGGCCCCTCGACGCGCCGGTGTGGCGCCGGCCCAGGCGCCGCTCACACTCAGTTGACGACGCGGTCCGTACCGGCGATGAAGTGAAGGACTGGACGCTCATGGTCCGCCGCCTTCAACCGGTGCCGCACCTGGGTCGCCCAGTCCCGGCGGAGGGCGTCGGTCACCAGATGCGGCTCGGTGATCACGATGACCTCGTCGACGTCGTGCTCGGCGGCCAGTTGGGCGACCCGCTCGGCCGGGTGGTCGGGCACCAGCTCACCCCGTGCCGAGATGCCGGCCCTCGTCAGCAGCGCGACGGACGTGTCGAGGTGCGACTTGGCGGTGATCACGGCTTCGGGCGCGGTCGGCTGGCGACCCTCGACATCGTCCGCGAGCTCGTCCATGTCGACCCTCGTGAGGTCGTCGACCACCTGGTCGAGCACGGACTGGTCAGTCCCCGACGGAACGACGACCACCGCGCTGACCGCGTCAGGGTCGTGGAGCTGGCTCAGCCGCTGGACGTCGTGGTCGGTGAGGGTGTCCTCGGTCAGGACGAGCATCGTGTACACGGTGGTCATTGTGCCGCATACCCACGCAGGACATCGGCCAGGCGGTAACCGACGGGACGTTCGAGCTGGGCAAACGTGCAGGAGCTGGCATCGCGGTCGGGCCGCCAGCGTCGGAACTGTGTGGTGTGCCGGAACCGGTCCCCCTGCAGGTGGTCGTACGCCACCTCGGCCACGAGCGTCGGCCGCAGCGGCACGAAGGTCAAGTTCTTCTTGGCGTTCCATCGGTTGACCGCGCCGGGCCGGCGTACCTGGGCGGAGTCGGCCTTTTCCGGATCCCACGGGTGCCCTGCGAGATCGATCACGTGAGGTGCCAGCTCCTCGACGAGCTCGGCACGCCGTGCCATGGGGAAGGACGCGGACACCCCGACATGGTGGAGGCGCCCGCCCTCGTCGTACAGGCCGAGGAGCAGCGAGCCGACGATCCCGCCGGACTTGTGCTCCCGGTAGCCGGCGACCACGCAGTCGGCGGTCCGTTCGTGCTTGATCTTCTTGAGGGCACGCTCTCCGGGCTGGTAGGGGTCAGCCAGTGGCTTGGCCATCACCCCATCGAGCCCCGCTCCCTCGAACTGCGTGAACCAGCGTGCGGCCTCGTCGACGTCGCTCGTCGCCGGGGTGAGGTGGAAGGGCGGGCGCACGGTCTCGAAGGCGGTCTCCAGCCTTGCGCGCCGCTCCCGGAACGGGCGGCCGGTGAGGTCCTCGTCACCAAGGGCCAGCAGGTCGAACGCGACGTAGGACGCGGGGATCTCACCCGCGAGCAGCTGGACGCGCGAGTCGGCCGGGTGAATGCGGTCGAGCAGCCGCTCGAACTGCAGGTGGTCGCCCTGGACGACGACCAGCTCGCCGTCGAGGACGATTCGTTCCGGGAGGCCGGCGGTCGCCGCAGCCAGGACCTCGGGGAAGTACCGCGTGAGCGGCTCACTGCGACCGCCGAGGTGGACATCGTCGCCGTTGCGATGCAGCAGGCACCGGAAGCCGTCCCACTTTGGCTCGTAGAGAAGCCCTCCGTCGACCGAGTCGGCGGCGGGGATCTTCCGCGAGGCCTTCGCGAGCATCGGTGCGACCGGCGGAGGAACCGGCAGATCAGCGACGGTGGTCATGTCCGGTCCCGGAGGTAGTGGGCGAACAGAGTGCCGTCCGACTCCAGGAGGCCGCGAGGCCGCCACCTGGACATCAGCGGCCGCGTACTTCGGGCGATTCGCCCGGCGTCACCACCCACCACGAGTGGTGCCAGGGATAGGGCCAGCTCGTCGAGAAGGTCGACCGACGCCAGCGAGCCGAGCAACGACGGCCCGCCCTCGGTGAGCACGCAGAGCAGGCCGCGACCGCGCAGCTCGGCCAGTCCGACGCGCAGGTCGACGTCGGAGTCGCCTGCGACCAGGACCTCGGCGACCTCGGCAAGGGCAGCGCGGCGCCGGGCGTCCGCCGCCTCGCAGGTGAGGACCAGGGGCCGGTTCGCGGGGTCGGCGAAGACCCTCGCGCCCGGGTCGAGGTCGGCGCTGCGCGTCACCAGGGCCAGGGCGGGCGCCGGCCGGCTGGACGGGCGAAACCGGGCCAGCGCAGGGGTGGCCCGAGGCGGGCCGTAGTCCTCGGTGCGGGCCGTCCCAGCCCCGACGAGGACCACGTCGCACAGCGCGCGCAGCATCGAGAACACCTGCCGGTCGGCGCTACCGGACAACCCCCCCGAGGTGCCGTCGACGCTGACAGCTCCGTCGAGGGAGCTCACCATGTTGGCCCGCACCGATCCCGCGGGCGGGTAGGCGTAGTGAGCCGCGAGGCCGGCGAGGTCCAGGTCCGCCGCCGGTTCGGGGAGCAGTCGCCGCATCGGTGGATCGTTGCACGAGCGGCGGGTGAGATGGCGGGAACCACGGCGGTCGTAGGCTCCAGTGCCGTGCCACCTGACCGGCTCGTCGACCGCCATCCGGTGCTCGACCGGTCCCGGCTGGTGGCCGCGCTCGTGCCTCCGCCGCGGTTCTCGGTAGTCGCCTTCGACACCTTCCTGCCCGACCCCGCTTATCCCTCCCAAGCGGCAGCACTGTCTGCGGTCGTCGCGTTCGCCGAGCGAGCCGGCCGGCCGACGTCGGCCCGGGGAGGCTGGGGACGGCGCGCCCCCGCACCGCCGGAACACCGCGCGGGGGTATACCTCGACGGTGGCTTCGGTGTCGGCAAGACGCACCTGCTGGCGTCCCTGTGGCGAGCGGTCCCTGGCCCGAAGGCTTTCGCTACCTTCGTGGAGCTCACGAACCTCGTGGGTGCGCTCGGCTTCCAACCGGCAGCCCAGCGCCTGGCGGAGCTGCGGCTGCTCTGCGTCGACGAGTTCGAGCTGGACGACCCGGGCGACACGGTCCTGGTGTCCTCGCTGCTGAGCCGGCTGGTCGAGGGTGGCGTCCGACTGGCGGCGACCTCCAACACCCTTCCGGACCGGCTCGGGGAGGGGCGGTTCGCTGCCGACGACTTCCTGCGGGAGATTCAGCAGCTGGCATCGGCGTTCGATGTGGTCAGAGTCGACGGCGAGGACTACCGGCACCGTGGGGTGCCGCTGGCACCTCGGCCACTCGGCGACGAGGACCTTTTTCGGGTGGCGGCGTCCTGCTCCGCGGCGACCCTGGACGAATTCTCGGAGCTGATGGCGCACCTCGGCACGGTCCACCCGAGCCGATACGGCGCCCTGGTCGACGACGTCCGGCTGGTGTGCCTCCACCACGTCGTGCCCTTGACTGACCAGGCTGCTGCCCTCCGCCTCGTCATCCTCGCGGACCGCCTCTACGACCGGGACATCCCGGTCGCCGTGTCGGGCTCGTCACTCGACCAGGTGTTCGCCCCGGACATGCTGGCCGGCGGGTATCGCAAGAAGTACTGGCGCGCACTGTCCCGGCTGGTGGCGCTGTCCCGATGGGACTGACACGGGATGAGCCGTCCCCCGTTTGCCCGGTCGGCAGGCGGGGTGGCGGCACGGCATGATGGTGCCAACCTGAAAGGACCGACATGACGCAACGCAGCCCTGAATCAGCGAGCGACCGGGACCCGACTGACACGTCCGCCGGCTCCCCGGCCGACGAGTCAGCTGTGCCCGCGCCGGCGAAGAAGGCGGCGGCCCGCAAGACGACTGCGAAGAAAACAACTGCTCGTCAGGCGGCTGCGAAGAAGACAACTGCTCGTCAGGCGGCTGCGACGAGGACGACCGTGAGGAAGGCGACCGTCAAGAAGGCGGCGGCCCGCAAGACGACTGCGAGGAAGCCGATCGAGATCGGGTCGACCCACCGCCGGCACCCGTACCGGACCCTCGACGAGCGGATCGCGCGGGGGCTGGAGTGGCGCGAGGCGGCCCCCCTGGAGGAGCAGGACCGCTTCGACCCCAGCCAGTCGCGCCCGTCGGCACTGGGCATGCTCCGGGCGCAGGACGACAGCCGGGTCGCCGACCTCATCCCCATCAGGTACGGCCGGATGGGCGCCTCACCGTTCGCGTTCTACCGGGGGTCGGCCGCCGTCATGGCCTACGACCTTGCCCAGGAGGCGCGCACACCTGGCCACACCCAGATCTGCGGCGACGCGCATCTGTCGAACTTCGGGTTCTTCGCCTCCCCAGAACGTGACCTGGTGTTCGACGTCAACGACTTCGACGAGACTCTCCCCGGGCCGTTCGAGTGGGACGTCAAGCGGCTGACGGCTTCGGTCGTGCTGGCGGCGCGCAGCCGCGACTTCAGCCGGAAGCAGGCCAAGGCGGCGGCGGTCGAGGTGGCCGAGGGCTACCGCACCGTCATCCAACAACTCGCGGCCAGCCGGAACATGGACGTTTGGTACACCAAGGTCGATGCCAGCCTCATCAGGGAAGGCGTCCTGCGGCTGGCGACGGCCGAGGGGGACAAGAAGTTCGTCAAGCGAGCCGAATCGCGGCTCGAGGGGATCTTCGCCAAGTCGCGGGGGAAGACGTCCCTCAGGGCGGCGGACAAGCTGACCACAGTGGTGGACGGGGCAAGGCAGTTCCGGGAGAACCCGCCGCTTCTCACACACGACATCAAGGCCGGTGCAACCCCGGCGCAGGTCGAGGATCTTTTCGTCCAGTACAAGCGGACTATGGAGAGCGACCGACGCCGGCTCATCGAGCGGTACCGGTTCCGCGACCTGGCCTTCAAGGTGGTCGGGGTGGGGAGCGTCGGGACCCGGGCGCTGGTGCTCCTCCTGGAGGGCAGGGACATGAACGACCCCCTGATCCTGCAGGCCAAGGAAGCGCAGGCGTCGGTTCTCGAGCCCTACCTGGGAGCCAGCCGTCAGGAGAACCACGGCGAACGCGTTGTCCACGGTCAGCGATACATGCAGGCCTTCAGTGACATCTTCTTGGGCTGGGTGCGCACGAGTCGTGGCCGCGACTTCTACCTCCGGCAGCTCCACGACATGAAGGGCAGCGTCGAGGTGGACACCCTGCGGCCGGAGGGGCTGAAGGCGTACGCCCGGATCTGCGGAGTCACGCTGGCGAGGGCGCATGCCCGTGGCGGGGACGTGGTGGCGATCTCGTCGTACCTGGGGGAGACCGACAAGTTCGCCAAAGCGGTGGCGCGGTTCGGCGAGGCCTACGCCGACCAGGCAGAGAAGGACTACGCCGAGCTGCAAGCCGCGATCGCTGATGGGTCGGTGCCCGTAGAGACCGGGATCTGACGCCCGCGGAACGGTCCGGCGCGCGTTGGATCGAGTGGTGGTGGGCGATACCGGGCTTGAACGTGGGATGACCACTTCAGAACCTCGTGAGCCAAGCGGCGAGATGCTTGCCCGGCAGCCTCCTTGGTTTCGCGACGCCCTTCGTGCGGGTTGGTGATAAACGCGGCAACGACAGCTCGATGACCCATCACCGAGGTGGGCAGTCGCACCTCCCCGATGCATATCCGCAATTCGGTCCGATGACTGCCGATGCTCCGTCGATCCGCCGAGTGACGGCTCAGGCTGCCATGATCGTCGGGTGACCCGGGGCGCTGAGCGTGGTGGAGTACCGGGGTACCGAACGGACCGCATGGAGGCATTCAGCGACGGCGTGTTCGCCATCGCGATCACCCTGCTCATTCTTGAGATTGCGGTGCCGGCCGGGTCAGAGGACGACCTGCTCAAGGCACTCACCGAGGAGTGGCCCGCCTACCTCGCCTATCTGGTCAGTTTCGCCACGATCGGCGCGGTGTGGCTCGCTCACACGGTCATCACCGAGTACCTCGACCACGCCACATCGCTGCTCATGAGGTTGAATCTGCTTCTGCTGCTGGTGGTCGCGTTCTTGCCCTTCCCGACGAAGATGTTGGGCGAGTTCATGGGCGAGGAGGGTGCCGAACGCGTCGCGGCGACGGTGTTCGGCATCAATCTGCTTCTGTGCATGGCCCTCGTCTCGGTCTTGTGGCG
This sequence comes from uncultured Actinomycetota bacterium, assembly GCA_963848085.1. GTDB lineage: Bacteria > Actinomycetota > Actinomycetes > JAHEKZ01 > JAHEKZ01 > CAWKCE01. The sequence continues at coordinate 1,009,037 of CAWKCE010000003.1, forward strand.
CTACGCCGTGAAGGAAGACCTGGTGACGCCTGACTTGGCAGACGAGGATGTGCAGACGCTCACCAAGCGGCTCACACCGACCCTGGCCGTCTACGTGCTGCTGATCGCTCTCGGACTCTTCGTTCCCTTTGCGGCCGTTGCCGGGTATCTGTTGCTGGCCTTGTTCGTCATCATTCCGTTCGGCGCAATGCGGCGGTCATCGCACACGGCGTGACGCGGCTATTCGCACCGAGGCGCCGGTGGGTGCAGCATCGTGGCCGAAGAGTCGATGTGGGACATCCGTCCTACTAGCGTGATTGGCAGACCGAACCCCCCTTCCGTGGCGAGACGGAAAGGGGGTTCGGGGTCTGGGCGATCATTGGCCAAGTCACCAGCACAACCGTTTCGGTTGACGCTCGATAACGCTCTGACCTGTGTAAACGTGGTGGGCGATACAGGACTTGAACCTGTGACCTCTTCCGTGTCAGGGAAGCGCGCTAGCCAGACTGCGCCAATCGCCCGTGCGTTGTTCGAGGTGGAGACGGGATTTGAACCCGTGTAAACGGCTTTGCAGGCCGCTGCCTCGCCTCTCGGCCACTCCACCGGAGCTGGTCTCATGGTGAGACCGGTCCGAGCGGACGACGGGATTCGAACCCGCGACCCTCACCTTGGCAAGGTGATGCGCTACCAACTGCGCTACGTCCGCGTGCCCCGACCGGCGGTCGCGGGCGAGGCTTCACCCTAGCCGATCGGCGAGGGGGCCTCCACAGCACACCGACGTGCGCTCCGGCGACGTGACCCGGCCATCCGTGCCACGATGCGCCGGTGATCACTGAACCTTGGCGACCCCGGGATCCGGCGGTCGAGAGGTAGCCGTGTCCTCACCTCCCAGCCAGGCATACTTCGCCGGGCGACTGGCCACCGGGCTGGCTGACGTCACCTCCGATCTCACCGCCCTCGACTCGGCAGGCTGGTGGGCAGTGGTGGTGACCTTCGAGGGCGAGGCGACGTGCGCCCGGTTCGACGACGTCCGCAAGGTCGGACTTCCGGCAGGCTCGTGGCCCGGGGTGTCGCTGGACGCCTGGCGCAGCTCGATGAGCCGCTCGGAGTATCTCGCCGCGGTGTCGGCAGTCCGCGACCGGATAGCCACCGGCGAGGTCTACCAGGCAAACATCTGTCGCCTGCTCGAGGCGCCGCTGCCGGTCGGCTCCGAGCTCGCCGGACTGGCGCGACTGCTCGCCGCGGGCAATCCGGCCCCGTACCAGGGACTCGTCGACCTGCCGGGTCACGGGGTCGGCGTCGTCTCCGCGTCACCGGAGCGATTCCTGCGCCGCGACCTCAACTCCGTCTCCTCGAGCCCCATCAAGGGCACGGGACGAACCGTGAGCGACCTCACCCACAAGGACGAGGCGGAGAACGTGATGATCGTCGACCTGGTGCGCAACGACCTTGGTCGCGTGTGTGCCACCGGAAGTGTTTTCGTCAGCGACCTGCTAGCAGTCGAGGAGCACCCGGGCTTGGTCCACCTGGTCTCGACCGTGCGCGGCGAGCTCGTCGACGGCACCTCCTGGCCGGAGATCATGGCCGCGGCCTTTCCTCCCGGCTCGGTCAGCGGTGCACCGAAGTCGAGCGCACTTCGCGTCATCGCCGACTTGGAGCCGACCGCTCGCGGCGCCTACTGCGGTGCAGTCGGATGGGTGGACGCCGACCGGCGACATGCCGAGCTGGCGGTCGGCATCCGGACTTTCGAGCGGTCGGATGGGATGCTGCGATTTGGGACCGGAGCCGGGATCACCTGGGGCTCGGACCCGACGCGCGAGTGGGACGAGACCCAGCTGAAGGCGGACCGCCTGGTGCGGGTGGCTGCCGAGAGGAGCACGGCGTGAAGGTCTGGGTGGACGGTCGCATCTCGGAGCCCGACGAGGCGCGTGTGTCGCCTTTCGACCACGGGTTCACGGTGGGGGACGGCGTCTTCGAGACGTGCAAGGTCGTCGCCGGTCAACCCTTCGCGCTCACCCGTCACCTGTCGAGGCTCGCCGTCTCGGCCGAGGGTCTCGGGCTACCGGCTCCCGATACGGACCGGGTTCGGGACGGGGTGGCCGAGCTGCTGGCTGCGGAGCCGGACGCGGGCCGCCTCCGGATCACCTACACGGGGGGGCCGGGACCCCTGGGCTCGGACCGTGGCGACGAGGGGAACACCTTGGTGTTGGCGGTGTCGCCGGGCGGGCAGTGGGAGGCGACGACCAAAGTGGTCGTCGTCCCGTGGGTCCGCAACGAGCGATCGGCGGTCGCGGGTCTGAAGACCACGGCGTACGCCGAGAACGTCGTCGCCCTCGAGTACGCGCACGCCCGCGGGGGTAGCGAGGCGATCTTCGGGAACTCCGTGGGAGCACTGTGCGAGGGCACCGGCAGCAACATCTTCTGCGTTCTCGACGGAGACCTCGTGACGCCGCCGCTGGCAAGTGGGTGTCTGGCCGGGATCACGCGCGCGCTGGTCATGCAGTGGTGTGGTGCTCGGGAGGCCGAGCTGCCGCTCGACGCCCTGCGGGAGGCGGAGGAAGTGTTCCTCACCTCGTCCACCCGGGACGTCCAGCCGGTGCACGCGGTCGATGACGCCGGGGTCGCTGACGCCCCAGGACCGGTCACGAAACAGGCCATCGAGGTGTTCGGCAGCCGCTCGGCAGCTGAGATCGACCCCTAGCCGGGGCCGCTCCCCGCGGAGCTAGCCGTCGATGATGCGCGTCAGCTGGACGTGGATGTCGTCGGGCATGGTGTCCGCCGCGAAGCGCCGGCCCCCGGCGGTCACCGCCGGTGCGGCGCCCACCCCGGCGGCGGTTCCTGCGGCGAACTCCTCGTTGACCGCGCGATGGACTGCCGGGTGGTCGTGGAACTGCGCCACCCAGTCGCCGAGCCAGTCGCCTTCGTGGCCGGCCAGAGCCACGAGGTGGGACAGCTGGTACTCGCGCACCGAGGCCAGGTCGCGCTGGATCGCAGCGAGGTAGGACCACGGAAGGTCGTAGTCCATGAGCACGATCTCGTCGTCACCCTCGCGCTGGAACGCCCACGCACGCACCGCGACGATGCAGCGGGCGACGAGTCCGCTCACAGCATCGTTCGGGTTTGTCAGGAGACGCAGCCCGACGCAGTGGCGACCGAGGAAGCGCCACGGCTGGCCACCGTGAGTCTGTCCGTCCAGGTCGAGGAACGGCATGAGGACGTGGGTCGACGGGGATGCCGGGTCCAGCCACAGGTCAATGTCGCAGGTCCGGCGCACGGTGGCGAAAGCGTCGATTCCGGCCCGATGCTCGCTCACGGAGCCAGTGTGCCCCCGTCCCCGGGGACTGGGGACGGAAAACTGCCGGAGCCGAAGCCGCGCGGTCAGCGGTGGGCGGCGAGAAGGTCGATCCCGAGGTCGCCCACGGTGGGCGCGCCGAGCAGCCCCATCGCCATCATCAGCTCGGCGCGCAGCAGGTCGACGACGTCGCACACCCCGTCGGCCCCACCCACGGCCAGGCCCCAGATCGCAGGGCGCCCGATGAGGACCGCGTCGGCGCCGAGGCAGAGCGCCTTGGCGACGTCAGTACCCCGACGGATTCCGCCGTCGACGAGGACCGGCACCTGGCCGGCCACTGCCTCCGCGACGTCCGGCAGCGCGGTCGCCGTCGCCAGGACAGTGTCGAGGTTGCGGGCACCGTGGTTGGACACCACGATGCCCGCTGCACCGTGGTCCACCGCGCGGCGGGCATCATCTGGCCGAACGATGCCCTTGACCAGGACCGGGACCGGCGACACACCGATGAGCCAGCCCAGCGCCTGCCACGTGAGCGACGGATCGAGGTGCGGGTTGTAGACACGCTCGTGCGGCCGTGCTCTCGGGTCGGGAGGTGCCACCGGCAGCTCGGCGAGGTTCGGGGGATGCAGCGCGTCAACGGTGTGCCCACCCAGGCGCCGATCGGTGTCGCGCGCCCCAAGCAGAGGCGTGTCGGCCGTCACCACCAGGGCAGACGCACCCGCGCTCACCGCCCGCCCCACCAGGCGCTCGGTGAACGCGCGGTCCGGCTGGAGGTACAGCTGGAACCACCACGGTCCATCAGCGCTACGGCCGAGCTCCGCCACGGCAGTCGAGCCGAGAGTGCTCATCACCGGAAGTGCCTCGGCGGCCGCCGCGCCGGCAAGCGTGGCTGCCTCTGCGTCAGGGTGGTAGTTCGCCTGGGCAGCCGTTGGCGCCAGCAGGATGGGGTGCGAGAGCCGCTGCCCGAGCAGCGTGGTGGTGGTGTCGACCAGCGAGACGTCCACCAGCACCCGTGGCAGGAGGGCGAGTCGCTGCCAGGCGTCCTCGTTCCAGCGCAGGCTGTGTTCGTCGCCGGCGCCGCCAGCCACGTAGTTCCAGACCTGCGAGGGCAGAAGCTCCTGCGCCAGCGGGGCGTAGTCGTGCAGATTGACCGGGTCTCCGTCCACGCCGCCAGTCTGGCCGATGCGGCGACGCCGCGTGCGCCCATGCCTAGGCTGTCGGGATGGACGCGTCCGAACCACCAGGGCAGGACGAGCCTGCAGTTGACGCGGACAGCCCCGATAGTGACCCGCCCGGGCCCGACTGGCTCTTCCGGCTGCGGCAGCGCTGGGCGGGGGACAGTCGGCTGCGCCAGATGGTGTGGCGCGCGATCGCCACCGGGGTCGGCAGCGCGATCGTCGTCGTCGGGATCATCCTCCTCCCGTTGCCCGGCCCCGGTTGGGCAATCATCTTCCTCGGGCTCGCGGTGCTTGCTACTGAGTACGTCTGGGCACACCGACTCCTGCTGTTCACCAAGAACAAGGCGCAAGGCGCGGCCAGCAGTGCGTTCTCCCGGGAGAACCGGAGGCGCACGTGGGCACTTATTCTCATCGGGTGCTTGCTTGCCGCAGCACTCGTTGCCTGGTACGTCGACCAGTACGGATGGTCCCTCGGAGGCGCCCGCGGCTGGGTCGGGCTGCGGTGAAGCGCTGAGGTAGGCTGCCCGGGCCGCGAACGGCACGGGCGGTTAGCTCAGTTGGTTAGAGCGCTTCGTTCACACCGAAGAGGTCGGCGGTTCGAGTCCGCCATCGCCCACCACTGACCAGACCAGCCCATCGGTCGGCTCGTTGGCCGCGCGGCGGTCGTCGGCGACGCCACGACTCGGTAGCTGGTGGCACCGTCAGGCGGCAGGGGATCCACTTGCCCCGTCGTAGGGTGGTGAAGGGCGAAACCGGAGGAGTCCATGGTCACGATTACCGGTCGAGCCGTGACGGCGCTCGCCCTTCCCCTGTTGCTCGCATGCAGCAGCGTGGCTACCGATGCTGGCGCTTCGCCGACGAGGACACCGCAACCGAGGACCAGCACGTCCTCGTCCTCCGCCACTGCCGGGCCCGCCGCCGCCGACGTGAACAAGGTGAAGCTCACCTGGCGGCGCGTGGCGACGGGGTTGTCGGCGCCGACACAGGTCACTTCGGCGCGTGACGGCACCAGCCGGATGTTCGTGGTGCAGAAGAACACTGGCACGGTGCGGGTCTTCCACAACGGCCAGCTCCGCGCCAAGCCCTACCTCAACGTAGGGTCCCTCATCAGCACGGACAGCGAGCGGGGGCTCCTGTCGCTCGCATTCGCACCCGACTTCCGGTCCAACCCCCGGCTGTTCATCATGTACACCCGCGGCGACGGTGACGTCGTCCTGGCACGCATGCGTGCTCGGTCTGCCAAAGCGGGGCACGTGGTAGCCAGCTCACGCCGCACCCTGCTGGTGGTCGAGCACAGTCAGTACGGCAACCACAACGGCGGCCAGCTGGTGTTCGGTCCCGACGGGCTGCTGTACATGGGGATCGGCGACGGCGGCGGAGGCGGCGACCCGCTTGGCAGTGGGCAGAGCCGGTCCACGCTGAGGGGCAAGATTCTGCGGCTGAACGTGTCCTGCGGAAAGCCGTACTGCGTACCGCGCAGCAACCCGTTCGCCGGGAAGACCCCCGGTCTGGGTGAGATCTGGCTGTTGGGCCTGCGCAACCCCTGGAAGATGTCGTTCGACCCGGCGACCAAGGCGCTGTGGATCGGCGATGTGGGGCAGGACGGTTTCGAGGAGGTCAACCGGGTCGCGGCTACACCCTTGCACCGGAACCTTGGGTGGTCGTGCCGGGAGGGCCGCGTGGTCTACAACGCCTCCCGCTGTCGCAGTGGCGTCCAGTACGTCGAGCCGAAGACGGTCGTCTCGCACCCGGCCGGGGAGTCAATCACCGGCGGATACGTGTACCGAGGGTCCCGCTACTCCCGGCTCATGCGCGGCCTGTACGTATTCGGCGACTTCGTGAACCGGAAGGTCTGGGTCTACGCCGCCGGCCAGGGCAAGGCGCTGCAGGCTGCCCGGCTGGGCTCGTCGAGCTACAACGGGCCGACGTCGTTTGGTGTCGACGGATCAGGCGAGATCTGGGCGGTCACCTACGACGGCACCCTGTGGCGGATGCGCGCGCAATCCCGGTGACCGGGCTGGGGGCGGCTCGGTAGCATCGAGGGACCACCGCGTCCCTTCACCTGGAGCCACCGTGTCCGACGTCAAGGTCAGTCTCGCCGGCGCGACGCGAGACGTCCCGGTGGGTGCCACGGCCGGGGACCTGTTCGACGGTGACCGGGCAGTTGTGGTCGCCCGGGTCAACGGGGACCTGCGTGACCTCAGCCATCCTGTCGCCGACGGCGACGAGGTCGAAGGCGTCACGATCGACTCCGACGACGGCCTCGCGGTCCTTCGCCACTCGGCGGCTCACGTGCTGGCACAGGCGGTGCAGGACCTGTTCCCCGATGCCCGGCTGGGGATCGGTCCGCCCATTGCGGACGGCTTCTACTACGACTTCGACGTTGCAGATCCGTTCACGCCCGAGGACCTCAAGCGCCTCGAGAAGCGGATGCAGGAGATCGTCAAGTCCGGCCAGCGGTTCGCGCGCCGGGCGGTATCCGAGGAGGCGGCGCGGCAGGAGCTGGCCTCCGAGCCGTTCAAGCTGGAGCTCATCGGGCTGAAAGGCGGGGCGGTGGACTCCGACGTGATGGAGGTTGGCGGGGGAGAGCTCACCATCTACGACAACCTGGACGCGCGCAGCGGTGAGCTCCAGTGGAAGGACCTCTGTCGGGGGCCACACCTGGCGACGACGAAGTTGATCCCCGCCTTCAAGCTGATGCGGGTTGCCGGCGCCTACTGGCGCGGAAGCGAGAAGAACCCTCAGCTTCAGCGGATCTACGGCACGGCCTGGCCGAGCCGGGACGCGCTCAAGGCGCACCTCGCCTTCCTGGAGGAGGCCGAGCGGCGCGACCACCGCAGGCTGGGAGCCGAGCTGGACCTGTTCAGCTTCCCGGAGGAGATCGGCTCCGGCCTGGCGGTCTTCCATCCCAAGGGGGGTGTCGTCCGGCGGGTCATGGAGGACTACTCGCGCCAGCGGCACGACAGTGCGGGGTACGACTTCGTCAACAGCCCGCACATCACGAAGGCCAACCTGTTCGAGACGTCCGGCCACCTCGAGTGGTTCGCCGACGGCATGTACCCGCCCATGCACCTGGACGCCGAGCACGACAGTGCGGGGAACGTGAAGCGGGCCGGCGCGGACTACTACCTGAAGCCCATGAACTGCCCGTTCCACAACCTCATCTTCTCGGCGCGGGGCCGGTCCTACCGGGAGCTGCCGATGCGGCTGTTCGAGTTCGGGTCCGTCTACCGGTACGAGAAGTCCGGTGTGGTCCACGGGCTCACCCGTGTCCGCGGCATGACGCAGGACGACGCACACATCTACTGCACCAAGGAGCAGATGCCGGGGGAGCTCGACAGCCTGCTCACCTTCGTCCTCGGGCTGCTGCGCGACTACGGGCTCGAGGACTTCTACCTCGAGCTGTCCACGCGTGACCCCGACAAGTTCGTGGGAGCCGAGGAGGACTGGGCCGAGGCCACTGAGGCGCTGCGCCAGGCCGCCGACAAGCAGAGCCTGGAGCTGGTCCTCGACGAGGGCGGGGCCGCGTTCTACGGACCCAAGATCTCCGTGCAGGCCAAGGACGCCATCGGGCGCACCTGGCAGCTGTCGACGATTCAGGTCGACTTCCAGCTGCCCCAGCGGTTCGATCTGGAGTACCAGGCTGCCGACGGAACCCGGCAGCGGCCGGTCATGATCCACCGGGCGCTGTTCGGCTCGATCGAGCGGTTCTTCGGGGTGCTCCTCGAGCACTACGCCGGGGCGTTCCCGGTGTGGCTGGCGCCGGTGCAGGTGGTGGGCATCCCGATCACCGACCAGCACGTCGAGCATCTGGAGCGGGTGGCCGCCGACCTGCGGCGGCAGGGTGCGCGGGTCGAGGTGGACACGTCGGACGACCGCATGCAGAAGAAGATCCGCAACGCGCAGCGGCAGAAGGTGCCCTACATGCTGATCGCGGGCGACGACGATGTCGACAAGGGCGCAGTCTCTTTCCGCCTCCGTGACGGGTCGCAGGACAACGGCGTTCCCGTCAACGAAGCAGTGGCGCGGATCGTCGCCGCCATCGCGGACCGGCGGCAGGTGTGACGGACCCTCCCGGGCAGTCCGACCAGTTCGACCGGCTGTGGACGCCGCACCGAATGGCGTACATCCAGGGCGAAGGGCGCCCAGACAGCGACGACCCCGCGGACTGCCCGTTCTGCCAAGCCCCTTTGGTGGATGACGCGGAGGGTCTGCTGGTGGCACGGGGGAGCGCGGTGTTCGTCGTGCTGAACCTGTACCCGTACAACGTCGGCCACCTGATGGCGTGCCCCTACCGACATGTGGCCGACTACGCCGACCTCACCCCAGACGAGACCGTCGAGCTGGCCCAGTTCACGCAGCGGGCCATGCGAACGCTGCGCTCAGCGGCCGGACCACAAGGCTTCAACATCGGCATGAACCAGGGAGCCATCGGCGGTGCGGGGATCGCCATGCACCTGCACCAGCACGTGGTCCCGCGCTGGGGTGGGGACACCAACTTCATGCCGGTCGTGGCGCACACCAAGGTGCTGCCGCAGCTGTTGAGCGAGACCCGCGACATCCTGGCCGCGGCGTGGCAGGCCGCCTGACGGGGCCGGTCAGTCTTCGGCGCTCAGCCGCGCGGCAAGGGCCGTGGGCATGGTCTCGTGCCCTGAGTAGGTGCGGGTGAAGGTCCCGATCCCGTGCGACAGCGACCTCAGGTCAAGCGCGTACCGGGTCAGCTCGAGCTGCGGCGCCTCGGCCCGGACCAGCGTCCGGCCCGGTCCCACTGGCTCGGTGCCGAGAACCCGCCCGCGTCGGCCGGATAGGTCGCCCAGGACCGAGCCAAGGTCGTCGTCGTCGACCAGGACGGTGATCTCGTCGACGGGCTCCAGCAGCACGATGTGCCCGTTCGTCGCGGCGTCCCGCAGGGCGAGCCCACCGGCGGTCTGGAACGCCATGTCCGACGAGTCGACGGAGTGCGCCTTGCCGTCCACGAGCGTGACTCGCAGGTCGACCAGCGGGTAGCCGGCGGAGACGCCGCGCTCCATCTGGGCCCGCACCCCCTTCTCGACACTGGGGATGAACTGGCGGGGGACCGCCCCGCCCACGACCCGGTCGACGAACTCGAAGCCGGAACCAGCCGCCAGCGGCTCGACCTCGATGTCGCACACGGCGAACTGGCCGTGACCCCCGGACTGCTTGACGTGTCGACCGTGACCCTTGGAGGGCCCGCCGAAGGTCTCGCGGAGGGCCACGCGCACCGGAACGACGTCGACCGCCACGCCGTAGCGGTTCTTCAGCCGGTCCAGGAGCACGTCGACGTGCGCCTCCCCGAGTGCCCAGATCACCAGCTGGTTGGTGTCGGCGTTGTGCTCCAGCCGCATGGTGGGATCCTCGGCGACCAGTCGCGCCAGGCCGTGGGACAGCTTGTCCTCGTCGGCCTTGCTGTGCGCGACCACCGCGATCGGCAGCAGGGGGTCCGGCATCAGCCAAGGTTCCATCAGCAAGGGCTGGTCCTTGTCGCTCAGCGTGTCGCCGGTCTCAGCCCGCGCGAGCTTGGCCACTGCGCAGATGTCCCCGGCGACTGCGTAGCTGAGTGGTCGCTGGACCTTGCCGAGCGGCGACGACAGCGCACCGGCACGCTCGTCGACATCGTGGTCCTCGTGTCCTCGATCGCCCAGGCCATGTCCGGAGACGTGCAGCACGGTGTCCGGACGGAGCGTGCCGGAGAAGACCCGGACCAGGCTGATCCGCCCCACGTAGGGGTCGCTCTCGGTCTTCACGATCTCGGCCACCAGGGGCCCGTCGGGATCGCTGGCCAGCGGCTCGCGAGCCCGGCCGTCCAGGGTGGTCACAGGGGGCACCGGATGCTCGAGGGGGGAGGGGAAGCCTCGGGTGACGACCTCGAGCAGCTCCGTGACCCCGATCCCGGTGGTCGCCGAGACGGGGAGCACCGGGTAGAACGAGCCCCGCGCGACGGCCTTCTCGAGGTCGGCGATCAGCGTGTCGGTGTCGACCTCCTCACCGGCGAGGTAGCGGTCCATCAGTGACTCGTCCTCGCTCTCGGCGATGATCGCCTCGATGAGTGCGCTTCGGGCCGGCTCGATGAGCTCCAGGTGCGGCGCCTCGGGGGCTCGCTCGACGCGGGTCCCCGACGTGTAGTCGTCGATGCGCTGGGTGAGCAGGGCGACCAGGCCGCCGAAGCTGTCGTCCTCGGCCAGCATCGGCAGGTACAGCGGAAGGACCCCTTCCCCGAAGGCTTCCTGTGCCTCGGCGAGAGCGGTGTCGAAGTCCGCCCGGGGAGTGTCCAGCTTGGAGATGACGACGGCGCGGGGCATACCGACGGCGGCGCACTCCTCCCACAGGATCCGGGTAGCACCGTCCATCGAGTCGGACGCCGAGATGACGAACAGGGCCGCGTCGGCTGCCCGCAGGCCGGCCCGCAGGTCTCCCACGAAGTCGGCATAGCCGGGGGTGTCGAGCAGGTTCACCTTGATCCCGTCGAGCTCGAAGGGAGCGACGGTCAGGGAGACGCTGCGCTGCTGTCGAACTTCAGCTTCCTCGAAGTCGGACACGGTGGTCCCGTCCTCGACCCGACCCATCCGGCTGATGGTCCCGGTCGCCGCCAGGAGCGCTTCCACCAGCGTCGTCTTGCCGGCCGAGCTGTGGCCGACCAGCACGATGTTTCGCAGCGCCTCGGGCCGGTCGGCCGTCGGTGCCCTTCCGGCGGCCCCGGGTGCCTGCTTGTCAGCCATCACCACTCCACTCCTCGCAGCGAGTACTCGCGTGCCACCCTTCACCCCTGGTGGCTCGATGGGCAAGGGCCACCCGTCGTGCGGTCGTCGCTACCCTCGCCCCATGGGTCGACTGACGGACGTGGGCAGGTCCGCCGCGCGGGGGGTGTTCGAGCCACCGGCGCGTGTCCTCACCGGCTGGGGAGTCAGCCCCGACGCCATCACTGTCGTGGGGACCGTTGGGGTGGCGGCCGGCGCGCTGAGCTTCTACCCACGCGGAGAGCTCCTCGTCGGGACGCTGGTCATCGTGGTGTTCGTCTTCTCGGACAGCCTGGACGGCACCATGGCCCGGCTGTCCGGCCGGTCCGGCCCGTGGGGAGCCTTCCTCGACTCCACCCTGGACCGCGTCGGCGACGCCGCCATCTTCAGTGGGCTGGCTTGGTGGTTCCTGGGCAGCGGAGACGACCCCATGCTGGGCGCCCTTGCCCTCATCGGACTGGTGGGTGGCCTGATGGTGTCCTATGCCCGGGCCCGCGGCGAGGGGTTGGGCCTGGACGCCACTGGTGGGATCGCCGAGCGGTCCGAACGGCTCGTCGCGATCCTGCTGGGTACCGGGCTCGCCGGTCTCGGCGTGCCCTTCGTCCAGGCCGCGGCGTTGTGGTTCGTGGCGGTGGGGGCGTGGGTCACCGTCGGCCAGCGAATCCTCGGAGCCCGGCGTTCGGCCGCGCGGGGGACGCCCGCGTGAGGGAGCTGCTCACCGACCGGGCCTACGCCGCGGGCTGGCACGCGGTCCGCCATTCTCCGGAGAGGGTGGCCCGCGTCACGTTCGGCCAGCTTGCCGACCAGGCGTGGCGCCGCCACGGACGGGGTGTGCAGCAGCTGGAGCGGAACCTGTCGCGGATCGTCGTGGACGCGTCCCCACAGGATCTTCGTGACCTCTCGCGGGAGGCCATGCAGTCCTACTTCCGGTACTGGCGCGAGGCGTTCCGCCTCCCCGAGTGGGGGGCCGACGAGGTCGTTGACCGGATCGTGGTTCACCACGAAGAGCGGCTGCGCGGCCCGGCCTCGTCCGGCCAGGGTGTGATCACCGCGCTCGGTCACCTGGGCAACTGGGACCATGCCGGGGCCTGGGCCTCCACCACGGGCATCGCCTTCACCACCGTGGCCGAGCGGCTGAAGCCGGAGTCGCTGTTCCGCCGGTTCCTGGAGTACCGGGAGTCGCTGGGGATGGAGGTCCTCCCCCTCAGCGGCGGGGAGGACGTCAGCGGCACGTTGGTGGCACGCCTGGGACAAGGTCGTGTCATCGCCTTGGTCGCCGACCGGGACCTGGGCCATACCGGCATCGAGGTCGACCTGCTGGGGGAGCCGGCGCGCTTCCCGGCCGGCCCGGCGGTCCTTGCTCTGCGCACCGGCGCGCCGCTGCTCCCCGTGATGTCCTGGTACGACAAGGACCGCACCCACCTGGAGATCCAGACCGCACTGCAGGTCGACACCTCGCTGGGCTTCCGCGACTCGGTATTGGCGCTCACCCAGCAGTTCGCCGACGCACTGGGCCAAGCCCTCCGCGAGCACCCGACCGACTGGCACATGCTCCAGCGGGTGTGGACTGCTGACGTCGTTCCGGCCCCGTCGTGAAGGTCGGCCTGGTGTGCCCGTTCGACTGGGACGTCCCCGGGGGTGTGTCCATCCACGTCCGGGACCTGGCCGACGAGCTCATCACGCTCGGCCATGACGTGGCAGTCCTCGCCCCCGGGGAGGACGCTGAAGCCGCACCCGACTACGTCACGCTGGCCGGGCGGACGATGCCGGTTCCGCACAACGGGTCGGTGGCCCGGGTGCAGTTCGGGCCGGTGTCGGCGTCTCGCACCCGCCGGTGGATCCGGGAGGGCGAGTTCGACGTGCTGCATGTGCACTCGCCCATCTCGCCCAGCCTGTCGATGCTGGCCTGCTGGGCGGCGATCGGTCCGGTGGTCGCCACCTTCCACACCTCGCTCGACGGGCACAGCCGCGTGATGTCGGCCGGGTTCGGGCTGCTCCGCGCCACTCTCGAGACGGTCCGGGGGCGGATCGCAGTCAGCGAGATGGCCCGTCGCACCGTCGTCCAGCACCTCGGGGGGGACGCGGTCCTGATCCCGAACGGGGTGCGGGTCTCGTCCTTCGCCGGCGCTGAGCCCCTTCCGGGCTGGCCGGGAGCGGGTGGCTCACTGGTCTTCCTCGGCCGGATCGACGAGACGCGCAAGGGTCTCGGCGTCCTCCTGGAGGCGTTCCCGTCCGTGGCGGCCGCCCTCCCGGGGGTCCGGCTCCTTGTCGTCGGCCCGGGCGACCCGTCGGACGCGATTGATGCACTCCCGCCCGGGCTCCGCGACCGGGTGACTTTCCTCGGTCGGGTGAGCGACGCAGACAAGGCACGTGCCCTGGCATCCGCGGACATCTACGTCGCGCCACACATCGGGGGCGAGAGCTTCGGGATCGTCCTTCTGGAGGCCATGGCGGCCGGAACGGCGGTTCTGGCCAGCGACCTGGTGGCCTTCCGGCAGGTGCTCGACGGGGGCCACACCGGCCGCCTCGTCCCGGTGGGCGACGCGACGCGGCTGGCCGAGGCCGCGATCGAGCTGCTGCGGTCGCCGAAGCAGCGCGCCGAGCTGGCCGACGCCGGCCAGGTCCGCGCCGCCGAGTACGACTGGTCCGTTGTGACGCAGCAGATCTTGGCGGTGTACGACACGGTCCGCGGGCCGGGGGAGAAGGTGCTCGAGGACGACCGCCAGGGACCCGGCGTCTTCGCCGGACGACGCCGGGGCGCCAAGTGAACGTGCCCACCTGGCAGCTCGTCGCGGTGGTGGTTGCGGCCTTCGTCGCCTTGTACATCCGGGGGCTGGTGGGTCGCCTGGACCGGCTCCACCTCCGCGTGGAGACCACGACCGAGGCCCTTGACGCCCAGCTGCTCCGACGGTCGTCGTCGGTCCTGGAGCTCGGTGCGTCGGCGGTGCTCGACCCCGCGAGCTCGTTGATCCTGGTCTCGGCTGCCACCGAGGCACAGTCAGCGGGCGTAGCCGACCGGGAGGTCGTGGAAAGCGCGCTGTCGGAGGACCTGCGCGCCGTGCTGGACTCACCCGGGGTGCTCGAGCAGCTGCAGGGTACGCCGGGAGGGCCAGAGCAGCTCGTCGAGCTCGCCCTTGCCACCGACCGGGTGGCGCTGGCACATCGCTTCCACAACGACGCCGTCCGCTCGGTCCGCGAGCTGCGGAGCCGCCCGGTGGTGCGCCTGTTCCGGCTCGCCGGACGAGCCGGGCTACCACAGTCCTTCGAGATGGACGACGCGCCACCGGCGGTGCTGTCCGCCGTGGACCGGGCGCCGACGTAGCCTGCTCTGGTGCCCGCGAACCCCAGACGGTTGGCCCCCCGCCCGGCTGTCAGTCCCCGACGTTCAGTCGTGACCGCCGCTGTCCTGCTGACCGCCGCGACCCTCCTGGCCGCCTGCGCGTCAGACGAGGTGGCGCCGTCGGCTGCTCCTTCGGCGACTACGGCTTCGCCGTCGGCCAGCCCCGAGCCGACGACGTTGCTGTCCGGAAGGGTTGGCGAGGACCACCGGGTCCTGGCGGTCAAGATCGACAACACCGTGAACTCCCACCCGCAGTCCGGGGTGGTCGCGGCGGACATCGTGTACCTGGAGGAGGTCGAGTACGGCCTCACCCGGCTGATGGCGGTCTACTCGTCCCGCTACCCGAAGGTGGTGGGACCGGTCCGCAGCGCTCGGATTGCCGACCTGGAGATGCTGCGGCAGTTCGGCGAGCCGGCCTTCGCCTACTCCGGGGCCAACCCGCTGCTTGTCCCGGTGCTGCGCGAGGCGCCGTTGTACAACGTCTCGGACGACGTCAGCGGGGAGGGCTACTGGCGACAGGACGGCCGGACCGCACCGTGGGACCTGTTCGCCGACCCGGAGCAGCTGCTGGCGCGGGCACCGAAGGCCGACCGGGCCCGCGATATCGGGTTCACCTTCACCGACGGCGCGCCCTTGGGTGGGTCCATGGCGCGCCAGGTGACCGTTGCCTGGCCCGGCTCCAGCGCCCGCTTTCGCTGGGATGCCGAGGAGGCGCGATGGCGGCTGTGGACCGACGGGCAGCCCGCCATGTCCACCGAAGGACCCCAGCTGGGCGGAACGACCGTGATCGTGCAGTTCGCCGACGTCTACCCCTCCCAGTACGGGGACGCCTACGGCGGCGTGACGCCGATGACCGAGACCGTCGGGAAGGGCCGCGCCCTCGTCCTGCGTGACGGGCGCGTCTACCGGTGCCGGTGGGCCCGCAAGACGGCCGAGGATGGCACCAGGTGGACCTACCGGGGCACGGACATGCCCATGGCGCCCGGGCAGATCTGGGTTGCGCTGCTCGACAACGACCGTCGCCCCATCGTGCGCTGATCGGCCGTTCGCCCCGTACGATGGACGGTGGCGCTCGGGAGGTCCGCGCGTCACCGTCCGGGTTCGTCCGACACCGTCCGGGTGCGACCCGTCCGAGCACCGTCTCAGTGAGGTTCCCGTGTCCACCAGTCCCGAGTCCCGCCCGCCGGCCCTCGACGTGCAGACCGGCACCGCGCGGGTGAAGCGCGGCATGGCCGAGCAGCTCAAGGGTGGCGTCATCATGGATGTCGTCACGCCCGAGCAGGCAACGATCGCCGAGGAGGCGGGAGCCGTCGCGGTCATGGCACTGGAGCGGGTGCCGGCAGACATCCGTCGTGACGGCGGGGTCTCGCGGATGTCTGACCCCGACATGATCGACGGGATCATCGCCGCGGTGTCGATCCCGGTGATGGCCAAGGCGCGCATCGGCCACTTCGTCGAAGCGCAGGTCCTGCAGTCGCTCGGGGCCGACTACATCGACGAGTCCGAGGTGCTGACGCCGGCCGACGAGGCGCACCACATCGACAAGTGGGCCTTCACCGCACCGTTCGTGTGCGGCGCCACGAACCTCGGGGAGGCGCTGCGGCGGATCTCGGAGGGCGCCGCGATGATCCGGAGCAAGGGCGAGGCCGGGACTGGGAACGTGGTCGAGGCGACCCGGCACATGCGTCAGATCACCGGTGACATCCGCCGTCTCGGTGCGATGGAGGAGGTCGAGCTGTTCGCGGCAGCCAAGGAGCTCCGGGCGCCGGTTGCGCTGGTACAGGAGATTGCCGAGACCGGAAAGCTCCCGGTTGTGCTCTTCACTGCCGGGGGCATCGCGACGCCGGCGGACGCCGCGATGATGATGCAGCTGGGCGCGGAAGGCGTGTTCGTCGGATCGGGGATCTTCAAGTCCGGAAACCCAGCCAGGCGGGCCGAGGCGATCGTCAAGGCCACGACCTTCTACGACGACCCGGACGTCATCGCGAAGGTGTCCCGAGGGCTTGGTGAGGCCATGGTCGGGATCAACCTGGAGACCCTCCAGGCGGGCGAGCGGTTCGCCGACCGCGGCTGGTGAGCCGCCCGACCGTCGGCGTGCTCGCCCTGCAGGGCGACGTCCGAGAGCACGTGGCCGCCCTGGACGCCGTCGGTGCCCGTGCGGTTCTCGTCCGCCGCCCATCGGAGCTGGCAGGGGTCGACGGCCTGGTGCTCCCCGGGGGCGAGTCGACGACGATGATCCGGCTGGCCCGGGTCTTCGACCTGCTGGAGCCGTTGCGTAGCCGGGTCCGATCGGGGATGCCGGTCTACGGCACCTGTGCGGGGATGATCCTGCTGGCCGACCATCTGCTGGACGCACGTGACGGCCAGGAGACACTCGGGGGGATCGACATGACGGTGCGGCGGAACGCCTTCGGCCGGCAGGTGGACTCCTTCGAGACCCAGGTCCACGTGGCCGACGTCGGTGCCGTCCCGGTCCACGCGGTGTTCATCCGCGCCCCGTCCGTCGAGAAGGTCGGGCCAGACGTCGAGGTGATCGCGCGCCTGGAGAGCCCGGACCGCGCAGGTACCATCGTCGGCGTCCGTCAGGGGCCCCTGATGGCCACGAGCTTCCACCCCGAGCTCACCGGAGACACCCGGCTGCACCGGCTGTTCGTCGACCTGGTCGCCGGCCACGTTCCGCCGGCCAGACACTCCATGGGCTGACCGAACCGAGCGACAGGAGAACCGACGCCATGTCCGGCCACTCCAAGTGGGCGACCACCAAGCACAAGAAGGCGGTCGTCGACGCGCGTCGGGGCAAGCTCTTCGCCAAGCTCATCAAGAACATCGAGGTTGCGGCGCGCACCGGCGGAGGCGACCCTGCCGGGAACCCGACGCTGTACGACGCGATCCAGAAGGCCAAGAAGACCTCGGTCCCCAACGACAACATCGACCGAGCCGTGAAGCGTGGTTCCGGGGCTGAGGCTGGGGGAGCCGACTACCAGACGATCATGTACGAGGGGTACGGCCCCAGCGGGGTGGCGGTGCTCGTCGAGTGCCTGACGGACAACCGCAACCGAGCCGCATCCGACGTCCGGGTGGCCATGACGCGCAACGGCGGCGCGATGGCAGACCCCGGCTCGGTGTCCTACCTGTTCACCCGCAAAGGAGTGGTCATCGTCCCCAAGGGCGACCTCGACGAGGACGCGGTACTCGGGGCGGTCCTGGATGCGGGTGCCGAGGAGGTCAACGACCTCGACGAGGCCTTCGAGGTGGTGAGCGACCCCTCCGACCTGGTGACCGTCCGTACCGCACTCCAGCGGGCGGACATCGACTACGAGTCCGCCGAGGCGTCCTTCATCCCCAGCGTGACGGTGCCGCTGGACGAGGAGGGGGCAGGCAAGCTGTTCCGTCTGCTGGAGGCACTCGAGGAGTCCGACGACGTGCAGAACGTGTGGGCGAACTTCGACGTGTCCGACGAGGTCATGGAGCGCGTGGGCTGAGCCCGACCGGCGGGTCTGCCGGCCGGTGTCCGGGCCGGCCGGTAGCGTGCGCGTCGAACAGGTGTTCGGTGGTGCGGAGCCGTCGTGGGAGGTCGCGTGCGTGTGCTGGGCGTCGACCCGGGTCTGACCCGGTGCGGCATCGGCGTGGTCGACGGCGCGGTGGGGCGCCCCCTCACCATGGTCGAGGTCGACGTCGTCCGGTCGTCCCCGGACACCCCGGTGGAGCGTCGACTGCTCGGCGTCGCCGACGCCGTGGACGCGTGGCTGGCCCACCATGACCCGGACGTGGTCGCCGTGGAGCGCGTGTTCAGCCAGCACAACGTGCGCACCGTGATGGGCGTCGCGCAGGTGAGCGGCGTCGTGCTCACTGCTGCCGCCCGCAAGGGCGTGCCTGTGGTGCTGCACACCCCCAGCGAGGTCAAGGCGTCGGTCACCGGAAGCGGCCGCGCGGACAAGGCACAGGTGGCCGCCATGGTGACGCGCCTCTTGCGCCTGGCGGAGCCACCCCGCCCGGCCGACGCGACGGACGCCCTCGCGATCGCCATCTGCCACATTTGGCGGGGTGGGGCCCAGAACCGGCTGGCGGCGGCGGTCGCGGCCCACGACGCGAAGCGGTCGCGGTGATCGCCTTCGTGGCCGGCCGGGTCGCCGGCCTCGGACCGGACGGCGCCGTGATCGACGTCGGCGGGGTGGGGCTGCAGGTGCTGTGCACCCCGACGACGGTGGCGACGCTCCGGGTCGGCGAGGCGGCTCGACTGGCGACGGCCCTGGTGGTCCGCGAGGACTCCCTGACCCTGTTCGGGTTCGCAGACGATGACGAGCGCGCGGTCTTCGAGCTGCTCCAGACGGTCAACGGCGTAGGCCCTCGGCTGGCACAGGCGGTTCTGGCGGTCCACCGGCCGGACGACCTGCGCCGCCTGGTCGCCGCCGACGACGTGGCTGGTCTCACCTCGGTGCCGGGGATCGGCCGCAAGGGTGCGCAGCGTCTGGTGCTCGAGCTCAAGGACCGGCTCGGCCTGCCGGCGTCGCCGCCCGGGGCACTGGGCATCCGTGACGGCGCGGCGGAGGATCCCTGGCGGGACCAGGTCCGGGACGGCCTGGTGGGGCTCGGCTGGACGCCGCGGGACTCCGAGGCGGCCGTCCGGGCGGTGGCTGAGGACCCCGACACCCCGCCGGATGCCGACCTGGCCACCCGTCTGCGCACCGCGCTTCGCCTGCTGGGCCCGCGGTGAGCGACGACTCGGAGCGGGTGGTGGCCGCGGAGCTGGAGGCCGGCGACCGCGCGGCTGAGGCGGCATTGCGGCCGCGGCAGCTGGCCGACTTCGTCGGTCAGCGGCGGGTGCGCGAGCAGCTGTCCCTGATGCTCGAGGCCGCGCAGGCGCGGGGCCGGTGTCCGGACCACTTGCTGCTGTCCGGTCCACCCGGGCTCGGGAAGACCACGCTGGCGATGATCGTGGCCGCCGAGCTCGGCGTCCCTCTCCGATTGACAAGTGGGCCGGCGATCACCCACGCCGGGGACCTGGCCGCCGTGCTGTCGTCGCTGTCCGAGGGCGAGGTCCTGTTCGTCGACGAGATCCACCGGCTCGCCCGACCGGCGGAGGAGATGCTCTACCTCGCGATGGAGGACTTCCGGGTGGACGTCGTGGTGGGCAAAGGCCCAGGGGCGACCGCGATCCCGCTGGACCTCCCGGCGTTCACGCTGGTCGGAGCCACCACTCGCGCCGGCCTCCTGCCCGGCCCGCTCCGCGACCGTTTCGGGTTCACCGGGCACCTCGACTTCTACGACGCCGACGAGCTCGAGCAGGTGCTCGTCCGGTCGGCCCGGCTGCTGGACGTCCCGATGGCGGCCGACGGCGCCCGTGAGATCGCCGGCCGGTCGCGCGGGACCCCGCGGGTGGCCAACCGGCTGCTCCGGCGGGTCCGCGACTTCTCGCAGGTGCGCGGCGACGGCACCGTCGACCAGCCGACCGCCCGGGCGGCGCTCGAGGTGTACGAGGTTGACGAGATCGGGCTGGACCGGCTCGACCGGGGCGTGCTTGACGCCCTCGTGCGCCGGTTCGGCGGGGGGCCCGTGGGGCTGTCCACACTGGCGGTGTCGGTGGGAGAGGAGCGCGAGACGGTCGAGGAGGTGGCTGAGCCGTTCCTGGTCCGCTGCGGCTTCCTGGCGCGCACCCCGCGCGGCCGCGTCGCCACCCCGGCCGCATGGCGCCACCTGGGGCTGACGCCACCCGCGCATGGCGTCGAGGTGATGGGAGACACCCTCTTCGACGGCCATCGCGACCGTGACCGCAACGGTGCCGAGACCGACTCGGACCCACGCGGGGACCGTGACGCGGATCAGGCCCCGTAGGCTCGAGCGGTCCGTTCCTCGTCCGGAAGGCTCGCCATGGGCGACGTCCTGTTCTTGCTGGTGCTGGTGGCTCCGCTGTTCGGCATCTGGTACCTGCTCATCCGACCCGCCCAGAGGCGGCAGCGCGAGCTGGCCGACGTCCGGTCGAGCCTGGCGCCCGGGCAGGACGTGATGACGACCTCGGGGCTGCACGGCCGGATCCGGGGGGTGCTGGACGACGTCGTTCTGCTGGAGGTAGCCGACGGCGTGGTGCTGCGCTTCGCCGCCGGCGCGATCGCGGAGGTGTCGCCCGCAGGCGGGCCGGCGGAGTCCCCCGACGCGCCCGAGGCCTGACCCGACGACGGAGATTCGAACGACGTCGGGGATACTTCCCGAGCCGACGGCGGCAGGGCTGCCCGCCGGCTGAGTTCACACCGACCCGCTCCCCAGCGGGCCACAGAAGGGAACGGCGTGGCAGCAGCATCCACCGCGAGACCAGGCCGCACCCTGGCGGTGCTCGGCCTGTTCGTGCTCACCATGGTCGGCTGGATGGTGATCAGCGGGAACACCCGCCCGCAGCTGGGGTTGGACCTGCGCGGCGGAACCACGGTGACACTGCAGCCCAAGGTCGCTCCGGGTGAGACCGGCGCCATCACACAGGACTCCATCGACCAGGCCGTCTCCATCATCCAGGCACGTGTCAACGGCTTTGGAGTGGCAGAGGCCGACGTCGCCTCACAAGGCCGGGGTGCGGATGCGGTGATCGTGGTCTCCGTCCCCGGGGTCACCCAGAGCGAGCTCGTCGACCTGCTCGGCCGGACCGCCCGGCTGGGCTTCCGGCCGGTGCTCCAAGAGACAGCCGGCACGCCGCTGCCCGGCAACCCGACGCCCAGTCCCACCAAGACCGGCAAGAAGGACAAACAGAGCAGCGCGGGGAGCTCCGGCGGCCTGGTCCCCCGCACCGAGGCGACCCCCACCCCGACGCCGACCCCGACGCCGAGCGCCGCGGCCACGCCGTCGACAGCCGACAACGGGGGCGAGGTCACGCCGGAGCTGCAGGCCCAGTTCGCGACGCTGGACTGCTCGGTCGTCGACCAGCGGACGATCGGTGCGAACTTCAAGGCCGAGGATGCCATCGTCGCCTGTTCGGAGGACGGCGCGGCGAAGTACCTCCTCGGCCCGGTGGCTGTCGACGGTGCGAACATCGCGGATGCGACTGCCGGCATCCCGCCGAACGAGCTCGGCTGGGCGGTGCAGCTGCGGTTCGACTCAGAGGGCAGCAGGCTTTTCGCCGACACCACCCAGGAGCTGTTCGGGCAGACGCCCCCACAGAACCAGTTCGCCATCGTGCTGGACGGCCAGGTCGTGTCCGCGCCGCGCGTCAACGAGCCGATTCTCGGCGGGTCGGCCTCGATCACCGGCGACTTCACGCAGCAGGAGGCCACCGACCTCGCGACCGTGCTGAAGTTCGGCGCTCTGCCGCTGGCCTTCGACATCGGGGAGCGGCAGACCGTCTCCCCGACGCTGGGTGCGGACCAGCTGCGGGGCGGGCTCATCGCCGGTGCCCTCGGGCTGGTCCTCGTGGTCGTGTACCTGCTCATGTACTACCGCGCCCTCGCTCTGGTGGCGGTCTTCAGCTTGGTGGTGGCGGCGCTGATCACGTACGGCACCGTCGTCTTCCTCGGCGCCACGTCGTTCGGGTTCACCCTGACCCTCGCCGGGGTGGCGGGACTCATCGTGGCGATCGGCATCACAGCCGACTCGTTCATCGTGTACTTCGAACGCATCAGAGACGAAGTGCGTGATGGCCGGACGCTTCGAGTGGCGCTGGAAGCGGGGTGGAGCCGGGCTAAGCGGACCATTATCGCGGCCGATGCCATCTCGCTGATCGCGGCGGTCATCTTGTACGTGCTGTCCGTCGGCAGCGTCCGCGGGTTCGCCTTCGCGCTTGGGCTGACCACCGTGGTCGACCTCCTCGTGGTCTTCACGTTCACCAAGCCGCTCATCACACTGCTTGCCCAGACGGCGTTCTTCAACAGCGGCAGTCCGTGGTCAGGTCTGTCGCCGGAGCGGCTTGGCGCGAAACGGCCCAACCGCCCGGCCGACGCAGTGGCGAAGGAGGCCTGAGATGTCTCGGATCTCCGACTTCGGCGGCTCGCTCTACCGCGGTGACGTGTCGATCGACTTCGTCGGCCGGCGGCGCCAGTGGTACGCGATGTCGGCGCTGATCCTCGTCATCGCCCTCAGCTCGCTGGTCTGGAAGGGGCTGAACTTCGGCATCGAGTTCGAGGGCGGATCGGTCTTCGCCGTGCCGTCATCGACCTGCACGGTCGAGGTTGCCCGCGACGCCTTCAACGGGACGGCCGTCACCACCGCCGAGCCGATCGTCACCGAGGTGAGCGGGTCGACGACGCGGTCAATCCGAGTTCAGACGCTGGCGCTGAACCCCGAGCAGACCAACCTCGTCGCGACCACCCTGGCCGATGCCTGCCAGGTCTCAGTCGACACGGTCTCCACACAGGTGATCGGTCCCTCGTGGGGTGGTGAGATCACGAAGAAGGCCTTCACCGGGCTCGCTGTGTTCCTGCTCGCCATCGTGGTGTACCTGTCGATCACCTTCGAGTGGCGGATGGCAGCGGCCGCCTTGGTCGCTCTCGTCCACGACGTCGTGATCACCGTCGGCATCTACGCGCTCGTCGGGTTCGAAGTGACCCCCGCAAGCGTGATCGGCGTGCTCACGATCCTCGGCTACTCGCTGTACGACACGGTCGTCGTCTTCGACAAGGTCAAGGAGAACACCAAGGGTCTCACCGGCGGCAGCCGGATGACCTACAGCGAGGCCGCCAACCTGGCGGTCAACCAGACGCTGGTCCGCTCGATCAACACCTCCATCGTCGGGCTGCTCCCGGTGGCCGCGCTGCTGTTCGTGGGCGCGTATGTCCTCGGTGCCGGCACGTTGAAGGACCTCGCCTTGGCCCTGTTCGTGGGCATCGCCGTCGGCACCTACTCATCCATCTTCGTCGCCACGCCGTTCCTGGCCGAGCTCAAGGAGCGAGAGCCGGCCATGCGTGCGCTGTCCAAGCGGGTCGCGGCTCGTCGGGCCAGCCGGGACGCGTCGACGCAGACCCCGGCGCCAGTCGCAGCGGGTCCAAGCCCGGCAGCTGAGCCGCTGGGCGGGGACGGAGCTGCTCCCGGTCCTCGACCGCCGCGACCCACCACGTCCGGTGGGCCACGCAACCAGCCCAAGCGCTCCAAGTCGGCGAGGAAACGGCGCCCCAAGCGCTGACCTCCGCAGCGACGGCTCCGCCTAGACTGGGCTGACGAGGAGTCGGCGGAGAGGGGCCGGATGACTGACGATGCGTCTGCGGGCCCCACGGTCCGCGCGGACCGTGAGCCGACGCGCGTCCGGGCGGCGCTTGCTCGGCTGGGCGGCCAGCGCAGCACCCATCCGGAGCTGGAGCCGCTGTTCCGGACGATCCGGTCCACCCACCCGAAGACCGATCTGAAGCTGGTCGAACGCGCCTACGCCGTCGCCGACGAGCGCCACGAGGGCCAGCTGCGACGCAGCGGCGACCCGTACATCACCCACCCCCTGGCGGTCGCGCAGATCCTGGCCGAGCTGGGCATGACCGCGCCCACGCTGTGTGCGGCCCTGCTCCATGACACCGTCGAGGACACCGACTACTCGCTGGAGTCGCTCCAGGCCGAGTTCGGTCAGGAGATCGCGCAACTGGTGGACGGGGTCACCAAGCTGGACAAGGTCAAGTACGGCGAGACCGCGCAGGCGGAGACCACGCGCAAGATGGTGGTCGCGATGGCCAAGGACATCCGGGTGCTGGTCATCAAGCTTGCCGACCGGCTGCACAACATGCGCACGCTGCGCTACCTGGCGGCCGACAAGCAGGAGCGAAAGGCCCGGGAGACTCTCGAGATCTACGCCCCGCTCGCGCACCGCCTCGGCATGAACGCCATCAAGTGGGAGCTGGAGGACCTGTCGTTCGGGACGCTCTACCCGAAGATGTTCGACGAGATCGTCCGCCTCGTGGAGAAGCGCGCGCCCAGCCGGCAGCAGTACCTGGCCACGGTGATCGACCAGGTCAACGCCGATCTCCACGGCGCCCGGATCGTCGGGCAGGTGACCGGACGGCCGAAGCACTACTACAGCGTCTACCAGAAGATGATCGTGCGCGGCCTTGAGTTCGGCGACATCTACGACCTCGTGGGTATCCGGGTGCTGGTCGAGTCGGTCCGCGACTGCTACGCGGCCTTGGGGGTCATCCACTCCCGGTGGAACCCCGTGCCCGGTCGGTTCAAGGACTACATCGCGATGCCCAAGTTCAACATGTACCAGTCGCTCCACACCACCGTGATCGGGCCAGAAGGCAAGCCTGTCGAGCTCCAGATCCGCACGCACGCCATGCACCGACGGGCGGAGTACGGGGTCGCCGCGCACTGGAAGTACAAGGAGGAGGTGTCCGGCCAGCCGGGCGGTGGCGGCGGCTCGGACATGATGTGGCTGAAGCAGCTCCTGGAATGGCAGCAGGAGACGGCCGACCCCGGCGAGTTCCTGGAGTCGCTGCGCTTCGAGATGGGGCGGGCCGAGGTCTACGTCTTCACGCCCAAGGGGGACGTGATTGCGTTGTCGGCGGGTTCCACGCCGGTGGACTTCGCCTATGCGGTGCACACCGAGGTGGGGCATCGCACGATCGGCGCCCGCGTGAACGGTCGGCTGGTCCCCTTGGACTCGCCGATGGAGAACGGTGACGTCGTCGAGGTACTCACCTCCAAGGGCGAAGGGGCCGGGCCGAGCCAGGACTGGCTGCGGTTCGTCCGCACTGCCCGGGCGCGCAACAAGATCCGCGCCTGGTTCTCCAAGGAGCGGCGCGAGGAGGCGGTGGAGCGGGGGAAGGACTCCATTGCCCGGGCAATGCGCAAGCAGGGGCTGCCGCTCCAGCGAGTCCTCAGTGGGCCGGCGCTGCTGTCTGTGGCTGCCGACCTCCGCCAGAAGGACATCTCCGCCCTGTACGCCGCCGTGGGGGAGGGGCAGGTCAGCGCCCAGACGGTGGTGCAGCGCCTCTTGCAGTCGTTGGGCGGCGAGGAGGGTGCCGTCGAGGACCTCGCCGAGGCCACCCGGCCCACCGACCCGGGGCGCACGAAGGCCGGACCGATGGCAGATGCCGGGGTCGTCGTGCGTGGGGTCGAGGACGTCTGGATCAAGCTGGCGCGCTGCTGCACGCCGGTCCCTGGCGACCCGATCGTCGGCTTCGTCACGCAGGGGAGTGGGGTGTCCGTCCACCGGGAGGACTGCACCAACGTCCGTTCGATGGACACCGATCGGTTCGTCGACGTCGAGTGGGCGCCGACGGCGAGCAGCGTGTTCCTCGTGGCTGTCCAGGTGGAGGCGCTCGACCGGCCGCGGCTGCTGTCGGACATCACCCGCGTGCTGTCGGACCAGCACGTGAACATCCTGAGTGCGTCGGTGACCACGAGCCGCGACCGGGTCGCCATCTCCCGGTTCACCTTCGAGATGGGGGAGACGCGGCACCTCGGGCACGTGCTGAGCGCGGTGCGCGGGGTGGAGGGCGTGTTCGACGTCTACCGGATCACCAACGCCTGAGTCGGCTCAGCCGCCGAACTCGGCGAGCGCTCGCTCGGCCTGTACCAACCACTCCCGCCGCGCCGCCAGGGCCTCGCCGGCCTCGGCTGCCTTCTTCTCGTCTCCCGCCGCCAGGGCGGCCGCCTGCTGCTTCTCCAGCTTGGCGATGGTCACCCTGAGCTGATCGACGGAGTCCGAGGCGCGGGCCCGCGCCTCCGGGTTGGACCGCTTCCACCGAGTCTCCTCGGCCTGTCGAAGGGTGTCCTCGACCGCCTTGAGCCGCCCTTCGACGGCATCGCGTGCCTGACGGGGGACGTGTCCCACCTGAGCCCAGCGGTCCTGGATGCCACGCAGCCGCTGCCGTGCCTCGGCCGCATCGCTGGCCGGGAGCAGGCCCTCCGCCTCACGGGCCAGCGCCTCCTTGGCTTCGAGGTTCTTGCGCTGTTCGTCGTCGCGCTGGCTGAACACCTCGCTGCGGGCGGAGAAGAACGTGTCCTGGGCGGCCCGGAACTTCTGCCACAAGTCGTCCTCCGCGCTGCGGGACGCCGGACCGGCGGCCTTCCAGCGGCGCATGAGGTCGCGGTAGGCAGCCGCGGTGGGTCCCCACTCGCGACTGCCGGACAGTGCCTCGGCCTCCTTGACCAGCCCCTGCTTGGTCAGCTCGGCGGACTGACGTTGGGAGTCCAGCTGGGCGAAATGAGCGCGGCGGCGCTTGTCGAAGGCGGTGCGGGCTCGGCTGATCCGGTGCCACAGCTGCTGTTCGGCGGCTCGGTCATGCCGGGGAAGCGCCTTCCACTCCTCGACGATCGCCCGGAACCGCTCGGTGCCGACCTTCCAGCGGGAGCTGTCGGCCAGGCCCTCGGCCTCGGTTGCCAGCGCCTCCCGGGTCTGCAGCACCTGCAACCGGGCAGCCGCCTTCTCGGCCGCGCGTGCCGCACGCTTGGCGTCGACCGTCGCGACGAGCGCGTCGAGCCGGGCTCGCAACGCGTCGAGGTCACCGACGCACGCCGGCTCGTCGAGCTGGGCGCGGAGACGGCCGACCGCCGCCATCGCCTCGTCCGGCGCGAGACCGGCCTCCCCGACACGATGGGTCAGCAGGTCAATGTCGACCGACAGTCCCTGGTAGCGGCGGTGGTAGAACGCCAGGCCGGCGGCGGGGTCGCCGGCCAGCCACGACCCCACCAGGCGCTCGCCGTCGGCGGTACGCACGAACACCTGTCCCTGATCGTCGACCCGGCCCCACGGTTCTTCGGTCATGGCGCTCCCTGGTCCGGTCGGTCGCGGGTCTCCCGCGTTGTGGTGGCCTACGTGCGGCAATTCTGCCCTGTGGTCAGCCCACGGTGGCAGACTCGATGACCACCTTCTGGACTGGTTCGACCGACGCGCCCCCGGTGGTGCCGACCTGCGCCACCCGCTTGACCACCGGCAGCCCCTGGGTCAGCCGCCCGACGACCGTGTACGCCGGGGGAAGGGTGGTGTCTTCGTACACGATGAAGAACTGGCTTCCGGCTTGCCCTCCGCCTGGCTCGGCCATGGCCACCACGCCCGCCGGGTACTTGCCGTCCGGTGGGACGTTCTCGTCGGGCACCGTGTAGCCCGGCCCGCCGGACCCGGTGTAGGTGGGGTCACCGCACTGCAGGACGAACAGTCCGCTCGTTGTCAGTCGATGACATCCGGTTGCGTCGAAGTAGCCCTTCTCGGCCAGGAAGGCGAGCGAGTTGGCGTTGTCCGGCGCCTTCTTGGTGTCGAGCTCGATCACGATGTCCCCGCAGTTGGTGGCCAGGGTGAGCGTCGCCGGACCCTTGCCCAACACCTGCTTGGGCGCATCGAACTGCTGCGGGTCGGCGATCGGCACCACGGTGGCCTCGGTGCAGCCTTGCGCCTGGCTGACGCTCGGGGAGGGCAGCGCCTCGGGCGAGGGCTGGTCGTCGCCGGACAGGAAGGACGAGTAGCCCCAGAACCCGACTCCGGCGACGACGGCCAGGACGACGACGCCGATGCCGACCCGCTGCACCAGGTGGCGACGACGGTGCTTCCTGGCCTGCCGCTCCTGGTAGCGCTCGTAGCGCCGGCGTGCCGCTGCGCGGCGCGCCTGTTGGCTGCTGGGGGACACCCGACCCACCCTTCGATCCGAGAAAGACTCCAGGTGCTGCCTGTCCTGACCAGGCCGGACGGCGAGCAGCGCATCAGTCTAGGTAATCACCGGACGGTGGATGGACATATCGAGTCGCGGCCGAGGGGAGGCCGGCCGGTAGGCTCGGCACCCGATCGGCGCGTGCGCGCTGTTTCCCGTCCGTCAGACGACCAGAACAGGAGCCCCGCGTGTTCGTCGCCGGCTTCCCGTCCGCGGCGTTCGGCACCAACGTCTACGTGGTGGCTCCGGCGCCGGGCGAGCAGTGCGTCGTCGTCGACCCGGGTGTCGAGGTGGCCAGTGGTGTTGACGCCCTCCTGCGGGAGCACAATCTCGAGCCGGTGGCGGTGCTGCTGACCCACGGACATCTCGACCACACTTTCTCGGTCGTGCCCGTCGGTACTCGGCGCGGACTGCCCGCCTACATCCACCCGGGTGACCGGGAGCTCCTCTCCGACCCCATGAAGGGGCTGAGCGAGGACACCCGGTCGATGTTCGGTGGACGGCTGGAGTGGGTCGAGCCCGACGACGTGCGCAGCCTCGACGACGGTCACGACCTGGAGCTGGCTGGCCTGCGCATCACCGTCGACCACGCGCCCGGACACACGCCTGGTTCGGTGATGTTCCGCGTCGCGGGAGCACCGGATTCGGTCCAGGGGCTGGACGCGGCGCCGACCCAGACCGTGTGGTCGGGCGACGTGTTGTTCGCCGGCTCGATCGGGCGGACCGACCTGCCCGGGGGGTCGCACGCCCAGATGATGGAGTCGTTGCGGACCAAGGTGCTTCCCCTTCCCGACGACGCGGTCGTGCTACCGGGTCACGGCGGCGCGACCACCGTCGGGCAGGAGCGGAAGTCCAACCCCTTCCTCGCCGGGGTGCTGCCGAGCGTCCCTGGTCGGGGGTTGTGACCCGTGGCGAGTCCCAGCCCCCTGTCCGGCTTCCCTGAGTACCTGCCGAGCCAGCGCATCGTCGAGCTCCACGTCCTCGACACCGTCCGGCGGATCTTCGAGCTCCACGGTTTCGCGTCGGTCGAGACGCGCGCGGTCGAGCCGCTGGACCAGCTGTTGCGCAAAGGTGAGATCGACAAGGAGGTGTACGTCCTGCGCCGCCTGCACGCCGAAGAGGCGCAGGGTGATGCCGGTCTCGGCCTCCACTACGACCTCACGGTGCCCTTCGCCCGGTATGTGCTGCAGAACGCCGGCTCCCTCCAGTTCCCCTTCCGTCGCTACCAGATCCAGAAGGCGTGGCGGGGAGAGCGCCCCCAGGAGGGCCGCTACCGGGAGTTCACCCAGGCGGACATCGACGTTGTCGGTCGCGACACGCTCGCCTTCCATCACGAGGTCGAGGTCGCCCTGGTGATGGCGGAGGTGTTCCGCGAGCTCCCGGGGCCGCCGGCGGTCATTCTGGTCAACAACCGCAAGCTGATGGAGGGGTTCTTCCGGGGGGTCGGAGCGACCAACCTCGGGGCCGCTATGCGCGCCATTGACAAGCTGGGGAAGGCCGGTCCAGTCGCTGTCGCCGGCCTGCTGGTCTCGGAAGCCGGGATGAGTGCCGGCGCCGCGGACCAGTGCCTGGCGCTGGCTGCCATCAGGTCTGCTGACGGGTCGTTCGTTGCCCGTGTCGGGGAGCTCGGGGTGGAACACCCGCTGCTGGCGGAGGGGCTGGCCGAGCTGGCCGCCGTGATCGAGGCGGCCCACGCTCGGATGCCCGGTGCCGTGGTCGCGGACCTTCGGATCGCCCGGGGGCTCGACTACTACACCGGTACCGTGTACGAGACCGAGCTGGCAGGCTTCGAGTCCCTCGGATCGGTCTGCTCGGGCGGTCGGTACGACGCGCTCGCGTCCGACGGGCGGACGACGTACCCGGGCGTCGGAATCTCGCTGGGCGTGACCCGGCTCATGGCCGCCCTGGTCGGACGAGAGCTCGTCACTGCCAGCCGGTCGGTGCCGTCCGCCGTGCTGGTGGCGGTGACCGACGAGGCCCATCGGGGGGCATCCGACGCGGTGGCGGCGCAGCTGCGCACCCGAGGGATCAGCACCGAGGTGGCGCCGGCGGCCACCAAGTTCGGCAAGCAGATCCGGCATGCGGACCAGCGTGGTATTCCGTTCGTCTGGTTTCCCGCCGAGGACGGTGAGGACTCGGTCAAGGACATTCGCAGCGGCGACCAGGTGGCCGCCGACGCGATGACCTGGGCTCCGCCAGAGGTCGACCGACGGCCCGTCGTCGTCGCGACCGATCACCGCCAGACCGATCACCGCCAGACCGATCACCACAGTGAGGAGACCCACCCGTGATGCGGACGCGCGAGGCCGGCACGCTGCGCGCGGCCGACGCCGGGTCGGAGGTGGTGCTGGCCGGCTGGGTGGCACGGCGCCGCGACCACGGAGGAGTTGCCTTCCTCGACCTGCGGGACGCGTCTGGCGTGGTGCAGGTCGTGGTCCGGGATGCCTCGGTGGCCGGCGACCTGCGCAGCGAGTTCTGCCTCCGGGTGGTGGGCGAAGCGGTGCGGCGACCGGAGGGCAACGAGAACACCGACATCGCCACCGGGCAGGTCGAGGTCATCGCCCAGGAGGTCGAGATCCTCAGCGAGTCGGCCGCGCTCCCGTTCCCCATCGACGAGCACGTCACCGTGGGCGAGGACATCCGACTGAGGTACCGGTACCTGGACCTGCGCCGGACCGACCCCAGCCGGTTGCTGCGGCTGCGGTCTCGCGCAACCCGGGTGATCCGGCAGGTCATGGACGACCTCGGGTTCCTGGACGTCGAGACCCCTTACCTGACCCGCTCCACGCCCGAGGGAGCCCGCGACTTCCTGGTTCCGGTGCGCCTCCAGCCGGGCGCCTGGTATGCGCTGCCCCAGTCCCCTCAGCTGTTCAAGCAGCTCCTCATGGTCGCGGGGCTGGAGCGGTACTTCCAGATTGTCCGCTGCTTCCGCGACGAGGACTTCCGAGCCGACCGGCAGCCGGAGTTCAGCCAGTTGGACATTGAGATGTCCTTCGTCGACCAGGACGACGTCATCGCCGTCGGAGAGCGGGTGGTCGCCGCCCTGTGGCGTGACATCCACGGGTACGAGCTGCCGCTGCCGCTGCCTCGCATGACGCACGCTGAGGCGATGGCACGGTTCGGCAGCGACAAGCCGGACGTGCGCTTCGGTCAGGAGCTCGTCGATGTCACGGCCTACTTCGCCGCCACCCCCTTCCGGGTCTTCCAGGCCGAGCACGTCGGCGCCGTCGTCATGCCGGGTGGCGCCTCCCAGTCCCGCAAGGAGCTCGACGCGTGGCAGGAGTGGGCGCGGTCTCGGGGCGCTCGGGGGCTGGCGTATGTGCTGGTTCAAGCCGACGGCCAGCTGGCGGGGCCGGTGGCAAAGAACCTCGCGGAGGAGGAGCGTGCCGGGCTGCCGGCCGCGGTAGGGGCGGCGCCGGGTGACGCCGTCTTCTTCGCCGCCGGGGCGCCGAGCGAGGCGCAGGCACTGCTCGGCGCGGCACGGCTGGAGATCGGGCGTCGCTGCGGCTTGGTCGACGAGTCCCAGTGGGCGTTCCTGTGGGTGGTGGATGCGCCCCTGTTCGAGCCGGACGGCACGGGGGGCTGGACCTCGGTGCACCACCCGTTCACCGCACCGAACGCGGAGTGGGAGGCGGCCTTCCACCTCGAGCCCCACGCCGCCCTGGGCTATGCCTACGACCTGGTCCTCAACGGGTCGGAGATCGGCGGCGGGTCCATCCGTATCCATCGCCCGGAGCAGCAGCAGCGTGTGTTCGACGTGATCGGGTTGTCCGCCGCCGAGGCAGAGTCGAAGTTCGGCTTCCTGCTGGAAGCCCTCCGATACGGGCCGCCCCCGCACGGCGGGATCGCCTTCGGGCTGGACCGGGTGGTGGCCTTGCTCGGCGGTGCCGAGTCGATCCGGGAGGTCATCGCCTTCCCGAAGACCGCCTCCGGCGGTGACCCGCTCACCGGGGCCCCCACCCCCATCACCGCGGCCCAACGCGCCGAAGCCGGCGTCGACGCCCCCGCCCCCGATCCCGCCCCCGATCCGGTGCATTGACGCACTGCACCGGACCTAGCGGCGAAACTCCGCACGCTGCCGCGGAGTCCGGGGACTAGGGTGCGGATGCGTGGGCGATGCCGGGACGTTCGACGGTGACGCGGACCTGTTCGACGCGGTGATCGAGGACCTTCCCCCAGGCCCGCTGGCCGCCCGAATGCGCCCGCGAACCCTGGACGACGTCGTCGGCCAGGAACACGTCCTCGGACCCGGGTCGCCTCTTCGGCAGCTCGTCTCCGGCGACACCTCAGCCGCGGTGTCCCTCATCCTGTGGGGTCCCCCCGGCACCGGGAAGACCACCTTGGCCCACCTCGTCAGCAGCGCCACGGGGCGACGCTTCGTCGAGCTGTCTGCGGTCAACGCCGGGGTCAAAGAGGTGCGCGCGGTCGTGGAGGGCGCCCGCCGCAGCCTGGCAGTCGGCGGGGCGGACACCGTGCTGTTCGTCGACGAGGTGCACCGGTTCTCCAAGACGCAGCAGGACGCCCTGCTGCCCGCCGTCGAGAACGGCTGGGTGCTCCTGATCGCGGCCACGACGGAGAACCCGCACTTTGCGGTGGTCTCCCCGCTGCTGTCCCGGTCGCTGGTCGTGACGCTCACCCCACTCACCGACGAGAACCTCCGCGCCGTGGTCGAACGGGCGATCACGGACCCACGCGGGCTGGCCGACCGGCTCACGCTGAGCGACGACGCCGCCGAGCACCTGGTGCGGATCGCGGGAGGAGACGCCAGGAAAGCGCTCACGGCGCTCGAGGCCGCGGCCGGCGCGGTGGCGGCGGCCGGCGGTGCTGCCATTGAGCTGCCGGACGTCGAGCAGGCCGTCGATCGGGCCGCCGTCCGGTACGACCGGGATGGCGACCAGCACTACGACGTGACGAGTGCGCTGATCAAGAGCATCCGCGGCAGTGACGTGGACGCTGCCCTGCACTACCTCGCCCGCATGGTCGAGGCCGGTGAGGATCCGCGCTTCATCGCCCGACGCCTCGTGGTCCACGCAAGCGAGGACATTGGGATGGCAGACCCTTCTGCCCTGCAGACCGCAGTGGCCGCGATGCATGCCGTTGCTTTCATCGGCCTGCCCGAGGCACGGATCACGCTGGCCCAGGCGGTCATCCACTTGGCGGTCGCCCCGAAGTCGAACGCAGTGGTCCGGGCCATCGACGGCGCGCTGTCGGACGTCCGGAGCGGCCGAGTGGGGCCAGTCCCTGCGGCGCTGCGTGACGCAAGCTACTCCGGCGCCGCCGGCCTGGGGCACGGGCAGGCCTACCGGTACCCGCACGACGACCCGCGGGGCGTTGTCCCGCAGCAGTACGCGCCGGACTCGGTGGCTGGCCGCGAGTACTACCTGCCGTCGACGCACGGGTCCGAGCAGGAGATCGCCGAGCGGGTGACGCGCATCCGGTCGATCCTGCGCGACGAGCCGCGCAATGGGGTTGCTCCGCTCGGATAGGCTCAGAAGTCGTCGAGGACGACGCTTCGAAGGAGTGCCCACCCCCCATGCAGTCCGCCGAGATCCGCAACCGCTTCCTGCGCTTCTTCGAGGAGCGGGGCCACTCCGTCGTCCCCTCGGCCCCGTTGCCGCTGCCGGACCCCACGCTCCTGCTGGTGAACGCAGGCATGGTCCCGTTCAAGCCGTACTTCCTCGGAGAGCTGGCCCCGCCGTACCCGCGTGCCGTCAGCGTCCAGAAGTGCGTGCGCACCCTGGACATCGAGGAGGTCGGTAAGACCACCAGGCATGCCTCCTTCTTCCAGATGGCGGGCAACTTCTCGTTCGGGGACTACTTCAAGGAGTCGGCGATCCCGTTCGCCTGGGAGCTGTTGACGAACAGCACTGCGGACGGGGGGTTCGGGTTCCCGGAGGAGCGGCTGTGGGTCACGATCTTTGCCGACGACGACGAGGCGGCCGAGATCTGGCACCGCGACGTCGGAATCCCGGAGTCGCGCATCCAGCGTCGAGGACTGAGCGACAACTACTGGCACATGGGGGTGCCCGGACCCGGCGGGCCGTGCAGCGAGATCTACTACGACCGCGGGCCGGCCTACGGCAAGGACGGCGGCCCGGTCGTCGACGAGGAGCGGTTCCTCGAGGTGTGGAACCTGGTGTTCATGCAGTACGAGCTGAGTGCCGTGCGCGCCAAGGAAGACTTCGACGTCACCGGGGAGCTCCCGGCCAAGAACATCGACACCGGGATGGGCCTGGAACGCATGGCGACGATCCTGCAGGGGGTGGACAACCTCTACGAGATCGACACCACCCGCCAGATCATGGACCGGGCGTCGCAGCTGACGGGCCGCCGCTACGGCGCTGACGCGGGCGACGACGTCCGGTTCCGGATCATCGGCGACCACGTCCGGACCGCTGTGATGCTCGTGAGTGACCAGGTGACGCCTGGCAACGAGGGTCGCGGCTACGTGCTGCGCCGCATCATGCGCCGCAGCATCCGGGCGATGCGACTGCTCGGTGCGCAGGAGCCGACCGTCCGGGAGCTGGTGAGCGCGACCATCGAGGCGATGGGCCCGCAGTACCCGGAGCTCGAGCTGGAGCGGGCGAGGATCCACGCCGTGGCCGAGGCCGAGGAGGAGACCTTCCTCGACACCCTGCGATCCGGCACCCAGATCTTCGACACGGCCGCCGCGTCGACGCGGGAGGCCGGGTCGACGCAGCTGTCCGGCGACGCCGCCTTCCGACTGCACGACACCTACGGCTTCCCGATCGACCTCACCCTGGAGATGGCCTCCGAGCAGGGGCTCCAGGTGGACGAGGACGGCTTCCGTCGGCTGATGGCGGAGCAGCGTGACCGGGCCAAGGCCGACTCCCGGGCCAAGAAGGTGGGCCTGGCCGACCTGTCGGCGTACCGCACCGTCGCCGAGGTCGCTGGACGCACCGAGTTCCGCGGGTACACCGAGACCGAGACCGAGGCGACGGTCCGCGGGGTCGTCCGCGACGGGGCGGTGGTGCCGTCGGCAACGGTCGGTGACGTCGTCGAGCTGGTGCTGGACCGGACCGCCTTCTATGCCGAGGGTGGCGGGCAGCTCGGTGACCAGGGCGAGATCCGGCTGGCTAACGGAGGGCTGCTGCGCGTCGACGACGTGCAGGCTCCGCTGGAGGGGCTGGTCGTCCACCGGGCGACGGTGCTCGACGGTGAGGTGACCACAGGCTTGACCGCGCTTGGTGTCGTCGACGTCGAGCGTCGCGGAGCAATCTCACGTGCCCACACTGCGACCCACATGGTGCACAAGGCGATGCGGGAGATGCTCGGGGACACCGCTACCCAGGCCGGGTCCGAGAACGCCCCGGGACGCTTCCGGTTCGACTTCCCGAACCCCGGTGCCGTCCCGGCCGGAGTGCTGGTGGACGTCGAGCAGAAGGTCAACGAGGTTCTGGTCACGGACCTGGCGGTCACGGCCGACCTGATGTCCCTGGCTGATGCCCGCGCCGGCGGTGCCATGGCCCTGTTCGGAGAGAAGTACGGCGACGTCGTGCGCGTGGTGAGCGTCGGCGACTGGACGCGCGAGCTGTGCGGCGGCACCCATGCTCACCGCACCGGGCAGCTCGGTGTGGTCAAGCTGCTCGGCGAGTCGTCCATCGGCGCCGGCGTGCGGCGCGTCGAGGCGCTCGTCGGGATGGACGCCTACCGATTCCTCGCGCGGGAGCACACGTTGGTTCACCTGCTCACCGAACAGCTCAAGGCGCGGCCCGAGGAGCTGCCGGACCGGGTGGCAGCGCTTGTGGAGCGGTTGCGCGTTGCGGACAAGGAACTGGAACGTCACCGCCGCGCCCAGCTAGCGGGGCAGCTCGCCGGGGTCGCGGGGGACGGCGAAGAGGCCGGGCCGGTCCGACTGTGGGCGTTCCGCGCGCCGGACGGGCTGGACGGGGGCTCGCTACGAGACGTCGCGCTGCAGACGCGCAGCCGCGCCGGCAGCGAACCGGGCGCTGTGGTGGCGGTGAGTGCCGACGGAGACAAGGTGGCCGTCGTGGCCGCGGTGAACGACGCGGCGCAGGCGTGCGGGGTCACCGCCCGTGGCCTGCTGGCGGTGGCGCTGCCACACGTCGGAGGCCGCGGCGGCGGCAAGGACGACGTCGCCCAGGGCGGTGGCGGCGACGCCTCCGGCATCGAGTCCGCCCTGGCGTCGGTGGCGGCCGACCTGCGCGGCCGGTGATGCGTCCGGGGGTGCGGCTGGGGGTGGACCCGGGACGGGTCCGCATCGGCGTGGCGGTGTCGGACGCAGAGGGGCTGCTGGCGGTCCCCCTGGAGACCGTTCGCGCCGGGTCGGGCCAGTGGCGGAGGTTGGCCGAGCTGGCGGCAGAGACCGCCGCGGTCGAGATCGTCGTGGGGCTGCCGTTGCTGTTGTCCGGTGGTGAGGGGCGGTCGGCACACGACGCGCGCGACTTCGGGGGCAGGCTGGCGGAACGCACCGGGCTGCCGGTGCGTCTGGTCGACGAACGGCTGAGCACGGTCGAGGCGTCCCGGTCCCTGCGCGGCGCTGGCCGGTCAACTCGTTCCAGCCGCACCGTCGTCGACCAGGCGGCGGCCGTGGTCGTCCTGCAGGCGGCATTGGACGCGGAACGGTCCTCCGGCGCCCCCTCCGGCGTCGAGGTCCTGGTGCCGCCTCGCCGAGACGAGGAGCCGACGTGACGGTTGCGGACGTCGACCCGACCATGGGCCGGCGGCGTTCCGGGCGTGCGGGATGGGTGCTCGCGGCCCTGGTCGCGGTCATCTTGGGCGGCCTGGTGGTCGGCGTGCTGCTGCTCGGCAACCTGCTGGGGAGCAACGCGCCGGACTACGCCGGGCCCGGGAGCGGCGAAGTCGTCGTCGAGGTGGTCAGCGGCGAGACCGCGACCGACATCGGCGGGACCCTGGCCGCGGCGGACGTGGTGGCCAGCAGCGCCGCGTTCGTGGATGCGGCCGCCTCGGACGACCGCTCCTTGGGAATCCAGCCCGGCTTCTACCGGCTACGCCTCCAGATGTCGGGTGCCGGCGCGCTGGAGCTCCTGCTCGACCCGGCGGCGCGTGTGGAGAGTGTCGTCGTCGTGCCCGAGGGGCTGCGGGTGGACCAAGTAGTGGCTCGGCTGTCCAAGGGCACCGGGCTGACCCGCCGGGAGCTCTTTGCCGTTCTGGACCGGCCCGGGCCGCTCCGGCTGCCCCCGTACGCGGGCGGCTCGGCCGAGGGCTACCTGTTCCCGGCCACGTACACGTTCCCGCCCGACGTCACCGCGACCGAAGCGCTGCGGGCGATGGTGGACCGGTTCCGCGAGGCGGCCCGGGCGGTCGACCTGGTGGCGCGCGCCGCCGAGGCCGGTCACAGCCCGCACGACGTCGTCACGATCGCGAGCCTGGTGCAGGCCGAGGTTGCCGAGGCGGACTTCGGCACCGCGGCACGGGTGGTGGAGAACCGGCTGGACGTCGGGATGCCGCTCCAGTTCGACTCGACCGTCAACTACGTGCTGCGCAGCAGTGACCTGACCCTCACGAACGACCAGCTGGCAGTCGACTCGCCTTACAACACCTACCGGTACCCGGGGCTACCACCAGGACCGGTGAACTCGCCAGGAGAGGCCGCTTTAGAGGCGGCGTTGGCCCCGCCGGAGGGCGACTGGCTGTACTTCGTCGCGGTGGCGCCCGGAAGCGACGAGACGCGTTTCACCGCGAGCTACGAGGAGTTCCTCCAGTTCAAGGCGGACTTCTACGCGCAGGTGCCGTGACGCCGCCGGTCCGGCGGGCTGGGGTCCTCGGTCATCCCGTCGCCCACTCGCTGTCACCGGCGCTGCACCGTGCCGCCTACCGCGAGCTGGGTCTGGACTGGGACTACCAGGCGATCGACGTGACGCCGGACCACCTCGCGGAGTTCCTCGACTCGCTGGACAGCCGGTGGGTCGGTCTGTCCCTGACGATGCCGCTGAAGGAGGCGGTGCTGCCCTTCCTGGCCAGCATCGACGACCTCGCCCGTCGGCTGGGCGTGGTCAACACCGTGCTGCTGGCGCCGAACGGGGCTCGCCACGGGGCCAACACCGACGTCCCGGGGCTGGTCCAGGTGCTGACGGAGGCGGAAGTCGCTGCCGGAGCCGATGTCACCCTCCTGGGGGGTGGGGCGACGGCGCGGTCGACGTTGGCTGCCCTCGGCATACACGGGGCGGGGCGGGTCACGGTGTGCGCGCGCCGCGCCGACGCGGGGCGGCAGCTCGTGGATCTCGGTGTCGAGCTGGGCCTGACGGTGCGGGCGAGGGGCTTCGACGAGGCCTCGGAGGCGCTGGCCGCGGACCTCGTCGTCGCCACGGTTCCCGCGGGCGCGACTGATGGGCTCGCGGCCTCGGTGCCGGCCCGGCCGGGGACGTTGGTGGAGGTCGTCTACGACCCGTGGCCGACCCGGCTCGCCGCCGGCTGGGCTGCGGCGGGCGGGTCAGTGGTGGGTGGGTTGGAGCTCCTGGTCCACCAGGCACACGAGCAGCTCTGGCTCATGACGGGCGAGCGGGTCCCGACTGACCTGCTGCGGGCCGCCGGGTCAGCGGCACTCGCGGACCGATCCTGACGCGGGCGCACCCTGCCAGGATCGACTGATGGCTCTGCCCCGCTGGGGCTCAAGAGGAGCGGTGCGCCCGCCGAAGCACAGACGGTGAGGCGGCACCGGTGGCGGTGCGGCCCCGGTGCTGGTGAAGGGTGCCCCATGTCCGATCGATACGCCGCCGTGAGCGACCAGGTCGACCACCGCTCGGCGCGCTTGGAGCGAGTCCTGACGGCTCTGCTCGCCCAGGCCCCGGAGCTGGAGGCTGCAGCCGTGGTCTCGTTCGACGGCCTCCCCATGGCCGCTGCCCTGCCGGAAGGCATGGACGAGGACCGGGTGGCTGCCATGAGCGCGGCCCTGCTGTCGCTCGGGGAGCGGGCCGCCCAGGGACTCGGCCGTGGCGAGCTGTCCCAGGTCTACGTGGAGGGCGAGAGCGGAACGGTGTTCCTCGTCTCGGCCGACGACGAGGCCGTTCTGGTTGCTGTCGGAGCTCGCGGGGCCAAAGTGGGGCTCCTGCTGTTCGAAGTGCGCCACGCTGCCGCAGCGGTGGGGGAGACCCTGCGCCGAGAGCCGGATGTCACCCCGACGTACGACGAGGCCCCGGTGGACGAGCCGGAGTACGTGACCGAGGCGGTGGACGAGCCTGCCCCGGTGGACGAGCCGGAGTACGTGACCGAGGCGGTGGACGAGCCGGCGACGGAGCGCGAGTACTTCGCCGACGTGGAGTTCGAGCCGCAGGCGGAGCACGAGGTCGAGCCTCCCAGCGACGACGACGAGCCGCGGCCGGTGGACTACGTGCTGGCCGGCGACGACGAGGGGTCCGGCTGGGACGACGAATACGCCGACTTCGGCTCGATGCGTCAGCCCTCACGGGTCGCCCAGCCGACAACCTGGTCCTGACCCAGGCGGCCCGCCGCTGACCCTCATCCCTACCGACGTCGAAGGAGTCGAGAACCCGTGAAGCTCGAGGGCTCGCTCGACGCGTTCAGCCTCCAGGACGTCTTCCAGCTGCTGAGCCTGACCAAGAAGTCCGGTGGGCTGCACCTGGCCAACGGCCAGGCAGTGGGGGTGGTCTACTTCGACAACGGTGCCATCACGGGGTCGGTGTCGGATGCCTCGCAGCAGGCACTGGCCAGGCGGCTGATCGGGATGGGCGCCTGTGACGACGCGGCGCTGCGGCGCGCGGTCGAGCGGGCCTGTGTGGAGCCGGTGGGTGTCGCCCGGGCACTCGTGGAGTCTGGTGGGGCCGACGCCGACGTCGTTCGAGAGCACGCCCTGGACCAGACTGTCGACTCCGTGTTCGACCTGCTGCGCTGGCCGGAGGGGGACTTCTCCCTCGCAGTCGGTGAGCCCAACCCCGACGACGTCGGAATTGCGGTTCCGGCGGAGAAGGTGGTGGCCGAGGCCAACGCCCGACGCGAAGCCTGGGAGGCCGTGTCGCGAGTGATCCCGTCCCCGGACGTCGTCCTCGTCATGCCGGTCGTCATTGCCGACGAACCCGGGGTGGGCCGCGACGAGTGGGCGTTGCTGGCCCTGGTCGATGGCCGTCGAACCGTCGGTGAGCTGGTCGAGGTCAGCGGGGCCGGGACCTTCGCTGTGGTCTCCAAGCTCGCCCAGATGGTTCAGCGGGGGCTCCTCTCCCTGGCCGACGACGACTCGACCGACCACGTCACGCTGGTCCACCGCCGCCACCTGCTACTCGCACCGCTGGAACCGGCGTCGGCAACGGGCTCTCCCCACGAGTCGGCGCCCGAGCCCCTGGTTCGGACTGGCCGGGATGCCGACGGAGGCGGCGCCGCACGGCAGTCGCTCGCTCCCCAGGCGGACCCGGCGCCTCGCTCCGAGCCGGCCGTGGCCGCGGCTACTTTGGCGATCCCGCTCGTCGGCGGCGCGCACGCGCCCCGGGAGGTTGTGCCCACGCGCCATGAGCCGTTCCTGCCCCGGCGATCGGTCTCCCACCCCGAATCGCCTCCGGTCGATGCACCCGCCGCGGTGCCCTCAGCGGACACCCGCCGGCACCCGCCCGCCCCGGCCATGCCCCCACCCGGAGTGCGGACGGGCGTCCCGGCCGGGTACCCGACGACGGCCACCGGCACCATGGGCGCCGCCGCTGCGGCACCGAACGCGGACCCGACGATCCAGCCCGACCCGAACCTCAACCGCAGCCTGTTGCTGCGGCTCATCGCCGGTGTGAGGGGACTCTGACATGGCGGGCAGCAAGCGGCGCCGGCACGGCGGGCAGGCGGTGAAGGTGGTCATCACCGGGCCGTTCGCCGCCGGCAAGACCACGTTGATCCGCAGCATCAGCGAGATCACGGTGCTGTCCACGGAGCGGGGGATCACCGACGAGACCCGGGCCCGCAAGAACGACACCACCGTGGCCATGGACTTCGGGCGCATCACCGTTGACCGTGACCTCGTCCTCTACCTGTTCGGGACGCCGGGGCAGGAGCGGTTCGACTTCATGTGGGAGATCCTTGGGGAGGGGATGCTCGGCTATGTCGTGCTGCTCGACGCCGACCGCCCCGACTCGTTGCAGGAGGCCAAGGGAATCCTGGACGCCTTCCGGCGCATGGCCCGCGTCCCGTTCGTCCTGGCACTGAACCGTTCGGACGGCATCGACGACGTCGAGGAGGCTCGGATCCGACAGACCCTCGACGTCGACGGTTCGGTTGCGCTTGTCCCGTGCGACGCCACCGACAAGGAGTCGGTCAAGGCGGTCCTCCTGGCGCTGCTGTACAGCGTCCTCGACCAGGTGGAAGCCGCGCCGGCCGGGGTGTGAGCCCCGTCGCGCCGGCTGGACGGCCATGACCCTGTTCCGACGGTCGTCCCGGGGGCGTCACGCGGAGGGCCGGGCTGCCCGGCCGCCCACTCCCACGTTCCCCGAGGCGACGGCGACGGCACCGGTTCCCGAGCCGGTGAGCCGCGGCCTGGTCCGCATCGTGTTCCGTGATGGCAGCGCCATGGCGCTCGATGCGCATGATCCACGCGCGGCCCCGTTCCGAGCCCTCGCAGACAGCATGTGGGCATCCCCCGCGTCAGCTGTCGGTGAGCCAGGCTCGGCGCGGGACGACCCCGGCGAGGATTGAGCAGGCGAACCGCCGTCGGGCCTTCAGCCCCCGGCCAGGACGGCCGATTGGGTCCTGAGGCGTCACGTACGCGGGCCCCCGCGCTCTCGTGTCGCCCGAGCTACCGCCTCCTACCAGTGGGAAGGACCGTCCGGTGAAGCAGCTCGGCGACATCCTGTTGGACCAGGGACTGCTCACGCAGATTGAGCTGGATGCTGCCTACACCGAGCACCAGCGGGCGGGGAAGCCGCTGGGCCGTGTCCTCGTCGACCAGCAGGTGGTCACTCAGTCGCAGCTGATGGCCGCGCTGGCCGAGCAGATCGGCATGGAGTTCGTGGACCTGGGCGACTACCCCGTGGACGGAAGCCTGATCGCCCGCGTTCCGGGGGTGCTGTGTCGCAAGCACTCGGTGGTGCCGCTGCGGATCGAGAACGGCGTCCTGCTGTTGGCGATGGCAGACCCGGCGAACATCTTCGCCGTCGACGACGTGCGCACCACCCTGCGCGAGCAGGGCATGGTCGTCGACGTCAAGACGGCAGTGGCCACCAAGGCTGACGTGGTCGCGGCCATCGACCGGTACTACCGGAACGACGACCAGATGGACGACCTCCAGACCGCCCTGGAGGCGGAGGACGAGGAAGAAGACCTGGCGAGCCTTCGCGAGGTCGTCGAGGACGCACCCATCGTCAAGTATGTGAACCTGCTGATCACCCAGGCGATCCAGGACCGCGCATCGGACATCCACCTGGAACCCGGGGAGTACGCACTCAACGTTCGGTACCGGATCGACGGTGTCCTGCACGACGTGATGACCTCGGGCAAGAACATCCAGGCGGCGGTGATCAGCCGGCTGAAGATCATGTCCGACATCAACATCGCCGAGCGTCGCATCCCCCAGGACGGGCGCCTGTCGGTGACCCATCTCGGGAACAAGATTGACCTTCGCGTCGCCACGCTGCCGACGGTGTGGGGGGAGAAGGTCGTCATGCGTGTGCTCGACAACTCAACCGCACGGCTCGACCTGTCCGACCTCGGGTTCTCGGACCACAACTACCGGACATTCGAGGAGAGCTACCGCAAGCCCTACGGGATGATGCTGGTCACCGGCCCCACCGGTTCCGGCAAGTCGACCACGCTGTACGCCACGCTGAACCAGATCGCCCGCCCCGAGGTGAACGTCATCACCGTCGAGGACCCGGTGGAGTACCGACTGCCCGGCGTCAACCAGGTCCAGGTCAACAACAAGGCCGGGCTGAGCTTCGCCGCGGCCCTGCGGTCGATTCTCCGCTGCGACCCGGACATCGTGCTTATCGGTGAGATCCGTGACCACGAGACGGCACAGATCGCCGTGGAGGCGGCGTTGACCGGTCACCTGGTGCTGTCGACGCTGCACACCAACGACGCGCCGTCGGCGGTGACTCGGCTCACCGAGATGGGGCTGGAGCCCTTCCTCGTCGGCTCGGCCCTCGACTGCGTCCTCGCACAGCGGTTGGCGCGGCGGTTGTGCACCAAGTGCCGAGAGCCGTACCAGCCGAGCCCGGAGTCCCTCGTCCAGGCCAAGTACACCTGGGAGGACGGGATGCCGGTGCCCACGCTGTACCGAGCCATCGGGTGCTCCGCCTGCTCGAAGACCGGATACAAGGGACGGCTCGCTCTGCACGAGGTCATGCCGGTCTCCGAGGAGATCGAGCGCCTGGCGGTCGAGCGGGCCTCGGCCACGGCGATTGGTGACGTTGCGCGCCAGCAGGGCATGTTGACGCTGCGCGACGACGGAATGCTGAAGGTCTCGCAGGGTGTCACCTCCATGGACGAGATCCTGCGCGTCGTCGTCTGACTAGTTCGATCACCCTGGGCTTAAGGGGTGACCACCTTGCGCCGATGGCTCCGGGGAGACGTGCCCCCGCCGTGGGGGCACCGGACCGCCGCCTGCGGCGTATGAAGGAGGCTCGCTCGTGGAGACCTCGGGATTCAGTGGCGCGACGCCGGACCAGTCGGTGGACGACGTCTCGACCGACACCGACGCGGCTTCGGACGTGTTCACCCCGGCGCCAGCACCCTCCTTCGACCCCGGGTCTGCCCTGCTGGCCCCGGAGGAGCCGGAGACCGCAGGATCGTCCGGGCTCCCCATGTCCTTGACGATCGCCGCCGAAGAGGCAGCCACCGTCGACCTGCCGGTGGAGGAGCCCAGCCGCGGATCGACGTACGAGTCGTTCTACGACCCGCAGGAGGCAACGGCCGCACCGGACGTGACGGAGGGGGAGCCGGCCAGCCCGGACCCGATGGAGCAGTGGCGCGCTGAGGCTGCCCTGGACGCCGGGGCGCCCGCCGCGCCGGCCGACCAGGGAGCGGACGAGCTGGTTACCCAGCCGGCGCCACCAGCGGACGACGTTGCCCCCGAATCCGTCGACGAGGACGGTGGGGTAGCCCTCGCGGACTCCGAGGCAGACGAGGCGTCCTACAACCGGGTCAGCACCGAGCCCGTCCTGGGCGGTGAGGACATCGTCCTGGTCGACCTGCTGCTCACCATGCTGGAGCGTGGGGCGTCCGACCTCCACATCACCGCAGGTGCCCGCCCGGCGATCCGGGTCGATGGAGAGCTCTCCCAGATGGACGAGTTCCCTGTGCTGACGCCGCCGGTCATCCAGCGCGTGATGTACGCGGCGATCACGCAGCGTCAGCGGGAGATCTTCGAAGAGGTCCTGGAGCTGGACTTCGCCTACTCGGTCCCGGGTCGGGCGCGATTCCGCGTCAACATGTACCGGCAACGGGATGCGATCGGTGCTGCGTTCCGCATCATCCCATTCGAGATCAAGCCCCTCGAGGACCTCGGGGTCCCCAGCACAGTGGCCAACTTCGCGATGCTGGCACGCGGTTTCGTGCTGGTGACCGGACCCACCGGATCCGGCAAGTCCACGACCCTCGCGTCATTGGTCGACCTGGCGAACCGCAACCGCCAGGACCACATCATGACCTGTGAGGACCCGATCGAGTTCCTCCACCGGCACCGGAGCTGCCTGGTCAACCAGCGCGAGGTGGGGGAGGACACGCACTCGTTCCAGAACGCGCTGAAGCATGTGCTGCGGCAGGACCCCGACATCATCCTGGTCGGCGAGATGCGTGACCTGGAGACCATCTCGGTCGCCCTTACCGCGGCTGAGACCGGCCACCTCGTCTTCGCGACCCTGCACACGCAGGATGCGGCCCAGA
Organism: uncultured Actinomycetota bacterium; assembly: GCA_963848085.1. Classification (GTDB taxonomy): domain Bacteria; phylum Actinomycetota; class Actinomycetes; order JAHEKZ01; family JAHEKZ01; genus CAWKCE01. The sequence goes on from CAWKCE010000003.1 coordinate 1,053,934, forward strand.
CCATCGACCGGGTCATCGACGTGTTCCCCCCTCACCAGCAGCAGCAGGTGAGGGCCCAGCTGGCGACCGCGATCCAAGGGGTCGTCTGCCAGACACTCGCCAAGAGTGCGGACGGTCGAGGTCGGGTCGTCGCGTGTGAGGTGATGGTGGCCACACCAGCAATCCGGAACCTGATCCGTGAGGGCAAGACCCACCAGATCTACAGCGCCATGCAGGCCGGCGCGAAGTTCGGGATGCAGACGATGGACCAACACCTGGCGGACCTGGTGAACAAGGGCCGCATTACCCACGAGATGGGTATCGAGAAGTGCCACCACATCGAAGACTACAAACGCCTCACCGGGCGCGGCTGAGACAGGAGCGACCCATGGCGACAACGACGACATACCAGTACTCGGTCCGCGACAAGGCGGGCAAGGTCGTTTCCGGAACCCTTGATGCGGACTCGCCGACGGCGGTGGCTGCGAAGCTGAAGCAGCTGGGCTACACCCCGGTCAGCATCGCCGAGCACAAGCCCGGAATGAAGCGCGAGCTCAAGGTGCCCGGCTTCGGCGGCAAGGTGAAGCTGAAGGACCTGGCCGTGATGTCTCGCCAGTTCGCGACCATGATTAACAGCGGGCTGTCGCTGCTCCGAGCCCTCAACATCCTCTCGGAGCAGACACCCAACCCCAAGCTGGCCGAAGTCCTGCGCGAGGTGCGCAACGAGGTCGAGACCGGCAACGCGCTGTCAGCGGCGATGGGAAACTTCCCCGACGTCTTCCCGCCACTGATGGTCAACATGATCAAGGCCGGAGAGGTTGGCGGGTTCCTGGACCAGGTGCTGCTGCAGATCGCGGCCAACTACGAGGCTGAAGTACGGCTGAAGGGCAAGGTCAAGTCGGCTATGACCTACCCGGTGGTCGTCTTCGTGATGGCGATCCTGGCCGTCGTCGGCATGCTCTTGTTCATCGTTCCGGTGTTCGACAAGATGTTCGACGGACTGGGCGCAGACCTACCGGCCCCCACCCAGATGCTGGTCAACCTGTCCAACCTGCTGAAGACGTTCTTCCCGGTTCTGATCGTCATGCTCGTCGTCGGATCCTTCGTCTGGCGGAAGGTCAAGCGCACCGACCGGGTGCGGAACGTGGTTGACCCGCTGAAGCTGAAGATCCCGGTCTTTGGACCGTTGTTCCAGAAGATCGCCCTCAGCCGGTTCACGCGTAACTTCGGAACCTTGCTGCACGCCGGTGTGCCGATCCTGCAGAGCCTGGACATCGTGGCGGACACGTCAGGGAACGTGGTCGTCGCGCGTGCCGTCCGGGACGTCCAGGAGAGCGTGCGCAACGGCGAGTCGCTCACCGGACCCCTCGCGCAGCACGCAATCTTCCCGCCGATGGTCGTGCAGATGCTGGCCGTCGGGGAGGACACCGGTGCGCTCGACGCGATGCTGCACAAGATCAGCGAGTTCTACGACCAGGAGGTCGAGTCCACGACCGAGTCCCTGACGGCGCTCATCGAGCCGTTGATGATCGCGGTTCTTGGTGGCCTGGTCGGCAGCATGATCATCGCCTTGTACATGCCCATCTTCAAGGTCTTCGACCTCATCGGGTAGGCGGCTCGGCGAGTCCGGTTCGTGACCAATTCGCCCGGTCGAGGGCTCAAGTCCAGCGTCCCGCCAGTCGAAACCTCCAGTGTCATAGAGCCAACCGGCCAGAACGGGCACACCCGTCGCGAGGCGGGGTCGCAAAGCCAGGGGACCCATGTGGTCGGCCTAGCTGCCTCGGTCGGCACTCCACCCGGAGCGCCGCAGAGGGCCAGAAGGACCGCTCGGCTCATCAACCTCATCCGGAGGAGAACAACAGCATGATCGCTCGTATCCGCAAGGCCCAGGAGGAGCGCGAGGGTGGCTTCACCCTCATCGAGCTCCTGGTCGTTGTCATCATCATCGGTATCCTCGCCGCGATCGCCATCCCGGTGTTCCTGAACCAGCGTCAGAAGGCCGTCGACTCGTCGATGAAGGCCGACGCTCGCGCAGTGGCCAACGAGATGGAGACCGCGTTCACCGACACGCAGGTCTACCCAGTCAGCTTTGCCGGGGTCTCTGCTTCCGTCAAGCTGTCGCCCGGAAACGCGGCGACCGTTGTTCGGTCGACCATCGGGTCGTCCTACTGCGTGACCATCACCCGCACCGCGGGGTCGCAGCCCGGCTCGCAGGCGAACTGGGTGTACGACAGCAACGACGGTGGCCTTCAGGGCCCCGGCGTGGCTTGCGTCGACAACTGATCGACTGCTCAACCGTTTCGGGGTCGCACCTTCGGGTGCGGCCCCGAACCACGTTCACCCGGAAGCACTGTCAAGGCCGACCGGCTCACTGCCGATGAAAGGTCTCGAGGGTCGTTCGGCCCTGCCTCATCGAAGGGGGAGTGGGCGTGCTCCAGCACTGGCGCAACCGGATCCGCCGGGACGACGCCGGCATCAGCCTGGTCGAGATGCTGGTGGCGCTCGTCGTCACCTCCATCGCCTTCACCGCTCTCGCCGCCGCCATCTTGACCGGTGTCCGCTCGGCGCAGACGGCGACCGTGGTGACCGCCGGCAACCAGCTCGCGTCCGAGCAGGTGGAGCGGCTTCGTGCGATCGACTGGTCGCTGCTGGGGCACTACGCAGACGAGCCCGGCTGGGGCAGCGGGTACTACGGTGGCGAGAACCTGGTGATGGTCGCTGCGACGACGCCCAGCCCCCGCCCCGTTGAGGTCCCGTACCTGGCCGCGCAGACGGTCACGATCAAGAACGTCGCCTACTCGGTCACGACCCGGGTCACCTGGGCGGGGTCCTCCGTCGGTACGCCGAACACGGGCGCCACGTACGCGAGCAAGCGGATCACCGTGACGGTGACCTCCGACTTCCGTGGCCAGACCCGCACGAGCACCCAGACCGCTCTGCGGACGCCGAACGCCAAGGAGATGAAGCCACCCAGCGCCGCGGGGGCGACCCCGATCAGCATCACCACGTCCAGCGTGAGCCCGAACCAGCCGCTCGGCCCGAACGGTGAGCTGACCCAAGAGCTCATCCTGCTGGCGTCCACGTCGGTCGTCGCGCAGGACGTGACCGCGACCTACACCCTGGCAACGGGAGCGACGGCAACGACCGCACTGGCCCCGGACGCCACCGCCAAGCTGTGGACGATCCGGCTACCGGTGGGCACCGGTCCGTTCACGCCTGGAACCGCCGTCTTCACGTACACGGCCACCCACGCTTCCGGGTCGACGACGACCGCGAGCGCGCAGGTCCAGTTCACCGCGTACAGCGGCTCGTTCACGCTCAACAACCCGAACGCCAGCACGACCTACAGCCAGCTGGCGGTCGACTACACGCTGGCCGCGCCGATCACGGTGTCGGTCACGACGTCCGACCCGGCCACCGTGGTCACCGGGACCTACCCCTTGAGCAGCGGCTCCGACGGCACGCTGACCTTGACCGGCGGCCCCACCAACTGGACCGGGTCCATCCCCATCGGGGCCGGACCCATCACGGCAGGCAACCTGACGATCACGCTGAGCGCGACCTCCGTCGGTGGGAGCACGGCGACGGCGACGGCGGCCGTGGTCCTCCAGGCGCCGTCGCTGGGGGCGATCGAGATCGTTGGGCTGACCGCCTCGCCGAACCTGTGCACCAAGCAGAGCGGCGGCTACCCGACCTGGCGTGACTCGACCCTCACCGCCGAGGTGAAGAACGTCTCCGCCACGACCGGCACCGTGACGATCAAGCTGGGTGCGGACGCGGCGGTGACCGCGACCGCCGTCGGCGCCATCGGAGGCTCCGGCGGGCAGCTGTTCCGGATCACCGTCCCGACCGGCCACGCGATCCCGACCGCACCGGTCACCGTGCAGGTGGTGGCGACGCGCACGGCCGACTCGGCGACGCAGAGCCGTGACTTCCCGGTCCCGGTGACGCGGAAGAACTCGGTGAACGCATGCTGAACAGACTCCGCAGGAGCCGCTCCGGCAGCCGTGACGCCGGGTACTCCCTAGTCGAGATGCTGGTGGTCGTGGTGATCCTCGGCGTGGTCAGTGCCGTGGTAAGCGCCGCGATCATCAGCAGCCTCCGGGTGCAGCAGGTGACCGAGTCGAACGTGACCTCGATGGCCGGTGCGCGCACCGCCATCGAGCGGATGTCGCGTGACATCCGGACCGCCAACCCGCTACGGACCGCCGAGGCGAACGTCATCAGCTTCGACATGTACTACGGGACCAGATGCGAGCGCCGCACCTACTCGGTGGTCGCGGGCTCGATCGTCCTCAGCCGGGCGCAGTTCGCTGCGGGTGTGCGGTGTGGCGCGCCCGGGGCGGTCCCCGGTGCGGCGACCACGAGCACGGTCATCGAGGACGTCACGAACACGACTGCGGCGCCGCTGTTCCGGTACTACCGGTGGGACACCGCCACCAAGACCCGTGTCGAGTCGACCGCGCCGGTGACCGTCGGGCTGACGTCGGTCGACACCGTCCGGATCAACGCGCTCGTCTCGGCCCTGCGGCAGGGCGACGTCGGAGTCCAGGCCCTGGTCGACCTCAGAAACGTGGAGATCAAATGATGGCTTTCCGCAACCGCCTCCTGCGCTCGGGGAGGGACGACCGAGGGTCAATGCTCCTCGCGCTGTCCGGCGTCCTCGTGGTGACCGGGATCATGATGGCCTTCCTCGTGACGGTCCTCATCGCCCAGGACTCCACGCGGCACGACTACCGGTACACCAAGTCCATCCAGGGTGCGGACGCCGGCGTTCAGCAGGCGTACTACCAGATCAACACGCTGCCGGCCGGGTCGACCAGCACCTCCCTGACGTCTGGTGGCACCGTCACGCTGGACGGCGTCGACTACTTCTGGACCGCAGCCCGTCCGGCCGCCGAGTCGCTCACCTGGACCGTGGAGTCCACGGGGACGACCACGGTCGGGACGCAGACGACCACGCGCACGGTGACGGCGACGATCGGCCAGAGCGCGCTGTTCAACATGGCGGCCTTCGCCGACTCCACGCTGAACTTCAACGGCAACAACCTCGCCACCTCCTACCCCGCTCCCGGCCAGGGGCAGATCGGCACCAACGGGTCGATGACCCTCCTGGGGAACTCGACCTCGGTGGACGCGGTGGTCCTGTACGACTACGACGCGAACCCGGACCCCAGCCGGTGCACCGGGGCCGCCTGCAGCGCGCCGACGACCACGAACGGCAGCAAGCTGGACATCGCCGGCGCGGCCGCTACCGACGGGTTCATCCAGGCGCAGCTCGACGCCTGCAAGGCGGTCGCGCCGCTCACCGCGTTCGTCGGCACGACCATTGCTGCCCGGCCGGAGCCCTACTGCTTCACCTCCTTCTTCGCCGACACGCAGAACTTCACGGTCACGGGGCCAGGCACGGCACGCATCTTCGTCGAAGGTGGGGACGTCGTGCTCGGCAACAAGAACCACAGCGACGTGAACAACGACGTCCCCGGGACACCGACGTCGGTGAAGCTGCAGATCTACACCACCGGCCAGACGGTCAGCATGTACAACCAGGGCGAGATCGCGGCCGCGGTGTACGCACCGAACGCCGCCTGCGGCGGTGTCACCTCGAACGCCGGCACGACCTTCTACGGGTCCATGATCTGCAAGACGATCGACAACGTCGGTGGCTGGACGTTCAAGTACGACACGCGACTGTCCAGCATCGGCGACGGGATCTGGCGTTTGAAGGACTACTCGGAGCCCGGCGCCTGAGCCCTCCTGCGGGAGGACCTGGCGCGTGGGGTAGAACTGCCGACCGTGGACACCCTCGTACTCGTCATGGTGGGCGTACTTGGGCTCGTTGTGGGCTCGTTCCTGAACGTCGTCATCCACCGGGTCCCGGCCGGCGAGTCTGTCGTTCATCCCCGCTCGAGGTGCCCGGGGTGCGGCACCGAGATTGCGGCGCGCGACAACGTCCCCGTCGTCTCCTGGCTGCTTCTTCGTGGGCGGTGCCGCAGCTGCGGTGAGCCGATCAGCGTGCGCTACCCGCTGGTCGAACTCGGAACTGCCGCGCTGTTCGTCCTGCTCACCGTCGAGATCGGCGTCGGCTGGGCGCTGCCGGCGTTTCTCTACCTGGGCGCGGTCGGAGTGGCATTGGCCGCCATCGACCTCGACACCCACCGGCTGCCGAACGCGCTCACGCTGCCGTCGTACGCAGTAGGCGGGCTGCTGCTGCTCCTCCCGGCGGTTGCGGACGGCTCGTGGGACGCCTACCTCAGGGCTTGGCTGGGAGCGGCTGCGTTGTTCGCCTTCTACCTGCTCCTGGTCGTGGTGTATCCGGCGGGCATGGGACTGGGCGACGTGAAGCTCGCGGGAGTCCTGGGGCTCTACCTGGGCTGGTTGGGCTGGGGAGCGCTCGTTGTGGGGGGCTTCCTGGGCTTCCTCCTGGGTGCCGTGGTCGGGGGCACGCTCATGGTCGTTCGACGGACCGGTCGCAAGTCGAAGATCCCCTTCGGACCGTTCATGCTGGCCGGAACGCTGCTCGCAGTGATCTGGGGGAGCTCCGTGTGGGACTGGTACCTCGGCCGTCTCGGCTGATCCAGACCCAATTTCTCCCCTGGGGCTCAAGCAGCCCGCGATTCACGCCGATGTCCCCGCTGACATAGCCCGAACGGGCTCACCCACGTGGCCCAACGGGTTGCTCGGGAAGGGGAATCGACGTGGCAGGACGAACCGCCATCGGTCTCGACATCGGGACATCGGGTGTGCGCGCCGCCGAACTTGTGTTCGGCAAGTCAGGCATCACCCTCGAGAAGTTCGGCCAGGTCGCGCTGCCCGCAGGCGCGGTCCGAGACGGCGAGGTCATCGACGTCGCCACTGTGGCCGAGGCGATCAAGCAGCTGTGGGCCCACACGAAGTTCAGCAGCAAGAAGGTCGTGGTCGGCGTCGCGAACCAGAAGGTCCTGGTCCGTGCAGTGTCGCTTCCCGCTGCCCCGCTGGACGAGATCAAAGAGACCCTCGCGTACCAGGTGACCGACCAGATTCCCATGGCCGTCGAGAACGCGCTGTTGGACTTCTACCCCCTCGACGAGGCCGAGGAGGGTGGGCGCCAGGTCGTGCGCGGCCTGCTCGTCGCGGCGGCTCGGGACATGGTCACCACCCAGCTGGCCGCTGTTCAGCAGGCCGGACTCACCCCGCACATGGTCGACCTCACGGCGTTCGCCGTCCTCCGTTCGCTGGCGGACAACGACAGCCTGGGAATGGGCGCTCCGCTGGAGGCTCTGATCGACGTCGGGGCACGGGTGACCAACATCGTGCTGCACCAAGGCGGGGTGCCTCGGTTCGTCCGCATCCTGCAGATGGGCGGACAGGACGTCACCGACGCGGTAGCCGACCGCACGGGCTCCTCCCAGGCTGAGGCCGAGGAGCTGAAGCGCGAGCTCGGGATGAGCGCGCACGGCGCTGATCCCGACCAGATGGCCGCCGGACGCGTGATGGAGGCCGCCGGCAAGGCGTTCGCCGAGCAGGTTCGCGGCTCGCTGGACTTCTACGCCGCCTCTCCGGGCGGCCAGCAGGTCGACCGCATCGTTCTCACCGGCGGCGGGTCACGTCTCGGCGGTCTCGCCGAAGCCCTCCAGGAGGTGAACCGGGTGGAGGTCACCCGGGGACACGCCTTCTCGGACCTGACGCTGGGACGCACCGGGCTCACCCCCGAGCAGGTGCAGTTCGTCGAGCCGGCCGCCTCCGTGCCGGTCGGCCTGGCTCTCGGAGGCGTGGCATGACCACCTTGACCGTCGGGCGCGTCACCGAGCTGCCGCGGGTGAACCTGCTGCCGCCGGAGGTCGCCCAGGCATCCCAGTTCCGTCGCCTGCAGGTCATGCTGGGCGTGATCGTGCTGGGCGCGCTGGCAGCCATCGCGGCCTCCTACGTGTTCGTCAGCGGCCAGGTGACGTCGGCGCAGGCGGCGCTCGACGACGCCCAGGCGCAGAACGCGGCGCTGACGGCCGAGGCAGCGCAGTACGCCGACGTGCCGCGCGTCCAGGCCGAGCTCGCCAAGGCGCAGCTGGACCTCACCCGGGCGATGAGCCCGGAGGTTCGGTGGTCGTTCTACCTGAACGACCTCAGCCTGACGATCCCGAACAACGTCCGGCTGACCAACATGGTCATCGTGCAGCCGGTGCCGACCAACCCCCTGGCCACCGACCTGCAGATCACCAGCCCGATGGGTACCCCAGGGATCGCCACGATCAACTTCGAGGGCAACGCGGCCAGCTACGACGCCGTCGCGTCCTGGCTGCGCTCCCTGGCCAAGCAGAAGGGCTACTCGGACCCGACGCTCACCACAGTGGCTGACGCGACCGTGTCCGGCCAGGTCGGCAAGGTCTACACGTTCTCGTCCTCGGTGACAGTCACCGACAAGGCGTACTCCGGTCGATACACCTCAACGGCGGGTGAGTGACATGACAGAGACCCGTAAATGGTCTATCGGCACCGCGGTCATCGTCGTGCTGCTGCTCGTGGCGAGCTGGTTCCTGCTGATCGCCCCGCAGCGCAGCGAAGCGGCCGACCTCAACGCTCAGGCGGGCGTGGTGGTGGCGGACAACGAGCAGCTGACGGTGCAGATCGAGACTCTCAAGGCCCAGCAGAAGCAGCTGCCCAAGTGGCAGGCGCAGCTGGCCGCGATCCAAACCGCGCTCCCGGCGTCAGCGGCACTTCCGGGCCTGATCCGCGACCTGTCCAAGGCTGCGGACAAGGCCGGCGTGGAGCTGGTCTCCCTGGCGCCCGCATCCCCGACGACGCTGGGTGACCCGAATGCGGACCCGGCGGCAGCTGTCCCGGCTACGCCAGGTGGCACCCCTGTCCTGGTGCCGGGCGCACTTGCTGGGATCGACCTCCAGCTTGCCGTGTCGGGTGGCTACTTCGAGATCCAGCAGTTCGTCAACAACCTCGAGCGGCTGGACCGGGTGTTCCTGGACCTCGGGGTGGCCATCAGTGAGGACACCGCGGCAGCAGTCGACGGTGAGGACACCACCGGGTTGCTCACCGGCACGGTGACCGGTCGGGTGTTCCTCGTCCCTCCGGTTGACCTCACGCTGACGGCCGACCCGGCGGCAGCGACCACCACGACCACGACGACGGCGACCGGCACACAGCCGGCCGCCCAGTGAGGGGGCTCCCACCATGTCGGAGCTGATGCAGGCACCACCCGCGAGCGACCTTGACGGTCTCGAGGCGTCCGGTGAGTCGGGCCGTAGTTCGCGGCTGATCGCCCTTCTGGCGGTTGGAGCAGGCCTGGTGGTACTCGGTCTGGCCGCGTTCTTCCTGTTCTTCTCCGGCGGCGGAGACGAGCTGGCTGGAGCTGTTCCAGGCGCCCAGCCGTCCGCGTCGGCGGAGCCGGGCAAGCAGAAGGCGGGCAAGAAGGACAAGGCCCCGCCGGTGTTCGACAGCGCCGTCGGGCGCAACCCGTTCCAGCCGCTCGCGGTCGAAGAAGTGGTGATCGCGCCAACGGCGGAGGTCGCCCCTGGCGGCGCAACCGGCGGGACGGCCGGCACGGACGGCGCTGCGGCGCCGATCGCGCCACCGGACTACTACCTCGTCGCGTACCGCGGCGAGAGTGGTGGAACGGTGACTATGGTCGTGAACGGCGTGACCTACCAGGTCGTGTCCGGCGACTTGTTCCCGGACCGGGCAGCCGGCCCCTTCAAGATGGAGCGGGTCACCGACGGCGGCAAGAAGGTCGTCATCCGGTTCGGCTCGGAGACCTACGAGGTGCCGAAGAACAAGGTGCTCACCATCAAGCTCTGAGAAGCGACGCACGACGAGCGGCTCGGCCCTTCCGGGGTCGGGCCGCTCCGTCGTGACAAGATCTCGTCCATGTTGCGCTGGCTGACGGCGGGTGAGTCGCACGGCCCGGCCCTCGTCGCGATCCTCGAGGGTCTGCCGGCGGGAGTGCCCATCACCACCGAGGGGATCGGGGACGAGCTCGCGCGACGGCGGCTCGGACACGGTCGCGGTGCGCGAATGGTCTTCGAGCGCGACGTCGTGCGCATCCTCGGCGGGGTCCGGCTCGGCCGCACGCTCGGCTCACCGGTCGCCATCGAGGTCGGGAACAGCGAGTGGCCGAAGTGGGAGACGGTGATGTCGGCCGACCCGGTCCCCGAGGACGTCCTGGCCGAGCAGGCGCGGAACGCACCGCTCACTCGGCCACGTCCCGGTCACGCGGACCTGGTCGGGATGCAGAAGTACGGTTTTGCCGACGCCCGCCCCGTGCTCGAGCGGGCGAGCGCGCGGGAGACCGCCGCCCGGGTCGCGCTCGGTGCGGTTGCGCGGTCGTTCCTCGGCGAGGTCGCGTCGGCCTCGGTCGTGAGCCATGTCGTCCGGATCGGGCCGGTGTCGGTGCCGGACGACGCGCCGGTGCCGGGGCTGGCGGACGTCGCCCGCGTAGACGCCGACCCGGTTCGATGTGCCGACCCACGGGCCTCCGCCGCGATGGTTGCCGAGATCGAGGACGCCCGGAAGTCGGGGGACACCGTCGGTGGGGTGGTCGAGGTTGTCGTCGCCGGCCTTCCCCCCGGTCTGGGAAGCCACGTGCACTGGGACCGGCGGCTGGACTCCCGGCTGGCGGGCGCCCTCATGGGCATCCAGGCGATCAAGGGGGTTGAGGTCGGGGACGGGTTCGCGCTGGCGGGGACTCGGGGGTCGCTGGCCCATGACGAGCTGGCTCCTGGGCCCTCGGGCATCGAGCGACTGACCGGACGCTCGGGTGGGACCGAGGGAGGCATGACGACCGGGGAGGCGCTCCGGGTGCGGGCTGCGATGAAGCCGATCTCGACAGTGCCACGGGCCCTGCGCACTGTGGACACCGCGACCGGGGACGAGGCGGTCGCGATCAACCAGCGCAGCGACGTGTGCGCGGTCCCGGCCGCGGCTGTCGTGGCGGAGGCGATGGTGGCGCTGGTCGTCGCGGATGCAGTCCTGGAGAAGTTCGGTGGCGACTCGGTGACGGAGACCCGGCGCAACCTCGAGAGCTACCTGGACCAGCTGCCCGAGCACCTCAGGATCCGGTGACGACGGGGTGTCCGAAGTCGTCGGTCCGGGGCCGCTCCTCATCCTCGTCGGTCCTCCTGGCGCGGGGAAGTCCCGGGTGGGGCGGGACGTGGCGGTGCGGTTGGAGACCGAGCTGCGCGACACGGACGTCGACGTCGAGGCACGGGCGGGTCGGCCCGTGGCGGAGATCTTTGTCGACCTCGGTGAACCGGCCTTCCGTGAGTGGGAGCGCGCCGCGGTGGCTGACGGTGTCGCCGAGCACACTGGGGTCCTCGCGCTCGGCGGTGGCGCCGTCATGGACTCCGGCACCAGGGACCTGCTGCGGGGTCGTCCGGTCGTCTACCTTCGGGTCGGCCTGGCTGACGCGCTCAGGCGTGTCGGACTCAACCGCGAACGGCCCATGCTCATGGGAAACGTCCGAGGCCGGTGGCTCGGTCTGATGGAGCAGCGGAGGCCCTTCTACGAGGAGGTAGCGCGCTGGACCGTGGACACCGACGGCCGGTCGCCCGCGGACGTGGTGGACGAGGTCCTCGGCCTGATTGTCGGGTCACCGTGACGATCAGTCGGCGCATCCAGGTGTCGGGAGACCAGCCGTACCAGGTACTCATCGGTCACGGCCTCCTCGGCGAGCTCGCCGAGCAGGTGGGTGAGTCCGCGGAGCGGGTGGCGGTGATCCATCCGGCAGCGCTGACGGCGACCGCGGAGTCGATGCGCGAAGACCTCGCCAGCTCCGGGCGGCAGGCCATCCTGCTCGAGGTGCCCTCAGGTGAGGATGCCAAGACGGTCGCGGTCGCGGCTTTCTGCTGGTCGGTCCTCGGCCGCAACGGCTTCACCCGCACCGACGTCGTGGTCGGCGTGGGTGGCGGTGCCACGACGGACCTGGCCGGCTTTGTTGCGGCCACGTGGTTGCGAGGTGTGCGCTCCGTGCTCGTTCCCACCACGCTCCTCGGGATGGTGGACGCGGCGGTCGGCGGCAAGACCGGGATCAACACCGACGAGGGCAAGAACCTGGTCGGCGCTTTCCATCCGCCGGCCGGCGTCCTCGTGGACCTCCGCGCACTCGACACCCTTCCCTCCCACGACTACGCGGCTGGGCTGGCCGAGGTCGTCAAGTGCGGCTTCGTCGCCGACCCGACGATCCTCGACCTGATCGAGTCCGACCCGGCGGCGGCCCTGCGGGCCGACGGCGGTCTCACCGAGGAGCTGGTCGCGCGCTCCGTCGACGTGAAGGCCGACGTGGTAGGCCGCGACCTGCGCGAGGCGGGGGAGCGCGAGATTCTCAACTACGGGCACACGCTGGGACACGCCATCGAGGTCGTCGAGGGCTACCGCTGGCGGCATGGCGCGGCGGTGTCCATCGGCATGGTCTACGCGGCCGAGCTGTCCCGGCTCGCCGGGCGGCTCGACGAGTCCGTTGTGGACCGTCATCGCAGCGTCCTGTCCGCCCTGGGGCTGCCGACGATCTACCGGGGCGACGCCTGGCAGCGGCTGTACGAGACGATGCGGCTGGACAAGAAGACCCGCGGGTCGCAGCTGCGGTTCGTGGTGCTGGACGCGCTGGCTCGACCGGGGCGTCTGGAAGGGCCGGACCCGGCCCTGCTCGCTGCGGCATTTGCGGAGGTGTCCTCATGACCACCAGCTCCCCGGACCGGCGCATGGTGTGGGTCCTGAACGGCCCGAACCTGGGGAGGCTCGGCAGCCGGGAGCCCGAGGTCTACGGACATGTCGACTACGGCGACCTCGCGGAGGCGTGCCGCCAAGCGGGTGACGAGCTCGGACTGGCCGTTGAGGTGCGCCAGACCGACGACGAAGCCGAGCTCGTCGGCTGGCTGCACGACGCCGCGGACGGACGGATTCCCGTCGTCCTCAACCCCGCGGCGTTCACCCACTACTCGTACGCCCTTCGCGACGCCGTGGCCCAGCGCACTGCTCCGCTCGTCGAGGTCCATCTGACCAACCCAGCCGCCCGCGAGGAGTTCCGGCAGCTGTCCGTGGTCGCCGGCGTCGCCAGCGGCTCGATCTCCGGCTTCGGCATCGCGTCGTACCTGTTGGCGCTGCAAGCGTTGTCGCGGGAGCCCTGACCGACCCGCCGAGCGGTCCGGCTACCGTGCGGTCATGCCTTCTGACGAGCTTCGACGCCGGTCCCGGCTGGCGGGTCTGGCCGCGTCGGTTCCCGTTGACGCCGTCCTGGTCACCCGACTGGTCAACGTCCGCTACCTGACCGGCTTCAGCGGGTCGTCGGCGGCCCTGCTGCTGCTTGTGGGCGGGGACGCCCCGGCGGCGGTGCTCGCCACGGACGGTCGGTACCGGGACCAGGCGGCGCAGCAGTGCGGCGACGTGGAGCTCATCGTCAGCCGCACCGGGCCGGAGGACCTGCTGGCCCACGCGTCGACTGTCGGAGCGGGCGTGGTCGGATTCGAGCCGTCAGCGGTCTCGGTGGCGGACTTCCGACGCCTGTCGGGGGGCTTCGGGGGCGCGATGGTTGAGCTTGACTCGCTGGTGGAGCAGCTTCGCGCGGTGAAGGACCCGTCCGAGATCGAGCGGCTGCGCCGTGCCTGCCAGGTCAGCGACGCGGCGCTTGCGGAGGTGCTGCCGTGCATCCGGACCGGCTGGACGGAACGCCGGATCGCCGCCGACCTGGAGGCAGCCATGCGCCGGCTTGGGGCCGACGGCGCCGCCTTCGAGTCGATCGTGGCTGGGGGGCCCCACAGCGCGATCCCGCACCACGAGCCGACGGACCGACCTCTCGCCAAGGGCGACCTGCTGAAGATCGACTTCGGGGCCAGGGTGGAGGGGTACCACGCCGACCAGACCCGCACCTTCGTCGTGGGGGCCGCCGCCCAGGGCTGGCAGTCCGACCTTCACGCCGCGGTGCTGGCCGCCCAGGAGGCGGGGGTGGCCGCCCTCGCGCCCGGGGCGTCGGCGCGCACGGTGGACCAGGCCGCGCGATCGGTCGTGGCAGCAGCGGGTTGGGCGGACCAGTTCACGCATGGCCTCGGTCACGGCGTCGGCTTGGAGATCCACGAGGCGCCGTTTCTCGGCGCCACCTCGCCCGATACACTCGCCGTCGCGGTTCCGGTGACCGTCGAACCCGGGGTGTACCTCCCCGGCCGCGGTGGCGTGCGCATCGAGGACACCCTCGTGGTGGGCACGGACGCAGCCGAGTCGCTCACGACCACCTCGCGCGACCTGCTGGTCCTCGACCAGTAGGAGCGCCGCACCGACTCAGGAGACGACCACTCGTGGCGACGACGAACGACCTGAAGAACGGCATGGTGCTCAACCTGGACGGCCAGCTGTGGTCGGTGGTGGAGTTCCAGCACGTCAAGCCCGGCAAGGGCGGCGCCTTCGTACGGACGAAGCTGAAGAACGTGCTGTCCGGCAAGGTCGTGGAGAAGACGTTCAACGCTGGGCTGAAGGTCGACGTGGCGAACGTTGACCGGCGCGAGATGCAGTACCTGTACCAGGACAGCTCCGACTGGGTCTTCATGGACACCCAGTCGTACGACCAGATCCACGTCCCGGCTCCGGTCGTGGGAGACTCCGCGCACTTCATGCTGGAGAACCAGGACGCGACGGTCGCCCTGCACGAGGGCACCCCGCTCTACGTCGAGCTGCCGGCCGCGGTGGAGCTCACCGTGGAGTACACCGAGCCCGGCGTCCAGGGGGACAGGTCGACCGGCGGCACCAAGCCGGCCCGGCTGGAGACTGGCTACGAGATCGCGGTGCCGCTGTTCATCGTCTCGGGCGAGAAGGTCAAGGTGGACACCAGAGACGGCAGCTACCTCGGCCGGGCCAACTGAGCGCGTCGGTACCGGAGGCGGCGTCCGATGGCAGCGCGGAGCAAGGCCCGCAAGCGGGCGGTCGACGTGATGTTCGAGGCCGACCAGCGCCTGGTGGACCCGGGGCAGGTCCTCTCCGAGCGTGAGTCCCGCGGCGACGACCTGCCGAACCCGTACTCCGCGGTCCTCGTGCGCGGGTACCTCGATCACCGCGCGCGGATCGACGAGCTGCTCACCACGTACGCCGTCGGGTGGCCACTGGACCGGATGCCGGCCGTCGACCGGGCAGTTCTCCGCCTGGCGGTCTTCGAGCTGCTGTGGGCCGACGACGTCCCCGACGCGGTGGTCGTCGACGAAGCGGTGGAGCTGGTCAAGCAGCTGTCCACGGACGAGTCGCCGGGGTTCGTCAACGGGCTTCTGGGCCAGCTCGCGCACCTGAAGCCCTCGCTGGGCACCTGAGCGGCGCGCGCGGTACCCCCGGTGGGATTCGAACCCACAAACCCCGCAGTTTGAGTGCGGTCCCTATGCCAGTTCGGGTACGGGGGCAGGCCTGGACTGCGCCTGTGGCGGTGCCGAGTCTAGGTCACGAAGGCCTAACGACCCGGCCACGGTCCCACCGGGGGCGTGCACCCACCGGCCAGGCGGGCTAGGTTGCCTGTCATCCTCCGGCTGGGGTTCCCCCCGGCCAGTCCGCCGCGGTCGACCGACCGTGGGGCACCCAGATCGGCAAGGAGAAGTGAATGATCCGATCGAACGCCACATGGCGTCTCGTTGCGGTCGTAGGAGCCGCCGGCCTCGCGCTGGCAGCCTGCGGTGGCAGCAGTGGCAACACCTCCGGAGGCAGCGCTCCGGCGTCTTCCGGCACGCCGCTGTACCTCGTCGACGGAAACATTGGCAACGGACCTTTGGCCGAGCTGCCTCCGGGCACGCTCACTGGAGTCAAGGGAACCCTGCCGGGCGCCGCATCGACTGACGACTTCAAAGCCGCAATGATCAAGGTGGACCCGTCCCTTGAGACCGTCGGGTTCTCGTACGGTCCTGAGTCGTACGACGCCACCATCATCGCCGGACTGGCCGCGCAGCAGGCGCAGTCGGACGCCGGCCGGGACATGGCCGCGGTCCTCCAGGACGTGACCTCCGGCGGCACCAAGTGCACGTCGTTCGCTGACTGCAACGACCTGATCAAGGCCGGTACGGACATCGACTACGACGGCGTGTCCGGTCCCATCGAGTTCGACGACTTTGGCGACCCGACCTCTGCGTTCGTCGGCGTCTACGCCTACGACGACCAGAACGCGGTGCCCGGCCTGAACGCTCCCGGCGACGCGGTGTCGTTCGAGCAGGGCTCCGTGGAGCAGCTGTCTGACTCGCCGCCGAAGCTGACCAACAAGGTCAACAAGGGCGCTGACGGCAAGCTCCTCATCGGTGGCTACCTGCCGCTGACCGGATCACTTGCTTCGCTCGGGCCGCCCGAGGTTGCGGGCGTCGAGCTGGCCGTGCAGGACATGAACAAGGCCGGCGGTGTGCTGGGCAAGGACGTCACCTTCATCAACGGTGACTCCAGCGACACCACCAAGCCGGAGGTCGGCGCGGCAACGATCAAGAAGCAGCTGGACAAGGGCGTCGACGTCATCATCGGCGCGGCTTCCTCCTCGGTCACGCTGAACACCCTGGACGAGGTGACTGGCGCAGGCGTGCTGCAGATCTCGCCGGCCAACACCTCGCCCGACCTGACCACGTTCCCGGACGGTGGGCTGTACTTCCGCACCGCTCCGTCTGACGTGCTCCAGGGCCGGGTGCTCGGTAACCTGTTGGCCAACGACGGCATCAACACCGTGGCGATCCTGTCGCTGCAGGACGCGTACGGCGAGGGTCTGGCCCTCAACGCATCGCAGTCCTTCATCGCCAGCGGAGGCTCGGTGCTGACCAACCCGGACGCAGAGATCCCAGCGATCTTCTACGACCCGGCGGCGTCGTCGTTCAACGCCGAGGTCTCGCAGATCGCCGGACTCGACCCCGACGCCGTCGTGCTCATCGGGTTCGACGAGTCGGCAAAGATCGTCGAGGAGATGGTGAAGCAGGGGATCGGCCCGAACAGCTGACCCCGCAGTAGTCCAGGAAGGGCCCGGCCGCCAGGCCGGGCCCTTCCTGCGTACCCGGACCGGTAGGGGCGCGGAGTGGCGTCACGCCCGCGCTGGGGCCGGGCGGGGGAAGCGCGACCTGCAGCGACGGCGGCGGGGCTGGGACGTGCGAGGCGTGGCGAGGAGTCCCGCCGCGGTGGGGGAGAAGGAGAGCCGGCGGTGGCCTCAGGCCTTGGAGAGCGTGCCTCAGGCCTTGGAGAGCGTGCCGAGGTACAGCTCGATGACCTTGGGGTCGTGGAGCAGCTCCCGGCCGGTTCCGGTGTAGGCGTTGTGCCCCTGGTCCAGCACGTAGCCTCGGTCACAGATCTGCAGGCAGCGGCTTGCGTTCTGCTCCACCATGATCACCGTGACGCCGGCGGCGTTGATCTGCTTGGTGCGGATGAAGACCTCGTCCTGCATCACGGGGGACAGACCCGCCGAGGGCTCGTCCAGCAGGATGACCGAGGGGTCCATCATGAGGGCGCGGGACATGGAGACCATTTGCCGCTCGCCGCCAGACAACGACCCGGCGGGCTGCTTGCGGCGGTCGGCAAGGGCCGGGAACAGCGACGCGACGAAGTCGAACCGCGGCTTGAAGTTCTTGGGCGCCTGGTAGCAGCCCATCTGCAGGTTCTCTTCGATCGTGAGGCTGGGGAACACGTTGTTGGTCTGGGGCACGAACCCGACGCCCAGGGTCACCAGCCGGTTGGGCTTGAGGTTGGTGATGTCCTGTCCGTCCAGCACCACCTTTCCGGTGTGGACCTTGACCAGACCGAACATGGCCTTGAGAAGGGTCGACTTCCCCGCGCCGTTGGGGCCGATGATCCCCACCAGCTCGCCCCTCTTGGCGTACAGGTCGGAGCCGTTCAAGATGTTGACTCCGGGGATGTAGCCCGCGACCAGGTCGTCAGCGATGACGAGGGCGTCCTTGACCCCCTCGATGTGCGCTGAACGGTCCGGCCGCTCACGGTCGCGGTCGGAGGCAAGCACCTCCTCGGCGCGGTTGATGTCACCGCCGGTCGGCCCGTCGAGGTTCGACATCAGCTGTCCTCCTCTGACGAGTCCAGCACGGTGCTCTCGGGTTCTTCGAGTGACACGTCGTGGTGCGCGCCCAGGTAGGCGTCGATCACACGCTGGTCGGCCATGACCTCGAGCGGGGGACCCTCGGCGATGACCTGGCCCTGCGCCATGACGATCACCCAGTCTGAGATGTCGCGGACCATGTCCATGTCGTGCTCGACGAACAGCACGGTCATGCCCTCCTCGCGGAGGTCCTTGACGTGGCCCAGGAGGGACTGGGTGAGCGCCGGGTTCACGCCGGCCATCGGCTCGTCGAGCATCACCAGCTCTGGCTGGACCATCAGGGCGCGGGCCATCTCGAGCAGCTTGCGCTGCCCGCCCGACAGCGACCCGGCGAAGTCGTCTCGCTTCGTGTCCAGCTTGAACCGGGCCAGGATCTCCTCGGCGCGAAGAGTGTTCTCCTTCTCCTGGGCGCCCCAGAGCCCCTTGAACATGGCGCTGAAGACGCTCTCGCCGCGCTGCCCGGTCGCGCCGAGCCGCATGTTCTCGATCACGGTGAGCTTCGACAGTGCCTTGGTGAGCTGGAAGGTACGCACCATGCCCATCCGAGCGACTCGGTAGGGCGGGACCCCCGACAGCTCCTTGCCGTTGAACGTCCAGGTCCCGGTGTCGGCCTGGTCGAACCCGGTCAGCAAGTTGAAGAAGGTCGTCTTGCCAGCACCATTCGGTCCGATCAGGGCGGTGATCGCGCCTCGCTGGACCTCCACGTGGTCGACGTCGACCGCGGTGAGGCCCCCGAACCGGCGGACCACGCTGTCGGCGACCAGGACCGGGTCGGGCTTGGGGGCGCGGGGCTCCCGGGGGACGTCCGCCAAGATGCGGGCGATCTCCTCGCGTCGAGGCGTCGTCGTGTCAGCGGGCATCGAGGGCGATCTCCTTCCGGTCTCCGAGGATCCCCTGTGGTCGGTAGATCATCAAGAGCATGAGCGCCAATCCGACGAGGACGAACCGTACCTGAGCAACCTCGGAGGTGGTCAGGAAGTTGATGTGACCGTTGTTGACTGCCTCCGACAGGGAGTTGTCCGAGAACTGGATGATGAACCAGAAGATGAACGTCCCCACGATCGGACCCATCACTCGTGCCGCACCACCGAGGATCAGAATGGTGTAGGCGAGGAACGTCAGGTTGGTGCTGTAGGTGTCTGGGGAGACCGCCGCCCGCCCGAGCGCGAGGATGTAGCCGCCCATCGCGCCGGCAATCCCACCCAGGACCAGCGACTGCATCTTGAACGCGTAGACGTTCTTGCCGAGGCTGCGGACGGCGTCCTCGTCCTCGCGGATGGCCTTGAGCACCCGACCCCACGGGCTGCGCATGAGCAGGTACACCATCAGGCTCAGCAGTGCCACAAGTCCCCAGCCGACGAGCAGGACCCACAGCCGGCGCTCGTCGTAGCGGAACGGACCGAAGCCGTACTCGCCGATAGGGAAGGGGTTCAAGCTGTAGAAGCCGTCCGAGAACGCCTGGAGCCCGTCCGAGCCGCCGAAGGTGTCCTTGAAGGCCACCGACCGGAGCAACAGGCGCACGATCTCGGAAGCGGCAATGGTGACGATCGCCAGGTAGTCGGCGCGCAACCGCAGGGTCGGAATACCGAGGAGGAGCGCTACCACCACAGTGGCGAGGAGCCCGACCACGATGCCCACCCAGAACGGAGCGCCGAACGTGGCGACCATGGTCGCCAGGCCGTAGCCCGCCACGGCGAGGAAGACGCCCTGCCCGAAGTTGAGCAGTCCGGTGTACCCGAACTGGATGTTGATACCGATGGCCGCGAGACAGAACACGACGGCCTCGATACCGACGGTCGAGGAGATCGACGACGAGAAGATGAATCCCCAGTCCATGGCTACCCCCTCACCCAACCCGGCTTCGTCGGCCGAGTATGCCGTCAGGTCTGACCAGCAGAACCAGGATCAGCACCGCGAGAGCGCCGACGTTCTTCAGCTCCGGGTTGATGAACAAGGTCGACAGCTGGATGAACATGCCCACCACCAGCGAGCCGATCACCGCGCCGAAGGCGGTGCCGAGCCCTCCCAGCGTGACCGCGGCGAAGGTCAGTAGCAGGAGCTGGAAGCCGAGGTTGAACGACACCTGCTGTGTGAGGCCGAGCAGGACTCCGCCCAAGCCGGCCAGTGCCGCCCCGGCGACCCAGACGACCAGGATGACCCGTTCGACGTCGATCCCGGATGCGCTGGCTAGCGCCGGGTTGTCGGACACGGCGCGCGTCGCCTTGCCGAGTCGGGTCTTGAGGAGCAGGAGGCCGGCCAGTCCCAGGACCACGACTGCCAGGACCATGCTGATGATGTCCTTGGGCGTCAGGATCACCGGACCCATCCGGATCCCCGCCTGGGCCGCGTACTGGTCGTACGGTCGGCTGGCCCCCCCGAAGATGATCAGGTAGAGGTTCTGCAGAGCCAGGCTCAGGCCGATCGTGATGATCATCATGGCGATCAGCCCGGTGCCGCGTTTGCGGAGCGGTTTCCACAACCCTCGGTCGAGCAGTCCGCCGGCGATTCCGGTGATCACCACGCCGAACACCGCAGCGATGATCAGGTGCATGCCGAGGGTCACATTGAAGAACCAGGTGACGAGAGCCCCGAAAGTGATGATCTCACCGTGAGCGAAGTTCGTCAGGCCGGTGGTCCCGTAGATCATCGACAGCCCGACGGCCCCGAGGGCAATGACCAGTCCGAGCCGCAGCCCTTCCACGGACAGCTGGGCGGCGTCGTCCCAGAAGGAGGCGACGTTTCGCTCTCGTTCGCCGAGGGAGAAGTTGAGCGTTCGGGGCGTCCCCGGGTCCGCAACGGTCTCGATGGGGTTGCGGACCGGTGGCGTGGTGCCGTCCGGCAAGGTGGCTTCGTCGAGCTCCACGGTGTACGGGCCCGGTCCAGGCACCGGTACCAGCCAGACGCCGGCCGCGTCGGTCACGGACGTTCCGGTGAAGCCGCCGGAGTCGGTCACGGTGATCGACACGTTGGCGACGGGGTCACCGGACAGCGTCCGGAGGGTGCCCCCCACCGACTCTCCTTCGGCGAGTGCCGCAGGGGCACCAAGTCCGATGACGGCAACGATGCCGACGAGGACGAACAGGAGTCGGGTAGCAATCCGTCGGTGCACGCAGGTTCTCCCTCGTGTCCCGGCGCGACCGTGGGGGTCGGACCGTCGTGCGCCGGACTATAGCCACCTCCGGTGGACCGGCGCATCGATTCCCCGTCACGATCCGGTGACCGACCCCGGGAGGAGCGCCTGAACTCGCAGTCAGCGCAGCGCGGCTACCAGCGTGACCAAGAGCGGCGCCACCACGAGTGCGGGCAGCAGGTCCGCAACTGGGAGCGGCCGGATGCGGAGCAGCCGGATCGCTACCCCGATCAGGAGCACCCCGCCGGTCGCCGTCAGGGCGGCGACCGCGGCATCGTCCACAATCTGCCCGAGAGCGACACCCAACGCCGTCAACGTGCCCTGGACGACGAGCACGCTCAACGCCGACGCCATCACGCCCCAGCCCAGGCTGGCGGCGAAGGCCAGTGCCGCGAACCCGTCCAGCGTGGACTTGAGCGCAAGCAGCTCGATGCCCTCACCGAGACCGTCCTGCAACGAGCCGAGCACGGTCAAGGGGCCGACGCAGAACACGAGGGAGCTGGTGACGTAGCCGTCGACGAATCGCCGTCGCTGGTCGGCCGCAGCCGCACCGCCTAGCCGCCGCTGCAGCCAGCCGCCGACATCCTCCAGACGCTGCTCGAGACGGAGGGCCGCTCCGACGAGCCCTCCGACGAGCAGGGCCCCCAGCACGACGAGCACCGGACCGCCCCGCCCGGTTGCGGCAGCAAGCGCCGGGTCGGTGACCGCCGAGGCGTTGAGTCCGGCGATCAGGAGTGTGGTGAGTCCCAGCCCGTCGGTGATGACCTCTCGGACGCGCTGCGGCAACCGGTTGCCCAGGGCGATTCCGGCGGCCGCGCCGACAACCACAGTCACGACGTTGAGGGCAGTGCCGAGCCCGATCATGCGGCGATCCTCCGTGGTGGGGCGTCGTCGAGGCGGACGAGGGCAACGGGTGTTGGGTAGCGACGAATCGGTCTACGCTTCCGGCTGGCCTCGGGGGAGCGTAGGCCAACCCCGATCCTCGGAGGATGACGTGCCCCAAGCCAACGTCCACGTGCGGGACGCCCGCGAGGTCGATCTAGATGCACTGCTGGAGTGGTGGGGGTCGGTCCATGCCGAGGGCGTCCACGTCGGCCCGGTGGCTCCGGCCCGGCCGGACCAGCAGTTCCGCCAGCGGCTGACGGACCTGATGGGCAACTCCAAGCACCGGGTGCTGCTGGCGGAGTCTTCGAGCGAGCTGGTCGGGGTGGCGGTGGTGACCCTGGACGTTCTGTCCCCGGTGAGCGATGTGGAGACCGCCCAGGTCTCGTTCCTCCACGTGTGTGACCGGTCGCGGCAGCGAGGTGCGGGGCGCGCGCTGCTGGCGGCCGTTGCCGACGTCGCCGCCGAGCGCGGCGCGGACTACGTGACGGTGACGGCGCCCCCCCACGCGCGGGACGCCACCCGGTTCTTTGCACGCCTGGGGTTCAGCCCGCTCGTCGTGCGGCGGGTGGCTCGCACCTCAGTGCTGCAGTCACGGCTGTCGGGGCAGTCCCCGAGCGGCCGACGGGACGCGCTGCGGCGCCGCGTGACCGGTCGCCGCCAGCTGCAGCGAGCGATTTCCTGAGCGTCAGGCGCTCCGCGAGTCGGTGCGGCTGCGGACCAGGCAGGTCACGCGTGCCGTGCTCAGCCGTCGCCCCTGGTCGTCTTCGACTGCCACCTGCCAGCTGCTGAGCGTCGATCCGTGACTGAGGCGGGTCGCCCGGCCGGTCACGGTCCCGGCGCCCGTCGACCGGTGGTGCGAGACGGACAGCTCGATGCCGAGGACCTCGTGGTCGGGGCCGGCTGCGAGCGCGGCCCCGATGGAGGCCAGACTCTCGGCGAGCAACGCCGAGGCGCCCCCGTGCAGCAGGCCGAACGGCTGGGTGTTCCCCTCGACGGGGAGCGTCCCGACCACTTCGTCCGGTGCTGCGTGGGTGACGGTGATCCCCAGCCGTCGGTGGATGGGGGCCTCGGGGATGTCGCGCGGCCAGGAGGGTGAGGTCACCCCACCACCCTAGGATCGACGCGTGTCCGAGCGTCCCCGGCTGCTGCTCCTCGACGGCCACTCGTTGGCCTACCGGGCGTTCTACGCGCTCCCGGTCGAGAACTTCTCGACCTCGACCGGTCAGCCGACGAACGCCGTGTACGGCTTCACCTCGATGCTCATCAACGCCCTGCGGGACGAGCAGCCCAGCCACCTGGCGGTGGCGTTCGACGTGTCCCGGGTCACGTTCCGTTCCGACGAGTTCCCGGCGTACAAGGCAAACCGGGCGGAGACACCGCAGGACTTCCGGGGCCAGGTCGACCTCATCCGGGAGGTGTTGGCGGCTCTCAACGTCCCCGTGCTGGCCGTCGACGGGTATGAGGCAGACGACGTCATCGCGACTCTGGCCACGCGGGCCACGGCCGAGGGGTTCGACGTCGGAATTATCACCGGTGACCGGGACGCCTTCCAGCTCGTGGACGACCGGGTCACCGTGCTGTACCCGAAGAAAGGCGTCTCGGACCTGGCGCGCATGGATCCGGCTGCCGTCGCCGACAAGTACGGGCTCCCCCCGGGCCGCTACCCGGACTACGCGGCCCTACGGGGAGATCCGAGTGACAACCTGCCGGGGATTCCCGGCGTCGGTGACAAGACCGCCGCGAAGTGGATTCGGGAGTACGGCTCCCTCGAGGAGCTGGTGCAGCGAGCCGACGAGGTCCCGGGCAAGGTCGGTGCCGCACTGCGGGCGCACCTGGGGCAGGTGGCGACGAATCGGCGGCTGACCGAGCTGGTACGCGACGTGCCGCTCGACCTCGCTCCGGCTGACCTGTCGGTCCGGTCATGGGACCGGGAAGAGGTGGCGCAGATCTTCGACGCCCTGCAGTTCCGGGTGCTCCGCGACCGCCTTTACCAGACCCTGGACACGCCCGGGCCGGAAGCGGCGGAGGGGTTCGACCTGGAGCTGGTGCGGTGCGCCCCCGGGGAGGCCGCCGACTGGCTGGCGACCCACGCCCCGGCGGGTCGCCGCGTCGGTGTGTCGGTGTCTGGCGTGTGGGGCCGGGGAGCGGGGCAGGTGCACGCGCTTTCCGTTGCCGACCCCGACGGACATGCCTGCTTCATCGACGCCGACACCATGACTGCGGACGACAACCAAGCGGTCGGGAAATGGCTCGCGGACCCGGATCGGCCCAAGGTCCTGCACGAGATGGGAGGTCCGCTACTGGCACTCGCCGCCGCCGGCTGGGACGTCGCGGGGATTGCCTGTGACACCGCGCTGGCCGGCTACCTGGCAAGGCCGGACCAGCGCTCCTACGACCTCGCGGACCTGGTGCTGCGCTGGCTCCACCGGGAGCTCCGATCCGACGTCGACTGCGGACAGCTGTCGTTGGACACCGGAGACGGCGACGAGTCGCGCACCGCCGCGCTCCAGGCCCGGGCGGTGCTGGACCTGGCAGAGGTCCTGGAAGCCGAGCTCGATGGTTCGGCCGGCCGGGAGCTGCTCACGCGGGTCGAGCTGCCGTTGGCGCAGGTGCTGGTGGATATGGAGCGCACCGGTATCGCGGTCGACGCCCAGTGGCTCGACAACCTCCGCGCCCAGTTCGCCGGCGACGCCAAAGCCGCCGCCCAGTCCGCGTACGACGTGATCGGCAAGGAGGTCAACCTGGCGTCGCCGAAGCAGCTGCAGGTGGTCCTGTTCGACGAGCTGGGCATGCCCAAGACCAAGCGGACCAAGACTGGGTGGACCACGGACGCCGACGCACTGCAGGGGCTGCTGACCGAGACCGGGCATCCGTTCTTGCTGCACCTGCTCCGGCACCGCGATGTGTCCAAGCTCCTCGTGACGGTCGAAGGCCTGCAGCGGTCAGTTGCCGAGGACGGGCGGATCCACACCACGTTCCGGCAGACCGTGGCGGCCACCGGCCGGTTGTCGTCGACGGACCCCAACCTGCAGAACATCCCGGTGCGCACTGAGGAAGGGCGACGCATCAGGTCGGCCTTCGCCGTCGGGCACGGGTACGAGACGCTGCTCACTGCGGACTACAGCCAGGTGGAGATGCGCATCATGGCCCACCTGTCCGACGACGCGGCGCTCAAGGCCGCGTTCGCCTCGGGGGAGGACCTCCACACCACGGTGGCGTCCCGTGTCTTCGGTGTGGCCGCCGAGGACGTCGACGCCCAGATGCGCGGTCGTATCAAAGCGATGTCGTACGGCCTTGCGTACGGACTGTCCGCGTATGGCCTGGCGCAGCAGCTGGGTGTGCCTGCGGACGAGGCCCGGGCGCTCATGGACGAGTACTTCGAGCGCTTCGGTGGGGTGCGTGACTACCTGGCCACGGTCGTCGATGAGGCACGGTCCTGCGGGTATACCGAGACGCTGCTCGGCAGGAGGCGCTACCTGCCCGATCTCACCAGTGACAACCGGCAGCGCCGCGAGATGGCCGAGCGAATGGCCCTGAACGCACCGATCCAGGGGTCGGCGGCCGACATCATCAAGGTCGCCATGCTGGACGTGCACGCGGGCCTGCGCGAGCGGGGGCTGCGGACCCGGCTCCTGCTGCAGGTGCACGACGAGCTTGTTCTTGAGGTTGCCCCGGGTGAGCGGGCTGACGCCGAGGAGCTGGTCGTGGCGGCCATGGTCGGCGCGTACGCCCTGGAGCCGAGTCTGGCGGTCAGTGTCGGAGTAGGCGACACCTGGGAGTCTGCCGCGCACTGAGGCGCAGGCGATGGCACACTCCCGCCATGCGCACAAGCACTCGTACCCTGCCCCTCGCCGCCGCGGCGGCATCTGCACTCCTCGTTCTCAGCGCCTGCGGCAGCGACGCCCCCCAGTCGTCGGTCAGGTCGCAGGACATGGACGTGCCGTTCACCGCATGCGACAGCGTCGCGTGCAGCGGTGACATCGACGGCGCGGCCTACCAGATCCTGATGCCCGACACCTGGAACGGGACCCTCCTCCTGTGGTCCCACGGCATCAGGTCGCCGCAGCCGTTGCCGTTGAGCCCGGACGAGCCGGTGAACACCGCTGCCGAGCCGGTCCCTGGGTGGAGCGAGGCGGACAGCGGCGGGGTGGCCCAGCCGCTGCTGGACGCCGGGTTCGCGCTGGCCGGGTCCGCCTACCGCACCAACGGTTGGGCGGTCGACGACGCCCTCGCCGACCAGACCGCGCTGTACGACTTCTTCGTGGACAACGTGGGTGACCCAGATCGCACGGTGGTTTGGGGAGCGTCGCTGGGTGGCCTGGTCACCGCCCTCCTGGCCGAACAGCAGGCCGACTGGGTGGATGGCGCCGCACCGATGTGTGGTGTCGTGGGCGGCGGTGTCGACAACCTCGACCTGGCTCTGGACGTGACCTACGGCATCCAGCAGCTACTCGCGCCAGACCTGCAGCTGACCGGCTACGAGAGCTGGGACGATGCGGCAGCCCAGTGGCAGAAGGGGTACGACGCGATCGTGGCCGCGGGTTCCGACATCGAGAAGGGCGTTCCTGCCCTCCTCATGCTTGCGGCCATCAGCGACGCGTCGTCGCAGACGAAAACCTACGACGGCGCCGACCTCGAGTCGCAGGTACGCGCCTACGGCGAGGCGGCTGTGAACGGCATGACGTACGGCACCGTCTTCCGATCCGACATCGAGGCGCGCTACGGCGGCAACCCGTCGGAGAACGTCGGGGTCGACTACGCGAGCCGGGTGTCAGACGACGAGCGCCAGCTCATCGACTCCATCGGCGGGGCCGGCACCTCGGACCGGCTGCTGACGAAGCTGGCGGACGGAGAGCGCATCACCGCCGACTCGGCAGCGCGCAGCGCTCTCGAGGAGTCGAGTACCCCCACTGGCGCTGTGACCGACCCCACCTTCACCGTGCACACCGCGGCCGATCCGCTGGTCATCTCCCAGAACGAGTCGCTGTACGCCGAACGGGTGGCTGCCAGCCCCGGGCGAACGGCCGACCTGCTCCAGGCCTTCACGGTGGCGCCGGCCACGTACTCGCCGAAGGTAGGTGCGCCATTCGGGGCCGGCCACTGCAACTTCACTCCTGAGACGTACGTGGGTACCGCGATGATGATGGACGACTGGGTGCGCAACGGGCTCCTGCCGACGCCTGCCGTGATCGAGGGGGAGTTTGGCGCCGACAGCGGCTACACCTCCGCCTTCGCCCCCGGGCCGTGGCCGGCGGAGTCGGGGTGAGTCCGCCGGTGTTCGCGGGCCCACCCGAGCAGGCCGACGACGGCGAGGCCCGCGGCCGCACCTAGTGCCGTGGTGACGATGGCCTGCGGAGAACCGTGGGCGAGCAGAGCTACGGCGGTGACCAGGGCGAGCACCGCCGCCCAGACTGCGACCACGGCAGTGCGGTCCTCCCGGCTCAGCCGCGCGTACAGCAGCAGCTGCGCCAGGGCGAAGACGGCTCCCTCAGCGGCGAACAGCCAGACGAAGGGCGACAGTCCCTCGTACGCCGGACCCGCGATGACCAAGACGACCGTCGTCCCGGCGACCACTGCGACGGCTGTGCTCACCAGGCCGACGGTTGCCGTCGCGGTGACCGAGGTCGTCATGGCCGACCGTCGCCGATGGACGTCGGCGAATCGAGGTAGTGCCACCACGGTGATGAACTGCGGAAGCCAGAACGTGATCTTGGTGACGATGGCGCCGGCCGCGTACAGGCCAGCGTCACGCGCGGTCAGGAAGTGCCGGGCGAGGACGACGTCGACGTTGGTCAGCACGAACATCGCCAGCAGGGCGTGACCGACGTGGCCGACCTCGCGCGACACTTCGGGGTGACGGGCACGCGACGGGGGGGCAACCAGCTGCCGGGTGAACCACGTGGCGGCGGCAACACCGATCCAGGTGCCGACGGCGGTGCCCCACATGACTCCGTTGACATCGGAGGTCAGCGCAAGTCCCACCAGTCCGCCCCCGACCTTGCCGAAGGAGAACAACGAGACTGCGAGTCCGACGAGGGCGAAGCGCTCGCGGCCGAGCGCGAGGCCCTGGACGAAGCCTGACCACGTCATGGGGACGAACGTGGCGGCCACGAGAAGGAGGGGGAGGACGTCGAGATGGAGGAACCGCGCCAGCGGAGCGGCCAGTGCGAGGCCCAGGGCCCCGAGACCCCACGAGGCCCACAGCGCCGCTCGAGTGAGTGCCCCCGGAAGAGTCTCCTCGCCGGTGGCGAGCCTTCGGGTCGTGACCATCTGGAGAGCGAGTGCCACGACGTAGCCGACCACGATGAGGCCGAGCAGCGCGCCGAGCGCACCGAACTGCTCCGGGCCGAGCCGGCGGGAGGCGGTGACGCTCAGCAGGTAGGACAGCACGTTGCCGACGGCCATCGCGGCCGCCACGATCGCTGCCTGCGACACCACTCGCTGGCGCGCGGGTGAGCGCCGCGGAGCCGACTCCGGAGGGACGGTCACGGCCGGTCTCCTCGCTGCGGTGACCCGTCGCAGCGTCGAGCGTGACGGGAAGGGCAATGATGGGCACCGATCACGATAAGCCGTCGGCGTGGCAGGGGGGCCGGGTGCGGGACAAGTCCGCTGCGAAGGCCTGGCCCAGGTTCCTTGTCGGAGCGTGGCCGTGGCTTCTTGCCCTCGCGGTGACAGCGCCGCTGCTCGCCCCCGGTTTCGTCCTGTCGTACGACATGGTGTTCGTCCCTCGGCAGTCGCTGGTGCCGGAGGCCCTCGGTCTGGGTGGGCCGCTCCCTCGCGCAGTGCCGGTTGACGCCGTCCTCGCACTGGTGACCCAGGTTGTGCCGGGGGCACTCATCCAGAAGGCAGTCCTGGTTCTGCTCCTGGGTTTCGCCGGGTGGGGAGCAGCGACCCTGGTGCCCTCGAACTCGGTGGTCGCCCGTCTAGCCGCGGCGACCTGGTACGTGTGGAACCCGTACGTCGCCGAGCGACTGGTCCTCGGCCACTGGACGCTGCTGGTGGGGTACGCGTCCCTCCCCTGGTTGGTGCGCGCGGCAATCGACCTGCGCCACGGGCACCCAGGAGCACAGCTGCGTGTCGTGGCCCTCCTGGTGCCGTCGGCCCTGGCGGCCGGCCCAGCGGTCATCGCGCTGCTCACGGTGGTGCCCGTCCTCGCCTACCGGCCGGATGCCCGGTTGGCCCGACGGCTGGGGGTCACCGGAGCGGGCTGGGTCGTTCTCAACGCACCCTGGTGGCTGCCGGCGCTGCTCCACCCGACAAGCGGGCTGTCGCCGGATGGCGGCGTCGCGGCGTTCGCGGCCCGTGCCGAAGGGCCGGTCGGCACCCTTGGCAGCGTGCTGGGGCTGGGAGGTGTCTGGAACGCGGACGTCGTTCCAGACAGCCGGGGGCTGGTGACCGCCGCCCTGTTCCTCGTAGTCCTGCTGGCGGTTTCGGCCCTCGGACTGCGCCCCCTGGTGAGCGGCCTGGGCGGAGGTGGTGCCGGGCTGGTCGTAGCGGCAGGGGTGGGACTGACCGTGGCTCTGCTCGGGGCCGTGGGGCCGCTCCACGAGGCGCTCGGCTGGGCGGTGACGTCGCTTCCGGGCGCGGGGCTCGTCCGCGACGGGCAGAAGTTCCTCGCCCCGTTCGCGCTCGCGCAGGCGCTGGCCTTCGCCTTGGGCTGCGTGGCCGTGGGGCGGTACCTCGGCGCCGGTGCGGGCCGCGTGGTGCCGGCAGCGCTCCTGCTCCTGCCGCTTGCCGTCCTGCCAGACCTCGCCTGGGGCGTCGGGGGACGGCTGCAGCCGGTGGACTACCCGGACGACTGGGCGGTGGTGCGACAGCTGGTGGCCGACGAACCCGACACCGGCGACGTGGTGGCCCTGCCGTGGCAGAGCTTCCGCGCGTTCGGCTGGAACGGCGGCCGGGTGGTCCTCGACCCGGCCCCTCGGTGGCTCACGACCACGGTCGTCGTGGACGACACCTTGACCGTAGGCGGCCAAAGCGTTGGCGGTGAGGACCCGCGGGCAGCCGAGGTCGGCACCATCCTCGGCTCCGGGCTCCCGCTCGCCGAGGCGTTGCCCCCGCTGGGTGTCGGGTGGGTGCTGATCGAGCGCGGCACGCCGGGCAGCCTCGACCGTGAGTCCCTGGCCGGCGCAACGACGGTCTTCAGTGGCGCAGACCTCGAGCTGGTGCGGCTGGGCCCGACCACGTCACCGGATCTACCGGCCTGGGCGCCGGCCGTGGTCGTGGTCGACCTCCTGGCGGTGATGGTCGCGCTCGCGGCGACGGTTGCCGCGGGAATCAGGGGTCTGCTCGGAAGGGCACGGGCCTGGCCCGGCCGCTGGTAGAGTTCCGCCAGGTCTTGGTGAAAGGGGTGTTCCGATGCCGATCGTCAGCATGATCGTCTCCGCGGTTGCGGGGGTGGCCCTTGCGGCGACCGGAGCCTTCACGCTGGTGCAGGTGACCGGCGACGGCTCGTCCGACCAGGGTGCGATCTCGGCTCCCCTCGTCGAGTACGGAGCGCGCTGACCCGGGAGCGTTCGCGCGGGACGTGCGTTCAGCGCACCTTGCGAACACCCTCGTAGGCCCTGAGGTCGATCTCGTCGGGGCGAACATCGTGGGCTGGGCCGGGGTCGACCCGCGCCTCGTGGGTTCCGGCAACCGCGACCTGCAGCACCTCGCCGAAGGACGCTGCGGACGCGCCCCAGTGGAACGTAAGCGCGCGGTCGCGCGCGGCAGCGCCCATGCGTCGCCTCAGTGTGTCGTCTGACAGCAGCTGTCCGGTCGCCTCGGTGAATGCGTCCAGGTCAGGGACCAGCCGGCCGGTCACTCCCTCGACAACCGACTCCGACAGGCCCCCGGCGTCGTCGAACGCGACGGTCGGCACCCCGTGCGAAGCCGCCTCCATCACATTCAGACCCCACCCTTCCTTCAGCGAGGGGGCGAGGTGCAGCCAGGAAGACGCCACGAGCCGGTGCTTGTCCGCCTCGGTGACGAAGCCGCAGAACTCGGTGATGTCGGAGACACCGAGACGGTCCGCCTCTCGGCGGAGCTGGGCTGACCACCACCCGTCCCCCACCACGAGAAGTCGCAGGCCGGGGACCTGGCCGCGCAGCTGAGCGGCGACGTGCAGGGCAAGCTCGACCCGTTTGTGAGGGACGAGCCGCCCCAACACGCACAGTGTCGGGGTCCGGGAGCGACCCGGGGTCTGGGGCGGACGATCCGTGCCGTTGTGGACCACTGCTACGTGCTCGGACCGAACGCCGAGACCGGTCAGCTCGCGCTTGGTGACCTCGGACACCGCGACGTACTGGCACCCTCGGTAGAACCGGGGAGCAAGCCACGACTCGAGCCACCAGCCGAAGCGGGCCGCGGCCGGGCCGTAGACCACCGGCCACTGCTCCCGGTGCACGTGGTGCACCAGGACCACGACCGGGCGGCGCGTGGCGAGCCGGCTGAAGAACGGGACGCCGTTCTGGACGTCCACCACCACGTCCGGTGCCCGACGGTTGGCCCACAAGTACTGCAGGGCCCGCGGGTAGACGGTCAGCTTGCTTCCGCGGCGCCGATAGGTGACGTCGTCGACGGTCTCGTCGCGCGGCGCTCCCGGGTGAGCCGCACACAGCACCGTCACCCGGTGTCCGCCGGCCGCCAGCCGACGGGCGATCGACTCGATGTACCGCTCGGAGCCGCCGCCCTCGGGGTTGCGGGTGTCCCGCCAGTTCAGGACGAACACGCTCAGCGGCGTCGAGCTGCCACGATCGGTGGGGGTCGAGTCGGCCATGTCGCCTTCCGGGTGGAGTGTCCCAGGCTAACCAATGGTGGTCCGGGCGGCGCCGTGCCATCAGGTACCTTCCACTGATGTCCACCGGACGGACCAGCGGGCGCCGCGCGACCCTCGCCCGATCAGTGGCACTGTTCCGGGCGTTCCGGGTCGAGCAGACCGATCCCGGCCGCTTCTACCGGGTTCTCGCTGCCGACTCGGTGGACCAGCTGTCGGACTTCGCCGACCTGGCCGACGCCACGGTCCTGGACGTCGGAGGCGGCCCCGGCTTCTTCGCCGACGCGTTCCGTGAGGCCGGTGCCCGGTACTTCAGCCTGGACGCCGACGTGGGGGAGATGCGGGCTCATGGGCTCGCTCAGGACGGCACGGTGGTGGGAAGCGGCACCCAGCTGCCGTTCGCCGACAGGGCAGTGGACGTCTGCTACTCGTCAAACGTGCTCGAGCATGTTGCGACCCCCTGGGACATGGCCGACGAGATGATCCGCGTGACCCGCCCGGGCGGGACGGTGTTCCTGTCGTTCACGGTGTGGCTCGGGCCGTGGGGAGGCCACGAGACCTCACCATGGCACTGGCTCGGGGGTGAGCGGGCGGCCCGTCGGTACGAGAGCCGGCACGGTCACCCGCCCAAGAACCGCTACGGCGAGTCGCTGTTCGCGGTGTCGGTGGGCGAGGCTCTTCAGTGGGCGCGCGCCGCTCGAACCGCCGATCTGGTGTCGGCCTTCCCCCGGTACGCCCCCGACTGGGCGCGCGGGCTGGTCCGCGTCCCTGGCGTGCGCGAGCTGGCCACCTGGAACCTCGCACTGGTTCTGCGCGTCCGGTGAGCGTGACGACCGAAGCTGTCGAGGAATCCGAGAAGCGTGCCTCCGCCGTCGAGGCAGGCCGGCCGGCAGCCTGGCCGAGGCTGGTCGGGGTGTGTGCTGTGCTTGTCGGGCTCGTGTTCGTCCAGCTCCCCGGCTACGTCGCCACCGACACCAAGCTCGACCTGACACTCGACCCCATCGGGTTCCTGGCTCGCACGCTGCACCTGTGGGAGCCAGAAGGCTTCTTCGGGCAGGTGCAGAACCAGGCCTACGGGTACCTGTTTCCCACCGGTCCGTTCTTCGGGCTGGCGGACCTGGCACACCTGTCGCCGTGGGTGACCCAGCGGCTCTGGTGGTCCGTGCTGGTCTGCGCGGCCTTCCTGGGAGTGGAGCGGCTCGCGGCCGCCCTCGGAATCGGCACCCCCACCACCCGGATCGTGGCCGGCGTGGTCTATGCGCTGTCCCCGCGGATGCTCACGGTGATCGGGCCTTCGTCGGTCGAGGTACTGCCCATGGCGCTGGCGCCCTGGGTCGTCCTTCCCCTCGCGATCGGCAGCCGGCGGGGATCCCCGCGTCGAGCGGCCGCCTGGTCGGGGCTTGCCGTAGCCGCAATGGGAGGGGTCAACGCAGTTGCGACGATCGCGGCACTCGTTCCGGCGGGGCTGTTCCTTCTGACGCGCGCGTCAGGTCCACGCAGCCGTCGGCTTGCCGGCTGGTGGGTCGTGGCTGTCGGCCTGGCGACGGCTTGGTGGGTGGTGCCGCTGCTGTTGCTCGGCCGGTTCAGCCCCCCGTTCCTGGACTGGATCGAGTCCGCCCCGGTCACGACCTCCGTGACCTCGCTGGCCGCCTCGTTCCGCGGCGCCTCAGCCTGGGTGGCCTACCTTCCGTCGGCGGCTGGGCCCGACCTCCTGGCGGGCTGGCAGCTGCTCACGGTGCCGGCGGTGGTGCTGCACACCATGCTGCTGGCGGGTCTGGGCGCAGTAGGGCTGGCCGTGCCCAGGCTGCGGGAACGGGTATGGCTGCTCGCGTGTCTGGGAGCCGGGCTCGTGCTGGTCACCTGGGGGCACGTCGGGGCTGTCGATGGCGGGCTCGCGGAGGCGGCGCGCGAATCGTTGGACGCTGCGCTCGCACCGTTTCGGAACACCCACAAGTTCGATGTCGCGGTGCGGCTGCCCCTCGTCCTCGGCCTAGCTCACGGGCTGCCCTGGCTGGCGGCTGCGCTCCGGCGCCCCGGCGATGACGGGGAACCCCGCCTGCCGGTGGCGGTGCGCGCGAGCGCGGTTGGCGTGTTCGCCATCGTGCTGCTCGGCTCGATCGCGCCGCTGCTGACCAACAACCTGGTGCCGCGCGGCTCGTACACCGAGGTGCCGCAGTACTGGTCGGAGGCGGCGGCGTGGGTGGACGACCACTCCCAGGGGCGGGCGCTGGTGGTGCCCGGAGCAAGTTTCGGCACCTTCGTCTGGGGTCGCACCCGTGACGAACCACTCCAAGGACTGTCGGACACGCCGTGGGCGGTACGGGACGCGGTGCCGTTGACACCCGCGGGGACGATCCGAGCGTTGGACGCGGTGCAGCGGCGACTTGCGGCCGGTCACGGCTCACCCGGGATCGCGCCCTTCCTGGCCCGGATGGGTGTGGACCACCTGGTGGTGCGCAACGACCTGGACCCGGTCGCGGCATCAGCCCCCCGCCCGGTCCTCGTGCACCAGGCGCTGCGGAACAGCCCCGGCCTGACTCGAGTCGCTGCGTTCGGCCCGGAGGTCGGCGGCGGGAGCACGGTGGAAGTCGCGGTCGACGGTGGCCTGTCAGTCGCCTATCCGGCAGTCGAGATCTGGGCCGTCGAGGATGCGCAGCCGGTCGTGTCGGTCCACCCTGCGGACTCAGTCCTCACGGTTGTCGGGGGGCCGGAGTCGCTCCTCGACCTGAGTGACCGGGGGCTGCCTCCGGAGCGACCCGTGGTGCTGGCCGGCGACGCCGCGGACCTCGGTCTGCTGCTGTCCGGCTCCGGGCCGGTTCTCACCGACGGGATGCGTCGCCGGGAGACCAACTACGGCCGCGTCGACGACCAGAGCTCGTTCACGCTCGCGGAGAGCGAGCAGCTGCGGCGCGACGCGGCGTCCCGCGACTACCTCCCGTTCGACGGCTGGGAGGTGTCTGCCCGGTGGCTGGGCGTGGAGTCCGTGGTCGCGTCCTCATCCGCCGGTGACGCCACCGCCCCAGGAGGGGCACAGACCGCCTTCCAGCCGGCTGCGGCGATGGACCGGGACCCGGCGACGGCATGGCAGTCGGACGGGGCTTCCGGTGCGGAGGGGGAGTGGCTCGAGGTGCGGTTCCGGTCACCGCTCGACCCCGGGGGGGCGCAGATCACCGTCGGCGAGGGGGCCGGTCCCGCGACCAGCCGGGTCGTGGTCACGACCGACCAGGGGAGCGTCGACCAGCCGGTCACCCCTGGCCGCCCGCAGAACCTGCTGGTCGCGCCGGGGCCGACAACGTACTTGCGGGTCACCGCGTCGGCCACTGGAGGCACGAAGTCAGGTCCAGGCGGCGCATTCGCGGTGCGTGAGCTCGCCATTCCGAACGTCGTGGTCGGCCACCCCTTGGAGACCCCGGGCGTGGGCACGGCCGCGTACCTCACCGTCGCCGACGGAGCCAGGTCGGCATGCGTCGGCGGGGCGGGCTCCTGGGTCTGTGCCCCGGACCTGTCGCGCGACGGTGAGGAGACGGCCGGCATCGACCGGGTGATCCGACTGGACCCGGACCACACCTACCGGGTGCACGCCACCGTGATGCCCCGCCCCGGCCCCGCCCTGGACGCGCTGCTGGACGGGCGGTACTGGGGCGTCCGGGCTGCCGCAACGTCGTCCTCGGTGGCGGCTCCCCAAGGTCGGCCGCAGGTGGTGGTCGACGGGAGCATGGGAACCAGCTGGGTGGCTGAGCGCGGTGACCCACTCCCGACTCTCCGCGTCCGACTGGCCGAGGACCGCCGGGTGACCGGTGTCCGTCTCGGGGTCGCGCCGGGGCTGGCGGCCTCGGTACCGGTGTCCGTCGAGGTGGCAGGACGCGACGAGACCGTGGCCGGGGATCTCGACGCCTCGGGAGTCCTCCGCTTCCCGGCCATGCGCACCGACACGCTCGACATCAGATTCGTCGGCGTGTCCGCGGTCCAGTCGCACGACCCACGCACCGGGTTCACGACCACGCTTCCGGTCGGCGTCTCCGAGCTCGAGATCCGGGGAGCCGAGGACCTGTTCACGACCGCTCCGGCGTCCGACCCCGTGGTGGTTCCGTGCACGTCGGGGCCGAGTGTGTGGGTCGGGAGCCGACAGCTGCGGTTGTCGGTGACGACCACGGTCGCCGAGCTTCTGGGTGGGGCGCCACTTCCCGCCACCGTGTGTGGGGATGACGCGGACGTCGAGGTGCCGGGGCGGGTCCGGGTCCAGCTTCCCTCGACCGACGCCTGGTTGGCGAGGTCGGTTGACGTGATCCCGGTGGACGGGGCGGGCGTGGACCTGTCGGTCCCGGCTCCCAACAGCTCGACTGGGGTGGAGGTGGCCGTCTGGGAGCCGACCTCCCGTGTCGTCGAGGTCGGGAGCCGGTCCGAGCCGTCACTTCTCGTCGTCCGCGAGAACCGGAACGCCGGGTGGGTCGCCACCTGGGAGGGGACCACGCTGGAGTCGGTCGTCATCGACGGCTGGCAGCAGGGCTGGGTGCTGCCAGCGGGAGGCGCCGGCACGGTGGAGCTGGCGTACCAGCCCGATGGCACCTACCGATGGGGACTGGCGGCCGGAGGCGCCGGGCTGGTCGTGCTCCTGCTGCTCTCCCTCCTGCGCGGACGGACGTCCTGGCCCGGTGCCGGGCCGGCGGCGATCAGGCCCGTGCTGGTCACTGCTGCCGGAGCCCTCGTGCTGTGGCTGCTGGCGGACTGGTGGGGTGTCGCGGCCGGTGCGGTCGCCGTCATCGCGGTGCGGGCACTGCCCGCCCGTCATCGCCTGCCCGCGGTTGCGTGCGGCGTCGGCGCGGCGGTCGCGATCGGCGCGGTCCTGCTCGCCCGGAACCCTTGGGGCGAGCCCGGCTACGCGGGGAACGCCGCCGCGCCGCAGGCCACGGTGGTCACGGCGCTGGCGCTCCTGCTAGCCGGACTCGTGGCTGACAGCCGTTGGGGCCACGGCGACCCGGCCGCGCAGCCGCATGACGGGACGTTCGAGGACGACCCAGCTGAGGGCGGCGAGCGCGACCGCGCCGAGGACGGTCTCGACGAACACCGGCCAGAATCCTCCAGTGAAGACGGGTCGGTCGCTGACAGTGAAGATGGCTGACAGCACGACGAGGTGCCACAGGAAGATGCCGTAGGAGACGTCGCCCAG
This sequence comes from uncultured Actinomycetota bacterium, assembly GCA_963848085.1. GTDB lineage: Bacteria > Actinomycetota > Actinomycetes > JAHEKZ01 > JAHEKZ01 > CAWKCE01. The sequence goes on from CAWKCE010000003.1 coordinate 1,090,862, forward strand.
GTGACGGAGAACGGGAGTTGCCATCACCGCGTGGAAGGTGCCTTTCTGACGCCCGAGGGTGGCCGGGAGCAGGACCAGCAGGACGATCACGGCGTAGAGCAGGTTCTTGACGATTCCCTCCGGGACCGTCGCGATTCCCTCGAAGGCACGCGGGCCCGCCAGTGGTGTCGATGCCAGCAAGCCCAGGCCCGCTGCGATAGCCCAGCAGGCGCCGGGCTGGTCGGCGAGTGCCAGGACCGGCCGTGCCGGCCGGGGCAGAGGACGACCGGACGCGACGTGGGCGACGGTGGCGGCGAGCATGATCCCCACGGCGAACCAGGATGCGAAGTTCGGCAGCCAGTAGGCGCGCAGACCCTCGCTGTCCCCGACGTGGATCCACGCCGACCATCCCACGTTGACCGCGATCAGCGCGCCGCCCAGAATCGCTGCCGTCCCCAGCGGAGACCGGCCACGTCGGGTGGCCCAGGTGGCGGCCCACGCCAGCAGGGGGAGCAGGAGGTAGAAGGCAACTTCGGTGGACAGGCTCCACATCTGCGTCAGCCCGTGTGTGATGGTCTCCGGAACGTAGATCTGCACCAGGCCGAGGTTTGCCACCCACGTTGTCCGGGAGGCGCCCTGGTTGTCCGGGAGCGCGACGAGCGCAACGCACACCACGACCCAGTAGGCCGGAAGGATGCGCAGGGCGCGCCGCCACAGGTAGCCCCGTACGCGAGGGCCGGGTCTCTCGGACAGCTGTGCAACGACCCAGGGTCGGTACAGCAAGAATCCGGAGAGCGCGAAGAACAAGGCGACGCCGATGTCGAGGCGCGCCAGGACAGCCCCGAACAGCCCGTGCAGCGTCTGGCCGGTCTGGTAGCCGACGTGGGTCGCAACGACAGCGAGGGCCGCGACCGCCCGATAGGCGTCGAGCACCGGAAGGTGGCCGCGCGCCAACAGCGACGCTCGGGTCTCCGGTGATTCCTTCACGCTCATGGTGCCGTCCGCGGGCCGGGCGTGATGGTGCCGACGTCGGCCTGGCTGACGCAGACTGTGGGTCCGACGTCGTCGAGCGTCACGTAGAGCCGGGCACCGGCACCGGTCACGACGAGGGCCAGATCGGCCAGGCCCCGCTCGAACACGACCCGCACCGGGCGACCGGCACCCAGTGCCACCGTTCCGGACTGCCGGCTGCCGGCGATGGTGCCGAGGCGTACCGCGTACTCGCCGGCTGGAACCTGCAGGTCGAGGGGGACCAGGCCGCGCCCGCCCTGGGCCAGCCAGCAGCTCCCGTCCGGCGGGAGGAGGGCGCGTGCCCCCTCGACATGCGCCGGGACGAGGGTTCCGGCGTCGTCGAAAGTGGTCAGCACGCTGGTCTGCGACGCGAACTGTCCGTCGGCGGCCACGGGGGCCAGGAGGTAGGAGGTGAGGTTCTCCGGAAACGCCAGCGGGGAGAGCACGGACTCCGGGACGGGTTGCGGGATGACCGGTTCTTCCGGCGGCCCGTCCACCAAGGCCCGGCTGGCGTTGCCGACCCACTGGCCGGCCGGGTTGGCCGCCCAGATGACGGCCAGCTGAACCGTCGAGATCGTGGCGAACAGGAGGAAGACGTCGGCGGCCAGGAACAGGGCCATCCCCGAGGCACTCGGACGCCTCGCCATCCGTCGACGCACTGCTCTCAGCCGCGGCGGATCGGGCTGGCCGGCGGGCGACATCAGGCACACGCCGATGACCAGCGAGGCGACCACCCCGGCGTCGGCCGTGTAGCGCAACGTGAGCGGGGCGAGGTCGGTGATGCCGCCCCCGCCTCGTACGAGCACGATCGTGGCGAGGTCGATGACCACGAAGGCCAGCAGGAACAGCCATCCGCGCCGGGCGCGCGGTGAAGCCCACGACGTCCCGAGCACGACGGCAGCACCGGTCACGACGGAGACGACGAGCAACCATGCGGGCGGGTCGGACAGGGCGTTCGCGTAGCCCACGGGCTGCCAGGCCACTGGGCCGCCCATGACCGGGACCCAGAATGCGTCGACGACCCCCTCGCGGGCGAAGCGCCACCACTCGCCGGCCGTGCCGGAGGCGTGGGTCACCGGCTCCACCACCGACCGGTACCAGGAGAGGAAGCCCGCGACGACGACCGACCAGGACAGCCAGAGGCGCCAGTGGCTGCGGAGCGCCGACCACCACGAGCCGACGAGCCCCGGGCGCCGGTCCAGGATCCAGGTCGCCCCGAACAGCGCGAACGGGATCAGGACGGCCTTCTCGGAGAAGGCCAGTGCGACACACACCGCAGCCGCCGACAGCCCCAGGTCCAGCCGTCGACCGGTCCGGAGGTACCCGACGTGGCCCCAGACGGCGAAGGCCAGGCCCGCCTGGAGGGGAAGCGAGCTCAATGCCGGCGCCCACCAGAGGAAGGCGGGGAGGGTCAGCGGCGAGACCAGGTAGAAGACCAGCGGCACCAGCAGGAGCATCCGCGGGCCGAACACCCGCAGCAGCATCGCGAGAACCGCCAGCGACGCCGTCGCCTGCAACAGCAGCAGCCCGACGACGACCCCCACCTGTGACAGCGGGGCAACCGTCGCGGTGAGCCACGCGACCGTCATCCCCCCGGGGCTGAGTCGGCCGTCGAGGGTGGTGAGCAGGAGCTCGGAGCTGGGAAACGGGAGTCGAGCCGCCCGCGACTGGACGACGAAGTCGTCGGCGTAGAGGAAGCCGCCAGCCGAGACCCACCCGCGAACGACGAGCTGAGCGGCGACCATGGTCAGGGCGAGCGTGATCACCCGCGCCGGGGCCGGGGCCGGCACGGCGCCGGGGAGAGTGGTCGGCGCGGCACCGGTGGGCGCGCCGGGCGACCTGTTGACCGCGACCATCGGTGCCCCTTCCGGTCGACGGGCCAGCACGGTGCGAGAGCAAGGGTGGCACGTCGACTGCCGGTCTCCGGAACCGACTGCCGGCGGGAGCTCGCGAAACCGGCACCCCGAAGTTACCCCCGGGTACCGGCCATATCCGATACGGTCGCCGCGGTAACGGGCATTTGGAGTGCGGAGGAACCATGCGTCGGGCCGTTGGTTTTATCCTGATCGGGTTAGGTGTGTTCCTCGTCGTCCTCGGACCCACGGTTCGCTGGGTCATCGCGCCCAAGCTGGCAGTGGCGCCGTTGGCCTGCGAGCCCAACCCCGGGTACGAGGACCTCTGCGACAACGGCGTGAGCCTGTCCCCGTCCAGCGGAGTCGCCACCTCGTTGTTCTCGGCCGCGACACTGTCGGTCCGCACCGACGTCCCCCTGGAGGCGAACCGCCGGGTGCGACCCGACCGGCCGGGCAGCACCGCGGCCCAGACGATCTACGACACGATCCAGGAGGTGCTCGACGGGGACGGCGAGCTGGTCACCGCGAGCCAGGCCCGGTTCGGGTTCGACGGTCACACGTCGGAGCTTCTCGACTGCTGCGACGCCAATGTCGACGGCGAGCCCATCACCGAGTTCGGCGGGGTCATGCCGCTGAAGTTCGGGTTCGACGTCCAGCAGCAGGACTACAACTACTTCGACACCACGCTGCAGGCGGCAACGCCCGCGGTCTTCACCGGCACCGATGAGATCGACGGGCTCGAGGTGTACGTCTTCGAGCAGGTCATCGAGCCCACCCAGATCGGCACGCTGGAGGTCCCGGGCGACCTCGTCGGCTCGAAGGAAGACTCCTTCGTGGCGCCCCGCTTCTACGGGAACACGCGAACCCTCTACGTGGAGCCGACCACGGGAGTCATCATCAACGGCCAAGAGCAGCAGCTGCAGACGCTGCGCGGTCCCGACGGGACCGACCAGCTGACCATCATCGACGCCCAGCTCGGGTTCACCGACGACAACATCGCCAACGCCGTGGTGAACGCCGAGAACGGGAAATCGTCGCTGGGTCTGATCACCACGACGATCCCGCTCGCGGCACTGGTCGTGGGTGTGCTGCTCGCCGGACTGGGAGTCTTCCTCGTCCTCGGGGTCCGACGCACCGACGAAGCCGTCTGACCGTCTCCCGACCGTTGGTCAGGGGCGTCGCACGCTGTCGAAGATGGCGGTGCCCGGGACCAGCCGACCGCGCTCCTCGCTCCACGGCCCCCAGGATCCGCTGACCCACTCCGGCTCGACGAGACGGGTGAGCGTGAACCCGGACTCGGACAGCGCCGTGACCACGTCGCCGATGGTGTGGTGCTGCTCGACGTACGTGGCGGACCCGTTCGGTCCCTCCTCGACGTAGGCCCGGCGGTCGAAGTAGGAGCGGTGGACCACCAGACCGGCGGGACCGGGGTCGTCGGGGAAGCACCATCTCATCGGGTGGGTGAGCGAGAACACCCAGCGACCGCCGGGGCGGAGGATCCGGGCCACCTCGGCGAAGACGACGTCAAGGTCGGGCAGGAACGGAAGGGCTCCGTAGGACGAGACCGCCAGGTCGAAGGTGGCCGCCGCCAGCGGTAGTCGTGCCGCATCCCCTTGGACCCACCGTCCCCGAAGCCCGGGGGGCTCGCCTTGGTCGAGCCGGACGGCGTTCACCAGCATCCGGTGGCTGACGTCGACCCCGACCGTGGTGGCGCCCTGCGAGCGAAGCCACCGAGACACCTGGCCGGCCCCGCAGCCCAGCTCGGCCGTGGTGAGTCCGGCCACGTCCCCGAGCAGGTTGAGGTCCGCCTCGTCGGCACCGTCCGGCCCCCAGAGCAGCCGCACCGGTCCGAGTGCCGCACCGTGCCGGCGCAGGTAGCGGTCGGCATCGTGGTCCCACCACGTACGCGCGGCGCGCGTCGACTCCACCGTCCCGGCCGGGCGGCGCCGGATCTGGTGCGGCGCGTCGGGGTCCGTCGCCGGAGGTCCGTCCGGCTCACGTCCGCTCTGCCCGCGACCCTCGATTGACCCCTCCACGGCCGCCACCGTAGACTGCCCGGCGCGCTGTGGGCCTGCGCGACCTCAGACGGAGCAGGCTCGCGCTCACTGCTGTCGATCGTCTCTCCCAAGGGTCTCGGCACCGGCGAAGCCAGGCCCGCTGCGCCCCAGGTCCCTATCCCTGTCCGCACCGGAGTCCCTACACATGACGAGCAGCACCGAAGCCCCCTCCAGCCCTGCCGCCGCTCAGGTGGCCGTCAACGACATCGGCTCGGAGGAGGACTTCCTCGCCGCTATCGACCTGACGATCAAGTACTTCAACGACGGTGACATCGTCGAGGGCACGATCGTCAAGGTGGACCGCGACGAGGTGCTCCTCGACATCGGCTACAAGACCGAAGGCGTCATCCCCTCCCGCGAGCTGTCGATCAAGCACGACGTCGACCCCTCGGACGTGGTAGCGGTGGGTGACGCGGTCGAGGCCCTCGTCCTGCAGAAGGAGGACAAGGAAGGCCGTCTGATCCTGTCCAAGAAGCGCGCGCAGTACGAGCGGGCCTGGGGCACGATCGAGCAGATCAAGGAGGAGGACGGGGTCGTCAAGGGCACCGTCATCGAGGTCGTCAAGGGCGGCCTGATCCTCGACATCGGTCTGCGTGGCTTCCTACCGGCGTCCCTGGTCGAGATGCGCCGCGTGCGCGACCTCCAGCCGTACGTCGGCAAGGAGATCGAGGCCAAGATCATCGAGCTGGACAAGAACCGGAACAACGTCGTGCTGTCCCGCCGCGCCTGGCTGGAGCAGACGCAGTCCGCGGTGCGGCAGAACTTCCTCACCACGCTGCAGAAGGGCCAGGTCCGCAGCGGGGTGGTCAGCAGCATCGTCAACTTCGGCGCCTTCGTCGACCTCGGCGGCGTGGACGGTCTGGTCCACGTCTCCGAGCTGTCCTGGAAGCACATCGACCACCCCTCTGAGGTCGTCGAGGTGGGCCAGGAGGTCACCGTCGAGGTGCTCGACGTCGACATGGACCGAGAGCGTGTCTCGCTGTCGCTGAAGGCGACGCAAGAGGACCCGTGGCAGCAGTTCGCCCGGACGCACCAGATCGGCCAGGTCGTCCCCGGCAAGGTCACCAAGCTGGTCCCCTTCGGTGCCTTCGTCCGCGTCGAGGAGGGCATCGAGGGCCTGGTGCACATCTCGGAGCTGGCCGAGCGCCACGTCGAGATCCCCGAGCAGGTCGTGCAGGTCGGTACCGAGATCTTCGTCAAGGTCATCGACATCGACCTCGAGCGCCGGCGCATCTCGTTGTCCCTCAAGCAGGCCAACGAGGGCGCGGCCATCGAGACCGTCGAGTTCGACCCGACGCTGTACGGCATGGCGGCCAACTACGACGAGAACGGCGCCTACATCTACCCGGACGGCTTCGACCCCGAGACCGGAGACTGGCTTCCCGGCTACGACACGCAGCGCGAGGAGTGGGAGCGCCAGTACGCGGAGGCCCAGATCCGCTTCGAGGCACACAAGAAGCAGATGGAAGAGGCCCGCAAGGCCGACGCTGCCGCCGTCGTCGAGAGCGGCGAGGCCGCACCGTCGACGTACTCCACGGACACGGTGGTCGAGGAGGACACGGAAGGCTCCCTGGCCTCGGACGAGGCGTTGGCGGCGCTCCGCGAGAAGCTGACCGGCGACAGCTGAGTCGCGGGCACGCCCGGAGGCGATGGTTCCGGGCTACGCGGTGGTGACGTCAGAGTTTCCGATCCGGGAGGACAACCAGTGAGCCAGGCCCAGGACCTCCCGCCGGACGTCGTCAGCGATGACGCGCAGTTCGCCTCAGCGGTCGCCAGCACCGCTGGACGGGCGCTCGAGTCGCTGCGGCGTTCCTCGCGCTGGGAGGACCCCCGGGAGCTCAAGGACGCCGGAGACCGGCTGGCGCAGGGTCTGATCGCGGCACTGCTCCGGACCTACCGGCCCGACGACTCCGTGCTGTCGGAGGAGGCTGCCGACGACAAGGCACGGCTGGCCGCCGACCGGGTCTGGATCATCGACCCGCTCGACGGAACGAGGGAGTTCTCCGAGCCGCCCCGCGACGACTGGGCAGTGCATGTTGCGCTGTGGGAGAGGACGCCCGGGTCCGGACCGGGTGTGGGGGACCTCACGGTGGGTGCCGTGGCGTTGCCCGCACGAGACCTGACCTTGTCCACGTACGATGTTCCCGTGCTGGCTCCCGCCCGGAGCAGCCGGCCACGGGTCCTGGTCAGCCGGACGCGCCCTCCCGCAGAGGCGGAGGCGGTTGCGTCGGCGCTGAATGGAGAGCTCGTGCCGCTCGGCTCCGCAGGGGCCAAGACGATGGCCGTGCTGTTGGGTGACGGCGATGTCTACGTCCACTCAGGTGGCCAGTACGAGTGGGACAGCGCGGCTCCGGTCGCGGTGGCCCGTGCGGCAGGGCTGCACTGCAGCCGGGTCGACGGCAGCGCCCTGGTGTACAACCAGGACAACACGTGGCTGCCGGACCTGGTGGTGTGCCGCCCCGAGCTGGCGGAGGCCGTTCAGGCGGCCCTGGGCCAGCATGCCGCGACTGACCGACCGACCGACTGACCGAACGAACCGAAGCACGCCGAGCAGCGAGAGAGAGACCACCTTGTCCGCGATCGACTACCAGCTGACTCAGCTGGACCAGCTCGAGGCCGAGTCCATCCACGTCATGCGCGAGGTGGCTGCGGAGTTCGAGCGGCCGGTTCTGCTGTTCTCCGGCGGCAAGGACTCCATCGTGATGCTGCGGCTGGCTGAGAAGGCGTTCTGGCCGGCCAAGCTGCCGTTCCCACTGATGCACGTGGACACCGGTCACAACTTCGCGGAGGTCATGGACTACCGGGACCGTCGGGTGGCCGAGCTCGGCGCGCGGCTGATCGTCGCGTCAGTGGAGGACGCGATTGCCGAAGGCGTCGTCCAGGACCCCACCGGCCCCCGAGCCTCGCGAAACTCCATCCAGACGATCCCGCTGCTCCGGGCCATCCAGTCGCACCGGTTCGACGCCGTCTTCGGTGGCGCCCGCCGGGACGAGGAGAAGGCGCGCGCCAAGGAACGGGTGTTCAGCTTCCGAGACGAGTTCGGGCAGTGGGACCCCAAGGGACAGCGCCCGGAGCTGTGGAGCCTGTACAACGGCCGACACCGCAGTGGCGAGCACATCCGGGTCTTCCCGCTGTCCAACTGGACCGAGCTCGACGTCTGGCAGTACGTGCAGCGCGAGGAGCTGGAGCTCCCGTCCATCTACTACGCCCATCGCCGCGAGGTCTTCGACCGCGACGGGATGTTGATGGCCGTCACACCGGTAACGCCGGCGCTGGAAGGCGAGGAGCCGTTCGAAGCCATGGTGCGCTATCGAACCGTCGGCGACATGACGTGCACCGCAGCGGTGGCCTCGGACGCGGACACCCTGGACAAGATCATTGCCGACGTGGCCACCAACCGCATCACTGAGCGGGGGGCGACGCGGGCTGACGACCGTGCCTCCGAGGCAGCCATGGAGGACCGCAAGAAGGAAGGGTACTTCTGATGGAGCTGCTCAGACTGGCGACGGCCGGCTCCGTCGACGACGGCAAGTCCACACTCATCGGCCGGCTGCTCTACGACAGCAAGTCGATCTTCGAGGACCAGCTCGAGGCCGTGGAGCGAACGTCTCGCGACCAGGGTGCCGAGTACACCAACCTGGCACTGCTCACCGACGGTCTCCGGGCCGAGCGGGAGCAGGGAATCACCATTGACGTGGCGTATCGCTACTTCGCGACGCCGAGGCGCAAGTTCATCATCGCTGACACCCCCGGGCACATCCAGTACACCCGCAACATGGTCACCGGTGCCTCGACCGCGAACCTCGCGCTGATCCTGGTCGATGCTCGCAACGGTGTGGTGGAGCAGAGCCGGCGGCACGCGTTCCTGTCGACGCTGCTCCGCGTCCCGCACATGGTCCTGCTGGTCAACAAGATGGACCTCGTCGACTACGACGAGGCGGCGTTCAACGCGGTCGCGGACGACTTCCGTCAGTTCGCAGCCAAGCTCGACGTCCCAGACCTCACGGTCATCCCGGTGTCCGCCCTCAAGGGCGACAACGTCGTCAACCGGTCCGAGAACATGCCCTGGTACGAGGGCACGTCGCTTCTCCACCACCTCGAGAACGTGCACATCGGGTCCGACCAGAACCTCATCGACGTCCGCTTCCCGGTGCAGTACGTCGTCCGGCCGCAGTCCGACGCCTTCCACGACTACCGCGGCTATGCGGGGACCGTGGTCGGCGGAACGATCAAGGTTGGCGACGAGGTCTCGGTCCTTCCGAGCGGTCTGACCACCCGGGTGGTCGGGATCGACCTCTACGGCGCGGAGCTGCAGGAGGCTCACCCCCCGATGTCGGTGACCCTGCGACTTGCCGACGACCTCGACATCAGTCGAGGTGACCTCATTGCCCGCCCGCACAACCATCCCGAGCCGACGCAGGACGTCGACGCGATGGTGGTGTGGATGCAGCAGGGGACGCGCATTCAGGAAGGCAGCCGCTACATCGTCAAGCACACCACCCGCACCGCCAAGGCGGTCGTGCGCGAGCTGCAGTACCGACTGGACGTGAACGACCTCCACCGGGACGACAAGGCAACCTCGCTCGGACTCAACGAGATCGGACGCGTGCACTTCCGGGTCACGCAGCCGCTGTTCATGGACGAGTACCGGCGCAACCGGTTCACCGGCTCGTTCATCCTCATCGACGAGCACAGCGGTGCGACGGTCGCCGCAGCCATGGTCGTGGACGCGCACGGCCACTGATCCGCCAGCGTCAGGACGGTTCGGTCGTCACCGACTCCACGTAGCCGAGCCGCCGCAGCGTCTCCATCACGTCTGACACGCATGCGTCGACCGGCCGACCTGTGGTGTCAATGGTCACCTCGGCGTCCGTGGGCTCGTCGTACGGGTCTGAGATCCCGGTGAACTCGGGGATCTCTCCGGCCCTGGCACGGGCGTACAGCCCCTTGCGGTCGCGGCGCTCGCACTCCGCGAGGGGCGTTGCGACATGGACGAGCACGAATCCGCCGTGTGCCTCGACCATCGCTCGGACGTCCCTCCGCGTGCCGTCGTAGGGCGCAATCGGCGCGCACACGGCGATGCCGCCGGCGCGGGTGATCTCACTGGCGACGAAACCGATGCGCCGGACGTTGAGGTCGCGGTCGACGCGACTGAAGCCGAGCCCTTTGGACAGGTGGTGGCGCACGACGTCGCCGTCGAGCAGGCTCACCGACCGAGTCCCCTGCTCGATCAGCCGGACCGCGAGGGCGCGGGCGACGGTCGACTTGCCAGATCCGGACAGGCCGCTCAGCAGGACGGTCAGACCGGCCTGTGCCGGCGGTCGGTGGAGCGAACGCAAGGTGTCAGCGACTTCGGGTTCGGCCAGCCAGCCGGGGACGGGGCGGTCCCCGGCGAGCACCTCGGCGAGCCGTTGCGCCGAAACCCGTGCCCGGTCCGGAGGGACGTCGAGGTCGACGAGCCTGACCCCGGTCGCGTCCTCGACGCGACCGGCGGTCACCGGGTCAACGGCGACCGGGACCGCAAGCAGGTGGCAGTCGTAGGCGCGCGCGACGTGCGCCCTCGCCCGAAGACCGGACTCGTCCCACCCCAGGGTCGGCCAGGGGACGGCGACCAGGTGGTCGCCGGCCCGGCGGGTGGTGTGCTGCCGGGCCAGCCGGACCGCCCCGTGGACAGCCAGGTCGGTCTCCGCGCCCGTGGGGACGCCGACGAACTCGACGACGCGCAGCGACGCCCGGGACGCGTGGTCAGCGGCCTCCACGCGGAACTCATGGGTGCTCGGAGAGTCGCCCCAGACCGCGAACGCCGACTCGGAAGCGCCAAGGTCGGCCGGCAGCAGGCGAAGGTCGACGTGGTCGGGGTGGCTGACGGGCGTCCCAGCGGTCGGGGTCCCGGTCACGCGGTCCCCCGACGGGGTGGGCGTCACGGCGTCTACCGACAGCTGGCCGACGGTGACTCCCTCGGGGTCGAGCAGGGAGAGCATCGATCCCGGAGTGGCGGAGCCGGCGGGGACGACCAGCTGCGGCCCGCCCGGGTCGTCGCCGTAGCGGCCGGGCTGGCGCCCGGTGACCATGAGCTCGAGCCAGGCGAGCTCGTCGCCATGCAGGGTGTGCGCGGTGATCATGGCCCCTCCGCCAAGGCTGCGCGGCACCTGCCGCCCGACTCCTGAAGCGTACGGCCGGCGAGCTGGCGGCACCGGCCCGGGTGGGGGGTGGCGGGCTACCGCGCCAACCGGTCGACGGCAAGGAGCCCGAGCACGACGAGGACCACCACGAAGGCTGCCGCCGACAGCCCCACCCGCAGTGTCTCCATCGCTGGACTGCGTGGCGGCCGCGTCACGGGAGCGCGGTGACGCCCGGTGGCGGATGGCACCGCGACGGGTGAGGCGGCCTCCGGCTGGTCCGGGGGCGGCGCCGGGTCCTGCGTCGGCAACGCCAGCGGAACCGCCAGCACAATGCGCAGCTCGGCATCAGGCAGGTCGTCGAACGACCCGCTGGTGCGCGTGTCGGCAGCCACGGTCCTCCATCACAGACGAGCAGACACTCGGATCCTGCCATGCGACTGCGACACTGTCGCCATGCTGGATGTCGGGCTCACCGGGGGTCTCGGTTCGGGGAAGAGCACCGTTGCTGCTCTGCTGGCGGCCCGCGGCGCGTACGTGATCGACGCCGATCTCCTGGCTCGTGAGGCGCTGGCCCCGGGCACGCCGGGTGTCGCGGCGGTGGCGGCAGCGGTGGGGACGGAGATCCTGCTCCCAGACGGCTCTGTCGACCGGGCTCGGCTGGCGGCGCGGATCTTCGACGACCCGGCCGCGAGGGCGGCGGTGGAGGGCGTGGTCCACCCTGAGGTCGCGCGGCTCACGCGCCGGCGTCGATCCCTGGCCCCCGCAGGGACGCAGGTGGTCGTCCACGACGTGCCCCTGCTGGTCGAGGCTGGGCTGTCCGAGCGCTATGACGCGGTCGTGGTCGTGGAGTGCGACCACACGACTCGACTCGGTCGGGCGACCGCCCGCGGGATGCCCGAGACTGACGCCCGGGCCCGCATGGCCGCGCAGGCAACCGATGCCCAACGGCGAGCCGTCGCCGACGTCGTGATCAGCAACAACGGCGACCTGGCCGACCTGGAGCGGCAGGTTGCGGCGTTGTGGCCGAGGCTTCTTGCCTGGCCGCCCGCCCCCGGCCCGGACGAACCTGTCGGACAGACGTCCTAGGCTCGTCGCGTGCGCCCAGCCGACCAGATCCAGCGAACCGTGGCCCCGTTCCGCGTGGTGGCGGACTACGAGCCGTCCGGCGACCAGCCCACGGCCATCGCCGAGCTCGAGAAGCGGATTCGCGCCGGCGAGCGGGATGTCGTGCTGCTCGGCGCCACCGGCACCGGTAAGTCTGCGACGACCGCCTGGCTCGTGGAGCGCCTCCAACGGCCCACGCTGGTCATCGCACCGAACAAGACACTGGCTGCCCAGCTGGCCAACGAGTTCCGCGAGCTGATGCCGGACAATGCCGTGGAGTACTTCGTCTCGTACTACGACTACTACCAGCCCGAGGCGTACATCCCGCAGACCGACACCTACATCGAGAAGGACTCGTCGATCAACGACGAGGTAGAGCGGCTCCGTTACTCGGCCACGAACTCACTCCTCACCCGGCGGGACGTGATCGTGGTGGCCACGGTGTCGGCGATCTACGGGCTCGGCACCCCGCAGGAGTACGTCGACCGGATGGTGAAGGTGCGGGTCGGTGACACCATTGACCGGCAGGCCCTGCTGCGCCGGCTTGTCGACGTCCAGTACACCCGCAACGACGTTGCCTTCACCCGAGGGACCTTCCGCGTCCGTGGGGACACCGTCGAGGTCATTCCGGTGTACGAGGAGCACGCAGTACGCATCGAGTTCTTCGGAGACGAGGTCGAGCGCCTGTCGACTCTTCACCCCCTCACTGGCGAGGTCCTCACCGAGGACGACGAGCTGTACGTCTTCCCCGCGTCGCACTACGTCGCCGGTCCGGAGCGCATGGAGCGCGCGGTCGGCGACATCGAGGCCGAGCTGGCGGAGCGGCTGCCCGAGCTCGAGCAGCAGGGCAAGCTCCTGGAGGCCCAGCGGCTTCGGATGCGCACCACCTACGACCTCGAGATGATGCGGCAGGTCGGCTCGTGCGCCGGCATCGAGAACTACTCCCGCCACATCGACGGCCGCCCGACAGGTTCACCGCCGCACTGCCTGCTCGACTACTTCCCCGAGGACTTCCTCCTCGTCATCGACGAGTCGCATGTGACGGTGCCGCAGATCGGCGGGATGTACGAGGGCGACATGTCGCGCAAGCGGAACCTCGTGGACCACGGCTTCCGACTGCCGAGCGCGATGGACAACCGACCCCTCCGGTGGGACGAGTTCGTGGAGCGGATCGGCCAGACCGTCTACCTGTCGGCGACGCCCGGGCCCTACGAGCTCGGTCGAGGGCGGGGCGTCGTCGAGCAGATCATCCGACCAACGGGTCTGGTCGACCCGGGGATCGTCGTCAAGCCCACGAAGGGGCAGATCGACGACCTCCTGGACAACATCCGGGTGCGCGCGGAGCGGCACGAGCGGGTGCTCGTCACCACGCTGACGAAGAAGATGTCCGAGGACCTCACCGACTACCTGCTGGAGCTCGGGGTCCGTGTGCGCTACCTGCACTCGGAGGTCGACACGCTGCGGCGGGTCGAGCTGCTGCGTGAGCTGCGGTCGGGGGAGTACGACGTCCTGGTCGGCATCAACCTGCTCCGGGAGGGCTTGGACCTTCCCGAGGTCTCGCTGGTGTCGATCCTGGACGCCGACAAGGAGGGGTTCCTGCGCTCGGCCCGCTCGCTGATCCAGACCATCGGTCGGGCGGCCCGCAACGTGTCCGGCGAGGTGCACATGTACGCCGACACCATCACCGCGTCGATGGCCCAGGCCATCGACGAGACGAACCGGCGGCGACAGAAGCAGATCGACTACAACCTCGCCCATGGGATCGACCCGACGCCGCTCCGCAAGCGCATCAGCGACATCACTGAGCTGCTCGCGCGGGAGGACGCCGACACCGCCACCCTGCTGGGTGGCGCGGCGCGGCAGCAGTCGCGGGGGAAGGCGCCGGTTCCCGGACTCAGCTCCCGGGGGAGCGAGGTGGGGGCGCACGCCTCCACCCTCGTGGGCCTGCCGTCCGCCGACCTCGCAGACCTGATCCAGCAGCTGACCGACCAGATGCACGCTGCGGCTGCCGACCTGCAGTTCGAGCTGGCAGCCCGCATCCGGGACGAAGTCTCCGAGCTGAAGAAGGAGCTCCGAGGGATGCGCGAGGCCGGGGTCTCGTGACCCGCCGCCGCGCCGCGCCCGCCCACACCTGAAACGATGACCCCGGTTGGGGCCCCCCGACCGCCAGACTCCACCTGCGACAGGAGCACGATGCACATCACGGCGGCCACGTGGATCGTCACGCTGACCGTGCTCATCGCCCTCATCGGGTTCGACCTGTTTCTGGCGGCGAGGCGCCCCCACGCGGTGTCCATGCGTGAGGCGGGCGCGTGGACGGCCTTCTATGTCGGGCTGGCGATCGTGTTCGGCCTGTACATGGTCGTGGCCTACGGCGGTGCCGCCGGCGGCGAGTTCTTCGCCGGGTGGCTGACCGAGTACTCGCTCAGCGTGGACAACCTGTTCGTGTTCGTCATCATCTTGTCTCGCTTCCGCGTCCCCCGGGAGAACCAGCAGTACCTGCTGCTGATCGGCATCATCCTGGCGTTGGTCATGCGTGCCGGTTTCATCGTTCTGGGTGCCGCGGCGATCGAGACCTTCTCGTGGGTCTTCTACCTCTTCGGCGCCTTCCTGGTCTGGACCTCATGGAAGCTGGCCACCCACTCGGAGGAGGAGAGCGGGGAGTTCAAGGAGAACCGCATCGTCGGCTGGATGCGCCGCGTCGTCTCCACCACCGACGACTACCACGGCAACCACCTGCGGGTGCGCATCGACGGCCGGAAGATGTGGACGCCGATGATCATCGTGATGGTGGCCATCGGGACCACCGACCTGCTGTTCGCGCTGGACTCGATTCCAGCCATCTTCGGCCTGACGCAGGAGCCGTACATCGTCTTCACCGCCAATGCCTTCGCGCTGATGGGCCTTCGGCAGCTCTACTTCCTGCTCGGTGGCCTGCTCGACCGGCTGGTGTTCCTGAGCACCGGCTTGGCGATCATCTTGGGCTTCATTGGCGTGAAGCTGGTGCTGCATGCCCTCCACGTGAACGAGCTGCCCTTCATCAACGGCGGCGAGCCCGTCACGTGGGCACCGGAGATCCCGATCATGGTGAGCCTGGGCGTGATCGTCGGCGTCCTGGCGGTCACCGCGACGGCAAGCCTGCTCCACACGCGCCGCGCCGCCCGACCCTGAGCCGCCCCGCCCGACCCTGAGCCGCCCCGCCCGCCCCCTCCCGTCCCGGGGGTGAACACATGTGCGGAATTCCGGCCTCCGGCCTGGAATTCCGCACACTCAGGAGGCCATGTGTGCACTCTTCGTGGCTCCGGCCCGCAATCCTGCACATATGTGAGACCGGGGCAGGGGACTCACCAGCCGCGGGCACGCCACTCGTCGAGGTGGGGACGCTCCGCGCCCAGGGTGGAGTCGGCCCCGTGCCCGGGGTAGAACCAGGTGTCGTCGGCCATCACATCGAACACCCGCTCCCGGACGTCGACGAACAGC
Organism: uncultured Actinomycetota bacterium; assembly: GCA_963848085.1. Taxonomy (GTDB): domain Bacteria; phylum Actinomycetota; class Actinomycetes; order JAHEKZ01; family JAHEKZ01; genus CAWKCE01. The sequence goes on from CAWKCE010000003.1 coordinate 1,106,468, forward strand.
TGGGGGAACGTCTCGCGGGTCGTCTTGCCGACGCCGCCAGGGAACAACGAGTCTCCGGTCAGCAGGTGGTCGACGCCCTCCGGGTCGTGGTAGCGGAGCGCCACCGAGCCAGGCGTGTGACCACGCAGATGGATTACCTCCAGCTGGACTCGGCCGACGGCCACCGTGTCGCCATGGCTCAGCTGCACGTCGGTCGGGACCGGGATCGCGTCGGCGTCGTCGGCGTGCGCGAGCGTGCGGGCACCGGTCTCCGCCACCACCTCGCCCAGCGCCTGCCAGTGGTCGCTGTGGGAGTGAGTGGTCAGCACGGCGGACAACGCCGACCCGCCCAGCAGCTCGACGAGGCGCCCCGGTTCGGCGGCCGCGTCCACCAGGAGAAGCTCTCCGGTCTCCTGGCACTGCAGCAGGTACGCGTTGTTGTCGTACGGCCCGACCGCGACCTTCGTCAGGGTCAGGGAGCCCAGCTCGCGCGACTGGGCCGGTCCGCCGACGGTGACGTCCCCGGTGTAGTCCATGGCCCCATCCTGGCCGGACGTCCGACCGAGTGCCACCGGGCCATCCGTCGGCACACCACTCAGGCGGCACCTGTCGGTGCCGCTGGCTAGGCTGGCGCGGGCCGCTGGACTGGAGAAGGGAGCCCGACACCGTGGTGGACCGCCTCGTCGTCCGTGGGGCTCGTGAGCACAACCTGAAGGACGTGTCCCTGGACCTGCCTCGGGACGCCCTGATCGTGTTCACCGGGCTGTCCGGGTCCGGCAAGTCGAGCCTTGCCTTCGACACCATCTTTGCCGAGGGACAGCGCCGCTACGTGGAGAGCCTGTCGGCGTACGCCCGCCAGTTCCTCGGCCAGATGGACAAGCCGGACGTCGACTTCATCGAGGGACTGTCCCCGGCAGTGTCGATCGACCAGAAGTCCACCTCACGCAACCCGCGGTCGACCGTCGGCACCATCACCGAGGTCTACGACTACCTGCGGCTCCTCTACGCCCGTATCGGACGGCCGCACTGCCCGGTCTGCGGCAACCCGATCGCCCGGCAGTCCCCTCAGCAGATCGTCGACCGCGTGCTCGAGCTCGACGCTGGGTCGAAGTTCCTGGTCCTGGCGCCGGTGGTCCGCGGCCGCAAGGGCGAGTACCTCGACTTGTACCGCACGCTGCAGAGCCAGGGCTACTCGCGCGCCCGGACCGACGGGGAGGTGCACCTGCTGACCGAGCCGCCGAAGCTCAACAAGCAGCGCAAGCACACGGTCGACGTCGTCGTCGACCGGTTGTCGGTCAAGGCGTCGTCCCGGCAGCGACTGACCGACTCGGTCGAGACGGCGCTCGGCCTGTCCGGAGGGGTGGTCGAGCTCGACTTCGTCGACCTGGCAGAGGACGACCCGCACCGCTCTCGCACCTTCTCGGAGCACCTGGCATGCCTCGACGACGACCTGTCGTTCGAGGAGCTGGAGCCTCGGTCGTTCTCGTTCAACTCCCCGTACGGCGCCTGCCCGGACTGCCATGGCCTGGGCACCCGGATGGAGGTCGATCCGGACCTGGTCGTCCCGGACCCGTCGCGCAGCCTGGCCGCCGGGGCGGTCAGCCCGTGGGCCGGCGCCCACACCACGGACTACTTCGGCCGTCTGCTCGAGGCCCTGTCCGGGTCGATGGGCTTCGACATGGACCGTCCGTGGAGCCGGCTGCCGGCCAAGGTCCGCAGCGCGGTGCTCCACGGTGTCGACGACCAGGTGCACGTGAGGTACAAGAACCGCTACGGCCGGGAACGGTCGTACTACACCGCCTTCGAGGGCGTGGTGCCCTACGTCGAACGGCGCCACGGGGAGGCGGAGACCGACACCTCACGGGAGAGGTTCGAGGGCTATATGCGGCAGGTGCCCTGCGCCACCTGTGGCGGGGCCCGGCTCAAGCCCGTCGCCCTGGCGGTGACCATCGGCGGCCGAAGCATCGCCGAGGTCGCGGCGCTGCCCATCGGGGACGCCGCGGACTTTCTCGGTGGCCTCGAGCTGTCCGAGCGTGACCAGGCCATCGCCGCCCGCGTGCTGAAAGAGGTCAACGAGCGGCTCCGGTTCCTCATCGACGTCGGGCTGCACTACCTCACCCTCGACCGCGCAGCCGGGACCCTGGCCGGGGGAGAAGCGCAACGCATCCGGCTCGCGACCCAGATCGGTTCGGGTCTGGTGGGTGTGCTGTACGTCCTGGACGAGCCCAGCATTGGCCTGCACCAGCGGGACAACCGGCGGCTGATCGAGACGCTGGTGCGACTTCGTGACCTCGGCAACACCCTGATCGTCGTCGAGCACGACGAGGACACCATCCGGGCCTGCGACTGGGTCGTCGACATCGGTCCCGGAGCCGGCGAGCACGGTGGACAGGTGGTGGTCTCGGGTCCGCTGGCCGAGCTGCTCGACAGCCCGCACTCACTGACCGGCGCCTACCTGTCGGGGCGGGAGTCGATCCCGATCCCGGACGTCCGTCGCCCGCGGACGCCGTCGCGCAGCCTCACGGTCCACGGAGCGCGCGAGCACAACCTGCGCGACGTCACCGTCGACTTCCCGCTCGGCCTGCTGACCGCGGTGACCGGCGTGAGCGGTTCCGGCAAGTCGACGCTGGTCAACGACATCCTGTACACGTCCCTGGCCAAGCAGATCTACGGCGCCCGGACAGTTCCCGGTCGGCACACGAAGGTGACCGGGCTGCAGCACGTCGACAAGGTTGTCCATGTGGACCAGAGCCCGATCGGCCGGACCCCACGCTCCAACCCAGCCACGTACACCGGTGTCTTCGACCACGTCCGCAAGCTGTTTGCCAGTGCGCCGGAGTCCAAGGTGCGCGGTTACCAACCCGGCCGCTTCTCGTTCAACGTCAAGGGCGGTCGGTGCGAGGCATGTTCCGGCGACGGCACCATCAAGATCGAGATGAACTTCCTCCCGGACGTCTATGTGCCGTGCGAGGTCTGCCACGGTGCTCGCTACAACCGCGAGACGCTCGAGGTGCACTTCAAGGGACGGACCATCGCCGAGGTCCTCGACATGCCGATCGAGGAGGGCCTGGAGTTCTTCGCAGCGGTCCCGGCCATCGCCCGCCACCTGCAGACCCTGGTCGACGTCGGTCTCGGCTACGTGCGGCTGGGGCAGCCCGCGCCCACGCTGTCGGGAGGTGAGGCGCAGCGGGTCAAGCTGTCCGCCGAGCTGCAGAAGCGGTCCACCGGTCGGACGGTGTACGTGCTCGACGAGCCCACCACCGGCCTGCACTTCGAGGACATTCGCAAGCTCCTCGGCGTCCTCGGCCGCCTGGTGGACGCCGGCAACACCGTCATCGTCATCGAGCACAACCTCGACGTCATCAAGACCGCGGACTGGGTCGTCGACCTCGGCCCCGAGGGGGGATCCGGAGGAGGTGAGGTGGTGGCGCAGGGCACCCCGGAGGACATCGCCGAGGCCACGGGAAGTCACACCGGGACCTTCCTGTCCCAGATCTTCACCCGTCGCCCGTCTCCGGCGAAGCGACGGCGCAGCCGATCCTGATCGGGGCGAGCCCGGAGCCCGGCTGCCGGCCGCGCGCGGGAGCCGCGCAACCCACGTACGCTGGTCAGGCGTGGCGGAATCTCCCTGGACTGAACCGGAGGCAGCATCGCATGGGATCGACTGAACTGACTCGACGCAGCGTGCTCGGCGGCCTGGCCGCTGGCGGCGGCGTCATCGCGCTGGGGGCCTGTGGCAGCAACGAGACGCCGACGGCCGCGTCGTCCGCGCCGCCACCGACCGGTGCTGCAACCACCCCGCCCGCCGACACGGTCGGCGCACTGACCCCCGCGGCCGACGTCGCGGTGACGTCGGGAGTGGTCCTCGGGGCCGAGTCGGTCGTGGTCACACAGCCCGCTGCCGGTGAGTTCCACGCGTTCACCTCGGTCTGCACGCACTCCGGATGCCAGGTCGCCGAGGTCGTCGACAACGAGATCATCTGCCCCTGTCACGGCTCCCGGTTCTCGGCAACCGACGGCTCGGTGGTCAACGGTCCGGCAACGGCTCCGCTCGCCGAGGTCCAGATCACGGTGACTGACGGCGAGGTCGTGCGGGCCTGACGCCCCCGCAACGGTCCGACCCGGCGGCTAGGGTCGACCCGCGATGACCGACCCAGCGACCTACCGCCCGGCGCCCGGCAGCGTGCCGGACGCGCCGGGCGTCTACCGGTACCGGGACCCCCACGGCCGGGTGGTCTACGTGGGCAAGGCCAAGAGCCTGCGCAGCCGGCTGGGCCAGTACTTCCAGGACCCCTCCGGGCTGCACGCACGGACGCTCGCGATGCTCGAGACCGCCTCCTCGGTCGAGTGGACCGTCGTCGCCAACGAGGTCGAGGCGCTGCAGCTGGAGTACGCCTGGATCAAGGAGTTCGACCCTCGGTTCAACGTGAAGTACCGCGACGACAAGTCCTACCCGTTCCTCGCCGTCACGGTGTCGGACACCTATCCGCGGGCGCAGGTCCTCCGGGGCGCGAAGCGCAAGGGCGTGCGCTACTTCGGGCCCTACTCGCACGCCTGGGCGATCCGCGACACCTTGGACCAGCTGCTGCGCGTGTTCCCGGTCCGGACCTGCAGTGCCGGGGTGTTCCGTCGCTCCGAGCAGATCGGTCGGCCGTGCCTGCTCGGCTACATCGGCAAGTGCTCGGCCCCCTGCGTGGGACGGGTCACCCCGGACGAGCACCGCGCCCTGGTCAACGACCTGTGTGCGTTCCTGGCCGGCGACCACCAGCGGTTCGTCCGTGAGCTGGGCCGCCAGATGGCCGCGGCGGCCGACGCCCAGGACTACGAGCGGGCGGCCCGGCTCCGGGACGACCTGCGCGCCCTCGAGCGCGCCCTCGAGCGCAACACCGTCGTCCTGCCCGACGACACCGACGCCGACGTTGTCGCACTGGCGGAGGACCCGCTCGAGGCCGCGCTGCAGGTCTTCCATGTGCGGGGCGGGCGCATCCGCGGGCAGCGCGGCTGGGTCGTGGAGCGCATCGACGACGCCGGGCCGGCCGAGCTGATGGGTCGCTTCCTGGAGCACCTGTACTCCGCCGACCGGTCCGACGACGTCCCGCGCGAGGTCCTGGTGTCGGACCAGCCGGCCGATGTGCCCGTGCTGGAACGGTGGCTTGGGGGGATTCGGGGCAGCCAGGTCGAGGTGCGGGTGCCCCGTCGAGGTGACAAGCGGGCGCTGCTCGAGACGGTACGCCAGAACGCCGCGCACTCCTTGGCGCTGCACAAGCTGCGGCGCTCCGGCGACCTCACCGCCCGCTCGCAGGCGCTCCAGGACCTCCAGGACCAGCTGGGACTGGACGAGGCACCGCTGCGCATCGAGTGCTTCGACGTGTCCCACCTCGGTGGCACGGACACGGTCGCTTCCATGGTCGTCTTCGAGGACGGGATGCCCCGCAAGTCCGAGTACCGGAGGTTCTCCCTGCCCGAGCTCGACCATCCGGACGACGTGGCCGCCATGCACCAGGTGCTGACCCGTCGCTTCGAGCGGGGAAGGGCAGAGCAGACCGAGGGCGAGGAGGGTGGGCAGCGCCGCCGCTTCGCCTACCCGCCCAACCTGCTCGTTGTCGACGGCGGAGCACCTCAGGTGGGTGCTGCGGCGGCCGCGCTGGCAGAGGTCGGGGTGCCCGACGTCACGGTGGTGGGCCTGGCCAAGCGGCTCGAGGAGGTCTGGCTGCCCGGTGACGACGCGCCAGTCATCCTGCCGCGCGGCTCGGAGTCGCTGTACCTTCTGCAGCGCATCCGCGACGAAGCACACCGGTTTGCGATCGCGTACCAGCGCAGCAAGCGGCGGAGCGGTGCTCGGTCCAGCGAGCTGGATCGAGTGCCCGGTCTCGGAGCCGTACGCAAGGCCGCGCTGCTGCGGCACTTCGGCTCCGTGCGCCGGATGCGCTCCGCCACTTCCGAAGAGCTTGCGGAAGTGCCCGGGATCGGACCGAAGCTGGCCGCCCAGCTCGCCGCTCACCTGTCCGGGCCGCCCGACGCTTCCCCGGACGCCGCGGCAGTCGACACCCGGACAGGTGAGATCCTGGCCTGACGAGCCCGCGCGAATGCGGGTCGGCGGACGGAGGCGGCAATGGCAGATCCGATGAGCCGGCCAGACGTCGTCGTGGTGACCGGCATGTCCGGGGCGGGCCGAAGCACTGCCGCCAACGCCCTGGAGGACCTGGGGTGGTTCGTCGTCGACAACATGCCACCGGCCCTGCTCCCGACACTGGTCGATCTGGCCGGGCGCGGAGGAGACGGTGTCCCCCAGATCGCGGCGGTGCTCGACGCCCGAAGTGGTGGCTACTTCACTGCTCTGCTGGGTGCCCTCGATGAGGTGGCAGCCCAGGGGAGCCCGCCGCGCGTGGTGTTCCTGGAGGCCGACGACGCGTCCCTGGTCAAGAGGTTCGAGTCCTCGCGCCGGCCGCACCCGCTGCAGGGAGACGACCGGCTGGTCGACGGCATCGAGCGGGAGCGCCTCCTGCTCGGCGAGCTTCGGGCACGCGCCGACCTGCTCGTCGACACCAGTGACCTCAACGTCCACCAGCTGCGCGCCCGGATCGAGCAGGCGTTCGAGGGCGTGGAGTCGCTGCCCGTGAGGCTGACGGTCGTCTCGTTCGGCTACAAGTACGGAGTGCCCCCGGACGCCGACATGGTGGGCGACTGCCGGTTCCTTCCCAACCCGCACTGGATCCCTGACCTGCGCGAGCAGACCGGGCGTGAGTCGGTCGTCGCGGACTACGTCCTCGGACAGCCGGGGGCTACCGACTTCCTCGAGCACTTCGGGTCGGCCCTGCGCGTCGTCCTCGCCGGCTACGCGCGGGAGGGGAAGCGCTACGCGACGGTGGGGCTGGGATGCACCGGGGGCAAGCACCGCAGCGTGGCAATGGCAGAGGCGCTCGCTGCCAGCCTGACCGACTCCGACGCCCGGGTGCGCGTCGTCCACCGTGACCTGGGGCGGGAGTGACGGCGACTCCTCCGCCCGCGGTCGTCGCGCTGGGCGGCGGGCACGGCCTGGCGTCGTCTCTGACCGCCCTGCGACAGGTCACCGACCGGCTCACCGCCGTCGTCACGGTGGCCGACGACGGCGGCTCGAGCGGCCGCCTGCGCCGGGAGCTCGGGGTGCTGCCACCCGGCGACCTGCGCATGGCGCTGGCCGCTCTGTGCGGTGACGATGCCTGGGACCTCACCTGGCGGGAGGTGGTCCAACACCGCTTTCAGGGTGAGGGTGACCTGCACGGCCACAGCGTCGGCAACCTCCTCATCGTCGCGCTGTGGGAGATCGTCGGGACCGACCCGGTCGCGGGGCTGGACTGGGTCGGCCGCCTGCTCGGTGCACGTGGCCGGGTGCTGCCGATGTCGACGGTGCCGCTCGACATCGTGGCCCGGGTCCAGGACGCGGAGGGGAGCGGATCGGTCACCGAGGTCGTGGGGCAGGTCGCGGCCGCGACGGCGGGCAGTCGCGTGCTGGACGTGGCCCTGTTGCCGGCGGGTGCCCCTGCCTGCCCCCAGGCGGTCGAGGCGGTGCGGTCGGCAGACTGGGTGGTGCTGGGTCCCGGTTCGTGGTTCACCAGCGTGATCCCTCACCTGCTCGTGCCCGAGCTGGCCGACGCGATCACTGGAACTGCAGCCTCCCGGTGCCTTGTGGTCAACCTCGACCCTCAGTCGGGAGAGACCGCCGGTTTCGCTCCGGAGACCTACCTCGACGAGCTGGTGCGTCACGCGCCGGAGCTGCGGCTCGACGTCGTCATCGCCGACTCGGACACGGTCCGCAGCCCGGACCGACTCCGTGACGCCGCGGAGCGGAGGGGAGCGTCGTTGTACCTCGCCCCACTACGAGCAGAAGACGGTTCCCCGCGGCACGACCCTGCTCTCCTGGCGGGCGCGTTCGACCGGGTGATGTCGGGTGCTGGACAGGGGTGAGAGGATCGCCCAATGGCGATGACGGCGTCGGTGAAGGACGAGCTCGCTCGGCTGACGGTGACGAAGCCTTGCTGCCGGAAGGCCGAAGTCTCGTCGATGCTGCGGTTCGCGGGCGGTCTGCACCTGGTCAGCGGGCACATCGTGGTCGAGGCGGAGCTCGACACCGGTGCTGCCGCTCGCCGGCTCCGCAAGGACATCGCCGAGGTCTTCGGTCACGCCAGTGACCTGGCTGTGCTGTCGGCGGCCGGGCTGCGGAAAGGGAACCGCTACGTCGTGCGGGTGGTGCGCGACGGCGACGCTCTGGCCCGCCAGACCGGGCTGGTAGACGGGCGGGGCCGCCCGGTGCGGGGTCTTCCCCCACAGGTGGTCTCGGGAGCGATGTGCGACGCGGAGTCAGCCTGGCGCGGCGCGTTCCTGGCGCACGGCTCGCTCACCGAGCCTGGCCGGTCGTCGTCGTTGGAGATCACGTGTCCGGGTCCTGAGGCGGCGCTCGCCCTAGTCGGCGCGGCTCGTCGGCTGGGTATCTCCAGCAAGGCGCGAGAGGTGCGGGGCGTGGACCGCGTCGTGATCCGTGACGGGGACGCCATCGGCGCCCTCCTCACCCGGCTCGGCGCACACGACAGTGTTCTGGCGTGGGAGGAGCGGAGGATGCGGCGGGAGGTCCGTGCCACCGCCAACCGGTTGGCGAACTTCGACGACGCCAACCTGCGCCGCTCCGCGCGGGCGGCGGTGGCCGCCGGCTCCCGGGTCCAGCGCGCGCTGGAGATACTCGGCGACGACGTCCCGGACCACCTCGCGTACGCGGGGAAGCTGCGGCTCGAGCACCGGCAGGCGAGCCTGGAGGAGCTGGGCCAGCTGGCCGACCCGCCGATGACCAAGGACGCCATTGCCGGCCGGATCCGTCGACTGCTCGCCACTGCGGACAAGAAGGCGCAGGACCTGGGGATCCCGGGCACCGACGCCAACCTGACGCCCGACATGCTCGCCCCCTGACCGCGTCCGGTCCGGTGACTGCGTGGCCGCTAGGGTGACGTGAGGCAAAGCCACGTCTTCGACAGGAGAGTGCAGTGACCACCCGCGTAGGAATCAACGGTTTCGGACGTATTGGCCGCAACTTCTACCGGGCCCTGGTGGCCCAGAACGCCGACGTCGAGATCGTTGGTGTGAACGACCTCACCGACACCAAGACGCTGGCGCACCTGCTCAAGTACGACAGCATTCTCGGACGCCTTGGCCGGCCGGTCGAGGCGGAGCCGGACGCCATCGTGGTTGACGGCCGACGGATTCCGGTGTCGGCGCAGACCGACCCGGCAGCGCTTCCCTGGGGAGAGCTCGGAGCGGACATCGTGATCGAGTCGACCGGTCACTTCACCGATGCCGCCAAGGCGCGCGCCCACATCGACGCTGGCGCCAAGAAGGTGATCATCTCCGCCCCCGCAAAGGGGGATGCGGTCACGATCGTGATGGGTGTGAACGAGCAGGACTACGACCCCGCCCGGGACGCGATCATCTCCAACGCGTCATGCACCACCAACTGCCTCGCGCCGATGGCGAAGGTGCTCGACGACGAGTTCGGCATCGTCACCGGAATGATGACGACGATCCACGCCTACACCAACGACCAGCGGATCCTGGACTTCCCGCACTCCGACCTGCGGAGAACCCGGGCCGCGGCGGTCAACATGATCCCCACGTCTACCGGCGCCGCGAAGGCGATTGGGCTGGTCCTCCCGAACCTCAAGGGCAAGCTCGACGGCTATGCGATGCGCGTTCCCATCCCCACCGGCTCGGCGACCGACCTGACCGTCGTCCTCGGTCGGGACGTCACCAGGGACGAGGTGAATGCGGCGATGCGGACGGCGTCGGAAGGTTCGCTGAAGGGCTATCTCTCCTACACCGAGGACCCCATCGTCTCCACGGACATCGTGACCGACCCCTCGTCCTGCATCTTGGACTCCGGACTGACCAACGCGTCGGGGTCCCTGGTGAAGGTCGTCGGCTGGTACGACAACGAGTGGGGCTACTCCAACCGGCTGGTCGACCTGGTCGGCTACGTCGCAGCCGCCGGCTGAGGGCAGGCGGTGCGCTCAGTCGACGACCTCGACGTCGAAGGTCGGCGCGTCCTGGTCCGGTCCGACCTCAACGTCCCGTTGGACCAGGGGACCATCACCGACGACGGACGCATCAGAGCGAGTCTGCCGACGCTGAACGCCCTGCTCGGGCGCGGCGCTCGCGTGGTGGTCCTGGCGCACCTCGGCCGGCCCAAAGGCGAGCCAAGACCGGAGCTCTCCTTGGCTCCGGTAGCCGCACGGCTGTCCGCCTTGCTGGGCACGCACGTGACCTTCGGCACCGACACCGTCGGCCCGGACGCCCAGTCGGCGGTGTCGGCCCTGGCCGACAGTGAGATCGCGCTGCTCGAGAACGTTCGGTTCGATCCGAGGGAGACCAGCAAGGACGACGCCGAGCGGCGGGAACTGGCCCTCCGCTACGCCGCATTGGGGGACCTGTTCGTCAGCGACGGGTTCGGAGTCGTCCATCGCAAGCAGGCGAGCGTCTACGACATCGCCGGTCTGCTGCCACACGCGGCCGGTCGGCTGGTGTCGGGCGAGCTCGACGTCCTTCGCCGGCTCACCGTCGACCCCGACCGTCCCTACGCCGTGGTGCTCGGCGGGTCCAAGGTCTCGGACAAGCTCGGCGTCATCACTCACCTCCTCGAGCGCGTGGACCGGCTCCTCATCGGGGGCGGAATGGTGTTCACGTTCCTGGCGGCACTCGGTCACGAGGTCGGAACCTCGCTGCTGGAGCCGGACCGGCTGGACGACGTGCGGCAGATGCTGACCCGCGCCGGCGAGCTTGGCGTCGACGTGGTGCTGCCCGCCGACGTCGTGGTCGCCGACCGGTTCGCCGCGGACGCCGCGTCGCGGGTGGTCGCGGTCGACGCGATCCCGGCCGACCAGATGGGGCTGGACATCGGTCCGCGTGCCTGCGTCGACTTCCAGCATGCGCTGGCGGACGCACGGACTGTGTTCTGGAACGGGCCGATGGGTGTCTTCGAGTTCCCGGCCTTCGCCAGTGGCACCCGAGCGGTGGCCGACGCGCTGACCCAGGTGGCGGGACTGACTGTGGTGGGTGGCGGCGACTCAGCGGCCGCGGTGCGTGCACTCGGCTTCCCGGAGGAGGACTTCGGGCACATCTCGACCGGGGGTGGGGCCAGCCTGGAGTTCCTCGAGGGCCGCACCCTTCCCGGCATCGTCGCACTGGAGGACTGACCATGGCCCGCGCAGAACGTCGTCCGCTCATGGCGGGTAACTGGAAGATGAACCTGAACCACCTCGAGGCCATGCGTCTGGTCCAAGATCTGGCCTTCCGTCTCACCGATGCCGACGTGGCGGCGGTGGATGTGGTCGTGCTCCCGCCGTTCACCGACATCCGGTCGGTGCAGACCCTGGTCGACGCCGACCACTTGGCGATCTCCTACGGGGCGCAGGACGTCTCCTCGCAGGACGCCGGGGCGTTCACCGGCGAGGTCTCCGGAACGATGCTCGCCAAGCTCGGGTGCTCATACGTGGTCGTCGGGCACTCCGAACGTCGTGAGCACCACGCTGAGAGCGACGCCGAGGTCAATGCCAAGGCGGCCGCGACCATGCGGCACGGGATGGTGCCGATCGTGTGCGTCGGGGAGGCGCTGACGGTCCGTCAGGCCGGGGACCAGGTGAGCCACGTGCTGGATCAGATCGACGGCTCCCTTTCCGGCTTCTCCGCCGAGCAGGTAGCTGGGCTCGTCGTCGCCTACGAGCCGGTGTGGGCGATCGGCACCGGAGAGGTCGCCACGCCAGAGGACGCCCAGGAGGTGTGCTCCGCCATCCGAGACCGGGTGGCATCGGCGTGGGACCGCCCGACCGCCGAGGCGGTTCGGGTGCTCTACGGCGGCTCCGTGAAGGGCGACAACGTGGCCGGGATCATGGCTCAGGCCGACGTCGACGGCGCGCTGGTGGGGGGCGCCAGCCTCGACGCGGAGGACTTCACGCGGATCGTCCGGTTCCGGGATCAGGGGGTCTGAGCGTGTCCGGCGCCCGGACGTCGTATCCTGCTGATCAGTCCACCTGAGGAGAGCCCGCCCGCTGTGAACGCTGTCGAGATCGTCCTCACTGTGCTGTTGAACATCACGAGCCTGCTGCTTCTCGCCCTGGTGCTGCTTCACAAGGGCAAGGGCGGGGGGTTGTCGGACATGTTCGGCGGTGGCTTCAACTCCTCGTTCGGCGGGTCGAACGTGGTGGAGCGCAACCTCGACCGCATGACGATCGCGTTCGGCGCCATCTGGTTCGCCTGCATCGTCGGACTGGGGCTGGCACTCGCCAGCTGACCGACACCCACACGACCTCGAGACCACGTAGGAGCAACAGCGCATGGCCAGTGGAAGCGCAATCCGCGGCAGTCGGGTGGGCGCCGGCCCCATGGGGGAGGCCGAACGTGGCGAGCCGGCAGCCCGCCGGTACATCTCCTACTGGTGCACGCGAGGACATGAGTCGCGCCCCAGCTTCGCCGACGACGTCGAGCCTCCGGAGTCCTGGGACTGTCCGCGGTGTGGTCTTCCGGCGGGGCAGGACCGCGAGCACCCGCCGGCACCCCCGAAGAACGAGCCGTACAAGACGCACCTGGCCTACGTGAAGGAACGTCGCTCCGAGGCTGACGGCGAGGCGATCCTCGCCGAGGCGCTCGCCAAGCTTCGCGGTCGCGCCTGACGTACCGCGTTCGGCCGGAACTGCGCGGCCGGGGTGGGGATGTCAGGGTGAGGCGATCCGGCGCATCGACCCCGGCAGCCGGGAAGCCGCCGCGTCGTCCAGCAAGAACAGGGTCCGCTGCTGACCGTGTACTCCGGCTGCGGGGACCTGGAGCGACCCGGTGCCGGACAGGGCCAACACCACCGCCGCGGCGCACTCGGTGCCCGAGCCCATCAGCCACGCCTCGCGGGCACCGGACAGACCCGCCAGGGTGAGCGTGAGGCGTCCGGTGCCGCGGTCGACGGCCACCGACCGCGGATCGTGCACCACCGGCTGCTCCGGCCGCACTCCGGCGATCCCACCGTCCGGGGCAAGCCCGAGCAGGGCGATGTCGAAGGTCGGTGTGAGTCCGTGGTCGTCCGGCTCACGGGCGGCCGCCAATTCGAGCGCGTAGCCGGCCGCGGCCGCCTCGGCGGTGTCACCGTCCGCTGTCCGGCTCGGCATCCAGTGGATGCGACGGCCGTCGAGCTCGACGGCGTCGAGCAGCACGGACGCGGTGCTGGCCGCGCGCGAGGGTGCGCTCGCCTCGCTCCAGGAGTCGTCGGCCCACCACAGGTCGAGCCGGTCCCACGCGACCGCATCGCGCGCTGCCGTGATCGCCACCCGCCCCAGGACTGCCGCCACCAGGGGGTCGCCGCCCAGCAGCACGCTGGCGCCTCCGCTTGCCGCCTGGTGGTCGACGATGCGAGTGATCAGCCGGGCTGCGACGGCGTCGAGCAGGAGCGTGTGGTCGCGGACCACCGTCACCTGGGCAGTCATCCGCCGGATGCCCGATCCAGCGCGCCCGCGACCGAGTGGAGCAGCTGGTCCCAAGCCCGCTGGAACGCCAGGACTCCATCCGCCTCGAGCTGGTCGACGACGGAGTCGTAGTCGATGCCGAGACCCGTCAGTGCGGTCAGAACTGCCCGCGCGTCGTCGTAGGCGCCTCGCACCGTGTCGCCGGTGACCGAGCCGTGGTCCGACATCGCCTCAAGCGTCGCGTAGGGCATGGTGTTGACGGTGTCCGGCGCGACCAGTCCCGTGACGTAGCGGGTGTCGTCGTAGCGGGCGTCCTTGGTGCCGGTGGAGGCCCACAGCGGACGTTGGCTCCGCGCGCCGAGCGAGCTGAGCTGGGCCCACCTGTCACCGGCCAGCATCTGCTCGTAGTGCTGGTACGCCAGCCGCGCGTTGGCCAGTGCGGCGCGCCCGCGGAGGTCGGCGGCGGCAGCGGAACCGTGGGCATCGAGGAGGGCGTCGACCGCGGTGTCCATCCGACTCACGAAGAACGAGGCAACCGAGTCCAGCCGGGCCAGGTTGTGGCCGTTCCGGGCGGCGAGCTCCAGGCCGGCGAGCCAGGCGTCGAGCACCCGCTCGTAGCGGGACAGCGAGAAGATCAGAGTGACGTTGACCGCGATCCCCGCACCGAGGGTCTCCGTGATGGCGGGCAGGCCCTCGGGGGTCGCGGGGATCTTGACGAACAGGTTGGGCCGGTCGACGACGGCGCTCAGCTCCGCCGCCTGCCGGACGGTTCCCGCCGGGTCGGCGGCCAGCCGCGGGTCCACCTCGAGGGACACCCGTCCGTCCCGGCCCTGCGTGGCGTGGTGGACCTCGGCCAGGACGTCGCACGCCGATCTCACGTCGGACGTCGTGAGCTCCCGTACCGCGTCCTCGGGGGAGGCGCCCTCCCTCGCCAGTCGGGCCAGGTCGTCGGCGTAGTCCGAGCCGTCCCCGATGGCGGCCGCGAAGATGGAGGGGTTCGAGGTGACCCCGACGACGTCGTGGCTGGCGACGAGCTCGGCCAGCTGTCCGCTCGCGAGTCGGTGGCGCCCGAGGTCGTCGAGCCATACCGCGACGCCGGCCGCCGACAGCTGTCCGAGCGGGGTCACTGCGCGGCCGCCAGGCTGGCGCGGGCTGCCTCGGCCACCGCATCGACGGTGAGGCCGAACCGCCGGAACAGCGTCTCCTGGTCGGCTGATGCCCCGTAGTGGTCGAGACCGACGATGCGGCCGGCATCGCCGACCCATCGGTACCACGACAGCGACACCCCTGCCTCGACCGCCACCCGGGCACGGGTGCCGGGCGGCAGGACGGAGTCCCGGTAGTCCTGCGGCTGGTCGGCGAACCACTCCAGGCACGGCAGGGAGACCACGCGGGCGGCGATGCCCGCCCCGGCCAGCGCCTGCTGTGCACCCAGTGCCAGCTGAACCTCGGAGCCGGTAGCCAGGAGGAGCACCTGCGCCGGGGAGGGCGAGTCCGACAGGACGTAGCCGCCGCGGCGGACCGCGTCGCGGGTTCCCACCTGGTCGGTGCCGGGCAGCACCGGGACGTTCTGCCGGGTCAGCGCCAGGGCAACCGGGCCGTCCCGGCGGTCCAGCGCAGCAGCCCAGGCGGCAGCCGTCTCATTCGCGTCCGCGGGTCGCACGACCGACAGTCCCGGGATCGCACGGAGGGCGGCCAGGTGCTCGATCGGCTGGTGCGTGGGGCCGTCCTCGCCGAGTCCGATGGAGTCGTGGGTCCAGACGTAGATCGTGGGCAGACCCATGAGGGCCGCCAGCCGGACGGACGGCCGCATGTAGTCGCTGAACACCAAGAAGGTCCCGACGTAGGGGCGGGTGTGTCCTTCCAGCGCGATGCCGTTGGCGATCCCACCCATGGCGTGCTCGCGCACACCGAAGTGCAGCGTCCGCCCGAAGGGGTCGCCGGACCAGGCCGCGGTCTGCCGCTCCTCCGGGATCGCGGACGGCGATCCGGCGATGGTGGTGTTGTTGGAGCCTGCCAGATCGGCCGAGCCGCCCCACAGCTCGGGAAGCGTCGGCCCCAGGGCGGTCAGCACCGTTCCGGATGCGGTTCGCGTCGCGACCGCCGTCCCCTCGTCGAAGACGGGGAGGTGGGCCTGCCAGCCCTCGGGCAGCCGGCGCTCCCGCAGGCGCTCCTCGAGGCGGGCTCGGTCCGGGTGGGCCGACCGCCAGTGGTCGTACCCGACCTGCCACTGGGCCCGCGTGGCCCGCCCTCTGGCGGCAACGCCGCGGGCGTGCTCGAGGACGTCGTCGGCGACGCCGAAGCTCTCCTCGGGGTCCAGGCCGAGGGCGGTCTTGGTGGCCGCGACCTCGTCGGCGCCGAGTGCGGCGCCGTGGGCCTTGCCGGTGTTCCGGGCTCGGGGCGCCGGCCACGCGATCTGCGAGCGCAGCCGGATGAACGACGGTCGCTGTGTCTCGGACCGCGCTCGGCCGAGCGCGACGTCGAGGGCCGCCAGGTCAACGTCGCCGTCGGCCGCCAGGGGGACCTCCTGGACGTGCCAGTCGTAGGCCCGGTAGCGCGCGGCGACGTCCTCGGTGAAAGCCACTGTGGTGTCGTCCTCGATGGAGATCCGGTTGTCGTCCCAGATGACGGTCAGTCGGTCCAGGCGCTGTGTCCCGGCGAACGAGCTGGCCTCCGCGCTGACCCCTTCCTCCATGTCGCCGTCACTGGCGAGCACGTAGACCCGCCAGTCGAACGGGCTGTCGGATGGTGCCGCGTCCGGGTCCAGCAGGCCGCGCACCCGGCGCTGGGCCATGGCCAGGCCGACGCCGTTGGCCACGCCCTGCCCGAGCGGGCCGGTGGTGGTCTCCACCCCGGCGGTGTGCCCCCACTCCGGGTGTCCGGGCGTGAGACTGCCCCAGGTCCGCAGCGCTCGCAGGTCGTCGAGCGTCAGGCCGTAGCCGGACAGGTAGAGCTGGACGTACAGCGTCAGGCTGGAGTGCCCCATGGACAGCACGAACCGGTCGCGGCCGAGCCAGCCCGGGTCTGCCGGGTCGTGCCGCAGGTGCCGCTGGAACAGGAGGTACGCCGCCGGGGCCAGGCTCATCGCCGTGCCCGGGTGGCCGTTGCCCACCCGCTCCACCGCGTCCATCGCCAGGGCGCGGGCGGTAGCGACCGCCCGTCGGTCGAGGGGGCTCCACCCCGGCGGCTCGGCCGACCGGTCACCAGCGGCGGACAGTGCGTCGACGACGGGTTCAGAGGTCACGGAGTGCGGGCTCCCACGTCGGGTACCAAGGGTCGTGAGGACCCTACCGGGCTAAGGTGAGTCCCCGGACGGGTCACCTCCGTCCGGGTCGTCCCGGCGACCCCGTCTGCCAGCACTGAGGTGTGTGTGACCGCGATCGACTCCCGCCCCACGTCAGTGGCGCGACGGTCGCGACGTGGCGCGCGCGCCACCGTCCGGGCGTACGTCTCGCTCACCAAGCCGCGCATCATCGAGCTCCTCCTGGTGACGACGGTGCCGACGATGTTCCTGGCGGCCGGCGGCGTTCCCGCGTGGTCGCTCGTCGTGGCCACGCTGGTCGGAGGCACGCTGGCCGCAGGTGCTGCCAACAGCCTCAACTGCTACCTCGACCGTGACATCGACCTGGTCATGAAGCGCACCGGTCGGCGTCCGTTGTCGACGGCGACCGTCAGTCCACGTGAGGCGCTGCTGTTCGGCCTTGCCCTGGCGGCGGTCAGCACCGCGGTCCTGCTGGTCTTCGTCAACGTGCTGGCGACCGTGCTGGCGGTCGCGGCGATCGCGTACTACGTCGTGGTCTACACGATCGGACTGAAGCGGCGCACCCCCTCGAACATCGTGTGGGGCGGGGCGGCCGGGTGCATGCCGGTCCTCATCGGCTGGGCCGCGGTGACCGGGAGCCTGGCGTGGCCGGCGGCCCTGCTGTTCCTGGTGGTCTTCTGGTGGACGCCGCCTCACTTCTGGGCGCTGGCCCTTCGGTTCAAGGACGACTACGCGGCCGCCGGGGTTCCGATGCTGCCGGTGGTTGCGGAGGCGACGGTCGTCGCGCGTCGGATGGTCGGCCACTCGTGGGCCATGGTGCTGGCATCGGTGGCCTTGGTGCCGGTCGCGGGGATGACCCCCCTCTTCGCGGCTGCCGCCGTGGTGCTGGGCGGCGTCTTCCTCGTCGAGGTCTACCGGCTGCGGTCCCGCATCCGCGCCGGGCTCACCGACTCCCGGATGCGCCCGATGCGGGTGTTCCACTGGTCGATCACCTACTTGACGCTGCTGTTCGTCGCGGTCGGAGTCGACCCGCTGCTGCCGTTCTGACCTGACCGCCCGGGTCAGCCCAGCGGACCTGGCAGGTCCACCGCAACCTGCGTTCCGCCCACCGGCGAGCCCCCGATGCGCAGGGCACCTCCGGCGCTCTCCGCGGTTCGCCGGACGATGTCCAGCCCGAGACCAGTGGAACCGCCGGACGACGTGCCCCGGGCGGTGACATCCAACGCGGGCAGGCCCGGACCGTCGTCCCGCACCACAAGTGTGCCGCCGCCGCCGGGCCGCGCCACCAGGCGGATCTCGAACGGCGTGCCGTCCGGTGTGTGCGCAAACACGTTTCCCAGCAAGGCGTCGACGGTGATGGCGTAGTCCTCCGGGCTGCACCGCACCAGAACCGGGCGGTCCGGCAGGTCCACATCCATCCGGCGGTCGGTGTCCTCGGCCAGGACGGCCCAGAAGCGGGCCCGGTCGGCCACGACCTGTCGTGCGTCGCTGCGGGCCCCCAACCCCTCCCGCTCGGGACGTCGGGCCTCCCGGATCACCTCGTCGATGAGCCGGGAGAGCTCGGCGACGTCGGCGGTCAGCCGCGAACGCTCACCGCCGTCGGCCAGTCCCTCGGCGTCCAAGCGGAGCGCGGTGACCGGTGTGCGCAACCGGTGGGACAGGTCCGCGACGGTCTCCCGCTCAGCGGCCAGCAGCTCTCCGATTCGGTCGGCGAGGCGGTTGAGTGCCCGACCCACCGCCCGAGTCTCGGTCGGCCCGCGGATCTCCACCCGGGCCGAGAGGTCGCCGGCTGCGAGCTGGTTGGCGGTGTCGGCCAGGTCGCGCACCGGCCGCAGGAGCGATCCAGCGACACCGTTGCCGACGGCCAGCGCCAGCCCGAGCAGGACCACGCCGAGCCCCACCAGGACCAGCCGGGCCTTGGCGACGCCCTCGGCGAGCGTGTCCGACGGGATGAAGACCTGGATCACTGCCGTCCCGTCCGCGAGCCCCTGCACCGGTACCAGGATCTTGCGGCCGTCAGCGACGTCCACCGTGACCGGTCGCCCGGTCGCGGCCAGCTCGACGGCGTCGTCCACCTGCGCCTCGGCCCCGACCGGCGCTCTCCCGGGCAGGAAGACGGTCACCGCGAAGTCGTTGACGGCGTTCTGGGCATCGACTGACAGCTGGAGGTCCGACCGGCCCACGGTGCTCAGCAGCGGGACCAGTGTCTGCACCGTCAGCGTCGCGTTGTTGGTCGCCCGGTTCTCCGAGACGCTTCCGACGAGCAGCGTGAGAGGAAGCAGGAAGGCGACGAGCACCAAGACCGTCGCCGCCGCCACCGTCAGCAGCATGCGGGTACGCACTAGTCGTCCGGCGCGATGAGCTTGACGCCCACGCCCCGCACCGTCACCAGGTAGCGGGGGGTCTGGGCGGTCTCGCCGAGCTTGCGGCGAAGCCATGACAGGTGCACGTCGACCGTCTTGTCAGCCCCTCCGTAGGGCAGTCGCCACACCTCGGTGAGCAGTTCGCGTTTCGTCACCACCCGTCCCGGCTGCCCAGCGAGGTAGGCGAGCAGGTCGAACTCCCGAGGGCTGAGGTCCACCGACTGCCCGTCCAGCCGCACCTCGCGCGCTGGGACGTCGATCGACAGGCCCCCGACTGTGAGCACGGGTTCAGGTTCGACGCCCACGGCTCGCCGGAGGACCGCGCGGACCCGAGCGTCCAACTGGTCCGCGCTGTACGGCTTCACGACGTAGTCGTCAGCCCCGGCGTCGAGCGCTTTGACCACCATCTGGTCCTCGTCCCGGGCGGTGGCCACGATCACCGGAACCTTGCTCACGGCACGGATCATGCGCAGCAGGTCAGTGCCGTCGAGATCGGGGAGACCGAGGTCCAGCACGACGAGGTCCGGCGGGTCGTCAACGACCGACTGGAGCCCGCTCATCGCGTCCGGGGCGGAGGTGACGGCATGCCCCCGCTCGCCCAGCGCCCGAAGCACTGCGGACCGGATGTGCGGATCGTCCTCGACGACCAGGATCTGTGCCACATCGCGAGCGTAGCCACGAGGCAGCGGTTCCCGGGCGGGCGCCACTCGACGGGGCGCGAACCGGCAGGACCTTTCGTCGCTCTTAGCCCAGGCTTAGCGGCGCCTGGCGGTTCAGCGGCTCCCCGTGGGTCACACTGTTGGGGTGGGACGAATCCGAGCGACTGCCTTGTGGTC
Organism: uncultured Actinomycetota bacterium; assembly: GCA_963848085.1. Taxonomy (GTDB): domain Bacteria; phylum Actinomycetota; class Actinomycetes; order JAHEKZ01; family JAHEKZ01; genus CAWKCE01. Next base: position 1,126,371 of record CAWKCE010000003.1, read on the forward strand.
GTTGTTCACGGTGATGGCTGTGCTGTCCGGACTGGGCGCCGTCGCCGTGGTCCAGGGCGCCATCTCGGGGTCGGCGCCGGACCCACTGACCACCGGGCAGGTCTCGTCCGAGCTGGGGACCGTGAACGCCGGCACGCCCGGAACCCACGGCGGCCGGGCCCAGCGCGCAGCCCACCCCCTCGACAAGCCACAGTCGAAAGCCCAAGCCGGGTCCCACCAAGACGCCCGCCGCCGGCGGCGGGACGTCCCCGTCCCCGACCGCCAGCCCGCGGCCGACCAAGTCCGCCAGCCCGTCGGCGTCTGGCGGATCGTCTGGCGGATCGGGATCGTCCGGTCAGACCCGCGTTCTCACGTCTCGCGGCGGCTCGGTCGTCGCCTCCTGTGAGGCCGGTCAGGTGTACCTCCGATCCTGGAGCCCGGCCGCGGGCTTCGCCGTCGACGAGGTGCAGCGCGGTCCTGCCGCCACCGCCGAGATCAAGTTCCGCTCGACCGGTGGCCAGGAGGACGAGGTGGGGATGCACCTCAGCTGCCGGTCGGGGGTGCCGGTCACCTCGAACGAGAACGGCCGCGACCACGACTGACGGCCCGCACAGTCACCCCGACCCGATGGCTCCGGCCGGGTGACGGCGGGTGGACAGGAGCAGTGTGACGGTCGCCACCCAGACCAGGCAGGCTCCCAGAACGTGCAGGCTCACCAGCGCGACCGGGACACCGGTGAAGTACTGGGTGTAGCCCACCGCACCTTGGGCCACGCAGGCGAGCAGCAGCCAGACAGCTGCCCGCTGCGGTGACCGGGGCGCTCCGGTGAGCCGGCAGCCGAGCCAGAACGCGACGGTCAGCCCGACCAGCAGGATCACCACGTCTGCGTGGAGCCAGCTCGCCGCCCGGACGTCGAACCCGAACCGGGGCGACGCTTCGTCGCCGGCATGGGGCCCGCTGCCGGTCACGACGGTGCCCAGGACCAGCACCGTCACGGCGACGACAGAAATCACCCAGGCGAGCGACCGGAGCTCACCGCGGACCGTGGGTGTCGCAGGACCGTCGCCGGCTTCCCCTGACCGGTTGAGGAGGACCACGGCGGCCGCGATCACGGCCATCGACAGCAGGAAGTGGGCGGCCACGGCGGCCGGGTGGAGGTCGACCAGCACGGTGACCCCACCCAGCACCGCCTGCGCCGGGATGCCGGCGAGGACGAGAGCGGCCAGAACCACGAGCGGACGACGTCTGGGTCGGTGTCGGAGGACCGCCACGAGTGCCGCGATCGCCACCACGACCAGGACCAGGGTGAGCAGACGGTTGCCAAACTCGATGAGGCTCTGGGTGCCCTCGGCTTGCCCAGCGGTCGGCACGAGGCTGCCGTCGGTGCACTCCGGCCAGGTGGGGCACCCCAACCCTGATCCGGTCAGGCGGACCAGGCCGCCGGTCACCACGATGCCCACCTGGACCACCACGTTGGCGATGAGGACTCGCCGGGTGCCGGCGCTCACCGGGACCGCAGATCCGGCGTCGGCGCCGGGCACGTCGGCGGTCCGCGAGGTCACGTCGCAACCCTACGGCTCAGGAGCCGGACCGTTGGTCAGGTGGACAGCTCGCCGCGCACCACGGAGTCGCTGGAGTGCAGCGGGTCGCCGTCGTACGGCTCAATCGACACGTCGACCACCGAGTACGTGCTGAGGTCGAGCCCTGCGGGCACGGGGAAGGTGCCGCGGGTTCCCGGCAGCGCGCCGAGCCCGACCATGGCGAAGGTCTCCGGGTCGATGAGCCAGACCTCGTAGAACCCGTCCCCCGGGGACAGACCTGAGACGTCCAGGACGAGCTGAGGCCCATCCGGACCCTCGACGATCTCGGCCGACCCCGTCCCAGCATGCGCGGGCAGGGCCGCCAGACTCGCCGTGGCGACTGCGGCCGCCACCGGGGGGGCGGGGGTCGACTCGGAGGTCACCACGCTCGTGGCGACCGATCCCATGACCACTCCCAAGACGGAGGCGGCGACGAGCAGCCCGGTCGACCACCGACGTCGGCGATCGGCCAGCGAGACGACCGGAGCCAGCTCGCTGGCTGGCTGGGTCGCCGAGTCGTCGGCCAGCTCGCTCCGGATGGCGTCCCAGACGCGAGGTGGCGGTGACTCGAGGGTCTCTGCTCGGTCCAGCGTGCGAGCCGTGGCCACGACTTGGGTGAGCTCCGAGAGCTCGGACGCGCAACGGTCGCAGGCCTGCAGGTGCGCGACAGCCGCGCCATCCCCTGGCTCGCCCAGTGCGCACAGCGCCAGCGCCTCGGGGGCGAGGTGACCCTCAGCGCCCGAAAGCAGGTCAGACGGTGGCACGGCTGGCCTCCAATCGTCGACGGAGACGTTCCAGGCTCCGACGGATATGACTCTTCACCGTGCCCAACGGCAGTTCGAGGGCGGCGGAGATCTGAGCGTGGGTCATGTCCTCATAGAACGCGAGCTCCATGATCTGCCGGGCGGGCTGGGCCAGGGTGCCCAGCTCGTCCCGCATGACAACCCGGTCGGCGACCTGGTCAACCCCTTCTTCGGTCGTTCGGGGCCGTTCGGATGCACTCGCCACGGCCTCGACCGACCGCTGCTCCCTCTCCCGGGCCGCCCACCGGTCGGAGACCTTGTGCCGGGTGATCCCGACCAGCCACCCGGGGAGAGCCCCGCCGGCGGGGTCGTAGCGCGCGCGGCCTCTCCAGGCCGCCAGGAAGACCACCTGGGTCACGTCCTCCGCGTCGAGCCGGCTTCCCAGCGAGCGCAGGGCGACGGTGTAGACGAGGGAGGACCAGCGCCGGTAGGCCTCCTCGAGGGCAGCCTCGTCGCCGTCGCGGAAGGCCACGGCGACCTCGTCGTCTTCCAGTGTCAGCACGAGGTCGACGCTACCGTTCTCGCCGGCTGGCCCCCGACACCTACTCCCAGCGAAACACCCGGATCGCCCACCCGCCGGCGGCGGTCCAGGCGCCAAGCACGAGCCACGGCCCCGCGCCCACCGGGCTCCCCTCGAGCGCCGCCCGAAGGCCGTCTGCGAGGGCAGCGGTGGGCAGCAGCGACTGGAGGGCAGTCACCCCGGACGGCCAGTCAGTGGACGGCACGATGAGGCCGCCCCCGACGAGCAGCACCAGATAGACCAAGTTGGCGACCGCCAAGGTCGCCTCGGCGCGGACCGTGCCCGCGAGCAGCAGTCCCATTCCGGCCAGGGCGACGGTGGCGAGGACGACCAGGGCAGCGGCCGCTGCCAGGCCCGACACGTGCGGGTGCGGTCGCCATCCGAGGGCCACGGCGAGGGCGGACAGCAGGACGATCTGCCCGACCTCGACCACGAACACCGCCCCCGCCTTGCCGGCGAGGAGACCGTCGCGACCGAGGGGGGTGGCCCCGAGTCGTTTCAGGACGCCATACCTGCGCTCGAAGCCGGTCTGGATCGCCAGGCCGGTGAACGCCGTCGAGAGCACCGCCAGCGCCAGCACCCCCGGCGCCAGCACGGCCATGCGGGCCGCGGGGTCCGTGGCCGTGCCCAGGTCCAGAAACTGCGTGCGCCCGAAGGCCACCAGGAGGCCGGCCGGGATCACCAACGTGAGCAGCAGCTGCTCGCCGTTACGCAGTGTCATGCCGAGCTCGAGAACGGCCTGCGCCAGGACTCGCTGCCGCCACGGGGCGGCCGCTGGCCGGGGGTGCAGGTCGAGGTCCGTCACGGCCGGAGCTCCCGCCCGGTGAGCTCCAGGAAGACGTCCTCGAGCGATCGACGGTGGGTGCGCAGCCGCTCTGGCATGACCCCCTTCTGGGCGCACCAGGTGGTCACCGCCACCAGCAGCTGCGGGTCGACCGGACCGGACACCCGGTACCGACCGGGGCCGATCTCCGCGACCGTGCAGCCAGCCGGCAGCGTGGGCTGCAGGGAGTCGACCGGCAGCCCGGGCGGCGCGTCGAAGCTCAGGCTCGTCTCGCCGGCGTCGGTGAGCGCGGTGGGGGTCCCGTGGGCGACGACCCGACCGTGGTCGATGATCACCACCTCGTCGGCCAGCTCCTCGGCCTCCTCGAGGTAGTGGGTGGTCAGGACCACGGCCACCCCCGCCTCGCGCAGCTGTCGGACCAGGTCCCAGACGGCCCGCCGGGACTGCGGATCGAGACCGGACGTGGGCTCGTCGAGGAAGGCCACCTCGGGACGCCCCACGAGCGCGAGGGCCAGGAGCGTCCGCTGCTGCTCGCCGCCGGACAGTCGGCGGAAGGCGCTTCCCGCCACCCGTCCCAGTGCCAGCGCCTCGACGAGCTCGGCCGGGGGGATCGGGTGTCGGTAGAGCCGAGCGGCGTGCGCCAGCGCGGTGGTCGGGGACACCGACGCGTAGACCCCGCCGCTTTGGAGCATGACGCCGACGCGGGGCCGCAGCGCGGCGGCATCGCGAACGGGGTCCAGTCCGAGGACGCGCGCGCTGCCCTCGTCCGGCAGGCGGAAGCCCTCACAGACCTCGAGGGTGGTGGTCTTGCCGGCGCCGTTCGGGCCGACGACGGCGGTGACAGCGCCGGCTGCCGCCGCGAGCTCCAGGCCCGCCACGGCGACCAGGCTGCCGTACCGTTTGACCAGGCCCGTCACCTCGACCGCGACCGGTGCCCGCTCCACGGCGTCACCCTAGGGCCGTTCCGGCCCCCCGGCGCGTCCGGGGGTGCATCCTGGCCGGGTTTATGAAACCCTGGGGTTGTGAAAATCGACGCCGCGACAACTCCTGCCCTGGAGCGGGAGCCGGACGTCGTCGGCCGGGATGCCGTGACGCGCTGTCTGATGGTCCATGGCGCAGCGACGGCGACCGCTGTGGCCGACCGGCTGGGCGTCAGCTCGACCGTGGTCCGCCGCCATCTGGAGCACCTTCTCGCGGCGGGACTCGTCGAGGCCCGCGAGCGCCCTCCGTACGGCCCCTCACCGGCGCGCCGCCGAGGTCGGCCGGCCCGGGTCTTCGCGCTGACGGCCAGCGGTCGGGAGACGCTGCCGGCGGCCTATGACGCGCTGGCGCTGGCGGCCCTGCAGCACGTCGCTGACCGCGAGGGCGCCGAGGGCGTCCGTGCTTTCGCGCGGGCACGCGCCGCCGAGCTCGAGGCGGCCCTGGTCGGCGGCCTCGAGGCCGGTCGTCCGAACGACGACCCGGTGGCCGTGGTGGCGGCCACGCTGTCCGAGCTCGGCTTCGCCGCCAGCGTGGACCCGGCACCCGGTGGCCACCAGCTGTGCCAGCACCACTGCCCGGTTGCCCATGTCGCCGAGGAGTTCCCCGAGCTGTGCGAGGCGGAGACCGAGGCCCTCGGTCACGTGCTCGGGCGCCACGTCCAGCGGCTCGCCACCATCGCGCACGGCGACGGCGTGTGCACCACCGTGATCCCCTCCGCACCACCCCAGAGGAGCAGCACATGACCGACATCGCTCGGCCCGAGCTCGACGGCCTGGGAACGTACGAGTACGGATGGCGGGACTCCGACGTCGCCGGTGAGACTGCCCGCCGCGGCCTCTCCGAGGACGTCGTGCGCGACATCTCCAGCCGCAAGAGCGAACCAGACTGGATGCTGCAGACGCGGCTGAAGTCGCTCAAGCTGTTCCGCAAGAAGCCCATGCCGACCTGGGGTGCGGACCTGTCCGGCATCGACTTCGAGAACATCAAGTACTTCGTCAAGTCGACCGAGCGACAGGCGGAGAGCTGGGAGGACCTGCCCGAGGACATTCGCATCACGTATGACCGGCTCGGCATCCCGGAGGCGGAGAAGCAGCGGCTCGTCGCCGGTGTCGCCGCCCAGTACGAGAGCGAGGTCGTCTACCACAAGATCCGGGAGGACCTGGAGGAGCAAGGTGTGCTCTTCCTCGACACCGACACCGCGCTGCGCGAGCACCCGGAGGTCTTCCAGGAGTACTTCGGCTCCGTCATCCCGCCCGGCGACAACAAGTTCGCCTCCCTCAACACCGCTGTGTGGTCCGGCGGGTCGTTCATCTACGTACCGCCCAACGTGCAGGTGGACATCCCGCTGCAGGCGTACTTCCGGATCAACACCGAGAACATGGGGCAGTTCGAGCGGACGCTGATCATCGTGGACGAGAACTCGTACGTTCACTACGTGGAGGGCTGCACGGCGCCCATCTACTCCTCCGACTCCCTGCACTCGGCCGTGGTCGAGATCGTCGTGAAGAAGAACGCTCGCTGCCGGTACACCACGATCCAGAACTGGTCCAACAACGTGTACAACCTCGTGACCAAGCGCGCGGTCGCGCACGAGGGCGCCACGATGGAGTGGATCGACGGGAACATCGGCTCCAAGGTCACGATGAAGTACCCGGGCGTGTGGCTGGTGGGGGAGCACGCAAAGGGAGAGACGCTGTCGGTGGCCTTCGCCGGGGAGGGACAGCACCAGGACGCCGGGTCCAAGATGGTCCACGCTGCCCCGAACACCTCGTCGACCATCATCTCCAAGTCGGTTGCCCGTGGCGGCGGCCGCACGTCGTACCGCGGACTCGTCCAGGTCAACGAAGGTGCCCACGGCTCCCGGTCGACCGTGAAGTGCGACGCGCTTCTGGTCGACGAGATCAGCCGTTCTGACACCTACCCGTACGTCGACGTACGCGACGACGACGTCTCGATGGGTCACGAGGCGACGGTCACGAAGCTGAGCGAGGACCAGCTCTTCTACCTGATGAGCCGGGGAATGGGCGAGGACGAGGCCATGGCGATGATCGTCCGCGGCTTCGTCGAGCCGATCGCTCGTGAGCTTCCCATGGAGTACGCGTTGGAGCTGAACCGCTTGATCGAGCTGCAGATGGAAGGGGCCGTGGGCTGAGGTGAGCACGACAACCGCCGTGCCGCACAGCCACGGCTTGATTCCGGCGTCCGACCGCGGCGAGCGCTTCCGCGCCACCGACCCCGCCGACTTCTCGGTGCCCACTGGGCGCGAGGAGGACTGGCGTTTCACGCCCCTGACCCGCCTGCGTGGCCTGCACGACGGGAGCTGCCAGCGGAACGGCAAGGTCGGAGTCACGGTGTCGGCGCCGAACGGCGCGGTCGTCGAGACCGTTGGCCGCGACGATGTCCGTCTGGGCACCGTCGGTACTCCCGGCGACCGAGTTGCGGCGGAGGCCTTCTCCGGTTTCGAAGAGGCGACCGTCGTCACCGTGCCCCCGGAGACGACGCTCACCGAGCCAGTTCAGGTCTCGGTCCGTGGGCTGGACGCGTCCGGGTCGTCGTTCGGGCATCTGCTCGTCGACGTAGGGCGCCACGCCACCGCCGTCGTCGTGCTCGACCACTCCGGGTCGGCGACCTATGCCGACAACGTCGAGGTGCGGGTCGCCGACGGCGGCCGCCTCACGCTTGTGACCCTTCAGGACTGGAACGAGGACGCGGTTCACGCGTCGGCGCACCACCTCCTGGTCGGACGCGACGCACGCGTCGTCCATGTCGCAGTCACTCTGGGCGCCGACCTGGTCCGCCTGACGCCCGAGGCCCGCTTCGCCGGGCCCGGTGGCGATGTCGAGCTGCTGGGGCTGTTCTTCACCGACCCCGGACAGCACCACGAGCACCGGCTGTTCGTCGACCATGACCAGCCCCAGTGCCGCAGTCGGGTGAGCTACAAGGGCGCCCTGCAAGGTGCCGGCGCCCACTCGGTCTGGATCGGTGACGTCCTGATCCGCGCCCACGCTGCAGGAACGGACACGTACGAGATCAACCGCAACCTGTTGCTCACCGACGGTGCTCGCGCCGACTCGGTGCCGAACCTGGAGATCGAGACCGGCGACGTCGCAGGCGCCGGCCACGCCAGCGTGACCGGGCGGCTCGACGACAACCAGCTCTTCTACCTGATGTCACGCGGTATTTCGAAGGTGGAAGCCCGACGCCTGGTGGTGCGAGGGTTCTTCGCCGACCTGCGCGACCAGATCGGTGTCCCCGTCGTGTCGGCGCGGTTGGACGAGGCGCTCGAGCGCGAGCTTTCCCAAGGAGTGACCGCATGAGCTTCTCCGTCGCCTGCAACCTGGACGACCTCAGTGAGTCGACGCCGCATCAGGCCGTGGTTGACGGCGTCGCCGTCGCGGTCGTCAAAGTGGCCGAAGAGGTCTTCGCGGTGAACGACATCTGCTCGCACGGCCAGGTTTCGCTGTCCGAGGGGGAGGTCGACGACTGCACACTCGAGTGCTGGTTGCACGGCTCCCGGTTCGACCTGCGTACCGGCGCCGCTTTGTCCCTGCCCGCCACCGAACCGGTGCCCGTGTACCCGGTGAAGGTCGAGGACGGAAAGGTCCTCGTCTCTGTCCAGGAGTCCTGACCATGACTGTGCTTGAAGTACGTGACCTCCACGTCTCCGTCGAGGCTGACGGCGGCGCCCGTCCCATCCTGCGAGGTGTCGACCTCACCATTCGCAGCGGTGAGACGCACGCCCTCATGGGGCCTAACGGCTCGGGCAAGTCCACGCTGGCGTACGCCGTGGCGGGCCACCCGAAGTACACCGTGACCAGCGGGGGCATCACCGTCGACGGCGCGGACATCCTCGAGATGACTGTGGACGAGCGGGCACGCGCCGGCCTGTTCCTCGCCATGCAGTACCCGGTGGAGATCCCTGGCGTCTCGGTGTCCAACTTCCTGCGGACGGCTGCGACGTCCGTCCGCGGCGAGGCGCCCAAGCTCCGGCTGTGGGTGAAAGAGGTTCGCGCGGCGATGGATGAGCTGTCCATGGACCCGTCGTTCGCCGAGCGCAACGTCAACGTCGGGTTCTCCGGCGGGGAGAAGAAGCGGTCAGAGGTGCTGCAGCTGGAGCTGCTCCAGCCCAAGATCGCCATCCTGGACGAGATCGACTCCGGTCTGGACGTCGACGCGCTCAAGGTCGTCGCGGACGGCATCAACCGCATCGGGGCCACGGGTGAGACCGGCGTCATGCTCATCACGCACTACACCCGCATCCTGCGCTACGTGAAGCCCGACCACGTTCACGTCTTCCTGGATGGCCGCATCGTCGAGGCGGGCGGCCCCGACCTCGCAGATCGGCTCGAGGCCGACGGCTACGAGCCGTTCGCCCCCGCCGCCGCGGAGCCGGCCGGACGGTGACCACCTCGACGACCGACGTCGAGCTCGACGTCGAGCGCATCAGGCGGGACTTCCCGATCCTGCAGCGGACGGTGCGCGACAACAAGCCGCTGGTCTACCTCGACAGCGGCGCCACCTCGCAGAAGCCGCTGGCCGTCCTGGACGCGGAGCGGGTGTTCGCCCTCCGGCACAACGCGCCGGTCCACCGGGGTGCCTACCAGCTGGCCGAGGAGGCCACCGACGCCTACGAGGCCGCCCGGTCAGCGGTGGCCGGCTTCGTCGGCGCCCAGTTCGACGAGATCGTGTTCACCAAGAACGCCACCGAGGCCATCAACCTGGTGGCCTACGCCCTGGGCAACGCTGCCACGAGCGGCCCGGAGTCGGATCGGTTCCGGATCGGTCCCGGCGACCGCATCGTCGTCACTGAGATGGAGCACCACGCCAACCTCGTCCCGTGGCAACAGCTGGCCTCGCGCACAGGTGCGGAGCTCGCCTGGCTCGGCCTGACGGACGACGGCCGCCTCGACCTCGACGACCTGGACCGCGTCGTCGACGAGCGCACGAAGGTGCTCGCTTTCGTGCACCAGAGCAACATCCTGGGCACCGTGAACCCGGTGGACGTCCTGGTCCGCCGGGCCCGGCAGGTCGGCGCGCTGGTCGTGCTTGACGCGTGCCAGTCAGTGCCGCACGGACCCGTCGACTTCGGTGCCCTCGACGTGGACTTCGCCGCCTTCTCCGGCCACAAGATGCTCGGCCCCACCGGCGTGGGCGTCCTCTGGGGGCGCCGTCCCCTGCTCGAGACCCTGCCCCCGTTCCTGACGGGCGGGTCGATGATCGAGACCGTTCGGATGGAGGGCAGCACCTTCGCTCCGCCCCCGCAGCGCTTCGAGGCCGGAACCCCGGCCGTCGCCCAGGCGGTGGGCCTCGGCGCGGCCGTGGCCTATCTGACGGGACTCGGGATGTCCGCGGTCGCCGCGCACGAGCGTCGGCTGACCGCCTACGCGCTGGAACAGCTGGCGACCGTTCCCGGGCTCCGGATCATCGGGCCGGAAACACTGCAGGACCGGGGCGGAGCGATCTCGTTCGCGGTGGCGGGCATCCACCCGCACGACCTCGGGCAGGTCCTGGACGACCGGGGGGTTGCGGTGCGCGTGGGCCACCACTGCGCGTGGCCGGTGTGCCGTCGCTACGGCGTCCCGGCCACCACGCGGGCGTCCTTCCACGTCTACACCCAGCTCGACGAGGTGGACCACCTCGTCGCGGGAGTGCGGGCGGCACAGGAGTTCTTCGGGGAGCGGCGGTGAAGCTCGAGCAGATGTACCAGGAGATCATCCTGGACCACTACCGGAACCCGCTCCACCAGGGTTTGCGCGAGCCATACGCCGCCGAGGTCCACCACGTGAACCCCACCTGCGGTGACGAGCTGACCCTGCGGGTCGATCTCGCGGGGCCGGCTGACCAGGTGGTCATCGGCGATGTGTCGTACAAGGCGCAGGGGTGCTCGATCAGCCAGGCATCGACCTCGGTGATGTCGGACTTGGTGATCGGGCGCTCTCCGGTCGAGGCGCTGTCCATCCAGGGCGCGTTCCTCGAGCTCATGCACGGTCGCGGCACCGTCGCACCGGACGAGGAGGTCCTGCAGGACGCAGTGGCGTTCGAGGGCGTCGCGCAGTACCCGGCACGGGTGAAGTGCGCGCTGCTGGGATGGATGGCGCTCAAGGATGCGTTGGCCAAGGCACTGGGGGACCGAACCGCCCCCTCGACGAAGGACTGAGGCATGACCGACACCACAGCACCCGAGCACCCGTCGCAGGATGACCTCACGGAGGCCATGCGCGACGTCGTCGACCCCGAGCTTGGGATCAACGTCGTCGACCTCGGGCTGGTGTACGGCGTCACCGTGGATGAGGGGGAGCAGCGCGTCGCCGTGGTGGACATGACCCTGACGTCTGCCGCATGTCCGCTGACCGATGTCATCGAGGACCAGACGCGGGTAGCCCTCCACGGTCTGGTGGACGACGTCCGCATCAACTGGGTGTGGATGCCGCCGTGGGGCCCGGACAAGATCACCGACGACGGCCGCGAGCAGCTGCGGGCGCTGGGATTCAACGTCTGAACCCGGTTGGTGTGCAGTCGGCTAGCTGAAGGTGTCGCAGGCGGACGCGGCTCCTGACTGGTAGCCGGTCAGATACCAGGTCCGTCGCTGCTCGGCGGAGCCATGGGTCCACCCCTCCGGGTCCACCCGGCCCTGGGTCTGACGCTGGATCCGGTCGTCGCCGACGGCGGCGGCCGCGTCCTGGGCCTGCTGCAGCTCGGCATCGGTCACCGTCAGGTTGCCGCCGTCGGCAGCCAAACGGCCCCAGACGCCCGCCAAGCAGTCGGCCTGCAGCTCGAGCGCGACCGACAGCTGGTTGGCTCGGCCCGGATTCTGCCGCTGCAGCCGGCGCATCTGGGGCTCGATTCCCCAGACCGTCTGCAGGTGGTGGCCGTACTCGTGGGCCAAGATGTACGCCTGCGCGTAGCGGCCCTCGGCCCCGAACTGCGCCTGGAGCTGCGCCAGGAATGCCAGGTCGAAGTAGATCCGCTCGTCAGCGGGACAGTAGAACGGGCCGACCTGGGCGCTGGCCTGACCACACCCGGTGGCGACCACGCCGTCGAAGAACGCCAGCCGCGGGGGTCGGTAGCCCTGGTCCGACACACTCGTTGACCAGACCTCGTCCGCCTCGTTGTACACCTTCACCAGGAAGCAGTCGTCGTAGGCGTCGATGGCCCCCTCGGTGGCGCACCGCTCCGCCAGGTCGCTGGCGGGCACCGTCCCAGGCTGATTGCCGATCGCTCCGGAGTTCAGCTGGGACAGGTCGAACGCCCCCGGCGGCAGGCCGCCGCCATCCGACAGAACGTTGAGGAGCACCACGACCACGAACGCCAGGACTCCGGCCCCACCGCCGAGGGCAAGGCCCCCGCGACCGCGGCGCCCTCTCAGGTCGTCGACCCCGGAGGTGTCGACCTGCTCGTCGTCGAACTTCATGGACGGCCCCCCTCGCTCTACACTCGACCCATGCCCCGAACTGCTCCCTGACGGCGCTGCACCCGCCCGCGCCCGCCGATCCTTTCAGCCCAGGAGCAGACCGCCCATGATCACCGCGCACGCAGTGGAGCTTCGCGCCGGCCCACGACTCCTGCTGGCCGAGGCCTCCTTCCGGGTCGCCGCGGGCGACCGCATCGGGTTGGTCGGCCGCAACGGTGCCGGCAAGACCACTCTGACCCGGGTACTGGCCGGCGAGACCGCGGCTGCCTCCGGCGACGTGCAAAGCACCGGCTCGGTCGGCTACCTGCCCCAGGACCCGCGCACGGGGGACCTGGACCAGCTGGCCCGGGACCGCATTCTCTCCGCACGTGAGCTCGACGCGGTCGTGGTGGCGCTGCGCGAGTCAGAGCAGAGCATGGCCTCCGCGGACACCGCGACCCGGGACAAAGCCATGCGACGCTACGAGCGCGTCGAGTCGCAGTTCCTGGCGGCGGGTGGCTACGCGGCCGAGTCCGAGGCCGCGACGATCGCCGCCAGCCTCGGTCTTCCGGACCGCGTCCTCGAGCAGCCCCTGCGCACGCTGTCCGGTGGCCAGCGTCGCCGGGTCGAGCTGGCCCGGATCTTGTTCAGCGACGCCGAAACGCTGCTGCTCGACGAACCGACCAACCACCTCGACGCCGACTCGATCCAGTGGCTCCGGGGGTTCCTCCGCACCTACCGCGGGGGCCTGGTGGTCATCAGCCACGACGTGCAGCTCCTGGAGGTGAGCGTCAACCGGGTGTTCCACCTGGACGCCAACCGGGCGGAGCTGGACATCTACAACGTCGGGTGGCTCGCCTACCTGCAGCAGCGGGAGACCGACGAGCGGCGACGCAAGCGTGAACGAAGCAACACCGAGCGGCAGGCGCAGGCTCTCCGCGACCAGGCCGAGCGCATGCGCGCCAAGGCGAGCAAGGCCCGGGCCGCACAGAGCATGTTGAAGCGCGCCGACCGCATGGAGTCCGGCCTGGAGGCGACCCGGCGTGCGGACAAGGTGGCCAAGCTTCGCTTCCCCGAGCCGTCGCCCTGCGGCAAGACCCCGCTGGCCGCTTCCGGACTGTCCAAGTCGTACGGCTCGGAGGAGGTCTTCACCGACGTCGACCTGGCCGTCGACCGTGGTTCGCGGGTGGTGGTCCTCGGCCTGAACGGCGCCGGCAAGACCACCCTGCTGCGGATTCTCGCCGGCGAGGAGGCCCCCGACACCGGCGGGGTCGAGCCGGGTCACGGGCTCCGCATCGGCTACTACGCCCAGGAGCACGAGACGTTGGACCCGGACCGCTCGGTGTTGGAGAACCTGCTGTCCGCCGCCCCGGACCTCACCGAGACCGAGGCCCGCACCGTGCTCGGAAGCTTCCTGTTCTCCGGAGACACCGCGGCCCAGCCGGTCGCCACCTTGTCCGGCGGGGAGAAGACGCGGCTCGCCCTGGCCACGCTTGTGGTTTCCAGTGCCAACGTGCTGCTCCTCGACGAGCCCACGAACAACCTCGACCCCGCCAGCCGCGACGAGATCCTCGGTGCGCTGGCCCGCTACCAAGGGGCCGTGGTCCTCGTCACCCACGACGAGGGAGCGGTGACGGCGCTTCGGCCCGAGCGCCTGATCCTGCTGCCCGACGGGGTGGAGGACCTCTGGTCCGCTGAGTACGCGGATCTGGTCGCTCTCGCCTGACCTCGGTGGCTGCGGCTGGGCCCATGGCCCATGATCGGTGTCCAGCGGATCCGCACCGGTTCGGAGGGGGAACGATGGCCGAGACAACCAAGGGTCGTCACATCACGGGGGTGACCCGCGCCACGCTCCCGCCCGACCTGGTCCGCGACCTCGGCGACGTGTCGATCCAGGTCCGGCTCGACGCGCCGGTACTCCGGGTCACCCTTGCCGCGCCGGATCGCCGGAACGTGCAGACGCCGGCAACCTGGCATGCACTCGCCCGGCTGGGGCAGGCCATCCCCGAGTCTGTTCAGGTCGTGGTGCTGGACGCACTGGGGCCGTCGTTCTCCGCCGGGCTCGACCGGGCTTTCCTGTCTGACGAGACGTCCCCGGACGGGAGGGGGCTGCCCAGCTTGGCCGGCCTCGACGACGAGACGCTCGACGGCGAGATCGCGCTGTTCCAGCAGGCCTTCACCTGGTGGCACCGACCGGACCTCGTGTCGGTCGCTGTGGTCCAGGGCCACGCGGTGGGGGCCGGCTGCCAGCTGGCACTTGCCTGCGACCTGCGAGTCGCCTCCCACGACGCCGTCCTTGCGCTGGCCGAGGTCCGGCTGGGGCTGGTGCCGGACCTCGGTGGCACCCGGCGGCTGGTCGACCTCGTCGGACCTTCCCGCGCCATCGATGTGGCAGTGTCCGGTCGGTTCGTCGTCGCGCACGAGGCCTTCGCCATGGGTCTGGTGGACCGGCTGGTAGCGCCTGAGGAGCTTGCCGACACCGTTTCAGCAGTGGTGGCGGACTTCCTCGCCGCGGACCCGGTCGCTCGCCGGGCAGCAAAGCTCCTGGTCCGAGACGCTGCCTCCCGAACGGTGGGAGAGCAGCTCGCCGCCGAGCGAGCCGCCCAGCTGCCGCTCATCAGACGGCTTGCCTCCCGTTCGCCGTCGGCGTAGCCGTCGGGGGAGCAAACGACCTCCGCCGGGTGTTGTGGCGGCTGACCGAGGGGAGACCACCGCGTGAGCATGCACGGCGGCTGGCTGACGCTGCGCTCGTTCACCCGCGACAGCTCGGTGGCCGACACGAAGCTCGCGCCGGGCACAGTCCGGCGCATCGCTGGCTACGCCAGTCCCTACCGGCTGAGCATCGTCGCGTTCTTGGTTCTGACGGTGATCGATGCGCTGCTGGTCGTCGCCAGCCCGCTGATCCTCCAGCGGCTCATCGACGACGGAGTCAGTGCAGGTGACCGTCAGCTCGTCGTCTTTCTCGCCCTTCTGGTGGCAGGGATTGCCGTCGTGGATGCGGCGCTGTCGCTGTTCCTTCGGTGGTACTCGTCGCGCATCGGCGAGGGCCTGATCTACGACCTTCGCTCGCAGGTCTTCGGACACGTCCTGACCATGCCGGTCGCCTTCTTCACCCGGACCCAGACCGGTGCGCTGATCTCCCGCCTCAACAACGACGTCATCGGCGCCCAGCAGGCGTTCACCACCACGCTGTCATCGGTGGTCTCCAACGGCATCAGCGTGGTGGTCGTCACCATCGCGATGTTCGCCCTGTCCTGGCCAATCACGCTTGCCTCGCTCGCGTTGCTGCCGGTCTTCCTGGTTCCGGCGCGCTACGTGGGTCGCCGCCTGGCGTCGCTCACTCGCGAGTCCATGCAGCTGAATGCGGACATGAGCAACACGATGACCGAGCGTTTCAACGTCGCCGGGGCGCTCTTGGTGAAGCTGTTCGGCAACCCCGACACCGAGGAGGAGAACTTCCGGGGGAGCGCGGCTCAGGTGGCTGACGTCGGCGTACGCATCGCCATGGCCAGCCGGGTCTTCTTCACCGCCCTCGTACTCGTCGCCGCCCTCGCGACCGCCCTGGTATACGGCGTCGGTGGAGTTCTGGCGATCAACGGCACGCTCACTGTCGGGACGCTGGTGGCGCTGGCCGCCTTGCTCGGTCGCCTCTACGGACCGCTCACGGCGATGGCGAACGTGCGGGTGGACATCATGACCGCCCTGGTGAGCTTCGAGCGGGTCTTCGAGGTCCTGGACCTCGCGCCGATGGTGGCCGACCGGCCGGACGCCGTGCAGCTTCCCCGCGGGCCCAAGGCAGTGGAGCTCGACGACGTCGGCTTCGCCTACCCGACCGCGGACCAGGTGTCCCTGGCCTCACTGGAGTCGGTCGCCCGAGCTGAGTCGGCGCCGACTGGAGCAGTCCTCCAGTCGGTCAGCTTCCGCGCCGACAGCGGTCAGCTCGTCGCCCTGGTCGGTCCGTCCGGCGCGGGGAAGACCACCATCACGTCACTCGTGTCCCGCCTGTACGACGTCAACTCCGGCCGTGTGCTGGTGGGTGGACGGGACGTCCGGGAGGTGACCCAGCAGTCGCTGCACGAGTCGATCGGGGTCGTCACCCAGGACGCGCACCTCTTCCACGACACCATCCGCGCCAACCTGGCGTACGCCCGCCCAGATGCCACCGAGGAGGAGCTCTGGGAGGCCCTCGCCGGAGCCCAGATCGCGGCCCTCGTCCGCTCCCTGCCGGACGGGCTGGAGACCGTCGTGGGGGACCGAGGGCACCGGCTGTCCGGAGGCGAGAAGCAGCGGCTGGCGATCGCCCGCCTGCTGCTGAAGGGGCCTGACGTCGTGGTGCTGGACGAGGCGACCGCCCACCTCGACTCGGAGTCCGAACGCCTGGTGCAGGCCGCCCTGGAGACCGCACTCGAGGGGCGGACATCGCTGGTGATCGCCCACCGGCTGTCGACGGTGCGCAGCGCCGACCTGATCCTCGTGGTGGATGGCGGCCAGGTTGTCGAGCGCGGCGCCCACGACGACTTGATGGCGGCCGGAGGGCTGTACTCCGAGCTCTACCGCACCCAGTTCGCGGTACAGGCGGACACTCGCTGAGCCGGGGCCGGTCAGAACGACCGGCGGGCACCGCCGTCGACCGGGAGCATGACGCCGGTGAGATACGACGCGGCGGGAGACAACAGGAACGCTGCCACGATGCCGAACTCGACGGGGTCGCCGTAGCGCCCCAGCGGGATGGTGGCCTCCGCGCGACGGCGCACCGTCTCCGCGCGGCCGGACCTCGCATCGAGCAGCCGGGTGCGGTCGGTGTCGATGCGTCCTGGCAGCAGCCCGTTCACGCGGATGCCGCGGGGGGCCAGCTCGTCGGACAGCTCCTTGGCAACGGCGGCGAGCCCCGGCCTCATGCCGTTCGAGGCGGCCAGCCCGGCGATCGGCTCGCGCACCGACGAGCTGAGGACGAACGCCAGCGCGCCCCCCTCGTCACCGATCGCGGCCGCAACCGCGCGCGCGACGCGGAGCGGACCGAGGAAGACCGATTCGAAGCCGGTGCGCCACTCGTCGTCGGTGAGCTCCAGGGGCCCGCCAGGAGGCGGACCGCCGTAGCTGATCAGCGCGCCGTCGATCCGTCCGTACCGGCCGATGGCAGCGGCAACGAGCCGCTCGGCGGCGGTCGGGTCAGTCAGGTCGGCGGGCACCCCCACGGCGTGGTCGGCACCGATCGCCTCCACTTCTCCGGCCAGGCGCTCGGCGTCCCGGGCGGAGACCACAACGCGCGCCCCCTCGGCCACCAAGGCGGCGGCAGTGGCGCGCCCCAGGCCGCGGCTGCCCCCGGTGACCAGGAAGACCCGGTCGGTCAGTCCGACATCCATGTGTCCACTGTGGCAGGTCCGCGCGGGCGGGGCTGGGATTGGCTTCGGCATTTCCGGAGAACTCGCGGCCGCCGACACCTCGCGTACGCTGGCCTGGGCAGCAGGCGACCTGCAGCCATCCGTCGACGAGGGAGGCTCCGTGCTCACCGACAGCTTCGGTCGGGTGGCGACCGACCTCAGGGTCTCGCTGACCGACCGGTGCAACCTGCGCTGCACGTACTGCATGCCGGCGGAGGGCCTCGACTGGACCCCGACCTCACAGATGCTGACTGGGGCGGAGATCAGCCGACTCATCCGCTTGTTCGTCGCCGAAGGGGTGACCGAGGTCAGGTTCACCGGCGGGGAGCCGTTGCTGCGTCCCGACCTGGTCGAGATCGTCCGGGCGGCGGGGGCGCTGCTCCCACGCCCCAGAATGTCGTTGACCACGAACGGAATCGGGCTGTCATCCGTCGCGGAGGCCCTTGCGGAGGCGGGCCTGGACCGCGTCAACGTCTCGTTGGACAGCCTCGACCGGGAACGGTTCGCCCAGCTCACCCGTCGCGACCGGCTGGCGGACGTCTTGACCGGTATGCAGGCCGCTGCGGCGGCCGGGCTGACCCCGGTGAAGGTCAATGCGGTCCTCATGCGAGGAGTCAACGACGTCGAGGCCCCGGCGCTGCTCCGGTGGGCCCTTGACCACGGATACGAGCTCCGGTTCATCGAGCAGATGCCCCTTGACCCACAGCACGAGTGGAACCGGGCCACGATGGTCACCGCCGACGAGATCCTCGCGTTGCTGCAGGCGTCGTTCACACTGGAGCCGGACGAGCTGCCCCGCGGCGCCAACCCGGCCGAGACCTGGCGGGTCGAAGGGGGCCGCGTGGGCGTGATCGGGTCGGTCACTCGGCCGTTCTGCGGCGACTGCGACCGGGTCCGGCTGACATCCGACGGACAGATCCGCAACTGCCTGTTCGCACGCGAGGAGTCCGACCTGCGGGGCCCGATGCGGGACGGTGCCAGTGACCATGACCTCGTCGAGCTGATGCGGGCGTCGCTCGGCGCCAAGAAGCCCGGACACGGCATCGACGAGCCGACGTTCCTCCAGCCGCCGCGCCCGATGGCTGCCATCGGCGGCTGACCGACTAGCGCGGGAGCTGCCGGTCCGGTGCGAGGCCAGGCTCGATCAGCGTGTCCGGCGGGTCGCTCGTGGGCTCGCGGCCCCCGTTGGCGAAGACCACAGCCAGGTACGGGATGAACACCGCCCCGGCGACGAACACCCACCGCAGCCACCCAGTGGCCACCACGGCGAGGACGAAGCACACCGCCCGCACACTCATCGAGATCACGTAACCACGGACGCGGAACGCCTGGTCGTCGGTGATTCCGCGCCGAGCGGTGGTGATCCGGTAGACCGGTGCCGCACCAGACTGGCGGACCATGACCCACCTCCCAGCAAGCAACGGACGGACTCTCCCACGGTAGGCCCCTGCGTGCCTTCCGGCGAGCCGAGGGGCCATGATGGCGGCGCACCACTGCGACGAACGGCTGGGAGGCCTCGTGTCGAACCGCACCTACCGCGTGACTGAGATCGTCGGGACGTCGTCGGACGGCGTCGACCAAGCGGTCCGCAACGGCATCGCGCGAGCCTCGGAGACGCTTCGCCACCTCGATTGGTTCGAGGTCACCGAGGTCCGCGGCCGAATCGTGGACGGTGGGGTGGAGCACTGGCAGGTCGGGATCAAGGTCGGCTTCCGGCTCGAGGACTCCTGAGCTCAGCTGGCCTGGCTGGCCGTCGACATGTTGTAGTCGGCGAACCGTAGCGCCGGTGCCGCGATCCGGGTGAAGTCGTCGTTCCACTCGCGCGGAAGCGTTGACTGGGTCGTGCCGGCCGCAGTGATCCTCGCCATCAGCTCGACCGGGCTCTCGTTGAACCGGAAGTTGTTGGTCGCGCCCACGATCTCTCCGCCCTCGACGACGTACACGCCGTCCCGGGTCAACCCGGTCAGCAGCAGGTTTTGGGGGTCCACCTCGCGGATGTACCACAGTGTGCTGACCAGCAGCCCCCGATCCATGCCGGCGACCAGGTCGAGCGTGGACCCGCGTCCCCCGGTGACGCTCAGATCCAGGCTGTCGATGTAGGGGGTCGTGGGCAGTCCGGTCAGCGCGGCGGTGTGGCGGGTCTGCAGGAGGTTCTCGAGGACGCCGTCCGAGATCCACCGGGTCGCCCGCAGCGGCAGGCCGTTGTCGAACACCGACGTCACAGACGTGGATGCCTCGGCGACGACGAAGGGGGCGGTCTCCCGTCCGGGCGCCCGCGGGTCGCTGGCCAGCGTCAGGGGCACGTCGGTCAGGCGCTCGCCGATCCGGGTCCCGCCGCCGGGCTTGCCGAACACGGTGCGGCCTTCGGCGGCGTCCCGGGCGGAGGCGGTCCAGTACAGGTAGACGTACAGGTCGGACACCGCGCTCGGCGACAGCACGACGTCGTGACGGCCGGGCGACACCGGATGCCGCACCGCCTGCCAGCTGAGCTGCTGGGTGATCTCACCGGCGATCTCCGTGACATCTGCGTGTCCGAAGTCGGGCATGTGCCGGCCCGCCCAGGCGGACAGCGTCCGCTGCTGAGACTTGCCCGTGAACTCGATCTTCCCGTCCGGCTGGTCGTGCCGCAGCCGACGCCCTTCGGAGGTTCCCAGGAAGGTGCTGGTGAGCTCGTGCTCGGCGAATCCCCACAGCTCCCGGCCGGCGGCGGCGGCACTTGCACACACCTCGGCCAGCTGGGGCGCGAAATCCGCGAAGACCGCGGCGGAGGTGACCGGTAGCTCGTCGTCCCAGTGCGAGGAGTCGGTGACGGTCGCAAACTCGCCGGCGTCCGGACTGGCGTCTGCCTCTCGGCCCACCGCGTCGGCCGCAGTCACGAGGGCGGTCACGTCGTCGATGCTCGCGATGTCTCGGGTCACCACTCCGGCGCGGGTCCCGTCGGGGTGGTCGTGGATGGAGACCATCGTGGCGTCGCGCGACCGCATGTCTCCGTTCGACGTCAGGGAGTTGGCAGCCCACCGGAGGTTCGCCGTGCTGCGTTCGCGGACGATGACGACGGCCCGGTCGGCCTGGGTGACGGCCAGAGCGTGCTCGACCGCATCCTGCGACCTCATTGCCGCCCCTCCTTCACGGTGTTGAGGATGTTGACTCCGGTGAACATCGCCGTCGGCGCCCCGTGGCTGACCGGCGCTACCTGACCGGGTTGGGCCTTGCCGCAGTTGGCGGCGCCGGCCAGCAAGAACGTCTCCGGTCCACCGACCACGGCCATGGAGCGCCAGAAGTCGGTGGTGGTTGCCTGGTAGGCCACGTCCTTGACCTGGCCCACGACCCGGCCGGAGCGAATCCGGAAGAAGCGCTGCCCGGTGAACTGGAAGTTGTACCGCTGCATGTCGATCGACCAGCTCTTGTCTCCGAAGACCAGAAGGCCGTCCTCGACACCCGCCACGATCTCGTCCGCGGTGGGACCGTCCGGGGCGGGGGCGAGTGACACGTTCGCCATGCGTTGGATCGGGACGTGGCCCGGCGAGTCTGCGAAGGCACAGCCGTTGGACCGTGAGGCCCCGGTATGCCCGGCGATCGAACGGTCGAGCTGGTACCCGACGAGCCGGCCGTCGGAGATGATCGGGAACTCCTGTCCCGAGACGCCTTCGTCGTCGAACCCAATGGTCGCCAGCCCGTGCTGCACCGTGCGGTCGCCGGTGACGTTCATGAGTGGTGACCCGTACTGCAGCTGCCCGAGGAGGTCAGGGGTAGCGAACGACATGCCGGCGTAGTTGGCCTCGTATCCCAGGGCCCGGTCGAGCTCGGTGGCATGCCCGATGGACTCGTGGATGGTGAGCCACAGGTTCGTCGGATCGATCACGAGGTCGTAGCGGCCCGGCTCGACGCTGGGTGCCTTCATCTTCTCGACCAGCCAGCCGGGCAGTCGGGCGAGCTCGGTGTCCCAGTCCCAGCTCGTCCCGTCCACGTACTCCCAGCCGCGGCCGACTGGGGGAGCCACCGACGACATCGTCTCGAACGAGCCAGACGTGGCGTCCACGCCAACGGCCAACACGGACGGCTGCAGTCGCACGCGCTGCTGGGTGGTCACGGTGCCCGCCAGGTCGGCGTAGAACTTGTTCTCCTTCACCGCCCACACCGAGGCGTCGACGTGGTCGACCCCAGGAGCCGTCAACAGCCGCTCCGACCAGTCCTGCAACAGGGCGATCTTGTCGCGGTCCGGCACGGAGAACGGGTCGATCTCGTACGACGACGACCAGCTCACGTCCCCGTGCGAGGGTTCGTCTGCCAGTACGACCGGCTCCCGGTTGACCGGGGCCGCCACCCGCGCCATCTCCACCGCCCGCTGGGCGGTCCGAGCGGCACCCTCCGGCGTGCGGTCGATGTCTGAGGCAAATCCCCATGTGCCGTCCACGACCACCCGCACCGAGTAGCCCATGTCCTGGCTGTCGTTGACGCCCTCGGGGACGCGGTCGCGCAGGCGGACGGACTGGCTCCGGACCGTCTCGAATCGGAAGGCGGCGTAGGTCGCACCGAGGTCTCGGCTGCGCTGGAGAGCGGCGGCGGACAGGGCCCGCAGCGGAAGGGCGAGAAACGCCTCGTCGATCGGGCCGCCGGACCCCGGACCAGTCTCAGGCACCGCTGACCTCCACTCGGCATCTGTGCTCCGGCGAACCTACCCGGGTTCGGGGTACCCGCCGGTAGGCCGGTAGCGTGCCCGGGCAGCGTGTCGTGAGGTGAGCGCCGATGGCCCTTGCCTCGAAGGAGGTGGTGGCCGTGCCCCGATCGGTCATGGTCACGGGGGGAAACCGCGGCATCGGGCTGGCCATTGCACGACACTTCGCCGCGGCCGGTGACGCCGTTGCCGTCACCTACCGCAGTGGCGAGCCTCCGGAGGGACTGTTCGGGGTCCGGGCGGATGTGACCGACGAGACGTCCGTCGCTGCGGCTTTCGACGCAGTCGAGGAGCACCAGGGGCCGGTCGAGGTGCTCGTCGCCAATGCGGGCATCACGCGGGACATGCTTGTGCTTCGGATGAGCGAGGCCGACTTCACCTCGGTCGTCGACACCAACCTCACGGGGGCCTTCCGGGTCGCCCGGCGGGCCGCCAAGGGCATGCTGCGGCTGCGGCGGGGAAGGCTCATCTTCATCTCGTCCGTCGTGGGTATGTCCGGCTCGGCCGGGCAGGTGAACTACTCAGCATCCAAAGCGGGGTTGGTGGGACTCGCCCGCTCGCTGGCCCGGGAGCTGGGGTCACGCAGCATCACCGCGAATGTGGTGGCCCCCGGATTCGTGGCCACAGACATGACGGCAGAGCTCAGCGACGAGCGGCGGGCGGAGATCGTTGACCAGGTGCCGCTGCGACGGTACGCGCAGCCTGAGGAGGTCGCCGCCGTCGTGGGCTTCCTCGCCAGCGACGCCGCTGGGTACGTCACCGGGGCAGTCGTCCCGGTCGACGGTGGACTGGGAATGGGCCACTAGGCCCCTGCGAGGTGGAGGAACGATGAGTGCGCAAGGGCTGCTGGACGGCAAGCGCATCCTGGTGACGGGTGTGCTCACCGACGCCTCGATCGCCTTCCACGTCGCGCGCCTGGCGCAGGAGCAGGGGGCCGAGCTGGTTCTCACCGCCATGCCCCGCACCTCCCGTCTGACCGAGCGGATCGCCGGGCGGCTGCCGAACCCGGCGCCGGTCATCGAGCTCGACGTCACCGAGGGCGAGCACCTGGCGACCTTGGCGGCGCGGGTAGGCGAGCACCTGCCCGGGCTCGACGGCGTGCTCCACTCCATCGGCTACGCGCCGGAGGCCGCTCTCGGTGGCAACTTCTTGAAGACGGAGTGGCCAGACGTCGCCGTCGCGCTGGAGGTGTCGGCGTTCTCGTTGAAGTCGCTCACGATGGCGTGCGTCCCGCTGTTCGGCGAGCGGGCGAGCGTCGTCGGGCTCGACTTCGACGCCACCGTGGCCTGGCCGACCTACGACTGGATGGGCGTGGCCAAGGCGGCGCTGGAGTCCACCACCCGCTACTTGGCCCGGGACCTGGGCCCGAGCGGCGTCCGGGTCAACTTGGTGGCGGCCGGTCCCATCAAGACGCTCGCGGCGAAGAGCATCCCCGGTGCGTTCGACTCGTTGGGGAAGCTCTGGGGCGAACGGGCGCCCCTCGGCTGGGACAACACCGATCCGGTGCCGACGGCGCGGGCGGCGGTGGCGCTGCTGTCCGACTGGTTCCCCGCGACCACGGGCGAGATCGTGCACGTCGACGGAGGGGTTCATGCCGTCGGCGGCTGAGGCGGCGGGCGCGCACCACGTCATTGGGCTGCTTCGGCACGCCAAGTCGGCCTATCCGGCCGGCGTTGCAGACGCCCGTCGGCCGCTCTCCGAGCGCGGGAGCCGTGACGCCCCGGCCGCAGGTCGGTTGGTGGCCGAGCGGATCGGCGTTCCCGACCTGGTGCTGGTGTCGACGGCCACCCGGACCCAGCAGACCTGGCAGGCCGCCGAGGGAGCGTTTGCCCACCCACCGCACCACCAGGCCGAGCACCTGATCTACGACGCCTCCGTCGACGACCTGCTTCTGCTGATCCGATCCCTGGCCGAGTCGTTGGGGTCGGTGGTCCTCGTCGGTCACAACCCAGGTCTGGAGGAGGCCGCGTTCGCCCTGTCCGGCGACCGCAGCGACCCGGACGCCGTGCGCGCGATGAGCCAGAAGTTCCCGACCAGCGCGCTCGCCGTACTCTCGGTCGAGCGGCCTTGGGCGCACGTCGTCCCCGGTTCGGCCCGCCTCGAGACCTTTGACGTCGCCCGGGGCTGAGGGCCGCCCGCACGGCTTGGTGCCGCTAGCTATCGTTGTCCACATCATCTCGTTCGGTTGGCGGGGGCTGAGCACGGAGGCGGATGCGTGACCACCTGCGCCCACTGCGCGACGGATGTCCCGGCGGAGGCCAAGTTCTGCCAGGAGTGCGGCACGCCGGTCGCTCCGCGGACCTGCGCGGCCTGCGGGGCGAGCGCCGCGCAGGGTGGGCGCTTCTGCAACGAGTGCGGATCGGCCCTGGCCGGATCGATTCCGCAGGCCCCTGCGACCCCGGCGACCCCGGTCTCCGAGCGCCGGGTCGCCTCGGTCTTGTTCGCCGACCTGGTCGGCTTCACTCCGTTGTCGGAGTCCCGGGACGCCGAGGACGTCCGTGAGCTGCTGTCCCAGTACTTCGAGCAGTGCCGGACAGTCATCGGCCGATACGGCGGGACGGTCGAGAAGTTCATCGGTGATGCTGTCATGGCGGTGTGGGGTGTGCCGGTCGCTCGTGAGGATGACGCCGAACGGGCGGTTCGTGCCGGTCTCGAGCTCGCGCAGGAGACAGCCGTGATGGGGGAGGACGTGGGTGCGCCCGGGCTGGCCATGCGGGTGGGCGTTGTCACCGGTGAGGTCGCCGTCACCATCGGTGCCACCGCGGAGGGGATGGTCGCCGGCGACGCGGTCAACACCGCCGCCCGAGTGCAGGCTGCTGCCGAGCCGGGGGAGGTCTGGGTCGACGCTGCCACGCGGTCGCTGACGGCCGCTGCGATCGCCTACCAGGACGTGGGTGAGCACCGGTTGAAGGGCAAGGCGGAGCCGGTGGCCCTGTCCTGCGCCCGAACCGTCGTCGCCGAGCTCGGCGGAGGCCAGCGCGTCGACGGGTTGGAGGCGCCGCTCACCGGCCGGGACCGCGAGCTTCGTCTGCTCAAGGAGCTGTTCCACTCCACCCAGGAGTCGATGCGACCCCGCCTGGTCGTGGTTGACGGCGACCCGGGTGTCGGGAAGTCGCGTCTGCTCTGGGAGTTCGAGAAGTACTGCGACGGACTGTCCGCGACCATCCGGTGGCACCGGGGGCGCTGTCTCTCCTACGGCGACGGAGTGGCGTTCTGGGCCTTGGCCGAGGCGGTACGGACTCGGCTCGGCCTCACCGAGCAGGACACCGGAGACATGGTGACGGCGCGTCTGGAAGAGGCGCTGACGGAGTACGTCACTGACAGCGAGGAACGGGACTGGCTCCGCCCTCGCATGGCCGCGCTGGTCAGCGCGGGAAGCCCTGGCGGCTTTGCCCGCCCCGACCTGTTCGCCGCGTGGACCTCGTTCCTGGAGCGGCTCAGCGAGGGCGGAAACGCGGTCGTCCTCGTCCTCGACGACGCGCAGTACGCCGACGATGGCCTCCTGGACTTCCTCGACCACCTGCTCGGCGCCGCGGCCGCCCCCATCTTCGTGGTGGCGCTCGCCCGGCCGGAGCTGCTGGAGCACCGTCCACAGCTCGGTGGTCGTCGGGCGACGGTGGTGCGTCTTGACCCGCTGGACGACCCGGCGATGTCGCGCCTGGTAGACGCGTTGGTCGTCGGACTGCCCGAGGACGCGCGAGCGGCACTCGTCGCCCGGGCCGAGGGTGTGCCGCTGTTCGCAGTGGAGACGGTCCGGGCACTGATCGACCGCGACGCCGTCGTTCCCCGCGGTGGCCAGTACGTACTCGCCGAAGACGTGACGCTCGACCTCGACGCGGTCGGTGCCCCGGCGTCGCTTCAGGCACTGGTTGCGGCGCGTCTCGACGCGCTGACTCCGGAGGAGAGGCGCGCGGTGGCTGACGCGAGCGTGCTCGGGTTGTCCTTCACCGAGGAAGGTCTGGCCGCCGTCAATCCGGACGTGGCGGACCTGCCCGGCACTCTTGCTGCCCTGCAGCGCAAGGAGATCTTTGCCCTTCAGCAGGACCGCTTCTCCGCCGAGCGGGGTCAGTACCGGTTCATGCAGTCGGTGGTGCGCCAGGTTGCCTACGCCACGTTGTCGAGGCGGGACCGCAAGCAGCGGCATCTGGCGGCCGCCAACCACCTCGCGGCGCAGTCCGACCCGCGCGGTGACCTGGCGGTGGTGATCGCGCAGCACCTGCTGGACGCCGTCGATGTGTCGCGGGACGACGAGCCGGACATCGCCGAGCTTCGGGGTAGGGCGGTCGGGCTCCTGGAGCGCGGTGCCGAGCGGGCGACGGCACTGGGGTCCCCGGC
Source organism: uncultured Actinomycetota bacterium (assembly GCA_963848085.1). GTDB lineage: Bacteria > Actinomycetota > Actinomycetes > JAHEKZ01 > JAHEKZ01 > CAWKCE01. The sequence goes on from CAWKCE010000003.1 coordinate 1,152,799, forward strand.
GGAGGCAGGGCGGCTGTACGTGGCCGCGCTCGAGCGGACGGAGCTGCCCGAAGAACGCGCCCGGCTGCACCTTGCCGTGGCGGAGGCGGCCATGGGGGCCGGCGACTACAAGGGTGCGGTGCACCAGGCTCGGACGGCCATGGAGGTCTTCGATGCGCAGGGGCTCCCCGTGGAGGCCGGAATCGCGGCCGGGCGCCTGTGCCAGTGCCTCGACCTCCTGGGCGAACCGGACCAGATCATCGAGATCGCCGAGCCAAGGTGGCGGAGCCTCGACGGGTCACCGGGAGCGGAGTGGGCGCTGCTGCGGATGGCGCGACCGCTGGCCAACGCCCACCTGTCGCCGCACCAGGGCTTCGCCCACGGAGACCTCGAGACCGGGTCGCGGTACCTGGAACGCCGCCTGCTCCTCGCCGAGTCGTTGGGCGACGCGGAGGAGCTGGCCGGGGCGATGATCGGACTGGGGTCCCGCTACCAGGCCATTGGGGCGCCGGCAGCCGCTCGCGGACTCACCGAGATGGCAGCGGACATCGCCCGAGTGCATGACCTGCCCGCAATCCTGGCGAACGCTCTGGTCAACGTCGGCACCCTGGAGATGAGCCGGGACCTGGCCTCCGCGTTGGATACGTTTGCGGAGGCACTCGCGGTTGCGCGCCGGTCAGGAGTGTCCGGCATCGTCGACTTCTCCTTTGGAAACTTCGCGTGTCTGCTCTGGAACGCCGGCCGGCTCACCGAAGCGCAGTCGGTCCTCGACGAGGCGCAGGAGGTCGTCCACCTTCCGACCGTCCGGCTCCTCCTGGCCTGGGTCGAGTCGGGTCTGGCCGACGCCACCGGGGGCGAGCTGCCGGCGCCGCCTGCCCCGGATGCCTCCGGACAGTCCTGGGACCTGGCCGCGCGGGGCTGCCTCAATGTGCAAAGCCGCCTGATGTCGGGTGATGCTGACGGTGCCGCCGAGCTGGTCGAGTCGGCGCTGCAGTACACCCTTGCCTCCGGGGGCCTGGACGACGACTTCATGAACTTCTGGCCGCCATTGGTGCGCGCTGCAGTCGCGGCCGGACAGCCGGAGCTCGCCGAGCGCCTCCTCGAGCCGGTGACGAGCGCGCCACCGGGCATCCTCTCGCCCGCAGTGGCGGCCCACCTGCTGCACCTGCGCGGGCTGGTTGCCGCCCTGCATGAGGACGGACGGGAGTCCGTCGAGTCCGACCTGCGTGCGGGGGTGCAGGCGCTCGCCGACTTCGGCGCGGCCGGCTGGAGCGCCCGCGCGGAAGAGGACTTGGGGCGTTGGCTGCTCGATCAGGGTCGCCTCGACGAAGCGGAGGTGGCGCTGGACCACGCGTCGGAGGTGTACCGGCAGATCGGAGCCGACGGGTGGCTCGCCCGGCTCGAGGCCGCTCGGTCGGTCCGCGTCGGTCAGCTCGCGGACTGAGTCAGCCGAGCAGCGAGTCGCCGGTCTCGGCGTCGGCCGCCTCGATCTCCTCCCGCGTCACACCAAGCAGGAACAGCACCGCGTCCAGGTACGGGACCGTGACCGACATGTCGGCCGCCTCCCTCAGGACCGGCTTGCCGTTGAAGGCGATGCCCAACCCGGCGCGCGCCAGCATGTCGAGGTCGTTGGCGCCGTCTCCGATGGCCACGGTCTGGGCGAGCGGAACGCCGGCAGCGGCGGCGAAGCGCTCCAGAGCCGCCGCCTTCTCGGCGCGGTCCACGACCACTCCGGAGACCTCTCCGGTCAGCCGTCCGTCACGGACCTCGAGCAGGTTGGCCTGGCTGTAGTCGAGCCCGAGCTCGGCGGCCAGCGGGTCGGTGATCTGGCTGAATCCGCCGCTCACGATCGCCACCCGATAACCGAGGCGCTTGAGGGTGCGCACCAGAGTGCGCGCCCCCGGGGCGAGCTGGACGGAGCGCCGCACCTCCGACAGGACCGACTCCGGCAGTCCCGCCAGGAGCTTCACCCGGCGGCGGAGGGACTCCTCGAAGTCGAGGTCGCCAGCCATCGCGGACCTCGTCACCTCAGCGACCTCGTCCTCGCAGCCGGCCCGCCGGGCGAGCATCTCGATGACCTCGCCTTGGATCAGGGTCGAGTCCACGTCAAGGACCACCAGACGTTTTGCCCGCCGGTGCAGCCCCGCAGGCTGGACCGCAACGTCCACGCCGAGCCGGACTGCCTCCTCCGAGAGCAGCACCCGGAGCCGGTCGGGGCTCGCGCGCGACACCATGAGCTCGATCGCGGTCACCGGATAGGAGGCGAGCCGGTCGATGCGTTCGATGTTCCCCCCGACCGACGCAATACAGCCGGCCATGGCAGCCACTGCAGCCGGCGCCAACGGTGCCCCGAGGAGGGTGACGTGAAGTCTCGCGGCAGGCGCGGGAGCTGCGGCCCCGCCGGGTATGCCCCCCGGAGAGGTTGCCAGTTCCATGCCCATCGACTCCATGGGTTCGCGGGCGGCCCGCTCGATACCGCTGAGGTCGACCGAAGAGCCGTGCCCCGCCGCCACGAGGACACCCAGGATGAGCTGGCCCCGGATCACGACCTGCTCGATGTCGACGACGACCAGTGGGTGCCGGGCGAGGGCTTCGAACAGCGCTTGCGTGACGCCCGGGTGGTCGCGACCGGTGACGGTGAGCAACAGGCTCTCTCCGACCGCGCTGACCTCCGTGGGAGGCGGGTCCTGGCTCATCGCGCGGTCACGCTACCCGGGCAGCTGGGCGTGCGGAGCCAGCAGGCCGGCGTTCCAGGCCGCCGCCCCGGCCTCCTGGAGCTGCCCGTCAAGCACGTGCAGGACGTCGGCTCGACGCTCGCGCTCCGCACCGGTCACGGCGCCGCCGTCGTCCTCCCGCGCCAGGGCGACCACCTGCTGGAGCTGGACGGCGCGGTCGAGGAGGTCGCTGGCGTTCGGTGGATGCCCGGGCGGAAGCACGTGACTCGGTGCCGGAGTGCGCTGTGAGCGCACCAGCTCGCGGACACCGGGGCGGGGGCGGGCGACGTCCAACCGCTGCAGCTCGTCGATGGCATCCTGGAAGGCGGACACCAGCAGGCGCGCTGCCGAGGACAGGTTGGCCGGAGCCCAGGCCCGTACGGCGACTTCGTAGGTATGCCACGTGACCGAGGTCACCGTGTCCCCGTCGGGCCCGTGCCGGGTCATCGTAGGCAGCCAACCAAGTGCGGGGCCAGAGACGGCGACCGCGGCGCCGCCCGCGGCGACCGCCGCCTGGTTGAAGAAGCTCGGACCGGGCAGCTCGGCGATCCGGCCCGGCGCTGCTGGCGCGAAGCGCACGCCGCCCGTCCCCAGCTCGCCGATCACCGCCAACGCCTCCGCCAGCGGAATCGGCTCCACTCGGCCGGGGAGGTAGGCAACGTCGTGGAAGACGTCGTCGCCCACGATGCCCTCGACCGCGTCGGCCGGTGAGATCCGGCCGAGAAGAAGAGCGGTCGCCCACGCGGCGAACCGGGCGGTTCGGTCGCCGGAGGCAGTGAGCACGGGTCCACCCTAGGACGCCCACGGTGACGTAGGTTCGGTGTCCGTGACGGTCCTGCAGCTCCGCGACGTGAGCGTCGTGAAGGGTCGCAACCGCATTCTCGACGCGGTCAGCTGGACGGTCGACGAGGGGGAGCGCTGGGTTCTGCTCGGTCCCAACGGCGCCGGCAAGACGACGCTGCTGCAGCTGGCGGCCGCCCGACTCCAACCGACCAGTGGCCAGGTGGACCTGCTGGACGAGACGCTCGGCGCCGTCGACGTGTTCGAGCTGCGACCCCGCATCGGGCTGGCCAGCGCCGCGCTGGCCGAGCAGATACCGGACGGCGAGCGGGTCGCCGACGTCGTCGTGACCGCCTCCTACGCGGTGGTGGGCCGGTGGCGCGAGGCGTACGACCCGCTGGACATGGCCCGGGCGGTTGGCCTGCTGTCGGCCCTCGGCGCCGGCGGGCTTGCCGAGCGTCGCTTCGGCACGCTGAGCGAGGGTGAGCGGAAGCGGGTCCAGATCGCCCGGGCCCTGATGACCGACCCGGAGCTGCTCCTGCTGGACGAGCCGGCTGCCGGGCTCGACCTGGGGGGGCGGGAGGACCTGCTCGCCCGGCTGTCGCTGCTCGCGCAGGACCCCGCCAGCCCCGCGCTGGTCCTGGTCACCCACCACGTCGAGGAGATCCCGACCGGGTTCACGCACGCACTGCTGCTGCGCCAGGGGCAGGTGGTGACGGCCGGCCCGCTGGCGGAGGTGATCACCCCCGCGTGGCTCACGGCGGCATTCGGGATCCCACTGCTGGTGGACCGGGTCGGCCAGCGGTGGGCGGCCCGCGCCCTGATTCCGGCTGCCGGACCCCGCTGACATCTCACCAGGGCAGCGGAAGCAAGTCGACCACCTGCCCGGCATCGGCTCCTCCGGGCGGCACGACGGCGAGCACGTCGGCCAGCGCCAGGCCGCGCAGCATTGCCGGCCCGTGGTGCGGCAGGGGCACCGCTCGCCGGGCCTCCAGTCGGGCAGGGACCAGCCGGTGCGCGTCGCGCGGTGCGCCGACCGTGGTGGCCAGGGCTGAGGTGGCCAGGTCGGGGAGTGCCAGCCGGCGACAGCCGTGGAGCGCCGGTAGCGCCAACGAGGCGAAGGCCACCGCGGCCGCCAGGGGGTTGCCCGGGAGCCCGACCACCAGTGGGCCGCCCGGGAGTCGGCACAGCATCATCGGGTGTCCAGGCCGAACAGCCACTTGGTCCACGACCAGGCGGCCACCCAGTCGCTCCAAGGCCCGGTGGAGCTGGTCGACCGGGCCGCGAGCCGTGCCGCCGGTGGTGACGACGACCGTTGCCGTGGCGGCACCAATCGCCGCCACCGTTGCGTCCTCCTGGTCGGGCACCCGGTCGACACCGACCAGCCACCCTCCGGCCGCCGCGACCCACCCCGGGGCCTGCGGGCCGAGTGCGTCCCGCACCCGGCCGTCTCGGGGCAGGCCGGAGTCGAGCAGCTCGTCGCCGAGGACCAGGACCTGCACGGTGGGCACGGGGTACACCAGCAGCTCGTCGTGCCCGGCGGCAGCGGCCAGCCCGACCACCGGCGGCGTCACCACGGTCCCGGCCGGCAGGAGCACGTCGCCCGGCCGCGCCTCCTCCCCGGCGGGCCGAACATCGCGTCCCAGCGCCAGCTCTCCGCTGGCCGCGCGCAGGCCGTCCGTGCCGATGACGCCGTCCTCGCGGCGCAGGACGGCATGGCACCCGGACGGAGGTTGGGCGCCGGTGGCGATCTGCACCGCCTCGCCCGGCACGAGTGCCCGGAAGCGGCCGCCGGCGAGCACCTCTCCCACGACCTGCCAGGGGGCGTGCCCCGACACCGCCCAGCCATCCATCGTGGCGGTGTCGAACGGCGGGAGGGCGGCGACTGCCGGCAGGTCCTCGGCGAGCGTCGCGCCCGTGGCACCGGCCAAGGCGAGGGACACCGCACGGGCCGGGCGACCAGCGGCGTGTGCCGCAGCGCGTGCCAGCGGCCAGGGGGCCTCGACAAGGGGGCCTTGCTCTCCGTCGACGGTGGTCACGGGGCGACCGTAGCGACCAACCGACCGCTACCGTCATGCGGTGTCCACCACTGAAGTCGACGACGCGTCGGCCGTCCTGGCGGCGGTGGTCCTGGCGGGTGGCGCGGGGCGACGCCTGGGGGGTGCGGACAAACCCGGCCTCGAGGTCGGGGGACGCACGCTGCTGGACCACGTCCTTCTGGCCTGCCCCGAGCGGGCCGACATCGTCGTGGTGGGACCACCGCGTCCCACCGCGCGCGAGGTGCGGTGGACACGTGAGCAGCCCCCTGGCGGCGGCCCGGTCGCCGGGCTCGCCGCCGGACTGCGACTCGTGGCGGCACCGGTCGTCCTGGTGCTCGCTGCGGACCTGCCGCTGGTGGGTGCCGCCCTGGCACCACTCCTGCGGGTCGCCAGCGAAGCCGTCGCCGATGGCCGCGACGGAGCCTGGATCGTCGACGATCAGGGCCAAGGGCAGCCGCTGGTGAGCTGCCTGGCGGTCGCGCCGCTGCGAGCGGCGATGCCGGCCGAGCCGCGGGACCGCCCGCTCCACCAGGTGCTGGCCCGGTTGCGGCTGGACCGGGTCAACGCGCCAGAGGGAAGCGTCTCCGACGTGGACACTCCGCAGGACCTGGCCGACATACGACAGGATCTGCACCGACAGCACGGGAAGGACACCCATGAGTGACGACTGGCTGACCGTGGCGGCCGCCGACCTCGGCGTCGATCCGCAGGTTCTGGACACCGAGGCAGTGCTGGACCTCGCGCGAGATGTCGCCCACAACGTCGAGCGGAAGGCGGCGCCCCTGACCGCCTTCCTCGTCGGCTACGCGGCGGCGACCGCCGCCGCGTCCGGGCCGGAACCCGATGGTGCGGCGCTCTCCCACCGAGTGGCGGCCCTCGCCCGCGAGTGGACCCAGACCTGAGCTCAGGGTCAGCCCGGCTTGGGTGCGCCCGGCCGGGCATAGCGCACCCAGGTGATGATGACGCCGACCGTGGCGAAGGCAACCCCGAGGCCGAAGAAGACGATCGGCTCGCTGACCGACAGGATCACGCCGAAGAAGAACGGTCCGAAAGCGGCAATCGCTGAGGTCCAGCCGAGCACGCCACCGGCCTGGCGCCGCTCGAAGATCATCGGCATCTGCTTGAACGTGGAGGCATTCCCGATCCCGGAGAACAAGAAGATCGCCAGCATTCCCCACAGGAATCGCGTGAAGTCGGCCTGCAGGGCATCGGCGCCGGCGGCAGGGTCGGGCGACAGTGTCGTCATGGTGAACGAGATCGACACGATCAGGCCCAGGCCGGAGATCAGGGTCCAGAACGCCCCACCCATCTTGTCGGTCAGCGGGGCGAAGGCCACCCGGGCGCCGGCGCCGATCAACGGGCCCAGGAAGACGTACTTGACCGGGCTCGGAACGCTGTAGCCCTGGACGAGCACCTGGGTGCTCCCGTCGGCGAGGGTCTCCACGATTGCGGTGTTTCCGGCGCCGTAGAGGTTCTTCAGCAGCAGCCCGAACTGCGCGCTCAGCCCGGCGAAGGTGCCGAACGTCATGATGTAGAGGACGGTCATCCACCAGGTGTCCTGGTTGCTGAAGATGTCCATCTGCTGACGGAACCTCGCGGTCACCGGAACGCTCTTCAGCATGGTCCAGGCGAGCACGATCCCGATCAGAACCAGCGGGATGTAGACCAACCCGGCGTTCTGGTACCAGACCTCCTTCTGGTCACCGGTGGCCGGGTCGGTGAAGACCTGGGACGCGCCGATGATCCCGACGCCCACCACGACCGGTGTGATGAACTGCACCAGGCTCACGCCGAAGTTGCCGATTCCCGCCTGCAGCCCGAGCGCCGTGCCCTGGAGGCGTCTCGGGAAGAAGTACGAGGTGCTCGGCATGAAGCCGCTGAAGGCACCGCCACCGATTCCGGCGACGAAGGCCAGCACCATGAGCACCCAGTACGGCGTCTCGTTGTTCATGATGGCCAGCGCCCAGCCGGTCAACGGCAGCAGAAGGAGTGCGGTGGTGACCGTCACCAGCTTCCGCGTCCCGAGCACGGGTGGCAGGAACATCCACACCAGGCGAAGCGAGCCTCCGGCCAGACCCGGCATCGCGGCCAGCCAGTAGAGCTGAGCCTTGGTGAAGGTGAATCCCAGGTTGCTCAGAACCGGTGCGAGGGCGCTGGCCAGGAACCAGGTCGAGAACGCGAGGGTGAGGGTGAACGTCGTGATGGACAGCGTTCGCCACGCGAGCCGGGAGTCCCAGTTTGCCTCGTCCTCGGGGTCCCACTCGGTCAGCCATTCAGAGCCACGCCGCTCCGGCGCGGTCGAGGTGGACATCAGTGCACTCCCTGGGTGTCGTGGTGCGGTTGGTCGGTGTCTGCGCGATGTTCGAAGTCGTTGGCGAGCTCAGGTGACCCGGCGTGCAACATGCGGACGACCGTGATGTGCATCCACGTGGCAGTAGCGAGGGTGAGGAGGAACAGCACGCCGAACATCGCCGTGGGCAGCCCGGTGAAGCGGATGGCATAGCCGAACATCGGCAGCAGGAAGAAGCCCCCGAGGGCGCCGATCATGCCCACGAGCCCCCCGACGGCACCGACGTCGTGCGGGAAGTACTCCGGGATGTGCTTGTAGACGGCCGCCTTTCCGACGCCCATGGCGCAGCCGAGCACGAAGACGAGTGCCGCGAACGGCCACAGCGCGAGTGACCACGGCAGGACTTCGGCGGTTCCGTCGGACGACTTGGCCTCGAGCACGTCTACGGTGATGTAGCCGCTCGGCATCATGAGGATCCCGCTCGAGACCAGCATGACCGCGAACGTCCCGTACATCACCCGTCGGGCTCCCAGGCGGTCGGACAACCAGCCGCCCACGGGCCGCAGCAGCGAGGCCGGGAAGATGAACAGCGCCGTCATGAGCGCGGCCGACCAGAGCTCGAGCCCGTACTGGTCCTCGTAGAACTTGGGCAGCGCGGATGCCAGGGCGACGTAGGCACCGAAGACGACGACGTAATAGACGCTGAACCGCCACACCCGAGCCTGCTTCAGCGGGACAAGCTGGTCGCGCAAGGGGATGTTGGCGCCGGGCCTGCGGTCCGGCCTGGGCGTCGCAAACCACATGACGGCGGCCATCACGACCAGCAGCGCGGCGTACAAGACCGGCACCAGGCGCCAGCCGCCCTCGACGAACCCGCCGAGGTAGACCGACCCGGCCGTCGCAGCAATCAGCCCCGGGCCCAGCAGCTTCGTGATCGACGGGCCGACGTTGCCGGCGCCGAACACGCCCAGCGCGAGGCCTTGCTGGTTGCGGGGGAACCATGCGGAGTTCCACGCGATCCCGACGGAGAAGGAGTTGCCGGCGAATCCGATGAGGAAGGCCAGGATGAACAGGACGGCGACGCTGGTCGTATGCGCCACCAGGTAGGTCGGGACCGCGGTCGCCAGCAGCATGACGGTGAACACCACCTTGCCGCCAAGCCGGTCGGCGAGCACCCCCGTGACCAGACGCCACATGGAGCCGTTGAGGACGGGCAGGGCCACCAGCCAGTAGAAGGCGGTGTCCGACAGGCCGAACTCCTTCTGGATGGGTAGGCCGATGATGCCGAACTGGAGCCACACCGCGAACATGACGGTGAAGCCGATGGTGGACACCACCAGCACGTGGTAGCGGCCGACTGCCGGCTCCTCAGGGGACTGGTGCGGTGTTTCCGGAGAAACCCCGGGCCCGGTGTCGGGAACCAGCGTCGCCATGGTGTCGAGCTCCTCGTCGGTCGGTGCGCCCAGCGCGCCTGGGCATCGGTGACGGTACGGCCGGGGCGCCAGGGTGCACAGGCGCGTCAGTGCCGTGGTTGCCCCTCAATGTCCCGGGACGAAGGTCCCAAGCCGGAGGGACCGACGGCGGGTGCCCCGGGGCGCGGTAGGCCAGCAGGATGAAAGGCACCGTTTCAACGGCACCACTGCTCGCAGCTGAAGGAGGCGCCGGTGTCCGGGACCGAGCCCGTCGACTCCCGGGCGTCGTCACGCCGCCAGCTGCTCGACATCCTGCGCGGCCGGGACGAGCCGTTCGACATCGCCGCGCTCGTCGCGCGGACCGGGCTGCACGCGAACACCCTGCGCGGTCACCTCCAGCTCCTCGTCGACCTGGGCCAGGTCGACCGCACCGTTGCCCCCAGCGCGGGACCGGGGCGGCCGAGGGTCCTGTACTCGGCTCGCCCGACCGAAGGCACGGACGACCCCTACCGGCAGCTTGCCGGCGAGCTCGCGGCCGGCATCGCCCACCAGTCCGGGGACGAGGGAGCCGCACACGCGGCCGGTCGTCACTGGGGCCGGCGCGTGCGGGCGCGCGCGCGACTGGCCGCGGACTCGGTACTGGACGGGCGGGCCGCCGTCGCGCTGGCCGCAGACGGGCTCACCCAGCTCGGGTTTGCGACGGCGACCGAGCCGTTGGGGGACCGGCTCTACCTGACCGTGTGCCCCTTCGAGGCGCTGGCGCGGGAGAACCGGTCTGTCTGCCAGGTCCACCACGACCTGCTCAACGGCTTGTTCGCCGAGCTCGGGGGTGTGGTCACGTGCACTGAGCTGGACACCTTCGTGCGGCCGGACCTGTGTGTTGCCCACCTCGAGCATGACGACCGCCGCCCCCTCCCGGAGGAGACCCCATGACCCCGCCTCGCCGCGCTGAGATCGACGACCCGGTGATCCAGACGCTCATCGCGGCCCGCTCCTACTTCGGCGCGGGAACCGTCTCGGACGACAAGCGCGCACTCCACCTGGAGGGCGGGCGAGAGGCCGACATCTTCTACCGCGACCGGTGGTCGCACGACCGGGTGGTGCGCTCGACACACGGGGTCAACTGCACCGGCTCCTGCTCGTGGAAGGTCTATGTCAAGGACGGCATCATCACGTGGGAGACCCAGCAGACTGACTACCCGTCCGTGGGCGCTGACTCACCGGAGTACGAGCCACGTGGCTGTCCCCGGGGTGCCGCGTTCTCCTGGTACACGTACTCGCCGACCCGCATCCGCTACCCCTATGTGCGTGGGGAGCTGCTGACGTTGTACCGCGCGGCCAAGGCTGCCCATGGGGGCGACGCCGTGTCAGCGTGGGCAGCGATCGTCGAGGACCCGGAGACCGCACGCCGCTACAAGAGCCTCCGCGGCAAGGGGGGCCTGGTGAGGGCCTCGTGGGACGAGGCCCTCGAGATCGTCGCCGCCGCGCAGGTGCACACCATCGAGCGCTACGGCCCGGACCGGGTCGCCGGGTTCTCGCCGATCCCAGCCATGTCCATGGCGTCACACGCCGCCGGAGCCCGGTACACGTCGCTGATCGGTGCCAGCATGCTGTCGTTCTACGACTGGTACTGCGACCTGCCGATCGCCTCACCGCAGGTCTGGGGCGACCAGACCGACGTCCCCGAGTCCGCCGACTGGTGGAATGCCAGCTACCTGATCATGTGGGGCTCCAACATCCCCACCACCCGCACACCGGACGCGCACTTCATGACCGAGGCCCGGTACAAGGGGCAGAAGGTCGTCACGGTGAGTCCGGACTACGCGGACAACACCAAGTTCGCCGACGAGTGGCTGGCGACGCACCCCGGTACCGACGGCGCCCTGGCGATGGCCATGGGACACGTGGTCCTCAAGGAGTTCTACGTGGACCGCCAGGTCCCACAGTTCGTCGACTACGCGAAGCAGTTCTCGGACCTGCCCTACCTGGTCACACTGCGCCAGGACGGTGACCGCTTCCTGCCGGACCGGTTCGTCACCGCGGCCATGCTCGGCGACACCGAGGAAGGCGCGGAGTGGAAGACGGTGCTCGTGGACGCCGGTACCGACGAGCCTGTGGTGCCGCCCGGCTCGTTGGGTTTCCGTCACACCGAAAGCGGCAAGGGCCAGTGGAACCTCGAACTTGCCGGTATCGACCCGGCGCTGAGCGTCTACACAACCGACGGTGATTCCGTGGTGGTCGACCTGCCCCGGTTCGACGTCGGAGAGGAGACGGACGAGCGCGGCGGCGTCATCCGCCGCGGCGTGCCCGTCCGACACCTCGGGGACCGACTCGTCTGCACGGTGTACGACCTCATGCTCGCCCAGTACGGCGTCGGGCGTCCGGGTCTGCCCGGTCAGTGGGCCGACGGCTACGACGACGCCGAGTCCCCGTACACCCCGGCCTGGCAGGAGGAGATCACGTCGGTCCCGGCGGCGGCGGTGGCCCGCATCGCGCGGGAGTTCGCCGACAACGCGGAGCGGTCGGGTGGGCGGTCGATGATCGCCCTCGGCGCGGGCACCAACCACTGGTACCACTCGGACACGATCTACCGCGCGATCATTGCGCTCGTCGTGCTGACCGGGTGTCAGGGCCGCAACGGTGGCGGCTGGGCGCACTACGTCGGTCAGGAGAAGGTCCGTCCGTTCACCGGTTGGGCGCAGCTGGCGTTCGGACTGGACTGGAGCCGACCGCCCCGCCAGATGGCCGGGACGTCCTTCTGGTACCTCAACACCGACCAGTGGCGCTACGACGCCTTCGGTGCCGACCAGCTGTCGGCGCGCACCGGCAAGGGGCTGTTCGCCGGCCAGGCGTTTGCCGACACGCTCGCCCAGGCGGCGCGGATGGGCTGGTCCCCGTCGTACCCGACGTTCGACCGCAACCCCTTGGACCTGGCCGACCAGGCCGCGGCTGCCGGAACGCCCGCCAGTGAGTACGTCGTGTCCGAGCTGCAGGCCGGACGGCTCCGATTTGCGTGCGAGGACCCGGATGCTCCGGAGAACTTCCCCAGGGTCCTGACGGTGTGGCGGGCCAACCTGCTCGGGTCATCGGGCAAGGGCAACGAGTACTTCCTCCACCATCTCCTGGGCGCCGACGGCGCGGTCGGGAACACCGTGGAGACGCCGGTGGAGCTGCGGCCGCGGGACGTCACCTGGCGGGAGGAGGCGCCCGTCGGCAAGCTGGACCTGCTCCTGTCGATGGACTTCCGGATGACAAGCACGGGCCTGTTCTCCGACGTGCTCCTCCCTGCGGCGACCTGGTACGAGAAGTACGACCTGTCCAGCACGGACATGCACCCGTTCATCCACTCGTTCAACGCCGCCATCGCCCCGCCGTGGCAGACACGGTCCGACTACGACGCCTTCCAGGCCATGGCCGAGACCTTCAGCCGACTGGCCGGTCCGCGGCTCGGGGTGCGGCAGGACGTCGTGGCGATGCCGCTGCAGCACGACACCCCGGGCGAGACCGCACAGCCAGGAGGTCGGGTGCTGGACTGGCGGGCGGGGGAATGTGAGCCGGTGCCCGGCAAGACGATGCCTGCTCTGATGGTCGTCGAGCGCGACTACGGAGCGATCGCGGCCAAGATGTCGAGCCTGGGTCCGAACGTCGAGAAGCTGGGCACGGTCGTGAAGGGGGTGACGCTCAAGCAGCAGGAGACAGTGGACTACCTGAAGCGCACGAACGGGACCGTGCACGGTGGTCTGGCCGACGGACGGCCCCAGCTGCAGACGGCGGAGCAGGCGTGCGACGCGATCTTGGCCCTGTCCGGAGTCTCCAACGGCCGGATCGCCGTGGAAGGGTTCCGACAGCTGGAGGAACGCACCGGCCAACGTCTGGCCGACCTCGCCGAGGACCACGAAGGCAAGCTGATCACGTTCCCGGACGCCCAGTCCCGTCCTCAGTCGGTGGTGACGTCCTGGGAGTGGTCCGGCAGCGAGCACGGCGGGCGCCGCTACTCACCCTTCGTCATCAATGTCGAGCGGAAGAAGCCGTGGCACACGCTGACCGGACGTCAGCACTTCTTCCTCGACCATGACTGGATGCACGAGGCAGGGGAGGCCCTGCCGACCTACCGCCCGCCGCTCAACCTTCACGTCCTGTCCAACTACCCCAAGGTGGGGGAGACCGACGGCGCGCAGGTCGCCGTCCGCTACCTCACCCCCCACTCGAAGTGGTCCATCCACTCCGAGTACCAGGACAACCTGTTCATGTTGGCGCTGTCGCGGGGTGGACCGGACATCTGGATGAGCAAGGAGGACGCGGAGAAGATCGGAGTCGCTGACAACGACTGGGTCGAGGCCGTGAACCGCAACGGAGTCGTGGTAGCCCGGGCGGTGGTGACCCACCGGATGCCCGAAGGAACGGTGTACATGTACCACGCCAAGGACCGGACGGTGGATGTGCCGCGCGTCGAGGCGACGGGCAAGCGGGGTGGCATCCACAACTCGCTGACCCGACTGATCCTCAAGCCCACCCACCTCATCGGTGGCTACGCGCAGCTGTCGTACGGGTTCAACTACTACGGCCCGACCGGCAACCAGCGCGATGAGGTCACCTTCATCCGGCGCCGCTCCCAGGAGGTGACGTACTGATGAAGGTCATGGCCCAGATGGGCATGGTGATGAACCTCGACAAGTGCATCGGCTGTCACACGTGTTCGGTCACCTGCAAGCAGGCGTGGACCAACCGCAGCGGCGTCGAGTACGTGTGGTTCAACAACGTCGAGACTCGCCCCGGCCTGGGCTACCCGCGACAGCACGAGGACCAGGACAAATGGCGGGGCGGCTGGGAGCGCACGCGCCGGGGGAGACTGCGGCTGAAGGCCGGCGGACGACTTCGCCGGCTGGGCACGATCTTCAGCAACCCTCGCCTGCCAGGGATCGACGACTACTACGAGCCGTGGACCTACGACTACGACAACCTGATCAGCTCGCCGGTCACCGACACGGTTCCGGTCGCCCGCCCCAAGTCGATGATCACGGGCAAGGACATGCAGATCCGGTGGAGCGCCAACTGGGACGACGACCTCGGCGGTGCCCCCGAGCACGCCGGCGGCGACCCGATCCTCAAGCAGGTCTCCGAGACCGTGAAGTTCGAGTTCGAGAAGACGTTCATGTTCTATCTGCCTCGGATCTGTGAGCACTGCCTGAACCCGGCCTGCGTCGCGTCCTGTCCGTCGGGCGCCATGTACAAGCGCAGTGAGGACGGCATCGTGCTGGTCGACCAGGACCGCTGCCGTGGGTGGCGCATGTGCGTGTCGGGCTGCCCCTACAAGAAGGTCTACTTCAACCACCGAACCGGCAAGGCCGAGAAGTGCACGCTCTGCTATCCGCGAGTGGAGGTCGGGATGCCGACCGTCTGCTCGGAGACGTGCGTCGGGCGGCTGCGCTACATGGGGCTTTTCCTGTACGACGCCGACCGTGTCCTGGAAGCGGCATCGGTCGCCGATGAGAAGGACCTCTTGGAAGCGCAGCGGTCGGTGATCCTCGACCCGAACGACCCCGAGGTCCTGGCAGCCGCCCGTCGGGAGGGAATCCCCGAGGACTGGATCGTCGCGGCCCAGCGCTCGCCGGTCTACCGGCTGACACACGTCTACAAGATCGCACTCCCGCTTCACCCGGAGTACCGGACGATGCCCATGGTCTGGTACGTCCCGCCGCTGTCGCCGGTCGTGGACATCGTTGCGAACACCGGTCACGACGGCGAGGACGCCGGCAACCTGTTTGCTGCCATCGACTCGTTGCGGATTCCGGTCGAGTACCTCGCCGGGCTCCTCAGCGCCGGTGACACCGGTGTCGTCACGCAGGTGCTCCAGAAACTGGCCGCCATGCGCAGCCACATGCGGGCGGTCAACCTGGGCGAGGTACCCGACCCGGCCATCGTTGCGTCGGTGGGGATGACGGAGGAGGAGCTGCTCGAGATGTACCGGCTGCTCGCGATCGCCAAGTACGAGGACCGATACGTGATCCCCACGGCGCACCAGGAGCAGGCCGGGGCTCTCGAGGAGGCCGCGATGGCGGGATGCAGCCTGGACTTCGACGGCGGGCCGGGGATGGACGCCGGCGCGGTCGGCGAGCGACAACCCGTTCCGGTCGCGATCGAGTCGTTCCACGCGGCCAAGAAGCGTGCCACGGCCGAGCGCTACGACGACCTGCCGGAGAGCGGCGAGGGGACTCCGCGATGACGCGTCACGAGGACCAGGAGACGCGCACCATCGTGCGGAAGGTGGCAGCTGAGCTCCTGCAGTACCCGGCGCCGGACGTGGTCGACCGGCTGCCGACGCTTCGGCAGGCCGTGGAGCTGCTGCCCGAGCGGACCCGCACCCCACTGCTGTGCTTCCTGGACCACGCCGACACGACCTCGCTCCTGGACCTGCAGCAGGAGTACGTCGCGACCTTCGACATGAAGCGCAAGTGCTGCCTCTACCTGAGCTACTACCTCAACGGTGACACCCGGCGTCGCGGGATGGCGTTGGTGGCGTTCAAGGACGTCTACCGGCGAGCCGGTCTGGTCTACGACGCGCCCGAGCTTCCGGACTTCCTCCCGGTGGTCCTGGAGTTCGCAGCCGTCGGCGACGCCGCCAGCGGCGAGGACCTGCTGATCGCCCACAGGCGGGGGCTGGAGGTCCTGTCCCTGGCGTTGACCGACCTGGACTCGCCCTACCGGCATGTGGTTGCCGCCGTGGTCGACACCTTGCCCGCCCCGGGCCCGCACGACCTCGAGGCGGCGGCCTTGCTCGCCGTGCAGGGTCCGCCGGCGGAGCTGGTCGGCCTCGAGCCCTTCGGACCGCCAGAGACGACCGGAGTGGGAGTGCACTCATGAGCAGTGTGGAGAGCTTCGTCTGGACCGTGCTGCCGTATGTGGCGATCACGACGTTGGCGGTCGGGCTGTTCTGGCGCTACAAGTACGACAAGTTCGGCTGGACCACGCGGTCCAGCCAGATGTACGAAAGCCGCCTTCTCCGGCTGGGCAGCCCCCTGTTCCACATCGGCATCCTGCTGGCGTTGGGGGGCCACATCGTCGGACTGGTCGTCCCGGAGTCCTGGACCGCCTCGTTCGGCATCGACGAGCACGTCTACCACGTGGTGGCGGTGACCCTGGGATCGGTCGCTGCGGTGATGGTCGTCTCCGGACTGGCGATCCTGGTGTATCGCCGCCGCACCGTGCCGCGGGTGTTCCAGGTGACGACACCGATGGACAAGACGATGTACCTGGTCCTCGGGTCGGTCGTCCTGCTGGGGGCGTACAACACGATCGGGGTCAACCTGCTCGATCTGCCGCGCGCATACCCGGACGGCTACAACTACCGGGAGACCATTGCCCCCTGGTTCCGTAGCGTCTTCCTGCTGGACCCGCAGCCGGAGCTGATGAGCGAGGCCCCGATCACTTTCCAGCTGCACGCCCTCATGGCCATGGTGCTGTTCACCATCTGGCCGTTCACGCGGTTGGTACACGTCCTCAGCGCGCCGGTGGGATACCTCTCCCGCCCCTACATCGTCTATCGCAGCCGCGGCGCGCACGACGCGGCCGGCTCGCGTGACCCGAGCCGAGGCTGGGAGCCCACCCGCCGCTAGCGACCGGCAATGAACCGGTGCGCCAGCGCAGGACCACGTAGGATCGCAGCATGCCTGAGTGGGTCTGGTGGGTGGTCGTGGCGCTGGCGCTGGCCGCCGTCGAGGTGCTGTCGCTCGATCTGATCTTCGGCATGATCGCCGTGGGTGCCCTGGCGGCCGGAATCGTCGCCGTTGCCGGGGGTAGCTTCATGTTCCAGGTGCTGAGCGCGGCCGTGGTGTCGTTGCTGTTGCTGTTCGCCGTGCGCCCCATCGCTCTCCGCCACCTCCGCTCGTCGCCCCAGGCCCGAACCAACGTCGAGGCGCTGGTGGGGTCGGGCGCCCTGGTCCTGCAGCGGGTGGACCGGCACACCGGACTGGTCAAGCTCGGAGGCGAGGACTGGACCGCTCGCTCCCTGTCCCCGGACAGCTCGTTCGAGCCTGGTGCGAACCTCACAGTGGTACGAATCGACGGGGCAACAGCCATCGTCGACCGCCCGGCACCCCCGCCGGCACCTTCCCAGGAGTAGCCGTGGACAGCAGCAGCCTCACACCCCTGATCGTGGTCGGGGTGCTCGTCCTCCTCGTCCTCGTTGTGTTGGCAAAGGCAGTTCGCATCGTGCCGCAGGCGCGGGCCGGCATCGTGGAGCGGCTTGGCCGCTACCACCGGACTCTCGACGCCGGCCTCAACGTCGTGGTCCCGTTCGTCGACCACGTGAAACCGCTGCTCGACCTGCGGGAACAGGTGATCTCCTTCCCGCCGCAGCCCGTCATCACCGAGGACAACCTCGTGGTGAGCATCGACACCGTCATCTTCACCCAGGTCACCGACGCGAAGTCGGCCACCTACGAGATCGCCAACTACATCCAGGCCATCGAGCAGCTGACCGTCACGACCCTGCGAAACGTCGCCGGTGGCATGGACCTCGAGCGCACGTTGACCTCTCGTGAGGAGATCAACATGCAGCTGCGCGGCGTCCTGGACGAGGCCACCGGCAAGTGGGGCATCCGGGTGAACCGGGTGGAGATCAAGGCGATCGACCCGCCCACGTCGGTGCAGCAGGCGATGGAGATGCAGATGCGGGCCGAGCGCGAGAAGCGGGCGGCGATCCTGACCGCGGAAGGCGTCCGGCAGTCGGCGATCCTGACCGCGGAGGGCGAGAAGCAGTCCTCCATCCTGCGGGCCGAGGGAGAGGCACGCTCGGCGATCGTGCGGGCGGACGGCGAGGCCCAGGCCATCCAGACCGTCTTCTCCGCCATCCACGCCGCAGATCCCGATCCCAAGCTGCTCGCCTACCAGTACCTACAGGCTCTGCCGGAGATCGCAGCCGGACCGTCCAACAAGCTGTGGATCGTGCCGGCCGAGCTGACCCAGGCAGTGGCCCGGCTGGGTCAGGCGTTTGCCCCAGACGCCGGCGACCGCCCGTAGCGGTCAGCTCGAGGTGGCGACCGGCACCGGCTCACCGGACCGGCGGGCGATCTGTCCGGCGACACTCACCACCATCTGGACGTACCAGTCGGCGTGGTTGTACCGGTAGATCGCGCTGTACAGGCCCCGCGGGCCGACACCTGCCCCGTTGGCACACAGGTAGCGGGCGGCAGAGAAGACTGAGTCCGCCGGGTCCCAGATGTCCTTGTCCCCGTCGCGGTCCCCGTCGACGGCGTAGGCGCTGAACGTCGAGGGCAGGAACTGCATGGGCCCCATGGCGCCGGCGGACGAGGGGCCCATGTTCGTGCCGTGGCCGCTCTCCACCTGGCCGATCGCGGCCAGGACGGTCCACGACAGTCCGGGGCAGGTCGGCGCCGCGTCACGGTAGAGGCGCTCGAACGCGGCCGGGATGCCCGCAGCGGTCACCCGGCCCGCACCGGCAGCCGCCGCAGCGGCCGCGGCCGCTCGCTCGGCGGCAATCTGTGCTGCCGCTTCCTCGGCCGCCGCCAGTGACCGCGCCCGGGCGTCGAGTCGGTCCACGATGGCCTGCTGCTGGTCCAGGAGCAGGCCGAGGCGGGTGAAGGCAGCCTCGACGTCCTGGATGGTGCCGATTCGTCGGGTGGCGGCCCGGCGGCTGGACGTCGCCGCGCTCACGGAGGTGGCACTGATCCGCGCGGTCGTCTCGACCTGGGCTCCGGCAGCGCTCACCACGCTGTCGGACACCGCCCACCGGGTGGCGAGCTCTCCGGGGGACTCCGCGGCCAACATCGACTCCAGCAGCGCCAGCGACCCTCCGGAGACGTACAGCGCCCGCACGGTGCGCCCCTGTTCGGCCTCGGCGTCCTTCGCGTCGGCCAGGTCCAGCATTGCCTGCTCATCCGCCGAGACAGCGCGCGTGACTGCGCCGGCAAGCCCGTCCAGCGCCGCCTGGTAGTCCAATCGGGCGGTGTCCACCTGGCGCTGCAACGCGGCGATCTCGGCGGCCGCCTGTCGGGCGGCAAGCTCCGCCTCGGCGGCGGACTCAGCCCAGGCCGCTCCGGCGGTCCCGGCCGTGAGGACAAGCGCGCACGCGACCGCCAGCCCTACGGCGCCGGGCAGCCGCCGGCGGCCGACCGGCCGGGATTCGGCGTGTCGCCTCACCGATGAGGCATCGGCCCGCCGGGGCGTCCCCTTGATGGCCCCCCGGGTGCGACCGCGTCCCCTACCATCGGCGGGCCATGACTGTCTGGGAGATCCTCGCCGTGCTGGCGGCGGGCCTGGTGGCCGGTGGGGTGAACGCGCTGGTCGGCGCGGGGACCCTGGTGACCTTCTCCACCCTCGTCCTGCTGGGGGTGCCCCCCCTGACGGCGAACGTCACGAACACCGTGGGCCTGGTGTCCGGCTCGGTGGCGGGCAGCCTGGGCTACCGGCCAGAGCTCGTCGGTCAGGGCGCTCGGCTGCGCCGGCTCGGCCCGGCCTCGCTGCTCGGCGGACTCGTGGGTGCGGGGCTGCTGCTCGTGCTTCCGTCGGCCGCGTTCGACGCGATCGTCCCCGCGCTGGTCCTGCTCGGCGTCATCCTGGTGATGGTGCAGCCACGCCTGTCCGAACGGCTCGCCGAGCCTCATCGAGTCGCCCCCGCGCCCGGTCCGGTTCTCTGGGTCGGGGTGTTCCTGGCCGGCGTGTACGGCGGGTACTTCGGCGCCGCTCAGGGGGTCATTCTCATCGGCCTCATGGGGATCCTGCTCGACCGCAACCTGCAGCGCGTCAACGCCATGAAGAACGTGCTGGCGGCGATTGTCAACGGAGTCGCCGCCTTGGTCTTCGTGTTCGCGGCAGACATCGACTGGGTGATTGCCGGGCTGCTTGTGGTCAGCGCGGCCGTCGGTGGCTGGACCGGAGCTCGGGTTGGCCGGCGCCTTCCGGCAAACGCACTTCGGGCGTTCATCGTCGTGGTGGGCCTGTGCGCCGTTGCCGTACTCCTGGCACGCTGAGGTCGACATGGCCGACCAGGTGACAGTGGTGACGTCCGCGGACGACCCCCGGGTGGCTGACTACCGCAACCTCACGGACGTAGGGCTGCGCAAGCGGCTGGAACCAGAGAACGGCCTGTTCATGGCCGAGAGCCACCAGGTCATCCGGCGTGCGCTGGAAGCCGGGTACCCGATCCGCTCGGTGCTCACGACCGCTCGCTGGCTGGACGCTGTCCAGGATCTGCCGATGCCCGCGAACACGCTGGTCATCGTCGCGGACGACGACCTCGTCCAGCAGATCACCGGCTACCGCGTCCACCGGGGCGCGTTGGCAGCGATGGATCGTCGGCCCCTTCCTTCCGTGTCCTCGGTGCTGCTCGGTGCCCGGCGGGTCGTCCTGCTCGAGGGGATCGTGGACCACACCAACGTCGGTGCCATCTTCCGCTCCGCGGCGGGGTTCGGCTTCGACGCCGTGCTGGTGGACCCGACCTGCGCGGACCCGCTGTACCGGCGCTCGGTCCGGGTGTCGATGGGGTCGGTGTTCGCGGTGCCCTGGACGCGAGTGACCCGGTGGCCAGAGGACCTGGCCGACCTTCGGCGCGACGGCTTCACTGTCGTGGCGTTGACGCCGCGGACGGACGCGGTTGAGCTGGCGGACTTCGCGTCCCAGGCTCCGGAACGACTCGTCCTGGCCCTCGGCACAGAGGGCGACGGCCTGAGTGCGACCGCGGTCACGGCCGCCGACGTGTCGGTACAGATCCGCATGGGCGCCGGCGTGGACTCGCTGAACGTCGGGGCTGCGGCAGCCGTTGCCTGCTATGCGCTCAGGCCGACGCCTGCCCCACGGTGAACGGCCGGACGACGAAGGGTTTGATCGGGATCGAGTGGCTCCAGAGGCTAGCCCGCTGGACCCTCGGCCGAACTGCCTCGAGGATCCGTCCGTCACCCAGGTAGAGCGCCATGTGCGCAGTCGACCCGGTGTACCCCCAGAAGACCAGGTCGCCCCGCTTGCGCTGAGCGAACGGCACCTTCGTCAGGCCCGACTCGTAGATCACGGTCGCGGTGGGGAAGTCCTGCCGTTGGTGCAAGTACGTGGTCACGGTGGGGACAACCAGTCCTCCGGCGTGCATCGCCTGGAGTGCCAGGCCGGAGCAGTCGTAGCCGATGGGGCCGGCGCCGCCCCAGATGTAGCGCGACCCCAGCTCGCGACGGGCCCAGCCGATCATCGCCTCGACCCGCTGTGCCCTGGTGGCGGCATCCGCGACCACCGGTTGGACGGTGAACCGGTCCATGCAGAAGCGCCGGCCGGTGTCGAGGGCCTGCCAGGTGCGAGCGTTCACCCGGCCGGTCACGCGAATCCCGTGTCCGCGCTGGAACGTACGGACCGCAGAGCGCGTGGCGTCGTCGTAGCGGTCGCGGGCCCCGACCACACCGAGTCGGCGTTGGACCAGGAAGACCTTGTTGCCCGCCCACGTGCGGTCGAGCACGATGCAGCCCTCTGCCACCGGGATCCGCGGAGCCAGGTAGGGGGCATCCGCGCCGGCCACCGCCGGCCCGTTCGGGAGCAGGACGAGGGTCGCGACCACCCCCGTCAGCAGGGCACCAAGTCGCTGCGCGCGAGAACCAGGCATCTGTGCATCATCGGCCCCAACGAACGGGAAGTGAACCCACCGGGCAGACTGCCCGCGTGGATCCTCACCTGATCGCCGCCACGGCCGACCCCCTGTTCGCACACCAGATGGACACCGATCCCCTGCCCGGCTGCGTCTACGGGGTGGTGGCGGGCGGGCGCCTGGTCCACTGGGCTGCGTGGGGCACCACCGACCTGGATCGGGAGAAGTCTCCGGGCCCGGACACGGTCTTCCGGATTGCGTCGATGACGAAGTCGTTCACCGCAGCCGCCGTTCTGTCGCTGCGTGACGACGCCCGACTCCGCCTGGACGACCCAGTGGTGCACTACCTGCCTGAGCTGGCAGGTGCGACGGCGGACCCGCGGGTGACGCTGCGCCACCTGCTCACGATGACCGCCGGGTTCACCACGGATGACCCGTGGGGCGACCGGCAGCAGGACCTGGATCCGGACTCCTTCCTTCGCTTCCTCCGGTCGGGTCCGTCCACCGGGTGGCAACCGGGGGAGGCCTACGAGTACTCGAACCTCGGGTATGCCGTGCTCGGTGTCGTCGTCGAGCGTGTCACCGGGCAGCCGTACCGACAGGTGGTCGAGGAGCTCGTCCTCGCGCCGATGGCCCTCGGCTCGACGTCGTTCTCGCCCGACGCCGCCCCTGCGGAGCGCATGGCCGTGGGCTACGTCCGCCGTGGCGACGCCTGGGTGCCGGAGCCGTACGCCGGCTACGGCGCGTTCGCGCCGATGGGGGGCTTGTTCAGCACCGTTCGTGACCTCGCCTCGTGGGTCGCCACGATGGTGGCGGCCGACACCGGACAGCCAGTCTCCGGCAGGGTCGACGCGCACACGCTGCGCGAGATGCAGCACTCGGCCCGCCTCGTCGATGCCGATCTCGCCTACGCCACGCCGGACGCCTCGCCGGAGCTGCGTGTCCGCGGATACGGCTACGGGTTGGTGGAGGAGTTCCACGCGGAGGGCAGGACGGTCGGCCACTCCGGCGGTTATCCCGGCTTCGGCTCGCACATGCGCTGGCACCCGGCCTCAGGTCTGGGGATCGTCGCCCTGGGCAACCGGACCTACGCCCCGATGACGCGGGTCGCCACCGAGGCCCTCCGTGCTCTCGTGCGAGCGACCGCTCCCGAGACCCGGCGCCGACGGACCTCGAGCGTGCCGCGGGCCCGGGCCGCCCAGGGCGCGGTCGAGCATCTCCTGGAGAGCTGGGACGACGACCTCGTCACGGAGTGGTTCGCTGACAACATGGCCGCCGACGAGCCGCTGCCCAGCCGCCGCGCGTGGTTCGAGCAGATCCGGGAGCGTCACGGTCGCCTGCGGCGGGAGCCGTCCACCCGGCCGACATGCGGCGTCGCCGGCGAGCCGGTCAGCCCCGCACAGTGCTCCTGGTGGCTGGCCGACGAGCACGGAGGGCGGGTGCGCGTGGACCTGCTGCTCAGCCCCCACCCGGAGCCGCTGATCCAGTGGCTGGTCGTGACGTCGGTGCCGGCACCCGAGCCGGAGCTCGTCGACCTGGCGTCCGCGGACGTCGTCGCGCGGTCGGCCGACCCCAGGTGGGCGGGCGCCAGACTGGGCGTGCCCATCGGCGGGGACGGGTCGGTCCGGGCGGTCTTCACGGTCGAAGGTGCTGCTCTGGACGCCGAAGTGACGGTCATCCGACCGACCGACGACCGGGCGCCCACGGTGGCGTGGCGCGTACTTCCGGTGCGCGCCGACATCCGGTGAACGTCGATCAGGGCATCGAGGAGCGAACTGCGTCCATGAGCTCGACCGTGCGCACTGACTCGGTGACCGGTGGCAGCCAGGCGTCCCGCTGCCCGCGCACCCGACGCCCCACGTGCTCCACCATCAGCCGGTAGGGGTCGACGGCCGGGAAGTCCTCGCGGTGCAGGCCGTCCGCGTCGGTCCACGTCAAGCTGCTGGGCCGGTGCCAGCTGGTGAAGGCGTCGGGGCGGGGGAGCTGGACGCTCCCGTGGGCACACGTGAGCCGCAGCGACTGGTCCTCCGGGTCGTCGATGCCCGCGCCGAGGTGAGCGCGAGCGCCGGATGCGAACTGCACCTCCGCCGCCACGGACGCATCCACTCCTTCCGGGGCTCGGCGAACCGCCGAACGTGCCGACTGGACGGCGTGGTCCGGGACCGCCCAGGCGACGGAGTTGCTGACGTACCAGCCCACGTCAAGCCAGGCGCCGCCACCCCGGGAGGGGTCCAGCCGGTAGTTGCCCGGGGGGACGCCGCCGAAACGGAAGGTGGCTTCCAGCTCGGTCACCTGACCGAGCTGGCCGCCGTGGATCAGGCTCTCGGCGCGCCGGGTACGTGGATGCCACCGGTACCAGCCGGCCTCGACCAGGAGCCGGTCGGCGGCGGTCGCGGCCGCCAGCATCTGGTGGACCTGCGAGCCGTCCAGCCCGAGTGGCTTCTCGCACAGCACGTGCTTGCCCGCGGAGAGCGCCGCCAGGGTCCACGGCAGGTGCTGCTCGTTGGTGAGGCAGATGTAGACCGCGTCGACGGCGGGGTCGTCGAGGACGGCCTGGTAGGACAGGTGGACTGTTCGGGGCTCCAGCGCACGAGCCCGGTCCAGGTCCCGGGCCGCCACAGACTGCAGCATGGCCCCGTCGGCGGCGTGGACGGCCGGCCCGAGCGCGCGCGACGCGATGAAGCCGGCTCCGAGGAAGCCCCACCGGGTGGCCGGGCCACCGCTCGGGTGCGCTGCCATCAGGCGGGAACGACCACCGCGCCGCCAGTAGCGGCGGAGGTCTCGGCGGCCTCCATGACGGACACCACGTGACGCGACTGCTGGGCCGTGACCGACATGGGCAGCCCGGCCACCAGCTGGTCGGCCAGCTCGCGGTGGAAGGCGTACGGGGCCGGTGAGGGAGTGGCCAAGCGCGTCACCGAGCCGTCGGGGTGGTGCAGGTCGAGGTTCGCTGGGGAGTCAGCCGGGGCCAGCCGGTCCTCGTCGAGCGTGCCGATGTCGGTCCGTGCCACCACTGTCTCCTGACGCCAGGTACCGACGATGGCGCCCTCGGTGCCGAGGACGTACCACTTGGGCTTGAGGGCCGCCGCCAGGTCGGAGTGGATGAACGTCGCTTCGGCTCCGTCCGCGAACGTCAGGGACAGCCGTGAGTGGTCGGCATTCGTGACGTCGTGCCAACGACGCTTGTGGTTGGCCGCGGTGACCCCGGTGACCTCGCTGCCCATGAGGAGGAGTACCTGGTCGAGGTAGTGCGAGCCCCAGTCGAAGATGGCGCCACCGGACACGGCCGCGTCGGAGTGCCAGTAGTTGCATGGATGACCGTGGCCCCCCACGAAGGCTTCGAGGTGGAAGACCTCGCCGAGTCGGCCGTCGTCCACTGCCCGGCGCAGGGCAAGGAAGTCCGGGTCCCAGCGGCGGTTCTGGTACACGACCACATGCCGGTCGTTGTCCGCCGCCGCCGACAGGACTGCGTCTGCCTCGGCGGCGGACAGCGCCATCGGCTTCTCGAGCACGACGTGCTTCCCGGCCGCCAGTGCCGCCAAAGCCCAACCGGCATGCGAGTCCGGCGGTGTCGAGACCACGACCAGGTCCACGTCGGAGTCCAGCAGGGCCCGCCCGTCAGCAGGCGAGGCCAGGGACGGGACGAGCTGGCGGGCGACGTCCACCCGGGCAGGGTTGCTGTCGCACACCGACACCAGGTCGAGGCCCGGCACCGCCATGCAGGCACGCGCGTGCTCGTGACCGATCGCGCCGTAGCCCAGGAGCCCGACGCGGACAGGCGCCCGCTCGGTGCGGCCGACGGCATGGTCCACGAGTCGCCGCAGGAGCCTCAGGAAGCGCCAGCTCTCCCACGCGGCCGGGTCTCCGCCTACGGTCAGGACGCCCAAGGAGGTATCGGGCCGCCAGGTCGCCACCGCGTGCTGGTCCAGCCCCATCGCCGCAGTGGCGAGCACCTCCACGTCCGGCATCACCTTGTCCACCAGCGGGAGGTTGTCGACGACGAGCAGATCGCCCTCGCCGCGCGGGTCCAAGACGTCCGATCGGACCCGGATCTCGTGCCGGCGCGACATGTCGGCGAAGGAGACTCCGGCTGCGTCCACCGGCCCGCCACCGGACCCCCAGCTGCGCACCGTCGGCCCGACCAGCACGACCGGTGGCCGATCGGGGGCTTCCAGCAGGGCCACGATGTCGGGACCGGCCGGCTGGTCGGTGACGACGACGATCGCATCGCTGCGGTCAGGGGGCGCCTGCTCGAGCCCCGCCGCCGCCTGCCAGTGCGCTTGGGACACGGCCGTGTCGAGGGTCGAGTCGGCCAGAGCGCTCACCACGGTTACCGAAGTCACGCCACGACCTTAGGTCGAGCGCCCGTAGTCTGCACAGGGACTCCGGTTCCATCTCCCGCAGACACGGAGGGCGACATGGGGATTCACGTCGGCGCGGTGACCTTTGACGCCGGTGATGCCTCCCTCCTGTCGAGATTCTGGGCCGACGCCCTGGGCGCGACCGCGCGTCCGGCCCGAGATCTCGCGGGTGCGTATGTGGTGGAGCCGTCATCGGCCGGGCCGCTGATGCTGTTTCTTCCTGTCCCCGAGCCCAAGACGGCCAAGAACCGCTGCCACCTCGACCTGCACACCGCCGACTACGTCGAGGACCTGGCGCGCCTCGAGGCTCTCGGTGCCGCAGTGGTGGCGCACCACGACGAAGCGGGCAGATGGGTCGTCCTGCGCGACCCCGAGGGAAACGAGCTCTGCCTGGTTGAGGATGTACCGGCCACGGGGGAGTGACAGGTCTCATCGAGCCGAAGGTCAGGCGGAGTAGCCCTCAAAGGCCGCCATGACCTCCTGCGAGGACCGCCTGGCTCCCGTCTGCAGGTACTCCATGGCCCGAAGCGCGGCATGGTGCGAGTCGGTGCTGGATCCGGCCACCGCGTCCTCGACGACCCGGCAGAAGTAGTCGTGCTGGTGGGCGTCGACGAACGTGTAGTGGACACAGACGTCGGTGTGCCCGCCAACCAGGATCAGGGTGCGGGCGCCGATCCCCTTGAGGAGGATCTCGAACTCGGTCCCGAAGAAGCACGAGTAGCGGCGCTTGCGAATCACGTAGTCGTCCGGGCGGACGTCCAGGTCCGCGGCGATGTCGGTGCCGGGATCGCCCTCGAGCAGATGCACGTCCTCGGCGCCGTCCAGCTCCCGGCCGAAGTCGACCAGGTTGCGGCGGTGCGCTTCCTGGAAGAAGACCACGGGGATGCCGCACTCGCGTGCTTTCGCGATCAGCCCAGGTGCCCGGTCCATGCTCTCCTGGTAGCCGGGCATGAAGGGGATCGCCGACTCCGCGTCGTCGGCCACCGCGCCGCCTTGGATGTCGATGACAACCAGGACCGGCTGCCCCTCGATGAGGTCGCGTGCGGCCTTCGTCGCCATGATGCTCCCTTGTCCTCGTGCGCCGGCCGGGAGACGTCGAGGGCCCCACGGCGAACCGCGGGGCCCTCGACGTGGTCTCCTGCTACTTGTTCACCAGCACCTGCATGAACCCACCTCTGGCGCTGACGCTCGCCACGGTGATCTTCGTACCGGTGTTCGGCACCGGAACACTCGACCAGCCCGAGTTCCCGATCGATGCGTCCGGGGCTCTCCAGTAGGACTTCGTGTCGTCGAAGACCTGTGCAGCGGGCAGGCCGCCGTAGGTCCCTGGAACGCTGTTCATGTGCAACGTGACCTTGTCCGTGCGGCTCAGCCCGAAGGTCGAGTCATAGGACTGGACGCGTGGCCGCCACACCTTGCCGTTGTCCGGACGGAGCAGCAGGTCCGGGTGGGCGTCGACCGGCAGGAACAGCCCACCGCATCGCCCCGAGGCGCAGTTGTCCCCGACGTTGTTGTCCGGGAACGAGGTGTCGTAGTACCAGACCAGCAGGCCGTCCTGGTACGGGAAGTGCTCGACCCAGTTCCCCAACGCCGGGTTGTTGCCGAACCCGAAGTTGTACGGACCCGTGCGCAGGCCGTCGTCGTAGCCGCCGTAGTTGCGGTACTCAGCGAAATACGCATTGAAGAACGACTGCGTAATCGTCCCCGTGGTGCTGATGAACCCGTCGAAGGCCCAGCCCGCGTCCGACTCGGCTCCATCGACCGGCTGACCCGTGATCGCGATGTCGTCCACGCCGAAGCCCGCCTCGGCGACAGCACCGTCGGTCCAGTACTGGAACCCGATGGTCACAGTCTGTCCGGCGTACGCCGAAAGGTCAGCGGTCAGATCGACCCAGTTCCCTGCGGAGCTGCCGGTGATGCCGTTCCCGAAGTTCTGTCCGAACGGATTCGTCCCTGTCGAACGGTTGGTCGCGACCGGAGTCCCGTTGACGGTCAGATAGGCGTAGTCCCAGTCCGTTTCGATGTCGTACCGGACCTTGGCGGACAGACCCACCGTGCCCGCCGGGAGGGTGACCGACCGGGTCATCGAGTTGTCGAGGTCGTTGCCCGAGCCGGAGTGGTAGAAGTTCGACCCCGCGTACGGGTCACCGATGAAGGTGTTGACCTCCTTGTCCGGAAGCAGAGCCACGAGTGCCTGGGCCTGCTTGGTGTTGGTGTAGGCCGGCCCGAGCTTCAGCGAGGCCTTCTGGCCGGGATTCACCACCTGGTAGTTCGACCAGCCCAGGAAGATCTTCTCGTAGGCGCTCATCGAGACGGGCTTGGAGCCGATGCCGTCCGCGGGCTGGCCGGTGGATCCGTAGGAACCGACGTCGTACAGAGACCAGAAGCCCACTGAGTTCTCCGCGCCACCGGTGTTCCCACTCGTGTCGTACAAGTCCGGCAGCCCGAGGTCGTGCCCGTACTCGTGGGCGAACACGCCGACCCCGCCGTTCTCCGGCTCGACGGTGTAGTCGCCAATCCAGAAGTCCGAGTTACCGACCTTGATTCCGCCATAGCCCGAGGGACCGGCGCCATCGGGCCCGTTGGCTGTGTAGTACGCGTACCAACGGTGGCTCCAGATGGCGTCTGAGCCCTGGGCTCCGCCACCGGTCTCCTCGCCCTCGCCAGCGTGAACCGACTGGAAGTGGTCGATGTAGCCATCGGGCTCGTTGAAGTTGCCGTCGCCGTCGATGTCGTAGCGGTCCCAGACGTCAAACTGGGCGAGGTAGTCGGCGATCTCGGCCTGGGACTTGCCGGCCGCGATCTGCGCGTTGTACCAGGCGTCGATCGAGTCGTTCACGAACTGCCAGGTCCGGGCGCAGACGATACCGCCGCAGTAGTTCGAGCCGTAGTTCGCCGCGTTGTAGGGCACCTGGACCCAGTCGGTGACGTCACCGTTCACGGTGTAGCGGTTGCTGGACTGCTCGATGTAGAAGTTGCGCATCGAGACTGCGCCGGGCGTTTCGCTGAACAGCATGTTCTCGTAGTACGACGGGCTGAAGTCGGGCGCCCAGATCGTGGTGTTGTCGACCGTGCGGTCCGGCTGCGGGATCTGGTTGCGCTGCGGCCCTGCAGCTCCGCCGTAGTTGGGGTTGACCTGGTCACCGAACTGCCCGAGAACGGTCCAGATGGAGTCCTCGCCCTCTCGAGCCAGCTCCACGTACTGCCCCTTCGCGACCTTGACCACCTTGTTGGGACCCTGGGGGGTCGCCTTTCCCGCGAGCACCTGCTCCCAGGCGGTGGAGCGGTCCTTGGCCTGCTGGTCCGCAAGCGGCGACTCGAGGTTGTCAGACTTGGGAGTGTCACGCGGATTGTCGTTGTTGCTGGCTGGTGCAGCGCTGGCCGCACTGGCCATGCTGACGACCAGGCCAGCCCCCGCGGCCAGGGCCAGAAGCCTTGTGGGCTTCCTCATGGATCCTCCAAGAGATCGGTCCGGCGCTCGGTCCCCGAGCGCCCGTCTTGCCGTTCGCCGGTGGTTGGGCGGACGGGTCGCGCTGAACGTAGCGGTGACCTGCGCGCTGGGCAACGGTCTGCGGGCAACCGGCCCGGCCGGGTTTCAGCGATCATCATCTGAGGCCCGTTGTGGAGGATGTGCGGTCATCCGATTGGCCTAACGCGTCGCGCTACGCACATGGTTGACCGCCGTGTGTGAGTTCGCGGCTAGTCAGCTGCGGCGAAGCCGACGAGGGCACCCAACTCTTCGCACGCCGCGAGTGCGTCCTTGGTGGGCGGTCCAGTGACAGAGACGTCAGACGCCACCTGCTTCCAGCTCATCCCGCCGCAGATCGCATGGATGGCGCGAACGGCTCCAGCCGTGTCGTCATTGCCGTGGACGTAGATCCCGTAGGGCATTCCGACGGTGACTTCCAGGCACGGGTAGTAGATCTGGTCGAGGAAGTGTTTGAGGGCGCCGGACATGTACCCGATGTTGGCGGGCGTCCCGAGAATCACCGCGTCGGCCGCCATGACGTCGGTCGGGCCGGCGGACAGCGCGGCCCGCACCACCACGTCGAGCGAGCCAAGCTCAGGGTGCCGTGACCCTCGCAGAACGGCCTCGAGCATGTCCTGAACTGCGGGGGAAGGGGTGTGTTGAACGACGAGGAGGCTCGCCACGTCAGGCCACCGACGGTCTCAGGCGCGTCGAGTTCATGGGATGCAATGTACGCAGACGGGTGCTGTGTCTCGGCGGGGAAGACTGTCAGTGGGGGGTCCTACGGTTTCGGTATGAGCAGTCGTCGCGTCGGTGCCGAGCCCCCGGTGGTGGGGTCGGTGTGGGTAGACGTGTCGGGGATTGAGGTGCCGGGGGTTGCAGTCCTTGCCGCGGGTGGGGGAGTCAGTGGAGCTCGGGGTGTTGTGCGGGTTCCTGTCGTCGTTGTCCGTGAGTGGCTTGCCGTCGGATTTCGATGTTCTCGAGGTGGTGGCCGCTTGGGAGCGGGTCGCGGCGGCGGTGCAGGCGGCGCAGCTGGTCGCGGTGGGGGAGCTGGCGGCCCGCCCCGAGGTGTTGGGCGCTGACGATGACCCGCGCGTAGTGGCACTCCGGGCTGACCGAGCCCCGGCTGGCACGACGACGCGGGGGTGGCTGGGGGAGGAGGTGGCGGCGCGGCTGGGGGAGGCGCCGTGGTCCGGCGGGCGGATAGCCCGGGCAGCGGTGGCGGCTCCGGTCCGGTTCCCCGAGGTGTTCGCCGCCCACCGGGCCGGCCGGGTCAGCTCCGCCAAGCTGCACACGGTGGTGGCGGGTTGCGCCAGGCTGGACGACGGCCAGGCCAACCAGGTCGATGCCCGGGTCGCCGCCCGAGCGTCACACCTGACGCCGGCCCGGCTGCGGCAGGCCGTGAAACGGGCGGTGCTGCGGGTCGACCCCGCCACCGCAACCGACCGCCGGGAGCGCGCGCTCGGGGACCGGTGTGTGCGGATCACCCCCACTGACGACGGCATGGCCGAGCTGTGGGCCCTGCTTCCGGCCGACTCCGCCACCGCACTGGGCACCGCGCTGGACGACCACGCCCGCGCCGCCAGAAGCGCTGGCGACGAACGCACGCTTGACCAGCTCCGCGCCGACGCCCTGACATCCCAGATCACCACCCAGGTCGAGATCGGAGTCCTGGTCCCCGCCTCGGTCCTGCTCGGCGTCAGTGACGACCCGGCGACCCTGAGCGGACACGGACCCATCGATGCCGACCTCGCCCGCAGCCTCGCTACCGACGCCACCTGGCGTCGCATCCTCACCGACCCCCACGACGCCACCTGCCTGTCGACCGGAACCTCCACCTACCGACCCGGCGCGGTCATGGCCCGCCACGTCGCCACCCGCGACCAGACCTGCCGCTACCCCGGCTGCGACCACCCCGCCCGCCGCTGCGATCTCGACCACACCACCCCCCACCCCGCCGGGCCCACCTCCCCCGAAAACCTTGGCACCTTGTGCCGACGCCACCACCTGCTCAAACACGACCACACCGGCAACGGCGCACCCCGACTCCACCAACTCACCCCAGGTCACTTCATCTGGACCCTCCCCGCCGGCCACCACCACGCCACACAACCCGCGCGTCTCCACGAAGTCGACGACCCCCTCGCCACGTCTTGGCCACGAACTGGACAACGCCCACCACGCGTCGACCTCCGACTGATCGGATGGTCCCTCGCCGGCTATCACCACACGCACCGGCAGTCGGCCTGACCCGAGTCGTCGTTGATCCGTGACCCTGGACTCACGATCGGCTCCGGGGCTCCTAGAATCAGGGCATGGCATCGATCACTGCGCTGGGAACCGTGCAAGACCGTCTCGAGGTCACCTGGGACGACGGTGAGACAAGCACCTACCCCTTGGAGTGGGTGCGTGACCACGATCACGACGAGGCGACGCTGCATCCGGTGACCCAGCAGCGTCAGATCCACGCCGTCAACGTCGACCCGGCCCTGACCGCTGAGTCCGCCGCGGTCGACGGTGACACCGTGACCGTGGTGTGGCGCGGCGGAGCCGGCACGTCCGCCGTTCCAGTGGCCTTTCTGGAGCGATTCCGTGAGCCGGCGGCACCAGCGGGCAGAATCACCGTGACACCCACGCTGTGGGACGCGGCCACGCTGGTCCCGACGCCCTCGACCCCCTACGACGCGATCATGACCACCGAGGAGGGTCGGACGGCGTACCTCACCCAGGTGGCGACCTACGGGTTCGCCCTCGCGACGGGAACGCCGGCGACGGCGGAGGCGACTGAGGAGCTCGTGAAGCGCATCGCCTACGTGCGCGAGTCGATCTTCGGTGGGTTCTGGGAGTTCACCGCCGACCTCAGCAAGGCCGACACCGCGTACACCAACCTGGAGCTGCTCGCACACACCGATGGCACCTACTCCCACGATGCTCCTGGCCTTCAGCTCCTGCACTGCCTGTACTTCGACGGCACCGGCGGCGAGTCGACCATGACGGACGGCTTCCGGGTCGCTCAGGAGCTCAAGGACAAGCACCCTGAGCACTACGACACGCTGTCCCGCGTGATGATCCCTGGCCAGTACATCGGCGACGGGTCTCACCTGCTGTCGGCACGGCCAGTCCTTCGGCATGACCACATGGGCCAGCTGGTGCAGGTCTCCTACAACAACGCCGACCGGGCACCGTTCCTCCTGCCGCATGACGAGATGACCGCCTTCTACGCGGCGATCCGCACCTTCGAGGAGATCGCCAACGATGCGCGGCTGCAGTGGCGGCATGTCCTGGCCCCCGGCGAGGCGATGCTGTTCGACAACTGGCGGGCCCTGCACGGCCGCGCCTCTTACACCGGCAAGCGCAAGCTCTGTGGCTCGTACCTGAACCACGAGGACTTCGAGAGCCGGCTGCGACTGGCGGCCTCGGTCTGACCGGCGCCGTCGCGGGGGGACGGATGGGACTGCGCCCACCCGCTGTGGCCGCGACGCTCCTGGCAGCCTCTGGGTTCTTGGTTGCCATGGCGTCGGCACCGAGCGTCGGCGCTGCGGCGGCGGGGGTCTCCTCCGGACCGCGGCTCACCGTCTCCACCCACCTTGCCGTCCAGGGCGACCGCGTCCGAGTGCGTGCGCTGCGCGTCGGCGGCGCGACGTCCTGCTCCTTGTCGGCCCGCCGTACGAACGGCCCCGGCAGCAGAAGCTTGGGGCGCGCCCCGGTCGATGGCGGCGTGGCGCGATGGTCCTTTCCCACCACCGGCTGGCAGACCGGAACCTGGCGGCTGCGCGCCGACTGTGGCCCGGCGCGCCTGAAGAAGGACCTTCGGGTCGTGACTCCGCCTGGCCCCCCACCGGCCAGCGGCTCCTTCAGCGCACCCACCGTCACTGTGACCCCGACCCTGACACCGAGTTATCGGCCCGCGATCCACGACTACGTCGTCGAGTGCATTGCCGGGAACCCGGTCGACGTGCAGGTCGACACCGCTGCGGGGACCTGGGCCTCAGTTGACGGATCGCGATGGGCTACCGGTTCGGTCGCGGCAGCCGTCTCACTCAAGCCCGGCCAAGCCTTCGTCGTCAAGATCTCTGGAGGTGGGCGCACCGAGACCGCAACGGTCCGCTGCCTGCCCTCGGACTTCCCGGCTCTGCAGGCAACGGGCAAGGGGCCGGCGGGATGGTACGGATTCGGGTACCCATACCTGAGTGGCTCGCCCTTCCTGATTCTCGTAGACCGCTACGGCACCCCCGTCTGGTGGTTCCGTGACGTCGAGACTGGTGATCCAGCGGACTTCCGCGTGTGGACGGGCAAGGAGCTCTCCGCGTTCGGCTGGTCTGGCAAGGTGGCCGTGTCGTGGGCGACAGGTGGGACCTATGTCCTGCGCCGACTCGATGGCACCGTCCTACACCGCTGGGGTGCGGGCATGGACCTCGATCGACATGACCTGGTGCCTACACCGCGCGGCACCGTGTACGTGATTCGTTATCTGAAGCGCGCGTGCGACACCACGCCTTCCGAGTGCGTCGACATGACGGCGTATGGCGGGGGACCTGCGGACACGGTCATCGACGCGGAGATCCTCGAGCTCGCCAAGGGCGGCCGCGTCCTGTGGTCCTGGCAGACGCGAGGCCACGTGGCCGTTGCCGAGTCACAGCGCCTGCTCGACCACCCGGCCGAGCCCATCCGACAGGCTGACGGCGACTGGGACCTCGTTCATATGAACTCCGTCGAGCCGGACGGGAAGGGAGTCATCTTCTCGTCGCGCCATCTCGACGCGGTGTATCGAGTCTCCCGGAAGACGGGCAACATCACCTGGAAGCTTGGCGGCACGACCACCGGTGACAGCCTGAATGTGGTGGGTGACCCGGCCACCGGACTCCCGCTCGGAATGCAGCACGACGCTCGCCTTCTCCCCGACGGTTCGCTTTCCGTCTACGACAACGCCCACACGCTTCCACGAGCGCCTCGGATGATCCGCTTCGCAGTCGACCGGAGTGCTGGGACCGCTACGGTCCTCCAGACCCTGCAGGACCTCGATGTGAGCAACTCTGCCTTCGCCGGTAGCGCCCGGCCACTCCCACGGGGTAATTGGCTCATGGCGTGGGGGGCAAACGACCGCATCTCCGTGAACGCGGTGGACGGTTCAGAGCTCCTGACGATCCGCTCGACTTTGCCCAATGCGGACAAGGCCGTGCCCTATCGCGCTGTCTACCTCCCGACACGGCTGACGTCGGCCAGCCAGCTTCGCTCGGCGATGACCAAGATGCATCGCCGAAACTGACCGGGATTCTCGGACCAGCCCACCAGCCGGCTGTCTAAGGTGTTGGCCATGGCGGAGTTCCTCGTGATGTCCTGGCGTGAGCTGCCGTCGCTGGTCACCGCTCGAGAGGGCGACGACGTGGCGAAGGTGCCGCTTCCGGCTCGGCTGCAGGAGGCGATCGACGAAGCGGCCACGAGACTTGGCGAGACCGGCAGCGAGGCCTATCTCGCCGGCTGGCAGCGAGGGGGCTGGACCCAGCGTGACGGTGACGCCGCGACGGTGGCGGCAGCCGTTGCGGCCGAGCTCGAGGACACGTGGTCTGTCGAGGCAGTTGCGGCATACCTCGACGGCCTTGGGCCCGCCGGACCGGGAGCAGACGTGTGAGCGGGCCCGGAGCACGGCGACCTGAGCTCGCGGCGTTGGCCGCGTCCGCCGAGGAGCTGGTGACAGCCGCGCGCACGGCGACGACCCCCGAGGGGGAGTGGACCCCAGCGCTGAACCTGGGCCACCTGTCACAGGTCGACGACGAGGTGTGGGCTCCTCGGATCATGCAGATGGTCGACGCTCGACACCGCAGCTCCGCCTCGCCCACCTTCAGCTGGTGGGAGTCCGCGGAGGGAAGCACCGAGACCCGATTTGCCGAGTACACACTCGACGCCGCCGCCGGTGAGCTGTCGCGGTCTCGCGCCGCCCTCATCGGCCTCTTGGCCGGGCTCAGCGACGACGAGTGGACGGCGATCGCGCACCATGACGTCTTCGGTGTGATCGACATCGTCGGGCTGGTGCGCGAAGTTCTCGCCCACGACCACGTCCACATGGAGCTCCTTGGCGCACCTGGTGGGAGCAGCGGATCGCAGTGATCGCGGACCGCGCTGCCGGTCAGCTCCGGAGGTGGGGCTACCTCGGTCTCGCTGTCGCAGACGCTTCACTGGCACTGGCCGGAGCCACCCGAGCCAGACGGCTGACCAAGCCCGCGCTCATGCCTGTGTTGATGGTGGGCCGCGACCGGCCAACCCAGCGGGCTCTGGCCCTGGGGGGCGCCGGGGACGTCGCACTTCTGTTTCCGACCACCCCCGCGTTCGCGGTGGGCCTGAGCTGCTTCCTGGCCGGCCACCTCAGCTGGGTTGCCGCCCTACGGGGTCGGCCTGGGCAGGCGAGAGTGGTGTCGAGACATCCCTTAGTGGTCGTGCCCTATGTCGCCACGTGGGCCGGTCTGAATGCCTACCTGTGGCCCCGCACGGGGAGCCTGCGAATCCCCGTGCTTGCCTACAGCACCGCACTGGGAGGTATGGCCTTGGTGGCCCTCGACACCGGCCACCCTCGGGCATCGCTCGGTGGCGCCCTGTTCATGCTGTCCGACAGCCTTCTCGCACTGAAGCGGTTCGGCGGGCTGAGAATCCCACTGCAGGAAGCAGCCGTCATGGCGACCTACACCGCCGCGCAGTACCTGTTGGCAAGTGATTGACGAAGGCGTCAGGTCAACCGAGCGAGTCGATGACCTTTGTGATCCGCCGGGACCTCGTGTCCTCGGCCTTCGCGTCGGCGACCTGGCGGCAGAACTCCTTGCGCTTGGAGTACGACAGTGCCGCGAATGCCTCAATCTGTCCGGCGGCCTTGAGCGCCTCAGCCAGTGCGAGGGGAATGTCTACGGTGCGCGGACCGTCGTCGAGAACCAAGGTCACCTCGACGCTGTCTCCCGCCGACAGACCGGACGCCTCCCGGTGGGCCTTCGACAGCGAGATCAGGAACGTCCCGCCCCGCACGGCGACCGTGCTCGGATAGGTGTACCCAGCCACAGTCACCTGGACCGGCGGCTGCTTCCCCGCGCCGAGCTCGGCGATGTTCTCGGCGGGAACCTCGATACCGGTGTTGTTGCCAAATCCCCGGATCTCGGTCTGGAAGGTCGTCTCCACGCCGCGGACGCTACACCGGTCTCGGACTTCGTCAGGGTGCGACCACCAGCCCAACGGTCACGACGTCGCCGACTTCGATTCGTTCCGCGCTGCGCACGGCGTCCTTGATTGGCACGAGGTACTGGCCGTCTTTGGGAAACAGGGACGTTGTCCATTCGGTCCCGCCAAGAGTCGCGGTGACGGGAACCATGCCCCACCCGTAGCTCACGACCCTCGCCAGCTCGGCCAGCTCAGCACATTCGGCGCGGGGACGGTGACGAAATGGAAGGGCGCCGGACCGCGCCAGAACCACAGCTCGCCAGCGAACTCCAACTCCACGCGGACAGGGTACGGCCGTACGCCGCGAAGGTGAACGCCTGACGGCGTGCTAGAGCCCGACTTGCAGGGCTTTCCGGGCCAGCTCGACGATCTGTAGACGAGGCGGAGGTGCGTAGTCGGTGTACCCGCTGACGGGGTTGAGCACGTGTCCCAGCTTGGTGACGACCACGGTTCCCGACTGCTGGACGGCCATCCCGAATCCGTCCGAAAGATCGTTGACGAAATCGACTCTCTGCTGCCAGGCCAGCGACCGCGCGCCAACGCCTGGAAGAGAGACGGGAACGATGGTGGCGTTCCATACTCCATCGCAGGACGTGCAGACCCACTCACGGGTGCTCGGGCATTCCCTCATGAAGCGTTCCAGACGCCGCAGCGTTCGCTGGGCTTGGGCAACGGTTGGGTAGCGGTAGATGGTGACCGAGGCGACTCCCCGCACATTGGGCGGCGTGCCCACAACGTCTCCCCAGTAGGCGCGCTTCTGAGTGCTCACATAGCCCTGGTACGGGCGGGCTGTCAGGCACTGAGGAGGCTCGGCACCGATCACGTCGCCACTTGGCAGGTACGGATCGCCCTTGTATTGCGTCCACGGCCCGACGCCGTCGCTGACTCTCTTGACGAAGGCCAGCCTGGGGAAGTCCGCGGGCTTGATCGATGTTCGCAAGGGTGGAGGGCTCGGTTGCGTCGTTGGACTACTCGCAGCCGGTGTTGGGCTCGTTGAGACCGAAGCCGGAGAGGTGGTCGGCGCCGTCGCCACCGGAGATTGGTCACTGGACGAACCGCAGCTAGCCAAGACCAGACACACCAGCGCGCCGGCGAACACACTGGTGACCCGAACGCCTGACGGGCACGCGGTCGCGAGCGACATTTCGCCCTCCCACCCCATTCTGGCTGGGACAGGGACCTGCACGACAGAGACCTACGTCCATGGGGGCGCCGCTGTTTGACCGATCGGCAAGACCATGCGGCCGGACTGGATGCGCGCTCCGACGTGCTCGGAGTCAGTCCCCAGGGTTTCCCGCGACCCACATGACGTAGGCCTCGTCCCCAACTCCCGCAGGTCACAGGCCCTCTGTCTGGTGTCCGAGGGGGGACTTGAACCCCCATGCCCCGTAAAGGGCACTAGCACCTCAAGCTAGCGCGTCTGCCAATTCCGCCACCCGGACGTGAGCGCACTCCGGCGCTCGGGCACAGCGACGATACCAACTCCGAATCCACGCGGGGAAACGGGACGTAGCCGCCCTGCCGGGGCAGGATGGTCCCGTGACCGACTTGACGACGCGCGCCGAGGACGAGGTCGTGGAGTTGTGCCGCGACCTGCTCCGGATGGACACCAGCAACTACGGGGACGACCCCCGGTCCACCGAGCGGGAGGCCGCGGAGTACACGGCGGCCAAGCTGAGCGAGGTCGGGCTGGACGTGGAGCTGGTCGAGTCGGCGCCGAATCGGACCAGTGTCTTCGCCCGGGTCGCGGGGGAGGACCGCTCACGACCGCCCTTGATGCTGCACGGGCACCTCGATGTCGTGCCCGCCGACGCCGCTGACTGGCGGCACCCACCCTTCTCCGGCGAAATCGTCGACGAGGATGGCGTGGAGATGCTGTGGGGACGCGGTGCCATCGACATGAAGGACATGGACGCCATGATCCTGGGGGTGGTCCGGGACCGGCTCCGGTCCGGACGCCTGCCGCCACGCGATCTGGTGCTGGCCTTCCTGGCGGACGAGGAGGCAGGTGGCCACTTCGGTGGTCACTGGCTGGTGAAGAACCGACGGGATCTGTTCGACGGTGTCGAGGACGCCGTGGGCGAGGTGGGTGGGTTCAGCTTCACGGTTCGGGACGACCTACGGCTGTACCTGATCGAGACGGCGGAGAAGGGCATCGCCTGGATGCGGCTGTCCGCATCGGGCCGGGCCGGACACGGGTCCATGGTCAACACCGACAACGCGGTCACGCGGCTGGCCGAGGCGGTAGCCAGGCTCGGAAGTCACGAGTTCCCGCTGACCCTCACCAAGACCGTGCGCGCTTTCCTCGACGAGGTGTGTCGGGCACTGGACCTCGACCCGGAGACCGCTGACCCAGAAGCGGTCGTGGCGCAGCTCGGGCCAATCGCACCGCTCATCGGCGCGACGCTTCGCCACAGCGCCAACCCGACCATGCTGGAGGCCGGCTACAAGGCCAACGTCATCCCCGGCGACGCTCATGCCGTGGTCGACGGCCGGTACCTCCCGGGGATGCGCGACGACTTCCTCGCCCAGGTCGACGCCGTGATCGGGCCGGACATCGCTCGCGAGCAGGTGGTCGACGACATCGGCCTCGAGACCGGGTTCGAGGGGCCGCTCGTGGCAGCAATGAGCGCCTCCCTTCTGGCGGAGGACCCGGGCGCCCGCGCCGTGCCCTACATGTTGTCCGGCGGCACCGATGCCAAGGCGTTCGCCACCATCGGCATCACGGGCTACGGGTTCGCGCCGCTTCGGCTGCCACCGTGGCTGGCCTTCGCCGACCTGTTCCACGGGGTGGACGAGCGGGTACCCACCGATGCGCTGCGCTTCGGGGCGCGCGTCCTCGACCGCTTCCTCGACCAGATCTGATCACCCCGGGCGGGCGAACCGCAGCGCCCGGCGGCGCAGCCACACCCGGCGACGCCCGTCCGGGAACAGCAGGAGGCGCCACAGCTCCCAGCGGCCGTACTCGGCGTGCTCGGTCAGGAGCTGCCGCACCTCACTGCGGGACAGGCCGCGTGGCAGGTCGAGGCGCCACGTCTCGTACTCCGCGTGCCGGCGCATCAAACCATTCTGCCGGATCCGCGGATGGAGAGTGGCGGTACGGTCGAGCCATGGGCACCCCGACTCCACCTCCCGACACCGCCGAGCTCTCCGGGGACGCCGGCATCGACCGGACGCGCCTTCTGCTCGACGTCCTCGTGACCGCACTTCGGGAGCACCTCGAGACCGTCGAGGGACGCACCGGGGAGTCGGACCCGGCCGTCTACGCGGCGTTCGACCACGTTCGGGAGAGTTTCGAGGCCTACGAGGAGGCGTTGTACGACGTGCACGACGAGGTGACGCCGTTCGTGGTCCTCGAGCTCGATGAAGAGGACGACGAGGACCTGATGTAGTCAGCAGGCGCGTCGCTCCTGGCGGGCAACCAGCTCAGCGCTGGTTCCACCCGAACTCGGGGTAGCCGAGCTCCGGCACCGACACCTCGTCGAGCGCCGACCGAATCTCCTCTGGCAGCTCCAACGACTCCACCGCGAGGGATCCGAGCAGCTGGGCGGCCGTTCGCGCCCCGACGATCGCCGAGGTGACCCCAGGACGGTCGCGAACCCACGCCAATGCCACCTCCAGCGGTGCGACTCCCAGTCCCGATGCCGCCGTCGCCACCGCCTCGACGACCCGACGCGCATGCTCGTCGAGGTAAGGCTGGACGAAGGCGGTGAAGTGGGGTGAAGCGCCCCGGCTGTCCGCCGGCGTGCCGGACCGGTACTTGCCCGTCAGAACGCCTCGCCCGAGCGGGGACCAGGCGAGCACGCCGAGGCCGAGCTCGGCGGCGGCAGGCAGCACCTCACGCTCAATACCTCGCTCCAGCAGCGAGTACTCGACCTGGGTGGCGGCCAGCGCTGAGCGACCAGGAACCGCCCGCTGCCAGGCAGCCGCCGCGCCGGTCTGCCACCCGGCGTAGTTCGAGACACCGACATACCGCACCTTGCCCGCCCGAACGGCGTCGTCTGCAGCTGCCAGCGACTCCTCAAGCGGGGTGTCCGGGTCCCACGCGTGCAGCTGCCAGAGGTCCACGTGGTCGGTCCCCAGGCGACGCAGCGACTCGTCGAGCGTGGTGAGCAGGTGCGCTCGGGAGGCGTCGAACCGACGCTCGGTCCCGGGTCGGCTGACCGCCTTGGTCGCCACCAGCACTTCGTCGCGGGGCACGACGTCGTCCAGCAGAGATCCGAGGACTCCTTCGGCACGGCCGTCGGCATAGACGTCCGCGGTGTCGACGAGCGTCCCGCCGGCTTCCACGAAGGCCGCCAGTTGGTCGCGTGCCTCGTGCTCGTCGGTGTCCCGGCCCCACGTCATCGTGCCGAGGGCGAGCCGCGAGACGACGAGCCCGGTGTGCCCCAGGTGGCGCTGCTCCATGCCGCCGAGGCTACCCAGCACCGGCACGGATAGAGTCCGCGCCATGCGGCTTGGACTCAATCTCGGCTACTGGGGTGCCGGCAACGACGCAGACAACCTGGTGCTGGCTCGAGAGGCCGACCAGCTGGGCTACTCGGTGGTGTGGGCGGCGGAGGCCTATGGCTCCGACGCGGCCACCGTGCTGAGCTGGATCGCGGCCCAGACCGAGCACATCGACATCGGCTCCGCGGTGTTCCAGATCCCGGGGCGGACGCCGGCCCTCACCGCAATGACCGCCGCCACGCTCGACACCTTGTCCGGTGGCCGGTTCCGGCTCGGGCTGGGTGTGTCGGGCCCGCAGGTCAGCGAGGGGTGGCACGGCGTCCGGTTCGACAAGCCGCTGGCCCGCACCCGCGAGTACGTCGAGATCGTACGAATGGCACTGGCTCGGCAGGCCGTCCGGTACGACGGCCAGCACTGGCAGCTGCCGCTGCCGGACGGTCCGGGAAAGGCGCTCCGCCTGACCGTGCAGCCAGTCCGTGAGCACATCCCCATCTACCTGGCGGCCCTCGGCCCGAAGAACCTGGCCCTCACCGGAGAGATCGCGGACGGCTGGCTCGCCCTCTTCTACGCCCCCGAGCATGCCGAGGAGTCGCTCGTCCATGTCCGATCCGGGCGAGAGAAGGTCGGCAAGACCCTCGACGGCTTTGACATCGTGCCCACCGTGCCCGTCGTCCTCGGGGACGACCTCGACGCCTGTGCCGCCCCGATCCGGTCGTACGCCGCGCTGTACGTCGGGGGGATGGGCAGCCGGGACAGGAACTTCTACAACGCGCTCGTGACGCGAATGGGCTACGGCGACGCGGCCACCGAGGTTCAGGACAAGTTCCTCGCGAGGGACTACGACGCCGCGGCGGCAGCCATCCCCTTCGAGTTCATCGACCGAACCTCGCTCATCGGTCCGGTTGAGCGCGTCGCCGAACGTCTGAAGGCGTACGCCG
Source organism: uncultured Actinomycetota bacterium (assembly GCA_963848085.1). GTDB lineage: Bacteria > Actinomycetota > Actinomycetes > JAHEKZ01 > JAHEKZ01 > CAWKCE01. The sequence goes on from CAWKCE010000003.1 coordinate 1,195,007, forward strand.
CCAGCGGCGTCACCACGCTCACGGTGTCGAGCTACGCACCGGCTCTGGAAGACCGGCTCGCCACCGTCCGAGCGATGCGGCAGGCGCTCGAGTCCGCCGGCCTTGCCGACTGATCGCCAGCACCTCGATGAGCTGGTTGGAGGCGATCCTGCTCGGGATTCTGCAGGGGCTGACGGAGTTCCTGCCGATCTCGAGCAGTGCCCACCTGGCGATTGCGCCCCAGCTCTTCGGATTGGCAGACCCGGGGGCGTCGTTCACGGCGGTCACGCAAATCGGTACCGAGGCAGCCGTGATCGTGTTCTTCGCCAAGGACATCTGGCGCATCGCCTCCACCTGGCTGCGGTCGCTGTTCCGGCCTGAGCTGCGAGGACACTTGGACGCCCGCATGGGCTGGTACATCATCATCGGCACGGTGCCCATCGCCATCGCCGGCGTCGCGTTCGAGAGCACCATCCAGACCTCGTTCCGCAACCTGTGGCTGATCGGCACCACGCTGGTCGTCTTCGGTCTGATCCTGGGCCTCGCCGACCGCATCGGCCGGCGCGATCTCCCCCTCCAGCGACTGACCTTTCGCGACGCCGTGCTCTACGGGCTCGCGCAGACCCTGGCACTGGTCCCCGGCGTCTCCCGGTCCGGCGCCTCGATCAGCATGGGGCTGTTCCTCGGGTACACCCGCGAGGCTGCCACTCGGTACGCGTTCCTGCTCGCGATTCCGGCGGTGGTGGCGTCCGGGCTGTTCCAGCTGCCCGACGTGAGCGCCTCCGCGGAGCCCGGGATGGCCAAGACGGTGGTGGCCACCGCTGTCGCGTTCGTCGTCGGCTACGTCGTGATCGGCTGGCTGCTCCGCTACCTGCGGACGCACTCGTTCCTGCCGTTCGTTGTCTACCGAGTGGCGCTGGGAGCCCTCGTCCTGGTTCTGCTCGCAGCCGGAGTCCTGGACGCGTCCGTCCCGATCGGCTGATCGTCCGGGCCAGAACGCGGGGCCACGCCGGACGACCTAGGGTGAATCCGTGACCACCGTCCTGCTCATCCGGCACGGCCGCACCGCGGCGAACGCGGGAGGCGTGCTCGCCGGGTGGACGACCGGGGTCGGGCTGGACGATCACGGCCGGGACCAGGCAACCCGCCTCGGGGAGCGCCTGGCCCGGGTACCGCTGGCCGCCGTCGTCTCCAGTCCGCTGGACCGCGCGCTGGAGACCGCCGAACACCTGGTGCGGGACCGTGCTGCCGATGTGCCCGTCCACGTCGACGACCGGGTCGGCGAGGTCCGCTACGGGGACTGGACCGGCCAGCCGCTCAAGCAGCTGGCAAAGGACCCGCTGTGGAAGGTGGTGCAGGCACATCCGAGCGGCGCAACGTTCCCGGGCGACGAGGGAGAGTCCTTGGCGTCGATGCAGGCCCGAGCGGTCTCTGCCGTCCGCGAGTGGAACCGGCGCTTGGGCGAGGACGCGGTGTACGCGGTCGTCTCGCACGGCGACGTGATCAAGGCGCTGCTTGCCGACGCTCTGGGACAGCACCTCGACAGCTTCCAGCGGATCGTGGTCGACCCCGCCTCTTTGAGTGTGGTGCGGTTCACGGCGCTGCGCCCGTTCGTCGAGCGGATGAACGACACGGGAGGGTCCGTGGACGCTCTCGTGCCGCGACAGAAGGGCAGGCGTCGGAAGAAGCCATCGAGCGATGCCGCGATCGGCGGCGGGGCAGGGGAGGGGACACCGTGAGCGTCCACGAGTTCGTCGAGCCGGAGCGCTTCGTGGCGGGGACCGTGGGGCCGGCCGGGCAGCGCACCTTCTTCCTGCAGGCACGGGAGAGCACCCGGCTGGTGTCCGTCGCCCTGGAGAAGACCCAGGTCGCCGCACTAGCAGAGCGGATCGACGACCTGTTGGACACGCTCGTGCGGCGAAGCGGCGGTGAGCTCCCCATTCCGGCGCTCCCACTGGCCGACGAGACGGATCTCGGCCCGCTCGACACTCCCATCGAGGAGGAGTTCCGCGTCGCCGGGCTGAGCCTGATGTGGGACGACGAGATCGACCGGATCGTCATTGAGGCGCGTTCGGAGGAAGACGAGGAGGACACCACCGCTGACGTCATCCGCGTGGTGCTCACCGGCTCGTCCGCCCGGGCCTTCGCTGCCCGTGCCCTCACGGTCGTGGCGGCGGGTCGCCCGCCGTGCCCGCTGTGCGCGCTCCCTCTCGACCCCGAAGGCCACATCTGCCCGCGGCAGAACGGGTACCGGCGTCGCGGGTGATGACCGACACTCTCGTCGGTGACGACGCGCAACAGCTGCTGACCCACGGTGCGCTGACCGTCGAGGGTCGGCTCGTCGCCGCCTCGAACGCCACGCTGTACTGCTCGATCGGGCTGGCCGGCGTCGAAGCGGCCGCGGTCTACAAACCGGTCGCGGGGGAGCGGCCGCTCTGGGACTTCCCGACCGGCACCCTGGGGCATCGTGAGTTGGCAACGTTCCTCACGTCCGAGGCGACCGGCTGGAACATCGTGCCGCCGACGGTGTGGCGTGACGGCCCGTTCGGCCCGGGCATGGTCCAGCTGTGGGTGACCGTGGACCCGTCCGTCGACCCGGTCGAGCTGATCCGGCGCGACGACCCGCTGCTGCAGCGCATCGCAGTCCTGGACGCCGTGGTGAACAACGGGGACCGCAAGGGCGGTCACCTGCTTCCCACCGCGGAGGGTCACATCTTCGGAATCGACCACGGCGTGACCTTCGCTCTTGAGCACAAGCTGCGGACCCTGCTGTGGCAGTGGGAGGGACTCCCACTGGCTGACGAGGCACGCCCGGTGCTGGCTGCCCTGTCGCAGGGCCTGTCGGATGTGGGGGACCTGCGCCGCGCTCTGGCCGACCACCTCGAAGCAGACGAGATCGAGGCCACCCGAGACCGGGTCGACGGCCTCCTCCGCGCCGGCGTCCACCCGAGCCCGCCACCGGACTGGCCGCCCATCCCCTGGCCACCGTTCTGAGACATCGCTCGGGCCTGTCCCGGTCGGGCACTAGGGTTGCCGCTCGTGGAAGCCTGGCCGTTCCCCCCGGTACCTCGACTGCCCGGGGCCGGACTCCCGCTTCGGTTGTTCGACACCGCCAGCAGTGAGGTCCGGGCGACGAACCCCGGTTGGCAGGCCCGGATGTACGTGTGCGGCATTACCCCTTACGACGCAACTCACCTTGGCCACGCGTTCACGTACCTCGCGTTCGACCTCGTGAACCGCGTCTGGCGGGATGCCGGCCATGACGTGCACTACGTGCAGAACGTCACGGACGTCGACGACCCGCTGCTGGAGCGGGCGGTCGCGACCGGCCAAGACTGGGTCGAGCTCGCCCGCCGGGAGACTGCGCTGTTCCGCGAGGACATGACGGCCCTGCGCATTCTGCCGCCGGCCGACTACATCGGGGCCGTCGAGTCGATCCCGTACGTCGCGCGCCTGGTGCAGGTTCTCCAAGACAAGGGTGCTGTCTATCCCGTCGAGCAGGACCTGTACTTCGAGGTCGGCGCCGACCCGCGGTTCGGTGCGGTGTCCGGCCTCGATCGGCAGCGCATGGTGTCGGTGTTCGCCGAGCGCGGCGGCGACCCGGACCGCCCTGGAAAGCGCGACCCGCTCGACTGTCTCTTGTGGCAGTCCGCCCGGCCAGACGAGCCGGCCTGGGAGACCGACCTCGGCCACGGTCGGCCCGGCTGGCACATCGAGTGCACGGCGATCGCGCTGGAGCACCTGGGCATGTCCTTCGACGTCCAAGGTGGTGGGAGCGACCTCGCCTTCCCGCACCACGAGATGGGTGCCAGCGAGGCGCACGTGATTACCGGCGAGTGGCCGTACGCGCGCTCCTACGTCCACTCCGGCATGGTGGGTCTGGACGGCGAGAAGATGTCCAAGTCCCGCGGCAACCTGGTCTTCGTGTCCCGGCTACGAGCCGACGGCACCGACTCGATGGCGGTACGGCTGGCGCTCCTCGGCCACCACTATCGCTCCGACTGGCAGTGGTCCCCGGCTGATCTCGAGTCGGCCGAGGAACGGCTGGACCGCTGGCGCATGGCCGTGGCGGCTGCGGCCGGACCCTCCGCCGAGCCCGTCGTGTCGCAGGTGCGGTCCCACCTGGCGGATGACTTGGATGCCCCGCGCGCACTCGCGACGGTGGACCGATGGGTCCGTGAGGTGGAGCTCGCCCACGGGGACGACCCGGCGGCGCCGGGCCAGGTGCGCGACCTCGTCGACGCGCTGCTCGGAGTCGACCTCGCGTCGTGACGGCTCAGGCGTCGGGGCCCGGGTCTCGACGCTGGAGGAATCGCTCGAAGGCCTCCGCAATGGCCTCCCCGGACGCCTCTGGCAGGTCGGCGGTGTCCCGCGCCTCCTCCAGGGTGCGCACGTAGTCTGCGATCTCCTCGTCCTCGCTGGCCAGCTCGTCCACGCCGCGTTCCCAGGCGCGCGCCTCCTCCTCCAGGTCACCCAGCGGGAGGCTGATCTCCAGGACGTCCTCGACCCTTCGCAGCAGCTCCAGGGAGGCCTTGGGGCAGGGCGCCTGGGCCACGTAGTGGGGCACGGACGCCCAGAACGACAGCGTGTCGATGCCGGCTCGACTGAACGCCTCCGCCAGCACGCCCACGATCCCGGTGGGGCCCTCATAGTGCGTCCCCAGCAGGTCGAGCGAGCGCGCCAGGCCGGGATCGGACACCACGGCGGTGATCGGCACCGGACGGGTGTGGGGAGTATCCGCCAGCAGCGAGCCGAGCGCGACGACCTGGAGGACGTCGAGCTCGAAGGCCAGACCCACGACCTCGGAGGCGAAGGACCGCCAGCGCATGCTGGGCTCGACCCCGCGCACGAGCACGAGGTCGCGGCCGTCGGGGAGCCTGGCCGACCAGACGGACGCCCCCGGCCAGGTCAGCGACCGGACCCCGCTGTCGCCCACCGAGATCTGCGGCCGGTTGACCTGGAAGTCGTAGTAGTCCTCCGGGTCGACCTCGGCGAACTGGGTGGCGGAGAACACCTCGGCGAGGTGGTCCAGCACCGACGTTGCCGCCTCTGCGGCGTCGTTCCAGCCTTCGAAGGCCAAGACGAGTACCGGTTCGTGCAGCTCGGGGAGGCCCTCCAACTCGATCACGCGGCCACCCTACGGCGTGAGGTGTGGCTCCTGCCGCGGCTATCGTTGGCGCACGATGACTGCCTCCTCTGACGCCCTTCGACGTGCGCTTGCCGAGCGAGTGGTCGTGGCCGACGGGGCCATGGGCACCATGCTGCAGGCCCACGACCTCAGCCTGGCCGACTTCGATGGCCATGAGGGCTGCAACGAGGTGCTCAACCAGACCCGGCCGGACGTCGTGCGGGCCGTCCACGACGCCTACCTCGCCGTGGGCGTCGACGCGGTCGAGACGAACACGTTCGGGGCCAACCTGGGCAACCTCGCCGAGTATGGGATCGAGCACCGCATCGAGGAGCTGGCCGAGTCCGGCGCCCGGATCGCTCGCGAGGCGGCGGACGCCTGGAGCACGGATGACCGACGGCGCTGGGTGCTCGGATCGGTCGGTCCGGGGACGCGGCTGCCGACGCTCGGGCATGTCCGGTTCACGCAGCTGCGAGACGCCTACGAGGCACAGGTACGCGGTCTGGTGTCCGGCGGGGCGGACGCGGTGCTGGTCGAGACAGCCCAGGACCTCCTCCAGGCCAAAGCGGCGGTCATCGGGGCCAGGAGGGCACTGGCGGCCGCCGGGGAGGACCTCCCCGTGATCGTCCAGGTGACCGTCGAGACAACGGGCACGATGCTGCTGGGCTCGGAGATCGGGGCCGCCCTGACCGCCATGGAGCCACTCGGCATCGACCTCATCGGGCTGAACTGCGCCACCGGCCCCGCCGAGATGAGCGAGCACCTGAGGCACTTGTCCCGCTACGCCCGGGTGGGGCTGTCCTGCATGCCCAACGCCGGGCTGCCGGTGCTGTCCGGCGACGGGGCCTCCTACCCCTTGACCCCGGCTGAGCTCGCCGACGCGCACGACCTGTTCACCCGCGACTACGGCGTCGGCCTCGTCGGCGGCTGCTGCGGCACCACCCCGGAGCACCTTCGTCAGGTGGTGGAGCGCGTGGGTGGCCGGCCGGTGACGGCTCGTCGTCCCACCGACGAGCCGGGGGCGGCGTCGCTGTACCAGCACGTGCCCTTCCGTCAGGACACCGCCTTCTTGTCGATTGGGGAACGCACCAACGCCAACGGGTCCAGGGCCTTCCGGGACGCGATGCTGGAGGAGCGCTGGGACGACTGCATCGAGATCGCCCGCGACCAGACCCGGGACGGCGCGCACCTGCTCGACGTGTGCATCGACTACGTCGGCCGGGACGGGGTCGCGGACGCCCGTGAGATGGTCGGCCGGCTGTCGACGGCCAGCACCCTTCCGCTGGTGCTGGACTCGACCGAGCCGGACGTCATCGAAGCTGGCCTCGAGCTGCTCGGCGGCCGGGCGCTGGTCAACTCCGTGAACTTCGAGGACGGGGACGGGCCGACGTCGCGAATCAACCGCATCATGCCGGTGGTGAAGGAGCACGGCGCGGCAGTCGTGGCACTCACCATCGACGAGCAGGGGCAGGCCCGCACTGCCGACTGGAAGGTCCAGGTCGCCGAGCGCCTCATCGCGACCCTCACCGGTGACTGGGGCCTGCGGCAGGGCGACATCATGGTCGACACGCTCACGTTTCCCATCGCGACGGGACAAGAGGAGACGCGGCGCGACGGCATCGAGACGATCGAGGCGATCCGCGAGCTGAAGCGCCGGCACCCCGACGTGATGACGACGCTCGGAGTGTCAAACGTGTCGTTCGGCCTCAACCCCGCGGCGCGCATGGTCCTCAACTCGGTGTTCCTGCACGAGGCGGTACAGGCCGGCCTCGACTCGGCGATCGTCCATGCGTCCAAGATCTTGCCGATGGTGCGCATCCCCGACGAACAGCGGCAAGTTGCGTTGGACCTCGTGTACGACCGACGTCGCGACGGGTACGACCCGCTCCAGCGCTTCCTCGAGCTGTTCGAGGGCGCCACCGCCGCGGACCTGCGCCAGTCGCGGGCGTCCGAGCTGGCCGCGCTCCCACTCGGTGAGCGGCTGCGTCGACGCATCGTCGACGGCGAGCGGAACGGCCTGCAGGACGACCTCGACGAGGCAATGCTCACCCGCGACCCGCTGGATATCGTCAACGTCGACTTGCTCGAGGGCATGAAGGTCGTGGGGGACCTCTTCGGTCGCGGCGAGATGCAGCTGCCCTTCGTCCTGCAGTCGGCGGAGGTCATGAAGACTGCCGTCGCCTACCTGGAACCGCACATGGACCGCAGCGACGACCGTGGCAAGGGCACCATCGTGCTGGCCACGGTCAAGGGCGACGTCCACGACATCGGCAAGAACCTCGTCGACATCATCTTGACCAACAACGGCTACACAGTGGTGAACCTCGGCATCAAGCAGCCGGTCTCGGCCATCTTGGACGCGGCCGCCGAACACGACGTCGACGTCGTCGGTATGTCGGGCCTGCTCGTGAAGAGCACGGTGGTGATGCGCGAGAACCTCGAGGAGATGAACGTCCGGGGAGTAGCCGAGCGCTGGCCGGTCGTTCTCGGCGGGGCAGCCCTGACCAGGTCCTACGTGGAACAGGACCTGGCGGCCGTGTTCGACGGCGAGGTGCGCTACGCCCGGGACGCATTCGAGGGCCTGCGGCTCATGGACGCCGCCATGGCGGTCCGCCGCGGCGAGCCTGGGGCGGCGTTGCCGCCGCTGCGCGAGCGTCGGGTCCGCGCCACGGCCAGAGCCGAGGAGCCTGATGCCGGACAGCTGCCCGCCCGTTCCGATGTCGCCGCCGACAACCCCGTGCCGACGCCGCCGTTCTGGGGCGACCGCATCGTGCGCGGGGTCGCCCTTGCCGAGTACGCCGCCTTCCTCGACGAGCGTGCGACGTTCATGGGCCAGTGGGGGCTCAAAGGATCACGCAGTGGAGAGGGGCCGGGGTACGAGGAGCTGGTGGAGAGCGAGGGCCGGCCCCGGCTGCGCTACTGGCTGGAGCGGCTGCAGACCGAGGGCATGCTCGAGGCGGCGGTCGCGTACGGCTACTTTCCGGTGGTGAGTGAGGGGGACGACCTCGTCGTGCTGCACCACGAGGCTCCCGAGGCCGGGAGCGACCGGGCACGCTTCACCTTCCCCCGGCAGCGCCGCGACCGGCATCTGTGTCTGTCCGACTTCTTTCGGGCACGGGACTCCGGCGAGACCGATGTGGTGGCCTTCCACGTGGTGACCATGGGCCAGCGCATCAGCGAGGCCGCCGCCGAGCTGTTCGCCAAGAACGCCTACCGGGACTACGTCGAGCTGCACGGGCTGTCCGTCCAGCTCACCGAGGCGCTGGCTGAGTACTGGCACGCGCGGGTCCGGGAGGAGCTCCATCTCGGGGCGGAGGATGGCGATGGGCTCGACCAGATCCTGCGCCAGGAGTACCGCGGATCGCGTTACTCGTTCGGCTACCCGGCCTGCCCGGAGCTGGAGGACCAGGCGGTGCTGGTCGACCTGCTGCACCCGGAGCGAGTCGGCGTCACGCTGTCCGAGGAGTTCCAGCTGCACCCGGAGCAGTCCACATCGGCGCTGGTCGTTCATCACCCCGAAGCCAAGTACTTCAACGCCACGTGAGCGCTCCCGAGGCGTCCGGCTCCCTGGAGGCCGTGCTGTTCGACATGGATGGGCTGCTCGTCGACACCGAGCCGCAGTGGTTCCGTGCCGAGACGTCGGTGGTGGCCGCCCTGGGCGGGGACTGGGGCAAGCTGCACCAGGAGGCACTGCTGGGGAGCAACCTCGAGTTCGCGGCGGACTACATGGTCCGCCACACCTCGAGCGACCGGTCCGTAGCTGAGGTCATGCGGATGCTCCGGGAGGCGATGAGCCGCGAGCTCGCAGCCGGCGTCGTGCTCCGTCCGGGCGTGTCGACGCTCGTGTCAGCGCTGCTCGACCTGGACGTCCCGATGGGCATCGTCACGTCGTCGGTCCGCGAGCACCTCGACGTCGTTCTCGAGTTCCTGCCGTCGGACGCCTTTCGCATCACGGTGACCGCCGACGACGTGACTCGGCTCAAACCCCATCCCGAGCCCTACCTGCGCGCGGTCGAGCTCCTGGAGGTCGCCGCCAGCCGTACCGTGGTCCTGGAGGACTCGCCGGCCGGCGTCGACGCGGGCGAGGCGGCCGGCTGCCACGTCGTCGCGGTGCCCAGCGTGGTGGACATCGAGCCCCGCGCGCGCCGCCACGTCGTGCGCTCCCTCGACGAGGTCGACGTCGCGACGCTGACCGCGTTGGTCACTCGGTGGTGACGGCCTGCAGGACGTCGAGCCGGCCGGCGCGGTAGGCGGGCCACACCGCGGCGAGCACCCCGACGACGGCTGCGACGACCACGAAGAAGACCAGCCCCAACCAGGGGATGTCGAGGACCTCGATGCCCTGGTCCACCAGCGTCCGTTGCAGAGCGACGGCGAAGCCGACACCGAGCACCAGCCCGACGACAGCCCCGTACACCGCGATCACCAACGCCTCCATTACCACCATGGATCGGACCTGCCGGCGAAGGGCACCAACCGCGCGCAGCATGCCGATCTCCCGGGTCCGTTCGATCACCGACAGCACCAACGTGTTCACGATCCCCAAGACCGCGATCAGGATCGCCAGGCTCAGCAGCATGATCATCACCAGCAGAAGCTGGTTCACCTGGCTGCTGATCTGCTCCTTGAACTGCGCCTGGCTCTGGACCTCGACGGTGGGGTAGGCGGCCGTGGCGGACTCGAGCGCCTGCTGGACCTGGCTGAGGTCCGCCCCAGCATCCGCCATTACATACAGCACACCGTCCCCAACCTCGATGCCAGCCGCTCGCAGAGCTTCGTTGCTCACCGTCCAGCCCGTGATCCCTCCGTCGGCCTGGTAGACCCCCACGACCTGGAAGTCTGCCGACCCGGTCGGGAGGGTGAGCCTGACCGAGTCACCGACCGCGAGGTTCTTGTCGGCGGCGGTGTTCGCGTCTACGGCGATCCCGTCGGTGCCCAACGCGTCGAGCGACCCGGACGTGAAGTCAAGGGTGACCATGTCCAAGACGGTGTTCGGGTCGACTCCGGTCAGGAATGTCCCCTGCCCATCCACCTCGGCCTGCAGCTGCTTGACCGCGGACACCTCTGCCACACCCGGGACGGTGGCGACGTCGCGCGCCACCGACTCGGGGAAGGGACGTTGCGTCTGGTTGGAGACCAAGAACTCGGCGCCAACGACCCGGTCGATCACCCGGTCGATGGACGTTTTCGCCGAGGTTGCGAAGATGGTGAGGGCGCTCACCAGCGCCAGACCGATCATCAGGGCAGACGCGGTCGCTGCGGTCCGGCGGGGCTGCCGCGCGGCGTTGTCCACCGCCAGTCGCCCGACTGTGCCGAACAGCCTCGGCAGAGCGAAGCCCAGCAGCCCGACGATCTGGCCGGCCAATGCCGGGCTCAGGACGATCGCCCCGATCAGCGTCACCACGGTGCCGAGGCCGACGTACTGCGAACCCTGCCCGCCCCCGGCGGACACCCCAGCGGTCATCGCCGCCAGCCCAGCAACGAGGAGTATCGCGCCGACGACCGAACGGATGCGCAGGGAGCGCTGGGGGAGTGCTACGTCGTCGCGGAGCGCGGCCATCGGTGGGATGCGGGACGCGCGGACAGCAGGCGCCAGGGCAGCGAGCACGGTGACGGCCACGCCGATGACAAGACCAACCATGACCGTGCGGGGCAGCACGACCAAGCCGTCCGTGGGAATGTCGGCGCCAATGGCCCGGAACAGTCCCTGCAGCCCAAAGGCCACCGCCACACCCATGACAATCCCGAGTACCGACCCGACCAGACCGACCACGAAAGACTCGGTCAGAACGGCGCCGACGACCTGTCGGCGGGTGGCCCCCATCGCGCGCAGTAGTGCCAGCTCGCGGGCCCGCTGCGCGACCAGCATGGAGAACGTGTTCAAGATGATGAAAGTGCCGACGAACAACGCGATGCCGGCGAAGACGAGCAGGAAGATATTGATGAACGCCAAGCCCTCGGTGAGTGCCGCAGCCGCGTCGTCGGCCGCCTGCTCCCCGGTTCGTACCGTGACGTCGGTGCCGACGACCGCGGTCACGCGCTCGGCGAGCTGCGCCTGGGCGACGCCGTCGACCGCCACCCCATCGATCTCGGTGTAGGCGTCAGCGCCGCCGAGGAGCAGCTCTTGCGCGGTCGCCGTGGCGAACGCGGAGATCGTGGCCCCGGCCAGGTTTCCCGACGTTCCGTAGCGGAAGATGCCGACCAGTTCGGCCGACGTCGGCCCCTGCGGCGTGACCAGACCGACGGTGTCGCCAACCTGGTAGCCGGCCGTATCTGCCGAGACCGAGTCGAGGGCCACCTCGCCGTCCGCCGTGGGACCTCGACCGTCGACCAGGCGGTAAGGGGACAGGTCCGGGTCGTCGTCCCAGTTGCTGCCGAACTGGGGCGCACCTTGTGTACCCAGCGCATCGCCGGCCGGGTCGATGATCGTGACGCCGTCGACGAACACTGCTCCGGCTGCCTTGGCGACGCCGTCGACGCTGCTCACCTCGTCGAGCAGCGAGGCGGGCAGGGTCGGCGCAACGCCCGCGAGGCCACCGGAGTCGACCGCCTCAGTGGGTGTGACCACGACATCTGTGGTCGTCTGGGTGAAGAGGTCGGTGAAGGTGCGGTTGAGCGTGTCGGTGAAGATCAGCGTGCCGACGACGAACCCGACGCCAAGCACGATGGCGACGCCCGAGAGGACGAGTCGCAGCTTGTGGTGGCGGAGACTCCGCCAGGCGGTGCGCAGCATGGGTCTAGGACCTCCGACCCTTCCCGTCGAAACCTTTCATCCGGTCGAGGACCAGGTCCGCCGTCGGCTCGTCCATCCGGTCCACGATCGCGCCGTCGGCAAGGAAGAGCACGTGGTCGGAGTACGAGGCCGCTGTCGGGTCATGGGTGACCATGACGATGGTCTGGCCGAACTCGTCCACGCTGCGGCGCAGGAACCCCAGCACCTCCGCTCCGGCCCGCGAGTCCAGGTTGCCGGTGGGCTCGTCGGCGAAGACGATCTGCGGTCGGCTCGCGAGCGCCCGCGCCGCCGCGACGCGCTGCTGCTGGCCACCCGACAGCTGGTTCGGACGGCTGGACAGTCGGTCGCGGAGGCCGACGGTGTCGATCACCTGGTCGAGCCAGACCTGGTCGGGCTTGGTCCCGGCAATGTCCATCGGAAGCGTGATGTTCTCCAGTGCGGTCAGCGTCGGTACCAGGTTGTACGCCTGGAACACGAACCCGACCGCATCGCGGCGCAGCCGGGTCAGCGCGTTGTCGTTGAGTGTCGTCAGCTCGGTGTCGGCGATGTAGACCTGACCCGACGTTGCGGCGTCCAACCCAGCGCACACGTGCATCAGGGTCGACTTCCCGGAACCGGACGGACCCATGATCGCGGTGAACCGACCCCGGTCGAAGTCGACGGTCACGTCGTCGAGCGCGATCACCTGCGTCTCACCCTCGCCGTAGACCTTGGTGAGCGCCACCGCACGGGCAGCGGGGCTGGTCACCGGAGGAACGGACGGGCTGGTCTGGCTGGTCACGTGCTGCTCCAGGGGGTCGAGGACGACGGGCCGGCCAGGGCCGACTTCCTCTACCCTAGGGAGCCGCGGACCGAGAGGTCATCCGGAAAACCCACCAGCTGTCCCGGAACTGTCCCTGACCCGGTGCCACGCTGGCTCAGATGTCGATCGGGGACATGTGCGGCGACGGGAGCTCGTCGGAACCCGCCGCGGTCGGTCCAGGCCCGGCGGGCAGGGCGGGAGGAGTCCCGCCCCAGGCCGGGCACAGCGACCGGTGGGCGCACCAGTCGCACAGCCGGGACGGGCTGGGCCGCCAGTCGCCGGTGTCCTGGGCTCGCTGGATCGCCTGCCACAGCGCCTCGAGCTTCCGCTCCATCCGCTGCAGGTCAGCCTCGTCCGGCGCATATCGGACCACCTCGCCGTCACCCAGGTAAACCAGCTGCAGCAGCCGCGGCACCTCGCCGTGGAGGCGCCACAGGGCCAGCGCGTAGAACCGCATCTGGAACATCGCCCGCTGCTCGAAACCGTCCCGCGGGGACTTGCCCGTCTTGTAGTCGACGACGCGCATCGCGCCGTCGGGCGCGACGTCGAGCCGGTCCACGTACCCGCGCAAGGTCAGTCCCGACTCCAGCGTCACCTCGACATAGAGCTCCCGCTCGGCCGGCTCCAGCCGCGTCGGGTCCTCCAGCGTGAAATAGGTGGCCAGGAGGTCCTCCGATCCGGCGAGCCACTCCGCGGCCAGCCGGCTGTCCGGGTCGTCGGAGAACACCTGCGCGAGGTCGGGGTCGGACTCCAGGAGGGCCGCCCACGCTGCCGGAAGAAGGTCGGTCGCTGCCCCGAGGGTTCGCTCGCGGGCCGGCCGGTCGAACAGCCGTTCCAGGACGGTGTGGACCACCGTGCCTCGGATGGCCGCCGGGCTCGGGGGCTCGGGCAGGCGGTCGATGACGCGGAAGCGGTACAGCAGCGGGCAGGTCATGAAGTCGCCGGCGCGCGACGGCGACAGCGCCGTGGAGCTCGAGCTGGTGGCACCTGACCGACGGGACATGGCGGTGAGCCTAGGCGTCGGCACCGACACTGCGGCGCTGGGCGATGCCGGCAGCGCCTAGCATCGGGGCATGAGCCCGTCCGAGCGAACGCCAGGGGGAGTGCCCCTCGGCCGCCCGTTCGGCATCCCGGTCTTCGTGTCGTGGTCGTGGTTCGTGGCGGCGGCCGTCATCACGTGGATCTTCGTCCCGATCGTCGAGAGTCGCCTCCCCACGCTGACCGGGGGGTTCTCGGTACTGGTTGCCGCCACCTTCGCGGTCCTCCTGGGGTTGTCGGTGCTGGCCCACGAGCTGGCCCACTCCGTGGCAGCGCTGCGCTACCACCTTCCAGTCCACCGCATCACCTTGCACCTGCTGGGCGGGGTCAGCGAGATGGGCACCGAGTCTCGGCGGCCCGGCCAGGACATCGTGATCGTGGTGGTCGGACCGGTGACGTCACTGGCGTTGTCCGGCGTCGGGTTCGCGTTGATCCAGATCCTCCCCGAAGGCTCGGTCATCCACCTCGTCGCTTTCCAGATCGCATTCGCCAACCTCATCGTCGGGGTCTTCAACCTGATTCCGGGGCTCCCGCTGGACGGCGGCCGCATCCTGCGGGATGTGGTGTGGGCGGCCACCGGGCGGGAGCACACCGGAACGACGGTGGCCGCGTGGACCGGCCGCGCACTGGCGGTCACCCTCGTGGTTCTCGCGGTCGTGCCCTTCCTGCTGGTCGGAGACTCGATCTGGCTGATCTGGGGGATGCTGCTCGCCACGTTCGTCTGGGTCGAGTCCGGTCGAGCTCTGGTCCAGGCACGCGTGCGCCGCGGTCTGGGATCGGTGACGGCCGGCAGCCTGACCCGGCGGGCCATTCCGGTCGCCTCGGACCTGCCGGTGAGTGAGGCGCTGCGTCTCGGGGCAGCCGCGCAGGCCGGAGCGCTCGTCGCCGTCGACGCCGACGGGCGGCCGGTGCGTCTGGTGGACGAGGCGGCCGTCGGCGCCATCCCCGAGGAGCGGCGGCCGTGGGTCACGGTGACCCAGGTGAGCCGGACCCTCGAGCCGGGCCGGACCGTGTCGGCCGAGCTGTCCGGTGACGAGCTTCTCCGCTGGATGGACGACCACCCCGCCAGCGAGTACCTCGTGGTCCAGCCCGACGGTGGGATCTTCGGAGTGCTGTCCCGAGGCGACGTCCAGCGGGCCGTCGACGCCCTCGCTGGGCGCCAGCGGAGCCCCGCTCGTGGCTGAGCCGACCGGGCTGTCCCACCGCAGGGGTCCCTTCCGGACCGACGACCAGGTCCAGCTGACCGACCCCAAGGGCCGCCACTTCACCTTCAGCCTCACCCCCGGCAAGACGTTCCACACCCACCAGGGGTCGATCCCGCACGACGCGCTTCTGGACGGCCCGGAGGGCGTGGTCGTGACGTCGAGCGGCGGCACCGACTACCTGGCGGTCCGCCCCCTCCTGACCGACTTCGTGCTGTCGATGCCGCGCGGCGCCGCGGTCGTGTACCCCAAGGACGCCGGGCACATCGTGGCGTTCGCGGACATCTTTCCGGGGGCGCGCGTCGTCGAGGCCGGAGTGGGGTCCGGGGCACTGACCTGCTCGCTGTTGCGGGCGGTGGGGGACTTCGGCCTGGTGTCGTCGTACGAGCGCCGGGCCGACTTCGCCGAGATCGCACGCCGCAACGTGGAGAGCTTCTTCGGCCAGCCGCACCCCGCCTGGAAGCTGACCGTGGGGGACCTCGAGCAGTCGCTCGACGACCGGGGTGTCGACCGGGTGGTGCTGGACATGCTTGCCCCGTGGGACTGCGTCGCGGCCAGCGCCGCGGTGCTGGTTCCCGGCGGAGTGCTGTGCGCGTATGTGGCCACCACGACCCAGCTGTCTCGCACCGTGGAGACCCTGCGCGAGCACTCGGGGTTCACCGAGCCGACCGCCACCGAGTCCTTGGTCCGCGGGTGGCACGTGGCCGGACTTGCGGTCCGGCCCGACCACCGGATGGTGGGCCACACCGGCTTCCTGGTCACGGCCCGGCGCCTGGCCCCGGGAGTCGTGGCACCGACCCGCCGTCGCCGACCGGCCAAAGGCGCGACCGTAGAACCGGTGGACGGCTGACCGTCCGGTCACGCAGCGTCATCGGTTCGACACGCCGGACCACGTCCAGGTGTGGGCACCTCTTGCCGAAGGTTAGGGTCGAAGGAGTGCCGCTCAGCCGGAGGTGCGCCATGTCCGAGGACCAGACCACCACGCCCGGATCCCACGGGGCGGACGAGCGTGAGCTGCGGCGTGACCTCGCGGCGGTGCGGGAGCGCAACGCGCGGCTGACGGCCACGTTGCAGGAGGCCCGGGAGCAGCTGGTCCTCATGCGGGAGGAGATCGACCGGCTGGCGCAGCCGCCGTCCGGGTATGGCGTGTTCCTGGCCCGACACGACGACGACTCGGTCGACGTGTTCACCGGGGGGCGCAAGATCCGGGTGTCGGTCAGCCCCGACGTCGACCCCGACGAGCTCCATCGTGGGCGCGAGGTCATGCTGAACGAGGCGATGAATGTCGTGCGCGTGACCGGCTTCGAGCAGGTCGGCGAGGTCGTGATGTTCAAGGAGGTGCTCGAGGACGGGCTGCGCGCCCTCGTCATCGGGCACGCCGACGAAGAGCGCATCGTGCGGATCGCCAAGACGCTCCACGACGTCAAGCTGCGCGCGGGTGACTCCCTCCTGCTGGAGCCGCGCTCCGGCTACGTCTACGAGAAGATCCCGAAGGCCGAGGTCGAGGAGCTCGTCCTCGAGGAGGTCCCGGACATCGACTACGCCGACATCGGCGGGCTCGGCTCGCAGATCGAGGCCATCCGGGACGCGGTGGAGCTGCCGTACCTCCACCAGGACCTCTTCCTGGAGCACGAGCTCCGTCCGCCGAAGGGGATCCTGCTGTACGGGCCACCCGGATGCGGCAAGACCCTCATCGCCAAGGCGGTCGCCAACTCGCTGGCCAAGAAGGTCGCAGAAGTCACCGGGAAGCCCGAAGGGAAGTCCTACTTCCTGAACATCAAGGGACCGGAGCTGCTCAACAAGTACGTGGGGGAGACCGAGCGGCACATCCGGCTGGTCTTCCAGCGCGCTCGGGAGAAGGCGTCCGAAGGCGTGCCGGTCATCGTCTTCTTCGACGAGATGGACTCGCTGTTCCGAACTCGTGGGTCCGGGGTGAGCTCCGACGTCGAGAACACGATCGTGCCGCAGCTGCTCAGCGAGATTGACGGCGTCGAGGGGCTGGAGCACGTCATCGTGATCGGCGCCTCCAACCGAGAGGACATGATCGACCCGGCGATCCTGCGTCCTGGCCGGCTCGACGTGAAGATCAAGATCGAGCGCCCCGACGCCGAGTCCGCGCGCGACATCTTCACCAAGTACCTCACCCCGGCGCTCCCGCTCCACGCCGACGACCTCGCCGAGCACGCCGGTGACCGCCCGGCGACCTCGGCCGCCATGATCCAGCGCGCCGTGGAGAGGATGTACTCCGAGAGCGAGGACAACCGGTTCCTGGAGGTCACCTACGCCAACGGCGACAAGGAGATCCTGTACTTCAAGGACTTCAACTCCGGGGCGATGATCGAGAACATCGTGGCGCGGGCCAAGAAGAGCGCCATCAAGGAGTTCCTGGACACCGGAGTCAAGGGGATCCGGGTGCAGCACCTCCTGGTCGCCTGCATCGATGAGTTCAAGGAGAACGAGGACCTCCCCAACACCACCAACCCCGACGACTGGGCCCGCATCTCCGGCAAGAAGGGGGAGCGGATCGTGTTCATCCGCACCCTGGTCCAGGGCAAGCAGGGCACCGAGGCCGGCCGTTCGATCGAGTCGGTCGCCAACACCGGCCAGTACCTCTGAGGCTGGCGGCGCCTACGCTCGACCCATGACCGTGCGACGGGTGATGGGGATCGAGACCGAGTACGGCGTCTCCACGCCTGGCGACCCCACAGCAAACCCCATGATCACCTCCACCCAGGTGGTCAACGGCTATTCGGCCGGGCTCACCGACGGTCCGCGCGCACGCTGGGACTTCGAGGAGGAGAGCCCGCTGCGCGACGCGCGCGGGTTCGACGTCAGCCGCGAGGTGGCCGACCCGAGCCAGCTCACCGACGATGACCTCGGGCTGGCCAACACGATCTTGACCAACGGGGCCCGGTTGTACGTCGACCACGCGCACCCTGAGTACTCCACGCCGGAGGTCACCAACCCGCTCGACGGCGTCCGGTGGGACAAGGCCGGTGAGCTGGTGATGGCGACCGCGTCGCGGCGGGCACAGGCACTGCTCGGTGGCCCGCGGCTGAACCTGTACAAGAACAACACCGACAACAAGGGCGCCTCCTACGGGACGCACGAGAACTACCTCATGCGGCGCGAGACGCCGTTTGCCGACATCGTGCGGCACCTCACCCCGTTCTTCGTCTCCCGCCAGGTGTTCTGCGGACAAGGCCGAGTCGGACTGGGTCAGCACGGGCGCGACCACGGCTTCCAGCTCAGCCAGCGCGCCGATTTCTTCGAGGTCGAGGTCGGGCTGGAGACCACCCTCAAGCGGCCGATCATCAACACCCGCGACGAGCCGCACGCGGATGCGGAGAAGTACCGCAGGCTGCACGTCATCATCGGCGACGCGAACCTGTCCGAGGTCGCGACCTTCCTGAAGCTGGGGACGACGTCCCTCGTCCTGGCCATGATCGAGGACCAGTTCCTCGACGGCACCGACCTGGCACTCGAGCGGCCTGTGACCGCGCTGCACGAGATCTCCCACGACCCCACGCTCCGCACCCTCGTGCGGCTGCGGTCGGGGCGAAGGCTGAGCGCGCTGCAGCTCCAGAACGAGTACTTCGAGCAGGCCCGCAAGTACGTCGAGGACCGCTTCGGCAGCGATGTGGACACTGACACCCGGGACGTCCTCGACCGCTGGGAGCGCGTCCTCGCCGGCCTGGAGACCGACCCGCGCCAGCTGTCCGGACAGCTCGACTGGGTGGCCAAGCTGGAGATTCTTGACGGCTACCGGGCGCGGGACGGCCTCGAGTGGTCCGACGCGCGGCTGCATCTGGTCGATCTGCAGTACAGCGACGTCCGCCCGGACAAGGGGCTGTACCACCGGCTCGTCGCGCGCGGGAAGATGGAGCGACTGGTCTCAGACGACGACGTCCGTACCGCGGTCACCGAGCCCCCGGTGGACACGCGTGCCTGGTTCCGGGGCCAGTGCCTCACCCGCTACCGCGACCAGGTCGCTGCCGCGTCGTGGGACTCGGTGATCTTCGACATCCCGGGTCGGGCGTCGCTGCAGCGCGTGCCGACGCTGGAGCCGCTTCGGGGCACGAAGGCCCACGTCGGCGCCCTTCTGGACCGGTGCCCGACCGCCTCCCAGCTCGTCGACGAGCTGACCGGGCACTCGGCCTGAGCACCGCGTCAGTCGCGGTTGAGCCGCAGGGCCACCGCGGGGCAGGCCCCGGCGGCACGCTTGGCCAGTTTCTCGTCCGACCTGCTCAGCGGTCCGTCACCGACGATCGGGTAGCCCCAGTCGTCGAGGAGGAAGACCTCGGGCGCGACCTCGGCGCAGACGCCGTGCCCGTCGCACCGCAGCCAGTCCACGGTGACGCGGCTCATCGGCGACCCCTGCGGCGGACACCGGGAACGTCTGGAAGCGGAAGCACTGCGGGTTCGGCGCAGCCGGCACACCCGCCACGCGTGAGGTGTCGGTCGACGTCAGTAGGGAACGTGGCCAGGGCGGACCGGACCAGCTGGGCCACGCCGTCGGGATGGTGGCAGGCGCCCCGGCCGACCACCATGTCCGTCCATCGACGCAGGAGTCCGGGAGCGGCCGGGTTGCCGTCCACCGCGAGGTGGTGCCACGCCTTCGCCATGGCGGGGAGACCGTGCTGGCACGGTCCGCACTGCCCGGCCGACTCGCCGGACAGCCAGCCGACCAGTCGGTCGGTCTCGGCCACCCCACACCGTCGGGCAGGAAGGAACGCGAGCAGGCCCACCCCGAGGTCCCCGCCGGCCGCCCGGAAGGCAGCTCGGGTCAGCGGCAGAGCGTTGACCCGCTCGAAGGGCAGCCACCCACCGCCGTATCCCCCGGCGAGCACGGCCGCGACCGGCTCGGTCAGCCCACCCGCCGCCGCCACCACGTCGGCGACTGGCGTTCCGAAAGGCACCTCGACGACTCCAGGTCGCTCGACCGCGCCGGACAGCGTCACCAGCAGGGTCCCCGGCTCCTCCGGCGTCCCGACCGACCGGTACCAAGCCGCGCCGTGCCGAGCCACCAAGGCCGCGTGGGCAAACGTCTCCGCATTCGACAGCAAGGTGGGTCGGCCGTCGACACCACTGTCGCTCACCCGGGGTGGCGTCATGGTGGGCTTCGCCGGCCCGCCCGACAGGAACCGCACGATGGCCGAGGACTCGCCGGCGACGTAGCGGTCGGGGCCCTCGACGACACGGAACATCCCTCGGCCGCGCCGGCGCTCCCGAAGCGCCGCGCGGTAGGAGGCAGGTACCGCGCCGTCGCGGCCGTGAGTCCACAGCACGACGTCGCGGGCACCCACCAGGCGGGCTGCGACCTCGGCGCCGTCGAGGACGAGATGGGGCGACAGAACCGACAGCACGGCGTCCTTCGACGCGGCGGGCTCGCTCTCGGCGACGTTCACGACGACCACCGGTCGACGCCGCGCCCGGGCCACCGCCTCCAGCTTGCGACCGAAGGGGAAGCCGGCACCACCCCGCCCTCCGATTCCCGCCTGGATCAGCTCGGCCACGAGGTGGTGTCGATGCGGACCCATGAGGAGCCCACGGACGCGCGGCAGATGGCCGTGCGCGGCGGTGTGCTCGGACAGGGTCAGCGCGCGCCCCGGGACCACGCCGGTGAGCACACGACGGTGGCCGTCCCGAGTGGCGTTCTCCCCGGCGAGGGTCGGTGCCGACGTCACGGCAGGTCTGGTCACGGCATCGCCCCGGTGACCAGGACGGGGGCCGCCACGACCGCGACCCCGAGCATCAGCCGGACCGGCAGGGCCAATCCGCTCACGGCCACGCGCCAGGCGGCCGCGACAACCACGGCACCGACGCATCCGAACGTCAGCGCCACGACCACCGGCTGCGTGGCGTCGGTGCCGGTCCCGAAGCCGTGCAGGACGGCCGGGACCCACGCCACGTACGCGAGGAGGTGGACCGCTTTCCAGCCGAGCAGGGACATCCGCCTCCGGAGCAGGCTGGTGACGACCACTGCCAGCCACAGGTCCAGTGCCACCGTGCCCAGGCCCATCCACAGCGGCCGATAGGACGACTGGAACGGGATCCAGGTGTCCAGCAGGCGGATGTCGACGTAGCCGTCGAGGACCGCCGAGGCGACGTGCACCGCCAGCAGTGCCACAGCCATGAGCGCCGTCCGACGGTGCAGGTCGACAGTGGCGAACCGTGCCCACCAGCTCGGCACGACCCGGGAGGTGCCGACGACTCCCAGCACCGTCACCAGGGTGAACAGCACCAGCAGCACCAGACCCGTCGATCGGTTGATGTACCACAGCATCGGCGAGTCGCCGGTGAGCCAGGTCATGCGTCACCGTTTGCCGCAAGGAGAAGGGTGACTGCGACAACACCGGCGACGAGGAGCATGGCGAACACGACCGTCAGGACGTCGACAGCAGCCATGAGCCGGTCCCGACGCACTTGGTCGGCCGCCAGCGCCGTCGCCGGCTCGACTCGTCCTCGCTTACCCATGCCCTCAGCATCGGGGACGCGCCCCTAGGTACCGCCTGTGACGTGGATAAGGCGTGGCTAACGTTCAGATCCGGCCCAAACCCCCCGATCGAAGTAGGGTCGTCGAGACGGCTTCACCGAGGAGGCGCCATGAGCACCAGGGACAGCGGCGGGCAGCAGCGAGCCGAACGTCGCAGCGAGAACGTCGACGACGCCGCACCGACCGACGTCGACGCCTCCGACGTCGCCCAACGGCACGAAGCCGTGACCGAGGACGTCGACGCGCTCCTCGACGAGATCGACGACGTCCTGGAGGAGAACGCCGAGGAGTTCGTCAAGAGCTTCGTCCAGAAGGGTGGGCAATGACAGACCCTGGTAGTGGCCGACTGCCCGCCGCGCTGCTCGCCCACGGCACGTCGTCATTCTCGGACTTCCTGGAGGACTTCGCACCACACTTGGTGCCGGGCGCGGACCCGGCGCGGCAGCGGGGATCGGCCGACCTGGCCGTCCCACACGGCACGACGATCGTCGCCCTCACCTTCGCCGGTGGCGTCCTGATGGCCGGTGACCGCCGAGCGACCATGGGCAATGTCATCGCCCAGCGCGACATCGAGAAGGTCTACCCGGCTGACGACCACTCCGCCGTCGGTATTGCCGGCACCGCCGGGCTGGCCATCGAGCTGGTACGGCTGCTCCAGGTGGAGCTGGAGCACTACGAGAAGATCGAGGGCACCACGCTTTCGCTGTCGGGAAAGGCCAATCGGCTGGCCACCATGATCCGCGGAAACCTCGGGATGGCGATGCAGGGCCTGGCTGTCGTGCCGCTGTTCGCCGGCTTCGACCACGAGTCGCAGCGAGGCCGGATCTTCAGCTACGACGTCACCGGTGGCCGCTACGAGGAGCACGAGTACCACGCCGTCGGGTCCGGCGGCTACTTCGCCCGCGGCTCGCTCAAGAAGCTCTACGGCCAGGGGATGACGGAGGCCGACGCGGTCACAGCAGCGGTTCAGGGTCTGTACGACGCGGCAGACGACGACTCGGCGACTGGCGGCCCCGACATCATGCGCGGGATCTTCCCGGTGGTCGCCATCGTCACCCAAGACGGCTACCGCCGACTCCCCGACGACGAGGTGGGCGACGTCGTCCGTCGGGTGGTGCAGGCCCGGCAGGACCGTCCCGACGGTCCAGTAGCCCCACTCAGCTGAGGAGAACGCACCAGTGTCAATGCCCTTCTACGTCTCGCCTGAGCAGGTCATCAAGGACAAGGCGGACTACGCCCGCAAGGGGATTGCGCGTGGGCGGTCAGTGGCCGTCCTGCAGTACGCCGACGGCATCTTGTTCGTCGCGGAGAACCCGTCCCGCGCGCTTCACAAGGTGAGCGAGATCTACGACCGCATCGCGTTCGCGGCAGTCGGCAAGTACAACGAGTTCGAGAACCTGCGTGTGGCGGGGATCCGGCTTGCCGACCTGCGCGGGTACTCGTTCGACCGCCGCGACGTCACCGTGCGCAACCTCGCCAACGCGTACGCTCAGACGCTGGGGACCATCTTCACCGAGACCAACAAGCCGTTCGAGGTCGAGCTCGTCGTGGCCGAGGTCGGCGACGCTGCCGAGGCCGACCAGATGTACCGGCTCACGTTCGACGGCTCGGTAGCCGACGAGCACGGCCATGTGGTCATGGGCGGGTCAGCGGACAATATTGCGGCGTTCCTGGCCGAGCGGTTCACCGAGGGGCTCGACCTGACGGCGGCCGTCCGCTTGGCGGCGGAGGCGCTCGGTCACGACACTGACGAGGCGCGCACCCTGTCCTCCACCCAGCTCGAGGTCGCGGTGCTGGACCGCACTCGAGACCGGACCCGCAAGTTCCGGCGGATCAGCTCTCCTGCCCTCGCGACCCTGCTTGCGGAGGACGACGCGTCCGCATAGGGCGCGCAGCCGCGCATGGACCGCCGCATCTTCGGAATCGAGACCGAGTACGGGGTCACGTGCACCTTCCGTGGGCAGCGTCGACTGTCGCCCGACGAGGTCGCTCGGTACCTCTTCCGACGAGTGGTGTCGTGGGGACGCAGCAGCAACGTGTTCCTACGCAACGGTGCCCGGCTGTACCTCGATGTGGGCTCGCATCCGGAGTACGCGACCCCGGAGTGCGACTCGTTGACCGAGCTCGTCGCGCATGACAAGGCGGGGGAGCGCATCCTCGAGGGTCTGCTCGTCGATGCCGAGCGGCGTCTGCGGGAAGAGGGCATCGCCGGAGACGTGTACCTGTTCAAGAACAACACCGACTCGGCCGGAAACTCCTACGGGTGCCACGAGAACTACCTGGTGCTCCGGCAGGGTGACTTCGGGCGGCTGGCCGACGTGCTCATCCCGTTCCTGGTGACCCGTCAGCTCATCACCGGCGCCGGCAAGGTGCTGCAGACCCCGCGCGGGTCGGTGTTCTGCCTCAGCCAGCGGGCCGAACACATCTGGGAAGGCGTGTCGTCGGCGACCACCCGGTCCCGGCCGATCATCAACACTCGCGACGAGCCGCATGCCGACGCGGAGAAGTTCCGGCGCCTGCACGTGATTGTCGGTGACTCCAACATGGCCGAGCCCACGACCCTGCTGAAGATGGCGACCACCGACCTGATCCTGCGCATGGTCGAGGCGGGTGTGGTACTCCGGGACCTCAGCCTGGAGAACCCGATCCGTGCCATCCGCGAGATCAGTCACGACCCCACCGGTCGCCGCACCGTCCGACTGGTCAACGGGCGCGAGCTTTCCGCCCTCGATATCCAGACCGAGTACTACGAGAAGGCCCGCGCCTTCGCCGAACGTCGCGAGCTCGTCCAGGGGAGCACCGGCTACGTCCTGGACCTGTGGGAGCGCACCCTCAAAGCCGTAGGCGGGGGAGACCTCGGTCTCGTCGACCGCGAGATCGACTGGGTGATCAAGCAGACGCTGATCGACCGGTATCGGGCCAAGCACGACCTCTCACTCGGCTCGGCCCGCGTGGCGCAGCTCGACCTGGCGTACCACGACATCCGGCGCGACCGCGGGCTGTACTCCCTGCTGGCCCAGCGCGGGTTGGCCCACCGTCTGGTGTCCGACGTGACCGTGTTCGAGGCCAAGTCGGTGCCACCACAGACGACCAGAGCCAAGCTCCGGGGCGACTTCATCCGGCGCGCGCAGGAGCGGCGTCGCGACTTCACCGTGGACTGGGTCCACCTCAAGCTCAACGACCAGGCCCAGCGGACGGTCCTGTGCAAGGACCCGTTCCGCAGTGTCGACGACCGCGTCGAGCGGCTCATCGAGTCCATGTGAGCACAGGCGCGTCTCAGACAGAAGTCGGCGACACCTAGAGTGGGTCGTCCGTCTAACCGAGGAGATCGCAGGTGCGCCAGCCTTCCCGCCACGCCGCAGTCGCCGTCCTGGCTGCAGCGGCACTGGTTCTGAGCGCCTGCGGCAGCTCGGACTCCACCACGTCCCCTGCGGCTGACGGCTCGCTGCCGACCGTGACCGGCGGCTTCGGCGAGGCCCCGGAGATCACGGTCCCGGACACCGATCCGCCGACCGACCTGCAGACGGTCGTGCTGGAGGAGGGCTCCGGCCCGAAGGTGGTGGCAGAGCAGCTGCTCGTCGTCGACTACGCCGGCGTGACGTGGGACACCGGCGAGAGCTTCGACTCGTCCTTCGACCGCGGCCAGCCGGCCGCCTTCCCCATCGGCGTCCAGGCGGTCATTCCCGGCTGGGACACCGGACTCGTGGGGCAGAACGTCGGGAGCCGCGTGCTGCTGGTCATCCCACCCGACCTTGCCTACGGCGACAACCCGCCCACCGGTTCGCCCATCACGGCTGGCGCGACGCTGGTGTTCGTGGTGGACATCATCGCCCAGCACGCCGGAGACGACAGCGCCGCGGGCGAGGCCACACCGATCCAGGACGACGGAGTCCCGGTGCTGACCGTGCCGCCGGGCGAGCCTGCGCTCACGATCCCGCCCGGCAAGGCTCCACCGAAGCTGCTTGCGGAGTCGGTGGTCACCGGCGACGGTCCAGCGGTCGAGGCGGGCCAGCTGGTCGTGGTGCAGTACATCGGCAAGGTCTGGCGCACGGGGAAGACCTTCGACTCCTCGTGGAGCCGAAACCAGCCGGCGGGCTTCGCGATTGGCGTCGGCGGGGTGATCCCCGGCTGGGACGCCGGGTTGGTCGGCAAGACCGTCGGCAGCCGGGTGCTCCTGGTCCTGCCTCCCGACCAGGCATACGGCGCCAACCCACCACCCAACTCTGGGATCAAACCGGGCGACACGCTGGTGTTCGGCGTCGACATCCTGGGTGCCTACGGTGCCCCGAGCGGAGAACAGCCATGACCAACAAGCCAGAGATCGACTTCCCGGGCGGCGAGCCGCCCACCGAGCTGGAGCAGACGGACGTCGTCCTCGGAGACGGCGACGAGGCCGTCCATGGTGCGACCGTGACGGTTCACTACGTCGGCGTCGAGTTCCGCTCCGGCGAGGAGTTCGACTCGTCGTGGGGGAGAGGCGCACCCATCGAGTTCCCCCTGGGCCAGCTCATCGCCGGCTGGCAGGAAGGTATCCCTGGCATGCGGGTCGGGGGGCGGCGGCAGCTCGTCGTGCCGCCTCACCTGGCCTACGGACCCGCCGGCGGCGGTCACCGCCTGTCCGGCAAGACGCTGATCTTCGTGATCGACCTGCTGGGAACCCGCTGAGCTCAGAGCAGGCCGGCCGCGTGCCGCCCGGCCGCTGCCGCCGCCAGGAATGACGCCGGGTCGTCGGCCAGGCTGCGCCCCATCGTCGACAGCGGCACCGGGCATTCCGCCAGCGCCTCCCGCAGGCCGGCGAGGGCGACCCTGACCACCCGGTGGTGCGGGGGCTGCTGCGCCAGCATCTCCGCCTGCTCGGCGACCTGCCGCCCCAGTGCGCCGGGCAGGTCCGGGACCGGAACATCGGCCTTCGCCATCGCCACCCGTCCGTAGGCGGTCATCGAGTGGTGTGACACCCCCAGATGTCGCTCTCGGGGATCCGCCTCGGACACCCGGAGCGTGGCGACCGGTCGGCCCCCCAGAGCCGACGCCGCGTTGACGGCCTCTCCGGCGGACACGCCGGAGAACCCCCACCGGGTGCCGGTTCCCAGGTTGCCTGGTCCCTGCGTCACCACGGCGACGTCGGCCGACATCACCAGGCGGGCCGCCAGGAGGCCGTTGTGCACGGTGACCGCCTCCAGGTCGCCACCGAACGCCTGGCCCGCGCTCACCGACCCGGCCAGCCAACCGGCCGAGCGCAGACCGGCCAGCGTTCGCGAGAACGCAAGAGGCAAGGCGCCGCCATCCGTCCCCACGTACACCGCGCGAGTGTCCGGCCGGTCGTGCAGCAGACCGGCGAGAACGGCCGGCAGCGAGGAGTGCAGGTCGGCGACCACGACGGGCATGCCGAACAGATCGTCCGCATCGGCCAGCACCCCGTGGTGCGGGGAGTCCTGCTCGTCCACCCCGAGCACGGTGGTCTGCATCGGGGTGTACCGGGCCTTCACCAGGTGGCCGGGACCCTCCGGGTCTCGGGGCAGTCGGCCCGGGACGGCGACCACCATCGCGTAGCCGCCAGTCCCCAGCCCCAGGTCGAGCGCTGTGGTATTGAGCAGGACCGCGTCCCCGAGCTCCGGGGTACCCACCAGCTCCTCGTAGGCCAGCGCCCGCACCACGAGCTCTGGCTCGACCCCCTCGGTGTCCGGGTGGACACGAACGGACAGCTCGAGGGCGCCCGGCCACCGCGCCCCGACCGCCACGACCGTTCCTGCCCGCCACCGAATCACGGGCCGCAGACTACGCAGCCGGTAGCGTCGGAACCTGCGAAAGGGGGGCCACGATGTCGGCCCAGCGCACCGAGCGCCTGCTGAACCTCGTGCTGTGCCTGCTGGCATCCCGCCGGTTCGTCGCACGGGAGCAGATCCGCACCGCCGTCCCGGGCTACGCCACCTGCGAGTCCGACGAGGCCTTCGAGCGCATGTTCGAGCGGGACAAAGACGACCTGCGGGAGATGGGCATCCCCCTGGAGACCGGTAGCAACGACGTGTTGTTCGACGACGAGATCGGCTACCGCATCCCGAGGGACGCGTACTCGCTGCCCGAGGTGTCGTTCGACCCGGAGGAGGTCGCGGTGCTCGGCCTGGCGGCCCGGGTCTGGCAACAAGCCACGTTGTCGGACGCAGCCTCCTCCGCGGTCCGCAAGCTGGCCGCCGGCGGGGTGGACGTCGACCCTGACGCGTGGTCGGTCGTGGAGCCTCGCGTCGGTGCCGACGAGCCGGCCTTCGCCGCTTTGTACGAGGCGGTCCGCGACCGGTTCCCGGTGGTCTTTCCCTACCGCACGGCAGGTTCGGCCGAGGTCGCGCTGCGTCACCTCCAGCCCTGGGGAATCGTGTCGTGGCGCGGCCGCTGGTACGTAGTGGGCCACGACACGGACCGAGACGACACCCGGGTGTTCCGGCTGTCGCGAGTGGCGGGGGAGGTGGCGCCCGCCGGTCCGCCCGGCTCGATGGCCACAGCTCCGGACGTGGACCTGGGTGCTGCCGTCCGCCGGTTCGCCCCTCCGTCGGACGCGCACGCGGCCCGACTTCGGATCCGGGAGGGCGCGGCCAGGCCACTGCGGCGATCCGCCTCGTCGGTCGAGCCGGGCGAGGGCTGGGACGTCGTGGAGGTCGGGTTCACCGACCTGGAGGCGCTGGCGGGTGAGGTGTGCGGCTACGCCACCGACGTGCAGGTCATCTCGCCGGACGCCCTACGGGAGACCGTGGTCCGCAGGCTCGACGCACTGGTGGCGGGCCTGACGCCACCCGAGGGGACTCCATGAGCGCGCCGGGAGGGGCGGTTGGGCAGCTGTCCCGACTGCTGGCACTGATCCCGTGGCTGCTTGCTCGGCCCGGAGTCGGCGTCGACGAGACCGCGGCCGAGTTCGGGGTCACCGCCGGCCAGCTCCGCAAGGACCTCGAGCTGGCCTTCCTGTGCGGTCTCCCCGGCCACCTCCCCGACGACCTGATCGACGTCCAGCTCGACGGCGACCGCATCGTCGTCACCAATGCCGACACGATCTCCCGCCCCCTCCGACTGCGGCCGGACGAGGCCGTCGCCCTCCTCGTGGGCCTGCGCACCCTGGCGGCGGTGCCCGGGCTGCACTCCCGCGACGCTCTCGACCGGGCCACCGCCAAGCTGGAGCGGGCGGCGGGGGACGCGGCCGACGCCGCCCGGCGGATCTCGGTCACCGTGGAGTCCGACCCCGACCTCGGTGCCACGCTGGCCCGCGCGGTCGGCGACCGCCGGCTGCTCCGGCTGAGCTACTACGTCCCCGCTCGGGACGAGGTCACCGAGCGGGACGTCGACCCCATGCGGCTGCTTGTCGTGGACGGCCGCAGCTACCTGGAGGGCTGGTGTCGTCGCTCCGAGGACGTCCGGCTGTTCCGGCTCGACCGGATCGAGTCGGTCGAGGTGCGGGACGCGCCGGCCGCGGCACCCAGTGACGCACGTGCCCGAGACCTCGGCGAGGACCTGTTCACCGCCGCCCCGGACGACCTGCGCGTGGTGGTCGACCTGACCCCCGCCGCCACGTGGGTCGCCGATGCCTACCCCTACGACGTAATGGAGGACCGACCGGACGGCATGACCCGGATCACACTGCGCGTGGCCGACCCGTCGTGGGTGGTCCGGCTCGCCCTTCGTCTCGGCGGCGATCTCGTCGTCCGTGAGCCCGCAGATCTGGTGGAACGCGTTCATGACTCCGCGGTCTCAGCGCTGTCAGCCCACGGCGCCGATACGCCGTTCGGGTGAGCCCCGTCGCCCGGTTGGCGGTACCCGAACGACCCACTGTGCCGGCTGCGGGTCAAGATCCGCGACGGGTGTGCCGAAGCCCCACGTGCGAGCCCAGGAGGCCACGGAGGGGAGGTGCCACGATGACCACGATCAAGGCTTCGTGCCCGGTCTGCGGAGACATCGAGCTGACGCCCGAGCAGATGCGTCTGGTGGTGTGTTCCCGCCCCGAATGGTCGTACTACGCGTTCACGTGCACGACGTGCGCCGACGAGGTCCGAAAGCCGGCCGACGACGAGATCGTGACGCTGCTGATCTCCGGCGGAGTCAACGCCACCGACTGGCACATCCCAGCCGAGGCGCTGGAGGAGCACAGCGGCCCGACCGTGAGCTACGACGAGCTCCTGGACTTCGCCCTGTGGCTCGAAGGTCACGATCTGCTTGCATCTGACGTGGCTGCCGCCTCGCCGTTCTGAGGGGTGCCGCCCACGCGGCCGGCCAGGGCGTACCATCGATCGGACGACGACCGACGTGCGAAGGGACGCTCATGGCGAACTTCAGGGGCTGGGAGATCTTGGTCATCCTGGCGCTGATCCTGCTGTTGTTCGGCGCCAAGCGGATGCCTGACGCCGCGCGGGGGCTCGGGCGGTCGCTGCGGATCTTCAAGTCGGAGATCAAGGCCTCCCAGGAGGACGACGAGGCCACGCCGAAGCCGATCGACCAGATCACCGCGACGCCGGACGACGTCGTGACGCCGACGAAGCCGGTCAACGAGCCGGAGTCCACCGAGCGCTAGGGCCAACTCGGTCCCCTCCGCCATGGCGATCACCAGCCGGCCGCGCCGTTCCGGCGACAGCCCAGGGTCTGAAGGCCGGATGCCCCTCATGGGACATCTGCGCGAGCTGCGCAGCCGACTGTTCAAGGCGTTCCTCGCCATCGCAGTCGGAGCCGTCGTCGGGTGGGTCTTCTACGACCCGCTCTTCGAGTTCCTGAAGTCGCCGGTCCAGCGGATCGTCGACGACGCCCAGCGCCAGGGGCTGGACCTGCGGCTCGTCCTGACCGGCGTGACCCAGGCATTCACCCTCCAGGTACGGGTGTCGGTCATGGCCGGCGTCGTCCTGGCCGCCCCGGTGTGGATCTACCAGCTGTGGGCCTTCGTCACACCCGGGCTCCACCGACACGAGCGGCGCTACGCGTTCGCCTTCCTGGCGGCGGCGGTGCCCCTGTTCTTCGCCGGCATCGCGGTCGCCTTCTTGGTTCTCCCGAAGGGGATGGCCCTGCTGTTCGGCTTCACGCCGGAGGGCGTGGGCAACTACCTGCCGGTCGACACGTACCTGTCCTTCCTCATCCGTACCGTTCTGGTCTTCGGCCTGGGGTTCCTGCTCCCGGTCTTCATCGTCGGGCTCAACCTGGTGGGCGTGCTGTCCGCGGACAACCTGCGCAACACGTGGCGTTGGACGGTGCTGGGAGTCTTCCTGTTCGCTGCCGTCGCAACGCCCACCGGCGATCCCATCACCATGGCCCTCCTCGCGCTGCCGATCCTCGTCCTCATGGGCGTCGCTTTCGTCATCGCCTACTTGAACGACCGACGCCGCGCACGCCGCTCCGACGAGCCCGACTACGACGCCCTCGACGACGACGCCGCGTCACCCATCGACCGGCCGGACGAGATCGAGGCTCCGTCGACGGTCGACGACGAGCCGACCACACCTCCGGTCGACCAGTGACCCGGCTCACCCCCGACCGCGGGCCCCTCGCCATGGTCGTCAACCCCACGGCAGGCAAGGGTAAGGGTGCCCACTACTCGGTCCCGGTCGCTGAGCGCCTGACCAGCGCGGGCTTCGAGGTCGAGGTGCTGGTCGGCTACGACGGCCGCGACGCCCAGCGGCTGGCCATCCAGGCCGTTGCCGACGGCTGCCAGGCCCTGGTGGTCATCGGCGGCGACGGCATGGTCCACATCGGCGTGAACGCCGTCGGCGGGACCGGCACGCCCCTCGGCGTGATCCCCGCCGGGACGGGAAACGACTTCGCGCGCGCGACCGGGCTGCCCGCACACCGCCCGGACGACGCCACCGACCTGATCCTTGGTCTGGAGCCGGTCCCGGTCGACGTCGGACGGGTCGGCGACCAGTGGTTCGGCTGCGTGCTGTCGGCCGGCTTCGACTCGATGGTCAACGAGCGGGCAAACCGCATGACCTGGCCCAAGGGACAGCGCCGCTACGACCTCGCGATGCTGCTGGAGCTCAGCGTGTTCAAGCCGGTGCCGTTCCGGCTCACGCTGGACGGCCAGGCCGTCGAGGTCGAGGCGATGCTGGTGGCTGTGGGCAACGCGGCGTCGTATGGCGGGGGCATGAAGGTCTGCCCCGGGGCCAGGCTGGACGACGGCCGGTTCTCCGTCACCGTGCTCGAGCGCATCAGCAAGCCGGAGTTCCTCCGCGTCTTCCCTCAGGTGTACTCCGGGCGGCATGTCAACCACCCCCGGGTGAGCGTCTACGAGGCGGCCGAGGTGAGCCTGGAGGCCCCAGGTGTGGTGGCCTACGCCGACGGTGAGCGGCTCCGCCCCCTGCCGCTGTCTGCCTCCACGGTTGCCGGAGGCCTGCAGCTGCTCACGCCCACCCTCGCGTAGCCTGCCGCCATGGCGACCCCGGCACAGAGGTACGCCTCGGCCCGCCGACGCGCTTCCGCCTTCGGGCCCCGGCTGCGCGCTTTCGTCGAGGGGTATTCGTTCCCGCTGGACGACTTCCAGGTGTCGGCCTGCCAGGCTCTGGAGGCCGGCCGCGGGGTGCTTGTGGCGGCGCCCACCGGCTCCGGCAAGACGGTCGTGGGGGAGTTCGCGGTCGCCCTGGCGCTGTCCGGCAACGGCAAGTGCTTCTACACCACGCCGATCAAGGCCCTGTCGAACCAGAAGTACCACGACCTCGTCGCGATACACGGTTCCGACCGCGTGGGCCTGCTGACCGGGGACACGACCGTCAACGGCGAGGCGCCGATCGTCGTCATGACGACCGAGGTGCTCCGGAACATGCTGTACAGCGGCTCCGGGACGCTCGGCGGTCTCGCCTACGTGGTGATGGACGAGGTCCACTACCTCGCCGACCGGTTCCGCGGTGCGGTGTGGGAGGAAGTGATCATCCACCTCGCCGAGTCCGTCACCGTCGTCGCGCTGTCGGCCACAGTGAGCAACGCTGAGGAGTTCGGTGAGTGGCTGGCCACCGTGCGGGGCGACACCGAGGTCGTGGTGTCCGAGCACCGCCCGGTTCCGCTATGGCAGCAGGTGATCGTCGGCCGCAAGCTGTTCGACCTGTTTGCCGACGACGACCACGGGGGCGTGAACCCGGAGCTGCAGCGGCTCGCCCGAGACGAGGAGCGCTTGTTCCGGCTCCGAGGCCATCGAACCCCGCGCGGGCAGCGTCGTGGACGCCCGCCCGGGGTGCCGAGCCGCCCGGACGTGGTGGCGGCCCTGGAGTCCCGTGGGCTGCTGCCCGCCATCACCTTCGTCTTCAGCCGGGCCGGCTGCGACGCGGCCGTTCGGCAGCTGCTCAACGCCAACGTGCGGCTGTCCGACCCAGCGACGAGGGAGACGGTCCGCCGACTCGCGGAGGAGCGGACCGGACACCTGGGGGACGACGACCTGCGCGTCCTCGGCTACGACGAGTGGCTGGCCGGTCTCGAGCGCGGCTACGCCGCCCACCACGCCGGGCTGCTGCCGGTGTTCAAGGAGGTCGTGGAGGAGCTGTTCTCGGCGAACCTGGTCCAGCTGGTGTTCGCCACCGAGACCCTGGCGCTCGGCATCAACATGCCGGCCCGGACCGTCGTCATCGAGAAGCTCTCCAAGTGGAACGGTGAGACCCATGCCGACATCACCCCGGCGGAGTACACCCAGCTGACCGGGCGGGCGGGGCGCCGCGGAATCGACGTGGAGGGTGACGCCGTCGTTCTGTGGCAGCCGGGCTTCGACCCGCAGGCTCTCGCCGGCCTGGCGTCGACGCGTACGTACCAGCTGCGGTCGTCGTTCCGGCCGACCTACAACATGGCCGTGAACCTGGTCCGCCAGATGGGGCGGCACACCTCCCGGGAGGTGCTCGAGACCTCCTTCGCGCAGTTCCAGGCTGACCGCGCCGTGGTCGGTCTGGCCAAGCAGGCCCGCAAGCAGGAGGAGGCGCTGGCCGGCTACCGCGAGGCCATGGCGTGCGACGCCGGTGACTTCGACGCCTACCTGCAGATCCGACGAGCCATGAGCGACCGGGAGAAGGCCTTGTCCCGGCAGCGTGGCGCCAGCCGGCAGGCCGAGGTGGCCCAGGCAATGGCGGCGCTGCGCCCCGGTGACGTCATCCGGCTGCCGGGCGGCGGACGCCGAGGCACGCGTCTCGGCGTCGTCGTCGACGCCGGTGGGCGCGGCGGCGTCGACAGTCCACGGCCGACCGTCGTCACCGATGACAAGCAGGTCCGCCGGTTCGCCGGCTCGGACTTTGCGCGGCCGCCCACGCCGCTGACTCGGTTCCGGCTGGCCAAGGACCTGCAGCCCAGGAGCCCCCAGACCCGGCGTGAGCTGGCGGCCCGGCTCAAGGAGCTGGATGCTGGGCCGGCCCAGCGCGACGGGTCGGCGGGCACGTCTGGGCCCGACCACGAGGTCGCCGAGCTGCGCCGGCAGCTTCGCGCCCACCCGTGCCACGCCTGCCCCGAGCGGGAGGACCATGCCCGCTGGGGCGAGCGGCTGCTCCGGCTGCAGAAGGAGACCGACGGCCTGCAGCGGCGGATGGACAACCGCACGCAGTCGATCGCCCGGGTGTTCGACCGCGTGGTCGCGGTCCTGGCCGAGCTCGACTACCTCGACGGTGACACGGTGACACCGGCCGGCCTGCGTCTGGGGCGCCTGTACACCGAGCTCGACCTGCTGACCGCCGAGTGCCTGCGGGCCGGGGTGTGGCGCGGACTCGGTCCGGCCGAGCTGGCGTCGGCGACCTCGCTGCTGATCTACGAGGCCCGCCGGGACGACCACGTGTCGCCCAAGCTCCCCGGGGGTGCCGCGCGGGACGCGATCGAGGCCATGCACGACCTGGCCGACGACCTGGACGCCGTGGAGCGCCGTCACCGGCTGGAGGGCCGCCGGGTCCCCGATGCCGGGTTCGCCTTCGCCGCCTTCCGCTGGGCGAGCGGGCACCGGCTGGAGGCGATCCTGCACGAGAACGACCTGGCGGCAGGCGACTTCGTCCGCTGGTGCAAACAGCTGGTCGACCTGCTCGGCCAAGTGGCCTCAGCCTCCGCCGACGACCCCGAGCTGCAGGCGAGCGCCCGGGCCGCGGTGGCGGCCGTCCGCCGCGGCATCGTCTCGGTCGACGTCACCCCCTAGCCGCCGAGTGCACACCCACAGGACACATTTCCCCGCCGAGTGCACACTGGAACAGTCCGGGGATCAGTCCGGCAGCGCCGCCACCAGCCGGTCGAGCGACCGGGAGATGCCCCATCGCTCCCCGAGAGCGCTCACCTGGGCACCATCAACACGGCTGCGCGACAGTCGCGGGTGGAGCTCCGGCAGCGGAACGTCGAGCCGGACCCGCACGACCTGAGGTGCCACGGCCAGGTACTCCTGTGCCTCGGCCAGCTTGGCGCGGGCGGGTAGCTCGACCGACGGGTCGCCGAGGGCAGCCAACACGCCCTCTACCGAGCCCACGACCCCGACGATGGCGGCAGCGGTCTTGTCGCCGACCCCACGGACGCCCGGCAGGCCATCCGACGGGTCGCCCCGCAGCGTGGCGAAGGCGACGTACTCGGATGCGCGGACGCCGTACTTGTCCACGATCCACGCTTCGTCGACGCGGTCGAGCTTCGCGAACCCTTTCCCGGTGTAGAGCACGCGGATTCCTCGGGCATCGTCGACGAGCTGGAACAGGTCTCGGTCGCCGGTGACCACGTCGGTCGGGCAGACCGCCTCGGCGCACAGCGTGCCCAGTACGTCGTCGGCCTCGTAGTCCGGCACTCCGACCCGCGCGACCCCTACCGCGTCCAGCGCGGCCTCGATCACCGGCACCTGCGGTGACAGGAGGTCGGGCACCTCCTCCTCACCGGTCGCCGCCACCCGGTGCTCCTTGTAGCTGGGCAGCAGGTCGACGCGCCACTGCGGACGCCAGTCGGCGTCGAAGGCGGCCACCAGCTGAGTCGGCTCGTACTCGGTCACCAGCCGAGCGACGGCGTCGAGGAAGCCGCGCACCGCATTCACGGGCGTGCCGTCCGGAGCGACGACGGTGTCGGGAACGCCGTAGAAGGTTCGGAAGTACATGGACGCGGAGTCCAGCAGAAGGAGGCGGTCGAGTCGCTGGTCGCTCACACCGACACGGTGCCACATCCCGGTGGGCGACGATCGGCGAGTGACCCCTCCCACGGGCTCTACAGTGACGTCGTGACCACTCAACCGGCCGCCGTCGACGACCTGCGATCCCGCCTCGACCAGGCGTCGGCCACGACCCGCGCCTGCGAGATCGACGCCCTGCTGATCAGCCCCGGCGCGGACCTGCGGTATCTCACCGGGTACGACGCGGTCCCGCTGGAGCGCCTCACCTGCCTGGTGGTACCCGCCGACGGGGACCCGCTTCTCGTCGCACCGACCTTGGAGGTCCCGGCCGCCCTGGCGTCACCCATCGGCGCCCTGGACGTACCCGTCCACGGCTGGGACGAGACCCACGACCCGTACCACCTGGTCGCCTCACTGACATCAGGATCGAGCACGGTGGCAGTGGCCGACGGCATGGCTGCCCACCAGGTTCTGCGGCTCCGCGCAGCCATGCCGTCGGTCGAGCAGGTGCTGGCCGGCCGTGTTCTCCGCGAGCTCCGGATGCGGAAGTCGGCGCGCGAGGTCGACTCGCTGGCCGCCGCCGCCGCCGCGATCGACCGCGTCCACGCGAACGTCCCGGAGTGGCTCCGCGCCGGACGGACCGAACGCGAGGTGGGGCGCGATATCGCCGATGCCATCCTGGCTGCGGGGCACATGCGAGTGGACTTCGTCATCGTCGGCAGCGGCCCCAACGGCGCCAGTCCGCACCACGAGCTGTCCGACCGCGTCATCGCCCCCGGCGACCCCGTGGTCGTCGACATCGGCGGGACGATGCCCGACGGCTACTGCTCCGACGCCACACGCACGTACTGCGTGGGGGAGCCGCCGACGGACTTCGCGGCGGCCTACCAGGTCCTCCAGAGCGCCCAGGCCGCGGCGGTCGCCCACGTCGCCCCCGGCGTGACCGCGGCGTCCGTGGACGCGGCGGCGCGGGAGGTTCTGGCCGAGGCGGGCCTGGCCGATCTGTTCATCCACCGGCTCGGCCACGGGATCGGCATGGAGACCCACGAGGAGCCGTACCTCGTCGAGGGGAATGACGAACCGCTCGACGTCGGGATGGTGTTCAGCGTGGAGCCGGGCGTGTACGTCTCCGGCCGCTACGGCGCCCGGATCGAGGACATCGTCGTGGTGACCCCGGAAGGTGTGCGCTCCCTCAACGAGCGTCCGAGAGAACTGGTGGTGGTGTGACAATGGCTGACCAGACGTCAGTGGACCGGACGTACCTGTCGGACGCGACAGGCGACCTGATGGGCGTCGTGCGCGACATCGCCGCCGCCGAGCTGGCGCCGGCCGCCAGTGCCGCCGAGTCGTCCGGGACCTTCCCCCGGGACACGTTCCGACTGCTCGGTGAGGCCGGCCTGCTCGCGCTGCCCTACCCCTCGCAGTTCGGGGGAGGAGACCTACCGCTCCACGACTACCTCCAGGTGCTGGAGGAGCTCGCCGCTTCCTGGGGAACGGTGGCCCTCGGCGTCAGTGTCCACACGCTCGCCTGCTTCCCGCTGGCCACATTCGGTACGGACGACCAGCAGCGCCGATGGCTCCCGGACATGTTGGGCGGCCGACTCCTGGGCGCCTACTGCCTGTCTGAGACCGACGCCGGGTCTGACGCGGCGGCCCTTCGGACGCGGGCCACGCGCGACGGAGACGACTACGTGGTCGAGGGAACGAAGGCGTGGATCACGCATGGCGGACTCGCCGACTTCTACGCCGTCATGACCCGCACCTCCGACGACGGGGCGAAGGGCATCACGTGCCTGCTCGTGGACGGGGCAGCCGACGGACTGACCGGGCTGCCACCCGAGCGCAAACTGGGCTTCCGCGCGTCGCGAACATCCCAGGTCCACCTCGACGGCGTGCGAGTCCCGGCCGAGCGGCGGATCGGCGACGAGGGTCAGGGCTTCGCCATCGCCATGGCCGCACTGGACAGCGGGCGGCTCGGCATCGCCGCGTGCGCCGTGGGGATCGCGCAGGCCGCGCTGGACCTCGCGGTCGGCTACGCCGCCACCCGCAGGCAGTTCGGGAAGCCGGTGGCGGAGTTCCAGGGGCTGTCCTTCCTCCTGGCGGACATGGCGACCGGCGTCGCGGCCGCCCGGCAGCTGTACCTGTCGGCGGCCCGCCGTCGAGACAGCGGTCGGCCGTTTGCGGTGGAGGCGTCCATGGCGAAGCTGTTCGCCACCGACGTGGCGATGCAGGTGACCACTGACGCGGTTCAGGTGCTCGGGGGTGCCGGCTACGTCGAGGACCACCCGGCCGAGCGCTACTTCCGTGAGGCCAAGGCGCTGCAGATCGTCGAGGGCACGAACCAGATCCAGCGCATGGTGATCGGACGGTCCCTTACCCAGGCGCCGCGGCGCTAGGGTCGGCGGGTGGAGCCCCTGGACGACGTCGACCGGGCCATCGTCCGTCTCCTGTGCGGGGACGGACGGATGAGCTTCACCGACGTCGCCAAAGCCACCGGCCTGTCCACGTCGGCCGCACATCAACGGGTGCGGCGGCTGGAGCAGCGCCACGTCATCCGTGGCTACCGCGCGGTCACTGACCCGGAAGCCATCGGCCTGCCCCTGACCGCCTTCGTGTCGTGCACACCCATCGACCCCTCTGACCCAGACGACCTCGCACAGCGGGTCAGCGGGATCGACGCCATCGAGGCCTGCTACAGCGTGGCCGGCGACCACAACTACGTGCTGCTCGTGCGAGTGGGAGCCCCCAGCATGCTGGAAGCGCTCCTGCAGGAGATCCGCACACTGGGCAACGTGACCACCCGGACGACGGTCGTGCTGAGCACGCCCTACGAGGGGCGACCACCCGCGGTCTGACCTCCGATCCACCCGCTCGACACCCCCGGATTGACTCCTGCGCCCCGGGTCGGGCTAGGGTGCGCCGGGTCACGAAATGGTCACGAGGAGGTCCACGGGTGGGTTCGCGAGCTGGGCGACCGGGCATGACGCTGCCACAACGATGGCTGGCGGGGTGCCTCGTGTCGGCGGTCGGCCTCGCGGGCGCGGTCGTGGTGCCAGTCGCCCAGGGGCCTGGTGCTGGGCCCCTGGCGGCACAGAAGGCCGCCGCGGCCAGCGCTCCTGCCGCAGCTCGACTGGTGCGCAAGATCAACGCAGCACGCTCGGCCAAGGGTCTGCGCAAGCTCCGCGTCGCCGACGACCTGGCGGCGGCGGCCGCCGACCGCGCCCGGATCATGGCCGGCGACGGTGCGGCGTCGCACACCCCCGACCTCGGGTCCACGCTGTGCTGCTGGAGCTGGCTCGGGGAGAACGTCGGCGAAGCCCAGTCGGTCCGCCAGGCCCACCGGATGTTCATGCGGTCAGCCCCGCACCGGGTCAACGTGTTGTCGACGAAGGCGCGCCAGGTCGGCGTCGCCGTGGTGGTGCGCGATGGCAGCCTGTGGGTGGTCGAGGTGTTCCGCCACCCGGCTCGGTGAGCACGCCTCCTTCGGTGTGCTCCCGGTCCAGAAGTCGCCGGATTTCGCCCTGAATCCGACATAACGGCCAACACGCGCGACACGCCCTCGTTGCGGCGCTGGGCCCGGTTGCGGCTAGGGTTCGCCGGGTCACGAAATGGTCACGAGGAGGTCAACGGGTGGGTTCGCGCGCACGCCAGCCAGGCACGACGCTGCGACGACGCCGGCTGGCCGCGGGCCTGGTGGTGACCGCCGCACTCGCGATGGCAGTCGTGGTCCCGTCGGTGGATGGACCCTCGACCGGGCCGTTGTCGGCCCCGCCGGCGGCGGCGTCGGACGCCGCCGCACGACTGGTGGGCATGATCAACTCCGCCCGCTCCGCGAACGGGCTGTCGTCGTTGTCGGTCGCGAGCGACCTGACGTCGGCAGCGGCCGCCCGAGCGCGCATCATGGCCGCCAACGGGGCGTTGTCCCACACCCCGAACCTGGGGGACTCCCTGTGCTGCTGGAACTGGATCGGAGAGAACGTCGGGTACGCCTACTCGGCTGGCCAGGCTCACCAGCTGTTCATGGACTCCGCCCCGCACCGGGCGAACGTGCTGTCCAGTAGCGCCGACCAGGTAGGTGTCGCCGTCGTCGTGCGTAACGGGACGCTCTGGGTTGCCGAGGTCTTCCGCGGTCAAGCGGGTGACCCAGCCCGCACCGCGGCTGCGAACCAGGGCTCCCGGTCGGAAGACCGCAGCACCCCGGCCGGCGTCTCCAGCTCCAGTGCCCCGACGACGACGACCGGTGGGGCTGTCAACGCGCAGCGTTCGCCGCGCCAGATCCTGCAGAACCGGCTGCACACGATGCGTCAGAACCTGCGCGCTGTCGTCGAGCAGAACGGCCGATTCGACCCGCTGCGCGCCGCAGTGCGCTACGCGGAAACCCTGGAGCGCGTCACCCGCTGACGAGCGCCGCCGACGAGGCCCGGGACGCAGCTGCCGCCGCGCTGTCGGCCTCCGGGATCTCGCCCGGGTGGTAGCCCTGGCCCCGCCACCAGTCCTGCCCCTCCGGGGGAAGCGCGTGGATCGGGTCGTAGTACACGTAGTTGCGCCGCGTTGCCTCTGGGTCGTCCATCTCGATCCCGGTGCGGTAGTTCTTCGACCAGTACGACATCCCCAGGATGTGGTCGTACTCGTCGACCTGGTCCACCCAGCGCTTGCCGACGAACGGCACGTCGCAGGTGACCCGTGGGGTGGCGAACCCCGGCAGGTATCCCATGATCCCGTGCTGCAGCTGCTGGGCGTGCGCCAGCGACACCCGCCAGTGCTCGCTGAACGGGATCATGTCCATCATGTAGAAGTAGTAGGGCGTGATCTGGGCGCCGTCGAGCAGGGCGAAGCACAGATCCAGCAGGCGGTCGACGGAGTCGTTGACCCCGCCCATGAGGACACCCTGGTTGCGCACGTCTCTGACCCCCGCCTCGAGCATGGCGTGGGACGCACGGGCGACTGAGGGCGTGACGGAGTTGGCGTGGTTCACGTGGGTGTGAACCGCCAGGCCGATGCCGCGGTGACGAGCCTTGCTGGCCAGCCGCTCCATCCCGGCGCGGACGTCGTCGGCGAACCAGTGCTGGGGCAGCCCCATGAGGGCCTTGGTGGCCAGCCGGACGTCACGGACGTTCTCCACATCGAGGATCTGGTCGACGTAGCGCTCGAGGTTCTTCCACGGCATGTTGGCGACGTCGCCCCCGGACACGACCACGTCGCGGACGCTGGGGGTGGCTCGGAGATAGTCCAGATGGGCTTGCAGCCGGTCAACCGGTTTCAGGTCGAACTTCAGCTTGGTGACCGTCGGCGTGGAGTTGCCCACGAGGTCCATGCGCGTGCAGTGCCCGCAGTACTGCGGGCAGGTGGACAGCACCTCGGCCAGCACCTTGGTGGGGTAGCGGTGCGTCAGCCCCTCGGCCTTCCACATGTCGTGCTCGTGGAGGCTGTCGCGCGAGGAGTAGGGGTGCGAGGGCCAGTCGGTCCGCCGGTCGCTGAAGACCGGAAGCATGTAGAGCCGGACCGGGTCGGAGAAGAAGGCGTCGGTGAACTCCGCCGGTGAGGGCGCGCCCTCGTCGTGGGAGTCGGGGACCATCGTGTTGAGCATCTGCGGCGGCAGCAGCATCGACATCGTCGCCCGCTCCGCCTGGTCACGCGCCAGGTCGGCGTAGAAGCGCTCCTCCAGGAGGTCGCCCATCACCGCCCGCAGCTGCTTGACGTTCTTCACGCAGTGCGCCCGCTGCCACTGGGCGGAGTCCCAGTCCTCGGAGGTGACGCCGCTCCACGCGGGGAAGCGGGTCCAGTCCGGCTCGCGGAGCGGCTTCTGCTGGTAGTCGTACGGCTGCGGCAGCACGTGCGTACCTGGCGGGGTCATGGCCAGCCCTTCCCGGCGGACGACGGGCAGGGAACACCCCAGGCCCTGAGCCAAGCGTACGGCGCATCTTCCCGTGTAGGCAACGACCGACCGGATGATCTCCCGACGAGTGTCGCCAGGTGCCTGGCCGCGTCCTGCCCGGACCTGCGAGGATCGTCCGGTGAGCCCATCGTCTGCCGTTCCCTCGCCCGACCCGACGCCCGCCCCACCCGGCCGCCACCCCTCGTCACCGGTCGGACTGCATCGGGTCATCGAGCCGTCCGGAGTGCTGCCCCAGGCGGCCTACCGGCTCGACGCGTCGCCCCGGCTGTGGCCGGACGAGGTGCGGGTCCGGGTGGAGCGCCTC
The DNA here is from genome assembly GCA_963848085.1 of uncultured Actinomycetota bacterium. GTDB lineage: Bacteria > Actinomycetota > Actinomycetes > JAHEKZ01 > JAHEKZ01 > CAWKCE01. The sequence goes on from CAWKCE010000003.1 coordinate 1,236,623, forward strand.
AACCTCGACGCCGCATCGTTCCGGCAGCTGTTCGACAAGCACCACGGAGACGGCGGTCGCATCCGCGCCGAGGTTGCCGAGATCGTGGGCTCGCGGGGCAAGATGCACAACCCGGTCACCGGCTCCGGCGGCATGCTGGTGGGGGTCGTGGAGGAGGTCGGGGCGCAGTCGCACCTCGGACTGGCCGTCGGTGACCACATCGCGACGCTGGTGTCCCTGACGCTGACCCCGCTCGCGCTCGACGACATCAGCGGCTGGGATGGACTGAGCGAGCAGGTGCCGTGCGACGGCCACGCCATCTTGTTTGGGCGGTCGATCGCCGCCCACCTGCCCGACGACCTGCCGCGACCCCTGGCGCTGGCGGTGATGGATGTCTGCGGCGCCCCCGCGCTCACCGCGCGCGTCGTCAGGCAGTACGTCGACCGAGGGCACCCGCCGACTGTGGCGGTGCTCGGCGGCGCCGGGAAGTCTGGGTCGCTCGCGCTGGCGGCCTCCCGCCGGGCCGGCGCCCGGCAGACGGTGGGCGTCGTACCGACCGAAGCCGAGGCCGACCGGCTGCGTGCCGAGAACCTGTGCGACACCGTCACGCTGGCCGATGCCCGAGACCCGGTCCAGCTGTCCGACGCGATCATCGAAGCCCTGGGCGCGGCCGCGGACATCACCGTCGTCTGCGTGGACGTGCCGGGCTGCGAGCACGGGGCAATTCTGGGCACCGCGGACGGCGGCACGGTCATCTTCTTTTCGATGGCCACCTCGTTCCCGACAGCCGCCCTGGGCGCCGAAGGCCTCGCGGCCGACGTCACCATGCTGGTCGGCAACGGCTACGCCCCCGGCCACGCCGACTTCGCACTGGACGTGCTGCGCCAGGAGCCAGGCGTGCGGCGGCTGTTCGAGTCGCGGCTGGACGACTCTCCGTCCAAGCGGTCGTGACCACCACCCTCCTGCTCGGGGGCCGCGTGTACTCCCCGGTCGACCCGTTTGCGACGGCACTGCTCGTCGAAGACGACACAGTCGCCTGGGTCGGGCAGGACGGCGCCGCCTCTGCCCATCGGGACGTCGCCGACGTGGTCGTGCAGCTGGACGGAGCGTTCGTCACTCCCGCCTTCGTCGACGCCCATGTCCACCTGACGTCCACCGGGCTGTCCCTGACGGGCCTGGACCTGACCGGGTCGCGGTCGCTTCGGGAGGCACTCGACTCGTTGGAGCGGTACGCCCGGTCGCGGCGGGGAGCACCGGTCCTCGGCCACGGCTGGGACGAGACGAACTGGCCCGAGCACCGCCCGCCGACTCGTCTGGAGCTCGACCGCGCGGCGTACGGGGGATCGGTGTACCTCTCCCGGATCGATGTGCACTCCTGCGTGGTGTCGTCGGCGCTGCTCGCAGCGGCGCCGGCGGCGGCCGAAGCTCCCGGATACGACGCCGATGGCTGGCTCCGGCAGGACGCGCACCACATCGTGCGTGGGATCGCCCACGCGGCCCTGACCGGCGCCCAGCTCGACGCGGCGCGCCGGGCCGCGCTCGGCCACGCGGCGTCGCTCGGAATCGCCAGCGTTCACGAGAACGGTGGCCCGGACATCAACGGGCCGGAGGACTTCCGGGCCGCCCTGGAGCTCGGGGCCAGTGGGACGGGGCCGGAGGTGGTGGGGCTGTGGGGCGAGCTGGGCGGCGTGGAGCGGGCACGCGACCTGGGCGCCGCGGGCGCCGCTGGGGACCTGTTCGCCGACGGCGCGATCGGCTCCCGGACGGCCTACCTGCGCACCGTCTACGCCGACTCCGACACCAGGGGTGCCGGCTACCTCGACGCGCAGCAGATCCAGGACCACGTGGTCGCCTGCACCCGGGCCGGCCTCCAGGCCGGGTTCCACGTCATCGGCGACGCCGCCACTGACGAGGTGGTTGGGGGCTTCATGGCCGCCGCCAGAACCCTCGGCGCCAGCGCCATCCGCAGCGCGCGGCACCGGCTCGAACACCTGGAGATGCCGGACGCCGATGCGATCACCCGGCTGGGCGCGCTCGGTGTGGTCGCCAGCGTCCAGCCGCAGTTCGACGCACTGTGGGGCGGGTCGGCGGCGATGTACGCCGAGCGGCTCGGTGTGAGCCGAGCAGTCACGCTGAACCCCTGGGCGACAATGGTCGACGCCGGCCTCGTCCTGGCGCTGGGTAGCGACGCTCCCGTCACTGCGATGGGACCCTGGCAGACCGTTCGGGCCGCCACCGCCCACCACGTCCCCGAGCAGCGGCTGTCGGCCCGCTCCGCGTTCACCGCGCACACCCGGGGCGGGCGCCGAGCCGCCCGCCAGGACGACCAAGGAACGTTGGCACCGGGAGCCCCGGCCAGCTATGCCGTCTGGGAGACCGGCGACCTGGTGGTGCAGACCCCAGACACCCGCGTCGCGACGTGGTCCACCGACCCCCGCTCCGGCGTTCCCGGGTTGCCCGACCTCTCGCCCGGGCAACCGCTTCCAGCCTGCCTACGCACCGTGGTGCGCGGGCGGACGGTGCACAGCCTGGCAGGATCACTGGACCACACCGTCGAAGGAGGTACTCGGTGAGTCGACGCCCCCCGTCGAAGCTTCACCTCGACCCGGTCGTGGTGCGCAAGGCCCGCAGCCTGGCCCGCAAGGCCGGGCGACCGATCGTGCGGCTGGCCACGACGCACACCACGGTCTCCGTCGAGCGCTCGGTCCTGCGGCTCGCCGGGCTGCCCGGTGCCGACCCGGACGGCGAGCCGTGGGTCAACCATCTCGTCGACGCGGTGCGCGATCAGGTGGGCCTGGAGCACGGCGTCGCCGCCCCGGTGTGGGACGCACTGCTGTCCGGTGACCACGCCGACCTCACCGCGCTCGCCCAGAAGGCCGCGTCCGGCAGCGCCGACTTCCGTCTGCCGACCGGCCGGGACGCCGACCGCGCACGCCGGGCGGCTCGCAAGGCGGTGGGCCGGGGCATCGCCCAGATCGATCGACGGCGAAAAGAGCGGGAGAAGCTGATCGGCCGCCTGGGCGACCCGCCGAAGCCGTGGATCTACCTGATCGTGGCCACCGGCGACATCTACGAGGACATCCCGCAGGCGCAGGCGGCGGCCCGAGAGGGCGCCGACGTGGTTGCGGTCATCCGCTCCACCGGGCAGTCCTTGATCGACTTCGTCCCCGAGGGCGCGACTCGCGAGGGCTTCGCCGGGACCTACGCCACGCAGGAGAACTTCCGCCTCATGCGCGCCGCTCTCGACGAGGTGTCGCTGGAGCTCGGCCGCTACGTCCGACTGACCAACTACGCCTCCGGGCTGTGCATGCCGGAGATCGCCACCCTGGCCGGCCTGGAGCGGCTGGACATGATGCTCAACGACTCGATGTACGGAATCCTGTTCCGCGACATCAACCCGATCCGGACGTTCGTGGACCAGCGGTTCAGCCGGCAGATCCACGGCCGCGCTGGGATCATCATCAACACCGGCGAAGACAACTACCTGACCACTGCGGATGCGGTCGAGGCAGCGCACACCGTCACGGTGAGCCAGCTGATGAACGAGTTCTTCGCCAAGGAGGCAGGCCTGCCGGACTCGCAGATTGGCCTGGGCCATGCTTTCGAGATCAACCCCGAGGTCCCCGACAGCTTCCGGCTCGAGCTCGCCCACGCCCTGCTCGCCCGAGAGCTGTTCCCCGACGCGCCGTTGAAGTGGATGCCGCCCACCAAACACATGACCGGCGACGTCTTCCGCGGCTACCTGCTCAACGGCTTCTTCAACCTGGTCGGGGGCCTGACCCAACAGAGCATCTTGCTGGTCGGCATGCTCACCGAAGCCGTGCACACCCCGTGGTTGTCCGACCGGGACCTCGCCCTGCAGAACGTGCGGTACGTCTTCAACGCAGCCGGTGACATGGCCGAGGACTTCCACCCCGCCCCAGACGGCATAGTCGTCCAACGTGCCCACCAGGTCCTCGGCGAGGCGGTGGACCTGCTCGAACGAATTGTCGACGACGGCATGCTCAACGCGATCGGCGACGGGACGTTTGGCCTGATGAAGCGTCCGGCCGACGCCGGCCGCGGCCTTGATGGCGTGGTCTCCCACGGTGGGAGCTACTACAACCCGGCCTCGGAGATCCTCGCCGAGGGGCTCGCGGCCGGAGATGCCAGCGCCCCGGCCAGTAGCGGCGCCCGATGAGCGCCAAGAAACCGCACGTCGTCCGGCCCTACGGCGATGCCACCGGAGACGGCATGGTCCAGGTGTCGTTCACACTCCCGGTTCCGCAGGACAAGCGGGCAGAGGGCGCGGCGCTGCAGCTGGCCCAGAAGATGGGGATGGACCCGGCGCTCGTCGTGCACGCCAAGGCGATGGGGCCGGACTTCACCTTCTTCGTCGTCTACGGCCGGGTGAGCCACCTCGTCGATCTCGACGCGGTCACCGTCGTCGAGCGGGAGTTCACCCTGCTCTCGCCGAAAGAGGTCACCGCCCAGATCAAGTCGAGGCTGCACCGTCCGCTGGTGGTCGTTGGTGCCTGCATCGGCACCGACGCCCACACCGTGGGCATCGACGCGATCCTCAACATCAAGGGCTGGGCGGGGGAGAAGGGGCTGGAGGCCTACGGGGAGATGACCGTGCACAACCTCGGCGCGCAGGTTGCGGTTCCCGACCTGGTCGCGCGAGCGCGCGAGCTCGGGGCCGACGCGGTTCTGGTCTCCCAGGTGGTCACCCAGCGGGACGCCCACGTGCAGAACGTGACCGAGATGTCGGCAGCGTTCCGCGAGGCTTATCCCGCGGACACACGACCTGTCCTGATCGTGGGCGGACCCCGCTTTGACGAGACGTGGACCGACCGGCTCGGTGTGGACCGCATCTTCGTGAAGGGGACAACGCCAGCGGAGGTGGCGAGCTACCTGGTCCACCGGCTCTGTCCCGATCCGTCGCCCCCCCAGCCGGCCCGCCGCACCCGAAAGAAGGCGACCACGTGACCGAGGACCCTCGAACTGGCATGACGGTGACTCACCGGCGCTACGTGCCGTACAGCCACGCCCACTACGCGGGCAACCTCGTCGACGGCGCCTACTCGCTCGCCGCCTTCGGCGATGTCGCCACCGAGCTGATGATCCGCACCGACGGCGACGAGGGCCTGTTCGCGTCCTACTCCGACGTCCAGTTCCTGGCGCCGGTGCGAGCCGGGGACGTCCTGGAGATCAGCGGGACGATCACCCGTGTGGGAAGCCGCAGTCGCGCGGTCTCCTTCGAGGCGCGCGTGGTGTGCCGCGGACGACCCGACCGCGGCGAGTCGGCCGCCGAGGTGCTTGCGGCGCCCATCGTTGCCTGCACCGCGGTCGGGACGATCGTCGTACCCGCGAGGGTGTGACCGGCGCTGCGGTCCGAGCGGTTGGTCCGCACCGCTGTCGCCGCGACCGGTGGCGGCGGTTTGGTGCTTGCGTTCCCCCCGTTCGGGGTGTGGCCGCTCGCGGTCCCGGCGGTCGCCGCGCTCACGTGGTGCTGCCGCGAGCAACGGGTCCGGACCGGCCTGGGCCTTGGGGCGCTGTTCGGGGCGGTGTTCTTCCTCGGCCTCATGCCCTGGATGCGGGTGATCGGCCCGGACGCCTGGGTGGGGCTGTCCGCCTTGTGCGCGGTGTTCGTCGCCGCTCTCGGAGCCGGTCTCGCGGTCGTCTCGCGGCTCCCGGCATGGCCACTGACCTCGGCCGCGCTCTGGGTGGCTGAGGAGGCGCTCCGCGACCGGATCCCGTTCGGTGGCTACCCCTGGGGCCGGCTCGCCTTCGGTCAGGTCGGTACCGGCTTCACCGGCTGGGCCGCAGTCGGCGGGGCACCACTTGTCACCTTCGCGGTCGCCCTCAGTGGGAGCCTGCTCTGTTACGCCTTCGTGCAGCGTCGGCGCGTCCTGGTCGCGTCGGTAGCCCTGGCGGCATCAGCGGCCGTGCCCGCGCTGGGCTGGCTCGTGCCAGTGGGCGGCACCGGGCCGACGGTCACCGTCGCGCTGGTGCAGGGAAACGTTCCCCGGACCGGTCTGGACGCGTTCGGCCAGCGAGCGGCGGTCCTCGACGCCCACGTCGAGGCGACCCGTCGGCTGGCCGACGACGTGGCGGCCGGACGGGTGCCGCAGCCAGACTTCGTGATCTGGCCGGAGAACGCCTCCGACATCGACCCCGCGCGTGACCCGGCCACGTACACCGCGATTGACGACGTGGTGAAGGACATCGGGGTCCCGGTCCTGGTTGGAATGGTCGTCGCGACCCCCGACGACACGCAGCTGCGCAACCAGGGCGTCGTATGGGACCCGGTCACCGGGCCGGGGGAGACCTACGTGAAGCGCCACCCGGTGCCGTTCGGTGAGTACGTCCCCTTCCGCTCCACCCTGGAGCGCTTCATCTCCCGCCTCGACCGGGTGCCGCGTGACTTCGTGGCCGGGGAGGAGCCCGGAGTCCTCGACCTCGCGGGCACGCCGGTGGCCGACGTCATCTGCTTCGAGGTCGCGTACGACGAAATCGTGCGTGACGCGGTACGAGAGGGCGGACAGCTGATCTCGGTCCAGACCAACAACGCGACTTACGGTCGCACGGGGCAGGTCGAGCAGCAGCTGGCGATCTCGCGGCTGCGCGCAGTGGAGCACGCTCGATCGGTGCTGGTAGCCGCCACCAGCGGGATCAGCGCGGTGATCGCGCCCGACGGCTCGGTGACCGACCGGGCGCCGGAGTTCGTGCAGGAGGTCCTGGTCGCGGAGGTCCCGGTCCGGACTGAGCTGACGCTTGCGACGCGGGTGGGGGCTTGGCCGGAGCTGGCCCTGACTATCGTCGGGCTCAGTGCGGTTGTCGTCGGACTGCGCCGAAGGACGCCCACCAGCGAGGAGCGATCGTGACCGACACCTCGACCGGGAGCGTGCTGGTCATCATCCCCACCTACAACGAGCGCGACACGCTGCCGGTAGTGGTTGCACGAACGCGCGCTGCAGTTCCCGAGGCCGACATTCTTGTCGCCGACGACAACAGCCCCGACGGAACCGGCGGCATCGCCGACGAGCTGGCCGCCGACGACAAGCACATCCACGTCCTGCACCGCGAGGGCAAGCAGGGACTCGGGGCCGCCTACCTGGCCGGGTTCCGATGGGGGAGCGCGCACGGGTACGACACCCTCGTCGAGATGGACGCGGACGGGTCCCACCCGCCGGAGCAGCTGCCAGACCTGCTCCGGGCACTCACTGATGCAGACGTCGTCATCGGCTCACGCTGGGTCCCAGGCGGTCAGGTGGTCAACTGGCCGCGCTCGCGCGAGCTGCTGTCTCGGGGCGGGAACACCTATGCCCGCGTCATTCTCGGCGTCCCGGTACACGACGCCACGGCCGGTTTTCGCGCCTACCGGCGCAGCGCCCTGACGGCGCTGAGCTTGGCCGAGGTCCAGTCTCAGGGCTACTGCTTCCAGGTCGACCTGACCAGACGTGCGGCGGCCGCCGGACTTCGTATCGTCGAGGTGCCGATCACGTTCGTCGAACGCGAGGTGGGCGACAGCAAGATGAGTCGCGCCATCGTGGCCGAGGCGCTCTGGCGGGTCACTGCCTGGGGTGTGCGCGACCGAACCCGACGACTGGTGGGTCGGCGCTGAGATGGGACGCGTCTTCTTCCTCCTCTTCCTGGCATGGCCGATCGCCGAGCTCTACGTGGCGGTGCTCGTGGCCCAGCAGGTCGGCGCCACGCTGATGATGGTGCTGCTGCTCGGCCTTTCCGCGCTTGGCGTCCTGGTCCTGCGCTCCAACGGTCGTGCGTGGCGCACCGTGGCCGCCGACGCAGTACCCGCATCGGGAAGTGCACTGCCGCCATCGGGCACCGGGGCTGCGGCCGCCGATGCCGGGTTCCGGCTCATCGCAGGGCTCCTGCTGCTGGTTCCTGGATTCATCAGCGCTGCCTTCGGGTTGGTCCTGCTGTTCCCTCCGGTCCGCTCGTTGGCGATCGCCGCCACCGGGAACTGGGTGGTGCGTCGCTTCCCCACGCTTCGGGCGACGATGACCCAGATCCGCATCGTGGGAGCTGGCGGGGACGTCGTGCCCGGGCAGGTCGTGGACCCCGACGGCGAGGGACCGCCGAAGGGCGGCGGGACGCCCCCTGAGCTGCACTAGCGCCCGGCGCGCGACCAGCCGGCGCTAGGACGAGGAGTGGTCGACCTGCGGGGGTGGCCACGTCCAGGCGGTACGGGCGATCACGACGAGGATCACGATCTCGATGCCACTTCCGATCAGGTAGTAGGCCCACTCGTCGCCGATGGCCGACGCCACGATCGTCAGCGCGTAGACGGCGCTGACCACGATGTTGATGGTCCGGTTGAGACGTGGCCGCAGGAGGAGTGACAGGACAACCATGAGGATGGGGACAGCCACGTATCCCAGGGTCACCATGAGGAACGCCTGGTCCACGCTGAAGTCGGTGGTCGCGACCTTGCCGTCGAGAGCGGCCTCCAACACGTCGGCCCGGTAGAACCCGAAGATGTCCACGTAGGCGAAGACGAACAGCATCGTGATCCACAGCGCGCTGAGTACGAGCTTCACCTCGACCGGGGTGTCTCGGTACTGCCGCGCCGGTTCCGCCGCCACAGGCCTGCTCCGTTCTCCGAGGACGCGACCAGTGTGATCGCGCCTGTCACCTCGCGCAACGACGCTGGGGGCCCTCGGTGGTTGAGGCAGAAGTCGGTCGCGAACAGCGCACGGACCTACGATCGTGCCATGAGCCGGGAGTCGGGCGTCCAGGCGGTCGAACTCCGGACGGGGGTGTCCGTCACGTTCACCCAGCAGGGGAACCGAGAGGGCTGCCCCGTCCTTCTGCTCCATGCCTGGGGCGAGTCACTGCGCTCGTTCGACCGCCTGGTGCCGCTGCTTCCGGGCTCGGCCCATGTGCTGGCAATGGACCAGCGTGGACACGGAGGTGCGGCCAAACCGCCACAGGGATACGACCTTGAGACGCTCGGCGACGACGTCGAGGCGTTCATGGATGCTTTCGGTGTTGCTGCCGCCGTTCTGGTGGGATCCTCCAGCGGTGGCTACGTCGCCCAGCAGGTCGCCGTGCGCAGCCCTGGGCGCGTCGCAGGGCTAGTCCTCGTTGGCTCACCTGTGAATCTCCAAGGCCGGCCGGAGTTCGCCGACGACATCGGCCGCCTCCGCGACCCGATCGATCCGACTTGGGCCAGACAGTTCCTCGCCGCGTTCCCCTTGTACACCGACGTGCCGCACTGGTATCTCGAGGACCGTGTCGCTGATGCGTTACGCGTACCTGCACATCAGTGGCAGCAGAGCCTGGCCGGGCTCACCTCGTCGCCCGCACCCGTCAACTCGGGCCCCATCGAAGCGCCGTCGCTGCTCATTTGGGGAGACCGCGACGGCTTCTTGGATCGACGGGATCAAGTGGCGCTGGCAGCCGCCATCCCCGATGCCCGCCTGCTCGTGTACGAAGGGGTTGGGCATCTCGTCCTCTGGGAACGGCCAGAACGCGTCGCCTCTGACGTGGCCGACTTCCTGCGGACCCTCGCCTGCTAGCCGGGCGACGAGCGGGTGAACAACGTGGAGCTTCCGATCCCCGGTCGCTGGTCGACCGAGGCGGCGACGTCAGGCGGACTTGCGGCCGCCGGGGACGCCACCGTTCGCGCGGAGCAGCTCCAGCCGCTCCTCGAGGAGCTCTTCGAGCTCCGGGATGGAGCGACGCTCCAGCAGCATGTCCCAGTGGGTCCGCTGGGGACGGCCGGCCTTGGGCTCGGGGCGGACACCGTCGCGACGCAGCGCCATGGCACCGCACTGACGGCACTCCCACTCGGGCGGCACGTCGGCCTCGACCGAGAACGGCATCGTGAACTCGTGGCCCTCGGGGCAGTCGTAGGTGACCGGCTGGCGGGCAGCCGGGGCGATTCCGTTGTCTGTCTCGTAGCTGACAGCACCCAGTCGGGTCCCACGCAGCGCGCGGTCACTCATGATTGGCCTCCTCGGGCGACCCGCAGGGGAAGCGCGGGACGTCTTGCCACAACGTCGGTCACCCTTCGACGGATTCCCGATACCGCTGGTTCCCTCGCCGGAAATCGGACAATTAGGGCGAACGTTACACGATCGTCGGTTGCGGGTTCCCGACATCGTCGATCGCGGCCCGAACCCGGACCAGTGCGAGCAGCCCGCCTCCCACCACGAAGAACACGATCAGCACCACGATCGCCGACCGATACGAGCCGGTGATCCCGTACATCACGCTGAACGCGGCGGTCCCGAGCCAGCTGGTCCCGCGCTCGCTGATCTCGTAGAAGGAGAAGTACTCGGCCTCCCGGTCGCGGGGGATCAGCTGGCTGAACAGCGACCTCGACAGCGCCTGCGACCCGCCCAGCACCAGCCCGATCGCCGCGGCCAGGACGAACACCGGACCGGCCGCGCCGGCCGGCATGCCAAAGGCGTACACCAGGATGGCCGACCACCCCACAAGGGAGCCCAGAATCACCCGCTTCGACCCGTACCGGCCCGCGAGCCGGCCCAGCAGGAGGGCGCCGGCGAACGCCACAACCTGGACGAGCAGGACGACCGCCACCGTGACCCCCGTGCCCAGCCCGAGCTCCTTCTCGATGAAGATCCCGGCGGTTGCGATGACGGTTTGGATGCCGTCGTTGTAGATCAGGTAGGCGAGGAGGAAGAGCAGGGTGCGCGGGTAGCGCCGCATCTGCGACAGCGTCCGGCCGAGCTGGCGGAATCCCGACCCAATGACGCTGCCGTCTCGCGCCGCGACCACACCCCGGTTGTGGAGCCGACGTAGCGGCACCAGCGTGAAGGCTGCCCACCAGACACCGGCCGACAACAGGCTCACCCGGACCGCCTGCCCTTCGGTCAGCCCGAAAGAGGCGTGCCCGAGGAACAGCACCAGGTTCGCCGACAGGAGCAGCGCCCCGCCGGCGTAGCCCAGCGCCCAGCCACGCGACGACACCGCGTCGCGTTCGTCCGGTGTGCTGATCTGGGGGAGGAACGAGTTGTAGACGACGACGGAGGCTCCGAAGGCGAGGTTTGCCACGACCAGGAGCAGCCCGCCAAGGGCATACCGGTCACCCTGGAGGAAGACCATGAGCATCGTCGCGAACGCGCCGATGTACGCGAACACCGCGAGCAGCTCCTTCTTGCGGTGCGAGTGGTCGGCGACGGCCCCGACCACTGGAAGGAGCGCGACCTGCATCACCACGGACAACGACAAGACGTATCCGAAGTACTGGCCGGGCGTGATCTGGCCAACCAGGAAGGGCACCCGGCCGTCGGGCCCGGCCGCATTCTCGGCGAGCGTGGTCAGGTAGGGCCCGAGGAACGTCGTGACGACAGTCGTCGAGAAGGCCGAGTTTGCCCAGTCGTAGACGTACCAGCCCCGCTGCTCACGTCGTCGGGCCGGCGCGATCTCGCCTGGCGGCTGGGTCACCCGCGCATCCTCCCGCAGCGGCGGCTGTGGGGCCGCCGATCGAGGCTGCGTGTCGGCCGGTCAGTCGCCGGGTGGCAGCACAGTCACACGTGGTCCGGCCACTGGCCACGCCCGACGAGCACCCTCCGCAGCAGAGTCGGGTCGTCGCTCATCAGGCCGTCCACCCCGAGGTCGAGCAGCCGGTGCATCGTCGGCTCGTCGTTGACCGTCCAGACGTGGACCGGTACCCCCGCGGCATGCGCGGTCGCGACGAACGCACGGTCGACCAGGGCAACTGGTCCGGCGGCGCCGCGCGGCACCTGCAGCACGTCTGCGCTGAGCTGGACCGCGCGACGTGTCGAAGCCGCCGCACGGACTCTGGCCACCTCACGGGGGCCCGCCGCGGTACAGACGTCCCCGCCGAGAGCGACCCTCAGGTACGACAGGCGGCGGTCACTGAACGACGCCACACACACCCGCTCGAGGGCCCGCAGGTCGCGGAGCAGCGTAGCCAGGGGTCGTGCTGCAGCGTCGTGCTTCGGGTCGATGTTGAAACGAACCTCGGGGAATGCGTCGAGCAGGTCCGCGAGAAGGGGGATCGGCTCCCGACCGATCCGGACCTCCCGGACCTCCTGGACGGTCATCGACGAGATGGCCGAGCGTTGCCCGGCCACCCGTCGCAGCGTGCGGTCGTGAAACGCGACGAGCACCCCGTCGACCGTCGCATGCACGTCGGTCTCGAAGTAGCGGTAGCCCATCGCGTAGGCGCGCTCGAATGCCGCCTGGGAGTTCTCCACCGAACCCACCGGGCCGCCCCGGTGCACGTACGGAATCGGTCCGTCGTGTCGAAGGAACGGGTGGGCCACAGGTCAGCCGGAGCGCTTCCCAAGCGCTTCGAGCAGCAGCGCCTCGGCCGTGGCGGCGCGCTCGAGCTCTGCCAGGTCAACGCTCTCGTCAGCGGAGTGGATGTTCGCCAGGGCACCGTCCTCGGCCCCCCACAGCACGAACTCCGCATCGGGAGTCAGCCGCTGCAAGGTCGTCAGCAGCGGGATCGACCCGCCACTTCCGATCAGTCCGACCGGCTTCCCGTACACCGCCGCCATGGCTTCGCGTGCAGCAGCGATCACCGGACCGTCCTCACGGGTTCGCCACCCCTCCCAAGCCCCCGGCTCGCCCACGGTGAGCTGGACACCCCAGGGTGTGGCTGCCACCAAGTGCTCGGCCAGGAGCCGCGCCTGCTCCTGCGGCTCGGCTCCGGGTGGGATGCGCATCGACACCAGAGCGCGGGCCTTCGGGACCAGGGCATTGACGGCACCCTCAGTTGGCGGCGCATCCAGCCCGATCACCGAGATGGACGGCTTGGACCACAGCCGGCTGGCCAGGCGACCTGAGCCGACGAGGGGGACACCAGCCACGATCCCGGCGGCCGTGCGGAAGAGGTCCTCGTCGGTGTCGCCGCCGACCCACTCCTCGGCGAACAGTCCCGGCACCGCGACGTCGCCTCGGTCGTCGTGCAGCGTGGCCAGCAGGCGGACAAGCGCCATCAGTGCGTCCGGCGCGCCCCCACCGAAGATCCCGGAGTGCACCGGCTGCTCCAGCGTCGTGACCTCGACCTCGACGAAGACGGCGCCGCGGGTGGTCACCTCCAACACCGGGACGCCCACCTGCTCGTTGCCCCCGTCGGCGATCACATAGACATCGGAGGCGAACAGGTCGGGGTGGTCACGCACGAAGTCGTCGAGGTGGCTCTCGGTCTCCTCCTCACCCTCGACCACGACTCGGATACCGACTGGCGGCCGGCCGCCGAACGCCTGCAGCACGGCGGCATGAATCGCGATCCCCGACTTGTCGTCGGCCGCCCCTCGCCCGAACAGGCGACCGTCGCGGACCTGCGGCTGCCAAGGGTCTACGGTCCAGCCCTGTTCGGCAGGTGCCGGCTGTACGTCGTAGTGCGCGTACAGAAGTACCGTCGGCGCACCCGGGGGGCCGGCGATCTCGCCGTAGACGACCGGGTACCCGTCAGGTACCTCGAGAGTGCGCGCATCCGCGACTCCCGAGCGCCGCAGCCAGTCCACGGTCGCCTCGGCCGCGGCCAGCACGGGCTCGGCCGGGAAACCGGGAAACGCGCACGACGGAATGGCGACCAGGCGGGTGAGGTCATCGATCACCCCGGGCATCACCTGCGCGACGCGCTGGGGGAGCGGGGTCGCCTCGGTCACGACAGCCCGACGATCTCTCCCGCGGCGTCGATGTCGATGCGCTCGGCGGCGGGGTGGCTCGAAAGCCCCGGCATGGTGCGGATCGCGCCGCAGACCGCGTAGATGTAGCCCGCGCCGGCCGCCAGGCGCAGCTCGCGCACCGGGAGCGGACCCCAGTTCTCCGGGGCGCCCAGCAGGGTCGCGTCGCTGGTGATCGACAGGTGGGTCTTGGCGATCACGATGGGGAGATCGCCGTAGCCGAGCTCCTGGTAGCGCTTGGCCTGAGCCGCCGCCGCGGGGGAGAAGTCCACCCCAGTGGCGCCGTAGAGCTCGGTGGCGATCGTGGAGATCTTGTTCTCGATCGTCTCGTCGAGGGGGTACAGGAACCGGAAGTCGTTCGGCTCGTTCGCCACCTCCTCGACGACTCGGGCGAGCTCGACGGCGCCCGCGCCGCCGTCCACGACGTGGGTAGCCACCGCGGAGCGCGCTCCCGCCTCCTCCGCGATCCGGCGGATGACCTCGTGCTCGCTGGCATGGTCGGTGGGGAAGGCGTTGATCGCCACGACCGGCGTGATGCCGAACTTCTTGAGGTTGGCGAGGTGCTTGCGGAGGTTCGCTCCACCGGTCGCCACTTCCTCCGGGTTCTCCTCGAGCAGCTCCGGGGGCAACGGCTTGCCCGGCTTGATGGAGTGCCGGCCGGAGTGTGCCTTGAGCGCCCGCACCGTGGCGACAACCACCGCCGCCGACGGCACCAGCCCCGACAGACGGCACTTGACGTCGAAGAACTTCTCGGCGCCGATGTCCGCCCCAAAGCCGGCCTCGGTGATCAGGTAGTCGCCGGTGTTGATCCCGACGAGGTCGGCCACGATCGACGACTGCCCGGTGGCGATGTTCCCGAACGGCCCGGTGTGCACCAATGCGGGCTGTCCCTCGATGGTCTGGAGCAGGTTCGGCTTCAGCGCATCGCGCAGGATGACCGCCATGGCGCCGGCCGCTCCGAGGTCCTCCGCCGTCACGGGCGCCCCGGCCTTCGTGTAGCCGACAACGATCCGGCCGACCCGCTCGCGCATGTCCTGCTCCGAGGTGGCCAGCGCCATCAGGACCATGATCTCGCTGGCCGCGGTGATGTCGAAGCCGGTCTCACGCGGCACGCCGTCAACCTTGGCACCCAGGCCCACGATGATGTTGCGCAGCGCACGGTCGTTGACGTCCATCACGCGGCGCCACTCGATCGAGTGCTGGTCCACGTCGAGCACGTTTCCTTGGTACAGGTGGTTGTCCAGCATCGCGGCCAACAGGTTGTGTGCTGCGGTAATGGCGTGGAAGTCGCCGGTGAGGTGCAGGTTCAGCTTCTCCATCGGGATCACCTGGCTGTACCCGCCGCCGGCCGCGCCGCCCTTGATGCCGAAGGTCGGCCCCATCGACGGCTGACGCAGGGCGAGCGTGGCCTTGCGCCCAATCTTGCCGAAGCCCTGAGCCAGCCCGACGCACGTGGTCGTCTTGCCTTCACCCAGCGGCGTGGGGGTGATCGCCGTGACCAGGATGTACTTGGCCGGCGGCCGGTCGCTGAGCGCCTCGATCGCCTCGAGCCCGATCTTGGCCACGTCGCGGCCGTAGGGCTCCCAGAGACTGTCGGGCAGGCCCATGGCCTCCGTGATCTCGGTGATGGGTCGGACGGTGGACGCGCGGGCGATCTCGAGGTCGCTAGGAATGCTCACGGCACCACTTTCTCGTAGTCAGGCCGCGGGGGAGCAACCGGGGTCCCGATCAGCCGACCCGGTAGGACATGGCCTCGGCGACGCGCTTCTCGGCCAGCCGCTCGGCGACCACTCGGGGCGAATCACCCGTGGCGTCGACCCCGTCGAGGGTCGCGGTGACGTTGGCGCGGATCTTCTCCTCGATGGATGCGAACGCCTGCGCACGCGTCCCTCCGGCGTACTCCACGGCGGCACAGATGACGCCGCCGGAGTTGGCGACGAAGTCCGGGAGCACCACCACGCCTGAAGCGTGGAGCTTCTCCTCGGCCTCCCGGCTCGCCGGGATATTGGCGCCTTCCAGCACCAGCCGGGCCTGGACCTGCCCCACGTTTTCCATGGTGAAGACGTCAGGACGCGCGGCCGGGACCCAGATGTCGCAGGCCATGCCGACCAGATCCTCCGGATCGACCGCGCGGCCACCAGCAAACTTCGAGACTGGTCGCCCGGCGGCCTTGTGAGTGATGAGCGCCGTGACGTCGAGTCCACCGGCGTCGGCCACCGCGCCTCGGCTATCGGACACCGCCACGACCCGGGCACCCCGCTCGGCGAGGAACCGGGCGACGTGCGTGCCCACAGACCCGAATCCCTGGACGACGACGCCGGCGCCCGCCAGGTCGAGAACGCCTCGCTCGGCAGCAACGTCCGCTGCGACCGCCAGACCGAAGCCGGTGGCGCCGAGCTCGTCCAACGGGATTCCCCCAAGGACCGCAGGCAGCCCGACCGCGCGACCGCAGCTGTCACGCAGGTGGGCCATCAGACGCTCGTCCAGTCCCATGTCCGGGCCAGGGATGTAGCCGACGATGTCCCGGATCGCGTGCCCGAACCACCGGACGATCCGCACCTTATCCGCGAAGGGCAGGGTCGAATCGGCCACGATGCCGGCTTTGGCGCCGCCGTGGGGGAGGCCAGCGGCCGCGTTCTTCAGCGTCATTGCGCGAGCCAGTCGGGCGACCTCGGCAACCGTGACGTCCGGCGCCATCCGTACCCCACCGATTGCCGGGCCAGCAGCCAGGTTGTCGACGACGACGAACCCGATCCGGCCAGCTTGCGCGTCATTCACCACGACGACCTGCTCCGGGCCGATCCGGTCAGGGTCGGGAAGCTCGAGGACCATCACGACCACCAACTCCTTCACAATGGGGGACTGCATCCCGCTACCCCACGTGTACCGCTGGTGGCGGTGCCTGCCCAGGGCCGGAGGACCACACCATCCCGGCGGGCCCCGGTACGGTGTCGCACACAGCGACGAGGGAGCTCCGATGAGCGACATGTTCGACAAGGCCAAGGACCTGCTCGGCAAGCACGGAGACGCAGTGGACGACGCCGTCGACAAGGCGACCGACCTGGTCGACGACAAGACCGGCGGCAAGTACACCGAGCACCTCGAGAAGGTAGACAAGAAGGTCGACGAGGTCACCGACGGCCTCGCCAAGGACTGACCCCGCGGATCCAGCCGTGGACGTCTCACCTCTGGCGGAAGCCCTCGAACGATCCGCGGCCGCAGACGAGTTCTCCGGCGTGGTGCGTGTGGACCAGGGAGGTCGCACCCTGCTCGCGGAGGGGTACGGCCTGGCGAGCCGAACCTGGCTGGTGCCCTGTCGGATGGACACGCGGTTCGACACCGCATCCATCACCAAGCTCTTCACTGCCGTCGCCGTGCTGCAGCAGGTGGCCGCTGGCGAGTTCGACCTCGAGACATCCGCGATCGACTACCTCGGCCTCACCGAAACCAGCATCTCGCCGGCCGTCACGCCGTACCAACTGCTGACCCACACGTCTGGCATCGGTGACGACGCCGACGAGGAGGCGGACGAGAGCTACGCGGACGTGTTCATTGACCGCCCCAACTACGCCGTACGCGCCACCGAGGACTTCCTCCCGCAGTTCGCGCACAAGCCGCCAAACTTCGCGCCAGGCGGGGGCTGTCGCTACTGCAACTGCTCCTACGTCCTGCTGGGGCTGATGGTCGAACGTGCCTCAGGCATGTCGTACCGCGACTACGTACGCAAGCGGGTCTTCGGTCCTGCCGGCATGGAGCGCTCCGGCTTCTTCGCGATGGACGTCGTGGAACCGGATGTTGCCGAAGGAGCCGATCCGGTGACGAGGGAGGACGGCAGCGTGCTTGCCTGGCGGCGCAGCATCTACTCGTACCCGCCCGTCGGCTCACCGGACGGCGGTGCCCATGTCACCGCGGGGGACCTGGTCTCTTTCCACCGGGCGCTCCTGCAGCATGACCTGCTCAACCCGAACCTGACTCACCAGATGCTCACTCCGCACGAGAGCTACCGCCAGACCCCGGGAGGTAGCCACCGGACCGGGTTTGGGTTCGAGTTTCTGGTTCGGCCGGACGGTCAGGTCCGGTCCTACTGGAAGGAAGGCATGAACGCCGGTGCCAGCGGGATCCTCAAGCACTACCCGGCCGCCGACGTCACCGTGGTGGTGTTGAGCAACCGGGAGAACGGCGCCTGGGCGCCGATCGCGCAGATCGACGCGCTCGTGGCGGCCTAGTCAGTGGTTCCTGCGTGGTGAGTATGTGCCGATAATGGACATTATGTCATTTACCTCAGATGGCGCCGTCCCCCGCGAACCAGGCGGTGATGTCTCGGGAGTGCAACCCGTGCGTTGGGGATCACCAGGTAGCGCGCCAGCCACGGGCACGCAAGCCGCCCGCAGTACCGTGCGAGAGTGCCGGACGAGCTGCTCGCCTATGCCGTGCTCGACATCGACGGAGTCCTTGCCGACGTTCGGCACCGCCTGCACTACCTCGACCAGCGCCCCAAGGACTGGACAGCGTTCTTCGACGCGGCGCCCGACGACCCGGTCCTCGTCGAGGGCCTGGCGTTGGCTGGTCAGCTGGCCACCGACCACGAGGTCCTGTACCTCACCGGCCGGCCGGAACGATGCCGCACCGACACGCAGAACTGGCTCGCCGCGCACGGCTTCCCGACTGGCCGGCTGCTCATGCGAAGCGACCGGGACCGACGGCCCGCCCGGGTCACCAAGATCGAGCGACTGCACATCCTCCAGGCCGAGCGCGGGGTGGCGCTCCTCATCGACGATGACGACCGGGTCGTGGAGGCAGCCGTGTCGGCGGGCTTCTCCGTGCGGCATGCCACGTGGATGACCGAGCCCCCCGCCCTCCAGCAAGCGCTGTTCGAGGCGCAGGAGGTGGAAGGGCGGACCTAGCGGTCTAGCCTGCGGGCTGTGCGCTTCGCCGTCGGGATCCCCAACCTCGGGCCGTACGCCGACCCTCGGACGCTCGCCGAGGTCGCTCGGTTGGCCGAGGAGTCCGGTTGGGACGGAGTCTTCTGCTGGGACCACCTCAGCCGTCACGGCCAGCCCGCGACGGATCCGCAGGTCGGTCTGGCCGCGATCGCTCTGGCCACCAAGCGCGTCACGATCGGAGCGATGGTCACTCCCCTGGCTCGGCGGCGGCCGGCCAAGGTGGCGCGCGAGACCGTGGCACTCGACCACCTGAGCGGGGGACGCCTGATCCTCGGAGTCGGGCTCGGGTCCCACGACGAGGAGGAGTTCGCCGCCTTCGGCGACCCGGCGGACCGGGCTCAGCGCGGGCAGATGCTGGACGAGGCCCTCGAAGTCGTCACCGGGCTGTGGACCGGGCGGCCGCTCGCCCACGACGGCGAGCACTACCGAGCACACACCGAGGCGGGGTTCCGACCCACCCCGCTCCAGCAGCCCAGGATCCCGATCTGGGTCGCCGGAACCTGGCCGGCCAAGCCGGCTTTCCGCCGGGCGGCGCGCTTCGACGGCCTGTTCCCCACGTTCCGCGACGTGGGCCTCGGGCAGACCGTGACGCCCGCCGTCCTTGCCGACAGCGTCGCCTACGCGCAACGCCACCGGGACGCCTCGCTGCCTCGGCTGGAGGTCGCCGTGGAGGGGAGCTCGCCGTCCTCGGCACCGCTGGCCGAGTACGCCGATGCCGGGCTGACCTGGTGGGTGGAGTCGGTCGGCTGGTTCCGCGGCTCACCCTCCGAGATGACTCGCCTGGTCGGCGCCGGGCCACCGCTCGCCGGTTGATCTTCAGGTCACGCCAGCGCGTCCACCGCTCTGCCGAACGCCCACGGCCAGGCCGAGGCCAGCGGGACAACCGCCCGCCGGGTCGGGCCTCGGGTCGCCACCTCGAGCACCGACCGCGTGATCCACCGGTACCGACGGCTGGCGCGCCGCCATTCCGCCTCGTAGTCCTGTGGTCGACCAGCCACGATGCTGTGCGCGGCCGCCCGGGCCGAGGCGAACCCCACCGACAACCCCTCGCCGGTGAGCGCGTCAACGTATCCGGCGGCGTCACCCACCAGCAGGGTCCGACCGCGAACCCGCCCGGACACCACCTGTCGCAGCGGGCCGGCTCCGCGCGGTCGGTCCAGGGCCCGGCCGCGGGCCAGTCGGGCGGCCAGCTCGGGGAACGCCGACAGCTCCTCGGTGAGGTCTCGACCCTGACCGGCACCCAACACAGCGACTCCGACCACCCCGTCGGCGACGGGCGTGACGTAGGCCTCCGACCGGTCAGACCAGTGCACCTCGACGACGTCCGTCCACGGTTCTACGTCGAAATGCTGGCGCAGGCCGAAGCGAGCTGGTCCGGGTGAGTGAGAGGCGACACCCGCCAAGCGCCGCACCGGCGAGTGCAGCCCGTCGGCCGCCAGCAGGTACTCCCCCGCCAGCCACTCCCCTGAGCCGAGCCGCACCGACACTCCCCCGTCGTCGTTGCGCACCTCCACCACCCGGTCGGGAACGACCTGGACCCCGGACTCGACGGCGGCACCGTGCAGTGCCTCCTGGAGAACGGTGCGCCTGACCCCACGCCCGGGACCGGCTCGGAAGTCGGCTTCCGCGCTGGTTCCTCCGTCCGCGGTCAGGTAGCGGATTCCCCGGAAGTCGCGACCGACCGGGTCGACCCCGACCGCGCGCAGCTGGGCAAGCCCTCCCGGCATGAGGCCCTCGCCACAGGCCTTGTCGATGGGGGTCGCCCGCGGCTCGACGACACTCACCGAGAACCCACTCCGAACGACGACCAACGCCGCGAACAGTCCCACTGGCCCCCCGCCGGCCACCAGCACCCGATGGGTCTTCCCGGCTCCATCGGTCATCCGGCTGCCTCGGCCAACGCCCGGTTCTCCGTCCGGATCCGGGAACGCAGCACGAAGGCGTCGAGCACGGTGAAGGCGGTCGCAGTGATCCACGCCGTGTGCACCATGGGCAGCGCGAAGCCCTCGACGACCACAGCGACGTAGTTCGGATGCCGGAAACGTCGGTACGGCCCCCGGTTCACCAGGGGAAGTCCGGGCACGACCACCACCCGGGCGTTCCACTGCTGCCCGAGCGTCGCGATGCACCACCATCGCAGCGCCTGACTGGCGAGACCAAGGCCAACATCGGCCAGCCCAGCCAGGGGATCCACGGTGGGTTCAGCAGCCACACTTCGAGCAGCGATCCGACGAGCAGGCCGACGTGCAGCAGCACCATCCACGGGAAGGCCTGTCTGCCGTACTCCACTCCCCCGTTCCGCAGCGCCCACGCGAGGTTGCGCCGAGCAACGACCAGCTCAACCAGCCGCTCCAGCGCAACAAGCAGGACCAGAAGCGTGAACCAACCGGTGGAGGTCACCGTGTCACCACGACAGGAGGACCATCTCGGCGCAGAACCCCGGCCCCATCGCAATCATCACGGCCGGGTCACCCTCCCCTGCCGGGTGGTCGTGCAGTGTGCGCTCCAGGACGTGCAGCACCGACGCGGACGACAGGTTCCCGACCTCGGCCAGGGAGTCCCACGTCACCGCCAGAGCGTTGTCGGCCACCCCCAACGTCCGCTGCAGCGCCTCGAGCACTTTGGGCCCACCCGGGTGGGCAACCCAGTGCCTCACGTCGCCGATGTCGAGATCGTGGTCGGCCAGGAACCGCTTGGTGTCCTCGCCCACGTGTGTCTCCACGAGGTCGGCCACTGTCGGCGCCAGGACCACCCGGAACCCGGAGCCACCGACGTCCCACCCCATGACGCGCTCGGTGTCGGGGAAGAACCGGGAGCGCGAGGCCTGGACCGTCGGGCCTGACAGGCCGAGCTGGGCCGCCCTCCTCTCCCCCACCATGACCACTGCGGCCGAACCGTCCCCGAACAGGCCACTCGCAACCAGGTTCGCCACGGAGGAGTCGTCGCGCTGCACCGTCAGCGAGCAAAGCTCGACCGACAGCAGAACAGCGACATCGTCCGGGTGCCCGACGAGGTAGTCGGCCACCCGAGCCACGCCGGCAGCTCCCGCAACACATCCCAGCCCGAACAGCGGCATCCGACGCACGTCCAGCCGCAGGCCGAGCGGACCCACGAGACGAGCGTCGATGCTCGGTGCAGCGACGCCGGTGACCGTGGTGCTCACGATGAGGTCGACGTCCCCAGCCTCGAGCCCGGCTCGCCGGAGCGCTGACTCGACGGCGTCGCCTGCCAAGTGGACTGCAGTCGTCACGAACTGCGCGTTGGCCGCACCGAACCCGTCCAGGTCGGCATAGTCCGCCAACGGCAGTGCGAGGTGGCGGTGGCGGACGCCGGTGGCGGCGTGGAACCGCTCAAGCAGTGCGCGATCCCTCGGCTCGGGGGTCACCAATGCACCGAACGCAGCGGTGATCTCCTCCTGCGGGTAGGAGTGCGCTCCCAGGGCGGTCGCCACAGCGGCGACCATCGGCGCGGCGGGCGGTCTCGGTCCCATGGGGGGCGTCACCCCGGCATCGTGGCATGCCGCACGACTCCCGCGCTGGGTCAGACCTCTGCGTAGGCCTCGATGGGTGGGCACGAGCACACCAGGTGTCGGTCCCCGTACGCGCCGTCGATCCGACGCACTGGTGACCAGTACTTGTCCGACCGGAGGGAGTCGACCGGGTACGCGGCGAGCTCGCGTGAGTAGGGGTGGTCCCACTCCCGCATGAGCATCTGCGCGGTGTGAGGCGCATTGCGCAGGGGGTTGTCGTCCACCGGCCAGGCGCCCCCGGCCACTTGGTCGATCTCGGCGCGGATGGCGGCCATTGCGTCGACGAAGCGGTCGAGCTCCCCCAGGTCCTCGCTCTCCGTCGGCTCGACCATGAGGGTGCCGGCCACGGGGAACGACATGGTCGGTGCGTGGAAGCCGTAGTCGATGAGGCGCTTGGCCACGTCATCGACCGTGACGCCGGTCTCCTTGGTGATCTCCCTCAGATCGAGGATGCACTCGTGCGCGACCAGGCCGTTGCGTCCGGTGTAGAGCACCGGAAAGTGGTCCTGCAGCCGGTGCGCCAAGTAGTTGGCCGCCAGGACGGCGACCTGGCTG
This sequence comes from uncultured Actinomycetota bacterium, assembly GCA_963848085.1. Lineage (GTDB taxonomy): Bacteria > Actinomycetota > Actinomycetes > JAHEKZ01 > JAHEKZ01 > CAWKCE01. The sequence goes on from CAWKCE010000003.1 coordinate 1,259,263, forward strand.
GCCCGAGTCAGACCGTCGGGCCCCATGAGCCGCACGTAGGCCCACGAGATCGGAAGGATGCCAGCCGACCCCCAGGGAGCCGCGGCCACCGGGCCGATCCCGGTCGCCGGCCCGGCTTGCGGAACCAACGGGTGGTTCGGCAGGAACGGCGCGAGGTGGGCGCGGACGCCGACCGGGCCGACTCCCGGGCCGCCACCCCCGTGCGGGATGCAGAAGGTCTTGTGGAGGTTGAGGTGCGACACGTCCGCACCGAACCGTCCCGGCCGGGCCAGACCTACCAAGGCGTTCAGGTTCGCACCGTCCACGTAGACCTGGCCACCAGCGTCGTGGACCGCGGCGCAGATGTCGGCCACGTCCTGTTCGTAGACGCCGTGCGTCGACGGGTAGGTGATCATCAGCGCCGCCACCCGGTCCCGGTTGGCGTCCAGCTTGGTGCGCAGGTCGGCCAGGTCCACGTTGCCCGCGGCGTCGCAGGCCACGACCACGACGCGCAGCCCCGCCATCGCGGCACTCGCCGCGTTTGTGCCGTGTGCCGAGGACGGGATCAGGCACAGGTCGCGCTCGCCTTCCCCCCGGCTCTGGTGGTACGCCGAAATGGCCAACAGCCCGGCGAACTCGCCCTGGCTGCCGGCGTTGGGCTGCAGGGACACCGCGTCGTAGCCGGTGATCTCCACCAGCCACTCCTCCAGCTGCCGGATGACCTGCAGCGTCCCGGCCGCCTGGTCGAGCGGGGCGAACGGGTGGATGCCGGCGAACTCGTGCCAGGTGATCGCCTCCATCTGAGTCGTGGCGTTGAGCTTCATGGTGCAGGAGCCGAGCGGGATCATCGAGCGGTCCAGCGCGATGTCGGCGGCCTGGAGACGACGCAGGTAGCGCAGCATCGACGTCTCCGACCGGTATCGGTGGAAGACCGGGTGCGACAGGAACGGGCTGGTCCGTCGCAGGTCTACGGGCAGCGCGGGCTCGGTGGCGGCGTCGAGCGCGTCGAGGTCCGGAACGGTGATCCCGAACGCCTGCAGGACGCTGGCCAGGTGCTCGCGGGTCGTCACTTCGTCAGTGGCGACGCCGACGGTATCCGGGTCGACCAGACGGACGTTGATCCCTGCCTCGGCCGCGGCCTCGACCACCTCACGTGCTCGCCCCGGGACGACGGCCTGCACGGTGTCGAAGAAGGCGTCGTGACGCACCCCCACCCCACCGGACCGCAGCGCGGCCGCGAGGAGAGCCGCCATCCGGTGGGTCCGCTCGGCGATCGCGATCAGGCCCTCGGGGCCGTGGTACACCGCATACATCGAGGCCATGACCGCCAGCAGCACCTGGGCGGTGCAGATGTTGCTGGTCGCCTTCTCCCGGCGGATGTGCTGCTCGCGGGTCTGCAGGGCCAGCCGATAGCCGGGTCGGCCGTCGGCGTCGAGGGAGACGCCGACCAGCCGGCCGGGGAGCTGCCGCTCCAGCCCGGCGCGCACCGACATGTACCCGGCGTGCGGGCCACCAAAGGCCAGCGGCACCCCGAACCGCTGGGTGCTGCCCACCACGATGTCCGCCCCGGCCTCCCCCGGTGGCCGCAGCACGGTCAGCGCGAGGATGTCCGCGGCCACGACAGCCTGCGCTCCTCGTTCGTGTGCCGCGTCGACGATCCCCTGGTGGTCGGTCACCAGGCCGCTCTCGCCCGGGTACTGCACCAGCACGCCGAACAGCTCACCCTCCGGCAGTCCGTTCGCCAGGTCGGCGGTAACCACCTCGATACCGAGGGGGGCTGCTCGTGTCTGCAGCACCGCCAAGGTCTGCGGCAGCACCTCGGCGTCCACGACGAAGCGGTCCGACCCGGTGCGCGACACCCGGTGGGCCAGGCTCATGGCCTCGGCGGCGGCGGTGGCCTCGTCGAGCAGCGACGAGTTGGCCGTCGGCAGACCCGTCAGGTCTTCGACCATGGTCTGGAAGTTGAGCATCGCCTCCAGCCGGCCCTGGGAGATCTCGGCCTGGTACGGGGTGTACGCGGTGTACCAGCCGGGGTTCTCCAGGACCTTGCGGCCGACGACTCCGGGAGTCACGGTGTCTGAGTAGCCGAGACCGATCATCTGCACCATGGTCCGGTTGCGGTCGGCGATGGCGTGCAGCTCACGCAGCACCTCGGGCTCGCTAACGGCAGCGGGCAGCTCGAGCCGGTCGGTCCACCGGATGTCCTCCGGCACCGCGGCATCGACCAGACCGTTCAGGCTGTCGTACCCAAGCTGCGCCAGCATCTGCTCGACGTCGGACTCGCGGGGGCCGATGTGCCGGTCGACGAACGGCGCGTGCGACTCCAGCTCTCGCAGCGGACGACGTTCGTGGGTGGGGTCGGCGTCGGGCATGGGAGGCCTCCAAGGGCGTGGTTCGCCGGGCCCTCCCCCTCTGTCATCGCCAGTCACTGGCACCTGAGAGGTTCGCGGCGCCGGCTCGCCCGGCTGTCCGCTTGCACCGTCGGTGGGGTCCATGGGGACCCGCTTTTCAGAGGCGCCTCACTCGAGCGGTTCTTGGGCCTGAGAGTTTCCGGGGAGGATTGCTCCTTCGGCGCCGCCACTGGCTGTGGCGAGCTCTCCCGCACGAGGTCATCGGCGTAGACATGCTACCCGCCGCGACGGCGGCGGCAGGTCAGCCCGTCTGACGGGCGCGGCGCCGTCGGGCGAGCTCGTCAGACGGGTGCACGGTGTCGTCGCCGGACGGACGCTCGCCCGGCAGCTCAGCCAACGTCCCCTCGATCTCCCGCCAGACGCGGCCCACGGCGATACCGAACACACCCTGGCCGCCCTGGACGAGGTCGATCACCTCATCGGGAGAGGTACACGCGTAGACCGAGGCACCGTCGCTCATCAAGGTGATCTGGGCCAGGTCGCGGATCCCCTGGTGGCGCATGTGCTGCACTGCCGTCCGGATCTGTTGCAGCGAGACCCCAGTGTCCAGCAGGCGCTTGACGATCTTCAGAACCAGGATGTCGCCGAAGCTGTACAGCCGCTGCGTGCCTGACCCGGCGGCCGGGCGGATGGACGGTTCGACCAACCCGGTCCGCGCCCAGTAGTCCAGCTGGCGGTAGGTGATGCCGGCGGCCGCGCACGCGGTGGGTCCGCGGTAGCCGATATCGGACGGGATTCCGGCGATGTCGTCGGCGAACAGCAGTCCCTGCTCCCCCGCCCGGCGGGCCGCCTCGGCGGCGTCCGTGCCGGACCGCTCAGGCTGCTGACCCGAGCCCGTTCCCTCGGTGCTGTCCCCGGTACCGCTCACGCCGACCTCCGTCGTCAGCGACCCAGCGTGACCCCTGCGAGGGAAGTACACAGGTGGAGTTACCGCCGTGTCGACCTCGCACGCTAGGCGGGCAACCGGGCCGGGTCAACACTCGACGATGCGACACGCCGACAGCAACGCCAGACGCCTTGCACCCTGTCCCAAACCCTCAACTAGACCTTTACGGTCAGCTCGGTGAGTCGCCAGTTTCGGTGTCGAAGTCCTCCGGGGAGATCTGGTCCAGGAACTCCTTGAACTTCTCCACCTCGTCGTCCCGCTCGTCGGGGATCTCGATGCCGGCCTCGTCGAGGACCGCCTCGGCCCCCACGATCGGGGTCCCGCTCCGCAGTGCCAGCGCGATGGCGTCAGACGGCCGGGCACTGACCACGACACCGTCGGCGAACACCAGCTCGGCATGGAAGACACCGTCCCGGAGCTCGGTGATGCGCACCTGTTCGACGGGTCGCCCCAGAGCCTCGAGGACGTCACGGAACAGATCGTGGGTGAGGGGTCTGGCCGGGACCACCCCCTGCTGGGCGAAGGCGATCGCCGAGGCCTCGTTGGCGCCGATCCAGATCGGGAGGTAACGCTCGCCGCCGCGCTCGCGCAGCAACACGATGGGCTGCTGCGAGGGCATCTCCACCCGGACGCCAACGACGTCGAACTCGTGCACGGTGTCAGCCTACCCCCGGTGGTGCGGCACGCGCGGCGGTCTCACCGGACGGTCAGCCGTGTCCGTCCCGCGACAGCTGGGCCTTGACCAGGGCCGCATGCAACCGGACCGCCAGCGCGGCGATCTCCCGGCCCACCTCGTCGGCCCGGGCCTGTGCCTCCGCGTTCCGCTTGCGCAGCAACGGAGTGACCACGGCTTCGATGAGCCCGACCTCGCGTTCGGCCGCGGTCTTGAAGGCGCGCAGGTGTCGAGGCTCGATCCCGAAGCCGCTGAGCTCGGCGGCCGCCTTCGCCACCGACAGCGCGTTCCCGTCGTAGTGACCGCTCCGGCTGTGCACCAACCCGTAGCTCTCCAGCTGGGCGAGGAGGGCTTCGTCGATTCCCGCTGACTCGGCCAACTCGCCGCGCGACAGCCGGAGGTCGGACGCGTCGTGGGCGAAGGTCTCCGCCGACGGGTACTCGTCCCCCCGGACGAGGGCAACCGGCACCCGGGGCTCTCCCCCCGGTAGGTCCGGCGGCTCGAGCCCGCGGTCGATCGCCTCGAGGTGGTCGCGAATGACCTTCAGGGGCAGGTACCGGTCACGTTGCGCGGAAAGGACATAGCGCAGCCGCTGGAGGTCCTCGGCACTGAACTTGCGGTAGCCGGACGGCGTCCGCTGCGGTTCGACGAGCCCCTCCGACTCCAGGAAGCGGATCTTGGAGATGGTGACGTCGGTGAACTCCGGCCGAAGTCGGGCCAGGACCTCACCGATACTGAGCTGCGCACGGGCGGGGACTGCCGAGCTCATTCGGCTGCCCCGGCGACGAACACCATCCGGTACTTGCCGATCTGCACCTCGTCACCGTTGGACAGCACCACGTCATCGATGCGCGAGCGGTTCACGTAGGTCCCGTTCAGGCTGCCTACGTCGTGGACCCGGAAGGAATCCTCGTCGCGGATGAACTGGGCGTGCCTGCGGCTGACCGTGATGTCGTCCAGGAAGATCTCGCTGTCCGGGTGCCGGCCGACGGTGGTGAGCACGTCGTCCAGCAGGAACCGGGCTCCCGCTGCCGGGCCCTGGCGCACCACCAGCAGCGCGGTTCCCGGGCCGAGTCGTTCGACCGCGGCGGCCTCGAGGTCGACCGGTGCGGCCGGCTCGGCCTCGACCTCGGCGCCCATGAGCGACGCCAGCGTCCCGGTCGTCTCAGCAGCGGACTCCGGGGCGGTCCCGCCGGACAGCGACTGGCCACAGGAGGCACAGAACCGCGCCTCCGCCTCGACGTTGTCGTGTCCGCAGACCGCACACACCGACATGGCTTCAGCCTCCTCGCCGAGGTCGTCCCGAACCTGTGGCTGACCTCAGGTTGAGGTTGATGGTTGCTCTGAACTTAGGCGCTGCGACCGACCACGGTCAACCGGGCGGGGTCAGGCCGAGGCCACGTGGCTCGCGTAGCCCGCGGCGTCCAGGAGCTCGTCCAGCTGAGCCGGGTCGGACAGCTCGACCGCCACCATCCAGCCGGCGCCGTACGGGTCGGAGTTGACGACCTCCGGCGTGGCCTCGAGGGCATCGTTACGGGCGGTGACAGTTCCGGTGACCGGCGCATAGACGTCACTGACGCTCTTGGTCGACTCGACTTCCCCGCACGTCTGACCGGTGCTGATCTGCGCACCCGGCTCGGGCAGCGTGACGTAGACGATGTCGCCGAGGGCATCCTGGGCGAAGTCGGTGATACCGAACCTCACCGTGCCGTCGTCCATTGCCCGAACCCACTCATGGTCGGTGGTGTACTTCAGGTCCTCCGGGTACACAGTGCCTCCTCGGCATCGACGTGCGTGTCCTCGTCCATGGTGCACCGACTCACTGGGCCGGCTGAGCGTACTGAGGGTCGACCGGCTGCTTCAAGGCGGAGATGAGCAGGAGCTGCCGCTGCTCCACCAGCGTGTTGGCACCGCGCTCCCGAATCGACTCGACCACGCCACCCGGGATCGCGAGTGACGAGCTCAGGGTTGCCGCCGGTCCGATGGCCAAGATCTCGTACGGCGGGTTGATGGCCGTGCCGTCGACGGCGAGGCCCTGCGCGGTGTCCTCCACGTAGCTGCGGGCGACCCACCGCACCCCATCGACCTGGATCGCCTCCGCGCCGGCGTCCCGGAGCTCCTGGACCGCGTCGAGCAGCTCGGCGGCGCTCACCACCCGCCCGGGGTCGATGACCACGAGGACGACCCCTGGGCCACGAACCGGCACGGTGCCCGCCAAGACCTCGAGGGTGCGCAGCTGCGCACGGGTGGCCGCGCGCGCCGCCGCCCGCTGGTCGGCGCCGCCGAGGAGCTCGTCGCGCGTCCTCTCCAGCTGTCGCTGCTCCGCGTCGAGTCGCTGCGACCGCTCGTCGAGGTCGTCCAGGATCCGGACCAAGTCACTCGTGCGCGCGCTCGACAGGTCGGCGTCCTCCCGCGTCGAGCGGACCTGGACCACCAGGGCGAACCCGAGCAGGGCGGCAAGCAACCCCACCAGCCAGGACGTGAGACGCCCACCAGCGGCCGGGCGCAGCCGACGCTGCACCGGCTGGGTGGGGTCTGGCTCAGCCATGGAAGATGTGGCGTCGGATGGCGGCTGCGTTGGCGAAGATCCGGATCGACAGGACCACGACCACGCCGGTCGACAGCTGGGCACCGACACCCAGCTGGTCCCCAAGGAAGACCACCAGCGCCGCGACAAGGACGTTGCCGATGAACGAGATGACGAAGACCCGGTCGTCGAAGATGCCGTCCAGCCTGGCTCGGACACCGCCGAACACCGCATCCAGTGCTGCGACGACGGCAATCGGCAGGTAGGGCTGAAGCCACAGCGGCAACGTGGGCTCGAGGAGCAGCCCCAGCACAATCCCCAGCACCAGACCGATGACGCCGACCATCACTTCTCCTTTGCCCGCGCATAGTCCGGCTGCATGACCGACTCCCCTTCGACCTCCAGCGAGTCGCCGGTGGACATCTCGAACCTGATGCCATACGTGGCGGCAATCGTTGCCATCTCCGCTCCGGACGGCGAGTCCGCGAACCGCGCCTCCAACGTCAGGGGATCACCCAGCGCCGTCACGACGTACGGCCGGCTGAGCGGACGGAAGCCAACCAGGATCGCGTCTCCCGCTGACCGAATTGCCGTCGTCCAGGCCAGGCGCTGCCCATTGACGTCGATAGCCTCGGCTCCGGCGGCGAACAGGCCGTTCACGACCAGCTGCACGTCACGATCGAGGACTCGCGCCACGTCCGGTCCCAGCGCATCGCTGCGGGACGGCGGACCGTCATCCATGACGACCTGGACCCCGGGGCCCCGCAGCGGCGTAGTTCCGGCAGCCACCGACAGGCGCTGCAGTCGCGACTCGCGCCGCGCGTCCGCACCGACGCCGCTGAGGGCCTCGGCGCGCAGGCGCTCGACCTGCTCACCGAGGGCAGACACCTCCTCGGTGGCGACCTCGGACGCCGCGGTGAGGTCCCTGACCCGTTCGAGCAGCGAGGCCCGAGACCGAGCGTCGTCCGGTTCCTGCTGCCACGTCCGGGAGACCGTCACGGTCGTGAGCATCGCCAGCACGGCCAACGCCCCGCCGAAGGCGAGGGTCCGACGACCGAGTGGCGCACGATGGGACGTGCCGTCCGCGCGTGCAGCGGCGACCTTGGCGTAGGTCGGGTCCAGGCTGTCGTCCACGATGCGCTGCAGCAGCGACAGCGACCCGTCCGGTCGCGAGATCACGGGGGGCGACCCGGTCATGCGACGATCTCGACCCGCCGACCCGCCACGAGGGCCGACGCCTGCTCGGCGTACAGGACCGCAGCCCACCAATACAGAGCGGCCCCCCACCAGGTGAAGGCCCAGGCGACGGGCCGGATCACCTCGGCCGCGGTCCCCGACCCATCAGTGAGCAGCAGCATCGGCAGGGCGTACAGCAGGCAGGCAGTAGCGGCCTTGCCCAGATAGTGCACCGGAAGCGGCTGGAACCCGCGCGCCTTCAGCGCGGCCTGGAGAACCAGCATGAAGGCGTCGCGCGCGACCAGAGCCGCGACCAGCCACCAGGGCACGATCTCGCGGATCCCGAGCACGGCGAGGGCGCTGAGAACGAACAGCCGGTCTGCGATCGGGTCGAGCAGCTCACCAACCCGCGACATCTGGTTCCACCGCCGGGCGATGTGACCGTCGAGCCAGTCTGTGAACCCGCTGACGACGAGGACGATGACCGCCCAGCCGTCTGCCTCGGGTACGAGAGCGAGCCAGACGAACAACGGCACCATGAGAAGTCGCAGGAACGACAGCACGTTGGGCAGCGTGACCACGCGGCTGCTCGGCGTCGCTGGCGTGGACATGACGGTCAGCCTAGGCCGCTTCGAGATGCGCTCAGGTCACAGATCGGTACCGTGCCAAGAGACCACAGCCGCCATCCCACGTGAGGAGCTCCATGTCCGACGCCGAGGGCCACCAGGCAACTCCGGCCCAGGTGGCCGCCACCCCCAACGGCCCGTACCGGGTGCAGGGAGTGGCACGGATCCGCTGGCGGGAACCGGTCACCACGGCGGAGGGCGAGCCCATCGCGTGGCGCCAGGGTGCGGTGGTGGTGGACGAGGACAAGGAGCACTGGCTGTGCCGATGTGGGCAGTCCGCAAACAAGCCGTTCTGTGACAGCAGCCACCGTCGGGTCGGCTTCACCGCTTCCGACGACGCCGACCCGGGCACTCGGGCGGACCGTGCGACCGAGTACCCGGGCACCGGTCTGGTGGTCAGCGACGACCGCGCGCTGTGTGCCCACGCCGGGTTCTGCGCAACCCGCGCCTCCAATGTGTGGAAGATGACGCGTGACACCGACCGCACCGACGTCCAGTCGCTGGTACTGGCCATGGTGCAGCGGTGCCCATCGGGCGCGCTCAGCGTGTCAGTGGGCGGCGGGGACCTGGAGCCGGCGCTCCCGGTCGAGATCGGACTCGTTCCGGACGGCCCCCTGTGGCTTACCGGGGGCATCGCGGTGGAGCGGTCCGACGGCGTCAAGCTGGAGAGGCGCAACCGGGTCACCTTGTGCCGCTGCGGACAGTCCGCCGCGAAGCCGCTCTGCGACGGCTCGCACGCCAAGGCCGGCTTCCGCCATCGCCCCGACGAGGAGGACGACCCTCAGAACCACTTGGTGTAGACGAGCCCCTCGGGTGGCTGGATGGCCTTCTCCGGAGGCACGCCGTGGAACCGCTTCGCAATGGCGGCTGCCCACACCCGGCCGCGGTCAAGTAGCTCGCGGTCGTCGGTCTGCATCCGCCCGTGCGTGACGATGACTCCGATGTCGGCACCCGGGTAGCGGTACTCCCCCGCTCCGTACACCCGCAGGTAGAACGCCTCGTCCGGGGTCCGGACGGTGTGCCAGTCGGTCTCCTCGCGGACGAACTCGATCTCACCGTCGGCGCGCATCCGCCACAGCCCGCTGGGCGGTGCTTCGGTGATCAGCTCCACCTCGTCGGTCACCTGCTTCAAGACGAGCTGGCTCCACTCGTCGAAGTCCAGCCAGCGCTCCTGAACGGCATCGAGGTCGACCGTCCAGTCGACGTCGGCGAACTCGAGCATGTGGAACAGGAACAGCGGCACGCCGCCGTAGGTGGAGGTGATCAGGTTGGTCATCGGTGAGGCCCCGGAGATTCGGGGGTTGATCTCGCCCAGGTAGACCGCACCGCTGTCGGTGTCGAGCAGGAAGTCCATGCAGAAGACCCCCTTGTACCCGATCTCGTAGAGCCGGTCGCCGAGTCGGGAGGCCATCTTCCGAACGGCCTTGCGAGTCTTCTTGTCGAACACGTCGGGGAAGATGTCGTTGCCCGCCCAGCCGCCCCGGTAGGGGGTCAGCTCGGGGAAACCGGTGAGGTCGGTCTGAATGGGGCCCACCAGAGTGCCGTGCCGGGTGGCACACGCTTCGACCGTTCCCGGGAAGTGCTCGATCCGCGGCATCACCTTGAGGTGCTCCCCGACCAGCGCCTCCTCGTGCTCCTCGAAGTCCTCGCGCGATGTGATGAAGAAGGTGGTTCGACCCGAGTCGCCGTACGGCAGCTGGACCACCAGGTCCGAGCCGAGCGAGGCGCTCTTCGCGAGCTTCTTGAGCCCCTTGTACGACGACACCTTCCCCAGCACGTTGGGCACGCTGGGCACGCCGGCCTCGTTGCCGAGCTGGGTCGTCACGATCTTGGAGTCGATCCGTTCCCGGAGCTCCCGGGGCGGCAGCGCGATGTCGAGCCCGAGCTCCTTGCACCGCTCCTCGGTCTCGGCGTCGAACATCACGAGCAGCACCTGGCCGCGTCCGTGCGCGTCGAGGTAGTCCGCGACCTCTTTGTTGTCCAGGAGGTAGGTGTTGACTGACTCGAAGGACTCGAAGTCCCGCGGCCCCTGGTGGGTCGGCGTGAACGACCTCGGGTGCTGCCCGTCAAAGCTGTCGAAGTACGAGATGTAGCGGAAGGCGCTGATCCACTGCTCGATGCCCAGCACGTTGTAGGCCGTGGGTGAGACGAAGTAGACGGGGGTCTCACGGTCGCGGAAGTACTGGTAGATCTCGGACAAACCGTTCAACATCGGGCGAACCAGGCCCGGGGCGGGGCTGGTCGCCGCCGCGCCGGAACCGGCCTTCGCCTTCGACTTGGCCTTCTTGACCTTCTTGGCCTTGGTCGTGGACGTGGCTCTTCCCTTGGCCTTCGACGTGGCCTTCGACTTCTTGCTCACCGGGCGGAGTCTAGGCACCGCCCACCCGCGGACCGGCGGATTCGCCAAAGATCACGCGATCGGCGGTGTCCGACGTGCCTCAGACGATGAGCAGTGGGCGGCCATGCGCGATCGCCGGGGTCGGGATGTGTTCCGCCGGCGGAACCGCCACCCGAAGCCTTCGTGCCCTCCGACCCGGGACGAAGCCATCGAGTCGTAGGCGCCAGTGGTCGTCGGGCCACACCAGGTCAACCGTGCCCCGGTCGCAGTCGTACACCGCTGTGTAGAGGGTGCCCCACGGCGCGTCGTCCACCGGCCGGTAGACCGGCGGACGCAGGAAGGTGTCCACCAGACGGGACGCGGTCATTCCGGGGTCTGCCACGGCGGCGAGCAGCGCTGCCTCGCGTTCCTCGGTCGCACAGAACTGCGCGTGCTCGTCCCACTCGGTCGCACCCTGCCGGTTGCCGGCCACGGCCACAGGCGACACCGACATCGGTCGGTCCGGGGCCACGTAGGCGATCACCGCCGCGCCCGAGCGGTCAACGAGCGCGATGTTGTACGACACCTGGACCGGGACCCGGCCGAGGATCGCCAGGGCCTCCCCCACGTCCGCGGCCGTCTGGAGGACGTAGCGGACGACGATGCCCACTCCGAACCCGTGGCCGACCGCGGGGCGTCCCCCGAAGGCGATGGCGGCAGAGAGCCCGTGCTCGTTGACGCCGTCAAGCAAGCCGAGGACGCAGTCGCTCATCCCGAGGACGCGGGTGCCGCCCCACCCGGTGGCCAGCACTGTCGCGTCGCACATCTGCGGGGGGTAGTCGTAGTTGCGGACCAGCAGGTTGCTGCCGTTGGTCCACGTGGCCAGCGAGCACGCGGCGAACAGCGGCGGTGGTGCCCAATGACTCAAGAACCGAGCCTCAAGGTCACCGCCTCCTACCGCGTCCACCAGTCGCTCGAAGTCGGGGAGCAGCTCGGGCAGATGCCGCCCGACCTGGCGCTTGCACTGCGCGTAGGTGGGCCGGGCCTCCTCACCATCCCTCAGGTACCACTGGCGGTAGGCGGGCCAGCCGATGGCGAACATTGCCGGCGCCTGCGCCGCAACGTCATCACCGCCATCGACGGCGTGAAAGGCCACATCCAGCTCGGTGACCTCATGCGCCCTTCCCGGCCCGGTCATCGTCGTCTTCCCGCTCTCTTGGGCATCCCCGCCCTCGACCGGCGGCTCCGGGGAGTATGCCTCCAAGCGGCCCAAGGGGTGCCGTCTAGGCTCGATCGTCATGGAACTCGCTGAGTACTCCCAGTTCGACGCGACCGGTCTGGCCGACTTGGTCCGACGCGGTGAGACGACCGCCGGGGACCTTGCCCGCTGCGCGATCGAGGGCATCGCCAAGGTGGACGCCACGCTGGGTTCGGTTGTCGAGTCCTACGCCGACCGCGCCGAGGCGCTGGGATTCGAGTTCGCGCCGACTGGCCCCTTCGGCGGCGTCCCCACCTTCCTGAAGGACCTCTTCCATGGTGAGGCGGGCTCGGTGTGCGAGAACGGCAGCCGGCTCACCGAGGGCTGGGTCGTTCCGGCCGACTCCGAGTTCCCAGTGCGGATCCGTCGGTCGGGCCTGGTCAACCTGGGCCGGACCACCACATCGGAGTTTGGGATCCTCGGGACCACCGAGACCCTGGCTGCGGGCCGGACCTGCAGCCCCTGGAGCTCCGACCACATCGCCGGCGGTTCGAGCGGCGGCGCCGCAGCTGCCGTGGGGGCGGGGATCGTCCCGGTGGCCGCGGCCAGTGACGGCGGGGGCTCCATCCGGATCCCGGCGGCGTCCTGTGGGGTCGTCGGGCTCAAGCCGAGCCGCGGTCGGGTGACGTGGGGGCCGCACATCGCCGAGGCCCTGATCGGTTGGGCGGTCCACTTCATGGTGAGTCGAAGCGTCCGCGACAGTGCCGGCCTGCTCGATGCTCTCCACGGGCCGCTGGCCGGCGACCCGTTCCACGTCGCCGCGCCGCGCCGAGCATTCGGTCAGGAGATCGGTGCCCCCGTCGAGCGGCTCCGGGTGGCGTACTGGTCGGACCCGTGGTCGGGAGCCGACGCCGACCCGCAGGTCGTCGCCGCGACCGAGGCGACCGCGCGGCTGCTCGAGGGGCTCGGCCACGACGTCGAGAACGCCCGTCCGCCCGTCGAGTGGGAGCCGTTCCTCCAGGCCATGACGGATGTCTGGGCGGCGGACAACGCGCACACGATCGACGGCATCGCGCACGTTCTCGGTCGGACGCCCTCCCCGGACAACCTGGAGGGATCCACCTTCGCCACCCTCGAGTACGGACGCACAGTGACCGCCGGCCGGCTGCTGGACGCCAAGGACGTGGCAAACCATGCGTCACGCGCCATGGGCTGGTTCTTCTCCACCTACGACGTCCTGCTCACTCCGACGCTGGGCACCTTGCCCGCGAGACTGGGGACGTACGACCCCACCGAGCGCCTCGAGCTGCATGAGCTGTTCGACCGCTGGTCAGCGATGGAGTCGTTCCTCCCGATCTTCAACGCGACCGGCCAGCCGGCCATCAGCCTTCCCTTGCACACCAGCACGGAGGGCCTGCCGATCGGGATGCAGCTGGTCACCCGGTTCGGTGGCGAGTCCTTGCTGCTACGCCTGTCCGCCCAGCTCGAGGAGGCGCTGCCGTGGGCGCAGCGCCGGCCGCCGATCCACGTTGCAAGCTGAGCAGAACGGAGCCGACAGTGAGCCCTCACGGCGAGGTCGACTCGGTGCTGCGGACGCCACCGCCACGGTTCTCGGAGGCGGCTGCCCTCGAGCTCGCGCGGGAGACCTTCTCGGTAGACGCGGTGGCGGCCCGTAACCTCGGCAGCGAGCGCGACCAAGCCTTCCTCCTGTCCGGTCCGGACGGGAACCCCGCGGCGGTCGTGAAGGTGTCCAACACCGCAGAGGACCCGGCCACCCTGGACATGGAGTCGCTGGCAGCCCTTCACGTCGGCCGAGTCGACCCGACGCTGCCGGTGGCAGTACCCCGCCCGGTCCCCGGCGCCGAGAGCCAGCAGCCCGAGTCCTACCGGGCACCCTTCTCCGACCCGGCGGGTGCGCACTGGGTCCGCTGCTACGACGTCATGCCAGGGCGGGGACGGGCGGACGCCGCCACGTTCGACGACTTCGCTGTCGCTGCGTGGGGCGAGACCACCGCTCGAGTGGGCCGCGCGTTGCGCAGCTTCTTCCACCCCAAGGCCCAGCGGACGATGCTGTGGGACGTCCAGCACACGCTCCGGTGCCGTCCCATGGTTGGCGACATCGCCGACCCGCAGATGCGACGAGCCGTGGAACAGGTGCTCGACCGATTCGAGCACGTGGTGGCACCGGCCTGGCCCCGGCTCCGAGCACAAGTCGTCCACAGCGACCTGACCGTCGACAATGTCCTCGTCGACGAGCTGGGGCTGGTCAGCGGCATCGTGGACTTCGGGGACATGTGCTACTCCGCCCTCGCTATCGACGTGGTTGCGGTTCTCGACTCGCTGTCTGACGGTCGAGAGTTCCCCGAGCCCTTCCGGGCGGCGCGCCTCATGCTCGACGGCTACCAGCGCATCACCCCCCTGGAGCCCGAGGAGCTGCGGCTGATGGGTGAGATGTGGGCGGCGCGATGCGCGGTCACGATCGCCATCAGCTCCTGGCGGTCCGCGCAGGGGCTCGAGGACGCCGAGTTCTCGCAGCGCTACAACCATGTGTCCTTCGCGACGATCGACACCTTCCTCGGCATGGGATGGGACCGGGTCGCCGCCGAGCTCGGCGCCCCCGGTCCGACCGTCACCGACGTGTCGCTGGTGGACCGTCGCGACGCCGCCATGGGCCCGGCACTCGAGCCGCTGAGCTACCAGCCGCCCCTGCACCTCGTGGCGGCCAACGGCGTGTGGATGTCGGACGCGGACGGTCGTGCCTACCTCGACGCGTACAACAACGTCCCCTGCGTCGGTCATAGCCATCCCCGCGTCACCGAGGCAATCGCCCGGCAGTCGCGCACCCTGAACACGAACCTGCGCTACCTGAACGAGGGTGCCGTTGAGCTCGCGGAACGGCTGGTGGCGACCTGCGGAGGGCGACTCGACACCGTCCTTTTCGTGAACTCCGGGTCCGAGGCGAACGACCTGGCCTGGCGGCTGGCGACCCAGTTCACCGGCAACACCGGCGGGCTGTGCACGTCGTTCGCCTACCACGGCGTCTCGGACGCCATCGTTGCCCTGTCGCCGGAGTCCTGGCCAGGCGGCAGGCAGCCGGACCACATCGAGGTGTGGGCCCCACCCGACACCTACCGCGGGACCAACGTGGGCACCGGGGGCTTCGTCTCGGCACTCGAGCGGCTGCGAGCCAGGGGCGTCGCGCCCGCAGTGACCATTCTCGACGGCGTCCTGACGAGTGACGGGTTCTTCGACCTCGACCCGACCTACGTGCAGGAGCTGGTTCGACTCACCCGCGAGGCGGGCGGGTTGTGGGTAGCCGACGAGGTCCAGGGCGGCCATGCCCGCACCGGGGATGCGATGTGGTCCTACCAGCGGTTCGGCATCGAGCCGGACTTCGTGACGCTGGGCAAGCCCATGGGCAACGGGCACCCGGTGGCAGCGGTCATCACCCGGCGGGACATCGCCGAGCGGTTCGCGGAGGAGACATCGTTCTTCTCCACGTTCGGGGGCAACCCGGTGTCTGTCGCGGCGGCGCTCGCGGTACTGGGGGTGCTGGAGGACGAGCGGGTTCTGTCTCGAGTGGCGTCGGCGGGACGGGCACTGCGAGCGGCGGTCTCGGAGCTGCAAGAGCGATACCCCCGCATCGGGGACGTCCGCGGGATGGGTCTGGCAAACGGCATCGAGCTGGTCACCGACCCCGACACCCGTACGCCGGACACGGAGCTGGCGTCAGCAGTGAAGGAGGGTATGCGGCATGCCGGCGTGCTCGTGGGGACGACCGGACCGAACGGGAACGTGCTCAAGGTCCGGCCGCCGTTGGCCTTCACCGATGCCCACGTGCACGCCTTCGCCAGCGCCCTGGACGAGACCCTTGGCCGCCTCGTCAGTAACGACTGACGACCGATACGTTCGGTCCAGGCAGCATCGGATCACCACGAGTCAGGAGCACCAATGGCGCACCGAGTCAGGGTGGGAAGCGTCTCGGACTTCGCCGACGGAGAACTCCTCGCCGTCGACGCCGAAGGCACATCGGTGGTCGTCGCCCGAGACGGCGACACGTTCTGCGCGGCACGGAACCGATGCCCTCACATGGGCTTCCCGCTCAGCCGGGGGCCTGGCGGGGTGCGGTTCGACGACGGGGTCGTGCAGTGCCCCTGGCACAACTCCCGGTTCGAGGTGTGCTCCGGCGAGAACCTGGACTGGGCGACTGGGTTTGCCGGGAAGTCAGTTCCCGGCTGGTCACGCCGGCTGGTCGCGCTGGGGAAGAAGCCAGTCCCGCTGACCACCTACCCAGTAGTGGTGGACGGTGACGACGTCTTCGTCGAGATCTGACGCCCTCCCGCCTACGACGACGGCCTAAGGTCAGCCCATGACAGACGACCGACTCACGTGCCCGATCTGCCAGGCGCATATCGCAGACGCCGAGGCGATGATCGCCCACTTCGGCGCCGCACACCCCGAGGACGCCCCTCCCGGCGAATGAGAATGCCCATGACGGCCACGACGGTGCTCGACGCGGTTTCGGTCTGTCCGTAGCCGCGCTAGGTCAGCTGACCGGTCGGCGCGCTCCACCCGGGGCTTGTTCCCAAGTCCGCCCTCAGTCCGCCTGACCATGGCTACAGTGCGGCCATCTGGCCGTCGAGCCAAGGGGACAACGATGAGGACGAGCCATCGCTCGGGGGTGGGCACAGTCGCCGTCCTGGTCGCAGGAGCCATCACTCTGGCCGGCCCCGCACTCGCCACGACCGCTCCGCCGGACTTCGGTGCCCCGTCGACAGCCGAGGCCACAACACCCAAGCCAAGCCGGATCACCGGGTTCCCGGCCTCCACCGTGAAGCTGTCGTTCGGCGCAGTTTTCAAGGCGACAGTCCGCGTACAGACCGGCGCCAGCTACGTCGCACGCCCGGTGACCCTCATGGGGCGGCGCTACGACGGCGCCGGATGGGGGCCTTGGGGAGTGCTCAGACGCGACCGGACCTCGTCCGACGGCCGTTACACGGTCTCGTTCAGCAGGTCTGGCCCCTGGCAGCTACGGGTCGAGGCGCCTGCTACCGCAAGCGCCGCCGCCGCCGCGACCGCTGACAAGCCGGTCAAGCTTGCCGAGCCGGGCTGTCGGGGCCGAATGAGCTCGGTGGCGCATGGCGTGGCGTACACCACGTGCACCGCCAAGGTGGAAGGAATCAAAGCCTTCTACTTCGTGCCCAAGAACACGCCTCTCGGATCGGTGCGAGCGCCCAAGATTGCCTTCTACTTCCACGGCGACGCGGAGCCCTCGTACTGGCAGGACACCACCCAGTTCGACTATGCCGACCAGTGGACTCCCATGGCGTGGGCCCTCAACAAGGGTTACGTGGTCGCAGCACCTGTCGCACCCAAGTACGGCCCCGGCAAGCAGAAGTGGGGAGCCAGTCACGCCTTCACGAAGGCAACCGGACGTGCCCTGCGCAAGTTCAAGCGCGCCGTCGCTGCCTCGGGCGCTATGTACTGGTCGACTTCTGGCGGATCGGTGTATCTGGCCCGCTCCTACATCCCGTTCGTGGGTCACCTGATGCCAGGACCGATGGCCCTGAACTGCGGCGCGGATGTTCCCGCCTTCGGCTGGCGCTGGAGTCCGGCGAAGAACCGAAAGGCCCGCAACAAGCTCGATCTGCTCTTCAACCATGGCAGCCAGGACTTCCTCGCCTCGTATACGCGAGCCGCCCAAAGCTTCTACCGTGCCAAGGGATTCGACACGAAGTTGCGGACCTGGAAGGGCGCCGGCCACTGCGCACACCCCATCGCCGGTCCCACCATCGCCTGGTTCAAGTCACACTGAGGAACGACCCGGGGCCACACGGCGCCGGTGGCCGCGGGGCCATCCCCACAGCCGGGGTGGAACAAGGCTCCGGACGTGGCCTGCCAGCATCTGGCACCCAGCGGATCACCGCGCAGCCGTTCCGGCCATGCCGGGCAGACCAATTTCCTCGGCATGTCAACCGGATCCGTTCCTGCGGCGACATCCAGGTGGGACCGCAGCGGTCGGGGCCGCTGTGCTCGTGGTTCCGCGACGAACTCGAATCACGTGGCGGCAGGACCGCCGACCGACAAGCAGAGGAGAAGACGTGACGTACATCGCGAAACCCCATCGGCCGAGGCGGGCGTCATTGCTCGTGACTTCGCTCCTGGCCATACTCAGCCTCGGCGGGCTCATGCTCACTGCGCCGGCGGCCAGCGCCGCGCCCCTGGAGAGCTATCGGTGGAGCTTCTCCGACAAGGTCGTCACCGACATCGGCTCGGAGTGCGGCTTCGGCTACGACGTGCAGGAGGAGTTCACCTTCGAGGGCAAGTACTCTCTCAGCACGGGTACGGCGAAGACCGGTGGCCAGTTCTTCCGCCAAAAGAACCTCGTGACGTACGCGGGCACCTTCACCAACCTGACCACCGGTGACTTCTTCACGGAGACCTGGCACACCAACTGGCGGGAGCTGCCAGCAACGCTGGTTGACCAGAGCGACTCCATCGTCACCTACCAGACGAAGGAGAGCGGGGTCTGGGACACCATCCGGGACTCCACCGGCGCGGTCCGGTACCGCAGCGCAGGAAACCTGGTGTTCCAGTACGTCTTCGACACCGAGGGTGACTCGGTACCGGGCGGGTTCGAACTGGACGAGCAGTTCCTCCGCACATCCGGGCACTGGACGACCTTCGACGCGGACTTCTGCGCCATCGTGGACGAGCTCATCGGCGACGAGCTCATCGGCTGAGCCACTCCCCCATCGTCTGTGGGGTGGCTCCCGCTCTCCGGGGCTGGAGCCACCCCACAGAAGTCTGGTGCAGATTACTGGCTCGGTCCTCACCCGTCGACGGTCGCGTCGTCCGACAAATCGGAGAAAGTCAGCATGCGGTGCACGTCACAGCGACGCGACGTAGGAAACCAAGAGAGCGCCCGCCATAGCAGCGAGACCGGTCAGCACGGCCAGAGTCGTCACTGCGACTCTCCACGCCCGCAGCACCGACGGTCGTGGCGCGGGACCCTCAAGACCCAGGATCCCGGGGGCCGAGAGCCCGGCGACTGCGCCCAAGATCCAGAACACCACGAACATGGCGTGCGGGAGCGCGGTGTGGCCGGAGCCCACCGCCACCAGCGTCACCGGCAGAGCCACACTCAAGACGAAGGGCACCACGCATCCGAACAGGTAGTACAGGTGCACTCGGCCGAGACGTTGCGGAGCTGGCCCCGTCGGCGCAGGTTGACTGCGCCCGGGCCGGCTGTCAGGTCCACGCCTGCCGCCGAGCTCTCGGGTGTTGTCCGGGGATCGTCCGACTGTCCGGGTCACGCTGCCGTGGGAACCGTGGGCCGCACCAATGATCCAGGCAACAGGGGTGAGCAGGAGACCAACGGCCAACAGGACCGCTAGCTCAAGGAAGTAGTTGGAGCTCTGGAAGTAGTCCTGGGAGGTGTACCCCACCCGGACGAGGTATAGGGCTAAGCCGATGCCAACGAGCGCTGGAATGGCGAGCACGACGGCCATGTCGGACACTCCGGCGGGGATTCCGCCGTGGTGTCGCGCGCCCCGGGCATAGGAGTAGAGGAGGGCCAAGGCCGTGCCAACGAACGTCAGCAGGAGCGGATAGAGCGGCGTGAAGAACGCGGCCAGGAGCGCGGCCGCCACAAGCATCCAGCCGACGGTGGGGGCCGGTGGGCGGAGGAACGCTGAGACGGTGATGGCTCCACCCACACCGACCATGACGACCGCGAACACGAGGTACCCAACCTGACGGCTGCGGCCCTCCGCCGACCACACCCATACGTTGCGATCGGCCGACTCTCCATGTAGAGAAACATTGCGCAACTGGCCGTTGTCCGACCAGATCCGCACGGTCACGATCTGGTCGTGGACCGAGAAGGCCACCTGCTCGGACTGACTGGCGGGAACGCTGGTATTCGCGACAACCGGCCCGTTCCGGTCCGCGACAGATACGTCGATCGGTCCCCCCATTCCCGCTCTGATGGTCAGGTACACGTCGATTGGGGATCGGAAGGACAAGTCCCTCTTCGGCCGCAGGGCTGACGGGATCGTGATAGTTCCCGAGTTGGGGTCGAACCTGACCGTCAGGGAGAACGGCGCGGCGACATCAGCAGCGGGCCGCCCCCTGAACTCCACCCTGCCTGCATGCGCCCGCATCGGGACGGCCAGCACGAGCACACCCGCGATGGCCACCAGCGCACCCACGACCAGCAAGTCGAACGCGATGTGCCTGCTACCACGATCCCGTGACCCAGGAGATGGGTGTTGGCGTGAAACAGAAGTCGCCATCCCACACCCCCCGAGGAGCAGGAGGAGGGGAGATCCCTCTCCCACGCCTCAATGCTGCCTACGCGCTGCCTGCCGACGGTAGAGGCCGATGGGCAAGAACCAGTATGGGCGGCGGAGGCGAGGCCTCGGCTACGACCGGCCAACCTGGGTCGTCTTCGTCAGTAGCTGGGGAGGTCTGGCTCCGGGCCGCGGAGGATGTGTTCCACCGACCAGATGTACGCCGAGTCATTCGGAGTCCCGCCTAGAGGCTCACCCGAATGGAAAGCGAACCGGCTCGCCTCGTCGAAGAACGGATTCACCGGCGCGTCAGATCGTCCCGCAAGCGGCACCCATGCCTCGCCGCTTTCCCGGGCGCTCGATCCGCCGGCGTTCCAAGCCGCCACATCTGTGTTCATCATCGACAAGCACTCCTGCCGCCAGAGATGCGCCCCCCTCACCGTCAAGTTGAAGCCTGGTCCCCCTGACCGCGCGCACCAAGAGCAATCGACCTACACCGCCCTTCCGGTGACGTACCGGACGTCATGCCCTCTCGGGCGAGCGGCCAGCGACTCAAGGTCGGAAGCTGGCTGACGATGGTGTGGCACCGATCTGGGACAGCCGTGCATCCCTTGGTGGGCGTTACCGTGTGGGGTAGTGGAAGACGCCTGAGGAGGAATATGCGCTGGACCAGCCCCCTGCCCGTGGCCTCGCTCGCCGTCGTATCGACGGTGCTGCTCCTCCCCATCGCTTCACAGGCGACTGCCCCACTTGCGACGGCGACGGTCAGTGCGTCGTTGACCGTGTCGCCGCGCCTGTATGTCGGTGGTCAGGCCGTCACGTTCCAAGGCAGCCTGGGAGTCACCGGAGCTCGGAAGATCTGGCTTCAGTCCCACATAGGCCGCCCAGGCGACGAATGGACCAGAGTCGCCGGCTTTCACAGCAGGACTTCACGCAACGGAAGCTTCACGTTCAAGTACCCGGCGCCCTCAATGTTCGGCATCAGATACCGGGTCGCCTCGCGCGGTGCGACAACGCCGGCACATACCTTCGACGCCCGTTCGCAGGATCTGGTACTGACCACAGTCCCTAACTCGCCCGGAGTCGGTCCCGGACAAGAGCTCGCCGGGCGGGCATTCACGATCAAGGTCGACACCACGCCAGTGTTGTCGCATCGTCCGGACCTGCCGCCGCCGGTGTTCCCCGGCCGCGTCCTGACGCTCCAGGACCGCGACAGCAAGGGTCGTTGGCACACGCTGGACACCACAACGACCGACAGCAACGGCAACGGCTCGTTCGTTGTCCCGGCGTCTGACCCCGGCTGTCGGGTGTATCGCGTCCGGGAGGAGGACTGGACGAGGGGCGTCAGCAAGATTGGGTGGTTTCCGTCGTTTCCAACTGCCGTCGACGTGATCGCGAGCGCCAGCTCGTCCGGGTCCTGCGCGACGCCGCGGCCGGCACCATCGGATACGGCAACCTTGCCGAAGGGCAGCGGCAGCGCCCCGGCTGCCGCGACCGCCGCCGGTACCTATAAGTGGGGCGAGTCGCTTTGGGACTTCGCATGGGAGCGGGGTCAGTCACTCACCAGCCGCCCCAGCCGCGGCAGTGACCGCCAGGGCTGGTGGTTGGACCGCTCGACCGGCCTGGGGCGCGCGGCCCTGCACAACGGTGGCCTTCTGCTGGACAGCCAGCGCGACTGGTCTGGACCTGGCGACTTCGGAACGACGTCAGCGACGCTTCACGACAACGCGAGAAGGTATGGGCGGTGGGAAGCGAAGATGCGCTTCAAGCGCCTGGAAACCGGTGCCAGGAACTACACGGCCAGGATCGAGCTCATCCCTGACCGCGCCACGGACTACGCCTGCGGGGCACGCAACATCACGGTCGCCAGCGTTCGGGTCGGGGGCTCGACCATCAGCATCGGCTCTCGGCACGGCACGCGGCAGTGGCGGGCGAAACGGCAGATCTCCATCTCCCAGAATCAAGCGGTCGCCTTCGCTGTGGAGGTGACCCGGGGCCACATCACGTGGTTCTACAACGGCAGGGCTATTGGCACCGTCCGTAGCCGTGCGGCCGTGTCGGACGTGCCGCTGACGATGCGACTGAGCCTCGTGGGTGACCGAAACCGCGAGATGAACAAGACCGGCTTCATTTCCGACTGGCAGCGCGGTTTCGATCTGCACAGTGGCACGACCGTCACTAACGGCACGTCCTTGCGGCGCGGGAAGTTCTCCGGCGGCTGCTGACCTGAAGGCCGCAACCCTCCTGTTGCCCCCGAGGTGGTGAACCACAGCCCGGCAGCAGTCAGGAGCCAGCGGGTCCGGTTCGCTCACGACCTCAGCTGCCGGTTCACCCTGGTCGCCGTCACCGCATCGTCGATTGGATCCAAGGGCGAGAGCGACCCAACCGAATGGCTGCGGCAGCCCGCGAGTTCTGCGCCCAAGGCCCGCACGATGACGATGGCCTCGGTCAGCAGCACTGACGCCTCTTGCGGCACGTTGGCCGTCGTGGACGCTCTGCTCTTCAGCGACGCCGGGCGGGTTCGGCTGACGTTCAGCCTGCCCGCGGCTGGAACTGCCCAACCTGGGCCGAGACGGGCAAGGGGCCCTCATGGGGCTGCGTTCCTCGCCATCCATTCACTGGTCCTAGACAGGTGGTTCAGCGCCCGTTCCTACCATGACAACTGTGAGTCGTCGACGGGTGGCGATGCGACCTCGTCGATGGCGAAGCGGTCGGTCCAAGCGGCACCGTCCCAGTAGCGCAGGAGCCAATCGTTGGTGGGGTCGGGGTACCAGTCCGCAGGAGTGGCTGTCGGCTCCGACGGCACTGCCTGCTGGGAAACGACACCTGCACGTCGACCGGATGCGTGGGCGGCGGCCTCTTCTTGAAGGCGGGCGAGGGTCTGCTCGACAGTTTCACCCTCGGCAGGGCGGTTCCGCTTGGATCGGAAGATGCCTACGACATGCCTCATTCCGCCAATCATGGTCACCGCGTCGCTGGGGCCCGGTCGCGGCTCGGCATCCGAGCGGTACTACGCGTTCAACTCCGTCACGTACTGCGTCACGAAGTCCTTGGCATTTCTGGGCTGGCTGCTCTGCAGCATGTCCAGCACGCCTTCGTGCTCCCAGGCGTAGATCGTGGTGACACCGTCGGGCATGGTGCCGATCATGACTGGCTCGCCGGCGATCGCCACGTTTCGCACGCGGGCGTTCTGCTGCCCGAACGTGGTCGCCATGCCGGACATCATCGAGCCCGGCGGGACGAGGTCGGGGTTGAACTGCCACTGCACGAACAACGCCTCACCGAGGCGCGTAACCCGGTGAACCGAGCACCCAAGGATCAAGTCCTCGGAGAAGATCCGGCAGGCATTCACCTCTGGCCCGGTTGGGTCGATGTAGTCGTAGCCGGCCACAGTGACGAGCATGGGCTCACCGGCTTCAGCCGGATGGGACGAGACGGGCTCCGCGCTGGACGAGAGGGGTGTCGCCGTTGGCGAGGCCGGTGTCGCGGTACCCCCGGCGGCGACGTCGTCGCCAGCTGAACCGCTGCACGCCGCCAGCAGTAGAAGAGCTACTGCCGCGGCAAGGACTTTCGAAACGTTCTTCATGGCTCGAACCTCCAGTGGAGGCCGGAGCCGACACACCACGTGGGGGACGGTCTCCTGGCTCCTATGGTCCGTAGCCGCCACCGAGCAAGCGAGGGTCCTTGGTCCTGAGCCGGTTTGAGGACGGGCAGCGCGAGCATGGCGGGACCGGACTACCCGCTCGCCGGCGATCCGCAGGGCACCGCCCTCAGGGCGCGGCCGGCTCCCCTCGGAAAGAAGGCCGGACAGTCCTCTGCGGTCCGCCTGATGCAGGGAAGCGACCGACGGTGCTCTGTCAACCGAACGCGTTCCGCATCCATATTTGGGCCGTTACGCGACGGACACGCCGGCCCCGGCAAATACCTCGGCAGCGAACCTCGCTCCATTCGTGCCGAGTGGGGCTCTCCGGGACCTGCGCCTCTCCCTTGGGGCGAGTGGTGCTCCTAGCGTGAAGACAGGATCCGCCGGGAGGTGGCTCAAATGTGTAGTGCGCGGTGGTCCCTGGGGATGGAGCGTCGCGCCTTGCTGGTGCTGGGGTCGGCGGTGCTGATTGCCTCACAGGGTGTTCTTGCGCTCGGTTCCCCCGCTTCGGCAGCAGGCGGTTGTGCCGTCAAGAATCTGACTAGCGGCTCGACGGGGACGAATCTGCAAGACCTGATCGATACCGCCCGACGTGGCGAGACCATTCGGGTGAGGGGCACCTGTGTCGGCAACTTCCGGATCCGCCGATCTCTGCGTTTGACTGGTCAACCGACAACGCTTCGGCCGCATCCGACACTTGACGGTGGGGGTGTTGGCAGGGTGGTCAAGATCAAAGGGAAGGCGTCCCCTCACGTCACCTTCAAGAACCTGACCGTCACTGGTGGCGTTGCGAAACACGGCGCCGGAATCCGCGGCGTCCTTCACTCGCCCACCGTGGTTCTCAAGGGTTCTACGACCGTCATCGGTAACAGCGCCCAGGGTTCTGGCGGCGGCATCTACAACTTCGGCGGAACGGTGAGGTTGCGGGGATCGTCGTCGGTCACCGACAACGCCGCCACCGCCAACGGCGGCGGCGTCTACATCTACGCGGGCTCAGTCAGGTTGCGGGGATTCTCGTCGGTCACCGACAACACAGCTACGGTAGGTGGCGGCATCCACACCGACGGGGGCCTGGTGAGGTTGCGTGGATGGTCGTCAGTCGCCGGCAACACCGCCTCCTACGGTGGCGGGATCAACAACTCCGGCTCTCTCACCTACGGCACGGTGAGGTTGCTGGGTGCGTCGTCGATCTCCGGCAACACCGCCAAGCGCCTCGGCGGTGGCATCCACAACTTCGGGGGCACGGCCAGGCTGAAGGACTCGTCGTCGGTCACCGGCAACACAGCCCCCACCGGCGGCGGCATCTACAACCAGCCAGACGGCACGGTGAGGCTGCTGGACTCGTCGTCGGTCACCGACAACACCGCCACCAATGGGGACGGCGGCGGCATCCTCAACGCCACTGGCAAGGTGAGATTGCTTGACTCGTCGTCGGTCACCGACAACACCGCCACCAATGGGGACGGCGGTGGAATCGACAACTACCGCGGCAGAGTGAGGTTGCGGGGCTCGTCGTCGGTCACCGACAACACCGCCACCGACGCAGGGGGCGGCATCCACAACACCGGCACGGTGAGCGCCTGTGACAGCACCGGTGTAGACGAGTGGATTGGGGTGATCAGCCCAAACACCCCCGACGACCCACCGACACCAACGCCGATCACCTGCAGTTAGCCCACGCCTAGCTGGTCCCAACCCCTGGGCAACCTTCTGTCCGGTCCGGCCACTTGGGCGTTCAGCTCTCGCAGGCGATGCCGTCGTGGTCGCCGCCGAACGCGCAGACATCAGTCCCGACGACCCCGAGAAGTCTGCGCTCCAGGCAGCGGAGATGGTCGGCGTGGAGGGCGATTCGGCGAACGCCGCCGCTGTCCGCCCCGCGTTCCGGGATGCCACCATGGCCGACTCATCGTCGCGGACTGGTTCAAGGTGCTGGTCGGCGTTCGGCAGGACTCCACCGTCGAGATCTTCCGAACCGGCGTCATCCAGGACAACCAAGGCGACATCGTGCTCAACCTGCGCCAGCAGGACGTGAGCACCCCCCGCATGGTCATGCGGCCCGGCTATTTGCTGGCGAAATCGGTCACCGGCTCAGCCGAAGTGTCACAGTCACCCGTCGCCCTCTGCGTCCCCACCACAGCAGAGTCCAAGTGAGCCCCGACGGAGAGTCTGTGACTTGTCTGTTCACAACTGGTTGACGGTGGTGACAACAATCAACAGCCATATCCCAGCGATGACCAAGCCATTGACGACCGCCGCCGCGATCGCCCCGACGCCTTCGCCCAGTCGGTGCGCCTTCAGTCCGAACCAGACGCCGAAGTACGCAGGCAACGGGCCAAGCACCAAGGCCAACAGAACCGCCATCCAGCCGACCAAGCCTTGCTCCGACATCGGCTCCGACCCTTCAAGGTTGGCCAAGCCGAGCAGCACGACGGACAGAACGAACGTGAGGGTCATGCTCAGGACCACCAGCGGAACCATCAGCCACGAAGACCACAACGGCCCTGCACCAGGGCGCTGCGTAGGCGATGGCTGGACCTCCGAGGTCATATTCATGGCACCTCCCTCCCTCACTCCCACCACACACCTGGGCGACCCGACCGCGCCAGGGTCGAGCGGCAGGGGAGCGACCCCTCCCCTGCCCCACCGGCAGACTGGGAAGGTGCTGCGGTTCCGGTTGTGAGTACGTGCCCGTAGGCCGTCTGGGGATCGGTCGGAGTGCCCACGAAGGCCCCTAGGTTCGCACCGCGGTTGACCTTCTTCTTCGACGCAGTTCGGGGACGAGCTGCTGGAGGGCGACGCTGCCACCCGGCGGGCGCTGGACGGGCTCGTCGCCGAGATCGCCTCCGGGCGCGGCGGGGTCGCCGTGTATGGCGACACCGCCAGGCTCGTCATGAAGGACTCGTCTCGAGTCAAGGACAACATCGCGAGCCCCGCCGACGGATCCGGCGGCGGAATCGAGATTCTCGCCGGAACTTTGAAGCTGCGACAAGACCCTCTGGTGTCCGGCAACAGTGCTGCGACCGGTGGCGGGATCTGGATCTTCGACCAAACTGGCAGCGTGCGGCTCGCAGGTGAGTCCAGCGTCACCCAGAACGCGGCGACCATTCGCGGGGGCGGAATCGCCATTCGCGACGGAGGTCAGATCACTTTCGGAAGTCGCTGGGCCGGCACGGTCTGTGGGAACGACCCCGACGGCTGGCCCGGGTGCGCCCCATAGCCCCTTGGACTCCTCGCGGAATGTTGGTGACCTGACCTTTGCGGGCGCCCAGCGACTCGAGGCGGTGGCGGGATCTCACTGGCTGAGAGCTTCTAGACCCACCGGGGATCCTTGCGCTCCAACAGGCCGCAGACCACGAGCCAAACCCCACCGGCGAGCACCACCAGTGGCCAACCGAACTCCCATATCGACGAGCCTGCCGTGACGTTTTCTGGGTCGTTGGGGTCGTAGGTGACAGCCACCTGGTCGCCGATCTGGCCGTCACCAGCCGTGACATCAGCGTGGTAGGTAGCCCCGTCAACTTGGTACTCGATCGTGGCGACTTCTTCTTCCGACCAGAAGCTGTAGTGCGTGCCGAGCACCACCGCGGTTGTCTTCTCACCTCCCTGGTACAGCAAAACGGCATCCGTCACCATCGATCCCGCCAGAACGAGGCACGCTGCGCCGGCAAGGCATAGGCCAATCCACTTGCGCGACTTCTTGACTGGGGGGAGGACCTTCCCCCCAGCTGGTCTGGGACTGCTCGTTCTTGGCTCGACGCAGCCGTCGTCACCGAGGTGGGCCACCTGCTCATCCAGGAAACGGTCGACCTCGTCCTCGTCATAGCCGCGAGTCAGGCGCACGGTTGAGAAGTGGACCTCTCGAACCTCGTCCGCGGTCCGCTGGTCGATGGTGTCGATGAAGGCATCGACCTCGGCCATGTTGTAGCCCTCCGCCATCTTCACGACCTTGAATCGGGGTCTTCGGGGTTGATCCGGCGCTGGGCCGTCGGCGACACGACTCGCAGCGGCCAGGCGGGCGAGCGTTTGCTCGGGTGTCTCGCCGGCGGCCGCACGGTGACGGTTGATGAGGCTCATGGCACACCCCTGCTTGAAATGATGTGGAACGAGCCAGACTCCCGCAAGGGCCCTTCGCCCCGCTCAGACACCTTGCTAGCAGACATGATCCGGCGTCTGCGCTCAAGCGTGAGCCACGGTTGCGCGGTGGGGCCTCTGGTGCCGTCGTGGCACCACACGTAGGCGAAGCCGTCACCCCATCGTCGAACCGGTCCAAAGGCGACGGCGCACCGCGACCAAATGGCCGTGGGACCTAGCAGTGGACCCCGCCTACGGAACGCGCTGCGGCCGCTCCGCCACCTGGATGTGCGGCGCGAGCGGAACCGCGGCTATGACCGGGCCAAGTTCGCTGACTGGTACGACGCCAACGGTGACGGCTGCAACACCCGCGAAGAAGTACTCATCGCCGAATCCGTCACGAAGGTTCGAGTCGGATCGGGGTGCACTATCCGGGGCGGCAAGTGGTTCTCCAAGTACGACGGCAAGACCACCCGCAGCTCGTCCACGTTCGACATCGACCACCTGATGCCGCTGGCCGAAGGCTGGGGATCCGGTGCCCGCCGATGGGGCAAGGCCAAGCGGGCCAGGCTCGCCAACGACCTCGGCTACCGGTACTCCCTGATCGCCGTCACCGCATCGTCCAACCGGTCCAAGGGCGACCGGGATCCCGCCGAATGGTTACCCCCACGACGCGCCTACTGGTGTACCTACGCCAAGACCTACACGGCGACGAAGTGGCGGTGGGACTTGGCCGTCGACGGCGTCGAGCGTGACGCTCTGCGCCGCCTGATTCGGGGCAGTGGGCAGACACGCAGACCCGCCTGCGGATGAAACGCCTGGAGCAAGCGAGCCGGGTGACGTTGAGTCGGACTTCGCCGACCAGGAGCTGATCGCCGTCGACGCCGACAGGACGTCCGTGGTGGTGGCCCGAGACGGCGACAGCTTCTGCGCGGCCCGGAGCCGGTGCCCGCATATGGGATTCCCGCTCACCCGAGGGCCGGGGGGCCTGCGCTTCGACGACGGCATCGTGCAGTGCCCCTGGCACAACTCCCGCTTCGAGGTGTGCTCCGGCGAGAACCTCGACTGGGCGACGGGGTCGCCGGCAAGGCAGTACCCGGCTGGTCACGCCGGCTGGTCGCACTCGGCAGGAAGCCAGTACCACTGACCACCTGCCAGGTCGTGGTGGACGGCGACGACGTCTACGTCGAGGTCTGACCGCACCGCCGGATCGTCGCCCCGGTGCGGCCACTCCGCAGTCGAGCCGGGGCGCCGGTCACTGCGCCCACCGCGTCGCCGGGCCGACCATCAACTGGTTCCGGTTGCACCGACTCCGGTCCGTTCGCCTCTGGTGGTCCCGAGGTCGTGGTGCTGCTATGGAGGTGGCGGCCGGCGCTGGTCGGACAAGCGGTCGTCGAGCGGGGTGAGTCATGCGAGTCTTCCGCCTGCTGGTCGCCCTGGTCGCGTGCCTGGTCCTGCTGGTGGCGGGGTGCGGCACTGACGACGGCACCCGCGGAGTCGACACCGACGCAGCCAGCGGGATCGGCCCTGCCCTCGTCGATGCCGATGCCCTGCTCGCGGCGCTCGCGGCCGACGGTGTGGCCTGCGAGCCCGGGTCCCTGGAGGAGGACCGCGCCAGGGACGAGCACACCGGGTCGTGCCAGCTGACCACCGGCGGCACGATCTACTGGCAGCTCGACCTCGGAGCGGCCACCAGACCGCCGGAGACCCCGCGGCCGGGCGAGCTGGGGTCGGGCGAGGAAGGGCCATCAGTGCACGAGGAGGTCTGTGAGCACTTCGGGGGCCAGCTGGTTCTCGGTCAGAACTGGATGGTGATGGGTCCGGAGATCGACCTGTCGCCGGTGGCATCGGCCCTGAGCGCCTACCGCTTCGTCGCGGACTGCGGCGGCGCCGTCGAGGCCCTGTGCGACCGGGACGACTTCTCGGGCGAACGGGTGTACGTGACCGTGTCGTCCCGTGAGGTGGTCCTCGAACCGATCCGGGTGCCCGCGGGGCCAGTGGTGATCTGCGTCGGCGTCGCCGAGCCGGGCCGGGTGTACGTGGCGTTCTTCGTCGCCGACTCCACCGCGGACCTCGCCGGGCTGGGGACTGAGCCCTCGGCGAGCGGCCGTGACCTGTACGCGCTCCCCGGAGTCACCGGCCAGGGAGCCATCGCCGTCACTTTGAAACCGGGATCCTGGTCGGAGCAGGCGGAAACCCTCGAGCCGGGCGCCATGCTCTTCCTCGCGGCGCCGCTGAAGCGCGGCGTCCCCGAGCTGCCGGAGGGCCAGGACGCGCCCGTCGGCGTGCTTGGCGTCGACGCCGGCTGACCCCGTTCGCCCGGGCGGGCCACGACAACCGAGCGGCCTGGGTCGAGGCACCTTGTCAACCGACTGCCCTCGCGCCGCGACAGAACAGCGGGACCAGCGCGGTCGGGGCCGCACTGTGCACGTGGGAGCCCACCGACCGGACCGAGCCTCCAAGGAGAACACGTGACACGCATCGCGAGACCACATCGGCCGGGTCGGGCGTCATTGCTCGCCACATTCGGGGCGGCCGGCGCAGCACAGCTGGGGAGCTTCAGATGGAGCGACTTCGGCTCGGAGGTCATCAACATGGACAAGGAATGCGGCTTCCACTACGACGTCCCGGAGGACTTCACCATCGCGGGCAAGTACTCCGTGAGCCAGGGGACGGCGACGACCGGCGGCCAGTTCTTCCGCGTCAAGAACCTCGCAACCTATGCCGGCACGTTCACCAACCTGGACACCGGCGCCTACTTCACCAGTGCGTCGCACACCAACTTCCGGGAGCTGCCGGCGACGCTGGTTGGTGACAGCGACTCCATCGTCACCTACCAGACGAAGGAGAGCGGGGTCTTGGACACCATCAGGGATTCCTCCGGAGTCGTCCGGTACCGGAGCGCGGGCAACCTGGTCTTCCAGTGGGTCTTCGACACCGAGGGCGACTCGACGCCCGGCGGAGTGTCCCTGGACGAGCAGTTCCTCCGTACCTCGGGGCACTGGACCACCGTCAAGGACGGGGCCTTCTCCGCCATCGTGGACGAGCTCATCGGCAGCTGAGCCAGGTGCCCCACAGCCGTCACCGGGGGCGCGACCCCTCCCTCAGGCGTCGACGACCCCGTCGTCCGCTGGATCGTCGGAGGACAGCTTGCGCAGCCGCAGCCGGACCACCAGCAGCAGCACCACTGCAACGCTGACCGGCACGAAGATGACGACCGGGAGGACACCCTCAGGGTTAAGTCGCGTGAAGGCGCCGACGGACAGGTGGAGACCGTTGCTCGCCACCGGCTCGCTCGTTTCCTCGGCCCCCGCGGGCTGTGGGACGGCCACGAGGTAGACCATGTAGTCGCCCTTCAAGATGGCGTCGACCGTCCAGCTGGACCGCACCCCGTCGCCCGGTGCGATTGGGGCGATCTCCTCGGTCCGCTGCGGCGACCAGTCCTCCGGGTCAACCACATCACCCTTCAGGTTGATGATGTTCAGGGCGAGGATCACCGGCGGCGTGTTCGCGCTCCCGTTGTTCTCCAGCAGGCTCTGGAAGTCGACCGAGTCGCCCGCCCTCACGGCCACAGCCGTCTCCTCGATCGACAGAGCCAGGTCGGTCGCCGTGCTCTGACGCAGCGGAGCTCCGAACGCCGTGCCCGCACCCACCCCGCTGAGCACCGCTCCTAGGCCGATGAGCAGCAGGCAGGCCGCCGTCACGCCGGTCAGGGAGCCCCAGCGCGCACGCCCCCGGTGGGCCCGGCCGGCCACGAGGCGCAGCCTCGGCGCCGCGACAAGGAAGAGCAGCGCCAGCACGACCACGACCGCGATCTCGGAGGAGCGCAGGAACGGCGCCTTCTCGGCCACTGTCCGGTTGTTGACGAGCACCTTCTCGAGGAACTCGCTGCTCGCCTGCATCGGGTTGATGCGCTGGACCAGGTAGCCGAAGTCGCCCTTCTGCACCTCTCCGGGCAGCTGCGTGAGCAGGAACATCAGCAGCCAGACCGCGAGCGAGACGAACATGCTGGTCTTGTTGGAGTTCGACCACGTGCTGACCAGGAGCCCGAAGCCCGCGAACGCGACGGCCAGGACAGTGCCGAGGACCCCGCCGAGCCACAGCGCGTGTCCCAGGACCTCGTTGCCCTGGGACACGACCACCAGCGTGGGCACCGAGATCAGGAACGCCGCCGGCCACGGAGTGAGAGCAGCCAGCAGCTTGCCCAGCAGGAGCTGCCTGCGGCTGGCTGGGGTGAGCAGGAGAACCTCGAGCGTGCCACGCTCGCGCTCGCCACTGATGCCGTCGGCACCGATGATCATCCCGATGAAGACGCCGAAGAAGATCGCGTTCTGCAGCGTCAGGAAGGCCATCTCCTTCGGTGGGATCAGGTTCAGCTCGCTGTTCGTGGCGAGCAGGAACGTCATGAGGCCCACCAAGACGCTGTACAGGATCAGCAGGTTGATCGCCCGTCCGCCCACCCACAGCTCGACGGCCTCCTCACGGAACACCACGCGCCAGGCGCTCCACCTCGACGCGCGTGTGGGCTGCGCAACGGCACGCTCGGTGGTCGAGCTTCCCGCGCTCATAGTGACCCCCCTCGCGTGAGCTCCATGAAGACGTCGGTGAGGCGGCTGCCCTCGATCTCGAAGCCGAGCAACGGGACGTCGGCGCCGATCAGGCACTGGAGGATCTCGTTGGCTGCCTCGTCGGCCGGCAGCGGACCCGCGGCACCCGCCACGACGACCCGCAGCTGCCCGTCCACGATGGTCGACACCTCACTCACCTGCGGGAGGGAGCCAAGCGCCTCGCTCGCGCGTTGGACGAACGTGTTCGGCACCCGCAAGCGCAGAGCTGTCTGGTGCGCCGCCTCCAGACTGGTGTCCGCGAGCACGTCGGCAAGGGGGCCACTGGCCACCGTGCGCCCGGCCGACAGGATCACCACGTCGTCGCACGCGTCCTCGACATCGGCGAGCGAGTGGCTGCACAAGATGATGCCGGCATCACGACGGACCGCCACGTCCCGCATCAGGACCAGCAGGTCCTGCTGGCCCTTGGGGTCCAGGCCGACGACCGGCTCGTCCAGGAAGAGGACCACCGGATCGTTGACGAGTGCCCGGGCGATCCCGAGCCGCTGTCGCATTCCGTGGCTGTAGGTCCGGATCAGCTTCGCGCCCCGGGAGCGAAGCCCGACCGCCTCCAGCAGGTCGTGGGCACGGCGACGCGCAGCGCCGCGCCGCCACCCGTAGAGCTGGGCGAAGTACGTGACGTA
Organism: uncultured Actinomycetota bacterium; assembly: GCA_963848085.1. GTDB lineage: Bacteria > Actinomycetota > Actinomycetes > JAHEKZ01 > JAHEKZ01 > CAWKCE01. The sequence continues at coordinate 1,292,315 of CAWKCE010000003.1, forward strand.
CTCGACGCCGGTGATCTGGTTGGGCAGGCCGAGGCTCTCCGGAAGCACGCCGATCCGGGACCTGATCCTGTCCGGGTGCTCGGAGCCGATCCCGTCGACCTCGAAGCGGCCGGACGACGGCCGCATGATCGTGGTGAGGATGCGGATCGACGTCGTCTTGCCAGCGCCGTTGGGACCCAGAAAGCCCATCACCCGGCCACGGTGCAGCTCGAACGACAGGTCCTGCAGGGCCAGGCCCCGGCCGTACGACTTGGACAGCCCCTCGGAGCGAAGGATGACCGAATCTGACCGGACGTGGTCCATGCTCGCCCCCGACACCACATGGTTGGAGGAAGACGGGACTCAACGGGTCTGGACGGGCCCCTCGCGTGGAACGTACTGCCCTCGTCCGGGGGGGTCAATGGCGCATCACACCTTCGACGCGACCCCGCGACACGACGGTCGCCTCGGCGCCGGATGGCAGGGTTCGGTAGTTCAGAACCGAATTGTTGAGAACATCTGTTGGACAGAGGAAGATCGTCCGGCGGAGGATCCCGCCAGGTGCACACGCACCCCCAGACACGGCACGACAGTCCTCACCGCCGAGCGCTGGCGTTCGGGGCGCTGGGACTCGCTGGTCGCGAACGGTCCCGCCTGGCACGACCGCTTCCCGAGCCTGGAGTTCTCCGACCTGGGACCAGACGAGTTCGCCTCGAAGGAGCAGGTCGCGGACTACTTCGTGGCCTACGCGGATACCATCTCGGCGCCCATCCGGTGCGGCGTCGAGGTCACGTCCGTGCGGCGGAACGTCGGACGGGACCATCGACACCAGCTTCGTCGTGGCCGCCACAGGGCCCTTCCAGCAGCCGGTCGTCCCGGCCGTCGTCCCAGACGACGCCGGCCTCAGGCAGATCCACTCGAGCGCGTACCGGAACCCGGACGAGCTTCCCGACGGCGCCG
>CAWKCE010000004.1:0-470000 GCA_963848085.1 uncultured Actinomycetota bacterium
TGGGACGAGATCCTCGACCTGGCGACGGCGAGCGGCAACCGCCTCCTCGCCGCCGAGTTCACGACGTACCGCACCGACGTCGACCTCCGGGTCGGCAACCTCGACCGGGTCGCGGACACCCTGCGAGCGGGCCGACGCCTCGACGAGGACGACATGCGGTCGGCGTACGAGCAGGGGCAGGCGGCGTACCTGCACGCCATCCGGGGCGACCTGCCACTCGCCCGCGACGACGCTCGCCGTGCGATCGCTCTCGGCGAGAGCTACCCGTGGCTGCGCGCGCGCGGCCTCGCTGCGCTGGGGTTCGTGGAGCTCACCGCCGTCGACCTGAGCGCGGCCGCCGACGCCCTGGCCGACGCGTCGGCGGCCGATCCCGATCTGCCGGGATCGCGGCACGGCGCCCTGTGGATCGGGATCGACCTCGTCGAGGCGCTAGCCGGATCTGGTCGCCTCGCCGAGGCGCAGGAGGCACTCGAGCGGCTCGAGGGGCAGGCGGCGGCCTGGGGCGACGGCTGGGTTCTCGCCGGTCAGCAGCGATCGCTCGCCCACGTCGCCCTCGCACAGGGTGACGTCGACCGGGCGCTCGCTCACGCGACGCAGGCGTCGCTGCGCTACGCGACGCTCCCATACCCGCTCGACCATGGCCGCGCCCTCCTGCTCGAGGGCACGCTGCACCGTCGGCTCGGCCACCGCCGCGATGCCCGGGAGACGCTGACCGAAGCCCTCGCCGTCCTCGACTCCCTCGGTGCCGTCCCGTGGGCGGCACGCACCAGGGCCGAGCTCGCGCGCGTCGGCGGGCGGGCGCCGTCGGCCGGATCCCTCACCACGAGTGAGGCTCTCGTGGCGCGGCAGGTGTGCGAGGGACAGAGCAACGCCGAGATCGCGGCAACCCTGCAGCTGAGCGTGCGTACGGTCGAGTCGCACCTCACGAGCATCTACCGCAAGCTGGGCGTCGCCTCCCGCACCCAGCTCATGACCACCTGGTCGACGGCCGGGCAGACGCGATGACGACGGCGCCGCGAGTCGCCGGTGAACATCGCGCTGTCGGCGTTGATCGCCGGTTGACCACCGAGATGGGCTCGCCGAGGGCCGCCGTTTGTCTCGTGCGAGTACTGATCGACGACGTCGAAACCGGCACGACAGTAGACGCTGATCGCTCTCTGGTTGAACGCGGCCACGGCCAAGGTGAACGAGGTCACCTCAAAGCGCTCCGCCGCGAACGCCACCCCGGACTCGACGAACGACAAGCCGGTGCGCTCGGCCGCCAGGCGGCTCCCGTCCGGTGCGCTGAATCTGGCCTGCCACCGCCCGGATGGCAGCCGTCGTTGCGCCGGCCGACAGGCGGCTCCGGTCCGGGCGCTGCTGCTCTCGGGTCGTCGCCCCGGTCGTCGCGGCGAGCGTGGCCGACAGGTGGCGGAGGTCGTGGAACCGGACGCCGGTGAGGCCGACCTCGGCCCGGCAGCGGGTCCAGTGGACGGTGAAGTTGCGCCGGGCCAGCGGGGCGCCGAGCGGGCCGCAGAACAGCCACGCATCCGGCCCTGGGCCGACCCAGCGGTTGAGGTGCTCAGTGAGCTCGGGCAGAGTGCGGCGCAGTGAACGGTGCGACGCCGGCGTCAGTCTTGGGCGGTCCAGTCATGGAGGGCACAGAATATAATCAATTGATGGTGGTCCTAGCTGCACTCCGTGGGCGGTCTCCACCAGCTGGTCGGTGACCGTGAGTCGGCCGTGGGTGAGGTCGACGCTTCCGCGCCGTAGCGCGCAGCTCTCCCCAGCGCAGCCCGGACGAGGTCGCGAGCAGGACGAGCATCCGCCAGCGCAGCTGGATCGCATCGGCGAGGGCATGAGCTTCGAGCAACGTAGGCGGCACTCGCTCCGGCGTCCGCTCGCTGCCCGCCCCGCGGAGCAGGCAAGGGTTGCGGACGAGCACCTCGTCGACCACAGCGGTGTTGAGAATGGTCTTGAGCAGCCGGTAGGCCTTGGCCACGGTCGACCGCCCGACCCCGGCCTGAAGCCGGCCAGCGTGCCATCGGCGGACCACTGCCGGAGTCAGCCGGGCCAACGGCACGGTGCCCAGGTGCGGGAGCAGATGCCGGTTGAGCAGCCCCTCGTACAGCTCGACGGTCCTCGGCCGGAGGTCGGCTCGCTGCGCCAGCCAGGTCGTCGCGTAGTCACAAAACGTCTCGCTGCTGGCCGTCGGATCGACATACGCACCACGGTCCAGGTCCGACTGCACCCCGGCCAGGTAGGCCGCCGCCTCGGCCCGCATCGCGAACGTGCGTTCGGCGGCGACGCGGCCCCCGTCAGGTGCACTGAATCCCGCCTGCCACCGCCGGACGGCAGCCGTCGTGTTGTGCCGAAATCCCGCCTGGTCATGGTGCCTCCACGCTAAGGTGTGCGTGGAAAGCCCCAACACCCGGTCCGACCGAGAGAGGTGTGCGTGGAAGGCCCCAACACCCGGTCCGACCGGGAACTGCACCGCGCCGAGATCGGGCACGGTTAGGGCACGCGAGGGTTGCTTCGAGGCTGGCGCGAAACCGTCGCAGGGGGTGTGACCTGCGCGTTCGATCTGGAGCGGGTGACCGGGATCGAACCGGCATGGCCAGCTTGGAAGGCTGGGGCTCTACCATTGAGCTACACCCGCGGGCGGCCGGACGGCGCCGTGTTGTGCTGCCCTAGACTACCGGGCGAGCCGCGGGGCGTAGCGCAGTGGCTAGCGCGCCTGCTTTGGGGGCAGGAGATCGGGAGTTCGAGTCTCCCCGCCCCGACAAGACCAACCAAGGAGAACCCCTAGTGAAGAGCGTTGTCGAGCCGTTGAGCCCCACCCGCGTGCGTCTGTCGGTGGAGGTTCCGTTCGACGAGATCGGCCCCAGCCTGAGCGCGGCATACCAGCGGATCGGCGCGCAGGTGAACGTGCCTGGATTCCGCAAGGGCAAGGTGCCGAACCGGATCATCGACCAGCGGTTCGGCCGCGGCGTCGTGCTCGAGGAGGCGGTCAACGACTACCTGCCGCAGGCGTACACAGCCGCCGTCACCGAGAACGACGTGAAGGCGCTCGGCCAGCCGAAGGTGGATGTCACCGACTTCTCGGACGGTCAGGACCTCAAGTTCACCGCCGAGGTCGACATCCGGCCCGAGATCACGCTGCCGGACTTCTCCGAGCTGCGGGTCACCGTGGACGACGCGGTCGTTTCCGACGCTGACGTCACTGAGCAGCTTGAGTCGCTTCGGGCGCGATTCGCTTCGCTCAAGCCGGTCGACCGCGCGGCCGTGGCAGGCGACTTCGTGGCGATTGACCTGGTTGCCACCCACGACGACGAGCCGGTTGAGGACCTGTCTGCGACCGGGTTGTCCTACGAGGTCGGCAGTGCCTCCCTGCTGGAGAACCTGGATGACGCAGTCGTCGGGTTGTCCGTCGACGGGATCGCGGCGTTCAGCACCACGCCGACCGGCGGTCCGCTGGAGGGCGAGATGGTGGACGTCGCCGTCACGGTCACCGCCGTGCGCGAGCGAGAGCTGCCCGAGGTGGACGACGACTTCGCACAGCTCGTCAGCGAGTTCGACACCCTCGACGAGCTGCGCGAGGCCCTGCGGTCGGAGATTGAGCCGCGCAAGAAGGTCGAGCAGCTCGTGGCAGCCCGTGACGCTGTCCTCGAGGCGCTCCTCGACGCCGTCGACGTGCCGCTGCCGGAGGGCGTGGTCAGCGACGCCGTGGACAGCCACTTCGAGGACGGCCACGGCGACCCGGCGCACCGCGAGGAGTACGTCAAGCAGGTGCAGGACACCATCACACGCGACCTCGTCCTCGACAGCATCGCCGACCGGGACGACGTCGAGATCGGCCAGGCCGAGCTCACCGAGTTCCTGGTGCGGCAGTCGGCCCAGTACGGCATGACGCCCGAGCAGTTCGCCCAGGCGCTGGCGCAGTCCGGGCAGGTGGGGTCCGTCGTCGGTGAGGTCCGTCGGGCGAAGGCGCTTTCGCTGGTGCTCGAGGCGGCCACCGTCGTCGACGCCTCCGGCAGTCCGGTGGACATGTCTGGACCCCCGAGCCTGGAAGCCCCAGGTGCCGAGGCGGCGGCCGCCGACCCGGGCGAGGCGGCGGCTGAAGACCCGGACTCAGGAGACGCCACCGCGGACCCGTCCACCACCTGACCCGTTCGGCGCAACGGCTTGGGTTCCTGCCTCTCACGAGTTCCCCCGTGAGCGAACACCCCCAGGCTCCGGATGGCGCGGCCGGCGTCGGGCGTTAGGGTCCAAACACAAGGCACCCCGACGGTGCCGGTCCGTGACAAGTCACCAGTGAGGTCAGCCGTGAGCGCCGATCGACTCGAGCTTCCTCGGCTCTCGGAGCCGTTCTCCCGAGCGCCCCAGCCCACCGGCATGGGGTTCGACGACTCGGTGTACCAGCGGCTCCTGCGGGAGCGCATCATCTTCCTCGGGTCGGTGGTGGAGGACTCCATCGCGAACGCCCTGTCGGCACAGATGCTGCTCCTGGCCGCGGAAGACCCGGACAAGGACATCTACCTCTACATCAACTCGCCCGGCGGCTCGGTCTCGGCCGGTATGGCGCTGTACGACACGATGCAGTTCGTCCCGTGCGACGTCGCCACTGTCGGGATGGGGCTCGCCGCTTCCATGGGGCAGTTCCTGCTCTGCGCCGGTGCGGAAGGCAAGCGCTACGCGCTGCCGCACGCGCGGATCATGATGCACCAGCCCTCGGGCGGGATCGGCGGGACCGCGTCGGACATCCGGATCCAGGCCGAGCAGATGCTGTACACGAAGAAGAAGATGGCCGAGCTGATCGCCATGCACACCGGCCAGACCGTCGAGCAGATCGAAGAGGACTCCGACCGTGACCGCTGGTTCACCGCAGCGGAGTCCAAGGACTACGGCTTCGTCGACCACGTCGTCAGCCGCGCCCGCGACGTCGCCGGTAGCGGCGGAACGAATGCCTGAGAGGACCGACGACACCGTGAATCCGACCGCTGGCCACCAGTCTCCCCAGGGCCGTTACATCCTGCCGGAGTTCCGCGAGCGCACCGCCCAGGGCGAGCGCACGCACAACCCGTACACCAAGCTGTTCGAGGAGCGCATCATCTTCCTCGGGGTCCAGATCGACGACGCGTCCGCGGACGACGTCATGGCGCAGCTACTCACGCTGGAGTCGCTCGACCCCGACCGCGAGATCTCGATCTACATCAACTCGCCCGGCGGCTCCTACACGGCGATGACCGCGATCTACGACACGATGCAGTTCGTTCGTCCTGAGATCCAGACGGTCTGCCTGGGGCAGGCTGCCTCGGCTGCGGCCGTGCTGCTCGCCGCCGGCACCAAGGGCAAGCGGTTCGCACTGCCCCACGCCCGGATCCTCATCCACCAGCCCTACACCGAGGGCGGCGGGCAGGGCTCCGACATCGAGATCCAGGCCAACGAGATCCTCCGAATGCGGACCGAGATGGAAGGCATCCTCGCGCTCCACACCGGCCGGTCCGTGGAGGACATCCGCAGCGACATCGAGCGGGACAAGATCCTCACCGCTGAGGCATCGGCGGAGTACGGGATCATCGACGGCGTCATCGCCAGCCGCAAGGTGGCGGCGGCAGCGGGCTGATCGGGCGACGCGCCGGGGAACCAGCGGCCGATCCCGGGTGATCGGGGTACCGTCGTGCGGACGGCGTTCGTGGCGCGCCGCCACTTGATCGCGACTGAAGGAGACCAGTGGCACGCATCGGAGACGGTGGCGACCTGCTCAAGTGCTCGTTCTGCGGGAAGAGCCAGAAGCAGGTCAAGAAGCTCATCGCTGGCCCCGGCGTCTACATCTGCGATGAGTGCATCGACCTGTGCAACGAGATCATCGAGGAGGAGCTGTCCGAGTCGTCGGACCTGAAGTGGGACGAGCTCCCCAAGCCGCGGGAGATCTACGACTTCCTGGACGAGTACATCATCGGGCAGGAGTCGGCCAAGAAGTCGCTGGCGGTGGCCGTCTACAACCACTACAAGCGCGTGCAGGCCGGAGGAGAGGGCCGCAAGACTGACGAACAGGTCGAGCTGGCCAAGTCCAACATCCTCCTGCTCGGGCCAACTGGCTGCGGCAAGACCCTCCTCGCGCAGACGCTCGCGCGAATGCTCAACGTGCCGTTCGCTATTGCTGACGCCACCGCGCTGACCGAGGCCGGGTACGTGGGCGAGGACGTCGAGAACATCCTGCTCAAGCTGATTCAGGCCGCTGACTACGACGTCAAGAAGGCCGAGACCGGGATCATCTACATCGACGAGATCGACAAGATCGCCCGCAAGAGCGAGAACCCGTCGATCACGCGCGACGTCTCAGGTGAGGGCGTCCAGCAGGCGCTGCTGAAGATCCTGGAAGGGACCACGGCGTCCGTGCCGCCGCAGGGGGGCCGCAAGCACCCGCACCAGGAGTTCATCCAGATCGACACCACCAACGTTCTGTTCATCGTCGGGGGCGCGTTCGCTGGGCTCGACACGATCATCGAGTCGCGTCGCGGCCACAAGGGCATCGGCTTCGGTGCCAAGGTGCGCAGCAAGCATGACCTCGACGCGGCGGACACCTTCAGCGACGTCATGCCCGAGGACCTGCTCAAGTACGGGATGATCCCGGAGTTCATCGGCCGGCTGCCCGTCCTGACCAGCGTCGACAGCCTGGACCAAGCGGCGCTCATGCGGATCCTGACCGACCCCAAGAACGCGCTCGTCCGGCAGTACAAGCGCCTGTTCGAGCTGGACGGCGTCGAGCTGGAGTTCACCGACGACGCCCTAGAGGCCATCGCCGACCAGGCGATCCTGCGGGGCACCGGCGCCCGCGGTCTTCGGGCCATCCTCGAAGAGGTGCTGCTGTCGGTCATGTACGAGGTGCCGTCCCGTCAGGACGTCGCCCGCGTGGTCATCACCCGGGACGTCGTGCTCGAGCACGTGAACCCGACACTGGTGCCGCGCGAGAAGGAGCCGACCAAGCGCGAGCGCCGCGAGAAGTCCGCCTAACCCGCGTCCCGCGAGCCCGTCGCCACCCCACGAACCAACGCCAGACCGCCACGCTGCGCCGTTCCCCCGCGTGAGGGTGGCGGTGTGGCGAAGGTTTGTCCTGGCGGACGTGCCGCGGGTCGAGCTAGGCGGGCGGGGCTGGAGGGGCTGGCGGGGCCGGGAGGGCGTCCGGAGGTGCGAGGGTCACCGACACGCCCGGCTCATCGGAGTCGCCGGCCGCGAACGTCAGGTCGCCCACGATCCGGCCGGAGGCTCGCAGGTCGTCGGCTGCCCGCTCGGCCAGCGCCGCGTCCGGGCCGGACACCCGCGCCGCCGCCAGCTCGGTGCGCATCGACACCTTGTTCTCGCTCTTGACCTTCCGCAGCTGGGACAGCACGCGCCCCGCCGCGTCCAGCACCGCAGAGTCGCCGTCACCGGCGATGGCACGCACGTCGTCGGCCGACGGCCAGACCGTGCGGTGGATGCTCCCCTCCTGCCACCACGACCAGACCTCCTCGGTGACGAACGGCAGCACCGGGGCGAACAGCCGGTGGATCACCGACATCGCCGTGGCGAGGGTGACACGAGCCGAGCGGGCGGCGGCGTCGCCGCGTCCGCCGTACGCGCGCTCCTTGACCAGCTCGAGGTAGTCGTCGGTGAACGACCAGAAGAACGTCTCCGCCGACTCCAGTGCCCGCGTGTAGTTGTAGTCGTCGAAGGACCGAGTCGCGTCCTCGACGACGTCGGCCAGCCGCGCAAGGAGCGCGCGGTCGATCGGCTCGGTCACAGCTGAGGCGTCGAACGCCAGCGCCGGCCCGACCCCCACGCCGAAGACGAACTTGCTGGCATTCAGGATCTTGATCGCCAGCCGTCGGCCGATCTTCATCTGGCCGATGTCGAAGGCGGTGTCGGTGCCCGGACGTCCGCTCGCCGCCCAGTACCGCAGGGCGTCCGAACCGTGCTCCTCGAGCATCGCCGCGGGTGTGACGACGTTCCCCTTCGACTTGGCCATCTTCTTGCGGTCGGGGTCGAGGATCCAGCCGGAGATGGCGGCGTCAGTCCACGGCAGCGTTCCGAACTCGGCGTCGGCCCGCACCACGGTGGAGAACAGCCAGGTGCGGATGATCTCGTGCGCTTGCGGACGCAGGTCCATCGGGAAGACGCGCTGGAACAGGTCGTCGTCGATCGTCCACTTGCCGGCGATCTCCGGCGACAGCGACGACGTCGCCCAGGTGTCCATCACGTCCGGGTCGCCCGCGAACCCGCCGGCGACGCCCCGCTGGTCCTCGGTGAACCCGGCGGGGGTGTCGGACTGCGGGTCGATCGGCAGCTGGTCGTCCTCCGGCAGCAGAGGCTGGTCGTACCGCGGCTCGCCGTTGGCGTCGAGCTCGTACCACAGCGGGAAAGGCACCCCGAAGAACCGCTGCCGGGAGATGAGCCAGTCGCCGTTGAGGCCGGAGACCCAGTTCTGGTAGCGGATCTCCATGTTCGACGGGTGCCAGCGCAGCTCGGCGCCGCGCGCGAGCAGGCGCTCGCGCAGGAGCTGGTCACGCCCCCCGTTGCGCAGGTACCACTGCCGCGTCGTCACGATCTCGAGGGGCTTGTCGCCCTTCTCGAAGAACTTGACCGGGTGCTTCACCGGCCTCACGTCCCCGACCAGGTCCCCGGACTCGCGCAGCATCTCCACGATGGTCTGCTTGGCGGTGAACGCGGTGGAGCCGGCCAGCCGGGCATACGCCGTCCTGGCGGGTTCGGACTCCAGGCCGCCGGGTGCCTCGGCCAGGATGCGGCCGTCCCAGCCGATAATCGGCCGGGTGGGCAGGTCCAGCTCCCGCCACCACGTGACGTCGGTGAGGTCGCCGAAGGTGCACACCATGGCGGCGCCGGTGCCCTTCTCCGGGTCGGCCAGCGGGTGAGCCACCACCGGAACGTCGACGCCGAACAGCGGGGACCGCACCGTGGTGCCGAACAGGGGCTGGTACCGCTCGTCATCCGGGTGGGCAACCAGTGCCACGCAGGCCGGGATCAGCTCCGGCCGCGTGGTGTCGATCGTCACGACCCCGCCGTCCGGTCGGTGGAAGGTCACCGCGTGGTAGGCGCCGTCACGTTCCCGGTCCTCGAGCTCGGCCTGGGCGACCGCGGTGCGGAAGGTGACATCCCACAGAGTGGGTGCCTCGGCCTGGTAGGCCTCCCCCCGGGCCAGGTTGCGCAGGAAGGCACGCTGCGAGATGGCACGCGAGTTGTCGTCGATCGTCTGGTAGGTCATCGTCCAGTCGACGGACAGGCCGAGCTGCCGCCACAGGGCCTCGAAGACCTTCTCGTCCTCCACGGTCAGCTGCTCGCAGAGCTCCACGAAGTTCCGTCGCGAGATCGGCAGCTGCTGCTTGCCAGGCTCGTCTGGGGGAGTGAACGAGGAGTCGTACGGCAGCGACGGGTCGCACCGCACGCCGAAGAAGTTCTGCACCCTGCGCTCGGTGGGAAGCCCGTTGTCGTCCCACCCCATCGGGTAGAAGACCTCTTTGCCTTGCATGCGCTGGTAGCGCGCGATGGTGTCCGTGTGGGTGTAGGAGAAGACGTGGCCGACATGCAGGGCGCCGCTGACGGTCGGAGGCGGGGTGTCGATCGAGTAGATCTGCTCCCGAGTCTTGGTCCGGTCGAACCGATAGACCCCCTGCTCCTCCCATACCTGAGCCCACTTCGCCTCGAGACCCTCGATCGTGGGCTTCTCAGGCATGCGGGCCGACGTCTGGTCGGGCGGGGACTGGTCCATGGTCGCCCATCGTAGAGACGTCGGGCGCGGGGCGGCGCAGGCACGTGCACCTAGACTCCGGCCCTGTGACAAGCCGCCAACCCGCACCCGACCCCGAAGCCCTGTCGGCGTTGGCTGAAGTTGAGGCTGAGCTCCTCCGTCGTGCGCCCGAGTCCGACATCCAGCCGACGCTGGACCCCATGCGTGACCTGATGCATCTGCTCGGGGACCCTCAGTCGACCTTCGCATCGGTCCACGTCGCGGGGACCAACGGGAAGACGTCCGTGACACGGATGGTCGAGCAGCTCCTTCTCACCATGGGGCTACGGACGGGACGCTTCACCAGTCCTCACCTGGTCTCGATACTCGAACGGATTGCCTTGGACGGCGGCCCCGTCGCCCCCGAGCGCCTCGTGGCTGCCTGGGGAGAGGTGGCCCCACTTCTGCCCCTGGTGGAGGAACGCGACTCACGACCGTTGACGTACTTCGAGCTGGTCACCGCGCTCGCCTTCGTTGCGTTCGCCGATGCCCCGGTCTCGGTGGCGGCGGTCGAGGTCGGGCTCGGCGGAGTGTGGGACGCGACCAACGTCGTCGACGCTCCGGTGGCCGTCGTGACCCCCGTTTCGCTCGATCACCAGGAGTGGCTGGGACACGACCTCGCGACGATCGCCTCCCAGAAGGCCGGGATCATCAAGCCAGGGGCATACGCGGTGCTGGCGTCTCAGGAACCCGCCGCAGGCGAGGTGCTGCTGGCGCATGCGGCCGACGTCGGGGCGACGGTCGCCCGCGAGGGAGTCGACTTCGGGGTGGTCGAGCGCCGGGTGGCGGTCGGGGGGCAGGAGGTGTGGTTCCGAGGGACGTCCGGCACGTACGACGAGATCTTCCTGCCGCTGCACGGGCACCACCAGGCTCGGAACGCCGCGTGCGCGCTGGCAGCCGTTGAGGCGTTCCTTGGGGGCCAGGCGCTCGACGTCGACCTGGTTCGGGAGGCGCTGGCGGCGGCAACCTCACCGGGTCGGCTGGAGGTGGTCCGGCGCTCGCCGACGGTGCTCGTGGACGCGGCGCACAACCCGGCCGGGGCGCGGGCGCTGGCCGAGGCGGTCGATGAGGCGTTCACGTTCGCCCGGCTGGTGGGAGTCGTGGGAGTGCTGGACGACAAGGACGCGCTCGGGGTGCTCGAAGCACTCGAGCCGGTGATGTACGAGGTCGTCGTGACGCGGTCGTCGTCACCGCGAGCCGTGCCGCCGGAGGAGCTGGCCCGGCTGGCGGAGGACGTGTTCGGTGCCGACCGGGTACGCACCGCTCCTGACCTGGCCACCGCCGTGGAGCTGGCTGTGCGCGCTGCCGAGGACCAGGGCGACCTCGCCGGCGCCGGCGTGCTGGTCACCGGGTCGGTCACCGTTGCGGGTGAGGCGCGGGAACTTCTGCGACCCCGAGCCTGAGGGGCGAGACTTCTCCCATGCGTGCGATTGCTGCCAGCGTTCTGGTCTTCGAGGCGCTCGTCGTCGCCCTGGCCATCCCGGTGGCGATCACCCTCAGCGACACCGATCCGGTCGCGGCCATCGTCGGGGGAGGGGTGGTCGCGCTCGCCTGTCTCCTGGTGGCGGGCATGCTTCGCCGGCCGCTGGGGTACCAGCTGGGCTGGGCGCTGCAGGTGGTGGTCGTGGCCACCGGCTTCGTGGTGCCGGCGATGTTCTTCCTGGGCGCGCTGTTCGCGCTGCTGTGGGGCGTCGGTCTGGCCGTGGGGCGCAAGGGGGAGCGCATCGAGGCCGAGCTCCGTGCCCAGGCCGACGCGGCGGACCCCGGACCCGGGGAGGCGGCCACGGCGGGCTAGGGTCTGCGCCCATGAGCGAGCGCACCCTGGTACTGGTCAAGCCTGACGGCGTCCGTCGGGGCCTCGTCGGTGAGGTTCTGGCGCGCATCGAGCGCAAGGACTACTCCCTCGTCGCGATGGAGCTGCGCACCCTCGACCGGGCCACTGCGGAGGCGCACTACGGGGAGCATGCGGACAAGCCGTTCTTCGGCAGCCTGGTCGAGTTCATCACCTCGGGGCCACTGCTAGCCGCGGTGATCGAGGGCCCGGACGCGATCGAGGCCTGGCGCACGATGATGGGCGTCACCAACCCGATCAAGTCCGCTCCCGGCACGATTCGGGGCGACTTCGCCAATGTCATGACCGAGAACCTGGTCCACGGATCCGACTCTTCGGAGTCGGCCGCTCGCGAGATCGGGCTGTTCTTCCCCTCCCTGTGACACCCCGAAGGCCCCGCTGAGGCTGCGGAACGGGCTTCGCGAGGCGCCACTGTGCGGTGTTTCGCCGCTAGGTCCGGGGCAGTGCGTCAATGCGCCGGAGGGGGTGGGGGGCTGGGGTTTCCGTGCGCGTGGGGGGTCCGGGTATCGTGGCGCGGGTATCGTGGGTCGGAACTTCCCTCGACCTGGAGCTTCCCTCGACCCGGAACTTCCCCTAGCACCCCCGGAAGGTCTTCTCCCGCATGAGCAACATGTCTTTCATGGGCCGTGACATGGCCGTCGATCTCGGTACCGCCAACACGCTCGTCTACGTGCGTGGGCGGGGCATCGTGCTGAACGAGCCTTCCGTGGTGGCGATCAACCAGAAGACCGGCGGGATCTTGGCCGTCGGCGTCGAGGCCAAGCGGATGATCGGGCGCACCCCGGGCAACATCGTGGCCATCCGGCCGCTGAAGGACGGCGTGATCGCCGACTTCGACACCACGGAGCGCATGCTCCGCTACTTCATCCAGAAGGTGCACAAGCGCCGCCACCTCGCCAAGCCGCGGATCGTCGTGTGCGTGCCCAGCGGCATCACGGGTGTGGAGCAGCGGGCGGTGAAGGACGCTGGGTACGCGGCCGGCGCCCGCAAGGTCTACATCATCGAGGAGCCGATGGCGGCCGCGATCGGTGCCGACCTCCCGGTCCACGAGCCGACGGGCAACATGGTCGTCGACATCGGTGGCGGCACCACCGAGGTGGCCGTGATCTCGCTCGGCGGCATCGTGACGGCGCAGAGCATTCGCGTTGGCGGCGACGAGCTCGACGTCGCGATCATCCAGTACGTCAAGAAGGAGTACTCGCTCATGCTGGGCGAGCGGACGTCGGAAGAGATCAAGATGGCGATCGGTTCGGCCTTCCCGGTCCCGGACGAGCCGCACGCGGAGATCCGCGGTCGTGACCTGGTCTCCGGCCTGCCGAAGACGATCGTGGTGTCGGCCGAGGAGATCCGCAAGGCGCTCGAGGAGCCAGTCAACGCGATCGTCGACGCCGTCAAGACCACCCTCGACAAGTGCCCGCCGGAGCTGTCCGGCGACATCATGGACCGCGGCATCGTGCTCACCGGGGGCGGTGCGCTCCTCAAGGGACTTGACGAGCGGCTGCGCCACGAGACCGGCATGCCGATCCTCATTGCCGACAACCCGCTGGACTCGGTCGCCATGGGCTCCGGCAAGTGCGTCGAGGAGTTCGAGGCACTGCAGCAGGTGCTCATCTCCGAGCCTCGCCACTGACCTGACGTGCCGGACCAGGCGCGGTCGCTGCGCCCGGTCCCCGTTCACGCGACGTCACCACGATGAGGGACAACCCGCGCACCCGCCTGGTGTTCGTGCTGTTGCTCCTCACCGCGTTCACTCTCATCACGCTGGACGCCCGCGGAGGCGGGACCTCGCTGCTGGACCGGCTGCGCGCTTCCACGCAGTCGGTCTTCGGGCCCATCGAGCGCGCCGCGGCGGCAGTCGTGCGACCAGTGTCGGACTTCGTCGATGGCGTCGGGTCCATCGGTGAGAACCAGCAGCGGATCAGCGAGCTCGAGCAGGAGAACGAGGCACTCGCCCTGGAGCTGCGCACGAGCGAGCTGGACCGCAACCGGGCGCGCGAGCTGGACGAGCTGCTGGGTCTGGCTGCGATCGGCCAGTACCGGATCGTCCCCACCGAGGTCATCGCCGTCGGGTCGGCGCGCGGGTTCCTCCGGACCGTCACCATCGACGCCGGCTCGCGCGACGGGATCTCGGTGGACCTGACGGTCGTGAACGGGGACGGCCTGGTCGGTCGGGTGATCGAGGTGGGTTCCAGCACCGCGACCATCCTGCTGCTGACCGACCCGGAGTTCGTGGTCGGCGTGCGCATGGCCGGATCGATGGAGCTGGGGACGGTCCGGGGCGGAGCCGCCGGTCCGATGGGGCTAGAGCTGTTCAACCCTCAGGCTGATCTTCAGGTTGGTGACCTGATGGTGACCCTCGGGTCCCGCAACGGCCGGCCGTTCGTACCCGGGGTGCCCGTGGGCACGGTGGTCAACGTCCGCTCGACACCGGGTGCGCTCACCCGGTCGGCGGACGTCCGGACCTTCGTGGACGTCACCACACTCGACCTGGTCGGCGTGGTGGTGGAGCCGCCCCGTACCGACCCGCGTGACTCGCTGCTTCCCACGCCCACGCCGTCGCCGTCTGTCGGGTCGACCTCACCAACCCCGTCGCCGTCCCCCACGCCGTGACCGTGCAACGCGTGGCGCTGGCCGCCGTCCTGCTGCTGACCGCGGCCATCGTGCAGGTCACCGTGGTGAACCCGCTCGACCTGCCCGGCGGGGGACCCGACCTGGTGCTCCTGGTCCTCATCCCGCTGGCGATGGTGCAGGGTCCGCTGTCGGGCGCCGTGACCGGCTTCCTCGCCGGGCTCATGGTCGACCTGGTGCCGCCGGCAGCCGGCCATGTGGGCAGCTGGGCGTTCGTGCTGTGCCTGGCGGGCTTTCTGGCCGGGCAGGTCCGGTTCGACTCCCGTCGGTCGGCGCTGCTGGTACTCGGAGTCGTCGCCGGGATGAGCGCGTTCGTCGTCCTGGCGCACGCCGGCATCGCCGTGCTGTTCGGAGAGGCCGACGTCGAGGGCCAAGAGCTCGTCAGCGTCACGGTGGGAACCGTTCTGTACGATCTGCTCCTGGCTCCGTTTGTGGTCCCGCCCATCATGGGGCTGGCTCGCCGGGCCGAGCCCGATCCGAGCCGGCTCGCCCTGTGACGGTCGCCACAGTCCGGACCGGGCCACCGTCCCCCGGCGGTGGAACCTCCCACTCGTCCAGCGCGTCTGTGGTGCGGGTGCCGTCCGCCGATCGATGTCTGGAGACCTTGTGAGTGACCGGTCGCGCATGCGCCTCCTGGTGCTGCAGGTCCTCATCTTCTCTCTGCTGGCGACACTGGTCGGCCGGCTGTGGTTCATGCAGGTGGTTGCTGGCGAGGAGTATGCGCAGGCCGCTTCGGACAACCGGATCCGCGAGGTCGTGACGCCGGCGGTGCGCGGGGTCATCCTCGATGCCCGAGGTCGGCCTCTCGTCCAGAACCGCACCACCCTGGTGGTGTCGGTGGACCGCTCGGTGCTGCTGGACCTGCCCGCAGACGGGGCGGCGGTGGTCCGGCGCCTCGCCAAGCTGCTCGGTACCACCCCGACCAAGCTGGACAAGAGCCTGACGCTGTGCGGAACCGACGGCGCACCCCCGCCTCCGGTGTGCTGGAACGGCTCGCCGTACCAGCCGATCCCGATCGCCGAGGACGCCGATCCACAGGTTGCATTGCAGATCATGGAGCGAGCGGAGGACTTCCCCGGCGTGACCGCCGAGATGCAGGCGATCCGGGACTACCCGGCGCCCTACGACGTCAACGCGGCGCAGATCCTGGGCTACCTCGGGCCGGTGACGGCCGAGGAGCTCGACCAGGCAGAGAGCCGGGTGGGACGCGGTGCCACGCTCAGCCGCACCGATCTAGTGGGCCGGGCTGGGATCGAGCAGGTCTACGACAAGTTCCTCCGGGGCAAACCGGGCGTCAAACAGCTGTCGGTCGACAGTGCCGGGAACGTGGTCGGAACGGTCTCGAACGTGGATCCGAGTCCTGGCAACTACCTGGTCACCAACATCGACGCGCGCGTCCAGTCTGTCGTCGAAGACGAGCTCCAGAAGGCCCTGCTGCTCGGGCGGTCCCAGTTCGACGACAACACCGGCCGGTACTACCGGGCACAGACCGGTGCCGCGGTCGTGATGGAGGTCGACACCGGGCGGGTCGTTGCCATGGCAAGCACCCCGTCCTACGACCCGTCGATCTGGGTCGGGGGCATCAGCAACCGCCAGTACCGCACGCTGAGCAGTCAGAAGGCCGGGACCCCGCTCATCAACCGGGCGATCCAGGGCCAGTACGCGCCTGCGTCGACGTGGAAGGTGGTGACGACCACGGCAGCGGTGAACGCCGGCTACTCGCTCTACGGCGCCTACGACTGCCCGAGCAGCCTGACGATCGGCACCCAGGTCTTCAACAACTACGAGTCGTCGTCGTACGGCCCGATCAGCTTCGCCAAGGCGCTCGAGGTCTCCTGCGACACCGTCTTCTACCAGCTCGCGTACGACATGTGGCTACGCCAGGGCGGGCTGGACCCGAAGGCCGACGTGCCGGAGTGGATTGCCGACGCGGCGCGGGGGTACGGCTTCGGGGAGACGACCGGCGTGGACCTCCCAGGCGAGGCGAGCGGACGCATCGCGGACCGGGAGTTCCGCCGGACCTACTACGCCGCCAACCGCGACTACTACTGCAACTTCCAGAAGGAAGCGCCGAAGGACCAGCAGACGGCCTACCTGGTCCGGTTTGCCCAGGAGTTCTGCCTCGACGGTGACCAGTTCCGTGCCGGCGACGCGGTGCTGTCCGCGATCGGGCAGGGCGACATGCTCAGCACCCCGTTGCAGATGGCTCGTGCCTATGCGGCCATTGCGAACGGGGGCACCCTCTACAAGCCACAGATCGGCCGGGCCGTGATGTCGCCGAGTGGCGAGGTGGTCAAGGACTTCAAGCCCAAGGAGCAGGGCAAGCTCCCGGCGTCTCCAGAGACGATCAGCTACTTGCAGGACGCCCTCACCAGCGTGACCGCCACCGGGACGGCGGCCTGGAAGTTCGTGGGCTTCCCACTGGGCGAGATCCCGGTCGCGTCGAAGACCGGCACCGGCGAGGTCTACGGCCAGCAGACCACGTCGTGGTTTGCCTCCTACGCGCCGGCCGACAAGCCCGAGTACGTCGTGCTCATGATGGTCCCCGAGGGCGGCACCGGATCGGGGACGTCCGCCCCGAGCGTCCGGCGCATCTACGAGGCTCTGTTCGGCATCAGCGGGTCGACCGTCAACCCGAAGACGGCCATCATCCCCGGCGGCAAGCCCATCCAGCAGCTGCCGGAGATCGACGCGGACGGCACGATCCAGCAGCCCAAGGACGACGGACTCCCCGGCAACCAGGTGCCCGGCATCCCGGCGACCAGCTCGACCAAGACCAAGCAGAGCCGGCGCCGGGCTCGCCCATGACGTCCGGCTACCCGACCACCTACGCACCGCCCCGGAGGCGTGGCCTCGCCGCCCGCGCCATGGGGCGCGGCTCGACGCTCCGTCGGCTCGACTGGCCGCTCCTGATGGCCGCTCTCGGCCTCAGCCTGTTCGGCGCCGTGGTGGTGTACTCGGCGACCCGCACGGTCAGCGCCGGCGGGGACCCGCAGGCCTACCTGAAGAAGCACCTGCTCAACCTCGTCATCGGGATGGCGCTGGGCCTGATGACCATGTTGTTCGACTACCGGATGCTGCGCGCCTACGCGCCGTTCGTCTACGTGGCGTCGCTGATCGGGCTGGTCGCGGTGCTGTCGCCGGTCGGCACCTCGATCAACGGGGCCCAGGCGTGGATCCCGCTGCCCGGCGGGTTCACGCTCCAGCCGTCCGAGTTCGTGAAGGTCGCACTCGTCGTCGGCCTGGCCATGCTCCTGTCCGACCGCCGGGACGCTGAGACAGAGCCGTCCCTGCCCGACGTCCTGCTGGTCCTGGCGGTGGCCGCGCTGCCGCTGGCGCTGGTGATGCTGCAGCCCGACCTTGGGACGGCGGTCGTCATGGGGATGATCGTGCTGGGCATCCTGGCCATCGCCGGCACCTCCCTGAAGTGGCTGGTCGGGCTGTTGGCGACGGGTGCTCTGGCTGCCTTCGCCGCGGTCCAGCTCGGCGTCCTGGACGACTACCAGATCAACCGGCTGCTCGCGTTCACCAACCCGGCGCTGGACCCGCAGGGGATCGGCTACAACACCAACCAGGCGCGCATCGGAGTGGGCTCGGGAGGCCTGTTCGGTACCGGCCTGTTCGAGGGCAGCCAGACCAGCGGTCAGTTCATCCCCGAGCAGGAGACCGACTTCATCTTCAGTGTCGTCGGCGAAGAGCTCGGGTTCATCGGATCGGCCACGTTGATCACGCTGTTCGCCATCGTGCTGTGGCGAGCGATTCACATCGCGACCCGCGCCGAGGACCTGTTCGGCGCCTTGGTGGCGACCGGGATCGCGTGCTGGTTCACCTTCCAGATGTTCGAGAACATCGGCATGGTCATCGGCATCATGCCGGTCACCGGTGTGCCGCTTCCGTTCGTGTCGTACGGGGGCTCCAGCATGTTCGCCAACTGGATGGCAATCGGCCTCCTGGAGAACGTCCACCTGAGGCGCGCCCTGCGCTAGGTCCGCGAGCCGCGTACGCTGCTGGCACCGCCGCAGTCCTCCAGGAGGTCCACCATGCCCGTCGAGTCGGTGTTCCCCCGGCTCGAGCTCCTGCTACCCCAGGTCCAGAAGCCGGTGCAGTACGTCGGGGGAGAGCTCAACGCGGTCACCAAGGACTGGGACGACTGTGACGTCCGCTGGGCGCTGATGTACCCCGACGCCTACGAGGTGGGCGTCCCCAACCAGGGCGTCCAGATCCTCTACGAGGTCCTCAACGAGCAACCCGGCGTTCTGGCCGAGCGCACGTACTCGGTCTGGCCTGACCTCGAGGCGCTCATGCGCGAGCACGGCCTGCCCCAGTTCACCGTCGACGGGCACCGTCCGGTGGGTGCCTTCGACGTGCTCGGGGTGTCCTTCGCGACCGAGCTGGGCTACACCAACCTGCTCACCGCCCTCGACCTCGCCGGGATCCCACTCGATGCCGTCGACCGGGACGCATCGCACCCCATCGTCCTGGCGGGTGGGCACGCCGCGTTCAACCCGGAGCCCATCGCCGACTTCGTCGACGCTGCCGTCCTGGGCGACGGTGAGCAGGCGGTCCTTGAGATCACCCGACTGCTGCGCACCTGGAAGCAGGAGGGCATGCCCGGTGGGCGTGAGGGCCTCCTCCTGCTGTTGGCGCGCAGTGGCAGCGTCTACGTCCCGCAGTTCTACGACGTCGACTACCTGCCGGACGGTCGCATCCAGCGGGTCGCCCCGAACCGCCCCGGCGTGCCGTGGCGGGTCCACAAGCACACCGTGATGGACCTCGACGCGTGGCCCTACCCGAAGCAGCCACTGGTCCCGCTGGCCGAGAGCGTCCACGAGCGGGCCAGCGTCGAGATCTTCCGCGGGTGCACTCGCGGCTGCCGGTTCTGTCAGGCGGGGATGATCACCCGGCCGGTGCGCGAGCGCAGCATCACCGGGATCGGCGAGATGGTGGAGCAGAGCCTGCAGGCGACCGGGTTCGAGGAGGTGGGCCTGCTCAGCCTGTCGTCCGCCGACCACAGCGAGATCGGCGAGGTCGCCAAGGGCCTGGCCGACCGCTACGAGGGAACGAACACCTCGCTGTCGCTGCCCAGCACCCGCGTGGACGCGTTCAACATCGACCTGGCGAACGAGCTGACCCGCAACGGACGACGCAGCGGCCTGACCTTCGCACCGGAGGGCGGCAGCGAGCGCATCCGGAAGGTCATCAACAAGATGGTCACCGAGGAGGACCTGGTGCGCACCGTGGCGGCCGCCTATGGCAGCGGCTGGCGCCAGGTGAAGCTGTACTTCATGTGCGGGCTTCCCACTGAGACCGACGACGACGTGCTGCAGATTGCGCGCCTCGCCCGGGAGGTCATCCGGACCGGGCGCGAGGTGTCCGGGCGGCGAGACATCCGGTGCACGGTGTCCATCGGAGGCTTCGTCCCCAAGCCGCACACCCCGTTCCAGTGGACGGCGCAGCTCGACCATGAGGGCACCGACCGCAGGCTGGCCCAGCTGCGCGACGCGGTGCGTGCCGACAAGGACTTCGCCAAGGCGATCGGCTTCCGTTACCACGACGGCAAGCCGGGAATCGTCGAGGGCATGCTGTCGCGCGGGGACCGCCGCGTGGGCCGGGTGATCCGGGCGGCCTGGGCCGACGGCGGCCGCTTCGACGGCTGGAGCGAGTACTTCTCCTTCGACCGTTGGATGCAGGCGGCGGAGACCGCCCTGGCCGGCGAGCCGGTCGATGTCGACTGGTACACCACTCGGGAGCGGGACTACGCCGAGGTCCTGCCCTGGGACCACTTGGACAGCGGTCTGGACCGGGACTGGCTCTGGGAGGACTGGCAGGACGCACTCTCCGGCGTCGAGGTCGAGGACTGTCGCTGGACGCCGTGCTTCGACTGTGGGGTCTGCCCAGAGATGGACACCCACATCGAGATCGGGCCGACGGGGCGGACCCTGCTGCCGGTCACCGTGGTCAACGCCGGCGCCGAGGCGCTCCAGGCCTAGGCGACAGATGGCCCGCCGCACCCCGGACCGCGAGTACGTCGCCCCGGTCCAGAAGCTCCGCATCCGCTACGCCAAGCGTGGTCGGCTGCGGTTCGCCAGCCACCGCGACTTCCAGCGGGCGCTCGAGCGGGCGTTGCGCCGGGCCGCAGTGCCGATGGCGTACAGCGCCGGGTTCAGCCCGCACCCGAAGATCTCCTACGCGAACGCCGCACCGACCGGCTCGGCTAGCGAGGCGGAGTACCTGGAGATCGGGGTCTCGGCGCAGCTGGACCCGGCCAAGGTGGCACGCGCGCTGGACGAGGCCCTGCCCCCCGGGCTGGACATCCTGGAGGTCGTCGAGGCCGGACCGGGCTCGCTGACCGACCGCCTAGTGGCATCGGAGTGGCTCATCCGGATGCCGCAGCAGGAGCCCGCCGCGGCGGTCGCGGCGGTGGAGCTGCTCCTGGCGAGCACCGAGGCGACCGTCCAGCGCATGACGAAGTCGGGCCTGCGGACCTTCGACGTCCGCCCGGCGCTGGTCCGACTCGCCGTCGAGGCTGACGCGGGAGGGGACGACGGGCCGTGTGCGATACTGCGCGTGGTCGTCCGGCACACCGTTCCCGCCGTTCGACCCGACGACGTCCTCTCCGCCCTCGACGTGGTGGCGGGCCTGACGCCGCCGGTGGCCCCCCGGGTGACTCGGCTGGCGCAGGGCCCCCTCGACGAGGACACCGGGACCGTGGCCGATCCGTTGGCTGCCGACCGGTCTCGCGGTGAAGGCGCCGACGGCGCCTGATCGTCGCGCCGCATCCGCGGCACGGGCCTGCGCACCTCACACTTCGGCTTCGGGCCACGGCCTGGGGCTGCTGACCAGTCGTCGTGCGGCGTTGCGCGGCACGACGCGACGGGAGACACCCGGATGCTCGACGACGAGCCCACGACCGACCCCACGACCGACGCCGCGGCACCGCCGAAGCGCAGCCGCCGCCGATCTGCCAGTCGCCCCGCCGGGCCGCCGGCCGAGGCGCCGGCGCCGTCGGCCCCCACCGCTGGGGCCACCGAACCCGCCGGCACCGCCCCCGAGGCGGATCCGGCGAAGGTCGCCAAGAAGACCGCAAAGAAGGCCACCAAGAAGGCCGCGGCGACGAAGGCCACCAAGACCACCAAGACCACCAAGACCACCAAGGCCACCAAGAAGGCCACCAAGAAGTCGACCGAGAAGGCTGCCGAGAAGGCCGCAGACGAGTCCGACGAGGCATCGCCGGCTGCCGGTGGCCGGCGTTCGCGCGCCAAGGCGCGCACCGAGCCCGCTCCGCCGGTGGTGCTGTTCCAGGCGCCGGATCCGGCGGTGGTTCCCGAGACCCGCGCGAAGTCGTCGGCTCCAGCGGAACCCGGTGACAGTGAGTCCGAGTCCGACGCCGAGCCCGAGGCGGCCGCCACCTCCGGGTCCGGTCGTCGTCGTCGCCGCCGCGGTGGCCGGGGCCGCCGGGGCAAGGGTGAGGAGTCGAGCACGGGTGGCGAGTCGGACGCGTCGGTCTCCGGTGACGAGCCGTCCGACGCCGCCGAGCCGGCAGACGGGACCGAGGTCGGCGAGGCCGACGACGGCGCGTCCAAGGACGAGGGCGAGGGGACGTCGTCCTCCTCGCGTCGTCGACGTCGTCGGCGCCGACGCGGTGGATCCGGAGACGACGCCGAGGTGTCGGCGGACGATCCCGAGCGCACGGTCGTCCATGTGCGCAAGCCCCGTGGTGGCGGCGACAGCAACGCCATCAGCGGCGTGAAGGGGTCCACCCGGCTGGAGGCGAAGAAGCAGCGGCGCCGTGAGGGCCGTGAGCAGGGCCGCCGCCGCCCACCGGTGCTCACCGAGTCAGAGTTCCTCGCCCGTCGCGAGGCGGTGGAGCGGGTGATGGTGGTCCGTCAGCAGGGGGAGCGCACGCAGATCGCCGTCGTCGAGGACGGTGTCCTTGTCGAGCACTACGTGGCCCGGGCGTCGTCGGCGTCCATGGTCGGCAACGTGTTCCTGGGGAAGGTGCAGAACGTCCTGCCCAGCATGGAGGCGGCCTTCGTCGAGGTTGGCCGCGGCCGCAACGCCGTCCTGTACGCCGGCGAGGTCAACTGGGATGCGGCCGGCCTGGATGGCCAGCCCAAGCGGATTGAGCACGCGCTGAAGTCCGGAGACGCGGTTCTCGTCCAGGTGACCAAGGACCCGATCGGTCACAAGGGCGCGCGCCTGACGGCCCAGGTCTCGTTGCCCGGGCGCTACCTGGTGTACGTCCCCGACGGGTCGATGACCGGCATCAGCCGCAAGCTGCCCGACAACGAGCGGAGCCGGCTCAAAGGCATCCTCAAGCGCATCGTCCCCGAGGACGCCGGCGTCATCGTGCGCACCGCTGCGGAGGGCGCGAGCGAGGAGGAGCTGCAGCGCGACGTGAACCGGCTGTCGGCGCAGTGGGACGACATCTCGGCCAAGGCCAAGACGGCCAACGCGCCCGCCGAGCTGTACGAGGAGCCGGACCTCACCGTCCGGGTGATCCGGGACATCTTCAACGAGGACTTCACCAAGCTCGTCGTGAGCGGTGACGAGGCCTGGGACGTGGTCGACGCGTACGTCGGCCACGTCGCGCCGGACCTGGCGGAGCGCCTGTCACGGTGGACTGACAGCGAGGACGTGTTCGCTGCGCACCGCATCGACGAGCAGCTGGCCAAGGCGCTCGACCGCAAGGTCTGGCTGCCCTCCGGCGGCTACCTGATCATCGACTCCACCGAGGCGATGGTGGTCATCGACGTCAACACCGGGAAGTTCACCGGGCAGGGCGGGAACCTCGAGGAGACCGTCACCAAGAACAACGTCGAGGCCGCAGAGGAGATCGTCCGGCAGCTTCGCCTGCGCGACGTGGGTGGAATCGTCGTCATCGACTTCATCGACATGGTGCTGGAGAGCAACCGCGAGCTGGTCCTGCGGCGGCTCCTGGAGTGCCTGGGCCGCGACCGGACCAAGCACCAGGTGGCCGAGGTCACCTCGCTGGGGCTGGTGCAGATGACCCGCAAACGGGTCGGTCAGAGCCTGCTGGACGCGTTCTCGACGGTGTGCGACTCCTGCGGTGGCCGGGGACGCCACATCCAGACCGAGCCGGTGGAGCCGAAGCGGGAGGGCTCCTCGCGGGACGGCGGTCGCCGCGGCGGCGGCCGCAGCAAGTCCGGGACGGACACCAAGGCGGACTCCGGCCGTGCGGCGAAGGTGGCCAAGGTCGCCAAGGCGTCCGCCAAGGGGTCGAAGTCGCCCGGGGATGCCGCGGGCGCTGCGGCTGACGGCGCCGGGTCCGCCGCGACTGAGGCGGCGCTGCCCGCACCGGAGCCGGAGGAGACCTCGGTTTGACCCTTCGGGGAGCCGGTCCGTACTCTTGACCCCCGGCGCTATTGCGCCCTCGTTCCCGTGCTCTGGAGTGCGTGCCTCGCTGGCGTGACGTCAGCAAGACCGCCCAGGCAGAGCAACTGGGAACGCCCGAGATGTGTGAGGAGCCCGCGGTGTACGCGATCGTCCGTGCTGGCGGCCGCCAGGAGAAGGTTGCCGTCGGCGACGTCGTCCGGATCGACCTGGTCGACGACGCCCCCGGTGCCACGCTGACCCTGCCGGCGGTCCTCCTCGTTGACGGCGAGACCGTCACCAGCGACCCGAAGGCGCTCGCCGGTGCCAGCGTGACCGCTGAGGTTCTTGGCGGCAGCAAGGGGCCGAAGATCGTCATCCACAAGTTCAAGAACAAGACCGGCTACCGCAAGCGCCAGGGACATCGGCAGCGGTACACCGAGGTCAAGGTCACCGGCATCGACGCGGGGAAGTGAGTCATGGCACACAAGAAGGGCGCCTCGTCCAGCCGTAACGGCCGTGACTCGAACTCTCAGCGACTCGGCGTGAAGCGCTTCGGCGGCCAGGTCGTCAACGCCGGCGAGATCATCATCCGGCAGCGCGGCACGCACTTCCACCCCGGCCTCAACGTGGGTCGTGGTGGCGACGACACACTGTTCGCACTCGCCGCCGGTGCTGTCGAGTTCGGCACCCGACGCGGTCGCCGCGTCGTCAACATCGTTCCGGCGGAATGAGCTCGGAGCGCCTGACGCTCCCTACCCGTACGTCCCTCCCAGATCGGGACCCGCGATGACCACGTTCGTCGACCGGGTCGTCCTGCACGTGGCAGGCGGCAGCGGCGGCAACGGCTGCGCCTCCGTCCTCCGGGAGAAGTTCAAGCCGTTCGGCGGCCCCGACGGCGGCAACGGCGGCCGCGGCGGTGAGGTCTCCCTTGTGGTCGACCCCGATGTCACCACCCTGCTCGACTACCACCGCAGCCCCCACCGCAAGGCCGGGCACGGCAAGCCCGGCCAGGGCGGGAACCGGTCCGGTGCTGACGGGACCGACCTCGTCCTCCCCGTCCCGGACGGCACCGTCGTCAAGTCAGCCGACGGCGAGGTGCTCGTCGACCTGGTCGGCGCCGGCTCTCGGTATGTCGTGGCAGCCGCCGGTCATGGCGGGCTGGGCAACGCAGCCCTGGCCTCGCCGCGCCGTCGGGCTCCCGGCTTCGCGCTGCTGGGCGAGCCCGGCGAGGGACGCGACGTCGTCCTCGAGCTCAAGACGGTGGCCGACGTTGGCCTCGTCGGGTACCCCAGCGCCGGCAAGTCGAGCTTGGTGGCAGCCATCAGTGCCGCCCGGCCCAAGATCGCCGACTACCCCTTCACGACTTTGGTGCCCAACCTCGGCGTGGTGCAGGCCGGCGAGGCGCGGTTCACCGTCGCCGACGTCCCCGGGTTGATCCCCGGAGCCAGCGAAGGCAAGGGACTGGGACACGAGTTCCTTCGCCACGTCGAACGCTGCGCGGTGCTCGTCCACGTCCTTGACTGCGCGACGCTCGAGCCGCACCGAGACCCGGTGTCGGACCTGGACGTGATCGAGGCGGAGCTTGCCGCCTACGGCGGACTTGCGGGCCGGCGCCGGCTCGTGGCGCTGAACAAGGTCGACGTACCCGAGGCCCGCGAGCTGGCCGAGCTTGTCCGGCCGATTCTGGAGGAGCGCGGGCTGCGGGTCTTCACGGTGTCCGCCGCCTCGCACGAAGGGCTGCGCGCGCTGGAGTTCGCGATGGCCGAGGTCGTCGCCGAGCATCGTCGTGCGCTTCCCCCGCCGGAAGCCACTCGCACGGTGCTGCGCCCGACCGCGGTGGACGAGGCGGGGTTCACGGTCACCGTGGAGTCGGACGCCGCGGGGGACCGGTTCCGGGTGGTGGGGTCCAAGGTCGAGCGTTGGGTCCGGCAGACCGACTTCGGCAACGACGAGGCGGTCGGCTACCTGTCCGACCGGCTGGCCCGTCTGGGGGTCGAGGAGCGGCTGCTGGCGCTCGGCGCACAGCCGGGTGCGGAGGTCGTCATTGGAGCGGGTGACGAGGGAGTGGTCTTCGACTTCGCCCCGCAGATCGACGCCGGCGCCGAGCAGCTGCAGAGCCCACGCGGCACCGACCGGCGGGTGGAGGCGTGGGAGCGGGAGCACGACGGCGACCGTCGGGCACCCCGGGAGCCGCGGTGAACCGGCGCGACCTCGCGACGGCGGCCCGGGTGGTGGTCAAGGTCGGGTCCTCGTCCCTCGCGTCTGCCGGCGCCGGCATCGACGACGACCAGATCGAACGACTCGTCGACACGCTGTCGGCGCGTCGCGCTGGCGGCGGACAGGTCGTGCTGGTGTCCTCCGGCGCCATCGCTGCGGGGCTGGAGCCGCTCGGGCTGCGACGTCGCCCTCGCGACCTGGCAACCCAGCAGGCCGCCGCGAGTGTCGGCCAGGGCGTCCTGGTCCACCGGTACTCCGAGGCGTTCGCCCGTCGGGGGGTCGTCGTCGGCCAGGTGCTGCTGACAGCCGACGACGTCGTCCGCCGGTCCCACTACCGCAACGCCCAGCGCACGCTCTATCGGTTGCTCGAGCTGGGCACGCTGCCGGTCGTGAACGAGAACGACACCGTCGCCACCGAGGAGATCCGCTTCGGTGACAACGACCGGCTGGCGGCTCTCGTGGCACACCTGGTCCACGCCGACGCGCTCGTCCTGCTGTCCGATGTCGACGGGCTCTACGACGGCGACCCAGCTCGGTCCGGGTCGCGACGCATCAGTGAGGTCACCGGCGAACCCGACCTGGCACGTGTCCGGCTCGGCCGAGCGGGACGGTCCGGAGTGGGTACCGGAGGGATCGCGACCAAGATCGAGGCAGCGCGGATCGCGACCAGCGCCGGGGTGCCGGTCCTGCTGGCTGCCACCGCCCAGGCGCGCGACGCCCTGGCCGGCGAGCCGGTGGGGACATGGTTCGGGGTCACCGGGCGTCGGGTCCCCACGCGGCTCCTGTGGCTGGCCCATGCGGCGTCCGCGCACGGCCGGGTCCACCTCGATCCCGGCGCCGTCACCGCGGTGGTGGAGCGCCGCTCGTCGCTCTTGCCGGCCGGGGTCACGGCGGTCGATGGCAGCTTCGTGGCTGGAGATCCGGTGGACCTGGTCGACGAAAAGGGCCACGCGGTGGCCCGCGGACTGGTCAACTTTGATGCGAGCGAGCTGCCGGACCTGCTGGGCAGGTCCACCCGGGAGCTTGCCCGTGAGCGCGGATCGGCGTACGAACGCGAGGTTGTGCACCGTGACGACCTGGTCGTGCTGGGCCGGCCGCGCAGGTGACGAGGGGAGCGGCAGTGGGGCAGCAGACCGTGTTCGGCTCGGGCGAGTCCATCGCTGGCACGGCCGCCGACCGTCGCATCTACCACGTCACGATCACCGTCGCCGGACCTGACCTGCCGGAGGGCGAGGTGAAGCAGGCGCTGGAGCGGCTGGCCGAGCGGCACCAGTTCCTGCTGTCGGGGCGCTACGCCAGCGACCGTGCGGAGATCCGGTTCTGGGACGAGGGTTCCCACCTGCGTGACGCTGCCGCCCGCGCCCTGCTGCTGTGGAGCGAGCACGCGGTGCTGGCGGACCTGCCGCCGTGGGACGTGGTCGGTCTCGAAGTGGTCGACCGGGGCACGTTCCACTCCCGGGGCCGCGCGGGCGAGCTCACCGTGCCGGCCGTGGGCAGCGGCGACCTGCGTCCCTTCTGAGCCGGCCCGGCCCTGGTTACGCTCGTGCCATGACTGACCGCGACGCTGTTCTGGACTCCGCCCGCCGGGCCCGGGAGGCGGCCACACTGCTCGCGCCGCTGCCGCGCGCCGACAAGGACGCCGCGATCCGGGCGATGGCGGACGCGCTCGACGCCCGCCAGCCCGAGGTGATCGACGCCAACCGAGCCGACGTCAAACGAGCGGTCGCCGCAGGCACGGCGGCCGGGCTGGTCGACCGGCTGACGCTCGACTCCGGACGAATCACGGCGATCGCCGCGGCCCTGCGCGACGTCGCGGACCTGCCCGACCCGGTCGGGGAGGTCGTGCGCGGCTTCACCCTTCCCAACGGGCTCGAGGTTCGTCAGGTCCGTGTCCCTCTGGGTGTGCTGGGAATCATCTACGAGGCTCGGCCCAACGTGACGGTGGACGCGGCCGGACTTGGCCTGAAGTCCGGGAACGCCGTGCTGCTGCGCGGATCGTCGTCGGCCTTCGACTCCAACACCTCGCTGGTGCGCGTCATGCAGGATGCCCTGGACTCCGTGGGCCTGCCGCGCGACGCGGTGCAGCTGGTTCCCGGGACGAGCCACGAGTCCGTCAAGCACCTGATGACGGCGCGAGGGCTCGTCGACGTCCTCATCCCGCGCGGTGGCGCCGGCCTGATCCGCTCGGTGGTCGAGGAGTCCACGGTGCCGGTGATCGAGACGGGGATCGGCAACTGCCATGTGTACGTCGACGCCGAGGCCGACGTCGAGCAGGCGGTGGCGATCCTGGTGAACGCGAAGTGCCAGCGGCCCAGCGTGTGCAACGCCGCGGAGACCCTCCTCGTCCACGCGGATGTCGCCGAGGACTTCCTCCCGGCGGCCATGACTGCCCTCGCCCGAAACGGAGTCACCGTCCACGGCGACGACCGCATCCGTCCCTACTGCGAAGCGGCCGGGACCGCGTTCGAGGCGGTGACCGATGACGACTGGGCCGCCGAGTACTACTCGTTGGACCTGGCCGCCGGCGTCGTCGACTCCCTGGACGAAGCGGTGGCCCACATTCGTCGCTGGTCCACCGGTCACACCGAGGCCATCGTCACCGGCAGCCAGCCGGCGGCCCGCCGGTTCGTGGCCCAGGTCGACGCGGCCGCGGTGATGGTCAACGCCTCGACGCGGTTCACCGACGGCGGTGAGTTCGGCTTTGGAGCCGAGATTGGCATCTCGACCCAGAAGCTGCACGCCCGCGGGCCGATGGGTCTGCCGGAGCTCACGTCCACGAAGTATGTGGTGACCGGTGACGGCCACGTCCGTGCCTGACCGGCGCCGGCGCCCCCTCCGCGGCTAGGCTGGCGCCGCCCGCACCCGACAGGAGGCCCAGGACGTGACGATGAACGCGCTGATCCGCGTCAGTGAGGCGGTGGCCGAGGAGGAGGCTTCCGGCCTGCCTCTCGCGCTCACGCTGGGGATCACCACCCTGGCCATCTTCGGCCTCTTGCTGTTCCTCATCAGCCGGCTGGACCCCGACCGCTGAGCCACCTGCGCACGGCTTTGTCGATCTCGCTCACCACCAGCACGCTCGACGCGACCGCCACGATCCGGAGCCACGCCTGCGGACTCAGCGGCTCGACCCGCAGCACGTACTGGGTGAACGGCACGTAGAGGGCGGCCGCGTGCAGGGCAAGCGTCGCCGCCGTGGCGATGGTGAGGAACGGGTTGGCCCGGGGGCTCACCGCGAACACCGACCGGTCACGTGACCGGGAGTTGCCGGCGTGGAAGGCCATGGCGACCACGATCGTCGTCAGTGCGACGGTTCGGGCGAGGGCGGGGGAGCCGGTCGAGTCGAGCTCCCACCGGAACAGAGCCAGCGCCCCGACGGCCATGGTCACTCCGACCAGCACGGTGCGGATCCACAGCACGCTGTCGAGGATGCCGGCGCCCGGTCGCCGCGGTGGGCGGCGCATGGTCCCTGGCTCCCCCCGCTCGAAGGCCAGCGCGACGTCCTGCAGCCCGTTGGTGACGAGGTTGAGCCACAGCAGCTGGGCGGGGAGCATCAGCAGCGGCCAGCTGATCCCCACCGCGACGAGGATGGCGACGATCGTGGCAACGGCGGTGGTAACGAGGAAGGCGGTCGCCTTCCGGACGTTGTCGAAGGTGACCCGACCCTCCTCGATGGCGGCCACAATCGTCACGAAGTCGTCGTCAGCCAGCACGATGTCGGCCGCTTCGCGGGCGACGTCGGTACCGGTCCGGCCCATGGCGACGCCGATGGCGGCAGCCTTCAGAGCAGGGGCGTCGTTGACTCCGTCGCCGGTGACGGCGACCACCTCGGAGTTGGCCTGCAACGCACGCACGATGCGCAGCTTCTGCTCGGGAGCTACCCGGGCGAAGACGTCGGTGGTGCCGACCGCAACGCGCAGCTGCGCGTCGTCCAGCTCCGCCAGCTCTGCGCCGGACAGGACCGCAGGCTCGCGGGCCAGCCCGATCTGACGAGCGATGGCGGCCCCGGTGAGGGCGTGGTCGCCGGTGATCATGATCACGCGGACCCCGGCGTCCCGACAGCTTCGGATGGCGCTGCCCACACCTTGTCGGGCCGGGTCGAGCATGCCCACCAGGCCCACCAGCACCAGGGAGTGGGGGTCCTCCAGATCCGGAGACGGCCCACCGTCCCGCGGGCGGGCGTCGATGGCCATCGCGAGCACGCGAAGACCCTGCGCGGCCATGCTGCGGGCGACGTCGTGGACGGTCTCGGGGTCGAGCTCCTGGAGCCCGTCCTCGCCGGCGACCCGGTCGCACATGGCGAGGACGCGCTCCGGTGCGCCTTTGACGACCATGATCTCGTGGTCGGTCCAGGTCGCCAGCGCCGCGGAGTAGCGGAGGTCGGGTTCGAAGGGCAGCTCGGCCACGACGGGGAGGTCGGTGCGGAGGACGTCCGGCGCCAGCCCGGCGGCGGCCGCAGCCCGCAGCAGCGCGACCTCGGTCGGGTCGCCGTGCGCCGGGCCGTCGCCGGTGAACGTCGCCTCGTTCGCGAGGGCACACACGACGAGCGTCAGAACCGTCGGGTCGACAGCCAGCGGGTCCGGCGCCCGGGGCGGGAGCACCAGAGCCGGAGGTGAGCGCCAGTCCGCGTCCCGACCTGCCGACCAGACGCGCCGAACGGTCATCCGGTTCTCGGTGAGCGTGCCGGTCTTGTCCGAGCCGATGACCGATGCGCTTCCGAGGGCCTCGACTGCGGGTAGCCGGCGGACGATTGCGTTGCGGCGAGCCATCCGGGACACGCCCAGGGCCAGCGCGATCGTGAGCACGATCGGGAGCCCCTCCGGCACCGCGGCGACCGCAAGCGCCACCGCGACCAGGAACATCTGCCGTGGGCTCTCGCCCATGCTGATCCCGATCCCGAAGGACACCAGGCACGCGATCCCGACCCAGATCCCGATGAGCCGGGCAAACCGGTTCATCGCCAGCTGCAGCGGCGTGGTGGCGGACTGCTCGGTCCGGATGAGGTCCGCGATCTCACCGAGCTCGGTGTTCGTCCCCGTGGCCACGACGACCGCGCGGGCCCGGCCGGTGGACACCACCGTTCCGCTGTGCACCATCGAGGTGCGGTCGGCGACCGGCGCCCCCTCTCGGGTCGCAGCGACGCGCTTGGTGACCGGGAGCGACTCCCCGGTGAGCAGGGACTCGTCGACTTGGAGGGCGTGCGCGGTGAGCAGCCGGGCGTCTGCTGGCATGCGGTCGCCCGACTCCAGGAGCACCACGTCTCCGGGGACGAGGTCTCGACTGTCGACCATCTGTTCGACACCGTCGCGGACGACCCGCGCCCGCGGGACGGACAGCTGCATCAGCGAGTGGACGGCATGCTCCGCCCGGCGCTCCTCGACGTAGCCGATGGTGGCGTTCAGAACCAGCACCGCGGCGATCACCGACGCGTCGATCCACTCGCGGATGAGGACCGTGACCACGACGGATGCCAGCAGGATGTAGATGAGCGGGCTCTGGAACTGGCGGAGGGCGACGACCCACGCCGCGGTAGGGCGTTCCACCCGCAGCTCGTTGCGTCCGTACCGGTCCAGCCGACGGCGCACCTCGTCGGCGGCCAGCCCGGAGCCGGACGCCCCGAGACCAGCCAGCACGTCGTCGGGCGGCGATGCGTACCAGGCGCGAGCGGAAGCGTCCGGGGGCCGCTCGGCCGCCCGGCGGGAAGAACCGCGGTCGACGCGCGCCGGCACCCTGCCAGGCTCGCATCCCGGTGCCGCTGACGGCAGGGTCGAAGGTGAGGGCCGGTCGACTGGTGGATCGCGGGCCGACGCGCCCCGGCGGACGCGGCCCGGTGGCCGGGATCACCCCGTGTGACCCATTAGTGTCCTTCCGTGACACGACGCCGGCTCGGGGTGATGGGTGGGACCTTCGACCCCATCCACCACGGGCACCTGGTGGCCGCCAACGAGGTGGCCAGCCAGTTCCTGCTGGACGAGGTCGTGTTCGTGCCCACCGGGCAGCCCTGGCAGAAGTCGGAGCGCGTGGTCACGGCGGGGGAGGACCGGTACCTCATGACCGTGATCGCGACCGCCTCGAACCCGCGGTTCTCGGTGAGCCGGGTCGACATCGACCGCGAGGGCCCGACGTACACCATCGACACGCTGCGTGACCTGCGTGGGCAGGCTCACGACGACGTCGAGCTGTTCTTCATCACCGGCGCCGACGCCCTGGGGCAGATCCTCACCTGGCGGGACGCCGACGAGCTGCTGGCGCTCGCGCACTTCGTCGGGGTGACGCGGCCCGGGCATGTCCTGTCCGACCCGGGACTCCCGAACGGCCAGGTCAGCTTGGTCGAGGTTCCGGCGCTGGCGATCTCCTCCACCGACGTCCGGGAGCGCGTCGCGTCCGGCCGGCCGATCTGGTACCTCGTGCCGGACGGGATCGTCCAGTACGTGGCCAAGCGTGATCTCTACGCCGAGGCAGCGGCATGAGCGGCCACCGGGGCAAGAAGAAGCGGCAGAGCTCCCGCCCGGTGTCGGTGCAGAGCCGGCTCGGGAACGCGACCCCGGACACGCCGCCGGCGCCGGGCTCGGTGCTGCCGGGGGACAAGGCTGCCAGCCGCTCGGAGGAGCGCCTGCGCCGCAAGCAGGCGAGCCGGCGCCGCATGCTGTGGCTGGTGTCGGTTCCCGTGGTGCTTGCGCTGGTCGCCGGCGGTGTGTGGTTGTGGACGTCACGTGACACCACACCGGCTCCGGTCGATGCGGCACCGGTGCGAACGGAGCGGACGGTCGCGTTCGTCGTGGCGAAGGAGGGCGAGCCCGTGGCGGCGGGGTCGCTGCTCGTCGCTGACCCGGAGGCGGAGTCCGGATCCGAGCTGCTGGTGCAGTCGAGGCTGTTCGTCGACGGTGTCACCTCGTCGGCCATTCCCTTCCAGGACACCACGGTCGTCGGCGGTGTTGCCACGCCCGGAGATGCCTTGGCGACCACCCTGGCCGTCGTCGTGGACGGGACCTGGCAGCTCAGTCCCAAAGGGTTGGCGGCACTGGTCAACGCGGTGGGGCCGATCACCGTTGACGTGGACGTGGAGGTCCTCGCCCCGGCGGCGAACGGTGGCCAGACCGTGGTTCTCGTGTCCGGCAACGGGCAGCAGGTCAACGGCGCCCAGGCGGCGGCGTTCGCCACCTACCGGGCGCCCGGTGAGCCGGAGGAGGCCCGGCTGGCACGTTTCAGCGCCGTGACCACCGAGCTGCTGGCCGACCTTCCCGCCGACGCCGCCGGAGTCAGCGCGGCGCTGGACGCCTTGGGGACCGAGTCGAAGACGACCCTCAGCACGGGTGAGCTCGCCGCGGTCCTGGTGTCGCTCGGGGACGTCATCCGCGCCGGTGACGCCCGGCTGCAGGCACTGCCGGTCGTCCCGATCGAGACCGGCGGCCCGCGCGAGGCGTTCGCACTCGACGAGGTGGAGTTCGACGCCATCCGCAGCACCGCGCTGGCCGGTTCTCTCCCGCCGGTCGGTCCGGAGGGGCCACTCCGGGTCCTGGTGGAGAACGGGGTGTGCGTCCCGGGCATCGACCGTGGTGCCGCTCGGTTGCTCCGCAACGCCGGCTTCGTCTTCATCAATGGTGGCAACGCCAGTGGGTGCGCCTACAACAAGAGCGTGGTGATCATCGCCGACAGCTCGCCCGAGGAGGTGGCGCGGGGGGAGGCCGTGGCGGAGGCCATGGGCCTGCCGCGCTCCAGCATCCGGCGGGCCTCGACCGGCCAGCAGGTAGCCGACGTGATCGTGATCATGGGAGCGGACTTCGACCCTCAGTTCCAGCCCGACCAGCCGTGACAGACTGTTCCTCGCCAGTTCGCCGACAGCGAGGAGCAGCGTGACAGCGGCCGCGGAGTCGATCGACCTGGCGGTGGCCGCCGCCGCTGCCGCCGCCGACAAGCTCGCCGAGGACATCGTCGGCTTCGACGTGAGTGAGCAGCTGGCCATCGCAGACGTCTTCCTGCTGTGCTCGGCTCCCAACGACCGCCAGGTGCGAGCGGTCGTCGAAGCCGTCGAGGAGGCCCTGGCGGCGCAGGGCTCGAAGCCGGTGCGTGCCGAGGGTCGGCAGCAGGGCCGATGGGTCCTGCTCGACTACATCGACCTGGTCGTGCACGTGCTCCACGCCGAGGACCGGGCGTTCTACTCGCTGGAGCGGCTGTGGCGGGACTGCCCAGTCGTCCCGCTGTCGATCGATGCGGAGGCCCACCGCTGACCGCACGGAGCATCGTGCTGCTGCGCCACGGCCGCACGGAGTGGAACGGCAGCCACCGGTTCCAGGGGCACACCGATGTCCCCCTGGACGACGTCGGCCATGCCCAGGCGTTGCGCGCGGCCGACCGGCTGGCGTCCTTGGAGCCGGCGAAGATCGCGGCGTCCGACCTCAGCCGCGCGGTCCGGACCGCCGAACCACTGGCGCACCGGTCGGGGCTGGAGGTGGTGACCGACGCCGCCCTTCGGGAGACCCATGGTGGCCGGTGGGAGGGGCTGTTCGACACCCAGCTGCGCGAGGACCCGGAGTACCTGGAGTGGAGCACCGGCGCCGACGTCCCGGCTGGCGGGGCGGAGACGCGTACCCAGGTGGCCGACCGGGCCGCCCCCGCGGTGCTCCGACAGGCCGATGGCTTGGACCGGTCGTCGGTCCTGGTGGTGGTGACCCACGGGGGGACCATCCGCTGCGTCATCGGACGGCTGCTGGACCTTCCCGTCGACCGATGGCGGAGTCTCGGTGGCCTGGCCAACGGCTGCTGGTCGGTGCTGGAGCAGGGCCGCCACGGCTGGCGGCTGACCGAGCACAACGCGGGCAGCCTCCCGGAGCCGGTCCTCGGCGACGACCGGTGAGCGACCCCGCCGGGCTCGGCCGGGTTGGGTGGGCCGACCGCCGACCCGTTAGACTCCGGCAGCCGTCCGGGACTGCTCGACGGTGGGCGACAAAGGGGCTATGGCGCAGTTGGTAGCGCGTCTGCATGGCATGCAGAAGGTCAGGGGTTCGAGTCCCCTTAGCTCCACCGAACCAACGCCAGGCCGCCACACTCACCCCGCGCTGCGGGGCAGCGTGGCGGCCTGGCGTTGGTTCTGGCCCGGGCTTCACCCAACTGGCGGATCTTCTGCTTCTTTCTGACCATCTTGCTTCACGGAGGTCCCCGGGTGCGTCAAGGTGCCAGTGATGTCTGACGACACTCCGACTGTGATCGGCAGCGCCTCCGGCCCTCCCGCAGACGACGCGCACCTGGACGCGGCCGTCCGCTGGACCCTGCCGTGGGTGGCCGCGGCCCTGGCCGGCGTCACCGCGGCGGCGGCCGCCGTGGTCCTGACCGACGCGGGCTTCGCCGGCCAGCCGGTCGTTGCCGGGGTCCTTCTGGCGGCCACTGGACTCGAGTTGGTCCTGACCTTCGTGACCACCATCCTGCGCTCTCGGCTGCCCATGCCCGAGGCCTGGGCGGCCGGCGCCGTGATCATCGCCGCCAGTGCCGGGGTCCTCGCCGTCGTCTCCTCCGACGACGTCGTGTGGTCCGCCCTAGTGGCCGTGGCCGTCGCAGCAAGCGGTGTGGCGGTCGTCAGTACGCGGTGGGTCATCGCGGTGCTTTACGCGGTCTGGGTCGGTTGGCTCGCCGGACTCGCGGCCGCTGAGCTGTCGGCGCAGCCGGTGCTGTGGCTGGCCGCCGTCGGCGCTATGACCGCCCTGACCGTCCTCGCGAGCTACACCCGTGGCCGGCTGCTCGAGGCGCTCATGGCCTCCGAGGAGACGGTCGACCAGGTGGCCGTACGCGATCCGCTCACCGGGCTGGTGAACCGCCGCGGGCTGTCGATGCTGGGGATGCAGATCGTCGAGTCTGCCCGCCGGCAGGGCGACGCCGTCCACTGCGTCTTCATCGACATCGACCAGCTCCGCCACGTCAACGAGGTCGTCAGCCACGAGGCCGGGGACGACGTGCTCGTCGCCGTCGGGGACGCCCTGCGCGCCACCACTCGGTCCACCGACGTGGTGGCCCGCTGGGGCGGAGACGAGTTCTGCATCATCGGGCCGGGAGCCGGAATGGCCCCCATGGAGCTGGAAAGGCGTATCCGCGAGCGCGTCCAGCAGAACCCGCCCGTCCCCGAGGAAATCTGGTCCCCGCGGGTCGTCGCGGGCGGCGCGATGCTGGCGCCGTGGGACAGCGGAAGCCTGGACGCCCTGCTGGGCAAGGCCGACCAGGAGATGTACTTGCGCCGCGCGCTGCGCCGGGGTGGCTCGGGTCGGACACGTTCGTCGACGGCGGAGCGGGAGCGCCCGACCGTCGACCCCGGCTGAGGTACTCTGCTGCCGTGCCCGGGCGTCTGCTTCTTCCCCAGCCGTACTGACTCACCGTCAGTGCGGCTGCCCCTCCCTGCGAGGGGCTTTCCTGTGTTCGGGGTCGAATCGGGCACGTTCGGGTCGGGTGAAGCGAGGGAGCACATGAGCCACACCAGTCAGGATGGGAAGGCGGTCGGGCAACCGGCCGTCGACGAGCGCGAGACCTACGACGTCCACGGCGTGCAGGAGAAGTGGCTTCCGGTCTGGGACGAGCTCGCCCCCTTCCGTTCTGGCGCGCCCGGCGACGCCCGGCCCAAGAAGTACATCCTCGACATGTACCCCTACCCGTCGGGCGACCTGCACATGGGGCACGCCGAGGCCTACGCGCTGGGCGACGTCGTCGCGCGGTACTGGGTGCAGCGCGGGTTCAACGTCTTGCACCCCATCGGCTGGGACGCGTTCGGCCTGCCCGCGGAGAACGCCGCCATCAAGCGCGGTGTCGATCCCGCGTCGTGGACCTACGAGAACATCGCCACGCAGAAGGCGTCGATGCGCCGTTACGCGTGCTCGTTCGACTGGGACCGGGTGCTCAACACGTGCGACCCGGAGTTCTACCGCTGGAACCAATGGTTCTTCCTGCGCCTGCTGGAGAAGGGCCTGGCCTACCGCAAGCCGTCGCAGGTCAACTGGTGCCCGCAGGACCAGACAGTGCTGGCCAACGAGCAGGTCGTCGGCGGGCTGTGCGAGCGCTGCGACACCCCGGTCACGAAGAAGAAGCTGACCCAGTGGTACTTCCGCATTACCGAGTACGCGGATCGCCTGCTGGACGACATGGACCAGCTGGAGGGGGGCTGGCCGGACAAGGTCCTGACGATGCAGCGCAACTGGGTGGGGCGCTCGGCCGGCGCAGACGTGGCCTTCCGCATCGAGGGTCGCGACGAGCCGGTCACCGTCTACACGACCCGGCCCGACACGTTGTTCGGTGCCACGTTCTTCGTGGTCGCCGCCGACTCCGACCTGGCGGCCGAGCTGGCCGCGGGTGCCCCTCCCGAGGTGCAGCAGCGGTTCGCTGACTACGTCGACCGGGTCAAGCTGGAGTCCGAGATCGACCGGCTGTCGACCGACCGACCGAAGACGGGTGTGTTCCTGGAGCGGCATGCAGTGAACCCGGTCAACGGCGAGCTGCTGCCGGTCTACGCGTCGGACTATGTGCTGGCCGACTACGGTCACGGCGCGATCATGGCCGTGCCGGCGCACGACCAGCGTGACCTGGACTTCGCTCGGGCGTTCGACCTTCCGGTGCGGATGGTCGTGGACACCGGCGAGGAGGACCCGGCCGTGACCGGGGTGGCCACCACCGGCGACGGCCAACTGGTCAGCTCCGGGCCGCTCGACGGCTTGGGCAAGGCCGAGGCCATCGACCGGATCGTGGAGATCCTGGCCGAGCAGGGCGGAGGTCGGGCGGCGGTCAACTACCGGCTGCGTGACTGGCTGATCTCGCGTCAGCGGTACTGGGGGACGCCGATCCCCGTCGTGCACTGCGCGACGTGTGGCGAGGTGCCGGTCCCCGACGACCAGCTGCCGGTGACGCTTCCCCCCGCCGAGGGCCTGGACCTGCAGCCGAAGGGTGCGTCGCCGCTGGGGGCCGCCACGGACTGGGTGAACGTGGCGTGCCCGCGCTGCGCCGGACCCGCGGAGCGGGACACCGACACGATGGACACATTCGTCGACTCGTCCTGGTACTTCCTGCGGTTCCTGGACCCGAGCCTGGAGTCCGCGCCTTTCGACGCGGAGCACGTGCGTACGTGGATGCCCGTGGACCAGTACGTCGGCGGCGTCACCCACGCGATCCTGCACCTGCTGTACGCACGGTTCTTCACCAAGGTGCTGTTCGACCTGGGCTTCGTCGAGTTCACCGAGCCGTTCACCCGACTGTTGAATCAGGGCATGGTCGTCATGAGCGGCTCGGCAATGAGCAAGTCGCGCGGGAACCTGGTGAGGCTGTCCGACGAGCTCGCCACCCACGGCGTCGACGCCATCCGGCTGTCGCTGGTGTTCGCCGGTCCCCCGGAGGACGACGTGGACTGGGCCGACGTGTCGCCGGCCGGGTCGCGCAAGTTCCTGAACCGCGCGTGGCGGTTGTCCGGGGACGTCACTGCGCCGGTCGGCGTCGATCCGGCCACCGGTGACGCCGCCCTCCGCCAGGTCACGCACCGGTCGGTCCACGACGCCGGCAAGGCCGTCGAGGAGTTCCGGTTCAACGTCGCGATCGCCAAGACGATGGAGCTGGTCAACGCAACGCGCAAGGCGATCGACTCCGGCGTCGGGCCGGCCGACCCCGCGGTGCGGGAGGCCGCCGAGGCGGTTGCGGTCATGCTGTCGCTGGTGACCCCGTTCACCGCCGAGGAGATGTGGTCCCGGCTGGGGCACCAGCCGACGGTGGCGCTCGCCGGCTGGCCGGTGGTGGACCCGGCCCTCCTGGTGGAGGAGTCGGTGACTTGCGTGGTGCAGGTGGCCGGGAAGGTCCGGGCGCGGCTGGACGTGCCGCCGACCGTCGGTGAGGACGAGCTGCGGGCGCTGGCCCTGGCCGACGAGAACGTGGTTCGGGCCCTGGACGGGCGCGACGTCCGGACGGTCGTGGTGAGGCCGCCGAAGCTGGTCAACGTGGTGCCCGCCTGACCGCGCCACGGACTGGCCTGCGGCGCGGATTCGCGTAGCCTGCGGCCATGCCGGTTGCCGTCGTCACCGATTCCACCGCCTACCTCCCGAGGGAGCAGGCCGAGGCCGCCGGGGTCGGCATCGTGCCGGTGCAGG
Source organism: uncultured Actinomycetota bacterium (assembly GCA_963848085.1). Classification (GTDB taxonomy): domain Bacteria; phylum Actinomycetota; class Actinomycetes; order JAHEKZ01; family JAHEKZ01; genus CAWKCE01. The sequence goes on from CAWKCE010000004.1 coordinate 38,894, forward strand.
TCGTCATCGGCGGCGAGGCACACGACGAGCTGACCATCACCTCGAAGGACGTCGCCGAAGCGCTGCGTTCGTGGACGCCGGTCACGACGTCGCGTCCGTCGCCGCACGCGTTCCTCGACGTCTACGAGGCACTGGCCGCCCGCGGCGCCGATGCGATCGTGTCTGTCCACCTGTCCGGCGCGATGTCCGCGACGGTGGAGTCCGCGTCCCTGGCGGCGCGGGACTCCCCGGTCCCGGTGACGGTGATCGACAGCCGGCTCATCGGGATGGGCCTGGGCTTCTGCGTCCTCACCGGGGCTCAGGCCGCCGCCGCTGGAGCGTCCGCGGCAGACGTCGCCGGCGCCGTGCGGGAGCGGATGGCGAGCTCCGAGGTCCTCTTCTACGTCGACACGCTGGAGTACCTGCGTCGTGGCGGGCGCATCGGCGCGGCGGCGGCGCTGGTGGGCTCGGCCCTGTCGGTGAAGCCGCTGCTGCATCTCGTGGACGGCCACGTCGAGCCACTGGAGAAGGTGCGGACGGCGAGCAAGGCGTTGGCCCGGCTCGAGGGCCTGACAGTCGAGCGGTCGGGGGACGGTGCGGTGGACATCGCCGTGCAGCACCTGGCGAATCCGGAGCGGGCCCAGGCGCTGACCGCGCGGCTCCAGGAGCGGATGGGCGGCCGTGCGACGCTCAGTGTGAGCGAGGTCGGTGCCGTCGTGGGTGCGCACGTGGGGCCGGGCATGATCGCCGTCGCCATCGCCCCTCGGTGAGCCGGCTGTCGTGAGCCCGCTGTGGTGGGTGGCCGCGGCCGCCGTCGGGTACGTGGTCGGGTCCGTGTCGCCGGCGGCGTTCGTGGCGCGGCTGCGGGGGGTCGACCTGCGGGCGTCCGGCTCGGGCAACCCCGGTGCGACGAACGCGGCGCGCACGATGGGTACGCGGGTGGGCGTGCTGGTCGGGCTGCTGGACGTCCTCAAGGGATTCCTGCCTACCTACGCGTTCATGCTGGTGGACCACGACCTCGGGCTGGTGGCTGGTGTGGCGGCGGTGCTCGGGCACGTGACGTCGCCGTTCCTCAAGGGCCGAGGAGGGCGCGGAGTCGCGACCTCGTTGGGGGCGATCCTGGCCGTCGAGCCGGTGTGGGCGCTGGTGTCGCTGGCGGTGTTTGGCCTGACCGTGGCAGCGACGCGGTGGGTGGCGCTGGGCTCGATGCTGGCGGCGATGGCGCTGGTGGTGTCCGCCCTGGTGTCCCGCGCCCCGTGGCCGGACCTGCTGTTTGCGGTCGCACTCGCCACCATCGTCGAGCTGCGCCACATCCCGAACATCGTCCACCGCCTCCGCCACCCCCACCCCTAGCGCCGAGTGCACCCCCGCAGGACACATTTCCCCGCCGAGTGCACCCCCACAGGACAGTTCCGCTGGCCGAGTGCATCTTCGAGGGTGTCCTGGCCGTGGATACTCGACAGCTGAGCGAGCCCGGGCGTGCACTCGGGTGCCGACAGTGTCCGCGAAGCGTGCACTCGACGGTCGAAACTGTCCTGTGGGCGTGCACTCGACGGGTGGCGGGTGGCGGGTGGCGGGTGGCGGGTGGGATGTGGGGTGTGGGGTGTGCACAGGGAGCCGGGAGCGGGCACTGTGCACAGGTGGAGGTAACAGTGCCCGGGTGACCGCGTGCGGTGCCTACGGTGCGGCCGGTGTGGACCTCGTCGCGGGAGCATCGGCAGGCGCAGACACGCCGGCGGCTGAGCACGGTGGTGGCCGGCTGGGTCCCGACGCCGGAGTTGGTGCGTCAGGAGCTGGCCGACCTCGCCCACCCGAAGGACCCCGAACCCCACACTCACGATGTCGTCACGGGCGCGGGTGCGCGTGAGCCGACCACGTCGGTGGCGTGGGACGCGGCCGCCCCGCCCCCGCCCCCGCCCCCGCCGCCGCGACGGATCGACGCGTCGGTGCTACCCGCGGTCCTGCTGGTCACCGTGGGCGCCTTGGTTGGTGCCCTGGCACTGTGGTTGCTGGCCTGGCCCCGTGGCCAGGCAGTACCCACGGCCGAACCAGGGCTGCTCCCGGCAACGTCGTCGGCGGCCGCTAGCACCGCCAGTGGCACAGCCTCGACGTCGGCGGCGTCGCCCGAAGTCGTGGTGGTCGACGTCGCAGGCGCCGTCCGACATCCCGGTGTCATCGACCTGCCCTCCGGCTCCCGCGTCATTGACGCTCTAGACGCCGTCGGTGGTGCGCTCCCGCGGGCGGACACGGCCCCGCTGAACCTGGCCCGCGTCCTTCAGGACGGTGAGCAAGTCCTGGTCCCCGTCCGTGGCAAGGCCGCACCCGTGCCCGGCGGCGCGTCGCCGGGCACGTCGACCGCGGTCAACCTCAACACCGCGACCGTCGAACAGCTCGACGCCCTGCCCGGCATCGGACCGGTCCTCGCCCAACGGATTCTCGACTGGCGCACCGCCAACGGCGGCTTCGCCAGCATCGACCAGCTCCTCGAAGTCTCCGGGATTGGTGACGCGACGTTCGCCGACCTCGAGCCGCTGGTCCAGGTGTGAGCCCGGACCCTCCCGACCGGAGGTTGCTCCCCTCGGCGGTGCTGGCCTGGGGGGTGTGCGCCCTCGGCCCGTACTTCGGCGTCCTCGCCTCCGCCGGGTTCGCGCTCGCCACGACAGCCGTGGCCGCCCTGACCGCCCGGGCTCGGCCGGCGATCTGCGTGATGCTCCTCGTGGGCGCCGCGGCCAGTGCGGGCGTCGCGCTTCGGCTCGCGGCCATCGATCGGGGCCCGCTGGACGACCTCGCGGCGGAGCGGCGCTCCGCGACGGTCGTCGCCACTATCGCCGAGGAGCCTCGACGGTCGCTGCGACGCACGTGGGGAGCCACGCCGGTCACCCAGGTCGTCGTGCGGGTCCGAGTGTCCGAGGTGTCCGTCGCCGGCGGTCAGGTCACGGTCCGGCAGCCGATGCTGGTGGTCGGGCAAGGCGCCGAATGGGATGCCGTGGAGTTCGGCGACCAGCTGCGGCTCGACGTCTCGCTGCACCCGGCCGACCAGGTGGATCCGTTCGCCGCGGTCGGCTGGGTACGTGGCCCACCGGAGGAGGTCGCACCTGCGGGACCGGTCCTGCGCGGCGCGGAGGCGATGCGCGCTGGGCTGCGGGCCGCCGCAACGGAGCTCGCTCCGGACCCGCGGGGGCTGCTTCCCGCTCTCGTTGTCGGTGACACCACACGGCTCCCGCCCGACCTCGTGACCGACCTGCGCAACAGCGGGCTGGCTCATCTGACTGCGGTATCCGGGGCGAACGTCGCAATCGTGGTGACGGCGGCGGTGCTGCTGGCCCGGTGGGGCGGCGTCCGGGGTGCGGCTGTCCCGGCGGTGGCGGTGGTGTCGACGCTCGGGTTCGTCGTGCTCGCGCGACCGGACCCGAGCGTGCTGCGCGCGGCGGTGATGGGGACGGTCGCGGTTCTCGCGGTTGTGGTCGGTGGCCGAAGACCCGGCCAGGCGGCTCTGTATGCGACGGTCGTAGGGCTGCTGCTCGTCGACCCATGGCTGGCCCGGTCCTGGGGCTTCGCGCTGTCGGTCGCGGCCACCGCTGGTCTGCTGCTGCTGGCGCCGCGCTGGCGGGAGCGGTGGTCGCGACGGATGCCGCCACCACTTGCCGAGGCGGCCGCGGTCGCGTGGGCCGCGCAGGTCGCGACGCTGCCGCTGTCGGTGGCGCTGTCGGGGCAGGTGTCGCTGGTGGCGGTGCCCGCGAACGTGCTGGCTGCTCCGGCGGTACCGCCCGCGACCGTCCTCGGCGCAGCCGCAGCCGTGATCGCCCCGGTCGCTCCCGCGCCGGCGGGCTGGTTGGTGTGGCTGGCCGGGATCCCCGCCGGGTGGATCTGCGCGGTCGCCCGCCGGGGTGCCGCCTGGCCCATGGCGGCCACGCCTTGGCCGGACGCAGCCGCCGGGTCGGCACTGATGGTCGCGACGCTGGCGGCGGGGGCACTGGCGCTGATGGTGCTGCGGCGCCGCTCGCGGGCATTCCGGGTCGTCGCGGCGTTGGCGGCGGCCGCGCTGGTTGGCGCCGCCTTGGCCGGGCCTTTGCGCTGGCCGCCGCCGGGCTGGGTCATTGTCGCCTGCGACGTGGGTCAGGGCGACGGTCTGGTCGTTGCCGCTGGCAACGGTGCTGCCGTCGTCGTCGACGTCGGCCCGGACCCGGCCGTCATGGCCCGGTGCCTGGACCGACTCGGCGTCCACCAGATCCCGTTGCTGGTCCTGACGCACGATCACGCCGACCACGTGATGGGCCTGCCCGGTGCACTGGGAGACCGAGCGGTCGGGCAGGTGCTCACCAGCCCACTGGCCGAGCCGGAGGAACAGGCAGCCGCGGTCGCCCGGTGGACCGGCGATGCCGGGGTGCCGGCAGTCCCCGCCGACGTCGGGATGCATGGGTCGGTCGGTGACGTCACCTGGCAGGTGCTGGCGCCCGAGCGGGTGATCCGCGGGCAGGGCTCGGACCCGAACAACGCCAGCGTGGTCCTGCTGGTCGAGGTGCGCGGGGTGCGGCTGCTGCTCACCGGTGACATCGAGCCGGCTGCTCAGGCTGCCCTGCTGGCGTCGGGCGCCGACCTGCGAGCCGACGTCCTCAAGGTGCCACACCACGGATCGGTCTACCAGGATCCGAACCTGGTCGCCGCTGTCCACCCGGCCGTCGCTCTGGTGAGCGTGGGGGAGGACAACCCGTACGGCCATCCGGCACCGGAGCTGATCGCCGGGCTCGAGGCCGACGCCGTTCTGGTCGGGCGGACTGACACCTCGGGGGACATCGCGGTCTCGCTCGGGACAGGCGGCCTGCGCATGGTGACCCGTCGACGCCGACCGCGTCGACGTGAGCGGCGCGGTGTCTCTTGGCCGGCCGGAGTGCCTACAGTCCCGGAGTCTCGGCGAGTCGCTCGACCAGGATGATGCGCGCCGCCGCTTCGATCAGCGCGAGGTGCGAGAAGGCCTGCGGGTAGTTCCCCAGGTGGTGGCCGGAGTGGACGTCGTACTCCTCGGCGTACAGGCCGAGCGGGGACGCCGCGCGCAGGAGTCGTTCCATCAGACCGCGGGCGCGATCCAGCTCACCGACCATGGTGAGTGCGGACACCAGCCAGAACGAACAGATCAAGAACGTGCCCTCGCTGCCACTCAGACCGTCGTCGGTCTCCTCCGTCCGGTAGCGCAGGACGAAGCTGTGGTCGGTGAGCCGGTCGGCAACCGCCAGCACCGTGCTCCGCAGCCGCGGGTCGCCGGCCGGCCAGAAGCCGAACAGCGCCGCCAGCAGCACTGATGCATCCAGGGCGTCGGTGGCGTAGTGCTGCCGCAGCACGCCATCCGTGGAGACGCCGTTGTCCTCGATGTCGCGCCGAATCTCGTCCGCGATGCCGGCCCACTGGTGGGCCCGGTCGGTCTCACCCTGGAGGTCGGCCAGCCGTGCGGCTCGGTCCAGTGCCACCCAGCACATGAGCTTCGAGGACACGTAGTGCTGCGGCTTGCCTCGCGCCTCCCAGATGCCCTGGTCCGGCTGGTGCCACACCGCGCTCGCCGCCTCCGCCTGTGACACGACCACCGGCCAGAGCCGGTGCGGCAGCCGTTTGCTGTGAATTGTGTGCAGGAGGATCGAGTCCAGGACGGCACCGAAGACGTCGTTCTGCCGCTGGTTGAACGCGCCGTTGCCGACGCGCACCGGACTGGCTCCGGCATATCCACGAAGGTTGTCGAGGGTCGACTCGGTGAGGTCCCGACGACCGTCGATCCCGTACATGATCTGCAGCGAGCCGTCGGCGTTGGGCTCTAGGTCGGCGACGAACTGCATGAACTCCTCGGCTTCCCAGTCGAGCCTCATCCAGTGCAGCGCCTGCATGGTGAACGTGGCATCGCGCATCCAGGTGTACCGGTAGTCCCAGTTGCGCTCGCCGCCGGGCGTCTCCGGCAGCGACGTGGTGGGCGCCGCCACGGTCGCGCCCGTGGGCATGTAGGTCAGTCCCTTGACGACCAGGGCGGACCGCTGCAGCTGCTCGCTCCACCGGTGGTCCGGCACCCGTGCCTGGTCGAGCCAGTCCCGCCAGAAGTCCACCGTCGTCTTCAGGCGGGCTTCGGCGTCGGCGACGTCGACCGCGGTCTTGAGCTCCTCCGCCCAGGACAGGCAGCAGAAGACCTTCTCCCCGGGCCCGAGGGTGTGCCGAGCACGCACCGCGGTTCCTTCGACTCCCAGGGCGAGGTCGGTGCACAGCCGCAGGCGCTGCCCGTCGCTGACGGCGTCGGCCAGGTGCCGGTCGTCACCGACGAGCGTCCACGTCGCCGGCTCCGTCCCGTAGCCGAACTTGGGGTCGCAGATGAGTTCGAGCTCGACCCGACCGGACAGACACGTCACGGTTCGAACCAGCATGTGGTCGGCGTCGTCGTCGGTCGGGGGGCGCGAGTGCGGAGTGACGGTGTCCTCGGTGTCCCGCGGGCCCATGGTGAGGGCGTCACGCACCTCGATCCAGCCCGATGGTGACTTCCACGTCGTCACGAGCACGTTGCTGCCGGGCTCGTACTGCCGAGCAGTCGGGGACGACACTCCGAACGGGCCGAGCCGGAACGACCCGGCGCCGCGGTCCAGCAGGCTTCCGAAGACGCTCGGCGCGTCGAACCGGGCGGGGCACAGCCAGTCGACGGACCCGTCCGGAGCCAGGAGCGCCGCGGTGTGACAGTCCGACAGAAACGCGTAGTCGCCGATCGGAGGGAACGGGGAGGGCGCTCCCGGGGCCTGATGGCTCATGCCGGTGTCCAGGGCTCCTGCCAGCGGCCGAAGCCGGCGAGCAGGCTCTTGGCTCGCTCCGGCCCCCAGCTGCCGACCGGGTAGAGCTCGACCGGAGAAGGTGAGTCGAGGAGGGGCTGCATGATCCGCCAGGATTCCTCCACCACGTCCTGGCGCGTGAATCGAACGGTCTGACCGGACAGCGCCCCGTGCAGCAGCACCTCGTACGGCGTCGCGCCTTCCCCGCCCTCATTGGCGAACTCCATGTCCAGCGAGATCGTTCCCGGACCGGGGCCGTCGGCTCGGTGTGCGTCAACCAGCCATCTGACCCCGATCTGGGGGTCGATCCGAATCACGAGCTGGTTGGGATCGGGACGCTTCGCCCCTTTCAGGCCGAATCCGAGCTTGGGCGGGCGTTTGAAGACCAGTCGAACCTCGGTCTGCGTCAGGGGCAGGTGCTTCCCCGTGCGGATGAAGAACGGAACGCCGGACCACCGCCAGTTGTCGATGTCGAGGCGGAGCGCCGCGTAGGTCTCGGTCTCCGAGTGGGGATCGACTCCGGGGGTGTCGCGATAGCCCTCGTACTGCCCGCGCACGTACCCCGCGGGGTCGGCGCTCTCGACAGCTCGCAGGAGGGCGACACTCGCGTCCTTGAGCGTCGTGACGTGGCCGCCCGACGGCGCCTCCATCGCGACGGCTGCCACGACCTGCAGGAGATGGTTGACGACGACGTCGCGAAGGGCGCCGACCGGGTCGTAGAACCGCCCTCGATCCTCCACACCAAAGCTCTCGGCCATGGTGATCTGCACTGACTCGATGTAGTTCCGGTTCCAGACCGGTTCCAGCATCGTGTTCGCAAACCGAAGGAAGATCAGCTCCTCCAGGCCCATCTTGCCGAGGAAGTGGTCGATGCGGAGGAGCTGCGACTCGTCGACATGCTGGTGCAGCGCTCGGGCGAGCGCCACCGCGGACTCCCGATCGTGGCCAAACGGCTTCTCGACGACCACGCGCGCGTTGTCGGTCAGGCCAGCTTGGCTGATCCCGGCGACAACGGTCTCGAACAGGAACGGCGGGACCTCCAGGTAGAACACCGGCGCCCGGGAACTGACCATCGCCTTCCCGAGCCGCTCGTAGGTGTCGGCGTCCTGGAAGTCCCCGGCAACGTAGGAGAGGCGGGTGGCGAGGCGCCCGAACACGGCCTCGTCCAGCTCCTCGCCGGTGGCGACGATGCACGCGCGAGCGTGCTCCCTCAGCTGGTCGATCGACCAGTCGTCCACGGCAACGCCCACCACGGGGCACGTGAGCAGCCCGCGTTGTTCGAGGCGGTACAGCGAGCGGAAGGTCATGACCCGCGCGAGGTCGCCCGTGATCCCGAAGACCACCAGCATGTCGGAGTCCTGCGAGCTGGGCAGGCTCGGGACGTCGGTAGCCACTCTGCACTCCTCTGGGACCGGGCGCCCCACCCTACGCAGGCGAGGCAGGGGGCGAGGTCCGTCGGGGACGCATGCCATGCTGGCCGCGATGCCCCCGCTGCCCGCTCCGCTCGTCCTCGTCACCGGTAACGAGGAGCTGCTCGTCGAGCGTGCTGTCCGCCAGTTCGTAGAGTCTGCCGCCGACGACGGCGTTGACGCGGAGTCCGCCACCGTCGTCGAGGTCGACGTTGCCGAGCTTGCCGCCGGCGGGATCAGGTCGGCTGCGGCGCCGTCGTTGTTCGGAGGGGCTTCGGTCGTCGTCGTTCAGGGACTCGAGCGAATGAAGAAGAAGGACGACGCCGGGGGCGATCCCTTCGCAGCGGCCCGCGCCGAGCTGCTGGACTACTTCTCGGCCCCTGACGCGGATGCCATGGTCGTTCTGGTGCACGCCGGTGGCGTCATGGGCCGGGACGTGGTGACGGCCGCGAAGAAGGCCGGCGCCCAGACGGTCGACGTCAGCAGTCCTCCGAAGGGGGCGGCGCTCGAAGCACATCGTCGGACCTTCGTGACGGCGGAGTTCGCAAGCCACAAGGTGCAGGTCTCGTCTGAAGCCGCGGCGCTCATCGTGGTCGCGGTCGGTACCGATCTCCGCAGTCTGTCCGGCGCCAGCGCCCAGCTGGCCGCCGATGTGCAGGGCGCGGGGGGATCCCGGGTCGACGTCGACGTGGTCAGCCGGTACTACGCCGGCCGGGCCGAGGTCAGCTCGTTTGCCATCGGTGACTTCCTGATGGGGGGGCGAACCTCGCAGGCGTTGGTTCTGCTGAGACAGATGCTCGCTCACGAGCCGCTGGCCAAAGTCGGGCCCATGTTGGTGGGTGCGATCGCCTATCGCGTGAGGCAGGAAGTGTCGAATGTCAACGGGAGCTGGCAGCCCGCCGCGCTGGCGGGCGCCGTGCGTGCCGTCGCCGCCGCCGACTCTGCGGTCAAAGGCGGGGAGGCGGACGGCGAGTACGCGCTGGAGCGGATGATCATCTCGGTGAGCCAGGCCCGAGGCGCCCGCCGCTGAACGGGCGGCGCGGTGGGGCGGCCGGATGGACTCTCGGCCTGGCGCGTCAGACGAGCACGAACTGAGGACTCGCCCGAGCACGGTCTCATGTCCGACCAGCGACGGGGCACGCCCCGGCGAGGCGACAGGCGGTGGGTCAGGCGGACAGCGAGGCCAGGCGCTTGGTCATGCGCGCCTTCTTGTTGGCCGCCTGGTTCGAGTGGATGACGCCCTTGCTGACGGCCTTGTCCAGCTCGCGGGAGGCCTCACGCATCAGGGTCTCGGCCTGGGGCTGGTCGCCGGCGTCCGCGGCCTCGCGGAACTTGCGGATGGATGTCTTGAACGCCGACTTCACGGCCTTGTTGCGCTCGTGAGCCTTGTCGTTCTGCCGGTTCCGCTTGATCTGGGACTTGATGTTCGCCACGGCGTACCTTTGAGCCTCATTCGGTGGTGGGGGGCGTGCGGAAGGGCGCACGCGCGAAGGCGAAGGTTACCAGCGGCGCCGCGGCCGAGTCCAAACGAGGCGCGCCCGGCGGTGGTCTCGGCCTCCGGCTGCGGCCGTGGGACCATGGTCTCGACCTGGTCAGGTCCCGCCACGTACCCGTCACCCGTCCGAGAGGGAGCGCTCCCGCGTGCCCGTCACCCCGCCCGCCCGCGTGCGGCAACCGGCTGCGACCGACCCGGCGCAGATCCGGAACTTCGGCATCATCGCCCACATCGACCACGGCAAGTCGACGCTGGCGGACCGGATGCTGCAGCTGACCGGGGTCGTCGAGGGCCGACGCATGCGGGCCCAGTACCTCGACCGGATGGACATCGAGCGCGAGCGCGGCATCACGATCAAGTCGCAGGCGGTGCGGATGCCGTGGACGTCCGCCGACGGCCAGGACGTCATCTTGAACATGATCGACACCCCGGGGCACGTCGACTTCACCTATGAGGTGTCTCGTTCGCTGGCGGCGTGCGAGGGCGCCGTTCTCCTGGTCGACGCCGCCCAGGGGATCGAGGCGCAGACCTTGGCGAACCTGTACCTCGCCCTCGAGAACGACCTGCAGGTCATCCCCGTGCTCAACAAGATCGACCTGCCGGCCGCCCAGCCGGACAAGTACGCCGCCGAGCTGGCGCACCTGATCGGCTGCACCCCCGAGGACGTCCTGCGGGTGTCCGGCAAGACCGGCGACGGCGTGGCCGAGCTGCTCGAGGCGATCGTTCGGCTGGTGCCGGCCCCGGTGGGAGACCCCGACGCCCCCGCACGAGCGATGATCTTCGACTCGATCTACGACACCTACCGCGGCGTCGTGACCTACATCCGCGTCATCGACGGCTGCCTCACTCCGCGCGAGCGGATCCGCATGATGTCCACGGGCGCGACCCACGAACTGCTGGACATCGGGGTGATCTCTCCCGAGCCGGTCTCCTCGCAGGGGCTGGCGGTGGGCGAGGTCGGGTACCTCATCACCGGGGTGAAGGACGTCCGACAGTCCCGCGTCGGTGACACGGTCACCGACTACCAGCACCCGGCAGCAACGGCCCTCGCCGGCTTCCGCGACCCGCGCCCCATGGTGTTCTCCGGCCTGTACCCGATCGACGGGTCGGAGTACCCCGCGTTGCGCGACGCGCTGGAGAAGCTGCAGCTGAACGACGCCGCGCTGGTCTGGGAGCCCGAGACGTCGACGGCGCTGGGCTTCGGCTTCCGCTGCGGCTTCCTGGGCCTGCTGCACCTCGAGATCGTGCGTGAGCGTCTCGAGCGCGAGTTCGACCTCGAGCTGATCTCCACCGCGCCGAACGTCGTGTACCGGTTGGAGATGGAGGACGGCTCAGAGCTTGTCGTGACCAACCCCAGCGAGTTCCCTTCCGGCAAGGTGGCGAGCATCCACGAGCCGGCTGTCCGGGCCACCATCCTCGCCCCAAGCGAGTTCGTCGGAACCATCATGGAGCTGTGCCAGCAGCGCCGCGGGCAGCTGCTCGGCATGGACTACCTGTCCGCCGACCGCGTCGAGCTGCGTTACACCTTGCCGCTGGGGGAGATCGTGTTCGACTTCTTCGACCAGCTGAAGTCGAGAACTCGGGGGTACGGGTCGCTGGACTACGAGCCGACCGGCGAGCTGGAGTCGGACCTGGTGAAGGTAGACATCCTGCTTCACGGCGAGCCGGTGGACGCGTTCAGCGCCATCGTGCACAAGGACAAGGCCTACGGGTACGGCGTCGGCATGGCCCAGCGGCTGCGCGCCCTCATCCCGCGACAGCAGTTCGAGGTCCCCATCCAGGCCGCCATCGGTTCTCGCATCATCGCTCGCGAGAACATCCGGGCGATCCGCAAGGACGTGTTGGCCAAGTGCTACGGCGGTGACATCTCCCGCAAGCGGAAGCTGCTCGAGAAGCAGAAGGAGGGCAAGAAGCGGATGAAGATGGTCGGCCGGGTCGAGGTGCCGCAGGAGGCCTTCATCGCCGCACTGTCCACCGACGACGCCCCGAAGCGGTAGCGCCGGCGGGCCGACCGCCCGGAGGCCGTACAGACGACGCAGACTTCACGTATCGGTGGCCCCGACGGCCGGACCTTCCTAAGGTGGGGGGCAATACCCGCAACTGGGAGGGTTCTGATGAGCGACGCCACGACCGGCAGTGCTTCTGCCGAGTACGCCACACCTGCGGCCTCGGTCGCCCAGATGTTCATCGACCGGGTGGCGGCCACTCCACGAACCGAGGCCCTCCGGTACCCGGTCCCCGGTGGCTGGGAGTCGCTCACCTGGGAGCAGACCCACGCCCAGACGCTGGAGCTCGCGGCGGGCCTGCTGTCCCTGGGAGTTGCCTCCGAGGACCGGATCGCGATCCTGGCGTCGACCCGCTACGAGTGGATCCTGGCCGACCTCGCCGTCATGTGCGCGGGAGCCGCAACCACGACCGTGTACCCGTCGACCGAGACCTCAGATGTGGCCTACATCCTGGCCGACTCCGGCACCAAGGTGGTCATCGCCGAGAACGACCTCCAGCTCGACAAGCTGCGTGAGCAGCGAGCCGCCATCCCCACGGTGGAGAAGGTCGTCATCATCGACGGCGAGGGCGACGGCGACTGGGTGATCAGCTGGGGCGACCTTGCGAAGCAGGGCTCGGCGTACCTCGCCGACAACAACGCGGCCGTGGACAAGGTCATCGCGTCGATCGAGCCGGAGAACCTGGCCACGCTCATCTACACCTCGGGCACCACCGGGAAACCCAAGGGCGTCGAGCTCACTCATGCCTGCTGGACGTACGAAGGGGCCGCCATCGAGGCTATCGACGTCCTGCGCCAGGACGACGTCCAGTTCCTCTGGCTGCCGCTGTCTCACTCGTTCGGCAAGGTCCTGATGGCCGCCCAGCTGCAGATCGGCTTCTCCACTGCCGTGGACGGCCGGATCGACAAGATTGTGGAGAACCTGGCCGAGATCCGACCGACCTTCATGGCCGGAGCGCCTCGCATCTTCGAGAAGGTGCATGCCCGGGTGGTCCAGACCGCGCTGGGAGAAGGAGGCCCGAAGGCCAAGATCTTCCAGTGGGCGTTCGGCGTGGGACGTGAGGTGAGCCGCCGCCGTCAGCAGGGGCTGGAGCCGGTGGGGTTCCTGAAGGTCCAGCACGCCATCGCCGACAAGCTCGTCTTCTCGAAGATCCAGGACCGGTTGGGTGGCAACCTGCGCTACCTGGTGTCCGGCAGCGCCGCGCTGTCCCGTGAGGTGGCCGAGTGGTTCCACGCAGCCGGCCTGCTCATCCTGGAGGGCTACGGCCTGACCGAGACCAGCGCCGCCACCTGTCTGAACCGGCCGGAGACGTTCCGGTTCGGGAGCGTCGGGGAACCGTTCCCGGGCACCGAGATCCGCATCGCGGCCGACGGCGAGATCTTGATCCGCGGTCCGGGCGTCATGCGCGGCTACCACGGCATGCCGGAGCAGACCGCCGAGGTGCTGGACGCGGACGGCTGGTTCGCCACCGGAGACGTCGGTGAGATCGACGAGGGCGGACGAATCCGTATCACGGACCGCAAGAAGGACCTGGTCAAGACGTCCGGCGGCAAGTACATCGCGCCGTCGGCCATCGAGGCGCGGTTCAAGTCCATGTGCCCGATTGCCGGCCAGATGGTCGTCCACGCCGACCGCCGCAACTACGCGACGGCGCTGATCACGCTGGACCCGGACACCTTCGCGCAGTGGGCCGAGCAGCAGGACATGTCCGGTGACTACGCCACGATGGCCAACGACGACCGGACGAAGGCCTCGGTTCAGGCGAGCGTCGACGAGCTCAACGCCACGCTCAACCGCTGGGAGACGATCAAGGAGTTCCGAATCCTGGACCACGACTTCTCGGTCGAGACCGGCGAGCTCACGCCGAGCCTGAAGGTGAAGCGGAAGGTCGTCGAGTCGATGTACGAAGAGGTCTTGGACTCCATGTACGGCGGCCAGTCGCGTGGCTGAGCCACTTCTGTGACGGCCGAGGTCGTCGTCCTCGTCGAGGGCTACGCGAGCGACCGGGTCGCTGGCACGGTGTCGTTGGTGCTCGACGGGGACGCCGTGGTCGTGGTCGACCCCGGGATGGTGGCGAACCGGACCGACATCCTCGATCCGCTCCGCGCCCGGGGGCTGTCCGAGGACCAGGTGACCGACGTGGTGTTCAGCCACCACCATCCGGACCACACCCTGCACGCGGCGCTGTTCCCCAACGCCCGCTTCCATGACTTCCAGGCGATCTACTCCGGTGACGTCTGGGAGGACCGCCCGGCGGAGGGTTACCGGGTCGGGGGCAGCACCCAGCTGCTCGAGACGCCCGGCCACACCCCCCAGGACATCTCGACGGTGGTCGAGACCGCGGACGGACTGGTCGTGCTCACCCACCTCTGGTGGATGGCAGACGGACCCGCCGACGACCCGTTTGCGCCTGACCGGGCGCTGCTGAGCCGGTCGCGCGAGCGCGTCCTGGCGCTCAAGCCGGCACTGGTCGTGCCGGGCCACGGGCCGGCGTTTGTTCCGGGTCCGGGCACGCCTCGCTGACGCAGGTCAGACCTCAGCGACGGTGAGGGCCACGGCGGTGCTGCCACCGTCGGCTCCGATGGTCACCGCGACGGTGTATCCCTGACCGCTGAACGCGAGCAGTGACTGGTCACCTTGTGTGAAGGCTGTTTCCTGCGTGAAGCCGGCACCGGTCAACGAGGTGCTGAATGCGTTGGTGACCGCGTCCACGGAGTCCTGGTAGGTAGCGGTGACTGTCCAGCCCTTCTTGCCCTGCTGGTCGAGGCTGAGCGCGTTGGTGACTGTCCCGCCTTCCGGGAGCGCGACCGCTGACGGCCAGCCCTCGGGCAGGTCGCCGCCCTCACTGACCGAGATGGACCCGTCCTGTCCCTCGACCGTGATGCCGCTCTCGGAGACCTGAACCGTCGGCGTGGCGCCGGCGGTCGAATCCTCCGCGCTCCCGCAACCGGCCAGGACGATCGCGGCCGTCGCGATGGGCGCGGTCACCAGGGCGATCCGCCGGATGTGTCTCATGTGAGCCCCCTTAGGTCTTCCCCTCCACGCTATCCCTCGGCGCACGTAGGACAGCGAGGTTTCGACGGTGGGCCCCGCCACCTGTCACCCCTGCGTCAGACTGCGGCCATGCCCCACGCCCTGCCCGCCGGTGACCCGGCTCCCGCCGACGGGTCGCTTCCGGAGCAGGCGCGGGCGGATGTCGGCCGACGATCGTTCGGCGTCTACGTCCACGTACCGTTCTGCGCCACCCGGTGCGGCTACTGCGACTTCAACACCTACACCGCCGGCGAGCTCGGAGGGTCGTCACCGGGTTCGTACGTCGAGTCCGCGCTCGCCGAGGTGCGACTCGCTCGGTCGGTGCTCGGCGACCAGCATCTGCCGGTCTCGACGGTCTTTGTCGGAGGAGGGACGCCGACCCTGCTCAGCTCACCCGACCTGGCTCGGCTGCTGGCAGCCGTGCTCGCCGAGTTCGGCAGCGTGAGCCGGCCCGAGGTGACCACCGAGGCGAACCCCGAGTCGGTGACTGCCGGCTCACTGGCGCAGCTGCGGGAGGCCGGTTTCACCCGGGTGTCGTTCGGCATGCAAAGCGCGGTTCCGCACGTGCTCGAGGCGCTGGACCGAACGCACACGCCGGGCCGGGTGGTCGACGCGGTGGGGTGGGCGCGTGCTGCAGGGTTCGACGACGTCAGCCTCGACCTGATCTACGGGGCCCCCGGCGAGTCCCTCGCTGACTGGCAAGTCTCAGTCGATGCGGCGGTGGCACTGGCGCCGGAGCACATCAGTGCCTACGCCCTGATCGTGGAGGAGGGCACGAAGCTGGCCGCGCAGATCCGGCGCGGCGAGCTCCGGGCACCCGACGACGACGAGCAGGCGGACAAGTACCTGCTTGCCGACGAGTCGTTCGGGGCCGCCGGGCTGCGCTGGTACGAGGTGTCCAACTGGTCCCGCGGCGACAGACACGTGGCGCGTCACAACATCGGCTACTGGCACGGCGACGACTGGTGGGGGATCGGTCCAGGTGCCCACTCCCACGTGGCCGGAGTGCGGTGGTGGAACGTCAAGCACCCGGCGGCCTACGCGGGCCGACTGGCCGACGGCAGGTCGCCCGCGGCCGGTCGTGAGCTGCTGACCGACAAGGACCGCCGGGTGGAGCGAGTCATGCTGGAGCTGCGCACCAGCGACGGGCTGCCTGCCGGTGCTCTGGACGAGCGCGCCAGGGGGGAGGCGGCCGTGCTCGCGGGCGACGGCCTGCTGGACCAAGGCTCGTGGGCCGACGGCGTCGCTCGGCTGACGCAACGAGGACGGCTGCTGGCCGACCTGGTGGTGCGGCGTCTGGTCAGCTGACCATGCGGATCGTCAACGGATAGCGGTAGACCTCGCGGCGTGACGCGGCGACGGCAGCCAGAATCGACAGCACGATGCCGCCGATGATGATGATCGGCAGCGTGAGGATCCCGATGATCACGAAGATGAGCGGGATGCTCACGATGATCCCGATCAGCATCGTCAGCTGGAAGTTGAGGGCCTCCACCGCGTTGGCCCTGGCGAGCGGCCGCTGGGGTCCGGCGATCAGCATGATCAGCAGCGGCCCGAAGATGAAGGTGAGCCCGACCGCAAGTGAAATCGGCATGGTCAGGTGGGCCAGCACCGACCAGGTGGTGTCCTCCTGCGGCGGGTACCCGGGTTGCTGTGGCGGGTAGCCCGGCTGCTGCGGCGGGTATCCGGGTTGCTGTGGCGGGTAGCCCGGCTGCTGCGGCGGGTACCCGGCCTGCGGCGGCGGGTAGCCCGGTGGCGGAGGTGGCGCGGGGGGCGGGTACCCGGACGGCTGCGGCGCGGCCGGCGGCGCGGGCGGCGGCGGGGCATAGCCGCCGCTGTCGGGGGTGGGGTCCTGAGGGGGCGTGGGCTCGGTCACGACTCGCATTCTGGTCCACGGCCGCCGGCGCGGCCAGGGCCGAACGGCGATGCGGCGTGCTTTGCGTAGACTGGCACTCACCGGCAGCGAGTGCCAAGGGGTGCGCCGCGGCGCACCCACCGGGCCGGAACAGGAGGTGGCCGTGATCGAGGAACGCAAGCTCGCGGTGCTGCGCGCCATCATCCAGGACTACGTGGAGACCAGCGAGCCAGTCGGCTCCAAAGCTCTCGTCGAGCGGCATTCCTTGGGCGTGTCACCGGCGACGGTGCGCAACGACATGGCCGCCCTCGAGGAGGAGGGGTACATCAGCCAGCCCCACACCAGTGCCGGACGCGTGCCCACGGACGCCGGCTACCGCATGTTCGTGGACCGCCTCACGTCGGTGAAGCCGATGTCGTCAGCGGAGCGTCGCGCCGTGCAGGCCTTCCTCGAGGGTGCGGTCGACCTTGACGACATCGTTCTGCGCACGGTGCGCCTCCTCGCGCAGCTCACGCGCCAGGTGGCCGTGGTTCAGTACCCGTCGCTGACCAAGTCCCGCGTGCGGCACGTGGAGCTGGTAGGGGTGTCGCCGCGCCGTCTGATGGTGGTGGTGATCACCACGACCGGTCGGGTGGAGCAGCGGCTGATCGACATGACGGTCGAGGTCGACGACGACTCCGTCGCGCAGCTTCGGACGACGATCAACCAGGCAGCGTCCGGGCGGCTCCTGACCGAGGTGCCCGACGCGCTGGACAGCGTGGTCCCGTCATTCCACGCTGAGCTGCGGCCCGCAGTAACGGCCGTGGTCAGCACCCTGCTCGAGTCCTTGGTGGAGGAAAGCGAAGAGCGACTGGTACTGGCCGGAACCGCGAACCTGGCGCTGTTCGGCGCCGACTTCAGCACCAGCATTCAACCGGTTCTCGAGGCGCTGGAGGAGCAGGTCGTGCTCCTGCACCTGCTGGGTGAGGTCGCGGTACCGAGCCAGGTCAGCGTCCGGATCGGCCATGAGCTTCCGGTGGAGCGGCTGACTGCGACATCGCTGGTCACCGCCTCGTACGGTGAGGAAGCCGCCGGTCGGCTCGGGGTCCTGGGCCCGACACGGATGGACTACCCCGGCACCATGGCTGCCGTCGCGGCGGTGGCCCGCTACGTCGGTCGGTACCTGGAGGAGTCCTCGTGAGCGTGGAGGAGTCCTCGTGAGCGACCCCTACGAGGTGCTGGGGGTAGCCAGGGACGCCACTCCCGAGCAGATCAAGCGGGCCTACCGCCAGCTCGCGCGGGAGCTGCACCCGGACGTCAACCCGGCGTCCGAGGAGCGGTTCAAGCAGGTGACGGCCGCCTACGAGGTCCTGTCGGACCCGGAGAAGCGACGCCGGTACGACCTCGGCGGGGACGCCGCCGCGGGAGGTTTCGGCGGGTTCGGGTTCGGCGACATCATGGACGCCTTCTTCGGGCAGACCGGGGCCCGCGGACCCCGGCCACGGCGGCGCCGCGGCCAGGATGCGCTGATCCAGGTCGACCTGGAGCTCGCCGAGGCCGCCTTCGGGGCCACCCGGGAGATCGGGCTCGACACCGCCGTGGTGTGCGGGACCTGCCAGGGCGCCGGGACCCAGCCGGGAACCGAGCCCGCCCGCTGCGACATGTGCGGTGGGCGCGGTGACATTCAGCACGTGCAGCGGTCCTTCCTGGGCAACGTGATGACGTCACGTCCCTGCCCCCAGTGCCACGGCTTCGGCACCGTCATCCCACACCCCTGCCCGGAGTGCGCGGGCGACGGTCGAGTGCAGACTCGGCGCACGCTGAGCGTCCGAATTCCGCCGGGTGTGGACACCGGGACGCGGATCCAGCTCGGTGGAGAGGGCGAGGTTGGCTTCGGGGGCGGCGAGCCGGGCGACCTCTACCTGGAGATCCTGGTTCTCGACCACCCGCTCTTCGTGCGTCACGGGGACGACCTCCACTGCACGGTCACCCTCCCCATGACCGCGGCCGCGCTCGGGGCCGCGGTGTCACTGGAGCTGCTCGACGGCGTCCGGACCGAGATCGACGTCCGGCCGGGGACCCAGTCCGGCCAGGAAATCCCCCTCCACGGCCAGGGCGTTCCCCAGCTCCGCGGCGGAGGCCGCGGGGACCTGGTGGTCCACGTCGTCGTGGAGACACCCGCCAAGCTCGACGACGCCCAACAGGCGCTGCTGCGTCAGCTGGCGGCACTCCGGAGCGAGGAACGGCCCGATGGCCTGTTCACCCCGGGTCAGCAGGGACTGTTCTCGCGCCTGAAGGACGCGTTCAACGGCCGGTGAGCCCTCCGGTGTTCGTTGCCACGTCCGAACAGCTGGTGTCGGGGGCGCCGGTTGTCGTCGACGGCGCAGAGGGCCGGCACGCCGCGACGGTGCGGCGGCTTCGGACAGGTGAGGAGGTCGTCCTCACCGACGGTGCGGGCGTCGCCGCCGCCGGAGTCGTGACCGAGGTCGGCCGAGACCAGCTCGTGGTGGCGGTGCGACGGCGGTGGGTCGTCCCGCCTCCGGAGCCGCGCCTGGTTGTCGTGCAGGCCCTGCCGAAGGGCGACCGCGGCGAGCTCGCCGTCGAGGTGATGACCGAGGTCGGCGTCGACGAGGTCGTGCCCTGGGCCGCCGAACGGTCGATCGCCGTGTGGCGAGGCGAGCGCGGCGGCAAGGCGCTCCGGCGGTGGCGCGCCACGGCCCGGGAGGCCGCCAAGCAGTCCCGCCGCTGGTGGCACCCGGTCGTGACCGACCTCGCGGACACTGGCGAGGTGGCCGAGCGTCTCCGCGCCGCGTCGCTGGCAGTGGTCCTCCACGAGTCCGCGGCCGAGCCGCTGTCCGACCTGGCCGTCCCGGCCGACGGGGAGGTGGTCCTCGTGGTCGGGCCCGAGGGCGGAGTCAGCGACGCGGAGCTGGCGCTGCTGACCTCAGCCGGTGCCCGACCGGCCCAACTCGGGCCGACCGTCCTGCGCACCTCGACCGCCGGCGTGGTCGCCGCCGGCATCGTGCTCAGCCGCAGCTCACGGTGGGCGCCGGGCACCCCGTCGGGTGCGGGTCCGTAGGCTCGACCCGGCCGCACTCACCGACTCAGGAGGCTGGTTCCGGTGACGAGTTCCGAGGACTGCCTGTTCTGTCGCATCGTTGCCGGGCAGATCCCGGCGGACGTCGTATTCGAGACGGACCGGTGTCTCGCCTTCCGGGACATCGACCCGCAGGCGCCGGTTCACGTGTTGGTCGTCCCCCGCGACCACCATCGCGACGTCGGCGAGCTCGTCTCCGCCGACCCGGTGCTGGCCGCCGAGCTGCTCAGTGCGGTGCGCGCGGTGGCCGAGCAGGAGGGGCTCGACCACTACCGAGTGGTGTTCAACACCGGGGAACGAGCCGGTCAGTCGGTCTTCCACGTGCACGGCCACCTGCTGGGCGGCCGCTCATTGGTCTGGCCCCCGGGCTGACGACCGTCCGGGCCGACCCACGCGATCAGCCCGGATCGTGGACAATGGGGCGACCGACGTCCGGACCAAGGAGGGCGAGGGCCCGCACGGGGCCATCCCATGGGCGATACCACCCAGACCGAGCACCGCATCCTGGTTCCCGCCAGCCTCGACATGGTGGGCCTCCTCGGCGCCGGCGACGAGTTCCTCCGTGTCGTCGAAGCGGCCTTTCCCCGGGCCGACATCCACGTCCGTGGCAACGAGATTCGGCTGGCCGGCGACGCCGACGAGGTGGAGCTGGCTGAGCGGCTGTTCGATGAGCTCGTGGTGGTGCTCCGGACCGGACAGGGGCTGAGCGTCCAGGCCGTCGAGCGGTCGGCTGCCATGCTCAAGGACCGGGTCGCCGAGCGCCCCGCCGACGTCCTGACCCACGACATCGTGAGCAGCCGCGGCCGGACCATCCGCCCGAAGTCGCTCAACCAGAAGCGCTACGTCGACGCCATCGACCAGAACACGGTGGTGTTCGGGATCGGCCCCGCCGGAACCGGGAAGACGTACCTGGCGGTCGCCAAGGCGGTCCAGGCACTCCAGGAATCGCAGGTGACGCGGATCATCCTGACCAGGCCCGCGGTCGAGGCGGGGGAGCGGCTGGGGTTCCTGCCGGGCACCGTGTCGGAGAAGATCGACCCCTATCTTCGCCCCCTGTACGACGCGCTGCACGACATGATCGAGCCGGCTTCGATCCCCCGGCTGATGACCGAAGGAACGATCGAGGTGGCTCCCCTCGCCTACATGCGAGGAAGAACCCTCAACGACGCGTTCATCATCTTGGACGAGGCGCAGAACACTTCACCCGAGCAGATGAAGATGTTCCTCACCCGGCTGGGCTTCGGGTCGAGGATGGTGGTCACCGGCGACATCACGCAGATTGACCTGCCGGGGGGGACGCAGAGCGGGCTGAAGATCGTCCGCGACATCCTGACCGACATCGACGACGTCCATTTCTCGCACTTGACGGCCCGGGACGTCGTCCGCCACCGGCTGGTCAGCGACATCGTGGAGGCCTACCACCGTTTCGACACGCGGAAGGCGGAGCCCGCACCGCGCCGCCAGTCGCCCCGGGGGAGAGGGCGTCGATGACGGTCGAGCTGAACAACGAGTCTGGTGCCGAGGTCGACGAGGAGCGTCTGGGTGCGCTGTCGCGATACGTCCTGAGTGAGATGCACATCCATCCGCAGGCCGAGCTGTCCGTCGTGCTGCTCGACGAGGCGGCCATGACCGGGCTGCACGAGGAGTTCATGGACGAGACGGGACCCACCGACGTGCTGGCCTTCCCGATGGACGAGCTCCGCCCCGGAGACGAGGACAACGATCCGGAGCCCGGACTGCTGGGCGACGTCGTGCTGTGCGCAGAGGTGGCAGCAGCGCAGGCGAAGCAAGCAGGGCACAGTCTCCTCGACGAGCTCGACCTGCTGTGCACGCACGGCATCCTCCATCTGCTCGGATACGACCACCACGAGCCCGACGAGGAACGACAGATGTTCGGCATCCAGGCGCGGTTGCTGGCGGCCTGGCAGGGTGAGCGGTCCAGCGTGGAGGGGGAGGCATGACCTCGAACGACGTCGTGCTGCTCGGCGCGGCCGTTGTGCTGGTCCTCCTCGCCGGTGTGCTGGCCGGTGCCGATGCGGCGCTGTCCCGGGTGTCCCGCGTCGCAGTCGATCAGCTGGGACGTGAGGGGCGCCGGGGCTCGGAGCGGCTCAAGCAGGTCGTGGCGGACCCAGCTCGCTACCTGAACGTCGCCCTGTTCTTGCGCATTGCCTGCGAGATCACCGCAGTGGTCCTGGTGACCGTGGTCGCGTTGGACCTCGCCGCCGAGACGTGGGAGGCGATCCTCGTCTCGAGCGTGTCGATGCTCGTCATCTCGTACGTGCTGGTCGGAGTCGCCCCCCGCACGCTCGGTCGGCAGCACGCCGCGCGGGTGGCGCTGCTCGCGGCGGGGCCGATCCACGCCTTGGCCTCGTTCCTGGCGCCGTTGACCTCCCTGCTGATCCTGGTGGGCAACGCACTCACCCCCGGCCGCGGTTTCCGGGAGGGGCCCTTCACGTCGGAGGCCGAGCTGCGCGACCTGGTAGACCTCGCCGAGGAGCGCTCGCTCATCGAGGACGACGAACGCCAGATGATTCACTCGGTCTTCGAGCTCCGCGACACCATCGCCCGCGAGGTCATGGTCCCTCGCACCGACATGGTCTTCATCGAACGCAACAAGACGCTCCGGCAGGCACTGTCGCTGGGTCTGCGCAGCGGGTTCAGCCGCATCCCCGTCATCGGAGAGAACGCGGACGACGTCGTCGGCATCATCTACCTGAAGGACGTCACGCGTCGCGTGTACGACCACCGGGAGGGCGAGTCGACCGAGCGGGTGGAGTCGGTGATGCGTCCCGCGCACTACGTGCCTGACTCCAAACCCGCCGACGAGCTCCTGCGCGACATGCAGGCGCAGCGGACCCACATCGCCATCGTGGTGGACGAGTACGGCGGGGTCGCGGGGCTCGTCACGATCGAGGACGTGCTGGAGGAGATCGTCGGGGAGATCGCCGACGAGTATGACGTCGCCGAACGGCCGCCGGTGGAGGTCATTGGCGATGGTGGGCTCCGGGTGAGCTCACGGCTGCCGGTCGACGAGCTGGCCGAGCTGATCGACGTCGAGTTCGACGAGGATGAGCTGGAGGACGTCGACACTGCCGGCGGCCTGCTCGCCATGAAGCTGGGCAAGGTGCCGATCCCGGGCGCCTCCGTCGACCTGCTCGGATGGCGGTTGACGGCGGAGTCGACGGCCGGGCGACGCAACCGGATTGACTCCTTGCTCGTCGAGCGGGTCGTCCCCGAACCCGCGGGAGGACGGACGACCGCGGTCGGGCTCGAGGGCGATGTGGGAGACGTGGACGAGCAGGGCGATGGTCGCCGAGAAGGCGAGACAGCCGATGCCTGACGAGCCGCCGGTGGGAGAGCTCACCGCCGAGGACGCCAAGCTCGTGACACTGGCTCGTGGGGCGCGCGGGCGGGTGACGTCGGATGAGGGCGCTGCGCTGCGCGACGAGACCGGCCGCACGTACGTGGGTACGACGGTCGGGTTGGAGTCGCTGCGGTTGAGTGCGCTCCAGGTTGCGGTGGCCCAGGCTGTGGCTGCCGGCGCGCGCGGTGTCGAGGCTGCCGTCGTGGTGACTGAGGCCGCGACGCCTGATGCCGGAGGCGTGAGCGCGGTGCGTGACCTGTCCGGCCCGGGCGTTCCAGTTGACGTGGTCGCACCCGACGGGAGCGTGGGCTCGCGAACGCTGACCTGACGTTGCCTGACCGGACTGGCCCTGGCGGGCTGCCTTACACCGAGTCTGGTTCCGGTCTTCCCGGCGGTTCGAGTCGTCGGTACATCACGTGCAGCCCGACCAGGCCGTCGCGGGCATGGTCGAACGCCTCCGGAACGGTGCCTACCACCTCAAACCCGAGCGACCGCCACAGCGCGACCGCGGCGGTATTGGTCTCGACGACAGCGTTGAACTGCATGCTGCGATAGCCGGTGGCTGCGGCCCACTGCAGGACATGCTCGCCGAGTCTGCGACCGACCCCCCGACGTTGGCGGCCCGGATCCACCATGAAGCTCGCGGTCGCGACATGGGCGCCGCGCCCGGGCCGGTTGGGGCCCATCTTGGCGGTTCCCAGCACCTCGCCGTTCTCGACCGCGACCACCGTCCGTGCCGGCGGGCCCTCCATCCACAGCGCCCGGGCGTCGGCGGAGTCCATCGGATCCGGGAACGCGTAGCTGTCGCCGGCCGCGACAACTGCCGCGAAGATCGGCCAGATCGCCGGCCAGTCCTGCCTGTCCGCCTGTCGGATCTCCACACCCGCAGCGTAGACGCGGGCGGGACGGCCCGACGAAGCTCCGCCGTCTGCGAGGATGAGGCTCGTGGCATTCCGGTCGGGTCTGGTGTCGATCGTGGGGCGCCCCAACTCCGGCAAGTCGACGTTGCTGAACGCACTCGTCGGAGAGAAGCTGGCAATCACCTCCAGCAAGCCACAGACCACGCGGCACGTCGTCCGGGGTGTGGTGAACCGACCAGGCCGGCAGCTGGTGCTGGTGGACACACCCGGGTTGCACCGGCCGCGCACCCTGCTCGGTCAGCGCCTCAACGCCGAGGTTCGCAGCACCCTGTCCGACGTCGACGTGATCGCGGTGACGCTTCCGGCCGACGAGAAGGTCGGTCCCGGTGACCGGTACATCGCGACAGAGGCGGCAGCGGTGCGCCGGGCGCCGAAGGTAGCTGTCGTCACCAAGGCGGACCTGGTGCGCCCGGAGCAGATGGCCGCACACCTGGCCTCGGTCCAGGATCTCGGCAACACACTCGACTTCGCGTGGTCGCAGATCGTCCCCGTCTCGGCCAAGACCGGATTCCAGGTCGACCTGCTGGTGGACCTACTGGTGGACCTGCTGCCGGAGGGTCCGATGCTGTTCCCTGCCGGCCAGCTGACCGACGAGCCCCTGCAGATGCGTGTGGGCGAGCTCGTCCGGGAGGCGGCCCTGGAAGGCGTTCACGACGAGCTGCCGCACTCGATCGCCGTCGTGGTCGAGGAGATCGAGCCACGCGCGGACCGACCGGACGACCGACCCTTGACGGACGTCCGCGTCACGCTGTTCGTCGAGCGGGACAGCCAGAAGGCGATCGTGATTGGGCAGGGCGGCAGCCGACTGCGGTCCGTTGGGGCCTCCGCCCGGCGGGGTATCGAACCGCTGGTGGGCACACCGGTCTTCCTGGACCTGCGGGTGAAGGTTGCCAAGGACTGGCAGCGCGACCCGAAACAGCTTCGCCGGCTGGGCTTCTAGCCGGACGGCCCGGGCGCGGGAGCGGTGTCCTCGGTGTCGACGACCAGGGTGTCCCCGGTCCGCTGCTCCAGTGGGACCAGCTCGAAGCGATGGCCGTAGGTGTCGACGAGCGCCTGGATGCTGGCGACGGCAGGGATGGCGACCAGGGCGCCCCATGGCCCGAACAGCGACGCGCCCACGATCACCGAGCCGAAGGCAACGGCCGGATGGATCTGCATCGTCCGGTTGCTGATCTTCGGCGCCAGCAGGTAGTTCTCGATCTGCTGGTAGGCGGTGATGAAGACGACGACCCAGATCCCGGTCCACAAGGACTCGACGAACCCGATGACCGCAGGCAGCAGCCCTGCCAGGTAGGTGCCCAGGGTGGGGATGAGCTGCGAGATCACACCCACCCAGATCCCCAACGGGAGCCAATACGGCATTCCGATGGCGGCCAGAAAGACCGACGTCACCACCGCGCTGATCAGCGCCAGGATCAGCCGGGACACCACATAACCGCCGGTCTTCTCGATGGCAGTGGCCCAGACGGTGTCGATGATCGGCCGGTGGGCGGCGGGGAACCTGGACGCGACGTAGTGCCGGAACCGCGGGCCCTCCGCCGACAGGTAGAAGGTGAACAGCAGGACGGTGAAAGCCCGAAAGACGAACCCGACGACGGCGCTGACGAACCCGAACAGGCCACCGGCGATATCGGCCGCCCATTCGTTGACCCGGTTCTGGTCAATGTTGAGCGACGTGAGGATGTTGTTGGGGTCGAGGTTTGCCCCGAAGCGCCGGTTGACCCAGGCGACCGACTCGTCCACGAGGTCGGGCAGCGACCGGACCAGGCTGGCGAGCTGGTCGACCAGGAGCTGTCCGAACACCGCGACGAACAGCGCGAAGGCCAGGAAGCCGCCCACCATGATCAGGCCGGTGGCCATCCCACGCCGCATGCCGCGACGCTCGAACCACTCGACGACTGGTTCCATGGCGATCGCACCGAACCAGGCGAGCACCAGCATCAGGAACAGGCTCCGCGTGCCGGCGAAGAACCACTCGACCAGCTGCCACAGGGAGATTCCCACGAACACGGCGAACAGCAGCCGACGGATCCACCGCATGTCCGGCAGGCGGCTGTCCGGCGGCGTACCGGTGGGGACCGGCTCGGTCATCGACCCTCCTTGGGCTCGCGTCGACGCTATCGCGGCGTCCCCCTGCCGCCGTCCCGCCGCGCCAACCCCAGGCTGGGCTACACTCCCCTCGATGTCTGAAACGCGTCTGCTCCTTCGCAGCCGCGGCGAGGCCTAGCCCGACCGGTCTCCTCGCCGCGGGTGTTCGGCGTTCCGGTCGCCTGGCCCGCCCCAGCAGACCCGAGGAGCCATCCCGATGTCCCCGTCCTCTCCCCACGGACCGCAGCGTCCGAGCGGCATGCCGACCCACAAGTACCGCCCCTTCCCGCCAGTCGGCCTCACCGACCGCACGTGGCCGGACCGCGTGGCCGACAGTGCCCCGATCTGGTGCTCGGTGGACCTGAGGGACGGCAACCAGGCCCTCATCGACCCCATGAGCCCGCCCCGCAAGCGCAAGATGTTCGACCAGCTGGTGAGCATGGGGTTCAAGGAGATCGAGGTCGGGTTCCCCTCGGCGTCCCAGACCGACTTCGACTTCGTGCGTGAGCTCATCGAGGGCGGCCACGTGCCCGATGACGTGACGATCCAGGTGCTCACGCAGGCCAGGGAGCACCTGATCGAGCGGACGTACGAGTCGATCCGGGGCGCACGCCGGGCGATCGTCCACCTGTACAACTCCACGTCGACGCTGCAGCGACGCGTGGTCTTCGGACTGGACCGCGACGGCATCAAGGACATCGCCGTCCAGGGCGCCCGGCTGTGCAAGAAGTTCGAGGAGACGGTCCCCGAGGTCGACGTGCACTACGAGTACTCGCCGGAGTCGTTCACCGGCACCGAGCTCGACTATGCGGCCGAGGTCTGCAACGCGGTCATCGAGGAGTGGCAGCCCACGCCGGACCGGAAGGTCGTCATCAACCTGCCGGCGACCGTCGAGATGGCCATGCCGCACGTGTACGCGGACCAGATCGAATGGATGCACCGGCAGTTGGCCCGCCGCAACTCCGTCGTGCTGTCGCTGCACCCGCACAACGACCGCGGCACCGCAGTGGCCGCCGCCGAGCTGGGCTACTTGGCCGGCGCCGACCGGATCGAGGGCACGTTGTTCGGCAACGGGGAGCGCACCGGGAACGTGTGTCTGGTGACCCTGGGGCTGAACCTGTTCAGCCAGGGCGTGGACCCGCAGCTGGACTTCTCCGACATCGACGAGATCCGACGCGTGGTCGAGTACTCGAACCAGCTGCCAGTCCACCCGCGGCACCCGTACGGCGGCGACCTGGTCTACACCGCGTTCTCCGGGTCGCACCAGGACGCCATCAACAAGGGGTTTGACGCCCAGGCCGTGATTGCGGAGGCCGAGGGGAAGACCGTCGACGACATCGCCTGGGCCGTCCCGTACCTGCCGATCGACCCGAAGGATGTCGGCCGGAGCTACGAGGCCGTCATCCGGGTGAACAGCCAGTCCGGCAAGGGCGGCGTCGCCTATGTCATGAAGTCCGAGCACCAGTTTGACCTTCCTCGACGGCTTCAGATCGAGTTCAGCCAGGTGGTGCAGCAGCACACCGACGACGAGGGTGGCGAGGTCACCCCCGAGCAGATGTGGAGCATCTTCGAGCGCGAGTACCTCGCCCCGACGCGCCCACTGGAGCTGAACGCCGTGCATACGTCGAGCGCCCAGGGGGAGAAGGACGCGCTGCGCGTGGGGTTGTACGTGGACGGCGATCGCCAGGAGCTGGCGGGGAACGGCAACGGGCCGATCGCCGCCTTCGTCGACGCGCTGACCCACCTGGGCCACGATGTGCGCGTGCTCGACTACGCCGAGCACGCCATGAGCTCCGGTGGCGACGCGAAGGCCGCCGCCTACCTCGAGTGCGCGATCGAGGGGCAGGTGTACTGGGGTGTCGGAGTCGACGCCAACATCGTCACCGCCTCCCTGAAGGCGGTCCTCAGCGCCGTCAACCGCGCGGCCGCTCGGAGCTAGCCTCACCCCCGTCGAACCCGCCCCGATGACGGTTTTCGCCGGGGTTGGGTGTCATCCCCGCCAGCCTCAACGCGGGGTGGTGGCGGGCGGCTCGGCGAGACAGGCGGTGCCGACCCGCCGGAAGCCCACCCGAAGGTAGACGCGCGCCACGTCCTCGTCGTGCGCGGACAAGAAGATGACCTCGATCCCGCGCCGGATCGCGTCCGCGACGAGCGTGTCGGTCACCGCCGCCCCGAGACCGCGCCTCCGGGCGGTCGGCAGGGTGGCGACGCCCACGATCTCGGTGACGTCGTCCACCGGGTTGTGGCCGCCGGAGCACAGCACGCCTCCCTCATCCTCTGCGACGACGTAGACCGATCGGCCAGCGCGGATCAAGGCCCGCAGGTGGTCCGACGCGGATGCCTCCCGCTCCTCGAGCAGCTGGTCGCGTTCGTCGGCACCGCCGTCGCCGACCGCAGTCCCCCCGGCGGCGAACCCGATCCTGGCGACGACCTGACCGGCGCCCACGGCGGCGTCCTCATGGGTCAGGCGACGGATTCGGATGCCGTCGGGAACCGGGACGGCGAGCGGGTCGTGGTGGACGAGCAGGGGCACCTCGGTCACCACCAGGCCGGCGTCGCGGCAGGCCGTGGCGAGGTCGGGGGCGAGGTCGCCGACCCACTCGAAGGCCTCAGGTACCCCGAGCTCCCGCTGCCGGACCCGGACGGCGATGACGTCGTCGGCCGTGACCGATCCAGGGGTCCAGCCCATCGACGGACGGGCGTAGAAGGGCCATCCCCCGTCGGAGACGAACAGGGTGAACGGCCCGATCTGCTCGACCTGCGACCCCCAGCGCGGCACCGTGTCGTAGTAGCGCTCGATGCGGTGCAGGATGTCTGGGTGGTCAGGCAGGTCCGTGGTCACGGCTCGATCCTGGCCGACCCGCCGCGCCCGGGGCCAGCCGAATGTCCGCCCGGAGGGGAGAATGCCCCGGTGAGCCTGTACCGAGACGAGGGAATCGTCCTGCGCACCCAGAAGCTGGGCGAGGCCGACCGCATCGTCACCCTGCTCACGCGGGACCACGGCCGGGTGCGCGCCGTCGCCAAGGGCGTACGTCGGACGAAGTCGAAGTTCGGGTCGCGGATGGAACCGTTCTCCCACGTGGACGTCCAGCTGTACACCGGCCGCACGCTGGACGTCGTCACGCAGGTGGAGCTGGTGGAGTCGCATGGGGCCTCCCTGGCCGGCGACTACGCGACGTACACCGCAGGCACCGCCATGCTCGAGACCGCCGAGCGACTCACTGACGAGGAACGTGAGCCGGCGGTCCAGCAGTACCTCCTGCTCGTCGGCGGCCTCCGCGCGCTGGCCGGCGGCAAGCACCAAGCCGGACTCGTGCTCGACTCGTACCTCCTACGGTCACTGGCCCTCGGCGGGTACGCACCCAGCTTCGACGCGTGTGTCCAGTGCGGGCGGCCGGGGCCGCACCGCTGGTTCTCCGTCCCGGCGGGAGGCTCGGCGTGCGGCGACTGTCGCCCGTCGGGCTCGGCCACGGTCGGCGCCGAGACTCTCGCGTTGCTGGCCGCGTTGCTGTCCGGCGACTGGGAGCTGGCCGATGCCAGCGAGCCACGTCACCGCCGCGAGGCGAGTGGGGTGGTGGCTGCGTACCTGCAGTGGCATCTCGAGCGCGGGCTGCGGTCGCTGCGTCTCGTGGAGCGCACGTGACCCGTCGCGAGATCCGCCGACCCAGCCCCCACCCGTCGGGCGAACGACCTCCGGCAGTCGACCCGGACCTGGTGCCTGGTCACGTTGCGGTGGTGATGGACGGGAACGGGCGCTGGGCGAAGTCCCGCGGTCTGCCACGGACCGCCGGCCACGAGGCCGGGGAGGTGGCGTTGTTCGACCTCGTGGAGGGCGCCATCGAGATCGGCGTCCGCCACGTATCTGCGTTCGCGTTCAGCACCGAGAACTGGAAGCGCTCACCCGACGAGGTCCGGTTCCTGATGGGCTTCAACCGCGACGTCATCCGCCGGCGCCGTGACGAGATGCACGCGCTCGGCGTGCGCGTGCGCTGGGCCGGCCGCCGCCCACGGCTGTGGAAGAGCGTGGTGAAGGAGCTGGAGATCGCTGAGGAGCTCACGCGCCGTAACACGGTGCTGACCCTCACGATGTGCGTCAACTACGGCGGGCGGGCCGAGATCGCCGATGCTGCCGCGGCGATCGCGCGTGAGGTCGCACGGGGCAGGCTGGACCCGGAGAAGGTGGACGAGCGGGTCTTCGCCCAGCACCTCGACGAGCCGGACCTGCCTGACGTCGACTTGTTTCTGCGCACCTCCGGTGAGCAGCGGATCTCGAACTTCATGCTCTGGCAGGCCGCCTACGCCGAGCTGGTCTTCCTCGAGACGCTGTGGCCGGACGTCGACCGGCGGCACCTCTGGTGGGCCGTGGAGCAGTACGCGAGCCGCGACCGCCGCTACGGGGGAGCGGTCCCGAACTCCAAGCCACCCGGAGCGGCGCGCTGAGCGAGAGGGTCAGCCTGCCGACGCCCGGCACTGGGTGCAGCGGCCGAACACCTCGACCGTGTGGCTCACGTCGCTGAACCCGTGAGTGACCGCCACCTGCTCCGCCCAGCGTTCGACGGCCGGCCCCTCGACCTCGAGCGTCCGTCCGCAGTCGCGGCACACCAGGTGATGGTGGTGGCTCGTGCCGCACCTCCGGTAGACGGCCTCGCCCTCGTCGGTACGCAGCACGTCGATCTCGCCGTTGTCGGCGAGCGCCTGCAGCGTCCGGTACACGGTCGTGAGGCCGACGGTCTCCCCTTGGGCGCGCAGCATCGCGTGGACGTCCTGGGCGCTGCGGAACCCGTCGACGTGGTCCATGAGCGCAGCCACCGCCGTCCGCTGGCGGGTTGTCCGTAGTCCAGCCATCGGAGTCCTCTCGTCAGTGCTCGTCGTAGTGCGCGCCGTGCGCGGCGTGCCGGTGGTCGTCGTGCAGGTAGTCGGTGTGATCCTCGTGCGGCACGGCCTCGTGACCGCAGCCTGGTCCGTGCTCGTGGGGGTGGTCCTCGGCCTCGGGGTCGCGTCGGCGGGCCCACCGTCGCCTGGCGGATGTCCCGGCGACCGCAACGGCAAACATGGCGATCGCCAGCAGAACGATCGTGCCGCCGGACGGTGTGTTGGCGTAGAACGAGACGACCACGCCGGCGACCGCCACCACCACCCCAAGGCCCATCGCCGCCGCCAGCGTCCCCCGGAAGCTGCGCGCCAAGAGCTGCGCCGTCGCAGTCGGCACGATCATCAGCGCGCTGAACAGCAGCAGCCCGACGACCCGCATCGACAGCACCGTCGTCGTGGCGACGACCACGGCCAGCAGGAGGTTGAGGCGGGCCACCGGTAGTCCGGCCGCAAGCGCGAAGTCCTCGTCGTTGCTCGCGGTGAACAGCTGCGGGGACAAGCCGATCGTGACGGCAAGCACGGCGACGGTCAGCAGCGCGAACACCACGACGTCCTGGCTCGTGGTCGTGGTGATGGAGCCGAACAGGAAGGTGTTCAGGTTGGCCGCGCTGCCGTCCGGCGACAGCCCGACGAGGACGACGCCGCCCGCGATCCCTCCGTAGAAGAGGATCGCCAGCGCGATGTCTCCGCTCGTGCGGCCTCTCAGGCGCACCAGCTCGATCACGACGGCGCCCGCGACCGCGGCCAGGAGCGCGGTGAACACGGGAGCGGTGCCAGTGAGGATCCCGACAGCGACGCCGGTCAGGGCGATGTGCCCCATGCCGTCACCGATCAGCGCGAGCCGGCGCTGCACGAGGTAGACGCCCACGGACGGGGCCGCGATGCCGACGAGCAACGCGGCCAGCAGGGCGCGCTGCATGAACGAGTAGTCGAGGATGCTCAGGTCCATGTCAGCCCCACCGCGGTTCCTCGGGGACGGCCAGCCGGCGGCGAGCGGCCTCGGCGTGGTCGTCGAGGGGGTATTCGTCGTGTTCGGCGGCGATCGGGTCGGCCAGCGGGCCGTCGTACTGGACGTGCCCTCGGTGCATCACCACGGCGCGGTCGACGAGCGGGCGGAGCGGGCCGGTGCCGTGGGCGACGATCAAGAGGGTCAGTCCCTGGCGCTTCCAGCCGCCGATCGCCTCGGCGAGCAGGTCCACGTTGGCCGAGTCGACACCGGCCATCGGCTCGTCCATCACCAGCAGCTCCGGCTCGGCAGCCAGGGCGCGGGCGATCAGAGCGCGCCGCTGCTGCCCGCCGGACAGTGTCGCGAGAGGGTCGGCGGCGCGGTCGGTGAGGCGGACGGCGTCCAGGGCAGCGTCGACCGCCGAACGGTCGGTGGCTCCGGCACGGGTGAACCATCGGCGCCCAGCGACCCGACCGGAGGCAACGACCTCCCGCACGGTCGTCGGAACGCCGCCGGCGACCGTCGTGCGCTGAGGGACGTAGCCAATGCGGTGCCGCTCGGCCGCGGAGGCCGGACGGCCGAACAGCCGAACGTCTCCGGACATGGTCGATGCGATGCCCAGGATCCCCTTGACGAGGGTGGACTTGCCGGAGCCGTTCTCGCCGAGCAGGACCACCAGCTCGCCCCGGTCGACGCGGAGGTCCACCTGCTGGACCACCGGCGTGTCCAGGTACCCGACGGAGACGCCGCTGAGGTCGAGCACGGGGGCGGTCATTTGCAGCCCAGCCCGGTGCGCAGGCTCGCCAGGTTGTCGCGCATCACTGTCAGATAGTCGTCGCCCCCGCTGTCGGCCACCAGGCCTTCGATGGGGTCGAGCACCGCGGTCGTGGCGCCGGACTCCTGGGCGACGGTCTCCGCCACGTCGGGGCTGACGAGCGTCTCGTAGAACACGGTGGTGACTCCCTCGTCGGCGACGAACCTGGAGATCCGGGCCAGATCGGCTGCGGTCGGCTCGGCTTCCGGTCCCACGCCGACGATGCCGACCTGACGGAGGTCGTAGCGCTCGGCGAGGTAGCCGAAGGCCTCGTGTGAGGTCACCAGCTGTCGGCTGTTGCACGTGGCCAGCCCGGCTGAGAAGTCCTGGTCGAGCGACGTGAGGTCCGAGCGGAGGCCCGCGGCGTTGGCGGTGTAGGTAGCCGCACCGCCGGGGTCCATGGTGCTGAGGCGCCCGGCGACTGCGTCGGCGACGTCCGCCAGACGCGTCGGGTCCAGCCAGAAGTGGGGGTCGACGCCGCCGCCGTCCGCCGAGCTGAGGTCGAGGCGTCCGAAGTCAGCGGCGTCCAGGGACGTCGCGGAGGTGTTGGCGACGGCATCGTCGACCGCCGGCTGGAAGCCGGACAGGGACAGCACCAGGTCGGCGTCGGAGACCGTGGCGACGTCTTGGGGGGTGAGCTCCAGGTCGTGTGGCTCGGCGCCGGGCGGGGTCAGGTTGGCGGCGGTCACCCGGCTGCCGCCGACGCGCTCGGCCACGAACTCCAGCGGGTAGAACGACGCGAGCACGTGGAGCCGGTCGTCCGCGGGCGACGGCGCACCTGAGCAGCCGGCGAGCGTCCCCGCCCCCAGCAGCAGCGCGGCGGCGAGCGCCACCGTGAGCCGGCGGGACTGAGGAGCCGGCCGGCGGGACCGACGCGGGGTGGGCACCGCCCGATCGTCCGCTTGTTGAACATGATTGTCAAAACCACCCCGTTGTGTCCCGCCCCGAGGAGGGGTTGGCGGGAGGCTCCACCCTCACTGCGCCAGGTGTCGGCGGTCAGATGACCTTGCGGGCGGCCGCCACGACGACGAGCAGGACGGTGACAGCGCGGAGCAGGGCCGCACCGGGGGTCAGCTGGCTGGCGCCGAGCAGGGCGAGCCAGGCGAGGAACAGCGCCAGGACCCCGAGAACGGCGACCCCGGCCCAGCCCGGCAGCAGCAGGCCGGCGACGAGCACCACGGTGAGTCCGACGACCAGGGACCAGCGGGGCAGGGCGGACAGCCGCAACAGCACCGGGGCACTCAGGCGCTCGAACGTCGAGGGCTCGCTAGCGTGGTTCACACGGCCATGGTGACGGATGGAGGACGACGGTGACACAGGGACCTCCGGACTGGGGCGATCGGCCGGTGCCGATGGTCGTCGTGATGCGGTTCGGGGTGACCGGCGCTGCCGGTGCCGACTTCCGGGAGCGGGCGCGCGTGGCCGTGGAGGTCCTGGCGGCCCAACGGGGGTTCGTCTCCGGCGCCGTGGGGCGGGCGACGGACGACCCGACGCGGTGGGTGCTCACCCTGACGTGGGAGTCCGTCGGCGACTACCGCCGCGCGCTGTCGGCGTTCGACGTGAAGGTCGCCGCAGTCCCGTTGCTCTCGGAGGCGATCGATGAGCCGACGGCCTACGAGGTGCTCGACGGGCGCGGCGCGGAGACGGTGACTGCGCACAGCGCCCTGGCGCCGGACGCCGGGTCGGTGCGACTGGGGGAAGCCTCGCCATGAGCCGAGAGTTCGTGGACCGCGTCGATGCCGGTAGGAGGCTGGGAGACACACTCGCCGCTGACACGTCGCTTCGCCGGGCCGAGCCCATCGTGCTGGGCCTGCCGCGCGGAGGGGTCGTCGTGGCGGCCGAGGTTGCCGAACGGCTGGGTGCACCCCTCGACGTTCTCGTGGTGCGCAAGCTGGGTGTGCCGGGCCACGAGGAGCTCGCCTTCGGCGCCGTTGCGCGCGGCGGGCATCGAGTCCTGAACGCAGCCGTGGTGGCGGGTGCCCGGCTGACCGACGTGGAGATCGACGCGATCACCGGCCGGGAGCTGGCGGTCGTCGAGTCTCGAGAGCAGCGACTCCGGGGGCACGGTACGCACCCGTCGCTGGCGGGGAGGACTGTCGTCGTGGTCGACGACGGCATCGCCACCGGCGCCACGCTGCGGGCAGCTTTGGATGTCCTGCGGGCGGAGGGTCCGGCGCGTCTGGTCGTCGCGGTCCCGGTCGCCCCACTGGACGCGATGTCCTGGCTGCGTTCGGCAGCCGACGACGTCGTCGTGCTCGAGGAGCCCCGCGACTTCTACGCCGTCGGCCAGGCATACCGGGACTTTGGCCAGACCAGCGACGAGGAGGTCGCCGCCTTGCTGGCCGGCCGAGGCGGATAGCCTGAGCGCTCACCGCCGACCGCCAGCCGGATGGAACGGAGAGCCCCTGTGGCCGCCGACCTGATCGACTCCCTCGTCTCCTTGTGCAAGCGCCGAGGCTTCGTCTACCCCAGCAGCGAGATCTACGGTGGCCAGCGGGCCGCCTGGGACTACGGACCGCTCGGCGTCGAGATGAAGGAGAACGTCAAGCGGCAATGGTGGCAGTCCACTGTGCGCGAGCGCGACGACGTCGTCGGGATCGACACCTCGGTGATTCTGGCGCCGGAGGTGTGGGTCTCGTCCGGTCACGTCGACGCGTTCGTCGACCCGCTGACCGAGTGCACCTCGTGCCACCGCCGGTTCCGCGCGGACCACCTGGAGGAGGCCTTCGAGGCCAAGCACCGCCGGGCGCCGGAGTCCCTGGCCGAGGTCAACTGCCCGAACTGCGGAAACAAGGGTCAGTTCACCGAGCCGCGGATGTTCAACGGGCTGCTGAAGACGCACCTCGGCCCGGTCGAGGATGGATCGGGGCTGTCGTACCTGCGGCCGGAGACGGCGCAGGGTGTGTTCATCTCGTTTGCCCAGGTGATGCAGGTGTCGCGTCGCAAGCCGCCGTTCGGCATCGCGAACATGGGCAAGTCCTTCCGCAACGAGATCACGCCGCACAACTTCATCTTCCGGACCCGCGAGTTCGAGCAGATGGAGATGGAGTTCTTCGTCAAGCCCGGGACGGACGAGGAGTGGCACCAGACGTGGATCGATGCCCGGTTCGACTGGTACACCGACCTCGGCATCGCCGCCGAGAACCTGCGGCTGTTCGAGCACCCGCAGGAGAAGCTGTCGCACTACTCCAAGCGAACCGTCGACATCGAGTACCGGTTCCGCTTCGGGGGAGAGGAGTTCAGCGAGCTCGAGGGGATCGCTAACCGCACCGACTTCGACCTCGCGACCCACGCCGAGAAGTCCGGCCAGGACCTCTCGTACTTCGACCAGGAGCTCGGCGAGCGGTGGATCCCGTACGTCATCGAGCCGGCTGCGGGCGTCAACCGGGCGATGCTGGCGTTCCTGCTCGATGCGTACGCCGAGGACGAGGCCCCGAACTCCAAGGGTGGCGTGGACAAGCGAACCGTGCTGCGGCTGGACCCCAGGCTGGCTCCGGTGAAGGTGGCGGTTCTGCCGCTGTCGCGGAATGCTGACCTGTCGCCGAAAGCCCGGGATCTCGCGGCCACGCTCCGCCGACGGTGGAACATCGACTTCGACGACGCCGGTGCCATCGGACGGCGGTACCGCCGCCACGACGAGATCGGGACGCCGTTCTGCGTGACCGTGGACTTCGACACCCTGGACGACGATGCGGTCACCGTGCGGGAACGGGACTCCATGGCGCAGGAGCGGGTCGGCCTGGACGCGGTCGAGCGGTACCTCGCCGACCGACTTCCCCTCGCCTAGCGCGTTGACCATGGGCGGGGTCACGGTTCGGACTCCTCCGGAGGCTCATCCCGCCGGGGTTGAACAGGGGATGGGGCTCCGGCTCGGGCGGCTGACCGTGGATCTGCCGGTGGTGCTGGCCCCGATGGCCGGGATCACCAACGCCGCCTTCCGTCGGCTCTGCCACGAGCAGGGCGCCGGACTGTACGTGTGCGAGATGATCACCAGCCGCGGCGTCGTGGAGCGTGACCGCAAGACGCTGTCGATGCTGGTCTTCGACCCGGTGGAGAAGGTGCGGTCTGTCCAGCTCTACGGCGTCGACCCGACCTACGTGGGCCAGGCGGTGAGCATCTTGTGCGCCGAGTACGGCGTCGCCCACGTGGACCTCAACTTCGGATGCCCGGTCCCGAAGGTCACCCGCAAGGGAGGCGGGGCAGCGCTGCCGTGGAAGCGTGACCTGCTGCGCGAGATCCTGCGGGCGGCGGTGAGCGCCGCGGAGCCCTTCGGGGTCCCGGTGACGATGAAGACGCGGATGGGCATCGACTCCGACCACCTCACCTACCTTGACGCGGGTCGGATCGCCGAAGAGACCGGATGTGCCGCGATCGCCCTGCACGGGCGGACCGCCGACCAGCACTACTCGGGGACGGCGGACTGGGCTGCGGTCGCCCGGCTGAAGCAGGAGGTCGGGATCCCGGTCCTCGGCAACGGCGATATCTGGGAGGCCGACGACGCGGTGCGGATGATGGCCGAGACCGGATGTGACGGCGTGGTCATCGGGCGCGGGTGCCTCGGTCGACCCTGGCTGTTCGCCGACCTCGCCGCTGCCTTCACCGGCGAGCCGCCACCTCCGCGGCCGACGCTCGGCGATGTCGCCCACGCCATCCGTCGGCATGCTGAGCTGTTGGGGGAGTTCATGGGGGAGGAGCGGGGACTCACCGACCTGCGCAAGCACATGGCGTGGTATCTCAAGGGCTTCGTGGTGGGCTCGGACATCCGCTCGGCCCTGGGCCGGGTGTCGTCGTTGGCCGAGCTGGACGTGCTGCTGGCGCAGGTCGACGCGGTGCAGCCCTTCCCGGAGTCGGAGATCGGCCTGCCGCGCGGTCGCCAGGGCAGCCCGCGGCGGGTGTCCCTGCCGGACGGATGGCTGGACGACCAGCTCACCTGCACCCTTGGAGCCGACGCCGAGTCCGACATCGGTGGCGGCTAGCCCGCCGAGTGCACCCCCGGCGGACACTTTCAGCCGCCGAGTGCACACTGCCAGGAGGGTCTCTGCCGCCGAGTGCCCAGCGGAGGGGGCACTCGGCGGGGTGATGGGTGCCACAGGGGTGGCGGGCCCTTCGACCTGCCCGGGGCCGGCTCCCGCGACCTAGGCTCGACCCAACGCAGCAGAAGGGACGACCATGCCCTACGTCTACGACTTCGCCGACGGCGGCAAGGAGATGAAGGACCTGCTCGGCGGCAAGGGAGCCAACCTGGCGGAGATGACCCGGCTGGGCCTGCCGGTTCCCCCGGGTTTCACCATCTCCACCGAGGCCTGCCGCGCCTACCGATCCGCCGGCCGGGAGCCGGAGGACTTGCGGGCCGAGGTCGACTCCCACCTGCTTCGGCTGGAGACCGCGATGGGCAAGCGCCTGGGTGACTCCTCGGCGCCGCTGCTGCTGTCGGTGAGGTCCGGTGCCAAGTTCTCGATGCCGGGGATGATGGAGACCGTCCTCAACATCGGCCTCAACGACGCCACGGTCAAGGCAATGGCCGAGCTGGCAGGTGACGAGCGCTTTGCCTGGGACTCGTACCGCCGGTTGGTCCAGATGTTCGGCCGGACCGTTCTGGGTATCGACGGTGACCGCTTCGAGCAGGCGCTGGAGGCGACCAAGCGTCGTCGCGGCACCGACGAGGACACCCAGCTCACGGTTTCCGACCTGCAGCACCTCGTGGACTCGTTCCAGGACATCGTCCAGCTGGAGACCGGTCAGCCCTTCCCGCAGGACCCCCGAGAGCAGCTCGACCATGCGATCCGCTCGGTGTTCGACTCGTGGGACGCCGAGCGCGCCCGCCTGTACCGGCGACAGGAACGCATCCCGGACGACCTGGGGACGGCCGTGAACGTCATGGCCATGGTCTTCGGCAACCTCGGGGAGGACAGCGGTACCGGCGTCGCCTTCACGCGTGACCCGGCGAGCGGTCGGCGCGGGGTCTACGGCGACTACCTCGTCAACGCGCAGGGCGAGGACGTCGTCGCCGGCATCCGCAACACCTTGACCTTGGACGACCTGGCGACCATCGACCCGACATCGCACGCCGAGCTGATCCGCATCATGGACGTCCTCGAGCATCACTACCGCGACCTGTGCGACATCGAGTTCACCATCGAGAACCGCCGGCTGTGGATGCTGCAGACAAGGATCGGCAAGCGCACCGCCGAAGCCGCCTTCATCATCGCCGCGCAGCTGCTCGATGAGGGTCTGATCAACGCCGACGAGGCGCTCCAGCGCGTCACCGGGGCTCAGCTCGCCCGGCTGATGTTCCCGCACTTCGACCTTTCCGGCGATCCCGTGCCGGTGGGCAACGGTGTGCCCGCGTCTCCGGGTGCGGCCGTCGGCCGAGTCGTCTTCGACTCCAAGCGCGCGGCAGTACGGGCCGTAGGCGGCGACCCGGTCATCCTGGTCCGCCGGGAGACCAACCCGGACGACCTCGGCGGCATGATCGCCGCACGCGGGGTCCTGACCAGCCGCGGAGGCAAGACGTCGCACGCTGCCGTCGTCGCGCGCGGAATGGGCAAGCCGTGCGTCGTCGGCGCCGAGCAGCTCGCCGTCGACACCGACGCCCGCCGCTTCACGACGGCCCAGGGGGTCGTGGTCAGCGAGGGCGACGTGGTCTCCATCGACGGGACGACAGGCGCGGTGTACCTCGACGAGGTGCCGGTGGTCCCGTCACCGGTGGTTCGGGCGCTGGAGGGCGAGATCGACCCGGCGGGTCCGCAGGCCGACGAGCTGGTTCGCGCAGTCCAGCGCTTCCTCACCCACGCCGACGAGGCCCGCCGGTTGGGCGTTCGGGCCAATGCCGACATCCCCGAGGACGCCGCGCGTGCCCGCCGGTTCGGCGCCCAGGGCATCGGCCTGGCGCGGACGGAGCACATGTTTCTCGGCGACCGCAAGCAGTACGTGGTGCGGCTGGTGCTGGCCTCCGACGAGGCGGAACGACAGCAGGTCTACGACGAGCTCCTGCCCCTCCAGCGCCAGGACTTCACCGGGCTGCTTGAGGCGATGGACGGGCTGCCGGTCACCATCCGACTCCTGGACCCGCCCCTGCACGAGTTCCTGCCCGACCTCACCGAGCTGACCGTGCAGGTCGCCCTTGAGGATGCCCGCGGCTCCGCCGACACCGACCACCACCGCATGCTCGACGCCGTCCGGCGGATGCACGAGGCGAACCCGATGATGGGGCTGCGCGGCGTACGGCTCGGGCTGGTCCTGCCCGGCCTGTTCGCCCTGCAGGTCCGCGCGCTCGCCGAGGCAGTGGCCGACCGCGTCGACGCCGGCGGCGATCCCCGCGCCGAGGTCATGGTCCCGCTGGTCGCCACGGTCAAGGAGCTGGAAGCGGTCAAGGCGGAGGCCCAGCGCGTCATCGCCGACGTGGCTCGCCAACGAGGGGCGCAGCCGGCGCTGCCGATCGGCACCATGATCGAGCTGCCGCGGGCTGCGGTGACGGCCGGGCTCATCGCCGAGACCGCCGAGTTCTTCTCCTTCGGCACGAATGACCTCACGCAGACCACGTGGGGGTTCAGCCGGGACGACGTGGAGGGGGCTTTCTTCACCGACTACCTCGAGGCCGGGATCTTCTCCGTCTCACCGTTCGAGACGGTCGATGTGGACGGGGTGGGGGCCCTGATCCGGGCTGCGGTTGAGGCCGGACGAGCCTCGCGCCCCGACTTGCACCTTGGGGTGTGCGGGGAGCACGGGGGAGACCCCGAGTCGATCCATTTCTTCCATGACGTGGGTCTCGACTACGTTTCTTGTTCACCGTTCCGCGTCCCGGTGGCCAGGTTGGAGGCCGGCCGGGCCGCTCTCACCGTGGAAGGCAGCGACAGCCGTTGACCGTGACCACCCCGGCGTCGACCGCGGCGGCTGCCCCTCGGCGGTCCCGTGGCCGTCGGCTGCTGCGGCTCGTCGGGGCGACGGTCCTGGTGGTGGCGCTGGTGCTCGGGCTGTGGGTCGCGAGCGTGGCTGGGCGGGTCTGGTACGTCGCGCGTCAGGACGACGTGAAGCCGGTCGACGCGATCGTCGTCCTGGGCGCCAGCCAGTACGACGGAACCCCCACCTCGGTCTTCGCCGCCCGGCTGGACCACGCCGCTGGTCTGTGGAAGGACGGCGTCGCACCGGTGGTCATCACCGTGGGCAGCAAGCTGCCCGGTGACCGCTTCACCGAGGCGGGCGCTGGTCGCACGTACCTGATCGACCACGGCGTCGCCGGTCGAAAGGTGGTTGCGGTGCCGCAGGGCCACGACACCTGGAACAGCCTGCAGGCGGTCCAGCGGCTGATGGACCGCCGCGGATGGGACTCCGTGGTGCTGGTCTCCGACCCGTGGCACGAGTTCCGGGCCCGCGAGATGAGCGAGCGGCTCGGGATGACCGCCACCACGTCTCCGACCAGGAGCGGTCCGGCCGTCCTGACCCGAGGCGCCGAGGTGCGCTCGATCGCGCGTGAGACCGCGGCATACGTGTGGTGGCGGGTCGGCCGCGGAGCGCCGTGGCGCGGGCCGGACATCGCCTGACTCCGTGGACCTCACCCCCGGCTACGACGACCACGCGCGTGAGCGCTGGGTGGCTGAGCCCCCCAAGCCCGGTGGCCGCAACCCGTTCGAGCGCGACCGCGCCCGCGTCCTGCACTCTGCGGCCCTGCGCCGGCTGGCCGCCAAGACCCAGGTGGTCGTGCCATGGGAGAGCGACTTCCCGCGCACCCGGCTCACCCACTCGCTGGAGTGCGCCCAGATCGGCCGCGAGCTGGGACAGGCGCTGGGCTGCGACGCGGACCTGGTAGAGGCGGCGTGCCTGGCCCACGACCTCGGGCACCCGCCCTTCGGTCACAACGGGGAGGCCGCGCTCGACGAGGTCGCACGGAAGTGCGGCGGATTCGAGGGGAACGCGCAGAGCCTGCGGATCCTGGTCCGGCTGGAGGCCAAAGTGCTCGGCGCCGACGACGTCAGCGCCGGACTCAACCTCACCCGGGCCACACTCGACGCGGCCACGAAGTACCCGTGGCCCCGCCGCGCGGGCACCCCCAAGTTCGGGGTCTACTCCGACGACCGGGAGAAGTTCGACTGGGTCCGCGTCGATGCACCGGGCGACCGCCGGTGCATCGAGGCTCAGGTCATGGACTGGGCCGACGACGTCGCCTACTCGGTGCACGACCTCGAGGATGCCGTCCATGCCGGGCACCTGCTGCTCGGCGTTCTGCGGGACGACGATGAGCGGGCGGACCTGTTCGCGCTCACCGCCGACCAGTACGCGCCGGTTGCGGCGTCCGGCGCACTGGAGGCAGCCCTGGACCGGCTGCTTGCGCTGCCGTACTGGCCCAGTGACTTCGACGAGTCGCACCGGGCTCTGGCCGGGCTGAAGGAGACCACCAGCGAGCTGATCGGCCGGTTCTGCTGGGCTGCCGAGCTGGCGACGAAGGAGGCGTTCGGGGACGGCAGCCTGTCCCGCTATGACGCCGACCTTGTCGTGCCAGACGAGGTCCGTCACGAGTGCGCGGTGCTGAAGGGCATCACCGCCCGCTACGTGATGCAGCGCGAGGGCGCGCCCGCCTACTACGAGCGGCAGCGCGAGGTCGTCCACGAGCTGGTGGATGCGCTGGTGAGTAGGGCGCCCGGGTCGCTGGAGCCGGTGTACCGCGACTGGTTCGACGCGGCGTCGGACGATGCGTCCCGGCTGCGGGTGGTCCTCGACCAGGTCGCCTCGCTCACCGACCCGGCGGCCCTCTCGCTGCACGCTCGTCTCGTCGGGGCCTGACTGTGCGGATCGTGACGGTGGACGCAGCCGTCGTGCGCCCCCTACGGCACGCCGTGCTCCGTGCCGGGCGGCCCGCCGCTGAGTCGGTCTACCCGCAGGACGAGCTCGGCGAGACGCTTCACCTGGCCGCGCTCACCTCCGACGGATCGGTGGCGGCGTGCGGCACCTTCTTCCCGCAGACCTACGAGGGTCGGCCTGCCTGGCGGCTGCGCGGTATGGCGTCAGAT
This sequence comes from uncultured Actinomycetota bacterium, assembly GCA_963848085.1. Taxonomy (GTDB): domain Bacteria; phylum Actinomycetota; class Actinomycetes; order JAHEKZ01; family JAHEKZ01; genus CAWKCE01. The sequence goes on from CAWKCE010000004.1 coordinate 81,543, forward strand.
CCGAAGTTCCGCGGGCAGGGGTATGCCGCGGCCCTGCTCACCGAGGCGCTCCGCCTGCTCGCGGAGCGTGGCGTCACGACGATCTGGTGCAACGCGCGAACCGAGGCGCTGCGCTTCTACCAGGGCTTTGGCTTCACCACGGTGGGCGAGGAGTTCGAGAGCGCCGGTGTGCCCCACTACGTTGCCGTGCGGTCGCTGACCGGTAGTCCGAACGGGACGTCCACGTAGCGCACGCGGTCCGGAGGGCCGACGGCGACCCGGATCCGCGGCGGCACCGTCGCCTCGACGACGACGGAACCGAAGGTGAAGCCGTCCGGTCGCCACCGCCCCGGGTACATGCAGATCCCAGCGTCGGAGTCGGACAGCACCGCGACGACGTCGTCCGCGGTCGCCACCGTGGCCATGGCCGTGTCGAGGTGCGACATTCGGGGGACGCTCGACCCGGCCGCCCAGTCCCACGACGCCTCGCCCTCGGCCGCGCCCCGCAGCCGAGCTGCCTCGTCGGCGGTCGCTGCCAGCGGGTGGTTCGTGTGCCAGCGGGCCCCCGGGCGGGCCGGGTCGTTCAGGTACTCGGTCACGACGTCGGCTCCGCACTCGAAACCCGCGACCCCGTCTGGCGAAGCCGCGGTGTAGGCCTGGCCAGACGCGTGGGGCAGCCGGTGGAGCAGAGCGGGGACGTCCGCCAGCCTGCGCGCTGCGAGCACCGAGCGGAGCACGAAAGCCACCGGGACGCCGGTCGGGTCGACGGCCAGCTGGTCGAGCGCATTGACCACGACGCCCAGGCCGGCCGAGTTGGCGCCGCACAGCCCGATGACGCCGGCGCGGCTGAGCAGCACCTGCTCCAGTCCGTCGGGGTGGCGGAGGCGGAGGACCACCTGCGTGGTGTCCATCCAGGTGTCGAGATCCATGGTCTGGCCGATGACGGGAACTGGACCGCGGTCGGCGACCGCAACGACGCTGCAGCCCGGCCCCTTCTCGTGCCACCACCACGCCTCGTCGAGGCAGTTGGTGGCGAAGACCACGTCCGCGTCGACGGCCGCGCCCTCCGCAATCCCCTCCACCTCCTCGAGGAGGTCCGGGGTCCAGTGGGCGGCGGCCGCCCGGAAGCCCGCGGTCCGGGACAGGTCGTGCCAGAGGCGGTCGGCGTCCTTTCCCCCGCTGGACAGGGCCTCGCGCCAACGGTCGACCCCGGATCGGATGAGCTCACGGGCGTGCTCACCGTGCGCCCGACCGATCTCACGGGGCGTTCCGGACGCCTCGATCACCAGTGGCTCCACCGGCCCATCATGGCCCCCACGGGTCGTTGCCGTCCGCACTTAGACTCCGGGGATGGCCGGCCGCATCCGCAACGAGGACATCGCCGTGGTGCGGGAGCAGGCCCCCATCGCCGAGGTCATCGGTGAGTACGTCACCCTCCGCAACGCCGGCAGCAGCATGAAAGGGCTGTGCCCCTTCCACGACGAGAAGTCGCCCAGCTTCCACGTCACCCCGGCGAAGGGCCTCTGGTACTGCTTCGGCTGCAGCGAGGGGGGAGACGCCATCGCGTTCCTCCGCAAGATCGACCACCTGGACTTCAACGAGGCGGTCGAGAAGCTTGCTGCCCGGGCTGGCGTGACGCTGCGGTACGAGGAGGCCGGTGCGGCGCCCCGCAGACAGCAAGGGGAGCGGACGCGTCTGGTGGAGGCGAACCGGGTCGCGGCCGCTTACTACGTCGAACGACTCACGGCCCCGGACGCTGAGACCGGTCGGCGCTTCCTGACCGAGCGGGGGTTCGACCAGGATGCGGCCGCACACTTCGGCGTCGGCTTCGCCCCCCAGTCGTGGGACGGGCTGCTGCGCCACCTGCGCGCGGAGGGTTTCACCGACAAGGAGTCGGTGACCGCGGGGCTCGCGAAGGAGGGGCAGCGTGGCCTGATCGACCGGTTCCGGGGGCGGCTCCTGTGGCCCATCCGCGACCTGGGCGGCGAGGTCATTGGGTTCGGTGCCCGCAAGCTGTTCGACGACGACCCGGGCCCGAAGTACCTGAACACCCCAGAAACGCCCCTGTACCGGAAGAGCCAGGTGCTCTACGGCATCGACCTCGCCCGCCGCAGCATCGCGCAGCGACGGCAGGCCGTCATCGTCGAGGGTTACACCGACGTCATGGCGTGCCACCTGTCGGGCGTGGAGACCGCGGTCGCGACGTGCGGCACGGCATTCGGTGAGGACCACATCCGGGTCCTGCGACGGTTGTTGATGGATGCCAACACCTTCGACGGTGAGGTCGTGTTCACGTTCGACGGTGACGCTGCCGGCCAGAAGGCAGCGATGCGAGCGTTCGGTGACGACCAGAAGTTCGTCGCGCAGACCTTCGTGGCGGTCGAACCGGCCGGGCTCGACCCCTGCGAGCTGAGGCAGGAGAAGGGGCCTGAGGCGATCCAGGCGCTCGTTGCCGGGCGGGTGCCTCTGTTCGAGTTCGCCATCCGCAGCGTTGTCGCGCAGCATAATCTGGACGCCGCCGAGGGCAGGGTCGCCGCGCTGCGGGCCGCAGCGCCGGTCGTGGCCCGCATCCGAGACGAGTCCCTGCGACCCGAGTACGCGCGTCAGCTGGCCGGATGGCTGGGCATGGAGGTCCCTCCGGTTGTCGACGCCGTCCGGCAGGCGTCGCGAGCGGTCCCGCCGGTGCCCCGGCGCCAGCAGACCGAGGCCGAGCCGGGCCCTGGGGGCGCCGCCACGACGCCTTCGATCAGCCGGCCGGACCCGGCTGACCGAAGGCTGGTGGTCGAGAGAGAGCTGCTCAAGCTCGTCCTTCAGCAGCCGCAGCTGGTCGGTGAGGGGTTCGACACCGTCGACCCCCAGGCACTGCGGCACCCGGCCTACGTGGCCGTCGCCCAGACGGTGCTTGCGGTCGGCGGCGTCTCCGGCGTCGAGGAGGCGGGAGGGAGCGACACCTGGACCACGCGACTCCTCGACGCAGCTGCCGACGATCGGGTGCGCCAGCTGGTGACCGAGCTCTCCGTCGAGCCGCCCCACTGCCAGGGCGAGCCCGACACTCGCTACGCCGGCGAGCAGCTGGCCCGGGTGCAGGAGCGCGTGCTGGTGGCGCGGATCGCCGACCTGCGGTCGCGACTCCAGCGCATCGACCCGTCCCAGCCGGAAGAGGCCAGCAGCGTCCTGACGGAGCTGGTCGAGCTGGAGCAGCAACGCCGGGTGCTGCACGACCGAGCCTTCGGAGCAAGCTGACGCGGCAGCAGACGCCCGTTCGTCCCCGCCCCCGAAATTGCCGCGCCGAACCGCTGGACAACCGGGGTGTGACCGGGGTCACACTGGACGGGTACCTCGGAGGGGGCGGTTGTGAGCCACGCCTCGTGGATCCCGGACTCCGTCGACGTTGCGGCTTCGGCGCTGTACTTGCTGGCGCGCCGGCGCGGGTTCGTGACGCTGTCGGACATCGACCGGGAGGCGTCACGCCAGTCCCCGCCACCGGAAGCCGAGTCCGTGGTCGACGTTCTCCTCGCGAAGGGTGTGGAGATCGTCGACGAGGACGACGCCGCCGACGCGCCGGCGGTCAGTGGTACCTCCGCGGCGGTGCCGGTGTCGGCAGATGCGGTGCGGGTGTACCTCCGGCAGATCGGTCGGCGTCCGCTGTTGACGGCCGACGACGAGGTACGGCTGGCGGCGCGTGTGGAGACTGGGGTGTTCGCAGCGGAGCGACTGGCCGACCGCGGTTCGGACTCAGCGAGGGGCGACGTTGAGCTGTCACAGCTGATCGAGGACGGTGCGCAGGCGAAGGCCGAGCTGATCGAGGCCAACCTGCGCCTGGTCGTGTCCATCGCCAAGCGGTACACCGGGCGAGGGGTGCCCTTCCTGGACCTCATCCAGGAAGGAAACCTCGGCCTGATCCGCGCGGTGGAGAAGTTCGACTACACCAAGGGCTACAAGTTCTCCACCTACGCGACGTGGTGGATTCGCCAGGCAGTGTCCCGGGCGGTGGCGGACCAGGCAAGGACGGTGCGGATTCCGGTGCACGTCGTGGAGACGATGTCGCGAGTACAGCGCGCCCAGCGCACGCTGCACCAGCAGCTGCTCCGCGAACCCACCATGGACGAGCTGTCGGCCGCGACCGGGCTCTCGCCCGAGCGTTGCCGCGAGCTCCTCGACCTTCTCCCGGAACCTGTTTCGCTGCAGGCGTCAGTGGGCGACAGCGACGCGGCGACGCTGGGCGACCTGGTCCAGGACACCGACCTGACCGGCCCGGATGAGCAGGTGTCGCAAGGGCTGCTGCAGGACCACGTCGCTCGCCTGCTCAGCGAAGCGCTCGGCGAGCGTGAGGTCCGGGTCGTCCAGCTCCGCTACGGACTGGCCGATGGCGAACCACGAACGCTGGAGGAGGTGGGCCGGGAGTTCGGGGTGACACGTGAGCGGGCACGGCAGATCGAGGCGAAGTGCCTGGCCAAGCTGCGCCAGCCGTGCAACGTCGAGCAGCTGCGCGACTACCTCGGCTGAGCCTCATGCAGTGGCTGCCCAGATGTCGGTGTCGATGTGCGCGGCGGCCGCAGCGTGTCCGTCACCGACTGTTCTGCCAGTCGAACATCTGCTGGGAGTAGTCAGTCTGCGCTCCGGCAGCTCCCATCGACGCCAGAGCGCTCCAGGCGGCCGGCCGGTTCGGGCGACTGTCGGTGCTCCCAACAGAGGCGACTGACACCACGCCAACGGCCTTCAGGCGGCTGACAACCAGCGGGGTGAACTTCTTGTAGTTGAACAAGGCGATGTCGCAAGCGGCGGCGACCCGGTCGGGATACGCGACCAGGGCTCCCTTCCAGACCCGGCTGATCGGGCGGGCGTCATCATCCAGCTTGGCGATACGCTCGAGCAGCCACTCGCGGGTGAACTCCAGTGACACCACGTCGGCATCATTGTGTGCGTAGATCTTGCTGATCAGGATCTTCAGCTTCGGTTTGCTGGTTGATCTCGGCTTGATCTCCACCGTGCCCCGGAGGGTGACCGCGTCGAGGTACTCATCGAATGTCGCAACGGTGGAGCCATCGGGGTTGCGACATGCACTTTGCAGCTCGGCCAGGGTGTGGTCTGCCACGATCAGGTTGCACCGCTTCCGGAACATGGGCCCGGTGCTCTTGTCGTGCACCATCACCGGAATCATGTCGCTGGTGAAACGCACGTCCGACTCCACCCACTGGCATCGGTCGTCCGCCTTCTTGAAGGCGGGCACCGTGTTGCGCCAGGTGCGGTAGCCGCCGGCCTTGTCGTGGGCGCCCTGGTGGGTGACGCCGTAAAACAGCCCATCGGGAGGGCAGCCGTTGGTGCCAGCCGTCGCGGGGGTGGCTGCCAGCACCGGCACAAGCAGGCCGATCCCCAGCGCAGTGGCCGCCAACACGCTGGCGTTCTGTACCCGCTTCATCAAGTCGCAACTCCCACATCACCAGTCAGGGCATGTCCCCACATCGGGACGCTGCCGCAAGCACTTCTCCAACCTACACAAGGGTGATTGCCCCGCCGCCGAGCGCGGAGCCGCTCCTGTCGCAACGACACCCGGAAAGGGCCCCGTGGGCGTTTCGCGAGGTTCGTGCCGCCCTTGTAGTCGCCACCGGGCGGTTCAACCGGATCTGCGTCCTCGTGCCTCGGGACGACGGCGTGTTCCAAGTCGCCTCGGGCGGCGTCTACTCCTACTACGAGTTCGTCAACGACGGGCCACTCCTGACTGACGAGACCTGGCGCGCCATGTTGGACAGCGGTGAGGCTCCGGAGCGGCCGGCATGGGAGAGCCCCCTGTTCCCCCGGCCGTAGTGGTCTGTCGGACGGCTACCGTGGTCTTATGGTCCGACTGAGGCGAGAGCAGGTCGACGAGGCAACTCGTGGCGCCCTCGAGCTCGAGTTGGGCGAGCGAATCCTGGCGGTGGCGCACGACCCCGACGGCCGTGCCGTCGTCGCGACGAACCAGGCCTTGTGGCTCCAGCGACTGCCTCCTACGTATGCCCGGCTCCCGTGGCATGAGATCGGACGAGCGTCGTTCGCCGACGACCTGCTGGCTGTCGTGCTTTCGGCGGCGTCTCCGGACGGCGCGGGCACGCTCCGCATCCCGCTGGCCGATGCCGGGCGGCTGCCCGGCGTGGTCCGGGAGCGGGTCACCGCCTCAGTCGTGTTCGACCAGCACGTTCGGATACGAGGTCGCGAGGGCGTCCGAGTAGTCGCTCGGCGCCGTCCGGAGGGTGACGTGTTGGTGTGGAGCTACGTGGTCGACGACAGCCTGTCGCTGACCGCGGCCGAGGAGGCCTCAGCCGCGGAGGCGGTGGCCGCGCTACGGGCGGAGTACGGCTGATCGAGGTCCCGTCTCGGCTGATATCCTCAGCGGCGCGTTCGCGCACCTTTCCCGCGTAGCTCAATTGGCAGAGCAGCCGGCTGTTAACCGGCAGGTTACTGGTTCGAGTCCAGTCGCGGGAGCATCCAGCTCGTCGGTCTTGTTGGTTCGGCCGGTGCCGAATCCTTGACACCACATCGGCCGTGGCCCATCTTCAAGCCACCGACGTGGGAGTGGACATGGTGCCTCGAAACAAGCCGCTGCTACCCGTTGCCCTTCTTGGGGCGCTTGCCATTGCATCGGCCGCCATAGTGATCCCGACCGCATCGGCGGGGGCCGTCCCGGTTCTGTGGTCGTACCCCTCCGCGTGCGGCGGGGCCAGCACTCTCCAGGACTGCATCGACGGCGCGGGCGAAGGCGACCAGATACAGATCGACACCGACAGCCCGATCGCCGAGGCGCCCGTCATCAGCAAGAGCGTGGAGCTGTCGGCGGCACCAGGCAACCACCCAGTCGTCTCCTATGGGCTGATCGTCTCGCCCGCGACGCCGCAGGTTGACGTCTCGGTGAACGGGCTCACCTTCGGGGGACAGGTGCGCGTGAATCTCACCTCCGGGGCTGACCACAGCGTGTCCTTCGACGGCTTGCGCGTCGTTGATCCGTGGAACGACGCGGGCATCACGGTCAACGCAGCGGTTCCTGCGTCGTTTCGCGTGGAGCACAGTGTTGTCGAGGGCTTCAGCGCTCAGCGGTCCGGAATCGAGCTCTTTGCCACTCACGACGCCGGGCTTGTGTCGTTGCAGGCCGTGGCGAACCGAGTCGCCGCACACGGCAAGAAGCAGAGTGGGAGTGGTATCGACGTCCGCTCGACCGGGACAGGCGCGACCGACGTCCAGTTGATGAACAACGTCATCTGGGACGTGGCAAGCTGCAACTGCGGTGGCTCATCGGGGATTTGGGTGTACCGGACCGGCGACGGACCGACAGACGTCGATCTCGTCGGGAACACCGTGGTCCGTTCTCACGCGAACGCGTTCTACGTCTATGACACGGCGGTGGGCGGTCACCTGTCGCTCGACGTGTTCAACAACATCTTCGCCAAGGCCGCCTACCGCGGTCTCTATCTGGAGAGCACCGGTGCGAGCACCCGCACGGTGCGAGCTGGCTTCAACGACCTGTGGGGGAACGACCGACGCGCCATTTGGGACGGTGCTGCGCCGGGAACCGGCAACCGGAACGTGGACCCGCGTTTTGTTGACGCGGCAAACGGCGTGTTCCGGCTGCGCCGGAGTTCCCCGCTGATCGACGCCGGGCTCACCTGCTCACCCGGCGGCGTTGCTGTACCCGATCAGGCTGGGAGGTCGAGGCTCGCCGGGGCCCGGGTCGACATGGGTGCGATCGAAAGGGGGGCCGCGCCTGCCGATGGCAAGGCCCTTGTTGGCACCGGAGGGGCTGACAACCTCGAGGGCAGCTCCGGGGCAGACATCCTGTGTGGAATGGGCGGCGATGACTCCCTGTCCGGCTTCTCAGGCCCCGATTTCGTCGACGGCGGGAATGGAGCTGACGTCCTCGTGGGAGGCCCGGGAGGCGACCGGCTGGTGGGCAGAGCGGGCTCCGACGTGATCGTCGGCGGCCGCGGGCCGGACCGCATCTACGGGGGACACGGTCCGGACCCGTGCCTGAACAGCGAGGACGGCGTGAAGGGGAATGACCTCATCGATGGTGGCGTGGGCCGCGACGGCTACCGGGCGGACCGGCGAGACACCGTCCGCAGTGTTGAGCGCCGCTCGGCCTGTTTCACCTGACCGTCGGCTGGCGTGCACTGGTCCGGGTGCCAGCATGCAGCGAGGTCGGAGTCGAACTCGTGCTGGTCAGGAGGGTGAACTTCGGAATCACCTGCCGGCCCCCCAAGCAGGATGAGCGCATTCACGGTCCCGGACTCGGGCAGGTCTTCGGCGTACGGCAGTTCCTTCAGTCCGCAGGCTGTGACGTGCGAATGTCGAGGCGGGCAACGATCTCGTCGTCTTCGATCTCGCCGGTCTCGACGAAGCCAAGACTTGCATACAGCCGTTGAGCCACGGTGTTGGCAGGTTGGTAGCTCAGCGCGACGGACGGCCGCAGAGCCTCCTGGGCGCGGGATACCATCATGTGCACGGCGGCTCGTCCGAACCCGCGCCTTTGCCAGGCGGCGTCGATGAGGAAACCGCCGATCCAGTACGACCCGTCGGCCGGGTCCACTGCTTCCATGGCGAACCCCACCACAGACCCGTCGGACTCGACCGCCAGAGGTTTCCATGTTCCACCGTCATAGGCGCACATCGTGAGGTAGCGGGTGACAGGAGCGACGAATGCGCGTTGCTCGGCGCGCACGTCGAGCTCCGCGAGTTCACGCCAGTTGCCCGCAGTCACCGCGGTCAGCTCGACCTGCGCCATGTCGGGAAGAGTAGTGGGTCCAGCCCCAGCGCTCGCCGCTCTCGGTCGCTCCGCCGCGGAGACGGCGGGGTGCGCTAGCCGACGAGGCCCTGGATACCGTCCGCGAGCAGCTTCACTCCGAAGATGACCAGGAGCACCGCCATCACCGCGGCATTGCTGCGGAGCAGCCAGCTCTTCAGCGACGTGAGGAGCGCGTCCGCTCGGTCGCCGGCGATGAAGTAGTAGCCCACCGGAGCGATCACTGTCAGGCTGGCGAGCAGTACGAAGACGGTGAAGGCGATCCACTCGCCGGCTGGCTCGAGCCCGCCTTGCAGGATTATCACGACGCCCGCGGCGTTGAGAGCGAGGTTCTTGGGGTTAAGGCCCGACAGAAGCGCGGCCAGCCCGAACGACTTGACCGCTGAGAAACCGTCGACAGCCGCCATCCAGCGTGGCGTCGCTGGCTCCGCTCCGGCATCGGGGCGGCTGAGCCACTGCCAGACTGCTACCCCGAGCAGGAGGGCACCCAGGACAAACTTGACCCAGAGCGACGTCGTGGACGGTTCGCCGGACGAGCCTGCCCGGTCACTGCCGAGCAACAGCAGCACGCCACCGACAACGACCAGGCCGGTCATCCAGCCGGCAACGAAGGCGACCCCGTTCGACCGAGCCCGCGCGGAGAACAGCATCAGGATCACCGCTGCTACGGGAACAGGGCTCATCGCGATTCCGACTGCTGCGGGCAAGAGGTCGCCCAGGCTCAGAGTCGGGTCCACCGGGTGCCCCCTGGATGCGGTGCCGGACTCGCCCGGTCCGACGCCGGGAAGTGCCTCCGTGCTGGGAAACTACCAGCCGAGATCGATTCCCGAGTCGGTCGGTAGATTGCCTTCTACTGGCGACGACAGTGAGGGGCTTCTCATGCAGGTTGACGAGTCACTCAGTCCAGCGCAGGTCTCAGAGATCGCTAAGGACGCGTACATCTACGCATTCCCCATGATGATGGGATACCGGTACGCCTACGCCACGTACCTGCAGCCGACGTCACCGGCGTATCGCGGACCGGCCAATGCGGGGCCTTTCGGGGAGGCGGTAACTCTCGACCACACCTTCCGCGACGTGATCAGTCCGAACGCAGATACGCCGTACTCCTTTTCCCTCCTTGACTTCCGCGCGGGACCGGTCGTGCTGTCGGTACCTGCCGTCAAGGACCGCTACTACGTGATGCAGTTCGAGGACCTCTTCGGCCAGAACGACTTCTATGTGGGCAGTCGGTCTACTGGATCCGAGGCAGGAACCTTCTTCCTCGCCGGCCCGACCTGGGACGGCAAGATCCCTGGCGGCTTCACGGGATCCCACCAGTTCGAGACCGACCTGGTGTTCCTCATCGGGCGTAGTCAGCTGCTCGGCCCCGATGATGCCGCCACTCTCGCTCAGGTCATGGCGCAGTATCGCCTCGAGCCATACGCCACATTCGTTGGCGACGCCGCACCCGAGCTGACGCCCTTTGAGTGGCCGCACTGGGACGATGACGCCTCTCGTGACGAACGGTTCATCGGCTACCTGAACGCCCTGCTTCCGCTGTGTCAGCCTGTCCACCCGGATGAGTTGGAGCTGCACGGTCGATTCGCCCGAGTCGGGATCGGTCCGGGCATGCCGGCCGACTTCGACACGCTCACCCCGGAGGTCCGCGGCGCGATTGCTGATGGAGCGACGACGGCCCGTGTGGAGATCGCCGCAGCAGCGGAAGGACTTGGGCAGGAGGTCAACGGGTGGCGGTCAATGGACGCTTTCGGCAACCGACGAGCGTATGGCGGCGACTACCTCAGGCGGGCAGCCGAGTCGATGGTGGGGTGGGGGGGCAACGACTCCATCGAGGCGTCCTACCCCATCGCCCGAGTAGACGGGGACGGTAGTCCCCTCGACGGTAGCGCCAACTACCGGTTTCGACTCGAGACGACGCCACCGGTCAAGGCGTTCTGGTCGGTCACGATGTACGACACGAGCTACGACGGTACCGCCGGCTACCTGGTCGAGAACCCAATCGACCGGTACCTGGTCAATGCGCACACCGAAGGCTTGGTCACTGACCCTGATGGCGCGCTCACGATCACCATGCAGCAGAGCGAACCGGACGACGCCGTCGAGCAGGCGAACTGGCTCCCTACCCCGGACGGACCGTTCTACGTGGCGTTGCGCATGTACTGGCCCGAACCGCGAGCACTCGACGGCACCTGGGTTGCGCCACCCATCGTCCGCGTCGACTGAGCCGCGGACTCCCGATTCCACGCGAACGGCGTCGTCGCGGTGTCAGCCGGGAGGCGTGACCCCTGATCGCCCGTCATGTAGCGGTCGGCAGGAGATCCGGGGTCCCAGCCAGATCCCGTGGGCGCTTCCACAGGTGGAAGCCAGGACATCCGGTGCTCGCCGACCAGTTGTGCGGTCTTTGAGTCAGCCGGAACGCAGCTCGAAGGCGACGACGTTACTCGGGCGCGTGGCACACAGCCTCGACGTTGTTGCCGTCGGGGTCTCGCACGAAGGCTCCGTAGTAGGTCGGGTGGTACTCCGGCCACACTCGAGGCTGGTGGAGCACCTCGGCGCCAAGCCCGACCGCGGCTGCGAAGAACGCGTCGACGGCTGCTCGGGTCTCCGCAGAGAACGCCAGGTGAGACTCGCGGAACCCTGTCCCGCTGTTCTGTGGACCAATCCAGAACGACGGATGCGGCCGGACACCGAAACCCACTACCTGCCCGAAGTCCATCAGCCGCTCACCACCGACTGTTGCTAGGACCGTGTCGTAGAACCTGGCGCTGGCTTCGATATCCGCACACTGGATAGATACGTGGTCAATCATGGGCTCATCGTGTCATGGCGGACCGGCTAGGAAGGCGCTGCCGACGGATGGGTTTCGTCACGCCAATCTCAGTCGGGGTACGTGGGGCGGGTCAACCTGGAAGGACGTGGCAATGCCCGCGTGAAGTCAACAGGCGCTGCGCCGTCCTCGCCCAGCCCGACAATGAAGTAGTGGACGGGCTTTTCTGTCTGACCCTCAGTCTCTGTGTACTCGCAGGGAATGCGGGTGTTGGCAGCGATCACCGCCCGAGGGTGAGCTTCTATGCTGGAGTCGATCCTGGTGAGGGTGGGAATGGCACGATCCGTTCGATGCCTCCTGACAGCGGGTTCTGGCAAGTTCTTTCCGTCTCTGACAGGCCGGTGTGACGAGGCGGCCAAGCGGGTCATATGGCTGGGTCGCCCGCGTAGCCCGGCCGCACCTCAACCAAGGCGTCCAGACCGTCGGCGCCGGCCGGTTCGTGGATCGGGTACTTCGAGAGCAGCTGGAGTCCGACGTGGTCGTACGGGTAGCCCGTCCTCCGGGCGATCTCCGGGATTCGGTGCTACGACTTCAGCGCACCGACCACGTCGGCAGCCACCGAACACTGTCAAGACCCAGGTGGGCGTGCGGTGATCAGGACAGATGTCCTTCGGCCCTGACGGGACTGAGGATCCTGCTTGACGATGAATCCTGAGGTGTGGGTCATCAGTCCTGTAACTCGTATTCGGAGGAGAGGCGATGGGAACCGACGCAAGCCGCCCACCGAAGATGCCGCCGCCGTGGTTCGTGCACACCGCGTGGCGGGTGCATCGAGCGCTCTACCGACTGAGCGGCGGTCGCTTCTTGTGGACCACGTCGAGCAAACGAGGCTGGGGTGCGCTGCGACTGACGACCGTCGGCCGAAAGTCCGGCCAACCGCGCAGTGTGATCGTCGGCTACCTTGAGGACGGTCCTAACCTGGTCACCCTCGCAATGAATGGCTGGGACGAGGGTCATCCCGCGTGGTGGCTGAACCTGGAGGCGCACCCGGACGCCGTGGTCAGAACTGCCGGCCTGCCCCCGCGCCCGGTGCATGCGCGCGAGGCGCATGCAGGAGAGCGTGAGCGGTTGTGGCAGAGCTGGCGGGCGGTTGATCCGAACCTCGACGCGTTTGCCAGCCGGCGGTCGATCGACGCGCCGGTGGTCGTTCTCGAACCGCGTGACGAGGCCGCGTGACGAAAAAGCCCTCGTCGCGAGCCCGGAACCAGACGAGGGACAGCCCATGAGCACCAAAACTGTTCGCTACGTCCTCAACAGCCTGCTGCTCGTCGCACTTGTCGTCGCGCTGGGGAGCGGGCTCGTCGTCGATCGGCTCGACCTGCACGGCTTCAGCCCCCACCGGTGGGCGGGCTACGCCCTGGCTGTGCTGGGCGCGGTGCACGTCGCCCGCCACTGGCGCTGGTTCCTGCCGGGACGCAGCGCGCCAGCGACACGTACCGCCACGGGGGAGCTGAGCGACGCCCAGCCCACCGTGCCGGAACCTGCTGCACCCGAGCCGGTGGCGCGTCCGACCCGGCGAGCGGCGCTCGTAGCCGTTGGAGCGGGGGCGGCGGGCGCGCTTGTGGGCTGGGGGGCCAAGACCACGCTGTCCCCGACGCCCTATCCCGGAGGTGACGTCGGGCTCTTCTACCACCGCGAGAGCTCGCTCGGGCTCCGCAACCTTCTCGGCGACCTGCTGGACTGGGGGCGTCGCCCCTCGCAGTACAAGCAGGTTGTGGGTACGGCGCCGATCCCGCTGCCGTCGGTGACGGACGCTCCGGTGATGTCGTTTGACGCGGCGCTGCGGCAACGGAGGTCGCTTCGCTCATACGCCGACCGCGGCCTCAGCACGGAGGAGCTGGCCTGGATCGTGTCGTCGGCGACCGCGATCACCTCTGCAGACGGCCGTCGCGTGGCGCCGTCAGCCGGGGCGTTGTATCCGCTCGAGACCTACGTGGCAGTCCACCGCGTCGACGGGGTCGACGCGGGGCTCTACCACGTCGACGTGCGCGGACAGGCGCTGGAACCGCTGCGGGCCGGCTCGGTTGCCGGAGACCTGCTCGTCGCAGGACTCGGGCAGAGCTTTCTTCGTGAGGCGCCACTGGTCATCATCGTGAGCGGCATCTTCCAGCGAACCCGCTGGAAGTACCGCCAGCGCCACTACCGCTACCTCTGCTGGGAGGGCGGTCACGTGGCGCAGAACGTCTACCTCGCCGCGGAGGCCGCCGGGCTCGGCGCCTGCATGGTTGGGTCGTTCCTCGACGGCAGTGTGAACGAGCTGCTGCGAGTGGATGGGCGAGAGGAGGCGGCGCTCGGCCTGATCGCGATCGGCGCGCGCTAAGGCAGCACCCGCGCGACTACGTGACTGGCTCGGGTACCTCGACCCGCGCTGCTGCTGCTGCAACTGTTTCCCGTCGCCGCGGTGGGAAGACCAGCCGGGCGACAGCGAACACGACCGCGGCGATCGCCATCCCCGCGACGCCGTCGAGCCACCAGTGGTTGGCCGTTGCTACCACGACCACGGACGTCACGACGAAGTGCACGACGAGCAGCCAGCGCCACCGGCTGGTGCTCACCGCGACTCCAAAGCCGGCGATGATCGCCGCCCACGCGACGTGGATCGACGGCATTGCCGCGAGCTGGGCCGCGATGCCGGTGCCATTCGGTCCGTACACGGACTGGCCGTAGGTCAAGCCGGTGTCGACGAACCCGAGGTTGGGCATCAGTCTCGGTGGTGCGACCGGGACGTGCTGGATCGCGACGCAGGCCAAGGTCGTCCCAGCCACGGTGACGCAGGCCAACACGTAGTACGCCTTGTGGCGCCACCACATCCAGATGATGAAAGCCGTCATCGACGTCAGGTGCAGTCCGGAGTAGTAGGCGTTCATCACCTTCACGACGGCCGGGTAGGGGAGCACCCACTGTTGGATCATCAGCTCGCTCGGCAGGCGGAGGCGCTGCTCCACCTCCCACAGCCATGCCGCACGCTCCTCTGCTCCGTCGGTGAGGGTGTGCGCGTGGTGCGCGGTGTGCTGGTAGACGGCGAACACGCCGACGACCACACCGAACTGCAGGCAGAACGCCCGCAGCTTCGCAAGCCCTGGCCTGCCGGAGAGAGCGCACAGCACGTAGCCGACGAACAAGCCTGCCGCGATCCATGCGCTGAGCTGCCAGCTGGCCTGCAGCATCTGCACGGTGGGCTCCTACGCTCTCGTCAGGGGGCGACCAACTCGCCCTCGGGGCACGCTACGTCAGTTGTAGGGCCCGCGTAACTGTTGCCCGACAGCCACCCAGTCTTGGCTACTCGGTCATCGGCCGGAGCACGAAGACCGGGATCTCGCGGTCAGTCCTGCGCTGGTAGGCGGCGTAGTCCGGGAAGGCCGCGACGGCGCGTGCCCACCAGGCGGTCTTCTCGTCCCCGGTGACTTCGTCGGCGAGCATGTCCTGCCGGACCGGACCGTCCTGCAGCTCGACGTGAGGGTCGGCGTCAAGGTTGTAGTACCAGAACGGGTGGGTCGGCGCCCCGCCGTTGGAGGCAACCACGGCGTACCACCCGTCGTGCTCCACACGCATCAGGGGCGTCTTGCGGATCTTGCCCGTCCTCGTGCCCCGTGACGTGAGCAGGACCACGGGCATCCCACGCATCGTGGTGCCCTTGGTGCCGCCGGAGTGCTCGTACGTCTCGACTTGGTCTCGCACCCAGGTCTCCGGGCTGGGTTCGTACTCACCGGTAAGAGGCATGGAAGCGAGTCAACCAGGCGGGGGCTCACGACACCGAGACGCCCCGGCGTGGCCCTTGCTGGGCTGGCTGTGGTTGACGTGGCTCCCGTGGCCGGCTTCAGCAGATAGGGGAGCGGCGCCGGCGTCAGGTCACCGAGGCTGCGTAGATGCTGGCGATCGACGCGTCGAGCGCGGCATCAAACTCGTCGGCGCTCTGCTGCGCGGTCAGCCCCTCGGTGAGCGCTCGGGAGAAGCTCGCCACCACGCCATGGTTGCGGGCCAGGCGGGCGTTCGCCTCGTCGCGCGAGTAGCCGCCGGACAGGGCGACGACGCGAAGGATCCGTGGATGGGCCACGAGGTCGGAGTAGAAGTCGTCCTGGTCGGGGAGGGTGAGCTTCAGCATCACCTGCTGGTCGTCCCCCAGTCGGGAGAGCTCGGCCACGATCCCGGCTTTGAGCAAGTCCTCGGCGGCGGCCTTCTGTGGGCTGTGAATATCGATCTCCGGCTCGATGATCGGAACCAGGCCGGAGGCCAGGATCTGACGCCCAAGCTGGAACTGCTGGCTGACGACGGAATCGACTCCTGCCGGATCGGCGAGCTTGATGACCGAGCGCATCTTCGTGCCGAACACGCCGTGCGACACCGCGCGGGCCAACAGCGCGTCCAGGTCAGGAATGGGCTTCATGACCTGGACGCCGTCGGCTTCCGCAGCCAGCCCCTTGTCGACCTTCAGGAACGGGACGACGTTCTTCTCCTCCCAGAGGAACTCCGCGGAGCCCTTTCCCTCGACCTGGCGGTCCATCGTCATCTCGAACAAGATGGCGCCGAGAATGCGGTCGCCGGTGAACGCCGAACTGGTGATGATCCGCGTCCGCATCTCGTGGATGCGGTCGAACATCTCGTCGTCGTTGGAGTATGCGGTCTCGTCGAGCCCGTAGAGCCGTAAGGCCTTGGGGCTGCTACCACCGCTCTGGTCCAGGGCCGCGATGAAGCCGTTCCCGCTCCTGACCTTGTCGAGCTGCTGCTGGTTCACCAGTGCTCCCGTCGCATCGAGTCCATGTCCAGGAGGTCGCCGGGTCGGCTGCGCCGGGCAGCGTCACAACGGCCCTCGCAAGCAGTCTCCCGCATGGGCAGAGTGGCCTGCCACCCCAGGGGGAGGATGGGCTCGACGCCTCACGCGCGCAGTAGCCCCACCGCGCCGATGAGGCGTCACCACGATGGGGCATGCTGCTGGTTGAGCAGGTGTCGTCAATGAGGGGAGCACCAATGCCGGTGGAGACGCAGGACCTATCCGGGACCGTGGTGGCAATCACGGGGGCTACCGCCGGGATCGGCGCAGCCGCCGCCCGACTGTTGGTGGAAGCCGGTGCGAACGTCGCGCTGAACGGCCGCCGCCAGGACCGGCTGGACGAGCTGGTGACCGAGCTTGGGGCTGACCGTGCGGTTGCGGTCGCCGGGGACGTGCGGCGCCCGGAGGACAACGTTGCCCTGGTGAACGCCGCTCTGGAGCGATGGGGTCGACTCGACTCCGTCGTGCCCAACGCCGGAATCGGTATGTACGGGGGCATCCTCGACTACGCCGACGACGAGATCGCCCGGATGATCGACACCAACTTCACTGGCACGGTGTGGCTGGTTCGGGCAGCGGTTCCGGCGATGCTGGAGACCACCGGAGGCGGTGACGTCGTGATTGTGGCGTCAGTGGCCGGCCTCCGCGGCGGCGGCGACGAGGCGGTGTACGCCGGAACGAAGTTCGCACAGGTCGGCCTGGCCGGAGCGCTCGACCGCGAGCTGCGCGAGCTCGGTGTCAGGGTCACCGCCGTCTGTCCAGCTGGGGTCGAGACCGAGTTCGCCCTCGGAGTCGGACGCACCGCCGGCGACCCGTCACTCCAGGACTACCTGCGGCCGGAGGACGTAGCTCACGCCGTCGTCACAGTGCTCCAGCAGCCCCGAAGGGTGCGGACGACGCTGTGGGCCTTGTGGTCCATGGGCCAACAGTCCTGACGTCGGTCGGGACGACGCCGTCGGTGTCGGAGCGGCCGCAGTGACATGGGGAGGGGCGAAGCGATGAGTACCGGCCCGACGGGGCGCCATGAGTTCCTGTTGGGCTTGGACGTCTCCACCACCGCGACCAAGGCCGTGCTCGTCGATGAGGCCGGACGCGTCGCGGCGGTCGGGGTCGGCGAGTACGGCTTCGAGACCCCGCAGCCGGGATGGTCCGAGCAGGACCCCTCGTCGTGGTGGGAAGCAGCCCAGGGGGCCATCCGGTCGGTACTCGCTGACGCAGGGACCTCCGGAGAAGCGGTCAGGGCGGTCGGGCTGACCGGGCAGATGCACGGCTCGGTCCTGCTGGACGCGGCTGGCGAGGTCGTCCGACCAGCACTGTTGTGGAACGACCAGCGTACGTCGGCGGAGTGCGACGAAATCCGGTCGCTGGTGGGCGCTCGACGACTGGTGCAACTCACCGGAAACGATGCACTCACTGGGTACACCGCACCCAAGCTGCTCTGGGTTCGCAGGTACGAGCCGCGGAACTGGGCCCGGGTGGCACATCTCGTGCTCCCCAAGGATTACGTTCGCCTGCGCCTCACCGGCGAGTACGCGACGGATGTGGCCGACGGGTCGGGGACGCTTCTCATGGACGTCTCCGAGAGGACTTGGTCGCCGGAGGTGATGTCGGCGCTGTCGCTGGACCCCGCCATGCTGCCGACGCTGCACGAGGGTCCGGAGGTGACCGGGACTGTGTCGAGGTCGGCAGCGGACCTCACCGGGCTGGCGGCGGGTACGCCCGTGGTGGCCGGAGGCGGGGACCAGGCGGCGAATGCGGTCGGGGTCGGGGCGGTGCGCGGCACCGTGGGTGCATTGTCCCTCGGCACATCCGGCGTGGTGTTCGTCCCCACCGACCGCCCGGTGGTCGAGACCCTCGGTCGGGTGCATGCCTTCTGCCACGCGGTGCCGGGCACCTGGCACGTGATGGGCGTGATGCTGTCGGCCGCGGGGTCGTTGCGCTGGTACCGCGACACGGTGGCGCCGGGAGTCGACTTCGGCGTGCTGGTCGAAGAGGCGCGTGAGGTTCCGGCCGGTGCCGAGGGTCTGCGGTTCCTGCCCTACCTAACCGGTGAGCGGACACCGCATGCTGACCCCAACGCGCGCGGCGCGTTCGTCGGGCTCACCGTCCGGCACGGCCGGGCTCACCTCACCCGGGCCGTTCTGGAGGGTGTCGCCTTCGGGCTGCGGGACGGGCTGGAGCTCATGCGCTCCGCTGGTGTGGTGCTGCCGGAGGAGTTTCGCGCGTCCGGCGGTGGGACGCGGAGCCCCTTGTGGCGCCAGATCGTCGCCGACGTGCTCGGGGTCCAGCTGCGCACGACCCAGACCGTGGAGGGGGCGGCGTACGGCGCCGCCATCCTGGCGGGCGTCGCTGCGGGGTGGGGTGGCGACGTCTCGGAGCTGGCCGACGCCTTCGTGCAGTTGGCCGGCGCCGCGACCGAGCCCGGCGCGGCCGGTGAGTACGACGCAGCGTACGACTCGTTCCGGCAGCTGTACCCCGCGCTGGCGCCGGGCTTCGCGACGCTCGACTCCTGAGCACCTACGGGGCTCAACCGCCTGGGGGAGTCCAGGTGACGGCCTCAGCTGACCCTCGCTCGACCACCACGAAGTGGTTGGCATCGACCGGGACCCAGGGGCCGGTCTCGCCGTCCGGCCAACGGACGCGGACGTCGGCGGCGTCCGACTGGCCCAGCCCGAGGTGAACCCAGCCGAGCTGCCCACTTGCGTGGCCGCCGCCGATCGTCAGCTGGCGCCGGCTGGTGCCGGCTGGGGTGCGCAGCTCGATCCACGATCCGATGGCGTCGCGGTTGGCTCCCGGCTGTTCCAGCCGGACCGCGAGCCAGTTCCCGATCGGGGTCGGGGCGGTGGCGTCCCCGCTGCCGGAGTTGCGCCACACCCGGACGTTCTCGCTGCGGTTGACCTCCACCAGGTCGAGCAGCCCGTCGAGGTTGAAGTCCGCGAGTGCGGCGCCCCGGCTACGGCCGAGGCTGACGATCCCGGACTCCCGAGCGCTCTCGACGAACGTCCCGTCGGGGCTGCCCAGCAGCAGGTTACTGGGGTCTGCGGCCGCGTGGTCGGGCTGCGCGTCGACGTTGCCCTTCGAGACGTACAGGTCGACGAGGCCGTCGTTGTTGACGTCCTCGAACTCCGGGTGCCACGCCGTTGATGGCAGGACGTTGTCCCCCATGAACGGACGGTGAGCGGTCACTCCGCGTCGGATGGCGATGTCGGTGTACGACGGCTGCCCCGCTGCACCGTCGAGGGTCTGGAGACGGTTGTCGCCCTGGCTGGTCAGGTACACCTCCGGCAGCCCGTCTCCGGTGACGTCCTGGCTGGCGATGCCCATGCCCCAGATGCGCAGCTCCTGCCAGCCTTCGCCGTGGGAGTACAGGCGCGGTGGCTCGCCGGCGTCGACGTGCCAGAGCTGCTCTTCGCCTTGGCGGTAGTAGTGGCGGTCGTTGGTCATCCGGAGGTCCCGACGACCGGTGCCGTCCCAGTCCGCGAACAGCACGGACAGGGTGCACCGCCCGGGGGCCAGCGCGATCGGTGGTCCGTACCTCGGCTGTCCCGGCTCAGCTCGGTACAGGGCGCTGTCGGCGCAGTGCCGGGAACCGTCCGCCCGCTCGGGACCGAGGTAGTTCCCGAAGGCCAAGGTGGGCAAGCTCGTCGGGTCCTCCCAGGTGGCGCTGAACCCCACGGTCCACGCATGACCGCCGTCGAAGCCCCACTGCTCGTTGGCGCGCTCGAACCGACACCCACCGAGACCACGAAGCAGAACGTTCTCGCCCTCGCGCAGCACCGCCAGGTCGATCTCCCCGTCCGCGTCGATGTCGACCGGGTAGGCGCCGGTGACCCTGCGGAGGTCGGTCGCCGGGTCCGAGACCTGCTCGAAGCCGAGCGCGCCACCGATGGTGCTGCGGTTTCGGTAGAGGGCGGCCGGATTCGTGCCGCCGGCCAGGTAGAGGTCGGGCAAGCCGTCGTCGTCGCAGTCGAGCACGGCGACCCCACCACCGACGTAGAACTGGAAACCGCCGTCGTAGACCTGTCGGATGCCGGATGCGACCGTCTCCTCGACGAACCGGGGTGGGACCGGAGCGGTGCTGGCGGGGGCGGCCAGTCCGGTCGAGGCAAGGAAGACGGCGGCGCCGCCCAGGATGCCCGCGGCCAGACCTCCGGCGAACCATCGCGTTCTCCCCACGGGGGCGGCGGGCGTCGCGAGGGAGGTCACATCCGCACTCATGATGGCGCTCCGTAGTAGACCTGCGCCGCGTCCCAGGCCGCCCGCCCGCACTCGGCGCCGATCACCCGTCCGCGCAGGTCGTCGAACCGGAAGTGGATCCCGCCGTAGAGACGTGAGATACCGGCCTGGTCGGAGGCATCGGCATAGGTCGCCCACTCCAGGACGACGTCCTCGTCCGGGCCGGCCTCGAACTTCAGTGAACCGGCGGGGACGGTCCACTCGAAGAGCCCGCCGGGGAAGTACTCGCTTCCGGTGAAGGCGGCGAGCACCTCGGCGCCCGCCCGACTGAATGCGCTGTGGCCCGACACGTAGCCGGCGAACGACGGGGTGACGAATGTCGGCATCTGGTAGGGGAGCCAGTCGACAGCAAGGATCCAGCCGACACCCCCCACGCCCGTGGCGGGGTCGTCCGGGCGCCCGACCCAGGAGTGCACCGCGATCTCGCCCTCGTGGCCCGCCAAGTCGGCGTGGCGCCTCCCGGGCTGGGTCGAGGCCTGGGTGACCAGCTCGACCAGGCCGGGGGCGAGAGGCAGCCCCTCAGGGTCGTAGGACGCGCGGTCCGGCTCGCTGGACTGGCCGAGCGACCCCATGTACCTGATTGCCGAGATCGGTCGTGACGAGTCGTAGTAGCCCTTGAGCCCCCAGGCGGCGATCGCTGCGTCGTGAGTGGCGCCGTTCAACGCCAGGTACAGCTTCACGTCCCACTCCAGCCGGTCGACCGCGGGCCCGGCTCCGGCGATCACCAGGTCGGGGTCGAGCTCGTCCGACACGGCGTTGGCCAGTGTGTTCCAGTGCCCGGGGGGTGTCTCGGAGTGCGGGCCGTCCGCCCAGAACTCGGCAAGGACACGGCCAAGGTCCCCCTGCGGGACGGACTCGACCGCATAGGGCTCACCCGTCACGGGGTTGAGTGGGTGACCGACACCGTCGTAGGTCCCCAACGGATTAGCCCCGAGCGAGCCTGGGGAGGCGTCGGTGACCACCCCGCTCGTGGGGTCGAGGAGGCTGCTGTACCTGATCACCTCGACCGCTGCGTCCTTGAACTCCTGGTCGGTTGCCGGGTCCCCCAGACGTGGCGGGGGGCCTGGGTCGATGGGCATGCCGGTCTTGCCTCCGGGCGGAAGGGCGAAGCCGGACACATGACCCCACTGCGACCCGACGAACTGCTGCACCCCGTTCTGGATCGGGATTCCGTTCTGGGAGACCATCTGCTCGATCTGCAGCGGTTGCCACCGGTTGGGGTCGACCATCGTCGCCCCCGAGTCGGCGACCACCAGGGGCGCGTTGACCGGCCGATAGCTCGGATCGGCGTAGCCGTTGGCCTCGTTCGCCCCGTCGGACCTGCCAGCCTCGATGACTGCGGCCGCGATCCGGTTGCCCACTGCGGCTGGGCTGTCCCCCTCGGTTGTCGTGACGTCGATCGGGTAGCAGAGCGACTCCATGAGGCGGTCGAACTCCGGAATGGAGTCCGAGGCGCCCACCGAGCCCAGGTAGCGCCACTCGAGCACCCGGTACGCGGCGTAGCTGATGGACTCGCGGCGAGCTGCCGCGACATCGTTCGGCTGGTGGTATTCGTCGACGAAGACACCGCCTGACTGGGCGTCATAGGCAGTCCAGGCGTCCCACATCGCAGCCGACACATGGAACAGGTTGCGGGAATGGACTGTTGGAGCCGGCAGGTCACGTCGGATCGCGTCCAGGAGTGCCTCGTTCCAGCTGCGCGCCACCGACCACTCCGGAGGGATCCCCGCGCACTCCGGGCTCGCAGTGACGGCGCGACCCCAGGACAGTCCGCCGAGGACCGAGACGAAGCCGAGTGCGGCGCCGAGCAGCGCCGCACCCCATCTCGATCGGCTGGTCGCCACGGTCGCCTTCCGACTCTGCCTCGGCGGCTCGCCCCGAGGATTCGAACGGTGCTCCTGGGTGGCCCGAGCGTGCGTTGATTCTACCGACCGCCCAGCAACCGTGGGCCCGCCTCCCGCCCGCTGCTCCGAGGACTCTTCGCCGTCCTGTGAGGCGGCCGCCGGTCGTTACCAGACTGGGACTTTGGACCTGCCAGGTCGGTGTCCTCACGTGGCTAGGCTGTGGCCGTTGATCAACTGGGGTCACAGGGAGTAAGGGAGTTGAGCCGCCTTGTTCAAGAGTCGACTCTTGGTGCTGCTGCCCGTTGCGGCGCTAGCGCTTTCCGCGTGCGGTGGCAGCGATACGGGCAGTGCCTCGCCCGCTGCGGGCGGGGACTACACGATCGGTGTGTCGTGGAACAACTTCAACGAGCCGCGCTGGGCCAAAGCGGACGAGCCTGCGATCAAGGCCGAGCTCGAAGCCCTGGGTGCCAAGTACATCTCGACCGACGCCGGGTCCTCCGCCGACCAGCAGCTGACTGACGTCGAGAACCTCATCACGCAGGGGGCCGACGCTCTGATCATCCTCGCCCAGGACGGCACGGCCATCAAGCCTGCGGTCCAGAGCGCGACCGACCAGGGGATCCCGGTCGTTGCCTACGACCGACTCATTGAGGACCCGGCCGCCTTCTACCTCACGTTCGACAACGTTGAGGTCGGTCGGCTCCAGGCCCAGGCCATCTACGAGCTGGTCCCCGAGGGCAACTACGTGTTCATCAAGGGCAACCAGGCCGACGCCAACGCCGACTTCCTGCGCGGAGGCCAGGAGGAGGCACTTCTCGCCGCCTCGGGCTGTACAGGTCCCCTGACGCCGAAGAACCCTGACAGTGGCTGTGCCATCAAGAACGTCGGCGAGTCGTACACCGACAACTGGGACCCGGCGACTGCGCAGACGAACATGGAGCAGTTCCTGACTCAGAACAACAACAAGGTCGACGCGGTTGTCGCCTCGAACGACGGCATGGCCGGCGGCGTGGTGGCGGCGCTCGAGGCGCAGGGACTCGCTGGCCAGGTTCCGGTGTCGGGCCAGGACGGCGACGCTCCGGCTCTCAACCGGGTGGCGCTCGGAACCCAGGCGGTCGACGTCTGGAAGAACGCGTTCGACCTGGGGACTGCGGCCGCGGAGATCGCGGTGCAGCTTGCCGGCGGGACCGCCTTCCAGGACGTGTCGATCACGGCAGACCTGGGAGACTCGGCTCCGGCGGCTGGTAGCGACGCACAGTCCTTCACCACTCCCGGTGGTGTCGACGTGTGGTCGATCATTCTGACGCCGGTGGCGATCACTCAGGAGAATCTGAACCTCCCGTTGGATGCTGGTTGGATCACCGAGGCTGAGCTCTGCCAAGGTGTCAAGGCCGGATCAGTGGCCGCCTGTCCGTAGAACGTGCTGCTGACCATCAGGTAGCCGACTGGGGTGGCGCCTGCGGAGAACGTGTCCGTAGGCGCCACGCCAGTCGCATGACGGAGGTTCCGCGATGAGCGACGCGACGACCACGGATGAGCAGGTCGACCAGGGCGACAAGCCCCAACGACGGTCCCCGGCGGGTCTCCTCAGGTCGATGGAGCTCGACCCACGGCTGTTCGGCATGCTGATCGCGCTGGCGGTCATCTGGATTGTGTTCAACATCTGGTCCGACGGCACGTTCCTGACGCCACGAAACCTGTGGAACCTGTCGGTGCAGACCGCCGTGGTCGGGATCATGGCGACCGGCATGGTGATGGTGATCGTCACGCGAAACATCGACCTGTCGGTCGGTTCGATGCTGGCCGTGATCGGGATGTTCATGGCGCTCCTGCAGGCCGAGTGGCTGCCACAGTGGTTTGGGTTCGACCAGCCCTACACCTGGCTCATCACGCTGGCCGCGGGTATCGCGCTGGGAGCTGCGATCGGCGCCTTCCAGGGATCGATCGTCGCCTATCTAGGGGTTCCTGCATTCATCGTCACGCTGGGTGGCCTCCTGGTCTGGCGGGGCGTGGCCTGGTGGATGGCCTCGGGGCGCACCATCGCGCCGATGGACACCAACTTCCAGCTTCTCGGCGGCGGCTCCCGAGGAACCATCGGCGGCACCTGGACGTGGGTGCTTGCCGGCATCGCTTGCGTGGGGATCGTCGGTCTACTGATCAACGGCAGGCGACGCCGTCGGAAGTTCGAGTTCACGTTGCGCCCGGTCTGGGCCGACGTCACGATCGGGCTCGTGGGGTGCACGGCCGTGATCGCCTCCGCGTGGGTCATCAACAGCTACCCCATGCCCCCTGGGCTCGCGCGCAAGTACGCGGAGGAGAACGGGATCGTCTACCCCGAAGGCGGTCTGAACATCCCCCTCGGTCTCGCCAATCCGGTGCTGATCCTGATCGTCGTCGGGCTGATCATGACGTTCGTCGCGACCCGGGTGAGCTTCGGTCGCTACGTGTTCGCCATCGGCGGCAACCCAGAAGCGGCGGACCTGAGCGGCATCAAGACCCGGTGGACGATCGTTCGGGTCTTCATGGTCATGGGCATCTTGGTCGCGATCGCCGCGGCCGTACAGACGGCTCGTCTCAACGCAGCCACCAGCGGGCTTGGTCAGCTGGCCGAGCTCTACACGATCGCGGCAGCGGTCATCGGAGGTACTTCCCTAGCCGGCGGCATCGGAACCATCCCGGGCGCCATGCTCGGCGCCCTGGTCGCGCAGTCCCTGCAGTCGGGCATGGTGCTCATCGGAGTCGATGCGCCGGTCCAGGACATCGTTGTCGGGATCGTGCTGGTGGTCGCGGTCGCACTCGACTCGCTCTATCGTCGGAGACTGAAATGACGGCAGAAGCAGCTATGTCCACCGAATCGCTGGAGCCGCTCGTCGAGCTCCGGGACATTCGGGTGGCCTTCGGAGGCGTCCATGCTGTCGACGGCGTAACGGTCGACCTGTACCCCGGCGAAGTGGTGGCCCTGGTCGGCGGCAACGGGGCAGGGAAGACCACCCTGATCAAGACCCTGTCGGGTGCCCACAAGGCGGACTCCGGCCAGATCCTTGTCGGGGGCAAGCCAGCCACGATCAACAACCCGCGGGACGCACAAGAGCTCGGTGTCGAAACGATCTACCAGACCCTGGCCCTGGCCGACAACATCAACGCCCCGTCGAACATCTTCCTCGGCCGCGAGGTGCGAACCCGGTGGCACACACTGGACGACACGGCCATGGAGCACGCCAGCCGCCAGCTGATGGGCCGCCTCAACCCCCGCTTCCGCAACTTCACGGTCCCGGTGAGCTCGCTGTCCGGCGGGCAGCGTCAGTCAGTGGCCATCGCACGCGCCGTCCACTTCAATGCGCGCATCCTGATCATGGACGAGCCGACGGCCGCTCTCGGCCCCGCCGAAACCGAGCAGGTGAGAGACCTGATTCGTCAGCTCAAGAAGGAAGGCATCGGGATCTTCCTGATCAGCCACGACATCCACGATGTCTTCGACCTGTCCGACCGGATCAGCGTCATGCTTCAAGGCAAACTCGTGGGCACGGTCAACAAGAGCGACGTCACCATGGACGAGGTTCTGGCAATGATCATTGCCGGCAAGCGCCCCGCAGAGGTCACCGAGCAGGACATCGAGAAGCTTCACGGCTAGGTGCGTCAGCCGATCGCCCTCCACAGGGCCCGGTTGACGAGGTTCTCGAGTCGCTCTTGCCGCCCGCTTACCGGTGCTGGGTCGATGTCGCCGTCCGACACCCGCTTCTCGAGATCTGTGAGCGACAGCGCGCCTCCGAGGATCTCGGAACCGAGCCCCTCGTCCCACTGGCGGTAGCGCTCGCCTCGAGCCGCTTCGATCCCCCCATCGTGCAGCAGCTGCTCGGCGACGAGCAGGGACAGGGCGAGGACGTCCATACCGCCGACGTGGCCATGGAACAGGTCGTCGCGAGCCAGGCTCTGCCGCCGCAGCTTGGAGTCGAAGTTGAAGCCTCCGGTCGTCAGACCGCCGCCTCGGAGGATCTCGTAGATCGCCAGGCTCATCTCCTCCACGGAGTGGGGGAACTGGTCGGTGTCCCATCCGTTCTGCGGGTCACCGCGATTGGCGTCGACACTGCCGAAGACGCCGTTCTCGACTGAGTAGGCGACCTCGTGGTGGAAGCTGTGACCGGCCAGGGTCGCGTGGTTGACCTCGATGTTGACGAAGTACTCGCCCACCAACCCGTAGCGCTCGAGGAAACCGTGGACGGTGGCGCAGTCATAGTCGTACTGGTGCTTGGTCGGTTCCTGCGGCTTGGGTTCGATCAGCAGCATGCCCGTGAAGCCGACGGCGTGCTTGTACTCGGCAACCAGGTGCAGGAACCGTGCGAACTGGTCTGCCTCCTGCTTGATTCTGGTGTTGAGCAGGGTCTCGTAGCCCTCCCGCCCTCCCCACAGCACATAGTTGGCTCCACCGAGCCGGTGAGTGGCGTCGAGGGCGTTCTTCACCTGAGCGGCCGCATAGGCAAACGCTTCTGGGTTCGGGTTGGTCGCGGCGCCGGCTGCGAAGCGGGGATGGCTGAAGGCGTTCGTGGTCCCCCAGAGCAGCTTCACCCCGGTACGTGCCATGTGCTCACCGGCGTAGTCGACCATGGCCTCGAGGTTGCCCTTGGTCTCGGCAAAGCTGGCCCCGGCTGGCGCGATGTCGAGGTCATGGAAGCAGAAGTAGGGGATTCCCAGCTTCGAGAAGAACTCGAAGGCGGCGTCCATCTTCTGGCGGGCTGCCACCATCGGATCCAGCCCGGGCGTCAGCCACGGCCGGTCGAACGTGCCCGCGCCGAAGACGTCGCTGCCCGGCCAGTTGAACGAGTGCCAGTAGCACGCTGCCATCCGAAGCTGGGCTTCCATGGTCTTGCCCAGCACGACGCGCTCCCGGTCGTAGTACCGGAACGCGAGGGGGTTGTCCGTGTTCGGGCCCTCGTATCGGATGGGGCTGACCTCTGGGAAGAACTCGGGCACCACTGCCTCCTGACCTGGTCGGGGCTACCCGCCAAGTATCGCGTCGATGACGGCCATGTTGGCCACCGCGTCGGATGCTGGCACCGGGACCCCGGTTCCAGCGATGATCGACCGCCCGAACAGCTCGGCCTGGATGGTGTACTGGTTCGCCGGGGGAAACGTCACGGTGTCCGTGGCCGGTTCCTCGGGAGGCTCGCCGCCAGCCGTGCGGAAGATCCGGGTTGGCCGGTCCCCAGGGATGTTGAACGGGATCTCGATCTCGATCCGGCCGGACGTCCCCACGATGTGCACGCGCTGGTAGTCCTCGCACCGGATGCAGACGGTGAAGGTCGACTGGCCTCCACCGGGGAACTCGAGCACGCCCGATGTCAGTGTGTCGACGCCCATGACTGGGTCACGCCGAACCCGGGCGGTCACCGCGACCGGCTCGGCCGAGAACAGCATCCGTGACAGGTTGATCGGGTAGCAGCCGATGTCCATCACGGCTCCGCCACCGTGTTCCACCCGGTTCCGGATGTTCTGCGGGTCGTCGTTGTGGTAGCTGAACCACGTCTGGATGCCCTCGAGCTCACCGATCGATCCGGTGCGCACCAGCCGGACGGCCTCGACCCAGGTGGGGTGATGGCGGTACATGAAGGCTTCCTGCAGCAGAACGCCGGCCTCGGCGCAGGCGGCGTCCATTTCCTGGGCTTGGGCGGCGCTCAAGGCGAGGGGCTTCTCGCACAGCACGTGCTTCCCGGACTCCGCCGCTTTGATCGTCCACTCGGCGTGCTGGTCGTTCGGGAGCGGGATGTAGACCGCATCGAGGTCGTCAGCCGCCAAAAGCGCCTCGTAGCTGGGGTACGACGCCGGGATCCCCAGCTGGGCTGCGGCTGCCTCGCTGCGTGCCGCGTCGCGGGAGGCGATGGCGACGACCTCAGCGTTGGCGGCTCGCTGGATGGCTGGCGCCACCTTGGACATCCCGATGTCCGCGGTGCTCAGGACGCCCCACCGGACCGTACGCATCTGCACTCCCTCCGTGCCGCCGTCCACCCATCATGGGCCCCCGTCCGCGAAGTCGGCCAGGGTCCGAAAGGCCCGGTCTGACCTCGGGTCGCTCGCGCTCGCCGTCGTGCCCCTGGATCCACTCTGACCCGGTTTCCCCGCGGCCGGGAGTAGGTTAGGGGGCCTCTCGGAGGGATGTGGCCATGCCCGTATTCATGATCGAGCGGCAGTTCGCTGACCAGCTTGACGTCACCGCCGACTCAGCGGCGGGTATCAACCGCATCAACGACGACGAGGGGATTCGCTGGCTGTACTCGTTCCTGTCGGCCGACAAGCGGAAGACCTACTGTCTGTACGAGGCCCCGTCGTCGGAGGCCATCCTGCGGGCGGCTGAACGGGCGGGGCTGCCGGCCGATGTCATCGTCGAGGTTGCCGAGATGATCCAGGCCGACGGTTCGACAACCCCCGTCTGACCGGTCAGGCGAGCAAGCCCTGCGCGGCGGCGTAGACCGCCGCCTGGGTCCGGTTGTCCGACCCGGTCTTGGCGAGGATGCTGCGCACATGGTTGGCGGCGGTGTGCTCGCTGATGACCAGTCGACTGGCAATCTCGCGGTTGCTGAGCCCCTCGCCGAGGAGACGAAGGACCTCGATCTCCCGAGCGGTCAGCCCGCTGGGATCCCCACCGTCGGCCACGGCGGGCCGGTCGGTCAGCGCATCCAGCTGCCGTAGCACGCGACGGTGACCGACGCCTTCGGCAAGGTGCCGTGCCCGCTGCTCCAGCTCTGCCGTACGACCCGGATCTGCCCTGGCCCGGCGAAGGTGGCGCGCGTGCGCGCTGAGCGTGAGGGCCTGGTGGACCGGCGCGGCCATCCGGGTGTCCATCTCCAGTGCGGCCGCAAACCACTCCTCGGGCGTCCCGGTGCCCAGCAGTGAGTCGATGGCACCCAGGTAGCGGTCGGCACTGCCGAAGACCGCGACAAACTGGCCGGCTACCAGGTTCATCCCGGCGTACTCCACGAGTGGTCCGCGAAGCTGTCGCGCCGCCGACTCGTCCTCGAGCTCCACGGCAGCCTCGACGAGGAACGCCAGGACCCCGGGCCACTGGGCGCTTCCCTCATAGCGGGGGAGCTGGGCGTCCAGCAGCCAGCGGAGCAGGCGGCTCGCTGGGCCGGCCATCCCCAGCTCGGTGTAGAGCGCGAGCAGCCCTGGGGCCCAGTAGTCCGTCGGCAGCTCGTCTCCGGTGACGATCTGGCGTGCCTGCTCCAGCTGGCCGGTTTCGCGTCGCACCATGTAGCTCTGGACGCCGTATGGCCCCTCAGTGTCGTCAGTGCCGAACGACTCGCCCATCTCCATGAGCGAGGTCGAGACGCGCTCCGCGGCGCCGAACTCACCGGCGACGAAGGTGCGGGCGTACTCCACGCAGCCGGCCATGTAGCCGAAGAAGCCCTGTCCCGTGGCGCGTGCCGTGAGGGCGAGGTCGGCGTATGCGCGGTCCATGCTGTCGAGGTCACCACGCAGGTAGGAGATCGCGCCGCGGTAGTAGGCCGCCGGGCCGAGGTGTGACAGGTCGCCGGTCCGGTGCGCCAGGTCAGACAGGCGGACGGCCCGTTCGAGCTTGCCCGGCGCGTCCCGAGGCCGAAGTCCGTGCCAGAGGCTGGCCTGAAGCGTGTCGGCCAGCAGGGCCTCGTCCGCGACCCCTTCGGCCAGCTCGATGGCTCGGGTACCCAGCGCATGAGCCTCGTCCGTGGCGCCGGTGAAGGCCAAGGCGCGGCCGAGGCTGGCCAGCGCCCGCACATAGTCCGGGTCGTCCGGGCTTCGCTCGACGGCTGCCAGTGCATCGGTGAGCAGCTCGACGGAGCGCTTGCCGGGCAGCCCGGGACGCCAGGCACCGGCTTCGAAGGCGATCGCTGCGCGCACGCGTTGGCGCGGAGTGCCCTGGGTGGCCACCTGTTCGGCAAGTTCGCGGGCCCGGGCGAAGTCGGCCGCCAGGAGATGGCTCCGCGAGGCCGCGAGGAGGTGCGTGTTGCGCTCGTCGGTGTCCACGGTGAGAGCTGCCGCCTGCTCCAGTAGGCGGGCGGCGTCCTCGTGCGCAAGGCTTCGGTCGGCGACACCGGCCGCCTCGACGAGATAGCGCACGGCCTTGTCGGCGTATCCGAGAGTGTGCGCCCCTGAGTAGTGGTAGGCCAGCCGCTGAACGTCTCGGCCGGACGCGGCCGGGCGAGCTTCGATGACCTGAGCCACACGAGCGTGCTCGTGCGCCCGGCGGGAGGAGCCGAGGAGACCCAGCACCGCAGATCGAGCCAGGGCATGGGGGAAGTGAAAAGACCCCTCCTGCCCTGAGGCGGGCTCGACAAGTCCCGAGTCCACGGCCGCATCGATCGCCTCCAGCGTCGTGTCGTACGTCCAGTCCGACGCAGCCACGAGCGTTGCAGTGTCGAACTCCTCGCCGATCACCGCCGCCAGCTCGAGAACCTCCCGGTGCGGAGCGGCAAGTCGCCGGAGGCGGCTCTCGATCGTGTGCCGCACCGACGCCGGTGCCGTGAACTCCGATGAGCGCATGATCGTCGGGTCCCCAGACGCCGCCAGCTCTCGCCAGAGCTCACGCAGGAAGAACGGGTTTCCGCCCGTCTGCTCGCGTAGGACCGGTGCCCAGGCACGCGCCCGGCCGGGGGGAAGGCCGCCCTCGCGGACGAGGTACTGGCTGATCTCCTCGGCGTCGAGACCGACCAGGTCGATTCGCCGCACGCCGTCCAGCCGGTACAGCGGCGCGATGGCCTGCTCGAGTGCGACTGACCGCTCCGGTGTCGTCGTCCGGTGGGAGGCGAGCAGCAGGATGCGAGCCTCGGCCGTCTGCTCGACCAGGTAGCTGAGGAGCTGCAGCGCGGTGCTGCCCGCCCAGTGCAGGTCCTCGAGCACGAGCACGAGCGGCCGCTGCGCC
Source organism: uncultured Actinomycetota bacterium (assembly GCA_963848085.1). Taxonomy (GTDB): domain Bacteria; phylum Actinomycetota; class Actinomycetes; order JAHEKZ01; family JAHEKZ01; genus CAWKCE01. Next base: position 112,857 of record CAWKCE010000004.1, read on the forward strand.
GCAGCCGACCGGAATGCGTCCACCGCGGCGTCGTAGAGGCGACGACGGTGCTGGGCCGCTGCCTGGCGGTTCGAGCGCTCGCCGGACAGCGTGGCCAACCGGTCTGCGAGATCGGTCACGGACAGTCCAGAAGACCCGGAGAGCGCGAGATCACCGGACAACAGGTCGGGAGCGAGCGCCTCGATGGGCTGGACGAACGGCTGGTACGAAGGACCGAACTCCTCGATGCAGGCGCCGAGCAGAACGGCTGCACCGTCTTCGTGCAGCAACCGGGCGCTCTCGGCCAGAAGACGGGACTTGCCCCCGCCCGGCTCTCCGCCCACGAAGACGACCTGCCGAACGCCCGCCACGGCGTCGCGCCAGGCCGCTTCAACGGCGGAGAACTCAGCGGCGCGGCCGACGAACACCCGGCGCGCGGAACCTGACCAGCGCACGGGCATGGGTGGTCCGGTCCAACCGGTCATGGTGGACCGACGCTATCGGCTCGTGCCCCAGCCGGTCGATGACCAGATCTGGTCATGTCCCTCGTCTTGGCAGTTCGACCAGATTCGGTCATGTGCTCGGGGGCTCTGCCTCCTAGCGTCGCTGGTGACAGCGGCCCGCCCCCCGTGGGCCGCCGCGGACCAAGGAGCTCACATGACGGCGAAGACGATCGAGGACTTGCGGTCCCAGCTGACAGGCACGGTGACAACGCCGGGGGACCCGGGTTACGACGACGCCCGCCGGGTCTACAACTTCATGATCGACCGCCGGCCGGCTGCGGTCGTGAAGTGTGCAGACGCCGCCGACGTCGCCGCGGTCGTCAGGTATGCCGCCGGGACCGGGACCGAGCTTGCTGTGCGCGGAGGCGCGCACAGTGTTCCGGGCTTCGGCACCGCCGACGATGCGATCGTCGCGGACCTTTCCGGGTTGTCGTCGGTGGACGTCGACGCGTCCGAGAGGACGGCACGCGCCGGCGGTGGAGTGACCTGGGGTGGGTTCAACGAGGCCACCGCGGCGCACGGACTGGCGACGACCGGCGGGATCATCTCGACCACTGGCGTCGGCGGGCTCACGCTCGGCGGCGGGATCGGCTACCTGTCGCGCGGGTACGGGCTGTCCTGCGACAACCTCATCTCGGCACAGGTCGTCACCGCGACCGGTGACACCGTGACGGCCAGCGAGTCCGAGCACCCTGACCTCTTCTGGGCGCTCCGTGGCGGCGGCGGCAACTTCGGCGTCGTGACGGAGTTCACGTTCCGGCTGCACGAGGTGGGGGAGATCTACGGCGGCCCGATGTTCTTCGAGCTGTCCGACGGGGAAGCAGTGCTTGCCTACTTCAACGAGTTCATCAAGACGGCTCCGCGAGAGTACGGAGGGTTCCCGGCCTTCCAGATCGCGCCGCCGCTGCCCTTCGTCCCGGAGGACCGGGTCGGGGAGCCCTTCGTCGCGGTCGTGTCGTGCTGGACCGGCTCGAACGAAGAAGGCGAGAAGATTCTGCAGGGCTTCCGGGACGTCGCCACACCGGTGGCCGAGCACGTCGGTCCGATGCCGTATCCAGCGCTCAACAGTGCCTTCGACGCGCTGGTTCCGGCTGGGCTCCAGCACTACTGGAAGGCCGCTTTTGTCGGTGACTTGACGCCGGAGGCGATCCGGACGCACATGGAGCACGGCGCACGGGTTCCGGTGGTCAACTCCACCGTGCACCTGTACCCGATCAACGGGGCGTGTCACGACGTCGCCCCGGATGCCACCGCATTCGGCCACCGGGACGCAACCTACGCAGTGGTGATCGCGGGGATGTGGCCCGACCCGGCAGACAACGAGGCCCACACCCAGTGGGTGAAGGACTACGACGCCGCGATCGCCCCGCACTCCCAGGGGGGCGGCTACATCAACTTCGCGTCGGCCGACGACCAAGCGAAGGTGGCGGCCAACTACGGCGTCAACTATGCGCGGCTGCAGGAGGTCAAGCGGAGGTACGACCCGGAGAACCTGTTCCACCTGAACCAGAACATCCAAGGCTGAACGTCACCACCTGGATGACCGTGAGGGGCCCCTCCGCCCGCGGTGGAAGGGGCCCCTCACGTCGTCGGTCGATCGGGCTGAGCTTGAGGCGGGGGCCGGTGCGCGCTCCAGCCTCGGCCGCCCTAGGATCACCGCGTGTCCGGTTCCGAACAGTCCGTCACTGACGACGCTGAGCGTCGGGCGCGGATACGTGCTCGGCATGAGCTGATCGCGGTGGTCCTGCTCTCGGTGACCACCATCCTCACCGCGTGGTCGGCCTTCCAGTCGAGCAAGTGGGGCGGCGCGATGTCCATTTCGTTCAGCCAGGCGTCGGCTGACCGGATCGAGGCCGCCAGCCTCAAGGGCACCGCGAACCAGCGCTTCGCCATCGAAGTAGGTGTGTGGACGCAGTGGATCGACGCCGTGGGAAACGACAACCCCAAGGTGGCGAAGTTCTTTGAGAAGCGCTTTCCGGAGCCGCTCGCCACAGCGCAGCAGGACTGGCTGGCAACCAAGCCGCTCAAGTCCAAGTCCGCGCCCGAAACGCCGTTTGCCATGCCTTCCTTCGTGCTGCCCGAGCAGGTGGCAGCGGACGCGAAGGACGCGGAGGCCGATGCCAAGTTCACTGAGGCGCTGCGAAACAACCAGCGAGGCGACAACTACACCCTGCTGACGGTGTTGTTCGCAGCGGTGCTGTTCTTCACTGCGATGTCCGGGCGGCTGGAACGGGTGAGCTCAAGGTGGGCGATGCTGGGGTTCGGGTTTGTGCTGTGCATGGTGGGCATCGTCTTCCTTGTGTCCTTCCCCAAGCTGGTCTGAAGCCCCGGGGTACCGTCGGCTGGCTAGCGGAGCGGGTCGAACGGGCGGAGCTCTGGGGGCACGTCCTGGGTCGCGAGTGCAGCGGCAACCAGCCTCCCCGTAGCCGGCCCCTGCGTGACTCCCCACATCCCGTGCCCACCCGCGACCCAGATTCGGCCCGACCGGGTCGGGCCGACGAGCGGGAGCCCGTCCGAGGTGAACGGGCGTGACCCGACCCACTCGTCCTGCCGGTCGTCCAGGTCAACACCGGCGAGGAGCGGGCGAACTGACTCGGCGACGGCGGTTATCCGGCGGGGGTCGATCGCCGCACCCGCGGGTCGCAGCTCCATCATTCCGGCTACGCGCACCCGGTCACCGACAGGTGTGCAGGCGACCCGCTGGACGGGGAAGTACAGGGGTGTGCGCACGTCCACCGACGTCGGCACGGTGAAGCTGTAGCCGCGGCCGGACTGCACCGGCACCCGAACGCCGAGCCGGCGGGTGAGCTCGCCCAGCCAGGTGCCGTTGGCCAAGACGATGGCGTCGAACGCTCGGCGCGTGAGAAGCCCGTCCTGCACCACGGCGAGCTCGGCGCGGCCGCGGACCTCGCGGACGGCCTTGACGTCGCAGCTGGTCTCCAGGCTCCCACCGCGTGCGAGGACGGCCTCGGACAGGCTGGTCACGAAGGCGCCGGGGTTGAGGAATCGCTGGCCCTTCAGTGCCAGCGCCGCGGTCACCTCCGCCGATATGGCGGGGTTCATCGCTCGTGCCTCATCGCCGTCGAGGAGCGCGGCTTCGATCGGCTGGCCGCACGCTCGGATGTCGTCGAGCTCGCGGGCCATGCCGCGCCGCTCCGCCTGGCTGCGGAAGCACGCGAGGTGCGCCGGGGGCGTCGTCGTCGTCCCGGCCACTCCACCGGCGAGGAGCGCATCGAACGCGTCGAGCGCGAGGGCGTTCAGCGGCACCATGGCCGCCATGCCGGCCCGCCAGCGGCTGGGTGTGCTGCTCATCAGGAAGTGCGCCAGGAAGCTGAGGACCTTCGGGTCGGGGCGCGCTGGCACGTACACCGGTGAGCTCGGTCGCAGGGCGCTGCGCGCCCCGTAGCGGATCACGGCGGGCTCCGGCAGCGGTGTGGCGAGCGCGGGGGACAGCCAGCCCGCGTTTCCCCACGAGGCGCCGGCAGCGACGCGGTCCCGCTCGAGCACGGTCACGTGGACCCCGTGCTCCTGGAGGAACCAGGCGGTTGCCAGACCCACCATGCCGGCTCCCACCACGGCTACGGACCGTGGCGGCGAAGTGGGCATCGTGACTCCGGGATCGGGCTCTCGGTGGCCCCTCGAGCCTAGTCGTGGGCGCACACGGGTAACCCGGCGCATAGACCGAGGCCGGACGACGGCTTGTCCTGGTGCGACGGAACTCGCCAGGATGCGGGTATGACTCCTGCTGATCTCGTGATCACCGACGCAGCTGTGTACACCGTCGACGGAGCCCGGAGTTGGGCCGACACGGTCGCCGTCACCGACGGGCGGATAGTCGCGGTCGAGCGCGACAGCAGCCGGGTGCTTCCGCTGGTCGGACCGTCGACCGAAGTTCTGTCCTTACCGGGTCGCATGGTGGTTCCGGGCTTCCGGGACGCCCATGTGCACACCCCCTTCGCGGGCCGGAACCGCCTGCGGATCTTCCTCAACGACCTTGAGGGGCGCCAGTCCTATCTCGACGCGATCGGCCGCTACGCGGCCGACAACGCGGATGAGCCGTGGATTGTGGGCGGCGGCTGGGCCATGGAGTACTTCCCCGGCGGAACCCCGACGAAGGAGGACCTGGATGCGGTCGTGCCGGACCGGCCGGTGTTCCTGTTCAACCGCGACGTGCACGGGGCCTGGGTGAACTCCAAGGCTCTCGAGGTGGCGGGCATCACTCGGGACACGCCGGATCCGGCCGATGGACGCATCGAGCGGGACCCGGACTCCGGAGAGCCGACCGGCATGCTCCATGAGGGGGCGTCGTACTCCTTCAACGACACGTGGGTCCCGCTCCCGGACCGGGCTGAGTGGGAGGCGGCGATCCTCAACGGCCAGGAGCACCTGCACTCTCTGGGCATCACCGGCTGGCAGGACGCATGGGTGACCCCGGGGACGCTTGCTGCGTACACGTCGCTTGCCGAGTCGGGCGAGCTTCAGGCGAACGTCGTGGGGTCGCTGTGGTGGGATCGCCACCGGGGACTGGAGCAGATCGTCGATCTGCAGACACAGCGCGAAGCGGGGGTCGTCGGGTCGTTCAGTGCGACCACTGTCAAGATCATGACCGACGGGGTGCTGGAGAACTTCACCGGCGCCTTGCTCGAGCCCTACTGTGACGGCTGCGGTGGGCACACCGACAACAACGGGCTTGCGTATCTCGAGCGGGACCTACTTGCGGCAGCGGTCACCGAGCTCGACCGGCTGGGCTTCCAGGTCCACATGCACGCGATCGGCGACCGCGCGGTGCGGAACTCCCTGGACGCGGTCGAGGCGGCCCGGCATGCCAACGGCATGAACGACCTGCGCCACCACGTCGCCCACATCCAGATCGTTCAGCCGGAGGACGTCCCCCGATTCCGGCAGCTGGGCGTGGTCGCCAACTGCCAGCCGTACTGGGCGCAGATGGAGCCACAGATGGAGGAGCTCACCGTCCCCTTCCTGGGCCGGGAGCGCTCTGACCTCCAGTACCCGTTCGGCGACCTCATGCGCAGCGGAGCGACGCTCGCCGGCGGGAGTGACTGGTCGGTGACCACGGCCAACCCCCTCGAGGAGATCGAGGTGATGGCGAACCGGGTCGACCCGGAGAACCGAGATCGTGCCCCCTTCCTGCCGGAGCAGCGGGTGCCTCTTCCCGACGCCCTGGCCGCCTTCACGATCGGTAGCGCCTACGTCAACCACGACGAGCGGGAGGCGGGCTCGATCGAGGTGGGGAAACGCGCTGACCTGGCGGTTCTCGACCGCAACCTGTTCGAGATCGAGGGGGGTGCGGTGGCCGAGGCTCAGGTGGAGCTGACGCTGGTCGCCGGGAGGCGGGTCTTCAGCCGACACTGAGGTCACAAGTTGGTCGCAGATCCCCTCTGCGCGGGGCGGGCTCTGGTTGACTCTGGTCGAGGCGCCAGAGGGTGGCCTCGACCGTGTCCGACCCTGCTGGAGGGAACGTTCTGGCGTGAGTGAGGTACAGCAAGCCGCCGCGGTCGGTTCGGTCCAGTTGGTCAGGGTCACGAAGAAGTTTGGCGACTTCGTCGCGGTCGACGACGTGAGCCTCCAGGTGCACCCCGGCGAGTTCCTGTCGCTCCTCGGCCCCAGCGGGTGCGGCAAGACCACAAGCTTGCGGATGCTGGCCGGGTTCGAGGAACCGACGGCTGGTGAGATCCGGATTTCTGGGCAGCCAGTAGCCGGGGTCCCCCCGCACAAGCGCGACGTCAACACCGTCTTCCAGGCGTATGGGCTCTTCCCCCACATGACGGTTGCCGAGAACGTCGCCTACGGCCTTCGCCAGAAGCGCGTCGGCAAGGCAGAGATCAGCCGCCGCGTTGCTGAGTCGCTGGACATGGTCAAGATGACCCCCCTGGCGAACCGCAAGCCGGCCCAGATGTCAGGTGGCCAGCAGCAGCGGGTGGCCCTTGCCCGGGCCCTGGTGAACCGGCCGAGCCTGTTGTTGCTCGACGAGCCCCTGGGTGCCCTCGACCGCAAGCTCCGCGAGGAGATGCAGATCGAGCTGAAGCTGCTGCAGAACCAGCTCGGAATCACGTTCGTCTTCGTCACCCACGACCAAGAGGAAGCGCTGTCGATGAGCGACCGCATCGCGGTCATGCTTGACGGTCGCATCGAGCAGCTGGCTGACCCCTACACCATCTACGAGCACCCGACATCCGCCTTCGTCGCCGGGTTCATCGGCCAGCAGAACTTCTTTGAGGGGTCGTCAGCCGAGTCCGGTGCGGTGGTCGAGGGCGAGGGATGGACGATCCGGACTGCGCGTGAGGAGAGCACCCGAGTCGGCAACGGGTTGCGTGCACTTGCGGCGATCCGGCCCGAGGCGCTCACCGTGTCCGAGGGGACCGGGGAGAGCATCGTGAACGCGATGACCGGCCGTCTTGCCGGCGTCTCCCACCTGGGGGACGTGATCCAGTTCGTCGTCATGACGAGCCAGGGCAAGGAAGTCCTGGCCCGGGTACCACGGACGCAGGCTCCTCGATTGTCGCCGGGGGCAGAGGTCACCTGCTCCTGGGACGCCGAGTACGTCCATGTGTTCGGGGCTGAGCAGGCCGATCTCGTGCTTGCCGACCCCGCTGCTGACAACGCCAAGGTGGCAACCGGCCCGTGAGCCGGGAATGACCAAGGAGATGCACTGATGAGCAACGATGACGGACTGCGGATCCTGGCGTCGACCGAGGCCACCCAGCGACTGTCCCGGCGTTCTTTCCTGGCCGGCGCGACGGTCACCGCCGTGGCCGGGACAACTCTGATCGCCGGTTGTGGGAGCTCCGACACTGCGCCGAGCGCCGGAGCGGGCAGTAGTGCTGGTCCGATCGAAGACCAGCTCAACATGTACACGTGGGGCGAGTACGACAGCCCCAAGGTTCTCAAGGAGTTCACTGCGTCGGTCGGGCCCAAGCTCCAGGTCGACTCGTACAACTCCAACGAGGAGATGGTCAACAAGCTGGTCGCCACGAAGGGCACCTCCGGCTACGACCTCGTGGTCCCGACCGGCCCCTTCATCCCCCAGATGGTCGCGAACGACCTGCTGGAACCGATGGACCTCACGCGGCTGCCGAACTTCTCCAACGTCGACTCGGTCTACCTGGGTCAGACGTGGGACCCGAACAACGAGCACTCGGTGCCCAAGGCCTGGGGCACCACTGGCTATGCGTATGACACGACGAAGATCGACCGCGAGATGACCACGTGGCAGGACTTCCTGGACGTGGCAAGTACCACCGCGAGCGGTCAGGTGTCGATCCTGGACAGCCCGGACAACGTCGTCGGGCTCTACCTGTGGGCCAAGAACATCGACTGGATGACGACGGACATGACTCTGCTCGACGAAGCACAGGACTACCTGGTGAACACGCTTGCTCCGCACGTCAAGAAGTTCGAGTCCTACCCGGGCAGCAACGGGATGCCGCAGGGGTCGTTCTGGCTGGTCCATGCCTGGAACGGCGACGCCCGCCAGGGGATTCTCAGCTCGGACGACCAGGACCGGTGGAAGTGGGTGCTGCCCACGCCGCGCACCGAGATCTGGATGGACAACTGGTGCATTCCCAAGGGGGCACCGAACCCGAACGCCGCCTACGCGTGGATCGACTACGTGCTCGACCCCGGGGTGTCCCTGAAGGAGCTGTCGTACATCGGCTACCACACGGCGATCAAGGGAATCGAGCCCGCCGCCAAGGAAGCCGGTCTGGACCGGCTTGACATCGTGTTCTTCACGCCCGAGCAGGTCGCCACCATGGAGGCCGGCGAGCTCAACGACGCCCAGCAGAAGCGGGTCGACATCTGGAACGCGATGAAGGCCGCCGCAGGGCGCTGACCGCAGCATGAGCGACGAGGTCTTGGCGACTCCGGGGGTGCGCAAGTGGCGCGCCCCCGGGTTCGCCCTCGCCCTCCCGGCCTGGGCATGGTTCGTCCTGTTCTTCGTGCTCCCGGTGGGCTTCGTCATCTTGCTCAGCTTCGGTGCAAAACCGGACATCTTCCGGCCGTACTCCCTGGAGGTGCTGTCCTTCGACCAGTACGCCAAAGCGCTCGACCCCGCCTACGGACCCACCCTCAAGAACACCCTTCGGGTCGGGATCACCGGCACGATCGCCTGCTTGGTGATCGCCCTGCCGTTTGCCTACTGGCTGGCAGTTCGGGTGCCACCAAGGTGGCGGGGGCTGCTTCTCGGTCTGGTGCTCGTGCCGTTCTGGACCAACTTCCTGGTCAGGACGATCGGGTGGCAGCTCATCATCAGCCCCGACGGGATCGCCTCCAGCGTCCTGCAGCAGCTCGGGATCATCTCTCAGCCGCTCAACTTCCTGTACTCCCGGTCCGCTGTTCTGTCTGGGGGTGGTCTACAACTACCTGCCGTTGATGATCCTGCCGTTGTTCGTGGCCTTCGACCGTCTCGATCCGACGCTGCGTGAGGCGAGCAAGGACCTGGGCGCCAGCCGGTTCCGTACGTTCACACAGGTGACGCTGCCACTCGCGATGCCAGGAGTCGTTGCGGGGCTCGCCCTGGTCTTCATTCCGCTGATGGGTGACTACATCACCGCAGAGGTGCTCGGTGGCGCCAAGGGCAACATGTTGGGCCAGCTGATCGCCAGCCAGTTCTTGTCTGCGCAGAACTGGCCGCTGGGCGCCGCCATGGCCGTTCTCCTGATGCTCAGCATCACCGTGACTGGGCTGCTCTTCGCTCTCATCGGCGTCACGGTCCGGAGCGCCCTGCGCCGCCGGCGCCGCATCGTCATTGACACCGGGGAGGTGGCGGCGTGACAGCCACCGCGGAGCCAGCTCAGCTGCACCGGAGACGTGTCGACTGGACGAATGTGGCGATGGGCACTTGGGGCGTCCTCATGTTCGCGTTCCTGTTCGCACCGATCATCGTCATCGTGGCGTACTCGTTCAACACCGGACGTCTGCTGACGTCGTGGAACGGGTTCGGCGTTCAGGGGTACACCGATCTGTTCGACAATCCGGTCGCCCAGAGCACGGTGTGGGTGTCCATCCGAGCTGGCGTGATCGCGGCCCTCGTGTCGACGACGCTTGGGTCACTGGCCGGCGTTGCGTTGGCCCGTCGGCCCGGACGCTGGGTGCCGGTCTTCCTGGTGGTGCTGACGCTCGTTCTCGTTACACCCGAGATCGTCGACGCGGTTGCGCTGCTTCCCTGGTTCGTTCGACTCGGCACAGACTGGGGACTCGTCGCTTTCAGCAACGGGTTGGTCCGTCTGGTCGTGGCTCACTCCCTGTTCGCCGCTGCGGTCGTCGCGTTGATCGTGCGGGCCCGCATGCAGGGCCTGGACGAGAGCCTGGAGGAGTCGGCCGCCGACCTGTACGCAACGCCGTGGAACCGATTCCGCCAGATCACGCTGCCGCTCATGATGCCGGCCGTCCTGGCCGGTGCGCTGATGTCGTTCACACTGAGCCTGGACAACACGATCATCTCGTCGTTCATCTCGGTCACGGGCAACACTCCCTGGCCGGTCTACGTCTTTAGTTCCGTCCGCTCGGGGCTGCGGCCGGAGATTGCTGCCGTCTCGACGCTCATGCTGCTGCTCACTCTTGTCGCCATCGGGATCGTCGGTCTGGTGCTTCGCCGGGGCGGCGAGTCGTCCGGGGGTATCGCGCGCACGATGACCGGCGGCTGACACCGCCGCCTGGCGCTTCAGCTACAGGAAGTACAGCCGAGACAGTGGCACCGACTCGGCTGGCTGGGCCTCGAGGAGCTCACCGTCGAAGGTCACTGCCCCGGTGCCGAGATCGACCACGGTGCTGCCGACTGTGGAGTTGCGCACCATGTCGGCCAGGCCGATGCCGCGACATCTGCGGACGGCCACTCGGCGACGCTTGGTCGGCAGCAGGTCGGCTCCCTGCTGGATGGCCGCGTCCGACACGAATGCGACGGACAGCTCAGCGGGCGTCACTCCGTGGGCGCCGAACTGTGGCCCAAGAACCAGCGGCTCGGCCCGGTCCACCGACGCGTTCGGGTCGCCGGTGACGCCGTAGGCCGGGAACCCGGACTTCAGCACGAGCGACGGCTTCGCGCCGAACCAGGCCGGCTCCCACAGCACCAGGTCGGCGAGCTTGCCCGGCTCGAGGGTGCCGATCTCGTGGGACAGCCCGTGCGCAATCGCCGGGTTCACCGTGAGCTTGGCGAGGTAGCGAAGGACCCTCTCGTTGTCGTGCCTGTCGTTGTCGGCGCCGCGGTCGTCGCGGTTCTTGGCCGCCACCGCGAAGGTCCGACGGACCGTCTCGCCCATGCGCCCCATTCCCTGGGCGTCGGACGACGTGATCGGGATGACGCCGAGGTCGTGCAGCACGTCCTCGGCGGCCATGGTGGATGACCTGATGCGGTCCTGGGCAAGCTTCAGGTCGCCGGGAACGTCGCGACGCAGGCCGTGGCTGCCGATGATCATGTCGAGGTGCTCGGCGACGGCGTCGCGGCCGAACGGCAGGGTGGGGTTGGTCGAGGAGCCGATCACATGGGGCACACCGGCCAGCGACAGGACGTCTGGCACGTGGCCGCCACCGCAGCCCTCGACGTGGAAGGCGTGGATGGTGCGACCGTCCAGGACGGCAAGCGTGTCCGCGACCGACAGGCACTCGTTCAGGCCGTCGGTGTGGAGAGCGACCTGCACGTCGTAGTCCTCGGCCACGCGCAGAGCAGTGTCGAGCGCCCGGCTGTGCGCGCCGGTGTCCTCATGCACTTTGAAGCCGCAGACCCCGCCGTCGACGAGTGCCTCGACGAGCGGGGCTTCCGAGCTGGCGGAGCCGCGCCCCAGGAAGCCGATGTTCACCGGCCAGGCGTCGAAGGCTCCGAAGGCGTTGCGCAGGCCCCAGGGGGAGTTGACGCCGACGCCCCAGACTGGCCCGAACTCCTGGCCAATGATCGTCGTCACGCCCGACGCGAGGGCGGCCTCCATGATCCGCGGCGACATCAAGTGCACGTGCGGGTCGATGGCACCCGGAGTGGCGATGAGCCCCTCGCCGCTCACCACCGCCGTCCCGGTGCCGACGACGACGTCGACGGCGTCCAGGGTGTCTGGGTTGCCGGCGCGGCCGATTGCGTGGATGCGGCCCTCACGAATGCCGATGGACGTCTTGCCCACGCCGAGCACCGGGTCGATCACGACAACGTTGGAGACCACCACGTCGCACGTCTCCCGCACCGTCGCGGCCTTCAGATGCATCCCGTCGCGAGCGGTCTTCCCGAAGCCCATGACGAACTCGTCCCCTGGCCGCTGGGAGTCGTAGGTAACCTCGACGACGAGGCCGGTGTCGGCGAGGCGGACCCGGTCACCGGTGGTCGGCCCGTGAACCGCCGCCTGGTCTGCGCGGTTCATGCTTGGGCCTCCTGCCCGGCGTCGAGGTAGCCACAGGCACGGGCTCGTGCCAGTGCCTCCTCCTTTGCGCCGGGAGCGTCGAGCGGCCCGTCGACGAGTCCGGCGAAGCCAATGACCACGCGTGCCCCGCCAATGGCAGTGACCTCCACCGTTGAGGTGGTGTCTGGGTCGAACGTCACGGCGCTGCCGGCGGGGATGGCGAGCCGCATCCCGAACGCCGCGGCGCGGTCAAACTTCAGGCGTGGGTTCACCTCGAAGAAGTGGAAGTGGGACGTGACGCTGATCGGGACGCCGGCGGTGTTGGTCACCGAAACCGCAACCAGGTCGCCGTAGTCGGGGGTCACCGGCGAACCGTCATGGAGTAACGCTCCCGGCGCGGCGTCGGCGCCCGTCGGGCCAAAGGGCTCTGACACCACGGCGAGGCGGGTCCCGTCGTCGAAGACTGCCTCCACCCAGATGTCGCCGACGACGTCTGCCACCCCCGGGAGCACGTCCTCCGGTCCGAGGATGCCGCGCCCGATCTCGAGTGCCTCGGCCAGCCGCTTCCCGTCGCGCGCGGCCTCGATGACCGCGTCCGACACCAGCGCTGTCGCCTCTGGAACGTTCAGCTGAAGGCCGCGGCTCCGGCGTGCCCGCGCCAGCTCGGCGGCGGAGAAGATAAGCAGGCGGTCCCGCTCGGTCGGCGTCAGTCGCATGCACCGATCATGCCGCGCGCCGGGCTGCTGCGCGGCCTATGCTCGCCGCCGAGCGCGTCGCGTCGGGTCGGATGGGGGAGGACGCCATGGTCACAGCGGGTGCGGTTGCCTCCCCGCACGGAGCGGCCACGCGGGCCGGGCTGCGAGCTCTCGCCGACGGGGGGTCGGCCGTGGACGCCGCAATCACGGCGGCGGCGGTGCTGGCCGTGGTTGCTCCGGACCAGTGTGGGCTGGGGGGCGATGCCGTCGCCCTGGTTGCGCGCAGTCCCGACGAGGTGGCCTGCTTCCAGGGTGCGGGGCGGTCCGCCCGCGCCGTCGACGTCGACGAGGTTCGTCGGGCCGGCTCGGGCCAGATGCCGGCCTTGGGTGCCCACTCGGTCACGGTGCCAGGCGCGTTGTCGACCTGGGGGGCCATGCACGGCCACTCCGGGCGCCTTCCGTGGAGCACGCTGCTGGAGCCGGCCCGGGAAGTCGCTGCCGAGGGGTTCGCCGTCGGCGAGCGCCTGCACCGGTCGATTGCCGGGTCGACCGACCGGATGAGCGCCGACGCGGGGCTTCGGAGTCTGGTCGTGCCCGGCGGCGTTCCCCTCGCGGTCGGGAGTCGGCTCCGGCAGCCGGAACTGGCGGCAACTCTGGCAGTGCTGGCCGGCGAAGGGCCAGCGGCCTTGTACCAGGGAGAGCTCGGTGCCCAGCTGCTGGACTTCTTGCGCGAATCCGGCTCGGCGCTGTCTGCCGCCGACCTCGCCGGCCACACGTGCGACCTCAGCTCGGCAGTCAGCACTGGCTGGTCGGGCACGCGGCTGTGGACCGCGCCGCCGCCCTCGCAAGGACTGCTGTTGTTCCAGATCCTCGCCGGGATGGACGATGCATCCGGTGACCGGGACTGGCTTGGGGAAGGGGCCGGGCAGCTGGCCAACCTCTTCGCGCGCTCGGTGCGGTACCGCGAGGCCAACCTGGCCGACCCGATCGGCATACCAGGGCTTCTTGATGTGGGTGCCTGGCTGGCGACCGGTGACGACGGGTCGACTCCAGTCCGCCGGCCGGACGGGGACACCGTCGCGGTGGTCGCAGTTGACGACGACGGGTGCTTTGTGTCGCTCATCTTCAGCCTGTTCGACGGCTTCGGCTCCGGCCTGCGGGATCCGGCAACGGGCATCGTCCTCCACAACCGTGGGGCCGGGTTCACCCTCGACGAAGGCTCACCGAACTGCCTGGCCCCGGGACGACGGCCGGCACACAGCCTGATGCCGGTGCTGGTGGCCGACGCCGGGGGGCTGCTCGGCGCCCACGGCACGATGGGTGGGTACGGCCAGCCGCAGATCCACGCGCAGCTGGTGCTGCGCCTCGCCTCGGGTCTGACGCCGCAACAGGCAGTGGCGGCGCCGCGCTTCGTGGTCGGTCGGTCGGACGCGGGTGGGCCGCTTCGCATTGCCGTCGAGAGGTCGGCCCCCGGGCCGATGGTGGCGGCGCTCCAGCGCGCCGGGCTACCCGTGGAGATGCGTGCGGACCGCGACCCCGAGGTTGGGCACGCGCAGCTGGTGCGGCGAGCGATCGACGGTGAGCTGGACGCCGGCAGCGACCCGCGGGCGGACGGGCTGGGTCAGTAAGACCGGCGCCGGCGCGTGTCCGATGTCGTAGGGGTTCGCTCAGCCCCGACGCAGTGCCTTGGTGGGACCGGCGTGGCCGCCGGAGGCGCTGCCGAAGTTGAGACCGTCGACCTCGACCCGCAGCTTGTTGGGTGCGCCTGCCATGCACTTGCGAGGAATGACGATCCGGTAGGCACCGGTCTTGGGGCTCCTCGCGAAGACGAACTTCCCGCAGGTGACCTCGGTCGCGTCCTCCGGCTTTCCGGTGGTGGTGGAGTAGAGCCCGGTGCCCCACGTCGATGCGCCGTAGCACCCGGCCTCCGCCATGAACAGGAGGCGACCGAGGCGGTTCGTGACGTTCACCTGCAGCGACTTGGCCTCTTTGCACGGCCGGCCGATCCCGAAGACCTTGGTGGTCAACGCGTTGGTCGCGTTGTTCACGACGATCTTCCTGATGTCTCCGAAGGACCCCCCGTACTTGTCACCGGCAAGGGTCTGCGACTGGGCCTGAGCAGCACCGACCCCCAATGCGAAGACAGTGGACAGGGCGATGAGGACGGCCATGGCTCGACGCATCGGGACTCCTCCGGCTGGGGCGTTCGGGCGAATATATCCGCGAGAGGGGCTGGCTGTACGCGGAATGACGATCCGGTCATCGGTCTGCGCCATGATGGGGGTGTGGTCGATTCACCCAGGGTCGTTGTCACGGCTGGTGCTTCAGGTATTGGCGCCGCCATCGCGAAGAGCTTCCTCACCAACGGGGCGCGAGTGCACGTGTGCGACGTCGACGACGCTGCGATAGAACGCATGGGCCGGGAGCTGCCCGGAGTCGGGGCGACCAGAGTTGACGTCGCCAGCGAGAGTCAGGTCGACGACTGGTTGGGCCGGGTGCTCGGCGACTGGGGCGGGATCGACGTCCTGGTCAACAATGCCGGCATCGCGGGGCCTACGGCTGATGTGGAGGACATCACCGTTGACGAGTGGCGACGCTGCCTTGCCGTCGGGCTCGACAGCCAGTTCCTGACGTGCCGCCAGGTGGCGCCGGTGATGAAGCAGCAGCGATCCGGCTCGATCGTCAACATCTCGTCAACGGCCGGGCTGGTCGGATACGGTCGCCGCTCGCCCTACGCCGCCGCGAAGTGGGCGGTCATCGGGCTCACGAAGTCGCTCGCGATCGAGCTCGGTCCGTTTGGCGTGAGAGTGAACGCCGTCTGCCCCGGGTCGGTGTCCGGGGACCGCATGCGTCGGGTGGTCGCCGACCAGGCTTTGGCCAGCGGGCGCGAACCCTCCGAGATCGAGGCCGAGTACACGCAGGCGCAGTCCATCGGCCGGTTCGTGGAGCCGGCAGAGATCGCCGACATGTGCGTGTTCCTCGCGTCGCCGGAGGCGCGGATGGTGTCCGGCCAAGCGATCGCGGTGGACGGACACACCGAGACGTACCACCTCGGCTGACGTCCCGCGGCCCCGTCGTGAGGATCAGAGCCACCGGGCGGCGTCTGGCGCTAGCCTGGTGCGATGGTCGGTCCACAGCTTGAGCTCATGCCCGGTGAACGGATGGTCATCCACTCGCATCCGCACTGGTGGTTCTTCTGGAAGCAGGTGCTGGCCGGTGTCGGTGTGCTGGCACTGGCATCGCTGTTCGTGATCACGGGAGGTGCCGTGGGCACCTTCTTCGGCTGGGTGACGCTGCTCGCGCTGGTGGTGTGGTTGGCCAACACGGCGTACCAGTTCATCCAGTGGCAGACGACGCGGTTCGCTGTGACCGACCAGCGCGTGGCGTACCAGAGCGGGTTCTTCCATCGACGAGGCGTGTCCATCCCGCTGAACCGGGTCAACAACGTGAACTTCGAGCAGTCGCTGATCGCGCGGATCCTGGGCAACGGCATCGTCACGATCGAGTCCGCGGGGGAGACCGGGGACTCAGTGTTCGAGAACATCCCGCATCCGGAGCAAGTGCGTCAGACGATCTTCCAGCAGGTGGAGGCCGACGAGGTCTCCGACTCCGAGCGTGACGCGGCCGCGCTGGCCCGCGCCATGCAGCAGAGTGCGGCACCGGTTCCAGCGGCTTCGGGGGAGCACCCCAACACCCAGGAGCGGCTTCGCCAACTGGAGGAGCTACGGGCGCAAGGTCTGGTGTCCGACGAGGAGTTCGCCGCCAAGCGAGCCGCCATCCTGGCGGACCTCTAGCCGCAGGCGCCCGCTTCCCCGTGCCGGGCTAGCGACCCCGCCACACCGGCGGTCGTCGCTCGGCGAAAGCTCTGGGGCCCTCCTCGGCGTCCGCCGACGAGAGCATTGCTCCGTAGGCGCGTAGCGAGCCCGACTGAAGCAGCTCGAACCCCTCGCGGACGTCGAGACCATCGGTCTCCCGGACGACCTCGAGCACCGCCGCCACCGCGAGCGGGGCGGACTCCTCGATCGCCTCGGCCAGCTCCAGGGCCGCGTCCATCAGCGAAGCCGCCGGCACCACCCGGGTCACCAGACCCCACCGCGCGGCCTCGTCGGCCGGGATCCTGCGGCCGGTGAGGAGCCACTCCATGGCGACCGCCCGTGGCACCCGTGCCGGGACACGCAGCAGCCCGCCGGAGTCGGCCACGATGCCCAGCCTCACCTCGGGGAGTGCGAACTCGGCGTGGTCTGCAGCCACCACCAGGTCGGCCGCCAGAGCCAGCTCGAAGCCGCCACCCACCGCAAGCCCGTTCACCGCGGCGATCACCGGCTTGCCGATGTCGAAGAACTCGGTCAGACCGGCGAACCCGCCCGGGCTGTGGTCGGCGTCGACCGCCTCGCCCTCGGCGGCGGCCTTGAGGTCCCAGCCGGCCGAGAAGAAGCGCTCCCCGGCACCGGTCACGATGCCGACCCGCAGGGCGTCATCGTCTCGGAGCCGTGCGAACGCTCCATACAGCTGCAGGCTGGTCTCGACGTTGACCGCGTTCGCCTTGGGGACATCGAGCGTGACGATGAGCGCGGACCCGCTGATGTCGGTGTGGACGGTCATCGTGCCCTCGCCTCCAGCGGGCGCAGCAGCCCCCGCGAGATGATGTGTCGCTGGATCTCGCTGGTTCCGTCCCAGATCCGCTCGACGCGGGCGTCGCGCCACCAGCGCTCGACCAGGTACTCCTGGACCAACCCCATCCCCCCGAACGCCTGGACCGCGCGGTCGGTGACCCTGCCGAGGGCCTCGGTGGCGTAGAGCTTGGCCATGGCGACGTCGATGTCCGTCAAGGTGCCGGCGTCCGCCCGAGCTGCCGCCTGCAGGGTCAACAGCTGTGCCGCCTCGATCTCCACGGCAGAGTCGGCCAGCTGGAACCCCAGTCCCTGGAACCGGCCAACCGGCTGCCCGAACTGGTGGCGGGTGGCCGCCCAGTCCAAGGTGGTGGCAAGGACGCGCTGGGCTCGGCCGACGCTGTTTGCGGCCACGGCCAGTCGGGTGGCGCCGAGCCACTGCCCCATGAGGTCGAAGCCCTTGCCCGCCTCGCCGAGCAGGGCGTCCGCCGCGACGCGCACGTCTTCGAAGTGCAGCTCGCAGTGGTGGTACCCGCGGTGGGACACGCTGGCAGACCCGCGGGAGATCGTGAGCCCGGGGACGTCGGCGTCGACGAGGAACGCCGAGATGAGCTTGCGTGGTCCGCGAGCCGTGTCCTCCTCGCCCGTGGCGGCGAACAAGATGACGAAGTCGGAGATGTCGGCGTGGCTGATGAAGTGCTTCGTCCCGTTGATCCGCCACTCGTCCCCATCACGTTCGGCCTTGGTGGACATGCCACGAACGTCCGAGCCCGCGCCCGGCTCGGTCATCGCCAGACAGTCGTGCCGCTCGCCACGGATGGCGGGAAGCAGGTACCGCTCCACCTGCTCGCCGGTACAGCCGAGCAGGATGTTGCTGGGACGTGACACCAGGTGGTGCAAGGCGAAGGACGTCTTCCCCAGCTCCCGCTCGACCAGGGTCAGCGTCACCGCGTCGAGCCCGCCGCCGCCAAGCTCCGCGGGCATGTTGGCCGCGTAGAGCCCCGCAGACAGGGCCTTGGTGCGGATCGCCGCCGCCAGCTCCGCCGGAACGTCGTCCAGGCGCTCCACCTCGTCCTCGTGCGGCATGAGCTCTCGTTCGACGAAGGCGCGCACCGTGTCCACCACGGCCCGCTGCTCGTCGGTGAGGTCGAAGTCCATGACTGCCTTTCTGGTCGGGTCTCGTCAGCGTCCGGGGAGGCCCATGACGTGGCCGACGTACTCGGGTACCGGAAGTGATGCGTGCGCAAGTGCGATGGCGTCGAGGCGTGCCTTGAGGTAGCCCGGCAACGGGGACACCCTGCCGGCCGCCATGTCCACGTGGAGCAGCATCTGCTCTGCCGTCGCGACGAGGGATCCAGTGGTTTGGTCGTGCACTTCGTGCACCAGGTGCACCCGCTTGGCGTCGACGCCCAGCACCTGCAGTGTGAACGTGAGGTGGTCGCCTTCGTAAGCCTCGCCGGTGTGGTGCAGGTGCGTCTCCGCGGTGTAGAGAGACCCTCCGGCCGCCCGGTACTCCTCATCGATACCGAAGTAGCGGAAGAAGGCATCGGCGTTGTCCCCGACAGCCAGGAGGTAGCTGGACTCGCTCATATGGCCGTTGTAGTCGCACCACGCGTGGGTCACTGTCGTCTCGTGGAGCCGCAGGGGTGCCGCGATGGGGGCGGACTCATTCCAGCCGGCGTGCGGTACCCCTTCATTGGGGGTGGTGACCCGGGAGGGCTCCGAGGAGTCCGGGCCGTTCCCCTCAACCGAACGTTCGGTCATGTGGGCCTTCCTCGTGGCACGATCCTCCGGTGACGGAATTCTCGCCTGGATCCGGACCGTTCGCTGATTTCGCCTGCACTGTGCCGGGTACGGCGATCGACTACAACGGCCACATGAACGACGCCGCCTACGCGCAGGTGCTGGCCGACGCGAACGAGCTCTTCCTCGACGCGCTCGGGCTGAGTGTGTCCTACCGCGAGCGCACCGGCTGCGCCCTCTACACCGTCGAGATGACCATCAAGTTCCGGCAGGAGGCGTCGCTCGGCGACACGCTGCGAGGACAGTCCTGGCTTGCCACCTGCGACGCGAAGCGGGTCGGCGTTCACACCCGCATCATCGCGGCGGACGGGAGGACAGTGGCAACCGGGGACACGCTGTACCTCCATGTCGACACCGCCGCCGGTGGTGTTCGACCCTTCCCGCAAGACCGGGCCGCCGTCCTTGCTGAGGCGCTCGCTTCTCATGCCGACTCTCTGCCGGCCCGCTGACGGAGCTCGTCCTCGTACTGGGCCAACACCGCCCCGGCGCCGTAGTCGCGACTGCGCAGTCCTTGCATCACCGAGACCAGGCAGTCGTCCCGCAACCGTTCGAGGTCGCGCACGGAGGCTCCGGCAGCCTGGGCGTCGGACTGCTGCTCGATGCGGTCGAGGAGCTCGTCGGTGAGCTCCGGCACGTCAGTGAGCTTGCTCCACGGCCACTGGAGCGCCGGCCCGAACTGGGCCATGAAGTGGCGCATCCCACCCTCTCCTCCGGCAATGCGGTAGGTGAGCATCGTGCCCATCGATGCCCACCGGAGACCCGCCCCGTAGCGGATGGCGTCGTCGATCTGCTCCACGGTCGCCACCCCGTCTGCGACCAGCCACAGTGCCTCTCGCCACAGCGCCTCCAGCAGGCGGTCGGCCACGAAGCCGTCCACCTCGTGCTGCAGGACAAGTGGCCGCATGCCGAGGCGGCGGTAGACGTTGGCGGCCCGTTGGACGGCAGCCTCCGACGTCGCGCGACCTGGACAGACCTCGACCAAGGGCAACAGGTAGACGGGGTTGAACGGGTGGCCGACGACGAGCCGCTCCGGGTGGGTCATGTCTGACTGCAGCTGCGTCGGCAGGATGCCTGAGGTCGAGCTGGCCAACACCACGTCCGGCGCCGCGGCCTCGCTCGCTGCCGCCAAGAGGGAACGCTTGATGCTCTCGTTCTCCGGTGCGCTCTCCTGGACGAACTGCACCCCCGTGGCGGCCTCTTGGGGCGTGTCCACGACAGTGACCGACCCCTCCGCGGGAAGTGGGGCTTCCGTCAGGTCGGCCCACGCGCGGCGGGCGTTGTGCATCACCTCATTGACCTTCCGGCCCGCCTGGGGGTCGGGGTCGAACAGCTGCACGTCCACGCCGTTCAGGGCGAACCGAGCCACCCAGCCGCCACCGATGACACCGCCACCGAGCAGGCCGACCTTGTGCAGGTCGGCAGCACCGGTGGCGTCACCCATGCTTGACCAGCCCGAGAGCGTCCCGGACCTCGGCAGCTGTCATCAGCCGCACGTTCATGGCCTGCAGAAGTGTGGCTGCGCGCGAGACCAGATCACCGTTGCTGGCCAGTACGCCCTTCGACAGGTAGACGTTGTCCTCGAGTCCCACCCGAACGTTGGCGCCGACGAGCGGAGCCAACGCGGCGTACGGCAGCTGGAAGCGGCCAATGGAGAACATCGAGTACACCGAGCCGGACGGCAGGTTGTTGATCATCGACTGCAGCGTGAGCACGTCGTTGGGCGCTCCGTAGGGGATCCCCATGCACAGCTGGACCATCGCCGGGTTGTCGATGAGGCCTTCCTTGACCAGCTCGTTGAGCAGAACCAGGTCACCGGTATCGAAGATCTCCACCTCCGGCTTGACTCCCAGCTCCTTGATCCCCTTGGCCATGGCCCGGACCATGCCCGGCGTGTTCACCATGATGTAGTCGCCGCCCGCTGCGAAGTTCATCGTGCCGGCGTCGAGGGTGCAGATCTCCGGCCGCAGCTCCGCCACGTGTGCGAGCCGGTCGGTCACCGACGCCATGTCGGTGCCCGCCTCGTTGTACGGCAGTGGCGCGTTGGCGCTGCCGAGCACCAGGTCGCCACCCATGCCGGTCGTCAGGTTGAGGACGACGTCAGTGCCCGAGGCGCGCACGCGCTCGACGACCTCGGCGTAGAGCTTGGGATCCCGGGCACCCTTCCCGGTCTCGGGGTCCCGGACGTGGATGTGCACGACTGCCGCGCCAGCGGCGGCGGCCTCGAGGGCGGAGGACGCGATCTGGGCGGGGGTGACCGGCACCTTGTCGCTGACCCCGGTGGAGTCGCCGGAGCCGGTGAGCGCGCAGGTGATGAACGCCGAGGAGCGGACTGGGAGCACGAGATCCTCCGGAGGTTGCACAATATGAACAGGCGTTTACTATCGTGCGACGACGCTAGAAGCGCCCTGAGGGTGCTGTCAAGGAGGCGACTGATGTCGGAGCCGGCGAGCCCGACCGCGCCACGACCGGGACCGGCGCAGTCCGTCCAGTCGGTCGACCGCGCGCTGGACCTGCTGGCGGCGGTGGCCGCCAGCGACGAGGCGCCCACCGTGGCCGAGCTGGCTCAACGGTGCGGCATCAACCGCAGCACCGCGTGGCGGCTGCTGGCGACGTTGGAGGCGCACGGCATGGTGGAGCGGGCTTCCACTGCGAGCGGGTACCGCGTGGGCTACGGCGCACTGCGTCTCGGTGCGGCGGCGGACGTGGCCTCAGTGGTGCGGCGGGTGCGGCCGGAGCTGGAGGCGCTGTCGGCACGCACCGGCGAGACGGTCAGCCTGGCGGTGGTGAAGAGCGCCAGTTTGGTCTATGTCGACCATGTCTCGGTGAGTGGCCCCGCGTTCCAGCCACGCGTCGAGGAGCGCATTTCCCTTCATTCCACCTCGAGCGGGAAGGCGTTCCTCGCGTGGCTCAGTGACGCCGAGCGGACTGGTGCCCTCCCGGACCGGCTGGAGCAGTTCACCGACCAGACCATCACTGACCGCCGCATGTTGGACGCCGAGCTCGCCGAGGCACGTCGCGTCGGCTACGCCCGGTGCTCCGGCGAGGATGCTGCGTTCACGAACGGAGTCTCGGCCGCGGCTCTCGACGCGCGACACCGACCGATCGCCGTGGTGAACATCTGGGGGCCGGAGCGGCGGATCCCGGTCGACCGGTTCCCGGAGCTGGGCGCGGCCGTCATCGTCTCGGCCGCGCGCGTGGCCACCCTGCTGTCCTGACCTCGCGGAAAGATGAGGGAGTTGTCATCTTCCCGGCATCCCGCACGAAGCGGTGCCTAGGGTGCGGCTGTCGGCCGGGAGGACACCATGGTGCACAGAGGCAGCGAGCCCTGCGGCTGCCCGTCGTGGTCGAACGTTGACCCGACGGTAAGGGCGGTCGCCGAGGCGATGGCGAGGCGCGACGGCTTCCGGTTCCCCGCCGCGGCCGGTGTGCTGAAGAACTTCCTTCCCCTCGCAGAGGTGGCGGTCGCCGAAGTGCGTCGGCTCGACGCGCCGGTCGATCCGCTGTCGTCGCCGCTGGATGTGCTGCTCGCGACCGAAGGCGCGCGCTCCGCCGAGCCCCTTCCGATCGCCGAGGCGGCCGTCGTTCGCCGATCCCGGCCGGTCGCCCATCTGAGCGAGGTGATCAAGCCGACGGAGAGCACGTCAGCAGTCGAGGACACCGAGGCATCGGATGCACTCTTCTTGCTGCGGTTGGTCGAGACCTCCGGATCGCTCGCGCTCAACGAGCAGTGACCATGTCGCCCTCGACATTGCCCGGGTGGATACGCTCGCGCCGTTCGGGGCGGTAGCTCAGCTGGTCAGAGCGGCGGACTCATAATCCGACAGGTCGTGGGTTCAAGTCCCACCCGCCCCACCGGCTCTCGCTGTTTCCGGGCCCCGAGTGTGCCGCTGGTGCGCCGGCACGTTCTTCGACGTGAGCGGGCGCCGAGCGACGCGCGTCTCAGGCGCCCAGATAACGAAGCGCGGACCGCGCGGCGTGGTACCCACCCATCCCGTGCACGCCGCCGCCGGGTGGGGTGGAGGCCGAGCAGAGGAACAGTCCGGGAACCGGTGTGGACCAGGGGTCCAGACTGAGCACTGGGCGCCGGGCGAACTGCACGATGTCGGCCGCCCCGCCGCCGATGTCGCCACCCACCTCGTTGGCGTTGTGTGCCTCGAGGGCTGCCGGGCCCATGACGTGTCGGGCGAGGACGCGGTCGCGAAAGCCCGGCGCGAAGCGCTCGAGCTGGCCCTCGATGGCGTCGGTCATGTCGACGGTCGACCCGTTGGGAACGTGGCAGTACGCCCAGCCGGTGTGCTGGCCCGCGGGCGCCCGGCTGGGGTCGGCGACCGTGGCTTGGACGAACAGCACGTACGGCCGAGACGGATGCCCGCCGCGGGCGACCAGGCGCTCGCCGCTGACGATCTCGTCAGCGCTGCCGGCAACGTGCACCGTGCCGGCGCCGGCCAGTTGGTCGTCCGACCACGGGACCGGGGCGTCGAGGGCCCAGTCCACCTTGAACACGCCGGGCCCGTACCGAAACCGGGTCAGTCTGCGGCGGTAACGGTCCGGCAGGTTGTCCCGGGCGATGTCGACCAGCTGCTTCGGGGTCACATCCATGACGACTGCACGGTTCGAGGGCAGTTGCTCCAGTGACACGACCGGTGTTGATGTGACGATCTCGCCCCCCAGCGACCGCAGTCGGTCCGCCAGTGCATCGGCGACCGACTGGGACCCCCCCACCGCGACCGGCCAGCCCACGGAGTGCGCCAGGGCTGCGAGCATCACCGCGTAGCCCGCAGTCGCCGGTTGGGTCAGTGGCAGCACCGCGTGGGCGGCTACGCCGGCGAACAGCGCCCGCGCCGGAGGCTCGCGGAAGACCACGGAGTTCACCAGGCTGGCCGGCCAGACGCCCCGTATCCCGAATGCTGCCAACGAGATCGGGTGGCGGGGTGGCGTGTCGAGAGGCGACAGCAGGCCGTCGACCACATCTGTGTCGCGCGCCGCGACGGCGCCCACGAGCCGTCGCCAAGCGTTGCCGTCGCGCCCGAGTCCGGAAGCGGTGGAGTCGATGTCGCGGTGGAGTATCGCGGACGCCGACCCCGCCAGCGTCTGGCCGAGCGGGTCCGGAGCGTGGGCGTAGCGCAGTCCGTCGCGCTCCAGATCCAGCTCCCGGAAGGCGACCGAGGCCTGGGCGATGGCCTGGACCGTCGAGCAGACGTCGTGGCGAAACCCCGGCAAGGTCAGCTCCTCGGTGCGCAGGCCGCCGCCGACCTGGTCCGCGGCCTCGAACACCACGACGCGTACGCCGGCCTCGGCCAGCTTGATGGCGGCGACCAGACCGTTCGGCCCGGACCCGACGACTACCGCGTCTACGTCGGTCATGTTCGCAGCCACAGTCCGAGCCTAGGGGGGCCCATGGTGGGCGCAGTCGCGCGCTGAACGAACGTCACGGCTGACGGGTCCACAGTGAGGAGTGCTCCGGAGCCAGTGTGACCCTGACCTGCTGCAGGAGGTCTTCAGAGATCTGGCTGCTGTCGACAGCGGTCGACAGCCGCGCTCCGAACTCGTCAGCCGTGCGGAGACCGTCATAGGCCGCCCGGTCGAAGTGGCGGTCCAGGCGGGTCCGCACCCGAGTGAGGACGGGTCTGAAGGCGGCGGCCGCCGCTAGCGTTGCCGCCGCAACTGCGAGGGAGTCCGACGACGGAAGGATTCGACCGACCGCTGTGACCACGCCGCCGTACAGCACGACAACGACTGCGGTCACGAGGGCGTAGGACGCGGAACGGCTGATGATCCGGTCGATGTCGTAGAGGCGGTACCGCAGAATTGCGATCCCGCAGGCAATGGGGAAGAACCCGATGGCCACCGCCTCCGCGAGGTTCAGTGCAAGCGAACCGCTCAGGTCGGTGAACACCATCCCCACAAGAACCTCGAACACAACCTCCGCCAGGAGAACTGAAGCGGCCAGCCCGAACCACCGCATCTGAAGCCTCTCCAGCCCCTCGGCTCTCCTGGCGCGCAGGACGGCCGCCGCCGCGCCCGCCAGGCCGGTGAGCAGGAAGACGATGGTGAGGACGGGCAGGATCGCGGAGTCGCTGCTCAAGGCCGGGGCGCCGAGGAAACCGGCCGAGAATGGATTGGCGATCGTTCGCGTGACATTGCCTGCGGCATCCCACTCGATGGGCAGCCGTGAGGAGGTCGCCGCCAGCAGCGTCACGGCGCCCACCGAAGCGAGGGACAGCCACAGCACCGGCCGCCAGCGTCGCGACGGCAGGCCCGAAGGGAACAGCAGCAGGGTGGCAGTCGTGAGGAGGTAGAGAAGTGGGGGCCACGTCCATTCGCCGAGCCAGACGCCCAGCACGCCCCACCATGGGATGGGGTCGGGCGCCCCGGCGGCAAGTGCGGTCAGCGCAACGCCTAGCGTCAGCAGGCCTCCGACGGCGCCGATTCCCAGGAAGACCCAGCCGATGGCGTTCTCGGGGCGGCGGCGCGTGATGAGTGCCCCCATCACCACCTCAGGCACGAGCGGCACGTACAGGAACGGGTTCTGCATCTCCGGAAGGGCAACTGGGAGAGAAAGCCCGCCGATGACCGACGCCGTCACGAGCACCCACCAGGCAATCTGGCGCGGTCTGCTGAGATGCGACTCCACGACGAGGCGGCGTACCGGGGCAATCCGCCACTTCGGCGATCGGGGTGTCACGACCGGCTCCGCACCCAGAGGGCGGCAGTCGACGGCTGAAGGCTGCTCGTGACGGTGGTGAGGAGACCCTCTTCGACTGCGTCTGGGTCGACGATCTCACGCAGCCGCAGGGCGTAGATCTCGGCCACCTGAAGGGCGTTGAAGCGTTCCCGGTTGAACCTGCGGTCCACGACGTTCTGGGTCTGGTTCAGGACGGGGCGCGCGAGCGCGGCCGCGGTCAGGGTCGCCGCGGCGACGGCGAAGCTGGACGAGTCCGGCAGAACGCGGGACATCCCGGCCACAACGGCTGCATACGTAGCCAGCAGGAGGCCGCTCACAATCGTGTAGGACGTGGTGCGGGAGATGATCCGGTCGATGTCGTAGAGGCGGTAGCGCAAGATCGCGACGCCACACGCCACCGGAACGAGGGTGATGAGAGCCATGAGACCCAGGATCTGGATCAGCCCCTGGGCGCTCATCAGACCGCCCGTCGCGATCGTCCACACGATCGGGCCGGCGGCTGCCCAGGCGAACCAGAGCATCTGCTCTCGTTCGACACCTTCGGATCGGCGGAACCGGATCACTGTCGAGGCGAGAGCGGCGATCCCAGTGCCGATCAGAGTCCAGGCAGCCAAGCCGATGATGAGGTCGCCGGTGGTGGTCGAGAAACCTGGAGAGATCGGGTTCGGCAAGGTCCGGCCGGAACCGTCCCCATACGTCAGCGCCGGGGTGAGCGCGGCGGTCACCGCCACGACGGTCGTCGCTGTCGACGAAATCCACAGCATCGGGCGCCACCTGCGTGACAGCAGGCCGTCGGGGAAGAGCATCAAGGGGAAGATCGTCGCGAGGATGATGGCGGGGAACCAGACCCAGGTGTACAGCCAGGCGGACGTCACGCCCCACCACGGTGCCGGGTCACCCAGTGGGATCGACTGATAGGTGCCAGCTCGCGACAGGCTCCCGAGACCGGCGAGCAGCCCAGCGGCCAGGAACACCCAGCCGATCGGGTTCTCGGGGCGGCGAGCGGCAACGATGTTGCCCACGACGACGAAGGCGCCGAACGGCACCACGACCCCGGACACCGCGTCGATCGGCCCACCCAGCGCCAGCCCAGCGAGCAGCCCGACGGCGGCCACGGAGACCAGGAGCCAGCGCAGTGGGCGGGACCATCGCGACTCAGTCATGGTGACCCGCGAGCCACAGCCGCAGATGGGCCGGCTGGAGCGTTGCAGTCACCGCGTCAGACATCCGCTCGCCCACCATTTCGGCGTCCACGATGTGCTGCAGCTCCGCCGCGAAGACCTCTGTGGTGTGAACTGCGTTGAAGTGTGCCCGGTCGAAACGGCGGTCGACGGCGGACCTGATGCGCCTGAGCAGGGGGCGGAAGGCGGCGGCAGCGGCGAGGGTAGCGGCCGCCACCGAGAGGCTCGACGACGCCTTGAGCAGGTCGGACGCCAAGGTGACGATGAGGACGTACGTGCCGATGACGAGACCACTGACGATCAGGTACGACGTCGTGCGTGAGATGAGTCGGTCAATGTCGTACAGGCGGTACCGCAGAATGGCGATTCCGAAAGATGCGGGGATCAACATGAAGGACAGCAGCGCCGACATCTGAAGGGCAGTCAGCCACAGGGGGTAGCCGCCCCCGAACCAGCTGGACTGCGTGCTGTCGATGCCAACCACCTGGTCGTAGGTCAAGGAGACCCCCAGGGTGACGGCGTACCAGACGACCACCGCTGCTCCCGCAAATGCGATCCAACGGATCTGATGGCGTTGCGCGGATCCAGCGTTGCGGTATCTGGACACCAGCGACCCCGCGCTCACCAGCATCACGGCGGGCAGCAGTGCGATCGCGGGCACAAGCGCGCGAGTCCAGGGGAGGTAGTACGGGTTGGCGCCGCCCGATATCGCCTCCGGAGACGATGAGGTGACGACCACGCTCAGGACCACCGGCAGCACGACGCAGAACCACGAGAAGGCAGTCCACCGGCTCGAGGGCAGGCGACCCTCAGGGAACCGCAGGAGGACGTGCGTGGCCATCATCGTGACCGGGACGACCCACGAGCCCTCGAACGGAAGCGTGAAGGCCACGGCAAAGGCGACCCCCGTGCCGATGAGCAGCCAGGCCTCGCCGTTCAACGGCTGCCGCAGCGCCACCAACGTGCCCACGATCAGGAATGACAGTGGGACGAGCAGCGCCACCAGATCTCCCGGCTCAGTCGCCGCCACCCCGGCCACGACCATCAAGGCCGCGGCCGCGGCGAGCGAGGCCAGGAGGGCCGATCTGGCCCGACTCTCGGTCACGACGGCACCCGACCGTGGCAAGGCCTGCCGGCCGCAGCCAGATACGCACCATCGAGAGATCTCGTCATGGTCGACTGACCACGACGATGACGACGCTGCTGGGCTGGAGGGAGGCTGTCACGACACGTTCAAGGTCTTTTGCCACGGCCGCAGGGTCCACGACGTCCCGCAGTCGCTGGCCAAACGCGTCCGCGGTCCGGACGGCGTCGTAGCTCGTCCGGTCGAACCGGCGGTCGACCACACGTCGGACCCAGGTCAGAATCGGGCGGAACAGGGCGGCAGCGGCCAGCGTCGCGAGGGCCACGGCCAGAGAGTCCGACGTCGGAAGGAGCCTGCTGACGGCCGTGACGACCCCGACGTAAATGGCAACCATCACACCGGTCGCCACACCGTAGGACGCCGTCCGGCTGATGACGCGATCGATGTCGTAGAGGCGGTAGCG
Organism: uncultured Actinomycetota bacterium; assembly: GCA_963848085.1. Classification (GTDB taxonomy): domain Bacteria; phylum Actinomycetota; class Actinomycetes; order JAHEKZ01; family JAHEKZ01; genus CAWKCE01. The sequence goes on from CAWKCE010000004.1 coordinate 141,199, forward strand.
CAGCAACGACAGGACAATCGCCACGACCGGCAGCGCCAGACACAGCGGCACGACCCACGCCCGTGCCGCCCCGATCGCCGAAGCCGAGATCCAACCGCCGAGAGACACCGCAGCAGCCAGTAGGAACCACTTCAGCTGTGCCCTCTCGACGCCAGTTGACCGTCGAAGACGGACGAACACCACGGGGACGGTGGCGAGCAACCCGGTCACCCACAAGACGGCGGCGCCCTGGACCAGCGGCCCAGGATTGGCGTCGGCTGTTCCGGTAGCGGTGAAGGCGGCGATCCCGACATAGCCCACGACGCCGGCGTAGGTAAGCCACCCCGGCCACCCGGAAAGCGGGCGGCCGGTGGGGAACAGCTGCGCGAGGATGGCCGGGAAGGTGGCAACCTCGAAGTAGAGATCGCTCGGCTGGGTGTCACCCAGCTGCACGACCAAGTACAGGCTCAGGAGAAGGCCGACCAAGAACATCAGCCACGGATAGCGGAGTCCGGGTCGTCGCCAGATGAGCGTGGCTCCGACCACGACGTTCAGCAGGCCCCACAATGTGGCGGCACGCCAGGCGGTGACTTGGTCCAGGTCCCCAGGGACGGACCAGAAGTGGGGCAGCGGCATCGCTGCCGTCGCCACCCCCAAGAGGAGCATCCCGCCGAGCAGGACGCGTCTGACCCGTGCGAAACCCTGGGTCACCGCACGGCCAAGCTCGGCTCTGCTCGCACGTCAGTACCGCTAGTGGCCCGACGAGCGGCGAAGGGCCCGCACCGGAGCCGTGACCATGTGGAGCCCGGACCTGATGCCCGCGTTGTGGCGGACGTTCCCCCAGTTCGACCACAGCCGCTTGCGGTCGACGCAGGTCGTGCTCTCGGTCACGACCGCGTCGGGGACCCCGTGGTGCGCAGCCAGGTTCGCCAGTGTGGCCATCCAGAACGTGTCCTCGCGTCGACGCATGACCGGCCAGCCAAGCTCGTACAGGGGGTCATTGGTTCGGATCAGGATCTTGATCTCGACGAGAGTGCCGTCGTCGGGCGCGGCCGCCTCGAAGGTGATCATCCCGGCAAACATGTGGCCCTCAGGCGTCATGAAGGTGAAGGATTCGTCGTCGGCGTAGAGGACCAGGATCCCGGTGGCCAACGTCATCCCGGCACCGGTGTCGATGCCGATTGGGGCCACCGCCCCGGGGGCAACTCCAGTGATGGCGGTGTGGAAGGTCGCGCCGTCGGGCCAGTAGTCGCCGAAGTGGAGCTTCCAGTCTGCGATGAGCGCCTTCGGGTCGATCGCATCGCCGAGGTTGGTGGAGTAGGTGCGCTGCCATAGCTTCCCGAAGCCCTGCTGAGGCCCGGTGACGCGGCGGCCCTGGATGTTGTAGCCGGCCGCGGACTGCTCAGCGCTGACCTGCAGGTGGTCGACTTTCGCAGCCCAGCTGGCTGCGTTTCGGGGGAGCGGCTTGTCGTTTGCTGGAGATGTCATGGTCAGCTCCTTCGGCTCAGACTGCGGCGAGCGCGGTCGACTCGGCGTCGTGAATAGCGATCGCCTCGTCGAGTCGGGTCAGCTCGAAGATCTGGCGGTAGTGGTCGCTCAGCCCGTACGCGGCCAGCTGCTGGTGCTGGCGGTTGGCGCGGACCAGCAGGGTCACGAGCATCCCGATGCCGCCACTGTTCATGTAGTCCAGCCCTTCGAAGTTCAAGATGATCAGCTTGGCGCTCCGGGAGTTCGCCTCGTCGTAGGCGGACATGAGGATCGTTTCGCAGGCGGCTGTCACCTCACCCTTGATGTCAATGACGGCCACGCCATCCGCAGGGTGACGGACGTCCATCGCAAGAACGGGTTCACTCATGTTGCTGCTCCTCAGGTCCGCTGGTGGGTCGTGGCTCCGTCGACGGCGCTGTCGACGTCGGCGTAGATCTGGATGAAGTCGGACAACCGCGTGATCGTGAAGATGCGTTCGTAGTGCTCCGTCAGCCCCGAGGCCAGCACCTGGCGCCCCTCGGCCCGGGCTCGGCCGAGGACCCCGACGATGAGGGCGATCCCTGTCGAGTTGATGTAGTGGACGTCCTGGAAGTCGAGAAGGACGACTTTGGGGTCGCCGCCGACCGCCGCTTCGTAGGCGGCGTTCAGTGACGCCATCGCGTCACGGTCGATATTCCCCTCCAGCGCCATGACGGCCACCGGGGGCTCACCGCGCACCTCTACGTCATACGTCGACATCGGTCTCCTCCTCGGGCGTGGTGTCAGCACCGAGGTGCATGACGAGGCGCACGGTGTGGCGCCCCTCCTCGGTCGACTGCTCGACCTCGTCGACCATGTTCTCGATCAGGAACAACCCCCAGCCGCGAGGCGTCTGCAGGCCGGCGAGCTTCAGTTCGAGGTCGGGGTGTGTGGGGCCCGGCTCGACGCCGTCAGTGCCGCTGTCCGAGATGGTGACCGCCAGCTGGGTCCCCTCGTCGATCACCGCGACGTGTACGTCCAACTCCGGGCGGTTGTGGTTCCCGTGCTCGATGGCGTTCATCGTGGTCTCTGCGACGGCGGTCTTGAGGCGCTCCAGCTGGTCCTCGGTGAGCCCGTAGCCGGCCACCGCCTCTGCGACCCTCGCCAGGGCGGTTCGCTCGTTGCCGGGCTCACTGGGGAGGGAGAAAGCAGTGATCTCGCCCGTCTCACCGGCGGGGGGCGCTGCACCCTCCGAGCGCCACAGGGCGACGAGGGTGATGTCGTCCTCCTGCTCGACATCAGGCCCGGTGAACACCGCCAGCTCGGAAATGCACAGGTCGGTCAGCTCGACACCGCTGTGTGCCCGGGCCACCAGCCGCTCCGTCCGTCCGAAGCCGAACATCTCACCCGAGCTGTTGTGCTGCTCGGTGAGGCCGTCGCTGTAGAGGAGCAGGCGTTCTCCCGGAGCAACGACGGCTTGGCTCTGCTCGTAGCTCATGCCCGGCATCAGGCCCAGCGGCATGCCTGTTGCCCGCAGCTCGCGGACCCGTCCATCCACCCCTCGGACGTACGGCAGGTTGTGTCCAGCATTGGCGAACTCGACGCTGCCCGTCAGGGGGTTGAGCACCATCGCCAGGCACGTCACGAACATGTGCGCCGGGATGTCCTCGCACAGCAGGTCGTTGACCCGGGCGAGTACCGCGGACGGAGAGCCGAGACGCGGGCCGGTCTCTCGCAGGAGAGCGTGAGTGCTCGCCATGACCAGGGCTGCGGGTACGCCCTTGTCGGTGACGTCGCCGGTGACGACCATGACCCTGCCGTCGCCCATCGGGATGAAGTCGTAGAAGTCGCCGCCGACGGTTCGAGCGGGTCGGTAGAAGGCCGAGATGTTCCAGGTGGGCAGGTCTGGCAGCGCCTTCGGGAGGAACTGCTGCTGAATCAGCTGGGCGACCTTCAGCTCCTGCTCGATGCGTTCGCGCGAGCGCGCCTCGGCCTCCTGCTCGCGCACCAGCTGCCCCAGTCGCAGTGCCGGCGCCGCATACCGGGCGAGTGACTCGAGCAGCTGCCGATCATCTTTCGAGTAGTCGCGCTCGGACAGACGAGGCCCCAGCTGGAGGAGGCCCACCATTTCCCCGGACGTGACCAGCGGCACCACGAGGACTACTCCTGCCGCCCGCATCGCCTCCAGTGCCGGTGACTCGATCGTCAGGCCCCGGATGTCGACCACCCCGGGCGTGGAGTGCAGGAACGCGAGGATGGGGTCGTTGGGCGCGATGTCGATCTCGGGGCCCACCGCTGCGGGGACGTCGGCCGGAGCGGCCGGTGCCGGAGCCCGACGACGTAGTCGCCCGCCGAGCCGGCTACGCCTGGAGGGGTCGGGAGTCGTGCCGACGGGGCGCGCGGTCGTGGAGTCGGCTGGGGAGGGGCCGCCGTGGACGTCGACCGAGCTGGCCATTCCGCCTCCGATCGATCGTTCGCCTTCGGATTCGCGGGGCTCCTCGCCCGCGCCGTGCGGTCCTATCATCCGAAGGCTCCGTTCCGGGATCGTTACGAAATGGCCGAAGTTCCTGCAATCTTGGACGGTACTTTCCCACCGAACCGTTACGAGCGTCTCTGGTGGAGACCACGAAAGGGGTGCCGACCCGGTGAAACCCGTCAGACTCGCGGTATTCGGCGCGCCCCAGGTGTCGCGGGACGGCCAGGACCTGAGGTTCGACACCCGCAAGGCTGTGGCGCTGCTCGCCTATCTTGCCGTCACCGGACGTGCCCATCGTCGTGATGCCCTGGCTGCGCTGCTGTGGCCCACGTCCGACCAGGCGAGGGCCCGCAGCGCCCTCCGCCGAACCTTGTCCGTGGCGGGGTCGGTGGGACCATGCCTGGTCACCTCCCGCGACGTCGTCGAGCTGGACCTCGACCTGCTGTCCTGCGACGCGCGGGAGTTCGACGAGCTGGTGGCTCGCGGTGACGCGCCCTCGCTCCAGGCGGCCGTCGGGTTGGCGACCGGCGACTTCCTCGCTGGTTTCAGCCTCCGCGACAGCCCAGCCTTCGACGACTGGCAGGCGTCGACGGCAGTTCGTCTGGGTGACCGACTGGTGTCGGCACTGTCCACGCTTGCGGACGACGCGATCGCGGCCGGTCGCCTCGACGAGGCCACTGGTCTGGTCCGCAGATGGCTGGCTGCGGACCCGCTTGCCGAAACCGCTCACGCCCAGCTCATGAGGCTGCTGGCATGGTCAGGACAGCGACCCGCTGCGCTCCGGCAGTTCCGGTCCCTGGTGCGGCTCCTGGACCGTGAGCTCGGGGTGGCGCCACTGCCGGAGACGTCTGGCCTGTACGACGCGATTCGCGCCAACCGACTGGCGGTGGCGGACCGTCCGCAGCCACGGTCCAGCGTGACCTCCGCCGCGGACACGGTGCGCACCTCGGTGGTCGTCACGCCAGGGATCGTCGGTCGCGAGACCGAGCAGCAGCTGCTGATGGCTCGATGGGGTGAGTCGTCCAGCCGGGGGACTGTGCTGGGGATCGTTTCGGAGTCCGGCATGGGGCGCACGACGCTGGTGCAGGACTTGGCTGACCGGGTCCATGCTCGTGGCGGTCGCTCGCTGGTCGTCCGTGCGCACGAGGGCGAAAGGCAGCTCGCCGGCGCCACCGCGCGCGAGTTGGTGCGTTCCTTGGCAGGCCAGCTTCCGTCCGAGGCCTCAGGTCGTGAGGACCTGCTCGACGGGGTCATGGCGCTCAACCCGTCTCTGGCTGACACGTCAGGGGATGCCGGACCCGTGAACTCGCCGGGGGCGCAGATCCGGCTGTTCGAGGCGGTCCGGCTCCTCCTGGCCGGGGCTCTGGCCGGCGACCCAGCCGGCGCTCTCGTGGTTGACGACGCGCACTGGCTGGATCCCACCTCGGCCGACCTGCTCGCCTACGTCGCGAGGAGGCTGCCGCCGGGGCTGCTCATCGTGGTGACGTGGCGCCGCGGGGCTGACTTGGCGGACGTCCCGGTGCGGCTGTTCGCCGACGGCGACGTGGTGGTGCTGCCGGCGCTGTCGCTCGACGACGTGACCGAGCTGGTGCGCGCCAGTGACGTGCCGGACGTGGACCCGATCGCGGTCCATCGGCGGACCGGCGGCAGCCCTCGGCTGGTCGTCGAGCACCTGGCAGCGGCGCGCGCCGGCTCGGGGGCGTCGCGGCACCTGCGGGACCTGGTTCAGGCCCGCTGCGAGTCGGTCTCGGCGACGTCCAGACAGCTGCTCAGCGCGGCGGCTGTCGTGGGGGTCGTTGCCGACCCGGAGCTGTTGCGATCCACGGCCGGGCGGGACGACGTAGAGACGGTGGAGGCCCTCGAGGCTCTCGTGGACAGCGGACTGCTGGTTGAGGACACCCAGCGTCGCGGCTACGACTTCCCCTACGAGCTGCTTCGCGAGGTGGTGATTGAACGGACAAGTCTGGCGAGGCAGCGGCTGCTCCACAGTCGAGCCGCCGACGTCCTGAGCCGGCGACATGGTGTCGACTCTTCCGCCTGGCCAGCCGACGGAGTCGCGCGTCACCTGTCAGCAGCCGGGCGGACAAGTGAGGCCGCTGAATGGTTCTGGACGGCCGCGATGGAGTCCAGGGCCTTGTATGCACACCGTGAGGAGCTGGAGCAGCTGCAGGCAGCTCGAGCGGCGGGCCTCGAACCAGCCCTCGTCCACGAGGCGCTGGGGGACGCACTCACCCGTCTCGGCCGCTATCGCGAGGCTCTCGAGTCGTTCGAGCAGGGTGCGGCGGCGAACGAGGATCCCGTCCGTCTGGCCGCTGTCGAGCACAAGCTGGCCAACGTGCACGACCGCCTCGGTGAGTGGACCATCGCCCAAGCTCACCTGGAGAGCGCAGACGACTTGCTGGGCGGAGATTCCGCGGCGGCCCCGCGGGCACGCGTCGGGGCGGACCTCGCGCTGGTGCTCCACCGACAGGGGATGAGTCAGGCTGCTGAGGCCCGTGCTCGGCTTGCGCGTGCGGACGCGACGGAAAGCGGGGATGTCCTCGCCCTCGCGCAGGTGCACGACGTGCTTGGGGTCGTCGCCATCGGCGGGGGTGACCTGGATGCCGCGGTCCGCCACTTGGAGCTGAGCGTGGGGTGGGCGACGCAGCTCGACGATGTGGGTCCGGCGGTGGCGGCGGAGAACAACCTGGCCCGGGCGCTGGACCTGATGGGGCGATCCGACGAAGCACTCGACGCGGCCCGACGGGCGTTGGCGCTGGGTGAGCGACACGGCGACCAGCACCGAGTCGGCGCGCTGCACGCCAACCTCGCGGACCTGCTTCACCGACGAGGGGAGGAGGAGGAGGCTCAGCGGGAGGCTCGGGCGGCCGCGGCGACGCTGGCCGCAGTAGACGATGCTGACCTGCGTCCTCAGGTGTGGACCCTCGTCGAGTGGTAACGGGTACGCATCGGCGCCGAGCAGGACATCGGACGCGGCGTCGATGGTCAGCGGGGATCGTCCGGTGCCCACCTCGACACGTGACGCGCCTGGGCGCCAGAACGCCCCGCCCCTGACGCCTCCTGAGTCCCACCAGTCACGAGTCCGTCCAACCAGGCCCCGATCGTCAGGGTCGCTCGTAGCCTGGTTGCCACCAGGGCGGAGTGGACGGCGGTGGCCGGGCGGAGGGGCGGAGTTGGCGGAGGTCCCAGTTCGGCTGGTCCGAACTCTCACCGTCACCGACCCCGAGGGCGAACAACCTCCGTCGCTGCCTGGGGCCGGTGGCGTCTGGGTCACCTTGGCGCTCGTCTTCGTTGACGAACCCGAAGGGGGAGGCGGGGCTCCCGGTTCTGATCCCTCGGATACCCGGTGCCACAGCGTCCCGCCGGCCGGGCTACCCACCCCGAGGCCCGCTTTCGGGCGGGTGGCAAGAACTGTCCCGAGCCGGCCGCCGCCGACGCCGAGGCCGTTCGGTTGGGAGGCGGAGGTGGGGCGCCTCGACGGCACCGTCGCGACCTCTGGCCTCACGCGGCGGCAGGGCAGGACGCGTCGCCATCTGCGGCTTCACGCCCGCGACTATGGATTCGCGGCGGCCGCGGTGACGACGGTGGTGGTGCTGATGATGGTTGCCGGCGGAGTGATCCCGGTGCGCGGCGACCTTCGGCCGACTGCCGGGGACACCGACGGCCAGACGGCGGCCGGCGCCGGCCCGCCCGCCGGTGACGCCCCGCCACCGGCCGGGCAGGGAGTCCCGACGAGCGGCCTGGTGCTCGCCGATCCTGCGCCGCTGCTCACCTCACTCCAGCGGAACGGGAAGACCGGGATCTGGCGCTCCCGCGTGCGAACCGAGGCGGCATCGGCGGGCGGCTCAGGGGGATCGGGTGAGGTCGCTTTGCGCGGCAACTGGAGCGTTGTGGACGGGCGACCGGGTTCGACTGCTGTTCGGTTCTCCCGTCAGTCGATTGGAGTCGGTCCGGTGGGCGGCGGCTTTGACCCGCGCCGACACGCGTTCGCTGTCGGAGTCGTCTTCCGCTTCCCCATGGGCGCCGCTGCCCTGCGCGGCACGGACTCACCCAACATCGTCCAGAAGGGTCTCTACGACGCCCCCGGGCAGTGGAAGCTGGAGGTGGTCAACACGCGGGGTGGGGAGGTCGCATGCCGGGTCAAGGGGGATCGAGGCTCGATAGCTCTCGTCTCCTCGGTGAAGGGGATCGCTCGCGACCGCAAGTGGCACACGGCGGTCTGTGCCCGCTCCGGTGACCGCGTGGAGCTGATGGTTGACGGGATACGGACTGGTGGTGTCTCGCCGCTCGGTGTGGTCAACAACCGCGCGCACCTCACCATCGGCAACAAGTACCGGAGGGCCTGGTCGGACCAGTTTCGGGGCAACGTCGACGAGATCGTCTTCGCGCGTGGTCGTGGCGCCGGTGCTGCTGTGAGGCTGGCACTGCGGGATCGGTAGAGGGTGCCCCCGGCCATCCTCCCGGCTTCTCCGGCGAGCGACGGGAAGGTTCGGTCAGGTGGGCGGGGGCTCCAGCACCAGGTCGGGGAGCGCCAGGCACAGCCAGTCGACCAGCTGGTCGTGGGTCCATCCGCGACTCGCCGTCAGGTACTGGTACGTGGCGTCTCCGTGGATGGCGAGCAGGACGTCCGTTGCGGTGTCGATGGTCAACCAGGGACGGAGCCGACCTTTGTCGGCCAGTCCGGCGACGACCTGACGAAACGCCGCGTGGCGGAGTACCTCGTGGGCCTCGTGGGTGCCGCGAACCTCATCGTCGGTAAGTGCGGCCGCTCGGAGAACCTCTGAGATCGCGCTCGCCCGGGCAAACAGCGGTGCGGAGCCGCGGACGAAGATGCGTAGCGCCTCGTCGGCTCGGGGTTCGGCCTCCATGGCTGCCCACCAGGCAGTGTGTTCCGGAGGAACCGGTGTCTTCTCGCCCATGACGGAGTCGTCGATGACCGCACTGATCAGCTCCGGCTTGGTGTGGAAGACGAAGTAGACCGTCTGAGGGGCGACGCCAGCCCGAGCGGCGATCGACGCGATCGTCGCCCCGTGGAAGCCACGCTCGGCGAACTCGTCTCGGGCGGCGTCGATGATTCGCCGCCGGGTGGCCCGTGCCTTGTCCCGTCGCGTTCCACCCTTGACGCCGCTCATCTCCAGCTCCATGCTAGGGAGTCCTTGGCTAGAGTATAACTCTAGTGAAAGCCTTTATCGAAAGTGAGCCCCATGGTCATCGACATCGAAAGGGTAGATCGATCTGCAGTGCGCCGACGCCGAGCCGGCATGGTGTGCCTGGGCGCCGGGCTGCTCGGCGCGGCAAGCGGAGTCGGGCTCGCACTCCTGCCGTCGATCGTCGATCAGGAGCGGTTCAGCTACCCGCTCGGTACCTCCTCGTTCGTGGGCGTCCAGATCTGGTTCGTCGTCCAGCACCTCGGGCTGATCGTCGGGCTGCTCGCGCTGGCGGCCACCGGTGCCTCCGGAAGCGGCCAGGCGGCTCGCGCAGGTCAGGCGACGGCGCTGGCGGGGATGGGGCTGCTGACGGTGACCGAGCTCGTGGCCGTTCTGGCGGCCCAGGACTCCGTCGCCACGCCGCTGGTCGTGATGCTCGGCGCCAGCTACGGGATCTCCACGGTTCTGGTCGGCGTCGGGCTCGTGTTGGTCGGCTGGGCGGTGCTCCGGCAGGAGTCGTGGCTCGGCTGGCGTCGGCTCGTACCGCTTGCCCTCGGCTGCTACGTGTTCGTGCCCATGATTCCCGCGCTGGCGGGCCCCTTCGTCGTGGCCCGGTTGGCGATCGCCGGATGGATGGTGCTGTTCGCGCTGCTCGGGTGGGTCCTTGTTGAGCACCCCGAAAGCGAGGGGTCGGCTCGTGGCTGACTTCGCGGCCGAGGCCTCACCGGAGACAACGCGTCAGCCCAACCGGTCTCGAGAGCGATCCTGGCGAGCACTGGCCCGTGTGACGGGAGGTGCCGGCCTGGCCACGCTTGGGCTGGTATTCGTTCCTGCTCTGGCCAACTCAGGACCGGAGCCGGGGTTCGATGGCGGAGCCGACGACATCCTTTCCTTCTTCCGGAGCACGGGGTCGGCTTGGGACGAGTTCGGCGCATTCAGCACAACGGTGGGAATCATCGCGCTCCTGTGGTTCACGCTGGGGCTGTCGACGCTCCTTCGAGACTCCGAACCGGAACCACACTGGCGGACGTCGATCGCATCCGGGTCTGGCGTCGTCCTGGTCGCGCTCGTCCTGGCCGGGAGCTGGCAGGCCGCGTCGTTCCGCGCGGAAGATCTGGACCCGCAGGTTGCGCGCTACGCATTCGACGAGGGGAACGTCGCCTTCGCCAATGGGTGGGTCGCGCTCGGAAGCTTCGCACTGTGTTGCGGCTGGGTCATCGTTTCAACGGGGTGCATCCGTCGATTCCTGGGCTGGTGGGCCGTCGCCAGCGGTGTCGGGCTGGTGCTGAGCCGCGCGGCGTGGGACCGCGAGTTCTGGCTGCTTCCCTACGCGATGTTCTGGCTCTGGGTGATCACGGTGTGTGTTCTCCTGCTGCGTCGCGGGGGGCTGCGGGCGCCTTGAGCTCGACGAAGACGACGTGCGTTGGGCTGTCTCCGATGTTCTCCCCGGCGTGCTGCTGAGCCGGGACCCAGTGTGCGCCCCCAGCTTCAACCTCCACGTCCTTCTGTTGGCCACCATGGTGGAGGCGCCGTCGAAAGGAGCTCAGCGTGTACATGACGGAGTCGGGATGCTCGTGCGGCGTGGTCCGCTGGCCGGGGAGGTCGGTGTAGTCGAGCACCCGCACCTGCTCGTTCTCGAAGATCACGCGGTAGTGGTCGGGGTTGGTCGTCACCGGGTCGAGGGTCATGGTGGCAGTGTGTCGTGGTCGTCAAGGTCCCAGGTCTGGATGACTGCCGACTCGGGGCTACCGGCACCCGCCGACCGGTAGGTGGCGACCGCTGCTGTGTTTCCCGGTTCCACGGCGACCCACATGCCGTAGCACCCGCGTTCGGTGGCCAGCTCCCGCAGCGCGGAGACGAGCGCCCGTCCGACCCCTTGCCGCCGAAAGTGGTCGTCCACGCTCAGCTCGTAGACCAGCATCTCGGTTCCCTTGTCGGGGTGGGTGGTCTCGATCCCGGTCACAAAGCCCACGGGAGTCGACTCCTGGTAGGCGACCAGCAGGTGGTGTCCCGGCGACTCAAGCGTGGCGCGCGCCCAGTCGTGGGTGGGTCGGTGGTCGAACAGAGCCGGCGCACCGACGACATCGCCAACATCGTGGGGTGTCAGGCGGCGGATGGTGGGCTGAGCCATGTTCCACGCCCTCTCGCGCTCTGCTGGGTGTGCACTCGGCGTATCAGAGTGTCCTGGGGGTGTGCACTCGGCGTGGGGTTAGGTGGGGGTGTGGCGGAGCGCAAGCAGTACGGCCACGTACTGGGTGAGGTAGGCCGCGATCGTGAACGCGTGGAACAGCTCGTGAAAGCCGAACCAGGTGGGCCAGGGGTTCGGGCGCTTGAGCGCGTAGAAGACCGCGCCGAGGCTGTAGAGCAGACCGCCCGCAGCGATCAGGATGACGATGGCCGGGCCACCGGCGCGCCACAGGTCGGGCAGAAAGGCGACTGCCACCCAGCCGAGTGCCATGTAGGTCGCGACGTACAGCCAGCGAGGTGCCCGCACCCACAGCACCCGGAACACGATCCCGAGCGCGGCCACGGACCAGACGATGGTCAGCAGGCGCTTGCCGGAAGGTCCCGGGAGCAGCGCGACGGCGAAGGGGGTATAGCTGCCCGCGATGAACAGGTAGATGTTCGAGTGGTCCAGCCGCTTGAGCACTCCCTCCCAGGTCGGTCCCCACACGCGGCGGTGGTAGGTAGCGCTCACGGCGAACAGCAGCACTGTGGTTGCGAGGTACACCAGAACCGACCACCGCACGGCACCGGCCGGCGCCAGGAACAGCGCAACTGTTCCCAGGACGAGGGCGAGGGGCACCGCGCCGAGGTGCAGCCACCCGCGCAGTTTGGGTCGGACGTTGATGGGAACGTGTGAGGTCGCCCGGCCGATGCGGCGCTCTGCGCCGTCGAGCGCCCGATCGACCAGGTGGTCAACCGCCTCCTCGAGGTGCTCCTCAGCGCGACGCAGCCGCCCCTGATCCGGGGGTGGCATGTCGTCAGGCGGTCGGACCACGTGTCCAGGATGCGCCATGGGAGCAAACCGGCCAAACCGGACCGGTTCTGCGGATCGGTTCCGTAACCGCTCCCAGAATGCTGAGATGGGGGGGATCGCATCCGCCCCGGGTGACCCCCGCTTGGAGGAACATCGATGTCCCGACTCACCTCGTCCCGGTGGCGCCGCAGCGGCGCCCTGGCCGTCGGCGCCACAGCCGCAGCAGCCGCACTCGTCCTCGGATCCGCGCCCGGCGCGTCCGCGGTGCCGGGGTTCAGCAACCTGGACCCGGGCGAGCGGGCCTCGCTGACCGAGCAGATCCCGGTGCAGTTCGTGTTCGTCGGCTACAACAATGTTGATCTGGCGAAGTTCAGGGACGAGCTACCGTCCGGTGCGGCGCCGGTCGCTCGCTACCCGGAGTTCTACGGCCTCGACGGCGGCCTCGGGCTCAACTACACCTTCGACTACACGACGGTGAAGGCGTCGTCGGCGTACGAAGACAACCTGTTCGGCCACCTGGCTGACATCGCGGTGCCGGAAAGCGCTGTGGACGGACGGAACATCACGCTGTTCCAGGAGGACTACAACGCGCAGGACACCAACCTGCTCGACGTGGTCGACAACCAGTTCATCGACGCGCCCAGCGTCGAGCAGTGGCTGGTCAACAACCCGGCTCCCGGGGTCGACCCCGCGCGCAACACGATCTACTTCCTGAACTGGTACTCGCGAACGGACTTCCAGTTCCACACGTACATCAAGTTCGGTGAGCCGGACCCGGACACCGGGTACGACTTCGGCCTGAACCGCCAGAGCCGCAAGATCAGCGCGTGGGGCGGTACCCCGGCCAGCGACGAGGAGACGCCGGTCACGGTGGGCGGGAACCCGGTCGACAGCCGAACCTGGTTCTACGACCTGTCCGCCGGCCCGGAGTCCTGGACGGACAACTGGGCGGTGGACGTCTCCGACGTGGACGGTGACGGCGAGGCGGACTACCGAATGCCTCCTGTCTGGGAGTACCGGGACGACGCCGGCGCCGGCCCCGGCGCCCACCCGACGGCGGCGCTGTCGTCGGACCTCGGGCTGGTCGCCCGGTACGTGGGGCTGGACCTGCTCTTCGCCAGTTCGCCGCTGTACTCACCGGCACTTGCGGCGCCCCGCCTGCCCGACACGATCAACCTGGACGTCAACGGGTACGAAGGCCAGCCCGGCCTGAAAGGCACCCGTGACTACTTCACGCCGTCCCTCTTCTTGTCCGAGGAGCAGAAGCTCGTCGACATCCCGATGAGCATCGACGTCCAGACGGGCCAGCTGCAGGCGAGCACCAAGAACTGCCTGGAGCTGCAGCTGAAGGACAAGCCGTGCGACCCGAAGAAGTGGTACCCGGGCTTCGCCAACCTGTACCTCGACGCAGCCAAGAAGCAGCGGCAGTGGCGTGACGGTGGCGGCGACTACGAAGCGGGCATCTTCCACTACACAACGCGCGCCCGGAAGGCGTACGGACCGCTCGGCTACGCGGACGACAACTACCGCAACGGCACGCAGAGCGGCGTGTTCAGCTTCCTCGACCCGGACATCATCAACGTGTTCGGGTACGGGCTGACCACGACGGACATCCACGAGGTGGGTCACCACCTGGGGATGAGCCACCCGCACGACGGGTACGACTCGGAGACCGGCGTGGACTTCGGTCCCGGCGGCGACTACTACTTCGCCTGGTCGGGGGACCAGAACAACTCGATCATGAGCTACATCGACCTGAACTGGGACTTCAGCACCTTCGACAAGGACAACGCCGCGCGCTTCTACGCTGCGACGTACGTGACCACCGCCAACACCGTGGCCAAGATGGTTCTGGACTCCGGGTCCGGCGCCGGCAACAGCGAGCTGACTGCCGCCGACACCGCGATCGGGATGGCCCAGGCCAGGCTGACCCTGCACGACTACCAGGGCGCCTTCGCCGCCGCGAAAGCCGCCTACAACCACACGCTGTCTGCGGCAGTCGCGACGGGCGTGAACGTTCCGGCCACCAACGACGGCTGGCGCGTCGTCCAGAAAGTGAAGGGCCAGTTCGGCCTGATCGACTACGCGTCCCGGGACTTCATCGGCGAGGACACCCGCCGGGCCCGGCTGTAGCCAGCAGCGCATTCGCCCGCCAACCGCAAGGTCGGCGGGCGAATGCGTGTCTGGACGCCCCGTCATCTCGGCCGGGCAGCGATCCTTGCGGGTACCTCATTCGGTACCGCCCGAGGTCAGTACGACCCGTATACCCGCACCTTGGTGCCGAGGGGGGTTTCGTCGAAGATGCGATGGATCGCTGGCCGCCACACCCGGATGCAGCCGTGGCTGGCCGGGTACGGGAGCACCAGGGAGTTGCTGACCGAGCCGTGGAGAGCGATCCCCGGCCGGGAGGTGAGGAAGAACATCGGGTCGTACATGTAGGCCTCGGGGTACAGCGTCGACTCGATCGGGCCCTCGAGCTTGCGGAACACCGCGCCGGTCCCCACGGGGGTGTCGAACTTCGGCTTGCCCGTGGACGCCCAGACGATCCTGCGGTACTTGCGGTCGACGACCTGGAACAGCATCTGGCACGTCTTGTTGACGTAGATCCCATCGGAGCGGTCGGGTCGGGGCAGGTGGCGCGCGGACATCACCGAACGAGTCAGGGACGGCCGCAGCCCGTCGCGCGACGGGGTACGGCCCGTGAGGTCGCGCCAGGCACACAGCGCCTGGTACGTGCGGGCGTCGGGGACGCCGTCCACCACGCCGACGGGCACGCCCAGCGCCTGGAGCTTGCGCTCGACGAGGTAGGTCGGGCTGCCCACGACGACGACAATGCGCCTGCTGTCGCCCTTGATTCGGCACCGCTTGCCCCCACACAGCGCGCCCGGCTTGTGTACCCGGAGCACGAGGCGGCCGTTCGCCTGGAAACGGTGAGCCAGGCTGAACCGCGAGGTGCGTGTCGGCTCGCCGTCCTTCAGCATCGGTGACAGCGTGTCGCGGGCGACGGTGCGCCAGCCGTCTGCGGTCCGCCTCTCGAGGCGTACCGGTCCGAGCCGTGCGGCCGCGATCCCGGGGGTCACCGTCCCCGAGACGGTCCACCGCTTGCCCGACCGGATGACGGCGGCGGACTTCCCGGTCGTCACCTTGAACGCGGTCGCCGGCACGCCCAACAGCATCATGTCGTGGACGACGCGACCAATGCCGGGGACCTTCGTGACGACGAGTAGCCGCGCCGGGTTCTCCTCGGGCCACGGCCACGTGGAGGTGAACCCACCGGCCCCGCCGGTGGTGCCCTGCAGCGAACCGTGCGTGTTCGGTGTCCGCTGCACGACGACGTCGACGCCGGCGGCAGGGTCGCGCGTGTCCGAGAAGACAACTCGGCCGACGGCGGTGGCGCCGCTGGTTCGGCCTGCTGGCAGTCGCTTGGGATCTTGCGAGACCTCCGCCAGCACTGGCCAGTCGGAACCGGTGACGTCGATGTCGACACCGAGATCCACGACGACGGGTGAGCCCCCGCTGCACACCTGGCTGGCGGGGCAGGCCTCAACGGCCAGCGATCGCAGGCCGTTGTTGACCGCCCCCACCGGGATCTGGGCCGACCACTCGCCGTCGGCAGAAGTGCCGGAGACCAGCTGGAGCGGCGTCCGGGGGAGGTCGCGGCTCCGGGTGCCGGTGACGAGCGCAGGCAGCGGCAGTCGGATGCCGTTGTCCCGGTACCCCGTGCGCTGGCCCCCCGGGACCACCAGGCGGACCGAGACGGTGACCGTGCCGGTCTGGAGCCGGGTCAGGGTCAGCGCGGTCGGACTCACCGAGTTCACCGTCGCGGTGACGTCCCCGACCGCTGCCTCCGCGTGGACGAGCGGGGTCGCGGCGACCAGGCTGACCACCAGCGCGCCGGCCGCAGACACGCCGGCGACCCGCAGGCGAGAACGTCCCATGAGGCGCATCAGATCAGATTACCTGTGCGACGCGGGCCTTCCGGCCCCCTGCGGCGCGCGTCGGAAGACGTAGCCTGATCGAGACCTGTCAACCGGCGCACAGGAGGTCCGGTGTTCGAGGTACGACTTGGGGCACGACCCCCGGAGGATCTGGCTGTCGCGGTTCCCCAGGACCGGTTGCGCCGCCTGCTGGACGAAGTGGCACCACGCATGCGTGACGGGCTGCAGGGCCACTCGGTGGTGAACATCAACTCCACTGCGACCGGTGGGGGGGTCGCCGAGATGCTCCAAGTTCTCCTGCCCTTCACGCGGGGCGCCGGCGTCGACACCCGCTGGCTCGTCGTGGATGCGGATGCCGACTTCTTTGCCCTCACCAAGCGCCTCCACCACCGGATGCACGGGAGCGCGGGCGACGGCGGTCCGCTCGGGCCTTCCGAGCGTGAGCACTACGAGCAGGTCCTGCACGAGAACTCCGAGCAGCTGGCGGCAACGGTTGCTCCGGGTGACGTGGTGATCATTCACGACCCCCAGCCGGCGGGCTTGGCGGCGGCAGTGAAGTCCTGGGGCATTCCGGTCGTGTGGCGGTGCCACGTGGGCGTCGAGGAGCAGAACGAGCACACCAAGGGCGCGTGGGACTTCATGCGTCCGTACCTGGAGCCGTACGTGGACGCGTATGTCTTCACCCGCTCGGAGTACGCCCCCGACTGGGTCCCGAAGGACCGGCTGTTCGTCATCAAGCCCTCGATCGACCCGCTGGCACCGAAGAACCAGCCCATGGATGCGCAGACGGTGGTGGGCACCCTCGGGCACGTCGGGATCATCGACGCGCCGCCGTCGGAGCCCATGATGTTCGCCCGGTCCGACGGCTCGCCGGGCCGCATCCGTCACTTCGCAGACGTGATTCGCACCGGTCCGGCTCCCGGCATCGACAGCCCGCTGGTAGCCCAGATCTCCCGGTGGGACCCACTGAAGGACATGCTCGGCGTGATGCACGGCTTCGTGGAGCACGTGCTGGACGGAACTGACGCTCACCTGGTCCTGGCCGGCCCGGTCGTGAGTGCCGTGGCCGACGACCCGGAGGCGGCCGAGGTGCTGGAACAGGTCTTCGCGGCCTGGCGCCAGCTCCGGCACACCGCCCGAAGCCGAGTGCAGCTCGTGTGTCTGCCCCTCACCGACGTCGAGGAGAACGCAGCGATCGTCAACGCTCTCCAGCGCCACGCGTCAGTGGTGGTGCAGAAGAGCCTGGCCGAGGGCTTCGGTCTGACCGTCACCGAGGCGATGTACAAGTCCGCTCCGATCGTGGCGTCCGCGGTCGGCGGGATCGTTGACCAGATCACCGACGGTGTCAACGGTCGGTTGGTCGCTGACCCGACGGACTTGGCCGAGTTCGGGGCAGCGGTCAGCGGGCTGCTCGAGGACCCCGCTGCGGCGCGTGAGCTCGGCCGGGCGGCGCACGAGCGTGCGGTCGCCGACTTCCTTCCGGACACCTCGCTCGAGCTCTGGCAGGAGGTCCTGATCTCGGCCATGGGTCGCGCCTGAGGTGGGCCGCCCGGGCGGACCGGTCGGGACCTCCTGCGGGTTTGCTGCCCGGCGCCACCCGCCGCCGGCGTGTCGATCTGCCCCAGCCGGAAGGCTCAGCCCCGGGCTGCCACCGTCCGATAGGTGTGGGGTGAGCCCGAACTGCCCGGACCCGATCGTGCGCGCCACCTTGGTGGCGGTCCATCGACGTGACCATCGGCACGGCTCCGACTGCTGCCATCCGCACCAGATCGAAGTGGTCCGGCTGGGTCCGGCCGCGATGGCGGTCTGTCATGACTGCCAGTTCGAGTTCGGGTTCGACGACCGCCATGCCTGCGAGCAGGTCGCCGTCGAGCACCGCTACGCCACGGCCTGAGGCCGCCCGGGCCGCGGCTCGGTAGCGTCGCCTCAGCGCAGCCGAGGACGGGAGCACCCATGCGGTCCGAGATCGGAACTTTGCGGAGTGCGGTGGCTTCTCGGCAGGTGAGCGCCGAACAGGTCGTCCAGCATGCGTTGGCTCAGATCGCGGACATCGATCCAGAGCTCAACGCCGTGGTCCGGCTGCGCTCAGATGCGGCACTCGCCGAGGCGCGGGAGCTCGACCGCCGGCTCGCCGCCGGGGACCCGACCGGTCCCTTGGCCGGAGTCCCGTTCCTCGTCAAGGACCTGGAGGACGTTGTCGGGCTGCCGACCACCCAAGGGTCCGTCCTCCTGCGGGACGCGCCCCCCGCGCGGCGAGACTCGACCGTGGTGGCTCGGCTTCGGGGTGCGGGTGCCATCGTGGTCGGTAAGACAAACCTCCCCGAGTTCGCCACGGAGGGTTTCACCGCCAACGAGCTGTTCGGCGTGACGCGCAACCCGTGGTCCCTCGACCATTCGCCCGGCGGCTCGAGCGGCGGCAGCGCAGCCGCCATGTCGTCCGGGATGGTCCCGCTGGCCACGGCGACGGACGGCGGTGGCTCCATTCGGATCCCGGCTGCCTTCTGCGGGCTCGTCGGGCTCAAGCCGACCAACGGTCTCGTCGGTCGGTGGCCCGCGCCGGACTGGATCGACTACTCCACCGAAGGGCCGTTCGCGACCTGCGCCGCCGATCTCGAGCTCCTCATGGGGGTCGAGTGCGGGCCGACCGCCGGCGACCCGACCAGCCCGTCCGCGTGGTCGCGCAACTCATCGGGACGCCCAGACCGTGTCTTCGCAACTGAACGGTTCGGCCCGCACGGCCCGCTCCCGACCGGTGTCCGGGCGTCGCTCGACCAAGGGATCGCCCGCTTCGAGTCGTTGAGCGGGATGACTGCCGAGTGGGTCTGTCCTGAGGACCTGTTCAGTGGGGCCGACCCCGACGCCGACTGGTTCACCGTGTGCACCGCCGAACATGTCGCGCGACTGGGCCGCGGGTGGGTGGAAGAGGGCCGAGGGCTCATGCACCCGGCGGCGCGCGGCTTCATGGAGTGGGGACTGTCCGTGGGGATCGATGACTATCTCGCGGCGCGCCGTCGTCGGTTCGACTACGTGCGCGCGATGGACGAGCTGCTGGGCGACTCCGGTGTGCTGCTGAGCCCGACGGTGGCAAGCGCCGGCTGGTCGGCCGACGGTCGGCCGTCGCCGGGGCGACTTCCGGAGATGCAGCCCCCGGAGCTGTTCAACACCGCACTGCAGAACATCACCGGGCACCCGTCGATGTCGTTGCCGTGCGGGACGTCCGGCAACGGGGTGCCCTTCGGTCTGCAGGTCACCGGTCCTCGCTACGCCGACCAGCTTCTGCTCGATCTGGCAGCGGCATGGGAGGCGGCGTACCCGTGGCCGCAGGTCGCTCCGGACCGTCAGCGGTTCAGCGCTGGACTGGGTCTGTCCTGATCAGGGGACGCGGTCTGGAGGTCTTCGGCCGCTCGTGCGATGTTCCGCGTCATCGATCCGAACACCACGCCGTGGAACGGCGCGATCGCCCACCAGTACAGGTGACCGAGCAGCCCTCGCGGGTGGTAGACGGCGCGCTGGGCGTAGATGCTCCGCCGCGGCGACCGGTCGTCGGGCCGAACCCGCATCTCAAGCCAGGCGAGTCCCGGCAGCCGCATCTCGGCGCGGAGCCGGAGCAGCCGCTGCGGCTCGCGGGCCTCGACCCGCCAGAAGTCGAGCGATTCGCCCACCATGAGGCGGTTCGGGTCACGTCGGCCGCGACGCAGCCCGACGCCGCCCACCAGCCTGTCCAGCCACCCCCGGACCTCCCAGGCAAGGGGCAACGAGTACCAGCCTCGGCTGCCACCGATGCCCTCCACCACCTGCCAGAGCACCTCCGGAGATGCCTGGACTTCAACGGCACGGTCGTCGGTGTAGAGGCTGCCGCCGGCCCAGTCGGGGTCGGTCGGCAATGGGTCGCTGGGCGCGCCCCGCACCGAGGCATTGGACCAGCGGGTGGCGACGTCTGCCTGCTTGATGCGTCGCAGGGCGAGCTCGACCGCACGCTCGAAACCCACGAGCCCCTCCTGGGGGTCGGGAACGTAGGCAGCAATGTCATGCTCGTGGCACACGACCTCGTGGCGCAGCGACGCGACCAGTGGCCGCGCGATGGTACGGGGGACCGGGGTGACCAGTCCGACCCAGTGGCTGGACAGGGTGGGTGACAGCACCGGTATCGGGACGATCACCCTCCGCGGGAGGCCGGCGACCGCCGCGTAGCGCTGCATCATGTCCCGGTAGGTGAGGACGTCCGGTCCTCCGATGTCGAACGACCGGTTCACCTCCGGCGGCAGTGTCGCCGACCCCACCAGGTAGCGCAGGACGTCCCGGATCGCGATCGGCTGGATCCGGTTGGCCACCCACCGCGGAGTGACCATGGCCGGCAGCCGTTCGGTCAGGTAGCGCAGCATCTCGAACGACGCCGACCCCGACCCGATGATGACCGCAGCCCGGAGCTCCGCGGTCGGAACCCCGGATGCGCGCAGCTCCTCGCCCACCCGCAGGCGGGAGGCGAGGTGCGGGGACAGACCCTCCCCGGTCGGAGCGAGTCCGCCCAGGTACACGATCCGGCTCAGGCCGGCTGCCGCCGCAGCAGCGCCGAACCCACGAGCCATCGACTGCTCGGCCTCCTCGAACCCAGCCCCCTGATCGAGTGAGTGCAGGAGGTAGTAGCCGACGTCCACGCCCGTCATTGCTTCGTCGAGATCGGTGCGGTCCGACGCATCCCCGGAGACCACCGTCACCCGGGCGAACCAGGGCCGGTCCACCAGGCGGTTGGCGTCGCGCGCGAGCACCCGCACCTCGAACCCGGCGCTGAGCAGCTCGGGGACGAGGCGACCACCGATGTAGCCGGTGGCTCCGGTGACGAGGGCGGTGTGGGGCTGCACAGGAGTCAGTCTGTCGGGCATCAAGCCCACGTGCGCGTCGAGTTCGGGACTGTCGCCCCTGGCGGCGTGATCGGCCCCTGCCGCAGGCTGGCGGTATGACAACGACACCCCTCCCTCTCGGTGACCGGGAGAAGGTCGCCCGCGAGGCATTGGCGGCCCTCGGCGTCTCACGCAGTGAGGCGGTCACCCTGCACGTCAACTGCTCGCGCAGCCATCACCTGGCCCTCGTCGTGGAGACCGCGGAAGGGCCGGTCTACCGGTCAACAGTGCATGGGCGGTCACACGGGCATGCCGACCGGGTGGACACGCCCCACGAGCCGCATGAAGAACGGGAGTACATCGACCTCCTGCTCCCCGCCGGGGGGCTGGCCGACGACGCGCTGCCCGCGTGGTGCTCCTGTGGCCAGAGGTCGCTGTCGCGGGCGGCCCTCGCCAGCTGGCGGTCTGCGGGGGAGCGGCGGGTCGTCGTCGACTGAGCCCGCACGCCGCAACTGCCCTATGACAGCATCGCGGAGTGAGTCCCTGGCTGGAGATCGCGGTCGCCCTGGCGATGCTCGTCGGGCTGGTCGGTGTGGTTGTTCCGGTCCTGCCCGGTCTGCTCGTCAGCTGGCTGGCGGTCGTCGTCTGGGCGGTGCTCGACGGCGGTGGCGCGGTCCGCTGGTCCGCGGTGGCGGTGGTCGGGCTCACTGCAGCGGCGGGCTACCTGGTCTCCGCCGTGGTCCCGGGGAAACGGACAGCCGATGCCGGCGCCCCTGACTGGGTGCTCCTGGTGGGCCTGGCCGGGATGGTCGCCGGCTTCTTCGTCCTCCCCGTGATCGGGGCGGTCATCGGGGGCGTGGCCGGCGTCTGGCTCGCTGAGCTGACGCGAACCCGGGACCCTCGGGCCGCCTGGACGGTCACGGTGCAGACGCTGGTGGGGTTCGGCATCGCGGCCCTCATCCAGTTCGCGGCCGGGCTCCTCATGGTCGCTGAGTGGCTTGCTGCCGTCGTGGTGACCTGAGTCCGGTTGTTGACGTGCGGGTGGGACTCGGACAGCCTCACGCCATGCCTTCAGCCGATCGCGACCAGTCGACGGACCACGCCGCCGCCGTTGCCCGAGTCGCCGCGGTGTTCGACCGCGTGGCCGACACCTACGACAGCGTGGGCGTCCCGTGGTTCGCGCCCATCGCCGAGCATCTCGTCGCCAGTGCCGGGCCGACCGCCGGCGAGCGCGCCCTCGACATCGGCTGCGGCAGGGGGGCGGCGCTGTTCCCGCTCGGGGCAGCCGTGGGTCCGACCGGCCGGGTGCTCGGGGTCGACGTGTCCTCCCGCATGGTCGAGGCGACCAGGGCGGATGTCGTGGCCCGCGGTCTCGGCAACGTCGCAGTGCAGGTTGGCGACGCGTCGCAGCTGCGCCTGCCCGACCCGCCGTTCGACCTGGCTGTGGCCTCGCTGGTCCTGTTCTTCCTGCCGGACCCGACCGCCGCCCTCCGGTCGTGGCGGGAGTGCCTGCTGCCCGGCGGACGGCTCGCCGTCTCCACCTTCGGCGACCGCGACCCGGTGCTGCGTGCGGTCGACGAGGTGTTCAACCCCTTCCTTCCACCGCAGATGCTGGACGCGCGGACCAGCGGCGCCAAAGGGCCGTTCGGCAGCGACGCCGGAATGACCGAGCTGTTCACGGGAGGCGGGTTTGCTGAGGTCGAGCACCAGATGATCGACGTCGAGCTCCAGTTCGAGTCGCCGGCCCAGTGGGCGGTCTGGTCGCGGTCCCACGGTCAGCGGGCGATGTGGGACGCCGTACCCGAATCCGCCCGGTCAGAGCTGGAGGGCGCCGTGGACAGCCTGCTGGAGCGCCACCGGGGGCCGGACGGGCTGATCCGCATGGGTCAGCGGGTCCGGCTCACCACGGCGGTGGCTCCAGGCTGAGTCGGTGCTCGACCCGCCGGCGGTGCTGGTGCAGCTCCGGGGGATGGGGCACAATGACAGCGCTCGGTGGCTCATGACAGGCCGCTCGGGCCATCTGGTTGAGGACGCTGGGGAAGGCGCACCTCACCAAGGAGGCCCGGTATGCCGAACGCCGTCACCACGCGCGGGGTGGTCTACGTCCACTCCGCGCCTGCTGCGCTGTGCCCCCACGTCCAGTGGGCCATCGCCGGGATCCTGGGCGGCGAGGTCAGCCTGGACTGGACCCCACAGCCGGCGCAGAACGCCCACTTCCGTACCGAGCTGTCCTGGCAGGGCGACGCCGGTACCGGCGGCCGGCTGGCGTCGGCCCTCCGCGGCTGGCAGCAGCTGCGTTTCGAGGTGACCGAAGAACCGGCTGCCGGGCACGAGGGCGCGCGCTACTCCTACACCCCGGAGCTGGGGATCTTCCATGCCGTGACCGGCCCCCACGGTGACCTGTTGATTCCTGAGGACCGCCTGCGGGCCGCCGTGGCGGACGCGCAGGAGGGCCGCTTCGCGCTGGACGACGCGGTCGCCCAGCTGCTGGGTCAGGCCTGGGACGACGAGCTCGAACCTTTCCGGCACGCCGGAGAGGGTGCCCCGGTCCGGTGGTTGCACCAGGTGGTCTGAGGCTTCTACGGTCTCCCTCGGCCTCAACCCACGTACTGGCTGGACGCGACGATGTCGTCGAAGGCGACGTCGAAGGTGCGTCCGCTGGAGTTGTCGCCGAGCTGGATGCGGCCGATCGGAGTGGTGCCGAGGTTCTGGTCTTTGGTCAGCGCGTCGACCGGTTGGCCGTCCAGCCAGGTTTCGACCCGGCCGTTGGCGCCGGTGACGGCCCGGACCTGCAGCTCGTGCCAGCCAGAACCAACCGCCGTCGAGCTGGTGGAGCTGGCCCCGGCCACGTCGTTGCGGAGCGCCAGCCGTCCGGTCTTGGTGAGGTAGATCCCGAGGATCGAACCGTCGGTCGCGGTGCGGAACTTGGTCAGGTAGACGTTGTTGTTGCCCTGGCTGACCACGTTGAACCAGGTCCGGTAGTACACGTCGTCGCCCGGAGACGCCAACGTGGCACGCGCCTCAGCCGGGGTCCCGGTACTGACCGCGCGGGCGGCGAACCCACCGGTGTGGGTGACCTGAGAACCCACCGAGACCGCCCCGTTGACCGTCGGCCACTGCCCCAGATCACCGGACTCGAACCCATCGGAGAACAGCACCGGGGAGAACGCCGGCGTGGTCACACTGACCAGGTTCGACGGACCGGACACGTTCCCCGCCGCATCCACCGCACGAACCACGTACTGATACGTCGTCGCATCGGCAACCAACACGTCCGTGTAGTCGGTCTGCACCCCCACCGTGTCGACCACCACACCGTTACGCACAATCTGGTACCCAGCAACCGCCACATTGTCCGTCGACGCCGACCACGACAGATCAACCCGACCCTGCCCCGCCACCGCCGACAACCCAGACGGCGCCGACGGCGCCGTCACATCCGGCGGGGGTGGCGGCGAGGACACGTACTGGCTGGACGCGACGATGTCGTCGAAGGCGACGTCGAAGGTGCGTCCGCTGGAGTTGTCGCCGAGCTGGATGCGGCCGATCGGAGTGGTGCCGAGGTTCTGGTCTTTGGTCAGCGCGTCGACCGGTTGGCCGTCCAGCCAGGTTTCGACCCGGCCGTTGGCGCCGGTGACGGCCCGGACCTGCAGCTCGTGCCAGCCGCCGGGGGTGACGGTGACGGTGCTGGTGGTGCTGGCATTACCGACGTCGTTGCGGAGCGCCAGCCGTCCGGTCTTGGTGAGGTAGATCCCGAGGATCGAACCGTCGGTCGCGGTGCGGAACTTGGTCAGGTAGACGTTGTTGTTGCCCTGGCTGACCACGTTGAACCAGGTCCGGTAGTACACGTCGTCGCCCGGAGACGCCAACGTGGCACGCGCCTCAGCCGGGGTCCCGGTACTGACCGCGCGGGCGGCGAACCCACCGGTGTGGGTGACCTGAGAACCCACCGAGACCGCCCCGTTGACCGTCGGCCACTGCCCCAGATCACCGGACTCGAACCCATCGGAGAACAGCACCGGGGAGAACGCCGGCGTGGTCACACTGACCAGGTTCGACGGACCGGACACGTTCCCCGCCGCATCCACCGCACGAACCACGTACTGATACGTCGTCGCATCGGCAACCAACACGTCCGTGTAGTCGGTCTGCACCCCCACCGTGTCGACCACCACACCGTTACGCACAATCTGGTACCCAGCAACCGCCACATTGTCCGTCGACGCCGACCACGACAGATCAACCCGACCCTGCCCCGCCACCGCCGACAACCCAGACGGCGCCGACGGCGCCGTCACATCCGGCGGGGGTGGCGGCGAGGACACGTACTGGCTGGACGCGACGATGTCGTCGAAGGCGACGTCGAAGGTGCGTCCGCTGGAGTTGTCGCCGAGCTGGATGCGGCCGATCGGAGTGGTGCCGAGGTTCTGGTCTTTGGTCAGCGCGTCGACCGGTTGGCCGTCCAGCCAGGTTTCGACCCGGCCGTTGGCGCCGGTGACGGCCCGGACCTGCAGCTCGTGCCAGCCGGAACCAACCGCCGTCGAGCTGCTGGAGCTGGCCCCGGCCACGTCGTTGCGGAACCCGAGCATGCCCGTGCTGGTGACGTAGACGCCGAGGATCGAACCGTCGGTCGCGGTGCGGAACTTGGTCAGGTAGACGTTGTTGTTGCCCTGGCTGACCACGTTGAACCAGGTCCGGTAGTACACGTCGTCGCCCGGAGACGCCAACGTGGCACGCGCCTCAGCCGGGGTCCCGGTACTGACCGCGCGGGCGGCGAACCCACCGGTGTGGGTGACCTGAGAACCCACCGAGACCGCCCCGTTGACCGTCGGCCACTGCCCCAGATCACCGGACTCGAACCCATCGGAGAACAGCACCGGGGAGAACGCCGGCGTGGTCACACTGACCAGGTTCGACGGACCGGACACGTTCCCCGCCGCATCCACCGCACGAACCACGTACTGATACGTCGTCGCATCGGCAACCAACACGTCCGTGTAGTCGGTCTGCACCCCCACCGTGTCGACCACCACACCGTTACGCACAATCTGGTACCCAGCAACCGCCACATTGTCCGTCGACGCCGACCACGACAGATCAACCCGACCCTGCCCCGCCACCGCAGACAACCCAGACGGCGCCGACGGCGCCGTCACATCCGGCTGACCTCCGCACGCCAACGTGCCGGAGTCGATGGTGTTGCCGCCGGTGTTGACGTACTGGTACGAGGCACCACCTGGGCTGAGGCTCAGCTTCAGGGCCCCGATGGCGTTGGGCACGGTGTCGAATCCGACGGCCATGCGGCTGTCGTTGCCGATGAACTTCTGAATTCCGTGGCCTCCGCCACCAGCGACGAACTCGGTGACTCCGTTCGGGTCGGGCTGTCCGTTCGCTCCGAGTGGGACGAAGCGCTGGTAGGAGTGGTCATGCCCCGTCAGGACGGCCTCCACGCCGTTGTTCGCGAGGAGCTGCCAGACCGCGTCGGTGGAGACGCTTCCCCCTTGGGGACCGTTGGAGAAGCGTGGGTGGTGCCAGTAGGCGAGGGTGCACGACGTCTGGTTGGACTTCAGGTCATTGGCGAGCCACTTGTACTGGTCTGACCCGGGGTCGAGCTGCCCGTACTGGCTCGTCGAGTCCAGGGCGATGAAGTGCCAACCTCCTGCGTCGTAGCTGTAGTAGTGCGGGATGTTGTCCCAGTAGTCGAAGTACCCGTCTGCGGTGTTCCCCTCGTACTCGTGGTTCCCCACGATGGGATTGGTGACCGCTTTGAGACGCCCGAGCGCAGTCGTGGGGGAGCCGTACCAGTTCGCGAACTCGGTCTTCGTGCCCTTCTCGTACACGTCGCCCAGATAGAGGAAGAGGTTGGGATCCCAGTCGGTCACCATGTCGTTGACGGCTTCAGCATTGGGCTCGCCGCTGGCACCGTCGCCGGTGGCTGCGACGATGAACGGCTCCCCAGGCCCAGGCGGCCGCCCGGTGGTGGCGCCGCGGCTGTTGGTGTTCGTCGGAGGCTGCGCGTTCCCGTTCACGAAGCTGACCTCGACGCTGGTCGGGTCGCTGGTGTTCCCGTCGCGGAGAAGGGCAACGGCCGACAGGGTCCGAGGCCCGTCGGCGAACTTCGCGGTGGGGATGAAGAACCCGTAGGGCGACGAGTAGTCGGTAAGCAGGTACGCGCCGTCAAGGTAGGTGGCGATCTTGGCGATTCCGGGACTGGTTCCGGTCACCGAGACGCTCACCCCGACCGGGGCGTCGCCTGACAGAGTCGCGCCGTCTTGCGGATTGTCGATGCAGATGGTGACGGCGTAGTTCGAAGCGTTGGTCGTCTGGCACGAGCTGGCGGCGTACGCGGCCGGCGGTGCGATGGCCACCGCCACCGCCATCACGGCGACCAGAGACATGCCTCGGGCCCAGCTGTGCATGGTCCTGCGAGTCATCTGCTGTCCCCACCTGAGTACCGACCCATCCCCCTGGTCGCACATTAGCTCCAATCCCGGCGCGAGGATGCATCCCGAGCGCCGAACTTGGGCCGCTGTTGGCGCCACTTCACTCAGCGTGTCGACTGATCACCCTGGGTCAAGAATCTTGCTCTGATTGGGTGGTCATGGGACCGAGTGGCAAGGGTGCACGATCGCTCGCTGAGCCAGTCCAATCGAGCTCGAGTCGCCGGTGAGCCGGTGTCGGCGTCTCAGTTGAAGCGTACGACCAGGGTGGGTCCCAGTCCGGAGCTTTCCCGACTGTCGTACACCGCCATCGTCGGACCCCGGGCGTACAGGGCAAGCGAGAGGGATTCGCCGGGCGTGGCGAGGTGCGTGACGTCAAGGGTGACCCACCCTGGTTCGGGGGAGGCGGGCAGCAGTCCGGCGAGGTCGGTGGTCCGTGGCCGTGTTCGCCACGTCGTCGTGTTGGTCGGAATCTTGTCCACCGCCGTAACAGCGGCCCCCCAGATGTTCGGACTCGCAGCGTGCAGCCGGAGTGTGGCTCGGGCGACCGAAGGACCAAGGTCTGGCAGCCGGAACGTCATCAAACTGACGAACGCGGTCGGCACGGAGTCGATACGCAGCAGTTCGTCCTGCCCGTGCAGAGCCGTCGGATCCGCGGCAGTGACATACGTGTCGGCGACCGCTTTGAGCACGACTTCCTGCGACGTGTCAGTCGCCTGCGGGCGAACCGCGAGGACGGCGACGGCAGCTAGGGCGCACACCACGACCAGGATCAACACACCGAAGAACCGACGAACAGTACGGTGCCGGGTCTTGTCCATGCCGGACACGAGTGAACTCCGTCCCAACCGGTTCAGCGGGGCAGTTCTGCAGCGTTGGCGGGGCCGCTCCGAGGGAAGCTCACGAGGTGTCGCCTTCTGGCTCGGAGACTGGGTCATGACGTGGCGTTTTGCCTCGGCGAACCAGGGCGGCAACGATCGAGAGAACAGCTAGCGCAAAGAGCATGATGGTCAGCGCCCCGAAGGTGGTCATTCCGCCTTGTCGCACGAAGCTGCTGCTGGAGTCCAAGGGAACACCCTGAGGAGGGCGGGTTCCGAGAATGTCTCCAAGCGTGCGCAGGCTCTCGTTGCCGTAGCGCTCGCTCGGTTCGATGTGAGAGTTCTCGCTGAACTCGTTCCACGAGATGACCCCGAGTGCATCCGGTTCGGACACGATGGCTGCGTTGAACTCTTCGCGCAGCGTCTGGCCGCCGTTGCGGGGGATCTCGCGAGCGCCCCCGACCAGGCGGGCATCGAACCCTGGGGCAAGTGGGGCGATCCACAAGTCACCGGCTTGATGAACAGCTCGGCCCATGTCGATCAGCTTCTGCTGATAACCCTCCATCCCAGGGTCGACCGAGGACCAGTAGTAGGCGTTGCCGTCAAGGATGTCAGCCGAGGCCTCGAAGTCCTCGACGGTCTTGGCCGAGCCGAGCACCAGGAGCTCGTCTGACACTGGGGCGACCACGTCGGCGATGTCGGACGGCGACTGCAGGTAGGAGCCGGTCCAGATCACTACCGGTTGTCGGAAGATCTTGTACACGGGGTCCTTTGCGTAGTCGTCCGCGAACAGCTGGAGGTCCAGACGGACCTGGGCGTTCGGCAGCGGCTGGCGGGAGAAGTCCAGTCCTTGGTAGACGATGCCGAGATGGAACTGCTCCTTGCGTGCGACCCGCGTGAGGGTGGCTAGACGTGCGTTGAGCTCCGGAGTGTTCTTCCAGGACACGAGGAAGCCGTCGATCCCGACCGACTTGGCCATCTCGATGTGCTTGCGCATGATCACCGGGTCGGCGCTGGAGTACCGGCCCAGAAGCGGGTAGTCGATCTTGGCCCGGTCCCAGGACGTCGTGTTGAACCAGATGTAGTAGTACGCCAGCACCGGTATCGGCTGCTCGGCCGGTGCGCCCAGGGTGTCGTTTCGCGGAGGTCCGGCAGCCTGGGCGTCCGGGGCGGGGGCCGCGATGAGGCCGAAGATGACCAGCAGTGTCGCGACCGCGACGAGCGGCAACGTGAGCTCGTCTTGGTCCCGCCGCCATCGCTTCGGCGGTCGGCCGAGCAGAACCAACCCCACCGCGAGCAAGACGAGGGAGCCGAACACAACGACGATGTCAAGAGGTGAGATGACCCGCAGGACAACCGGTTCGGCTTGGTCCCGGGACAAACTGATCGGCGAGGTGAACGAGATGCCGCCGCCGTAGACCTTCACCTCGTATGCCCCCCGCGGAAGCGGACCCGGGTCGGCAACGCCATTGTCGTCGAACGGAATCTTCACCTCAGTCTGGTCGGGAAGGGTGAGCAGGACGCCTTGACCGACGACGCCGCCGAACAGCAGGTCGCCTGAAGTGAAGGGGCTGTCATAGTAGAGAAGCTGAATCGTCCAGGACTGCGAGAGCGTGGGCTGGAAGGTGTTGAGCCCTCCGCTCACCACGTTCGACCCGTCCACCAAGGCTTCCGTGACGGAGTACACGAGGTCCTTGGAAACCAGCCCAGTCGTGTACCGCTGAGTTCGCGAGGCCTGAACCCAGTGGGACTTCACGAGTGCCGCCCCCTCGTAGGTGCGTTGCTCGCCGATGCTGTTCTTCATCGTGAGACTCGCGACATCGGTGGGCGCGACGGGTTCGCCCTTGGCCTGGAATGTCCAACTCACCGGGCGGGAGGTGATCAGGCCGACCTGGACTGCGTCGCCGTTGGCGCCGGAGTCGTAGTCGCCAGCAGTCCGGTCGAAGGAGACGCGCAACCCGTCCTCGACCTGTTGGTCGCGAATCTCGACCCGATTGTCCAGCCCGGTGAAGTTGTTCACGGGAAGTCGGACAAGCCCCTTGGCGTTCGAGCGGGCGACGTTGCCGTCTGCCCGGACCACGACGTTTTCGATCGCCGGAACCAGCTGCAGCTTCAAGACGGCCGACGAGGGCTTTGCCTCAGCAACAGAAGGTGCAACGGCACAGCAGAGCAGCGCCAGGGCGACGCCGGCGCTGCCGCCCCAGACCAGGGGCTTGAGCCGCCTTCTCACAGCGGGGACTCCTGGGGGTCGATCCGATCCGAGACCCCTACGTCGGGACGGCGACGCCGGGCCGCTAGCCACAACAACCCCAGGGCCGCGATGACGATCACCGCGTATCCCAGGTAGACCCACTGGACGGTCGGTCGGACGGTGGCTACGGAGACGCGACTCTCGTCGAGGATCTGGGCTGCCCGTGGTGGAGAGTCGAAGTCGAAGGCGCCAAGGAGGTTGTTGGCAGCAGCATCACGAGAGGCAAGCGGCTCCACGCCCCAGTTGGTCTCGATGAACTTCAGCGCCGATGTGAAGTCGAGGGTGGTGTGGTCGACGTAGCCGCGTTTGGCGAACGCGCTCACCAGAAGTGCTGGGACCCGGAATCCGTAGCCGAACTTGTCCACCTGGGGAGGCTTGACGTGGTCGTACCAACCTCCCCAGTCGTCGTACGACCAGAGGAAAGCGGAGCTGTCCCAGGCGCTGCTCTTCATGAGCTCGTTCAGCAGTGAGCGAACGAACCTCTCGCCTGCCTGGATGCTGCCAGGCGGGTGTTCGCTGTTCCCCGAGGGCGCGATGTAGGCGACCGAGGGCAGCGTGCCTCGCTGGACGTCCCTGTAGTACTCACGCAGGTCGACGATGTGGGAGTTCAGCTCAGGGTCGTCGACGTACCGCGCGTAGGCGAGGAGGGGGACCCATACGACCTGTGCCCCACGGTCCGCGTCCAGCACGTCGTCGCGTGTTCGGTACGTGATTGTGCGGTCGTAGT
Organism: uncultured Actinomycetota bacterium; assembly: GCA_963848085.1. Classification (GTDB taxonomy): domain Bacteria; phylum Actinomycetota; class Actinomycetes; order JAHEKZ01; family JAHEKZ01; genus CAWKCE01. The sequence continues at coordinate 172,239 of CAWKCE010000004.1, forward strand.
TCTGCACGTAGAACTTCCACGACACCCCGGCAGCCTGGAGTCGGTCGAAGATCGTCGGGATCTTGCCCCATCCGCCGGGCGGAATCGACTCGCCATCCCGGGCGCCGGGCGTACCGGTGACCCGGTACATGTGGTTGCGGACACTCCCGCCGTGGGCTGAACTGAAGAATCGGTCGAAGAGGACGTAGTTGTCCGCGATGTTCCAGTAGTAGGGGAGGTCCGTGTCGTCGTAGTAGCCCATCGTCAGCTCTGCCTGGCTGCGCGGACGATCCAGCGCCGTGAAGTAGCGGACGAAGCCATCCATGGCACCATCCGCGTACTGCGCCTCGAAAGCAGTGGAGGTGTGGTCGAGGTCGACCACTGCCTGGTCCCCGATGTGGAACGGTTCCACGCACGGGGTGTCCCGCCCTGGCTTGAGGGGCATGCAGGTGCCCTCCGGCAGTCCGTCTACGCCCTCGCGCGTCCCGAAGTAGTTGTCGAAGGTGTGGTTCTCCTGCATCAAGAAGACGAAATGCTTGATCGGTGTTGACGTCGAGGTGCTCTCCGCCTCGCCAGTGGCGTCGTCAGCCGAGGCTCCCGGGCTGGTCGCGGCGAGCAGCAGGAGGGCCGAGGCCAGAAGCATCCCCGCTGTCCACCTCAAACGAAGTAGATGAGTCATTCTGCCTTGTTCCCCTCTTGCCCTGGCTTCGTCTTGGGTGCTGCTGGGAGGGACCAGACGGCATACACGACAATGACGGGCTGTTCCACGACCGCACCGGACTCGGTGGTCGTCTCGATGGTCTCGATGTGCACAACTCGCGCGTTGTAGCGTCGGGCGAGGGTCTTCAGGGTGTCCGAGAAGTGCTCGGAGCGATCCGCGGAGTAGGCGTCCCAGACGACGTACTGGACGTCGGAGTAGCGCAGCGAGCGGTCGGGATTCACCAACGGCTCATAGGAGGGGTTGCGCTTCAGGGGATTGGGGCTCACCGCCAGCCCGTAGGCCTTTCGATGGCCGTAGTACGCGACCAGGTTCGCCATCGACGGCCCGATGGTCAGCACGGTGGCGCCCTCCGGGGTGTTCTCGGACATCCACTGTCCGACTTCGCGGCCACCTGGCACTCCACCCGTCCCGGCCAGAAAGCTCGGAGAACCGGCGCTTGAGACGGCGGATGCGGTCGGGAGCATGAGGCTGGCAAGCATGATCGTGATCACAGCTGGGCGAGCCCAGCTCCTCTTCTTGACCAGCCGGGGAAGGGGGAGGGTGAGAACTCCCCGTGCCGCGAGAACAGCCATCGGAACGGCGATGGGCAGCAGGTACTGGAATCCCTTGACCGGCCACAGCTGGAAAGCCACGGCGGGCACTACCACCCAGGAGACAAGCAGGACCTCGCGCCAGGTGTTGCTCCGCCTCGCCCACCAGAGGCCGCCGAGGGCGGCGACGACGACCAGGAGGCCCACGGACCATGTGACCACGGTCGGGTAGAACGTCCATACGTGGTTGGGCTCTCGAAGAAGCTGCCAGACCAGGTAGCTCTTGCTCTTTGACCCGCCACCAGCCAGGGCGGAGGTGATCGGGTGGATCGCGAAGACCCCGATGACTGCCGCGAAGGCGCCCAGGACTGCTCGCCACTTGATGCGTACTGCTGGGGCCAACGCAAAGAAGGCGTAGTAGGACCCCAGCATGACCACCGCAGTCTCCTTGCACAGCATGGCCAGGCCCAACAGTGCTCCTGAGGCGACGAGCCAGCCCCCTCGCTCGGTCAGCGCGTAGCGCACCAGCGCGAGCATGGCGAGCGCGACCAACAGTGCCATCGGACCGTCAAGCAGCATCTGGCGCGTTGGCAGGACGTGGTAGGGCATCACCGCCAGTACTGCGGCGGCGAGGAGTCCGACGCGACGCGAGTAGAGGTCTCGTCCGATGAGATAGACCACCGCCAGGGTCAGCACGCCCAGGACGGCGATGACGATGCGCCCAGCGACGTCAACCTCTCCACTGCGGTACAAGGGACTGACCAGGACCTGGACGAGCATCGGGTGGGCTCGGAAGATCGGGAAGAGGTCGGTGTAGTTCGGGTTTCCGGCCAACGCTGCGGCCTGACCCGCGTACACCGCCTCGTCGCTATTGAAGCCCAGGGCGTCGATTCGGATGAGGCGGGCCGCGGCTCCTGCGACGGCCACCAGGATCAACCCGACAACCAACCAACGCCGCGACAGCTCCCGGCCGACCGGGCCGAGAGCTGGGCGCGATTCATCTTCCGGGGGGGTCACGGTCCCGGATGCTGTATCAATTGCCATGGCCTCATTCCGACCTCGGCGGGCTCGCCGATGCCACGTCTATGGAGGGCTGCCGGTTGGCGCGACTTACCGCGAACGGCGTTGCCCCTGACGGTCAAGGGTAAGCCCATCGAGAGAGGCCGCCGGCAGCACCCGGGGATGGTTCAGTCAGTCGGCCGCTCGTCAGCCCATCCGATCGATCGCCTCATTCCGACCTCGGCGGGTTCACCGATGCGACGTCGCGGGAGGAGTGCGGGTTGGCGCGACGTGCCGCGAACGGTTCGGTGTCTCGAAGGTCCAATGTGAGGTCCTCAAGAGGTGACGTTGGTACAACCCGGGGATCGTTGAGCAAGTTGGGGATCTCGTCAGCCCATCCGAACGAGTCCGAGGCCAGTCGCCAGATCGCAACGCGGGTCATGGCCTGACGCAGGATGGCTCGCTCTTTCAGCCTGAGTTCTGTGTAGTCGGACCCACCAAGCACGATTGCCGGCGCGAACTCGCTGAACGGGGGGAAGCCGTAGGCGTCGTCAGTGTTGGCGATGAGCTCGTCCAGCGCGCCGTCGCGGTCGAACGGGAACAGGCCCGGCTCTCCCCGTTCAATGACGAACAGCGCCTCGATCTGTGTCTTCGCGATGATGTCCGCCGGGACCAGGCGATCCACGGCGTACTTCGGAGGCGGCACCATCATCTGGGTGAACGCATTGATGGAGACGATCGGAAGGTTCATCTCGGCAAGGCGCAACCCGAAGGTTCTGCCCTCCTTGGAGTGAACCCGGCTCTTGAACTTGAGGACCTGCCACTCGCGACGACTCAAGTCGCCGGGGTCGACGGCTCGGAGTGTGTGGTTGCTGATCGTGAGAGGCTTCGGATAGCTGCTTGCCCAGGCACCTGGCGACAAGATGGTCATGTCGTCGGACAGGAAGCGGGCGCCGCGGTCCCGGACGAGACGCAAGATGGTCCCGGTCTTGCCGGTGTCTGTCTTGGCGGACAACATGATGCCCCGCCCACCGATCTCGACGCATGCTGAGTGCAGAAGCATGGACCCGCGGTCGACTGTGACGAATCGGAGCAGCGCCTCGACAATGTTGGTGTACACGACATGCGGCGACCGAGCGAGAAACGGGGTAACGACGACCCTGATGCGGTCGTCGTCCATCGAGACGACGAAGTTCGCGGCCAGGCGACCAAGGTGCTCCTCGTATCGCACGGCAGCCGGCGAGCTGAAGTGGGTGAGCCGAGACCTCCGCCGCATCCTCGGTCCCACCGTGTCAACTCTGATCTCGATGTCGAAAGGTCCACTTTGTGCCTGATCAGCGAAGTAGTCGAGTTCGTGCAGTGGCACCACGGAGCCGACGGTGATCAGGCTGTGGATCCGGTACCGGTACGGAAAGTAGCCGGTGCTCGATCGACGCTCGGCTGAGGCGAGCTCGGTGGGGGGGTTTTCCGACCCGTCGATGTGACGATCGATGCGACGCGATGCGGCGATTGTCATGGGGAGGTCCTCTGGTCGGTGTGGTGAAGCCGGCGCGTCGTCGCCGTCGCTGGCTCCGTAGATGAATCGGTCGCTGACGAAGAATCGAAGTGCGAAGGCCAGCGCCAGAGTGAAGAGGTTGGCCATCAGGTAGTTGACGCCCAGACGTTCCACCAGCAGCGCCATGACCGGGAGGCGCGCGAGCAGTACCACGTTGTTGAGCAAGGCGAAATGGAAGAATCGCCGGACGAAGTGACCACGCCGTTGTGATCGGAAGACGAGCAGGTCAGTGAGGAGGAAGTTCCACGTTGTCGACCCCTGGGTGGCGAGCACGGCCGCGAGTAGGTAGTTGAGTCCCAGCCCCTCGGGGCTCGCCAATGCCCAGAGCAGCAGCGTGTTGACCAGGATGCCCGAAATTCCGACCAGCCCGAAGGCGATGACCCGTCCGGCCCGGCGTCCGTGCGGATGCGCCGCAACGCGCGACCATTCGAGACGGCCGATCTGGCGCAGGAACCGCAGACCCTCGAGGGTGTTGGCCTTGCTTTCACCGTCGTGCCGCGCGGCGAAGCTGAATGGGACCTCTCGGATCCGAAGGCCTGGGGTCCGGACGAGGAGTTCCAGCAGGATCTTGAAGCCGATGGGGTTCAACCCGTCGAGGTCGACCGCGGCGCGCCGAACGGCGAAGAAGCCGGTCATCGGGTCCGTGACGCCGCGTAGCCGGCGGGGGAACACTGCGCCGACCACGCGGGTCGCCGCAGTGGAGACTGCGACGCGCCCCTTGCCGTCGAGTCCGGATGCCTTGCCCCCGTCGGAGTATCTGCTGGCGATGACTACGTCGACGTCGCCCTCACACGCCGCGAGCACGTCCGGCACGGATTCCGGCGGGTGCTGCAGATCTGCATCCATGACCAGCGCCCACTCCGACCTGATGGCCCTCAGTCCCAGGACGATCGCCCCGCCCAAGCCGCCCTGTCGCTGTCCTGCGGGCCGGTGGAGCAGCCGCACCCGCAGCTGAGAGGTGCCTTCGAGGTCGCGCACGACCTCCGGGGTCTCGTCGTCGGAGTCGTCGATGAACACCACTTCGGTGGTGTCGACGTCGACACACGTCGCGAGCCGCCGGACCAGCTCCTTGACGTTACCGGCCTCGTTGCGCGTGGGAACGAGGATGCTGACTCTTGGGACGGCCGGCCCGACACGCTCGTCGACAGACTCCACGGCCTCATCGTCGATCGAACTCATGCTGACCCCCCAACAACAACTGATTTCATCCCCGGACGAACCCCTGCTGCCCGCTTTCGGCAGCTCGTCGTGTTGCACGCGCACCCCAGGCGCATGCGGCTCACACAACGTATGTCACGAGTCGAACATCAGATGAACAACGAGGGAAGGTCGCCCGTTTGCGCTAGTCCCGTCTACCCACTGTCAGCGACGATCACGTTGTGTAGCAGTGACTTTCCCTGGAGGCTGCGGCCGCTGGCTACAAGGGAATGTTGCCGTGGCGACCGCGCAACGGCGCTGCCGCGAGGATTGCCGCGGCGACGGCAGACCGGGTGATCGAAGGATCCACGACCTCGTCAACGACGCCAAGCGCCATCGCCTTGTCCAGGCCCCCCGCGATGAGCTCGTGCTCGTCGGCCAGCTCCTTCTCCAGCTGCTCGCGCATGTCGTCCGGCAGATCGGACAGGCGTCGGCGGTGCAGAATCCGTACCGCCGCCACCGACCCCATGACGGCGACGGTGGCTCCGGGCCAGGCGAACACCTTGGTCGCGCCCAGTGCCCGTGCGTTCATCGCGATGTAGGCCCCGCCATACGCCTTGCGCGTCACGACGGTCACCCGCGGGATGACGGCCTCGGCAAAGGCATGCAGCAGCTTGGCGCCGCGACGCACGACTCCGTCCCACTCCTGGCCCACGCCGGGCAGGTAACCGGGGACGTCGACGAGCACGATCAGCGGGACGCCGAACGCATCACACATGCGGACGAACCGGGCCGCCTTCTCCGCCGACGGTGAGTCGAGGCAGCCACCCAGGCGCAGCGGGTTGTTGGCGATCACTCCGACCGTGCGCCCGCCCAGCCGACCAAGCGCGGTCACGATGTTCGGCGCCCAGCGCTCGTGGAGCTCGACGTCCGAGCCGTCGTCGAGGACGGCCTGCACGAGCGGGTGGACGTCGTAGGCGCGCTTCGCCGACTCGGGCAACAACCCGGACAGGTCTTGGTCCTCGACGTCTCCGATCTCGCCCTGGGTTCCCAGCAGGACGGTGAGGGACCGGGCCTTCCCGATCGCCTCCGCCTCGGAGTCGGTGGTGATGTGAACGACGCCGCTGCGTCGCCCATGGGGCTCGGGGCCACCGAGCCGCTCCATGTCGACCTCCTCGCCGGTGACTGAGCGCACGACGTCAGGTCCAGTCACGAAGACCCGGCCTAAGGGCCCAAGGATGACGATGTCGGTGAGTGCCGGCCCATACGCCGCTCCACCGGCGGCCGCGCCGAGAACCACCGAGATCTGGGGGACCTTGCCCGACGCTCGGGTCATGATGTTGAAGACCTCGCCCACCGCGTGCAGCGAGACGACGCCCTCGGCGAGCCGGGCCCCACCCGAGTGCCACAGACCGATGATCGGCACCTGGTCGGCCAGGGCGCGGGCGTACGCGGCGATGATGACCTTGCAGCCCTCGCTTCCCATCGCGCCACCCATCACGGTGGGGTCGGACGCGAAGGCGACCGCGTGCGTGCCGTCGACCAGGCCGTGTCCGGCAAGCATGCCGGAGTCCCCGTCAGCGGTGAGCTGCACGAAGGTGCCGGTGTCGAACAGCGCAGCCAACCGCTTCTTGGGGTGGCGCGGGTCGTCGGCGCGGTTCACTGTCGGTTTGGCCGCCGGCTGGGCGGCTGGCTTGCTGTCGGCGAGGGTCACGGGATGCTCCGGAAAGCCAGTGCGACGTTGTGGCCGCCGAACCCGAAGGAGTTGTTGAGCGCTGCCGCCCGAGGGAACCGAGCCGAGTCGAGCTTGCGCGGGGCACCGTGGACGATGTCGAGCTGGACCTCGGGGTCGAGCTCGTCGAGGTTGATCGTCGGAGGCACCGTGCGGTGGTGCAGGGCGAGCACGGCTGCGATGGACTCCACGGCGCCGGCTGCCCCGAGGAGATGCCCGGTCATCGACTTCGTGGACGTGACAGCCGCGCCGGGCGCCGCTGACCCGAGCGCGGTCCGGATGGCCAGCGCCTCGGCGACGTCCCCCTGGGGGGTGCTAGTCCCGTGCGCGTTGATGTGGACGACGTCCTCCGGCTCGATGCCGGCGTCCGCCAGCGCCAGGCGCATGGCACGCGTGGCGCCGCGCCCCTCGGGGTCGGGCTGCGCGATGTGGTGACCGTCGGCGGTGATCCCGGCGCCGGCAACCTCGCCGTAGACCTTGGCGCCGCGGGCGGCGGCGTGCTCAGCCGACTCGAGGATCAGGATCCCGGCGCCCTCGCCGAACACGAACCCGTCCCGGCTGACGTCCCACGGGCGGGACGCGGCGGCTGGATCGTCGTTGCGCTTCGACAGCGCCATCATCGCGGCAAACGCTGCCAGTGGCAGGGGGTGGATGCACGCCTCCGTGCCGCCGGCGACCACGACGTCCGCCCGGCCGCTGCGGATCATCTCCAGTCCCTGGGCGACCGCCTCGGCGCCGGAGGCGCAGGCGGACACCGGGGTGTGGACGCCGGCGCGGGCCCGGAGCTCGAGTCCCACGACCGCGGCTGAGCCGTTGGGCATGAGCATCGGGATGGTGTGCGGGCTGACGCGTCGTGGGCCTTTCTCGCGGTAGATGTCCCACTGGTTGAGCAGGGTGACGGCGCCGCCGATGCCGGTGGCCAGCGACACCGCCAGCCGTTCTGGATCCACGTCGGGCGACCCGGCGTCCGCCCACGCCTCCCGGGAGGCGATCAGGGCAAGCTGCTGAGTGCGGTCGAGCTTGCGCGCCTCGACCCGCTCGAGGACCTCGCTGGGGTCGACCGCGACCGGAGCCGCAAACCGCACGGGTAGCTCCGACGCCCACTCCTCGGTGAGGGTGCGAGCGCCGGAGCGTCCCTCGAGCCACCCGGCCCAGGTCGACTTCACGTCGCCGCCTACCGGAGTGGTGGCACCCAGACCGGTGATGACGACGGCGGTCGTTTCCGACCTGGGGGAGTCGGACATGGCCTCAGCTACCAGCCTTCGCGATGAAGGACACCGCATCACCGACGGTGCGCAGGTCCTTCACGTCGTCATCAGGGATCTTGACGCCGAACTTCTCCTCGGCTGCCACCACAACCTCGACCATCGACAGGGAGTCGATGTCCAGGTCGTCAGTAAACGACTTGTCGAGCTGAACGCTGTCGACGGGGACGCCCGCGACCTCGTTCACGATGTCAGCGAGGCCGCTGAGAATCTCTTGCTGGTCCGCCATGTCCGCTCCTTGCGTGATGGTGTCGGTCTGTCGTGGATGTGTGCTGTCGTGCAACCCGCCGGGTGACGGGAAGTGTCAGGGAAGTGTGACCACCTGGGCCGAGTAGACCAGCCCGGCGCCGAAGCCGATGAGCAGCGCGAGGTCGCCGCTCTTCGCCTCGCCGGTCTCGAGCATACGAGCCATCGCCAGCGGGATCGACGCCGCCGACGTGTTGCCCGAGTCGGCGATGTCGCGTGCGACGGCGACGTGCTCGGGCAGGCCCAGCTTCTTGATCATCGCGTCGGTGATACGCATGTTCGCCTGGTGGGGGATGAACACGTCGAGCTGGTCCGCGGTGACTCCGGCGGCCTCCAGGGTCTGGTTCGCGACCTTGGCGATCTCGAACACCGCCCAGCGGAAGACTTGCTGGCCACTCATCTTCAGTGACGGGAAAGCGTGACCGGGATCGTCGCGGAGAGCGGTCCAGAACACGTCCTGAGTGATGGCGTCGGTTTGCTCGCCGTCGGATCCCCAGACCACCGGTCCGATGGCAGGCACCTCGGATGGGCCGACAACCGCAGCCCCGGCGCCGTCGCCGAACAGGAAGGCGGTCCCGCGGTCGGTGGGGGAGACCATGTCGGACAGCTTCTCCACGCCAACGACGAGGACGTGGGTGGCACTGCCGCCCCGGACGATGTCCTGGGCGAGCGCCAACCCGTAGCTGAACCCGGCGCAGGCGGCACCGATGTCGAGCGCCGCGGGGTGGCCGGCGCCGAGCCGGTAGGCAACCTCGGCGGCCGCCGAGGGGGTCTGGCTGAGGTGCGTGACCGTCGCAATGAGGATGACGTCGAGCTGGTCGGGAGTGAGCCCGGAGGCCGCGATGGCTTTGGCGGCCGCGGACACCGACATGTCGACGACCGACTCGTCAGGAGCGGCGAAGTGCCGGGTGACAATCCCAGACCTCTCGCGGATCCACTCGTCCGAGGAGTCGATGTGCTGGCAGATCTCCTCGTTGGTGACCACACGGTCCGGCCGGTGTGCACCAACGCCGAGGATTCGGGCGTAGGCGGGGCCGGCCTCCAGCCGGATCGTCCCTGTCATGCGCCCACCTGGTGGGGATGGAGCCGGATGAGGGGCTGCCCGGGTGACACCGGGTCGCCGTCCTCGACCAGCCACTCGACGACCGTGCCCCCATGGGGCGCGGAGACCTCATGCTCGTCCCGGTGCGTGACCAAGGTCCCGACGAAGGCGCCCGGCTCGAGGCGGGCGCCGACGATGGCCATGGACCGCCGGAAGGTGCCCTTTCCGGGCGCCACCAGCATGCGCCACGACGGCGCCTGGGACATCGGGCTGGGTGCCCCGTGGCGGTCGACCAGGTCCCGGGCGGCGTCCAGGTCGTCAGGGGTCTTCAACGCGACCACCTCGACTCCGGGAAGGGCCCGCTTGACCAACCCCGCGAGCGTTCCTGCGGGCGGCACTTCGATGACTGCGCTGACGCCAAGCTCGCCCATGGTCTCCATGCAGCGGTCCCAGCGCACGGGGCGGCTGACCTGGACGACGAGCCGTCGCAGGACGTCGCGGCCGTCCTGCACCACCGCGCCGTCGGCGTTGGACAGCAGCCGGATGCGAGCGTCGTGGGTGGTGATCGACCGGGCGTGCTGCCCCAGCACCTCGACCGCGGGCTCCATGTAGTGAGTGTGGAAGGCGCCCGCGACGGACAACGGACGCAGCCGGGCGCCCTCAGGTGGGTCGTCCTGGAACCGAGCAAGTGCTTCCAGGCTGCCTGCTGCGACGACCTGGCCCGCCGCGTTCACGTTGGCGGCGGTCAGGTCGTGGGAGTCGATGGCGGCCAGGACTGCCTCGCGGTCACCGCCCAGGACCGCGGTCATCCCGGTCGGGACCTGGGCGGCGGCTGACGCCATCGCGAGGCCGCGCTCCCGGACCAGAACCATCGCCTGTTCGGCGGTGATGACGCCGGCCGCCGCGGCCGCCGTGATCTCGCCGACGGAGTGGCCCGCCCCGGCGGCCACCACCTTGAAGGCATCGGCCGGGTGGGGGAACAGGGCGAGCAGCGACACCAGGCCGGCGCCGACGAGGAGGGGTTGGGCGACCGCTGTATCGCGGATCGTGTCGGCGTCGGACTCGGTGCCGTGGGTCACCAGATCGATCCCCGCGCAGGCAGACAGCCAGTTCATGCGGTCGGCAAAGTCGGGCAGCTCCAGCCAGGGAGCCAGGAAGCCGGGGGTCTGGGCGCCCTGTCCGGGCGCGACGATGACGAGCACGGGCTCCACCCTCTCGGACGTTGGTCGTTGCCGCGGTAGCGGCGCGGACGATGTTCTGGCGACGGCTTTGTGGAGATCCTACAAAACGGCGACCTCTCGGTCGTGCAACCGACCCAGCGTGAGCGCGGTCCGCAGGGTGAGCGCGTCCCGGGGGTCGGTCGGGCTGCGCCCGGTGACGTCGGTGATCCGCCGTAGCCGGTAGCGGACGGTGTTCGGGTGGACGAAGAGCCGCCGGGCCGCCGCCTCGAGGCTGGCACTGCCCTCGAGCACCGCCGACACGGTGTCCAGAAGTCCGCCTCCGGCCTCCTGCAGGGGTCGATAGACCTGGTCGACCAGCTCGCGGCGCGCGGTGGCATCGCCGTCGAGGACACGTTCCGGCAGCAGGTCGGCGGCGGACACGGGGCGGGGTGCGTCCGGCCAGGCGGTGGCGGCTCGCAGCCCAGCTAACGCCGCGCTGGCTGATCGCGAGGCCGCCGCCAGGTCGGGTACCGCCGGTCCGGCGACCACCGGTCCGGCGCCGAAGTGGTCAGCCAGGTCCGCCGCGGCGGCCAGGGGCTCCATGGAACCTCCGAGGACCGCCACCAGCTCGGTGCCGTGGACGCCGGTCACCACATCCAGGTGGGCATGCCGGGCGGCTCGCCGGATGGACTCGACCACGGCCTCGGGGTCGTCGTCGGGCGTCGGTCCAGCCACCGCGAACACCTGGCGTGGACTGCCCCAGCCGAGGGCCGTCGCCCGGGAGCGCACGGCGTCGTCGTACTCGCCGCGGATGAGTGCGTCCGCGACGAGCGCCTCGAGCCGAGCGTCCCAGGCTCCGCGCGACTCCGCTGCCTGGGCGTAGACCTGGGCGGCCGCGAACGCAACCTCGCGCGCATACACCAGGACGGCTTCCCGCAGCCGGTCCTCGTCGCCGGGCGCCGCCAGCGCCGAGCCCCGCTCCTCGACGACCTCGATGGTGACGCGCACCAGCTCCACGGTCTGCTGCAGCGAGACCACCCGCGCGAGCTCTCGAGGAGCCGTGCCGAAGACGTTGGCGGTGAGGCCCCGGGGTGCGTCGGGATGGCGATACCACGTCACGAAGGCAGCGATTCCTGCCTGGGCCACGAGCGTGATCCAGGAACGCTCGTCGGCCGGCATGGCCCGGAACCAGGTGAGCGTGGCATCCATGCGGGCCACGGCCGCTGAGGCCAGTGCCCCGCTCTCCCGCTCCAGGATGCGCACGGTCTGGTCGCGGGGGTCCGCAGCCCGACCGCGTGACGAAGCCATGCCAACGAGGGTAGGGCCAGGCGAGATCGATTTTGTGGTTCCCCCACAAGGTGGCGAGCCGCCCAACGACCGCCGGGGGACAGGCTTACTTGCCGTCGATGAGGTCCTCGGCGTGGTCCGGGACATAGGTGAAGTGCTCGCGCGACGGCCGCTGGTATCCCCTCGGCTCCGGCCGTTCCGGCAGCGTGATCGCCGGGGGGTGCTCCTGCTGGATGGGCAGGGTGTTCATGAGGTGGTGAATCATGTTGATGCGGGCCCGCCGCTTGTCATCGGCCTCCACGACGTACCAGGGGGCCTCCGGGATGTCGGTGAAGATGAACATCTCGTCCTTGGCGCGGGAGTACTCCTCCCATCGTGTGATGGACTCCATGTCCATCGGGGACAGCTTCCAGCGTCGCAGCGGGTCGTCCAGCCGGGACCGGAAGCGTCGCTGTTGCTCGGCGTCGCTGACGCTGAACCAGTACTTGAGAAGCAGGATGCCGTCCTCGACGAGCATGCGCTCGAAGGTGGGTGTCTGGTGCAGGAAGCGCCGGTACTCCGCATCCGTGCAGAAGCCCATCACCCGCTCCACTCCCGCGCGGTTGTACCAGCTGCGGTCAAACAGGGTGATCTCTCCGGCGGCGGGCAAGTGGTTGATGTAGCGCTGGAAGTACCACTGGGTGTTCTCTCGCTCCGTTGGAGCCGGCAGCGCCACGATGCGCGCTACCCGAGGGTTGAGGTACTGGGTGATGCGCTTGATGGCGCCCCCCTTGCCGGCCGCGTCACGTCCCTCGAACAGGATCACCACGCGCTGGCCGCTGGCCTTCACCCACTCCTGCATGTCGGCCGCCCGGGCCTGAAGGCGGAACAACTCCTTCTCGTAGAGCTTGCGGGGCATGCGTGACTGTGTGTCCTCGACGTCGAAGTCGTCGCCGTTGGTCCCGTTCGTAGCGATGGAGGACTTGTTCTTGTGTGACACGCGGTCACTCTACCGCCGGTGGCCGTCGGTGAAGGCGAAGTGTCAGGCATCTCCCATGCCGACGCCCGGGTCGGCGGCGGCCACGTCATCCAGCCGGTAGCTGGCGAACGCCTGCGCCGGAACCTTGTCGTCCACCTCGCCGCGCTTCGCCAACCCACGCAGCGCCTGGAAGGCGATGGACTCCGCGTCGATGTGGAAGTGGCGACGCAGCGCGCCGCGCGTGTCGGACAGCCCGAAGCCGTCGGTGCCGAGCGACGCGAAGTCGCCGGGTACCCAGGGCCGGATCAGCTCCTGGACGGCGCGCTGGTAGTCGGACACCGCGACCACCGGTGGGGCGTCGGCGTCGGCGAGTCGTTGCGTCAGGTACGGCGTCCGCGGCTCGTCCTCCGGGTGGTCGAAGTTCCACGCATCCGTAGCGAGCCCCTCCCGATGCAGCTCGACCCACGACGTCACCGACCAGACCTCGGCAGTAACGCCCCAGTCGGCGCCGAGCAGCTCCCGCGCCCGGAGTGCCGCTGGCATTGCCGATCCACTGGCGAGCAGGCGAACGCGGGGGCCGTCGCCGTCGGCGGCCGCGTACCGGTACAACCCACGCAGCAGGCCGTCAACGTCGAGGTCGTCCGGTTGAGCCGGCTGTGCGATCGGCTCGTTGTAGACGGTCAGGTAGTAGTAGATGTTCTCCGGGTCTGGCCCGTACATGCGGCGCAGGCCGTCCCGCACGATGTGTCCGACCTCGAAGGCGAACGCCGGGTCGTAGGAGACCACCGCGGGGTTGGTGGCCGCGATCAGGTGCGAGTGCCCGTCCTCGTGCTGGAGCCCTTCCCCGTTCAGAGTGGTTCGACCCGCCGTGGCGCCGATGACGAAGCCGCGAGTCATCTGGTCCGCGGCCGCCCAGAACTCGTCGGCAGTCCGCTGGAAACCGAACATCGAGTAGAAGATGTAGACCGGGATCATGGGCTCGCCGTGGGTGGCGTAGGACGTGCCGGCAGCCATGAACGAAGCCGCGGACCCGGCTTCGTTGATTCCCTGATGGAGCAGCTGACCGTCGGTGGCCTCCTTGTAGCTGAGCATCAGCTCACGGTCGACCGACAGGTAGGTCTGCCCCTGCGGGCTGTAGATCTTCTGCACCGGGAACATGGCGTCCATCCCGAAGGTGCGTGCTTCGTCGGGAATGATCGGCACGATGCGTCGGCCGATCTCCGAGTCCTTGAGGAGGTCTTTGAGCAGGCGCACGAACGCCATGGTCGTGGCAACCTCCTGCTTGCCGGAGCCGCGTTCGACGACCTGGTACACCGACGGGTCCGGCAGCCCGAGCGGGCGGGCTGACACGCGGCGCTCTGGCACCGAACCACCGAGCGCCGTCCGGCGTTGATGGAGGTAGCGCGAGATGTCGCTGTCCTCGCCCGGGTGGTAGTACGGGGGGAGCTTTTCGTCCATGTCCGCGTCGCTGATGGGGATGTTCAGCCGGTCGCGGAACGTCATGAGGTCGTCGAGGGTCAGCTTCTTCATCTGGTGCGTGGAGTTGCGCCCCTCGAAGTGCGAGCCCAGGGTCCAGCCCTTGATCGTCTTGGCCAGGATGACCGTCGGCTGCCCCTTGTGCTCGACTGCTGCGTGATAGGCGGCATAGAGCTTGCGGTAGTCGTGCCCGCCGCGCTGCAGCCCCCAGATCTCATCATCGGTGAGGTCCTCGACCAGCTTCAACGTGCGGGGGTCGCGGCCGAAGAAGTTCTCTCGGATGAACCCACCGTTCTCAGCCTTGTAGGTCTGGAAGTCTCCGTCCGGGGTGGTGTTCATCAGGTTCACGAGAGCGCCGTCGGCATCCTGCGCGAGGAGGGTGTCCCACGCCCGGCCCCAGACGACCTTGATGACGTTCCAGCCGGCGCCCCGGAAGAACGACTCCAGCTCCTGGATGATCTTGCCGTTGCCGCGCACCGGGCCGTCGAGCCGCTGGAGGTTGCAGTTGACGACGAACGTCAGGTTGTCGAGCTCCTCGCGGGCGGCGAGACCAATCGCGCCGAGGGACTCGACCTCGTCGGTCTCTCCGTCGCCCAGGAAGGCCCAGACGTGCTGGTCCGAGGTGTCCTTGATGCCGCGGTTGTGGAGGTAGCGGTTGAACTGAGCCTGGTAGATGGCGTCCAGCGGGCCAAGACCCATGGACACCGTGGGGAACTCCCAGAAGTCGGGCATCAGGCGCGGGTGCGGGTAGGAGGGCAACCCACCCCCCGGGTGGGACAGCTCCTGGCGGAACCCGTCGAGCTGCTGCTCGGACAGGCGGCCCTCCAGGAACGCGCGGGCGTAGACGCCGGGCGCGGCGTGACCCTGGAAGTAGACCTGGTCGCCGCCTCCGGGATGGTCCTTCCCGCGGAAGAAGTGGTTGAACGCCACCTCGTACAGCGAGGCGCTGGACGCGTAGGTGGAGATGTGCCCCCCGACCCCCACGCCCGGGCGCTGCGCGCGGTGCACCATGATCGCCGCGTTCCAGCGGATGTAGGCCCGGATGCGGCGCTCGACCCACTCGTCGCCAGGGAACCAGGGTTCCTGCTCCGGGGTGATCGTGTTGATGTAGTCGGTCGTCGTGAGGGACGGGACGCCGACTGCTCGCTCGCGGGCTCGCTGGAGGAGACTCAGCATGATGAAGCGGGCCCGGTAGACGCCGCGGTCATCGATGACGGCGTCCAGAGAGTCCCGCCACTCCTGCGTTTCCTCCGGGTCGACGTCGACCAGCTGGGTCGGAAGTCCACCGCTGATGAGGGGTTCGCGCTCCCGTCCGTTCGCCACTGACGCTCCTTCTCGGCCGGCTGGGTCCCTCAGGTCACCCTACGCCGGGACGGTTGGCCCCTTCCGTTCGCGCGGCGGCCACGACAGGCTGGTGCTGACCGAACTTCTGACTTCTTCGCCCGGGAGGCGAGAACATGAACGCACAGGTCGGCGACGTGATCGTGATCAAGGCCAACCACGTGGGTGAGCCCGACCGCACAGGGGAGATCCTCGAGGTCCGCGGAGATGACGGCGCACCTCCCTTCTTCGTCCGATTCGACGACGGTCACGAGACCTTGGTCTTCCCGGGTCCGGATGCCACCGTGCACCACTCCGGTGAGGTGCACCGCTAGCCCGGGAGGCGGCTATCCGGGTTCCCTGTGCCTCCGGCGTCGGCGCGTCCGGGCCGCAGTGCTTGCGCGACTGCCCACGCTCGTATGGACTACCGACACGGGCCGAACCGACCGGCGCGGGGAAGGAGCCCAACGGTGAGCGCGACCGGCGCTGGTGCGCCCCAGGTGCGCGGCTCGGCGCAGCGGCTCGGGTTTGAGCCCGGTCAGGTCGTGCTCGAGCTGGGCTACGACGACGACTGCGACGCCGAGCTCCGCGCTTCGGTGGAGGCCGTCACGGGCAGCCCGCCGGTGGGGGAGGACTACCAAGAGGTCGCCGACGTCGTGGTCCTGTGGTGGCGCGAGTACGACGGTGACCTGGTCGACGCGCTGGTCGATGCGCTGTCCTTCCTGAGCGAGGGTGGGGTGGTGTGGCTGCTCACCCCGAAGGCCGGTCGCTCCGGGCACGTGGAGCCCAGCGACATCGGCGAGGCGGCTCCGACTGCGGGGTTGTCCTCGACCAAGAGCACCAGTGCTGCCACGGACTGGTCCGGCACGCGGCTGGTGGCTCCCCGCCTGACCCGGCGCTAGGCATGCGAGGGCCATCGGCCCAGGGGCGGGCCGGACTGGCCCTGTGTCTTGCGTCCGTCGTTTTGATCTTCACCGTCGGGCTGCTGGGCGCCTCTGCGGTGATGCGCGGCTACCCGGCTCCGGGGCTGGCGCGGGGTCTGTCGGCCAACCCGGCGGACACGCTCATCACGTCGCTGCTGTTCGCGGCGCTGGCACTCGGTGCGATCGGCGTGTTCTTCGGCTGGCTAGCCTTACGCCGAGGCTGGAGCCCGTCCCCTCGGAAGCTCATGGTCACTGGGCTGGTCTGCGCGGCCGTGCTGGTCCTCGTTCCTCCGATGGGTTCCACGGACATCGGCGTCTACGCCGGCTACGGTCGGCTGGCCTAGCTGGGGATCGACCCATACACGCATGACAACGACGAGCTCCTCCTGCTTGATGACCCCATGGGGCCGGCGCTCCAGGGCTGGTGGACCGACACGTCCTCGGTCTACGGCCCGGTCGCCCTGGCCGCCTTCTGGCTGTCGTCCGTGGCTGGAGGACTCAGTGCCCGGGCAGTCGTCTGGCTCCTCCAGGTGGTGGCCCTGCTGTCCTTCGCCGCCGTCGCGTTGTTGCTCGATCGGGCGGTCGGCCGCACCGAGGGAGGTGGTTCGGGTCCAGCGAGGGCACGGGTTGCGCTCCTGTGGACGCTCAACCTCCTGACCCTGTTCGAGCTGGTCAATGCCGCACACGTGGACGGTCTGGCGGTTGCCTTGGGTCTGCTTGCGCTGCTCCCTGCTCGGCGCTCGGCGGTCGGCGCCGGCCTGGCAGCTGCGGCGGCCGCCGGAGGCACGCTGACCCTCGGGCTGTACGCGCTCTCGGTCGCCTGGGCGCTGAGACGGCAACGATCGCGCCTTGCCGTGTATCTGACTGCCGGCGCCGCCACCGGTCTGGCGATGTACCTGCCGTTCTGGCCGGGGTTCCTGCGGCCGCTGCAAGCGGCGTCGGACTACGTCTCGAGCGGGTCGGTGTGGCACCCGGTTGGGGTCGTGCTGGGGTACGTGGCCGGGCCGACGACGACTCGTGTGGTGACCAGCGTCGGCGCGGTCGTACTCCTCGTGGCGGTGGTACGCCGGCTGGACCTGGGGCTGCCCTCGGCCCGTGGTACGACGCCATCGCCTGGGTCCCGCTGCTCCTGCTGCCGGCGTCAGGTGTCGACGTGGTGCTCCTCGCGCGGATGGCGACCCTTGCCCTTGCCTACCTGCCCGGGGTGGGGACCCTTCCTGGCACGGCGGGCGAGCTCAGGTCGGTGCTCCACAGCGTCGTCGCGCCCACCGTGTCGGTGGCTCTGGTGGTCGTCGTCATCGCGGCAGGCTCGCGTCTGCGGTTACCGCCGACGGCCGGCAAGGCGATCGGATCCGACTGACCGCGCGCCCCGTCTGAACTGGTGGACACATGCCAGAGGGCCCCGGCTTGACCGGGGCCCTCTGGCATGTGTCGAAGTCAGATGATCAGGCGAGCCAGGGCTGGCTCTTGACCAGGGAGGTGGACTCCCAGACCTTGCCCAGACCCCACACGCGGCCAGCCTCGAAGAGCATCAGCATGATGAGGACCGCGCCGTAGATGATGTGGTCGTCGATGAGCGGGTTGTTGGCGGTGTTCAGACCGGTCTCGGGGTCGACCGCGTTCAACGGCCACTCCGCCAGGTACATGAGGAACAGCAGGACGGCGCCGCCGATAGCTGCCAGCCGCATGAAGAAGCCCAGCATCAGTGCGACCCCGATGGCCAACAGCGCCAGCATGAAGCCCCAGTTGACGATGGAGTTCGGGTTGAGCATGGGCCCTTCGGCGCCCATCGTCCCGGCGCTCCCGCCGAGGGTGTCGGTGAAGAAGCTCGCGAAAGGTCCGTCCGGGTTGGTGCCGAACGTGAGGAAGCCGAAGGTCGGGCTGCCGTCGCCGGTTCCGAACTGCCAGGCCGCCTCGCTCTGTGTGGTGTAACCCAGTCCGAAGTTCTTGTCGAGGAACGCCCACAAGAACGTGAACCCAATAAGGATGCGAGAGATCGCCGCCCAGTACCTGGTGGCGGGCGATTGGGCGAAGTTGCGGTACCAGCCGGTCTGTTCAACGGTGGCTGACTCGGTGCGGGTGGTCATGTCCCCTCCTAGACGGCGGGAACCCGTCTGGTAGTTCCCGATGCCATGACGGTACGGGTGGTACGAGCATTCGTTGAGGGGAAAACGACACCCGCAGAGGGGACTTTGGTCCACTTCTGTCCCCTTTCAGCGGCGGGGTCGCCGGGGACAGGCCCTGGTGACAGGATCAGGAGGCCGTGACCCGCGCCCTCCAGGAGGAACGATGAGCATCGAGGTCGGCCACGAAGCCCCCGACTTCACGCTGCCCAACCAGCATGGTGAGCCGGTCCGCCTGGCCGACTTCCGGGGCGAGAAGAACGTTGTGGTCCTCTTCTACCCCTGGGCGTTTACCGGGACCTGCACGTCGGAGCTGTGCGAGATCCGTGACCGGATCGCGTCCTTCGACAACGACGACACCACGACGTTGGCCATCTCGTGCGACTCGAAGTTTGCGCTGCGGATCTTCGCCGAGCGGGAGGACTACCTGTTCAACCTGCTCAGCGACTTCTGGCCCCACGGGGCGGCGGCGAAGGACTACGGAGTGTTCAACGAGAAGTCCGGGGTGGCACTTCGCGGCACCTTCATCATCGACAAGGCTGGACTCGTCCAGTACCGCTTGGTCAAGGCCATCCCTGACCTACGCGACCCGCACGAGTACGAGAAGGCGCTCGCGGCCCTGTAGGGAGCCGGGCCGGTACTCTTCCGACGCTTCGGGCGTATAGCTCAGCGGTAGAGCTCTGGTCTTACAAACCAGCGGTCGGGGGTTCAAGTCCCTCTGCGCCCACCACGGCCCTGGCCTGGGCAAACACGCGGCTGGCCTGCGGGTTCGCTGCGGGGGAGTCTGCTCGCGGGCGGATGATGACCCTGGATGTATGCCCACGTGTCACCATGCTGACCTGATTCCATGTCACTGCCCATGTCACGCGGGTGCGTGGTCATGCACAGCCCGGTGTGACCATGCGTCGCTAGGCCGCTTCACGCTCACCTCGCCGACCCCTCAGGAGCGACACCGTGACCTTGCTCCAGGTCTGCGACTCCGCGTCCTCTTGCTTCTGGGACTGAAGCGACGACGCGCTCATCGGTCGGTTCGGCTCGGCGCTCGTGGCAACAGCACTCTTCTTCGCGACGAGGTGGCACGACCGTCGACCGAACGCGGTCGCCCCACAGCGGGCCTGCAACGCTCACTGCTCCGACAGCCAGTGCATCGCATTCAACACGAACTGCTTCCAGTCACTGTTCTCGAGCGTCATGCCGCATGCGAAGGGCGCTTCGCCGTTCATGTCGACGCGCATGGCCGTGAACCCGTTGGCATCGCCGAAGGCAAGCAGCTTGCCCTGACCCACACGCCCGGCCAGCGCCTGTGAATCACCACGTCCGACCGGCCCGACACCAGTGGGATCGGTCACGTTTTCGGCGTGCTCGGACAGCCGCAGGATGTTGTCGTAGCCAGCGCCGGTGAGTGCGCTTCCCCTGAAGGTGACCAACTGGCAGACGCGCTCCTCGGGATGGCCTCCGCGAACAATCGCATGGTCGTCGTCGAGCAGGCCGTTGGCTTCCGAGTAGACGATCCAACCCATTCGACCACTCGAATGGGTGTTCAACAGATCGATGGTGGTCCCGACGCTGGCCTCGACCCCGAAGGCCTGCAGCAGTGGACCAACCGCC
Source organism: uncultured Actinomycetota bacterium (assembly GCA_963848085.1). GTDB lineage: Bacteria > Actinomycetota > Actinomycetes > JAHEKZ01 > JAHEKZ01 > CAWKCE01. The sequence continues at coordinate 192,300 of CAWKCE010000004.1, forward strand.
TGGTCGAAGGGCGCGTGCTCGCTGAAGATGAGGGCAGAGCCTCCGCCCTCCACCCAGTCACGGAGCGCCTGGATCTCGTGCGCCGTGAATGTCACTTCGTGCGTGACCTCGGTCTTTTCCATGAACTCGAAGGGCAGTGCCGTGATGACGACGACGATTTCGAATCCGGACAGCAACTCGGGAGTCCAGGCCGAAAGCCCCGTCGAGACACGGCATCCGTCCGCCCGCATCAGCCGCTCGAACGGTTGCATGAGCTCTGCAGACACGAAGAAGTTGTGGTGAGCCCCATCGAGCAGGATGGCGGGCCCCTTGCCGGGCGGCCAGCGCGGACGCTCGATCGTAGGATCGAAAGCCGTGTCGTTCGACATCGGCCAGTGACGTGCGAGTGGCTTGTCTTTGCGTTGATTCATTGCAGCCATTCTGGCAGCGCGGTCACCACGCTGGGTCATGGTCCTTGACCTGATGGCCGGAGCAGCGGAGCGGGGTCGTCATGCAGGGGCGTCCCCATGGGCTTGGCTGGGATCGTGACACAGGCTGCCATGCCCCTAGGGCTCAACCGATCCCGTGTCACGGGCCGTGTCGTGACGGCCCCCGTAAGCCCAAGAATCGGGCCACGCGAGACCGACTCTCACCTGCGGAGGGTCACGGAGGGGCACACACCCGCCATCCGAGCTCTGACAAACCAGCGCTCGGGGGTTCAAGTCCCTCTGCGCCCACCACGACACGGCATGTCGAGGACGAGAACCTGCGCCGTGAATGGTGGGCGGCGGGAGGTGCTCCCGTGCCTGCCTCTCCGGGTCAGCCGGTCCCGGCGTGAGAGCGGCGCTGTTGCAGGAGCAGCGCGACCGCGGCCAAACCGAGCAGCATGAGTCCGGAGACCAGGAAGGCGAAGGCCGACCCCAAGGCGCCGCCGACCAGGGAGAAGGTCAGCGCCACCGCGGCCAGCATCGCCGCGGTCACCAGTGGCCACCGGGGCGTCATCAGGTACGCACCGAAGCAGACAACGGCCAGCAGGCCCAGCAGCAGGCGGTTGGTGGTCGTTTCGCCGCCCGCCGCCGCCAAGGCCGTGGCCAGGCCGAGGATTAGACCGAGAGTGGGGACCGTGAGCAGCCGGGTGGTCAGTGCCATCACCGCGTAGCCGGCGCCGAGGCAGAAGAACAGGACGGTGGCGAAGGTGGGGCTGTCCGGCATCCCGACGACGAGAATGGCGCCGAACGCTGCCGCGAGCGTCGTGCCGAACAAGGCCAGTTCGGCGAGCGCACTCGGCGCCACCAGACGGGTGACGACGAGGATGGTCCCGGCAACAGCCGCAGCTGTCAGCAGCATCCAGCCTGCTCGGGCCTCAGAAATGTCCTGATTGGTGTTCGGAACGATCGCTCGGATCACCAGCCCGGCCGCCGCGGCCGCGCACAGAGTCAACAACGTGCTTGCGAGGCGCCGTGCGACTGACTGCTCGTGTTCATCGCGAAGATGCCGACCGACGAACACGGTGACCGCTCCAGCGGCCGCGAACGCCGACGCCAGGACGGCGAGCAGCCACAGCTGCCCCGCCTGCCCCAGGTCCTCCCACCGCTGGCCAACGACAATCGCGCCGCCGGCGGCGACCAGGGCTGCACCAAGGTAGGCGCCGACCTCGATCAGTCGGCTCGCCCATGACGACGGGTGACGTTCCGCAGGCGCAGCAACGGGAACTGCGTGGACAACCGTCGACTCGGTGGCATAGGCGTCATGCACGACATGTGCCTGCTGCGCTGTCAGTTCGCCCGACTCGACGAGGTGGCCAAGCGTCGAGTCCAGGAGCTCGAGGTCGTGGTTGGAGGGGGTCTGGGTTGTGGTGGACATGATCACCACCTCCACGATCAGGCTACGAGCCGCCTGACCCCAGGGGCAGGGCCGAACGACTCCGACAGTCCAGTTCGGGCCGCCGGTGCCGGTCCGGTCCGATCCGACGGCAGCGTCCGAACGCCGGGCTCGTGGGTCAAGCCAACCCACCGGGGAGCGCCTGGTAGCCAGGTGGCGTCGAGTCGGCGGTACCGCTCCTCCGCCTGGCGGCGATAGCGCTCCAGCCTCGAGGTCGTGAGGTCGAACACCTCGTCCTCGAGGTGGACTGGACGGCGCTGGCCGTCAGGCGTCCGGCTGACGAGCCCCGCGTCGCCGAGCACCTTGAGATGCTTGGACACCGCCTGCAGGGACACGTCGTAGGGCTCGGCCAGGGCGGTGACGGTGGCGTCCCCAGAGGCGAGCCGGGCCACCAGGTCGCGCCGAGTGCGGTCGGCCAGCGAGGAGAACACCCTCGAGAGCTGATCTGCGGGCACGGCACCTCCTGTATTCGACGCATTGGCTGACCGATCGTGGTGCGGCGACGCCTCTTTATGAACTCATCGGTTGATCACAATCCGGCAGGTGCCACCCCCGACCGGCCTAGCCTGTCGCCATGACCCATCCATTCCGCACCGCGGTGGAGCAGCGCGACCAAGCATCGATGGTCGCCTTGTTGGCCCCCGATGTGCTCTTCCACAGTCCGGTGGCCTTCCGTCCGTTCGTCGGACGCGCCGCGGCGGCCGAGCTGTTCTGGAACCTGTTCCAGGTGTTCGAGGACTTCACCTATCTCGACGAGCTGGAGGGCGACGGCACGCACGCCCTGGTGTTCTCGGCGACCGTCGGGGGCAAGCAGCTGCAGGGGCTTGACCATCTGCGCTTCGGTGAGGACGGACTGGTGGCCGAGTTCACGGTGATGGTGCGGCCGTTGTCGGGTGTGATCGCGCTGGCCGAGGCAATGGGTCCTCGTGTCGGACACCTGGCCAAGGAGTAGGGACGTGCGCGAGCACCACTTCTCTCGCAACGCGGCGGCAGGGTGACCGGTCGGGCCATGCACGACGGAGAGGTTGATGTCGACCGAGCGACGGTGACTCGCCTGGTTGCCGGTCAGTTCCCGCAGTGGGCGCACCTGTCAGTGGCGCCGCTTCCGTCCGCCGGGACCGACAACGCGATGTTCCGGCTGGGTGACCAGATGCTGGTCCGGCTTCCGCGGATCGAGTGGGCCGCCGCCGACGTCGACCGGGAACAGGCATGGCTGCCCCGGCTTGCGCCCCAGCTGCCGTTCGCGGTGCCGACCCCACTGGCGATGGGTGAACCGGGCGACGGCTACCCGTGGCGCTGGTCGATCTACACCTGGCTGGACGGAGCAAACCCGACAGTTGAGCACCTGGACGACCCCGTCGGCCTCACCCGAGACCTTGCGCAGTTCACCTCCGCGCTTCAGAGCATTGACCGTACGGGGGCCCCGAGGGCCGGTCGTGGTGAGTTCCTGCACGAGCGGGATGCAGCGACCCGTTCCGCCGTTGCCGCGCTCGACACGGTGCTCGACGGCGAGGCCGTGGCTCGAGTCTGGAGTCACGCACTCCGGGCGAAGCCTTGGGAGGGCGAGCCGGTCTGGATTCACGGCGACCTCTCGCCCGGGAACCTGCTGGTCGAGAACGGCAGGCTCCGTGCTGTCATCGACTTCGGGGGAGTGGGGGTCGGCGATCCCGCGTGCGACCTCATCGTCGCGTGGAACCTGCTTCCCGCGTCCGCGCGCGGCGCCTTTCAGGAGGTGACGCGGGTGGACGACGCCACGTGGCTGCGGGGGGCAGGCTGGGCCCTGTCGATCGCGCTGATCCAGCTTCCCTACTACGGACTCACGAACCCGTCTCTGGCGGCCAACGCTCGGCGCGTGATCAGCGAGGTGCTCGCCGCGCCGATCAGCTAGCCGATCCGCCGGGCGAGCGCGGCGTCGTCGTCTCGGTTCAGTCGGTCATGCCGACCTGCCGGTGACCGCCCACGCGCGGGCAGGCAGCCTGATCGACCCGTCGGCCTCCGCGGGCAGGGTCGCCCGGACCAGCTCACGAAGCGCGTCCAGGTCGCTGGTGGACAGCGAGGCGCAGTACCCGGGTGCAGGTCCCTGGCCGCCGAGGAAGGGCCGCCAGTAGTCCTCGAAGCCGTCAAACGCCGTCACGATCTCCACCGGCTGACCTCCCACCTCGACGAGGCCGGCCGCGACGAAACAACGCTCCAGTGCGCCTGGCAGGCAGAGCGGGAACCGCACTCCCTCGTCCAGCCCCGCGGCCGCGGGGTCATGCGTGATCACCGCGTCCCAGAAGTGACGGAGCATCTTCATGCCGTCGGCGTAGTCCCACACGTAGGCGGTCACGCGACCACCGGAGACCAGTGCTCGGCGCATCTCGCCGATGGCTGCCACCGGGTCCGGGACGAAGTTGAGGACCAGGCCCGAGATGACTTCGTCGACGGAGGAGTCCGGCACCGGGAGGTTGTCGGCGTTCCCGACTCGGAAGGTTGCGCGCGGGTTTGCATGTTGCCCGGAGGCAGCCTCGACGTATGCGGCCGACGGGTCGACCCCCACGAGTGACGACGGCGCGGCCGACCCGAGGACGGCCGCGCTGGCAGCTCCAGTCCCGCAGCCCACGTCGAGCCAGCGCGCCCCAGGCGGCGGAGCCAGCCATGACACGACGTCGGCAGCCAGCTGGCGGCTCCACCGGCCCATGAACGGCTCGTAGGGGTCAGCGGTGGTCCACGGGTCGATCGTCACGCCGTCAGCATGTCGCATGTCCACCCGCTCGCTAGCGTGGAATCTGTGGCGACCGATCCAGCCGTTGTGGAGTGGCTCCTGGCCGGCGACCCCGCCATCCGCTGGCAGACGCTGCGGGATCTGGTGGGCGCACCGGCCGACGAGTGGGCTGCCGACCGCATCCTGGTGGCGGTCGAGGGCTGGGGGGCGCGCCTCCTGGACAGCCAGGACGAGGACGGTCGATGGGCCGGCGCCTTGTACAGCCCCAAGTGGACCTCGACGACGTACACGCTTCTGTTGCTCCACTGGCTTGGGCTGCCACAAGGCAATCGTCAGGCCCGCTTCGGGTGTCGCGCGCTGTGGGACGCGGCGAGCTCGTACGACGGCGGCCTCAACCTCGCCCGAACCATCCGCGAACCAGAGACCTGCATCACGGGCATGCTGGTGCTGCTGGCCTCCTCGTTCGGGGTCCGCGACCAACGGGTTGATGACGCGGTCTCCTGGTTGCTGACCCAGCAGCTTGACGACGGCGGTTGGAACTGCGAGACGGTGAGAAGTGGGTCCCGCCATGGTTCCTTCCATACGTCCATCACGACGCTGGACGCCCTCCTCGCGTACCAGACAGCCGCCGGCGAGGTCCGCGTCAGCAAGCCCATGTCTCGCGGGCGTGAGTTCTTCCTGGACCACATGCTCTACCGGTCTCACCGCACCGGGGCGGTGGTCGACAAGGCCTTCACCCGCTTCCCCTTCCCACCGCAGTGGCACTTCGACGTGCTGCGCGGGCTGGAGCACTTCCGTGCGTGCGGCGCTGCTCCAGACTCCCGCCTGGCGGACGCCATGGAAGTGCTACGCCGAACTCAGCTGGACGACGGTCGCTGGCCTCGGTACCGCCCCTACGCCGGGCGCTACTGGTTCGAGCTGGAGCCTCGAGGCCCTGGGCGGTGGTCGACCCTGCGGTGCGCGCGTGTCCTGAACTGGTGGGAGGGCGTCACACCTGAGTCCACACCACGTCTGTGATGTCGGGGTCGGCGGAAAGGATCTGCTGAAGGACGTCGGTCAACCGCTGCAGTGCGGGCGCGGTGTCAACCTTCTTGAAGCCGCGGCGGACCACGGGTTTGCTCGGGTCCGTGAAGATCACGAACTCGTCATCCTCGCCGTCTTGATGACCGCAGCAGAGCGCAAGTCGGAACCCGTCGTTCGGCACCGGGAGGTACCACCCCCAGTCCTCGGCGATGGCGTCGCCGGTGGGGATGCCCCTGGCGGACAGGTGCTCCGCGAGGTACTCGACCAGACGTTTGCCCCACACTCCGGGGTTGATCCCATCCTCTTCGCCTTCGTAGGCGGGGAACTTCGGCGATCTGAACTCGACTTGGGTCTTCACCGGCAGTACACGAACCTTCCGTGGGTGCGGAGGAGAGGCAATTGCCCTCCGTGGCCAACCCACATCGTCCCGTACGGGATGCCTGCGGGCCCGGAGGCGGGCATTCTTTCGGAGTGGCTGAGCACCTGGCGCTGACGGTCGTCCCGGACGCGGCGATCGATCCGACCCTGCGGGAGGCCGCCCGCGCGTTGTGCCTCGAGGCGTTCGGCGGCGAGTTCAGCGCCGACGACTGGGACCACTCGTGCGGAGGGGTACGTGTCGTGCTCACCGAAGGCTCCGAGCTCGTCGCGCACGTTGCCGTGGTCGATCGACGGCTGGACGTCGGGGGTCGTGTGCTGGACGCCGGGTACGTCGAGGCGGTCGCGGTCGCGCCGGATCGGCGGCGGCAGGGCATGGGCAGGCAGGTGATGGAGCTGGCCGCCTCACATGTCCGTGCCGTCAGCGAGCTCGGGGTGTTGTCCACCAGTCGGCAGTCCTTCTACGAGCCGCTTGGATGGGAGCGCTGGCTCGGTCCGTCATTCGTTCGCGGGAGCGGCCGCCTGGTGCGGACGGCTGACGAAGATGCTGGACTGATGGCGTTGCGGTTCGGCCCCAGCGCCGGGCTGGACCTTTCCTCTTCCATCACGTGCGAGAGCCGGATCGGTGATGACTGGTAGGAGTGGGCGGCTCGGCTCACCCGTGACCCAGTCGCGCCGCCTCCTGCGTCTATGACCGTCGGTCGGAACGACGCTCCTTGCGGCGCCGGTGGCGACGCATGACGCCCAGCCCGAACCACACCAGCGCACCGAAGAACGCTGTCACGATCGTGTAGAGCCACAAGGGCCAGGTGAAGCTCAGGAAGAGGAAGTCGAACCGCACGTCCTCGGTGTTTTGCAGGATGAAGACGAGCAGCACCCCCAGACCTGACATCGACGCGATCGCTCCGGCGCCGAGGCCCTTCCCGCCATCTGGTGTCTCGTCCTGGTCGCTCATCGGTCTCCCTCGGTCTCTCGTGGCTGTGTCACCACGGTCAGTAGGCCGGCCACATCGTGCCAGGTCGGCACGTCGTGCATGATTCGGCGCACCGGCATCGTCCCGTCGGACCAGATGACGGGCGTGGCTGGCTACGCGCGCGACTGAGTCCTGAGGGTCTTGATGCAGCGGGCGCCGTCGTCATCTCCCGGAGGGCGCCCGCGACGGGGGCGGCGCGGGGTCAGCTTCGTCCGAGTCGAGGTTTGGGGCCGAGGCCACGTTCGTACGTCGGAGGTCAGCCCACGGCAGGTCGAACGGGCCCCGGGACCGCGCCTACGTGACGGCGGCGGTAGTGAATCGCCCACCGCTGCGCCCAGACAGTCCCGTCCTCGGAGACCTCCCAACGCCAGTCGAAGGCGTCGGGTTCGATGGCGGAGAACACCATGCGCTTGAACATCCGGTCCTTGTCGACCCGCTCGGGAGTGGCGAACACGAACGTGCCGTCGTCCTGCGGCCCGCCGGTGAACGCCCAGTAGTTCCCGGACGAGTCCACCCAGGTCTGGCGCCAGAGCCCGGCCACGGAGTCAAAGACGCTGACGCTGAGCCCGGAGAACGGTTCCGGCCCCTCGGCCTCGAAGCGCTCGACGACGACACGACTGTCGAGCTCTCGGGTGACGGCGTTGCTACCGCTGCCGCCCTCCCACTCAGCGACCCAGTCGCCGAGCCAGAAGTCGAGGGTCATCACCTCGCAAACATAGTCAGTGAGCCAGCACCCCGGCGAGTGGTCGTTGTAGCGTCGTCATATGCCCAACGTCGTCGATCTTGCCGAGGCCCTTCGTCAGTTTGACGACGTGTTCGAGCCCAGGACCGTCGCACTGATGAACGACTACGACCTTCGCGTCGTCAAGGTTCGCGGTGAGTTCACCCGGCACGCTCACCCGGAGACTGACGAGGTGTTCCTCGTGCTCTCGGGCGACCTGACGATCCGGCTGGACGACTCCGACGTCACGCTGAGCCCGGGCCAGCTCTGCGTCGTGCCGAAGGGGGTTCCCCATCGGCCGGTTTCCGCTGAGGGGGCGGAGTGCCTTCTCATCGAACCCAGCGCGACGGTGAATACCGGCGACACTCCGAGCGACTTGACCGCAGCTCGTCGCCTTGCGCTGCCGGCCGACGGCTAGGGGTCGGCCAGCTCAGGACGGCCGCCACGACGGTCGTTCATCCAGTGCGCTCCGGGCCCTTCGGGCCTTTCGTGTCGACTCTCCGCGGGGCAGGCTGGGATGAGCCGGCATGACGGCCGGCGGGATGTGACATATGGAGTCGCGAGGGAGGGCACGATGACCGACTCGACGCCGGATAGACCGGCCGAAACCGACCCCCGGGACGAGGCGCGGCGCCTCGCCCGGAAACGCGTCCAGAGCAAGCGAGACCTGTCGTCGCATGTGGTGGCGTACCTGGTGGTCAACGCCTTCCTGGTGGTGGTGTGGTGGCTGAGTGGACAAGGCTACTTCTGGCCAGTCTGGGTGATGGCGGGATGGGGGATTGGCCTGGTACTCAACATCTGGGAGGTCTACGGGCGTCGGCCTATCACCGAGGCGGACATCGACAAGGAGATGGGTCAGTCGCCGTAGCCACGGACGTCAGTCTGCGCGGTGCGCCACCCAGAGGTCCTCGGCCGGCCATTGCTGTGCCCAGTTGACTGAGACGATTTCGTACCACTCCGGTGCTTCTGCCCCCTGCGGCGCATAGAGCTCGTGCAACGCATCAACAACAAACCCGTTCCGGCCGAGGATCTGGATCCACGCTGAGTGGCTCGGATGATGTTCAACGCCTCCGCCGGGCCACTCGACACGGTGCAGCCCCCGCTGCGCGCGCTTGAGGCTCGCCTGGGCGACCCCGCCCTCGGCAGGAACGCACAACGCGGCGAGCACGCTGTTGGTGAGAAAGACGAGCCGACCCCCCGGGCGGAGGAGACGTGCTGCTTCGGCGAGCCAGTGCTCTGGGTCGCACCACACGCTGGCGCCGTACTCGCTCACCACGAGGTCGAACGACGCGTCCGGCAGCGGCACCGCCTCGGCGTCGGCCTCGACGAGCGGGAACGCCAGCCCGAACCGCTCCTGACAGCGTCGCGCTGTCTCGAGCTGGGCAGGAGTGACGTCGACGCCGACCGGCCGTGCTCCGGCCCGCATGAGGTTGGCCGAGAGGAACGCGCTGCCGCAACCGAGCTCGACGACATCCCGCCCGGCCACGTCCCCAAGCACACCGAGATCTGACTCGGGCCACTGGAACAGGCCCCAGGTGATCTCGTCGCTTGCCCACGCCCGAGCGGCGTCCGTGTCGGTGTGCTGGGCATTCACCAACGTCCAGAGCTGCCGGTTGATGTCAGCCGGGGTTTGTGGCGCGTTCATCCTGACAGCGTCGCTGATGGTGACCCGGCGGGCGTCGTCGGGGTTGGCCGGACGTCAGGAAGCGATCCAGTGCCCGTCGATCCAGTCCGGCTCACCGTCGAGCAACGGGGCAACCTCCGACTGCCACCAGTCGCTCTGCGACGGGTCGTCGGCAAGTGCCAGGTAGGCGGCCTTCGACTCGAAACGGACGGCCATGACGATGCGGCCGTCGTCGGCCGTCATCAGCCACTCGTCGATGTAGCCAACTGACGGGCCACGCTCCTGTGCCCACTTCTCGGCTCTGGCGCGGATCTCGTCGGCGGGAACCTTCGTCTTGGCGATCATCACGGTGCCGTACACGTCTGCTCCTATCCGTAGGGGATGCCAACGGTCTACCCCTGGTCTGCTCATCCGTCTACCCCCGGGGGCCAGGGAGCGCGCCCACGGGCTGGCCGACAAGCCGCCCCGTGGCGGCGCTACGGTGGGCTGCCTGGTGTCGAACCTCGTCACCGGTCCGAGTTCGCGGTACGTCTCGTCGATGGAGGAGAACTGAACGCCTCGCCTGCTGAACAGATGCGGCTGCTCGACCTGCAGGCGCTGGACGCCCAGCTGGATCGGCTTGCCCACCGGCGCGCCACCCTGCCGGAGATCGCCGAGCTGGAGCAGATCGACAGCCAGCTGGCCGCGACCCGAGACGACATCGTGGCGGCGGAGACTGAGGCCGGGGACATCAGGCGGGAGCAGGACAAGTTCGAGGGTGACATCGGTCAGGTTCGACAGCGGATGGCCCGGGACAAGCAGCGGATGGATGCGGGCGCTGTCAGCTCGGCCAAGGAGCTGGAGAGCCTGCAGCACGAGATCGACTCCCTCCACCGGCGCCAGACGGCGCTCGAGGACTCGGAGATCGAGGTGATGGAGCGCCTCGAGGTGGTGGAGAACCGGGTGGGAGCGCTCGTCGCGCAGTCCGAGGATCTGACTGCCGCGCGGGTGGCGACCGAGGAACGTCGGGACGCTGCCGTGGCTGAGATCGACGCGGAGGTGCTGGCCGCCAAGGCCGACCGTGACGGCGTTGTACCCACGCTGCCGCCCGACCTGGTCACCCTTTACGACAAGCTGCGGGCTCAGTTCGGAGGAGTCGGCGCCGCCGGGCTGCGACAGAAGCGTTGTGACGGCTGCCGTCTCGAGCTGAACGCCACGGACATCGGCCGCGTCCGGTCAGCCGGCGAGGACGAGGTGCTTCGCTGTGAGGAGTGCCGGCGCATTCTCGTGCGGACACCCGAAGCCGGGATCTAGGTCGTGGCACGTCGACTCGTGGTCGAGGCGGACGGTGGCTCGCGGGGGAACCCCGGCCCGGCCGCCTACGGCGCGCTGGTACGCGATGCCGCCACTGGAGAGGTGCTGGCGGAGGCCGCCGCCGAGATCGGCGTGGCGTCGAACAACGTCGCCGAGTATCGAGGGCTCATCGCGGGCTTGCGGGCAGCCCGCGCCATCGACGCGTCGGCGATCGTCGACGTCCGGCTGGACTCCAAGCTGATCGTCGAGCAGATGAGCGGGCGCTGGAAGATCAAGCACCCCGACATGCGGTCCTTGGCGGTGGAGGCTAGGGGCCTGATGCCCGTCGAGTCGGTCACCTACACCTGGGTGCCTCGCGAGGAGAACCGCGACGCGGACCGGCTGGTGAACGCGGCCCTCGACGGGGCTCTGGGTGACGGCATCTTCACCAAGCGGAGCGCCGCGTCGCAGCCCCCCGCCCTGATCTCGCCCGGCAACACACTGGTCGGCTGGGCGCCCTCGAGCGCCACCGCGACCGCAACGATGCTGCTTCGCCATGGCGAGACCGTCCACACCAGCCAGAAGCGGTTCAGTGGCTCCGGGGGGGACGACCCCGGACTGTCCGACCGCGGCCGGTGGCAGGCGGAGCAGGCCGGGAGCTGGCTCGCCGCGGCAGGAGAGGTCGATGTGGTCGTGGCGTCGCCGCTGCGCAGGACGCGAGAGACCGCCCTGGTCGTTGCGTCCGCGAGCGGCGCTGAGCTGATCGTGGACGAGGGCCTTCGCGAGTGTGCTTTCGGCGACTGGGACGGGTTCACCTTCGCCGAGGTGCAGGAGCGCTGGCCGAACGAGCTCGCGAGCTGGCTGGCGTCGACCGCCGTCCGGCCGCCGGGTGGAGAGTCGTTCGACGAGGTGCGGTCCAGGGTGTCCGACCTGCGGGACCGGCTCGTGGCAGAGCACAGCGGGAAGACGCTGCTCCTCGTCACTCACGTGACGCCCCTCAAGACCATGGTCCAGCTGGCGCTGGACGCACCGAGCCATGCGCTCTTCCGGATGGAGGTCCGTCCCGCGTCGTTGTCGACTGTGGTGTGGTTCGACGACGGGAACGCGTCCCTGCGTTCGTTCAACGACACCGCGCACCTGCGCGACGAGACGTCCGGTCCGTCCGGGGTCTGACTGCTCAGACGGCGTCGACCACGACGTCGATCCGCCCCGGACGCCCGTGTTCGGGTGGGGTGAGGTCGACCTCGTAGCCGAGGCTGGCGACGAGCTCCGTCAGCTCCTCTGGCGATCGGGGGTCGGTGCGTTGGGACACGAGAGCCGCGACCAGGCGCCCCTTGGTGGCCTTGTTGTGATGGCTGACCACTTTGGCTGACCCGTCGGGCTGTCGCTGCATGACACGTCCGACGAGCGTGCGGTCGGCGACGTCGGCGGTGGGCCGCCAGGCAGCGGCGTAGGCAGCCGAGCGCAGGTCGAGCACCACAGCGTTGGCTGCCCGTGGCGCCATGACTTGGGGCAGGGACCGCTGCCAGAACGTGGCGAGTCGTCCGATGCGGGGCAGGGAGCCGTCGCCGGACAGCCGGTACGGGGGGATGGCGTCGGGCGGTTGGAGGACACCGAACAGGGCGGACGACACGACGAGCCAGCGGTCCGCCCGGACCCGGGCGGGCCGCGAAAGATCGCGGTAGCCGAGCGCGTCGTAGAGCACTCCCGTGTAGAGGAGGCCGGCGGGCAGCGTGGGCGCCTCGGTGAGCACCGCGTCACGTTCGATCTCGGAATCTTGGCGCGGGCTGAGACCGAGGACGGCGCGGGCGCGCTTCGGGGTCCCCTGGGCTAGGCGCTGGAGGGCAGTGACGATCCGCTGCCGCGGAACGGTCAGCTCAGGGAAGGACAGGCGGCCGAGGTCCAGTGGTGGACCGCCCCCGTCGCCCGGGTCGGCCTTGCCCTCGGAAGGGGGAAGCAGGATGAGCACGAGGGCTCACCCTAGGAGGCCGGGTCGAGTGGCCGCAGGCTGCCTCCCGTACCGAGGTCCGCTCACTGTGCGTCGGAGCGCCGCTAGGTCCGGGGCAGTGCGTCAATGCGCCGGAGGGGGGGAAGGACGTATCGTGAGGGTGCGACGGATGAGTTGACCAGACGACCGCGTCGGGCCGGGTGACCGGTTCGCCGAGGAAAGTCCGGGCTCCACAGGGCAAGGTGGTGGGTAACACCCACCCGGGGTGACCCGCGGGACAGTGCCACAGAAAACAGACCGCCGTCCGGTTCGCCGGGCGGCAAGGGTGAAACGGTGGTGTAAGAGACCACCAGCGCCGGAGGTGACTCCGGCGGCTCGGTAAACCCCACCTGGAGCAAGGTCGAGAGGGCCGCGGAGACGCGGCCTGCGCAGGCGTTCGAGGACGGCCCGTCCGAGCCTGCGGGTGGACCGCTGGAGGCTGTCGGCAACGGCAGCCCGAGAAGGATGGTCGTCACCTGGGCCAGTGCCGCAAGGCGGCTCAGGGACAGGACCCGGCTTACCGGTCGACTCGTCCGTCGCCCCCACTTGCGGAGGCCTGAATATGCGCGTCAGCCGCCAGTCCTGCGCCCGATGGACCCCGTCGTATCAGGAGTCGACGGCCTTCCCGACGTCCGTGACGGCGTCGTCGAGCGCCTTCTGCAGCTTGTCGTAGTCGCCGGAGTCGATGGCCTTGTTGACCTTCTTGCTGGCATGGTCCAGGGCTCTGTCCACCCGGTCGGCGTAGGTGTCGTCCACGACGGCAATGACGGCGGACGTTCCGACGGGCAGGTAGTCCTCGAGGTCGACGCCCATCTGCTTCTCCTGGTGCCTCTTGACCACGGCACCGATCCCGGCACCGATCCCGGCGCCAACGGCGGTGGCCAGCAGCAGCGGGGGTGCGAACAGACCGAGTACCAGCCCAGCCCCGCCGCCCACGACTGCCGAGCCGCCCACGGGGCTGGCGACGCCATGCTCGGCAACAGTGACCTCACCGTCGGCCCCGCGGCTGACGACGACCGCGCCGACGACTGCGAAGTCCTGGGACTTCTCGGCCGCTTTGAGTGCGTCATAGTCCTGACCCGCGCTCGCGGCGTCCGGGTAGGTGCCCACAACCAGAGCAAGATTCATCGCCGGCATCTCAGTCCTTTCCGTGCCATTTGAAGTGACTCTCGTGCTTTGACCGTACTGCCCGCCGCGAAGGGGTCGTGCCAGCGGGATGGCCATCAGGGGCCGAGCAGGAGCCGGCCGAGGCGTCACGGAAGTCCGAGCCCGCTAGGCGGCGACGGCCCCGCTCTTGCGCTTGTCTTGTGGCCGGTCGTGGGGGAGATCGCGCGTGAAGGCGAGCGAGCCCAGGGCCAGCAGGGCGGCGGCGAGCAGCCCGAGCTTCAACGACTGCAGCTGCGCCTGCCCGTAGTCGTCGACGATGGCAGCCGTGGTCGGCTCGTCCAGGCCCGCCTCCCGAGCCGCGGCTTCGAGCTGGTCGGTGGCGACGAAGTCGATGCCCGACCCCGCTGCCACGCTCACCTGGGCTGAGACCTCGGCGTTGATACGTTCGTCGCTTGCGACCTTCGAGACGAAGACTCCGGTCAGGCCGGCCAGCACCAGGGCGCCGATCAGGGCGACTCCCAGCGACGACCCAAGCTGCTGTGACGTGTACTGGAGGCCGCCGGCCTCACCCCGGCCCGAGACGTCCACCGAGGACTGCACGACGTTGCCCAGCTGAGACACGATCAGGCCCATCCCGACTCCGAGCACGGCCATGGCGAGGGCGAACGACGACTCGGAAAGCTCCGGCTGGACGGTGGCGAGCAGGAGGAGCACAGCGATCCCGGTGATCGTCAGGCCAGTGCGGACGATCGAACGGACGGGGAACCGCCCCGACAGCCGAGACCCCGCGGCCGAAGCCAAGAACATGGTGATCGAGACCGGCAGCATCTTGATCCCGGTCTCCAACGCGTTCAGGCCCAGTACCAGCTGGAGGTAGAGCGGAACCACGAAGAAGACGCCCATCAGAATCAGGTTCTGGGCGAACAGTCCCACCACACCTGACTGCACCGGCGGGATCCTCAATAGGTCCAGGTGCACCAGCGGATCGGCGCCGATCGCCTCTCGATGGCGTTCCCAGCGGACGAAGCCATAGAGCAGCACAGCCCCCAGGGTGATGACGAACACAGTCAGTGAGAACCCGAACGGCTCGAAGGGAGAGTCCTTGGGCTGGACCCAGCCCCACGTGCTCGACTGGAGGGTGCCCAGCACGATGGCACCCAGGCCGGTCGCGGACAACACCGTGCCCACGACATCGAGGCGGACCGGCGGGCCGGTGCGCGACGAGTCGTTCACAAGCCGCGTCATGCCCAGGATGAACAGCACGAGGACAACCTCACCGACGAACACCACGCGCCAGGAGAGCTCAGTGGTCGCCCAGCCCCCAAGAATGGGACCGACGGCGATGCCGGCCCCGGCGACGCCGCCAATCACGGCATAGGCGATCTTCCGTGAGCTGCCCTCGTAGTTGCCGGCGATCAGAGCTGCTAGCGCCGGAAGTACGAGCGCAGCCCCGATGCCTTCCAGGATCGACCATCCGAGGGTGAGGATCTGCACGGTCGGCGCGACTGCGGTCAGGGCGGACCCGAGGCCGTAGATGACCAGCCCGATGGAGAAGGCCCGGCGGCGACCGATGATGTCGCCGATCTTGGCGCCGGTGAGGATGAGCATCGCCATCACCAAGCAGTACAAAGTGATGACCGCCTGGATTGTGGTCACCGTGGTGTCGAAGTCGTCCACCAGGGTGCTGATCGACACGTTCATGACCGACTGGTCGAGGACCATGACGAACTGAGCGGTCGCCAACGCGACAAGCGGCCACCACTGAGTGGTGGACTGGGTCGCTGACTTCTGAGAGGGCATTTGCGCAGCGTAGTGCTGCTTGGTGCGGTGATGGTGCAGACCGCGCAGGTTGCACGCCCCTACCGCGTGGACCCGGATCGCCTCACCATCAGATAGTGGTGAAGCGGGCCCGCTCTGTCGGGAGGGAGCACTGTTGACTCAGATCGAGCCGGGTAGGCCCACGCGGTCCGCTAGCCGGGGTTTTGGCGCACCAGAACCCGCCTGGCTCGCGATCTCCGCGACGTCGTGACCGACGAGCGGGCTCAGCCGAGGCAGTGCGCGCCCGTACCGGGGCTGCTCGACCGAGCGCGCAATCCCACGTCCGCGACACCGAGCGAACGGCGCCCCGGGGTGGTCGTGGTTGCTTGGGTCACGATCTGCCGAAACCGCTCCGCTGCCGTCGCGGCGGAGCGGTATCCAACGTTTCAACCGGTACGGGCGCGCTGCCCGAGGAGCTTGGAGTGCGTTGGCACGCAGTGTGGCGGGATCTGGACCACCAGTCGCGACCACGTGCGGGCGACTCCTCTTGGTCATCGCTTGGTCACGTCCGTGGGTCGGCTTCGTGACCCAGCGGCGGCGTCGGCCTGTCCGGCACGTCCCCCGGTCGAGCGGCTGCTGGCTGTTGCCAGGGCTGCGCGTCGCGCAGCCGTCTGAGTCGCCTCAGGCCGAGTCGTCGCGACGTTTCTGCAGCTCGTCAGCGACGACCTGGCATGCCTGTCCGAGGTCGGAGAGCTGTGCGGAGGTCAGCTGGTCGACGAAGTGCTCCCGCACGCCGTTGACGTGGGTAGGCGCCGCCTCGACCAGCCGCTCCCAGCCGGTGTCGGTCAGCTCGGCCCAGAAGCCGCGGCGGTCCTCCACGCAGGGACTGCGCGCCACCAGCCCGGCCTTCTCCATCCGGCTGATCTGGTGCGACAGGCGACTCTTGCTGGACAGCGTGATGTCGGCAAGCTCTGACATGCGCAGCCGTCGGTCGGGTGCCTCCGACAGCCGAACCAGGATCTCGTAGTCGGCGAGGCTGAGCCCGTGTGCGCGTTGCAGCTCGCGGCCGAGCTGGTCCGGGAGCAGGAGCGCCATGCTGATCCACGCCCGCCAGGAGAGCTGCTCTTCCTCGGACAACCACCGTGGTTCCGTCACGGCCCGATGCTACGCGGTGGGAGAACCCTGGAGGCCAGCCGCGGTTAGGGCTGCTGCCAGCGGCTGATGCGCATCACGGTGGCTACCAGGCAGGCGCCGGAGAGCGCGACAGCCACGCCGGCCACCACGTCGACCAGAGGCGAGCCGCCGAGAACGAGACGCCCGGCGAGGGAAACGACGCTGGACACGGCCAAGGCGGCGAGCCAGCTGGTCACGAGCAGCGGATCCGGCTGGCGGACCAGGGTGGCCTCGCGCGTTGCGGGGTCGGACCCGGCCCACAGGTCCCGAAGTACCTGCCAGCCGATGAAGGGCCCGGCCAGCGGAATCAGCCAGCCGCCTACCGCCACGGGCCGCGACCAGCGCTGGGCGACGGGAGACATCTCCTCGACGTTGCTGCGCGCCCGACCGACCCAAGTCAAGAAGAAGACTCCGGAGACGACCAGGGCGACGACGATCGTGGTACCGGCGGCCGCTCCTGCCAGCGTGAGCGCCGAACCCTCTGCGACACCCAGAACGCCGATGACCCAGGCGACGAGCGGAACGGAGACGGCGAGTACGGACACCGACACGATCCCAGCGGCCGCGAGCCACGCCAGCCGTCGAATGGGTCGCAGGTCCGGCGCTACCGGGACGCAACGCGTCGAGATCCTCCGCCTCGGGCTCGGGAACCATGTCCCACACGGGGTCGAGAACGATCTGTGAACTGGGACCCGGGGTACTCCGCGCAGGCCCCGTGTCCAGCTCGTCGGCGAGCAGCGGTTCGGGGAGCCCGGGCCGCTCCTTCGTCAGCAACGACAGCGGAGCGGTCAGCGGGTCGAGTGAGGGGATGTGCACCTCGGGTGTCCGCGGCGCGCGATGCAGGCCCGACCCCGGGGGTTCGTCACCGTCCGGGGGGACTGAGGGGGGCGCGTCGTCATCCTCGGCCTCTGCGTCGTCCGTGGTCTGTGTCCCGTCGTCTTGACCCGCTTCGTCACGGGCGTCGAGGACCTCTAGCTGTGCCGCGGCGACGTCGGCGAGCTGACGGGTGTCGGTCGAGGATGGAGGGTCGGCGGGCTCCCGCTCGGACTCGGTCGGCAGGGCTTTGACGGTTTCCGCCGCCGGCGCGTCCTGGCCAGCCGGCCAGCCGCAGAGGCTGCACAGCGCGGCCCCTGGGCGTAGAACGCCGGCACAACGGGTGCAGCTCGAGCCGTTGCCGGCTCGCGGGGGTCGCGCGCGCATAGGAGGCTTATCGGCTGGTGGAGGCCCCCGCCTGAGGCCCGAGGGCCACGTTTCCGCCGAGGGGCGGCGGTGGGCTCGTCGGGCGAGGGGTTCGGAGCCCGGCTCAGGGGAGCGTGAGGATCTCTACCCCGGATCCGGTCACCAGGACGGTGTGCTCGAACTGGGCGGTCCGGCGTCGGTCGCGGGTGACGACGGTCCACTCGTCGTCCCAGATCTCGTAGTCGATGGTTCCCAGAGTCAGCATGGGTTCGATGGTGAACGTCATCCCCGTCTCCATCGTCACGTCGAGCTGCGGCGCGTCGTAGTGCGGGACGACCAGCCCTGAGTGGAAGGCGGTTCCGATGCCGTGGCCGGTGAAGTCCCTCACGACTCCGTAGCCGAACCGCCGAGCGTAGGACTCGATCACACGGCCAACTGCGTTCAGTGGCCGGCCCGGCGAGACCGCTTTGATCGCTCGCATGGTGGCTTCGTGGGTGCGCTCGACCAAGAGTCGTGACTCCTCGTCGACGTCGCCCACGAGGTAGGTGGCGTCAGTGTCCCCATGAACCCCGTGGATGTAGGCGGTGATGTCGATGTTCACGATGTCGCCGTCGACGAGAACGGTGTCGTCCGGGATGCCGTGACAGATGACTTCGTTGACGGATGTGCACAGGGACTTGGGGAAGTTGCGATAGCCGAGCGTCGACGGATATGCGTCGTGATCGCACAAGAACTCGTGGCCGATGCGGTCGAGCTCATCGGTAGACACGCCAGGTGCGATGTGCGAACCAACCGCCACGAGCGCCTGGGCGGCGATGCGTCCCGCGATACGCATGCGCTCGATGGTGTCGTCGTCCTTCACCTCGCTGCCGAGGTAGGGATCCGGGCGGTCCTGGCCGACGTAGGGCGGCCGCGGAATCCGCTCAGGAACTTCCCGGCGTGGCGACAGGTTGCCCGGTGTGACGGTTCCGACCGGCGCTGTGGACATGATGCGGCATTCTAGGAGAGAGCCGAGGAGGCGTCGTATGGAGGACCAGTCCATGAGTGTCGGGCCCCCGTGGTGGTGGTGTCTGGACCACGCCGCGGTCGAGGGACCCGATGGCTGTGCGAACACGGTGCGGCTAGGCCCGTACGAGACGCACGCAGACGCCAGTCGTGCGCTCGAGCTGGCTGCCGAGAGGACCGAGGCCTGGGATCACGACCCGAAGTGGAGCGACGACCAGGACGTCTAGGGGTGGGCTGAGGACCCTCTGACAACGCGAAGCCGCCGCCGTCCGGAACGGACGGCGGCGGCTTCGTCGAGCCGACTTCTCAGTCTGATCAGCGGCGCCGCGTCGTCCGCTTGGCGGCGGTCTTGCGTGCGGGCGCCTTCCGCGTGGTGCGCTTGGCGGCGGTCTTGCGTGCGGGCGCCTTCCGCGCGGTGCGCTTGGTCGCGGCCTTCTTGGTGGTGCGCTTGGCGGCGGTCTTGCGTGCCGGCGCCTTCTTGGCGGTGCGCTTGGCGGCGGTCTTGCGTGCCGGTGCCTTCTTGGCGGTGCGCTTGGTCGCGGCCTTCTTGGTGGTGCGCTTGGCGGCGGTCTTGCGTGCCGGTGCCTTCTTGGCGGTGCGCTTGGTCGCGGCCTTCTTGGTGGTGCGCTTGGCGGCGGTCTTGCGTGCCGGTGCCTTCTTGGCGGTGCGCTTGGTCGCGGCCTTCTTGGTGGTGCGCTTGGCGGCGGTCTTGCGTGCCGGTGCCTTCTTGGCGGTGCGCTTGGTCGCGGCCTTCTTGGTGGTGCGCTTGGCGGCGGTCTTGCGTGCCGGTGCCTTCTTGGCGGTGCGCTTGGTCGCGGCCTTCTTGGTGGTGCGCTTGGCGGCGGTCCTGCGTGCCGGTGCCTTCTTGGCGGTCCGCTTGGTCGCGGCCTTCTTAGTTGTCCGCTTCGCGGCTGTCCGCTTAGCGGGTGCCTTCTTGGTTCGGGTGGCCACCCTGTGCCTCCTGAGCAATTGAGTGTTCGGCCCCTTCGCCGAACGCTTTCGACGCACGATCTCACCGACGTTGCATCGATGGAAGCACCGTGCACGTTTGTTGACGTGCGTGTCGCATGTGCCGAAAGTCAGTGTGTCGTGTAATGCGCGACTTGGCGAGTTGCGCGAGAGCGCGGCATCGAAGCAGTTACGTGACGTCGTTGTTAGTGCACTGTGCATGCGATGAAGGTCTCGCGTGTTGTGTCGTCTCGGGTCCAGCACGCCATTCCCGACGTCCTGGTGTGATCGGCGTCGACAGTGTGCGATTCGTCGGTGCACCTGAGGTCGATCGAGTGTCGTCGCGGTGCGTCAGGCTAGGTCAGTCGATGGAGTCGGACCGTGGACCGGTCATGGCTTCGAGTGCCCTGGCAACGCGGTCGCGGAATCCACGTCGTCCGTAGCTGGGATCTGGTGATTCTCCGGCGGCCACGCTGACCAGGTGCTGCACCGTGTCGAAGGAGACTGTCGGCACCGCCAGTCCGCTGTCCGTGCTCGTGTAGCCCGAGGGGAGAGTGTCGGTGGCATCGGCGAGCAGCTGCGGTCCACCTGTCTGTGTCGGTACGAGGAGAGACTCGTGGGCGACTTGGTGCAGCTCGGACTGTCCGGAGTCGATGGACAACACGGTGGCGCCGATCTTGCGGGCGTCCCACGCGCGCTCCAGAAGGCCATCCGGGACATCGTCCTCAGCCACCACGAAGACCGTCTCGCCGCGACGGGCCGCCTCGAGCCGGGCCATCGTGACCGACAGGTGCTGCGGGGCGTCGGGGGGAGGTGCGTACCGAACCAGCGTGGGCACCAGCTCGGGGATACCGCTCAGGCGAGCTTCGTCGCCGAGGTGCGCAGCCAGGTGCCACGGCTC
Organism: uncultured Actinomycetota bacterium; assembly: GCA_963848085.1. Lineage (GTDB taxonomy): Bacteria > Actinomycetota > Actinomycetes > JAHEKZ01 > JAHEKZ01 > CAWKCE01. The sequence continues at coordinate 212,910 of CAWKCE010000004.1, forward strand.
CTCTTGAGGCGTGCCGACGAGAAGGAGTCCGCCGGGGTCGGCTGTGTTGTGGCGCAGCGTGCGTGCGAAGGCGCGGGTCCGCTCAACCCAGCCGCTGCCCGCGAGAACCTCGCGCAGCAGCATGACCCGGCTTACGTCCATGCCCCCCATGGTGCCCGAAGTCGGGGCTGCGAGGATGCGCCGCATGAGTGAGCGTGTCGAGCAGAACGGTCAGCCGGAGGACGAAGTTCCGCGTATCGCAGTTCTCGGCGGGACGGGGGACCAGGGACAAGGCCTGGCGCTGCGGTTCGCCGCCGCTGGACTGGCCGTCGTCATCGGGTCGAGGGACGAGTCCCGGGCAGCTGAGATCGCAGCAGCGCTGGGGAGCGGGATCCGAGGGGCAGCCAACGCGGACGCGGCGGCGCAGGCGGACATCGTGATCGTCGCCGTCCCGTGGGCCGCGCACGCCGTCACCCTGACCGGCCTTCGCGATGCGTTGGCAGGCAAGCTCGTCGTCGACTGCGTCAATCCGCTCGGCTTCGATGCGCAGGGCCCCTACTCGCTGGACGTCCCTGAGGGGAGCGCCTGCCAGCAGGCGGCGGAGCTGCTTCCGGACAGCCGTGTCGTGGGTGCTTTCCACCACGTGTCCGCCGTGCTGCTCAAGGACCTCGGGCAGTCGTCCGTGGACACCGACGTCTTGGTGGTTGGGGATGACCGAGCCGATGTCGACCGCGTCATCGCGTTGGCGCAGCGGATCGCGGGCGTTCGCGGAGTCTTCGCCGGACGGCTGCGGAACGCCGGTCAGGTCGAGGCACTGACCGCCAACCTCATCGCGGTCAACCGTCGCTACAAGGCGCACGCAGGCCTGCGCATCACCGACGTTTGAGACGTGTCATGCCAGGATTTCGCGGCCATTGGCATGGGCGAAGGCGTACTGGGCGGGAGCCCCTGAGCTAGCTGTAGCTTCGTTCCTCATCGGGGTAGGCCCCCGACACGACGTCGTTTGACCACGCGGCGACAGCGTCGGTGATCACGCTGCGGACATCGGCGTATCGCCGCACGAACTTCGGGCCGGGACCAGGTGTCAGGCCCACCAGGTCCTGCCAGACGTTGACCTGCGCGTCGCAGCCGTTCCCCGCCCCGATGCCGATCGTGGGAATGGACACCGATTCGGTCACTCGCCGGGCAAGCTCGGCGGGCACGACCTCCAGGACGACCGCGAACGCGCCAGCCGCCTCCAGGGCCTTGGCCTCGCGCAGCAGCAGCTCTCCGGCCCCGCCACGACCCTGTACGCGGTAGCCGCCGAGGGCGTTCACCGACTGCGGAGTGAGCCCGAGGTGTCCCATCACCGGGATGCCCGCCCCGACCAAGGCGTCGACCTGAGGGACAACCCGCTGGCCGCCTTCGAGCTTCACCGCGTGGGCACCGCCCTCCTTCAGGAATCTCGCGGCCTGCTCGAGGGCGTGAGCCGGGGAGGCCTGGTACGAGCCGAACGGCATGTCGGCCACGACGAGCGCCCGATGCGTGCCACGAGTGACCGCGGCTACGAGAGGGACGAGCTCATCCATCGTCACCGGGATCGTCGAGTCATACCCGTAGATCACGTTCGCGGCGGAGTCGCCGACCAGCAGGACAGGGACGCCGGCGGTGTCGAAGATCGCCGCCGTCATCGCGTCGTACGCGGTGAGCATCGGCCAGCGCTCGTGGCGGTCCTTGGCTGCCTGGAGGTCGCGCACCGTGATCCGACGGTTCTGGTCGCCGCCGTACAGGGCAGATGAGGGTGAGCTGGGCTCGGCCATCCGAATACCTCCAGCCTCGAGGCCTGCACACGAGGTCCCCGGGCACCGCCATGGTCGCATCTGGACCCGCGACCCGCCAAGCGGTCCACACGAGCGGGTGCGAGACTGTCGCGGCGCCTCCGGGCGCCGCCGACAGATCGGGGTTGCATGGACCGCGAAGCCGCCTACCGCCGTCGGTGGACCATCTTGGGCGTCCTGGTCGTGAGTCTGCTCGTCGTCGTACTCGACAACACGATCCTGAACGTCGCATTGAAGACCATCCAGATCGAGCTGGGAGCGACCAACAGCCAGCTCATCTGGGCGGTGAACTCGTACTCCCTGGTCTTCGCGTCGCTGCTGTTCACGTGGGGCGTGCTCGGCGACCGGTTCGGCCGCAAGCGAGTGCTCGTGGTCGGGATGCTCCTGTTCGGCGTGGCGTCTGCCTTCAGTGCCTTTGCGGCCTCGCCGGAACAGCTGATCGTGTACCGCGCGCTGATGGGAATCGGCGGTGCCGCGGTGCTCCCGGTCACCCTCGCCATCATCACCAACGTCTTCCCACCGGACGAGCGTGGGAAGGCGATCGGAGCGTGGGCCGGGGCGGTCGGCATCGCGGTCGCCATCGGCCCGATCACGGGTGGCTTCCTGCTGGAGCACTTCTGGTGGGGTTCGGTCTTCCTCATCAACGTCCCGGTGGTCATCATCGGGGTGCTCGGAATCGTCGTTCTTGTCCCGGAGTCGAAAGGCGGACAGCGAGCCAGGATCGACCCCGTCGGCGTGGTGATGTCTGTCGCCGGGTTGATGATGCTGGTCTACGGGATCGTCCACGGGGGTGACACCCGGCAGTGGGGGAGTCCCGACGTCTGGGGCTTCATCGTTGGCGGGGTCGCCGTCCTCGCGCTGTTCGTCTGGTTCGAGTCACGGTCGGACCACCCGTCCTTGGATGTCCGCCTGTTCGACAACCGCGAGTTCTCGACCACGCTCGCTGCGGTGACGACAGCCTTCTTCGGGTTGATGGGCGCCACGTTCTTCCTCGTCTTCTATCTCCAGCTCGTCCGAGGGATGAGCCCCTTGCAGGCCGGTACCGCGCTGCTACCGCTCGCTTTCGGGCAGTTCTTCGCAGCCACTCGCAGCTCCAAGACGGCTGCGCGATTTGGTCCGAGGGTGGTGATCGGGTCTGGCCTCGTCCTGGTGAGCCTGGTATTTGCGGCCATGGTGCTTGTCGATGGGGAAACCCCGCTCTGGCAGGTGCTGACGTTGTATCTGCTCATCGGGGTCGGCATGGGCAGTGCCATTGCTCCCGCAACGACGGTCATGATGTCGACCCTTCCGCTGGAGCGGGCGGGCGCCGGCTCGGCGGTACAGAACACCGTCCGGCAGGTTGGCGGAGCGCTTGGGGTGGCCATTACCGGGACCGTGATCGCGGTCGTGTTCGGGGCCCAGCTGGAGAAGGCCGGGGCGGGGTTGCCGCCGACTGCACTCGCGCAGGCTTCGGACTCCCTGGGCGCGGCATACGAGGTTGTCCAGGCTGCGACGGCGAAGGGGCTGCTCTCTCCGGACGCGGCTGCGAGCGCAATCGCCGTCGCGAATGACTCGTTCATCACCGCGATGCATGTCGCGACCCTGCTCACCGCCGCGGCTGCACTGCTGGGCGGCTTGGTCGCCTACCGTTTCCTGCCCAACCGGGCTGACGCGGCGCAGATCGCCGCCGAGCGCCAGCGGCAGTTCACCGAGCGCGAGAACTAGGCGGGGTTCGTGGGCGAGAGTCGATGCGCGACGGCGGTGAAGGCCCTCGTCCGGTGCCATGGCGCTGATTCTGAGCCTGATCGGGCCGGCGTTCGCCCCGACATCAGCGGCGGGGCCGCCGGGAAGGTCCCGGCGTGTCGGTCCGACTGTCAGCGAGCAGTGCGAGGAAGGACTTGCGCCAGTCGTTGATGGTCCACTCCTCGATGATGGTCCGCATCGATGACCAGCGCCGCCTGCGCTCGGCGGGTCTCATGGTCATCGCCCGGTTGAGGGCCTCGGCGACGCCCTCGTGGTCGTGCGGGTTCACCAGGAGCGCGTCCTCCAGCTCCTCAGCCGCACCTGCAAATGAGGAGAGGACCAGCACACCGGGATCCTGAGGATCTTGTGCTGCGACGTACTCCTTGGCGACCAGGTTCATGCCATCGCGCAGCGGTGTCACCAGGCCCACCTGGGCCATCCGGTAGAAGCCAGCGAGCGTGCTCTGCGGGTAGGTCCGGTTGACGTATCGCAGGGGCACCCAGTCGGCCTCGGCGAACCGTCCGTTGAGCGCGCCGGCGTGCTGCTCGAGCTCGTCGCGGATCTTCTTGTACTCCGGGACCTCGCCTCGCGTCGCCGGAGCGACCTGAAGCATCGTGACGTGCCGTCGGTGCTGTGGGTAGCGCTCCAGGAACCTGCTCATAGAGACGAACCTGTCGGTGAGGCCCTTCGAGTAGTCGAGTCGGTCGACACCGATGACGAGCCACCGCCCCTGCAGGCTGTCGCGCAGCCTCCGGACAGTGTGCTGGCTGCTCGCGCGCGCTGCCTGCTCGGCGACGAGCTTGGGATCGATGGACACCGGCAGCGTCACCGCGTGAACCTGCTGTCCCTCCTCGGTCGTCACGACGTCGTCGGAGGACACCTGAGCGCCTGCGACGTCCCGCATGTAGTCGGTGAACGACTGCAAATCGCCGCGGGTCTGGAAGCCAATGACGTCGTAGTCGGTCAGTGCGTCCATCAGGGCGCGGTGGCCGGGGAGGGCGTTGACAAGGTCGGGCGGGGGGAGCGGCGTGTGGAGGTAGAAGCCGATGCGCGCGGTCACTCCCTCCTCGCGCAGCAGCGCGGCGAGCGGGATGAGGTGGTAGTCGTGCACCCAGATCAGGTCGTCGTCATCGACCAGGGGTGCCAGGGCGCGGGCGAAGATGCGGTTGACTCGCTGGTAGGCGCGGTACGTGTCCCGTCGGTAGTCGACCAGGTCGAGGCGGTAGTGGAGCAAGGGCCACAGGGTGCGGTTCGCGAAGCCGTTGTAGTAGGCCTCGTAGTCGCGGCGCGCGAGGTCGACAGTGACGTACGTGATGCGGTCCTCGGTCTGCTTGTGGACCTGGCCCGGAGTCTCGGCGACCTTGCCGCTCCACCCGAACCAGATGCCACCCTCCTCGCTGAGGGCTCCGAGCAGGGCCGCGGCAAGTCCACCTGCGCGCGTCTCGCGTGGCATGGCCACGCGGTTCGAAGCGACGATCAGCTTGGCCATGGTGGTACCCCCTGGGCGGTCGTACCGCTCGAGCCCCCGTGTCTGTGCATGAGTGCCTTCATTCCCAGGGTTCGGACAGCCGCATGGCCGAGTGGATGATGCCGACCATGGAGTACGTCTGCGGAAGGTTGCCCCACAGCTCACCTGACGTTGGGTCGATGTCCTCGGACAGCAAGCCGAGTGGGTTGCGCCGCTCCAGCATGTTCTCGAACAGCTCCCGTGCCTCATCCCGGCGTCCGACGCGCGCCAGAGCGTCGATGTACCAGAACGTGCACAGGGCGAACGACGTCGTGGGCTCGCCGAAGTCATCGGCATCGGCGTAGCGGAAGAGGTAATGGCCCCGACGAAGCTCCTGTTCGACGGCGGCGAGTGTGCCGAGGAAGCGCGGGTCGTCTGCCGTCAGGAACCCGAGGTCGAGCAGCGTGAGGGTGGAGGCGTCCAGCCTCTTGCCACCCCACGTCTCCATCAGAGCCCCGCGCTCCTCGTCCCACGCCTCAGCGAGGACCCGCTGCCGGATCTCGTCGGCCCGCTCCCGCCAGAACTCCTGACGGTCCGGGCGTCCGATCCGGGCGGCGATCCGGGCCAGGCGGTCGCACGCCACCCAGCACATCACGCTGCTGTAGGTGTGGACCCCCTGGCGACCCCGGAACTCCCACAGGCCGGCGTCCGGCTCGGCGTAGACGCGGTATGCCGAGTGGCCAGCGCGCTCCAGCTGCTCGAAGAGCGTGTCCGAGTCGGGAACCGCCAACCGCCGGTCGAAGAACAAGTGGGTCGATGCGAGGACGATGCTGCCGTAGACGTCGTTCTGTCGCTGCTGCCAGGCGTCGTTCCCCTGTCGGACCGGGCCTTGCCCCCGGTAGCCAAGGAGATGCTCCTCCTCGGACTCGGTCAACGCGGTCTCGAAGTGCACACCGTAGACCGGCTGCAGTTCCTCCTGCGCCGAGGCGACGGTGTAGATGTACCGCAGGTACTCCTCCATGCTCTGTGTCGCCCCGAGCTGGTTGAGGGCGCGGACCACATAGGCGGAGTCCCGCAGCCAGCAGAAGCGGTAGTCCCAGTTGCGGCCGGTGTGAGGTGCCTCGGGGATCGAGGTGGTGACGGCCGCCAGGATGGCGCCGGTGCCCTCGTACTGGCACAGCTTGAGGGTGATCGCCGCCCGGATCACCGCGTCCTGCCACTCGAACGGGATGGACAGCGACCGCGACCACGCCCGCCAGAAGTCAACGGTCCGGTCGTACGCCTCGCGGGCGAAGGCGTCCACCGACGTGGTCAGCGTCTCGTCCGGGCCGAGCACCAGGGAGACCTCGCGGTCCAGCGTGAAGGGCAGCTCGTGCTCGATGAAAGGAATCTTGACGTCGGTGACGAGCCGTACCGTCGTGTCGCGAAGGACCCAGCGGACGTGGTTGCTGCCGCTGGTGTGGTCCGGCTTCTCGGCGCCCCAGCCGCTCAGGGGTCGGACGCGGATCCGGATGCGGGGAGCCCCCCGAAGCGGACGAAGGTGCCGGATGAACATCACCGGGTGGTACAGCCGGTCCCACCGCCGGAACCGGGGGGCGAAGTCGGTGATCTCCACCTGGCTGCCGTCCGCGGACTCCAGGACGGTCACGAGCACCGCGGTGTTGTCCACGTAGTGCTGCCGGGCCACGGTGAGACCCTCCAGCTCGATGTCGAAGTAGCCCTGGTCCGGCGTGGTGGGCTCCAGCAGCGAGCAGAAGGCGGGGTCAGCCGCCAGGTTCGGCAGACAGCCCCACACGTACCGGCCCCGGTCGTCGACCAGGGCAGCCACGGTCCCGTTGCCAATGACTGCCAGGTCGAGCGATCCCCGGCTGCGGGGCATCGTCATGGACGGACCTCCTCGATCAGCTCCGTCAGCCACCCTCGCACAGCGGCCGGATCGTGGAGTCGGTATGTAGCCGCGGTCTCCGACCGGGTCCCCACGATCACGGCCAGACCACCGTGTCGGCCGGCGGCGACGAACGCGTCCTCATCGGTCGTGTCGTCGCCGACCACAACCGGCGTGCGGCCCGCAAACGGTGACTGGTCCATCAGCTCGTCCAGGGCGGTGCCCTTGTCGTGGCTGCTGGGGCGCAGCTCGACGACCAGCACGCCTTCGAGGATGGCGAAGCCAGAGCCTTCGAGCGCCAGGGGCGCCAGCCGTTCGGCGAGCTCCGGTCCGGCCTCGGGGGCTGCCCGGTGGTGGACGGCCAGGCTGGTCCCCTTGTCCTCGGTCCACGCTCCGGGTATCGACGCAACGATCTGATCCACGCGGTCGCGGATCGGTGCGACGGCGTCGGAGTTGCTGTCGAAGCGATGCTCCCCCTGACGGTCCCTGACCTCGGCGCCGTGGATTCCGGCTCCGAGCGGGCGCCAGGGGGCGAAGACCCGGTCGAGGTCTTGCAGGGGTCGGCCGGAGATCACCGCGAGGGCGCCGTCCAGCGCCGACTCGATGCTGGTCAGCAGGCTGACCAGGCCCTGCGTTGCCCGCACCAGGTCCGGGTGCTCCTCGAACTCCAGCAGGGTCCCGTCGACGTCCAGGAACAACGCGCACGGGCGCCGGCCGAGCTCGGCCCAACCGGGCGGGCGTGGCAGCGCGGGCCCGGCGACGGACTCGGTTGGGGTCACTCCGGACCCCTGCCGAGGACGTCCTCGTGCCATGCGCTGGTGATCGGCAGCCGGCGGTCCCGGCCGAACGCCTTGAAGGAGATCTTGGGTCCAGGCGGGTACTGGCGTCGCTTGAACTCTGCCCGGTCCGTGAGGGTGGCGATCCTGGATACCAGCTGTGGGTCGAAGCCCATCGCCACCAGACCCGCCGTGCCGATGTCCTGCTCCACATAGTCATCGAGGACGTCGTCCAGCAGGTCGTACGCGGGAAGGGAGTCAGAGTCGAGCTGCCCCGGGCGCAGCTCGGCCGACGGCGGCTTGTCGATGCTGCGTTCGGGGATGGGCGGCCGGCGGCCGTCCGTGACGGCCTTGGTGTTGCGCCACCGGGCCAGGGACCACACCGTCGTCTTGGGGACGTCCTTGATCGGCGCGAACGCGCCAACCGCGTCGCCGTACATCGTGGAGTACCCGACGGCGAGCTCGCTCTTGTTGCCGGTGGCCAGCACGAGGTGGCCCTCCTCGTTGGAGATCCCCATCAAGGTGGTGCCTCGAACCCGCGCCTGGAGGTTCTCCTCGGCCAGTCCAGTCAGGCCGAGCTGTGCCTGGAAGGCGGTGACAACCGCTGCGATCGGAACAGTGCGCAGGTGCAGCCCCGTGCGTTCGGCAAGATCGGCCGCGTCGGATCGGGAGTGGTCTGACGAGTACGAGCTGGGCATCGACACCCCGTGGACGTTCTCGGCTCCGAGGGCGTCCACGGCGATCGCGGCTGTCAGTGCCGAGTCGATCCCCCCGGAGACCCCGATGACAACGCTGCGGAAGCCGTTCTTGCGTACGTAGTCCCGGGTGGCCAGCACGAGGGCGGAGTAGACCTCCTCCTCGTCGCCGAGCCGCGGCGCCGCCTCCCCGACCGGATCGGCGAGGTCGACCACGAGCAGGGACTCGCCGAACTGCGGCGCACGCGCCAACACTCGACCCGTGGGATCGACGACCAGCGAGTCGCCGTCGAACACCAGCTCGTCCTGTCCGCCCACCAGGTTGACGTAGGCCAGCACAGCGTTGGCCTCGGCGGCTCTCGACTGGCACAGCTCCAGTCGCCGGTCGTCCTTGTCTCGCTCGTACGGTGAGCCGTTGAGGACCAGAACGACATCGGCGCCGGACTCCCGTGCCCAGTGGACGGGCCCTCCGTCCTGCCACAGGTCCTCGCAGATGGTGACCGCCACCTGAGACCCGGCGATCTCGAACTGGCACGGCTCGCGCCCGGGTACGAAGTACCGAAACTCGTCGAACACCCCGTAGTTCGGGAGGTGGTGCTTGGCGTAGCGGGCGAGAACGGCGCCGTCTCGGATCACCGCCGCCGCGTTCTGCGGGGAGTGGCGGGGGCTGCCCGTCCGATGTGTTGCGCCCTGGTCGCGGTCAAGGAACCCGACAACCACTGTCAGGCTGCCGAGACCGGCGTCGGCGAGCCGGCCGGGCAGTGCGGCGAGCTGGGCGCGGGACGCCTCGATGAACGACTCGCGCAGGGCAAGATCCTCCACCGGGTACCCGGTGAGGAACATCTCCGGGAAGACGACCAGGTCCGCTCGGGCGGAATGGGCCTGCTCCGACCACGCTAGAACGAGGTCAGCGTTCGCCTCGAGCGCACCGACCGTGGCGTTCGCCTGTACCAGTGCGATCCGCGGAGCCACGGCCCGAGGGTATCCAGCGGGCCGGAGCTGTCCGCCCCCGGTTACCGTGGCCGGATGGCTCGCCTCCTCCGCACTCCCAAGTGGCTGGGGATGACGCTGTTCGCGATCGTGCTGATCGGAGTGTTCGTGCAGCTCGGCGCCTGGCAGTGGGACCGGTCGAAGGTCGAACCGGTCGTCGACTCGGCCAACCCGGTCGCCAGTGACCCCCGCCTGCTGCTCGCCTTGTACTCACCGGGCCGGTCGGTGCCGCCGGAAGCGGTGGGGGCCCCCGTCGTGGCGCGCGGAAGCTACGACTTCGAGCAGCAGCTGATCGTTCCTGGGCGGCGGAGTGGCGGCGTCGCAGGGTCCTGGGTTCTGACACCGCTGCTGCTGCCCGACGGCACCGCGATCCCCGTGGTCCGCGGCTGGGTGCCCGGAGTCCCCGACTCGGTCGACGTGCCGCCGCCGGATGGGACGGTACGCGTCGTCGGGTGGCTGGAGGTGCCCGAAAGCGACGCCCTGCGGCCGACCGGCGTCGCTTCTCTGGCAGACGACCAGATCGGGATCGTGAGCTCCGCCGAGTTGTTGTCCCGGTGGCCGTACGACATCTACCAGGGGTTCGTGGTGCTGGACCGCCAGGAACCGCCTGGTGACCTCACGCCCGTCGTGCCCCCGGCCGCGCAGCCGCCACCGGCGGGAATCCGGTGGCAGAACTTCGGGTATGCCTTCCAGTGGTGGATCTTCGCTGCCTTCGTGGTCTTCTTCTGGGTGCGGATGCTGCGCGAGGACGTCAAGGACGATGCTGCGGCCGCGGGGGACCCGGCTCAGCTGGAGGAGGTTCGATGAGTGGCGCCCTGCTCCGCTACCGGGTGATGGCGTGGATCGTCGGGGTGCTCCTGGTGACCCTGGTGTTCGTCGCCATGCCGCTGAAGTACTTGGCCGACCAGCCGGAGATGGTCAAGGTCATCGGCGTCGGGCACGGGTACATGTTCCTGCTCTACCTGGCATCGGCAATCGACCTGGCGCTGCGCTCCAAGTGGCGGCTGGGCTTCACGCTGCTCGTGTGCCTGGCTGGAACCGTGCCGTTCTTCTCGTTCCTGGCCGAGCACAAGGTCACGCAGCGCACGCGGCCGCTGATCGAAGCCGCAGCGACTGCGCCGTAACGCGACCGAAACACGGCACGTCCACCATGCCGTCATGGACAAGCAGCAGGAGTTCGTGCTCCGGACCATCGAGGAGCGTGACATCCGGTTCATCCGGTTGTGGTTCACCGATGTCCTGGGTTACCTCAAGTCGGTCGCCATCGCGCCGGCGGAGCTCGAGGGAGCCTTCGCCGAAGGCATCGGCTTCGACGGTTCGGCGATCGAGGGCTTTGCCCGGGTCTATGAGTCGGACATGCTCGCCAAGCCCGACCCCACGACGTTCACGGTCCTGCCCTGGCGCTCCGAGACCCCGGGTGTGGCGCGGATGTTCTGCGACATCCTGCTGCCGGACGGCTCGCCGTCCGTGGTCGACCCGCGTCACGTCCTGAAGCGGGCGCTGGGCCGCGCCGCAGATCTGGGGTTCACCTTCTACACCCATCCCGAGATCGAGTTCTACCTGCTGGAGGGCAAGCCGCCGGCAGGGACGTCGCCGGTGCCGATCGACGACGGCGGCTACTTCGACCACACCCCGACCTCGGTGGGCCAGGACTTCCGGCGCAACGCCATCCAGGTGCTCGAGGCGATGGGGATCTCGGTGGAGTTCAGCCACCATGAGGGTGGACCTGGGCAGCAGGAGATCGACCTCCGCTACGCCGACGCTCTGTCCACGGCGGACAACCTGATGACGTTCCGCACCGTGATCAAGGAGACCGCGCTCGAGCAGGACTTGTACGCCACGTTCATGCCGAAGCCGTTCGCGGAGTACCCCGGCTCTGGCATGCACACCCACTTGTCGCTGTTCGAAGGCGACCGCAACGCCTTCCACGAGGCGGGCTCGGAGTACCAGCTGTCGAAGGTGGGCCGTTCCTTCATCGCCGGGCTGTTGCGGCACGCCTCAGAGATCACGGCGGTGACCAACCAGTGGGTGAACTCGTATAAGCGGCTCTACGGCGGCTCGGAGGCTCCGGCGTACGTCTGTTGGGGGCACAACAACCGTTCCGCGATGGTGCGCGTGCCCATGTACAAGCCGCAGAAGGGGCAGAGCACCCGCATCGAGGTCCGGACGCTTGACCCGGCGGCCAACCCCTACCTGGCGTTCGCGCTCCTGCTCGCTGCCGGACTCAAGGGAGTTGACGAGGGGTACGAACTGCCGCCCGGCGCCGAGGACGATGTATGGAACCTGACCGAAAGCGAGCGTCGCGCGCTGGGGATTGACCCGCTCCCGCAGAACCTGGCGGAGGCGATCGCGGTGATGGAGCGCAGCGAGCTGGTCGCCGAGACGCTGGGTGAGCAGGTCTTTGACTTCTTCCTGCGCAACAAGCGCCAGGAGTGGCGTGACTATCGCGCGCAGGTGACGCCGTTCGAGCTGCAGCGGTACCTGCCCGCCCTGTGACCCATCAGTCCCGAGTGACCAGGGTGAGACGCGCCACGTGGTCAGGCTCCCGCCGCTAGGGTCCAGGCCATGGGCGGTCGCCGCAGCGCAACCCCGGTCGGCCGGCTGGCGCGGCTGGGGTTCGTCGACGCGGACCGTGCCGCCCGACTGGTCTCCGTCGGCCCGCTGGCCGATCTGGTCGGCCAGGAGGCGGTCCTCGAGGCGCTCGCGTCCTCACCTGATCCCGACCTCGCGCTGCTGGGGCTGACCCGGCTCCTCGAAGCCCGTCCCAGCGGGGACGTGGCAGCCGCGATGGCTGCCGACGACGACCTGCGAGCGCGCCTTTCCGCGGTGCTCGGAACCAGCGCCGCGTTGGCCGACCACCTGGCTCGACACCCCGATGACTGGCGGCTGCTCGCCGACCCAGAGGCCACCGCCTCTCGCCCGACCGAGGCGGGCCTTCGGCGCGGCCTGCTGCAGGCAGTGGGGGCGGATCCGGAAGCGGCGACACCGGTGGCTTCCGGCAGCCACGGCGCCGTGCTCGACGCCCTGCGGGTGGCCTACCGACGACGACTGCTGGTGCTGGCGGCGCGCGACCTTGCCGAGGGCCTGACTGTCGACGATGTGGCGGCCGAGCTGGCTGACCTAGCGGCCGCGGCTCTGGACGCTGCTCTGGCGGTGGCGCGGGCGGAGCTGGGCCCGGAGGTCGAGCCGGTTCGGCTGGCCATCCTCGGCCTCGGCAAGTGCGGCGGGCGTGAGCTCAACTACGTCAGCGACGTCGATGTCATCTATGTCGGGGAGCCGCTGGCCGGCGGTGACGAAGAGGCGGCTCTTCGCACCGCGGTGCGGCTAGCGGCAGCCATCGCGCGTGTCTGCACGACGACGACCGCCGAGGGGGCGCTCTGGGAGGTCGATGCGGGCCTGCGCCCCGAGGGCAGCGCCGGTCCTCTCGTCCGGAGCCTCGCCAGTCACACGGCGTACTACCGCCGCTGGGCCAAGACCTGGGAGTTCCAGGCCCTGCTGAAGGCGCGACCGGTCGCTGGCGACCGAGTCCTCGGCGCCGAGTACGTCGCCGCTGTCCAGCCCTTCGTGTGGGAGGCGGCGGCGCGCGAGGACTTCGTCGTGGACGTCCAGGCCATGCGCCGACGGGTGGAGGAGCACATCCCGGCCGGGCAGGCGGATCGTCAGCTGAAGCTCGGGCCGGGTGGCCTGCGGGACGTGGAGTTCTCCGTACAGCTGCTGCAGCTGGTCCACGGTCGAAGTGATGAGTCGCTCCGCAGCCCTCACACGCTCACCGCGCTCGCCGCACTTTCGGACGGTGGGTACGTGGGCCGCGAGGACGCGGCGTCGCTGTCCGATGCCTACCGTTTCCTGCGGACCCTGGAGCACCGCATCCAGCTCCACCGACTGCGCCGGACACACCTGGTGCCGTCGGATGAGAGGGATCTTCGCCGCATCGGCCGCTCGGTCGGGTTCCGCTCCGACCCCGTCGCTGAGTTGACGCACACCTGGCGCCGCCACGCGCGCGAGGTCCGACGACTTCACGAGAAGCTCTTCTACCGGCCCCTCCTGCAGGCGGTGGCGCGTCTTGAGCCAGGTCAGGCGAGGCTGACCCCGGAAGCGGCCACGGCGCGGCTGGAGGCGCTGGGCTACGACGACCCGGCCGGAGCCCTGCGCCACCTGGAGGCGCTGACCTCGGGGGTCAGTCGACGAGCGGCCATCCAGCGGACCCTGCTTCCGGTCATGCTCGGGTGGTTCGCCGACTCGGCCGACCCGGACGCCGGTCTCCTGGGGTTCCGGCGAGTCAGCGAGGCGTTGGGGACAACTCACTGGTACCTGGCCCTGCTCCGCGACGCCGGGGCCGCCGCCGAGCGCCTCGCTCGGATTCTCGGGTCGAGTCGCTACGCCACCGATTTGCTCCTTCGAGCGCCGGACGCGGTAGCGATGCTCGCCTCTGACGACGACCTGCGACCGCTCGCGGCCGATGAGCTCGCCAGTGAGGTGGCAGCCAGCGTGGGCCGGTCCGTCGACCCGGAGTCGGCGGCGGTCGCGGTGCGTGCGATCCGGCGCCGCGAGCTGTTCCGGGTCTCTGCGGCGGACGTCCTTGGGCTGCTCGATGTCGACGAGGTGGCGTCCGCTCTGACCGATGTTGCCGCCGCTGCGGTGGCCGGTGGCCTGCAGGCAGCCACGCGCGCGGTCGAGCAGGAACTGGGCAGCGAGCTGCCGACGGCAATCGCGATCGTCGCGATGGGGCGGTTCGGCGGACGGGAGCTGGGCTACGGGAGTGATGTAGACGTTCTGTTCGTCCACGAGCCGTCGCCTGGCGCCGATGAGAAGGACGCCACTGACGCGGCGCATGCGGTGGCGAACGAGCTGCGGAGGCTGCTGGCGCTGCCCGCCCCAGACCCGCCACTGCTTGTTGACGCCGACCTGCGGCCGGAGGGGAGGCAGGGTCCGCTGGTCAGGACGCTGGCTTCCTATGCCGCGTACTACGAGCGCTGGTCGCTCGTCTGGGAGAGCCAAGCCCTCCTGCGCGCGGAGCCGGCGGCCGGCGACGCCGCGCTCGGCGCTCGTTTCGTCACGCTGGTAGACCCGCTGCGTTACCCGCGGAACGGCCTGGCCAGGGACGACGTCCGCGAGATCCGTCGGCTGAAGTCGCGGGTCGAAGCTGAACGGCTTCCCCGCGGAGCCGACCCGGCGACGCATACCAAGCTGGGCCGAGGAGGACTCTCCGACGTGGAGTGGACGGTCCAGCTGCTCCAGCTCCAGCACGCGGCGCGGGTGCCCGGACTGCGGACCACAAGCACCTTGGCGGCTTTGGAGTCAGCCGCTGACGAGCAGTTGATCGACGCACAGGATGCGGAGACGCTCGCAGCCGCCTGGCGGCTGGCTACGAAGGTTCGCAATGCGATCGTGCTGGTCCGGGGCCGCGCTGACGACAGCCTGCCCAAGGACCAGCGTGATCTTGCCGGGGTGGCCCGGCTGGTGGCTGGCGGGGGAGCGACGGGCGGGTCTGGTGCGGCCAGCCTCGTGGAGGAGTACCGCCGCGCGACTCGCCGGGCTCGGGGTGTCGTGGACCGGGTCTTCTACGGTTGACCCCGGGCTGCTCCCAGAGGGTCCGCTACGCTGCCGCCGCAATGGCGGAAGGTCGGCGGCCGGTCGGAAGGGGACGTGTTTGTGACCGGACCCGGTGAGTCGGCCGGCCTTCACACGACCACCCCGTACACCACCCTGATCAGCAACCGCGAAGTCGTCGCGATGCTCTCCTCGCGGCTGCTGTCCGGGATCGGCGACCAGGCCGCCCGTGCGGTTCTCGCCTTGTACGTTCTGACGGACAGCTCCGGCGGGGCGCTGCGCAGTGCCCTGGTCCTGGCCGTGGCCTACATCCCTGCGACGCTGGGTTTCGCCTTCCTTGGCTCCATCGCCGACCGCTTCCCGCGCCGCAGCGTCATGTTGGTGGCTGACCTTTCGCGCGCAGCACTGGTGGCAGTGCTGGCCCTGGTTGTGGCCGCGGACGCGAGCCTGTGGGTGCTCCTGGCTGTGCTGTTCGCGGCGGAGCTGTTCTCCGGTCCGGCGGTCGCCGCGCGCTACGCGATGCTCCCGGACGTCGCGCGCGACAAGGGCGAGTACCAGGCGGCAGTCGGCCTAGGGAACACCATCGACCAGGTCGTTCAGGTGATCGGCTTCCTCGTTGGCGGCGTCGCGCTCACCGTGCTCAACGCAGAAAGCGCCCTGCTGTTCGACGCGGTGACCTTCGTCCTGTCGTTTGTGCTGGTCTTGTCCCTGGTGAAGGGACGGCCGAGCCGGGACGAGGCGGGTACGAGTGCCCGCCGGTTGGTTCGTGACTTCCGCAGTGGGTTGAGCACCGTGGCGAAGTCCCCAGCGCTTCGTGCCACCACGCTGCTGGCGTGGATGGCGGCCGGAGTTCTGGTGGCGACGGATGCGGTGGCTCTTCCCTACGCGAACGAGCTGGGTGCGACCTCGGTGGCGGCCACCGCCTTGCTTGCTGCCACCCCGGCCGGTGCCGCGATGGCGGCGGTGTTCATCGCGCGTCTTCCGCTCGCCCTGCAGATCCGCTTGCTGTTCCCGATGACGCTTCTGTCGACGTTGCCGCTGCTGGCAACTGCCGCGGAGCCGGGGCTGGCCGCCACGTGGGTGCTGTGGTTCGTGAGCGGGCTCTTCCAGGGATACGCGGTCACGGTAATGACGCTGGTGATCGTGCTCACACCGGAGGAACGACGGGGCCGCGTGTCCGGCGTGGTGGGTGCCGGGTTCAACATCGTGGCCATCGTGACCATCGTCGGCCTCGGAGCGCTCGCCCAGCAGGCGTCGCCGGCTGCTGCCGTCGTTCTGGCCGGAGCTGTCGGCATGTCCGGCTTCGCGGTTCTGGCCGTCCTCTGGCCGCGACGAGACTTTCGACAGGCGCTTCGCGTGAGCTATGGGTCTGACACTCGCATGCTGTGACGAGTGGGGGGCGCCACCTCCTGTCGTTGGCGCAGGGCCAAGATGTCTGTCATGAAGGCATTGGTGAAGGCGGGTCCTGGCCCGGGTCTGGAGCTGCTCGACGTTCCCAAGCCCACCGTTGGCGGGGGAGAGGTGCTGGTGCGGGTCCTGCGAACGGGGATCTGCGGCACCGACGTGCACATCCGGGAGTGGGACGACTGGGCAGAGCGAACGGTTCGCCCTCCGTTGGTGATTGGGCACGAGATCGCCGGCACTGTCGCCGAGGTTGGCGCCGGGGTCGACACGGTCTCCGTGGGCGATGTGGTGAGCATCGAGGGCCACATCGTCTGTGGCCGATGTCGCAACTGTCGGGCCGGTAGCCGTCAGCTGTGCCCCAACACCGTCAGCGTGGGCGTGAACCGCGACGGGGGGTTCGCCGAGTTCGTCGCGGTTCCAGCGACGAACGTGTGGCGGCACGGTGCCGACATCGACTTGGACGTCGCTGCCATCTTCGACCCTTTCGGCAACGCCGTGCACTCAGCACTGTCGTTCCCCGTACTCGGCGAGGATGTCCTCATCACCGGGGCTGGACCCATCGGGATCATGGCCGCGGCTGTGGTGCGCCACGCCGGGGCCAGGCACGTCGTCATCACCGATATCAGTGACTATCGCCTGAACCTGGCCCGCCGGATGGGCGTCACAGTGGCGGTCGACCCGCGAACCACCCAACTCGCACAGGTCGTCGACGACCTCGCCATGACCGAGGGCTTCGACGTCGGCCTCGAGATGTCCGGCGCCCCGGAGGCCCTTCACTCGATGCTGGAGGCCATGGCCAACGGAGGTCAGGTCGCGTTGCTCGGTCTGCCGTCAGGGGACAGCGAGCGCGTCGCGTTCGACTGGGTACGCATCATCACCTCAATGCTCACGATCAAGGGGATCTATGGCCGTGAGATGTTCGAGACCTGGTATGCCATGTCGGTACTGGTCAATGCCGGGCTGGACATCACGCCGGTGATCACCCACCGGTTCCACTACACGCAGTTCGATGACGCCTTTGATGCCGCCGCCCACGGCGGCTCCGGCAAGGTGGTTCTCGACTGGTCGGAGGTGTGAGGTGCTGCAGGAACTGAGAACGGAGCTGTCCGCCCGGCTTGCCGAGATGGAGCAGACCGGCGTCTACAAGCCGGAGCGGCTGCTGTCGACACCGCAGGGCACTCATGTTCGCGACGACCGGGGCCGGGAGATCCTCAACCTGTGCGCCAACAACTATCTGGGTCTGGCCGACGACCCTCGGGTGGTGGCTGCGGCACACGCCTCCCTCGACCGTTGGGGCTACGGAATGGCCTCGGTCCGCTTCATCTGCGGTACCCAGGAGGTGCACCGCGAGCTGGAGGACCGGCTGAGCGACTTCCTCGGGTCTGAGGACACGATCTTGTTCCCGTCGTGCTTCGACGCGAACGGCGGCATCTTCGAGGCCCTGCTGGACGACCGGGACGCCGTCATCTCCGATGCGTTGAATCACGCGAGCATCATCGACGGCGTGCGGTTGTGCAAGGCTCAGCGCCTCCGCTACGCCAACCGCGACATGGGGGAGCTCGAAGCCCGCCTGCAGGAGGCGGTGAACGCCCGGTACCGGCTGGTGGTCACCGACGGCGTCTTTTCCATGGACGGCTTCCTGGCGCCGCTGGACGAGATCTGTGCGTTGGCCGACCGGTATGACGCGCTCGTGATGGTCGACGACTCCCATGCGGTGGGTTTCGTGGGCCCGACAGGTCGCGGCACCCCGGAGCTGTTCGGGGTTACCGACCGCGTCGACGTCATCACCGGCACGTTGGGCAAGGCACTCGGCGGCGCCAGCGGCGGCTACGTCAGCGGCCGGCGGGAGATCGTCGACCTGCTCAAACAGCGGGCTCGCCCCTATCTGTTCTCCAACAGCGTCGCCCCGCCGGTGGCAGGGACGTCCATCGCGGTGCTGGACCTGCTCACCGCGTCCGACGAGCTGCGGCAGCGGGTTCATGCCAACGCCGCGAGGTTCCGTGCGGGTATGGCTGCCGCGGGGTTCGAGCTGCTGCCCGGTGAGCACCCGATCGTCCCCGTGATGTTCGGCGACGCCCTGGTCGCCAGCCGTATGGCGCAGGAGATGTGGGAGCGAGGTGTCTACGCGGTGGCGTTCTCCTTCCCGGTCGTCCCCCAGGGCAAAGCCCGGATCCGCGTCCAGCTGTCGGCGGCCCACAGCGAGGCCGACGTCGACGCGGCGGTGGCGGCCTTCGTGGCTTCCCGGGGGGCCATCTCCAGCTGACGGGGCGTCGCCCGCGGCGTCCCGGTCAGGCTTCGGTGGCTGGCGCGTCGTCGCTGGTCACCTGGGTGGTAGCCCGTCCCAGGCGCCCGATTCCGGCCAGCCCGTACCCGACCGAGGGTCCGATCAGGACTGCGAAGGCCACGGTGCCGACCCCTACGGTGCCGCCGAGCAGCCACCCCAGCCCCAGCACGGTGACCTCGATGGCCAGCCGGACTGGTGTCACGGGAATCCCCGTACGGTGGTGGATCCCGGTCATCCAGCCGTCGCGAGGACCCGGACCCAGGCCGGTCGTCAGGTACAGACCGCTGCCGAGGCCGATCAGGGAGATGCCGACGAGCACCTCCACGACCTGAAGCGCCACCGAGTCGGGGCTTGGCAGAAGCGGCACCGTCACGCCCAGGGCGAGTGCGACCAGCGCCGTGTTCGCCAGCGTGCCCAGGCCAGGACGCTCTCTCAAGGGAACCCACAGCCCCAACACGACCACGCTGACGAGGAAGGTGGCCCAGCCGATGCCGATGGGGACCTGAGTGTCGAGCCCCTGGGCCAGCACCGTCCAGGGACTGACGCCGAGTCCGGAGTCCACGAGGAACGCCTCGCCGGTCCCGAACAGCCACAGGCCCACGGCGAGGACGAGCAGGGTCATGGGGGAGGCGCGCCAGCGGGAGGGGGCTCGCCAGCGCGTGACGGGCACGGAGCGAGCGGGCAGCCACCTGCGTGACCAGGCGAGTTGCACCGGCACACCTTACGCTCGGCGGGTGAGCAGAACCCGCGTGACGAGGTTGACTGGCGTGTATCACGCCGACGGCGGCGTGCGTGGTGAGCTGACGTATGTCGTCGGCAAGCTGCGGGGGAGGGCGCACTGCGGGTTGTGCGACATCACCCACAGCCCGGTGCGGCGGAAGAAGGAGTGGGACGCCTACGTCGACGGCCTGCCGGTTCCGTTCGACACCGTCCACCTCAACGACCGGTCGGCAGCGGTGCGCGAGCTGACCGAGGGGGAGACCCCGTGCGTGGTCGCCCATACCGAGGTCGGACTGTCGATCCTTGTCCCGGCCTCCGAGCTCGATGGCTCCGGTGGCGACGTCGGCGCGTTCTCCCAGGTGCTGGCCTCCGCTCTCGACTCCCACGGTCTGACACTGGGCTAGCACCACCGGGCTCGGTGCCGCGACCCGTCCGATGGGCTCAAGAGCGCCCCCGATGCCGTCGATACGCCCCCAAGGGTCTGAACCCGGGGGTCATGCATGCGTAGATGGAGCCTGACCGCGACCTTCGCGGTGGTGAGTCTGGTTGCCATGTTCGCAGTCGGCGCACTCCTCATCGTCGCGATCGCGAACCAGGCACGGAACTATGCCCTCTCCGAGGCGGTTCGGACCGCCGGGGCCTACGTCACGGCCGGGGTTCTGGACGTCGCTTCCCCCGCCAGTCTGACGGGGCGCGCCGAGCTGTCCCCCGTGGACAGAGGGACGATCCAGGGCCTTGTCGCGGACCCGTCTGACGGGCTGCGTGCCGTACGGCTGTGGACCGTCGACAGCCAGCTTGTCTTCGCCACCGACGCCGGACAGGGCCTGTTCCCGGACGGGCTGCGGCTCGACGCGGCGCTCCTCGGGGAACCCGCGCCCAAGGTTGTGGGCGAGCTGGGAGTCGACGGTCGGGAGGAGTCGCGTTCGCTTTCGGTGTACCTGCCCATCTACCGCACGCAGCGGAGGCGAGCCAGTCGGTGCCGCGGAGGTGGTTCTGGACTACAGCGTCACCGAGGCCGCGGTGGCCAACGCCGTGAGGCTGGTCGCCGGACTGGTCGCGGCCGGGCTCATCCTGCTGTGGATCCTGCTCTTCCGGACGGTGTCGAACGCCAGTCGCCGCCTGCGGAGCCACGCGACCGAGAACGCCCGGCTGGCCCTCCTGGACCCCCTCACTGGGCTGCCGAACCGCCGACTGCTCGCGGAACGCATCGACCGTGCCTCGATCTCCGCCGCCAGGTCGGGACATCCGATGGGTCTGCTCCTGCTGGATGTCGACGGGTTCAAGGAGATCAACGACACGCTGGGACACGACTACGGCGACCGTCTCCTCATCGAGGTCGCCGCACGCGTGCGCGGTATCGCACGGGAGACGGACACGGTCAGCCGGCTTGGCGGTGACGAGTTCGCAGTCCTCATGCCGGTTCTGCGCGACGTCGAGGACGCTGCGGCGCTAGCACGTCGGGTGCTCGGCGTCTTCGGTGTCGCGTTCGACCTCGACGGGATCACTCTCCACGTGGACGCCAGCATCGGGGTTGCCCTGCTGCCCGACCATGCCGAGGACCAGATGACACTCCTGCGCCACGCGGACGTGGCGATGTACGCGGCGAAGCGGGCCAAGCTCGGCTACGCGGTGTACTCCACCGAAGGCGACCATCACAGCGCCCAGCGGTTGACTCTGATGGGTGACCTGCGCTTGGCGCTGTCCACGGAGGGTCAGCTGGCACTCCACTACCAGCCGAAGATCGACCTGCTGACGGGGCGGGTCGCCGGGCTCGAGGCCCTCATCCGCTGGAACCACCCGGTCGCGGGCGCCATCCCGCCGGTCGACTTCATCCCGCTGGCGGAGCAGACCGGCATGGTCAGCGACCTCACCCAGTGGGTTCTGGAGCAGGCGGTTGGCCAGCTCCATGACTGGGAGCGCGAGCGCGCCGGGCTGCCGATGCACCTGGCGGTCAACCTCTCGGCACGCAACCTGCACGAGGCAGACCTGCCGGAACGGGTCCGACAGCTGCTCCACGATGCTCGAGTCAGCCCGAGCTGCCTCGAGCTGGAGATCACCGAGAGTGCCATCCCGGGTGATGCCGGTCGGGCCCAGGACGCCATGCGGGCGTTGTCGGAGCACGGCGTGCACCTGGCCGTGGACGACTTCGGTATCGGGAACACCTCGATCAGCCAGCTGCGGAGCTACCCCCTGCGCACCGTGAAGATCGACCGGTCGTTCATCCAGCCGCTCATGACCGACGCGGACAGCATCGTTCTGGTCCGGGCGATCATCGACCTGGCGCATGAGTTCGACCTGCTGACCGTCGCGGAGGGCGTCGAGGACGCGGAGACCGCCGTGGTGCTGCGTGAGCTCGGCTGTGACCTCGCCCAGGGATTCCTGTGGTCCCCCGCCGTCTCGGGGGGTGACCTCCTGGAGGTCGTTCGCGCCATCGACGAAGCGTCGGAGGCGTCGCCGGTCACCAGTGGTTCTGCGCGAACAACCCGGCCACGTCGCCAGCGGTGAGAGCCCGGTTCTGCCAAACCGCGACCTCGTCGATCCTGCCCGCCAGCTGGTCGTTGGCCGGTACTGCCGGGCCCAGTCCGGCGGTTGAGTCGTAGCCCACCCGCCAGTACCCGTAGCCGTCCGGTGTCGCAGGGACCGCGGGCGGTGGCTGGTCGGCCGGCTCGTTGCCGGTGTAGACGGCGCCAGCGGTCACGGTGGCGTCGGCGTCCACCTGGACGCCGTCCACGTACAGCGCCATACCGGCGGGGCCCAGCGTCCCGACGAGCAGGTGCGGCTGGTTGTCGTTGACTGCGGCGGCGCCTTCGAGCACCGTCCGTGGCCCGATCCCGACCGAGAACGCCGGCTGCCCGTTCGACTGGAGATACAGGACACGGTCGCGGTTGGCGGACGTCCCCCAGCGAGCCGATCCCATGCCGAGCACCCAGCCCCCGTCAGCTGTGGAGGTGCGCACCCACGCGCTGACCGTGAACGTGTCCGGGTTGGGGACCGCCGTCGGCTGAACGAGGAACTGCGTGCTCGCCGGGGTGCCGGGAAGCTCGACACCGTAGGTGTCGTCGCAGTGGATCAGCCCTGGGGTGGCGCTCCCGAACGACAGGCCAGCGCCCCGGACGGTGCCATCGGTGCCATTGGTCGTGGCGTCGGCGACTGTCGTGACCGCCGGAGGGGCGGTCTCGGCGAACCGCCAGTAGAAGCTGGGGCTCTCGGCCAACAGCGCCGCTGCGTAGAGGGGTCCGGCCGGGCAGGCGGCTCGAGTGGTGATGGTGTTCCCACCGACTGTCGCAGCATCGGTGAGCTGGGCGGTTGCGGTGAGTGGCGCCGTGGCGACGGCCGCGGCGCCGGTGAGGAGGGCTGCCGCGCCGAAGGCGACGCTCCTAGGCCAGGGTCGCGGCGACATCGTCGTGCCGTTGTGAAGGGTTGGCGGGCACCTGGCTGGTTGCGCGGGCTACACCCGGAGCGGGGCGCCAGGACCAGACCTCGGACAGGAGCAGCAGGAGGAAGGGAGGGGCAAACAGCAACAGCTTGCCGGTCAGCGTTCGGGACCAGAGCAGCCATGCGCCGAGGCCTGCATACCCGTCGACCACCAAGAACCTGACCTGTTCGACCGGGGTCAGGTTGGGGTCGGGGGTGAGATTGCCGTCGCCTTGTGTCTGCACGAAGTAGGCCGGGATCTCGGCGCCTCTGGTGTCCAGAAGCGGGGTGCCGTCGCTGTCGGTCTTCGGCAGGGTCTTCAGGCCCACGATCCGGTGGGTGACGTACTTGCTGCCTTCCACCGTCTCCTTGAACGTGATGACCTGGCCAACGCGCAGTTGGTCAGGTGTCACGGGCTCGGCGACGACGGCGGAACCGGCCGGGTACTTGGGATCCATGCTGCCGCTGGTGAGGACCAGCAGGGTCTGGCCACGCATCTCGAAGATCAGCGGACCGGCGTAGGCAAGGAGAGCGCCGACGAGGGACAGAAGCAGGAGGCCGCGGAAGCCCCACCGCTTGACTGTGCCCCTCGTCGGCGCCTTCATTCTCAGTTGTTGGCGGTCTGCTCAGCGTCGAAGGTGAGCGTGATGGTGCTGGTGGCGTTCTGGTACGCGTTACCAGTAGCCAGCGGAAGGCTCACCTGGACACAGAGGTTCTCCGACGCCGTGGCGTTGAGCGTCCGGTCACCCGCCTGGAAGCCGGTTGTGCTGCTACCGACGAGAGCGGCCGGTGTGGCCAGGCCGGTCGGCCCGCCCAGCAGCGTTCCCGCAGCAAGGTTGCCGAGGGTGCAGTTGCCCGGTGTCACACCGCTGTAGATGCTGAGACGTAGCTGGGACCGCAGTCCCTTGGTGTCAGGGTCGTCTGCGCTGGCTGAGATGGCATAGCGCATCCGCAGCGAACCGGCGTTGTCGACCTGCACGTTGCCGGTCACGACGTCGCCGGGAGCCATGTTCCCGGCCGATACGGCCGTGTTGACCGGGGCGGTACTGATTCGGACGGTGCCGGAGGTGAAGTCGTTGGCGCCGAGGGCCTGGGTGTCGGTGAACAGGGCGCTGGACAGCCCGATACCGACGAACGCCAGCCCGGCGAGTGTGGCTGCCGCGCCGACGCGGCGCCGCCGCTCACGGTGAGGTTGGTCGAGAGGCCGGTCACGCTCGAGCTCGGCCCACAGGTCGTCCATGGTTCCCCCAAATGCGCAATATGTCGGAGGGCCGCCCTGATGCCGCCCGCCTACACCTCTCCTCTCGACGTGCGGTGAGCAGGTGTTGAGGCCGGTGGGCCACCGTCACCCTCTCGGCCCAACTGTGGCCAGCCGTCAGTCGGAAGCGGCTCCGGTCACTGACGTCTCGGCGAGCTGGGACTCGATGGCCTCCAGGCGGGCGTCGAGACGCCGGATGGCGGCCAGTGAGGCGCTCACCATGGCCAGCAGCAGGAACCCGACCACCGGGTCGAGCCGTGAGGCATCGTCCACTGGGCTACCTCGGCGTCCCCGAATGGCTCGGAGATGACGGTGTGTCGGCCGCGTGGTCGTTGTCCCGCTCTGGGCGGATGACGATGTCGGGTAGGACCGTCTGCCCGCCGTGCTCATGGGGGAGGCAGGGGAGCCGAAGGGGGCACACCGGCACGACTTGGTCGCATCCACTCGACGAATTCGGTTGACAGAATCTATACAGCGTATAAGAATGCCGAACATGACTAAACCCACGGCTTCGGGGTGGCGTGAGGCACGCCGACAGTCTGCGCGCGAGGCGATCGTGGACGCCGCGTGGGATCTTGCCCACGAGCAGGGCATGGTGATGTGGTCGCTGCGGGACTTAGCGACCCGAGCGGGTATTACCACCCCCACCGTGTACGCCTACTTCGACTCCAAGCACGCGATCTACGACGCGATGTTTGGCCGGGCCGCGACGGACTTTGCCGAGGACATGTCCCGGCCGTACGGCGTCGAAGGCTCGCGTGAGCAGCTCGTCGCCTATTCACGCCGCTTCTTCGAGTTCTGCACGAGCGACGCCCCGCGCTATCAGCTGCTGTTCCAGCGAACGATCCCCGGGTTCACTCCCACGCCAGAGTCGTATGCGCCCTCAGTTCGTGCCCTGAAGCATCTCAAGCAGATCCTCGCCGACAACGGCATCACGGAGGAAGGCCATCTCGACCTGGCGACTGCACTGATCGGTGGCCTCGTCTCCCAGCAGATCTCCAACGACCCCGGTGGAATGCGGTGGCTTGGCCTGGCTGACGAGGCCATTGAGATGTTCCTCGCGCACTGCCAAACCCCTGACGCAACACGCCCACCCACATTGCGACCAAGTCGCACGACAGGAGCCAGAGGATGACCTCGACCACGGTTGACGTCGCAACCATCGAACCCATCAGTCACCCGGAGGCGATGCGCCTGCAAGCGCGCGAGCTGGACCGCGTACTGACCGTGCTGCAGACGCTCGACGAAGCAGCGTGGACAGCGAGCACCGACTGCCCCGGCTGGGACGTTCGAACGCTCTATTTGCACGTCCTCGGCGCCTGCGAGGGCGGCGCATCGTTTCGTGAAAATCTGCACCAGATGCGGCTGGCCATGATCCACCGGAGGAGGCACGGTGGGCCGCTTGAGGCGGCTCTGACCAACGTTCAGGTACGTGAACGCAGCGAGCTGACACCCAGTGAGCTCGTCGACCGACTGGCGGCGGTTGCTCCGAGAACTGTGCGAGGTCGGACGCGCATGCCGGCCATCCTGCGCAACCACGCAACGATGTCCATCGACGGACCGGTCTTCGAGAAGTGGAAACTCGGCTACCTGGTCGACACCATCTACCTACGCGATCTCTGGATGCATCGGGTCGACCTTGCGCGAGCTGTTGATGGCGCACTCGAGCTCAGCGACGATCATGATGGACGGATTGTTGCTGACGTGGTTGCCGAGTGGGCGCGACGCCATGGCCAACCCTTCTACCTGGAGCTGACCGGTCCTGCCGGTGGTAGCTACGCCGATCGGCCTGACGCGGCCGATGCGGAGAACATGACCCTCGACGCCGTCGAGTTCACCCGCGCGCTGGCCGGCCGAGCGCCGGCAACCGGCCTGCTCACCACCGTCGTTCCGTTCTGAAGGCCACCACTCACACCGACCAGCTTCTGACAGGTCTGGCGGCCGCAACAACCGCACCCCCGTTTGCGTGGAACCAGACCAGGCAGGGCGCGAGCAGATTCTCGCGCAGATGACCGGACCTAGAGATCTGGTGGGATGCTGCTACCGGCCCTAGTGGCTTCAACGAGGTACCGGCAACTGAGAAGGAGGGCGGCTCATGGCGCACGTGCACGCCGAATTCACTGTGGGGGACTACGCGCAGTGGAAGGCAATGTTCGACAGTGACCCCGCAGGGAGGCAGGCGGGAGGTGTTCGCTCCTACCGAATCAGCCGCGGCATCCAGAACCCGAATCACGTCCTACTGGATCTGAACTTCGACGATGCGCCAACGGCCGAGGCGTTCTTGGAGCGGTTGGGGCCGGTATGGGCATCGGCGCCTCCCGGAGCTATCCAGAACGCGGAGGGCGTTGTTGTCGAGGCCCAGGAAGAGGTAACGCTCTAGTCCCGGGGGTCGGTGCTCAACGCGATCCGAAGCCCCCTCAGTCTCGCGGGCTCAGATGTCGTAATAGAGCGCCAGAGGGTTGGGGTAGGGGGCTGACCTGCAATGACGTCATTGACGCATGTCCCTGACGCACGGTTGACGCACAACGTTTCAGATCTCGGTCCTGCTCCACGCACCACCCGTCCCCGCGCGAGACCTGCAAGCCCCTGGTGCCCGGATACGAATGACTCAATTAACCCCTCCGCGGCGGAAAGGAGAAGGACGCCCTCGGCTCGCGGGGATTCGTTCCATCCCGAACGAGCCGCTAGCTGCTCATCTCAGCGCATAGCGCCTGGCTATCCGGCCCCGGTGCGTGTCTTCCCCCGGCGCGCGCCGGGGCCGCCTGATTGATTCCAGGTGGTCGACGTCAACTGACCCGCCCACCCCGGGGATTGGCTCCCCCCTCTGGACAGAATCTGGACAACTCCTTCAGGACTTCGACCCCCACGCACAGGCACGGTGGACGCCATACCGACCACGAAAGGAATCCCTTCCATGACTACCACCACCACCTCGAGCGTCGACATCGAGTACCTGACCCAGCAGGTCCAAGCGATGTACACCGCGGTCGCCCAGGCGCCGGACGGCGACTTCCACTTCGAGCTGGGCCGCGCGCTCGCCGTGCGCCTCGGCTACGAGCCCTCCCTGCTGGACCAGATTCCGGGTGAAGCCGTCGACTCCTTCGCCGGGGTGGGCAACCCCCACCAGTTGGCCGAGATCCGACCGGGCGAGCGCGTCCTCGACCTCGGCTCCGGGAGCGGCATGGACGTCTTCGCCTCCGCCCGGCAGGTCGGCCCGTCCGGGCACGTCGTCGGGCGCGACTTCACCGCGTCCCAGCTGGCCAAGGCCGAACGGCTCATGGACGAAAGCAGCTTCACGAACATCGAGTTCAGCAACGGGTCCATCGAGGAGCTCCCGTTCGACGACGGGACCTTCGACGTCGTGATCTCCAACGGCGTCATCAACCTGTCGGCGGACAAGGAGCGGGTCTTCGCCGAGGCTGCGCGGGTGCTCCGACCCGGTGGGCGGTTGTCCGTCGCGGACATCGTCTCCGGCGAGCAGCTTCCCGAGAGCGTCGTCTGCAACGCCGACCTGTGGGCCGCCTGCATCGGCGGTGCCTCCGAGCAGGATGCCTACCAGCAGCTGATCGAGGACGCGGGCTTCACTATCCTGTCCGGACGCCGGAACGCCTACGAGTTCCTGTCCGACAGTGCCCAGGGCGCCACCGACTCATGGGATGTCAAGAGCGTGACCTTGCTGGCCACCCGCGCCTGACCGCTTCACCGATCCCGGCTCGGGGTTGGTCCTTCGACCCGGACCGTCGTCACGGCCGCACTACAGTGACGGCATGACCCAGGGCGATGCGGCCCGCCCCGAGCCGGTGCGCATCACGTTCGGCGATGTCACCCTCGATATCGCTGCCCTGACGGTGCACCGGGCCGGGCACTTAGTCACTGTCGAGCCCCAGGTCTTCGACGTTCTCCGCTACCTGGTCGAGCACCGCGAGCGAGTGGTTCCCAAGCAGGAGATGCTCGAGCAGGTGTGGGGCGACACGTTCGTCAGCGAGTCGTCCCTAACGTCGCGGATCCGTTCGGCCCGAGTCGCCGTGGGTGACGACGGTCGCAGCCAACGCGTCATCCGCACCGTCCACGGACGCGGGTACCAGTTCGTCGCACCGGTCGAGAGCGACATCCGTCCACCTTCGCCGCTGCCGCCGGTCCCCGATGCACCGGACGTGACCACCGGTCGGTTGCGGCGCCCGGCCAAGGAGTTGATCGACCGGTATGACATCACCGCGCAGGTCTGCGCGGCGATTGGCCCAGGACGCCTGGTGACATTGGTCGGACCGGCCGGCGTCGGCAAGACCCTCCTCGCCCAGCATGTGGGAGCGTCAATCGCGGGGCAGTTCCCGGGTGGCAGCTGGGTCGTTTCCCTCGCCGACGTTCGGCACACCGGCGGGGTCGCCCAGTCAGTCCTCGACGCGTTGAACGCCGCACGCTTCCCGTCCGGCTCCAGCGAGGACACGGTCGTCAGCCTGCTGTCCGGTGTCGAGGGCCTGCTGCTGCTCGACAACTGCGAGCACGTGCTGGAAGAGGCGTCGGTACTGCTCACCAGGCTGCGGGCACAGGACGACCGGCTCGCCGTGCTGGCGACCAGTCGACAGCGCCTCGGAGTGGCGGGCGAGATCGTGGTCGACGTCCCCGTCCTGACCGTCGAACACGGCGTCGAGCTCTTTGTGCGACGCGCCGCCGAGCAGGGAGTCTCCCTCCCGTCGTCGTCGACCATGGTGGCCGAGGTGTGCGAGGCGCTCGACCAGCTTCCGCTCGCGCTCGAGCTGGCCTGCGCGCAGACACGCGTCCTTGGCGTCGAGCACCTCGCCGGGCTGCTCGACCAGCGCTTTGAGCTGCTCAGGGTTGAGGCAGGGGGTCGGGCCGCGCTCACGCTGGAGGGCGCCATCGCGGCGTCCTACGTACCGCTGGACGCCGAGCAGCAGGAGACGCTCGGCCGATTCGCACAGTTCGGCGGCTTCTTCGACCTCGACGCCGCACAATCGGTCGCCACGCACCGGCGCGACCTCACCGCCCTCGAGGCCGTCCGTCACGTGATGGCCCTGGCCGAGCGGTCACTGATCGAGGTGGACAACGAGCTCGCGTCACCCCGCTACCGGCTGCTGGAGTCGATCCGGCTCTACGCCGACGAGCACATGCGGGATCAGGAGGCGGCGCGTCGTGCTCACGTCGCCTGCTTCCACGACCGCGCGGCCGACCAGTCGCGGCGACTCGTCTCCGGCGACGTCGAGAGCGCCTGGCGCGAGATGCGTGCGGACTGGCCGAACCACCGCCTGGCCCTCCTCTACGCGATCGATCTCGCGCTTGTGGCGGACGCCCTCGAGCTGCTGAACACCACCATCGACTGCGCCGAGATCTCGCTCGCGCTCGAGCACGCGACCTGGTCGGAGGACGCGCTCGCGCTCGCTGACGCCAACGGCCACGTCGGCGCGGACCTCGACGAGGCACGCGCCGGACACGCCCGCATGGTCGCCTACGAGCACCGCATCGACGAGCTTCTCGCTTTGCTGTCCCAGGTCGGGGACCGCACCGACTCGTACTCCGTGACTCTGTCGCGCTTCTGGGCAGCCGGATCGCACGGCGATCTGCCAGAGCTGGCACGGAGCTTTGCCCTGCTCGAGCGGCAGGTGCGAGGGACGGGGGGCATCCGGGAACTGACCGTCGGTGCCATCTCGCCCATGGCGGCTCACAACCCCGACATCGACCCCATGCCGGCCCAGGACCGCGCGCTTCGAGTGGGCTGTTCCGCCGGTGCGGTCGGTCACGCTTTCCGCCAGGTCATCCTGGCAAACCGAGCGCTGGGCACCGGCGACGTCGAGGGCGCCCTCGCCGCCTGCGACGAGGCGATCGACCTCGCCGAGGCCGAGTCCTTGACGGTTCTCTGCTCACAGGCTCACGCCCTCCGAGTGCGTGCGGTCGCTGACGATCCCGACCACACCAACGTCGCAGGTCGGACGCTCGACGCCATGCTCTTCTACCGGGCCCACGGCCACTGGGCGTCTGCCCGGAACGACGCGGCAGTCGCGGCACGTGCGCTGGCGGATGCGGGTTTGCACGAGGCTGCCGCCGACGTGCTCGACGGATACCGACCGGTCCGGTATCGAAGCGTTGACCCCGAATACGTCGCGGAAGTACGGAAGACGATCGCGGACACGCTCGGTGCGGGGCTCGACGCCCTTGTCCGTGACGGCGTCGACGGCGACTCACATGCCTTCTGCGATTTTGTCATCGGGCAGCTTCGGCAGGTCGTCCCAAGCGAGGACGGGACGGAGGCATGACGGATTTGGTGGATGTCACCGTCCCGACGAACGACGACTGGGAGATGCCCGCACTCGTGGCCACACCCGACGACGACGAGGCGCACCCAGGCGTGCTCGTCGTGCACGACCTTCTCGGCGTCAGCGAGGACATGCGGCGCATCGCCGCGCGGCTGGCGGCGTCCGGATACGTCGTGCTCGTCCCTGACTTCTTCGGACCGGGTCACCGCGTCCCGTGTGTCATGCGCGCCGTGCTCGCCCTCAAGCGCGGGCACGGTGCACCCTTCTCCCGGCTGGCCGATGCGCACGCCTACCTTGCAGACCGTCCCGACGTCGCAGGGCACAGCACGGCCGTCGTCGGATTCTGCATCGGTGGCGGATTCGCCGTCCTCTACACCCCCCACAGCGAGGCCCAGGCTGTCGCCGTCTTCTACGGGGACGTACCGCGTGACATCGAGAAGCTGCGCGGCATGCCCGGCTGCGTCGCCGGGTACGGAGGCCGTGACCGCATCTTCGCCCCACAAGGCCGTCGGCTCCGCGAGCATCTCACTGCCCTGAGCGTGGAGCGCGACATCGTGGAGTACCCCTCGGCCGGGCACGGGTACATGAACGACAACGACAATCTCCTGGCACGCCTGAGCGGTTGGACACCCATGGCCACCGGCTTCGACACCGACGCCGCCGAGGACAGCTGGGAAAGAATGCTGTCCTTTTTCGCCGAGCACTTGGGGTGAGCCGCCTCCGAGCCCCCGCTCACTAGATGTCGTAGTAGAGCTCGAACTCGTGGGGAGTCGGGCGGAGCTGAATCGGGGCGACCTCGTTGGCGCGCTTCCAGTCGACCCAGGTCTGGATGAGGTCCTCGGTGAACACACCGCCCTCGAGCAGGTACTCGTGGTCGGCCTCCAGAGCGTCGAGCACCTGGGGGAGTGAACCGGGGACCTGGGGGATGTCGGCGCGCTCGTCCGGCGGCAGCTCGTAGAGGTCCTTGTCGACCGGCTCCGGCGGCTCGATCTTGTTCTTGATGCCGTCCAGCCCGGCGAGCAGCATCGCGGCGAAGGCGAGGTAGGGGTTCGCCGACGGGTCAGGGACGCGGAACTCGATGCGCTTGGCCTTGGGGTTGCTGCCAGTGATCGGGATCCGGATGCACGCCGAGCGGTTGCGCTGCGAGTACACCAGGTTAACCGGGGCCTCGAAACCGGGGACGAGCCGCCGGTAGGAGTTGACGGTCGGGTTGGTGAAGGCGAGCAGGCTGGGCGCGTGGGTGAGCAGACCCCCGATGTACCAGCGAGCGGTGTCCGACAGGCCGCCGTAGCCGAGCTCGTCGTAGAACAGCGGGACGCCGTCCTTCCACAGGCTCTGGTGGCAGTGCATGCCCGACCCGTTGTCGCCGAACAGCGGCTTCGGCATGAAGGTGGCCGTGCGGCCGTTCTTCCAGGCCACGTTCTTGATCATGTACTTGAACAACATGATCTGGTCTGCGGAGTGGGTCAGCGTCGAGAACTTGTAGTTGATCTCAGCCTGGCCGCCGGTGCCCACCTCGTGGTGCGCCCGCTCGACCTCGAGCCCCGCCGCCTGCAGCGCGAGGGTCATCTCGTCGCGTAGGTCGGCGAAGTGGTCGACCGGTGGCACCGGGAAGTAGCCGCCCTTGTACCGCGTCTTGTAGCCAAGGTTGCCGCCCTGCTCCTCGCGCCCGGAGTTCCAGGCACCCTCGACCGAGTCGACGAAGTACGAGGCGGTGTTCTGCTTGGTCTCGAACCGGACGTCATCGAAGACGTAGAACTCGGCCTCAGGCCCGAAGTACACAGTGTCAGCGATGCCAGTGCTCTTGAGGTATGCCTCGGCCTTGGCGGCGATGTTGCGCGGGTCGCGGCTGTAGGGCTCGTCGGTGAACGGGTCCCGGATCGAGAAGTTCATGACCAGCGTCTTTTCGGTCCGGAATGGGTCGATGAAGGCCGTCGCGGGGTCTGGCATCAGCTTCATGTCGGACTCGTGGATCGCCTGGAACCCGCGGATGGAGGAACCGTCGAACATCAGGCCGTCGTCGAACGCTGCCTGGGTGAAGGACGCGGCGGGGACGTTGAAGTGCTGCATCACCCCCGGCAGGTCGCAGAACCGCACGTCGACGAACTTCACGTCTTCGTTGCGGATGTAGGCGAGCACCTCGTCGGCGTTCGAGAACATCGATCCTCCTTGGGGCCGGCCCGCTTCCCCACGCGCCGGACGGTTGGTGACATCGTGACGGTAGGTGGGGGCGGTTACCTTGCGGTGTCCCGGGTGTTTCGCCCGTGTTACGCCCTCCTGGGCACGAATGGCCCCCCGCGCGCGGGGCCTCTACCGTGGGGACGTGGACCGTAGCGACCTGTCGAGCTGGCTGTCTGGCCCCCGGGCCGCGGCCGACGCCTCGGGGATCGAGATCGGCTACCCAGGGGAGCGGCTGGGGCTGCCCGACTCCGGGCTCGGCTCGGTGACCGGGTGGGGCCGGCGGTTCGTTGCGCTGTTCATCGACGGTTTCGTCGCCACGGCGACGGTGCGGCTGCTGTTCCCGAGCTTCGAGCCGAGCGGCGGGCCGTACACGCTGGCGGTGATCGGCGCCTTCGTTGTCCAGGTGACGCTGCTGACCGCCCTCCTGCAGGGCAGCTTCGGGCAGCTCGTGCTGGGCATCCGGCTGGCCCCGGTGGGAGTGCCCCGCCGCTGGCCGCTGCGCATGCTCGTTCGAGCCTTGCTCGTAGCGTTGGTGCTGCCGGCGCTGCTGTACGACCGGGATCGTCGCGGTCTTCCCGACTACGCCGCCAAGACGGTTCTCGTCCGCTTCCGCTGACTTGCTGGGCCGAACGCGCGCTGGGGCGCGCGGCGCGCCTAGCAAGTGAGGGTGAGAGGGGTTAGCGGGGGGCGCGCGGCATCTTGACGTTCTTCGGCATCGGCCCCTTGGGGATGGGGAACTGTCCCTGCTGGTTGGCGAGTGCCTTGAGGCGGTAGTTGAGCTCGCTGACCTGGGCGCCGGTGAGGGCCTTCGGCAGCTTCGTCACGGCCCGGTTGAGCTTGCGCAGCGACACCTGGCCGTCGCCGTCGCCAGCCACGATCTCGTGGATCGGGACCTCCGGCGCCACCCGGGCGACCTTGCGCTTCTCCTGGTGCAGGAGGTTGGTCACCCGACTGGGCGAACCCTCGCCGACGAGGACCACCCCGGGACGCCCGACGACCCGGTGGACGACATCCTGGTTGCGGGTGACGGCTACTGCTGGCGTCACGGTCCAGCCGCGCTTGAGCAGGTTCAGGGGTGCCGCTGCCGCCCCGGCCTGGCCCTTGATCGAGCCGTAGGCGGCCTTCTCGGCCCGGCGGCCGAAGATGATCATGGCCACGAGGACACCGACCGAGACACCGAACATCGCGCCCAGGATGGGGTGACCGGTCGCGGATCCAATTCCCAGGACGACCAGGAACGGGCCGACGAACGCCGCGAGCAGCACCCAGCCGATCCAGCGGTCCTCCTTGCGGGTGAACCGGTAGGCCTCAATGAGCTGCTTGATCCGGCCGGGCTTCTTCGCCTCGCCGCCGTCCTGCTTCTTCTTCCTGCGCAGAGCCATGGGCGCCAGCCTAGAGGCGGCGCTCAGGCAGTGGGGCGGGTGGGCACGATGCGGACCGTCATGCCGACGTGGATGGTGCCCGGACGCTCGACCCACCCGGTCACGCCGCGGTGGTGGGCGGCGGCGTTCGGGAACTTCCCCGCTGGCGTTCCGTACCGTGCTTGGACCAGCCTTCCGGCGATCGCGCACGGGGTGTTCTCCCCGCCCAGCACGATCACGACCGGGTCGTCAACGCCGATCACCAGGCGGGACATCGGGGTCATCGCCGTCAGGTCGGCGATCCCGGTCGTGCAGATGTTGTCCGCGACGGTGCCTGGAGCCAGCTCCGGCAGCCCCAGCTTCTCGGCGATCAGGGCCAGCTCGGTGGTGTCGACCAGGGACAGCTGACGGTTGTTCCGGATCTCCTGGTCAGGCGGGTACAGCCACTTCTGCCGGCTGTCGGATCGCATCGTCACGCCGTGGTGCCGGTCGCCGACGGGGCCGCCCCAGTCCAGCACCAGCGACTCCACTGCCACTGGTGCGTCCTGGTCCGCCGGCCAGACGTGCAGACCGGTCACGCTGGCCGCGGTCACGTCGCTTGCCGGGCGTCGACCGCCTGCCGGTAGAGCCGGCCAGCCCGGTAGGAAGACCGGACCAGCGGACCGCTCAGCACGCCCGCGAACCCGAGCTCTTCGGCCTCCTGCTGCAGCTCCACGAACTCGTCGGGGTGCACCCACCGGTCCACCGGGTGGTGGCGCGGGCTGGGTCGCAGGTACTGGGTGATGGTCAGCAGGTCGGTTCCGGCCTCGACCAGGGCTCGCATCGTCTCGGTCACCTCGTCGCGCTCCTCGCCCATGCCGAGGATCAGGTTCGACTTGGTGACCAGTCCGGCTGATCGGCCGGCGCTGATGACCTCCAGTGACCGGTCGTAGCGGAACCCGGGCCGGATCCTGCGGAAGATGCGGGGCACCGTCTCGACGTTGTGCGCGAAGACCTCAGGAGTCGCGTCGAAGATCTGCTGCAGTAGGTCGGCCCGGCCGGAGAAGTCCGGGGTGAGCAGCTCCACGCCCGTCCCCGGGTTGAGGCGGTGGATCTCGCGCACCGTCTGCGCGTAGAGCCAGGCGCCCTCGTCGTCGAGGTCGTCGCGCGCCACCCCGGTGATCGTGGCGTAGCGCAGCTGCATGCTGTGGACGCTCTCCGCCACGCGCCGTGGCTCGTCCCGGTCGAGATCGGCCGGTCGGCCGGTGTCGATCTGGCAGAAGTCGCAGCGCCGGGTGCACTGGTCGCCACCGATGAGGAACGTCGCCTCCCGGTCCTCCCAGCACTCGTAGATGTTGGGGCAGGCGGCCTCTTCGCACACCGTGTGCAGGCCCTCGGAGCGCACCAGCTCGCGGATTTGGGTGTACTCGGGGCCAGTGCGCAGGGTCGTCCGGATCCACGGCGGCTTGCGCTCGATCGGGACCTCGGCGTTGCGGACCTCGAGCCGCAGCAGCTTGCGACCTTCGGGTGCGGTGGTCACGCCGTCACTGCCGGGGTCGCGGGCGCCGGAATCAGCGTCGCCAGGTGCGCCTCGACGACGGGCAGCACGTCAGCGACGGTCAGTGGCCGTCCAAGCTCGGCGGACAGCGTGGTGACACCGGCGTCGACGATGCCGCAGGGGACGATGCTGTCGTAGGCGGACAGGTCGCAGTCGACGTTGAGCGAGAATCCGTGCATCGTTACGCCCCGGGCCACGCGTACGCCGATCGCCGCCACCTTGCGCTCGGGCCGCTGCTCGTCCGCGGCAACCCAGACGCCACTTCGCCCCTCGACCCGCATGGTGGGCAGGCCGAACTCCGCGCACACGTCGATCAACAGCTGCTCCACTCGCCGCACGTATGCGACGACGTCGAACGGGTCGGGCAGGCGCAGGATGGGGTAGCCGACGAGCTGTCCCGGACCGTGCCAGGTGATCTTGCCGCCCCGGTCCACGTCCACCACAGGCGTGCGTCCGGCTCGCTCGCCGGTCGGGCGGTCCCACGAGTTCGTGCGCTTGCCGGCGGTGTAGACCGACTCGTGCTCGAGCAGCAGCACAGTGTCGGGCCGGTCCCCGGTGACGACCGACTCGTGGACAGCGCGTTGCCGGTCCCACCCCTCGAGGTAGGGAACAGGGGCGCTGCCGAGCGGCGGCGCGAACCCCACTCGGACGACGTCGACGGACACCCGTCGAGCCTACGTCCTTCCCGCCTTCGCGCCCGTCGGCGGGCGTCGGCCGCCCGCATCGCCTAGCCTGTGGTCCGAATCCACCACGACCTCTCGGGGAGCCCCGCTGTGTCCGACGCGCCGACCCGCGAAGCAGCCCGAACGCGGACCGCCCGCAGGTCGGTCTGGCTTGCCCTGGCCGTGATCCTCGGCTGGTTCATGCTCGGCAGCATCATCGGCCCGGCAGCCGGCAAGCTGTCCAGCGCCCAGGAGAACGACGCGGCGACCTTCCTGCCCGCGGACGCCGAGTCAACGCTGGTCATCGAGCAGCAGAAGGCCTTCTCGGACGAGTCGACCCTGCCCGTGGTGGTGCTGTTCACCTCGGACTCGCGCCTAACACCGGAACAGCTCGCGGCCGTCAATGCCTTCGTCGCGGAGGCGCCGGACCTTCCGGTCGAGGTCGGGCCGTCGGGCCCGGCCACCGTGGGGGAGTTCCTCGGCAGCGCCCCGGTGGCCGCCGTCCCGTCGGAGGATGGGCAGGCCGTGCTGGTTACGGTCCTGCTCTCCGAGGACAAGACGACCGACGCGCTGGAGAACGGCGAGTCGCCGGTGCTGGCCGTCGCCCAGGTCCTGTCGGCGGGGGCCAACGCGGCAGCTGACCCGGTCGGTCTCGAGTCCTACGTGACCGGGCCGGGCGGAATCCTGGCTGACCTCATCTCGGTGTTCGGGGACATCGACGGGACGCTGCTGCTGGCGACCGCGCTCGTCGTCACCCTGATCCTGATCCTGGTGTATCGGAGCCCGTTCCTATGGGTCATCCCGTTGGTCAGCGCCGGCTTCGCCCTGAGCGTGGCGAGTGCGGTCGTGTACTTCCTGGCCACATCGGACATCCTCACCCTCAACGGCCAGAGCCAGGGCATCCTGACCGTGCTGGTCTTCGGCGCTGGGACGGACTACGCCCTGCTGATGGTCAGCCGCTACCGCGAGGAGCTGCACCACCACGACCGACCGGTCGACGCGATCCGCGCCGCCTGGCGAGGCACCGTCGAGCCAATCGCGGCCTCGGCCGCGACGGCGTCCCTCGGGCTGCTGATGCTGCTGTTCTCTGAGCTGAACTCGAACAAGTCGACCGGGCCGGTCGCGGCCATCGGCATCGTGTCCGCGCTCGTGGTCATGCTCACGTTCCTGCCGGCGCTGCTCGTCGTGCCGTCGGCGGCGCTGCCGTTGGGCGCCTTCCTCGTCGTCATCATCCCCGGGATCGTGCTGGACCTGTTGTTCGGTGTCCCGCTCGGACCGTTCGCGGTTGTGGGAGGTCTGCTCGCCGTCGTCACCCTCCTCGGGGTGGTCGTCGGCGGTCTCCTCCGCGCTTTCCGCGCCCCGGAGCGGCTCCCCGCCGTGCTACGCGTGCCACCGGTCCGATGGGCGTTCTGGCCCAAGGCGCCCAACTACGACGACGTCGACGAGAAGCTGTCGGGTGCGTGGTCCAAGGTCGCCGGCGGGATCGGTCGCCGTCCGCGGCTGGTGTGGATCGGTTCGGCAGGCGCGCTTCTGGTCCTCGCCTTCTTCAGCACCTCGTTGAACGCCAACGGCATCGCCACGACCGAGGCGTTCGCCAACGAGGTCGAGTCCGTGGTCGGTCAGGAGCAGCTGGCCGAGCACTTCCCGGCCGGCGAGGGCAGCCCGGCGATCGTGATCGGACCCGCGGACAACGCCGCCGAGATGGCCGACGCGTTGGCCGGCATCGACGGCGTGGCGGCGGTGGTTCCGTTCACCGGGGCCCCCAGCGGGCCGCCGCCGGGGCCGGGCGACCCGGCTCCAACCCCGGTGCCGCCGGTCGAGGTCGACGGGCGAGTGCAGCTGGACGTGACGCTTGCCGACGCAGCCGACTCGGCTGCGGCTGAGGTGACGGTCGTCGAGATGCGCAGTGTCCTCGACAGCGTGGCGGGGGAGTCCGCCCTCGTCGGCGGCACGACGGCGATCAACTACGACACGCAGCAAGCTTCTAAGCGCGACAACCGCGTGGTGATCCCGCTGGTGCTGCTGGTCATCTTCCTGGTGCTCGTGTTGCTGCTCCGCGCACTGCTGGCCCCGATCCTGCTGATCGCCACGATCGTGCTGTCGTACTTCGCCACGCTCGGCCTGTCTGCCATTGCGTTCGACCTGCGTGGGTTCCCCGGCTCGGACGCGTCGTTCCCCCTGTTCACCTTCGTGTTCCTGGCGGCGCTGGGCATCGACTACAACATCTTCTTGATGACCCGGGTGCGAGAGGAGTCCATCAAGACCCAGACGCGCACGGGGATCCTCAAGGGGCTCACGGTGACGGGCGGAGTCATCACCAGCGCGGGGGTCGTGCTGGCCGCAACCTTCCTCGTACTCGGAGTGCTTCCGCTGGTCTTCCTGCAGCAGATCGGCTTCGCGGTGGCGGCGGGTGTCCTCCTCGACACCCTGATTGTGCGCTCCCTGCTGGTGCCAGCCTCCTCGTACGAGCTGGGGCGGCGGATCTGGTGGCCGTCGCGACTGTCCCGGGCCAGACCGCCAACCCCGGTCGACGACTAGCGGGCTCGTCCCGGCCAGCCGGGTCCGCTTGCTCAGACCGGTCCAGGTGGCAGTCGGGTCTCGACCACCTCGCCGCCGATCCGTTCCACCCGATAGGCAGCCGCAGACGACGACGCGTCGTCGGTGACCACCCGGACTGGCTCGGTCCCCTCGTAGACCATCCCGACCCCGTCGTCGGTCGCATACGACAGGGGGAGCACGCCTTGGCCCACCAGCCGGTGCAACAGTGGTCGCCGCTGCTCCTCGGAGTCGTAGTGGACGCCGTTGCCGTAGGGCAGCAGGCCCAGGCCGTCGTCGACCGCCCGAAGCTCCGGGCCGAACGAGTCGGTGCTACCACCGACGTGCCAGCACAGCGAGCCGGCGCTCACGCCACCGAGGACCACCCCGGACCGCCAGGCCTCAGTGAACACCGAATCCAGCCCGTGGACCCGCCACACCGCCAACAGGTTGGCTACCGACCCGCCGCCGACCCATACCGCGTCGCTGCCGAGGACCAGCTCGCTCGGGTCCGCGTTCGGCTGGCTGAACAGCTCGAGGTGATGGACGTCCACACTCCAACCGCGGAACGCCGCATAGGAACGAGTGAGGTAGGCGCGGTCGTCGCCGCTGGCGGTCATCACCAGGAGCAGCCGGGGGCGCTCGCGACCCGTCAGCCGGAGCATCTCGGCCACCACCGGACCGGGCGCGGCGACGCCCCAGCGGTCCGTGGCAACGAACCCACCGCTGCTGGCCACGATCCGCGAGGTCGTCATCGCGCGGTCCCAGCGGCCATGCCGAGCTCCGCCAGCACGGCCTGGGCGGCCCGACGACCGGAGACCATGGCGCCCTGGATCGATGCGGAGTCCCGGTGGTCGCCGGCGACGAACCGCCCGTCTCCCAGCGTCACCGGACGGCGGAAGGCGTGTGGTGCTGGCATGGCGGGCAGGGCTTCGGCCACCGGGGTCACAGTCACCAGCTCCCAGTCAGTCGTCGCGGTCTGGTGCAGCCTCGCCAGATGGTGTCGCACCCGTCGCTCCATCGCTGACGAGGTGTCCACACCCAGCGCGGAAGATGACACCAACGTCCAGCCCGGGGGTGCGTACGTCCGAGCCGCATTGCTTACTGCAACCGAGTTGACCAGCGGTGCCTCCTGGTCGGCGTCGACGACGAGCACGCCCCGCCTTTCGGTGACGTCGTCGCCGCGGACGGCGTGGTACCAGGTGGTCACAGACCGCATGGGCGGGGCCTTCACGTCGGGGAGGAGGCGCCCTGCGGTGGCAGGGTCGGTGGCCACGATGACTGCCCGCGCGGCGATCGAAGCGTCCGACGTCGCCACGTGGGTCCCCGACACCTCCACGGCCGGGGTCGACAACCGCACCACGCCGTCCGGGAGTCGGGCCGCCAACTGGTGGGGAATCGCGCCCATCCCGGCGCCGGGCAGGGAGGGGGTCCCGCGCACGAAGGACCGCACCACGAGGTCCAGGAAGCGCCGGGACGTCACCAGGTCGGGCTCGAGAAACACCCCGGTGAGGAAGCGGCGCAGCACCGACCCGACGAACCTGTCGGAGAAGCCGAGCTCAGCCAGCTCCTCGCCCGCGGTGGAGTCCGGGCGCCCCACGATGACGGCCGGCCGGGTGCGCGCCAACGTCAGTGCCCAGCGGGCGAACCGCAGGTAGTCCAACGGGGAGCCCAGTCGTGAGCGTGCCGCGTCGAACGCCCAGCGTGGTTCGGACCGTGGGTCGGCCAGGCGCCAGCGTCGGCTGCCCTGGGCGACCAGCACCCCCCGGGTGAGCGGGCGCAGGTCGAGCGCGTCATGGTCCAGCATCCGGCGGCCCTCCGGGTACGCCGGGTTGTACAGCTGGAACCCGCGGTCGATGAGGAAACCATCCAGGGCGTCGGTCCGCACACGCCCGCCGACGACGTCCTCCGCTTCGAGGACGACCACGTCCACGCCGTTCGCCGTCAGGTGGCGCGCTGCGCACAGTCCCGCGAGCCCGGCGCCGACGACCACCGCATCCGCTCGGGTGGGCAGGTCGGCCACGGGTCCTCCTCGCTCACGAGTGGTGCGGGCAAGGCAGGCAGGCTACCGAGTCCCCGTCTCCGCCGGCCTGTGGATTCGCTCAGCGCCGCGGCCGGTGAAGGCGGCACCGTGATCCAGGTGACGAGGTCGGTGCCACCAACTCGTGGGGACGGGGACCAGCCTGAGCCGCGCCCGCTGGGGTGCGCTCCGTTGGCCGACGGCCAGACGGTGACGGTCCTCGTCGGGCTCGGGCTGGAGATGTCCGGCCGCCATCGGGTCGGCTCCGTGGCCGGGCCGCTCCACCCGCGCGCCGTGGCGGTCGGGCAGGACGGTCGGCCGCGGCTGCGGCCGGCAGCTGCGCCGCCCACGTGGACCCAGGCTGACGACGTGGCCGCACTGCTCCGGCTCGGGTGGGGCCTGGCGGCGCCGGAGTCGAGGGTCGGGTCCGTCGTGCGCGAGCTCGCCCTGGACGAGGAGCTTCGGCTGGACGTCGTGCTCGGGCGCCTGATGGCAGCTGCCGGCGCCGAGACACTCGGCGACCCGAGTCGCGGGGGCTCTGCTCGGACAGCGAGGGCCGCTAGGAGTCGGGCTTCCCGAGGGCGGCACGCAGCGCGTCGTCGATGGTGGGGTCGGCGAAGGTGAACCCGGCTTCGGTGAGCCGGGTGGGCACCACCCGGATGCTGGCCAGGACCTCGTTCGACAGCTCCCCCAGAATTGCGCGGAGTGCGAACGCGGGCACAGGCAGAAGCGTCGGCCGGTGCAGGACGCGTCCCATGGCGGCCGTGATCTCGGCATTGGTGACGGGGTCGGGTGCGGTGACGTTGTACGCGCCCACCATCTGGTCGTCGTCGATCATCCGTCGCATCGCCGCCACCGTGTCGCGCAAGGACACAAAGCTCCAGTACTGCGTGCCCGGGCCGAGCCTGCCTCCCACGCCGAGCCGGAACAGCGGGAACAGGCCCGGCAGCGGGAGC
This sequence comes from uncultured Actinomycetota bacterium, assembly GCA_963848085.1. Lineage (GTDB taxonomy): Bacteria > Actinomycetota > Actinomycetes > JAHEKZ01 > JAHEKZ01 > CAWKCE01. The sequence continues at coordinate 254,369 of CAWKCE010000004.1, forward strand.
AGCGGGCGCCCCCAGGCGCCGCCGTCGCCGGCGACGACGAGACCGGTCCGGGGGTGGGCGACGCGAACACCCGCCTCACGCGCCGGGTCGGCGGCGAGCTCCCACGCCTGAGCGACCTCCGCCACGAACCCGGTTCCCGCCGGCCCGGTCTCGTCGACAGCCTGGCTCCCGGTGTCGCCGTACCAGCCGATCGCCGAGCCGGAGACCAGCACCCGGGGCCGTGGGTCAAGGCTCAGCATGCCGCGCACCAAGGTGCCGGTCCCGAGCACCCGGCTGTCGAGGATCTCGCGCTTGTAGGACGGGGTCCACCGGTGGTCGCCGATGCCGGCACCGGCCAGGCTCACCACGGCGTCCACGCCGGCCATCCGGTCGAGGTCGATGGTGCCTCCCTGGGGGTCCCAGGTGGCTTCGTCGGGGCCGGTCGCTGGTCGGCGCACCAGGGCGAGCACGTCGTGCCCGTCGGCGCGCAGGGACTTCGACAGCGCCGTGCCGATGAGCCCGGAGGAACCGGTGATCGCAACCTTCATACGGCCATCGTCACGTGCAGTGGCCTCCGGCGCATCTCAACCCCCCGTTGAACCCCGTCAGGACGAGGGTCCTGCGGGGTGAGAAGTGTCATCCCAGCGGGGTTCGGTGGTCACAGCTCGCCTTCGAAGGCAGCCTCCTCGAGCCTGCCCTTCAACGTGCCCAGGAAGCGTGCTGCGTCGGCACCGTCGACCAGCCGATGGTCGTAGGTCAGAGCGAGGTAGACCATCGAGCGAATCGCTATCGAGTCCGAGCCGGCGTCGTCGCTCACCACCACCGGGCGCTTCACCACCGACCCGGTGCCGAGGACCGCCACCTGGGGCTGGTTGATGATCGGGGTGTCGAACAGGGCGCCCCGGCTGCCGGTGTTGGTGAGAGTGAACGTCCCCCCGGCGAGCTCGTCGGGCGAGATCTTGCCGGTGCGCGTGCGCTCGGCCACCTCGGAGATCCGTTTCGCCAACCCGGCGACACTCAGGTCACCGGCGCCGTGGATGACTGGTACCAGCAGCCCGCGCTCGGTATCTACCGCCACGCCGAGGTTCTCCGAGTCGTGGTAAGTGACCGTGCCGGCGGCGCCGTCGATGCTCGCGTTGAGCGAGGGATGAACCTTCAAGCCCTCGACCACGGCCTTGGCGAAGAACGGGAGGAACGACAGCTTCACGCCCTCACGTGACTCGAACCCGGACTTTGCGCGCTGCCGCAGCACGGCGATCCGCGTGACGTCGACCTCGACGACGGTGGTGAGCTGCGCCGAGACCTGGAGCGACTCGACCATCCGCTCCGCGATGACCTTGCGAAGACGGGTCATCTTCTCGGTGCGGCCCCGGAGTGGGGACGGCGACTGGGCAGCCGACGCAGGTGCCGCTGCCTGGGGTGCTGCCGGGACCGCCTGTGCTGCGCGCTTGGCCGCCTCCAGGACGTCGTCCTTGCGGATGCGTCCGCCGACTCCGGTACCCGCGATCGTCGACAGGTCCACCCGGTACTCGGCGGCCAGCTTGCGGACCAGCGGGGTCACGTATCCGACGTCACCGGTCGCCGCGTTGGTGGCCGTCGACTCGGTGGTGGGTGGTTGCAGGACCGGCGCGGCCTGCGGCATCGCCGGCGGCGCGGTGGGGCTCGGCGCCGGCGGTGCGGCTTCCTTCGGTGCTGGTGGCGCGGGAGCGGCAGCGGCAGCTTGACCCCCGGCCGACGCTGCGATCACCCCGAGCTCACCACCGACCTCCACGACTTCGTCCTCCGGAACGGCGATCGAGACCAGCACGCCGGCCACCGGGGACGGGATCTCGGTGTCGACCTTGTCGGTCGACACCTCGACCAGCGGCTCGTCCATGGCCACCGGATCGCCGACCGCCTTGAGCCACCGGGTGACTGTTCCCTCCGCGACGCTCTCGCCGAGGGCGGGCAGGACGACCGAGGTCTGGCTGCCCGACGAGGACGCGGGGGCTGCGGAGGGAGCGGCCGGAGCAGGGGGCGCTGGCGGCGCCGGTTCGGCGGCCGGGCTCGGGGGCGCTGCCGGCGGGGGAGTTGCGGGGGCCGGGTCGGCGGCCGGAGTCGACGACGGGCCGCCGGCGGCCGACTCGGTCTGTCGCAGTGGTGCCTCGTTGGCGTCACCGATGACGGCCAGCTCGGCCCCGACGGCGACCACCTCGTCTTCGAGGGCGAGGATCCGCAAGATCACGCCGGCCACCGGGGACGGGATCTCCGTGTCGACCTTGTCCGTCGAGACCTCCAGCAGGGGCTCGTCCATGGCGACGTGGTCGCCCTCCTGCTTCAGCCACCGGGTGACCGTCCCCTCGACCACGCTCTCGCCGAGCTGGGGCATCTTCACCGAGACCGACATCAGCTGTTCCTTCGCTTGGGGTGCGACGTCACGAGTGAGCGTGCAGCGGCTTGCCAGCCAGCGCGAGGTGAGCTTCGCCCATGGCCTCGGACTGGGTGGGGTGGGCGTGGACCAGGGAGGCGACGTCGTCGGCGTAGGCCTCCCAGTTGTAGATGAGCTGACCCTCGGCCAGGAGCTCGCCGACCCGGCTGCCGACCAGGTGGACGCCGAGCACCGGACCGTCGGTCAGCGCGACGAGCTTCACCTGGCCGGCTGTCTTGAGGATCTGGCTCTTGCCGTTCCCGGCCAAGTCATACGTCACGGTGGTGACGGCGTCGCCGTGCTGGTCACGGGCGGCGGCTTCGGTCAGACCGACCGACGCCACCTCCGGCTCGGAGTACGTCACCCGCGGCACCCCTGCGTAGTCGATCGGTCGCGGATCCAGGCCAGCGATCTGCTCGGCGACCAGGATCCCCTCCTGGAACCCGACGTGCGCGAGCTGGAGGGTCGGGATCAGGTCACCGACGGCGTAGACGTGGGGGACGTTGGTCCGGCAGTGGTCGTCGACGAGGACGAAGCCTCGTTCCATCGCGACGCCCGCCTCCTCGTAGCCGAGCCCGGCCGACACGGGGCCGCGACCGACCGCGACCAGCAGGAGGTCGGCCTCGAGGGTCTTCCCGTTCTCCAGCGAGACCTTCACTCCGGTCGTGGTCTCCTCGACTCCGGCGAACCGGGCGCCGAGCTCGAACGAGATGCCGCGCTTGCGAAAGGCGCGCTCGAGCTGCTTGCTGAGAGCCTCGTCCTCGGCCGGCACCAGATGAGGCAGCGCCTCGACGATGGTCACCTCCGCCCCGAACGAGCACCACACGCTGGCGAACTCCACCCCGATGACCCCACCGCCCAGGACGATCGCCGAGCGCGGGACGTAGTCCAGCTGCAGGGCGTGGTCGCTGGTGATCACCCGGGCGCCGTCCGGTTCCAGCCCCGGCAGTGACTTGGGGACCGACCCGGTGGCCAGCACGACGTTGCGTCCGCGGTAGACCGTGTCACCGACCTGGACGGAGTCGGGCGCGACGAGGCGACCCTCGCCGGCCACGGTGGTGACACCACGGCTCTTCACCAGGCCGCCTAGCCCCTTGTAGAGGCGGGCGACAACGCCGTCCTTGTAGGCGTTGACGGCCAACATGTCGATGCCCTCGAACGTGGCCTTCACCCCGAACTGGTCGCTGTCCTTGGCGGCGTCAGCGACCTCGGCGGCGTGGAGGAGCGCCTTCGTCGGGATGCAGCCCTGGTGCAGGCAGGTCCCACCCACCTTGTCCTTCTCCACCAGCACGACGGAAAGGCCCAGCTGGGACGCCCGCAGCGCGCAGGCATAGCCCCCGCTGCCGCCGCCAAGAATTACCAGGTCATAGACGGTCGAGTCGGTCACGGGCTGCTCCTCGCATCGGGTGGCGGCACGTCGGGGCTCCGGGGCGACATCCTGTCACCCTGAGCAGGGGGCGTCACAACCGGCGCTGTCGCGCCGGGGCGAGGTCGTCGGTGTGGGAGCGTGTGGGTTTGTTGGGCTGATACCAGCACGGCCTCGGGAGCGGCATGAAGTGGTTCAAGCGGCGTCGGAACAGCGGCAGCCTCGATCGCCCGGCGGTTTCCGAGGATCGCAAGCACCTCGAGGAGTTCGTCAAGTCGCGGCGCGGTGTCGAGGTCTTCGTCGAGCCACGCACCGCGGTCACCGAACCCACGGTGGTGCTGGTTGCCCACGACGGTGAGTGGACCCGGCGGCGGGTTCCGAGCCCGGAGACCGCGTTCGCATGGGCCCATGGTCTGGGCTTGCCGTGCTACGAGGTGAACCTGGTCGGCTATCCGCAGCGAATGCGGGACTGGAACAGCCGACGAGGCCGCGGGGGTCGCGGCCTCGTCGGCTGACAACGGCGCCTGGGGGGAGGCACCGTGTTCCGGTGCAGTGCACCGGCTCCGGCTCGGTCAGGGGCGGGGGGGATCGGGTGCCGCGCCGGAGATTGGGGGGATATTCAGTTGGCTCCTGGTACTCGAGTCGTTACTTCTTCGGTCCGTGGGTCTTGTCCTTGATCTTCTCTTGGCTCCGGCCGTAGCCGTTGCCATGGCCCGAGCTGCCAGAACCGGCGTGGTCCGGCTTGCCGTGTCCCGTCGCGGCGGCTCCGGTCGCGTGCTTGTCCTTGGTGTGGCCGTAGCCGTGGCCGTTGCCGTTTCCATGGGCCTTGGCCTGCCCGGAGTCGACCACCGCAGTCGACGCTGCCGCGTCGTCCTCAGTGCCCGAGGTGTCCGGAACGATGGCGCCCTTCTTGCCGCAGTCGCTGTGCGCTGCTTCCGACACCGCCGCACCGTGACCCGGCCCGGAGGGCGTGGTGTGAGCAACCCAGGAGACGTATGCGCCGTGGTTGACCGCCAGGGCGCAGGCCAGGTCAGCCTCGGTGACGTCTGGGGTCCCGTCTTCGGTGCCTTCGTCGGTGCCTTGGTCGGTATCGGCCGGGTCGCAGGGGTCCACGCCAGGCTCGTCCGTGCCGTCGTCCACGGTGCCGTCGGTGTCGCTCGGGTCGGCGCAGGGGTCCACGGTGCCGTCGTCCACGGTGCCGTCGTCCACGGTGCCGTCGTCCACGGTGCCGTCGTCCACGGTGCCGTCGTCCACGGTGCCGTCGGTGTCGGTCGGGTCCTGAGTGCCGTCGTCCACGACGGAGACCGGCTCGTCGGCGGCGTCGGATGAGGGGAGGGAGACCACCGCCTGCGCGGTGCCCGTGCCGAGGACGACGGCAGCGAGCACGAAGCCGCCCACCTTCGCCTTCGCAAGCACCGAACGTGTCAGCGGACTCACCAGTTCCTCCAGAGTGTCACCGGGGCCGACGTCGGCCGCCACACGTTCGTCTCTGAAGGTAGCTACTTCGTTACGCCAAGTGAACCAGTGTCACCGGTTCGGCCTAGTCATCACGGGCCATCTCTGGCCGCACGACGGACTAGACGGCGCTCAGCGGGAGTGGGCCGCCTGGTCCTCGGCGAGCGCGACCAGGGTGCGCACCGCGGCTCCGGTGCCCCCCTTGGGGGTGTAGCCGAACGGCTCACCCTCGTTGAAGGCCGGACCGGCGATGTCCAAGTGGGCCCAGGACGTGCCGTCGGGGACGAACTCCGCCAGGAAGAGGCCGGCGACGAGCATGCCGCCGTACCGGTCACCCAGGTTGGCGATGTCCGCCACCGACGAGTCCATCGAGGCACGCAGCTCCGGCGGCAGCGGCATCGGCCACATCTGCTCGCCGACTGAGGCCGACAGCTCGTGGATCCGCGAGCGCAGGGCGTCGTCGTTGGCCATGATGCCGGAGGTCCGGTTGCCCAGCGCCACCATCTGGGCGCCGGTGAGGGTGGCAGCGTCGACGATGACGTCCGGCCCCTCCTCACCCGCCCGCACGATGGCGTCGGCGAGCACCAGCCGACCCTCGGCGTCGGTGTTGAGCACCTCGATGGTCTTTCCGCCGTAGGCGGTGATCACGTCGCTGGGTCGCTGCGCCGTCCCGGACGGCATGTTCTCAGCCAGCGGCATCCAGCCGGTGACGTTCACGGCCGGCTTCAGCCGGGCGATGGCGGCCATGGCCGCCAGAACCGCCGCGGCACCGCCCATGTCTGCCTTCATCCACTCCATGGCCTTCGGCGGCTTGAGGGACAGCCCCCCGGAGTCGAACGTGATGCCCTTGCCGACCAGCGCCACGTGCCGGGTGGCCCGCGGGTGCCGGTACGCGATGCGGACCAGGCGTGGCGGGTTCACCGATCCCTGTCCGACGCCGAGGATTCCGCCGAACTTGCCGCGACGAAGTGCGCGCTCGTCGAGGATGTCGACCTCGAGCGCCAGGGCGCGGCAGGCCTGGGTGGCTGCAGCGGCGAACTCGACCGGGTGCATGTCGGACGGGGGAGTGTTGACCAGATCACGGGCCAGGTGGACCGACCGCGCCAGGATCCGCGCGCGGCTGACAGCCTGCCGGGCCGCCTTCGTCCGCGCCGCGCCCCCCACCACGGTGACGGCGCGCACCGGCTTGGGGTGGCTGGCCGCGGAGGCGTTCCGATAGGCGAGGTACTCGTACCCGCCGAGGAGTGCGCCTTCGGCCACCGCCGCGAGGTCCTCCGGTGAATCTGCCGGCAGCGCCATGACCGCCGTCGACGCACCGGCTGACGCGCGGACTGCCTCGCCGGCGGCCCGACGGAGACGCTCCGCGTCGACCGGCCCCCGACCCAGACCCACCGCGACAATGACCCCTGCCGCCACCGATCCGGCCGAGGGGACCTTCACGACCTGTCCGGACTTCCCGGTAGCGCCGAGCGTCTTCAGCGTGGCCCGGAGGCGACCGCCGTACGCCTCGTCCACCGGACCCGCCCCGGTGGCCAACCGGATGCCGCGGGTGGTCTCGAGAACTCCGACGACCACGACGTCGCCCTTGGCTCGGGCCGGGTTGGCGCTGGTCAGGTCGATCGTGGCCACGTGGCTCCTCATCTCGCTCCAGCGGCATCGCCGCTGGACGTTGGCTGGTGTCGCCAGGAATCGTAATGCCCCTCGCGACGTCGCCCGGAGGTGAGCAGCCGGTAACGTCGCCCGGAGGTGAGCAGCCGGTAGCGTCCGCGCTATGAACGACCACCAGACCCCCTTGCGGCGATCCCCCCTCCACGACCGCCACGTGGCGCTCGGCGCCAAGATGGCGGACTTCGGGGGTTGGGAGATGCCCATCGAGTACCCAGCCGGAGGGGTCCTCAAGGAGCACGTGGCCGTGCGCGACGGAGTCGGGCTGTTCGACGTCTCCCACCTGGGGAAGATGTCGGTCACCGGACCGGGGGCGGCGGCGTACGTCAACGAGACGTTGACGAACGACCTCGGCCGGATCGCTCCCGGGCAAGCCCAGTACTCACTGCTGTGCAACGACGCGGGCGGCGTCGTCGACGACCTGATCGTGTACCTGCGTGGCGACGACGACGTCTTCGTGATCCCGAACGCTGCAAACACCGCGACAGTCGTGGACGCTCTGCGGTCCGGTGCGCCGGCTGGCGTCGAGGTCACCAACCGGCACGACGAGTTCGGGGTAATCGCGGTGCAGGGCCCGCAGTCGGCCGAGCTCCTCGGGCGGCTCGGCCTCCCGACCCAGCACGACTACATGGCCTTCGTCGACGTTGAATGGGAGGGCCGCCCTCTCGTGGTGTGCCGGACCGGGTACACCGGAGAGCACGGCTACGAGCTGCTGCCTCGGTGGGAGGACTCCGGGCCGGTGTGGGATGCCCTGCTCGGGGCAGGGGAGGGGTTGGGCGTCACCCCGGCCGGCCTGGGAGCCCGAGACACGCTCCGGACCGAGATGGGCTACCCGCTGCACGGTCAGGACCTGTCTCCCACCATCACGCCCGTCCAGGCCCGCACCGGATGGGCGGTTGGCTGGTCCAAGGCACGCTTCCGTGGCCGCGACGCGCTCGTCGCCGAACGCGAGGCCGGACCTCGGCGGGTGCTGCGCGGGATCAAGGCCACCGACCGCGGCATCCCGCGCCCCGGGATGTCGGTGACGCGTCCCGACGGTGAACCGGTCGGCGACGTCACCAGCGGCACGTTCTCTCCGACGCTTCGCATCGGCATCGGGCTGGCGCTGCTCGACCCATCGGTCGGTGAGGGAGACACCGTCCAGGTCGATGTCCGGGGCCGGCCGTCCGTCATGTCAGTGGTGCGGCCCCCGTTCGTCGAGGCTTCCACCCGCTGAGCGACCGGCCCGTCAGCCGATGACGACGCCGAGGACGAAGACGCAGAACGCCACCTCGGCGGCGGCCCCCATGACCTCCTCGGTGACCCCGCCGAGTCGCTGGGCGGCTCGGCGGACCAGCAGATTCCCGGCCACCGTGGCGACGAAGGCCACGGCCAGCGTCTGCGGGACGAATGCAGGCGTCAGGTCGTCGTCGAGGACCGTCAGCGCTGCCAGGGCGACCGAGACGACCAGGCTGGTCGCCACCAGAACCGGGCGGGACACCGACCCCGCGACGGTCGCGCCAGACTCATCGGGGCCGGCCGCAGGGACTCCGTGGCGCGCCGACCACGTGAGCGTCAGGCCAGCCACTACGGCGCCGCCGACCAGCGCCAGCGTCCCGCGGCCGTCGAGAATCGCCGCGCTCAGTGCGGTGACGTCGAGGAGGAGGACCAGGACGAGCGTCAGAACCCCGAACGACCCGACGCCCGACCGCCGCAGGACCTCCAGCCCGGAGGACCCGGTGTCCCGACTGCCGAGCGCATCGGCGGTGTGAGCAAGCCCGTCCCAGTGGATGCCCCGGGTGAGCCACGCGAGCACCGTCACGGCGACCACTGCGCCGATGGCGCGGTCGACCCATCCGTCGACCGACCAGCGGACCACCAGGACGGCGACCTCCGCAACGGCACCGAGAACCAGGCCGACGAGCGGGGCCAGCGCCATGGCCGCTGCGGCGGCGCCGCGGTCGACCTGTCTCGGCGGTGTCACGCGTGCGCCAGTGAGAGTCCCGAGCGCGAGCCGGAGGACGCCGGTCACGGCGCGTCTGTGTCGACTTCGCTGACGCCCGCGTCGTCGAAGGTTGCCATCTCGGCGAGCGTCGCTTGTGCGGCCCGCAGGATGGGGAGGGCGAGCAGGCCGCTGGTGCCTTCGCCCAGCCTCATCTGCTGGTCGACGAGCGGCTCAAGCTGCAGCCGCTTCAACGCCAGCGCATAGCCCGGCTCGGGCGACCGGTTCCCGGCAAGCCACCACAAGGAGGCGCGGAAGGCGATCCGGTGGGCGACCAGCGCCGCCGCTGACGACACCAGGCCGTCGAGGATGACCGGCGTGCGGCGCAGCGACGCCTGCAGCAGGAAGCCGGTCATGGCCGCGATGTCTGGGCCGCCGATCGTGGCGAGGAGCTCGACCTGGTCACCGACGGTTCCCCGACCGCGCCGCATCGCATCCCTGACCGCGGCGGCCTTCCGCATCCAGGCCTCGTCACCGATCCCGGTACCCCGACCGGTGACGGCACCGGCATCGTTGTTGGTGAGCAGGCCGATGAGTGCCGCCGCCGGCGTGGAGTTCCCAATGCCCATGTCGCCGGGTATCAGCACGTCGGCTCCGCCGTCGATCTCCTCGTCGGCCACTGCGATTCCCGCGGCGACGGCGCGTGTGGACTCTTCGAAGGACATCGCGTTCTCCACGCGAATGTCACCGGTTCCGTGGGTGATCTTGTGTGCCAGCACGGCCGGTGGAAGGCCCGCCAGGTCGGCGTCGACGCCGAGGTCCAGCACGCGGACCCCAGCCCCGACGCTTCGCGCAAGGGCGCTCACCGCCGCGCCACCGGCCACGATGGTGCGGACCATTTGGCCCGTGACCTCGCTGGGGTACGCGGAGACCCCGGCGCGGGCTACGCCGTGGTCTCCGGCGAACACGACCACCCGGGCCCGCTCCAGCGGAGATGGCGGGCACCGGCCCTGCGCTGCAGCGAGCCACACCGACAGCTCCTCCAGGCGTCCGAGCGCGCCGGCCGGCTTGACCAGCTGGAGCTGACGCTCCTCGGCGGCCGTGCCGGCATCGCCATCGGGGCGCCCGATGTCCTGCCGGAACAGGCTGGTGACATCGGTCATGACGCGGGTGCCTGCTTTCGGTGCTGTACGACCGTGTGCCCCGCCGCTGCGGAGCGAGTTCCCACCTGGTGCCTGCGGATCACGAGTGCACCCCCGTCAGGGTTCCGGCATCGGCAAACCGGACCGGTTCGGTGAAGGCGGCCCGGGACGAGGCTCGCCGCAGCGCCGCCAGGACCGGTCGGCCGAGGACGGCGATGAGCACCGCGTTGCCCACTGCGCGCGGCAGGTCGAAGACCAGGGACGTGGCGAGGCTGAACGTCAGCAGCCGGCCCAGGTTCTCGGTCAGCGGAGCCCCCGCGACATAGGAGATGCCGCTGTCCGCCCCGACGACGAACGGCCAGAACCACAGGTTCAGCAGCACGCCGAAGACCAGTGCGGACGCGGCGCCGTAGGCGGCCAGCACCGCCAGCTCGAGCCTCCCCCTGACGGCGGGGAGCAGGCCGGCGCCCAGGCCGACCCAGGCCGCGCCGAGCATCTGGAAGGGCAGCCAGGGGCCGACCCCTCCGGTGAGGAGCGCCGACGCGCCCATGGACGTGGCGCCCAGGGTGAACCCGAAACCGGGGCCGAGCACCCGCCCTCCGAGGACGATGACCACGAACATGGGCTGGAAGCCGGTGACCCCGCCGGAAAACGCCCGCAGGGCGGCCCCGGCTGCGGTGAGGACGCCGAGGAGCGCCACCGCTTTGGCATCCATGCCGCCGTCAGCCAGCTCGGCGACCACCACCGCCAGCAGGAGGGGGACGACCACGGCGAACAGCCAGGGCCCGTCGGTCGACCCCGCCAGGTCCGCGTCGGCGTCCACCAGCAGTGGCCAGCCGAATGCCAGCAGTCCGAGCGAGGACGCCAGCACGAGGGAAGCCGTGGCCCGCGGCCGCCACGGGACCAACCGGCCGCGGCTCGAAGGCGTCAGCGTCGACGTCATCCGACCGCCTCGAGGGCCGCCGCGACCTCGCCGACGGTGAGCCACGGCAGCGGGGCGACCACCTTGGCGACCTGAGGGGCGAACTGGGGGGAGCCGATCAGGACCTCGGCGGTCGGGCCGTCGGCGACGATCTCCGCATCGGCCAGGACGACGGTGCGGGTGGCGACCTCTGCCACCAGCTCGACGTCATGGGTCGCGAGCAGGACCGCGCCGCCGGCAGCGGCATGCGCGCGGAGGTCGGTCACGACGCGCTCCTTGGTGGCGTAGTCCAGACCACGAGTCGGCTCGTCCAGCAGCAGGACCGTGGCGCCTCCGGCAAGTACAACGCCCAGGGCGAGCGCGAGCCGTTGACCCTCCGACAGGTCTCGGGGGTGGGTGGCGGGGTCCACGCCGGGGGCCAGTCGGTCGAAGCGCGCGCGCGTGCTGCCGGCACCGGCCCCAGTGTCGGCATCGGTGTCCCGGCACTCGGCGAGAACGCTGTCCGCCCAGAGCAGGTCGCCCGGCTCCTGTGGGACGAATCCGACCAGCGACGTCAGCGCTCGGCCGGTGAGCTGTCGGGGGTCACCGCCGCCGATGGCGACACCACCCGCGGTTGGCTCGACCAACCCCACGAGCGCGCGCAGCAGCGACGACTTCCCGGCGCCGTTGCGGCCCATCACCGCGACGATCTCCCCTGGCCGAACCGACAAGGTCACCTCGTCGAGCGCGGTGTGCCCGCCGTAGCGGACCGAGACCCGGTCGGCGGCGACCAGCGGCTGGCCCTCGACCGCTGGGACGGGCCGCTCCGGGGTCGGGAGCAGCGCCAGGGTCGCCCGAAGCGACGTCGACGCGCGCCGGGCGTCTCGAACGCTGAGCGGCACCGGCGACCAGTCCACGAGCCGACCGAGAGCCACCACCGGCGGGGCTATGGGCAGTTGGCTGATGAGGTCGCCGGGCGCACCGTCGCTGACGGTTCCGTCATCCCGAACGAGGACTACGCGGTCGGCGAACTGGACAACCCGTTCCAGCCGATGCTCTGCCAGAACCACCGTGAGGCCCAGGTCGTGGACCAGGCGCTGCAGCACGGCCAGCACCTCCTCGGCCGCCCCCGGGTCGAGCGCCGACGTCGGCTCGTCGAGCACCAGAACCTGCGGATGCTGGGCAAGCACCGCTCCCACGGCCACGCGCTGCTGCTCACCTCCGGACAGCGTTCTCAAGGAGCGACGGCGCAACGGCCCCAGGCCGAGCAGGTCGAGCGTCTCCTCGACCCGTCGCCGCATGACGGCCGGAGCGAGCCCCACCGACTCCATGCCGTACGCAAGCTCGTCCTCGACGGTGTCGGTGACGAAGCCGTCGAGCGGGTCCTGGAGGACCGCACCGACCACATCGGCGAGCTCCCTCGGCGGGTAGTCGTTGGTCGCTCGGCCCGCGACGGTCACGCGGCCGGCAAGCGTGCCGCCGGTGAAGTGCGGCGCGAGCCCGTTGATCGTCTGGAGCAGGCTCGACTTCCCCGCTCCGGTGCGTCCGACGACCAAGGCGAGCTCTCCCTCCGGGATGCGCAGGTCGACGTTCCGGAGCACTGGTTGGCTGCGGCCGGGATAGGTGAGCGTCACCTGCTCGAACCTGATCATGCGGTCACCTCGTCCGGCTGCTGCCGGGGACGGGCAAGTGGTGAGGCCGGTCGCCGCTGGCCGGTGGCCGGCTGGACCTCGGCTGCCTGCGGGGCGGGAGTGAGGACTGCCGGGGCCGCGGCGAGCAGGACCGCGAGGAACGGCAGGACCGGCAGCTCCGGCCAGGCCAACGGCGACAGCGGCGGGGTGAGGCCGCTTGCCTCCGGCCCGAGCGCCAACGCCACGCCCACAGTGACGGCGGCGGTGGCCAGGCCCACGAGGGTGGTCACCCACTCCGGCGACCGCCACGGGTCGGGCCGGTAGACCGTGCGGACCGACCGACGCCCGGCACGTACCAGTCCGCCCACGGCCACGACCGTCCCGGAGACCAGCGCGGCTAGGCCCTGCCAGCCGGGTGTGCCGGCATCGAGCAGCGCGTAGCCGCCGACGCAGGCCGCTGCCAGCCCGAGAAGCACCAGCGCGGCAGTCACGCGTCGTTCCGTGGGAGCCACGTGCCGGGACCGGCCAAAGCCCCGGGAGTCCATCGCGGCGGCCAGGGCCAGGGAGCGTTCGAGTGCGCCTTCCAGGACCGGCAGGGCGATGCCGGCGAGGGCGCGCAGGCCGGTGGGCGGCCGTCCGCGAAGGTGACGTGCCTCCCGGATGCGTCGGGTGTGCACAACAGCCTGCGGCGCGACGCTCAGGGCGACGACGACCGCGACCGCGACCTCGTACAGGGCGCCCGGCACCACCTTGAGGAGGCGGCTTGGCTCGACCAGCGCGTTCGCGGCGCCGACGCAGGCCAGGATGGCGACGAGCTGCAGCCCGGCGTAGATGGCGGCAAGAACAGCCTCGGCGGTCACACTGCCTCCGATCCGTACGCCCGCCGTCCACTCGGGGAGGGTGATGTCGGGGAGGGTGAGGATCACCGTGCCGGGAAGCGGCGCTCCGAACAGCACTTCGAACAGGACCCGCACGGCGAGGACGACCACGCCGAGCAGGAGGAAGCTCCGGAACGACTGCCCCCACGGGCCGTCCCCACGCCGAGCGGACACCACGAGCGCCGCGACCGCGACGATGGACAGCAGCAGCACCGGGTTGGTGGTCCGCGTCGCGGTGGCCGCGAGTCCCAGCGCCCACAGCCACCACGCGACCGGATGCAGCTGACGGGGGCGCGCACCGTGCAGTCCGAGCAGGCTCACCGCCGTCGCCTCCCCACGGCGACCGCAGTTGCACCCAGTGCCACGACCACCAGGACTCCCGCCCACAGCGCGGCAGAGGGTCCGCCGGTTCCGTTGGCCTCGGCCCCGGCCCCGGCCGGGGCGGCGGACGGGAGTGCGGCCACCGTGGGCGGCGCTGACTGCTCCTCACCAGCTTCGTCAGACGGCGACGTGGATGGTGTCCGCGTGGCCTTTCCAGACGTGTTCCCACCGGATGGCGAGGGGCTGGCCGACGCGCCACCCGTCGGCGCTCCGGTCGCGCCCGACCCGTTACTGCCGCTGCCACCACCGGTGCCACCGCTGCCGGCCCCCGAACTGGAGCCGCCACCGTTGGACCCGGTCTCGGCGACCGGTTCTCCGCACCCGGTTGCGGGGTAGCCGTCGATGCCGCACACCAGGCCGGACTTCACTCGCAGGTCGCCGATGGTGTCCAGCACCTGGTAGCCGGTGGCGGAGACCGGCACCACCACGCAGCGGACGACGGTCACACCCGGCGGCGACTGCCCGGGCGGGGCGTCCCCGGGCGTCCCGAAGTCGATCACGAGTCCGACCCGCTTGCGGTCGGCGACCGGTGCGGTGTCGCCGCAGACGTCGTCGAACCGCGCGGTGGCGCGAGGTGGGGTGGACGACCCGGTGGCCGGGCTGACAGCGAACCGCCAGCCGTCGACCGTCCCGTCCTTCGGCACCCGGGCTGCGCCCTGTGTGGCGAAGGACCAGCCGGAGTCGACGCCGATCCAGTAGGACCAGAACCGGAACGACGTGGCGTGAGCGGGCTGTGCCGGAAGCGCCAGGGACCCCACGGTGGCAGCGGCCACGGCCAGCACGCCCAGGAGGGCACGCGCTGTCGGACGGCTGTCACCGGTCCGGCCAGCCACCCTCGGGGTCATGGTCATTCCGTGGTCTACCGACGCGACGATGTGGTCATCGGGTGAGTGAGCGCTTGAGCAGGCGCACCAGGTTGAGTCCGTCGACGTGCCGCGGATGTCCCGCGGTGGCCCGTTCGGCCAGCACCATCAGCGCAGCGGCCGCGGGTCGGACCTTGCCGCGCCCGCCGAGGACGAACTGCCGGGCGTCGCGCTCCAGAGCGGTCATTGCCAGCGTCACCTGGTCGGCTCCGTAGCCGGCCGCCACGAGCGAGAGGACGGCGTTGGCGGTGCTCCCGTAGTCGGGCGTGCTGCCCACAACCGGGGGGATCAACCCGGCGTTCGCCTGGAGCCGCCGGCCCAGGAAGCCTGCGGCTGTGTCGGCCGGACGCAATGCGATCAGTGACTTGGCGCAGCCGAGCTGGGGGAGGTCGGTGGAGCCAGCGGTTGCCGCGACCGGCAGAGCCGACCCGGCAAGCGCCTGCGTGGCCTGGGCTGTGGCGTAGTCGTTCGCCACCAGGGGGTCCTCGCTGAGATAGGCCAGCGCTCCCTGGTCATCAGGTGCCGACGTACAGCCCAGCTGGACGGAGGCGAGGAAGTCCAGTCCGGACCCGCCGTTGGTCACCGACTGCGGGTCGACTCCCATGGCGATCAGCGCCTGCACGACGAGCCCGGTCGAGTTGCTGTCAGCTCCCCAGCCCCGGCTGTACTCCCAGCCGCCGCCAAGCTGCTGGCGCGCGATCAGCCACTCGATGCCGCGTGTCGCCGCAGCCGACCGGCCCACGGCGGCCAGCGCCATGACGGCCACAGCCGTGGCGTTCGAGTCGCCGGCGCCGCAGCGGGTGGTCAGGTCGCTGCGGAAGCTGGTCCAGCGACCGTTGCCGCACTGCTGGCGGCGCAGCCACCGGATGGCGCTGGGGTCGACCGCTGCACCGGAGTCGGTGAGGGCGAGGATCGTGAGCCCTTGTCGGTAGACCCCGTCGTATGTGGGGTTCTGGCCGCCGTAGAGCCCGGTGCGCGCGGGGTCGAACGCGCTGGCCGAGCGCTGAGTCGTCGCGGCGGCCGCGCCCGCCGGCGGGGCGGCCAGCGTCATGACGAGGCCCAGGGCTGCCGCCACGGTGAGCACGCACTTGATCGGGAGGCGCCGGTCGCTGGCCTTCATGGGCAGTCCTTCGCATGAGCGATCCCGGACAGTGCCAGGAGTGCCGTTCACGAGAACGCCCCCGCCATCCCTAGGGACGACGAGGGGCGTTGACTCGGGCTCGGCAGGCCCGGGCTCCGCCCCGCAGACCTCGACGGTATGAGGGAGCCGCTCGCCTGCGGGCAGGTATCCCGGCTTGCCGCGGGCGCGGGCAACGGGTCGTCCCGTTCCTCGCGCGCGGCCTACGGTTGCGGGTCAGCGCCGGAATCCGACCGGCTTCCCCTGTTTGCAGGCGTGTGGAGTTGTGCGCGTTGATCCGACCACGGCTCACCCCTCCCCGTCAAAGACTCCGGTACCTTCCTGGCGCAGGTGGTGTCGCCCGGCACCGGCCGGTGCCAGCGCGAGGGAGTGACCATGGCGTGGACCTGGCGGTACGAGGCCGCGGACGGGTCGGTCGTGGTTTCCGAGCACGGGGCCAAGGAGGCCTTCCCCGCCCAGTCGGACGCCGAGACGTGGCTGGGTGAGTCCTGGCGAGACCTCCTGGGCGACGGCGTCGAGCAGGTCACGCTGTTCGAGGAAGACCGCCAGGTGTACGGCCCGATGGGGCTACGACCGGCCCCCTGACCGCCATGAGCTCGGTCAAGGGGCCGACCGCATCTCGTCAGCCGCCGATCGGAACCCCGCGACCGTCAACCGGGTAGGTCAATGGGATTCCCAGCGCCCGCAGGATCGTGGGCATGACGTCGGGGGTCTGGAACGTGCGGTTGGTGTTGATGCCGTGGTTTGTGCTCTCGGACCAGAACACCATGGGCACCCGCTGGACCGCCTCGCTGGCGCCGCCATGGTCCCCGACGGCGCCGTAGCCGACGTCGTCCTTGAGCAACCCCACGATGTCGGGTCCGTTGTCGGCCGCCATCGTGTTGACGATCGACTGCGCGGTCTTCTTCCACCACTTGTTCTCGGACTTCGACATCGGGTTGGTGCCTGCCAGGACGTACCTGCCGCCGTCACGCCAGTAGGTGGCGATCACTCCCGGAAGGGTCTTCATCGCCGCGAGCGCCTCGTCCCGCTTGGCTGGCGAGCTGTCCTTGAGCCAGGTCTGGATCGACGTGGACTGGTAGGAGAACTGGACGTTGCTCGCCGCCGGACCGGCGGTGCCGATGAGCGGGAGCAGAGCCGGTGACGGGTTGTTGTACTTGCTGGGCATCGAGTCCGGGCCGTAGTACCAGTTGGTGTCGCTGTTCGAGCTGCCGCTGTCGCGCTTGCCGTAGAAGCCGGGGTACCCGGCCGCCGCGGAGCCGCTGCCGGTGGCTCCGTGGTCGGCTGTCAGCACGACCAGCGTGTCGTCAAGGTGGCCAAGCTCGGCCAGCTTGTCGAGCATGCGGCCGAGCTGGACGTCGGCGTTCTCGGCGTTGGCCTGGACGTGCGTCTGGTAGTCCGGGCTTCCTGGGGCCGACTGGACGTCGGTCTCGGCGCCCCACATGTGACCGGCCTTGTCGATGCCGCCCATCGTGACGAACATCCCGGACCAGTCCTCGCGCTCCATCATCTCCATCGCGGCGTCGGCCACCCAGGTGTCGCCGCCGAGGTGGGCGTCGTTGGTCCCGGGGACGAAGCGGTTGCCGTCGAGCGGGTAGATCCACGAGGGAAAGGCTGCGCCGGTGCCGTAGGTGTTCCCACCGTCGGAGTTGACGTAGAAGCGCCCACAGAACGGGTCCCTGATGTAGCTCGGCACATTCTGGCCGTCCGGCCCCCGGTACCGGCCTCCGAGGGCTGCATTACACGCTGCGTCGGCGCTCCCCACCGCGGGGCTGCTGGACGACCGGCTGCCGAACCGGACCGCGATGTCGCCTCCGAAGGTGTCGGCGGCGGACTCGGCGGCGGCGGACTCGACCGCGTAGCCCTTCTGGCCCACCACGATGAACTTCTTCCCGGGCTGGGCTTCCTGCAGGTAGTCGGCGAGCTTGGGGTAGCCCTCGGGCTTGATGAGCTGCCCGTACTGGGTGTAGCTCAGCTCGCCGGTGGTCCACATCTGGTTCGCGCCGCCACCCAGCAGGTTCCCGGTGTCCCGGTACGCCTCGTCCACCCAGCCCATGTGTCGGGGCTCCTGCCCGGACATCAGCACGTTGTGCGCGATGACGGTCTCCGAGCCCATGTAGCCCAGGTAGGCGTCACGGAAGTTGGTGCCCTCGCCGCGCAGCATCCGGAAGTTCGGCATGTTGAAGCGGTCGGCGTACTCCGGACGCATCTGGTCGAAGAGCACGATGAGCACCTTGGTCGGCGTCGCCGCCCCGGGCTCGGAGCTCGCCGCCGCACCGGCTGTGCCGACGCTGGCCGTGAGGGCCGCGGTACCGGCCAGCGCGGTGGCGGCGAGCAGGGTAAGAACGGGGCGACGGCGTCGGTTCACGGGAGCCTCCTGGGCGTTGCCGCGGAGTATGCCCGGATGTGACCTACATCACAATGGTCGCAGGCGACCGGTGCTCAGGCTCGGGGCTGGGGGCTCTCGGTCTTGGCCGGGTCGGTCTCGACGACGTCACCGAGCACCTGGTCGATGCGGGCCAGCAGCTCGGGCTCCAGTCGGACCCCGCTCGCCTTGACGTTGTCCCGGACCTGCTCGGGGCGGGAGGCGCCCACGATGGCGGCCGCGACGTTGTCGTTCTGCAGCACCCAGGCGATCGCCAGCTGGGCCATGGTGAGCCCGGCTTCGTCGGCGAGGGGCTTGAGCTGTTGCACGCGAGTGAGGATGTCGTCGGTGAGGTAGTCCGCCATCATGTCCGCGCCGTCGGACGTGGTCGCCCGGCTGCCTTGCGGGTGCTGCTGGCCGGGCAGGTACTTGCCGGTGAGGACTCCCTGGGCCATGGGCGACCACACGATCTGCGACAGCCCGAGCTCGCGACAGGTGGGCACCACGTCCGCCTCGATCACCCGCCAGAGCATCGAGTACTCGGGCTGGCTGGAGACAAAACGGTTCAGGCCGAGCTCCTGCTGCATCGTGACCGCTTCGCGAATCTGGGACGCCTTCCACTCGGAGACGCCTGCGTACAGGACCTTGCCCTGCCGGATGAGGTCGTCGAACGCCTGGATCACCTCGTCGACGGGGCACTCGTAGTCGAACCGGTGGGCTTGGTAGAGGTCGAGGTAGTCGGTTCCGAGCCGGCGTAGGGAGGCGTGACAGCTCTCCATGATGTGCTTGCGGGACAGGCCCCGGTCGTTCGCGCCGTCACCGGTGGGCCAGTAGACCTTGGTGAAGATCTCCAGCCCCTCCCGGCGCTGTCCGACCAACGCCTTGCCGAGGGCGGACTCCGCCCTGCCGATCGCGTAGACGTCCGCCGTGTCGAAAGTGGTGATCCCCTCGTCGAGGGCGGCGTGAACGCAGGCGGCGGCGGCTTCGTCGTCAATCTGGGCGCCGTGGGTCAGCCAGTTCCCGTAGGTGATCTCGCTGATCTTCAGGCCGCTGCGGCCGAGGCGTCGGAATTCCATGTCTGTGAGCCTAGAGCGAGGCGTGCGGGTCGCCCGACGGTGGTTCCGGAGCTACTTGAGCGGGTCGATCTGTCCGCGGCGAGCCTGCTTGGTCCAGCCGCGCTCCACCTGCACGGCCGGCAGCCGACGCTTGCGAGACTGCAACGAGCGACCGAACGCGTACGGGAGCGCGCCCTTGCGGTGGGCCTGCTCCGGCACCTTGTCCTTCAGCACCTTGCTCAGGCCAGTCAGGGACCAGGCGGTGTCGGCCATGAGGACGACGTAGAAGCCGATCAACAGAACCGACGACCAGGCCTGCACCTGCGGCACCGGCAGCACGATCATGATGATCGCCGCGATGACAGCGGGCCAGAAGTAGTCGCCGACGCCGCGCCGCCCGTCGACCCAGTTGCGGGCGATGTGCCGGGCCGGTCCGCGATCCCGCACCGGGTAGCGGCGCTCGTCGCCCTCGCGAAGCGCGACCATGAGCTCGGCGCGCTCCTTGGCCTTCTCCTCGCGCATCCGAGCCCGGGACTCCTTGCGCCCCTGGGGTGGCTTCGCCCGACGAGCCGCCTCGGCGTCTCGACGCTTCGGGGTCGGCCGACCCTTGGCCTGCTGCGCTACGGGCACGTCGCGGTCGTCTGCGTGGTCAGCGCTGTCCGCATCGGGCGTGGCGTCGTCGGACGACCGGCGGAAGAGAGGCACCGAGCCAGGCTATCCCGTGGCTCCGGCCCCACGGGTCCTAGGCTGGCAGGACCGACCACACCCAGCGGATCGAGCCAGCCTCCTCATGCAGATCACGACCATCGGTCATGCCGGACTCCACATCCAGACCGCGCACGGGGCCATCCTGTGCGACCCCTGGTTCAACCCGGCCTACTTCTGCTCGTGGTACCCGTTCCCGGCCAACGACGGGCTGGACATGGCAGCGTTGGGACGGTCCGAGTACCTCTACGTGTCGCACCTTCACCTCGACCACCACGACCCGGAGTGGCTTGTCAGGTGGATGGACAAGGACGCCACCGTCCTGTTGCCCGACTACGGCGTCACCGACCTGCGAGATGCGCTCGCCTCGATCGGCTTCCACCGGTTCCTGCAGACGCGGGACGCGGAGCCGTTCGAGCACGACGGACTAACGCTCATGATCGCGGCGATGACGGCGCCCAACGACGGGCCGCTCGGCGACTCCTGCCTGGCCGTCGATGACGGCACGGCGGCCATCTTGAACCAGAACGACGGCCGCCCGACCGACCTCGAGCCGCTGGTCCAGTTCGGCGCCTACGACGCGCACTTCCTGCAGTACTCAGGTGCCATCTGGTACCCGATGGTCTACGACCTCGCCGACCACGTGAAGGTGGGGCTTGGGCAGCGCAAGCGCGTGAACGGGATGGACCGTGCCCGCCGCTTCGCCGAGGCGATCGGGTCCCGCTGGGTAGTCCCCAACTCCGGTCCTCCGGCGTTCCTGGACGACGAGCTGTTCGAGATCAACGACTTCGGGCAGCCGGGAAACGTCTTCCCCGACCAGCTGGCATTCCTCGAGTACCTGGAGTCGATGGGCGTGAACAACGGGGTGTTCATGTCCACGGGCTCGACGATCGACGTGGACCGGACGGCGGACCTGCCGGTGGTCCGCCATCCCGGGCCGCCGGACGGTGACGACGCCGCCGAGGCCGCGCGCTACCCGTTCACCCATAAGCGCGACTACCTCACCGACTACGCGCGGCGGACCCGCGAGGACCGTGAGCGCCGGAAGGCGCAGTGGTCACGGGGGCAGGAGCCGTTGCTGCCGGTGATCAAACAGTGGTGGGAGCCGCTCATGGAGCTGATGCCCACGCTCTGCGGCCGGCTGGGCGACCGGATTCTTCTCGCCACCGAGCGCGAGGAGATCCTGGTGGACTTCGTCGACCAGGTGGTCGTGCCGTACGAGGGGCAGGACTACCGCTACCGGATCGCCGCCGACGATGCGCTCATTCGCACCTGTGTGGACCGTCGGCTCGCTGACTGGGTGAACGAGCTGTTCCTGTCGTGTCGGTTCCGGGCCAGCCGGACCGGCCCGTACAACGAGCACGTCTACACCTGGTTCAAGTCGCTGTCGGAGACGCACGCCCGGTACGTCGAGGACTGGTTGTCCAGCGACCGTGAGTCGAAGGAGATGTGGCGGTTCGGTGACCACCTCGTCCAGCGGCACTGCCCCCACCTCGGGGCCGACCTCGCCCGCTTCGGCGACGTCGAGGACGGCGTGCTGACGTGTGGCCTCCACGGCTGGCAGTTCGACCTGGAGACCGGCACCTGCCTGACATCCGACGACGCCCACCTGCAGACCAAGCACATCGACCACCGGGACGCCGAGGACATCCGCACCGCTTCGGTTCCCGGCAGCGCCTGAGCGTGCGCGTCGTCGTCGCTCCCGACAAGTTCAGCGGGACGCTGACCGCGGCGGAGGCGGCGAGCGCCATTCGGTCCGGCTGGCTGCGGGCGGCGCCCGACGACACGGTGGATCTGGTGCCCCTGGCGGACGGAGGGGCGGGTTTCGTCGACGTTCTCGCCGCGGCCCTGCCGGGGACGATGACGACGGTCGCCACGACCGGGCCGTGGGGAGACCCGGTGGTCGCCGAGATCCTCCGCGTCGAGGGGGGAACGGCTTACGTCGAGTCGGCGCAGTGCTGCGGAGCTGCTGGTCACCCGCTGCGGCCGTGGGAGGCATCCACAGCCGGGCTGGCCACCGTCATCGACGCGGCCGTGGCGGCGGGAGCCCGCCGCATCGTCGTCGGCGTCGGCGGCACGTCGACCACGGACGGGGGTAGGGGTTGCGTAGAGGCGTTGGGCGCCGTGCCGCCGCAGGTCCAGCTGGTGGCCGCCACGGACGTGGCAAGCCCGCTCCTGGGTCCGGCCGGAGCGGCGCGCGGGTTTGGTCCCCAGAAAGGGGCCGACGACGCGATGGTCGAGCGGATGGAGGAGCGGCTGCGGATCTGGGCAGCGGACTCGGCGGGGGACCCCGAGGCTCCCGGCGCCGGAGCGGGTGGTGGCCTGGGCTTCGGCCTGAGCCTGCTGGGCGCGGCCCGGGTGTCGGGCGCGGGGCTTGTCGCCGACATCGTGGGCCTGTCGGACCGGATCGCCGAGGCGGACGTCGTGGTCACCGGAGAGGGGAGTGTCGACTGGTCGTCGCTGCGCGGCAAGGTGGTTGCCGAGGTGGCCCGGAGGGCGGTGGAGCACGGCCGCCCGTGCATCGTGCTGGCCGGCCAGGCCTCGGTCGGATCCCGGGAGGCCGCCGCGGCGGGCATCGACGAGGTCCACTCGGTCGCCGGAGGCGCCGGTTCGGCCGCGGCGTCCCTGGCCGATCCCGTCGGTCACCTGTCCCGACTCGCCGAGCGCGTGGCGCGGCAGTGGTCGCGAGGCCCTGCCGCCGGTGGTGTGCGACCATGAACCCAGCCTGGGAATGACCCCCCCGGTTCCGCACGTTGCACCACAGACGGTGGACCGAACCGACCAACAGGAGTCAGTGCGCATGACCGTGGAGAACCAGACCGCGACCGGCGTTGTCCTCACCGACACTGCGGCGACCAAGGTCCAGCACCTGCTGGAGCAGGAGGGACAGACCGAGCTGGCGCTGCGCGTTGCGGTTCAGCCGGGCGGCTGCTCCGGGCTGCGCTACCAGCTGTTCTTCGACGACCGCTCGCTCGACGGCGACGCCGTGCACGAGTACGAGGGCTTCAAGGTTGTCGTCGACCGGATGAGCGTCCCCTACCTCGGCGGCGCCACGATCGACTTCGTCGACACCATCGAGAAGCAGGGCTTCACCATCGACAACCCCAACGCCACCGGATCCTGCGCCTGCGGAGACTCCTTCAGCTGATCCCGCTCGGCAGTTCCCGACCTCCGGCCGCCGGAGCGGTCTAGGGTCTCCATCGTGCGCATCGCTGTCACCGGCTCCATCGCCACGGACCACCTGATGACTTTCCCGGGTCGCTTCACCGACTCGTTGGTCGCGGACAAGCTCGACAAGGTCTCGCTGTCCTTCCTGGTCAACCACCTCGAGATCCGTCGGGGCGGGGTGGCCGCCAACATCGCCTTCGGAATGGGGTGCCTGGGCCTGCGCCCGGTGCTCGTCGGAGCGGTGGGCGCCGACTTTGCGGACTACCGGTCCTGGCTGGAGCGGCACGGCGTGGACACCGCGTCGGTGCATGTCTCCGACGTCCACCACACCGCCCGGTTCATCTGTACGACGGACGAGGACCAGAACCAGATCGCGTCCTTCTACCCGGGGGCGATGACTGAGGCCAGGACGATCGAGCTGGGCCCGATTGCGGCCCGGATCGGGCGGCTCGACCTGGTCGTCATCGGCCCGGACGACCCGGACGCGATGGTCCGGCACACCCAGGAGTGCCGGCAGCGGCAGATCCCCTTCGCCGCCGACCCCTCCCAGCAGCTGGCCCGCATGTCGGGGGAGGAGATCAGGTCGCTCGTCGACGGTGCCAGCGTGCTGTTCACGAACGAGTACGAGGCCGCCCTCACCGAGCAGAAGACGGGCTGGAGCGGCGACGAGGTTCTGTCACGGGTCCAGACGCGCGTCACGACGCTGGGCGCCCGCGGGGCACTGGTGGAGCAGAAGGGGTGCGACCCCATCGAGGTAGGTGTTCCCGAAGAGCTTCGAAAGGCCGACCCCACCGGCATCGGGGACGGGTTCCGGGCCGGTTTCCTCACCGGGCTGGCCTGGGGGCTCGACTGGCGTCGCAGCGCCGAGGTCGGATGCCTGCTGGCCACCTACGTGCTGGAGACGGTCGGGACCCAGGAGTACCGGTTCACCGGCGAGGAGTTCGGGCGCCGGTTCGCCGCCGCCTACGGGGCAGCCGCCGCCGCCGACCTGCCGGACTCTCTCGCACCCGGGACCTGACGCACGGGTGGGCTCCTGGCCGGTAGATCCGCCACCCACGCGGTGGCACCTTCCTCACGTGGGTTCGCTGGGTGAGGAGTACGCCGGCGAGGACCTGGTGTCTCTCGGAGCTGACCTGGCCCCCGGCACGGTCGTGTGGGCCTACCGGCAGGGGTTGTTCCCCATGCACGTCGTGCCGGCTCCGGGTGTCCCGCAGCAGCTGGGCTGGTGGTCTCCCGACCCACGCGGCATCCTCCCGCTCGACGGCTTCGTGGTCAGCCGGTCGCTGCGGCGGTCGATCAGGCACTACGACGTGACCGTGGACACCGCGTTCGAGGAGGTGGTGGCCGGGTGCGCCCACCGAGCTCGCCCCGGGGCATGGATCACCGACGAGATCCGCGCAGCGTACGCCGAGCTGCACCAGATGGGCTGGTCCCACAGTGTGGAGACCCGTGACCCCGAGGGACGCCTTGTCGGAGGTCTCTACGGTGTGTGCATCGGCGGGCTGTTCGCCGGCGAGTCGATGTTCCATCGGGCTCCGGACGCGTCGAAGGTCGCGCTTGCGCACCTCGTGGCGGGCCTGGCGGCCGACGGTGCGTCACGACTGCTGGACGTGCAGTGGCTGACGCCGCACCTGGAGCGTCTCGGTGCCGTCGAAGTCCCGCGGGCCGAGTACGCGCTCCGGCTGGCGACCGCCCTGGGACTGCCCCCGCCACCGATGTTCTCCAGCCGGCCCTCACCGGCGTCGGACGGCGGTTGAGGAGGTGCCGGCGACCCCCCGGCTAGAGCGCCTTGCGTAGGGGGTCGATGGCCCCTGCCCGGTCCGGCGTGATCCAGCTACGTTCGCAGTGTGACCCGTCGAAGGCTCGGAGCCATAGTCGTCGCTGTGGCGCTCCTCGTTGCTGCGTGCGGAGGCGGCGGAGATGACGTGGGCAACGCCGCCACCAGCACCAGTTCGACATCGTCATCGACGACCGGTCAGACCGAGACGCCGGCCGCATCGACCCCGACACCATCGGCCGCGCTTCCGGGCGTACCCAGTGATTTCGGCCCACCGGCCGGGGGCACCGTTGCGGTCGTCGGCGTCGCATTCGACGACGAGCTGCAGGTGCGCGCGGGTCCCGGCGCGTCGAGCCCGACCGTCGCCACGCTCGGGCCCACCGCCACGGCTCGGGCAACCGGGAACAACCGGATTCTCAGCAACCAATCGCTGTGGTTCGAGGTGGAGACGAACGGGGTGACCGGGTGGGGCGGAGCGGCGTTCCTGCTCGGACTCGGCTCCACCGACGACATCACTGCGCGAGTCATCTCGATGCTGGGTTCTCGGCCTAGCGCGTCGAACATGACCGCACTGGGGAGGATCGTCGCCAAGTCGCAGGCATCACGCGACGTGCCGTCAAAGATCATCATGGTCGTGGCACCGACGGTGGGCGCTCTCGGCGAAGTCACCTACGACGTGCTCGGCCTGGCCGACGACTCAATCGGCGGACTGCGACTTCACGTGTTCGGGCAGCCGACGGCCGGCGGATTCAGGCTGAAGAGCGTGGAAGCCACCTCGCTGTGTCGCCGGGGGTTCGGACCACCAGGCGAGCTCTGCCCCTGAGCGCCCACGGACATCCGGCGCAGCCGGTTCGCCATCAGCTTCGACCTCCGGGTCTCGACGTCCGTTTGCAGATCCTGACCGTGCCGACCCAGGAGGCGCCGACGTCTGATGGCGTGACGGTGAAGGTCCGGATCGCGCCCAGGTCACCGTGAGCCATCCGGCCGCCTTCGTGCCGGCCACGCGGGACACAGTCAGCGCAGATCGAGGTGGCAGAACGGGGTGGCGGGGGAGGGGCCCGCGACACCCCGCCCCGAGCGCCCCCTCCGCCTGACCCAGGCGGGCGTGCTGCGCTACGGTGGCCCGGTCAGTCCTCGGACCACGGTCCCGTGGAGCGCCTCCGGTTGCCTCTGCGGGCCGCCTGTTGGGAAAGGCGTCACGTGATCTCGTCGCACTCCACCGGTCGCCGGCCTCACCGGCTTGCGGCAGCTGGCTTGGTCGGCGTCGTACTGGTCGTGGTGACCGGGTGCTCCACCCAGGACATCCCCGCCCAGCTCGGCATCCCGGACCCCGTCACCGACAGCGGCCGGACCATTTGGTCGCTGTGGCAGGGCACGTGGGTAGCGCTGTGGATCGTCGGCGCGTTCACGTGGGCTCTGATGCTGGGCGCGGCTGTGGTGTACCGGCGCCGCCGCGCGGACGAGATCCCGACCCAGACCCGCTACAACATCCCCATCGAGGTGCTGTACACGATCACGCCCCTGATCGTGATCGCGGTCCTCACCTTCTTCACCTGGCGTGACGAGGCGGCGATCACGCGGGTCTCCGACGACCAGGACCTCACGGTCAACGTGGTCGGTTACCAGTGGAACTGGGGCTTCAACTACGTCGACGACCAGGTGTATGACGCCGGGACGCCCACGGACCTCGCAACGCTCTACCTGCCGGTGAACGAGAAGGTCCTGTTCGAGCTGACCTCGCCGGACGTCATCCACTCCTTCTGGGTTCCGTCGTTCCTGTTCAAGATGGACGTCGTCCCGGGCCGGACCAACCGGTTCGAGGTCACGCCGGACACAGAGGGCACGTTCGTCGGGCGGTGCGCCGAGATGTGCGGGACGTACCACTCGCAGATGCTGTTCTACGTGAAGGTTGTCCCGCGCGCTGAGTACGACGCCCACATGGCTGAGCTGACGGCGCTCGGACAGACTGGACAGCTCGACACCGGACGCACCAGCGACGAGGCCCAGAACCAGGGCAACACTCGATTGGGAGGCCAGCAGTGACGATCCTGGACGAGCCTGTCACTGGCGCCGCTCCTGAGTCCCCCGCTCCCCGGCCCATGACCAAGGGCCAGATCGTGGTCAGCTGGCTGACCAGCACCGACCACAAGGTGATCGGGAACCTCTACTTCATCACGTCGTTCGGGTTCTTCCTCGTCGCGGGCGTGATGGCGCTGATCATCCGGGCCGAGCTGACCGACCCAGGGATGCAGTTCGTGTCGCTGGAGCAGTACAACCAGCTGTTCACCATGCACGGCACGATCATGTTGTTCCTGTTCGCGACACCGCTGTTCTCCGGCTTCGCGAACGCGATCATGCCGCTGCAGATCGGCTCGCCGGACGTTGCCTTCCCACGACTGAACATGCTGGCCTACTGGCTGTTCCTGTTCGGCGGTCTGATCGTGACCGCCAGCCTGCTCACGCCTGGGGGCGCCGCCGCCTTCGGCTGGACGGCTTATGCCCCGCTGAACGACGCGGTCCGGTCACCGGGCGTGGGTGCCGACCTGTGGCTCGTCGGCCTCACCCTGGGTGGGCTCGGGACCATCCTCGGCGCCGTCAACTTCATCACCACGATCGTCGGCATGCGTGCGCCCGGCATGACCATGTTCCGGATGCCGTTGTTCAGCTGGAACATCCTGCTCACCTCGGTGCTCGTGCTCATGGCCTTCCCGCCGCTGGCGGCGGCGCTCATCGTGCTCGAGGTGGACCGGCAGTTCGGCTCCCTGGTCTTCGCGCCCGACGTCGGCGGGGCAATCCTCTGGCAGCACTTGTTCTGGTTCTTCGGACATCCGGAGGTCTACATCCTGGCGCTGCCGTTCTTCGGCATCATCAGCGAGATCCTCCCGGTGTTCAGCCGCAAGCCGATCTTCGGCTACAAGGGCCTGGTCTTCGCGACGATCTCGATTGCTGCGCTGTCGGTTGCCGTCTGGGCGCACCACATGTTCGTCACCGGCGCGGTCCTGCTGCCGTTCTTCGCCTTCATGACGATGTTGATTGCGATCCCCACCGGCGTGAAGTTCTTCAACTGGATCGGGACGATGTGGGGCGGCTCCCTGACGTTTGAGACCCCCATGCTGTTCTCCATCGGCTTCCTGGTCACCTTCTTGTTCGGCGGCCTGACCGGCATCATCTTGGCGTCGCCCCCACTGGACTTCCACGTGTCCGACTCATACTTCGTGGTCGCCCACTTCCACTACACCGTGTTCGGCACGGTCGTGTTCTTGATGTTCGCCGGCTTCTACTTCTGGTGGCCGAAGCTCACTGGGAAGCGGCTGGACGAGCGCCTCGGGCAGATCCACTTCTGGCTGCTGTTCATCGGCTTCCAAACAACGTTCCTCATCCAGCACTGGCTCGGTGTCAAGGGGATGCCTCGTCGCTACGGGGACTACTTCGCTGACGACGGCTTCACCTTCATGAACCAAGTCTCCACGGTGGGAGCAGTGCTGCTGGCGGTGTCGACCGTTGTCTACCTCTACAACGTGTGGATCACCGCGAAGCGTGGAGTGCGCGTAGGCGTGGACGACCCGTGGGGCTGGGGCCGTTCCTTGGAGTGGGCGACGTCCTGCCCGCCACCGCGCCACAACTTCACGTCCATCCCGCGGATCCGCTCGGACTCGCCCGCGTTCGACCTGCACCATCCGGAGATCTCGGGCCTCGAGCAGGCGGGTGGGAACCTGTTGGCCGATCCGACCGCGGAGCTCGGGCAGACCATCGCCTCGGACGCGACGTCGGACAAGGAGGGCTGACCGATGCGTGACTCCGGCCGCTTGTTCGCCGGCATCGCCATCTTCTTCGGGCTGGTGGGTGTCGTCTACTGGGTGCTGGCTGACGAGCCGGCCGGCGCGGCGTTCCTGATCTTCACCGGCGGCCTCGGCTTCCTGATTGCCTTCTACCTGCTGTTCACGGCCAAGCGAGTCGAGCCGCTGCCCGAGGACGACCAGGAGGGCGAGCTGGCCGACGCCGCCGGCCAGTACGGGTTCTTCAGCCCGCACAGCTGGTGGCCGCTGCCACTGGGTGTCGGGGCAGCGATGATCGCGCTCGGGCTGGCTTTCGTGGCCTGGTGGATGATCCTCCTCGGGGCGGCGCTGCTGGTCTTCGCCACCGCCGGGCTCCTTTTCGAGTACTACCGCGGAGAGTTCGTCAGAAACTGACGTTGCAGGAGTCCAGATCTCTTGACATCCTGCCGACAGGAGAGGCGAGGCGGAGCGACTGCCTCTGCCCGTTCAGTGCAACCGGGGGTTCGACATGCGGCGTTGGCGCCGCCCGACCGAGCTGGCGGTGATCGCGGCCGCCGCCACTGTGCTTGCGGCGTGCAGCGTGGCCGGCGCCCAGACCGAGGGTGGGTCTGCCGGTCCCGGTGTGGCGCAGGCGAACGTCGTCGTCCGGCCGGACGGAGCCCGATCCTGGCACCCGGATCGTCCGGTTGTCGTGTCGGTCACCGACGGCACCCTGACAAGCGTCCGCGTGGTCGACCAGAAGGGTCGTCAGGTGCGCGGGCGCGCCATCGCCGACAAGACGATGTGGACCTCGTCGACCGACTTGCTCCGCTTCGACACGAAGTACCGAGTGCGCGCCGACGCCGTCGACGCGGAGGGCCGGACCACCACCGTGGAGTCATCCTTCCGGACCGAGCGTCCCCGGCACCTGGTGCACTCCACGGTGCTGCCGGGCGACGGCCAGGTCGTCGGCGTGGGCATGCCCATCGTCGTGACGTTCGACTCCCCGGTCCCGCGCCGCGCAGTGGTCGAGCGCCTGCTCAGCGTCCAGACCAAGCCTGCGGTGAGCGGCGGCTGGTACTGGGTCAGCGACCAGCAGGTGCGCTGGCGCCCGCGCGAGTTCTGGCGAGCCGGGACCGACGTCACCGTCACCAGCTCCTTGGACGGCGTGCACCTCGGCAAGGGAACCTGGGGCGACGACGACGACCGCGTCTCGTTCACGGTGGGGGATGCGATCGTCAGCACGGTCGACATCGCCGCCCACACCATGACCGTCCGAAGCAACGGGGAAGTGATCCGGAAGGTGCCGGTGACGACCGGCAAGCCCGGCTGGGACACCCGTAACGGGATCAAGGTCATCATCTCCAAGGACCGCGAGGTCGTCATGGATGCGGCGACCATCGACGTGGACAGGCAGGACCCCGAGTACTACCGACTCGACGTCGAGTACGCGATGCGTGTCACGTGGAGTGGCGAGTACCTGCACGCCGCCCCCTGGTCGGTGTCCTCACAAGGGGAGGAAAACGTCAGCCATGGCTGCACGGGTATGAGCGACGTCGACGCCAGCTGGTTCTACAACCTGTCCAAGCCGGGCGACGTCGTCCAGTACGTCAACGGGGTCCGCTCCCTCGAGGCCTGGAACGGGTACACCGACTGGAACGTCTCCTGGCAGGACTGGCGGGCCGGCAGCGCCCTGCGGTGAGATGGGGTTGTGACTGTCGTCGTTCGTGATGCCGTCGAGTCGGACGCTGACCGGCTGGGCCACATCAAGGTGACCGGCTGGCGGACCGCCTACCGGGGGCTGGTGAGTGACGCCGCGCTGGACCGGATGGACGCCGACGAGGTGGCTGCTGGCTTCGGCCGCGGCATCGCTCAGCTGGTCCGCGGGGATCGCCCGGGAGAAGGCTTCCTGGTGGCGACCGAGGCCGGTCTGGCGGTCGGGTACGCGATCATCGGGCCCTACCGGTGGGACGACGAGATCCCGGGCGCGGGCGAGGTGTACGCCTTGTACGTGGACCCCTCCCGGTGGGGCGGTGGTGCCGGCCGGGCGCTCGTGGCGGCCGCAGAAGCCCGTCTGCGGGTCCTGGGGCACGCCGAGGCCGCATTGTGGGTGCTGGAGGCCAACCAGCTCGGCCGGAGCTTCTACGAGGCTGTGGGCTGGTCCGCCGACGGCGCGCAGGCCGCCCGCTGCGAGGTGGACGACGCTCTCGAGGTCCGCTACCGCCGCACCCTCTGACCGTCGAGTGCACACCCCGCGGACACCCTGACCCGTCGAGTGCACACCCCGCGGACACCCTGACCCGTCGAGTGCACACCCCGCGGGGGTGGGACTACTCGCGGGGGGCGAGCGCCTCCGCCCGGGAGTCGCTGATCTCGTGGTCGCGCTCGTCGGTCAGCTCGGTCTCGTGATGACCGGCCGCCTCGATCTCCTCCGGCGTGGGGCGGGGAAGCTGCTCGCCGTAGAAGAAGCGGGACAGCCGAGCCTGGAGCGACTTGTGCCAGTAGCCGGGCTGCTTGACCCCGTTGGCATCGGTCTTCTCCGGCATCGGGAGCGCCTCCGGCATGCGGTTGCGGTCGAGGATGACCGCCCGCTCGCTGTCGGAGATGGGGGCGTGCTGCTCGTAGTACTCGCCACTGGGCAGCCGCTTGACGATCCCAGTCTCGTACCCGTGGAGCAGCTTGTCGCGGTCGCGGCGCTGCAGTGCCAGGCAGATGCGCCTCGTGGCGACGAAGACCAGTGGTGGGACCACGAAGATCGCGATGCGGAAGAACCACGTGATCGTGTACACGTTCATGCTGAACGTGCTCGCGATCAGGTCGTTGCCGCCCTCGATCCAGAGCATGACGTAGAAGCTGAGCGCCATCGCCCCCAGAGCGGTGCGCGTCGGCGCGTTGCGGGGGCGGTCCAGCAGGTGGTGCACCTTCTTGTCACCGGTGGCCCACTGTTCGATCCAGGGGTACAGCGCCATGACCGTGAATATCAGCCCGGGGAGGATGGCTGCCGGCACCAGAACATTGACGCTCAACGTGTACGAGCTGAAGAAGTTGATCTCTATGTTGGGCATCATCCGCAGGGCACCCTCGAGCCAGCCGATGTACCAGTCCGGCTGCGAGCCAGCTGTCAGCTGGTCGGGGACATAGGGCCCGTAGACCCAGATCGGGTTGATCTGGAACACCGCGCTGATCGCGGCGGTGAGCCCGAAGACCACGAAGAAGAAGCCGCCGGCCTTGGCCGTGTACACCGGGAAGAGGGGGTAGCCCACGACGTTCTTCTCGGTGCGTCCCGGGCCAGGGAACTGGGTGTGCTTCTGGTACCAGACCAGCATCAGGTGCACGGTGATCAGCGCCAGGATGACCCCCGGTACGAGGAGCACGTGCACCGTGTAGAGCCGGGGGATGAAGTCGCTGCCCGGGAACTGGCCACCGAAGATGAAGAACGACAGGTAGGTGCCGACGAGAGGAATCGCGAGCGTGATCCCCTCGGCGATTCGCAGGCCGGTCCCGGACAGGAGGTCGTCGGGCAGGGAGTAGCCGGCAAAGCCCTCGAGCAGGGCCAGCGTCAGCAGGCCGACGCCGATCACCCAGTTGATCTCCCGGGGCTTGCGGAAGGCACCGGTGAAGAACACCCGCAGCAGGTGGACGGAGATGGCGGCGACGAAGAACAGGGCGCCCCAGTGGTGGATCTGGCGCATCAGCAGGCCGCCGCGGATGTCGAAGCTGATGTCCAGCGTTGAGGCGTACGCCTCGGACATCTTGACGCCGTTGAGCGGGATGTAGCTGCCGTCGTAGACCACCTCGATCATCGACGGCTTGAACCACAACGACAGGAAGGTGCCCGACAGCAGCAGGATGATGAAGCTGTAGAGGGCGATCTCGCCGAGCATGAACGACCAGTGGTCGGGGAAGACCTTGCCGAGGTTCCTCTTGAGGAACGTGGACGCGGGCACGCGGTCGTCGACCCACTTGTAGCCCTTACCCCCGACCTGCTCGATCTGGCTGGTTGTCATCCGCGCTCCCAGAAGCTCGGTCCGACTGGCTGGGTGAAGTCGCCACGTGCCACCAAGTATCCGTCGGTATCCACGGATATCGCGAGTTGAGGCAGCGCGCGGGCGGCCGGACCGAAGATCACGTTGGCCGCGTCGGTGAGGTCGAACGTGGACTGGTGGCAGGGGCACAGCAGGTGGTGGGTCTGCTGCTCGTAGAGGCTGATGGGGCAGCCCACGTGGGTGCAGATCTTGGAGAAGCAGAGGATGCCCTGATAGCCCCACGGGTCGTCCGCGGGGCCCTGCTCGGCCTTGATGTCGGTCGGGTCCATACGGACCAGGATCACCGGAGACTTGGCCAGCTCGTTGAGGTTGCCCTCCTCCTCCAGGACGAGATCGATTCCCTCGGGGACTCCGCTGACGAGGGTTCCGATCTCCAGGTCCCCTGGCCGGATCGGCTGAAGCGTCTCCGCAGTGAGGATCCGCATGTCCTCGGTCCACATCGTGTGGCGCAGAACGGTGCCCGGCAGCGGTCCGAGGTCGCGCAGGAGAACCACGGCGGGGATGCCCGCCAGGGCCAGGGAGAGCAGGAGGCTGTTGCGGATGAACGGCCGGCGGGTGAAGCCGCTCTCGTCCCGGCCGCGCTCGTACTCCGCCAGGGCGGCCGCCCGCGACTCGTCGTCGGAGCCCTCCGGGTGACGTTCGTTGATGACCTCGACATCGGACATGAGCTTCTTCGCCCAGTGGATCGCCCCCGCACCGATGGCGAACAGCGCGACGCCCATGAACAGGCCCAGGGCGAAGTTCGATGCGCTGACGTTGCCGAAGAACGGGAGGTCCAGCAGGTCCTCGGTCGAGATGAACACAAAGGCGACGATGAAGCCCACGGTGGCGAGGGAGGATGCGATGAACAGCAGCCCGACCTGGCGCTCCGCTCGCTTGGCGGCACGAGGGTCGGTGTCGGCTCGCCGCGGCACGTGGGGAGGGAGGTCCTCGCTGTGAGACGAGTGCTCGATACTCACTTGGCCTTGACTCCGATCCAGACGGCGACAGCGATCATCAGACCCAGCCCGAGTGTCCACAGCAGCAGGCCCTCGGTCACCGGACCGAGTCGGCCGAGGTCGATGCCGCCGGGGTTGGGCTGCGTCTCCAGGCTCTTGATGTAACCGATGATGGCCTGCTTGTCCTGGACACGCATTGTGGTGTCCGGGAAGACCGGCATGCTCTGCGGTCCGGTGAGCATGGCCTCGTAGATGATGCGCGGCTCGACGCCCATGAGACTCGGGGCGTACTTGCCGGCGGACAGCGCGCCGCCCTCACCGGCGAAGTTGTGGCACGACGAGCAGTTGGCCCGGTAGAGCTGCCCGCCGAGCGCCAGCTCCTCGGGCGTGAGGTTCGAGTAGTCGTACATGTCTGAGGTGGGGATGGCCGGACCCGGGTCGGCCGGGCTCAGTGAGACGATGTACGCCGCGAGCGCGGCCACCTCGTCGGGGGTGTAGACCGGGGTCTTCTGGGGGGCCTGCGCGCCGGGGTTGGCCAGCGGCATGCGTCCGGTCGAGACCTGGAAGTCGACGGCGGCGGCGCCCACGCCAATCAGGCTGGGGCCGGCCACGGTCCCGTCGGGCTGGAAGTTGCCCTCGCCACCGGCGCCGTGGCAGGTCGAGCAGCCCTCCAGGAAGAGCTTCTTGCCCTGCTCCACCTGGGTGCTCGTGTCGGCACGGGGCGCAGCCTGCGCGCGGCTGGCCGACGATGCGATCGAGTAGGCACCTCCCATCGCCAGCAGTGCGACGAGGAGGACGGCCGCCGTGGCGAACTTGCTGCGGCGCCGTGCGAGGAGTGCAGTCACGTTGCGTTCCCTGTCCCGGTGGCTACTTGATGAGGTAGATCGTGGCGAACAGTGCGATCCACACGACGTCGACAAAGTGCCAGTAGTAGGAGACGACGATCGCGCGCGTGGCTTGGTCGTGGTCGAAACGTCGGGCGACGTAGGTGGTCATCAGCACGAACAGGAAGGCCACCAGGCCACCGGTGACGTGCAGGGCGTGGAAGCCGGTCGTGAGGTAGAAGACCGACCCGTACGGGTCGCTCGACAGCGTCAGACCCTCGTGAGCAAGCTCGGTGTACTCGAAGACCTGTCCGGCGACGAACACCGAGCCCATGATGTAGGTGATCATGAACCAGAACCGGAGGCGTTTGACGTCTCCTCGCTCGGCCGCGAAGACCCCGAGCTGGCACGTCAGCGACGACAGCACCAGGACGGTCGTGTTGGCCGTGGCGAACACGACATTCAGGTGCACGGACTCCGGCGGCCAGGGCTCGGGAAGCGTGACCTGCCGAACCGTGAAGTACATCGCGAACAGGGCCGCGAAGAACATCAGCTCGGAGGCCAGCCAGACGATCGTCCCGATGCTGACAAGGTTCGGCCGGCTGGGGGCCTGGTAGGAGGCGGTCTCCGCCGCGGTTGCAGTCGCCACGGCGCGCATTATGCCGGTCCCAGGGCCGCTGTGGGCGGCGGACCCCCGAGTCCGCGTGGCGAAGTCCGAGCCGACGTGTGCCGGACGTTGTCGCCAGAGACCACTCCTGGCCGGGGACGACGGCCCCGGCGCTGCTCGGTACCATCGCGGACACACGCAGCTGGCGCTGCTCCCGCCCGCGGAAGGTGTCGAATGGCCGGCGAGACGCTCACCGTCTTGGTCTTCAGCGACGACTCGAACACCCGCGACCAGGTCCGACTCGCCCTGGGGCCCCGACCGGCGGCCGACCTGCCGTCGGTGGAGTACGTGGAGTGCGCCACCGAGTGGGCGGTTCTGGACCGGCTGGCCAAGGGAGACGTCGATCTGGCGATCCTCGACGGTGAGGCTGTCCCGGCGGGTGGGATCGGCGTCTGCCGCACCATCAAGCAGGAAGTCTTCGCAGCGCCGCCGATTCTGGTGCTGCTCGGCCGGCCCCAGGACTCCTGGCTGGCGAGCTGGGCGCGGGCCGACGCCGTCGTCCACCAGCCCCTGGACCCCGTCGCCACGGCGAGCCAGGCAGCGGAGCTGCTGCGGGCCCGAGTGGCGCCGGCGTCGACCGCAGTCGTTCCGCACGCCTGAGCCGGCCCATGGACCACAGCTGGCCGACGGTGCTGACCAGCCTGCTCGGTGGCCAGCCGCTGGACCGTGAGCAGGCCGCCTGGGCCATGGGGCAGGTCATGGCGGGGGACGCCACGCCCGCGCAGGTGGCGGCCTTCGCGGTGGCCTTGCGGGCCAAGGGAGAGACGGCCGACGAGATGGCCGGTCTGGTGGCGGCAATGCTCGACCACGCCCGAAGGATCGACGTTCCGGGCCCCGTCGTCGACATCGTCGGCACGGGTGGGGACCACTCGCACTCGGTCAACATCTCGACGATGGCGGCCCTGGTGGCCGCCGGCGCGGGAGCCCGCGTGGTCAAGCACGGCAACCGGGCAGCCACGTCTTCGTGCGGCTCGGCAGACGTCCTGGAGGAGCTCGGCGTGCGCCTGGCGATGACCCCGGACCAGGTGGCCGAGCTGGCCACCGAGGTGGGGATCACGTTCTGCTTCGCCCAGGTGTTCCACCCCGCCATGCGTCATGCAGCGGCTCCGCGAAAGGAGATCGGGGTGCCGACGGCGTTCAACTTCCTGGGGCCGCTGACGAACCCCGCACAGCCCGCCGCGCAGGCGGTCGGGTGCGCCGACGAGCGCATGGCTGGGGTCATGGCGGAGGTGTTCTCGCAGCGTGGTGTGTCAGCGCTGGTGTTCCGTGGTGACGACGGGCTGGACGAGCTGACCGTGTCGACGACGTCGTCGGTATGGGTGGTGGGGGGTGGTCAGGTCGTGCGGACGTCGCTCGCACCGGAGGAGCTCGGTATCGGGTTGGCGCCGCTGTCGGCGCTCCGGGGCGCTGACCGCGCCTTCAACGCCGCCGTCGTACGAGCGGTGCTGTCGGGGGAGGAACGAGGTCCGATCCGCGATGCCGTGCTGCTCAACGCGGCGGCCGGCCTGGCCGCGCTCGAAGCCGTTCCCGGCGCGCTGGCCGGCACCGGCTCGCTGGAGTCCGACCCCTTGACGGCTCGGCTCGCGCGAGGCATGGCGCGGGCTGCGGAGTCCGTGGACTCCGGCGCTGCCGCGGGCACGCTGGACCGCTGGGTCGCGGCGACCCAGTCCCGCTCCGCCGACTGACATGTTGTGACCCGGCCAGGGCGCGTGGTGGTGTTGCAGAGGAAGAGCCGCGAGGAGCGGGTCGGACGGATCGAGCCGGACTAGAGGCCGAGGGAGAAGGCGGCTTCGAGGTCGTGTCGGCTGTAGGCGCGGAAGGCAATGTGGGTCTCGGTGTGCACGATGCCCGGAACCTTGGTGAGCCGGCCGGTGATGACCTCGGCGAGATCCTCGTGCGCTCGCACCCGGACCATCGCGATGAGGTCCACGCCACCGGTGACCGAGTAGACCTCGCTCACCTCCGGGATGGCGGCGATAGCCTCCGCGACTTCCTGGATCTGGTCGACGTCGCTCTGTACGAACACGATGGCGGTGATCACGGCCGTCCTCCACCTTGCGTCGTCACCCGGCGGATGTCGGGTGCACCTGTCGCCGACTGTAGTCCGGCAGCGGACTTGACGGGACTGGCCCAGACGCCCTCCAGTCGCGCCAGCCGGACCCCGCCGGAGTCGAGCCACCGCAGGATGCACTCGGCCTCCTCTGCCGACGCCGCCGGCAGCCCGGCTGGCTTCGGCGCGACGGACTCTGCGGCGGCTGTCAGGCCGTCGACGAACGGCGCGATCGCGACGCCGCGGGCAGCGACGCCGGCTGCCGCCAACCGACCGTGACGCACCACGTGCATCTCCCATGACCCGTCGGTGGCCGGCCGGGCGGCCACGAGCTCGGGACACGCGGCGAGGGACCGCATCCGCTGCGCACGGGCGGAGACCCGCAGGAACGCGGTCAACCGGTCACGGTGGACGGCGGCGTCCTCGTAGCGCTGCTGGCGCACCAGCGGATCGATGCGCCGCAAGGTTGCGGCAGCGACCGGCTCGGCGTCGGTGAGCATGGCCGCCGCGACGGCCTCGGCGTGGCGCCGGTACTCCTCGGGGGTCTCCCCGCCGTCGCAGGGCGAGCCGCAGCGTCCCATCTCGGCGAGGACACATGGAGAGCCGCCGCCACGCGCCGACAGCCGCTGGGTGCACCGACGCAGCGGAAAGGCCTCGTGCAGCGCCGCCATCACGTCGTCGGCGACGCGGCCGCCCCCCAGAGGCCCGAGGTAGGTGGCGCCGTCCTCGCGGACCTGACGCACCACCGACAACCGGGGGAACGCCTCCACCGTGAGCTTGAGGTACCGCGCCTTCTCCGGGAACCGGGAGCGGCGGTTGTAGCGGGGGCTGTGCTCCCCGATGAGTCGCAGCTCGCGCACCTCCGCCTCCAGGGCGGTGGCGCATCGGATCGGGACGACTGACTCCGCCAGCGCGACCATCTCCGCCATCCGGGTGCGCGACTCGGACGCGGTGAAGTACTGCTTGACCCGAGCTCGCAGGTCGACGGACTTCCCGACGTACAGCACGTGGTCCTGCGCGTCACGGAAGAGGTAGACACCCGGCCCGCGTGGGATGTCGTCGGCCAGATGCCGCTTGCGCTGCTGGGCGGGGGACACCCGCGTCGAGAACGTTCCGACGTCCTCCAACGTGGTCACGCCGAAGCAGCCGAGACGCTCGAGCAGCCCGTGCAGGACGTCGACGGTGGCGCGCGCATCGTCCAGGGCGCGGTGTGTGGGGGTGACCGACGCTCGGAAGAGCCGGGCCAAGGTGGCGAGCTTGCAGTTGGGGGCTTCGTCGCGGGTGAGCGTCCGGCGCGCGACGCGCGCGGTGTCCACGACGTCGAACCGCGGCCATTCCAGGCCCATCGACTCGGTCGCGCTTCGGAGGAACCCGACGTCGAACGGGGCGTTGTGTGCGACCAGGACGCTCCCGCGGGCGAACGCCAGGAAGCTCGGCAGGACGGTCTCGATCTGGGGCGCCCCGGCAACCATCGAGTCGGTGATCCCGGTGAGGACGGCAATGAACGCCGGGATGGGCTCGCCCGGGTGCACCAGGGTCTGGAACTCGCCGAGGACCTCGCCCCCGCGGACCTTGACCGCGCCGATCTCGGTGATGGCTGACGACACTGGGGAGCCCCCGGTGGTCTCGAGGTCGACGACGACGAACGTGACGTCAACCAGCGGGGTTCCGAGGTCGTCGAACGAGGCCTGGACGCCCAGCCCGCTCCGGGCGGGGGCGGGTGCAGCGGACGGACTCATACCGGGGACGGTAGGCACGACCTCTGACAGGCGGGTCGAGGCGCGCCGCTCGTGGCTCCGGCGTCGATATCCTCGGTGAAGTGACCGACCCCTCGGCCGACGGCCGCCCTGCGGACAGCGTGCCGGCTGCGGACGTCCCCGCCCGGGCGGGCGGGCACCCAGCCGTGGCCAGGCCGAGCGCCGGCAGCCGGTGGCGGTGCGCGCAGTGTGGCAACCTCACCCGCTTCGACGTGGTGCGTGCCAGCCGAGTGCACGAGTTCTGGCACTTCGACCTGGCGGGGGACCTGGCGGTGGACGAGGCCGAGGTGCTCGCTGAGGAGCTGACCGAGGTGTCCTGCCGGTGGTGCGGGTCGACGGCGGTCGAGGTGGTTGCCCGCCCGACCGGGTGACCCGCAGCGGGAGGGCGGACGGCGTCTCGCCGCGGTCTTGTCGGACCCCCCTCCTAGCGTGCGGGGTGAGCGCACAGCCGTGCCGCGTGACCCTCGGGAAGGAACCTGACGTGATCGTCGACTGCGACACCTGCACCGTGCGTGGCCCCGCGTGCGGGGACTGCGTCGTGACCTTTCTGCTCGGCCCGCCGGGGGCCCTGGACGCCGACGAGCAGCGGGCCCTCGGGGTGCTGGCCGAGTCCGGCTTGGTGCCTCCGCTACGTCTGGTGCCCGTGGAGTCACAACGTGTGACCAACGACACGACAGCTGCCCAGGGGGAGGCAGTTTGAGTTGTGTCCCATTCGTTACTAGGGTGCGTCCGGGTCTGTGGAGTCCGACTGCTCACCGAGTGGTCACGCAGACCCCCGCCAAATCCTGCGTCGCACTGGCGCGGGAGCCGGGGACCCACATCCCCATGGGGCGAATCGGTGTCGGCCACGTGTGCGGCACCGTAGGGCGTTCCCCGCCCGAGCCCGTCAGCTCACCCGGTAGGCGGCCGAGGGAGAAGGAGAGCCGCCTACGTGGCGACCCGCCGAGTCTTGTCCGTGCGCCGTGCGGCCGCGGTTCTCACTGTCACTCTCGTCAGCCTGGCGTTCCTGCCCAGCATCGGTCACGCCGATCCGAAGCTGAGCATCTCCGAGGTCCAGGCCCGGGTCGACCACCTGTACGAGGCGGCCGAGGCAGCCACCGAGCAGGCCCACGAGGCCCGCATCGAGGTGCAGGCCACGCGCGACCACCTCGCCCGCGTCCAGACGCGGCTGTCCGACCAGAAGGCCGAGCTGGCTGCTCTGGACCAGGCCATGGCCGACTACGCAATCACGGTGTACACCAGCGGCGGGATCGACCCCACGCTCCAGGTCATGCTGTCGGCCAACCCCGAGGACGTCCTCGCCCGGTCGCGCTCGCTCGACCAGGTGAGCCGCATCCAGGACGCCGCACTTCGCGACGCTGAGGTCGCGCGCGTCGCCATGGCCCAGACCCAGGCCGAGGTCGACCAGGACCTGGCTCGGCTCACCGAACAGCTCGCCAAGCTCGCCGACAGTCGCCAGGAGGCGAACGCGCGGCTGGCCGAGGCCAAGAAGCTGTTGTCCAGCCTCAAGGCCGAAGAGCGAGCCCGCCTGGCCGCGCTGCAGGACCAGCGCGCGGCCGCCTCAGCCCAGGCGTCGCGGGATGCGGTGCGCAGCATCCCCACGACCAGCGGTTCGTCCAGCGGCCGGGGCGGGTCGGCGGTCAGCTATGCGCTGGCCCAGGTCGGCAAGCCGTACGTGTTCGGTGCCGCAGGGCCGTACTCGTTCGACTGCTCCGGGCTGACGATGTCCGCGTGGGCCCAGGCCGGCGTCTATCTGCCGCACTCCGCGAGCGCGCAGTACTCGGCCACCGCTCGGGTCTCCTCGTCCAGTCTGCAGCCGGGCGACCTGGTCTTCTTCTACAGCGACATTCACCACGTCGGCATCTACGTGGGAGGCGGGACCTTCGTCCACGCCGCCAACCCCGGCGACGGCGTGGTCGCCGACCAGCTGTTCAGCAGCTACTGGATGTCGGTGTTCATGGGCGGCGGTCGGGTCTGATCCCCGAGCTCGGCGCGGGCGGTCCGATCGGGCCGTCTGGGGCACCTACGATCGACCAGTGAGCGACCAGTCCCGACCATCCAGGACGGTTCTGCTCACGTTGGGGTGGGTCGCCGCCTCGCTGGCGCTGGTCGTCACCGCTGGGCTCGTCTGGTCGTCTGCGCGCGCCACCCAACCGGACGCTTCGTCGACCGGGTGGTTCAGCCAGGCGAGCGCTGACGTGTCGCACCGGTTCGCCGCCGAGCTCACGAAGGTCCAGCTCCAGCAGCTGCTGCGCGAGCGGACCCGCGGAGTCCGTGCCTCGAGTCCGGGCCCTTTCCTCGCCGGCGTCGCGCCCGAAGCGCGCGCCGACCAACGAACCGACTTCGCCCGGCTGGACCCGGTGCCGTTCCGCGCCTACCGCCTCGACCTGTCGGAGTCGCTCCGGCTGTCGCCAGACATGCTGAGCAGCGGTGCCGTCGTCGTCCCGGTGAAGGTCTCGCTCCGGCTGCCCTTCGACCCGGCGGTGGCGCGGGACACCGCGGACGCGTCCTTCCGGCTGGTCAAGGGAAGGTGGCGCCTGGTGGATGTCGCGCCCCGTCACCCGGAGATCTGGGACCTCGACGCCGTGGCCGTGGCCCGTGGGGCCCGGAGCCTGGTCCTGAGCGACCCGGCAGTGATGTCGGCGGGCGTGCTCGCGGGGGAGGTTGATGTCGCGGTCCGAGCGGTCCAGGCCGTGTGGCCAGGTGACTGGTCGAGGCGGGTGGTGGTCGTCCTTCCGTCGTCGGGAGCCGACCTTGAGACGCTGGTCGGCGTGCCGGGCAGCGGGGGAGTGGCCGCCATCACCTCCAGCCGGGACACCAGCGGCCCGGCCGCGGTGCGGGTGCAGCTCAACCCGCAGGTCTTCCCGGGGCTGGTCCCGCTGGCGCGCCAGATCCTCATCCGCCACGAGATCACCCACGCCGCGCAGTACGCAGCATCCACCAGGGGAGTCCCCGCCTGGCTGGCTGAGGGCACCGCCGAGTACATCGGCTATCTGGGGTCGGGGGTTCCGGACGAAGTCGTGGCGTCGTCGGTTCTGGCCGACGTGCGCAGCGGTGAGGTTCCGCGGCGGTTGCCGACCGAGAAGGACTTCGAGCTCAGTGGTGGATCCGGGGACCGCCGACAGGCGTACGAGGTGTCGTGGGCCGCGTGCCGCATGATCGTGGACCGGTATGGAAGGCCGGCCCTGTTCGCGTTGTACGACGCCGTTCGCGACCTTCCGCAGAGTGAGTCCGGGCGGCAGGCCACGGCAGTCCGACAGGTCCTGGGTGTGTCGCCAGGTGAGTTCACCGCCCAGTGGCAGGCGTGGCTGCGGAGCCTGGCGTGAGCACGCGCATGGTTGCCACGGCCACGCTGGCGGTCCTCCTGGTGGCGCTGGTCCTGGCCCTGCTCGCGTTCGCGCCGGGGTCGGACGAGACAACGGCGGATGCGGGGCGTCAGGTTGCGGCGGATGCCTCGGTGGACTTCACCTCCGCGCAGATCGCCACCGGGGACGACCTGTCGAGCCGGACGCGGGTTCCGTCGCTGATCTCCCTGGCCGTAAGCGTTGCGGTCGCCTTGGCGCTCGGGCTCACACCTCTCGGCGCGCGCATTGCGGAAGCCGTGGCTCGACCGCTCGGCGGCGGCTGGGCGTGGCAGGTGCTTCTCGGCGGTCTGGTCGTGCTGACCGTGGTCCGGATCGCGACGCTGCCGTTCGCGGCGTGGGTCGAGACGATCCGCCGCGACGCGGGCTTGTCGACGCGGTCGTGGGGATCCTGGGCAGTCGACGTGCTCAAGGGGTTCGGGATCAACACCGGGATGCTGCTGGTCGTGCTGCTGGTCCTGGTGGCGCTCGCCCGGGCACTGCCACAGTGGTGGTGGGTACCCGCGGCGGCCGGAGCCGCGGTTCTGGTAGTCGTGGTCTCCTTCCTCTACCCCCTGGTGTTCGAGCCGGTGTTCAACCGGTTCGAGTCGATGCCGGACGGCCCGCTTCGTACCTCCTTGCTCCAGCTGGCTGAGCAGGACGGCGTCCCGGTCGAGGACGTCCTGGTCGCCGACGCCAGCCGCCGTACCAGCACGCTCAACGCCTACGTGTCCGGATTCGGCGCGAGCCGCCGGATCGTGGTGTACGACACGCTCATCGACCAGGCGCCGGCGGCGGAGGTGCGGCTCGTGGTCGCCCATGAGCTAGGGCATGCCGCCGAGAATGACGTGCTGAAGGGCACCTTGGTCGGGGCGTTGGGGGCCGCCGTCGCAGTCGTCGCGCTGTTCCTGGCGCTGGGGTGGCAACCGCTTCTCCACCGGGCGGCCGTCTCCGGAATGGGGGACGGCCGAGTGGTAGCCCTGGTCGTGGCGCTGATCACCGTCACCTCGCTGCTGACCGCGCCGGTGCAGTCGTGGGCCAGCCGCCGGATCGAGGCACGTGCGGACCAGCATGCGCTGAACCTGACGCGCGACCCGCTCACGTTCGCGCAGATGCAGCGACGCTTTGCGCTGACGTCCCAGGCTGACGTCACCCCGAACCCGGTGCTGTTCTGGTGGTTCGGCTCTCACCCGAGTGCTCCGCAGCGGTTGGCGGCCGCCCGCTCCTGGGCGCTGGCCAACGACGTTGCCGAACCCCCACCCCTGGCCGGGGATGCGCCGTGACGCGGGTGCTCGTCGTCACCAACGACTTCCCGCCGCGGCCGGGTGGGATCCAGACGTTCGTCCACGAGCTGGTCCGACGCATGCCGCCGGAGGACGTGGTCGTCTACACGTCGCTGTGGAAAGGCTGGGAGGCGTTCGACCGAGCCCAGCCTTTCGATGTTGTGCGCGAGGACACCAAGGTCCTGCTGCCGACGCCGCGGGTCCGGCGACGGGCGGAGCAGATTCTCCGGACCAGAGGATGCGACGCGGTGCTGTTCGGTGCGGCCGCGCCGCTCGGGCTGCTCGGCCCCGCTCTGCGGGAGGCCGGTGCCACACGCCTCGTCGCACTGACGCATGGCCACGAAGCAGGCTGGGCGCAGCTTCCGGGCGCGCGTCAGGTGCTGCGGCGGATAGGTGACGGTGTCGACACCGTGACCTATCTGGGGGAGTACACCCGGGGACGC
The DNA here is from genome assembly GCA_963848085.1 of uncultured Actinomycetota bacterium. GTDB lineage: Bacteria > Actinomycetota > Actinomycetes > JAHEKZ01 > JAHEKZ01 > CAWKCE01. Next base: position 298,270 of record CAWKCE010000004.1, read on the forward strand.
ATCGCATCGGCACTGTCCGATGAGGCTGCAGGTCGCATGGTCCGCCTGACGCCTGGTGTCGACGCCGAGGTGTTTCGGCCTGACCCTGAGGGCAGACGTCTGGTTCGCGATCGCCACGGGCTGGCGGACCGCCCGGTCGTGGTGTGTGTGTCCCGCCTGATGCCTCGGAAGGGTCAGGACACGCTGATCGAGGCACTGCCGCAGATCCGGCGGAGGCTGCCCCGGGCCGCGCTGCTGTTGGTGGGGGGAGGTCCTTACCGCTCGCATCTGGAGCGCCTGGCCAGGAAGGTCGCCGTGTCGGAGCACGTGGTCTTCACCGGTTCGGTGCCGTTCGAGGAGCTGCCGGCGCACTATGCCGCCGGCGACGTGTTTGCGATGCCCTGTCGTACCCGCCGCGGCGGCCTGGATGTGGAGGGGCTGGGAATCGTCTACTTGGAGGCATCGGCGACTGGTCTGCCCGTCGTGGCCGGAGACTCCGGAGGGGCGCCCGATGCGGTGCTGGGCGGGGAGACGGGCTACGTCGTCCCGGGAGGCGATACCGAGGCGGTGGCGGGAACGGTCAGTGGCGCACTGGCCTCACCGAAGGGGACCGACGCGATGGGTGCTCGTGGTCGCGACTGGGTGGCGCATCAGTGGTCCTGGGAGCAGCAGTCGCGGCGGTTGGCGGGTCTGCTGGACGGTTAGTCAGGCGCAGGGGGTGCCCGAGATCTCGGCGGAGATCTCGTCGCAGGTGTCTGAGAACAGACCGTTGCACCGAGACGCCAAGGGTGACACACGATCAGAGTGACTGCAGCTGCGATGGCGACCAAGATCAGCCCGTACTCGACAGCCGAAGCGCCCTCATCCGTCTGTCGTCCTGGTCGGTCTGCGTCGCGTGACTCCATGTGCCCGTCCCCACTCAGTCAAGAAATGGCGCGGGTGGCGGACGATCTCGACCGTCCGCCACCCGCGATGTACCTGAGTTCAGTCGGTCAGCAGCCGCGCCCCGCTCTCGATGCAGTCGTTCGTGGTGGTGAACGCGTCGTTGACGTTGCCGCCGATCGCGAAGACGATCGCGACAATCACCGCGGCGATGGCGGCGACCAGCAGGCCGTACTCGACGGCCGAGGCGCCCTCGTCCCGCCGCATCGTGGTGAGCAGTGCGCGCGTGTAGTCGATCATGTGATTCTCCTCCGTGGCCCGATGATTCGGAACTCCACCGGGCCCCCCATGTCGGACCCCGGTGACAACAATGCTGAGGGTGCCCGGCCCTGAGCACCATCGGACGGTGGTTCGGTCAATCCCGGCTGTTCGGACGACCCCAAACGGCTGAACGGGCGGTAACGCGGCTAGTGCTCCACCTCGGGGGGCTGAATCAGCCCCATCCGCAGGGCCGCCATGATGGCTTGAGCCCGGTTCCCGGCGCCGAGCTTCTCGTAGAGCTTCGAGATATGGGTCTTGGTCGTGGACTCGCTGATGAACAGCCGGCGGGAGATCTGTGCCACCCCGAAACCTTCGGCGAGCAGGTCAAGGACCTCCTTCTCGCGCGGCGACAGCTGGGGACCGGACGGGCTCATGCGCCGCTTCATCGCCTCGCCCAGGTCCGGAGCGGTGAAGGAACGCGGCGAGCGGGCCGCCTGTCGGGCAGCTGCCAGGACCTCGTCCGCCGGGGCGTCTTTCGGGACGAAGGCGGAGGCGCCGGCATCGAGGGCAGCGAACAAGTGCTCGTCGCCGGCATACATCGTGAGCACGACGAGCCCGAGGTCCGGGTGAGCGGTGCGCGCCTGCCGTACCGCGTCGATGCCGCTGCCGTCCGGCAGGCGGACGTCGAAGATGACGACGTCCGGGGAGGAGTCTGCGATTCGGCTCATGGCCTCGGCCACGCTGCCGGCTTCGGCCGCGACCTCGAAGTCCGCCTCGCGCTCGAGGGCGCGCCGCAGCCCTTGCCGGATCAGCTCGTGGTCATCGACCAGCAGCACGCGGATCGTCATGCGGACGCCTTTCACTGTCAGGCACGGTGGTCAGCTCCACCACTGTGCCGCCTCCGTCACGGGGGCCGATCGTGAGCTTCCCCCCGATGCGCGACGCGCGCTCGGCCATGATGTCGAATCCGTAGCTGTCGTGCCTCCCCGGGCCTAGCCCGCCGCCGTCATCCGCCACGCGCAGGACGGCGTTTGGTGGGTCGATGCGGCATGACACCCAGAGGTTCTCGGCGCCGGCATGCTTGCGCGCGTTGGCGATGGCCTCCTGGGCCACGCGGAGAAGCTCGGTCTCGGTCTCGACGCGAAGCCGGCCCGGCGTCTCGGCCAGCTCCAGGTGCACAGTGAGGCCGGACTGCGAGCCCACTGCCCGGGCGTGGTCAGCGAGTACCGCATTCAGGCTCATGCCCGGGCCGAGATCGGTCCGCAGGTCGAAGATCGACAGGCGCAGCTCGGTGATGATGCGGGTGATCTCCCCGCGCAGCTCGCGCAGCGCGCTGGCAACCTCGGGTCGATCTCCGGCTGAGTCGGCGCTCAGCTCATCCACGGCGTAGCCCAGGACGGCCAGCTCCTGGGCGATGCCGTCATGGATCTCTCGGGCGACGCGGCGCCGCTCCTCGGTGGTCGCAAGCACTCGGACCTCGTCGAACAGGAGGGCAGCGTCAATGCGAGCCGCACCCTCGCCGAGGACCTGCGTGGCTGCCGTCACCTCGGCGACCTCGAAACCGCCGGATGCGCGTTCTAGCCCCACCAGTCCGACCGTGCGATCCCCGTGCCGCAACGGGACAACCAGCGAGCACAAGCTGGCGTCTCCGGTGAAGCCGGTCGGTGAGCGGTGCGGCTCGCCCGTGCGCCAGGCAGCGGCCCAGGTCGTGTCCGCGGTCAGATCCGGCTGCCAGCCCGGTCTGGGGGTCGCGCTCGGCCGCGAGAAGGACCAGGCGGCCGCCCGGGGAGCGGACGAAGACGGTCCCACTGTCGAAGGGGCACACGACCTGGAGCGACTCCAGCTCGGCGCGGGCCAGCGAAACCGCGTCCAGGCCGCCGGACAGCTGTCGCGACACGTCGCGCAGCTGGCCCAGGAGTCGCGAGGCCTGGGCGTAGCTCTCTGCGTCCGACGACCGCTGGGTCTGTACGCGGCGAAGCCAGGCACCGAGGAGGCCCACAGACAGGGCCAGGAGCGACCACTGGGCCACGTCGACGAGGTAGCCGTTGTCGTCGAGTCCATTGGGCGCCAGCAGCCCGCGAGACAGCAAGACGACGGCACCGGCACCTGCTGTGACGACGGCCATCGTCCACCCGCTCAGCAGGCCGGCTGATAGCGCTGGAACGACCAGGTAGGGGAGGAGCGCCTGGTCGTAGGGCTGGGTGCTCGCCACGATGGCCGCGGCGATCGCCTCCTCTGCGACGGGTCGCCACTGGCGGATCGTCCGGTTCGTAACCGGGAGCACGGCAGCTACGCGCCAGCAGGCTCAGCAGGAGGAGTGAGAGCGGATGCTCGGAGCCGCTGCCGGTGAGAACGGTCAGGACGAAGACCAGCGCCAGAACGGCTGCGCGCGCGCCCACCTCTACCCGCTGGTGGTCGATCTGGGTGAAGACCCGGTCCCCGCTCACAGCAGGCACGGTGTCACATGCCTGAGGCCGATTCCACGACCGAGGCGGAGTCTGTCCGCAGACCGGGTGAGATCTGTCAGAGTCGGCAACATCGGAGGGCGCGCTGTGCTCCAATGCTGGCCATGGGAGACCAGTTCCAGCCGTTGAGCGAGGTGCTCGCCGACGCAGACCGTCAGCTCGTCGCAGGATCGACCGCGGCGTCACGCGTGACCCACACCGGGTTCACCCCGCTGGACACCTATCTCGGTGGCGGGTTCCGCTCGGGTGAGCTCGCCTTGCTCGGTGGGCCCCAGGGTCTGGGCAAGACGACGATGGCCCTGCAGATGCTGCGGAACGTGGTCGCGGCCGGCGGCGTCGGCGTCTACTTCTCGTTCGAGCATGACTCGCCCACCCTGCTCGAACGCTTGATCGGGATCGAGGCTGGCGTTCGGCACGGGATCGATGCCGTTCAGCTTCGCCGGATCCGCGAGTCCATGGAGAACCTGGACGGTGGAAGCGGCACCCTGGCCGATCGGCTGGCGGCGACACCCGGCGGTATGGAAGCTGTCCGTGCCGTGGAGAGCTACGCCCACCGCTTCCTCATCCACCGGTCCAGCGGCGGCGGAACCGACCTCGGCGTGATCAGCCAGCTGACCGAGCAGGCGGTGGGACAAGCGGACGGGCCGGTGCTCGTTGTTGTGGACTACCTGCAGAAGGTGCCCGTCCTTGACCGGGTCCCGACTGAGGAGGACCGCATCACTCTGGTGGCTCAGGGTCTGAAGGACCTGGCCCTGAACCTCGATGTGCCGGTGCTGGCGATCGTTGCCTCGGACAAGGAGGGCATCACCGGAGGGCGCCGGATGCGGCTTTACCACATGCGTGGAGCGGCTGCCCTGGCGTACGAGGCTGACGTCGTGCTCGTGATGAACGACAAGTACGACGTCGTCGCTCGGCACCATCTGGTCTTCGATGTGGGCAACGCCGAGCGGTTCCGCAACTTCGTCGTCGTCAGTCTGGAGAAGAACCGAACCGGGCTGGACCGGATCGACCTGGAGTTCCGCAAGCGTTTCGAGCAGGGCCGGTTCGACGACGAAGGCGTTCCTGTCTCCGAGCAGCTGGTCGACGAGCGGGTCTTCGTCGAGTAGACCTGCCTCGCGTCGCTACGGCGAGCAGGCCGTCACTCCGGACGGTCCTCGGCGTCGTGCAGGGACCGCGCGAGGCGACGGACATCCAGGGCTGCACGGAGCACCTCGGTTGCCTCCCGAGCCAGCGACCCCAGCGCCGCCAGGTCAGCCTCGTCGAAGATCGGGTCGTGGTCCCGACCCACCAGCAGGATGGCGCCGACGTCGGGTACCGGCGCAGCCATCAGGTGAGACTTGCTGGCCATCGGCACGCCGAGCAGTGCCCTCCGGGCGATGTCGCTGTCGCGGATGATGAAGCCCCGATCAGCCTGCGCCACCTGGCGAACCAGCCAGGCGTCGTCCGGCAGCCCGATGTGCATTTCCAGGGCGCGCAGGCCCACGCCGGCGGCTACCCGCCACTCATTGTCGTCCGGTACCAGGACGGCGACGCCGTCGGCTTCGACGCGCGCCATTGCCTCGTCAGCGATGACCCCTGCGGTCTCCGCGACGCCGTACAGCGAGGGCGCCGCCGCCAGCAGCGCCTGCACCAGCTCCTCCGCGGCGCCGGCCGCGGGCACCGTGCCAACGGGGGTGAACGAAGGAGCGGGTCCCGGCTTGGGGACCGGCTCCGGCTCCGGTTCGGGTACGGGCGCTGGCTCCGGCTCCGGTTCGGGTACGGGCTGCCGGCTCTGGCTCGGGCTCTGGCTCCGGCTCGGGTTCGGGCTCTGGCTCCGGCTCCGGTTCGGGCTCTGGCTCCGGCTCGGGTTCGGGCTCTGGCTCCGGCTCGGGTACGGGTACGGGCTCCGGCTCCGACTCGAGGTAGGGAATGACGTCTGGTTCCGGAGCCGCATCGGGCGCGCCGAGCAGGTGCGCGGCGGAAGCCGCATCGTCCGAAGGCGTGGCCCAGGAGCCTGTGGTGTCCCACACCGGCACCGGCGGCAGCGGTTCGAGCAGTGCCGCCGCCTCGTCGGTGAGGACCGGTGCCGAGGCAGCCGCCGGATGGGTCAGGAGGCCCGTCACGGCCTCGGTCAGCTTGGGGGCGTTGATCGGCAGCACGAGCACGTCCACGCGCGGAAGTGCGGCGAGGGCGGGGTCGTCCCATCCGGGATCGTGGCTGGCAATGAGCAACACCGGCAGCCAGTGCCCGCGGTCGCGCAGGTCGCCGACCACCCGGAGCGCCTCGGTGTGGGTACCGACGTCGAGCACGAGCGCATCGACGTCTTCAGGGCCGCTGCCCATCAGCCACGGGTCGACCTCTCCGACCCGGATCTCCACCACCTCGTGGTCGGCCGAGCTCAACCCCATTGCCATGAGGGCGTTGCGCGAGACGAGCGCGAGTCGCGCCACAGCTACCGCGAGAGTAACGAGTCGTAGATGCTGATCGCCGCCGGCCCGAGGACGACGATGAACAGGCTCGGCAAGATGCAGAAGATGAGGGGGAACAGGATCTTCACCGGCACCTTCTGGGCCATCTCCTCGGCTCGTTGCGACCGCTTGATCCGCATCTCGCTGGCCTGGACCCGCAGGACGTTCGCGATCGGGATGCCGAAGGCATCCGCCTGCACCATGGCGGTCACGAAGCTGCGCAGCTCCTCGACATCGGTGCGCTCACCCAGTGCGCGCATGGCGTCCGTCCGGCCCAGGCCGATCTGCATCTCCTGGAGCACGCGGAAGAACTCCTCGGCCAGCGGGCCGGTGGTGTTGCGTGCCACCTGCGACAGTGCCGCGTCGAAGGCAAGCCCGGCCTCGACGCTGATGGTGAGCAGGTCGAGGGCATCGGGCAGTTCCTTGCGGATCCGGTCGCTGCGCTCGTGTGCGACCTGGTAGAGCACCAAGTTGGGGGTGATCCACCCGAGGACTGCGGCGGCGAGACCCAGCGCGAGTGCGGACACGAAGCCGTTCCAGAGTGCCCCCGCGACCAGGCCGAGGACCAGGCCTCCGAACAGCCCCAAGACCTTGAAGGCGATGACCCTGTCCACATCCCAGCTGGCAGGGCTTCCGGCCAGGTCCAGCTTCTTCCGGATGCGCTCCGCCTGGTTCGTCGGCGTGAACCGTCGACCCAGGCCGGCTAGGCGCTGGGTGCCGGGGCTCAGCACGCGCTCTCCGAACGGTCGGTCGAGCTCTGACCGCATGCTGCTCGGCGCCGTCTGGATGGCCTCGACCGCGGCCAGCGAACGGCTCACGGCCTGCCGATCAGCGGTGATGGTGCCGACTGTGGTCAGCAGCAGCACGATCGCCACGAAGATGCCTGCCAGGCCAAGAAGGAGCATCAGGGTGGGGTCCACGTCACACCTCCACCTTGACGACCTTGCGGAGCCAGAGGCTGCCGATGACGAGCAGCAGCACTCCGCAGCCAATCAGGACCCAGCCGACGAACGTCTCGATCAGGGGCTGGAGGTAGTCGGGTCGGACGAACACCAGGTACGCGGCAAACGCCACTGGGAGCATGCCGAGGATCCACGCCGAGAGCCGGCCTTCCGCGGACAGCACCTGTACCTGCCGGCGTAGGCGCTCCCGCTCCCGCAGGGTGTCGCCCACAGTGGTGAGCACCTCGGCGAGGTTTCCACCGACCTCGCGCTGGATTCGGATCGCCATGACGACCCAGGCAAAGTCCTGGCTCTTCATCCGCACCGCGATGCCGTCCAGTGCGTCCTCGACGGTGACGCCGAGCCGGGTCTCGACCAGCGCCCGGTTGAACTCGCTCGAGATGGGGGGTCGACCCTCGCGGACGACGGTGTCGATCGCCTGCGGCATCGAGTAGCCGGCCGACAGGCTCCCGGCGATGAGCTGCAGCGTGTCAGGCAGAGCGGCCAGGAAGGCTTTGCTCCGGTTGCTCTCCTTTGTCGACAGGTAGAGCCCGGGCCCGACAAATCCGAGGAGCAGACCGAGCAAGGTCGGAATGACCCGGAAGTCGAACAGGAACATGAAGAACAGGCCCGATGTGACCATGATGCCGATGTGGATGAGCAACCACTCAGGGGCCTTGAGAGGCACTCCCGCGGCTTCGAGCCGGCCGCCGACGACAGACTCGAGATCTCGTCGTGCGACGACTCTCCCCGCGAACTCGACCGCGCTGCGGGCTACCTGCGTGTCCCCGAGGACGGTGGTCTCCCGCTCCTTGGCAGGGCCCTTGCTGCCCATGGTGTAGACCGCGAGGCTGCGGCGCATCCGGGAGCCGCCGGCCGTGTCTCCGCTGCGGGCGGCGGAGGTCGCGACGAAGACCAGGATCAGCAGGGCGACGAAGATGCCGGCGAGGGCCACCCAGATGTTGTCCTGAACGAAGGTGGCGAGGGAGCTCGGCGGTGGCACGGGCGTCGGCGCGTACTGGTCGGGGTTGCCGCTGGCGCCAGTGGAAGCGAGCGGCACCGTCGCCGAGTCCTGCACGGGGACGCCTCCGACGGACATCGACACCTCGACGGTGGCCGATCCGGTGGTCAGGTCCGCCGGGAGGGTGCCAACGACGACGTACCGGTTGGCGATGTCGGTTGCAGCGGCGTCGAAGACGGCCGCCAGCTGGTCTGCGTTGGCTGCGTCGCTGACCGTGCCGCCGGTGGCGGAGCTGATCTGGTTCAGGGCCGCGACCTGCGCGCCGTTGCCTCCGAAGGCGACTGAGTCGAACACTGCGCCGGAGCGTTTGGCGGCCCTGGCTGCCTCTTCCACGGTTGACTGGCTGCCGCGGTCGGCGCCGTCGGACAAGACCACGGCCGTCCCGACGTCGGCCGAGCCGAACTGGTCGCTGGTGAGGATGACCGCGTCGTAGAGCGTGGTCGCGCCTTCAGTCGAGACCTCGAGTCCCTGCACCGTGTCGGCGACTGTCCGGTGGTCGGTGGTCGGTGCGACGCGGATTCGGGTCTGGCTGTCGAACGTCACCAAGCCGACGCGAACCGCATCGGGTACCTGGTCGAGGAAGCCGACCGCCGCCGCCTTCGCGTCAAGGATCTTGTCGCCGGTCATCGACCGGCTGGTGTCCAGCACGAGGATCGCCACCTGGTCGATCTGGACCTGGTCCGCGGCAAGCGTCGCCTCGGCGGGGACGTCTGCACCGTTGACGGACATGGTGACGCTGCCCGGGTCGGGTTCGGTACCCGGCTCGATATCGGCCACCTCGACGACGGCGCGAAGCTGGTCTCCCTCGGAGGTCAGCCCGACGATGTCCGCCGACGGCGTGGCCCACGCCACTCCCGCAGGGAGGAGCAGCGCGATGAGAACGCCACCCGCGATGCGCGGGAGCAGCCGTCGAGTCATCGGTTCGCGAACTTCTCGAAGGCAAACACCTGCGGGTCGAGGTGCACCCCGCTCGCCGCCAGCTTGTCGAGGAACTTCGGGCGAAGCCCCGTGGACTTCAGCTGCCCGAGCGAGCGGCCCTCGTCGTCGAACCCCATTCCGTGGTCGTACAGGAACAGGTCCTGCATGGTGATGATGTCGCCCTCCATGCCGACGACCTCGGTCACGTGTGTGATGTGGCGCGTGCCGTCCTTGAACCGAGCCTGCTGGACCACCAGGTCGATGGCACTGGAGACCTGCTCCCGGATGGCCCGGACCGGCAGATCGACGCCGGCCATGAGGACCATGGTCTCCACGCGAGCCAAGACGTCGCGCGGCGAGTTTGCGTGCACGGTGCAGATCGACCCGTCGTGGCCGGTGTTCATGGCCTGGAGCATGTCGAGTGCGGCGGCGTCGCGGACCTCGCCGACGACGATGCGGTCGGGGCGCATGCGGAGCGCGTTGCGGACCAGGTCGCGGACCTTGACCTCACCGCGACCCTCGATGTTCGGAGGACGGGCCTCCAGGCGCAGCACGTGGTTCTGGTGGAGCTGGAGCTCCGCGGCGTCCTCGATCGTGATGATGCGTTCGTCGTCCGGGATGAAGGACGACAGCACGTTGAGGGTCGTTGTCTTCCCGGCGCCGGTTCCTCCGGAGACCAGTACGTTCAGGCGGCCGCGGACGCACAGGGTCAGGAAGTCGGCCACGGTCCGGCTGACGGAGCCGAAGCCGATCAGGTCCTCGATCATGTACGGGTCGGAGGCGAACTTGCGGATCGTCAGCATGGAGCCGTCAAGAGCCAGGGGAGGCACGACAGCGTTGACCCGGCTGCCGTCGGGGAGACGGGCATCCACCATGGGGCTGGACTCGTCGACCCGACGGCCGACCCGCGCGACGATCTTGTCCACCGTCCGCCGCAGGTGAGCCTCGTCGACGAAGCCGGCGTCGGTCTTGTAGAGCTTGCCGGCGCGCTCAATCCAGATGTCGTTAGCGCCGTTGACCATGACCTCGGTGATGTCGCTGTCTCTCAGGTACGGCTCCAGCGGCCCGTAGCCCAAGATGTCGTCGGCGATGTCCTGGGCGATGCGGGCCCGGTCGGCTGTCGTGAGCGGGGTGTCCTCCTGGCTGAGCACCTCCTGCAGTGTCTGCCGGACCTTCTGCTCCAGCTCGCCCTGGGTCAGCCGGGAGTCGTAGAGCTTGGGGCCGAGGCTGTCGAGCAGGGCCTGGTGGACGGTCCGCTTGAGGTCGGCGAACGGGTCGGCAGCACGGGTCCGCGTGAACTGGCTCCCGGACATTGAGTCTTCGCTGGAGGCTGGCTCGACGGGAACCTGCTGGCGGCGAGCTTCGGCGATGCGGTCGGCCAGGCTCATGACGTCTTCGCCTTTCTCCGGAGAAAGCCTCGCCGGTCGGCACGCAGGTCGGCGGGGATCGAGCTCTCGGCCCGGTTGACTGGGACCACGTTTCGCTGCGCGAACTGCTTGATGGCGAGGCTGACCGGGTGTTTCGGGTCGTCGAGGACGATCGGGACCCCCCGGTTGATGGACGCGGGGACGTCCCGCGAGGACGGGATCTGGGCCGAGATCGGGACCTTGAGGGTCTTCTCGACCTCGTTGAGGGCCAGGCCCACCTTGGAGTCGGCCCGGTTCAGCACGACCGCCCACTTCTCGCGCGGGTAGTTCAGCAGGGCCAGCGTTTCCAGCGTCAGCTTGAGGTTCTTCAGCGCCGGAATGTCCAGAGTGGCGATCAGAGCGATGAGGTCACTGCGGTCGAAAGCGGCAAGGACCTGGTCGTCGAACGCGGGCGGGGTGTCGACGACCACGAACTCGAATCGTTCGCGGAGCAGGTCGAGGATGCGTCCGACGAGCTCGGCAGAGATACCCGTGGCCCCGGGCTCAACGGGTGCCACGAGGGTCGTGAGGCCGGGGGAGTGCGGCGTGAGCAGGGAGTCGACCGCGTCGGCATCGAGCTTGACGCCCAGCGCGACGGCGTCCGCAATGGTGTGCGAGGGGAAGATCTGCAGCGCGATCGCGACGTCGCCGAACGAGAGGTCGAGGTCCACCAGGCAGACCTGGTGCCGTCCGTTGTCGGCCAGGGACGCTGCCAGGTTCGTCGCCAGGGTGGTCTTGCCGCACCCTCCCTTGGCGGAGAACACCGTGATCAGCGAGCCGCGCCCCTCCGTGCCCTCGGGAGGTTCGTTCCCTGGCACTTGGTCACGCAGGGCGCGAGCGAGCTCGCGAACCCGAGTCACTGCCGCGTTCAGCCCCGCGAGGTCGCGCTCCTCGACCACCTCGCGAACGCCGGCGCGCAGCGCGTCGGCGAGGACGGAGGTATCGACTCGCCGACGCACCAGAACCACGCCGAGGCTCGGGCGGTTGAGACGCATATTGACGGCGAGGTCGAGCGCGCTTTCCAGATCGACGTGGGCGCCGACGACGACGGCGTCCTCGCCCAGGTGGCCGTCGAGGTGACGGCGGAGGGCGTCGACGTTGGGCAGCACGACGGCCTCGGTGCCCAGCGCCGCCTGCAGCGTCTGGGCCCCAGTGTGGTCGTAGTCGACGATGACGGTCATCGGCCGAAAAGGTTTCCGCTGCTTGTGGGCTTGGCCGGCCGGACCTGGGAGCTGTCGTTGAGCAGGCCGAAGTAGAGGTCACCTTGGCTCTGCGCGTAGATGATCTTCTGCGAGTCCGACTGGGACAGCGCCAAGGTCAGGATCGCGCGCGAGATCTCCTCGACGTTCTGGTCCCCGGTGTCCTGGGTGGTCGTGACGGTCGAGACCGTGGTCGGTCCGACGGCGATCACCGTGGAGCGCGACAGCAGAAGCTGGGTCTTCGGGTTGCCCGCGGCGTCCTCCAGCGTCACGAAGACCGCGACTTCGGAACCCGGAGCCACGAAGCCGGCGACTCGGTTCGGGTCACCCAGCTCCACGGCTATCGCGAGCTCGTCCTTCGGGATGGCCAGGCCCCCGCCCGCTTGTCCGGGAGCGCCGAACATCTGGGTGAGGATCGCCTGACCCGGAAACACCGGGGCCAGGGCCACCAGGCTGGAGATGGCCGCCGGATCGCTGATGGCGCCGTCGGGGATGGTCTGGTCCTGCCACTCCTGGGTCTCGAACGAGCCCGCCTCGGCAGCAGCCTCGGACGTGGTGCCCGCTGGGATGGTGGCAGTCGCGATGAGCACGGTCTTGAACTGCGCGCCCTCATCCTCGCTGGTTGTGTAGTTGTTGATGAAGATGAACACCATCGCGGTGCCCAACGCAGCCACGACCAGCGCGGCGATGAGCAGAACAGTTCGACGTCCCATGAGTCCTCTATCGGAGCAGACGGTGGCCAGTTGAGCGGGTACCTGCCGAGAGGCCGGCTCCGGGGCGTGCCAGGCTGCGTTGACGGTGAGTTGTCACGCTGCGCCTCCCCCGAGTCGCCCCTCCGAGAACGGGATTTCCCCGTCGACTGCGCATCGTGCCACGCCCCCCTGTTCGTTACGCTCCGGGGTGTCCGAATCGCAAATCACCCATTTGGAGCAGACCGCCTAGCCTCCGGAGACGGTGGTCACGACTCGGGCGCGAACCTGCGGCTCGGACCACAAGCGGGACGTCTCGATGAGGGACAGCCCGGCCCAGCAGACGAACGGAACCGCCAGCACGAGCGGCAGCCACCAGACCTTGAGAAAGGCGACACCGCTGAACAGCAGCCCGACCGTGGTGGTCAGGACGGCGAGTCGAAGCGAGTGCAGTGCCATCACCCCAGGCGGTGCTGGGGTGTCCCGGGGGCCCCGCAGGTCAGCACGGTAGGGGTGCCGCACCGACGCTCGCATGCTGCTGGCGACCACCAGGGCGCACGCTGTCGCCGCGGCAGCAGCCGTCGCCGTGACGTCTGCTGCGGAATGTGGGCGCCGGGGCTCGCAGGGCTCCTCCCGCCACGGCTGCCGCCACGGCAAGCAGACAGACCTCGGTGACCGCCCACGCCTTCGCCGCGAACGCGGGACCCGCCCAGCCGGGGAGTGTCGCCAGCCAGGTCGAGCCGCTGGAGTCCAGGCAGAACGCATTCACCCCAAAGAGCAGGCCAGCGCCGGCCGCGACCAGCCCCGGCAGCAGGACCAGCGACTGCCAGCTCATGCCGGCCAGCGCGGCAACCGCGCCGGGCAGGATGAGGAGTACCAGGATTCCGCGCCGAAGCGGGACCGAGCGCCAGATGCTGGCCCGGTCGACGGCGATGAGCTCACCGAGCAGCCGGGCGGTGGCGCGACGTCGGCGAACCGGCCGTGAGCCGTCCCGAACCGCATGGTCGCCCGGGCGCCGCAGTGCCCATGCGGCACCCCGCACTCCGGCCCAGGTCAGGACTGCCGTGGCGACGACCATCACCACCAGGCCGGTCGCCCAGCTTCGGTAGAGCCCGTTGTATCCCTGCAGCGAGTTGACCAGCGCGTACTTGGTCGGCGAGGAGTCCAGGAGGGTGAAGGTGTACCCGAACCGCACCAGGAACGCGACGGTCACGCCGAGGGCGACCGCTACCGCCCAGGTCAGCCAGCGCCCGGTTCGGGACTGTCGGACTCCGACGACGAGCCACGCCAGGGCGTGCCCCGCGACGGTGGCGAGCGCGATGAACGCCGCCACGCTGAGTGACCCCCGCACCGTCCCCCATCCGACCGGGCCAGACGCGAACGAGGTGATCAGGACAAGGGCGACCACGTTGAGCATCCAGGCCAGGTTCACCGGGGCGAGCAGGAGAGTTCCCGCGAACACTGTCCGGGGGCGGATCGGGTAGGCGACGAGCTGCTCGGGCGGGTAGAGCTCGTAGCCGCCACCGGCCGCCATCGGTGCCATGACGGCGAGCAGGACGAACGCCAAGTAGACGGTGGGCGTGCCCAGAGCGATGTTGAACGACTCCTCGTCCGGCACCAGGTCGACCAAGAACACGCCCACCAGGCACAGCAGCGCCGGCAGCAGTGCCATGACGAGCAAAAGGGCGCGCAGCAGTCCGGACCGGACCATGGTCAGCCGGAGCCGGAGGAGGGGAGCCAGCTGTGATCGAGCCGGCGCCGTGGTGCTCACGACAGCAGGGTCCGGTAGCGCTCGGCCCCGGCATCCCCAGCCAGCTCTGCGGCTGGCGCAGCGGCCACCACCTGACCTCGCCGCAGCACCACGGCCTCCTGGCAGGCCTGGACGGCCAGGTTGAGCAGGTGGGTGCTGACCAGGACTGCTGCCCCCCGGAGCTGCGCCTCCCGGACGACCTGCAGCGTTGCGTCGACTCCCAGCGGGTCGACGCCGTCGAACGGCTCGTCCAGCAGCAGAACCTCGGGCTCGTGGAAGGCGGCCAGCAGCACCGACATGCGGCGACCCATCCCGTGCGAGAAGCCGGCGGTCACCCGGTCGGCCTCTCCCAGCAGGTCGAACCGGTCGAGCAGGTCCTGGGCGCGCTCCTGCCAGCCCGGACCCATCGCTCGCAGGCGGGCAGCCAGGTGGAGGTGCTCCCACGGGGTGGCACGGGGGATCAGTCCGCCGACGTCGGGGCAGTACCCGGTCTTGGCCCGGGCGCGCTCCGGGTGGCGGGAGACATCGACACCGCCCACCGCAACGAAGCCCGAGCTCGGCGGCAGGACGCCGGCGAGCACCTTCAGCGTGGTGGACTTCCCAGCCCCGTTCCGTCCGACCAGGGCGACGGTCGCGCCGGCCGGCACGGACAGGTCGAAGCCGGCCACCGCCATCACGGGGCCGAACGACACAGTCAGCCCGCGGGCTTCGACAACAGCACTCATCGCTAGGGTCCTCGGCTTCGGAGGGCTGCGGGTTGACCCGCCCGGCGGGTGGCCCCGGCTAGATGTCAGGTGGCGATCAGGAGTACAGCGACTCGACCGCGTCCGCGTACCGGGCTTCCACCACGTGGCGCCGGACCTTCATGGTGGGGGTCAGCTCACCCCCCTCCTCGGTGAAGTCGTCGGCGAGCAGGCGGAAGCGCTTGACGGCCTCGGCGTGCGACACCGACCGGTTGGCGTCGTCGACCGCCCCCTGGACGAGCGCCAGCAGGTCCGGGTCCGCGAGCAGCTCACCGGTGGTGGCGGCCGGTCGGCCGCTGTCCTGGCACCACTGGGCCACAGCTGCTTCGTCCAGCGTGATCAGCGCCGCGACGAACGGACGCCCGTCACCGACGACGAGGGCCTGGCTGACTACCGGATGTGCCCGCAAGCGGTCCTCCAGCGCGCCGGGCGCGACGTTCTTCCCGCCCGCGGTGACCAGGATCTCCTTCTTCCGGCCGGTGATCGTGAGGTACCCGTCGGCGTCCAGGGCACCGAGGTCCCCGGTGTGCAGCCACCCGTCGGAGTCGATGGCCTCTGCCGTCGCCTCGGGCTGCTTCCAGTAGCCGCGCATGATGTGCGGGCCGCGGAGCAGCACCTCGTCGTCGGCGGCGATGCCGATCTCGGTCCCGGGGATGGCGCGTCCGACGGTCCCGATCCGCTGCCCGGTTGGTGTGTTCACCGTGCTGGCCGCAGAGGTCTCGGTCAGGCCGTATCCCTCGAGCACGGTGATTCCCGCGCCCCGGAAGAAGTGCCCGAGGCGCGCTCCCAGCGCCGCCCCGCCGGAGATCGCCCACTCCACGTCTCCACCCATCGCCTGGCGCAGCTTGCGGTAGACGAGTCGGTCCAGAACAGCGTGCCGGCCGCGCAGCACTGGAGACACCCGGCCCGCATCGCGAGCCCGGCTGTAGGCGATCGCGGTGTCGGCGGCTGCGGAGAAGATCCGTGACCGGCCCTCGACGGCAGCCTTGTTGGCAGCCCCGTTGTAGATCTTCTCGAACACGCGCGGCACGGCCAGGACGAAGGTGGGCCGAAAGTCCTGCAGGTCGTGCGCGAGCCGGGTGACGTCCGGACTGTGGCCCAGGGTGATGCCGGCGTCGATGCAGGCGACCTGGATGGCGCGTGCGAACACGTGGGCCAGGGGGAGGAACAGGAGCGTGGACGCCTCGGGCAGCTCGAACAGTGCGTCCAGCGCGTCGATTGCGCTGCGGGCGTCGAACAACAGGTTGCCGTGTGTGAGCTCGACCCCTTTCGGCCGACCGGTCGTGCCCGACGTGTAGATGAGCGTTGCCAGACTGTCGGGCGACAGTGCTGCCCGACGCTGGTCCAGCTCGTCCGGCGCCGAACCAGCGCCGGCCTCGGCGAGCGTCGCCAGGGCATCTCGGTCGATGACCCAAATGTCTCGCAGCGACGGGGCGGCGCTACGGACCGACGCCACGAGGGAAGCGTGCTCGCCGTGCTCGACGACGATTCCCACCGCTCCGGAGTCCGCCAGGATCCACTCGACCTGCTCGGCGGACGACGTCTCGTAGACCGGGACACAGACCGCCCCAGCCGTCCACACAGCGAAGTCCACCAACGTCCACTCGTAGCGTGTCCGCGACATCACGGCGACCCGGTCACCGGGCAGGACGCCGGCGGCGACGAACCCCTGGGCGACCGCTTCCACCTCCCGGCGCCACGCCGCCGCCGTGACCTCCTGCCACCTGCCCTCAACGTGTCGTCGAAACAGCACCACATCGGCGTCGGGCCCGGTTCGGCGGTCGACGAGCGACGCCAGGTGGTCACCATGTGCCAGGTGGATCGTTGCAGCCGAAGAAGCCCGGTCCATCTGTGGTCCTCCCGTCGTGCGTGTGGCCGTTGTCCCGCGTGGTGGCGCGGCCCTTCGACGCTACCGGGCCGGCGACTGGGATGCTGCCGGCATGTCGCACCTCGACCTCGCGGTGGACGTCTTTGTGGCTGCCAGCCCGGGCCGGGTTGCCGCGGTGGTCCACGACGCGTCCAGATGGTCCCGCTGGTGGCCGGACCTCGAGCTCACGGTGCTGGAGGACCGAGCCCGAGACGGGTTGCGCTGGTCGGTCGCGGGGCCGCTGCGGGGGTCGGCCGAGCTGTGGCTCGAGCCGGTCCTCGACGGAGTCGTCGTCCACTGGTACCTCAGAGGAGATGTCGAGACGGGCTCACCTGCCGGTGAGGGAGAGCGTCGGCGGGCATCCTGGCTCCACGCGGCGCTGGCGCTGAAGGACGAGCTGGAGGCTGGCCGGGCCGCTGGCGTCAAGCCCCGGCCGGATGATGCCGACGAGTGACGAGTGACCGTGCCTCACGACTGTCCCAGCTGCGGGGCGAGCGTGCCCGCCGATGCGGCGTGGTGCTCGCTGTGCTTCGCGCGGTTCGACGCCTTCGACCCCCTGACGGCGCCGATCGACCAGGTTTCGCACCTCGACCAGCTCGGCGGCGGCTCAGTGGCGACAGAGGCTCCGGCCACCCCGAACCCGCTGTTCGACCCTCTTCCGCTGGTTGACCCGCTCGTCGACCCGCTGGTTGACCCGCTCGTCGACCCCTTCGGGGACGCGGGGGCCGAGCAGTACCCGGACTTGCTCGCCGCGGCCGACCAGCCGACGGGCTCGGACCTGGCGGAGCCGGAAGCCACGGTCGACACGTCCAGCCAGCCGGATCCGGCGCGAGACCTGGACGCCATCTTCGCCCGGCTGGCCGCGGAGTACCCGAAGCGCGACCCGCTGTCCCCGTGGGCAGACCGGCTTGGTGACCGGTCCAACCGGGTCGTGTTCATGGTGGTCGGCTCCCTGGGAGCTGCAGTGGTCCTGTTCGGGCTGCTGTCGATCCTGTCGCTGCTGGGCTGAGCCAGGTCCACGAGCGCCGCTCGCCCTTGTAGTCTCGCGGCGTCGGACGGTTGCCCAGCCTGCGCAGCCGCCCCGTGGTCATCGAGAGGGGCCCCATGGCTGAGCGCACGTCGTCGAAGATTGCGATCGCCGCCGATCCGGCCGCGATCATGGCGGTCATCGCGGACCTGGAGGCCTACCCGGAGTGGGCTGGCTCGGTGAAGGAGGTCGAGGTCCTCAGCGTCTACGACGACGCGGACGAGCGGCCGGCCGAGGCCCGGTTCGTCGTCGACGCCGGGCCGGTCAAGGACACGTACACGCTGGAGTACACGTGGGACGCCGACCGTGAGGTGCGGTGGACGTTGACCGAGGCGGGCATGCTGACCGCCATGGACGGCGCCTACCGGCTGGCGCCCGGGGCCGACAGCATCACCGAGGTGGAGTACGAGCTGGTCCTGGAGCTCCGGATCCCGATGATCGGCCTGCTGCGTCGGAAGGCGGAGAAGGCGATCATCGACATCGCGCTGAAGGAGCTCAAGAAGCGCGTCGAAGGCTGACCGCCGGAGCTCTCCCGCGGCCCCGGTAACCTCGCCGTTGTGCGCGTCCAGCTGTTCACCGGCAAGGGCGGGGTCGGCAAGACGACGGCCGCCGCCGGCACTGCCGTGCTCGCCGCCCACCGCGGGCTGAAGACGCTCGTCCTGTCGACAGATCCCGCCCACTCGCTGGCGGATGCCCTCGGCGTGGCAGCCGGACCAGACCCGGTCGAGATCGACGGCGGGCTGCACGTGCAGCAGGTCGATGCGCAGGGCCGCCTCGAGCGCTCCTGGGGCGAGGTCAGGGAGTACCTGCTGTCGGTTCTGGACTCCGCGGGGGTCGACCGCCTGCGTGCGGAGGAGCTGACCGTCCTACCCGGGGCGGAGGAGGTGCTGGCGCTGCTCGAAGTACGGGACCAGGTTCGTTCCGGCCGATGGGACCTGGTGGTGGTGGACTGCGCGCCGACCGCCGAGACGCTGCGCCTGCTCGCTCTGCCCGAAGCGCTCGGCTGGTACATGGACAAGGTCTTCCCGGTCGAGCGCCGGGTCGTGCGGTCGCTGCGGCCCGTCCTGGGCCGGGCGGTCGGGGTCCCGCTCCCTCATGACCGGGTGTTTGGAGCCGTGGAGCGGTTCCATGCCGAGCTGGCCGAGGTGCAAGAGGTGCTCCAGTCGCCGGACACCGCGGTGCGGCTGGTGCTGACCCCGGAGGCTGTGGTGGTGGCCGAGGCCCGCCGGACGCTCACCTCGCTTGCCCTGTACGGCTACCGGGTGGACGCCGTCGTCGCCAACCGGGTGTTCCCCGCCGGTGGTGACGACCCCTGGCGTGCCGGCTGGGTCGAGGCGCAGCGCCAGCAGCTGGCCGAGGTGGACGCCTCCTTCTCGCCGCTTCCGGTGTTCCGGGCCGCGTACCGTCCCGGTGGAGCCGGTCGGGGTGTCCCAGCTGTTGTCGTTCGCGCTCGACATCTACGGTGACGTCGACCCGTTCTCGGCCGCCCCCGTTGCCGAGCTGCTGCACGTGGAACGCCAGGGCGACGGGTTCCTGCTCGCCCTTCGGCTCCCGCTGGCGGAGCGCCAGGAGACGGATCTCACCCGCGTGGGGGAGGATCTCGTCGTGACCGTGGGCAGCCGACGACGTGTGCTGGCGCTGCCGAGCGCTCTCAGCCGCTGCGAGGTGCAGTCCGCCACGCTGCGGGACGGGCGGCTGCTGGTGCGCTTCGTCGCCGGCGACGATGCTGAGGTCCGGCTGTGACGAGTGACGCCGGGCAGCCACTCGGCGGTGCTGCCGACGAGGCCGTCAAGCTGATGGCGGCCCTGCAGGACTGGGCCCGCCGCACCGGGGCCGCGACGGAGGTCCCACTGGCCACCGGCTCGGCCGAGTGCCGTCTGTGCCCGATCTGCCAGGCGATCGCGTTGGTGAAGGACACCTCACCGGAGGTCGTCGAGCACCTGTCCCGTGCCGCCGACTCGCTGCTGGCGGCCTTCCGGGCGGCAGTGGTCGCTCACGAAGCATCGTGGGCGCACGGCCCGACCCCTGACGTCCAGCACATCGACATCGGCTGATGGCGCTCACGATCGGCGTCGATGTCGGCGGCACGAAGGTGGCCGCCGGCGTCGTGGACTCCGGCGGCCACCTGGTCGAGGAGCTCCGAACCTCGACGCCGTCAGACTCCTACCCGGACCTGGTGGCGGCGATTGCGGGGCTGACGGGCGAGCTGGCGACCCGGAACGACGTGACCGGGATCGGGCTGGCCATCGCGGGGAACGTCCGGGTGGACGGGTCCGGGGTGCTGTTCTCGCCGAACATCCCGGGCCTGGCAGACGAGCCGCTGCGAGACGACCTGGAGGCTCGCACCGGGCTGCCGGTCGTCGTCGCCAACGACGCGGACGCCGCGGCCTGGGCGGAGTTCACCTATGGCGGCCACCTTGCGGTCGGCGAGGGCGGAGACGACCTGCTCATGGTTGCACTCGGGACCGGACTGGGATCCGGTCTGGTCCTCGACGGCCACCTGTACCGGGGCGCCCATGGGTTCGCCGGCGAGGCGGGCCACCTGCAGGTGGCCCGGGACGGACGGCCCTGTCCGTGCGGCTCCCGGGGGTGCTGGGAGCAGTACGCCAGCGGGACGGCGCTTCTGACGGCGTACTGCGAGGCAGGTGGAGACCCCTCGCGCAGCGGACCCCAGGTGACGGAGGCCGCGCTGGCCGGTGACAAGGTCGCCGTAGGGGCCTTCCAGGCTGTCGGTGAGTGGCTGGGCCACGGCCTGGCGGGGCTTGTCGCCGTGCTGGACCCCGGAGTGATCGTGGTCGGTGGTGGGCTGGCCGACGCGGGTGACCTGCTACTCGGCCCGGCGAACGCCACGTTCCGGGCCACCGTCACCGGTGGGAACCGGCGACCGCTGCCCGCGCTGTCAGTCGCCCGCCTGGGCAACACCGCCGGGATGGTGGGAGCCGCCGCTCTGGCGACGCCTCAGCGGTAGAGCTGCGCCGACAAGATTGCGTACTTGCAGCTCGGGTCGGTGAAGTCGCAGGTCGGACCCCCACCGGCGTACCCACCGGTGAACCGGTCGAAGTACTGGAACTGGATGAAGCGCACGCGTCGGATGGCGGAGGTGTACGGCAGCGCCTTCGCGGCGTCGTAGCAGGAGTCCTGTCTGGGGGATCCGATTCCCACGTAGTAGCCGCACACCTTGGCGGCCACGAAGCCCACCAGGTTGAAGCTGGCGTTGTTGCCCGGCCCGCCGGTGAAGCCGGTCACCACCGGGAACAGCACGATCTGGTCGACGATGGTGTCGAGCTCGTCGCGGATCGGTCCGAGGTTGGCGCCGGGGTCGGCAGGAAGCGCCGCGTTCGGCGCGAACACCTGACCGGGGTAGCCGAACTCGGTCCAGTCTTCGATGTCGCCGGTCGGGTTGCTGCCGCCGTCGAAGTCGAGGCGATGCCCCACTGCCCCGGGGCGGTGGTGTTGCACACCCCGATCTTGTTGTCGAGGTCCATGACGAACGTCACGCCAGGCTGCTGCCTCGGCTGCGTCCACCACGGTGTTGCAGGCGACGTACGGCTTCAGTCCACCGATCCCGAGCCGGGCGACGATCGCCGCCGTGGCGCTGCGGGCAGGTACGTAGTTGTCGGCGCCGAACACGCCACCGAAGATGGGGGTGAGCGACCGGCTGTTGTCGACCTTGACCTCCACGCGCGAGTCACCGACGCAGGTGACCGTCACCTGGTCGACGGTGGATGCGCCGCTGAGGTCGTTGGCGGTGTTCGTGGACGTTGCCGTGGCCTGGGCGGCGTTCTGTGCGGCGGTCCGCTCCGCGCTGCCTCCACGTCGAGCAGCCGCGGCCGCCGCCCAGGATCGGCTGGGTGCCGACCTTGGCCGTGGCCACGGCGCGGGCGGCGTCCAGGGCTGAGGCGTCCGCCGATACCGACAGCTGGCGTTTCACCGCGTAGGCGTTGCCGAAGTCGACGGCGAAGGCTGCCATCCCGATCAGCACGAGCGACAGCAGTGCAACGATGATGGCGATGGCGCCCTCGTCGTCCCGGTGCTTCAGTTGAACTCGCACTTGTACACCGCCTTCGAGGTCAAGTCGAAGCCGCTGGGGAACCCAGGAAGGGGCGGCGCCAGCAGCAGATCCGCCCGGTAGGTCGCCGTGATCACGACGCTCTGCTGCGTGCTGGTGGCGACGTCGATCGAGTTGGTGCAGACCACCGTGCCGGACCCCGGGTTGTTCCCGGTCCCGCACGGGGTCGAGCTGGTGCGTGTGACTCTGCGCTCACGTTGATGTCGGCCGTGTTCATGGCGATCGCCGGTCCGGTGGAGTCCCGAACGGCGGTCACCGCCGCCGCGCAGGTCTTCGTCGTGGGTGACCCCTCGACCACGATCAGCCGGGCGCCCTGCCGGACACCGTTGTTGAGGGCGAGCTGCTGGGCGAACAGGATGCCGAAGCTGATGATCCCGAACACCAGAACGATGAGGATGGGGAAGACCAGCGCGAACTCGACCACGGACGCGCCGTCGTCACGGCGGCTCCGCGCGCGCATGCGCTGAAGCATGTGTCCCCCTCGCCTGCCGGCCGATTCCCCCAGCCGGTCCGTCACGACACTGTGCAGTGTCCCCTCAGACAGTGTCCACTAGGCGAGGCTGCTGGACAACGATGGGTGAGCCATTCACCCGAAAGGCGGACGACGGAAACCGTTCGGCCCCGGCAATCGGAGGAGGCACAGATGCGGGTGGTCAGCTGGAACGTGCGCGCGCTCCGGGATGACCGGTCACGCATTGTGACCGTTCTCCGTGACCTCCACCCGGATGTCGTCTGCCTGCAGGAGGCGCCGCGGTGGTTCCGGTCCCGCACGCAGCTGGCTGCCCTGGCGCGTAACTCGGGGCTGCTCTACGTCTGCGGAGGCCGAGCCGCCAGTGGGCCCGCCCTCCTGGTGGCGATGCGGGTCGACGTCGAGCAGTCTGCCGAGCTGCGGTTCCCCCAGCACCCCCGGCTGCACCGCCGAGGGCTGGCGGCGGCGGTGGTTCGGATGGGGGACCGGCGCATCGCGGTCGCGAGCGTCCACCTCGGGCTGGACGCTCCGGAGCGGGTGCACCACGCCTCCCAGATCCGACGCCGCCTCGACCAGTGGGAGCCGGACGGACTTGTGGTCGCCGGCGACCTCAACGAGACATCTGGTCGCCCGGCCTGGGTTCGGCTGTCCGACGGTCTCGTCGATGTCGCTGCAGCCGGAGGGCTGGATTACGCCACCTTCCCGGCCGACCGGCCACGGAGTCGCATCGACGCGATCTTCGTCAGTCCTGGGATTGCAGCCGCAGCAGTCGACCCCCGTGGGGCCGGGCTGGACCGGGCCACCGACCACTTGCCGGTGGTGGTCGATATCGACGTCCGATCGTTCGTGGTGTCCACCTGACACAATCAGACCCGGCGGGGGCTGGCGAAAGGACACGTGCGTGACGTCGGGTCTGGCCGAACGGCTCGCGAGCACCGATCCGCGGCTGCTCCTGCCCCCGCGCGGGGCCGACCGCCCGGAGCGACTCACCCTCGAAGCAGCGGTGCGGCTGCCCGCGGAAGGTCCGGCCCGCTACCTGGCAGTGGCCCTGGACCCCTCCGGAGGTCGCCTCCTGCTGCCACTGGTCCGCGACGACCTCGGTCTGCGTCGGGCGCGCCCCGGGGACCAGATCGGACTCGCCGTCCTTCGGCTGCTCGCCGGGGAGGGGGTTGGTGCCGGCGTCATCGTCCGGAACGGACTGTCCTCCGCCCTGCCGCCAGAGAGCGCCACCGAGACCCACCACACGGATGTCGCAGGGCGGGAGGTGTTTGGGATCGCCGACCGCCGGGTCTGCCTTCACCTGGAGCCGGCTGCCGCGGAGATCCTGGGCGACGACCTCGTCGGCGGCCTGGAGCGCTCCGCGGCCGTCCCGATGCTGGGGTGGGTCGGCGAGGCGTGGCTGGAGACGGCGGACGGGGCGTTCCTCGGCCCGGTGGCCCGGGCCTCGGTGCTCCCCGATGGGTCGGTCCGGCTCCCGGAACGACTGCAGGGCCTGGTGGCTGACCAGCTTCGGGGCGCGGACGACGGGGAGCCGACGCTCCGGACCGCTCGGCTGTGGGGCGCCTCGCTCGGGTCGGTCCACCGCGAGCTGGCTGAGCAGGCCGCTGCTCGGGGCGCGGTGGCCAGAGCCGATGATGCGGTGGTCTCGCGGTGGCGGCGGGAGGCGATGGATGTGGTCGCGGAGGCGGTCGTGCTGGCCGAGGGGGAGTCGGCGGAGCGGCTCCGCGCCGGTCGGTCGGTCATCCGCGGCGCCATGGAGGGTCTGGAGTCCACCGTCGGGACGCCGCTGATCCCGGCTATGCCCATTGCCGGCCCGGAGGTCTTCGTGTGGCTGGACGGTGAGCCCCGGCTCGACCCGATCGAGCTGGACCCGCCCACCGGCGGGTGGCACTCGCCCACCCGCGACGTCGCGACCTGCCTGCGCACGGTCGACCGGCTGGCCCGGAGTGTGCACCGCCGGTTCATCGGCAGCGGGTTCCCGGCGCCGGCCGAGCGGATGACCAGCTGGTACGAGGCGGTCCGAGAGCAGTTCGTCGACGGCTACCGGGAGGCGAGTGGCGAGGCGGGCGGGTCGCCGTTGTTCGACGAGCGCCTTCTGCTCGCCTTCGAGGTGGAGGCGGAGTGCCGGTCGTTGTCCGCCTCGTCCCGGGTTGCGCCGGCTGGCCGCAGCGTGTCGGAGGCGGCACTAGCTGCCCTGTTGACCCCGGGGTGACCCGAGGGGATCAGACGACGGCGCCGCCGTCCGGGCGGTCGTCTGCGCGCGGACCGTCCTTCATACGCAGCACGAGGGTCACGAACCCCGCGGCGAAGGCACCGACGAGCAGCACCCCGACCATGCCGGTCAGGTCGAACGACAGGACCGCGAGCAGTACGAAGACGGCTGGCGCGCCGACAGCCGCGGCCCAGGCCCACCGCGTGACGGCGTCCCCCCGGGGGACCGGCGGTGGCGGTGGGGGGACGAAGTGCTCGTCGGCGTCCGGCGGAGGCTCCTCCTCCTCGGGCTCGTCGGCGAGCAGGTCCGGGTGGATGTCGACCCACGCCCGCAGCTCCTCGAACGACCCGGGGCCACGCACTGCGGGCGGCTTGGCCGGCTCGGCCTCGTCCGGCGCACCAGTGTCGGGGTCGGTGTCCAGCTCCAGTCCGGCGACGATCGCGTCGAACGCGGCATCCAGCTGTCGGGGATCCTCCGGCCCCGGCTCTTCCGGAGTCGGGAGATCTGCTCGGTCGTCGGTCACGACGAGAGCTCGGCCTCTGGTGCGAGCCTTCGGACGAAGTCGAGGCTGCGCTGGAAGACCGTCGCGGCGTCGTAGTCGAGTGTCGCTACGTGGTAGCTGTCCTGGAGCACCACGACCTCGCGGTCAGCGCTGCCGATGTGCTCCAGGATGTAGTCCGCGTTCTCCGGCTCGACGGTGTGATCCACCTTGCTGTGCATCAGCAGCAGCGGCAGGCCGACCCCTGGCAGGTCCTCGCGGACCAGCTCCCACAGCTGGGTGAGCGAGTAGGCCGGCTGCAGTGGGAGCCGGTCGTAGGCAACCTCGTCCTGTCCCGGCTTGGCAATGTCGTTGGTCCTCCCCGGGAACGCCGGGATCACATGACGCAAGTACGGCAGCAGGTGCCGGAGCGGGTCCTTGCTGAGCACTGGCGTGTTGACCAGGACGATGCCGCGGATGGCATCGGGGTGCTCCTGGGCGAGCCGCAGGGTCAGCGTCCCGCCCATCGACAGCCCCATCACGAAGACCACGTCGCACTGGCTCTGGAGGTCGGTCAGCTCCCGCTCGACGGTGCTGTACCAGTCTGGCCAGCGGGTGAGCTTCAGCTCCTGCCAGGTCGTGCCGTGGCCGGGGAGTCGAGGCGCCCGAACGGTCAAGCCGGCTGCGGCGAGGTACTCACCCCACGGACGAACGCTCGCCGGCGACCCCTGGAAGCCGTGACACAGGAGCACGCCCACGCGCCCCCCGTCGGCGCGGTAGGGCTCGGCACCCGGCGTGATCGGCACTGGCTCCTCCTGGATAGATCGGGCCCCGGCGGCTCCCGGTTGCGCCATTGGCATGTTCGCACGGCTGAGCCGCTCACGACACCCGCCCGGGCGTTGTCACTCCACCGCAGGCTCTCTAGTCTGGAGCAGCGACCACGCCACTGTGCCGCGACGCAGACCTGGAAAGGAGGGGGCGGCTTGCTCTACTGGCTGATGAAGTACGTGTTCGTCGGTTGGTGGCTACGCCTGCTGTACCGCCCCTGGGTGGAAGGTCTGGAGAACCTGCCAGAGGACGGTGCGGCGATCCTCGCCAGCAACCACGTGTCGTTCTCCGACTCGTTCTTCCTGCCGCTGATGACGTCCCGCCGCATCACGTTCCTGGCGAAGTCGGACTACTTCACCGGCAGCGGGGTCAAGGGCAGGCTCATCCGGTGGTTCTTCTCCGCCGTGGGGCAGGTCCCGGTGGACCGGTCCGGCGGCCGGGCGAGCGAGGCCGCCCTGCAGGCGGGGCTGACGATCCTGAACAAGGGGGACTTCCTCGGGATCTATCCGGAGGGCACGCGCTCACCCGACGGCCGGCTCTACCGCGGCAAGACCGGCGTCGCGCGGATGGCACTTGAGGCCGGGGTCCCGGTCCTCCCGGTGGCCATGATCGGTACCGAGAAGATCCAGCCCCCCGGCAAGGTGATCCCCCGGATCGGTCGGGTCGGAATCCGGATCGGCCGTCCCCTCGACTTCTCCCGGTACGAGGGGATGGAAAGCGACCGCTTCGTCCTGCGGTCGGTCACCGACGAGATCATGTACGAGCTGATGGAGCTGTCCGACCACGAGTACGTGGACATCTACGCCACCCGGGCCAAGGAGCTGCGCGACGACGCGCGCGCAGCCGAAGTCCGGGACGAGCAGGACACGCCGGACCCGCGTGCTGCTGTCCCTGCCGCCTAAGTCACCGAGCCGCGCGGACTCAGGTCTCGCCCGCCCAGCCCTTCGCGCGCTCGACGCCGGAGCGCCAGCGCCGGTGAGCCTGCTCGTCACGCGGTCCAGGGTCGAACTGGCGGTCGAGGTTCCAGGTGCTCTGCAGGTCCGAGGTCGATCCCCACACGCCAGTTCCCAGCCCGGCGAGGAAGGCGGCTCCCAGGCCGGTGGTCTCCACCACGGTGGGGCGACGGACCGGCACCTGCAGCTGGTCAGCCTGGAGCTGGCAGAGCAGGTCGTTGGCGCTGGCCCCCCCGTCGACGGCCAGACTCGGCAGGTGGACGCCGGACTCGCGAGTCATGAGGTCGACCACGTCGCGCACCTCGAACGCGATCGCCTCGAGCGTGGCGCGTGCCAGGTGAGCCCGTGAGGTGGCCCGGGTGATGCCGAGGATCGCCCCGCGAGCCGTCGGGTCCCAGTCGGGTGCTCCGAGACCGGTGAGGGCCGGGACGAAGACGACTCCACCGGAGTCCGGGACCGACCGGGCGAGTGCCTCGGACTCGGCGGCGGCGTCCAGCACCTGGAGCCCGTCCCGCAGCCACTGGACTGCCGCTCCGGTGACGAACACGGCTCCCTCGAGGGCGTAGGTCAGACTCCCGTCCGGCTCGCCCCACGCGACCGTGGTGAGCAGACCGGCGTTCGAACGAACCAGGTCGTGGCCGGTGTTGACGAGCACGAACGACCCGGTGCCGTACGTGCATTTGCTCGTGCCGGGCGAGAAACACGTCTGGCCGAACAGGGCGGCCTGCTGGTCCCCCGCGATCCCGGCGATCGGCAGGTCCAGCCCGAGGAACGTGGCCGGGTCGGTGCGGCCGCACGTGCCCCAGGACGGGACGACCTCGGGGAGTGCGTCGATCGGGACGCCGAACAGCTCGGCCATCTCGGGTGACCATGACCCGGTTCGCAGGTCGAACAGCAGCGTGCGGGACGCGTTGGACGCGTCTGTCACGTGGTGGAGCCCCCTGGTCATGCGGGCGACGAGGTACGAGTCAACCGTTCCGACCGCCACCCGGCCGGCCGCCACACCGGACCACGTGTGGGGCTCGTTCGTGCGCAGCCAGGCGAGCTTCGTGGCCGAGAAGTACGGGTCGAGCCGCAGCCCGGTGATGTCCCGCACGCGGTCCTCGTGACCGTCCTGCCGGAGCTGCTCGCACAGGCCGGCCGTCCGGCGGTCCTGCCACACGATCGCGTTGCGTGGTGACCCGAGCGTCTCCCGGTCCCACAGCACCACGGTCTCGCGCTGGTTCGCGATGCCGACCGCGGTGGGAGGCTCGGGAGCGGCATCCAGGGCAGCGCGGGTGGCGGTGAGCGTGGCCGACCAGATCTCGTCCGGGGCGTGCTCGACCCAGCCGTCCCGAGGGAAGTGCTGCGCGAACTCCGCGTAGCCGCGGGCTTGGACGCGACCGTCACCGCCCACGAGGAGCGCGGTTACCCCGGTGGTTCCGGCATCGACTGCAAGCACGGCCATGACCGCACCCTACGATCGTCACATCGACAACAGGAGGTGGCCCATGCGGGTCGGAGTGCTCACCGGCGGTGGCGACGCACCAGGACTGAACGCGGTGATTCGGGCGGTGGTCCGCAAGGGTGTGGCCGAGTACGGCATGGATTTCGTCGGGTTCCGCGACGGCTGGCGCGGTCCGCTCGAGGCGTCGACGATGCCGCTGGACATCCCCGCCGTGCGGGGGATCCTCCCGCGTGGCGGGACGATCCTGGGGTCGTCGCGCACCAACCCGGTCAAGGTCGACGGCGGGGTGGAGCGCATCCGCGCCAACCTGACCGAGCTGGCGGTCGACGCGTTGATCGCCATCGGCGGGGAGGACACGCTGGGCGTGGCGCTCACACTGCATGAGTCGGGGGTGCCCGTGGTCGGCGTCCCGAAGACGATCGACAACGACCTCGCAGCCACCGACTACACGTTCGGCTTCGACACCGCGGTGCAGATCGCTACCGACGCCGTCGACCGGCTGCACACCACGGCCGAGTCGCATCGACGGATCCTGGTGCTGGAGGTCATGGGTCGTCACGCCGGCTGGATTGCCCTGGCATCTGGAATGGCCGGCGGCGCCAACATCATCCTTACTCCCGAGGAGCCGTTCGACCTGGACGAGACTGTGGGCTGGATCCAGAGCCGGTTCGAGCGGGGCTACGCGCCGATCGTCGTGGTCTCCGAGGGAGCCACTCCGCGTGGCGGACGTGAGATGACGGCCGGTGCGGGCACCGATGCCTTCGGTCACGCCCGACTGACCGGAATCGGCGACTGGTTGGCCCGCGAGCTCGAGGAGCGCACCGGCCACGAGGCGCGGACCACGGTCCTGGGCTACATCCAGCGCGGTGGCACACCGACGGCGCGCGACCGGGTGATGGCCACCCGGTTCGGCGTGCAGGCGGTCGACGCCGTCCACGACGGCGACTTCGGCGTCATGGCCGCCCTCCGTGGCACCGACATCATTCGGGTTCCGCTGGCGGACGCGGTCGCCAGCCTGAAGACGGTGCCGCCGGAGCGCTACGCGGAGGCGCGGACGTTCTTCGGCTGAGCGGACCCCGTACTCTCGACGGCGTGTCCGACACCCTGTGGCCCGACCTGCCGGCTGCGCAGCAACCGGACTGGCCGGACGCCGAACAGCTGAAAAGCGCGGTGGACCAGCTGCGGGCACTGCCGCCCCTGGTGTTTGCCGGCGAGTGCGACGACCTCCGGAACCGGTTGGCCGAGGCTGCCCGCGGTGAGGCGTTCGTCCTGATGGGCGGCGACTGCGCCGAGCGGTTCGCCGGCGCCACCGCCGACCAGATCTCGGCCAAGCTGAAGACGGTGCTCCAGATGGCCGTCGTCTTGACCTACGCGGCGAGCCTCCCGGTGGTCAAGATCGGCCGGCTCGCCGGTCAGTATGCGAAGCCGCGCTCGAGCTCGACCGAGCGCCTCGCCGGAGTCGAGCTGCCCGCCTACCGCGGCGACATGATCAACGACCTGGCGTTCGATGCAGCCGGGCGACAGCCCGACCCGCTACGGATGGTCGAGGCCTACCACCGCTCGTCAGCAACCTTGAACCTGGTGCGCGCGTTCACGCAGGGCGGCTACGCCGACCTGCGTCAGGTCCACGCCTGGAACACCGACTTCGTCCGCGACAGCACCGCGGGGGAGCGCTACGAGCGGCTCGCCGGACAGATCGACCGGGCGTTGTCGTTCATGCGAGCCATCGGCGCCGACCCGGAGCAGCTGCACCGCGTGGAGTTCTACGCCGGGCACGAGGCGCTGGTTCTGGACTACGAGAAGGCGCTGACGCGAACGGACTCGCGGACGGGGGACCCGTACGACGTGTCCGCACACTTCCTGTGGGTGGGGGAGCGCACGCGGCAGCTCGGCGGCGCTCACGTCGACTTCGCGGCCCGGATCCGCAACCCGATCGGGGTCAAGCTGGGACCGAGCACTCGACCGGAGGACGTCATCGAGCTGGTCGAGAAGCTCGACCCGGAGGCCGAGCCCGGTCGCATCACGCTCATCGCGCGCATGGGCGCGTCGCAGGTGAGGGACGTCCTGCCACCTTTGGTCGAGAAGGTTGCCGCCAGCGGGCGCCCCGTGCTGTGGGTGTCCGACCCGATGCACGGCAACACGTTCGAGACGGACTCCGGCCACAAGACCCGCCGTTTCGACGACGTGCTTGACGAGGTGCGCGGCTTCTTCGAGGTGCACCACGCCTTGGGGACACACCCGGGGGGGCTGCACATCGAGCTCACCGGCGACGAGGTCACCGAGTGTGTGGGCGGTGCCGAGGGCCTGCTGGAGACCGACCTGCCCATGCGCTACGAGACCGCCTGCGACCCGCGGCTGAACCGCACGCAGTCGCTCGACCTGGCGTTCCTGGTGGCCGAGATGCTGACCCACCGGGTCGACTGAGATCGTGTGAGGAAGGGGCGTCGGGCGATGCGCGAGCCTCCTCTCCGAACCCTGGTCACAGCGGGGGGCCTCGCGCTCGCACTGACGGTCGCGACGGGGTGTTCCGGCGGCACCGGACCGATACCCCGAGTCGACTCCACCCCGGCGCCCGTCTCGACGTCCACGACGGCCAAGCCGACGCCCACAAGGGCCGCACCGACTCGAATGACGGAACTGTCCCGCGACGGCGGGAACGCCGGTGCGCGCCTGTGGTTCGCCGGTCCGGCCAAGGAGTCTCGGGCGAACAGCGTGGAGCGGTTTCTGGACGACGGTGGGCGGCTGTGCGGCTCGGCGGACCTCAGACACCGGTTCGTCTTCGGTGGCGGGGCCGGCGGCTGGATCGTCGGGGGCATCAGCCTGGGGAACAGGTCCGACCTTCCGTGTGCGTTGCGTGGCCCGATTCGGTTCGTTGGTCTGGACTCGCAGGGCCGTCGCGTCACCACAGTGAGCACGTGCGACGAGATGGTCCTCAAGCACCAGTCCTGCGCCGCGCCGATCGTGCTTTTCCCGGTCGGCACCGCCCAGCGTCAGAAGCACCCCAGCGCGATCTCCGTGCGTCTGTACGGATGGTCGCGAGGCGGGGGTCCGCGCGCCGGCGGGTGTCCTTCGCGCCGCATCGTGTCACCGGCCACCTTGAGGCTTTCGCTCGGTGACCTGACCTTCCGGCTGCTCAACCGGGACCCGGCATGGGCGGCCCGCAGCGGGGACCGCGGCGACATGTGGGGATGCGGCAACGTCGTCATCGCGGGAGGGCCGCGAGCTCGAGGGTGACCGGTCCCCACGACGCTGTGTCCGATTCCCGCTAGTACTGGTCGGACTGGTCAGCTTGGATGAGCACATGGACGACGTCGAGACCCTGTACCGCGCGGTGACGGCACGAGACCGCCGCCTCGACGGCCGTTTCGTGTTCGCCGTCACGTCGACCGGCATCTACTGCCGTCCGTCGTGTCCCGCCCGCACCCCGAAGCGCGAGAACATCCGCTACTACCCAGTGCCGGCGGCCGCGGTCGCTGCCGGTTTCCGTGCGTGCCGCCGCTGCCGGCCGGACGCGGTTCCCGGCAGCCGGGACTGGGACCACCGTGGCGACCTGGTGGCCCGGGCACTCCGCCTGGTCGCCGCCGGAACGGTCGACGACGACGGGGTGTCCGGTCTCGCACGTCGGCTGGCGGTCAGCGAGCGTCACCTGCACCGGTCTCTGGTGGCCGAGCTCGGCGTAGGCCCTCAGGCGCTGGCCCGCACGCGTCGGGCGCAGACCGCCCGGCTCCTGCTGGACCAGACGGATCTGTCGGTCACCGACATCGCCTTCGCGGCCGGCTTCGCGAGCATCCGTCAGTTCAACGACGTC
The DNA here is from genome assembly GCA_963848085.1 of uncultured Actinomycetota bacterium. GTDB lineage: Bacteria > Actinomycetota > Actinomycetes > JAHEKZ01 > JAHEKZ01 > CAWKCE01. The sequence continues at coordinate 330,129 of CAWKCE010000004.1, forward strand.
ATGCGTGCCGAGTTCGGTGCCCCCCCGTCTCGGCTGCGCGGCGCTCCGGCCGCTGACCGGCCGGCGGACGCCGGGCCGCTCGTCCTGCGGCTGACCACCCGCTCGCCATGGGCATCGTCGGCCACGCTCGCGTTCCTCGCGGCACGTGCCGTCCCTGGAGTGGAGACCGTGTCGGGATCGGTGTACCGACGCTCGCTGCGGACGATCGGCGGCGCGGGTCTGATCGAAGCGTGGCCGGAGGCGGAGCGGCTGGCGGTTCGGTTGCGACTGCCGTCGCTCGACGCGATTCGACCGTCCGTCACCGCCGCTCGCCGATTGTTCGACTTGGACGCCGACCCGGCATCCGTGGACGCTGTGCTGTCCGCGGACCCTCACCTGTCCGCGCTGGTCCGGGCTCGACCGGGACTTCGGGTGCCGGGCGCCGTCGACGGGTTCGAGCTTGCCGTGCGTGCGGTGGTGGGTCAGCAGGTGTCGGTGGCCGGCGCCCGCACGCTGCTCGGCCGGGTGGCGAAGCGGGCCGGGGACTCGATGACGGCGGGAGACGACATCACTCGGGTGTTCCCGACGGCCGCCCAGCTGGCCGCGGCCGACCTCGTGGGCTGCGGACTGACCGGCCGTCGGGTGGACACGTTGCGCGCGCTCGCCGAGCGCGTCGTCGCCGGTGCGGTCGAGCTCGCACCCGGTGCCGCCCTGGACGATCAGAGGGCCTCGCTGCTCGCCGTCCCCGGGATCGGGCCGTGGACCGCGGACTACATCGGAATGCGGGCGCTCGGCGACCCCGATGCGTTTCCGGCGGATGATCTGGTACTGCGGCGCGTCGTGACCCGCTTCTCGCTCGACCCTGACCGATGGAGACCGTGGCGCGCCTACGCCGCCGTGCACCTGTGGACCCACCAGCACGAGGAGCAGACATGACCGTGTTCGTCACGACCGTGCAGACTGCGGCGGCTCCGTGGACCGTCGTCGTCGACGAGGCAGATGTCGTCATCGCCTCCGGCTTCGACGGTCCGGCGGCGATCGTCGACCGACTCACCGACGCCCAGCGGTCCTCGGGCGTCCAGACCATCCCGGATCTCGGACCTGTGTCGACGGCGATGCGGGACTACCTCGACGGCGACGCCGGGGCGCTGGAGGCGGTACCCGTCGCGCAGCCAGGAGGTCCGTTCCAGCAGGAGGTCTGGCAGGCGATGCGCGCCATCCCGGCGGGTGAGACCTGGTCGTACGCCGAGCTCGCGGCCAAGGCTGGCCGGCCGTCGGCCACCCGGGCCGCCGGAACCGCATGTGCACGGAACCTCGTGGCGCCGTTCGTTCCCTGCCACCGGGTCGTACGGTCCGACGGCTCGTTGGGGGGCTACTACTACGGGCTCGATGTGAAGCGCTGGCTGCTGGACCTGGAGTCGCGGGCGTGAGCTGACGGTCAGGCGTCGCCAGCCGGCCGACGCCCCATCATCGGAGGAAGCTGCCGGACGGCCTGGGCCAGCGCACGCAGGTCACCGTCCAGCAGCGCCTGGGGGCCGTCGACCAAGGCGGACTCGGGGTCTGGGTGGACATCGACCAGGATGCCGTCGGCGCCCACGGCGATGGCCGCCCGGGACAGCGGCACGACCAGGTCGCGCCGACCTCCGGAGTGGGACGGGTCGACCATCACCGGCAGGTGCGACAGGCCGTGCGCAACGGGGACGGCGGCGATGTCCAGCGTGTTGCGGGTGGCCGTCTCGAACGTCCGGATCCCGCGCTCACACAAGACGATGTCGAGATTGCCCCGCTGCGCGACGTACTCGGCGGCCATGAGCCACTCCTCGACGGTTGCGTTCATGCCGCGCTTGAGCAGCACCGGCTTTCCGACCGATCCGACGGCCTGGAGGAGCGCGAAGTTCTGCATGTTGCGCGTCCCCACCTGGAGCATGTCCGCATAGGAGGCAACCAGCTCGACGTCGTGGGCGTCGACAACCTCGGTCACGACCGGCAGCCCGACCTCGGCCCTGACGTCGGCCAGGATGCGCAGGCCCGCCTCGCCAAGACCCTGGAAGGCGTAGGGAGAGGTCCGCGGTTTGAACGCGCCGCCGCGGAGGAGGGCGGCCCCGGCGGCCTTGGCCATCTGCGCGGCCTGCAGGGTCTGCTCGGGCGTCTCGACTGCGCAGGGTCCGGCAACGAGAGTGAACGTGTCCGGGCCGATCGGCACCCGGGCGTCTCCGACGTAGACCGTGGTCATGTCTGGGTGGTGCTGGCGACTCACGAGCTTGTAGGGCGCGGAGATGCGCACCACCTCACTCACGCCGGCCATGCTGAGCAGGTTGAGCGAGCGGAAGTGCTCGACGTCGCCGACGAGTCCGACGATGGTCCGTGACACCCCGCGGCTGACGAACGCGTCGCCCCCCGCTGCCTTCACGCGTGTCACGACGGCACCGACCTGCTCGGTCGTCGCCTCCGGGCTCATCACTACGACCATGACTTGCTCCTCTTCCTTCGGCGCCGGCGTCGCTGCCTGCGTCCGCTCATGAGAAAGGCCCCGGGCGGCTGCCTCGGGGCCTTCGTCGTGTCGGTGCGGCTAGGCGGTGTTTCGCCGGTTGACCGACCGCGGACCCCGGTCGGCAAAGCCATCGGATGTTTCCCGCTGACGCTGCATGCGCGGAGCATAGCGGTGAGGTGCCCCGGGCGACGGTTGGGAGGAGTCAGCGGGACCTCAGGCGCTTCAGTGTGGAGATGTCGTCGCGGTGCGCGGATCGTCCTCCCGGCGTCTCGACGACGAGGGGTACGCCTCGGCAAGCAGGGTGCCGGAGGAGCGCGGCGAACGGTGTCAGGCCGATGTGGCCCTGGCCAACTGCCGCATGTCGATCGCGGTGGGCGCCCACCGCATCGCGTGAGTCGTTGGCGTGGACCAGCTGGAGCGGTACGCCACCGGACGCTTCGGGAAGCCGGTCGAGCACCTGCTTCATGCCGCCCCGGGCCGCGAGATCGTGTCCGGCGGCGAACAGGTGGCAGGTGTCCAGGCACAGTCCCAGCCGCGGGTGGTGCTCGAGTGCCGTCAGGTACACGCCGAGCTCGTCCAGCGTCGAGCACAAGGACCTGCCCTGTCCGGCGGTCGGCTCGAGAAGCAGCGCCGGGGCGTCGTCGTCGAGCTGGTCCAGGAGCGGCAGCAGCGTGCCTGCCACCTGGCGGAGGGAACGGTCGCGAAAGCCGGCCACCACCGACGACCCGGTGTGGACCACGACACCTCGAGCTGCGATCTGGCTCGCGCGGCGGAGCGTGTGGGCCAGGGACTCCACTGATCGGCCTGCGGTGGCGGCGTCCGGGCTGCCCAGGTTGACCAGGTACGACGCATGGACGAAAGCCGGCAGTCCGGACTCAACGGCATCTCGGAACGCCGTGTCCTCGGAAGCGTCGCCCGGCTGGGCAGACCAGCTGCGGGCGTTGCCCAGGAACACCTGGACCACCTCGGCGCCGACCGCTGCCGCGTAGGCCAGCCCCTGGGTGGCCAGTCCCTGGCCGACCGGGACATGGGAGCCGATCGCAGAACGCGGCATCCGGCGAGTGTCAGACCACGACGATCGTGACGGTGGAGCCCTTGGGCGCCAGGTCACCGCCGTTGGGGTTCTGGTCGACGACGACGCCCACGCAGAACACGACGCACTTGTTGTCGACGACGACCTGGAAGCCCTCTTTCTCGAGTGTCTTCTTCGCGTTGTCGACCGACTTGCGCAGCACGTTGGGAACCTCGACCAGCGGCGGCCCGAGGGAGACGACGACCTCGATCGTGGAGCCCTTGGTGACGCGCGCCCCGGAGGTTGGCGTCTGCGACAGCACCTCGCCCTTCGACGTGCCGTCCTGGTAGCGCTCGCCGGTCTGTCGGATCTCCAGACCCACGGCCGCCAAGTCCGACTTGGCGGCCCCGAAGGCCTTCCCGACGACGTTGGGGACCTCGACCGGCGGCAGCCCGCGACTGACGACGAGGTCGATCTCCGCGTCGGCGCGCACCTCAGTCCCGGCCTTGGGACTGCTGGTGATGACCTTGCCCTCCTTGATGGTCGTGGAGAACTCCTTCGAGGTGTTCCCGACCACCAGCGTCCGCTTGGCCAGCTTGTCGACAGCCTGGCCCACCGTGAGCCCGACGAGCTTCGGCACCTGGTAGCGCTCTGGGCCCTTCGACAGGACGAGCACCACGGTCCCGCCGTTCTGCACCCGGCCACCGGGCTCCGGGTCGCTGGACAGCACCTGTCCCTCCGGCACGATCTCGCTGAACCCGGCCTTTCCGTACTCCCAGGACAACCCCTGCTCGGCGAGCTTGGTCTCCGCTTGTTTCGCCGCGACTCCGACGACCCCCGGCACGGTCGTGTAGCGCCCGGTACCAAGCCAGTACGCGGCAGCTCCGGCTGTGACGGCGAGCAGCACCACGACCGCCAACGCAATCCAGCCACGGCTGCGGCGGCGCTTGGCCGGTGCCCGACCGGGATCCACGACCACCCCGCTCACCGGCACGGCGACGGCGCCTGCTGCACCTGCCGCTGCGGGGGTTCCCGGTGCCGGTGGGATCGGCACGACGAGGGTCTGCTGCAGGTCGGGTTCGGGAGGGGTCGGTGCCGGCGGCTCCAGGACACCGCGCCGGGCCTGTTCGACGAGCGCCAGCATGGCGGCCGCGTCGCGAGGCCGGGCATCGGGATCCTGCTGGGTCGCCTGCGCGACCAGAGCGTCGACCGACGCCGGGACTCCGCCGACCAGGGTGGACGGTGCCGGGACCACGTCGTGGACGTGCCGGTAGGCCAGTCCGATGGCGTTGTCGTCCTGGAACGGGGTCTCCCCGGTCAGCATCTCGAACAGGAGGATCCCGGCGGAGTAGACGTCGGAGCGCGCGTCGGCCACTCCTCTGGTCTGCTCCGGAGCCAGGTAGGCCATCGTGCCCATGAGTACGCCCTGCGATGCGCCACTTGTGGGGGTGGCGGCAGCGGCCCGCGCCAAACCGAAGTCGGTCACCTTGATCCGGCCGTCCAGCCCGATCAGGACGTTCTCCGGCTTCACGTCCCGGTGGACGAGTCCGACGGCGTGGGCTGCCTGCAGCGCCGCCAACACCGGCTCGATGACGTCCAGCGCCTCGGTGGGGTCCAGCCGACCACGCTCGGTGAGCAGGTCCCTCAGGGTCCGCCCCGGCACGTACTCCATGACGAGGTAGACCAGCCCGTCGTCCTCGCCCTGGTCGTGGACGATCACCACGTTGCCGTCGTAGATGCCGGCCGCGGCCTGCGCTTCGCGTGAGAAGCGCGCCACGAAGTCGGGATCCTCGGCGAAGACCGGGGCCATGACCTTCAGTGCCACGGTGCGACCGAGACGGGTGTCGGTTCCGCGGTAGACGGAGGCCATTCCGCCCCGGGCGATGAGCTCCTCCACGAGGTAGCGCTGGTGGAGCAGACGCCCGATCACGGGGTCTGGAGCGGAGGAGTTCACGACCGACGAGTCTACGTTCGGGCGGACCGGGGTCCGTGCAGGCTGGTCCGCGCGCCGCGTGGCAGGGTGGAGCCTGTGAGCACCCAGGCCAGCCTCGACACCCCCGTGACAGCTGACGTCGACGCACTCGTCGGGGAGTGGTTGACGGTGCCGGACCTTGCCGAGCTGATCGGCAGCGACGTCGTCCGAACCCGGGAGCTGCTGCGTGACCGCCAGTTCGTCGGCGTCCGCCGCGGTGAGCGCAACGTCATCAGCGTGCCGGCGGCGTTCGTGGTCGAGGGGGCCGTGCTGAAGGGTCTGCCTGGTCTGCTGACCCTGCTGGCGGATGCCGGCTACGACGAGAACCAGGCCCTGCGATGGCTTTTCACGCCCGACGAGACACTGCCCGGCACCCCGGTGGCAGCGTTGTCGACGCACTCGGCACGAGAAGTGCGGCGCCGCGCCCAGTCACTGGCGTTCTGAACCGAGATGGCGCATCTGTCGTATCTCGGGGTGCTGCTGCTCATCGTGGTCGGAACCGGCTGGCTCGAGGTCGTTCTGCGGACCCGGGTCTACCGGAGGTGGAAGCGCCTGCTGCTGTCCGTGGCGCCTCTGGTTGCGCTGTTCGTTGCGTGGGACCTGTACGCGATCGCGCGGGGGCACTGGACCTTCGACGCGGACCGGACGACCGGTGTCCTGTTCCCCGGTGACCTGCCACTGGACGAAGTCGCCTTCTTCGTGGTCGTTCCTATCGCTGCGATCCTGACGCTCGAGGCGGTCCGGTCCGTCAAGGGCTGGACGGTAGGCGACGAGGTCGAACCCGAGGCGCCACGGTGACCTACACGCAGCTCGGGGTGCTCGCCGTCGCTGGGACCGTTGTCCTCGACCTGTGGATCCTGCGGACCCGCCTCCTGCGGCGCCGGGCGTTCTGGCTGTCGTACGCGATCGTGGTGTTCTTCCAGCTGGTCACCAACGGTCTGCTGACCGGGCTCCGGATCGTCCGGTACGACGCCGCCGCGATCCTCGGCGACGCGCAGCCGGTCTTCATCGGCGCCGGTCGCATCGCCTACGCCCCGCTCGAGGATCTGCTGTTCGGCTTCGCCCTGGTCACCCAGGCCATGGCCTGGTGGGTCTTCTGGGGGCGGCACGGGGTCCAGCGGACGCCGGTTGCCGGGCCACCACGTCGATGGGTGACCGGAGGGGTGCTAGGCACGCCTCCGCGCGATGACGGCCCGGCGCCAGGCGGCACCGGCGACGACCAGGCGTCGTGACAGCGGGACCGTCGCCCGCTTGTCGAACACCTGGTAGTCGATCTTCTCCACCTCGTCCACGATGCCGCAGTACAGCGTGTCGGCCGCCGCGATGCAGGGCCGGCTGGTCGGGGCGAGCAGCTCGATCCCGGGTCGAGCGGCCACCTCGAGCCGCCGCACGCGCGCGATCTGGAACGCCAGGAGCTCGCGCACTCGGTCGTCCACCACGCGCCGTTCGAGGTCGGCTCGGTTCAACCCGAACCGGGCCAGGTCTTCGAGTGGCAGGTACACCCGCCCGCGGTCGAGGTCCTCGCCGACGTCGCGTACGAAGTTGGCCAGCTGGAACGCGACCCCGAGCTCCATCGCGCGCGGGTAGGCGTCCTCCGCGAGGGGCTCCAGGATCGGCACCATCTGCAGGCCGATGACGGCAGCCGACCCGTAGACGTACGCGTACAGATCGTCGTAGGTCGCGTACTCGGTCACCGTCAGGTCCATCGCCATCGAGCGCAGGAACGCCTCGAAGTGCTCGGTGGGGATCTCCCACCTGCGGACCGTGTCGACCACGGCCCGTCCGACGGCGTCGTCGCTGCTGCCGCGACCGAGGTCGTCGAGGAACTGCTGGCCCCATGACTGAAGCGCGACGGCCTTCTCCTCGGGTGTGAGGGTGCTCGACAGGTCGTCCACGATCTCGTCGGCGTATCGGGCGAACCCGTACAGGGCGTTGACATACGGCCGCTTCTCGGGCGGGAGCAGCTTGGTCGCGAGGTAGTACGTCTTGCCGTGCCCGGCGTGCAGCCTGCGGCAGGTCTCGTACGAGCGCCGGAGAGCGGGGTCGTGGATGCCGGCGGCATCCAGCTCTCGTCGGCTCACACCGGCATCTTGCCGCAGCGGGCTGTCTGCCACGATTCGACGATGAGGAGGCTGCCCGCACGGGCGACCCGCATCCTGGCGTCTGCACTCATGGCGACCGCGGTTGCCGCCGTGCCCGGATGTGGTCTGGCCGGTACGGGCGCGTCGGATTCGACGCAGACGGAGGCTTCGTCGTCGCTGTCCGTCGTTTCCGCAGCCGACCTGCCCCCGGAGGCACGCAGCACCCTGACCTCCATCGACCGTGGAGGGCCGTTCCCCTTCGCCCAGGACGGTGCCACCTTCCACAACCGGGAGGCCCTGCTCCCAGCCGAGCCGGACGGCTACTACCGGGAGTTCACGGTGGTCACCCCCGGCTCACCCGACCGCGGCGCCAGACGTATCGTCGCTGGTGACGGTGGGGAGCGGTACTACACCGACGACCACTACCTGAGCTTTCGAGAGGTGACGCAGTGAGTCTGGGGGCGTTGTTCGACGGGACTCGCCACGGCGTCTTCCATGTGGCGGACACCGACGTGGAAGTCGAGCAGCTCGCCCGCAGCGCGGGCTGGCACGTCCTGACGCTGGACACCGGGGCGGTCGTCGACAAGCCAGGATTCATGGACGTGGCGGCCGAGGTGTTCGACCTGCCCGAGTGGTTCGGACGCAACTGGGACGCGCTTGACGAGTGCTTGCGGGCCCTCGACCTCGACGATCCTGACGGCCTGCTCGTGCTCTGGGACGGGTGGGCGCAGTTCGCCGAGTCCGACCCGGACGGGTTCGAGACTGCGGTGGGGGTGTTCCAGGATGCGTGCGTCGCCTGGGCGGACGACGACGTGGGTGGCGCGGTCCTCCTGCGAGGCAGCGGACCCGAGACCGACCTGTCGACCGTCGAGCCGACTGACTGAGGTCAGCGCCGCGCCCGTGACCGGTACGCGCGGTCAGGTCCGGTGATGCGCTCGGCCGCCAGGCGGCCCGAGATCAGCACCATGGGCACTCCGACGCCCGGGGTGGTGCCCGAGCCGGCGAAGACCACGTTCTGGCCCCAGATGTTGCGCGGCCGGAAGGGCCCGGTCTGCAGGAACGAGTGGGCCGCAGCGAACGGGGATCCGCGCTCCATCCCACGCGAGGCCCAGTCTGCCGGCGTGATCGCGTGCTCGACCTCGATGGCTTCGGAGAACCCCACGTAGCCGCGCTGCTCGACCGTGGACAGCATCTCGTCCCGGTACCGGGACGACGTGGTCGACCAGTCGATGTCGGCGTCCAGGTTCGGCGTCGGGAAGAACACGTAATAGACCTGGCGACCGTCGGGAGCCAGAGTCGGGTCGGAGTACGTCGGGTTGGACACCAGGATCGAGGGGTCGGACATGAGGCGCCCGGTATGGATGAGGTCGTCGAACACACCGCCCCAGGACTTCCCGAAGTGGATGTTGTGGTGCACGACCTTCGAGTAGGAAGCCGAGGACCCGACCAGGAGCAGGTAGCAGGACGGTGAGTAGCGCAGCCGCTTCACCGACCACGGCTCGCGGCCCAGGAGGTCGCGCCAGGCGACCGGAAGGTCCGGGTTCAGAACCACCGCGTCGCACGGCACTCGGTCGCCATCACAGGTCACGACGGCGGTTGCCCGGTCCCCGCGCAGCTCGACCCGGGAGACCTCGGTGTCGTAGCGGAACTCCACCCCGTGCTTCTCAGCAGCGCCGGCCATCGCCTCCGGGACCGCGTGCATGCCGCCGCGCGGGGCGAAGACTCCGGCGACGGAGTCCATGTAGGCGATGACGCAGTACAGGGCAAGGGCGTCGTAAGGGGACATGCCGGCGTACATGGCCTGGAACGACAGGACGCGCTCCGTCCGGGGGTCCTTGAGGTACTGCCGCACCTTCGGCGTCATCCGACGGAACGCCCCGAGGGCCGCCAACCGTGCCAGGTTGGGAGTCAGCAGGTCGAACGGCGAGTCGATGTTCCGGTCGATGAAGTCGGCCATCTCGTACCGGTACAGGGTCGAGACGAAGTCGACGTAGCGCCGGTAGCCGGCGGCCTCAGCCGGGCCGCAGACGCGCTCGACCTCGGCGGCCATCGCGTCGACTCCGGGCAGGACGTCGAGGTGGGAGCCGTCCGGGTACCACGCGCGGTACAGCGGGTCGACCGGGTCGAGCGTGATCCAGTCGTCCATGGACTCGCCGACGCAGTCGAACGCGTCGGCGATCAGGTCCGGCATCGTCAAGACGGTCGGACCGTTGTCGAACCGGTAGCCGGCGTCCGAGACGAGTCCGGCGCGGCCGCCGGGCCGTGGCTCCCTCTCCAGCACGGTCACCCGGCGACCGGTCCCGGCCAGTCGCAGCGCCGCGGACAGCCCCGCGAGACCCGCACCGACCACGACGACGTGGTCGGTGCGTCCGGTGACCGTCCGCATCAGATGCCTCGATCCGGCGATTGCGTCACTGGCGGCGGCGGGTAGCAGCCAGCGCCAGCCGGTGCAGCGTGTCCCGGGCGGGCTCGGGGACCGAGGCCAATGCGCGCAGGGCGGTGTCGGTGAGCGTGGTCACCAGCTCCTCGACGTGGGCGAGGGCACCGGTGTCATGCACGACCTCGCGCAGGGCGGCTACCCCTTCGGACCCAAGATGGGGGTCCCCGAGGTGCCGCCGGATGACCGAGGCCTGTGCCGGGCCGGCGCGCTCCCAGGCCACGGCCACGAGCACCGTCCGCTTGCCCTCGCGCAGGTCGTCTCCGGCCGGCTTGCCGGTCTCCTCCGGGTCGCCGAACACGCCGAGGATGTCGTCGCGCAGCTGGAACGCCTCGCCGAGCGGGATTCCGTAGGCGGAGTAGGCGGCCATGAGCTCGGGCGGAGCCCCGGCGAGCGCTGCGCCCAGGTGGAGGGGGCGCTCGACGGTGTACTTGGCCGACTTGTAGCGCGCGACCCGGAGGGCGCGCTCCTGGGAGCCGCCGCCGCGGGCCTGCTCGAGGAGGTCCAGGTACTGCCCGGCCATGAGCTCGGTACGCATCAGGTCGAACACCGGCTTGGCACGCATCAGCGCATCGGCCGGGAAGGGGCTGGCGAACAAGAGCTCGTCCGCCCAGGACAGGCACAGGTCACCGGCGAGAATCGCCGACCCGATGCCGAACGCCTGCGGGGACCCGTGCCACTGGGCGTCGCGGTGCAACATCTCGAACCGTCGGTGGACGCTGGGCTGCCCGCGCCGGGTGTCGGAGTCGTCCATGACGTCGTCGTGGATCAGCGCGCACGCCTGCAGGAGCTCCAGTGCGGTCGCGGCCTGGAGGATCGCCTCCGTGTCGCCGCCACCTGCCCCACGCCAGCCCCAGTAGGCGAACGCCGGCCGCAGCCGTTTCCCACCCCTGAGCAGCTCGCTGATCGCAGACGCCGCCGGAGCCATCTCCTCGCCGATCTGCAGCAGCACCGTCGTCTGCTGGCTCACGAAGCTGTCGAGGGTCTTCTCCACCCGATCGCGGACCTCGTCTGCGTCCAGCGGAGACCCGGTGTCAGCCATGCTGGGAGCGTATCTCCGGCACCGGACACCTCGCAGGTCGAACCGGACGCCTAGGCGGGGCCGACCAGGGTGGCGACAATGGCGGCGGACAGGCCGACGAGGGGCAGGCCCCCGCCCGGGTGGGCGGAGCCGCCGACCAGGAACAGGCCCGGGACCGGGGACCGGTTGGCCGGCCGCAGGAAGGCCGCGCGGATGCCGTTGCTCGACGTGCCGTAGATCGCCCCGCCCGGTGCGCGGGTCTGTCGCTCCAAGTCGGCTGGGGTCCTCACCTCGCGCCACACCAGGCGGTCGCGTACGTCGAGCCCTCTCCTCGCCATGACCCCGAGGAGGTGGTCTGCGTAGGCCTCGGCTACTCCTGGCTCGTCCCAGTCCACGCCGCTGCCGGGAAGGTGCCGGGGCGCATTCGCCAGGACGAACCAGGACTCGTGCTGGTCGTCGGGGCGCATGGTCGGGTCGTCCGGTGCACAGATGTACAGCGCCGGGTCGGGCACGGGTCTGGGCGCCGGCCCGAAGATCGCATCGAACTCGGCGTCGTAGTCCGCCGGGAACGACACGTTGTGGTGCTCCAGGTCGCGGCTACGGCCCCGCAGGGCCAGCAGCAGCACGAACCCCGACAGGGACGGCGTCGCGCGGTCCAGCGCGGCCAGCGGCGCGGCCGAGCGCGGGTCGGCCACGAGGTCCCGGTACAGGTGGGCGGCGTCCGCGTTGGCCACCACCACGTCGGCCGCGACTCGACGCCCGTCAGCCAGCCGGACTCCGGAGGCGCGCCCGCCGTCGGTCACCACCTCGACGACATCGGAGGAGAACGTGAACGACACTCCGCGGTCCACGCATCGTCGGTACACCGCGTCGGCCAGCACGCCGATCCCACCGCCGACGTGCCAGGCGCCGAACGTCTGCTCCACGTACGGGATGACCGACAGCGCCGCCGGAGCGCGCCGGGGGTCGGAACCGGCATAGGTGGCGTAGCGGTCGAGCAGGGTGACGAGCCGGTCGTCGGCGAACGACCGCCGGCCCAGCGACCGCAGCGTCCGCCAGGGAGCGACGGCGCGCACGTCGCCCAGCCGGTGCAGCTGTCGCAACAGGTCGCGCGGGCCGTCGAGCGGGCTCTCCAGGAACGGCCCTCGCGTCACCGACCAGGTATGGCCAGCGCGACGGCTGAAGCGGTTCCAGTCGTCGGCTGCCCGACCGCCCAGCGCGTCGCCGAGCGCGTGTGCGACCCGCTGGGTGTTCGACCCCGGCAGCACGGCGCTGCTCCCGTCGGCCCACCGGTAGGCGAAGGCCGGGTCCAGCGCACGCAGGTCGACCTGCTCCTCCAACGGGGCACCCCGTCGGCTCGACGCGGTCTTCAGGAACAGGTCGCGGTAGACCGCCGGCAGCGTGAGCAGCGACGGACCGGTGTCGAAGGCGAACCCGTCGCGCCGGTACGTCGCGACCTTGCCGCCCGGATGCTTCCCCTGCTCGAACACCGAGACGTCGTGGCCGAGCGCGGCTAGCCGGGCGGCGGCGGCCAGCCCGCCCATCCCGGCACCGATGACGACGACCTCGGCCATGACCGGCGAGCGTACGGGCCGAGCCACCACGCCCTAGGGTCGGGCACATGGCCGACGTCGACGATCCGCTCGGGCTGCGCGTGGACGCCCCCTTGCTGGACGGATGGTTGTCCTACCGGGCGGCCGGTTCCGTCCCGTTCTCCACACCCGGCCACAAGCAGCGCCTCGACCTGGTTGGCCCGGTCGTGCGCGACGACATCCCGCTGTACGGCGGTGTCGACACGATCCGCCAGAGCTCCGGGGCCCGGGAGGCCGCCGACCGGCTGCTGGCCGAGGCGTGGGGTGCCGACTGGGGGCGGATCTCGGTGGGTGGGTCGACGCACGGCAACCAGACACTGATGCTGGCGATGTGCCGGCCGGGCGACACGGTGGTGGTGACCCGGACTCTGCACCGTTCGCTGCTGCTCGGAATGGTCCTGGCCGGGGTGAACCCGGTCTGGGTACGCCCGGACGTGGACCCGACGACGGGGCTGCCGACGCACGTGCCCGTCGAACGGGTCCGGCGCGCGCTCGACGACCACCCGGAGGCCAAGGCGGTCTTTCTGGTGGAGCCGACCTACGTCGGGACGGTCTCCGACCTGCCGGCGCACGCTGCTGCCGCCCACGAACATGGCGTCCCACTGGTCGTCGACCAGGCCTGGGGCGCTTACTTCGGCTTCCACCCGGACCTGCCTCGCCATGCCCTGCAGGCCGGAGCCGACGCCCTGGTCACCAGTGCCCACAAGACGCTCCCCGCCTACACCCAGTCCGCGTATGTGCTGGCGAACACCGGCCTTCTCGATCGCGACCGCTTGGACCGCGCCTACGAGGCATCCGCAACGACGAGCCCGTCGGGCACCATCGCAGCAAGTGCCGATGCCGCGCGGGCGCTGCTGAGCCGCGACGGAGAGCGCTTGCTGGGTCACTTGATCCGCCTGGTCGAGCACGCCCGAGCTCGGTTGCGCCAGGTTCCGGGGGTGGTCCTGCTGAACGACGTCGTCGACCCGTCGGTCGTCGTCGACGCGGCGAAGGTCGCGATCAACGTGTCCGGGGCGGGCGCCACGGGGCTCGGCGTCGAGGATGACCTGATCGCGGCGGGCATGCCGGTCGAGCTCGCTGACCGGGACACCATCGTTCCGATCATCTCGATGAGCGACGACTTCGACTCCGTCGACCGGTTCGTGGACGGCGTACGCGAGTCCGTCGAGCGGCAGCGCGACGAGGCCCGACCAGTGCTCCCGTCGATCTCCTGGACAGTCGACCCGGACGTCGTGATGTCGCCCCGCGACGCGTACTTCGCCGCTCATCGGACGGTGGCCGCGATGGACGCCATCGGTTGTGTCTCGGCGGAGCTGGTGGCTCCCTACCCACCCGGTATTCCGGTGCTGGCACCGGGCGAGCGCATCACCGCTGCGGCTGTCGACGGGCTGCGGCAGGCGATGGCCGACGGCACCCAGGTGCGGTACGCCGCCGACCCGACCCTGGCGTCGCTCCAGGTCGTCGCGGGTGACTGACGCCGGCAGGTCGGCCACGGTCTGGCGCACCGATCGGCTCCGGGTCACCGAGCTCCGACCGGAGCATGCCGGCCAGCTGTTCGCAGTGCTGGATGATCCTCGGGTCGCGACGTATCTCGGCGGGGCGGTAGCCGAGTCTGCGGCGGCCTTGGCCGACCGGATCCGGCGCCAGGCAGCCGGCCCTCCGCCCGAGCCGGCTGGCGAACAGTGGTGGAACTTCCTGGTCGAGACCGACGAGGAGGGGCCGGTGGGAACTCTGCAGGCCACCATCCACGGGGACTGGGCCGAGGTGGCCTTCATCTTCGGCCCGCGTGTCTGGGGGCGTGGCCTGGCGACGGAGGGTCTGCGATGGCTCGTCGACCGGTGCCGGTCGGAGGGTGTCGGACAGGTGTGGGCCACGACTGACCCGGACAACCGGGCCTCGCGGGCTCTCCTTGAGCGCTGCGGCTTTGCCTCCCGCCAGGGTGGGAGCCGGACCCCTGACTCCTACGACCCGGGCGACCTGGTCTTCGTCCGGGACCTGCTCGCAGCCCCCGACGCCGGGCCAACAGTGACGACCGGGCGGCCCTTCCAGGTCAGCTGACCGCGTCGCCGGCGCTGCCACGACTGAGCGGTGAGGTAGGTCAGCGCGACCACCGACAGCGGGTGGGCGAGCGCGTCCGGCCACACGCGTGACCCGACACGACGACCGACGACCACTCGCCCGGCGACCCCGGCCGCGTAGCCGACCCACCCGATCCGCGCACCGGCCAGGGCAGCCACCGGTGGGACGACGTACAGCAGTGCCAGCAGGCCGGTGACCCCAACGAGCGCCGCCCGGCGACCCGAACGCCGCCCACAGGGACTTCGTGTAGCCGTCCCGAAGCTGCGGCCACCCTTCGTACATGCGGCACGTGGCGACGTCGGTTCCGTCGGTGACGACGGCGCGGCAACCGACGCGCTTCAGCGCCCGGAACAAGGCCACGTCGTCCAGCACCTCGCCGGACACCGCGCCGTGCCCTCCGGCGCGGTGGTAGCTGTCCGCCCGCACGGCGAGAACCTGGCCGTTTGCCGCGACCAGCGACTCCCGCGAGGACGCCTCCGCCGCACCCAGCGGGAGAAACGTGATCCACGACCACTGCAGCAGCGGCTGGACCAGGCGTTCCGACGGCGTGACCGCCACCTGCCGTGGGTACGGCGAGACCGCGTCCAGCTGTGTTTCGTCCATCAGCGCCGCGATGCCACGCAACGCGTCCGGCTCGAGGACGACGTCGGCGTCGACGAACACCAACAGGTCTCCGGTGGCCGCCTCGGCCAGACGAGCACATGCCCACGGCTTCCCGAGCCAGCCGGGCGGGGGCTCGTCGTTCCCGGCGAGGACGCGGACCCTGGGGTCGGCGTCGACATGGTGCTGGACGACCTGCGCGGTCCCGTCGGTTGAACGGTCGTCGAGGACGACCACCTCCAGCCGGTCCACTCCGCGCTGCGCCCGCACGGCGGACAGGCACTGGCCCACCTGGCCCGCCTCGTCACGTGCCGGAACGAGGACCGACACTGTCATCTCCACCGCTGGGGGCTCGGCTGGCGGCCTCCGCAGCCGCGTGAGATTGGCGACGGTGTGCGCGGTGGCCAGGCCGGCGCCCACCGAACCGATGGCTGCCCCTACGTCACGCAGCCGGCGCAGGTCGGTCACCCCCGGGTGTCCCACAGGCGCCACGCGAACGGCACTGCGACCAGCCCCATCACCGCGCCTCCGACGAGCGCGACGGTCGGCCGGTCGAAGAACGCAGCGGCGGCGAGCACAGAGGAGGCGTACACCCACAGGAACAGCGCGGCCGGCTGGCCGCGTGGGACGCGGAACCGGGGAAGCAGGGCCAGCGCCCCGACGATCACCGTGCCGACGATGAACCACCCGGCGAAGTTGGTCGCCGGGATGCCCGTGACGCCGGGTACCTCCGGGTCGGTCGTCAGCCACGTCCAGGCGCCGAGCTCGACCATCATGGGATCCAGAAAGACGTCCCATGCCATCAGGGCCCAGCCGCCGATCAGGGCAACCAGCCAGGTGGGACGCGCCAGCGTGGTGGCTACCACATAGGCCGGGTAGGCCATCATCGTCCAGGCCAGTGGCACGGCCACGGGAACGGTGCCCACGAGCGACGAACCGAGTGCGTCGGAGTATGTGTAGTCACCGAACAGGAGCCCAGTCTCGGTTCCGACGAGCTCGGCGAGCAGTCCGCCTCCGGCGGTGATCACCACCATTCCTAGGGCCCAGCCGACGCCGCGATGCACCCAGGCGTGGGCTGCGGATGCAAGGAAGAACACCACGACGGTTGCCGTGGCGAGTCGGGCGAGGGAGTCGTCGGCGGTCAGCGGGTAGGCGATCTGGAGCCCGACCACGGCCGCGGCCAAGGCCCACGTCACAAGCACCCCGAGGTTGCTTGCGCCGCGACGGGGTGTCGGTCCGGTGTAGTAGCGCTGGCTCATGCCGCGCCAGGGTTCGTGGGAATCACAGACCGCGAGTCTAGGTGCCCGGTGGCGGTTCCCCCGAAGCCGACCGCCGGATCCGCGCCTGCCGTCGCGCACTCCGTCGGCGCCTGATGAGACGCCACAGCAGCAGAACCGTGGTCACGCCCGCGACCAGCAACGTGAACGCGATGCCGGCCGCAACCCAGGGGTAGGCGAAGGCCAGCGCGACCACGCCGGCCACCGTGAGGTCTTCGGACACGCTGACGCCGATGTTGCTGGCCGGCTCCGGTGAGGTGTTGACCGCAAGCCGCAGCCCGGACTTCACGGCGTGGCTCGCGAATGCCGTCGAGCCGCCGAGCGCCACGTAGAGGGCCTGCTGGAGCGTGGTCGCGTCGTCGGCGAGGAGGAGCCCGAGCGCGGCCCCGACGGAGGGACGGACCACCGTGTTGGCCGCGTCCCACGCGGAGTCGATGTACGGCACCTTGTCGGCGACGAAGTCGACCGCGGTCAGGATGCCGCAGACGACGAGCACGTCTGTCCGGGCGAGCGCGTCGGGCACCGCCGTGTCGGTCAGCCGACCCAGCAACCCCGTCAAGAACACCACCAGGTAGGGGTTGATGCCGCTGGCCCAGCCGCTGGTGAAGACCAGCGGCAGGAGATCTGCGACGGGCACGCGCTAGCCGCCTGCTGCCAACGGTCGACCGCGGTAGGTCCCCGCTGCCGCGACCACGTCGAAGCGGGCGAACAGCTCCTCGGCGTACCAGCCCAGCTCGCGGGTCCGTCGGACGACGGCTTGGTGCTCCGGCTGTTGGTAGGCGAAGCGGGCCAGGTCCTCGTCGGTCTGCCACACACTGAGCGTTCCTTGGAGGCCGACCGGCGCCTCACCGATCCCGAGTGACAGCAACAGGCCTGGGCTGCGGCGCAGCTCGTCGGACACTGGGCGGACCGACCGCCAGAACGCCGGAGCCAGACGGGGCCGGAGCCGGGCGCGGGTGAGTGCCACCACCAGGCCGGTGCCCGCCGTCCCCGTGGGCCGTCCGAACGGTTCGCGCCCCGACCAGCGGCCCTTCGAGGTGAACGGCTCGAGGACCAGTCGTAGCCTTTCCTGGCTCATCGCATCCCAGCGCTGGACCAGGCGGGACCTCTCGAAGCTGGCGGCTGCCTGGGGCGCGTCCCACACGGCGAGCACCACCCAGTGGGTCAGGTCGGCGTCAGTCACGGCGAACGTGCTGCCGGACCCGGTTCCGAGCAGCTTGGCGAAGGTCAGCCCGGGACGCTGCCGCAACGGCCTCCGGTCCAGTGCCATCCGGGTCACAGCGCGCGGGACCGACCGACCAGGAACACCCCACACGTGCACGGTCACGACGGGTGCGGCAAGCGACATCCTGCGAGGGTAGGGCGAGCGGAGGCGATTCGGCCTCCCGGACGCCGGCGCCGCCTACGCTGGGGTAGTGACGGCTTCTGCTGCGGAGCTCGCGTCTGCGACGCCGACGTCGCGTGACCGCTACGTCGACTTCCTGCGCGTCGCCGCGCTGGGCTGTGTCATGGTCGGGCACTTCCTGATGGCCGGCGTCGACCGGTTCCCCGACGGCTCTGTGTCGGTGAGCAACTCGCTCGTTGCCGTTCCTGAGTTGCGGGGTCTCACCTGGATCTTCCAGGTGATGCCGGTGTTCTTCGTCGTCGGTGGCTTCTCACACGCGGTCGCTCTGCGTTCCTTGCGACGGCGCAACGGGACCTACGCGGACTTCGCGGAGGCGCGTACCCGCCGCCTCCTGGAGCCGACCGCGGCCTTCGTGTCGTTCGGGGTCCTGGCTGCGGTCCTGGTGGAGCTGTCCGGTACCCCGGACCTGACGGTGGAGTTCGCGCTGCGCATCATCGGGCAGCCGCTGTGGTTCATCGGCATCTACCTGGTCGTCGTGGCCCTTGCGCCCCGGATGCTGGATCTGCACGAACGGTTCGGTATCCGGGTGGTGGCGGTGCTGGCGGCAGCTGTCGTGCTGGTCGACGTGGCGCGCATCGGGTTCGACGTCCCGTTCGTCGGGTACGCCAACTTCGTGGTGACCTGGTTGGCGATCCACCAGATGGGGTTCTTCTGGGCGGATGGGCGGCTGCTGCGGCGACGGGTCGCGTGGCAGCTGGCCGGGGTCGGGGGAGCGTCGGCGGTCCTCCTCGTTGCGCTGGGTCCGTACCCGTTGTCGATGGTCAGCCTGCCGGGGGAGCGGGTGTCCAACCTGGCCCCTCCGTCGGTCGCCCTGTTGGCGCTGGCGACGTTCCAGATCGGCGTCATCGTCCTTCTGCGCGACGTCGGAAACCGCTGGCTGCAGCGGGCGCGGGTGTGGACCGCCGTGGTAGCGGCGAACGGTGTCGTGATGACGGCGTTCCTGTGGCACCTGACTGCCATCGTGGTCGTGAACGCGGTTCTCGTCGACTCCGGCCTGCCGTCGCCCACGGTGGGCTCGTTGGCGTGGTGGGGGTCGCGTCTCCCGATGTTCTTCGCGGTCCTCGCGGTCCTCGCGGTCCTCGTCTCCGTCTTCCGCCGGTTCGAGCAGCCGCGGTCGCAGCTGGTTCCGGGTCCCGCCCAACGCCGGTCCCACCGGGATGGGCGGGCCTTCCTGGGTCTGGTTCTGTCGTTCGTCGGGGTGCTGGGGTTCTCAGTCACCGGCTTCAGCGGGGCGACCACGCTGGCTACCGAGACGTTGGTGGTGGTCCCGGTCACCCCGTTCCTGAACCTGCTCCTGCTCGTCGGCGGCTGGTGGCTGGTGGAGCTGGCGGCGCGGCCGCCACGGTCTGTCGGATCAGCTGCACCGTCCGCTCCGGCTGGTCCCACATCGGGACGTGACCACAGCGGCTGAGCTTCACCCAGCGGGCGTGCGCCGGGGCGCCGTCGCGGATCTCGAAGGCGGAGGCGGGGAGGATGCGGTCCTGGTCGCCCCAGACCACCGTGACCGGGATGGACGCGGGGATGTCCGTGGCGTCGCAGTGACGGCCGTGGACCCCGGCGAGTGCCGCGGCCCAGCCACGCGCGCCGGCGTGGGCACGGACGGCGTCGAGGGCCAGCTGCGGGTCCATGTCGGCGGCGTCGGCCGATGCGCTCCAGAAACCGATCGCGCGCAGCGGTCGGACCTTCAGCAGCGGAGCCGCGACCGGCGCGAGCGCACGGGACGCCCACCGGTTGACGTGGGCCACGACGGGGATCACGTCACCGCGCCAGAACCCAGCGGGGGCCAGCGCGGTCACGCTCCGCGCCCGGCTGCGGCGGCCGAGCTCGAGGGCGACCCACCCACCCAACGAGTTGCCGACGACGTCGACCGGGACGCTCGTGTCGGGGCCGAGGGAGTCCAGCAGGGCGGCGACCGAGCCAGCCAGGCCGGCCGGTGCCGCGTCGGCACCCGGCGGCAGCGGCGGCGAGTCGCCGTGGCCCGGCAGGTCCACGGCGATGACGGTGAAGTCCTCGGCCAGCGCCGAGACCACCGGCCGCCAGACCGAGCGGCTGCTGCCGAGGCCGTGGAGGAGCACCAGCGGCGGTCCGTGTCCTTCGATGGTGGAGGCCAGCGTCATGTCCCCATCATCGACCAGCGCCGCTCCCGCGCCGCCCCAGGGGTCCATCGAGTGCACACCCCCAGGACAACTCTGACCATCGAATGCGCACGCGCAGGACAACTCTGGCCATCGAGTGCGCACTGCCCCGGGCAGTCCGCCGTGGCTACTCTCCGGTCATGAGCCGGCTCCGGGTGCACAGTCTCGCGATGTCCCTCGACGGCTACGTGGCAGGGCCTGCCCAAAGTGAGGACGACCCCCTCGGAGTGGGCGGGATGAGCCTGCACGACTGGGTGTTCGTCACGCGCACCGGTCGGAAGATCATCGGACAGGATGGTGGCGCCACGGGGCTCGACGACGACCTCTTGGCCCGCGGTTTCGACGGCATCGGTGCCACCATCATGGGACGCAACATGTTCGGGCCCGCTCGTGGCGACTGGGGGCCAGAGCCGTGGCGGGGCTGGTG
Organism: uncultured Actinomycetota bacterium; assembly: GCA_963848085.1. GTDB lineage: Bacteria > Actinomycetota > Actinomycetes > JAHEKZ01 > JAHEKZ01 > CAWKCE01. The sequence goes on from CAWKCE010000004.1 coordinate 350,637, forward strand.
GGGTGACGATCCGCCCTTCCACCACCCGGTGTTCGTGCTGACGCATCACCCGCGACCGCCCCTTACGCTCGGCGGCGGGACCACCTTCCACTTCGTCAGCGATGGCATCGAGTCGGCGCTCGCTCAGGCTGTGGCCGCGGCGAACGGCCGCGACGTCCGGCTCGGTGGAGGTGCCGCCACGGTCCACCAGTACCTGCGCGCCGGACTCGTCGACGACCTGCACGTGGCGGTCGTTCCAGTGCTGCTCGGCGACGGCGAGCGGCTCTTCGTCGACCTGGGCGAGTGGCCGCACGGATACGTCGCCGCGCAGGTCTCGAGCTCCGGTGCCGTGGCGCACTTCCACCTCACCCGGAAGCCGGGCGGGGCGGGCGCGGAGTGACGTGATGGGCGCCGGTCATGCGCACGGTCCGTCGTTGAGTGCCGGCGGGGCACACCGGCGCACGTTGGTGATCGTGCTCTGCGTCACGGCCGCGGTCCTTGTCGCCGAAGTGGTCGGCGCGCTGCTCACCGACAGTCTGGCGCTCCTGGCCGACGCCGGTCACATGCTCACCGATGTCGCCGGGATCGGGCTCGCAGTCTTGGCGGTCACGTTGGCCGCCCGCCCGGCCACGCTCGAGCGCACCTACGGTTACTACCGCCTGGAGATCCTGGCGGCGGTCGTGAACGCGGTGCTGCTCCTCGCCGTGGCCGGGTTCATCCTGGTGGAAGCCGTGAGTCGGTGGTCGGACCCGCCGAACGTCGAGGGCGGGTTGATGCTCGTCTTCGCTTTCGTCGGGCTCGTCGGAAACGGCGTAGGACTGCTTCTCCTGCGCTCCGGGTCGAAGGAGAGCCTCAACGTCAAAGGCGCCTACCTCGAGGTGCTGGGTGACACGTTCGGCTCGGTCGCGGTGATCGCGGCAGCGGTCGCCATTGCGACCACGGGGTGGCTGCGGGCCGACGCCCTCGCCTCGGCTGTGGTGGCACTGCTGATCCTGCCGCGGACCTGGACGCTGCTACGCGAGGCGGTGGATGTCCTGTTGGAGGCCACGCCCAAGGGCATGGACCTGGGTGTCGTCCGGCAGCACATCCTGGACACGCCGGGCGTGGTGGACGCGCATGACCTCCACGTCTGGACGCTCACGTCCGGGCTGCCGGTGCTGTCGGTACACGTCGTGGTCGACGACGACGTTCTGCGCGACGGAACTGGCGGCGTCGTCCTGGATGCACTGGGGGACTGCCTCGACGACCACTTCGACGTGGAGCACTGCACGTTCCAGCTGGAGCCGGTCGGGCATGCCGAGCACGAGCATGGCGCCCATCCCTGAACTTGCGCCGGCAGCACCGTCCCCGGAACAGTCGGATGCAAGACTCGCGGACATGGTCTCCAACTCTCCCTGGGGTGTCACGCCCAGGCAGAGCATCGACGCTGAGTGTGACCGGCGCGGCCGCCAGGCGGTGGTCGACGGCTGTATCGCGCTGGTGCGCGGCCAGGGCGTTGACCCGGACCTGCTCGACGCACTCGGCGGCCCAGGGGCTCGGAAGTTCTTCGACGGCCGGACCCACCAGGACGACTACTGGCTGCGGGTGTGGGGGGCGCGCGGGCTGCTGTGGGCCTGGGATCCGTCGGCTGCGGGCGCGATCGACGATGCGCTTGCCGACGAGGCGTGGCGGGTGCGTGAGATGGCGCTCAAGGTGGTGCGTCGACACCTGCTGGGGGACACGTTGCCGGTCGTCGTCCAGCTCGGCGGCGACCCCGTCGCCAGGGTTCGTGCTGCCGCGTCCCGCGCGCTGACGACGCTCACTGCTGCCGGGGCGTAGCGGCGGTCAGCCCTGCCGCACCAGGATGATGTGACCGTCGTCCTTGCCGTACCGGACGAACCCGCACTTCTGCAGAACCCTGATGGATCCTGCGTTGTGCGCGGCCACTCCGGCGTAGAGCGGCCGGGTCGGATCCAGGTCGAGCAGGGCCGCCACTGCGTGAGTTGCGATGCCTCGGCCCCAGTACGCGCGCCCGATCCAGTAGCCGACCTCGCGGCGGCCCTCGAAGTCGAAGGTCATGACGTTTCCGGCGACGTCGCCATCCACCAGAACGGTGCGGCAGGTGACCGAAGGGTCGGCCAGGATCTTCGTCCAGTGCGCCATGAAGGCGCCGTGGTCGCGGGCGGGGAAGTCAGCCATCCGATGTGCGACGGGATCGTCCTGGTGGGCGAAGAAGACGGCGAGGTCCTCGACGCGTACCGGCCGAAGCGAGGCGGCGATCGGAACGCCGCCGGCGTCGGGTGGCGTCACCACGTCTGGCTCCGGTTGCCGAGGCTGCCCGCCGTGGCCCGATGGTGACTGTGGCAACGTCGGCGGACCGGTGCGCGCATCTGCTCAGCCGACTTCTGCGGGCTGGCCCCCGGTGATCCGGAGCAGCTCGTCGTAGGTCGTGGGGAACACGGTGTGCGGGTGACCGGCGGCCGCCCAGACGACCGGATGGCGTGACAGGTCGATGTCGACGAGCGTGCGCATGGGGTTGCGGTGTCCGATGGGCGCGACCCCGCCGATCGCCATCCCGGTGTGCTCCCGCACGAACTCGGCGGTGGCCTTGGTGACGCCGGGGACCTCCAGAACCGCCGCGAGCTGACCCAGGTCGACGCGGTGGCCGCCGCTGGCCATGACCAGGACCGGACGTCCGCCGGCGTCGAACACCAGGCTGTTGGCGATCGCCGCTACGTCGCAGCCGAGCTGTGCAGCCGCTGCAGCTGCCGTCGGGGCCGAGGCCGGCAGCTCGACGACCTGCCCTCGGGCTCCGGTCAGCCGCAGCTGCTCGGCCACCCGCTGGACGGTGGGGTGCGTGAGCACCGGTCCGGACGACATGGGCCGCACCGTACCCAGCGCCTCCCGCGGGAGTGTTGACGGACTGTCGGTGGGGGGCTTTACTGTGGATCTGGTTCGAACACCTGTTCGAACACCTCCCGGGCCCGGGACTCGCGGCCCGGCCCGGGAGGCCCCCGTCGGGCCGGGTGGACCTCGACCCCCGCCCGGCCCGACGACGGGGCAGCCAGCAGCACGGCACCGGCAGTACGGCGTGCCCTGCGAACCGGATGACGGAGGCGCGGATGCGACGGGTGGACGAACCGGTCGAACCGTTGGCCCCCGGCCGGCCCCCGCGCGCCTTCCGGTGGCGCGGTCGGCGCTACGTCGTGCAGACCGTGCTCACCCACTGGGTGGAGACCGGTGCCTGGTGGGGGACCCCGCTCGGGCCTTCCTCGGACGGCACCGACGGCGCGGCCAGGGAGATCCCCGACTACGAGCGGGAGCTGTGGCGGGTGGAGATCAGCCGGCGCCCGGGGCCAGGTGACCGGCCGGGAACCGGGGTGCTCGACCTGTGCCGCGACCCGTACCCGGGGTCGACCGACTGGCTGGTCCGGCATGTCCACGACTGACCAGAGGACTCACCAGAGCCGGTCCCGAACCCACCCACCCGGACGGAGGACGTCATGAACGATCTGCTGGCCCCGAGGACCGGCGCCCTCCCGGGGGTGCTCGACCTGCTGGCAGCATCCCGACGGGGAGTGAGCGAGGCCGCCGTTGCCTCCCGGGCAGGGGACCGGTACGCGTCGGCCCATCTGGCGGCACTGCGGGCAGCAGCGGCGGTGCTTGCCGCCCGGGCCCGCCCGAGCTCGTCGGCAGCGGCTCGCCGCGGTCCTCGCAGTGCCTGGGCGCTGCTCGCGCAGGCTGCCCCGGAGCTGGCGGAGTGGGCCGGGTTCTTCGCCGCGGGTGCCGGGAAACGGGCGGCCGCCGAGGCCGGTCTGGATGCGGTCACCACCCGCGAGGCCGACGACCTCCTGCGCGACGTCGAGACCTTCCTCGCCCTGGTCGACACCACGCTGGGACTGCCCCACCAGCCGAGCCTGCCGCGCGTCGGCTGACGCAGCCGACGTCGTCTCCGCTGTGGCCACCGACCCTTTCGTCCACCTTCACGTCGCCTCCGGCTGGTCGTTGCGCCACGGTGCCTCCCACCCGGGGCAGCTGGTCGCGGTGGCCGCCGACCACGGTATGGACGCGCTGGCCCTCACCGACCGGGACGGGGTGCGCGGCGCGGTGAAGTTCGTGCTGGCCTGCCGCGAGGCCGGCATCGCCCCGGTCCTGGGAGCCGACCTTGCGCTGGCGCCGGAGCACCCGGCGGTGGGCGCCCTGCGGTCAGGAGGCCCGCGGTCAGAAGAACAGCGGCCGGGCCGGTCCCGGACCCCGGCCCGGGGCGGCAGCAGCGTCGACCCCCGGCTGCCCCGGGTCACTGTGCTGGCCCGTGACCGCGCCGGCTGGGCGGCGCTGTGCCGGCTGCTCAGCGTCGCCCACGCCACCGAGCGGGGTCACCCAGTGGCGACCTTCGACGCCGTCGTCGAGCAGGCGGCCGACGCGGGGCTGGTCGTCATGCTGGGGCCGGACTCCTCGCTGGGTCGGATCCTCGCCCGGGGCCGGCCCGACCTCGCGGCCGGGCTGCTGCGGCGCTGGCGGGACGCGCTGCCGGCCCGCAGCCTCGCCGTCGAGGTGGTGGACCATCGGGGCGCCGACCCGGCCGGCCGGTCCGCCGCCTTCGCCGCCCGCACGCTGGGCTTCGCGAACGACCACCAGGTGCCTGCGGTGCTCACCAACGTGGTGCGCTACGCCCGCCGCGAGGACGCCCCGGTGGCCGACGTGCTCGACGCCACCCGGCGCCTGGTGCCGCTCGACCCTCGTCACATCGACCGCCGAACCGGCGAGGGGTACCTGAAGTCCGGGCGGCAGATGGAGCAGGTGGCCGCCGAGGTCGTCCGGCTGTCCGGTTCCGACACTGAACGCAGCGGGGTGCGGCGGCTGCTCGACACCACCCGCGCCCTGGCCGACGCCTGTCTGCTGGACCCGCACGACGACCTCGGCATCGGCTCGGTGCACTTCCCGGAGCTGTCCGTCGTCGACCCGGCCGCGGTCGCGGCGGGCCGGTCGGCCGATGCGGTACTCCGGGACCGCTGTGAGGCCGGCCTGGTCCGCCGTGGCATCCCCGGGTCCGGCACGGCGGCCCGGGCGGCAGGTGACCGGCTGGCCGAGGAGCTGTCGGTCGTCGCCGGACTCGGCTACGCCACCTACTTCCTCACCGTGGCCGACGTCTGCGACCTGATCCGCTCGATGGACGTCCGAGTGGCGGCCCGCGGCTCGGGGGCCGGGTCGCTGATCACCTACCTGCTGGGGATCTCCGGTGTCGACCCGATGCGCCACGACCTGTTGTTCGAACGGTTCCTGTCACCGCTGCGCCAGGCGCTGCCGGACATCGACGTCGACGTGGAGTCCGCACGACGTACCGAGATCTACCGCCGGATCTTTGCCCGGTTCGGCGACGAACGGGTCGCCTGCGTGTCGATGGCCGACACCTACCGCGTCCGTCACGCGGTCCGCGATGTCGGCGCGGCCTTGGGGCTGCCACCCGGCGAGGTCGACACGGTGGCGAAGGCGTTTCCCCACATCCGCGCCCGCGACGCCCGCAACGCGCTGCGCGAGCTGCCGGAGCTGCGGGCCAGCGGCATCGGTCGGGAGCCACGGTTCGACCTGCTGTTCCGGCTGGTGGAGAAGCTCGACGGGCTGCCCCGCCACCTCGCGCTGCACCCGTGCGGGGTGCTGCTGTCGGACGCCTCGCTGCTGGACCGCACGCCGGTGGAGGCCAGCGCCCTCGGTTTTGCGATGAGCCAGTTCGACAAGGACGACGTCGAGCACCTGGGCCTGCTGAAGCTCGACGTCCTCGGGATCCGGATGCAGTCGTCGATGGCCTACGCCCTCGACGAGATCGAACGGGTCGAGGGCCCGGCGGTCCGGCCGGTGCTCGACGCCGTCCCGCTGGACGACTCGGCGACCTTCGACCTCATCCGCTCCACCCACACGTTGGGCTGCTTCCAGATCGAGTCACCCGGGCAGCGGGAGCTGGTCGGCAAGTTCGCGCCGGAGACCTTCGACGACCTCATCATCGACATCTCGCTGTTCCGGCCGGGCCCGGTGAAGTCCGACATGGTCCGGCCGTTCCTCGCCGCTCGGCACGGCTGGGCGGAGCCGCAGTACCTGCACCCCGACCTCGAACCCGTCCTGCGTGAGACCTACGGCGTCGTGGTGTTCCACGAGCAGGTGATCCGCATGATCGCGGTGGTCAGTGGCTGCTCGCTGGCCGAAGGCGACGAGAAACGACGGGCGCTCGGCGACCCGGACGGCCAGGCCGAGACCCGCGAGTGGTTCTACCCGCGGGCGCTGCGTCGCGGGTACCCGCTGCCGGTCGTGGAGCAGGTGTGGGAGGTCCTGCGCGCGTTCGCCTCGTTCGGGTTCTGCAAGGCGCATGCCGCTGCCTTCGCACTGCCCACCTACCAGTCGGCCTGGCTCAAGGCCCATCACCCGGCGGCCTTCCTCGCCGGGGTGCTCACCCATGACCCCGGCATGTACCCGAAGCGGCTCATCCTGGACGACGCCCGCCAGTTCGGCATCGCCGTGCTGCCCCTGGACGTCAACGCCTCGGAGGCCACGTACCGAGTGGAGCGGGTGGCGCCGTCGGACGAGCCACCCCCGCGGGTGCTGGCCCAGCTGCACGGTGAGGGCGCACCCCGGGGGGTGCCCGACCACCCCGGGCTGCCGGACGCGCGCGGCTACGGCATCCGGCTGTCGCTCACCGACGTCAAGGGGATCAACGACGCCGAGGTGGACCGCATCGTCGCCGGCCAGCCGTACCGGTCTCTGGCCGACTTCTGGCACCGGGCGGCGGTGTCCCGTCCGGTGGCCGAGCGACTGGTTCTCGCCGGTGGGCTCGACTCGCTCTACGGCATCGGGAGCGGGTTGGGGGGCGTCACCGGACTCCGCCGCCGCGGCCAGGTCACCAGACGTGACCTACTGCTCCAGGTCGCCGAGCTCGGGAGGTGGCATGCCATGCCCGCTGCGGTCACCCGACAGGGACGGACTCCGGACGTCCAGCTCGCCCTGGCCCTGGACGCCGGGTCGATGGGGGAGCCGGCTGGGGAGAACAGCGTCGACGGCGAGGACTCGACGCACGAGCGCAGCGCGAGCCACGGTGTCGACTACCGGCCCTCGGGGCTGCCCGAGATGACCGACGCCGAGCGGGTCCGGGCCGAGCTCGACGTGCTCGGGCTGGATGTCAGCCGGCACGTCGTGGACTTCTACGTGCCCCTGCTGGAGGCACTCGGTGTGGTGCGCGCCCGGCAGCTCCTCGGCCGCCGGTCCCGGAGCGAGGTGCTGGTGGCCGGGGTGAAGGTGGCCACCCAGACTCCGCCGATCCGTTCCGGCCGCCGGGTGGTGTTCGTGACCCTTGACGACGCCACCGGTCCGATCGACGCCACGTTCTTCGAGGACGCTCAGGGCCCGTACGCGGCCACGTTGTTCCACTCCTGGCTGCTGGTGGTGCGGGGCGAGGTGCGTCGCACCGGACCGCGCGGGGTGTCGTTGCGGGCGACCGGCTGTTGGGAGCTGTCCGGTCTGTATGAGCTGTGGCAGGCCGGGGGGCTGGCGGCGGTGCACGCCCTCCTGGACGCCGAGCCGGTCGGGTTCGGCGACCTGGGGGAGGCGTCGGTGGCAGGTGCCGCAGACAGTCGGTCCTCCCGGCCGGTGATGGTCGACCCGGACGCCGGCAGCACGAGCCGGGCCGGCGGAATGGGTCGGCGCCGGGTGCTGGTCCACCCCAGCGGGTTCCGGCAGTCGCCGTATGCGGACGTCCGTCCGCCGGGAGAGGACGTGAAACGGGGCGCGCCACCACGCAAGCTCTGGCATGCCAGCCCGGGGAGTGCGGGAGGATGACGACCGGGAGGCAACCGTGAGCCGCAAGCAGCTGCGTCGAGGCGACGCCGCCGTTGGCGACGCCCGGGCCGACGACACCGGGTGCACCGTCCTCCACGTCGACATGGATGCCTTCTACGCGTCGGTCGAGCTGCTCCGCCACCCCGAGCTGGTCGGCCGCCCGGTCATCGTCGGTGGTGGTGGACGGTCGGTCGTGTTGTCGGCTACCTACGAGGCGCGCGCGCTCGGCGTCCACTCGGCGATGCCCATGACGCGAGCACGACGCCTGTGCCCGCAGGCGGTGGTGCTCGAGCCGCACCACCGCGACTACTCGCGGGTGTCCGAGTCGGTGATGGCGGTCTTCCGGTCGGTGACCCCACTCGTCGAGCCGCTGAGTCTGGACGAAGCCTTCCTCGACGTGTCCGGCGCGCTGCGCCGCCTTGGTTCCGCGGCCGGCATCGGTGAGCACATCCGCGCGCGCATCGCCGACGAGCAGGGCATCACCTGCTCGGTTGGTGTCGCGACCACCAAGTTCGTCGCCAAGCTCGCGTCTGCCGCGGCCAAGCCGGACGGGCTGATCGTGGTCCCGGCCGAGGACGTCGTCGGGTTCTTGCACCCCCTGCCGGTCGGAGCTCTGTGGGGGGTGGGCGACAAGACCGAGGAGACCCTGCACCGGCTGGGCCTGCGGACCGTGGGTGACCTCGCCCGCACGCCGCGGGCGACACTGGAGCGGGCGCTCGGGGTCGCGGTCGGAGGCCATCTGGCGTCACTCGCCTGGGGGAAGGACGAGCGTGTCGTCACTCCGGACGAGCCGGAGAAGAGCATCGGCGCCGAGGAGACCTTCGCGGTCGACGTCGATGACCCGGCGGTCGTCCTGCGCGAGATCCTGCGGCTGGCTGAACGGACGGCCGGGCGGCTCCGGGCAGGTGGAAACGTCGGCCGGACGGTCTCCCTCAAGGTGCGGTTCGCCGACTTCACCACCCTCACCCGCTCCCGGACGCTGGCCGAACCGACCGACGTCGGCCGTGAGGTCTATGCCGCGGCGCGCGGCCTGTTCGAGGCACTGGGTCTGGACCGGGCCCGGATACGACTGGTGGGGGTGCGGGTCGAGGGCCTGCGCGACGCGGCCGGCCAGTCGCACCAGCTGGCCCTCGGTGAGCGCGACTCCGGCTGGCGCGAGGCTGACCGAGCGGTCGACCGCGCTGGTCGCCGGTTCGGCTCCGGAGCCGTGCGCCCGGCCACGTTGGTGGGGGACGGAACCGATGCCGGTGATCGGCCGAGCGGCTGACGTCCATCCAGGTTCTGTCGTCGGGTGCCGATGTCCTCAGGTGACGGTGCTCGAGGGCGTCGGGAGACGCTGTCGGCGGGAGATCAGGCCCGCCCGCGCGTCGTTGATGTGGGTGGCCGGGTTTCGCCGCGTGGAATCCGTGCCTATCCTTGGGAGGGGTCCCGCCCGACGATCGACGCCGGCGGAATGACGGAGCCTGCCAGGAGGTGTCATGCCACTCTCCGAGCACGAGCAGCACCTGCTCGAACAGATGGAGCGTGCGCTGTATGCGGACGACCCCAAGCTGGCCTCCACACTTCGCGGCAGGCGTGGCACCGGTCACGACCGTCGCCGGCTCGTTGTCGGTGCCGTCGGCCTCGTCGTCGGCGTCGGACTGCTCATCGGTGGGGTGTCCAGCAAGGCCTGGCCGCTCGGTGTGGTCGGCTTCCTGGTGATGCTCGGTGCCGCCTGGGTGGCGAGCAGCGGGTGGCAGACGAAGGGCTCGGCTACGGTCCAGTCGACCGACCAGCAACCCGCTGCCCCCGGTCAGGACACCGCTCGGCCGGCAAAGGCTCCGCGCACGGGCTTCATGCGTCGGATCGAAGAGCGCTGGGACCGGCGTCGCGACGAGCGCGGCCGCTGAGGCTGCGCACCCACCGCCCAGCTCCACCCACCGCCCGATCTCCTCCGGTGCTCAGGTCGCCCAGTCTCCGGGCGACCATCGCCCGCCCAGAGGCCGGCCACCACCGCGCCCGACGGGCGTCCTGCGGAGTCACCGCGGACCGAAGATCGTCGGTCACCCGCCGGGCATCCTGTCGAATCCGTTCTACCGCGGTCGCGCTGTCGTCCGCGGTACCGGCGTAGCGAGCCAGCTCAAGCGTTCGCGCCAGGTCGATCATTGCGGAGCGCCCGTCCGCCGACAGCCGGCCCTGCCGCGGTAGCCGTTCGGCGAGGTCTCGGGGGGTCTCAGTAGGAAGTGGGTCCAGGTCCAGGTCGAGAGCCGTCTCGAGCACGTCGCGCCATGCGGCCTCCGCCGCTGCGGATGGATCGTCGGCGGCCGCCCAGCGACGGCGCCGAGCCTGTCGCGCGACGAAGGCAGGGGTGGCAAGGGCGGCGCCAACCAGGAGAACTGCGGCCAGGACGAACGGCCAGAGCGCAATGCCGGACGAGTCGCTGGCCGTCAACGGCCCGGCCGTCGTTCGGTCGTCGCCGGTCCGTCGGTTTCCGGGCAGGTCGCCTCGGGAGCCGCCCGGGGTGTTCGTCGCGTTCGGGTCCAGCGGTTGCCGGCGGAGCGGAATGGTCTGGCCGTTGCCACCGGCCCCGTTGCCTTCGGGGTCGGTGCCTGGCAGCACCGGAACCGGCGCCCAGCTGGGGGTGGCCGAGCCGTCACCGCCACCAGGCGTCGGCTCGAAGCGCACCCAGCCGGCGCCTTCGAACCACAGCTCCGGCCAGGCGTGCGCGTCGTGGGCGGTGACCTCCCAGGTGCCGTCCGCAAGCTGGGTCCCAGGCGCGAACCCCACCTGGACCCGAGACGGGATCCCCGCGACGCGCGCCATCAGCGCCATGGTCGCCGAGAACTGCTCGCAGTATCCGGACCGGTCGGCGAGAAACGCCTGCATGTCGCTCAGGCCGTTGCCGCTGCGACGGGCGAGCGAGTACGTGAACTCGGAGCGGAACCAGTTCTGCAGCGCCAGCGCTTTGTCGTAGTCGGTCGCCTCGCCTCCCGTGACCTGCTCAGTGACGGCGTCGAGCTCGGTCGCGGTGAACGGCGGAACCTCTGTGTATGTGGCCAGGGCGTCGCCGGCGGATGGTGCCAGCCGCAGCTCGTCGGACGTCGGGCGCACCTGCAGGCTCTGGGCGGTGTACTCCACACCGTCGGCGGTGCCCTCGACGTCGGCGGTGAACACGTCGAAGGAGTCGGCGTCCCAGCGCCAGTCGCCTTCGATGTCGACACGGGTCACCGGGTAGGGGAGCGGCAGCCGCGGGCTGCTGAGTGCAACCACGGAGACGCTGGTGGTCACCGGTTCCACGAACACGCCGTCGCTGAGCCCGGGCGGTGGGGGGAGCCCCTCGCGGGCCAGCTGGTCGGAGCCGGCCTGCATCTGTTCCAGCGTCCAGGTGCGGCCGTCGAACTGGTCGAGCGTCGCGATCCTGAGGTACTCCGGCGTGGGGTCGTCGGTGGTGTACCTCAGGACGACGGTGTCCGCACCGCGTACCAAGTCCCGGCGGAGGTTGACCAGGGGGTTGATCGTGACCACTCGACGCAGACCGGCGGTGCCTGATCCACCGTCGGCGTTGGGGTCGTCGCCCCCGCCTTGTCCCAGGACTCCCTCGGACAGCATGGGCAGCCCGATCGGCACCACCACGGCGGCCGCCAGGGCAACTGCTGCCAGGCGGCGTCCGGTTCCGCCGACGGAGACCCGTGCCGGCCGGGCGTCATCGTCGTTGCGCATCGAGACCATGCGCCCCCACCGGTTGAGACGGTCGCGGCCGTCGCTGAGCAGGAGGAGGAGCCAGCCCAGAGCGCCGACGACGAACAGCGGCCACGGAACGCCGTCCGGGATGACCGAGGCCGGGACGAGGTACAGCACGAGGAGCGGAAGACCGGCAGCGGCGGCGCGCCGCCAGGTCACGCCCACGGCGTCGACGACCACGCCCACGAACCCGACTCCGGCGACGATCAGCAGCTCGATCCCCCGGGTGCCCGACACCGGCGTCGGCTGGTCCCAGATCGTCTGCAGGCCGTCCTGGGCGAGGGTGCGGAGCTGGTCCCAGACCGCGGGCCCGGGAAGGAAGCCGAGTACCGCCACGCCGCGGGCGAAGATCACCGTGACGGCTATCAGCAGCGCGGCCAGCGCCACTGCCGTGGTCAGCCATCGGGGGAGCGCGGCCTGCCGGGAGATCCCGGCCGACGCGGCGACCGCGACGAGGGTGATACCGAGCAGGACCAGCCAGTCGCCGCTCGCGACAGTCGGAGACAGTGCGAGGGAGGTGAGCAGCGTGGCGCCTGCCGCCGCCACGGTGAGTCGCCACTGAGCGGTCATGCTGCACCTCGTGGGGCGTCGGCACCCACGCGACCGGCCAAGGGCCAGTTCCGGGCGAGCGGAACGCCGCGCTCCACCGGGACGACCCGCCACCCTGCGATGCGCAGCAGCGACTGCGCCTCCGTCGCCTGGTGGGCGAGGCGGGCGTGGTCGGGACCGCTTGCCGAGACCCAGCCGGCAGGCGACGCAGTCAGCGCGATCGTGTTCCCCATGCCGTGTCGTGCCCGGATGAGCTGGTCGGCGTCGCCTCGGGTCACGGCACCGAGCGCGACGACCAACAGACCGTCGGGCGCGTGCCTGATCGCAGCGGCGAGCGCGTGGACGTCGATGTCGGACCTCTCCTCGACGACGGCAAGCGCGTCCAGGAGCAGGCCCTCGTTGTCGGCCGGGACCGAGCCGGGCTCATGGGCCGCGGAGGCGACGTCCAGCCCAGCGCCGCTGACAAGCCGAACCGAGTAGCCCCGGCGGCCCAGGTGGGTTCCCACCGACGCGGCTCCGGAGACCAGCCTCTCGAACGTCGAGTCGGGTGCCCGGCCGCGGTGCGCGGACGCACGGAGGTCCAGGAGCAGGGTGGCCCGGCTCTCCCAGGGCTGCTCCTCGCGCCGGACCATCAGCGAGCCCATCTTGGCGGTGGCCCGCCAGTGCACGCGGCGCAGCTCGTCGCCGTGCCGGTACTCCCGGACCGCGACGTCGTCCTCGCCGGCCGCGGCCACCGACCGCGCCCGGCTGTCGCCACTGCCCGACCAGTCGCCGGACAGGGGGATCGCTGGGAGCTCCTCGATCGTGGGGGTCACGACGAACAGGTCCTGGCTGCTGAAGGTCCGGTCCAGGCCGCACAGGCCGAACGGGTCGGCCAGTCTCACCGACAACGGTCCCACCAGGTAGCGCCCGCGCACATCGGAACGGACCGGGTAACGCACCTCGCGCGTCGACCTGGGGGGTAGGCGGTCCACGACGAAGCGCGGTCGGGACCCCAAGGTGACCGGCGCCTGGTCCTCAACGAGGAGCAGGCCGGTCGGCAAGGACGCCACGTTCTCCAGCTTGAGGGTGACCTCGCCCTCCTCGCCGGCTGGAACTCGGCTGGGACGGACCATCCGGCGGCAGGACAGCCGGAACCGGGTACGGGCCACGCTCAGCGCGGCGAGCAGCGGCAGCAGCGCCACCAAGATGCCGACTCGCAGGATGTCGCGTTGGCCGGAGACCAGGGCCATCAGGGACGCGGTGATCCCGGCGGCGAGCAGTGCCCGCCCCCTGGTCGTCAGTCCCGCCATCGCGGCGCGCATCGCCCTGCCTTCGTGGGTGTGTCCGGTTGGACGCTGGATCAGCTCCCAGGGATCCGGGTCCTGGCGACAACCGACTCGACAACTGCCTCCGGGGTGCGCCGGGCGAGCTGTGCCTCGGCGGTCGGGAGCAGCCGGTGCGACAGGACGGGCACCGCCATCAACCGGACGTCGTCCGGGACGACGTAGTTCCGGCCTTCCAACGCTGCAGTCGCCTTCGCGACGCGAATCAGGTGCAGGCTGGCGCGCGGTGACGCTCCCAAGCGGAGGTCGTTCGAGGAGCGAGTGGCGGTGACGAGCTCCACGGCGTACCGGAGCACGTCTTCGCTCACGTGGACCGCACGCACCTCGTCGATCAGAGCGGCGATCTCGGACGCGGTCGCAATGGGGCGCAGCTGCTCGAGCGGCCGGGCGCCGGCGTGGTGCGCCAGCATGGCAACCTCAGACGCGGCGTCCGGATAGCCGACGGAGATCCGCACCATGAATCGGTCGCGCTGCGCCTCGGGGAGCGGGTAGGTCCCCTCCATCTCGATCGGGTTCTGCGTGGCCACGACCATGAACGGAGTCGCGAGGTCGTAGGTCGACCCGTCAACGGTGACCTGGTGTTCCTCCATCGCCTCCAGCAAGGCGGACTGGGTCTTCGGCGACGCCCGGTTGATCTCATCCCCGATGACCACGTTGGCGAACACCGCACCCGGGCGGAACTCGAAGTCCCGGGTCTCCTGGTTGAAGACGCTGACGCCGGTGATGTCGCTGGGCAGCAGGTCGGGGGTGAACTGGATCCGTCGCACCGTGCAGTCGAGCGCGCGCGCCAAGGACTTGGCGAGCATGGTCTTGCCCACTCCCGGCACGTCCTCGATGAGCAGGTGGCCCTCGGCGAGGAGCACGGTCAACGCCAGCCGCACGACCTCGGGCTTGCCCTCGATGACGGTCTCGACGGCCGCGGCGATCGCCGCGGCCGAGTGTCCGACGTCGGGCTTTTCCGGGGCCACCGCGGCCGGTCTGTCCTCAACCGTCGACACCGAACCTCCTGGGGCGAGTGGTGGTGTCCAGCCTAAGTGGCTGGCGCCGGATTCGCCCGGGCAGTAGCGACCTCGTAACCTTCAGGCCGCTCCACTTTCCACCACCCGATTGACCAGCAGATATGCGTTCAGAAATGACTCGACACGCCTCGCAGCCGTTGACGGTGGAGCAAAGTGGAGTACTGTGGCGGCCCACGGAGCGCCGTGGATTGCGGCGGTGGTCACGGGTCGAGACGGGTCGAGGAGGTGGGGGCGTTGTTCCTGGGCAGCCACCCGCTGAAGCTCGACGACAAGGGTCGGCTGTTCCTCCCGGCAAAGTTCCGCGACGCCATGGCCGGCGGCGTCGTCGTGACGCGCGGCCAAGAGCACTGCCTCTATGTGTTCCCCAAGGACGAGTTCTTCCGCAATGCCGAGCGCTGGCAGGCCGCGCCGCTGTCCAACAAGGAGGCCCGCGACCACCTGCGGGTCTTCTTGTCCGGGGCCTCGGACGAGATCCCGGACCGGCAGGGCCGCATCACGGTGCCGGCCGCTCTTCGCTCGTATGCCTCGTTGGAGCGTGACTGCGTCGTCAACGGCGCCCTCAACCGGCTGGAGATCTGGGCGCTGCAGCCGTACCTCGACTACATCGCCGACCGTGAGCCGGAGTTCGCCGACCGGAGCCAGGAGGTGCTGCCAGGACTGTTCTGAACCGGCCCGCGAGGTCTCTCGCCGCTCGTTGCCTCCTGACGCACCTTCCCCGGCGCCAGACGGCGGCACCCCCTTCACGAGCGGAGGGAGACCTGGCCGGCCGGTCCGGTCAACCACCAGCCAGCACGCCGCACCGCCCGTCCAGACATCAGCAACCGCCAGATCCAGCCGCGAGCAAAGGGGTCGACGATGAGTGGGATCAGCCGCCCGGTGGGCCCACCGGGTGCCCGTCAGGCAACGGGGCGTCACTCGCGCGCCCTCGGTCTGGTCGCCTCGGTTGCGGCCGCCGCCTCGTTGACCGCCGCCGTGCTGTGGGCGACCTCGCTGCTGGTGACGCGGTGGGGATGAGCCCGGCACCCGCCGGCCACGTCCCGGTGCTGCTCGATCGGGTGGTCGCGCTACTCGGCCCGGCGTTGGACCGGCCGGGGGCAGTCCTGGTCGACGCGACCCTCGGCCTGGGAGGGCACAGCGAGACCCTGCTGCGCGAGTTCCCCGACATGCGGTTGGTCGGCATCGACCGAGACGCCGAGGCGCTGGCCAGCGCGCGGTCCAGGCTGGCGCCGTTCGACGGGCGCACCACGTTCGTCCACGCCGTGTACGACGAGCTGCCCCAGGTGCTGGACCGGCTCGGGCTGCCCCACATCCAGGCGCTCCTCATGGACCTCGGGGTGTCGTCGTTTCAGCTGGACGAGCCCGACCGCGGTTTCGCCTACGCCTACGACGCCCCGCTCGACATGAGAATGGACCGCTCCGCCGGTCCCTCCGCGGCCGAGGTGCTCAACACGTACAGCGCGGCCGAGCTGGCCCGAGTGCTCCGCCGCTACGGTGAGGAGCGCTTCGCCCGTCGGATCGCCGACGCGGTCGTGCGGGAGCGCGAGCAGGAGCCGTTCGCCAGCAGCGCCCAGCTTGTCGAGCTCATTCGCGCTGCCCTGCCCGCGGCGGCGATGCGCACCGGCGGTCACCCGGCCAAGCGGACCTTCCAGGCTCTGCGGATCGAGGTCAACGCCGAGCTGACCGTCCTGGAACGCGCGCTTCCGGCCGCGATCGAGGCACTCGCAGTGCACGGCCGCATCGTCGTGCTGAGCTACCAGTCCCTGGAGGACCGGCTCGTCAAGCGAGCGCTGGCCGCCTACCTCCACGACGACGTCCCACTCGACCTGCCGGTTCCCGGCCACGGGCCGCAGCTTCGCCTGCTGACACGGGCTGCCGAGCGGCCAGAGGCGGACGAGGTCGCTGCCAACCCGCGCGCGGCGTCGGCCCGTCTTCGCGCCGCCGAACGGCTGCGGGCCGCGGCGTGAGTACCGCCACCCGGCCCGCTGTTGGCGGCCGCTCGCGGGACGTGGCCGCCAACCCGCGCCCGCTGCCCAAGGCGACGCCTGGCCTCCGGGTCGTCCCGGCCCCACCGCCGGCCCCCCGTCGCGCGCCGTTCGTCGCGCTGGTGCTCACGATGCTGGTGCTCGGACTTGGCGCGTTGCTGGTGCTCAACACCGTCCTGGCCCAAGGCGCCTTCCGAGTGCACGACCTGGAGTCCGAGGTCGCCGCACTGGCCGACCAGGAGCAGGCTCTGCAGCAGCAGGTGTCTGGGCTTGCCGCGCCCGTCCGGTTGATGCAGCGGGCACGGGCCCTCGGCATGGTGCCGATGGCGGGGCCGGCCTTCCTGCGTACGTCTGACGGCGCCATCCTCGGCCGGCCGGCGCCGGCTCCGGGGGCACCCGCGGGGTGGGTGTCAACCAGCCCTCCAGTAACCCCGACACCAGCCCCCACCCCGACGCCGGCTCCGACCACTGAGAAGAAGGCGGACCCGAAGAGCGACCCCAAGGCAGACCAGAAGAACGGTCAGGCGAACGACCGGAAGAACGGCCAGAAGGGTGACGCCCCGGCGAACCCGGACGCGACGACCACCGGGGCCGGCCGGTGAGCCGTCGACCGGCCCCCCGCCGCGCCGCGGACCCACGGTCACGGGTGTTCGCCCTCGGCCTGGTGCTGGCCATCGTGCTGTCGGTGTTCGCCGGACGGCTGCTGCAGCTTCAGGGCATCGAGGCGACCGCCTACGCCGACACCGCGGTGGCCGAGCGGGTGCGTACCGCGGTGATCCCGGCCACGCGTGGTGCCATCACCGACGTGAACGGTGCCGCCCTGGCGACCACGATGGACGCGGTGAACGTAACCGTCGACCAGAACCAGGTCACCGACCCGGTATCGGTTGCGGCCGCGCTCGCCCCGTTGGTTGGGGTTCCGGTACGCAAGCTGGTGCATCGACTCAGCGGGGACCTGGTGTACAACGTCGTCGCGCGGGACGTCTCGCCCGACACGTGGCGTCGGGTCTCGGAGCTGCGGCTGTCGGGCATCTACAGCGAGCCCACGTCGGTCCGTGTCTACCCACAGGGGTCGCTCGCGGCCTCGATTCTCGGGTTCGTTGGTTCTGACGGACACGGGCTCGAAGGGTACGAGTCGTCCCTCGACGACGTGCTGGCAGGCAAGGACGGGGAGATCACCTACGAGTCCGGCGCGGGTGGCCGCCGAATCCCGTCGGGGAACACCGACGAGCAGCAGCCGGTACCCGGCATGGATGTCCGCCTCACGATCGACCGGGACATCCAGTTCGTCGCCGAGCGCGCGATTGGCGCGAAGGTGCGTGAGACCGGTGCCGAGAGCGGCACCGTGGTGGTCATGGACCCCAGGACCGGCCGGGTGGTCGCCTCCGCGACCTACCCGTCCTTCGACCCGTCCGACCCCACGGCGGCCGCGGTCGCCGACCGGGGGAACCGGGCGGTCTCCGACATCTACGAGCCCGGCAGCACGAGCAAGGTCATGACGGTCGCGGCGGCGATCGATGCGGGCGTGATCACGCCGGCCACCCACATCAAGGTCCCGCCGGTGATCTACCGGGACGGCACTGACTTCCACGACCACACCCCGCATGGAACCCTGCGGCTGACGGCCACCGGGGTACTTGCGCAGTCCAGCAACATCGGAGCGATGCTTATCGCCGAGAAGCTGGGACAACGACCGCTCTACGACAGCCTGCGCAAGTTCGGGATTGGGCAGCCCAGCGGCCTCGGGTTCCCGGGGGAGACCCCGGGGATTCTGACCGACGTCGGGGACTGGCGGCCGACGAACTTCGCGACGATCGCCTTCGGGCAAGGGTTCTCGGTCAACGCCATCCAGGCCACCAGCGTGTTTGCGACGATCGCCAACGGCGGTGTGCGGGTGGACCCCACCCTGGTTGACTCCTATGTGGCACCCGACGGGACCGAGACCCCCGGCCCGGCACCAGAGGCCCACCGAGTCATCAGCGCCAAGACCGCGAAGACGGTCTCCCGGATGATGGAGACGGTGGTCTCCGACGAAGGAACCGCTCCGATGGCGCAGATCCCCGGGTACCGAGTGGCGGGCAAGACGGGGACCGCGGAACGCGTCGACGACACCTGCGGCTGCTACCGCGGCTACACCGCCTCCTTCATCGGCTTCGCTCCCGCGGACGACCCGGCGTTGGTGGTATCGGTCACACTGCAGGACCCGGTGAACGGGCGGTACGGCGGACTCCTCGGCGGCCCGGTGTTCACACACGTGATGACCTTCGCGCTGCAGACTCTGGAGATTCCGCCGACGGGAAGGCACGCTCCCAAGATCCGCCTCACCTACTGAAACGGGGACACTGGTGAACCAGGCCGTTCCCCGCCCCACGACGCCCGCGGTGCCTCTCGCGGCAGTCGTCAGGCTGGTCGGTGTCTCGACCCAGGCTCCCGACCTGCCGATCACCGGCGTGACGCTGGACTCCCGGCAGGTAGTTCCGGGTGATCTGTTCGCAGCCCTGCCTGGCGACAACGCGCATGGTGCCGACTTCGCTGCGGAGGCGGTCGCGGCCGGCGCGGCCGCAGTTCTCACCGACCCGGCTGGGGCGGCCCTCCTGGGTGGCCTCGGCGTTCCGGTCATCGCTGCCGAACGGCCGAGGTCTGCGCTGGGTGCGGTCGCGGCGCTGGTCTACGGACATCCCGCCGACGACCTCCTCGTGCTCGGGGTGACCGGGACCAACGGCAAGACCACGACGACCTGGCTGCTGGATGCGGCACTTCGTGCGGCGGGGCTTCGCACCGGCCTCATCGGCACCGTGGAGACGCGGATCGGGGACGAGGTGCTCGGGAGCGTCCGCACCACTCCGGAGGCGCCCGAGCTGCACGCGCTGCTCGGCCTCATGCGGGAGCGCGGCGTCACCGCGGTGTCGGTCGAGGTGTCCAGCCACGCGCTGGCGTTGGGTCGGGTAGACGGTCTGTGCCTCGACGTGGCCGGATTCACCCAGCTGGGGCGCGACCACCTCGACCTGCACGGCGACGACGAGGCGTACTACCGGGCCAAGGCACTGCTGTTCACGCCCGCGCATGCCCGGACAGCCGTCGTCACCGTCGACGACGAGGCTGGACGCCGCCTGGCCGCGCAGGCGTCCGTGCCGGTCCTGACCCTGAGCGTCGGAGGCCCTGCCGACGCCGTGGTCACCGCCAGCCGGCCGCTGGCGTCCGGGGGCTACGACGTGGCGCTGTCCCTGCCGGCGGCAGCGGAGCGACCGACTCTTGACCTTCACTTTACGGTGAGGCTTCCGGGAGCGTTCAACGTGGCCAATGCCGCCCTGGCCGCGGCGATGCTGGTGTCGGCCGGGATCGAGCCGGACGCCGTGGCCGCCGGCCTGGCCAGCTGCCCCGCGGTCCCGGGTCGAATGGAGCCGGTGGTGGCCGGCCAGGAGTTCCTCGCCGTGGTGGACTACGCCCACACCCCGGATGCGCTCGCCTCCGTGCTCGAGTCGCTACGGAGGCCGTCCGGCCGGCTGACGGTGGTGTTCGGCTGCGGCGGCGACCGCGACCAGTCCAAGCGTGGGCCGATGGGAGCGGTGGCCGCTCGGCAGGCAGACGTGGTGGTCGTGACCGACGACAACCCGCGGTCGGAGGACCCGGCCGTGATCCGGCGGTCGGTGCTGGCCGGCACGGCTGGAAGCGGCGCAGCAGTGCATGAGATCGGTGACCGGGCAGAGGCGATCGTCTGGGCGGTGGGGCAGGCGCGCGCCGGCGACGTCGTACTGGTTGCCGGCAAGGGGCATGAGGCCGGGCAGGAGGTCTCCGGGAGATGGCACGAGTTCGACGACCGTGCACAGCTGCGGACAGCCCTTGCCGCACATGGCTTCCGGGACACGCCGACCGGTGGCGTGCACGAGAGCCCGTTTACCCCCGAGGATCGTCGATGACCGGCCGAGCGACGTGCCGGCGCGACGACGTCAGGGCTGGTAGTCCGCCGGCCCATGCCAAGGAGGGCGCGTGATCCCGACGAGCGTGCGCGAGGTTGCCGCCGCCGTGGGCGGGACTCTCGTGGACGTCGTGGACCCGGACCAGGTGATCGTCACGAGCTGCGTGTCGGACTCACGCCAAGCGGTGCCAGGGGCGTTGTTCGTCGCGCTTTCGGGAGCGCGCGTCGACGGCCATCAGTACGCCGTCGCGGCCCAGGAGGCGGGCGCCGTCGCCGTGCTGTCCTCGCGCCCGGTCGGCGTGGCGTCGGTCGTGGTGGACGACGTTCTCCTCGCGCTGGGTCGGCTCGCCCGCGCCCAGCTCGCCCGGCTGCCCCACGTGACGGTCGTCGGCATCACCGGGTCGGCTGGCAAGACGACGACGAAGGATCTGCTTGCCGAGCTGCTCGCCACGCAGGGGCCGACGATTGCTCCTCCCGGGTCGTTCAACAACGAGCTCGGGTTGCCGCTCACCGTTCTGCGGGCTGACGCCGACACCCGGTTCCTCGTCCTCGAGATGGGTGCTCGCGGAGCGCATCACATCGCTTACCTCTGTGACGTGGCTCCGCCGCGCATCGGTGTCGAGCTCATGGTGGGGAGTGCCCACGTCGGGGAGTTCGGTGACCGCGAGTCGATCGCGCGGGCCAAGGCCGAGCTGGTGCAGGCACTTCCGGCGGACGGCATCGCCGTGCTGAACGCCGACGATCCAGCCGTGGTAGCCATGGCCGACCAGGCGACCGGCCGAGTGCTGCGTTTCGGTCAGTCGCCGGCGGCCGACGTGCGAGCTGAGGAGGTGGCGCTCGGGACCGACGCCCGCGCGTCCTTCCGGCTGGTCACGCCTGATGGCGACGCGCTGGTACGGCTGGGGCTGGTCGGCGCGCACCACGTGACAAACGCGCTCGCTGCGGCGGCGACGGCCTGGGTGTCAGGGGTGACCACCGACACGATCGCGGAGCTGTTGACCAGCGCCCGACCGCTCAGTCGGTGGCGGATGGAGGTGACGACGCGCGCCGACGGAGCCGTGGTGATCAACGACGCTTACAACGCCAGCCCGGAGTCGATGCGCGCCGCCCTCCAGACGCTGAAGGTGGTCGGTGCCGGCCGTCGCACCTGGGCTGTGCTGGGGGAGATGCTCGAGCTCGGCGATGCTGCGGTTGCCGAGCACGACGCCATCGGCCGGCTGGTGGTACGGCTGGATGTCGACCGCCTGCTCGTCGTCGGTGAGGGGGCCAAGGCCATGCATCTGGCAGCGCAGATGGAGGGCTCGTGGGGTCGTGAGTCGGAGTTCGTCCCGGACGTCGCCGGAGCCGTCGACCTGCTGGCGCGTGAGGTGCGGGCGGGCGACGTCGTTCTGGTGAAGGCGTCGCGGGCCGCCGGCCTGGAACGTGTTGCTGCCGCCCTGCTTGACGAGGTGGCCGCATGAGGCTTGTGGTCATCGCCATCACGACGGGGCTGTTCGTGGGCCTGTTCGTCACGCCGGTGTGGATCCGCTGGCTCCGGGCTCGCGGCTACGAGCAGTCGATCCGGGACGCCGACGAGCTGGGCTACGCGGTGCCGGACCACGCGTCCAAAAAGGGCACCCCCTCGATGGGCGGCGTGGTGATCGTCGCGGGGACCGTCGCCGGGTACCTCGTGGCTCACGTCTATGCCTGGTCCGGACCCAGCTCGGCGGCGCTGCTGGTCTTCTTCTTGATGATCGGTCTGGCCGCCGTCGGGTTCGCAGACGACTACATCAAGATCTTCCGGGCCCGGTCGACGGGCCTTCGCGCCAAGACCAAGCTCGTCGGTCAGGCGGGCGTGGCGGTCGCCTTCGCCGCGCTGGCGATCAGGTTCCCTGACGTCAACGGGTACACACCGGCGACGCAGTACATCTCGGTGATCCGTGACACCGCTGTCTTCCTTCCAGTGGGCCTGTACTTGGTGTGGGTGTGGTTCATGGTCGCGGCCACGTCGAACGCGGTGAACCTGACCGACGGGCTCGACGGCCTGGCGACCGGAGCCTCGGTGTTCGTCTTCGGCGCCTACGTCACGATCGGGCTGTGGCAGTACGGCAACGGCTGCGCCCAGGTGGTTGCGGCCAACTGCTACGAGACGAGGAACCCGCTCGACCTCGCGGTCGTGGCCGGTGGTCTGCTCGGGGCCTGTTTCGGTTTCCTGTGGTGGAACACCTCACCGGCGAAGATCTTCATGGGGGACAGCGGGTCGCTCGCTTTGGGTGGGGCCATGGCCGGCTTGGCCGTCATGACCCAGACCGAGGTGCTGCTGATCCTGCTGGCGGGACTGTTCGTGATCATCACCGCGTCGGTGATCATCCAGGTGGCGTCGTTCAAGCTCACCGGGAAGCGGGTCTTCCTGATGTCTCCCCTGCACCACCACTTCGAGCTGAAGGGCTGGCCGGAGGTCACCATCGTGGTCCGGTTCTGGATCATCTCCGGCCTGTTGACCGGTTTGGGCTTCGCGCTGTTCTACGCGGAGTGGCTGGGCGGAGGAGTCCTCGGGTGACCGAGCCGCCGTGGCTCCCCGCTGAGGAGCGGCGCGCCACGTGGTCCACCGTCCACGTCGCCGTCGTCGGACTGGGTGCGTCTGGTTTCGCCGCCGCGGACGCGCTCGCCTTCGCCGGTGCTCGAGTCACGGTGCTCGACGACGGTTCGGGACCTCGGCAGGCCGAACGGGCCGAGGTCCTCGATGTCCTGGGGGTCACCGTCCGACTGGGTTGGTCCGGTGGTCTCCCAGGGGACGCCGACCTCGTGGTGGTGTCACCCGGCGTGCCGCGAACGCACCGCCTGCTTGACCAGGCCGCCGCCACCGGGGTGCCGCTGTGGAGCGGTGAGCAGCTTGCCTGGCGCCTGCGTCCGGCCGGCCAGCAGTGGCTCACCGTCACCGGGACGAACGGCAAGACCACCACTGTCGAGATGCTCGGCGCGATGCTGCGGGCAGCCGGCCTCCGGTGTGCAGTCGCCGGGAACATTGGGCGTCCCCTGGTCGAGGCAGCCACCGCTGAGCCGGGATACGAGGTGCTCGCTGTCGAGCTGTCCAGCTTTCAGCTGCACTTCACGGCTGGACTCCGCGCCCACAGCAGCGTGCTGTTGAACGTGGCCGACGACCATGTCGACTGGCACGGGTCGGCGGACGCCTATCTGGCTGACAAGGCGCGGGTTTACGACGGCTCGGTGCACGCCGTCGTCTACAACGCGCAGGACCCGGCCACCGAACGCTTGGCGCGGGAGGCGGACGTGGCGGCCGGATGCCTCGGGATCGGCTTCACGCTCGGGGTGCCCGACGTCGGGATGCTCGGCGTGGTCGACGACCTGATCGTCGACCGTGCCTTCGTCGTCGACCCGTCCGAGCACGCACTCGAGCTGGCCGAGGTGTCGGAGGTCCGTCCGCCGGGGCAGCACAACGTCGCCAACGCCCTCGCGGCGGCATCGTTGGCTCGGTCGTTCGGCGTTCCCGCACACTCCGTCCGGGCTGGCCTGGTCGACTATCGGCCGCCCGGCCACCGGCTCGAGGAGATCGCCGTCGTGGGCGGTGTCACCTACGTCGACGACTCGAAGGCGACCAACGTGCACGCGGCTTCGGTGGCGTTGGCCGCCTACGACCGAGTTGTCTGGATCGCCGGCGGACTGGCCAAGGGCGGCCGCTTCGACGACCTGGTCGCGCGGAACGCCGGACGACTGCACGGGGCGGTCCTGCTCGGACGCGACCGGCAGGCGCTGGTCGACGCCATGACACGCCAGGCGCCCGCGGTCCCGGTGATCGAGGTCGCGGACGGGGACACTGACCCCATGGAGCGGGCGGTACGAGCGGCCGCCGGGCTGGCGCGGCCCGGTGACGTCGTGCTGCTCGCACCCGCGTGCGCGTCGATGGACCAGTTCGTCGACTACGCCGCCCGCGGTGACGCCTTCGCGACAGCAGTAGGACGGCTTGGCGCCGGGGGCGCCTCGTGACGGCTGTGGATGACCCGGCGCTCGACGTCCGACACTCGCCGGTGGCTGCCTTCCGGCAGCTGCTGGCCCGCCCGCTGACGCCGTACTACCTCATCTTGGGCTCGAC
This sequence comes from uncultured Actinomycetota bacterium, assembly GCA_963848085.1. Classification (GTDB taxonomy): domain Bacteria; phylum Actinomycetota; class Actinomycetes; order JAHEKZ01; family JAHEKZ01; genus CAWKCE01. The sequence goes on from CAWKCE010000004.1 coordinate 375,017, forward strand.
GGTGCTGCTGACCGTGCTCGGGCTGGTCATGGTGCTGTCGGCGTCGAGCGTCGAGTCGTTCGTCGACAGCGGGTCGTCCTGGGCAGTGGGCAAGAAGCAGGCGCTGTGGGCCGGGATCGGGATCCCCCTGTTTGCCATCGCCACGCGGATGCCGACTCGGTTCTGGCGGGTCATCGCGGTCCCGGCGCTGATCGGGGGCTTCGTTCTCCTCGTCCTGGTCCTCGTTCCCGGCATCGGGATGAGCGTGAACGGCAGCCAGAACTGGATCCAGCTTCCCGGCTCGATGCGGATCCAGCCCTCGGAGGCAGCCAAGCTTGCTCTGGTCGTCTGGGGTGCCGACGTGCTGGCACGCAAGGAGCGGCTGCTCGGCCAGATATCCCACGTCGTGGTTCCGTTGATTCCGGTTGCCGGGCTCATCGTGTCGCTCGTCCTGCTCGGCGGGGACCTGGGCACCTCACTCATCATCATGGCGATCATTGCGGGGCTGCTGTTTGTCGCGGGCGCGCCGTTCCGGCTGTTCGTGGTGCTGGGCAGCGCCGCGCTGGTGGTGGTCTTGTACATGACCTTCGAGCGCAGCGCCCGGCTGTCGCGGCTGCAGAGCTTCCTCGACCCGTTCGCGGACTACCAGGACTCTGGCTGGCAGGCCGCTCACAGCTTGTTTGCGCTGGCCTCCGGTGGCTGGTGGGGCGTAGGACTCGGTGGCAGCGCCGAGAAGTGGGGGGCGCTGCCTGAGGCCCACACCGACTTCATCTTCGCGATCGTCGGCGAGGAGCTCGGGCTCGTCGGAACGTTGACGGTGCTGGCCGTGTTCGGTGCGCTGATCCTCGGCATCATCCGGGTGGCCCTGCTCACCGACGACACCTTCGCGCGCTTCGCGTCGGGGACCGTCGCAGTGTGGATCGGAGCGCAGGCGGTGATCAACATCGGTGGTGTGGTGAACCTGCTGCCCATCACCGGCGTTCCGCTGCCACTCGTCTCGTACGGAGGGTCGGCGCTGGTGGCCACGCTGGTCGGCCTGGGCATGGTGCTGTCGTTCGCGCGCCGCCTGCCCGGGGCCCGGAAGGCGCTGGACGCACGTGGTCCGGGGCCGGTTGCGCGGGTCCTTCGACGGGGTCGGCGGTGACCTCGGACCGGCCGCTGTCTGTCGTCCTGGCCGGTGGCGGGACCGCGGGCCACGTCGAACCCGCTCTCGCCGTGGCTGATGCGCTGCGTCGTCGGGACAGCCGGGTGCGCGTCACTGCTCTGGGGACGGCGACCGGGCTGGAGACCACGTTGGTGCCGGCGCGCGGCTACTCCCTGGAGCTGATCCCACGCGTCCCGCTGCCGCGCCGACCCTCGAAGGACTGGGTGACCCTGGGACCGCGGCTCGCCAGGTCGGTGTCGGCGGCCGGGCGGGTGCTGCGCTCGGTCTCGGCCGATGTCGTCGTCGGTTTCGGCGGGTACGTGTCGCTGCCTGCCTACCTTGCTGCGCGGCGGATGAAGGTCCCGATCGTGGTGCATGAGGCTAACGCGCGACCGGGGGTGGCCAACCGCATCGGTGCCCGGCTCACGCAGTGGGTAGCGGTGAGCTCCGAAGACACCGTGCTCCCGCACGCCACGGTCACCGGGCTTCCACTACGCCGGTCCATCTCGTCCCTCGACCGATCGACCACGCGGAGGGGCGCCAGGGAGCATTTCGGGCTGGAGCCGGACCGGATGACGCTGCTGGTGTTCGGCGGGTCCCAGGGAGCCGAGCGCATCAACAACGCCCTGTCCGGTGCAGCACGCGGCCTGCTGGACGCCGGAGTCCAGGTGCTGCACGCTGCAGGTCGCGGCAACGACGTGACCGTGGACAGGCGTGACGGAGACCCGCCGTACGTGGTCGTCCCCTACCTCGAGGACATGCACCTGGCCTATGCCGCCGCCGACCTCGTCGTCTCCCGCAGTGGCGCCATGACGTGTGCCGAGCTAGCAGCCGTCGGGCTGCCGGCGGTGTTTGTCCCCTACCCGTGGAGCAACGGCGAACAAGAGGTGAACGCGCTGCCGCTCGTGCGACGCGGTGCCGCCCAACTGGTCCCGGACGCCGACCTCACCGCGGCACGCGCGCTCGAGGTGCTGGTGCCGCTGCTGACCGATCCGGCTGCGCTGCGCAGGCGGGCGGACGCGGCCACCGAGATCGGCCTTCCCGATGCCGACGAGCGAGTGGTGGACCTGGTGTTGCGAGCCGCACGGGAGCGCCAGTGACGTCCATCGCCGACCCGCTTGCCGACCTCGGTCGGGTCCATGTGATCGGGGTGGGCGGCGCCGGGATGTCGGCGCTCACCCGCCTGCTGTCCGCGCGCGGAGTGCCGGTGACCGGAAGCGAGCTGCGCGAGCTCCGTGTGCTCACCCAGCTACGGGCGCTGGGCGCCGATATTCACCTCGGCCAGTCGTCGACGTCGCTGCCTGCGGCCGACACCGTGGTTGTGTCGACCGCGATCCGGGACACGAACCCGGAGCTCGTGGTCGCCCGCGAGCGAGGCCTTCGCGTGCTGCACCGGGCCGAGGCGTTGGCGGCGGCCATGAGGGGCTACCGCGGCGTGGTCGTCTCGGGAACTCACGGCAAGACGACCACCACGTCGATGCTGGCGGTGGCTCTGCAGCACTGCGGCGAGGATCCGTCCTTCTACATCGGGGCTCAGCTCAACGAGACCGGAACCAACGCCCACGCTGGATCCGGCGTCGTGTTCCTCGCAGAGTCGGACGAGAGCGACGGCTCCTTCCTCGTCCTCGACCCCGACGTCGCCGTGGTGACCAACGTCGAGGCCGACCACCTCGACCACTACGGAACCGTGGAGAGGGTCGAGGAGGCCTTTCGGGCCTTCGTCGACCGGGTGGAGCCCAACGGCGTCGTCGTGGCCTGTCTGGACGACCCCGGTGCCGCCCGGATCGCGGAGTGGGCCCGACGCGAGGACCGACGGGTGGTGACCTACGGCGAGCACGCCGACGCTGACTTGCGCATCGAGTCACCTCAGATCACTCACGCCGGCACCACGTTCGACGCGATCCTCGGCGGACGCCGGCTCGGCACCGTCACTCTCCGGGTGGTGGGTCACCACAACGCGCTCAACGCGGCGGCGGTGCTCGCGGTGTCCGACGTGCTGGGATTCCACACCCACGACGTGATCGACGGCCTGGCGCTCTACACCGGGGCGCGGCGCCGGTTCGAGTTCAAGGGGGAGGCTGGCCAGGTCAGGGTCTACGACGACTACGCCCACCACCACACCGAGCTGCGGGCGACGTTGACGGCCGCTCGGCAGCTGGTGGGGGACCGGCGCCTTGTCGTCGCCTTCCAGCCGCTGCGCTACTCACGGACCGCGATCTTCTTTCGCGAGCTGGGCGAGGCCCTCGGGTTGGCCGATGACGTCGTCGTCCTCGAGGTGTACGGAAGCAACGAGGAGCCCATCCCGGGGGCCTCTGGCTCGCTGGTCGCGGCGGCAGTGCCGCTCGACGCAGACCACGTGCACTTCGAACCGTCGTTCTCGGCGGTTCCGGAGTGGTTGGCGTCCCGGGCCCACCCCGGCGACATGGTGCTCACGTTGGGCGACGGCATCGTGTCGACGCTGGGTCCGGAGATCGTCGACCTGCTGCAGGTGCGGGCGGATCGCGCCGGTGAAGGAGGGCAGCATGCGCGCGCCTAGCGGACTCACACTGCCTCCCTGGTGGCGCACCTGGGGCCTGGCAGCCGTCGGTGGCGGAGTGCTCGCGGCCACGGCGTGGCTCGTGTTCTGGTCGCCGTTCCTGTCCGTCACAGCTGTCCAGGTGACCGGAACCCAGACCGTCAGCGAGCAACGGGTGATGGCGGCCGCGGCGGTCAAGACCGGTACCCCCCTGGCACGTCTCGACGTCGGTGCGATCGCTGACCGCGTCCGCGACATCGGTGCGGTGGCACAGGTGACGGTGGTGCGCGCTTGGCCGAACGAGGTGCACATCGACGTCACCGAGCAGGCTGCGCTCGCGGTCGTCCGCACCTCGGACGGCTACGGGCTGCTGGGCGACGACGGCACGGTCTTCCGGGCCGTGGCACAACCCATCCCAGGACTGCCTTTCCTCGACCAGACCGTGGAAGACGCGGGCACCGACCCGGCTGCCCAGGCGGCGCTCCAGGTGGCGTTGGAGCTGCCAGAAGCCCTCGCAACCAAGGTGACCTCGATCTCGGCCGACCGGCAGGACGCCGTGGTGCTGCGGATGCGCAACGGTGCCACCGTCGACTGGGGGACAGCCCAAGCGACGCCCCACAAGGCCGAGGTGCTCCTTCTCCTCCTGCCGCAGCGTGCCGACCACTACGGCGTCTCCTCACCGGACACCCCCACGACCACCGGCTGACCGGTGGTCGCGGCGACACGCGCCCTCGAGTCTGGCGGTGAGGTTGACCGTCGCACGTTGGCTCCCTACTGTGTGCCCAGCCCGTCAGGTTGACATAACTATGGACCTTGACCTGAGGGTGAGAGTTCCTCCCCAGGCCGGTCCGTACCCGTCGAGACGTGAATCGAGGAGAGCGCTGTGGCTGCTCCGCAGAACTACCTGGCAGTCATCAAGGTCGTCGGCATCGGGGGCGGCGGGGTCAACGCCGTCAACCGGATGATCGAGGTCGGCCTCAAGGGCGTGGAGTTCATCGCCATCAACACCGACGCGCAGGCGCTGTTGATGAGTGATGCCGACGTCAAGCTCGACATCGGCCGAGAGCTGACGCGCGGTCTTGGTGCCGGCGCCGACCCCGAGGTCGGGCGCAAGGCCTCGGAGGACCACCGCGAGGAGATCGAGGAGGTTCTCAAGGGAGCCGACATGGTGTTCGTCACCGCCGGCGAAGGCGGTGGCACCGGTACGGGAGGGGCTCCGGTGGTCGCCGCCATCGCCCGCGGCCTCGGCGCGCTGACCATCGGCGTCGTCACCCGGCCCTTCGGGTTCGAGGGTCGACGCCGAGCGCAGCAGTCCGAGGTCGGGATCGCCGAGCTTCGCGACGAGGTGGACACCCTGATCGTCATCCCGAACGACCGGCTCCTGTCGATCAGTGACCGTGCCGTCAGCGTTCTCGACGCGTTCCGTTCCGCCGACCAGGTGCTGATGTCCGGCGTGTCCGGGATCACCGATCTGATCACGACTCCCGGCCTGATCAACCTGGACTTCGCCGACGTGAAGTCGATCATGCAAGGCGCCGGAACCGCACTGATGGGGATCGGATCGGCGCGCGGCGACGACCGCGCAGTTGCCGCTGCGGAGACCGCCATCTCCTCGCCGCTCCTGGAGGCGTCGGTCGACGGTGCGCGCGGGGTGCTGCTGTCGGTGAGCGGCGGTTCGGATCTCGGCCTGTTCGAGATCAACGAGGCCGCGCGGCTGGTTGCCGAGGCGGCCCACCCGGAGGCCAACATCATCTTCGGCGCCGTCATCGATGACGCGCTCGGCGACGAGGTGCGTGTCACAGTGATCGCGGCCGGGTTCGAAGGCGGCGCTATGGGACCGATGCGGACACCGGTGCGGCGCGCCGACGAGGCCGGTGGCGAGGAGCCGGCGCCGCCGGCTGCGGCTCCCCCCGCGACCGCAGCAGCGGAGTCGCAGACGCACCAGCGGATCGAGCTGCCCGAGACACGGGAGCGCAAGACGATCGTCTTCGAGGACGCGGCGGCCGACGACCTCGATGTCCCGGACTTCTTGAAGTAGGCGCCGCGCCTCGATGACCGACGACGCACGTCGCGACGAGCTCGCGGCGAACCTCGCCGACGTGCGCTCGCGGATGGACGCAGCGGCACGCGGCGCTGGTCGCGACCCCGCGGAGCTGACGCTGGTCGCGATCACGAAGACCTGGCCAGCAAGCGACGTACGCCGGCTGGTGGAGCTCGGCGTCCTGGACATCGGTGAGAACCGGGACCAAGAGGCCGTCGGCAAGGCGCGGGAGCTCGTGGGCCTGCCCATCCGCTGGCACTTCGTGGGACAGCTGCAGACCAACAAGGTCAAGTCGGTGGTCGAGTACGCACACGTCGTGGAGTCCGTCGACCGTCCCCGGCTGGTGGCCGCCCTGGATCGCGCCTGTGGCGCAGCGAGTCGACCCGTGAGCTGTCTGGTTCAGGTGGCGCTGGACGATGTCGCCGGCCGCGGTGGCGTGGTACCGGCGGAGATGGCCGCCCTGGCCTCCCAGGTGGCGTCCTGCGCGAACCTCACCCTCGGTGGCCTGATGGCGGTCGCCCCGCTCGGGATGGACCCTGACGTCGCCTTCGGCCGCCTGGCGGAGCTCCACCGGGAGCTGCGGGGGGTGCACCCGCAGGCGACGATGCTGTCCGCCGGGATGAGCGGCGACCTCGAGGCCGCCGTCCGGCACGGCGCGACACACGTGCGGATCGGTACCGCGGTGCTCGGTCACCGGGCCGGCATCGGGTAGCGTCCTCACGACGGGCGACGGCCCGCCGCAGTTCCATCCCGGGCGGCTCCGCCCTCCGGTCACAAGTCGTTTCACGTCGTCGAAGGGGTCTCGGCATGGCCGGCGCGATGCGCAAGATGGCGGTCTACCTCGGCCTGGTGGAGGAGGACGACCGCTTCCGCGAGTACGACGAGTACGAAGCCTTCGAGGACGACGGGCGCGCCCACCGCGACGAGTCCTACGAGCAGACACAGCGCACCCGGACCCTCCAGCCGGTGCGCGACGACCTGTCGGTCAGGCACGCACCCGACCGCCCCAGTCCCGACGCCCCGGGACCGGCCACGAGCCCGGACTACCGCATCACCACCTTGCACCCGCGCGCGTACAACGACGCCCGGGCGATCGGTGAGGCGTTCCGCGAAGGCACGCCGGTCATCATGAACCTGACCGAGATGGACGACACTGACGCCAAGCGCATCGTCGACTTCGCCGCCGGCCTGGTGTTCGGCAAGCGCGGCACGATCGAGCGGGTCACCCAGAAGGTCTTCCTGCTGTCGCCGGTGAACGTCGTGGTCACCGCGGAGGAGAAGCAGCGGCTGGTCCAGGGCGGGTTCTTCAACCAGAGCTGACGGTCGTCAGCGCCGGTTCGATCCCACCATGGTCGTGATCCTGCAGGTCCTCATCATCGCCCTCCAGCTGTACCTGCTTGTCCTGCTCGCCCGCATCGTCGTGGACTGGGTGCAGGTGCTGGCGCGGGACTACCGGCCGCGCGGGCCCATGCTCGTGCTGTTCGAAGTGGTCTACACGTTGACCGACCCGCCGTTGCGCGCGTTGCGGCGAGTGATCCCGCCGCTGCGGATCGGCCAGGTGGCCATCGACCTCGGCTTCCTGGTGCTGTTCTTGGCCATCCAGTTCGTCGTGATCCCGCTGCTCGTGTCGCTGCTGCCGTCCGTCCGGTGACCTGATCGCCCTTCGTGGCGGTGTCGTCGCACGTGGTGACGGGTGGGGCGCTAGGGTTTGCGGTGGCGCCTGGGGCGACGTGTCGCTCCGGGCCGGCCTACCGATCGTGTCGTTCGAACCCGAGGTGACAGCATGGCTTTGACCCCAGAGGACGTGCGGAACAAGCAGTTCAGCACCGTGCGGCTGAAGGAGGGCTACGACGAGGACGAGGTCGACGAGTTCCTCGACCAGGTCGAGGCTGAGCTCACCCGCCTCCTCCAGGACAACAGTGACCTGAAGTCCCGGGTCGCCCGACTGGCGGCTGCGCCTCCCCAGGCGCCGGCCCCGGCCCCGGTCCCGGCCCCCGCTCCGGCTCCCGTTGCCGCACCCATCCCAGCGCCGGCCCCGGTGACCCCGGACATCGCCGCCGGCGAGCAGGCGGCACGCCTCCTGGCGGCCGCGCAGCGGACAGCCGACGACCTGCTGGGACAGGCCAAGGCAGAGGCCGACTCGAGAATGGCCCAGGCCAAGGCCAAGGCGGAGTCGGTCGAGCGAGACACCGAGCAGCGCCACCAGGCTGCACTGGCAGCGCTGAGCGCCGAGCGCTCCGGCTTGGAGCGGCAGGTCGAGGACCTCAAGGCCTTCGAGCGCGAGTACCGGATGCGGCTGAAGTCCTACTTGGAGCAGCAGCTCCGGGAGCTGTCGGCCAAGACTGGGCAGCCCCAGCCGGCGAGTTCGCCACCGCCCCCGAGTCCGCCACAGCCCCCGACCCGACCGAGTACCGGATCGACTCCCGGCGGACAGTCGGCGTCGCCACCCAGCCCGGCGTCGCCACCCAGCCCGCCGGCCACACCAGCGGTGTCGCCGCCTCGTTCGGCTCCCGAACCTGCCCAGCCGCCGGTGCGGCCGCCGTCGCCGCAGCCGATGACCCCGGCGACGCCGTCGTCCCCGGCGCAGCCACCGCAGCCACCGCGGCCGGCGCAGCCAGGTCCGTCCGGGCCGCCGGCCCAACCGCCGGCCCAACCGCCGGCCCAACCGCCGCGACAGGCGGACTGAGGCGGCAGGAACGGGCAGTCGTTCTGGGCGCGGCCGCGTCCGGCATGCACATGGCGATGCCCCGGCTCTTCGAGCCGGGGCATCGTGTCGGTGGGGTCAGACCCGTCGGCGGAACGGGTCGCGAGGGGGAGGCGCGGGCATCGAGATGCGGGCGCCGTCGATCGGAATGCCGGTCAGCCCGAGCACCTTCGTCAGCACGGACAGCGTGGACTCGCCCATGGCCACACCGTTCTCGGTGACCATCGCGCGGTAGATCGTGACGTAGTGCTTGACCGGGGTGTCGTAGGTCCAGTCGACCGAACCAAGGTGGATGGAGGCGCCGGGACCTTGCTGCGGGTCGTCCCACGGCTGGTTCCACACCTGGATGCCGGTGGGCCCGGAGCAGAAGATCCCACCCAGGCTGACGTCGTGGTGCTTGGCGGCCTCGATCAGCTGGCGGCTCTCCCGCTCGGCCAGCACCAGCGCCGGTCGAACGTTACTGGCAAGTGCCGGAACCGCGATCGCGTTCGCCTTGAGCCGCACCTGCGGGATCGTGCTCGGGGTCACCCCCGCCGAATTAAACGACATCCCTGACCTCCGCTGCTGGCGACGCTTCGGTGGCCCGTACGCGGCCGACCCTTGCTCAGGTATCGGCTCGAACCCGGGGGGGTCCTGTTAGGCCAGTCGGGTGAACGTCGTAACGCGACGTCCATCCGGTCAGGGTGTCGGCTCGATCCGGCGCAGACTGAAGCGCACCCCCAGCGCGAGGTCCTCATAGGTGTCCAGCCCCGGTTCAGCCACCCCGGCGGTCACGCGCACCGCGAGCACCTCGTCGGCCAGCGTCTGCGTGTGCTCCGCGATCGCCGATGCCAGGTCCCCGTCGGCCGACCACCAGAGCTCGATGCGGTCGGAGACCTCAAGACCGGAGCTCTTCCGGGCCTCTTGGACCAAGCGAACGAGGTCGCGCACCTGCCCCAGCCGTCGCAGCTCGGGGCTGAGCCGGAGGTCGAGCGCCATGCTCTCGCCGCCGGAGTCGGCCACCGCCCAGCCCTCCTTCGGGGTCTCTGTCACGACGACCTCATCGCGGGACAACCGGACGGTGGCGTCTCCAACGACCACCTCGGCCTCGCCGACGTCCCGGAACGCAGCCGAGACCTTCCGGGCGTCGGCTCGGCCGACGGCAGCGGCGACCTCGGGGGTCTGCGGTCCGAACCGTTTGCCGAGCGAGCGGAAGTTGGCCTTGACCGACACCTCGACCAGGTCGCCTTCGGTGTCGGCCAGCCGGGACACCTGCTGGACGTTGAGCTCCGCCGCGAGCTGGTCGCGCAGGTCGTCGGGCAGACCGTCCCAGCCGGACGCGGACACCAGCGCGCGGCCCAGGGGCTGTCGCGTCTTCACCCCGGACCCAGCCCGCGCCGCTCGCCCCAGCTCCACGAGTCGGCGCACCAGCTCGACCTGGTCGTCAAGGTCGACGTCGACCAGGGACGGGTCCGACTCTGGCCAGCCGGCCAGGTGCACCGAGGTCGGGGCTTCCGGAGCGTCCGGGCGCACGAGGTCCTGCCAGACCCGTTCGGTGAGGAAGGGGGTGAGGGGAGCCATGAGGAGCGTCAGTCGCTCGATCGCCTCGTGCAGGGTCCACAGCGCCGCCGGGTCGCCCCGCCAGAACCGACGGCGGGACCGTCGGACGTACCAGTTCGACAGGTCGTCCACGAAGGTGGCGAGTGCGCGGCCGGCACGTTGGGTGTCAAAGTCCTCCAGCGCCTCCGTGACCTCCTGGGTGAGCCGATGGGACTGCGACACGACCCAGCGGTCGAGGACTGGCCGGTCGGTGACCGGGGGCGCCGGCGCGGCCGCGGGGGTCCAGTTCGCCAGTCGGGCGTACAGCGACTGGAAGGCGACGGTGTTCCAGTAGGTCAGCAAGGTCTTGCGGACGACTTCCTGGATGGCGTCGTGGCCCAGCCGGCGCGACGTCCACGGCGAGCCGCTGGCGAGCATGAACCATCGGACGGCGTCGGCCCCGTGGCGCTCCATCAGCGCCATGGGCTCGAGCACGTTGCCCAGATGCTTGCTCATCTTCCGGCCGTCCTTGTCCAGGATGTGGCCGAGGCAGAGCACGCTCCGGTACGACGACCGGTCGAAGACCAGCGTCCCGATCGCCATCAGCGTGTAGAACCAGCCACGGGTCTGGTCCACCGCCTCGCAGATGTAGTCCGCCGGAAAGCTGCGCTCGAACTCCTCACGCCCCTGGTGCGGGTAGCCGAACTGGGCGAACGGCATGGCGCCGGAGTCGAACCAGACGTCGACGACCTCGGGGACGCGCCGCGCCTGGCCCCCGCACTCCGAGCAGGGGAGCACGATGTCGTCCACGTAGGGGCGATGTGGGTCGAGTGCGGACAGGTCCTGGCCGGCCAGCTCGCCGAGCTCGGCGCGCGACCCCACGACCGTGAGGTGTTCCTCGGCGCACCGCCAGATGGGCAGGGGGGTGCCCCAGTAGCGGTTCCGGGACAGCGCCCAGTCGATGTTGTTGGCCAGCCAGTCGCCGTAGCGGCCGTGCTTGATGGTCGCCGGGTACCAGTCGGTGGCCTCGTTCTCGCGCAGCAGGTCGTCCTTGATCTGCGTCGTACGGATGTACCAGGAGGGCTGCGCGTAGTACAGCAACGGGGTGTGGCAGCGCCAGCAGTGCGGGTAGGAGTGCTCATACGGCTGGTAGCGGAACAGCAGGCCGCGCTTCCGGAGGTCATCGACGAGGCGTTCGTCGGTCTTCTTGAAGAACTCGCCTCCGACGAGGTCGAGGTGCGAGGAGAACCGGCCGTCGGCCTCCACTGGGTTGACGACCGGAAGCCCGTGGGCGCGACCGACCTCCAGGTCGGGGGCACCGAAGGCCGGCGCGATGTGGACCAGCCCGGTGCCGTCCTCGACGGTGACGTACTCGGCCGCCACGACCCGGTGGACGCGGTCGTCCGCGCCAAGGTCGACCAGTGCAAACGGAGCCCGGTACCGGGTGCCGGCGAGCTGACGTCCGCTGACGACGTCGACGCGCTCGGTGCCCTCGCCCAGTACGGCGTCGACCAGGGGCTCGGCCAGCACGAGCAGCTCGCCGTCGGGGGTACGGGCGACCACGTAGTCGACGTCTGGATGGGCGGCGACCGCCGTGTTCGACACCAGTGTCCACGGGGTGGTGGTCCAGACCAGGAGCTGGGCACCGAGTGTGGCCAGGTGGCCGTCGACCAGAGGGAATCGGACGTAGACCGAGGGATCGACCACGGTCTCGTACCCCTGGGCGAGCTCATGGTCGGACAGGCCGGTACCGCAGCGGGGGCAGTACGGGGCGACCCGGTGGTCCGACACGAGCAGGCCCCGCTGGTAGATCTGCTGGAGCGCCCACCACAAGCTGTCCATGTACTCCGGTGCCATCGTCCAGTACGCCTGGGAGGTGTCGACCCAGTAGCCCATCCGTTCGGTCATGGCCTCGAACTCACCGACGTGGCGCAGCACCGACTCCCGGCAGCGAGCGTTGAACTCGGCCACTCCGTAGTCCTCGATGTCCTGCTTGCCCGAGAAGCCGAGCTCCTTTTCCACGGCGATCTCGACCGGCAGGCCGTGGCAGTCCCAGCCGGCCTTCCGCGGCACTTCGAAGCCCTGCATCGTCTTGAACCGCGGGAAGACGTCCTTGAAGACCCGGGCCTCGATGTGGTGGGTCCCGGGCATTCCGTTGGCGGTCGGCGGTCCCTCGTAGAAGGTCCAGCGTGGGGCCCCGGCCCGCTGCGCGAGGCTCTGCTCGAAGGTGCGCTCGGTCCGCCACAGCTCCAGCACCTGGTGCTCGAGCTCGGGCAGGTCGACCTGCGCGGGTACGGCGCGGTACATCGGTCCTCCGTCTGGCGTTGGTCCCGGACGGAGGGACGAGGCGAACCCCGCGGTACCACCCTCCTTGGCCGGCGTGCCGGTGTCCCGGGTGCTGGCCCACTCGTCGTGCGCTGCGACCGGATCTAGCGGCGTCGTCCGCCGTTCTCCCGGTAGCTCGGGGGTGATCTTCTCCGCGGGCGCACGTTCCGGGCTCGCACCGTCCCCGGATCGCTTCTCGCCGCCGCCGCGGATACTCGTCCCCTTCGACGCCGTGCAGCGGGCCGAGTCTAGCCGCCCGACCCTCGCTCGTCCCGGTCGTTGTGGGCGCGTCGCGTCGGCTGGCCGGCGGAGGGGCGGATTGAACGGCGCATCAGCCACCGCCTATCCTTCCCGGACCGCACGCACAGCCGACAGGCACACCAGGACCGAGGAGGTCGGGGGATGGCCCAGCGCAAGACCGGCGGAAGTCGGTCGGCCCCGGCGAAGAAGGCTGTCGTCAAGAAGGCCCCGGCGAAGAAGGCTGTCGTCAAGAAGGCCCCGGCCAAGAAGGCTGTCGTCAAGAAGGCCCCGGCGAAGAAGGCTGTCGTCAAGAAGGCCCCGGCGAAGAAGGCTGTCGTCAAGAAGGCCCCGGCGAAGAAGGCTGTCGTCAAGAAGGCCCCGGCGAAGAAGGCTGTCGTCAAGAAGGCCCCGGCGAAGAAGGCTGTCGTCAAGAAGGCCCCGGCGAAGAAGGCCCCGGCCAAGAAGGCCCCGGCGAAGAAGGCTGCCGGCCAAGAAGGCCCCGGCCAAGAAGGCTGTCGTCAAGAAGGCCCCGACGAAGAAGGCCCCGGCGAAGCCTCGGGGACACGCCGTCGGAGTCAACGAGAAGCCGTGGACCAAGGCTGAGCTGGCTGCGGTCCGCCACACCCTGCAGCTCGAGGTCGGACGCCTGGAGGGTGAGATCGCCTTCCAGCAGGCGGAGCTCGACGAGCTGTTGCGGGACTCCGGGGACGGCTCCGGAGACGACCAGGCGGATGCCGGGAGCAAGACCTTCGAGCGTGAGGCCGAGATGTCGGTCACCAACAACTCCCGCGACCTGCTCGTCCAGGTGAAGCACGCCGTTGCGCGCATTGACGACGGGGACTATGGCAGCTGCGAGAGCTGCGGAAAGCCCATCGGGAAGGCGCGGCTGCAGTTCTTCCCACGCGCCACTTTGTGCTTGTCCTGCAAGCAACGCGAGGAGCGTCGCTGACCGACCAGCCGGCGGGGCGGCGGCGAGTCGGCGTGCTCGTCGCGGTGGCGCTCGGCGTGGTTGCCCTGGATGTCGCGACGAAGGTCTGGGTTGTTGCCAGCCTCGCCGGGGAGCCCGCAGTCGAGGTGGTGGGCCGGTGGCTCAGGCTGACCTACGTGCGCAACCCGGGGGCCGCATTCAACCTCGGCGGCGGTCTGACCGTCGTCTTCAGCCTGGTGGCGATCGGAGTGAGTATCGCGATCATCCGGGTGGCTCCCCGGCTGGGCTCGGTGGGCTGGGCGGTGGCACTCGGCGGGATCCTCGGCGGCGCATTGGGAAACCTGATTGACCGGCTGTTCCGCGACCCCGGAGTGTTCCGCGGTTACGTCGTGGACTGGATCCAGGTGCCAAACTTCCCGGTCTTCAACGTCGCGGACTCCGCCATCGTGTGCTCAGCGGCGCTGATGGTGGTGCTGTCACTGCGCGGTATCGGCCTTGACGGTCGACGGGTCACCGGATGACACCGGGCGGCTCGAACCGCGACGGAAACGGCGCTGGGGATGTGCTCGGGGCGGGCGCTTTCCCACCGGATCCGGTAGCGCCGGCCGGCACGACGCGGTCCTTCCCGGTGCCGGAGGGGCTCGAGGGGGAGCGGGTCGACACCGGGTTGGGTCGGCTGCTCGGCGTCTCGCGCAGCCAGGCGGCACAGCTGGTCTCTGGGGGAGCCGTGAGCCTGGACGGGGCTCCGCCGGCCAAGTCCGACCGGCTGGTCGCCGGCGCCTGGCTGGAGGTCACCCTCCCCACGGTGGAGCCCCCGCCCCCCGCGGAGCCGGTGCCCGGGATGCGCGTGGTCTACGACGACGTCGACATCGTGGTCGTCGACAAGCCGGTCGGGGTCGCGGCTCACCCCAGTCCCGGCTGGCGCGGACCGACGGTGGTCGGAGGGCTCGCGGCGGCGGGATACCGCGTGGCGACCAGCGGTGCCGCGGAGCGGCAAGGGGTCGTCCACCGGCTCGACGTCGGCACGTCCGGCCTCATGGTGGTGGCGAAGTCCGAGCGTGCGTACTCGCAGCTCAAGGCGGCATTCCGGCAGCGCGAGGTCGACAAGATCTACCACGCGCTGGTCCAGGGGCACCCAGACCCACTCCGGGGCACGGTGGACGCCCCCATCGGACGGCATCCGCGGCATGACTGGAAGTGGGCAGTGACCGCGGACGGCAAGCCCAGCGTCACCCACTACGAGCTGGTCGAGGCCTTCCCTGCGGCGAGTGTGCTTGAGATCCACCTCGAGACCGGACGGACGCACCAGATCCGCGTCCACATGGCCGCGCTCAAGCACCCGTGCGTGGGCGACCTCACCTACGGGGCCGACCCCACGCTGGCCCGACGGCTGGGGTTGGAGCGGCAGTGGCTGCACGCCGTGCGTCTGGCATTCGTCCACCCGGGGTCCGGGCAGCGCGTGGAGTTCACCTCGGCGTACCCCGACGACCTGCAGCACGCACTGGACGAGCTCGGCTCGGTCTAGCCGGGCTCATCCAGCGCCGAGTCGGACCGGCGACGGGACAGGGCGACCGCGAGGTACACCCCGGCGGCCACGGACATGAGGGGAAGGGTCAGCAGCAGCAGCTCGAGCGCGGGGATTGCCATGGGTCAGCTCCGGTGAGTTGGCGGTCAGAGGCGAAGAAGGGGCCAGGCCAGCAACAGCCCGAAGAGCAGGAAGGTCGGAGCCACCAGAAGGGTCGCGACGGCCTTCTCGCGGTGCGTCCACTGGCGGGACAGCCAGGCGCAGACCAGTCCGGCCGTCGGCCCGACGACCGGCAGCAGAAAGGAGCCGACGGTCAGCAGCGCGACCGAGATGACCTCCAGCGGTCCCCAGCGCGACGGCGGCGTCGGTGAGACGGTCGCCGGCCCGGCCGTGGGCAGCTCCTCGGCCGCCACGATGACGGCCGGGTCGCCGAGCCGGTCGATGGCGGTCAGGACGCCCGCCTCGGTGGCGCCCGGCGAGGAGCTGACCTCGTCGAGGTGCTCGCGAATCTGTTGCAGCAGCTCCGAGCGGCGGTCCGGCGGCAGCCCCGCCCCGGCTCGCTCCAGCCGGGACAGGTAGCTGGCCACGGCCTCGTCGCCAGTGCGGTTGTCGCTCATCGGCCCTCCTCGGTGATCAGTGTGTCCACGGCGTCGCGGAACCGGCTCCAGTCGTCGGCGAAGGCGCGTAGCGAGCGTCCGCCAGAATCGGTGATGCGGTAGTAGCGGCGGGGCGGTCCGGACTCGGACTCCCGCCACGTCGTGGTGACCAGGCCGTCGCGTCGCAGGCGCGACAGCAGCGGGTAGACGGTGCCCTCGCTGGTCACCAAGCCGTCGACCGCGCCGAGCTCCCGAACCAGGTCCACGGCGTACCGCTCGTCGTGGCGCAACAGCGCCAGAACGCAGAACTCGATCGTCCCGCGGCGCAGTTGGGTCAACGCCGGCCGCGTATCGTCCGCATCCATGCGACGCAAGGTACCAGGTGGGACAAGGAAGCGGGAGGGAGTCTGCGAATGCGATGTGGGCGACGGGCGAGAGAATGTGTTCATGACATCCCCAGCAGCCCCGGTGTCGGCCAGCGGAACCTTCTCCATTGGCGGCGACCTGCCCGTCCACCGGCTGGGCTATGGCGCGATGCAGCTGACCGGGGCGGGCATCTGGGGGCCGCCGGACGACCACGACCAGGCGATCCGGGTGCTGCGACGGGCAGTCGAGCTGGGCGTGGACTTCGTCGACACCGCCGACTCGTACGGGCCGGGGGTCAACGAGGAGCTGATCCGGGAGGCCCTGCACCCCTACGACGGCGTGGTGGTCGCCACGAAGGCGGGCTTGACGCGCACCGGTCCGGGACACTGGCACCCGGTCGGACTGCCCGAGTACCTGAAGCAGCAGTGTGAGCTGTCGCTGCGTCGGCTGGGCGTCGAGGCGATCGACCTGTTCCAGCTGCACCGCATCGACGCCCGCTTCCCGCTGGCCGAGCAGGTCGGTGCGCTTCGGGAGCTGCAGGAGGCGGGCAAGGTCCGGCACATCGGGCTGTCCGAGGTGACCGTGTCGCAGCTGCGGGCCGCCCGCCAGGTGGCCACGATCACGACCGTCCAGAACCTGTTCAACCTGTCCAACCGGGCGGCCGAACCGGTTCTGGACGAATGCGAGACCTACGCCATCGGATTCATCCCGTGGTTCCCGGTCCAGACGGGGGACTTGGCGCGCCCGGGCGGCCCACTCGACGCCGTCGCACGGCGGACCGGGTACGCCCCCGCCCAGCTGGCGCTCGCCTGGCTGCTCAGCCGCTCGTCGGTGATGCTGCCGATCCCCGGCACCGGTTCACTGGCCCACCTCGAGGAGAACTGCGCCGCCGCGGGGGTGTCGCTGGACGCCGCCACCGTCGCGGAGCTGTCCGCGGTGGCATCGGCCGGCACGGATCCGGAGGCGACGGGCACGTCGCGTCGGGACTGACCGACCCAGCGGTTAGGCTCGGGACTCGTCCGGCCGTCTTCCCCCGGCGGGCGCCTAGCGCCGCGTGACCCGCACCGCAACCAGGGAGACCTCTCGGATGGCCGACTCGTTCGTGCACCTCCACGTGCACACCGAGTACTCCATGCTGGACGGCGCCGCTCGAGTCGGCGAGCTGCTGGACGCAGCCGTGCAGCAGGGCATGCCGGCGGTGGCGATCACCGACCACGGGTACGTCTTCGGTGCCTACGACTTCTGGGCCCAGGCACGCCAACGGGGCATCAAACCCATCATCGGGGTGGAGGCGTATCTGGCCCCCGGTACGACCAGTCGGCGAGACAAGCAGCGCGTGCGCTGGGGCGGCGGAGGTCAGGACGACGTCTCCGGCGGCGGCGCCTACACCCACGCAACCCTGGTCGCCGAGACCACCGAGGGGATGCACAACCTCTTCCGGATGGCGAGCCTGGCCAGCCTCGAGGGTCAGTGGTACAAGCCGCGGATGGACCGCGAGCTGCTGCAGACCTACGCGACCGGGGTCATCGCCACCACAGGCTGCCCCTCCGGCGAGGTCCAGACGCTGCTGCGGCTCGACCGCTTCGACGACGCCCTTCAGGCGGCCAGCGACTACCGCGACATCTTCGGGGCGGGCAACTACTTCTGCGAGGTCATGGACCACGGCCTGGGAATCGAGCGGCGTTCCCGTGACGGCTTGCTGCAGCTGGCGAAGACGCTCGACCTCCCTCTGCTCGCCACCAACGACCTGCACTACACCCGTCGTGAGGACGCCGAGGCTCACGCGGCGCTGCTGTGCGTCCAGTCCGGGTCCACGCTGGCAGACCCCAACCGGTTCAAGTTCGACGCCGACGACTTCTACCTCAAGTCGGCCGCGGAGATGCGCGAGGTGTGGCGTGACCATCCGGAGGCCTGTGACAACACGCTCCTGGTCGCCGAGCGCTGCGACGTCGCGTTCGTCGAGGACGCCAACCTCATGCCGCGTTTCCCGGTACCGGAGGGGGAGTCGGAGCAGTCCTGGTTCGTCAAGGAGGTCGAGCGAGGGCTGCAGCATCGCTTCCCGGCTGGTGTTCCGGACGAGGCCCGGAAACGGGCGGAGTATGAGGTAGGCGTCGTCCTGCAGATGGGATTCCCCGGGTACTTCCTGGTGGTGGCGGACTTCATCAACTGGGCCAAGCAGCAGGGCATCCGCGTCGGCCCTGGCCGCGGCTCTGCGGCCGGCGCGATCGTGGCCTACGTCCTGGGCATCACCGATCTGGACCCCATCAAGCACGGGTTGCTCTTCGAGCGGTTCCTCAACCCCGAGCGCGTCTCCATGCCCGACATCGACGTCGACTTCGACGAGCGCCGACGTGCCGACGTGATCCGCTACGTGACCGAGAAGTACGGCGAGGAGCGGGTCGCGCAGATCGTGACCTACGGGACCTTGAAGGCCAAGGCTGCAGTGAAGGACTCGGCCCGTGTCCTGGGCTATCCCTACGCACTCGGGGATCGCATCACCAAGGCAATGCCGGCGCCGGTCATGGGCAAGGACGTGTCTCTCACCGGGATCTTCGACCCCACGAACGAGCGGTACGGCGAGGCGGCAGAGTTCCGTCAGCTCTACGAGTCAGAGCCCGACGTGCAACGGGTGGTCAACACCGCCCGAGGACTCGAGAACCTCAAGAGGCAGTGGGGCGTCCACGCGGCGGGCATCATCATGTCCAGCGAGCCGCTCATGGACCACGTGGCACTCCTGCGCCGTGAGCAGGACGGCGCCATCATCACGCAGTTCGACTACCCGACGTGCGATCGCCTCGGGCTGCTCAAGATGGACTTCTTGGGACTGCGCAACCTCACCGTCATGGACGACGCCCTGCGCACCATCCAGGAGAACAGCGGCGAACAGGTCGTGCTCGAGGACCTGCCGCTGGACGATCGCACGACGTACGAGCTGCTGGCGAGCGGTGACACCCTCGGGGTCTTCCAGCTCGACGGTGGCCCCATGCGAGCTCTTCTCAGGTCGATGCGCCCGGACAGCTTCGAGGACATCTCCGCGGTGCTTGCTCTCTATCGGCCCGGGCCGATGGGAGCCAACGCACACAATGACTACGCGGACCGGAAGAACGGCCGCAAGCCGGTTACTGCGATCCACCCCGAGCTGGCTGAGGCCCTTGCCGAGATCTTGGACAGCACGTATGGGGTGATCGTCTACCAGGAGCAGGTCATGGCGATCGCCCAGAAGCTCGCCGGGTACTCGCTCGGCTCCGCCGACAACCTGCGTCGCGCGATGGGGAAGAAGAAGAAGGAGGTCCTGGACAAGGAGTTCGTGCCGTTCTCTGAGGGCATGCGCGCCAACGGGTACTCCAACCACGCCATCAAGACGCTGTGGGACCTCCTCGTCCCCTTCGCCGACTACGCGTTCAACAAGGCGCACACGGCGGGATACGGGCTGGTGTCCTACTGGACCGCTTACCTGAAGGCCAACCATCCGGCCGAGTACATGGCCGCACTGCTGACCAGCGTCCGGGACGACAAGGACAAGTCCGCGCTCTACCTGCACGAGTGCCGCCGCATGGGCATCAAGGTGCTTCCGCCGGACGTCAACGAGTCCGACGCGGACTACACCCCGCGCGGGACCGACATTCGTTTCGGCCTGGCGGCGATTCGCAACGTCGGGGACAACGTCGTTCGCGGCATCACCGGTGCCCGACGGAGCAAGGGCCGGTTCGCGGACTTCAGCGACTTCCTGGCCAAGGTGGACGCGGTCGTGTGCAACAAGCGGGTGATCGAGTCGCTGATCAAGGCTGGCGCCTTCGACTCTCTGGGTGACGCGCGTCGAGGTCTCATCGCGGTGCACGCGGAGGCGGTCGACGCAGTGCTGGAGACCAAGCGTGCAGAGGCGATCGGCCAGTTCGACCTGTTCGGGTCTTCGGACGACGAGGAGGCGGCGGGCTTCGGGGTGGAACTCACGGTGCCGGTCGGTGAGTGGGAGAAAGCCACGCTGCTCAGCCACGAGCGCGAGATGCTCGGGCTCTACGTCTCCGACCATCCCCTGTTCGGCGTCGAGCACGTCCTCGCGGCCGCGACCGACTGTTCGGTCGCCGAGTTGATGGCCGACACCGAGCGCTCCGACGGCTCGACGGTGACCGTGGGCGGGCTGATCACCGGCATCCAGCGCAAGGTGACCAAGCAGGGCAACCCCTGGGCGGTCGCCACCGTGGAGGACCTCGAAGGGTCCGTCGACGTCATGTTCTTCCCGTCCGCATACCAGCCGGTCGCGACCCAGCTGGTCGAGGACACCATCGTCGTGGTCCGTGGCCGGCTGGACCGTCGTGACGACGTGACGAAGCTGGTCGCCCTGGAGATGTCGCTGCCCGACCTGGACGTCGCTGAGCGGCGAGGACCAGTGGTGGTGACTCTCCCGGTCGCCCGGTGCGTCCCGCCGGTCGTCGACCGGCTCAAGGAGGTACTGGCCGGTCACCCGGGCGTGATCGAGGTGCACCTCCAGCTCCAGGCCGCCGGCCGGACCACCGTCATGCGGCTGGACGACGGGCTGCGCGTGAACCCGTCACCGGCGCTGTTCGGGGACCTGAAGGCGCTGCTGGGGCCGGGAAGCGTGGTCTGATCGGCGTTCGGGGTTCCAGACTGACGCCCGACCGGCCGATACTCCCAAGATGTCGTCGCTCGAAGGGGAGCCGATGTCCCACCCACTGGGCGCGGAGCAGGTGCTGCCCGCCCAACAGGTGGGGCCTGGCAAGGGCGCCCGTCGACTCATGGTTGGCGCCGCCGCGGTGGCCGTGGCGGGTGCTGCCGGTGCTGCCTATGCCGTTGCGTCGTTCCTGTCCGGCGGCGGTCTGCAACCCGAGGCGCTGATGCCTGCCGACGTCGTCGCCTACGCCGACGTCGACCTCGACCCTGCGGCCGGGCAGAAGGCGAACCTCCTCAGGTTCACCTCGAACTTCTCCAGTGCCGACTCCCGGTTCGGCGACGCCGACGGGATCAGGTCGGCTCTGATCGACGCTCTCCTGGGCTCATCCGATGCGGATGCGGGCGAGGTCGAAGGCTGGCTCGGTGACCGATACTCGGTGGCGCTGCTCGCCCTCGGCGACACAGACCTGGTCGCGCGCGAGCCCCAGCTGGTCGTGGCGCTGCAGGTGACCGACGCGGCGGCGGCCGAGGCCTGGCTGGTCTCGGCGCTCGACGGTGCCGGCTCGGTTCGCCTCACCCAGGGGTACGCCCTGGTGGGGACCCAGGGGGTCGACCTCGACTCGGTCATGGCGGAGGCGGCAGCCGGGTCGCTGGCCGACTCCGAGGCGTTCCGGACCGCCATGGCGCCGCTGGGATCCGGCTTGGCACAGGCCTATCTCGACGTTCCGGCGCTGCAGGACTGGCTGTCCGGCTTCGGGGTCGGAGGCACCACCGCGGGCCTTTCTGCCACCGGCCCGCTCGCCGCCGTGATGAAGGCGCAGCCGGACGCCCTCGAGCTGGTTGCCAGCGCGTCCGTCGGCGACCTGCCCAGCACGATGCAGCCCACCGCGTTGTTTGCGCAGCTTCCGGACACCACCGCAGCCGCATTTGCCGTGACTGGAGCCGGTGACGCCTTGGTCAACCGCTGGGATGAGGTGCTGGCCAGCCCGGATCTCGGGGTGCCGCCCGGCGAGGTGGATCGGGAGCTGCGTCGGATCGAGCGCCGGACCGGCTTGGTTCTGCCGGACGACCTGCGGACCTTGCTGGGAGAGGATCTCGTGGTGGCGCTGGACGGATCGGACCTCGCCGTGTCACCGGACTTCGGCGTCAGAGTGACCACAGACCCGAATGACGCAGAGCGGGTGGTGTCGGCTCTCCAGCCGCAGCTGGCCGACCTGACCGGCGGGTACGGGGTGTCGGCGCGCCCGACCAGCGACGGCTGGGTCCTCGCGACCAGCCCGGGGTACTCCGACCAGCTGGCCGCGGGAGTCGGAGGACTGCTTGACCGTCCCGACGTACGGGCCACGCTCCCCGACGCCGACTCAGCGGTGGCCGCGTTCTACCTCGACTTCGCGCCACTGGCCGACCTTGCCGACGACGGTGACGTCAAAGACGCCTTGAGCGCACTGTCCGGGATCGGGATGACGGTCACCCTGACCGGCGACCAGGCCGTGACTCGCGTGCGGCTGACAGTCAACTGATGCGGGGTCGTCTTCGCACCGCGTTCCGATCGGGTCTCGTCGCCCTGTCGGCAGGCCCGATCCTGGGAGTCCTGTGGTGGTGGCTGGCGCCGGCGATTCCGTTTGACGTACTCAACGGCTCGGTCTTCTCGGCACCCAACACTCCCAGCGACTGGTTTGGTGTCGACGGCTGGTTCCTTGTGGTGGGTGGCGTCCTGGGGCTGGTCGTCGGAGCGGTGGTGTTCGCCCGAAGGGGCACCCATCCGGTTTCGGCCGCACTCGGCATGACGGTTGGCTGCCTGCTGGCGGCCGGGGTCGGCTGGTGGGTGGGGCGGGCTCTGGGCCCCGCGCCACTGGAAAGCCAGTTTGCGGCGGCTGCCGCAGGCGAGCAGGTGCTCCGCCCGCTCCAGGTGCTGGCGCCTGGTGTGTTGCTGGCACCTGCGGTCGCCGCCCTGGCAGCCTTCGGTGGGCTGGTAGCCAGCGTGGGCGTGGACCACCCGGTGGTGCTACTCGAGCCGGTCAGTCCGCCCGTGACACCGACCCCGTGACCGCTGCGGTCAGCTCGATCAGGTCAGTCGGGTCCAGCTCCACCTCGAGCCCACGGCGACCGGCCGACACGTAGACGGTCGTGTGCTCCAGCGCCGAGCGGTCGACGACCGTCGGCAGCGGGCTGCGCTGCCCGAGTGGGCTCACCCCTCCCAGCACATAGCCGGTGACCCGCTCGACAGCACCCGCGTCGGCCATGACAGTGCGCTTGGCACCCAGAAGCGCGGACAACGCCTTGAGGTCCAACCGCGATGCCACCGGAACGACGGCTACGCCCAGTGCGCCGCCAGTGTCCACGACCAGCGTCTTGAACACGCGGGAGGGAGGGACGTCGAGTGCGGCCGCCGCCTCGTCGCCGAACGACGAACTCCGCGGGTCGTGCGGGTACGCGTGCAGCAGGAACCGACGACCGCTGCGCTCCAGCAGCACCGTCGCCGGGGTTGCTCGTCCCCCGCTCGTTCGTTCTGGCTTCGCCACCGTGGCAGCGTAGGGGTGTCGGCGGCGTTGAGCCCGACGTGGGCAACGAGGAGGGCAGGCAGTGATCCTTCAGCTGGACGTGGACCCGGCAGCGGCGACGCCTCCGTACGAGCAGGTGCGGCGACAGGTCGACGCCGCCATCTCCGACGGTCGGCTGGCGCCCGGCCAGCGGCTGCCCACCGTCCGTCGCCTCGCCTCCGAGCTCGGACTGGCCGTTAACACCGTCGCCCGTGCCTACCGCGAGCTGGAGCAGGGGGGCCGCGTCGTGACCCGCGGCCGAAACGGCACGTTCGTGGCTGCCCGGGACGAGACTGCCCACACCCAGGTTGTGGCAGCTGCCGAAGCCTTCGCGGCCGAGGTGCGGGCAAGCGGGCTGGACCCGGCCGAGGCGCTCCGCGTCGTGCGCGAGGTCCTCGCGCCGGAGCCAGGTGCGGGCCATCCCTAGACTTGGCCGGTGATCTCTCGCATCGACCTGCGTGGCGACGCCCGTAGCCGCACCGACGCTCGGATGGTGCTGCCCCGGGCAGCGCTGGACGTCGAGGCTGCCCTGACGGCGGTCCGGCCTCTCTGCGACGACGTCCGGCGTCGGGGGGACGACGCGGTCCGGGAGGCCACGGCGCAGTTCGACCACGTGACGCTGGACGCGCTGCGGGTGCCGCCGGCGGCTCTGGACCAGGCCCTTACCGACACGCCACCGGAGGTCCGGGAGGCGCTGGAACAGGCGGCGGTCCGGACGCGCCGGGTGCACGAGGTGCAGCGACGGCAGGATGTAACCGTCGAGGTTGTCCCGGGTGGGAGCGTGACGGAGCGTTGGCTTCCGGTGGGCCGGGTGGGTCTGTACGTGCCCGGCGGTTTGGTCGCCTACCCGAGCAGCGTCGTCATGAATGTGGTTCCAGCATTGGTTGCTGGGGTGCCCTCGCTGGCCGTCGCTTCGCCTCCGCAGCACGAGCACGGCGGCCTGCCACATCCCGCCGTGCTGGCTGCGTGTGCGCTGCTGGGCGTCGACGAGGTGTATGCCGTCGGTGGGGCGCAGGCGGTGGCAATGTTCGCCTACGGCACCGAATCCTGCCCCCGGGTCGACCTGGTTACCGGTCCGGGCAACGTCTTCGTCGCGGCCGCCAAGCGCCTGCTCAAGGGAGTCGTGGGGATCGACGCGGAAGCCGGCCCGACGGAGATCGGGATCCTGGCGGACGACTCCGCCGACCCCGCGTACCTCGCTGCCGACCTCGTCGCCCAAGCCGAGCACGACGCGAACGCGTCCTGCCTGCTGGTCTGCGACAGCGCCGAGGTGCTGGACGCGGTCGAGCGGGAGCTGGCCGTCCAGGTCGCAGCGACAAAGCACCGGGAGCGGGTCGAGACCGCATTGCGCGAACAGTCGGCTCTCGTCGTTGTCGACGACCTCGAGCACGGGCTGGAGATCATCGACGAGTGGGCGGCAGAGCACCTGGAGGTGCTGACGCGCGACGCTCGGTCCTGGGCTGACCGGGTGACCAATGCCGGTGCGGTCTTCGTCGGGCCGTACTCCCCGGTGTCCCTGGGGGACTACCTCGCCGGCTCGAACCACGTGCTCCCGACGGGAGGAACCGCCCGCCACACGGGCGGGTTGTCGGTGCAGTCGTTCCTGCGTGGGGTCCACGTGGTGGAGTACGACGAGTCGGCGCTGGCGGCGAGTGCAGACCTGGTGGACGCCCTGGGAGGCGCCGAGGACCTTCCGGCACATGTGGCCGCGGTCCGGGTGCGCGTCCCCGCGGGCGACTGACATGACGGGCGCCGCGCGAGACGAAGCACCGGAGCTCCCACTGCGGGCGGATCTTCGCGGCCGCTCACCGTACGGGGCTCCCCAGCTGGATGTCGCGGTCCGGCTCAACGTCAACGAGAACCCCTACCCCCCGACAGCCTCACTTGCGCGCTCCATCGGTGACGCAGTGACCGCGGTGGCGGGGTCCTTGAACCGCTACCCGGATCGGGATGCGCGCCAGCTGCGCGCGGACCTGGCCGCCTACCTGGGTCACGGCCTCGATTGGCGACGCGTGTGGGCCGCCAACGGCTCGAACGAGGTCATGCTCCAGCTGCTGCAGGCGTTCGGCGGTCCCGGGAGGACGGCACTGTCGTTCACCCCGACCTACTCGATGTACCCGGACTACTGCCGCGACACCTTTACCGACTATGTGACCGTCGACCGGGACACGCAGTTCCAGGTGACGGCGGAGGCCGCACTGGCCGCACTTGCCACGTACCGTCCCGGTGTCGTGCTTCTCGCCTCGCCCAACAACCCGACCGGAACCGCGCTGCCGCTGGCGACCGTGCGGGCGATCGCTTCGGCTGCCCCGGGGATGGTGGTGGTGGACGAGGCGTATGCCGAGTTCGCTCGCCCGGGTACGCCGTCAGCGCTCGAGCTCCTCGACGACTTCCCCCGTCTGGTGGTGACGCGGACCATGAGCAAGGCCTTCGCGCTTGCCGGCGCTCGCCTCGGCTACTTCGCCGCGCACCGGGCCGTGGTCGACGCGGTCCAGCTGGTGCGCCTGCCCTACCACCTGTCGGCGGTCACCCAGGCGGTTGCCCGGGTGGCCCTGGGCCACGTCGACGAGCTCCTCGCTCGCGTCGCTGACCTGCGCACCGAGAGGGACGCGCAAGTGATGTGGCTTCGTGACGCCGGGTACGACGTCGCGGAGTCGGACGCGAACTTCATGCTGTTCGGCCGGTTCGCCGACCGCCACGCCGTGTGGCGAGAACTGCTGGACCGTGGGGTGCTGGTCCGGGAGACCGGGCCCGATGGTTGGCTGCGGGTCAGTGTCGGGACGCCGGAGGAGAACCAGCGCTTTCGAATGGCCCTGGAAGCCGCGGTCGTGGCCGCGAGGGAGGAGTGACCGGCGTGAGCCGCAGCGCACGGGTGCAACGCACCACCAAGGAGTCCGAGGTCGCCGTTGAGCTGGAGCTCGACGGCAGCGGCGTCGTCAACGTCGAAACCGGCCTGCCGTTCTTCGACCACATGCTGTCGCAGCTCGGCCGGCACGGCCTCCTCGACCTGTCGGTCCGCACGACCGGAGACCTCCAGGTGGACGCACACCACACCGTCGAGGACACCGCGCTCGCCCTGGGGCAGGCCCTGCGTGAGGCCCTGGGGGACAAGGCGGGGGTCCGCCGGTTCGGGCACGCCGTCGTTCCGCTCGACGAGACTCGGGTGATGTCCGCGGTGGACCTGTCAGGTCGGCCGTACCTGGTCCACACCGAGCCGGAGATCGTCGAGCTGATCGGCACGTACGACACGACGCTGACGCGGCACATCTGGGAGTCGCTCGTAGCCGAGGCGCGGATCACCCTGCACGTCGAGGTGCAGGCCGGGCGCAACGCCCACCATGTCGTGGAGGCCCAGTTCAAGTCCGTAGCCCAAGCGCTGCGGGACGCAGTCGCCGATCGACCCGCGCGTGCAGGGAGTCCCGTCGACGAAGGGGACGCTGGGAACGTGACCGGTCGGCCCCGCGTCACGGTGCTCGACTACGGGTCCGGCAACCTACGGTCGGCAGAGCGTGCGCTCCGCCGAGCCGGGGCGGACGTCGAGGTCACAGCGGACGCCGACGCCGTGCTGGACGCCGCGGGGCTGGTCGTGCCCGGTGTGGGTGCCTTCGGAGCGTGCATGGCGGGGCTGCGGGCGGTCCACGGACCGGAGCTGATCGGTCGTCGACTGGCCGGCGCTCGGCCGGTCCTGGGCATCTGTGTCGGGATGCAGGTGCTCTTCGAGGCGAGCGCCGAGCCCTCCGCCGGTGCGCACGGGCCCGTTGCGGGGTGTGGCGAGTGGCCGGGGACGGTGGAGCGGCTGGCGGCCCCGGTCCTGCCGCACATGGGCTGGAACACCGTGCAACCGCCGGCGGACAGCGACGCTGTTCCGCGGTGTCGAGAAAGAGCGGTTCTACTTCGTCCACTCGTACGCGGCGACGCGGTGGGAGCTGACGCCGGACGAGCACCTGCCCCGCCCGGTCGTGACCTGGGCCGAGCACGGGCAGCGGTTCGTCGCCGCCGTCGAGAACGGTCCGCTCAGCGCCACTCAGTTCCACCCGGAGAAGTCCGGGGATGCCGGCGCGCAGCTGCTGCGCAACTGGCTGACGACGCTGACCTGACCCGTGTCGCGCGCTGGCCTCACTGCCGAAGCACCGGCGGCCGGTCGCTGAGGTAGGTCTTCCCGGTCGGTGAGGTCCAGCGGGTACCGCCGTCGGGTTGTCGGTGGGGCTGCCAGCCGTGGTGGGTCTTCCACCGGTGGTGCTGTCGGCACAGAGATGCCATATCGGTGGCGCTGGTGGACCCGCCGGTGCCGTCCGGGTTGAAGGGCGGGTGGTGGTCGGCGTCGGCGCGACGGGCCGGTTGGCGGCAGTCGGGGAAGGTGCAGGTCTGGTCGCGGGCAGCCAGGTAGGCCCGCAGCCTGGTCGGGGCGAGGCGGCGGAGCGGGCCGTAGTCCAGGAGGTGGCCGGTGACCGGGTCGGTGACCAGGCGGCGCCAGCTGGTGGGGTCGGTGATCCAGTCGCGAGCGGTGGCGGCGGGAATGGGCCCGTACCCGGGGAGCTCGGCCGGGTGGTCGGCCATTCCGAGCAGCGTGGCCAGATCGACCACCACCTGCACCTCGACCGGGGTGCGAGGTCGGGTGGCCGCATGAGGCCTGACGGGCGGTCCGGCGGCCTCGTCCCGCCTGTGACCGGCGGCGTTGCCGGTGCCCAGGCAGAGGGAGAGAAGGGCGTCGACTCGGCGGGCGCCCAGCGTGCGGGGGTCGTCGGTCTCACGGGGGCCGGCCAGGTCGGTCAGTGCGGTCCAGATCAGGCAGATGTCGCGGGGGGTGGACCACACCTCCAGGCCGGTGTGCCCATCCGGCGTGGTGAACCGTTCGACCCGTCGGTCCCGGTGTGCGCGGGCCAACCTGCGCTGCGCCGCTTGGGCGTCCAGGCGGTCCACGACCGCGCGGCAGCGCTGCCGCAGCCGTGATGGGGTCTGGTCACCGGCCCGGTCGGCCACCGTCGCGTCGACCAGACCGGCCGTGGCGTCGTCGACGACAACGGTGGCCTCCGAGACCGCTCGGGCGTGGGTCCAGCTGATCCGCCCGCGGTCCAGCGCGTCCCGGGTCGCGGGGAGTCGGGTGGCGAGGTCCCGGGCCACCTCCCACCGGGCCCGGGTGGCCTGCTCCGACATGCGCAGCGTGAGAGCCGCCTCGTACAGCCGGGACCGCTGCTGCACGACCGGGTCGTCGTCGCCATCGGTCGGCTCCACCCGCGACCGCCCCACCAGGTCGACCAGGACCCGCGCGCCCTGGGCCTCCGCCCACGACGCCTGCGCCTGCCACGCCCGCAGCAGGTCCAGCCGTCCGGCATCGCTCAGCCGGCGGGTGTCCACCCCGGCCAAGGCCGCGGCGGCCACCGACCCGGGACCGGTCGCGAGGACCTGCGCCACCTGCTGGTCGGCTGGCGCAGACGACGGGTCGACCGCGCTGACTGGTTCGTACATACGTTCGATTCTAGGCGGCGCCGCCGACAGTTCGACCCCTGTCCACAGCCGGGGTCTGGCGCCAGAACCTACGCTTCGAGCTCGGCCTTGAGCTGGGCGAGCCCCTTCTCGAAGTCGCCGCCGACCATCTTGTCCATGGGCATGAACACGCTGAACACGCGGGATAGGGCGGTGTACGACCCGGTCATCACCCAGGTGACGCGGGTCCCGCCGTCGGCCGGCTCGAGCAGGAAGGTGGTCACGCTCTGCGACTTGAACGGCTTGAGGAATCGAAGGTCGAGCGCCACTGTGCCCGGGCGGTCGGCCTGGGTGATGGTCATCGAGCCCTCACCGACCTTGCGGTTCCCCTGCCACGCGTACGACGCGCCGACGCCGGACTCGGGGCCGCTGTACGTCCGGGTCAGGTCCGGGTCCCGGCCCTCCCAGGGTGACCAGGACGTCCACCCTGTGAGGTTCGCGATCCTGTCGTAGACCGCCTCCGGCGGTGCCTGGATCGTCGTCGAGCGGCGGACCTCGTAGCCGGCCATGGGGACCCCTTCCGATTCCCGGGACCCTACCGGCGGGCGGGGGTGAGACTCGGGCGCGGCGCCCGGCGCCACCACCGCGCTTGTCATGCCGTCCGGAGCCGCTAGGGTCGCGTCACCATGAGCAAGGAACGGGCCCGCCGCCGCGCGGAGCAGCGCGCCCAGAAGGCGCGGCCGAAGACCCATCCGGCGGCTTCGTCGCGCCCGCCGGAGGCGAAGTCCAAGCCGAAGCCCACCCGCTCCCGGCGCGAGCAGCGCCGTCGGCAGCGGCTGCTCCTGATGGCCGGCGGCTGGATCGCGGTGAACGCCATCGGCTTCCTCGCGACGATGTCCAACCCGTCGCCGTGGGCCGCGCGCTGGGTGATCCTCGTCCTGTCGACGATCGCGGTGCCGGTGATCGTCTGGCTGGTCTGGGACCCCGAGGGTCGCGTCGACCTCTGACAGGTTCGTCTCTAGGCTCGGCGGCATGGTCCTCCAGCTTCTTCCCGCCGTTGACGTCGCCGACGGCCAGGCGGTGCGTCTGGTCCAGGGCGCCGCTGGGTCCGAGACCGCGTACGGCGACCCTCTGGCGGCAGCGCTGGCCTGGCAGGCTGCGGGAGCCGAGTGGGTCCACCTGGTGGACCTCGACGCCGCCTTCGGCCGCGGCCAGAACCACGACCTGCTGGCGACGGTGGTCGGCCGGCTGGACGTCGCCGTCGAGATGAGCGGGGGGATCCGGGACGACGACTCGCTCCGCGCAGCTCTGGCTACCGGATGTGCCCGGGTCAACGTCGGCACCGCAGCGCTGGAGCACCCGGAGTGGTGTCGGCGCGCCATCGCCGACCATGGTGACCGGATCGCGGTCGGGCTGGACGTCCGCGGTACCACGCTGGCGGCTCGGGGTTGGACCGAGGATGGCGGAGACCTGTGGGAGACGCTGATGCGGCTGGATGCCGACGGCTGCTCCCGCTATGTCGTGACTGATGTTGCGAGAGACGGCACCCTCACCGGGCCGAACCTCGACCTGCTCACCCAGGTCTGCTCGCGCACCGACCGACCGGTCGTCGCGAGCGGAGGGGTGTCGTCGATCGACGACCTGCGCGCTCTGTCCGCTCTGCAACCACTCGGCGTGGAGGGCGCGATCGTGGGAAAGGCGTTGTACGCCGGAGCCTTCACCCTCGAGGAGGCGCTGGCCGTCGTCGCCTCGCTGGCCGAGGGGAGCTGAGCCCTGTGGCGGTAGAGCGTCGGGGCAGTGGCGGTCCATGGGAGGCGCGCTACGGCTACAGCCGGGTCGTGGCGGCGGGCGGGCATGCCTGGGTCGCCGGCTGCACGGCGACGGTCGACGGCGAGGTCCGCCATCTCGGCGACCCGCATGCCCAGGCGCTCACCGCGTTTGCGACGGCGCTGGACGCCCTGGCCGAGGTCGGATTCACCGTGGCGGACGTCGTCCGCACTCGGATGTATGCGATACATGCTGAGGACATCGACGCTATCGGCCGTGCGCACGCGGAGGTCTTCGGCGCGGTTCGGCCGGCGGCCACCGCGGTGGTGGTGGCCGGCCTGGTGGACGCTGGAATGCTCGTAGAGGTCGATGTCGAGGCCTACCGGACCGAGCTTCCGTGACCAGTCCCCGCTACGAGGTTGTGGCGCACGTGAGGTGTGCGGCTCCGCCCGCAGACCTGTGGCCGCTGCTGCAGGACCTCGACCGATGGGTGACGGTCCGCGAAGCGGATCTGCGGGTCCAGGTGCTCGCCACCGACCCGCCGACGCGGCTGACCTACCAGCTGGTTGCTGGGCTCCCGGTGCGTGAGCACGAGGCCACGGTCACTCTCGTCCCGACCGGCGGCGGTACGGACATCCACTGGCGTCAGTCGTTCCGGCCTCGGATCCCGTTCACAGGGGGGTTTCTGCGCACTCGTCTGGAGTCGCAGTCCGCCGCGTCGGCGACGCGACTGGCGGAGGCGAGCGGCTCGGTAGCGTGATGGCATGACGGTGGCCGTGCGGGTGATCCCGTGCCTCGACGTGGATGCGGGCAGAGTCGTGAAGGGCGTCAACTTCGAGAACCTGCGCGATGCCGGCGACCCGGTCGAGCTGGCGGCGAGGTACGACCACGACGGTGCCGACGAGATCACCTTCTTGGACATCACCGCGAGCAGTGGGGACCGTGCGACGACCTACGACATCGTGCGCCGGACTGCGGAGGAGACCTTCATCCCGTTGACTGTGGGCGGCGGGGTGCGCACCGCGGACGATGTCGACCGCCTCCTTCGGGCCGGCGCCGACAAAGTGGGTGTCAACACCGCGGCGATCGCCCGACCGGAGCTCGTCGGCGAGATCGCCGACCGCTTCGGGTCACAGGTGCTGGTGCTCAGCGTCGACGCCCGACGCGTCAGGGGAGGAGCTGCGACGCCGTCCGGTTTCGAGGTCACCACCCATGGCGGGAGACGGGGCACCGGGCTGGATGCACTGGGTTGGGTCCGGCGGGTGCAGGACCTCGGCGCCGGCGAGGTCCTGCTGAACTCCATGGATGCCGACGGGACCCGGGACGGCTTCGACCTGGAGCTGATCGAGGCAACTCGCGGCGTGACGACTCTGCCAATCGTCGCCAGCGGAGGCGCCGGGGAGCTGGCTCACTTCTCGGCTGCGGTGGACGCCGGCGCGGACGCCGTTCTGGCAGCCAGCGTGTTCCACTTCGGGCGGTTCACGGTCGGTCAGGTGAAACGGGCGCTGCGCGACTCGGGACACGTAGTGCGCTGAAGCGGTGCACCGAGCTCACACGGTCAAGCGGGTACCGCGGAAGATTTCGACGGCTTCCGCATCGCCCTGGACCTCGACGAGCGCGTTGTCGGTCCGGCCGTGGAGGTACATCAACAGCTCGCTTGGCGTGCCCACCAGCGTCACCGACGGGCTCCCCGCGCGCCCCTCGGCGGCCCGGCCGTCGGGTGTCCGCAGCTGCACGCCCACCCGGCTTCGCCGCAGCAGCATCCCGGCACGGGCGCGGGTCGCCTTCCACACGGCCCCGTCATCGGCCGCGTCGAGCTCGCGCGGCTGCCAGTCCGGGCCGGCGCGTCGGACGTCCTCGAGATGGACGAAGAACTCCACCGTGTTGAGCAGCTTGTCGAGCTCCGGGACTCGCATCACTGACCACAGTGGCGGCCCATTCCGGAGGTCCTTCACCAGGTCGCCGAAGTCCCGACTCGCGGTGCGCTTCCGTGAATGCTCGGTCCACCCCGCCAGCTGGGGCACCGCGATGCCGACCGCCGCGGGGCTTCCTTCGCGGACGATGAGGTGCGCGGTCAGGTCACGGGTCGTCCAGTCCCCGCACAGCGTGGGGGCGTCCGGCCCGACCTCGTTCAGGAGGTCGGCCAGCTGAGTGCGTTCCCGTCGTGCCAGCGATGTCATGGACGCAGTGTCGCTCACTGAGCGCTCGTGGTGCGAGTTGAGCGGTCACCCCTCGGGATCGGGGTGGTCGGGTGGGGCGGCACAATGACGCACATGTCCATCCTCGACCCGGCCGTGGCCACGCGTCTGACGAAGGGGCCCGACGGCCTTCTCCCGGCCGTGGCTCAGCAGCACGACACCGGGGAGGTGCTGATGGTCGGCTGGATGGACGACGAGGCGCTGCGTCGCACGCTCACCGAGGGCCGGGTCACGTACTGGAGTCGCAGCCGTCAGGAGTACTGGCGAAAGGGAGACACCTCAGGACACGTGCAGTGGGTTCGCGAGGTGCGGCTGGACTGTGACGGAGACGTCCTGCTGGTGCGGGTCGACCAAGAGGGCGCGGCGTGCCACACGGGGGCGCGCACGTGTTTCGACGCTGACGTGCTCCTGCCCTCGACCGACGACTGAGGGCCGCCCGCAGAGCGGACGGCCCTCAGTCCAGCAGCGTCGGTCAGGCAGCGACTGGCTCACCCTGGAGCCGCCGGTACCCGAAGGTCAGCGCGAGCAGGGCCACCGGTGCGGTCACCAGCAGGCCGATGCCGCACAGAATCGCCCCGATGATGTAGGCGGCCAGGACTCCCAGGAGTAGCAGGAAGACCTCCCCGATGTTGTCCTTCACCAGGTTGACGCTGGCCATGATCGAGTCCCACGCGCCCATGCCCTTGTCGATCACGAAGAACAGATAGAAGGGCGTGAAGAACGCGACGACGAGGCTTCCCACGAAGCACAAGAAGATGCCCAAGAAGCTCGCCACGCCGACGATGATCGATGCGACCAGAATCGTCCCGAACTTGTCGAAGTTGAACATGTGGCTGATCTGCAGCGGCTCGCCGTTGGCGATCATCAGCCCGCCGCGGATCACGCCAGCCTGCAGGAAAGCAAACAGCACGATGAAGATCAGGTTCGTCGTGGCGGAGACCAGCATGCTGGCCAAGAAGCCGGAGCCGCCGGTCGTCGTGATCACCCCGGTGGTCTGGTCGATCGTCACCGAGGGGGTGCTGATGAGTGCGGACCGAAGGATCGCCCAGGCGATGACCTCGACCACGATGACGACCGCCAGGTAGATCGCCACCGCACCGAGGATGGGTCCGACGTTCTGCTGGAACTTGGCCCAGCCCCAGCTGAAGGCGGCACCGACCTGGAACGGCTGGTTCGCCGGGGCGGCGTCGCCGGGAGGAGGCGGCGGTCCGGGCGGCGGGGGCGGCGGGGGTGGCGGCGGTGCGCCGTAGCCGCCAGGGGGCGTCGGGGTGGCGCCCGTCGGCTCTCCGGAGGAACCCTCAGGCGGTGTCACGTCAGACATGTCATTTCTCCCTCACGGTGCGGACAGGCCAGACACTAGCGACGCGCACCCTGCTTCGGGGGGATGTGGGCGAACGGCTTGCTCCGCTGCGCAACACTGAGCCCATGAACACCGGCGTCGACACTCCTGATCTGGCGTCGTTCCGAGATCTCGCGCGAGACCGGCGCGTGGTCCCGGTCACCCGGCGACTGCTGGCAGACGCGGAGACCCCAGTCGGGCTGTATCGCAAGCTGGCGGGGGACCGGCCGGGCACCTTTCTTCTCGAGTCGGCCGAGCACGGCGGGGTGTGGTCGAGGTACTCCATCGTCGGAGCCTCGTCGCGGACGGTGCTCACCGAGGTGGACGGCCAGGCGACCTGGATCGGGGGCGAGCCGCCGGTGGGAGTCCCGACCTCCGGCGACCCCTTGGCCGCGCTGCGGGACACTCTCCGTGTCCTGCACACCCCCCGGCTTCCCGGTCTCCCCCCGCTGACCGGCGGCCTGGTGGGCTTCGTCGCCTACGACGCGGTACGGCGGTGGGAGCGGCTCCCTTCGCAGGCCACGGACGACCTGTTGCTGCCCGATCTGGCCATGATGCTGGCCACCGACCTGGCGGTCCTGGACCATGCCGACGGGTCGGTGCTGCTCGTGGCAAACGCCATCAACTTCGACGACTCGGACGAGCGGGTGGACCAGGCGTGGCGCGACGCCGTGGCGCGCCTTGACCGGATGGTGGAGGCGGTGGCGGCCCCGGCGCCGTCCACCGTGGCGGTCGTCGGCGCGGGTCTGGACCCGGAGCCGCACTCGCGGACGCCTCGCGACGACTACCTGGCGGCGGTGGCGACGGCCCAGGAGGCAATCCGCGCGGGAGAGACGTTCCAGACCGTGGTCAGCCAGCGGTTCGAGGCCGACTGCCCCGCGGACGCGCTCGACGTGTACCGCGTGCTGCGGGCAGGCAACCCAAGCCCCTACATGTACCTGCTGCGGTTCGACGGTTTTGACGTCGTGGGGTCGAGCCCCGAGGCGCTGGTCAAGCTGGCGGACGGCAAGGCGATGACACGCCCCATCGCCGGGACTCGGTGGCGAGGTGCCACACCCGAAGACGATGCGGCGCTGGCGGTGGAGCTACTCGCCGACGACAAGGAGCGCGCGGAGCACCTCATGCTCGTCGACCTGGGGCGGAACGACCTGGGGCGCGTCTGTACCCCCGGCACCGTCGAGGTAGTGGACTTCATGTCGGTCGAGAGGTACTCGCACGTGATGCACCTGGTGTCGACGGTCATCGGCCAGCTGGCGGTCGGGTTGACAGCATTCGACGTCCTGCGCGCGACCTTTCCCGCGGGCACGCTGACCGGTGCGCCGAAGGTCCGCGCTATGGAGCTGATCGACCATCTCGAGCCCACGCGTCGCGGGCTGTACGGGGGGTCGGTCGGCTATCTCGACTTCGCCGGCGACATGGACATGGCGATCGCGATCCGCACCGCCCTCATCCGGGACGGGCGCGCGTACGTCCAGGCCGGAGGTGGAGTCGTCGCCGACTCGGTTCCCGAGCGGGAGTACGACGAGTCGGTGAACAAGGCCACCGCAGTGCTGCGCGCTGTGGCCTCCGCGGCGACGCTGCGGCCAGCCGGGGGGACCGGGTCCTGAGACGCGAGTCGAGCACCGCGGTGGGGCTGCTTGCCCTGGGTGGCGTCCTCCTGCTCCTGGCGGGGTCGATCGCCCCTGGCCCGGCCGGCGCGGCCGCCCTCGCCCTGGTCGCCGGCGCCGGCGCTGCCGCGACGCTGGCCGCCCGGGGCTGGGCGCGACGGCTGGTCGGAGTGCTGCTCGCGGCTACCGGGGCGGCCGCGTTCGCGCTGGGCACGACGTCGTCGTCGTGGTTGGCGGCCCTGGGCGGCGTTGCGGTGCTGACCGGTGGGTCGTGGGTCGCGTGGCGCGGGCCGCGCTGGTCACGTCTGTCCGGCCGCTACGACCGCGAGCCCGCCGTGTCGGACTCCCCGCACGCACTGTGGGATGCCCTGGACCGAGGGGAGGACCCCACCGACTGAGTGACCTGCCACAATGCTGCCCGTTGGCGTCTTCGACGCAGGTCGACTGATCGAGTCCGAGGAGAAGCGGATGTCTGCCGAGCACGACAACCACGGGTCTACCCCGGCCGCCTGGGCGGCAGTGACGATCATCATGGTGGCTTTCCTCGTCGGGGCGATCGGCGTGGGTTTCGCAGTCCCCTGGCTGTTCTGGGTGGGCGTCGGCCTGGTGGTCGTGGGCGTCTTCGTCGGCAAGGTGATGCAGATGATGGGGATGGGGGCCGACCGCGCCGGCTGAGTGCGAGCCGGGAACGACGCAATCCCACGACGCGGCACCGCCGCCCCGTAGAGTCGAACCGAGTCCCAGCCGTGAGTGACGCACCGGAAGGAAGCCCCCGCCATGAGCTCCATCCCTCCGCCTCCGCCGCCTCCGTCCGGGATGAGCCCGGTTCCCAGTGCCGAGCTTGCCCCCTGGGGCGTTCGCGCCCTCGGCTACCTCGTGGACTACTTCGTGATCGCCATCCCGGTCGGCATCTTGTACTTCGTCGGCATCGCCATCGGCGACTCGTTCGGCGCGATGATCCTGATCGTCGGCTGGGCGCTGGCCATCGGGCTCTGGGTGTGGAACCGAGGGATGAAGCAAGGCGCCGGACAGTCGATCGGCAAGGAGATGCTGGGAACCCGGCTCGTGGGAGCGCAGACGGGGCAGCCCATCGGAACCGGGATGGCCCTCCTGCGCGACCTCGCGCACATCCTGGACTCGCTGCTGTGCTACGTCGGCTGGCTGTGGCCGCTGTGGGACGAGAAGCGCCAGACCTTCGCGGACAAGGTGATGACGACGTACGTCTACAAGGTCTGAGGAGTCGACGATGAGTGACTCCGGCACGCCGCCACCGCCGCCACCCCCACCGCCTCCGGGGTACGGGCCGCCTCCGGGGTACGGGCCGCCTCCGCCGCCCGGGTACGGACCGCCGTCTGGGTACGGACCCGGCCCGGCCACGCCGCCGAACAGCGGCAAAGCGGTGGCGGTGCTCGTCCTGGGCATCCTGAGTCTGCCGCTGACCTGCGGTTACGGGCTGGGGTTCATCGCTGCGGTCGTGGCCCTTGCCCTGGCGCCCGGAGCCAAGCGTGAGATCAACGCCTCGGCTGGCCAGTTGGGCGGGCTCGGGTTCGTCAAGGCCGGGGTGATCTGCTCCTGGATCGCCATCGGCCTGCTAGTCCTGGGCGTCATCGCGATCATCGCGGTCATCGCGCTGAGCGCGACCGTGGACTCCAGCGTCACCTATAACAGCGCCCCTGGCGCTGCCGTGCATGCCGCCACTGCCGTGGCAGGACTGCTGCGGTCATGACCCCGAGCACCGAGGCCCCCCCGACGGACCGCCGTACTGGCGGCCGCACCGGGTGGTGGCTGGCCGGGATCGGGGGCGCAGCGGCAGTGCTCGCAGTGCGCGACCCGAACACGGCCGGCAGCTACGGCTTCTGCCCGCTGAAGGTGGCGACCGGGCTGGACTGCCCGTTCTGCGGCGGGCTGCGGGCGACGCACGACCTGCTTGTCGGCGACGTCGCCGCCTCGTTCGACCAGAACGTCCTGGTGCCACTGCTTGCCGTGCTGGTCGTTGTGCTGGTCGGCGGGTCGTGGCTGCGGCGCGGACGCAGCCCCGGCCCGCTGCTCGCACGTCCGATGACCCTGCCCACCCGCGTCGTCGTCCCGGTGGTGGCCCTGCTGACCGTCTTCACCGTCGTCCGCAACATCCCAGGCGTGCCGTTCCTGGGGTCGGGGATCGGCTGACCGACCGGGCGTCGACCGGTTGCCCGGTGCTGGGCAGCCTCCGCGGCGCAGTTACCCTGACACGACCCGGCGAGTGTCGGGGGTGGCGGCGAAAGGGTCGAAACGTGAGCGTCCTCGACGACATCGTCGCCGGTGTGCGCGAGGACCTGGCCGAACGCCAGGAGCGGCTCCCGCTCGACGAGCTCAAGGAGTGCGCTCAGGCAGCCCCGACAGTGCGCGACGGGGTGGCCGCGCTCCGCCGCTCCGACGGGATCGCCGTGATCGCCGAGGTCAAGCGGTCGTCACCGTCGAAAGGTTCGCTGGCGCCCATCGCCGACCCGGCGGCGTTGGCGCTCGACTACGTCGGAGGCGGGGCCCATGCCATCTCCGTCCTCACCGAGGGCCGTCGGTTCGGCGGCAGTCTGGACGACCTGAGGGCGGTGCGTGACGCCGTCCCGGTGCCGGTCCTGCGCAAGGACTTCATCGTCTCCAGCTACCAGCTCTGGGAGGCGCGGGCGGCTGGCGCCGACCTGGTGCTGCTCATCGTCGCCGCCCTCGAGCAGCCCGCCCTGGTCTCGCTGGTGGAGCGGGCGGAGTCCTTGGGCCTGACCCCGCTGGTCGAGGTGCACGACGCGGACGAGGTGCCTCGGGCGCTCGACGCCGGCGCGCGAGTCATCGGGGTGAACGCACGCGACCTACGCACGCTGGCCGTCGACCGGAGCACGTTCGAACGGGTCGCCCCCGCCATCCCGGCGGAGGTCGTGCGGGTGGCCGAGTCCGGTGTCCGCGACCCGCACGACCTGGTGGCCTACGCCAACGCCGGAGCCGACGCGGTGCTCGTCGGTGAAAGCCTGGTGACCGGCGAGGACCCGCGTGCCGCGGTCGCCGACCTGGTCGCGGCCGGAGCGCATCCCGCACTGCGCCACCCGAGGGACGGGCGATGACGACGCCGGACGTATCGCCGCACTCCGACCGCGCGCACGACCCGGATGCGAGCGGGCACTGGGGCCAGTTCGGCGGCCGCTTCGTGCCGGAGGCGCTGATGGCTGCGCTTGAGCAGCTCACCGACGCGTTCGCATCAGTGCGGGACGACCCGGAGTTCTGGGAGGAGCTCAACCGCCTGCACCACACCTACTCCGGCCGACCCAGCGCACTGACCGACGCTGCGCGACTGTCCGAGCACGCCGGGGGCGCGCGGGTGCTGCTCAAGCGCGAGGACCTGAACCACACCGGCTCGCACAAGATCAACAACGTGCTCGGCCAGGCCCTTCTCACCCGCAGGATGGGGAAGCGGCGGGTGATCGCCGAGACCGGCGCCGGCCAGCACGGCGTGGCGACAGCCACGGCGGCTGCCCTCCTCGACCTCGAGTGCGTGGTGTACATGGGAGAGGAGGACACCCGACGGCAGGCCCTGAACGTGGCGCGAATGAAGCTGCTCGGAGCCACGGTGGTCCCGGTGATGACCGGCAGCCGGACGCTCAAGGACGCCATCAACGAGGCCATGCGGGACTGGGTGACCAACGTCGACTCCACCCACTACCTGCTGGGCACCGTGGCCGGCCCCCACCCGTTCCCGACGATGGTGCGTGAGTTCCATCGCGTCATCGGGGACGAGGCGCGCCAGCAGGTGCTGGCGCTCACCGGCCGGCTGCCGGACGCCGTGTGTGCGTGCGTCGGTGGCGGTTCGAACGCGATCGGGATCTTCAGCGCATTCCTCGACGACCCGGGGGTGGCCCTGTTCGGGTTCGAGGCGGGAGGCGACGGCGTGGCCACCGGTCGCCACGCGGCCCGGTTCAGCGGCGGGTCGCCGGGGGTGCTGCACGGTGCCCGGTCGTACCTGATGCAGGACGACATGGGGCAGACCGTCCCGAGCCACTCCATCTCCGCTGGGCTCGACTACCCGAGCGTCGGGCCCCAGCACGCGTGGCTGCACGAGTCGGGCCGGGCAACGTATGAGCCGGTCACCGATGTCGAGGCAATGGAGGGCTTCGCCCTGCTCTGCCGCACCGAGGGCATCATCCCGGCCATCGAGTCGGCTCATGCGATCTGGGGGGCACTGCGCGTGGGCCGAGACCTCGGGCCGGAGGGGATCGTCCTGGTGAACCTGTCCGGCCGTGGCGACAAGGACGTCGACACCGCGGCCCGCTGGTTCGGGCTGGTTGGGGAGGGCGAGGGATGACGCCGCTGGCCGAGCTGTTCGTGCGCACCCGGTCCGAGGGCAGGGCGGCGCTCATCGGCTATCTCCCGGCCGGCTACCCGAGCGTCGACGGTGCCGTCGCGGCGATGCGCGCCATGGTCGAGGGCGGTGTCGACGCGGTCGAGG
Organism: uncultured Actinomycetota bacterium; assembly: GCA_963848085.1. Classification (GTDB taxonomy): domain Bacteria; phylum Actinomycetota; class Actinomycetes; order JAHEKZ01; family JAHEKZ01; genus CAWKCE01. The sequence continues at coordinate 414,870 of CAWKCE010000004.1, forward strand.
TCGGGCTGCCGTACTCCGACCCCCTCCTGGACGGTCCGACAATCCAGCAGGCGGTGGAGAGCGCGCTCGCGGCCGGGGTCAGCACCCGGGACGTGCTTCGAACCGTGACCGAGGTGGCGAGCACCGGAGCGCCGGCCGTGGTCATGAGCTACTGGAACCCCATCGAGCGATTCGGGGTCGAGAGCTTCGCCGCCCAGCTCGCTCTGGCCGGTGGGTCGGGCGCGATCACCGCGGACATCACCCCGGACGAGGCCGGAGCGTGGATCACGGCCGCCCGCGAGCACGGGCTCGACCGGATCTTCCTCGTCGCTCCCTCGTCGACCGACGAGCGCGTGGCCCTCACCACCGCCTCGACGAGCGGGTTCGTCTACGCCGCCGCGGTCATGGGTGTCACCGGGGCCCGCAGCGAGGTCGGAGAGCAGGCGGCGGCCCTGGTCGCGCGGACACGGGCGGCGACCGAGCTCCCGGTGTGTGTGGGGCTCGGGGTGTCCACCGGGGAGCAGGCCGAGCAGGTCGCCGGTTTCGCTGACGGCGTGATCGTGGGATCGGCCTTCGTCCGGCAGCTGATCGACGCCCCGGACCTGGCGGCTGGTGTCGAGGCGGTCCGCGAGCTCGCCGCCGATCTTGCGGCGGGCGTGCGGCGGGCGGCGCGGAGCACGACGGCGTGACCGAGCGCCCCGGACGGACGTTCGTCGACGGCCCCGCGCTGCGCTGGGTCTCGACGGCGGTCCGGCTGGCTCTGGCCGGTGTGCTGTTCGCCGCGTCGCTGCTGAAGATCGCCGACCCTCGGCAGGCTGCGCAGGCGGTGCAGGCCTACCAGATCCTTCCGGTGCAGCTGGCCGAGTACGTCGGTTACGGGCTGCCGCTGGTCGAGCTCGGTCTGGGTGTCCTGCTCCTCCTGGGGCTCGGGACCCGCCTGTCCGCCCTGGCGACCGGTGCGCTCATGTCGGCGTTCGTCGTCGGGGTCGCCTCGGCGTGGTGGCGTGGGCTGTCGATCGACTGCGGCTGCTTCGGCGGAGGCGGGACCGTCCCCGAGGGCGAGGCCAACTACTGGCCGGTCATCGGACGTGATCTGCTGTTCGTGGGCATGTCGGCGTGGCTGGTGGTGTTCCCATCCAGCAGGCTGGCCCTCGACCCGTCGGGGCGCGCGGGCACGGGGGGACATCCGCTCTACGAGCTGGACGACGCTGACGAGATGGACGACGAAAGCGACCGAGAGGACCAGGCGAGATGAGCAAGGACAGCAAGCGCGGTGCGCGTGAGAAGCTGGCCGAGGAGCGTCGTCGCGACGCGGCCGCGGCGGCACGCCGGCAGCGCATCACCAACGTCGTGGTGGCCGTCGTCGTCATTGCGGTGATCGTCGGCATCTTCATCGCCGTGCAGTCCACGCGGAACTCCGGGCCGTCGGACGCTGCGCTACCGGCGGGGATCAGCGAACCGGGCGCCGGCGCGTCATTCGGGGACGGCCCGGTGACCGTCGACCTGTGGGAGGACTTCCAGTGCCCGGCGTGCAAGGCATTCGAGAGTGCCAACGCTGCATCCCTGGACGAGCGAGTGTCGGCCGGTGACATCACCTTGGTGATCCACCCGTTGTCCTTCCTCGACCAGAACCTGGGCAACGACTCGTCGCTGCTTGCGGCCAGTGCCTTCGGCTGCGCCATCGACGCGGACAAGGGACTGGACTTCCACAACAAGGTCTACACGAACCAGCCCGAGGAGAACCCGGGGCAGGACGCGTGGAGTGCAGCGGACCTGGTGGGCTGGGGCACGGACGTCGGCATCAGCGGTGCCGACTGGGATGCGTGCGTCAACGAGGTCGCCTACCGCGGTTGGGTCGAGCAGGTCGCCAGCAGCCAGACCGATGCCGGTGTCACCAGCACGCCGACGGTCTTTGTTGACGGCACCCCAGCGTGGAAGTCCGCAGACGACTCGGCGCCGTTCTTCTCCTCGCCGGACGCCCTGAACAAGGTCATCGACGCCGCCTCGCAGGGCTGACCGTCAGGCACCATGACACCTCTCGGCGTCGTCGCCTCGATCCCCAGCCCGGCCCAGGGTGTCTGGCACCTTGGACCCATCCCGGTGCGCGGGTACGCGCTGTCCATCATCGTCGGGATCGGCCTGGCGATCTGGATCGGCGAGCGCCGATGGCGAGGACGTGGTGGAACTCCCGGCGTGGTGATGGACGTCGCGGTCTGGGCGGTCCCCTTCGGCATCGTCGGCGGTCGGATCTACCACGTGATCACGACACCGCAGCCGTACTTCGGGTCCGGCGGTGACCCGTGGGCGGCGTTTCGGATCTGGGAGGGCGGACTGGGCATCTGGGGCGCGGTCGCGCTCGGCGGCGTCGGTGCCTGGATCGGCACGCGGCGGCTCGGCGTCCCGCTGCCGGCCTTTGGCGATGCCGTCGCCCCTGGCATCGCCGTCGCGCAAGCGGTGGGGCGCTGGGGCAACTGGTTCAACCAGGAGCTCTACGGCCGGCCCACCGACCTGCCGTGGGCTCTCGAGATTGACGTGACGCACCGGCCGGCCGGCTCGCTGGACGTGGCCACCTACCATCCGACCTTTCTCTACGAGTCGATCTGGCTGCTGCTCGTCGCCGCGGCGCTGGTGGTCGTCGACCGCCGGTTCCGGCTGGGTCACGGACGCGTGTTCGCGCTGTACGTCGGGCTGTACTCGGTGGGGAGGTTCGGCGTCGAGCTGCTGCGGATCGACCCGGCGAACGAGATCCTCGGGCTCCGGGTGAACCTGTGGGTGGCCGCCCTGGTGGTCGTCGGTGCCGCTGTGTACTTCGTGGTGTCGGCCCGGCGCCGTCCGGGCCGGGAACCGTCGTCCGAGCTGCAGGTCGGCGCCACGGACCAGGAGGATGCCCCATGACCGACCAGGAACGCTCGTCGTTCGAGATCCACCACGACCACCGTGACGTCACCGGCGGCTGGCTGCGGCCGGCGGTGTTCGGCGCCAGCGACGGCCTGGTGTCCAACTTCGCCCTGATCGCCGGTGTCGCCGGCGGCACCGCGGCGGCGGGCGGCACGTCGTCGGCAGTCGTGCTCGCCGGGTTGGCGGGTCTGGCGGCGGGGGCGTTCTCGATGGCGGCCGGAGAGTACGTGTCGGTGGCCTCGCAGGCGGAGCTGGCACAGGCGGAGATCGAGCTGGAGCGCGTGGAGCTCGCCGAGCGTCCGGAGGCGGAGCTGGCCGAGCTGAGCGAGACCTACGTCCGGCGCGGACTTGACCCCGAACTGGCGGCGCTGGTGGCCGAGCAGCTGTCGCGGGACCCGGAACTTGCCTTGGAGCTCCATGTGCGCGAGGAGCTTGGGCTGGACCCGTTCGACCTGCCCTCGGCGCGGTCGGCTGCAGTGTCGAGCTTCCTCGCGTTCTCGGTCGGCGCACTGGTTCCGGTCTTCCCGTACCTGTTGGGGGCCGAGACCCTTCTCCCGGCCCTGGTCGTGTCAATGGTCGCGCTGTTCGCCGTCGGCGTCCTCGTCTCCCAGGTCACCGTGCGAACCTGGTGGTTCTCGGGCCTACGACAGCTGGCGCTGGGCGGGGTGGCGGCCGGAGCGACGTACGTGCTCGGCTCGCTGGTGGGCAGCGGCATCGGCTGAGCCGCCGCCGACTGCGCGATCGGACTCACTAGGGTCACGTCATGCGCCGCGCGAAGATCGTTGCCACCATGGGGCCGGCCACCAGCCGGCCCGGGACGGTTCGTGCGCTCGTCGAGGCCGGCATGGATGTTGCCCGACTCAACATGTCGCACGGGTCGCACGAGGAGCACGCGGCGTCGCTGCGCAGCGTGCGGGCCGCCGCGGCAGCGACCGGGCGAGCGGTCGGCGTACTGGTCGACCTGCAGGGTCCGAAAATCCGGTTGGGTAGGTTCGCCGGCGGCCCGGTGTCGTTGGTGGCAGGGGACGAGCTCACCATCACCACCGACGAGGTCCCGGGCGACAGTGCGCTGGTGTCAACCACGCACGCGGGACTGCCGCAGGACGTCCGTCCCGGCGACCCGATCCTGGTGGACGACGGCCGGGTGGCGCTTCAGGTGACAAGCGTCGAGGGGACACGGGTGGTCACCCGCGTCGTCGAGGGCGGGATCGTCAGCGACAACAAGGGTCTGAACCTGCCGGGAACCATGGTGAGTGTCCCCGCGATGTCGGACAAAGACGTCGCCGACCTGCGATGGGCGCTTCGGCAGGGTGTCGACCTGGTAGCGCTGTCCTTCGTCCGGTCCGCCGCCGACGTCGAGCCAGTCCGCGCCGTGATGGCCGAGGAGGGTGTGACCCGCCCGGTCATCGCCAAGATCGAGAAGCCGCAGGCGGTCGACGCGCTGGCCGAGGTGATCGACGCCTTCGACGGGATCATGGTGGCGAGGGGCGACCTTGGCGTCGAGCTCCGGCTGGAGGACGTGCCGCCGGTCCAGATGCGGGCGGTGGCGCTGGCGCGCGAGAAGGCGAAGCCGGTCATCGTCGCCACCCAGATGATGGAGTCCATGATCAGTGCGTCGCGACCCACCCGTGCCGAGGCGTCCGACGTCGCGAACGCGGTGCTCGACGGCGCCGACGCCTTGATGCTGTCGGGGGAGACCAGCGTGGGTCAGTACCCGGTTGAGGCAGTCGCCACCATGGGGCGCGTGATCCGGTCGATGGAGGAGGTCGCGCTCCAGCAAGGAGCAGCGATTCGCATCACCGCCATCCGCGACATCAGGTTCACCAAGGCCAGCTCGATCGCACGAGCGGCGGTCGGCGTCGCCCAGCAGCTGGGCACGAAGTTCCTCGTGGCCTTCAGCGAGACTGGCAGCACGGTGCGGGTGCTGGCCCGCTCACGGTCGGCGGTGCCTCTGCTGGCGTTCACCCCCAACGAAGAGGTACGCAACCAGCTGGCGCTGGTCTGGGGCGTCGAGTCGTTCCTCGTCGACCCGGTTCGTCATACCGACGACATGGTGCGCCAGGTGGAGGCCCGACTGCTGGACCTGGACCGGTGCCGGCTCGGGGACCACATCACCATCGTGGCCGGCAGTCCGCCAGGCATCCCTGGTTCGACCAACGCACTCCGGGTGCACCGCATGGGCGACGCCGTCGCCGGTGCGGCGCCTGCGTACACCGCCGAGTGACCGGCACTGGACGGGTCAGTCGAGGGGGACGGCGCGGCGGGCCTCCGGGTTCAGGACGCCCCACGTGATGAGCTGCTCCGTGAGCGCTCCCGGTGACTGGTCGTAGATCACCGCCAGTGTCCGCAGGTCCTCCTGCCGGATCGACAGGATGCGTCCGTTGTAGTCGCCGCGCTGGCTCTGGATCGTCTGGGCGTACCGCGCGAGCGGGCCGGCCTTCTCCGCCGGGACCTGCGACAGCTGCTCGAGGTCGATCACCAGCCGGGGCGGCGGTTCCGAGGCGGCTGCCGGCGAGCTGTCCGGCAGCAGCTCACTGACCGGGACCCCGTAGAAGTCGGCCAGCTCGGCCAGCTTCTGCACCGTGACGGCGCGGTCCCCGCGCTCGTAGGAGCCGACCACCACTGCCTTCCACCGCCCGTCGGACTTCTCCTCCACACCGTGGAGGGACAGCCCCTGCTGGGTGCGGATGGCCCGGAGCCTGGCCCCGAGCGCCCGTGCGTAGTCCGTTGACATGTGAACCCTCTCCTCCGACCGCCCGGACGGGCGTCCCCCCCGCGAACGGCCCTTCGCCGCTCGCGCCGCCGCCGCCCCGTCGGCGGTCGGTCACGGAGAGTAGCGTCACTCAGCGTGACATTCCCGTCAAGCGAAACACGGAAAGTCACCACCGGTTGCCGCAACGGGGGTGGTCCGGGGGGGTGGTCCGGCGGTGCCGCCCGACGAGTAGGGTGACGGCGACCGACGTCCTTTAAGCCCGTCCTGTGAGGCGGGGAAGGAGGTCCGACGTGGCAACGTCGACCAGCGAGCCCGCGCCCGAGATGCGCGCCGTGCTCGAAGCAGAAGACATCCAGCGCGCCCTCACGCGGATCGCCCATGAGGTCCTCGAGCGCAACCGGGGCAGCGACGACCTGGTCCTGCTCGGCATCCCGACCCGTGGCGTTCCACTCGCCCACCGGCTGGCCGAGCGCATCGGCGGCGTCGAGGGCACGCGCATCCCGTGCGGCAGCCTCGACATCACCATGTACCGCGACGACCTCCGGCTGAAGCCGGCGCGGGCGCTGGAGCGGACCGAGCTGCCCCCGGAAGGGATCGACGACGCGGTCGTGGTCCTGGTCGACGACGTCCTGTACTCCGGACGCACCATTCGCGCCGCGCTCGACGCGCTCGGGGACCTCGGCCGGCCTCGCGCCGTGCAGCTGGCGGTCCTCGTCGACCGCGGCCACCGCGAGCTGCCGATCCGGGCGGACTACGTCGGCAAGAACCTGCCGACCTCGCAGCGGGAGACCGTCCGCGTCCTGCTGGACGAGCTCGACGGGCGAGACGCCGTCCTGCTCAGCCACGGGGAGAGCCAGTGATCACCCACCTGCTGTCGGCTGCCGACCTCACGCGCGACGATGCGCTTCTGGTCCTCGACACCGCCGACGAGCTCGCCCGCGTGGCCGACCGTCCGGTCAAGAAGCTGCCCACTCTGCGGGGACGCACCGTGGTCAACCTGTTCTTCGAAGACTCGACCCGCACGCGGATCTCGTTCGAGGCCGCTGCCAAGCGGCTGTCGGCCGACGTCATCAACTTCAGCGCCAAGGGCTCCAGCGTGTCCAAGGGTGAGACGCTGAAGGACACCGCCCTCACGCTGGAGGCGATGGGGGCCGACGCCGTCGTCATCCGCCACGGGTCCAGCGGCGCCCCCCACACGCTCGCGCACTCCGGCTGGATCAAGGGCTCGGTCATCAACGCCGGTGACGGAACCCACGAGCACCCCACGCAGGCGCTCCTCGACGCCTTCACGATGCGGCGCCACCTGGGGTCCCTCGAGGGCCGTCGCATCACGATCGTCGGCGACGTGCTGCACAGTCGGGTGGCCCGCTCCAACGTTCTGCTGCTGTCCACGCTCGGTGCCGAGGTCACGCTCGTCGCGCCGCCGACGCTGCTCCCTGTCGGCATCGAGCACTGGCCGTGCGAACAGTCGTACGACCTCGACGCCTCCCTGGTCGGTGCCGACGCCGTGATGATGCTGCGGGTCCAGCTGGAACGCATGAACGCGGCGTTCTTCCCCAGCGCGCGCGAGTACTCGCGCCGCTACGGGTTGGACGCCGACCGCATGGCCACGCTGGCCGACCACGCGATCGTCATGCATCCGGGGCCGATGAACCGTGGCCTGGAGATCACCGCCGAGGTCGCGGACTCAACCCGATCGGTGATCGTGGAGCAGGTCACCAACGGCGTGAGTGTCCGGATGGCGGTGCTCTACCTGCTGCTCGGAGGGAGTGCCTCCGCGTTGGGGCAGGACACGGTCGCCCTCGAGGAGGTGGCCTCATGACCGCCTCGTTCCTCCTGCGCGGCGTCCGTCCCCTCGGAGGCGACCCGACCGACCTGCTGCTGGCCGACGGCCTGGTTGCTGGGCTGGGGCCGGGCTTGGCCGCGGGGGACGCCGAGGTCGTCGAAGCGGAGGGGCTGGTGGCGCTGCCCGGGCTGGTGGACCTGCACACCCATCTTCGGGAGCCGGGCCGGGAGGATGCCGAGACCGTACTATCCGGGTCTGCGGCGGCGGCCGTGGGTGGCTTCACCGCCGTGCACGCGATGGCGAACACCGACCCGGTGGCCGACACCGCCGGAGTGGTGGAGCAGGTGTGGCACCTCGGACGGACTGCAGGGCACTGCGACGTGCACCCCGTCGGCGCGGTGACCGTCGGCCTGGGCGGTCGTGAGCTCGCCGAGCTGGGGGCCATGGCTGACTCCGCAGCGCGGGTTCGGGTGTTCTCCGACGACGGCAAGTGCGTGTCGGACGCGGTCATGATGCGGCGGGCGCTGGAGTACGTGAAGGCGTTCGACGGTGTCGTGGCCCAACATGCGCAGGAGCCCCGGCTCACCGAGGACGCACAGATGAACGAGGGGCCGGTGTCCGGCGCACTCGGCCTGCGCGGCTGGCCTGCGGTTGCCGAGGAGGCGATCATCGCGCGCGACGTCCTGCTCGCCGGCCATGTGGGCTCCCGGCTGCACGTGTGCCATGTGTCGACCGCCGGGTCGGTCGAGATCATCCGCTGGGCGAAGGGGAAGGGCATCGACGTCACCGCCGAGGTGACCCCCCACCACCTGCTCCTCACCGACGATCTGGTGCGCAGCTACGACCCGCGCCTGAAGGTCAACCCGCCGCTGCGCAGCGCCGAGGACGTGGACGCCGTTCGCCAGGGCCTGGCCGACGGGACGATCGACTGCGTGGCCACCGACCACGCGCCGCACGCCGTCGAGGACAAGGACTGCGAGTGGGCCTCGGCTGCCTTCGGGATGGTCGGGCTGGAGACCGCGGTCGGTGTCGTCGCCGAGGCGATGGTCGGCACCGGTCTCCTGGACTGGGCTGGCGTGGCCGACCGGATGTCCGTCCGACCGGCCCGGATCGGACGGCTCGCGGGCCAGGGGCGCCCGCTGTCCGTCGGGGAGCCGGCCAACGTAGTGCTCATCGACGCGGATGCCCAGGTGCTGGTCGATCCCTCCGTGATGGTCTCCCGCAGCCGAAACACCCCGTACGCCGGCGCCGTGCTGCCGGCGCGTCCGGTCGCCACCTTCCTCCGCGGCCGGTTGACCGCTCGTGACGGAACGGTGGTGTGAGCCGATGCCCACCCTGTCCGACACCGCCACCCGCACCCTGCTCACGCTGCTTGTCGTAGCGGCGGTGGTCGGCGTCCTGGCCCTGATGCGACGTGGCTGGCGGCACCGCGGACACCGGCAGGCGGATCTCCCGGAGCCCACGGCCCTCCCGCTGCCGGGTGCGGCCGCCACACCAGTGGTGGCACCGGACGGCGACGCGGTCGCTCGGTGCGGCCCGGTGGAGGGTCGGTACCTGGCGACGACGGCGACAGGTGACTGGCTGGACCGGATCGTGGTGCACGGCCTCGGCGTGCCCAGCCGGGCGGCCGTCACCGTGCGTGACGACGGGGTGCTGGTCAGCCGCGCCGGCGCGCGCGACCTGTTCGTGCCGCGAGCGGACCTGCTCGAGGCACAGCTCGGCCAGGCCATCGCCGGGGCGGTGTACGAGGAGGGCGGGCTGGTCCTGCTCACCTGGCAGCTCGGGGACCGCGTCCTCGACACCGGCTTCCGGGCCAGCCACGTCGACGACCACGAGCAGCTCGTTGCGGCCATGGCCGCCCTGAGGCGTCCGAGCGGTCCGCCCACCTCGGCGTCCGGGGACGCAGCATGACCGGCACGCGCGGAACGACCGCCCCGGCACTGCTGGTGTGCGAGGACGGCCGCACCTTCGGGGGGTCGTCCTTCGGCGTGGTCGGCGACACCTTTGGCGAGGCGGTCTTCTGCACCGCCATGACCGGCTACCAGGAGACCCTGACTGACCCGTCCTACCACCGACAGGTGGTGGTCCAGACCGCACCGCAGATCGGCAACACCGGAGTCAACGCCGAAGACGCCGAGTCAGCGCGGATCTGGGTGAGCGGGTACGTCGTGCGCGACCCTTCCCGCATGGCGTCGAGCTGGCGGTCGCAGCGCACCCTCGACGAGGAGCTGGAGCGCCAGGGTGTGGTGGGGATCGCCGGGGTCGACACCCGGGCGCTCACCCGGCACCTGCGAGAGCGGGGCGCCATGCGCGTCGGAATCTCGAGCACGACCACCGACCCGGAGGAGCTGCTGGCGCAGGTCCTGGCGAGCCCCACGATGTCGGGCGCCGACCTGACGGCAGACGTCACCACGTCCGAGCCGTATGTCGTCCCCGCCGTGGGCCGCAAGAGGTTGACCGTGGCGGCGATCGACCTCGGCATCAAGGCGATGACGCCGCGGTTGATGGCCGAGCTGGGCATCGACGTCCACGTGCTCCCCGCCCAGTCGACGCTGGACCAGGTTCTCGCCGTCGACCCGGACGGTGTCTTCTTCAGCAACGGCCCGGGCGACCCGGCCACCGCGGACGACGCGGTGGCGCTGATGCAGGGAGCACTCGGGCGTGGTCTGCCGGTCTTCGGAATCTGCTTCGGTCACCAGGTGTTGGGGCGTGCGCTTGGCTTCGGCACGTACAAGCTGAAGTACGGGCACCGGGGCATCAACCAGCCGGTGCAGGACGTTGCCACCGGCTCGGTGGAGATCAGCGCGCACAACCACGGATTCGCGGTGGACGCCCCGCGGCAGGTGGTGACCGAGACCCCCTTCGGTCCGGCGCGGGTCAGCCATGTGTGCCTGAACGACGATGTCGTCGAAGGCCTGCGCCTGCTGCAGGCGCCGGCGTTCAGCGTGCAGTACCACCCCGAGGCTGCTGCCGGTCCGCACGACTCCAGCTACCTGTTCGGCCGGTTCGCCGACCTGATGACCGTCCAGCGCGGGTGAGGATGCCCAGCCATGCCTAGAAGAGAAGACCTGCGATCGGTCATGGTGATCGGCTCCGGTCCGATCGTGATCGGGCAGGCGGCGGAGTTCGACTACTCCGGCACCCAGGCGTGCCGCGTCCTGCGGGCCGAGGGACTGCGGGTGGTGCTGGTCAACAGCAATCCCGCGACGATCATGACTGACCCGGAGTTCGCCGACGCCACCTACATCGAGCCGATCACTCCGGAGGTCGTGGAACAGATCATCGTGCGGGAACGGCCGGATGCGCTGCTGCCGACGCTGGGGGGCCAGACCGCGCTCAACGTGGCGGTGTCACTCGACGAGTCGGGTGCCCTCGAGCGCTACGGAGTGGAGCTCATCGGCGCGAACATGGAGGCCATTCAGCGAGGTGAGAATCGCGAGGTGTTCAAGCGCATCGTCGAGGACTTGCCTTCGGAGCTGGCCGCCGAGGTCGCCCAGTCGGCGATCTGCCACACCATGGACGAGTGCCTCGGGGCAGTGGCGGCCCTGGGCTACCCGGTGGTGGTCCGCCCGTCCTTCACGATGGGGGGTGCCGGCTCGGGGATCGCCCACGACGAGGCGCAGCTGCGCGACATCGCCGGTGCTGGGCTCCAGGCCAGCCCCAGCACCGAGGTCCTGCTCGAGGAGTCGATCCTCGGCTGGAAGGAGTACGAGCTCGAGCTCATGCGCGACTGCAACGACAACGTCGTGGTCGTCTGCTCGATCGAGAACCTCGACCCGATGGGGGTGCACACCGGGGACTCCATCACCGTCGCACCGACCATGACCCTGACCGATCGCGAGTACCAGCGGATGCGGGACATCGGGATCGCCATCATCCGGGCGGTGGGCGTGGACACCGGAGGCTGCAACATCCAGTTCGCTATCGACCCGGCGACGGGCCGAGTGATCGTGATCGAGATGAACCCCCGCGTCTCCCGGTCGAGCGCGCTGGCCAGCAAGGCGACGGGCTTCCCGATCGCGAAGATCGCGGCGCGGCTTGCCATCGGGTACACGCTCGACGAGATCAGCAACGACATCACGGAGGAGACCCCGGCGTCCTTCGAGCCCACGCTCGACTACGTGGTGGTCAAGGTTCCGAGGTTCGCCTTCGAGAAGTTCCCGGCAGCCGACCCGACGCTCACGACGCACATGAAGAGCGTGGGAGAGGCCATGGCAATCGGGCGCTGTTTCCCCGAGGCGCTCCAGAAGGCGCTGCGCTCGGTCGAGAAGACCGACGCCCCGTTCTCGTGGGCAGACCCGGCGGCCGACGCCGCGACCCTCGTCGAGCGGTCGCGACTCCCGCACGATGGCCGCCTGAGCTCGGTGCAGCAGGCGCTGCGGGCCGGCGCGACCATCGACGAGCTGCACGAGGCAACCGGAATCGACCCCTGGTTCCTCGACCAGATCTGCCTGTTGAACGACGTCGCGGCCGAGGTCGCGGCCGCCCGCGAGCTGTCGGCCGAGCTGGTGCGCCACGCCAAGCGACACGGCTTCTCCGACCGGCAGCTCGGCCAGATCCGGAACCTGCCGGAGAGCGACGTGCGGGAGCTGCGCCAGGGGCTCGGCGTGCGCCCGGTGTACAAGACCGTCGATACCTGCGCCGCCGAGTTCGCGGCGCGCACGCCGTACCACTACTCGTCGTACGACGAGGAGACCGAGGTGGAACCCCGCACCCGACCCGCGGTCATCGTCCTGGGTTCGGGGCCGAACCGCATCGGTCAGGGAATCGAGTTCGACTACTCCTGCGTGCACGCCGTACAGACGCTCACCGAAGCCGGGTACGAGACCATCATGGTCAACTGCAACCCGGAGACGGTGTCCACCGACTACGACACCGCCGACCGGCTCTACTTCGAGCCCCTCACCCTTGAGGACGTCCTCGAGGTCGTGCACGCCGAGCAGCAGGTGGGCCCGGTCGCCGGGGTGATCGTCCAGCTCGGCGGACAGACTCCTCTCGGCCTGGCTCAACACCTGAAGGACGCCGGCGTCCCCATCGTGGGCACGTCGCCGGAGGCGATCCACCTGGCCGAGGACCGCGGCTCGTTCGGTGCGATGCTGGCCAGGGTGGGGCTGGCGGCGCCCAAGCACGGGACGGCGACGTCGTTTGACGATGCCAAGGCCATCTCCGACGAGATCGGGTTCCCGGTCCTGGTGCGCCCCTCCTACGTGCTGGGCGGCCGAGGCATGGAGATCGTCTACGACGACGACATGCTGCGCGACTACATCGAGCGGGCCACCGCCATCAGCTCGGACCACCCGGTGCTCGTCGACCGCTTCCTTGACGACGCGGTGGAGATCGACGTCGACGCCCTCTACGACGGTGAACAGCTGTACCTCGCCGGGGTCATGGAGCACATCGAGGAAGCCGGCATCCACTCGGGGGACTCCGCGTGCGCCCTCCCTCCGATGACGCTCGGCCGGGCGGACATCGATCGAATCCGGGAGGCCACCGAAGGCATCGCCCGGGGCGTGGGGGTCCACGGGCTGATCAACGTGCAGTACGCGTTGTCGTCGGACGTGCTCTACGTGCTGGAAGCCAACCCGCGGGCCTCCCGGACCATCCCCTTCGTGTCGAAGGCGACGGCTGTCCCGGTGGCCAAGGCGGCGGCCCGCATCATGATGGGAGCCACGGTCGACCAGCTCCGCAAGGAGGGACTACTGCCGGCCGTCGGAGACGGAGGCACGCACCCGCTGTCCGCGCCCATCGCGGTCAAGGAGGCGGTCCTGCCCTTCGGGCGCTTCCACGGCGTCGACACCGTCCTCGGGCCCGAGATGAAGTCGACCGGTGAGGTCATGGGAATCGACAGCCTGTTCGGAACCGCCTTCGCCAAGTCGCAGATGGCGGCCTACTCCGGCGGGCTTCCCACCAGCGGTCGGGCGTTCGTCACGGTGGCAAACCGGGACAAGCGGTCGATGATCTTCCCAGTGAAACGGTTGCGGGACCTCGGCTTCGAGATCCTCGCAACCCAGGGCACCGCCGAGGTGCTGCGACGCAACGGCGTTGCCACCACCGTGGTGCGCAAGCACTTCCAGCCGACGGACGACGACTCCAACCTCGATGCCGTGCAGCGCATCCTGGCCGGTGACATCGATCTCATCGTCAACACCCCGTACGGCGTCGGGGCTCGCGTCGACGGGTACGAGATCCGAACGGCGGCGGTACAGCGGGGGGTCCCTTGCATCACCACCGTGCAGGGGCTGGGGGCTGCGGTCCAGGGCATCGAGGCCCTCATCCGCGGTGAGATCGGGGTGACGTCGCTGCAGGAGCATGCGGCCGCCCTGGTCGCGGCTAGGGAGACCGGCTGATGGCCCCTATCCAGGTGGCAGGCGAGGTTCTGAGCATCAAGCGCGTGGGGGACTACCACCAGCTCACATTGGTGGCGCCAGGTGTGACTGACACGGTGCGACCGGGGCACTTCGTCGCCCTTGCCGTCGGTGGCGCCGACTCCGGGATGCTGCTGCGCCGAGCCTTCAGCATCTACCGGACCGCCGACCGAGGGGTCTACGGCGGAACCGTCGACATCGTGTTCGCCGAGTCCGGTCGCGGGACCAGGTGGCTGGCCAAGCTCCGCCCGCACGACCCGGTCGACGTCGTCGGACCGTTGGGGCGGCCGTTCACGCTCCCCAAGGACAAGGTCACGTGCACGCTCGTCGGCGGAGGCTACGGCAGCGCACCCCTGTTCACCCTGGCCGAGCAGCTGCGGGCACGTGGCTGCCGTGTGGACTTCGTGCTGGGAGCGGCCACCGACCGCCGGCTGTTCGGGGTGCTCGAGGCCAAGCGCATGTCGTCGTCGGTTGCCGTCACCACCGAAGACGGCTCCTCCGGGACCCGCGGCCGCGTCACGGACGTGCTCCCGGCGCTTCTCGACCGCACCGGCACAGACGTCGTCTACGCATGCGGCCCGATGGCCATGCTCCAGGCGGTGGCCGAACTTGCCGACCGGTTCGGTGCCCACTCGCAGACGGCGGTGGAGGAGGCCATGGCCTGCGGCATCGGCGTGTGCATGACCTGCGTGCTGCCGATCATCGGCGACGACGGCACGACCCGCATGCTTCGGTCGTGTGTCGACGGACCGGTGTTCCGGGGGGACACGGTTCGCTGGGATGCGGTGGGAAGCGTCCCCGCGGACACGTGGGGCGCCCCCGAGGGTGGAGGTCTGTCGTGACACGGATGACAGTGGTCAACGTCGCGGACCGTCGCGCGGCGCTGCCCGAGGTGGATCTCACCACCACGCTGGCCGCCCTGACGTTGCCCAACCCGGTGATGACGGCCTCCGGCTGCGCCGGCTACGGCCGGGAGCTGGACCAGTTCTTCGACGTCGGGGAGCTGGGCGCGGTCGTCACCAAGACGATCATGGCCAAGCCCCGGTCCGGGCGCGCGACCCCGCGGATGGCCGAGACGCCCAGCGGCATGCTGAACTCGATCGGGCTCCAAGGGCCGGGGATCGACCGCTTCGTCGACCACGACCTGGCCTGGCTGGCCGAGCGTGGCGCTCGCGTCGTCGTGTCGATCGCGGGCAGCACCGCCGAGGAGTTCGGCCGGCTCGCCGCCCGGTTGCGGCACGCGCCGGCGGTCGCTGCGGTGGAAGTGAACATCTCGTGCCCCAACGTGGAGGACCGCGGCCTGGTCTTCGCGTGCGATCCCGCCGCCACCGCCAGTGTCGTGCACGGGGTGCGACGCAACACCGCGCCCGGGGTGCCGGTGTTCGCGAAGCTGTCCCCGGACGTGACCGACATCGTCCAGATCGCCCGGGCGGCCGTCGATGCCGGCTCCGACGGGCTGACAATGGTCAACACCCTTCTCGGTGTGGTGATCGACACCGAGACCATGCGCCCGCACCTCGCCGGGATCACCGGCGGGCTGTCAGGTCCGGCCGTCCGCCCGATCGCCGTCCGGGCGGTGTGGCAGGTGCACCGGGCGCTGCCGGACGTGCCAATCATCGGCGTCGGGGGCATTCGGAGCGGGGCCGACGCATTCGAGTTCGTGCTGGCCGGCGCGTCGGCGGTTCAGGTAGGCACGGCAATCTTCAATGACCCGTCGGCACCGATCCGTGTCCGTGACGAGCTCCACCGGCTGTTGGGGGAGCGCGGTTTCGGTCGGTTCGCGGAGGCGGTCGGGTACGCCCACCGGGCCGATGACGGGGCGCCGCCGGTCGGCGCTTCCTCCGAACCGGACGTCCGGCCCGAACCGGACGCCCGGCCCGAACCGGACGCCCGGCCCGAACCGGACGGCTCGGACGAGCTGGGCGACCGGCCGGAGCCGGCGTGACGCGGGCCCCCGTCGCGGTCGCGCTGGACGCGCCGGACCTCGACACCGCTGTGGAGTGGGCCCGGGTGACGAGCCCGCACGTCACGACCATGAAGGTCGGGCTCGAGCTGTACCTGCGCTACGGCCGCCGGGCCGTCGACGCAGTCCGCGCGGTGACGGACGCGGACGTCTTCCTCGACCTCAAGCTCCACGACATCCCCCACACCGTGGCCGGCGCCGCGCGGGCGGTAGCCGACCTCGAACCGGCCTTCCTGACGGTTCACGCATCGGGCGGACCGGCGATGGTCCGCGCTGCGGCCGAGGCGCTCCCCGGCACGCAGGTCACGGGGGTCACCGTCTTGACATCGCTGACGGAGGACGACCTGGCAGCGGTCGGGTGGGAGGGGCCGGCCTCCGACGCGGTCACGCGGTTGGCGCGGCTGGCCGTGGGTGCCGGAGCCCGCGCCCTGGTCTGCTCCCCCCAGGAGGTGGCGGTGGTGCGCGCCGCCGTGGGTCCGACGGTCACGCTCATCACCCCGGGAGTACGGCCGCCAGGCGCCGCCACCGGGGACCAGGCCAGGGTCGCGACCCCCGCGCAGGCACTCGCCGACGGGGCCGACCTCCTCGTGGTGGGCCGACCGATCACTGCGGCCGCCGCACCCGGCGAGGCGGCGGCGGCGATCGCTGCCGGGCTCGTCGGTCAGACTGGCTGACCACCCCAGGCGTTGCCCCAGTGCGGCCCAGTCGCTAGGTTCCCTGGCGTGGCCCTGCCCCCCTTGACTCCCGAGCAGCGCTCGGCTGCCCTGGTCAAAGCCGCGGAGGCGCGCAAGATCCGCGCCGAGGTCAAGAACCGGCTGAAGCACTCCGGTGGCTCCCTGTCGGAGGTGTTGCGCCGCGGCCAGACGGACCCGGTCGTGGGGAAGATGCGGGTGACGGCCTTGCTGGAGTCGATGCCCGGTGTGGGCAAGGTGCGCGCCCGCCAGATCATGGAGCGGCTCGGAATCTCCGAGAGTCGCCGCGTCCGGGGCCTCGGAGCCAACCAGGCCGCAGCGCTCGAGCGCGAGTTCGGCGACGTCTGACGTCGTGACCGCCGACCCGCCGGTCCGCCGGCAGCGCCTGACTGTGCTGTCCGGACCGTCGGGGGTGGGCAAGAGCACCGTCGTCGCCCGGCTGCGTGTCGACCATCCCGACATCTGGCTGTCGGTGTCGGTCACGACTCGCCGGCCGCGTCCCGGCGAGGTCGACGGACTCCACTACACGTTCGTCTCGCCGGATCGCTTCGACGAGCTCGTCGAAGGCGACGAGCTGCTGGAGTGGGCCTGGTTCGCTGGTGAACGGTACGGAACACCGCGGGCGCCGGTCCGGTCCCGGTTGGCCGCTGGCGTGCCCGTCCTCCTGGAAATCGAGCTCGAAGGGGCCCGACAGGTGAGGGCGGCACAGCCGGACGCTCGCCTGGTCTTCCTGGCGCCCCCCTCCTGGTCGGTCCTCGAGTCGAGGCTGGCCGGCCGAGGCACCGAGGACCCGGCGGTGCTGGCCGAGCGGCTGGCCCGGGCGAGGGTGGAGCTGGCCGCGGCTGATGAGTTCGACGTGGTGCTGGTGAACCGCGATGTCAAGGATGTGGTGCAACAGTTGGTAGCCTGGGTGCGGTCGGTCGAGGACTAGAGGGTCCGGTCGGCCACAACCAGCACCAACCAGCACCGACCAGCAGTGCCACCGACGATCACCAGGAGCGTGTGTGTCCGGAGTCCATGCCGTCCCCGAGGGCATCACCAACCCGCCCATCGACGAGCTCCTCGCCAAGACCGACTCCAAGTACGCGCTGGTCCTGTACGCGTCGAAGCGGGCTCGCCAGATCAACGCCTACTACTCGCAGCTGGGCGAGGGCCTGCTGGAGTACGTCGGCCCGTTGGTCGACACGCACGTCCAGGAGAAGGCGCTGTCGATCGCGCTGCGAGAGATCAATGCCGACCTGCTCGTCTCCGAGCCGTTGGACGCCAGCGAGATCCCCGACACGTCGGCACCCGCCTAGTCACCACCGCACCCCTTCGGTTGCGAGCCACGCATGGCAGACCTCGTGTTGGGCGTCGGAGGCGGGATCGCCGCGTACAAGGCGGTCTCACTGCTGCGCCTGCTGACCGAGTCCGGCCACCAGGTCACCGTGGTGCCGACTCGGTCGGCTCTGGAGTTCGTCGGAGCACCGACCTGGGCCGCGCTGTCCGGGCGTCCGGCGAACGCCGAGGTATGGGACGACGCGTCGCAGGTCCCGCACGTTTCCCTCGGCCGGCAGGCCGACCTGGTGGTGGTGGCGCCGGCCACCGCCAACCTGCTGTCGCGGGCCGCCCACGGCGTCGCTGACGATCTGCTGACCTCCGTGCTGCTGACGGCGGCCTGCCCGGTGGTCCTCGCCCCCGCCATGCACACCGAGATGTGGGAGCACCCGGCCACGGTCGCGAACGTCGCGACGCTGCGGGCACGGGGTGTTCTCGTCGTCGATCCGGCCGAAGGTCGGCTCACCGGTGCCGACACCGGCAAGGGTCGGCTCCCCGACCCGGAGGAGCTGGCGCGGCTGTGCGACCGCGTTCTGGCCCGTGGCACCGCTGCCGTCCGAGACCTCGCCGGCCGGCGGGTGGTCGTCTCCGCCGGTGGGACACGGGAGCCGGTCGACCCGGTCCGCTTCCTGGGTAACCGCAGCACAGGTCGTCAGGGCTACGCGCTGGCGGTCACCGCAGTCGCCCGTGGCGCCGAGGTCGTCCTCGTCAGTGCCAACGTCGAGCTACCGGACCCGGCCGGCGCCGAGGTGCTCCGGGTGGGCACTGCCGCCGAGCTGCGGGACACGGTTCACGCGGCCGCCGTCGACGCCGACGTCGTCGTCATGGCGGCCGCGGTGGCCGACTTCCGGCCGGTCGCCCCGGCGCCCAGCAAGCGCAAGAAGGGTGTCGCGCCCCCGCCCATCGAGCTGGAGACCACGACCGACGTGCTTGCCGAGCTCGTCGGCCGACGGCGTGAGGGCCAGCTGCTGGTCGGATTCGCTGCCGAGACCGGCGACACGGACGCCGGTTGGCTGGACCACGGGCGGGTGAAGCTGGCCACCAAGGGCTGCGACCTGCTCGTGGTGAACGAGGTCGGAGCCGACCTGGGATTCGGGAGCGAGGTGAACGCGGCGGTGCTGCTCGGCGCCGACGGTTCCGAGCGAGCCGTTCCCACCGGGCCCAAGTCCGACCTGGCCGACGTGATCTGGGACGAGGTCGTCTCCCGGCTTCCTCCGGGTGCGGCGAGGCGCTCGCTAGGCTGACGCCCCAGATCCGCCCGCCCGCCGCTCCGCCGACTGCGAGGAACCCGTGGCCCGTCGCCTGTTCACCTCCGAGTCCGTCACCGAGGGACATCCGGACAAGATCGCCGACCAGATCAGCGACTCGATCCTCGACGCGCTCCTGCGCGAGGATCCCGACAGCCGCGTCGCCGTCGAGACCTTGGTGACGACCGGCCAGGTGCACGTGGCCGGCGAGGTGACCACCACCGGGTACGTCGACATCCCGACGATCGTCCGGGAGCGCGTTCTGGCGATCGGCTACGACTCCAGCAAGAAGGGCTTCGACGGGGGCTCGTGTGGGGTCTCGGTGTCCATCGGCTCCCAGTCGCCGGACATCGCCCAGGGCGTCGACGACGCCTACGAGGAGCGTCACGACCACTCCGCCGACCCGCTCGACCGGCAAGGTGCCGGTGACCAGGGACTGATGTTCGGCTATGCCTGCGACGAGACGCCGGAGCTGATGCCGCTGCCGATCACGATGGCGCACCGGTTGGCCCAGCGGCTCACCGACGTCCGCAAGGGCGGGCTCATCCCGTACTTGCGTCCGGACGGCAAGACCCAGGTCACCATCGAGTACGACGGATCGCGTCCGGTCCGGGTGGACACCGTCGTGGTGTCGACCCAGCATGCGAGCGACATCGATCTGGAAACGCTCCTGCAGCCCGACATCGAGGAGCTGGTGGTCAAACCGGTGGTCGAGCAGTTCGGGCTGGACACCTCGGACCATCGCACGCTGGTGAATCCGACCGGACGGTTCGAGATCGGCGGCCCCATGGGCGATGCGGGACTCACCGGCCGCAAGATCATCATCGACACGTACGGAGGAATGGCACGGCACGGGGGCGGTGCCTTCTCCGGCAAGGACCCCAGCAAGGTCGACCGGTCGGCCGCGTATGCGCTGCGGTGGGTAGCGAAGAACGTCGTGGCGGCGGGTCTGGCCAGCCGGTGCGAGGTCCAGGTCGCCTACGCGATTGGCAAGGCTCACCCCGTCGGCCTGTTCGTCGAGACCTTCGACACCGGGATCGTGTCGGACGCCCAGATCCAAGACGCCGTCCTGCAGGTGTTCGACCTGCGCCCGGCGGCCATCATCTCGGCGCTCGACCTGAAGCGGCCCATCTACACCGCGACCGCGGCGTACGGGCACTTCGGTCGTGACCTGCCCGACTTCACCTGGGAGCGCACGAACCGGGCCGAGGACCTCAAGGCGGCTGCCGGCGCGTGAGCAGCTCGGCCACCCCGGTTGCGCGGGTCGTCGTCGACCTGCCGCTGCCGCACCTGGACCGGACCTTCGACTACCTGGTTCCCGATGAGCTGGCAGACCGAGCGGTACCGGGCTGCCGAGTGCGCGTCCGGTTCGCCGGCCAGCTGGTGGGCGGCTACCTGCTCGACCGGGTGGCGTCGACCGACCACGCCGGCCGCCTGAGCACGTTGGCGAAAGTGGTGTCACCCGAGTCGGTCCTGGCGCCCGACGTGGCGCGGCTGGGGCGGGCGGTGGCCGACCGGTACGCCGGCACGCTGGCCGACGTCCTTCGGCTGGCGATCCCGCCCCGGCACGCCGCCGCCGAGGGGGAACCGGGTGTCCCGGCGGCTGCGCCGGTGGCCCCACCCGACCCAGGCCCATGGGCCGCCTACCCGGCGGGCGCGGGCTTCGTGGCGGCGCTGGCGGCCGGGGCCGGCCCCCGGGCGGTTTGGACGGCGGCTCCCGGGCCGGGCTGGACCGCGCTGTTGGCCCACGCCGTGGCCGCCACCCGGTCGTCCGGAAAGGGAGCCGTCGTGGTCGTCCCTGACCACCGGGACGTGGCTCGGGTCGACGAGGCCCTGACCGACGTTCTGGGCCCGGACCAGCACGTCGTCCTCACCGCCGACCTGGGGCCGAAGGAGCGGTACCGCCGCTGGCTGCGCGTCCGGCGAGGGCAGGTGTCCGCAGTCGTCGGGACTCGGGCGGCTGCGTTCGCTCCGGTCACCGACCTCGGGCTGGTCGCGATCTGGGACGACGGGGACGACCTGCATGCCGAGCCACGGGCGCCCTACCCGCACGTGCGGGAGGTGCTGGCGCTGCGCTCGCACCTCGGTGGTGCCGGCCTGCTGGTCGGCGGGTTCGCCCGGACTGCCGAGGGCGCGGCCCTGGTTGCCGAGGGTTACGCCCGCAGCCTGGTCCCGGATCGAGCCGCGCTGCGCGCGTCGGCGCCCCGCGTCCGGACGGCCGACGACACATCGGGCGGACCTCGCGGCGAGTCCGACGACGCGGCCCTGGCCCGGGGCGCCCGGCTGCCGACGCTGGCCTGGCGGACTGCCCGCGACGCGCTCCGGGAGGGTCCGGTCCTGGTGCAGGTTCCCCGCTCGGGGTACCTGCCGGCGGTGGCGTGTGCACGCTGCCGGACCCGAGCCAGCTGCGCGGACTGCCAGGGGCCGCTGGCACTGTCCGGCCGGGACCGTCCGCCCGCCTGTCGGTGGTGCGGGCGGGTCGGTGCGGACTGGGCCTGCGCCGAGTGCGGTGCGACCCAGGTGCGTGCCAGCGTGGTGGGTGCGCGCCGGACCGCCGAGGAGCTCGGGCGGGCCTTCCCGTCGGTGCCGGTGGTGTCGTCGGGCGGAAGTACCGGGGTCCTCGCCTCGGTGCCCGCCCTCCCGGCGCTGGTGGTGGCGACGCCCGGTGCCGAGCCGGTGGCCGATGGCGGGTTCGCCGCCGCCCTGCTGCTGGACGCGTGGGCCCTGCTGGAGCGGGTCGACCTGCGGGCCGGCGAGGAGACGGTCCGACGGTGGCTCGCGGCGGCGGCCCTCGTGCGCCCGGCCGACGCCGGCGGCCGGGTCGTGGTCGTCGCCGATCCCGCGGTCCCCGCTGTCCAGGCCCTCGTGCGGTGGGACCCCGTGGGTTTCTCCGAGCGTGAGCTGGCCGACCGCCAGGTCGCTGGCCTCCCTCCGGCGGTCCGGATTGCGGTCGTTCACGGCGCGAGCGTCGCCGTGCACGGTCTCCTCGAGCTCGCCGAGCTTCCGGCGACCGCGCAGGTGCTCGGCCCGGTCCCGGAAGGCGACGGTCGGGTGCGGGCCGTGGTCCGGGTTCCGCGTCGGGACGGCCTGGCCCTGGCAGCGTCGCTGCGCACCGCCGCGGGCGTGCGCAGCGCCCGCAAAGATGCCGACGCGGTGTCGCTGCACATCGATCCGGTCGAGCTGGCGTGACCGCTGCGGCAGTCGTGGGCGGCGGTCGGCGCCCGCCTAGACTGGTGGTGTCCGCCACGTCGAAGGAGTCCCGGTGACCGTCCAGCCGATCCGCCTGTTCGGGGACCCGGTTCTGCGCGTGCCGGCTGCCGCGGTCACCGACTTCGACAAGGAGCTCCGGGTGCTGGTCCGCGACCTCACCGAGACGATGCTGGATGCTCCCGGCGTCGGGCTTGCCGCACCTCAGCTGGGCGTGTCGCTGCGGGTGTTTGCCTATGACGTCGACGATGTCGTCGGTCACTTGGTCAACCCGGTGCTGGACCTCGGCGACGAGGAACAGGACGGCGAAGAAGGGTGTCTGTCGCTCCCGGGTCTCTCGTTCCCGACGAAGCGGGCGTTCCGAGCTGTCGCACAGGGCTTCAACATGCACGGTGACCCGGTGGTGGTCGAGGGGACCGAGTTGCTCGCCCGCTGCGTGCAGCACGAGACGGATCACCTGGACGGCGTGCTGTTCATTGACCGGTTGGACCGGGAGCAGCGCAAGCTGGCGCTCAAGGCGATCCGCGAAGCCGACTGGGCCGGAGCGCCGACGCCGCAGGTCAAGGTGAGCCCGCACGCCACCCACGGCCGCGCGCTGTAGGCGGGGGAGCGTGCGGCTGCTGTTCGCCGGGACCCCCTCGGCAGCGGTCCCGGCACTGGAAGCGCTGCTGGCGTCCCGTCATGAGGTGGTCGCGGTGCTGACCCGGCCCCCAGCCCGCTCCGGGAGGGGTCGTCATCTCACCGGTTCGGCGGTGGCGGACCGGGCGGAGGCCGCCGGGGTCGAGCTGCTCACCCCACAGCGACCCTCCGACCCGGCGTTCCAGCGTCGGCTGGAAGAGCTGGCTCCGGACTGCTGCCCGATCGTCGCGTACGGCGGGCTGATCCCGCCGGCTGCGCTCGCGGTCCCTCGGCAGGGCTGGGTGAACCTGCACTTCTCGCTGCTGCCCGCCTGGCGTGGGGCAGCGCCGGTGCAGCGAGCCGTCTGGGCCGGAGACGAGGTCACCGGGGCCACCACTTTCCGGCTCGATGACGGGCTGGACACCGGACCGGTCTTCGGCACCGTCACCGAGACCATCCGGGCCGACGACTCCGCCGGCGCGCTGCTGGAGCGGTTGGCCGCGTCCGGGGCGCAGCTGCTCGCCCGGACGCTGGACGGCATCGACGACGGCGAGCTGGGCCCGGTGCCGCAGCCGACCGACGGGGTCTCCCTGGCACCCAAGGTGGGCGTGGACGAAGCGCGG
Source organism: uncultured Actinomycetota bacterium (assembly GCA_963848085.1). Taxonomy (GTDB): domain Bacteria; phylum Actinomycetota; class Actinomycetes; order JAHEKZ01; family JAHEKZ01; genus CAWKCE01. Next base: position 438,278 of record CAWKCE010000004.1, read on the forward strand.
GTGAGATGGGCCAATCCCGCTTTGGCGGTTGACCGGCAGATCCGCGCATGCACCCCGGCGCCCGGCGCCTGGACGGTGCTGCGAGGTGAGCGGGTCAAGATCGGGCCGGTTGCCCGGCCGCCGGCAGAGGTGCCGGCTGAGCCGGACCACGCCCTGGCCTCAGGTGAGCTCGTCGGCTCCAAGACCGAGGTGTGGGTGGGGACCGGGTCGCGGCCGGTAGCACTGCGACAGGTCCAGCCCCACGGCCGACGGCTCATGTCTGCCCTGGACTGGGTCCGAGGCCTTCGCTTGTCCGCAGGGGAGCGGTTCGAGTGACCCGGGCCCGGCCTCCTCGGGGACCGGCGGACCCGGCTCGGCAGGTCGCCTTCGACGTCCTGCGGGCTGTCACCGCCGACGATGCGTACGCGAACCTGCTGCTGCCGCGGCTGCTTCGCGAGCGCGGGGTGTCCGGACGAGATGCGGCCCTGGCGACCGAGCTCGCCTTCGGGACACTGCGGGGTCGGGCGACGTACGACGCGGTCCTGGCCCGCTGCATCGACCGCGACATCGATGCCGTCGACGCCGAGGTGCTCGATCTGCTCCGGCTGGGAAGCCACCAGCTGCTCGCGACGCGTGTCCCGTCGCATGCTGCCGTTGCGACAACCGTTGATCTGGCACGAACCAACGTCGGCCCGGGTCGGGCCGGGTTCGTCAACGCCGTGCTCCGGCGGGTGGCCTCCCAGACGCGCGACGAATGGCTGGCCGAGGTCGCCGACCTGGACGACCCGCTGGACGCCCTTGCGGTGCGACACTCGCATCCGCGCTGGGTGGTGTCGGCGTTCCGCGACGCACTGGGCGGCGACTTGGCGGAGACCGAGGCGCTGCTTGTGGCCGACAACACGCCGGCGCAGGTCACGCTGGTGGCCCGCCCTGGTCGCTGCGAGCTGGACGAGCTGGTCGCCGCCGGAGCGACTCCCGGGCGCTGGTCCCCGTGGTCTGCGCGACTGCCGTCGGGCGACCCGGCGCGCATCCCGGCAGTCCGGCAGGGGCGGGCGGGAGTGCAGGATGAGGGCAGCCAGCTGGTCGCCATCGCCGCGGCAACGGTGCCCGTCACCGGTGCGGACACCCGGTGGCTCGACCTGTGCGCCGGACCCGGCGGGAAGGCGGCGCTGCTCGCCGGCCTCGGGCGCGACCGAGGCGCGCGGGTCACCGCCGTCGAGCTGCAGCCGCACCGCGCAGAGCTGGTGCGAGCCGCCGTCGAGGACACCGCCGACGTCGTCGTGGCCGACGGGACCGATCCGCGGCTGGGCACCGGCGACTTCGACCGGGTCTTGGTGGACGCGCCGTGCACCGGGCTCGGTGCGCTGCGGCGCCGGCCGGACTCCCGCTGGCGCCGGTCGGCGGCCGATGTCGGGCGGCTCGGTCGACTGCAGCGCGACCTGCTCGACAACGGGGTGGCGGCCGTCCGGCCCGGTGGGGTGGTCGCCTACGTGACGTGTTCCCCACATCTGGCCGAGACAGCGGCCGTAGTTGCCGACGTCCTCCGGCGACGAGTCGACGTCGAGCTGGTCGACGCCCGTCCGTTCCTGCCGGGAGTCCCGCAGCTGGGGGACGGTCCGACGGTGCAGCTGTGGCCGCACCGGCACGACACCGATGCCATGTTCCTAGCCCTCATCCGGCGGACGTCGCCGCCAGGGTGACTCGCCCGGGCGTCGACGGGTCAGCGCGGGAGGGGGAGTCGCGGGCCGACGCCGCGGCGTCGAAGCGCCCGCCAGACGCCCCAGAACTGCCGGCCGCGGTGCACCTGTGCCCGCCAGTCGCCGCCGGTGACCCGGTGCCGGAGGTCGACCTCGACCTCCTGTACCCGGTACCCCAGCCGCATGAGGTCGATGCTGAGCCCCACCTCGACCCCCCAGCCCCTGGCCAGGGGACGGGCCGCGTCGAACGCCTCCCGGGTCAGGGCACGCTGGCCGGACAGCGGCTGGGCCGGTTCCCAACCGGTCGCCTCGCCGACGCCGGCCTGCGCGAGCCGGACCACGAACCCCCGACCTCCGCCGGGCTGCAGCGGCAGCCGGGCCACCGTCATGTCCGCTTCCCCCGACCGGACCGGGTCCAGCAGCGACTCGGCCTGCCCGGCGGTGTCCTCCAGGTCGGCGTCGAGGAAGACCAGGGGCCGGGCCGCAACACCGGCCGCGCGCTCGAGCTCGGCGACCCGGTCGGCACCGCGTTCCATCGCGGCCGCCTTTCCGGAGTTGGCCGCGGAGCGCACGACGACGGCCCCGGCACCCTCGGCGACGGCCGCGGTGCCGTCGTCGGATCCGTCGTCGACGACCACCACCAGGTCGACATGGGGGAGCCGGTGCGCCGCCCGGACGGTGGCCGCGACCCGCTGCTCCTCGCGATAGGCCGGGATGATCACCGAGGCGCCGTCCGGTGCTAGATCGAGGGGGGGTGTCGGCACGCCGGCAGTCTTCCACGCAGGGGCCGGAAGGAGGACGGCTGCCACCTACACTCGCAGGCGTGTGGAGCCGGGTGCTGGAGCGCATCGGCGCGCTGGTCGTCCTGGCCCTGGCGACGCCGGTTCTCGTCGTCCTCGGTTTCGGGGGCATCCCGGTGGCGACGGCCGACCAGGCTCCCGGCCCGGTGGTGGTGGTCGGGGTCGGCGGACTCACCTGGGATGACATCACGCCTGAGCAGACCCCGACGCTGGCGCGACTGGTCGACCAGGCTGGGGTCGGTCACCTGTCGGTCCGTTCGGTCTACCGCGTCACCTGTCCGGTGGATGCCTGGCTGACGATCGGGTCCGCGCGACGGTCGGCCGTCCAGCGGGTCCCCGGCGCGGACGAGTCGGATAACCAGGCCTCCCTGAACGACTTCTGCCCCCGCATCCCACCCCTGCGGGACGGCCGAGTCACGGGATGGCAGGAGCTGGTCGTCTACAACGAGTCGCTGTCGTTCGACGCGACGCTCGGGCTGCTGGGGCAGACCGCGGACTCCGCCGGCCGATGCGTGCTCGGGGTCGGGCCGGGTGGCGCCGTGGCCGCCGCGACGGAGAACGGCAGCGTGGCTCGGTACGTGGCTGATCCGGTGGCGCTGGTCCCCGCCGACCTCAGCGAGTGCGACCTGAGTGTGGTGGACCTGGGCGGAGTGGACGAGCGCGACCCCGCCTCGCCCAGCCGCGCGCGGCAGGTGGCGCGGCTGGACAGCGAGTTGGCCGGGCTGGTGCCTGTCTTGCCAGCGGACGCGACCGTGGTGCTGCTCGCGGCGGCGAACTCCCGCCCTACGGCCCAGCTGCAGGCGATCGCGGTGGTTGGTCCGGGCTTTCCCGCCGGGCTGCTGACCTCGACGTCGACGAAGCAGGACGGACTGGTACTGCTGACCGACGTCACGCCGACGCTGTTCGACCTGCTCGGGCTGCCTCCGTCGCCGGACTTCGTCGGGGCCCCGGTCACATCCGTGCCGCGAAACGACGGGTGGGTGGCGCTGCGGGCGGGACTCGTGGAGCAGTCCCGCAAGGTGGAGGTGTACACCTCGGTCGCCCAGCCGTTCTTCACCGCGCTGGTACCGCTGCAACTCGCCCTCTACGGGTGGGCGGCCTGGGCCTTCCGGCGGCGATCCGCAGACCCGGTTGGACGCCGCCGCGTGCTCCGGATCACCGGGTGGGTGGCCGTGGTGTGCGGCGCAATCCCGGTGTCGACCTTCCTCGCCAACCTAACGCCGTGGTGGAGGTGGGAGAACCCGCACACCTGGTTGGTCCTGCTCGTCCTCGGCTGGTCGGTGCTGATCGGAGGTGCCGCCCGTCTGCTGGCCCGGCGGGCCGACCTTATGGCCGAGATGGGCCTGGTCGCTGGCTGCACCGCGGTGGTTCTTGGCGCCGACATCATCGCCGGGGGGCCGCTGCAGACGGCCAGCCTGATGGGCTACTCGCCAACCATCGCCGGCCGTCTCTACGGCTTCGGCAACGTCGCTTTCGCGCTGTTCGCCACGTCGATGATCTACCTGGCGGCCTGGCTCGCCGACGGCCTGGAGCGCCGGAGACGTCGGGCGGCTGCGGCGGGGATCGTGGTCGCGCTCGGAGTGGCGGCTCTCGCCCTCGACGGGCTGCCGGAGCTCGGCAGCGACTTCGGAGGGGTCATCGCCATCGCCGCCGGCTTCGGGGTGCTCCTGCTGGGCGTCCTCGAGCTGCGCCTGTCCGTCGTGCGGCTGGCCGCGCTCCTAGGCTTTGGCCTGCTGGTGGTGATCGGGATCAGCGTCGTCGACTGGATGCGCCCTAGCGAGGAGCGGTCCCACCTGGGACGGTTCGTTCAGCAAGTGGCCGACGGCGAGCTGCTCGCCGTGATCAGCCGCAAGCTGGGGAACAACCTGGACATCTTGTTCAGCAGCGTTCTCGGCCTACTCGTGCCGTTCTCCGTGCTGTTCCTCGCCCTGGTCCTGATGCGTCCGCGCGGTCGGACGACGTCGGTGCTGCGCCAGGCCTACCAGCGGGCGCCGTTGCTGCGGCCGGCGCTGTCCGCGTGGCTGGTGGCCATGGTGGTCGGGTTTGCCGTCAACGACTCCGGGATCGCGATCCCGGCGGTGGGCATCATGTTGACCCTGCCGCTGCTGATCTCGTTGTCAGTCCGCGTGATGGCGGAGCCGGAGCTGACCCCGTCCGGGTCGCCGACTGCGTCAGGCGACTGAGACCTCGACGACGCGGTTCTTGCCCTGTCGCTTCGCGTCGAACATCCGCTCGTCGGCGGTACGCAGCAGAGCAGCGCCAGTCACCAGCCCCGTGGATGTCGCGACTCCGAAGCTGGCGGTCACCCGGAGTCCGGGTTGGAGGACGTCCCAGTCATGTGACGCGAGGTCGACCCGCATTCGCTCGCACACCTTGACCGCGTCCGAGGTCGTCGTTCCCGGCATGAGGAGCGCGAACTCCTCGCCGCCCATCCGGACGAGGACGTCGGAGGTTCGGGTGTTGGCCGCCAGGACGCTGGCCGCAGCCCGGAGGACGTCGTCACCGGTCACGTGCGAGTAGTGGTCGTTCACCGACTTGAAGTCATCCAGGTCGATCACCGCGGCCGACAACGGGTCACCGCTGCGCAGGGCGTAGGCGAACAGTCGGATGAGCTCGTCGTCGAGGTGACGGCGGTTGTACAGCCCGGTGAGCGGGTCGTGGACGGTCAGCTCGGCCAAGGCGTTCGACAGCCGGCGCTCGCGCTGCAGCGCGGCGCTGAGCTCGTCGGTGCGGCGGTGGACCCGTTCCTCGAGGCTGGCGTTGGCAGCACGCAGCTCGTCGGCAAGGGTGGTCGCCTGGCGCCGTGCGTCGTCGGCTGCGGCGAACCCGAGGTCGGCAACCACGGCGCTGGCGGTGGCCGCCGCCCCGGCGAGCATCAGCGAGAGGGTGAGGTAGCCCACGACCTCGGTGCCGGTGTAGGTGGAAGCCACGCCCACAGCGCCCGGCAGCCCCAGCACGACCGCGAAGGACAGGCCCACCGCGAGCATGACGCCCCGTGGTCGCAGGACAGCTCCGGCGATCACCACTCCGACGACGGGGAAGAAGATCGACGCCCGGGCCTCCCCGAGCACGGTCGACCCGACCGCCGGCACCACCAGGAAGAAGCCGATGAGCAGCCAGGCAGCGGCCGTCACCTTCGCATCGGCCACCAACCGGCGCAGGAACATGTACGCGGGGAGCGCGGCCACGATGAGGGCGACATTCACCACCGGGTCCGGCAACAGAAGGGCCACTAGGACCGCGCTGGGCACGGCGACGGCGGCCAGGCCGCTGGCCAGGCCGAGTACCGCCTGCCCGCGACGACGCTGCGCCGGGGGCCAAGGCCCCGGCACGGCGACCACGCGCGCCAGCGCTGCGCGCAGGCCGCGCCGATCAGCAGACACCACAAATCCCCCCTCCCGTGACTGTCGACAGCCACGGTCCCCGGACTTGAGTGTCGGGGCCTCTAGACTCCCGAACCGTGACAATCCAGATCTCTCCGAGCGTCCTCGCGGCAGATTTCACCCGGTTGGGCGACGAGGTCTCCCGGATCGGGGCGGTGGCGGACTGGGTGCACGTCGACGTCATGGACAACCACTTCGTCCCGAACCTGACGCTCGGCCTGCCGGTGGTGGAGAGCCTGGTCCGTGCCTCACCCCTCCCGCTCGACTGCCACCTGATGATCGAGGACCCCGACCGGTGGGCCCCCGGATACGCGGAGGCGGGCGCGGCGTCGGTCACGTTCCACGTCGAGGCAGCACACGCCCCCGTACGGCTCGCGCGCACGCTGCGGTCGGCCGGGGCCCGCGCCGGGATGGCGCTCAAACCCGCGACACCAGTGGAGCCATGCGCCGATCTGCTCCCGGAGCTCGACATGCTGCTCCTGATGACCGTCGAGCCCGGCTTCGGGGGTCAGCGGTTCCTGGACGTGGTGATCCCCAAGATCCGACGCGCCCGGCAGCTGCTGCGGGCGGCCGACTCGGCGGTCTGGCTGCAGGTTGACGGTGGCATCGACCTGGACACCGTCGAGCGGGCAGCAGCAGCCGGAGCGGACGTGTTCGTTGCCGGCTCGGCCGTCTACGGAGCCGACGACCCAGAGGCACTGGTCAAGGAGCTGCGCCGGAGAGCCGAGGCAGCTGCCGGCGCGGGCGCCTGACGACGCCGCGACTACCCGGTTTCGGTGTGCGAGACTGGGCCTGACGCTCGCGCGTACCGGGGTCGGTGCAACTCCGAACCGGCGGTGACAGTCCGCGACCCGACCGAGGCCATCGGCCGGTTGACCTGGTGGAACTCCAGGACCGACGGTGAAAGTCCGGATGGGAGGACGCGCGTCGCCGCCGCTGGACGGCAGCCTGCCGCCGGCGGGGCCGACGTCGACCCCGGACCGCGCCCGATGTGCACGGGAGGTCCGGTGGCCAGCCAGGTGGAAGTCGCGGCGATGCGGCGCGCGCTGGCGCTGGCCGCTACTCCTGGGGTCCCCACCGGACCCAACCCGCGGGTGGGCTGCGTCCTGGTCGGCGTCGACGGCACCACCGTGGCCGAGGGCCACCACCGCGGAGCCGGGTCCCCCCACGCGGAGGTCGACGCGCTGGCTCGTGCCGGCTCGGCCGCCCGCGGGACCACCGCCGTCGTCACCCTCGAGCCGTGCCGCCACGCCGGCCGTACCGGGCCGTGTACCGAGGCACTCCTGGGCGCCGGTGTGGCCCGGGTGGTGTTCGGCCAGGCGGACTCCAACCCAGTGGCGGCCGGCGGCGCGGCCCGCTTGCGGGAGGCCGGGGTGTCGGTTGAAGGCGGGTTGCTCGCCGACCAAGCGCGCGCGCTCAACCCGTGGTGGACGTTCGCGGTCGAGCACCAGCGCCCCTTCGTCACCTGGAAGGCTGCTACCTCACTGGACGGTCGGGTCGCCGCCGCCGACGGATCCAGCAGGTGGATCACCTCCGCAGCAGCTCGCACGCAGGTGCACGCTCTGCGGTCCGATGTCGACGCGGTCGTGGTAGGAACCGGCACCGTGCTCGCCGACGACCCCTCGCTCACCGTCCGCGACGCCGCCGGCGTCATCACCGGTCCGCAGCCGCTGCGGGTCGTCGTGGGTGAGCGGGACCTGCCGGCGACTTCCCGCGTACTCGACGGCACTGCGCCCCATGTGCAGCTGCGCATGCATGACGTTGGTGAGGTGCTGTCGTCACTGTTCAGCCGCGACGTCCAGCACGTCCTCCTGGAGGGTGGGCCCACCCTGGCGGGTGGCTTTCTCGAAGCCGGTGCTGTCGACCGGGTGGTGGCCTATGTCGCGCCTCGGATCCTCGGGAACGGCCCGGCCATGGTCGAGCTGCCCGGGTCGGCGACGCTGGCGGACTCCGTCGAGCTCGACGTCGAGTCGGTCACCCAGGTTGGACCCGACGTCTGCATCACCTTGACCCCACGCGCACGGGAGGCGAGCTGAGTGTTCACCGGAATCGTCGAGGAGCTCGGACAGGTGGTGTCCGTAGAGCGGCTGCCCGATGCTGCTCGGCTCGCCGTTCGCGGACCACTGGTCACCTCGGACGCCACACCCGGCGCGTCGATCGCGGTGAACGGAGTCTGTCTCACTGTGGTCGACCGCCGCGGCGACGTCTTCACCGCCGACGTCATGAACGAGACCTTGCAGCGCTCCGGCCTCGGCTCGCTGTCGCCGGGTTCCCCGGTGAACCTGGAACGGCCGGTCACCCTGGCCGCCCGGCTTGGCGGCCACCTCGTGCAGGGGCATGTGGACGGCGTCGGGACCGTGCTGTCCCGCGAGGTGGCAGAGCACTGGGAGGTCGTCCGGATCTCGCTTCCGAGCGACCTGGCGCGGTACGTCGTCACCAAGGGATCCCTCACGGTCGACGGCGTCTCCCTCACTGTGGTCGACGTCGACCAGTCGTCCTTCGGGGTGAGCCTCATTCCCACCACTCTTGCTGCGACGACGCTCGGAACGCGCGCGGTGGGGGACACCGTCAACCTCGAGGTGGACGTGATCGCGAAGTACGTCGAGCGGCTGCTCGGCGCGGGACAGGAGACCTGATGACCGACGACACGATTGTCGAGCGCTCGCGGCTCGACACCATCGAGCAGGCGATCGAGGACCTCGGCACCGGCCGGGCGGTCGTCGTGGTCGACGACGAGGACCGGGAGAACGAGGGCGACCTGGTGTTCGCCGCGGCTCGGGCCACGCCGCCGCTGCTGGCCTTCATGATCAAGCACACGTCGGGCGTGGTCTGCGTCCCCATGCTCGGCGAGCACCTCGACCGACTGCGGATCCCGCCCATGACGTACGTCAACGAGGACCGCAAGAAGACCGCCTACACCGTCAGCGTTGACGCGCGTGACGGAGTGAGCACCGGGATCTCGGCATCCGACCGGTCCCACACCATCCGCGTGCTCGTGGACTCCGCGACCGAGCCCTTCGAGCTGACCCGACCGGGTCACGTCTTCCCGCTGCGCGCGGTGGAAGAGGGCGTGTTGCGGCGACCGGGGCATACCGAGGCAGCAGTCGACCTGGCTCGGCTGGCCGGGCTCACCCCGGCCGGCGTGATCGCCGAGATCGTCAACGACGACGGCAGCATGGCGCGACTGCCGGACCTCCTGACCTTCGCGCACACGCACGGGCTGACGATCGTGTCCATCGCTGACCTGATCCGCTACCGGCGTCGCACGGAGCGAACGGTGACGCGGGACGCGGAGACCAGAATCCCGACGCGGCACGGCGAGTTCCGCGCTGTCGGCTATCGGGACACGGTCACCGGCACCGAGCACGTTGCGCTGGTGCGGGGGGACCTCGGGGACGGGCAGGACGTTCTGGTTCGGGTCCACTCCGAGTGCCTGACGGGGGACGTCCTCGGGTCCACCCGATGCGACTGCGGGCCGCAGCTTGCCGCTGCGATTGAGCGCGTCGCTGCCGAAGAACGCGGGGTCATCCTGTACGTGCGCGGGCACGAGGGGCGCGGGATCGGGCTGCTCCACAAGCTGCAGGCGTACCAACTGCAGGACGGTGGGGCTGACACCGTGGACGCCAACCTCGAGCTGGGGCTCCCGGCAGATGCCCGGGACTACGGCACCGGCGCCCAGATTCTGTCCGACCTCGGCGTGCACAGCATGCGCCTGCTGTCCAACAACCCGGCGAAGCGGGCGGGGCTGGAGGGCTACGGACTCAGCATCGTCGGGCGGGAGCCGTTGCCGTCGCACGTGACCGCGGACAACCTCACCTACCTACGGACCAAGCGCGACCGCATGGGCCATGATCTGCCTGACTTGGAGTCGCCCGACCAGGGAGGGAGGCCATGAGCGGATCCGGCGCCCCGGCCCTGGCCGTGATCGACGCCCGAGGGCTGCGCGTGGCAGTGGTGGCCTCCCAGTGGCATGCAGTAGTCATGGGCGGCCTGCTGGCCGGAGCGCGCCGCGCACTGCAGGAGATGGGCGTAGGGGACCCCACGGTGCTCCGCGTCCCCGGCGCCTTCGAGCTGCCGCTCGGTGTGCAGTCCGTGGCCGGCTCGCACGACGCCGTCGTCGCTCTGGGGGTCGTCATCCGGGGGGGCACGCCGCACTTCGACTACGTGTGCCGAGCCGCGACCGACGGGGTGACGCGAGTGTCCCTGGACACCTCGACCCCGGTGGGCTTCGGCCTGCTCACCTGCGACACCGAGCAGCAGGCCCTCGACCGGGCCGGCCTGGAGGGCTCACCGGAGGACAAGGGGGACGAGGCAGCCCGGGCGGCGCTGGCCATGGCCGTGCTGCTCCGCAACCTGCCCGGCTCCGCGGGGCGCTGACCCCTTACCCTCGTGGCGCGACCCTGGTCGCGGCCAGGCTGATACCAGGTGCGGCTACGCAGTGGAAGGTGGAGATGAAGACCTTCGACGACCTGTTCACCGAGCTGCAGCAGCGTGCTGCCAGCCGACCGGGAGGCTCGGTCACGGTGGCTCTGCTGGACCGCGGGGTGCACGCCATCGGGAAGAAGCTGGTCGAGGAGGCTGCCGAGGCCTGGATGGCGGCCGAGCACGAGGGACGTGACCGGACCGCCGACGAGATCGCCCAGCTGCTGTACCACGTGCAGGTGCTGATGATCGCCAGCGACCTCACGTTGCAGGACGTCTACGACCGGCTCTGACCGGCCGCCACCTCCTGGGAAGGAGCTCCCGATGCTGCGCGTAGCGGTGCCCAACAAGGGTTCCCTAGCCGAGCCCGCGACCCGAATGCTCGTCGAGGCGGGCTACCGACAGCGTTCTGATGCACGCGAGCTGGTTCTGCTCGACCCGGACAACGACACCGAGTTCTTCTTCCTCCGCCCTCGCGACATCGCCACCTATGTCGGCTCCGGCGAGCTCGACGTCGGGGTGACCGGCCGCGACCTCTTGCTGGACAGCGGGGCTGACGCCGAGGAGATCATGCCGCTCGGCTTCGGCGCGTCGACGTTCCGGTTCGCGGCTCGCCCGGGAGCCGCGACGGACGAGCACGGCTTCGCCGGACTGCGCGTCGCGACGTCCTACCCCGGCCTGGTCGCACGTCACCTGGACGGCATGGGGGTCCGCGCGGTGGTGATTCGACTGGACGGTGCAGTCGAGACGTCCGTCCAGCTGGGCGTGGCCGACGTGATCGCCGACGTCGTGCAGACCGGGTCCACCCTGCGGCAGGCCGGGCTGGAGCTGCTCGGCGAGCCGATCCTCCACAGCGAGGCCGTGCTGATCCGGCGGCGTGGCGCCGGACCGGCCCCCGCCGTGGAACAGCTGCAGCGTCGGCTGAACGGCGTCATCGTCGCCGGCGCCTACGTCATCTTCGACTACGACGTCCGCACCGATCTGCTGGACGCGGCATGTGCGATGACCCCGGGCATCGAGTCACCGACGGTCTCCCCGCTGCACGTGGAGGGCTGGGTTGCCGTGCGCGCCCTCGTCCCGAAGGCCGACACCAACGTGGTGATGGATGCGCTCTACGAGCTGGGGGCGCGGGGGATCCTCGTCACCGACCTGCATGCCTGTCGCCTGTGACACCACCTGACCCACAGCCGTTGCCGCTCCGGTGGCGACCGGTTCGGTCGCGCCGGGTGATCGCCGTGGCCGCGGTGGTCTTCCTCGCGGCCATGGTCTTCCTGGGGTTCGGGGTCGCACCCGAACGCGGCGTCGGAACAGTGGTCGACCGGTTGTCCTTGCTGGTCTTCTGGGCCGCGGTCATGGCAGTCCTGTACATGCTTGCGGCACCGCGCGTGGAGGCGGTTGACGACGGCGTCCTCGTCGTCAACATGGTCCGGCGCCGTCGCCTGGAGTGGGCGCAGATCGTGGGGTTACGGTTCGGCAGCGGTGACCCGTGGGTGCAGCTCGACCTGTCCGACGGAACGACGCTGGCGGTCATGGGGATCCAGCGCGCCGACGGGGTGCGCGCCGAACGTGCGGCCGAGGAGCTGGCTGCCGTGGTGCGGTCGCACCAGCCTCGAGGGGACACCTTCCCGGAGCGGTCCTGACCGACCGAGACCGGCCCGGCCGACGGGCTAGTGTCGCCGGGTGGTCGACTTCCCGCCGCCCGGCCGCTCCCTGCCCGACCCCGCCTTCGCCGGCGACGACGGCACCGTCGACCCGGAGCTCGCCTCGGCATTGTCGGACCTGGCTGCCGGGACCGGTTCCGGGACCAGGCTGATCGCGCTGCTCGCCTCGGCACGGCTGCTGGTACCGGTCGTTGCCGTCCTCGAGGTGGGCGAAACTGGGCCGGAGGGCCGGCACCGGGACAAACAGTCGTCGATGGCGTCGGTGACCGTCCGGGCAGCGGACGGCACCCGGTCGCTGGTGGCGTTCACCTGCACGGCGTCGCTGCGCGCCTGGCGCCGGGAAGCCCGGCCGATTCCGGCCGACGGACGCCGCGTGGCGCAGGCCGCACTTGCTGAGGGCGCCGATGCACTCGTCATCGATCCCGCCGGTCCGGTGCCTTTCGCAGTCGCCGACGCGGAGCTGCGGGCGCTTGCCCTGGCCGCTGATCCGGCCGCCCCACCGCACGCGGATCTGGCGGTGGCGTCGGCGGTCGCGGACATTTGTGCGGGTGAGCCCGCGGTCGTGAGCGCGACCCTGCAGGGGGCGGAGCCGACTGGAGTACGCGTGGTGCTGGTCGTCGACGATGCTGTCCCGATCGAGGAGTTCCGCGCCCTGGTCCTCCGACTCCAGCAGGCACTGGCCGGGTCGATGGCACTTCGTGCCTTGGTGGGCGAGTTGCAGGTCGCGGTCGTGCCGCCGACGGATGCACCGGCGGCGTCGGCCGGCCCGACGGCCTATCGGCGCGTCTGACTGCGGGGTCAGCCGGATTCCGGCACCCTGGTCGTCCGGCAGTCGGCGGTGGTCGTCGGCGCGTGGAAGGGACCGGGAATGACGCGCAAGCTCGCAGCCGAGGTCGTGGGGACGTTCGCCCTGGTATTCCTGGCCGTCGGCGCGGCCGTGACGGGGATCAGCAGTCTGGGCGGTGTCGGGGTGGCGCTGGGCTTCGGGCTGGTGCTGACGTTCCTGGTGTTTGCGATCGGCCCCGTGTCAGGTGCCCACGTCAACCCTGCGGTGACGCTGGCGATGATGGTCGGGCGCAAGATGCCGGTGCGGGAGGGACTGTCCTTCATGGGTGCGCAGGTTGTCGGTGCCATCGCCGGTGCGTTCCTGCTGTGGCTGCTCGTCGAGCAGGGTGTCGCGGACCAGACCGGGGGCCTCGGGGCCAATGCCTACGGTCCGGCGACCGGGGGGGCGCTTGGTGCGTTCATCCTGGAGACGGCGCTCACTGCGATGTTCGTTCTCGTCGTCCTGCTGGTCACCGAGAAGGGTGTCCCGCCGGTCGGCACTGGCCTCGCGATCGGAGCGGCGCTGACCGCGGTCCACCTGGTCGGCGTCCCGTTGACCGGAACGTCGGTCAACCCGGCGCGTTCGATCGGCCCGGCCCTGTTCCAAGGTGGCGACGCGGTCAACCAGCTGTGGCTGTTCATCCTGGCGCCTCTGGTCGGTGGACTGGTCGCGGTCGCCCTGTGGCGGCTCGTCCGGTCCGCACCTGCGCGCGGCTAGCTGGGACCGACCTGCGGTCGCTCGCCCGGTCCGTCCCCGGGTGCGTCCGGGACCAGGGACGCGTCCCGGAACGCCCGCTGCAGGGCCTGCAAGCCATCGCGCAGCGGGGCAGCGTGGAACGCCCCCAGGTCGGGGGCGGCCGCGGTCACCAGCCCGGACAGGGCGGTGATGAGCTTGCGGGCCTCGTCCAGGTCGGTGTGTCCGAAGGTCTCCTCGTCCTCGGCCAGCCCGACCTTCACCGCAGCGGCGCTCATCAGGTGAAGAGCGGTCGTCGTGATCACCTCCACCGCCGGGACGTCAGCGATGTCCCGCGCGGCCGCTGCCGCCGGGTCGCCGCGGTCGGGTGAGTCACTGCGGTTCGGTTGGTCGGCGGGCATGCTGGTAGCCTCTCACCGACCGATCGAGCCAGGTGTGGCACGGGGTGCCGACCCGGCTCGATCTGCAAGTGGAGGCCCGCCTCCCACCCGAACGGCCTCGTGAGGTCGTCGGGTCCGGTCCACCGGCACCTGGTGCCGGTCGCCGCGCTGCGCGGCGGTGCGACCACGGGCTCCCGCTGCACCAGGCGTGGAGCCCTTCTCCTTGCCGGGGGTCGAGCCCGCAGACCGACGAACCGAGGAGCGCCCATCAGCGTCGAGCCCCGCATCAACGACCGGATCCGCGTACCCGAAGTGCGGCTGGTCGGACCGAACGGCGAGCAGGTGGGCATCGTCCGGATCGAGGACGCGCTGCGTCTGGCCCAGGAGTCGGACCTCGACCTGGTCGAGGTCGCCCCGTCGGCCCGCCCGCCGGTTGCCAAGCTCATGGACTTCGGGAAGTTCAAGTACGAGTCAGCTCTGAAGGCGCGTGAGGCCCGGAAGAACCAGGCCCACACCGTCATCAAGGAGATGAAGCTGCGGCCGAAGATCGACCCGCACGACTACGAGACCAAGAAGGGTCACGTCGTGCGGTTTCTCAAGGCCGGCGACAAGGTCAAGATCACGATCATGTTCCGTGGTCGCGAGCAGCACCGGCCCGAACTGGGCTTCCGGCTGTTGCAGCGGCTGGCGGAGGACGTGGCCGAGCTCGGCTTCGTGGAGTCGTCCCCGAAGCAGGACGGCCGCAACATGATCATGGTGCTCGGGCCGCACCGGAAGAAGGCAGACGTCATGGCGGAGCAGCGGGTCGTGCGGGAGCAGCGCAAGGCACTCTCCGACGCCGAGTACGCCGCCGGGGACGTCATGGAGACAGCAGTCGACAGTACGACCGAGACCGCCGAGGCCTGACCGCCCCGGACCACCGACCGGCGCCCGGCGCCGGCCGGACCGATGAGGAGAGACGCACGCCATGCCGAAGATGAAGACGCACAGTGGCGCCAAGAAGCGCTTCCGGGTGACCGGTAGCGGGAAGCTCATGCGTGAGCGGACCAACAAGCGGCACCTGTTGGAGTCCAAGAACAGCAAGCGCACCCGTCGGTTGGCACTTGACGTTCCCGTCAACGCCGCCGACACGCGCAAGGCCAAGAAGCTTCTCGGCAAGTAGCCGTCCGCCCCCGTACCCAGCAGGAGACTCACCATGGCACGCGTCAAGCGCGCAGCGAATGCGCAGAAGAAGCGCCGCACCACGCTCGAGCGGGCATCCGGCTACCGCGGCCAGCGGTCCCGGCTGTACCGGAAGGCCAAGGAGCAGGTCACGCACTCCCTCGGCTACGCCTACCGCGACCGTCGGGCGCGCAAGGGTGACTTCCGGCGGCTGTGGATCCAGCGGATCAACGCCGCGGCCCGCGCCAACGGCATGACCTACAACCGCTTCATCCAAGGTCTGAAGGCGTCGGGGGTCGAGGTCGACCGTCGCATGCTCGCCGACCTCGCGGTGAACGAGCCCGAGGCGTTCGCCGCGCTGGTCGAGACTGCCCAGGCGGCACTCCCGGCCGACCGCAACGCACCCGCGGCCTGATCGAACGCTCGTCGACGTGGCGAGCCCCGAGCTGACCGACACCCGCGCACCGCGGGTTCGGCAGGCCCGGCGGCTCGCCCGTCGTGCGTTTCGGGCTCAGCAACGGCAGTTCCTCGCCGAGGGCGCCCAGGCGGTGCGCGAGGCCCTGCGCGCAGCGGGGGACGGGGTCGTCGTCGATGAGGTGTTCGTCACGGCTGAGGCCGCCGAGCGACACGGCGAGCTCGTCACCGGCGCGATGGCGGCCGGCGTCACGGTGACGGTGGCGTCGCCGGCCGTTCTGGAGGCCATCTCGGACACCGTGACACCCCAAGGTCTGGTCGCCGTCTGCGGGTTCGTCGACTGTCCGCTGGGGTCGGTTCTTGCCGCTCGGCCACGGCTGCTCGCCCTGCTCGCCGAGGTCCGGGATCCCGGCAACGCCGGTTCGGTGGTCCGGGCGGCCGACGCTGCCGGCGCGGATGGGGCGGTGTTCTCCGCCGGGTCGGTGGACCCGTACAACGGCAAGGTCGTGCGCACCTCCGTCGGGGGCATCTTCCACCTGCCCATCGTCACCGGTATCCCACCGCTGGACGTCGTCGGCCAGGTCCGGGAGGCGGGGTTGCAGGTGCTGGCCGCGGACGCGACCGGGCCGGTCGATCTCGACGAGGCCGAGCGTTCCGGACTGCTCGCCCGGCCGACCGCGTGGCTGTTCGGAAACGAGGCGTGGGGGCTGTCGGACGAGCTTCGTGGCTCCGCCGATGCGGTGGTGCGCATCCCGATCTACGGCCGTGCGGAGAGTCTGAACCTCGCGACCGCGGCGGCGCTGTGCCTGTATGCGAGCGCTCGGTGCCTGTCTGACGATCGACCAGTCGGTGGGGGCGCGTCGTGATCCTGCGCGAGACGGTCACCGTGCGCCGGTCCCCGAGCGAGGTCTTCGGCTGGATCGCCGACCTCCAGCGTGCTCGGCGGTGGCAGATCGGCGTCCTCGACTGCGAAATCACCGAAGCAACGCCCGAGGTCATCGGTACCCGCTTCCGGCAGACGGTCGGCGACGAGTCCCGCCACGTCGAGCTGACCGGGGAGGTCACGGACTTCCAGGCCGACGAGCTCATCGAGTTCGTTGTCACCGGTCGCGGGCTGGTCATCCGGACCCGCTATTTCCTGTCGGCCGTGGGCCAGTCGACGCGGCTCGAGGTCGCCAGCGACGTGCGGCTGGGCGGCTGGGTGTCGGTGCTGCTGGCGCCGTTCGTCCGCGGGAAGTCGGTCAAGCACCTGCGCGCCGAGCTCGAGCGGCTGGGTGAGGCCTGCGAGGGCAGGCTGCCAGGCGGCTGAGCTGCAGCGACGACACGGGAGCGGGTTGTCGAGTCCCGGCGTCTCGGGGCCGTGACTCACGGCCTTCGGGGATCGCTGCTCAACCGTTGACTGTGCGGCCCGCGAAGGCCAAGTCGGCCACTTGCGCCGGAGTTCGGATGCACTGGGGCGATCTCCCACCCGAGCTCGTGGACGTGGCGGTGGTGCCAGCGGCACAGCAGGACGCCGTTCGCGAGGGTGGTGTGACCGCCGCGCTGCCAGGGGACGAGGTGGTGAGCGTCGGTGAAGCGGGCCGGACGGTCGCAACCCGGGAACCGACAGCCCCCGTCGCGCAACGCCAACAGCTGGCGCTGGCCGGGGGAGAACAGGCGGTGACTGCGGCCCAGCTCCACCGGGACCGCTCCCGGCCCCAGCAGCACGCGGGACACCGACGCGTCGCACGCCAGCCGGGACAAAGTCACCGGCGTGAGCCACCCGGCGCCGCCGGGCGCCCCGGGAAGAGAGGCGGGGGAGGGTGCAGCGTTCCCCACGAGCGCGGCGAGCGGCACCACGACGTGCAGTGCCGGCCGGATCTGCGAACCGGCGGCGGGATCCCTGCCGGCGTTGAGCGCGAGGTCGGTCAGGCCGTCTGCCCGCCGCTGCGCGGCAGTACGCATGTCGTCTTGGCCGGCCGGCACCAGGGACGGCGCCAGGGCGTCGGCGAGTGCGGTCGCGGCCTCCTGGTCGAGCAGGCCCTCCAGTGCGGTCATGCCGTCGAGAAGCGGCGCCAGGGTCAGGTACCGGCGGTCGAACTGCACCTGGGCGTCGTTGAGCGACCCGTCCGGATCGACGACGTGCTTGATCCGCTGACCAGCCACCCGAACCGCGGTCACGTCGGCTGCGACGGCACGGTGGGTGAGCAGCGCGACGGCTTCCGGCTGGGCAGGCGGGGGAAGCCGGTGGGTGGACCGGTGGATCGCACGTACCTGGTCGAAGGTCACGGTGCCAGCCGCCAGCGCGGCCAGCGGTGGCGCCAGCCGATCGCCACCCCGGCGGGCGATCGCCACGCGCTGCGCGGCGTCGCCGGGTGACAGCTTCAGCTGCGCGCGCAGCCAGGAGGGGGTGGACCGGGAGGCCACGAGGGTCTCGCCATCACCGTGGGCGTCGAACCGGGCCAGCACTGCGGTGAACGCCGCCTCAGTGGCGCCCACGAGCTGCCGAAGACCGACCAGCAGAGCCGCGCGGTTCTCGGCTGACTCAGCAGCGTCGGGCAGGTCCCGGGCCGCCTCGCGCACCTGACGGAGCACCTGCTCCACCGGCGCCGTGGCCCGGCGAGTCGTCGGCGAGGTCTCGGTCACGTCGGGCTCCCGCAGGACAGATCAACCCGAGTCCGCCCCAGGCGGATCGGGGACGCGCCGCGGGCGGTGCCGACAGCCCGACGTCACATCGATCTGACCTCCGCCGGGTCGAACGGGGAGTGGCGCCGCAGAGGCGCAGTTCCCGACGGTTCCTGCTCAACGGTCGGCTGGTCGAACAGGTGTTCGAAGTGTACCCGTTTCGCGTGCCGGCCGCACGCCTCATCCACGGCGTCCCAGCCCACCCGCGCACCAGGTCCGGGGCGGAGTCCCATTAGGCTCCGCCCGTGCCGAGCAGCGAGAAGCGTGCAGGCGGGGGATACGACGACCTGCCCGACGGCGTGGTTGTCGCCGCCGCTGACGGCACCGTCGTCAGTGCGAACCGGGCGTCCGGGCGGTTGCTCGGTGTGCCGGCACGGTCGTTGGTGGGCCAGCCGCTGAACCAGGCCTTGCCTCTGGTGGACGGTTCCGGCCGCGACTGGTGGCTGGTGTCGAACCCGTTCGGCGGGCTGTCGAGCCGGACCCGGCAGGTGGAGCGGGTGCTCCAGCTCCCCGACGAGCGATACCTGCTGGTCACCGCCGCCTATCTCCGCCCGGGCGACCGCGGTCCGGCGGAACGGATCGTCGTCTGTCTGCGGGGAACCGAGGCGCGCGACCGCGCCGAGCGCGAGCATGCCGACCTGATCGCCACGGTGGCTCACGAGCTGCGCTCGCCGCTGACCGGGATCAAGGGGTTCACCTCGACGCTCCTGGCGCGCTGGGACCGGTTCTCCGAGGACCAGCGACGACTGATGCTCGAGGCGGTCGACACCGACGCCGATCGGTTGACCCGCTTGATCGCCGAGCTGCTGGACGTGGCGAGGATCGACGCCGGCCGACTGGAGTTGAAGCGAGCGCCAGTGGACCTCGGCGCGCTGGTGGAGCGTCGGGTACAGGCGAAGATTGTGGCGGGGGTACCCGCCGAGCAGTTCGTGGTAGAGGTGGCTCCGGGGCTGCCAGAGGTCTGGATCGACACGGACAAGGTGGGCCAGGTCGTCGACAACCTGCTGGAGAACGCCTTGCGGCACGGCGACGGGAGGGTGACGCTCACGGTGCGTCGAGACGCTGACGGCGTCGTCCTGACCGTGACCGACGAGGGTCCGGGGGTCCCGCCCGAGCAGGCGCACCGGGTGTTCGGTCGGTTCTGGAAGGGACAGGAGCGGGGCGGGACCGGTCTCGGGCTGTATGTCGTGCGCGGGATCGTCGAGGGCCACGGCGGGCGTATCGCGCTGGTACCCCCGCCGCAAGGTGGGGCCCGCTTCGTCGTGGTGTTCCCGGTAGGAGACCCCGCATCGGACGACTGAGCCGGCCCTCCGGCGAGCCGTCGGAAACCCACCACCAGTGGAGGGGCACGTCGGCCTAGACTCGCCGACACCCGATCACGAGACGAAAGGCACTGCCGGTCCGCCATGTCTGCGCCCAACTCGTCGTTCGACCCGGTCGAGGTGACCGCCCTCCAACCGGCGGAGCTCGAGAAGGCGCGTGACGCGGCCCTAGCCGCGATCGCGGCGGCGTCGACGCTGGACGACCTGAAGCGGGCCCGGCTGGACCACGCCGGGGACCGGTCGCCGTTGGCGCTGGCGAACCGGGAGATCGGTGCACTGCCCCCACAGGCCAAGGCCGAGGCCGGCCGTCGGGTCGGCCAGGCGCGTGCCGCCGTGCGGTCCGCCGTCGAGGCTCGCCAGGCTGCGCTCGAGGCGGAGCGGGACGCTCGCGTCCTCGTCGAGGAGACGGTCGACGTCACGCTGCCCTGGGACCGGCTGCCTCGCGGCGCCCGGCACCCGATCACCACGATCCACGAGCGGGTTGCCGAGATCTTCGTCGCCATGGGTTACGAGGTGGCCGAAGGACCCGAGGTCGAGGCCGAGTGGTTCAACTTCGACGCCCTCAACATCCCGCCGGACCATCCAGCCCGCGGGATGAGCGACACCTTCTTCGTCACCTCACCGGAGTCGGGCGTGGTCCTGCGCACGCACACCTCTCCGGTCCAGGCGCGCGTGATGCTCGAGCGCAAGCCCCCCATCTACGTGATCGTGCCCGGCCGCACCTACCGCACCGACGAGCTCGATGCGACGCACACCCCGGTGTTCCACCAGGTGGAGGGGCTGGTGGTCGACGAGGGCATCACCATGGCCCACCTGAAGGGCACCCTCGAGCACTTCGTGCAGGAGCTGTTCGGAGCGGACCTGCGAACGCGGCTGCGTCCGTCGTACTTCCCGTTCACCGAGCCCAGTGCCGAGCTGGACTTCCAGTGCTTCGTCTGCCGTGGCGAGTCGGTGGGGAACCCGGAGAACCCCTGCCGGACGTGCAGCAGCGAGGGCTGGATCGAGTGGGGCGGCTGCGGCATGGTCAACCCGCGCGTGCTCACTGCGTGCGGGATCGACCCGGATCGTTTCTCCGGGTTTGCCTTCGGGATGGGCCTGGAGCGCGGGCTGATGCTGCGGCACGGCATCTCGGACATGCGCGACATGGTCGAGGGCGACGTGCGGTTCACCCGTGCCTTCGGGACGGAGATCTGATGCGCGTGCCCCTTTCGTGGCTCCGGGAGTACGTCGACCTGGGCCCGGACGTCACCGCGCGCGAGGTGGCCGAGCGGCTGATCTCCGCGGGGCTCGAGGTCGAGACCGTCGACCACATCGGCGCTGACGTCAGGGGTCCCCTGGTCGTCGCTCGCGTGGTGGCGTTCGAGGAGGAGGAGCACTCGAACGGCAAGACGATCCGCTGGTGTCGGGTCGACGTCGGGGCTGAGCACAACGAGCCGGCCAGCGACGTGCTCGCGACCGGTCGAAGTGTGGTGTGCGGCGCCCGCAACTTCGTCGTGGGTGACCTCGTGGTGGTGTCCCTGCCCGGGGCGGTGCTTCCCGGTGGGTTCGCGATCGCGGCGCGCAAGACGTACGGCCACGTGAGCGACGGCATGATCTGCTCGGCCCGCGAGCTCGGGACCGGGGAGGACAAGGACGGGATCATCGTCCTCCCGGCGGATGCAGGGATGCCTGGCGGCGACGCCATCGAGCTCCTGTCGCTGCGCGAGGACGTCCTCGACATCGCCGTGACCCCCGACCGTGGCTACGCCCTGTCGATCCGCGGCGTGGCCCGAGAGGTGGCCACCGCGTTCGACGTGGGCTTCCGGGACCCCGCGGCGCTGTCGGTGCCGGACGCGACCGGTACCGACTGGCCGGTCGAGCTCGCCGCGCCCGACCGTTGCGACCGGTTCGTCCTGCGCACCGTGACCGGTTTCGACGAGGAGGCGCACTCGCCGCTGTGGATGCAGCGACGACTCCACCAGGCTGGCATGCGGCCGATCTCACTCGCCGTGGACATCACCAACTACGTCATGCTCGAGCTGGGCCAGCCGCTGCATGCCTACGACCGGCAACGTCTTGCCGGACCCATGGTGGTCAGGCTCGCGCGCCCGGGCGAGAAGCTGCAGACGCTGGACGGAACCACGAGGACGCTGGACGCCGACGACCTGCTCATCACCGACGACACCGGCCCGATCGGCATCGCCGGAGTCATGGGGGGCGCCGCGACCGAGATCGACGACCAGACCGGTGACATCGTGATCGAGGCGGCTCACTTCGAGCCGACCACAATCGCTCGGTCGGCGCGCCGCCATCGACTCCCCAGCGAGGCATCCCGCCGCTTCGAGCGGGGTGTGGACGACCGCCTGCAGGAAGCTGCGGCCGAACGTGCCGTGCGGCTGCTGTGCGAGCTCGGGGGAGCGGTGTCCGCCGGGACCGCGACTGCCGCCGACCACGCCGCACCATCTGTCGCGATCGACCTCGACCTTGACCTGCCGACCCGGATGGTCGGTCGCGACTACTCCCATGACGAGGTCGAGCGTCTGCTGACGGCTGTGGGGTGCCAGGTCGCCGTCCGTGGGCGGGCAGCCCGGGTCATCCCTCCCTCGTGGCGCCCGGACCTGTGCATTCCCGCCGACCTCGTGGAGGAAGTGGCGCGGCTGCACGGGTACGACGCAATCCCCGCGCTGCTGCCCAAGGCCGCGGTGGGCCGTGGGCTGACTGACTCGCAGCGTCTCGTCCGCCGCGTCGGCCAGGTGCTGGCCGGCGCCGGATTCACCGAGGTTCTGTCCTACCCGTTCGTGTCGCCGACCGTCCACGACGCGTTCGGCCTGGCCGGCGACGATCTGCGCCGTCGGGCGCTCCGCCTGGCGAACCCCATCTCCGAGGAGGAGCCGGAGCTGCGGACCTCCCTGTTGCCCGGCCTGCTGTCCGCGGTGCGACGCAACGTCTCTCGCGGCCACGAGGACATCGCGGTCTTCGAGGTCGGCCTGGTGTTCCGGCCCGGTCCCGACGCCGCCGTGCAGGTGGTCCGACCTGGTGTCCAGAGCCGACCGTCGTCGGAAGAGACCGCCGCACTCGACGCCCTTCTCCCGGGCCAGCCGCGCCAGCTCGCGGTCGCGATGACGGGGAACCGGGAGCTGGCCGGCTGGTGGGGAGAGGGGCGCGAGGCCACCTGGGCCGACGCCGCCGAGGCGGCACGAACGGTCGCCGCGGCGGTCCGCGTCGAGATCGAGCTCCGCGCTGACCGGCACCCGCCCTGGCACCCGGGCCGGTGCGCGGCCCTCCTGGTCGGCGACCTCGTCGTCGGACACGCGGGTGAGCTCCACCCCCGCGTGCTGGGAGAGCTCGGCCTGCCGGCACGGACGGTGGCGATGGAGCTGGACCTCGACGTGCTGGCCCGGCACGCCAGGCTCGTCGCCCCCGGACCCGACATCCGCACCTTTCCGGTCGCCAAGGAAGACGTTGCCCTGGTCGTTGCGGACACTGTGTCGGCGGGAGAGCTCGCCGCAGCCCTGCGGGACGGGGCGGGCGAGCTGCTCGAGCAGGTCCGGTTGTTCGACGTCTACGCCGGTGACCAGGTCGGGCCGGGCCAGCGTTCGCTGGCGTTCAACCTGAGGTTCCGAGCCGACGACCGGACGCTGACGGTCGACGAGGTCTCCGCCGCGCGCGATGCGGCGGTGGCGGAGGCGCAGCGCCGGGTGGGTGCGGTGCTGCGCGGGAGCTAGCCTGGACTTTGCATGAGTATGCCGTGGACCGTATATGGTTCCGGGGTGACCATGTCGGCGGCGGTGGCGGGAGCGTCCGGCTACGCCGGAGGGGAGCTGCTGCGGCTGCTCCTGGGCCATCCGCACCTGCGCCCGACCGTCCTGGCCGCCGGCCAGCAGGCGGGGCGAACCGTCGGGGACGTCCACCCCGCGCTCACCCCGATTGCCGACCAGGTTCTGGTGCCCACCGAGCCCAGCGCGCTGGCCACGGCGGACGTGGTCTTCCTGGCGCTGCCCCCTGGCGAGTCCGGTGCCCTCGTCGCGCACCTGCCGGCTGGCCAGCCGGTCGTCGACCTCGGGGCGGACCACCGGCTGGCCGACCCCGGGGCCTGGGAGACGTACTACGGGTCCGGGCACGCCGGTACCTGGGTGTACGGGCTCCCCGAGCTGGGCGATCATCGGTCACAGGTGGCGGCAGCCCGGCGAGTCGCCAACCCGGGCTGCTTTCCGACCGCGGTCGCGCTCGGCGCTGCTCCCCTGCTGGCGGCGGGACTGGTCGAGCCGGCGGACGTCGTCGTGGTGGCCGCGTCCGGGACGTCCGGGGCTGGCCGGAGTCCCTACCTGTCCCTGCTCGCCAGCGAGGTGATGGGCTCGGTGTCCGCGTACAAGGTGGGCGGGGTCCACCAGCACACGCCGGAGATGGAGCAGACGTTGACGGCGGCGGCCGGTGACGCGGTGACGGTGTCGTTCACCCCGGTGCTGGCGCCCATGCCGCGCGGCATCCTGGCGACAGTCACCGCCAGACTCGCCGCCGGAGTCGGCATCGAAGCCCTGCGAGAGGCGCTCCACGCGGCCTACGCCCACGAGCCGTTCGTCCACGTGCTGCCGGAGGGGCGGTGGCCCCGCACGGCGGACGTCGCCGGTAGCAACGCCGCGCATCTCCAGGTGGCCGCGGACCAGCATGCCGGGCGCGTCGTCGTGGTGGTCGCCATCGACAACCTGGGGAAGGGCGCGGCGGGTCAGGCGATCCAGAACGCCAACCTCGTGCTGGGGCTAGCCGAGACGGCCGGGCTCACCGATCTCGGAGTGGCTCCGTGACCGTCACCGCGCCGGCCGGTTTTCGGGCCGCCGGGGTCGCCGCTGGGCTGAAGGACGGCGGGCGTCGCGACCTCGCGGTCGTGCTGAACGACGGACCCGGACGGGCCGCAGCGGCGGTCTTCACCCGGAACCGGGTCGTGGCGGCACCAGTGGTGTGGACGCGGGCAGCCGTCGCTGACGGCGTGGTTGGTGCGGTGGTCCTCAACTCCGGAGGAGCCAACGCCTGCACCGGGCGGGAGGGCTATCTCGACACGGTCCGGACCGCGGAGCACGCTGGCCGGCTGCTGGCGATGCCCGCCTCCGAGGTCGCGGTCTGCTCCACGGGCCTGATCGGTGAGCGCCTGCCGGTGGACCGGGTGCTCGCCGGGCTGGACGAGGCGACCGACAGCCTGTCTGTTGACGGTGCCGCTGCCGCCGCTGAAGCGATCCTGACCACCGACACCGTCGCCAAGACGGCGTTCGCCCTCGGGAGCGGGTGGAGCGTCGGCGGCATGGCGAAGGGGGCGGGCATGCTCGCCCCAGGGCTGGCCACGATGCTCGTCGTGATCACCACGGACGCGGACGTGCCGGCTGCCGGGCTCGACCACGTCCTGCGCGAGGTCACCGTCACGACGTTCGACCGGGTGGACTCCGACGGGTGCATGTCCACGAACGACACGGTGCTGCTGCTGGCCAGCGGTGCGTCCGGAACCACCCCCGGCCGTGACGAGTTCCGGGAGTCACTGCATGAGGTCTGCGCGTCGTTGTCCCGGCAGCTCGTGGCCGATGCGGAGGGTGCCAGCAAGGACATCCGCATCGAGGTCCTGGGCGCCGTCAGCACCGACGACGCGGTCGCTGTGGCGCGGTCGGTGGCGCGCAGCAGCCTGTTCAAGTGCGCCATCCACGGTGAGGACCCCAACTGGGGGCGGGTGCTGGCGGCGGTCGGGACGACTGCCGCGGCATTCGACCCGGCGCAGCTCGGGGTGGCGATCAACGGCGTCTGGCTGGCCCGGCAGGGCGCGGCTGCGGCAGATCGAGGCCTGGTCGACCTGTCCGGCCGCGAGGTCCAGGTGACCGTCGACCTGGGCGCCGGTGGCGCCGCCGCGACCGTGTGGACCAACGACCTCACGGCGGCGTACGTCCACGAGAACTCGGCGTACTCGTCATGACGCGGGCACACGCCTCGGCGATGGACAAGGCCGCGGTTCTCGTGGAGGCCCTGCCGTGGCTCGAGGAGTTCGTTGGCGCGACGGTGGTGGTGAAGTACGGCGGCAACGCGATGGTCGACGACGACCTGCGACGGGCGTTCGCCGAGGACGTGGTGTTCTTGCGTCGGGTGGGCCTTCGGCCGGTCGTGGTCCATGGCGGAGGTCCGCAGATCACCACGATGCTCGACCGGCTGGGCGTACCGAGCACATTCCGCGGGGGCCTGCGCGTCACCTCGCCAGAGGCGATCGATGTGGTGCGGATGGTCCTCACCGGGCAGGTGCAGCGGGAGGTGGTGGGGCTGATCAACCAGCACGGCCCCCTGGCGGTGGGCCTGTCCGGTGAGGATGCCCACCTGTTCACCGCGGAGCGGCGGTCGGCAGTCGTCGACGGTGCGCAGGTGGACGTCGGCCAGGTCGGCGACATCAGCGACGTCGACCCGACGTTCGTCACGACGGTGCTGGACGACGGCCTGGTCCCGGTGGTGTCGAGTGTCGCCCGGGGAGCCGACGACCAGACGTACAACGTGAACGCCGACACCGCCGCCGCGGCGCTCGCGGTGGCCCTGCGGGCGCGGAAGCTGGTGATCCTCACCGACGTGGCCGGGCTGCATGTCAACTGGCCGGACACCGACGAGGTCGCGAGTGAGATCTCGGTGGCGGCCCTCCGGGACCTCCTGCCCTCGCTGGCCACCGGGATGATCCCCAAGATGGAGGCGTGTCTTCGGGCCGTCGAGGGTGGAGTGCCGCAGGCCCACGTCCTCGACGGGCGGACCGCGCACGCACTGCTCCTCGAGGTGTTCACCGACGAGGGCATCGGCACCCAGGTCGTCGCAGGAGCCCTCAGCGGAGGTCGACCGTGACCGTGGCCCGGACCAAGACGGCGCGGCACCAGCGCATCGTCGCCCTGCTCGGTCAGCACGCCGTGCACTCCCAGCACCAGCTGGTCGAGCTGCTCGCGAACGACGGGGTGACGGTGACACAGGCCACGTTGTCGCGCGACCTCGACGAGCTGGGGGCGGTGCGTGTCCGGGGCGGCGAGGGAACCCTCCTGTACGCCGTACCCGCCGAGGGGGGCGACAGCACGCCCCGTCCCGGATCGGACGAGACCACCGCGTTCGACCGCCTCAGCAAGCGGCTGGGGGAGCTGCTCGTGAGCGCGGAGTCGTCGGCGAACCTCGTGGTGCTGCGCACGCCCCCTGGGGGTGCGCACTTCCTGGCGTCGGCCGTCGACCACAGTGTGCTGCGATCGGTGATCGGCACCATCGCCGGTGACGACACCGTGCTTCTTGTCACCAGTGAGCCCGGCGGCGGCGAAGCCGTTGCCTCCACCCTGTTGGAACTCGCGGAGCACGCACGTGCGTCGCGCGGCGATCGAGGAGAACGACTGTGAAGGACCGCATCGTGCTTGCCTATTCCGGGGGTCTTGACACCTCGGTGGCCATCGGCTGGATCGCCAAAGAGACCGGGGCGGAGGTTATCGCTGTCGCCGCCGACGTCGGGCAAGGCGGTGAGGACATGGACGTCATCCGGGAGCGTGCGCTCACCTGCGGGGCCGCGGAGTCGGTGGTCCTGGACCTGAAGGACGAGTTTGCAGATGACTTCTGCCTGCCCGCCATGCAGGCGAACGCGTTGTACATGGACCAGTACCCTCTGGTGTCCGCGCTGTCCCGCCCGGTCATCGTCAAGCACCTGGTGTGGGCTGCCCGCGAGTACGGCGCGAAGACGGTGGCACACGGCTGCACCGGCAAGGGCAACGACCAGGTCCGGTTCGAGGTCGGCATCGGCGCGCTGGCCCCCGAGCTCGCGGTCCTGGCGCCGGTCCGCGACTCCGGGATGACGCGTGACAAGGCGATCGAGTTCGCTGAGGCGAAGTCGCTCCCGATTGACGTGTCGAAGAAGTCGCCGTACTCGATCGACCAGAACGTCTGGGGCCGGGCCTGCGAGACCGGGTTCCTCGAAGACATCTGGAACGGGCCGATCGACGATGTCTACGACTACACCGATGACCCGGCGCTTCCCCGCGAGCCGGACGAGCTGGTTCTCACCTTCGAGCACGGAGTACCGGTCGCGATCGACGACGAGAAGGTGACGATGCTCGAGGCGATTCAGGTGCTGAATCGGCGGGCCGGCGCGCAGGGGGTGGGCCGCATCGACATGGTCGAGGACCGCCTGGTGGGCATCAAGAGCCGGGAGATCTACGAGGCTCCGGGTGCCATCGCCCTCATCGGGGCCCACATGGAGCTGGAGAACGTCACGATGGAGCGCGACCTTGCTCGCTTCAAGCGCACCGTCGACCAGCGGTGGGGGGAGCTGGTGTACGACGGATTGTGGTTCTCGCCGCTCAAGCGGTCCCTCGACGCCTACATCCAGAAGTCGCAGGAGCACGTGTCTGGCCAGATCCGGATGGTGCTCCACGCCGGTCGGGCGGTGGTGACCGGCCGGCGCAGCCCGGAGAGCCTGTACGACTACAGCCTGGCCACCTACGACAGCGGGGACACGTTCGACCAGACGCTGTCCAAGGGGTTCGTCCAGCTGTGGGGTCTGCCGAGCCGGATCGCCGCCACGCGTGACCAACGATCGGAAGAGATCATCGATGAGTGACACCCCTGCCGACACACACCGTCTGTGGGGCGGCCGCTTCTCCGGCGGACCGGCCGAGGCCCTGCAGCGGCTGAGCGTCTCGGTGCACTTCGACTGGCGGCTGGCGCCGTACGACCTGCGGTCGTCGCGGGCCCATGCCCGCGTGCTGCACCGAGCGGGGCTGCTCGACGACGACGAGCTCCGACTCATGGTGGCCGCGCTCGACGACCTCGAGGCAGACGTCTTGGCCGGGCGGTTCCAGCCCACTGTGGCCGACGAAGACGTGCACACCGCACTGGAGCGCGGGCTGGTGGAGCGGCTCGGGGGGCTCGGCGGAAAGCTCCGGGCCGGCCGGAGCCGCAACGACCAGGTGGCCACGGACCTGCGGCTGTACCTGCGTGACCACGTCCGGCAGGTGGCGGGGGCGGTCGCCGAGCTGCAGGAGGCGCTGATCGGACAGGCCCGGCAGCACGTCGACACCGTCGCGCCTGGGTTCACCCACCTGCAGCGCGCACAGCCAGTGTCGTTCGCCCACGAGCTGCTCAAGCATGTCCACGCTCTCGGCCGCGACGTCGACCGGATGCGCGACTGGGACCGAAGGGCCGCGCGCTCCCCGCTGGGTTCCGGCGCGCTGGCCGGCTCGTCGCTGCCGCTGGACCCGGTGGCCACCGCCTCGGAGCTCGGCTTCGACGCCGCCTGCGCAAACTCGATCGACGCGGTCAGCGACCGCGACTTCGCCGTGGAGTTCTGCTTCGTGGCGGCGCTGGTCGGCGTCCACCTGTCTCGGCTGGGGGAGGAAGTCGTCCTGTGGACGTCGCGGGAGTTCGGCTGGGCCCAGCTGGACGACGCCTTCGCGACCGGCTCGTCGATCATGCCGCAGAAGAAGAACCCCGATGTGGCCGAGCTGGCCCGAGGGAAGTCGGGCCGGCTGATCGGCGACCTCACGGCGCTGCTCACGGTGCTGAAGGGGCTGCCGTTCGCCTACAACCGGGACCTTCAGGAGGACAAGGAGCCGGTGTTCGACGGGGTGGACACCCTGTTGGTCCTGCTCCCGGCCGTCAGCGGCATGGTCGCCACCCTGCGCTTCGACACCGCACGGATGGCCGCTGCCGCTCCGGAGGGGCATGCGCTCGCCACCGACGTCGCCGAGTGGCTCGTGCGGCAGGGCGTCCCGTTCCGAGACGCCCACGAGATCGCAGGCGCCTGCGTCCGACGTTGCGAGGAGCACGGTGTCGAGCTGTGGGAGCTGTCCGACGCCGACCTGGTCGAGGTCTCCCCGGCCCTGACTCCTGACGTCCGGACGGTGCTCAGCGTCGAGGGTGCCCTGGCCGCGCGGTCCGCTCACGGCGGGACCGCGCCGGTGCGGGTCCAGGAGCAGCTGAGCGCGCTGCGGTCCACCGTTGCGTCCGGCAGCGAATGGGCCCGCCGGACACCGTGAGTCGGCGGTGGGGCCGGTGGCTGCCGCGGTCCTTCTTCGACCGACCGGCGCACGTCGTGGCCCCCGACCTGCTCGGTCGGGTGGTCAGCCACCGCAGCGACGACGGCGTGGTGGCGCTGCAGCTGTCCGAGGTCGAGGCGTATGCCGGTGAGGGTGAGGACCCGGCGTCGCACGCGTACCGGGGTCGCACTGCTCGCAACGAGGCGATGTTCGCCGAGCCTGGCACCTTCTACGTGTACTTCACCTACGGCATGCACTGGTGCCTCAACCTGGTCTGTGGTCCGCGCGGGCAGGCAAGTGCGGTGCTGCTCCGGGCCGGTCGGGTGGTCGAGGGTGAGGAGGTGGCCCGTGCCCGACGGCCGGCCGCGCGCGGGGTGGTCGACCTGGCCCAGGGGCCAGGCCGGCTGGCGGTCGCGCTCGGTGTCGACGGCACCTCCGACGGTGTCGACGGCTGTGCCCGAGGCTCCGACCTCCGCGTGTTCGACGGGGGCAGCCGAGATCGTCCGACGGTGGCAGTCGGGCGACGTGTCGGAGTGTCCGGGGAAGGCGCGGCGACGCCGTGGCGGTACTGGGTGGTCGACGACCCGACGGTCAGCCGCTACCGGCCGGGCCGCCGCCCGGACTAGGGCGGGGCACCAGGCCAGCCTCGCGGCCGATACGGGAGGATGCCTGCGTGGCGACCGACATCATCGAGGAACTGACCTGGCGCGGACTGATCCAGCAGAGCACCGACCTGGGCGCACTGGCGGACCACCTGCGCGAGCAGCCCCGCACCCTGTACTGCGGCTTCGACCCGACCGCGCCCAGCCTGCACATCGGATCCCTGCTGCAGGCGGTCACCCTGCGTCGGTTCCAGCTCGCCGGGCACCGGCCCTTGGCCCTGGTCGGAGGCGCGACCGGACTGATCGGTGACCCCAAGCTCACCGGGGAGCGGCAGCTGAACGACGCCGACGTCGTCGCGCAGTGGAGCGAGCGGATCCGCTCCCAGCTGGCGCGGTTCCTGGACTTCGAGGACAGTGCGGCTGGCGCAGTCATGGTGAACAACTACGACTGGACCGCGTCGATGTCGACGCTCGACTTCCTGCGGGACGTGGGCAAGCACTTTCCGGTGAACCGCATGCTTGACCGGGAGGCGGTCGCGGCCCGACTTGCTGCCGGCGGGATCAGCTTCACCGAGTTCAGCTACGTGCTGCTGCAGTCCCACGACTACCTCGAGCTCTACCGTCGGCACGGCTGCACGCTGCAGTTCGGCGGTACGGACCAATGGGGCAACATCACCGCCGGCGTGGACCTGATCCGACGCGTCGAGTCCGCCGCGGTGCACGCCCTCACCACGCCTCTGCTCACCAAGACCGACGGCACCAAGTTCGGCAAGACGGAGGAGGGGACCGTGTGGCTCGACCCGGACCTCACGTCGCCGTACGCGTTCTTCCAGTACTGGCTGAACGTGGAGGACGACCTGGTCCCGGCCCTGCTCCGGACGTTCACGTTCCGCACGCAGGACGAGATCGGCGAGCTGGAGGAGGCGACCGCGGAGCGGCCGCAGGCACGGGAGGGACAGCGGGTGCTGGCGCGTGACCTCACCTCGCTGGTTCACGGCGCGGAGGAGGCCGGTCGCGTCGAGGCAGCTGGTCGCGCTCTGTTCGGCCAGGGTGACCTGGCGTCCGTGCCGGCCGTGACGCTGGCAGCAGCGCTGCATGAGGTTCCGCACGTGAGCCTTCCGCCGGGCCCGCTGCCGCCAGTGGTGGACCTGTTGGTCGCAACGGGCCTGGTCGCCAGCAAGTCCGCGGCCCGGCGGGCGGTCGCCGACGGCGGCGCGTACCTCAACAACGAGCGGGTCGCGGACGGCGACATTCCGCCGGCGACGTCCGACCTGCTGCACGGCCGCTTCCTGGTGCTGCGGCGCGGGCGTCGGACCGTCGGTGGCGTCGAGGTCGGCTGACCGGTCCGTCCCAGCCGTCAAGGCCGAGATCCCTGGCGTGGCAAGGGTTTTCTTCGCGCGGCCGACGGCGTGCCACACCGCCAGCAGGGGCATGGTCGAGCCGGACTTGACGCGGCTGCGGTGGGCTGCCTAGATTCACTCTGCTCCCCAGGGAGGAACGGACGCCGGCACCTGGCGGACGGTCCCGGGAGCCCCTCGCGAAGGCCGGATCTCCGGTTTGGATGCGGGGGGTGTCACTGGTAGCATTCCGAAGGTTGCCCCGAAAACGGCCGGAAACGGTCCGTCTCGGTGCGCGTCCGAACCTTGAGAACTCAACAGCGTGTCAAACTATCGATGCCAAGCGATTTACCCCGTGCGCATCGCAGACCGGCCGCGACTCGTCGCGTCCGGCAG
>CAWKCE010000004.1:472500-506024 GCA_963848085.1 uncultured Actinomycetota bacterium
AGCACGGGGCCCGAGAAATCTCGTGTGAATCTGGCGGGACCACCCGCTAAGCCTAAATACTACCTGGTGACCGATAGCGGACAAGTACCGTGAGGGAAAGGTGAAAAGTACCCCGGGAGGGGAGTGAAATAGTACCTGAAACCGTGTGCTTACAAACCGTGGGAGCGTCGCCATCGGCTTGCCGATGGTCGTGACCGCGTGCCTTTTGAAGAATGAGCCTGCGAGTTAGTGGTGTGTGGCGAGGTTAACCCGTGAGGGGAAGCCGTAGCGAAAGCGAGTCCGAATAGGGCGAATGAGTCGCATGCTCTAGACCCGAAGCGGAGTGATCTATCCATGGGCAGGTTGAAGCGCGGGTAAGACCGCGTGGAGGACCGAACCCACCAGGGTTGAAAACCTGGGGGATGACCTGTGGATAGGGGTGAAAGGCCAATCAAACTCCGTGATAGCTGGTTCTCCCCGAAATGCATTTAGGTGCAGCGTCACGTGTTTCTTGCCGGAGGTAGAGCACTGGATGGTCTAAGGGGCCCAACAGCTTACTGAAATCAGCCAAACTCCGAATGCCGGTAAGTGAGAGCGTGGCAGTGAGACTGCGGGGGATAAGCTCCGTAGTCGAGAGGGAAACAACCCAGACCACCGGCTAAGGCCCCTAAGCGTATGCTAAGTGGGAAAGGATGTGGAGTTGCAGTGACAACCAGGAGGTTGGCTTAGAAGCAGCCACCCTTGAAAGAGTGCGTAATAGCTCACTGGTCAAGTGATTCCGCGCCGACAATGTAGCGGGGCTCAAGTATACCGCCGAAGCCGTGGCATTCACGCTGATTACCAGGCCCGCAAGGGTCCAGGTGCGTGGATGGGTAGGGGAGCGTCGTGTGGCGAGTGAAGCGGCGGAGTGATCCAGCCGTGGACGCCACACGAGTGAGAATGCAGGCATGAGTAGCGAATGAGGGGCGAGAAACCCCTCCGCCGGATGACCAAGGGTTCCAGGGTCAAGCTAATCTGCCCTGGGTAAGTCGGGACCTAAGGCGAGGCCGACAGGCGTAGTCGATGGACAACGGGTTGATATTCCCGTACCCGCAACAGCACGACCATGCCGAGCCCGGTGATGCTAAGCGCAAGAAGCTGCGGCGGACTTCGGTCCAAGGCGGTGGATCGCGCGAACCGAACCGGTAGTAGGCAAGCGATGGGGTGACGCAGGAAGGTAGCCCATCCCGGGCGATGGTAGTCCCGGGGTAAGGATGTAGGGGGAGGCGTAGGCAAATCCGCGCCTCACATACCCTGAGATCTGACGCCGATGGCGATTAAGCCTAAGTGGGCAATCCTATGCTGCCAAGAAAAGCCTCTAGCGAGTTCTGTTGCGGCCCGTACCCCAAACCGACTCAGGTGGTCAGGTAGAGAATACCAAGGCGATCGGGCGAACCGTGGTGAAGGAACTCGGCAAATTCCCCCCGTAACTTTGGGAGAAGGGGGGCCGAGGAGTGTTCAGGGGCTTGCCCCCGAAGCATCCTTCGGCCGCAGAGACCAGGGAGAAGCGACTGTTTACTAAAAACACAGGTCCGTGCGAAGTTGCAAAACGATGTATACGGACTGACGCCTGCCCGGTGCTGGAACGTTAAGGGGACGGGTTAGTGCACCTTCGGGTGCGCGAAGCTCAGAACTTAAGCGCCAGTAAACGGCGGTGGTAACTATAACCATCCTAAGGTAGCGAAATTCCTTGTCGGGTAAGTTCCGACCTGCACGAATGGCGTAACGACTTCTCCGCTGTCTCCACCGCGGACCCGGTGAAATTGCACTACGAGTGAAGATGCTCGTTACGCGCGGCAGGACGGAAAGACCCCGGGACCTTTACTACAGCTTGGTATTGGTGTTCGGTACGGCTTGTGTAGGATAGGTGGGAGACTGTGAAACTCGGACGCCAGTTCGAGTGGAGTCAACGTTGAAATACCACTCTGGTCGTTCTGGATATCTAACCTAGGTCCGTGATCCGGATCAGGGACAGTGCCTGGTGGGTAGTTTAACTGGGGCGGTTGCCTCCAAAAGAGTAACGGAGGCGCTCAAAGGTTCCCTCAGCCTGGTTGGCAATCAGGTGTCGAGTGCAAGTGCACAAGGGAGCTTGACTGTGAGACTGACAAGTCGAGCAGGGACGAAAGTCGGAACTAGTGATCCGGCGGTGGCATGTGGAAGCGCCGTCGCTCAACGGATAAAAGGTACCCCGGGGATAACAGGCTGATCTTCCCCAAGAGTCCATATCGACGGGATGGTTTGGCACCTCGATGTCGGCTCGTCGCATCCTGGGGCTGGAGTAGGTCCCAAGGGTTGGGCTGTTCGCCCATTAAAGCGGTACGCGAGCTGGGTTTAGAACGTCGTGAGACAGTTCGGTCCCTATCCGCCGCGCGCGCAGGAAACTTGAGAAGGGCTGTCCCTAGTACGAGAGGACCGGGACGGACGAACCTCTAGTGTGCCAGTTGTCCTGCCAAGGGCACGGCTGGTTAGCCACGTTCGGAAGAGATAACCGCTGAAAGCATCTAAGCGGGAAGCTCGCTTCAAGATGAGGTTTCCCACAGGGTCAACCTGGTAAGGCCCCCAGAAGATGACTGGGTTGATAGGCCGGAGGTGTAAGTGCGGCAACGCATGTAGCCGACCGGTACTAATAGGCCGAGGGCTTGCCCACATACTCTCCTCCCCTTGGGGAGGGGTGAAGATATTCGCGTCCACTGTGCGGTTCCCGAGTGACGGTCGGGAACCGACCATCAACTCCATAGAGTTTCGGCGGCCATGGCGAAGGGGAAACGCCCGGTGACATTCCGAACCCGGAAGCTAAGCCCTTCAGCGCCGATGGTACTGCGTGGGAGACTGCGTGGGAGAGTAGGACGCCGCCGGACATTCTTTGACGAGGGTCGCCCCCAGGGGCGGCCCTCGTCGCATGTCTGGCCGGTCACGCCGGACCGCTCTGGCCACCCGCAGCGAGGAGCTCACCCCCGATGACCGACCGACCCCGTCGGCCCGCGACGACGCCGCCGCCGCGCCGGCCGACCGGCCCGCCGATACCGGACGGTGTCGACTGGTACGGCCTCGACCCGGACAGTCGACGCGAGCTGCGTGGCCTGCCGAAGGAGCTGGCCGAGCGGGTGGGCGCGCACCTGGTGGCGGCCGGGCTGCTGCTGGACGACGACCCGACCGCGGCCCGCCAGCATGCGCTGGAGGCACGCCGCCTGGCGAGCCGGGTCCCGGTCGTGCGGGAGGCGACCGGCCTCGCGGCGTACCGCGCCGGCGAGTGGGCCGAGGCGTTGGCCGAGCTCCGGGCCTACCGCCGGATGGCCGGAGACGACCGGCACGTCCCGCTGATGGCGGACTGCGAGCGCGCCCTGGGACGCCCGGAACGGGCCCTGGAGCTGGCCGCTTCCTCGCCGGCCGCTCGGCTTGACCCGACCGGGAAGGTCGAGCTGCGGCTGGTCACCGCGGGTGCTCGGCGTGATCTGGGACAGCTGGACGCGGCGTTGTTGCTGCTGTCGCAGACCCCTGGGCTGCGCGGGTCCGGCAGCAGCGAGGCGCTGGTGCGGGCGCGCTACGCCTACGCCGACGCGCTGCTGGCCGCTGGTCGGGAGGACGACGCCCGCGAGTGGCTCGCCCAGGTGGCCGCACAGGACACTGGCCTGATCACCGACGCCGCTGAGCGACTGCTGACCCTCGACGGTGTGGCGTTTGCCGAGGAGGTCGACCACGAAGACGACGAGGACTCGGCCGCCACCGCCGGCCCAGAGGCCTAGAGAGGGTCAGCCGCCGATCGCTGGCTGTCCCACTCGTCGGCCGCCGGCTCGAGTGGTACGGGTCGGCCGCGACGCTGGTAGCGAGGGGGTACGCCGGTTCCGGCGGCCCACACGAGCCGCCACCATGGCACCCCTTCGACCGCGTGGGGGCGGCGCCGCAGTCCCTCGGTGTTGCGCACCAGCGCCCACAGGCCAGGCCCCAGCAGCAGGAACGCGGCCAAGGCCGCGACCACCTGAACCTCGCTGGCCCCAACGAGCTTGAGACCGCTGGCCAGCAGGACGAGCACCAGCGCCCGCCGGATGATCCCGCCCTGTCCGCGGGAGGACACCCGCGCGCCGAGATAGACACCGGGGATGGCGCCTACGAGCAGGGACGCGGTGGTACCGGCCTGGAAGTCCCCGAAGAGGATGTGGCCCAGCGCGGCAGCGCCGACCAGGGGGACCGCCTGGACCAAGTCGGTCCCGACCAGGTCGCCGGCCTTCAGTGTCGGGTAGAGCAGCAGGAGTCCGACGATGATCAGCGACCCGGAGCCGACGGAGGTCATGCCGACGACGACACCGCCGACGACCCCGATGATCAGCGTCGGGAGCGGCCGCACCGTGATGCCGAACAGCGTGTTCCCGCTCGTGCCGAGGATCCCGAGGTCTCGGTCCCGGTAGTACTGGCGGAGCGAGATCATCGCCTTGACCAGCATCGTGCCCACGGACAGCAGCAGCGCCACGCCCAGCGCCAGCTTGACGGCGTTCTGGACGTTCTCGTCGTTGCCCAGAGCCTTGAGGATCAGCACGCCCGCGAACGCCGCAGGCACCGAACCGATCATCAGCCAGCGCACCAGGCTGTAGTTCACCGTGCGGCGCCGAATGTGCACCGCTGCCCCCACCGGTTTCATCAGCAGCGAGACCACGAGGTCGCTGCTCACTGCGGCCAACGGGTCGATGTTGAAGAACAGGATGAGGATCGGCGTCATCAGCGCGCCGCCACCCATTCCGGTGAGGCCGACCACGAAGCCGACGATGAGACCGGCCAGCACCAGGCCCAGGTTCAGTGAGGTGATGCCGATGTCGAGCTCCATCTGGGTACCACTCCCTGACCTGTGAGCGCATTGCCTGCTAATTCGGTAGGGAAACCCTACTCCACCGAACTCTCGAGGTGGTCGAGGTAGCGCAGGATTCCGGCCACGTTCGACGAGGTGGGGCTGAGTGCCTCGAACGCCTCGGACCGGTCCGGGCGGGCGAAGAAGGCGGCATACCGGTCGCGGGTCCGCTCCACGACCCGGGCCACGGCGTGGTCGAGGTCGAGGCCGTCACCGCGTGCCTCGGCGACCAGCTCGACCCAGAGCCGCAGCTCCTCCTCGGACCGGTCCAGGGTTGCCGCCACGTCGGACACCGGCCCGAAGTGGCTGAACAGCAGTCGAGTGGGCTCGAGGTCGCGGAAGCGGTCCAGCGACCGGCACGCCAGCTCGAGGTCGAAGTCCGGGGGCGGGGTGGCCGGACGCACGTCGGCGGTCTCCGGGACGTAGATGCCGGCGGCGTCGCCGACGTAGAGGTCGCCGGTGTCGGAGTCGAGGAGGCCGACGTGGTGCCGGGCGTGGCCTGGGGCGTGATAGCTGCGGAGGGTGCGCCCGTCACCCAGGTCAATCGACCCGACGTCGCCGAGCACCTGGATGCGGTCGGCAGCGGTAGGACGGAGCACGCCCAGGACGGTGTCGACGACGTCGTCGCCGAACACCCGGCGGGCGCTCCGCATCAGGCGCTCGGGGTCGGCGAGGTGCGACGCTCCCGCCTCGTGGACCACGACCTGCGCCGTAGGGAACGCGGCCGCGAGGTCGCCCACACCGCCGGCGTGGTCGAGGTGGATGTGCGTCACGACAATGGTCGCCAGGTCGGTCGGCCCGATGCCCAGCGCGGCGAGCTCGGCCGTCACCCGCGCCGCCGAGGCCGCGGTACCCGTCTCGACCAGGCACGGCCGGGAGGTGCGCACCAGATAGCCGGCGGTGATGCCGTCGTACCCCGACATCTGAGTGTCGATACCGAACGTCTGGTGCCCCAGGTCGACCGGACCGTCCACAGTCCACCTCCTGGTCACTCGTGTCCCCAGATCCCGGGCGGCGCCACCGCGGGGGCGGGCCAGTCATGAGGGTAGGCGGTGGCCGCCCATGGGGGCGCCGAGGCGAACGGAGGACTCATGGCTGCACCCACCAGGGCGGCTCCGCCGGCACCTGCCGGGCGGCACCCGGTCAACGAAGTGCGGCTGGTGGGAAAGGTGGGCGCAGCGCCCACCGTCACGACGTTGCCGAGCGGTGACGAAGTCGTCTCCTTCCGGCTCGTCGTGCCCCGGGGTCGAGGGGACCGCCGGCCGCCCTCGGTGGACACCATCGACTGCTCGGTCTGGTCGGCGGCCCTGCGCCGTCGGGCCGCTGGCTGGTCGGAGGGCGACCGGGTAGCCGTGGTCGGCCGGCTGCACCGCCGGTTCTGGCGGGGGCCGGGGGGGCCGCGCAGCTGGTACGTGGTGGACGTTCGCCAGGGCCGGCGCGCGCCGGAGGGTGGGCGCGACGTGGCCTAGCCGCCGCACCGCCGGCACGGGAGGTGGACACTGGGCGGGTGCCGACCGACCGCGACCGCAACCGCGCGCCCGGCGCGGCACCGGCTGCGGAAGTCGGGGGATCGCCACGACTGCCCGGGGGAGCCGACGGGCTCGTGCTGGACCTGGACGGCGTGGTGTACCGCGGTCCGCTGGCGGTGCCCGGCTCGGTGGCCGCGATCCGGCGGGCCGCAGCCCGCGGGATCGGGGTCGCCTACGCGACGAACAACGCCTCCCGGACGCCGGACCAGGTGGCTCGACACCTGGTCGAGCTCGGCATCGATGCGGCCGCCGACCAGGTGGTGACCTCCGCCCAGGTGGCTGCCGACCTCGTGCGCGGTGCGGTCCCCGACGGAGCGCGGGTGCTGGTCGTCGGCGGGGAAGGACTGCGCCAGGAGGTGGTGGCCCGGGGACTCGTCCCCGTGACGTCAGCCCGTGTCCACCCCGCCGCGGTCGTGCAGGGCTTCGGTCCGGACACCGGGTGGGCGCTGCTGGCCGAGGCTGCCTACGCGGTGGCGGCCGGTGCGGTCTGGGTCGCGGCGAACGTCGACCTCACCTTCCCCACCGACCGGGGGATCGCCCCCGGGAACGGCACTTTCGTGGCCGCGGTGGCGCACGCGACGGGTTGCCGCCCTCTGGTCGCTGGGAAGCCAGGCCCGGCACTCCTGGTCGCCGCGGCACGGCTGGCCGGGCGCCGGGCGCTGGTGGTCGGCGACCGGTTGGACACCGACATCGCCGGGGCGCGAGCCGCCGGTCTGGCCAGCGCCCTGGTGCTCAGCGGCGTGACCGACGCCGACGCGTTGACGCAGGCGCCTCCCGACGAGCGGCCCGAGATCGTGGCGGCCGACCTGGCGGGGCTGGTGGACGGGCGATGGATCGCCGTCGCCGATCCGGCCGCTGCGTCGGGGGCGCCGGATGTGCTGCAGGACCTGGTGCGGCGCTGCCGGTCGGTGTGGGATTCCGGTCTGACTGCCGGGTAGCGTGGGGTCATCAGGTCCGGTGCGGCGACCCCCGAAGGACGTGCTGTGGTTCTCGATGCGATGCGCAACTACGTGCAGCTTGCCAGCGGGCTGAGCGACGTCACCCGGCAGCGAGCGATGGCCGCGGCCAGCGGGCTGCTGTCGAGCTCCGGTGTGGACCAGGTGGTCCCGGGTGCGCTCGGCCAGGTCAGCGCCCTCGCGGACGAGATCCTCGCGTCGTCGAAGGCCAACCGCGAGCTGCTCGTCGGTCTGGTACGAGCCGAGGTCGACCGCGCGGTGGGCAGCCTCGGGCTGGCCACCCGGGACGACGTTGCCGGCCTGCAGCGCGCGGTGGAACGGCTGACCGAGCGGGTCCGGGCAGTGGAGCCCGGCGTCCCGGCGGCAACGGCGAAGAAGAAGCCCGCGGCGAAGGCCGCGAAGAAGAAGCCCGCGAAGAAGTCGGCCAGTACTTCGACGCCGGAGTCCACCGGACAGCCGCGATGACCGACCAGGAGGGCACAGAACCGCCGTCGGCCGCGCCGGACCCCCGCCAGCCCGAGCTCGACCTCGGCGTCGTGCTGACCGGGGACGACCGGGTAGACGAGGCGCTCGCGGAGCTGGACCAGCTCGCCGGGCGCCCGGTGGACGAGCATGCAGCCGTCTACGAGAAGGTGCACCGGGGCCTCCAGGCGGCTCTGGTGGGCGAGCCCGGTCATCCCGGCGGCTGACCGGTGGCGCGACGTCGCCTCGATTCCGAGCTGGTCCGTCGCGGGCTTGCGCGGTCGCGCGACCAAGCACAGGAGCTGGTCTCGTCCGGACGGGTCCGGGTGTCCGGCATGACGGCCGCCAAGTCGGCGACGCAGGTGGACCCGGCCGCTCCCATCGTCGTCGACACCGACGACGGCTTCGACTTCGTCTCCCGTGGCGGTCACAAGCTCGCCGGCGCGATGGCCGCGTTTCGACCGGCCGGACTCACGGTCTCAGCCCGGCGCTGCTTGGACGCTGGCGCCAGCACCGGCGGCTTCACCCAAGTACTGCTGGCCGAGGGGGCGGCCAGCGTGCTGGCGGTCGACGTCGGCTACGGCCAGCTGGCGTGGTCGCTGCGCACCGACCCGCGGGTCACCACACTGGACCGCACCAACGTCCGCGTACTGGGGCCTGAGCTGGTGGGTGACCCGGTGGAGGTGGTCGTTGCCGACTTGTCCTTCATCTCACTGCGGCTGGTGCTGCCCGCGCTGGTATCGGTGGCACGTCCGGACGCCGACTTCGTCCTCATGGTCAAGCCGCAGTTCGAGGTGGGCCGGGACCGCCTCGGACCAGGAGGGGTGGTGAAGGACCCGTCGCTGCGGGCGGAGTCGGTCCGTAGGATCGCCGAGCGGGCGGCCGAGCTGGGACTGGGCGTCCGTGGCGTGACCGCCAGTCCGCTGCCCGGGCCGTCTGGGAACGTGGAGTACTTCCTGTGGCTGCAGGCAGGTGCCCCGCCGCCCGACCCGGGGGCCATCGACCGTGCCGTCTCGGAGGGACCGGAATGACCGACGCGAAGCGCACGGTGGTGCTCGTGACGCACACCGGGCGACCGGCCGCGTCGCTCAGTGCCGTGCACCTGGTGGCCCGGCTCCAGCGGGCCGGGATCGAGGTCCATGCCCCGGCGGACGAAGCCGCCGAGCTCGCTGCCGCCGGGGCCCACATCATCGGGCACACCGACCCGGGCCAGGCCGCCGCGGACGCTGAGCTGGTCGTGGTCCTCGGCGGTGACGGGACGATTCTGCGCGGCGCCGAGATTGCGCGCGACGCTGCGATCCCCTTGCTGGGGGTGAACCTCGGTCGGGTCGGGTTTCTTGCCGAGGCCGAGGAGCAGGACCTGGCACAGGTGGCTGACCACGTGGAGTCTCGCGACTACCAGGTGGAGGAGCGGCTCGCGGTGGAGGCCGTCGTCGAGTCGGACGGCGTGGTGATCCACACCGGCTGGGCGCTGAACGAGGTCTCGGTGGAGAAGGCCGAGCGGGCGCGGATGCTCGAGGTAGGCGTCGAGGTGGACGGCCGCCGGCTGTCGCGCTGGGGCTGTGACGGTGTGGTCTGCGCCACCCCGACCGGATCCACTGCGTACGCCTTCTCGGCGGGAGGTCCGGTGGTCTGGCCCGACGTGGAAGCGCTGCTCCTGGTCCCCCTGTCGGCGCACGCCTTGTTCGCGCGACCGCTGGTCGTGGCGCCGTCGTCGGTCATCGGCATCGACCTGCTGCCGGCCAACTCGCGAGGAGTGCTCTGGGCCGACGGGAGGCGCTCGGTCGACCTGCCGCCAGGGTGTCGCGTGACGGTCCGGCGGAGCGACCGCCCGGTGCGGCTGGCGCGGCTGCGGATGACGCCGTTCACCGAGCGTCTGGTGGCGAAGTTCGCCCTACCGGTCCACGGCTGGCGTGGCCCGGCGGACGAGGAGTAGCCCGGTGATCGAGGAGCTGCGCATCCGCAACCTCGGCGTGATCGACGACGTCACGCTTGAGCTCCACCCGGGGCTGACCGTCGTCACGGGCGAGACCGGAGCCGGCAAGACGATGGTGGTCAACGGTCTGGGTCTCCTCCTCGGCCACCGCGCCGACAGCGGCCAGGTCCGCGCCGGCGCAGAGCGGGCAGTTGTCGAGGGGCGGGTCCGGATCGACCCTGCCGGGTCGGTGGCTCGCCGCGCGGTCGAGGCGGGTGGCCAGCTGGACGACGACGCGTTGGTGCTCGCCCGGGCGGTGTCAGCCGAGGGTCGCTCCCGTGCCCACGTCGGAGGGACCGGCGCCCCGGTCGGTCTGCTCGCCGAGCTCGCGGAGTCCCTGGTCGCGGTCCACGGCCAGTCTGACCAACAGCGGTTGCTGCGGCCGGCACGCGTGCGTGAGCTGGTCGACCGCTTCGCCGGTCGCCCGGAGCTGGTCGACAGCTGGTTGCAGACCTACCGCGACTGGCAGGAGGCCGAAGCCGAGCTGTCCGTGCTCACCGAGTCGGAGGGGGAGCGTCGGCGGGAGGCGGACCTCCTGCAGTTCGACCTCGCCGAGATCACGGCCGCCGACCCCCAGTCCGGGGAGGACGTGGCACTGGTCGCCGAGGAAGCGCTGCTCGTACACGGCGACGATCTTCAGCGGGCAGCGGCGTCGGCCCGCGAAGCCCTCCAGGCCGATGACGGGCCGGACGCCGCCACCCACGTGGCGTCGGCGCGTCGCGAGCTGGACCAGGCCCGGGAGCACGACCCGGCGCTCGCGTCCCTGGCCGACCGCGCCGCCGAGGTCGGCGTCCTCGTCGCCGAGCTGGCGAGCGACCTAGCCTCCTACGCCGCGTCGGTGGACACCGACCCACGGCGACTGGCCGCAGTCGGCGACCGCCGGGCCGAGTTGGCGGTCCTCACCCGCAAGCACGGGCCGACCGTCTCGGACGTCCGGCAGTGGGCGAAGGACGCCCAGCAGCGGATGGAGCGGCTCGCCGGCAGCGACGACCGACTCGGTGAGCTGGCCGACGTCGTGGTCAGGCTCCGGGACGACCTGTCCCGGCTTGCCCCCGAGCTGTCCGACTGCCGAGCCGCTGCCGCCGCGCGCCTGGGTGATGCCGTCACCGGTGAGCTCGCGGCCCTGGCGATGCCGCATGCGGTCGTGACCGGGGTGGTCACCCAACACACCGCCGACGACGGGTTGGAGCTGCCGGACGGTCGCCTGGTGAGGTTCGGGGCCTCCGGCGTCGACGAGGTCGACCTGCTGCTGCAGCCGCACCCCGACTCCGAGCCACGAGCACTGGCCAAGGGTGCGTCCGGTGGCGAGCTGTCCCGCGTGATGCTGGCCCTCGAGGTGGCGCTTGCCGGCGTCGACCCGGTCCCCACCTTCGTCTTCGACGAGGTCGATGCCGGGGTGGGTGGCACCGCCGCGGTGGAGGTTGGACGCCGGCTGGCCCGGCTGGCCCGTGACGCGCAGGTGCTTGTCGTGACCCACCTTCCGCAGGTCGCCGCCTTTGCCGACCGCCACCTCGTCGTGGCGAAAACCAGCGACGGGCTGGTCACCCGGAGCGGGGTCACCGTGCTCGACGACTCTGGACGGGCTCAGGAGCTGGCCCGCATGCTGGCCGGCCTGGCGGACTCCGAACTCGGCCGGGCACACGCCGAGGAGCTGATGGAGGTGGCCGCGGCGGCCAAGGCAGCTCGGCCGGTCGTGGAACCGTGACCCGCCCGCCTCTGGCAAGATGAGGCGGTGCGAATGCCGGCGCTGCGCTCCCGGTCTCGGCAGCGGATCGCCGGGACCGGTGGAGTCGTGCGGCTGGACCGGCGCACCAAGGACCTGACCAAGCGGTTGCGCCCCGGCGAGGTCGCGGTGATCGACCACCTCGACATCGACCGCGTCAGTGCCGAGGCGCTGGTTGCCTGCCGACCGTGCGCCGTCGTCAACGCCTCGCGCAGCAGCAGTGGCCGGTACCCCAACCTGGGGCCGGAGATCCTGGTGTCTGCGGGCATTCCGCTCCTCGACGACGTGGGTCCCGACGTCCTGGTCGACCTCCGAGAGGGTGACCTCGCGGTCCTGGAGGGGGACAAGCTCCAGCGACCGGACGGCACGGTGGTCGCTGCCGGGCAGCTGCTCGACGTTGACAGCGTGGCTGTGTCTATGGCCGAAGCCCGGGAAGGTCTGTCGGCCCAGCTCGAGGCGTTCGCGAGCAACACCATGGAGTACCTGAAGCGCGAGCGTGATCTGCTCATCGACGGCATCGGGGTACCCGACATCCGCACCGCCGTGGAGGGTCGGCACGTGCTCATCGTGGTGCGCGGCTACCACTACAAGCAGGACATCCAGACCTTGCGCCCCTACATCCGGGAGTACCGGCCGCTCCTCATCGGCGTGGACGGCGGCGCCGACGCGCTGATGGAGGTCGGCTACCGGCCGGACCTCATCGTCGGTGACATGGACTCGGTGTCCGACGCGGCGCTGACCTCCGGAGCCGAGATCGTCGTGCATGCCTACCGCGACGGGAGGGCTCCAGGCCTGGCCCGAGTGGAGGCTCTGGGGGTGACCGCCGTGGTGTTCCCGGCCACCGGCACCAGCGAGGACATCGCCATGCTGCTGGCAGACGACAAGGGCGCCGACCTCATCGTGGCGGTGGGAACCCACGCCACGCTGGTGGAGTTCCTCGACAAGGGCCGATCGGGTATGGCGAGCACGTTCCTCACCCGGCTGCGGGTCGGCGGGAAGCTGGTCGACGCGAAGGGCGTGAGCCGCCTGTACCGCAACCGTGTTTCGACGCTTCAGGTGGCTCTGTTGGTGGCGTCCGGTCTGTTCGCCCTGTTCGTCGCCCTGGGATCCACCACGGCCGGTCGGAGCATGCTCGAGCTGCTCGGCTCCTGGTGGAACGACGCACTGTTCTGGTTGCGCGGGCTGGTGTGAGCCCGGCTGTGAGGGCGCCGGCGCCCATCGACTCCCTGAGGACGTGCTGACGTGATCGACTTCCGCTACCACGTCGTCTCGATCGTGGCGGTCTTCATCGCGTTGGCGGTGGGGATCGTCCTGGGATCGGGACCCCTCAAGGACAACATC
Source organism: uncultured Actinomycetota bacterium (assembly GCA_963848085.1). Lineage (GTDB taxonomy): Bacteria > Actinomycetota > Actinomycetes > JAHEKZ01 > JAHEKZ01 > CAWKCE01. Next base: position 485,342 of record CAWKCE010000004.1, read on the forward strand.
AGCGGTTTCCTCGAGGACCGGACCAAGGCCCTGGCGGCCGAGAAGTTGGACCTCCAGCAGCAGGTCACCGGGCTGGAGGGCGACCTCGCTGACGCCGAGGACTACGCCCAGCTCGTCAAGTCGTCGGTGATCGACGATGTGCTCTTTGGCACCAGCGTGGCCATGGTCATGCTCCCCGGTGCAACCAGCGACGACCGTCAGGCGGTAGAGGCCACACTGGTCCAGGCGGGTGCAGTGGTGACCGAGGAGGTGCAGATCACCCAGGACTGGACGGACCCGGACCAGGCCGCCATCCTGGCGCGCGTCAACGACGGTCTTGACCGTTCCAGCCAGGAGACGGACCCCTATGGCTCGGCCGCTGACCTGATCGCACGCGCCCTCGTCACCCAGCAGGCGCGGGCCGTCGGTCAGTCGTCACCGACCGGCATCAGCATCCTGGCCGCGTACGAGGAGGCGGGCTTCCTGCGAGTGGCCGACCTGGAGGCCGTGACATGGGCCGCCACCTCGGTCGTGGTCGCTCCAGACCCCGCGGACATGGACGGGACGCCGCCGGCCGACCAGGTCGTCACGCTGCTGCCGCTGCCGGTGGCCCTGTCCGAGCGTGGTCGAGCGGCGCTGGTCGTCGGTCCGCAGGCGAGCGCCGGGGCCGATGGTGTGGTGACCGCGGTACGGGGGTCGGACCTCGGGGAGACCGTGTCCACCGTCGACTCCATCGAGACCACGGCCGGCCTGACGGTGGTGGCGCTGGCGCTCGACGAGCAGAAGAACCAGGGGGTGGGTCACTACGGCACCGGCGAGGGGGCGCAGGCCGTGGGACCCGACCTCGCAGCACCTGGCGGGTGACAGTGACCACCGGGCCCGGTCGCAGACGGCGGCCCGCGGTCCGCCGCCGGGTGGTCGTGGCCGCGGTCGGTCTGGCAGTCGAGCGTGCCGTCTACCTCTGGGCGAGGTCGACCCACCGTGCGGACACGTGGGAACGCGCCAACCACCGCGGCGAGCCAGTCACTCTGCTCGCCGGTCCGGCAGTCGTCGCCGGCGCACTGGCCTCAGTTGCGGTGACCCCGCAGCTTCCGGGTCGCGTCCGCGGGGCCTGTCTCCTGGCGGGCGGAGTGGCGGGGTGGCTCGGAGGCCTGGACGACCTGGCCGGTTCGGCCGAGGCCAAGGGACTGCGCGGCCACCTCGGAGCGCTGGCAAGCGGCACCGTCACAACTGGCGGCTGGAAGGTCCTGGGCATCGGTGCCTCCGGCGTGGTCGCGGGCGCGCTCACCCGGCCACCCGGGCGATGGACGGCAGCGACCGCGGCCGACGCTGTAGTCGCCGGAGCGGTCGTCGCGGGTACCGCGAACCTGGTCAACCTCCTCGACCTGCGCCCGGGGAGAGCGGCCAAGGTGGTCCTGGCGTGCAGCCTTCCGATGGTGGCGGCCCCGGGTGCTGCCGGCGACGTCATCGCCGGTCCGGTGGGGGCCACGGTCGGCGCCCTGCCGGACGACCTCGGTGAGCGGGCGATGCTGGGCGACGCCGGCGCGAACGCCCTGGGCGCGCTGCTGGGGGCAGCGGCGGCTGCCACGCTCGGTCGTCGGTCCCTGGTGGCAGTCGCGTCGACGGTCGTCGCGCTGACACTGGTCAGCGAGCGGGTGAGCTTCACCGAGGTCATCGAGCGCACTGCCGTGCTTCGCGGTCTTGACCGGCTCGGACGACGGCCGGCCCCGTGATGCGCCGGGCCGGACAGGGTTTGGTGGGCGCGGCTGCCATCATCGCGGCCGTCACCGTGGTGGCACGCGTGGTCGGCTTCGTGCGGCTCGTCGTGCTCGCCCGCACCGTTGGCACGACGTGTCTCGGTGACGCCTACGCGACGGCCAACGCAATCCCGAACATCGTGTACGAGGTGGTGATCGGCGGGGCGCTGGCGGCTGCGGTGGTTCCGCTGGTCGCGACCGGGGTAGCCGGTCACGACCCGGCCCGGGTACGCGCGACCGTCAGCGCCCTGCACGGCTGGGTGCTGCTGCTGCTCGTACCCACGACCGCGCTGATGTACATCCTGTCGGGCGTATTGGTGCGGCTGCTGATCGGGAGCAGCAACGACTGTCCGGACCCACTGATGTACCAGACCTCCCGCGAGATGCTCGCGGTCTTCCTGCTGCAGATCCCCGTGTACGGAGTGACCGTCGTCGCGCAGGGCGCGCTGCAGGCCCACCGCCGATTCGTCGCGCCGGCGTTGGCACCGTTGATTTCCAGCCTGGTCGTCATCGGTGGCTTCTTCGCCTACGCCCACCTGGCCGGCGAGACACGGGGTTCTCTGGTCCTGCTGACTCGTTCGGGCTTCCTGGCGCTCACGGTGGGGACGACGCTGGGTGTGTTCGCCCTGCTCGCAGTGCAGGTTCCGTCCCTGGTCAGACAGGGACTGCTCGTCCGCCCCACCCTTCGGTTCCCGGAAGGCACGGCGGCCAAAGCCCGGCTGCTCGCATTCAGCGGCATCGCGATCGTGGGCGCGCAGTGGGTGGCGTTCGCTCTGGCCATCCGGCTGGCCAACGTCAACGGTCCGAACGGCGCGGTGGTCATCCTGACGCTGGCGTGGACAGTGTTCCTGCTGCCGTGGGCGGTGCTGGTCATCCCCATCTCGACCAGCGTCTTTCCGCAGCTGTCCGGGCAGCACGGTCGCCACGACCACGACGGTTTCGCGGCGACGACGGCTGGCAGCCTGCGCGTCGTCGTGCTGGCCGCCGCGCTCGGTGCGGCCGGACTGGCCGCGGTCGCACCGCCGGTTGCCGAGCTGATGGTGTCCGGCGTACCGGGAAAGGCGAGTGTGGCCGCGCTCGCGGCAACACTCACGGCCTTCGCACCTGGAGTACTCGGTTTCGGGGTCCACGGTCACCTCACCCGGGTGCTCGCCGCGCGGCACGCGAGCCAGCTGGCCGCGGCGGTGTCGGTCACCGGCTGGGCCCTGGGTGCCGGGCTTGCCGCCTGGCTGGCGGGCACTGCCGGCCGGCGGGGGGACAACGACGTCGTGATGGCCGGGATCGCCACGTCGTTCAGTGCCGCCCTGCTGCTGATGGGCGCGGCGCTGGTCGTCGCGGTGGCGCGGACGTCGGGTCGGGCATCTCTGCATGGATTCGGCAGAAGTGCGACGGCCGCACTCGTGGCCGGAGGCGTGAGCGTCGTCGCGGGGCGAGTGCTGGCCGACCGGTGGACAGTGGGCGGGGTGGCGGAGGCGGCGGTCGCGAGCGCCGTGGTGGGTGTGGTGGTCGTGGTGGTGTTCCTCGGCCTGGCCGCCGTGATTGACCGGGACAGCGCCCGGGCTGTCCTCGTTCGGCTGCGACCGGGCCGGGTCGCGGGCGTGGCGACCGGAGTCGACGACCACGGCTGATAGCCTGGTGGCCCGTGGATCGGTGACGGGTCTTCTCGTTCAGCCGCTCACCGCCTTTAGTCGGGCGCCGCTCTTCTTGAGATACGACCACGGGAGAACGCTTTGGCCGGTGAGCAGGTCACCAAGCACATCTTCGTCACTGGCGGCGTCGCGTCGTCCCTGGGCAAGGGACTGACTGCCTCGTCCCTCGGCAACCTCCTGAAGGCCCGCGGGCTGCGGGTCACCATGCAGAAGCTGGACCCCTATCTCAACGTCGACCCGGGAACGATGAACCCGTTCCAGCACGGCGAGGTCTTCGTGACCGACGACGGAGCCGAGACCGACCTCGACATCGGCCACTACGAGCGGTTCCTCGACCGCGACCTTGCCGGCTCCGCCAACGTCACCACGGGACAGGTCTACTCCGCGGTCATCGCCAAGGAGCGCCGCGGTGAGTACCTGGGGGACACCGTCCAGGTGATTCCCCACATCACCAACGAGATCAACGCCCGGATCCGGCGCATGGCCGGGCCCGACGTGGACGTCGTCATCACCGAGGTGGGGGGCACGGTCGGGGACATCGAGTCCCTGCCGTTCCTGGAGACGGTGCGACAGGTGCGCCACGAGGTCGGCCGTGACAACACCTTCGTCGTTCACGTGTCACTGCTGCCGTACATCGGGCCGTCGGGTGAGCTCAAGACCAAGCCCACCCAGCACTCGGTCGCTGCGCTTCGCAACATCGGCATCCAGCCGGATGCGATCGTGCTGCGGGCCGACCGTGCGGTGCCGCCGAGCATCAAGCGCAAGGTCGGGCTGATGTGTGACGTCGACGACGAGGCCGTTGTGGCAGCGGTCGACGCCCCGAGCATCTATGACATCCCCAAGGTCCTCCACGCCGAAGGACTCGACGCCTACGTGGTGCGGCGCCTGGGGTTGCCGTTCCGCGACGTGGACTGGACGGAGTGGGACGAGCTGCTCCGGCGCGTCCACCGGCCGGCGCACGAGGTGACGGTCGCGCTCGTGGGCAAGTACGTGGACCTCCCTGACGCGTACCTGTCGGTGGCTGAGGCTCTGCGGGCGGGCGGTTTCGCCAACGACGCCCGCGTCACGATCCGGTGGGTGACGTCGGACGACTGCGCGACGCCGGATGGGGCGGCCCGCCAGCTTTCGGGGGCGGACGCGGTGTGCGTGCCGGGTGGCTTCGGTGTGCGGGGGATCGAGGGCAAGCTGGGGGCGCTCCGCTATGCGCGCGAGCACCGGATCCCGACCCTGGGGCTGTGCCTGGGGCTGCAGTGCATGGTCATCGAGTTCGCCCGAACCGTGGCGGGGCTCGACGGCGCCAACTCGATGGAGTTCGACGACACCACCCCTCACCCGGTGATCGCCACGATGGCTGACCAGCGGGACGTCGTCGCGGGGGAGCGGGACATGGGCGGCACGATGCGCCTGGGGCTCTACCCGGCGAAGCTGCTCGAGGGGTCGGTCGTGCGGGAGGCGTACGGCGAGCCATACGTCGAGGAACGGCACCGGCACCGGTACGAGGTCAGCAACGACTACCGGGCCCGGCTTGAGGAGGCCGGTCTGGTGGTGAGCGGGGCGTCTCCGGACGGTCGGCTCGTCGAGTACGTCGAGCTGCCGCGCGACGTGCACCCGTACTACGTCGCCACGCAGGCGCACCCGGAGTTCCGGTCCCGCCCCACCCGTGCCCACCCGCTGTTCGTGGGACTGGTTGCGGCGGCGCTGGCACGAAAGCCGGAGCAGGTCGAGCTGCCGCAGGACGGCGCCGACGTGACAGACGGCGCACCGGATGCGGCCAGCGTGGAAGCCGCGCTGCGCGCGTGACCTCACCGGCCGATGGTGAGCCGCTGACCGACCTCCCCGGAGCCCGAACGGTCGTGGGCCGCGAGCTGCGGTACCGCGGGATGAAGTGGGACGTCGTGACCGACGCCGTGCAGCTTGACGCCGACACCCTCGTGCACCGTGATGTGGTCGTCCATCCCGGGGCAGTCGGGGTCGTGGCCCTGGACGAGGCGGATCGCGTGCTCCTGCTGCGCCAGTACCGGCATCCGGTGTCCGGCGAGCTGTGGGAGCTCCCGGCCGGCCTGCTCGACGCCCCCGGCGAGGACGCGCTCGACTGCGCCCGACGTGAGCTTTTCGAGGAGGCCCACCTGCGCGCCGGGCGGTGGAACGTGCTCGTTGACGTCTTCAGCTCCCCAGGGATGAGCGGCGAGGCCTACCGACTGTACGTCGCACGCGACCTGGACCTGGTGCCGGAGGGGGAGCGGCACCAAGCCGTGCACGAAGAGCGACAGATGCCACTGCGGTGGCTTCCGCTGGAGGACGCGGTGGACGCTGTGATGGCCGGGGAGATCCACAACGCCATGGCCGCACTGGGGCTGCTGGCGGCGCTGCGGGCCCGCGACGGCTCGTGGGCAGCACTTCGCCCGGACCAGGCACCCTGGCCGGGGCGCCCGGACCAGTACCACCCACCCGGCTGACCGCGCCGTCGACTGCCCGCCCCTGGCCGCGCGGGCGGCGCCATGGCGGCTAGACTCCGGTGCCGCCCCGTCCCGGCAGGGCGTCATAATCGTCGCGGTCCGAACCGGCACCGCACACCTCGTCGAGAAGGACGTTGATAGCCGTGAAGGTCGGCATCCCCCGCGAAGTCAAGAACCACGAGTACCGCGTCGCCATCACCCCAGCCGGCGTCCACGAGCTGGTCCGCAACGAGCACGAGGTCTTCATCGAGACCGACGCCGGGGTCGGGTCGTCCATCACCAACGAGGAGTTCGTCGCAGCTGGCGCGCAGATCCTCGAGACGGCCGACGACGTCTGGGCCACAGGTGACCTCATCCTCAAGGTGAAGGAGCCGATCGCGGAGGAGTACCACCGCATGCGGAAGGGGCAGGTGCTGTTCACCTACCTGCACCTCGCGGCGTCGCGCGACTGCACCGACGCGCTGATGGAGTCCGGCACCACCGCCATCGCCTACGAGACCGTCGAGCTGCCCGACCGTTCGTTGCCGCTGCTGGCTCCCATGTCTGAGGTTGCCGGCCGCATGGGGCCCCAGGTCGGGGCAGCGACGCTGCAACGGGCCAACGGTGGCCGCGGCGTTCTCATGGGTGGCGTGCCTGGTGTCGCAGCGGCCAAGGTCGTCGTCCTCGGTGGTGGAGTGTCCGGGCTGAACGCGGCGCAGATCGCCGTCGGGATGGGTGCCAATGTGTGCATCCTCGATATCAACGCCAAGAGGCTGGCCGAGATCGACCGGCTCTACCAGGGCCGCCTGCAGACGCTGATGTCCAGCTCCTACGCCATCGAGCAAGAGGTCCTCCAGGCCGACCTCGTGGTCGGTGCCGTCCTCGTTCCGGGCGCGAAGGCGCCCAAGCTGGTGACGAACGACCTGGTATCCCGGATGCGTTCCGGAGCGGTGCTGGTCGACATTGCCATCGACCAGGGCGGCTGCTTCGAGGGGTCTCGTCCGACGACCCATGACGACCCGACGTTCATGGTCCACGACACCGTCTTCTACTGCGTCGCCAACATGCCGGGGGCCGTTCCGCACACCTCCACCTACGCCCTCACCAACGTGACGTTGCCGTATGCCGTCGCGTTGGCCAACCAAGGGTGGCGGGGCGCGCTGGCGAGCATCCCGGCGCTGCGTCCCGGGCTGAACACTCACGCCGGCCACATCACCTATGAGGCCGTGGCCCAGGCCTTCGACCTGCCCTGGATCACCGTCGACGAGGCCGTCGCTTCCTGACGCCGCACCCGGCGTGACGGCCGGGTGCGCGTTCTCGACCCCCCGGCCGGTTACGGTGGTCAGATGTCCGACGTTATGTCAACTGAGGCGACCCGGTCGGTCGAGGGTGTCGCCGCCGAGGTGGACCGCGCGATTCGGACCTATCTGGAGCACCTCGCCGTGGAGCGGGGGTTGTCGCACCACACGCTGTCGGCGTACCGACGCGACCTCCGCCGATACCAGGCGTTCCTGGCCGACCACGGCATCACTCGACTGGCGGACGTCACGGTGGTCGTTGTTGGCGACTTCCTGATCGACCTGCGCGAGGGGTCCCCGGCCCAGCCGGCGCTGGCCGCGTCGTCGGCTGCCCGCACGCTGGTGGCGGTCCGGGGCTTCCACCGGTTCGCCCTGGCCGAGGGACTGGCCGCCGCCGACCCGTCGGCCGAGGTTCATCCGCCGACGCCGGCGCGTCGGCTGCCGAAGGCGCTTCCGGTCAGCGATGTGGCAGCGGTGCTGGACGCGGTGGCCGACGACGAGACTCCCCGCGGACTGCGCGACCGCGCCCTCCTCGAGCTGCTGTACGCCACCGGGGCGCGGATCTCTGAGGTGGTGGGGCTCGACGTGGACGACGTTGCGGACCTGTCGCCGGGGACGCTGCTGCTGCGGGGGAAGGGGGGCAAGCAGCGCATGGTCCCGGTGGGTCGCTACGCCCAGGCTGCGGTGGCCGCGTATCTGACCCGGGGCCGGGCAGCGCTGGTGGGCACTACCGCATCGCCGGCGGTCTTTCTCAACGCCCGCGGCGGCCGGTTGTCCCGGCAGAGTGCGTGGGCGGTCCTGGGAGCGGCCGCCGAGCGAGCCAACATCCGCACGCCGGTGTCACCGCACACGTTGCGGCACAGCTTCGCCACGCACCTGCTCGACGGCGGAGCCGATGTCCGGGTGGTGCAGGAGCTGCTCGGTCACGCGTCGGTTGCGACCACCCAGGTGTACACGTTGGTGACGGTGGACCGTCTGCGTGAGGTCTATGCGGCAGCGCATCCACGAGCGCTCGCCTGACGCGGACTGAGCGGCCGGCCTTGCCCGGGCACGGCCCGGGCGCCTAGAGTCAGCCGATCGGAAGTGCCGATGTATCGGGGAATCCCCAGAGAGGTTTAGAGATCTGTGGCTAAGTCGACAATGCCGGTGACCGTCCCCGGTCCGGCCCACTCGCGCGGGGAGACCGTCGACGGCTCGCCCCAGGTGGGCCCCACCGGGCGTCCCCTGCCGACCTTCTCGGTCCCGGAACCGCTGCTGGAGCACGGTCCGGCGCACGTCATCGCGATGTGCAACCAGAAAGGCGGGGTCGGCAAGACCACGACCACCATCAACCTCGGCGCGGCACTCGCCGAGTGCGGGCGACGGGTGCTCCTGGTCGACTTCGACCCGCAGGGGGCGCTGTCGGTCGGACTGGGAGTGAACCCCCACGAGCTCGACCAGACGGTGTACGACCTGCTCATGGACCGTGGCGTCACCGCCGACGACATCCTGCTCAAGACCAACGTGGCCGGGCTGGACCTGCTGCCCAGCAACATCGACCTGTCGGCGGCCGAGGTCCAGCTGGTCGGGGAGGTAGCCCGCGAGCAGACACTGGTCCGGGTCCTGGCGCCGATCCTGGTCGACTACGACTACGTGCTCATCGACTGCCAGCCGTCGTTGGGCCTGCTCACGGTGAACGCGCTCACCGCAGCGCACGGGGTGATCATCCCGTTGGAGTGCGAGTTCTTCGCCCTCCGCGGCGTCGCCCTCCTCATGGACACCATCGCGAAAGTGCAAGAAAGGCTTAACCCTCAACTTGAACTTGAGGGCATTCTGGCGACCATGTACGACTCTCGGACGTTGCACGGCCGCGAGGTACTGTCGCGGGTCGTCGAGGCGTTCGGCGACGGCGTCTTCCACACCGTGATCGCCCGGACCGTCCGGTTCCCGGAGACCACCGTGGCGGGGGAGCCGATCACGACCTACGCCGGCCGGTCGACCGGCGCCGCCGCCTATCGCCAGCTCGCCCTGGAGGTGCTCGCCCGATGAGTCGACGTGCTGCTCTGCCCGGGGCCGACGAGCTGTTCCGTGCCACCTCGGCCGCGGCCGCGCTGACCGAGGTGACGGTGCCCGAGGCCGGGCCGACCTCCGAGGCGGTCACACAGCCGGCTGCGACGCGTCCGCCGCTGCGACGCGTCGGCGGGGACGCGGTCGCCCCGTCCGGACGGGAGAGGCACGACCAGAAGATCACCGTCTACCTGTCCGCGGACGAGCTGGTGGCCCTGGACGAGGCCAAGTCAGCGCTGTTCCGCGACCACCAGCTCAAGGTCGACCGGGGACGGATCGTCCGCGAGGCCATGGCGGTCGTTCTGGCCGACCTGACGGCCAAGGGTGACCACGGGATCCTCGTCCGCCGGCTCCGCGAGCACTGAGCGTCGCGTGCCTGGTGCGGCACCCCCGCCGCACTCGGCTACCGTGCCTGCGTGACCGACACGACGGCCGTCGCCACGCCCCCAGGGCCTGCCCAGGGGGCGTCCTCCGGGGACGCTGACGGCTTCCGGGTGCACCTGGCGGTCTTCGAGGGGCCGTTCGACCTGCTGCTGGGGCTGATCTCCAAGCACCAGCTGGATGTCACCGAGGTTGCGCTGTCGCAGGTGACCGACGAGTTCATCGCCTACATCAAGGGCCTGGGGGAGACCTGGGACCTGGAGCGGACCACGCACTTCCTGGTGGTCGCCGCGACGCTGCTGGACCTCAAGGCCGCTCGGCTGCTGCCCGCCGGTGACGTGGAGGACGAGGAGGACCTCGCCCTGCTGGAGGCACGGGACCTGCTGTTCGCCCGCCTCCTGCAGTACCGCGCCTACAAGGAGGCCGCCGCCGAGCTGAAGTCCCGCATGGCCACCGCCGGGCGCCGGCACCCCCGCGCGGTCGGGCTCGAGCCCCAGCTCGCCACCCTGCTGCCGGAGGTCCTGCTGGGAGTGGGGCCGCAGCGGCTGGCCGACATCGCCGCTCGCGCATTGGCCCCCAAGCCGGTGCCCACGATCGGCATCGACCACATCCACGCCCCGCAGGTGAGCGTTCGGGAGCAGGCCGCGCTCCTCGTCGACCGGCTGCGTCGGGCTCGCACCGCGACCTTCCGTGCCTTGGTGGGCGACGCGGAGGACACCGTGATGGTGGTGGCCCGGTTCCTGGCGCTGCTGGAGCTGTTCCGGGAGTCTGCCGTCGCGTTTGACCAGGTCACCCCGCTCGGTGAGCTCACCGTGCGCTGGACCGGAGCGGAAGAGGGCGAGCTCGACGTGCACGACGAGTTCGACGAGAAGTACGGCGAAGACCACGAGGCGGCCGAGCACTCACTGTCCAGTGGGCCTCCGGCTGAGGAGGCCATGGATGAGTGAGACACCTGGTGTCGACGAGCAGTCTGAGCACCTGGACGCACCGATGGAGGCGGACGAGCCGGTCGCAGACCTGCCGCTGCGGCCGGCCCTCGAGGCGGTGCTGATGGTCGTGGACGAACCGGTGACGTCGATGACGCTGGCACAGGTGCTCGAGCGCACCGTGCCCGAGGTCGAGGCGGCGCTGTCCGACCTGGCCGCGGCATATCTGGCGGAGGAACGCGGGTTCGAGCTGCGGGCCGTCGCCGGCGGCTGGCGCATGTACTCGGCGGCCCGGTACGCCCCAGCGGTGGAGGCGTTCGTCCTCGACGGCCAGCATGCCCGGCTCACCCAGGCCGCCCTGGAGACCGTCGCCGTGGTCGCCTACCGGCAGCCGGTCACCCGCGCGCGGGTGTCAGCGGTGCGCGGTGTCAACGTCGACGCCGTGATGCGGACTCTGGTGTCGCGGGGGTTGGTGGAGGAGTGTGGGAGCGAGCCGGACACGGGGGCACACCTGTACCGCACCACCGGATACTTCCTGGAAAGGCTGGGGATCGACACCGTGGAGGAACTTCCGGCGCTGGCCCCCTATCTGCCCGACATCGAGTCACTGGACGATGCCTCGTGACTCACCCTCAAGATGAGGTCGAGACCTTCAGCACTCCTATTCGGTTGCAGAAGGTGCTGGCAGCAGCCGGGGCGGGCAGTCGGCGGGCGTGCGAGCAGCTCATCTCGGCCGGCCGGGTGAGCGTGGACGGGAAGGTGGTCACGACGCTGGGCTCCCGCGTCGATCCCGAGCGCGCCGTCGTCCGGGTGGACGGCCAGATCGTGTCCGTGGCCCCGAACCGCGTGTATCTGGCGTTGAACAAGCCGCGCGGCGTCCTGAGCACGATGAGTGACGACCAGGGCCGCCGGTGCGTCGGGGACCTGGTTGCGGAGAAGTCCCAGCGGCTGTTCCACGTGGGGCGCCTCGACGCTGACACTGAGGGGCTGCTGCTGCTCACCAACGACGGCGACCTGGCCCACCGGCTCACCCACCCCAGCTTCGGGGTGGCGAAGGTCTACCTGGCGGAGGTGGCGGGGCCCATTCCCAAGGACTTGGGCCGCCGGCTCCGGGACGGGATCGTCCTCGAGGACGGAACGGTCACGGTGGACCGGTTCCGAGTGGTGGCTGGCAGCGGGCGCCGGGTGCAGGTCGAGATCACCGTTCACGAAGGCAGGAAGCACGTGGTCCGTCGACTTCTGGCCGAGGTGGGTCACCCGGTCCAGCGGCTGGTGAGGGTCGCGGTGGGTCCGGTCCGGCTGGGGGACCAGCGTCCCGGATCGGTCCGCGTGCTGTCGTCGACCGAGGTCTCGCAGCTGCTCACGGCGGTGGCCGTCGAGAGTGTGGATACTGTCGATAAACCGGCTAAACGTTAAACAGTTTGATCGATGAACCGTATTGTCGGCGAGGTGGCGGTTCGTGGAAGTGATCGCTTTGTCGACAGATTCACGATGCCTGGTGCTTGCACGTCTGACGTGGCGATCCCTCGGATTGACGTCTGGGCAGGTCAGGGACCAGCTGACGGGGTCGATCGACGGGACCATCGATATGTCGATAACAGCGGGCGGTCCTGGGCAGAGCACCGGCCCGTGCCTGTTGGCCGATGAGTCCATGAGTCGACTCATCGGTATGACGATGACTCGGCACGTCGGCTTCACCACATGACGCCTCGTCGCTAGGGTGACCGCCGGAGGTGATGGCCGGTGGCGGTCCGTGCGGTGCGTGGGGCGACCCAGCTTCACGCTGACGACCGCGACGAGATGGTTGCTGCCGTCGTGGAGCTGGTGACCGAGGTCTTGACTCGCAACGAGCTCACCACCGATCAGCTGATCAGCGTCATCTTCACCAGCACCTCCGACCTGACGGTGGAGTTCCCGGCTGCGGCCGCGCGCACGTTGGGCATCGGGGACGTGCCCCTGCTGTGCGCCCAGGAGCTCGCAGTGGGTGGGGCACTGCCGCGGGTGGTTCGCCTCATGGCCCATGTCGAGACGCCGCTCGACCGCGCTGCCCTGCAGCACGTCTACCTGCGCGGGGCCGAGGTCCTCCGCCAGGACCTGGCCCAATGAGCCCGAGCGGGGTGGCCCCGGCCGACGGCCCCGCTGTCGACCGGGTGCTGGTCGTCGGTGCCGGCATGTTGGGGACGTCGGTCGGGCTGGCACTGCAGGGGGCGGGGGTAGCAGTGTGGCTGACCGACGCCGATCCACGTGCGGAGGCGCTGGCATCTGACCTGGGGGCAGGGACGGCGGGCCTACCGGACAGCGACCCGACCGTGGTGGTAGCGGCCGTTCCACCGCACGCGCTCTCCGATGTCATTCGGCACCATTTTCGTCTTTATCCGCACGCAATATTTACTGATGTTGGCAGCGTCAAGACTGAACTTCAGGTAGAGATCGAGAATTCTGATCCAGATTTGGCGCCTGTGTTCGTCGGGGGCCACCCGATGGCCGGCCGGGAGCGATCCGGTCCGGAGGCGGCACGGGCCGACCTGTTCGAGGGACGGACCTGGGTGCTCACCCCGGGGCCGCAGGTGGCGGAGCGGGTCGTGTCCGTCGTCCGCGACCTGGTGGTGGCGATGGGAGCGGTACCAGTCGTCCTGACGCCCGAGGACCACGACCGAGCCGTCGCACTGGTGTCGCACCTGCCTCAGGTGGCCGCCAGCCTGGTGGCCAGTCGGTTGGCCGACGCCGACGACGCGGCGTTGGAGCTCGCCGGACCTGGCCTGCGGGACACCACGCGCATCGCGGCTTCCGACACCGAGCTGTGGACGGAGATCCTGCGTGGCAACGCTGGTCCGGTACACGCGGTTCTGGCCGACCTTGTCGTGGATCTTGACCGGGTGGTGGCGGCGCTGGCCCGGCTGGCGGACCCCGAACCGGATCCAGGTACTGGTCGAGGAGACGAGAACTCGATAAGACCATCTGTCGACAAGTCGGCCGCGGTATCGCAGCTGCGGGCAGTGCTCTCAGCCGGTCGTTCCGGCCGCGCCCGCATCCCGGGCAAGCACGGCGGTCGCGCGGTGCGGTACGCCGTCGTGCCAGTGGTGATCCCCGACGAACCGGGCGCGCTGGCCCGGTTGTTCCTCGCCGCGGGTGAGGCTGGAGTGAACTTGGAGGACGTGGCGATCGAGCACTCGCCGGGCCAGCCGGTGGGGTTGGTGGAGCTGTCGGTGGCACCGGACCGGGTCGACGCGCTGGTGGCCGCACTACGGAACGGCGGGTGGGGCGTCCACTGAGGTGCGACGTCGGCCGGGAGGTGTGGGTCCCGGTACCCTGACGTGCCGCATCGACCCCGAACCGCCGGGTCGGTGCACTCGTCCCTGGAGCTGCCGTGTCTGCACCCCTGCCCACGCCGACCGGCGTGGTCGTGGCGGTCGACGGCCCGTCCGGATCGGGAAAGTCGAGCACCGCCCGTGGCGTGGCACGCGAGCTCGGCTACCGATACCTCGACACCGGCGCCATGTACCGCGCCATGACGTGGTGGATGCTCCACCACGATGTCGACGTTCAGGACCGGGAGGCGGTGGCGGGCCAGGCGGACCGGCCGGTCCTCACCGTCTCCACCGATCCGGACGTGCCGCACGTCGAGGTGGACGGCCACGACGTCACCGCCGAGATCCGTGAGCCCACCGTGACCCGGGCGGTGAGCGCCGTGAGCGCGGTGCCCGAGGTGCGAGCCCGGCTGGTCGGTATCCAGCAGACAGCCATGGCCGGTGGGGGAATCGTCGTCGAGGGGCGCGACATCGGGACCGTCGTGGCACCGGATGCCCGCGTGAAGGTGTACCTGGTCGCGTCCACGCCGGTCCGGGCGGCTCGGCGGGCCGCCGACCTGGCCCACCACGCGGCAACGGTGGAGGCTACCCATGCCTCGTTGGAACGGCGCGATGCCATGGACTCGACGCGCGAGATCTCTCCGCTGACCCAGGCGAAGGACGCGGTGGAAATCGACAGCACGTCGAAGACGCTCGACGAGGTCGTGGCAGCGGTCGTCGACTTGGTTCGCTCGGCCCCCGCGGGCGACGCCTGATGAGCGACGGGCAGCCGCCAGCTGGCGGTGCGGGTGGAGACGCCCGGACGGTCATCGATGTCGGCGCGGAGCCCTACGTCGAGTCGGCGGAGGCCCCGGCCGGGCCGCTCCCGGTGCTGGCCGTCGTGGGGCGGCCCAACGTCGGCAAGTCGACGCTGGTGAACCGTTTCCTTGGGCGCCGCGAGGCGGTCGTCGAGGATCGGCCCGGCGTGACTCGCGACCGCGTGGCGTACGACGCGGTCTGGAGCGGTCGGGCGTTCACCGTCGTGGACACCGGTGGCTGGGAACCCGACGCCAAGGGCTTGGCGGCCCGGGTCGCGGCCCAGGCCGAGCTGGCGGTCGAGGCGGCCGACGCGGTGATGCTGGTGGTGGACGCCACGGTGGGTGTCACTGACACTGACGAGGCTGTGGTGAAGGTGCTGCGTCGCGCGGGGAAGCCGGTGCTGCTGGCGGCCAACAAGGTGGACGACCAACGCAGCGAGGCCGAGGCGATGAACCTGTGGGCGCTGGGCCTGGGGGAGCCGTTGGCGGTCTCGGCGCTGCACGGGCGCGGGTCAGGTGACCTGCTCGACGCGGTGATTGCCGCACTGCCGGCTCCGGAGGAACGTGAGCCGATGGCGGCCGGCCCCCACCGCATTGCGCTGCTCGGACGACCCAACGTCGGGAAGTCGAGCCTGCTGAACCGCCTCGCCGGGGAAGACCGGGTCGTGGTCGACGAGGTCGCCGGAACCACGGTGGACCCGGTGGACGAGCTCGTCGAGCTCGGTGGCCGGACCTGGCGGTTCGTCGACACCGCTGGGATCCGCAGGCGTGTCAAGGAGTCGAGCGGACACGAGTTCTACGCCAGCCTGCGGACCCAGTCCGCGTTGGAGAAGGCAGAAGTCGCCGTCGTCCTGCTGGACGTGAGCGAGCCGCTGAGCGAGCAGGACACCCGCATCATCTCGATGGTCGTCGAGTCCGGCCGAGCACTCGTGCTCGGTTTCAACAAGTGGGACCTGATCGACGACGAGCGCCGCAGGTATCTCGAACGTGAGATCGAACGCGACCTGGCACGCGTCGCTTGGGCTCCACGCGTGAACATCTCGGCCCAGACCGGCCGCCATGTCGACAAGCTGGTGCCGGCACTCGACGCCGCGCTCGATGGCTGGGCAACCCGTATCCCCACCGCTCGCCTCAACGCATTCATCGGCAGGCTCGTCGCCGAACACCCGCACCCGGTCCGGGGAGGAAAGCAACCCCGCGTGTTGTTCGCGACGCAGGCCGCGACCCGACCGCCGACGTTCGTCCTGTTCACCTCCGGCTTCCTGGAGGTCGGCTACCGGCGCTTCATCGAGCGTCGGCTGCGCGAGGAGTTCGGCTTCGCCGGCAGCCCGATCCGCATCAACATGCGGGTCCGCGAGAAGCGCGGAAAGGGCTAACTTCGGCGCCGAACCTGATGCGGGTCAGAGCATGCCGCTGCGCTAGGGTTTGCAGGCCTTTCGAGGTTCCGGGACGTGGCGCAGCTTGGTAGCGCACTTGACTGGGGGTCAAGGGGTCGCAGGTTCAAATCCTGTCGTCCCGACGGAGTTTGTGCAGGTCAGGGCGGGTGCCAGAACATCGGCACCCACCCTTCCGGCTCCGACTGCTGTCGCGTCTGCTGTCGCTTGACCGAATCCGTATGGGGCGAGGTCACAGACACGGGCGGATCACCGTCCGGGTCACGCCGGGGAACCGAGCGTCAGCCAGCAGGGCACGGGACGAAACCTGCCCGGTCGCGAACGTCGCGTCACCAACATTCCTGCGGTAACCCTCAGGAGCAGCTAGCTGCCGAGCTTCCTCGACCTAGTAGCCGATGAGCTGCACGCCGTCGAAGGGCAGTCGCAGCCGCTGGGATGCGTAAAGGGCGCTCAGCAGATCTCTTGTTGCCGAATACGCCTGGACGCCGTCAGGCGGGCTCCCCTGGAATCTGTAGTGCTGGGGCATCAGAAGGACTAGGTGGCGTGCGTCCAGGATCAAAGAGGCCCTGATCAGGTCTCGGTAGTCCGCATTGTTCTGCGCCCCACGACCCGCCTCGACCTCAACGGCGATGCCCCAACCGTCGTGAAAGGCGTCGATCTCGTACGAAACGGCTTCGCGACCGTTTTCGCCGAAGAGGACAGGGCGACGGATCTTCTGCGCTCGGGCTTTGCCGGTTTCCACTGCGAACCCCATCCCTGACAGACCTGGTGCCAGGCTGGCTAGGACCCCGTCACTCTTAGGCCCGTTCTTCGCCACCGTTGAGATCGTCGACTCGACGTCGGCGACAATCTGAATGAGGGGAGAAACCCATTCCGGCGGCCTGAAGTTGGCCGGGTAGCACTGCCACTTGGGGTAGGGCATCTTGCCTCCGTGGTCCGCGTGTGAACTCTCCATCGCAGCGGAAACAGTGGATCCGCGGCGGTATCTCCACGGTCGACAGTCCTCCGCCATTCTGACGTGTCGCCACCGTACGCCGACGCGGCGGCTTCGAGGGGCTGCCAACGTTCAGGCCCTGAAGACCCGAAATCGCTTGCTGGCGGACCCCGAATCGGACCGTGGCACAGTTCAGCTTGTACGCCGCGACCTATTCCGTTCGAGACGCGCGGCCGCACCGGGAGAAGGTGTACTCATGGTCCGTATCGTGAGCTGGAATCTCGGCGAACGACCCCCTGGCAAGCCCAAGGCCTGGTCCTACCTTCAGGACCTGGAGCCGGATATTGCCCTGGTTCAAGAGGCCGTTGTGCCAGCGGGACTCGACTCGGTGCACCGGGCAGGCGGAATTGCGGGAAGGGATGGCAAAGCCCGCCGCTGGAACTCGGCCGTCGTGGCATTCGGCGGGCGAGCGACGTTGACACCGGTGGGTCTAGCGGAGGGGACCTGGCGCGGGCGTCGTCAGGGTGTCGCCCCGATCGATTGCGTAAGCCGCGGCCACGTTGCCATCGCCAAAGCGGAGCTACCCGGCTGGCAGGCCACCGTCATTAGCACATATGGGCTGATGGAGTTTGGCTACGCGAGCGGAACGATGTTGAGAACACTTGCAGATCTTGAGCCGCTGCTTGACGATCCGGAGCTCGGCAGGTCGGTGCTCCTCGCCGGGGACTGGAACATCGGCACGTGGTGGGGGCAATCCGATGCGAAGTACGCAGAACGAGAGGGTGCATTTCTCCAGTTGCTCGGGGCATACGGTTTCGTCGACTGCCTTGATCGGCATATTTCGGACGGCCGTGGGCGGCTGGAAGGCTGCACCTGCGAGCACGGTGACGGGTGCCGGCACCTGGCCACGTTCAGGAGGAACGGGGTTCCATACACCGATGACTACGTCTTCGCGACCCGCTCGCTCGCGGACACGATTACCACGGCGCGTATTGCGCCTGAGTGGACTTGGCAAGTAGATCTCAGCGATCACGCCCCGCTTGTAGTTGACTGCGAGTAGCCCCAGAGGGACTCGGGCCCCACGGGCGCAGGCCTCGCCCCCGGCCGATGTGGAGGTAGCGGCTGAATCAGCGGGCGCCGCGCTGAAGGCCCATGCTTTGGGGTCACGAAGTTGTGCCGACCGAGTGAAGCAGCCCCGATCCTGGGTCCCGCCCATCGAAGTTCGACCTACGCTCCGCCGCATGCTGGACGACGAGGATGCGCGGATCCCGGATGTGCCGGCGGAGTGGCACGACTTCGTCGACCGTCTGGGGGGCGCCACCAGTCGGTCGACCCAGTCCGTGATCGACAACCTGGAAATGGACGTCGCAGCATCCCGGGGCGAGGAGTCGATCCACCTCGCGACCCAGCAGGTGGACCCGGCCGACGTCGCCCTCGGTGACGCCGAGGCCGTACTCGCCGACGTCCTGAAGTCCCTGACCGACACCGGCGCGGCGGCCACCGGTGAGGTGACGTCCGAGCCACCCGCTCGAGACCGTCGGGGACATCGTCGCGGCCAAGTCCATCGACGAGGTCATCGTCGTCGTTGACCACCACTCGCTCAGCGGTGCACTGCACACGGACCTTGCGGCGCGAATCCAGCGCAAGTTCAAGGTCTCGGCGCTGCGCGTGCACGCCGTCTCCTCCTGAGCCGCCCTGGTCGATTCGGTCAGCCCGACTCGTCCTCGCGGACACGCTTGGCACGACTCGGCTGCACCCTGGGCGGCTCCACGGGCATCTTCGGAGTGCCGCAACCGAGTGCGCTGTGCTAAGGCCCGGTTGTGCGGGGAGCTCGTGAGCGGAAGACGCAAGGTTATCCGGTGAATCGCGGGACCGAATTGTCGAAGGTTAAGAAGACTAACACGATCGAACAGACCATCAGTCACCTCTCGAGCGGAGCAGCGACACGCCCGTCGGCCGAGTCGCGCATTTCCTGACCACACTGCGTGCGCACGCGCTACGTTATCCGCGCCTGATCACAGTTCATGGGGAGGGACAGATGGGGTCGAGACGGTTTGCACGTGGACTTGTTGCGGTTCTTGGTGCTATGGCGCTTGTGCTGACTTGGACCAGTCCGGCATCAGCTAACCAAACCGGCGCCATGACTCTGAAAGTCGACGGCAACAACGTGGGCAGCGGTTGGTGGGACATGTGGCGTAGTGGAACCAACAAAGCCGTAGCAGATGTTGGTATCAGGGATACCAGAGTTGATGGCGACGTCATGTACCTGGATATGTCTCTCGAGTATCGGAAGTGCACCTCATTTGGGGGGGGAACCACCTGCGATTGGCAGTGGGTCGATGGTGTTCGAATCACTGACAGCACAAGTTCATCAGGGCCGCAGACGGGCCGGTTGGTTGTCCAGGCTGCATCGAATGGCAATCAAGACAAGGGGCGGGTCGTGATGAGGGTTTGTCGAGACGAATATCTGTCGCACGACCCCTGTGAGCGTTGGGTATCCAACGTCTGGAATCTCTAGCGGGTAGACCCTGGAGGCGACACGACCGGCCACCTTTCTTCCTTGGCCGGGTAGATCCCTCGGACCCCGACCCGGCGTTGCGGCCGGCCGGGTACTGGGACCTCACCGGGGAGTCTGAGTGCGGCGATCAACCGGGCGAACACGAGTCGCTGCTGCCGCAGCTCGGAGAGTACTGGGTGCGGTTTCCCGTCGACCGTGACATCAGTCACCGATGCGTCGAGAGCGTCGATTAGGTCGAGAGTGGTTGCGGCTTGACGCAGCAGCTCGGACTCGTGCTGGTCGAGGTCGTATCGGGCCAGAACAGCCTCAGTGAGGGCTCTTGACGGACGATTGCGAGGCAGCAGGGTGCCTTGCTTTGTGAAAGACACAAGGAGTTCATGCCGCTGGTCGTCCTGCCTGCGCACTACAAATGCGATCAATAGCTGCGATCGCGCCGGCCTTGTCTCGGGTCAGGTGGTGAGCGGCGAAAGACCACGGGTGAGGCGAGCGCATCTCGTACGAGATCGGTTGCCCGCAAAGCCAGCACGGATCTGCAAGGGCACGCAGAGCCTTCGCCCACTTCCGGTGGGCGTAGTCGAAGCCCTGCTCGGTCGGTGTCGGCCTGATCCGTTGCGGCCGGTGTTCGGGGCACCATCCCCCGCGGCCCGGGCGGCCGCACTGGCCGCACGGCTTGGGAAGGCTCATAACCCGTCACACCTCCGAAAAGCCGGGAAGCCGTACAAACCGCGAGCAGGCGGCGTGAGCAGGCGGGCCCACTTGGTGGCAAAGAGCTTGTTAGTCGCTGCAGTCGTCGCCGCCGGGGCAACAGGATGCGTCCCCACCGGCCCAGTTGAGGCGAAGCCTCCTCAGGACACAAGAAGGAAGGCGGCGGACCCGGGGCTAGTCACAGCTCGCGCCGTCGTACGCCAGCACGGGAATCGAATCTGCGGCCTGTCCGATGCATCGCGATCTCGGGGTCGGACGGATAGGTGATCAGTCTGTACCCATTCGCACAAGTCCCAACCTGCCTAGGCCTGTGCTGCCTATCCTTTGCGAAGCCTCAACCGCGATCCTGGACGTCTGCTACTAGATTCGAGGTCATTGCCATTCCGACGTGATCGACCATGAAGGGAAGTCGTCAAGGCTCGCGTGAGCCATGGAGCGCGTTGACGGACCTGCGACTTCATCAGGCGCGTCGGGGCCTGAGGACATCTCGACTGCCACAGCCCCGAATGAGGCGCCGCAGCGCGTCACGCTCGGCGCGGTTCACGGACAGGTCCCA
>CAWKCE010000005.1:0-775074 GCA_963848085.1 uncultured Actinomycetota bacterium
AGGATGCCCCGGAGCCGTCCCACGCCACCGTCACGACGTCCCGGTGCCGGTTCGGCGGCTGGTCCGCGATGGCGTCCCGAACCTCACCGACGCGCTCGTCCGGGAGGCAGAGACGCTGCGCGACGAGAGCCGCCCGCTCGGCCAGCGGCGTCAGGTCGGGATCGTCGCGTGTCCATCGGTAGACCACGAGTCCGCTGACCCCGAGGTCTTCCACGACGGCGACGAAGTCGTCGGCGGTGGGGGCGTCGGGTCGCGCCAGATTCCAGAACTGCCGCCACAGCGGCGACATCCAGCTCAGCGGGTGGCGCGGTGGCAGCTCGACAACGACACCATGTCGCGCCTTGTTGGTCAGCGCCTCGAGGAAGGGCATGAGGTCGGCGACGTTGTACGCCACGTGGTGCGCGACCACGACGTCATGGGGCGCCACCTGGTCCGCGACGTCGGGCCAGGTGCCTTCGACTACGGCACCGGCGGCGGGAGTCACCGCGATGCGCTCGGTAAACGCCTCGAGCATCCGCGGGTCGGCGTCGACGCCGGTCACGAGCGCGGCGCGGCGCGCGAGGGGCAGCGACGCCGCCCCCGCCCCGACTCCGACGTCGAGCACCGAGCCCCCCGGGGGCAGCGCCGACGCGGCTCGCTCGTACGACCAACCGCCGGGGTGTGATGCGGCGTCGTCTGCCCGGTCGGCGAACTGCTTGACAGGGTGCGCCCAAGGGGATCCGGCAGCCTGGGCGAGGATCTCCGCCGGTAGTGCCCACTCGCCGAGAGCGTTCGCCCAACGGTCCGCCGCAGATGTCGTCACCACGTCACCGTACGTCGCCGGCGTCAGAAGTTCGCAAGGACTCCGTCATCCCTGCGTTCGCCCTTGGGTCGCTCGGTCGACCTAGCGTCGCCATGCCAGTCGATACCACCCGCCGCACCGAATCCACCATCCAAGGAGTCCCCATGAAGCGCAGTCTCAGCCTCGTCGCCGCCGCCGTCGCGGCCGCCCCACTCGCCCTGTCCGCCACTCCCGCTCTCGCCGACAGCGGGAACGCGGCCGTCGGTTTCGGTCGGCTGTTCCACGACGGCAGTGTGGTGCGCACGGTCGTGACGCCCACGTCCCAGCCGGGCCGCGGGGTGGACGCCATCTACCCGGTCGCCGACGGCGTCGCCGGCCAGATGCCGATCGCGTCGGTGGCGCCCGGCGACCGCGGCTACCACGGCGGCCGCTGGGCGGTCCACCTCGTGGACTTCGCCGACGGCGTGACGCCCTACCTGTTGACCTCGGACGAGGCGGTAGCCGCTGCCGCCCTGGCGGGAGACGTGACGGTCACCCGAGTCCCGGCCGCGGACTTCGTCTGCCCGGTCGCCGGCAAGGCCTGAGCACCCGGTCGACCGAGATATGACGGAATGGTGACGCAGCAGGGCGTGCCCGGGTCGCGACGGTCCGGGCACGCCTACGCTGCGCAGATGCCCCGCGTCCTCGTGGTCGACGACGACCCCACGGTGTCTGAGGTGGTCGTGTCGTACCTCGAGCGCGCCGGACACATCGTGGAGCTGGCGGCGGACGGGATGTCCGCTCTCGCCGTCGCTGACGCACGGCCGCCGGACCTGGTGGTGCTGGACCTCATGCTCCCCGGCTTGGACGGTCTCGAAGTCTGCCGACGACTGCGTTCCCACAGCGACGTCCCGGTGGTGATGCTCACCGCCCTCGGCGACGAGGCCGACCGGGTCCTCGGTCTCGAGGTCGGGGCCGACGACTACGTCACCAAACCGTTCAGCCCCCGCGAGCTCGTCCTGCGCGTCAACTCCGTGCTGCGGCGCAGCGGGCCGCCCGCAGACCACGCGGAGGGCGGGCCCACCAGCCTCGAGGACGGCGACCTGCACATCGACCTGGTTGCCCACCGAGCCACCCGAGCCGGCGCCGAGCTGGCGCTGACCACGCGTGAGTTCGACCTGCTGGCCTTCCTGCTCCTCCATCCGGGACAGGCCTTCGACCGCAAGAGCCTCATGGAGCAGGTGTGGGGTTGGTCGTTCGGGGACCAGTCAACAGTGACCGTCCACGTGCGCCGGCTGCGCGAGAAGGTCGAGCCGGACCCGTCGGCTCCGAGCCGGCTGGTCACCGTCTGGGGCGTCGGCTACCGATGGGACTCGGAGGCGCCGTGAACGACTGGGTTCTCGTCGCCGCGACCGCCGCCGCCGCCAGCGCCGTCGTGGGATTCCTGGGGCTGCTGGCCCTCGGCCTCGCGCGCCGCCGGTCTCTCGGCGCCGCCCTCCTGCTCGTCCCCGCGGTGTCGGTGGTGGCGGTCGTCGCGGGCGTGGTCGCCACCGCCCAAGCGATGTTCCTGTCCACGCACGACCTCACCGTCGTCCTCGTCGTCTGCGCGGTCGCCGGGGTCGTCGCCGGTGCGTTCGGCGTGGTGCTGGCCCGGCGGGTGGCCGCAGTCGAACGCGCCCTCCTGCAGCAGGCCGAAGACCACGCTCGATCGGACGAGGCGGAGCGGACCCGACGCGACCTCGTCGCCTGGGTGTCCCACGATCTCCGGACACCGCTCGCCGGCATGCGAGCCATGGCCGAGGCCCTCGAGGACGGCGTGGCGGAGGACCCCGACCGCTACCACCGACAGATGCGCACCGAGGTCGACCGGCTGTCCTCGATGGTCGACGACCTGTTCCAGCTGTCCCGGATCCACGCCGGGGCTTTGCATCTCGCGCGACAGCAGATCGCCGTGCAGGACGTCGTCGGGGACGTCCTGGCCGGCGTCGAGCCGTTGGCAGCGACTCGTGGAGTGCAGCTCAGCGCCGAAGCCGAGTCCGTGCCGGTCCATGCCGACGCGCGCGAGCTGGGCCGCGCCCTCGGCAACCTCGTCGCCAACGCGGTCCGCCACACCCCGGACGACGGCACCGTCCAGGTGAGCGCGACCCGGGGCCAGGACGACTGGGTCGTCGTCAGCGTGACCGACATGTGCGGCGGCATCCCCGACGATGAGATCGCGCGGGTGTTCGACGTCGGCTGGCGCGGAAACCTGGCCCGGACGCCGGACGGCGACGGCGGCGCCGGGCTGGGGCTGTCCATCGTTCGCGGCATCGTCGAGGCCCACGACGGCGTCGTCACGGTGACGAACGTGGCCGGCGGCTGCCGTTTCGAGGTACGCCTGCCACCGGCGGAGCCGGCCGTCCCGGCGTAGCTGACAGCGCTACTCGGACAGCTCCGCCAGATTTCGGTTCACCACCACCATGGTCGCGTTGTGCGCCTCGGTCGGGGTGAACTCGACCAGCTCGGTCCCGGCCTCGAGGAAGGCGGTGTGGCCGGGCCGGGCCACGTAGGCGTCCCCCGCCTGGTAGACCTCGTTGCCGCCATCGGCGTAGGAGTACACCGCACGGCCGCTCAGCACGTACCCCCAGTGACGGCACGGGCACGAGTCCCCGGGCAGACCGACCAGCAAGGGGGCGTTGTCCGCGTCGTCGTCGTAGATCTCGAACCCGACGGTGAACCCCTCCAGGTCGGCGTACCGACCGTCGAAGCCGGGCATGGTCTCGACGTCGGGCGCGTCTTCTCGCGAGGAGTGGGACACCGGTCCTCCAGAGCGTTGTTGGTAGCCCGACCGTACCCGCCGCCGGAGGCGCGCCCGGTGCGCTGCCAGGATGACGGGCATGCGGATCACTGCGCTGGCAGGCGGCATCGGCGGTGCCCGGTTCCTGCGCGGCCTGCTCGCCCACCTGCGTTCGGCCGGCCAAGGCGACACGACCGAGGTCACCGTCATCGGGAACACCGCCGACGACATCACCTTGTTCGGGCTTCGGGTCTGTCCGGACCTGGACACCGTCATGTACACCCTCGGTGGTGGCGTGCACGAGGAGCAGGGCTGGGGCCGCGCTGACGAGACGTTCACCGTGGGCGCCGAGCTGCGCGAGTACGACGTGCCGCCCGACTGGTTCAGCCTCGGCGACCGTGACTTCGCGACGCACATCGTCCGCACCCAGATGCTCCGCAGCGGCTGGCCGCTGAGCGACGTCACAGCAGCCCTGTGCGACCGGTGGCAGCCGGGTGTGCGCCTCCTGCCGATGAGCGACGAGCAGGTGGAGACTCACGTGGTCGTCGACGACCCCGGAGGCGAGGGCGGCAGACGGGCACTGCACTTCCAGGAGTGGTGGGTCCGCCATCATGCGACGCTGCCGGCGCGTGAGTTCGTCTTCCTCGGGGCGGACGTCGCCAAACCCGCCCCGGGGGTCGTGGACGCGCTTCGAGAGGCCGACGTCGTGCTCCTCCCTCCGTCGAACCCCGTTGTCAGCATCGGCCCGATCCTCGCCGTGCCCGGTGTGCGGGACGCGCTCGTCGCCACGCCGGCTCCAGTGGTGGCGGTCTCGCCCATCGTCGGTGACGCGCCCGTCCGCGGGATGGCCGACGCGTGCCTGTCCGCGATCGGAGTGAACACCACCGCGGAAGCTGTCGCCGGTCACTACGGCGCCCGCATTGCCGGCGGCCTGCTCGACGGCTGGCTCGTCGACGACGTCGACGCGAGCACCGGAGCACCTGCCGGCGTGGTGCAACGAGCGCGCCCGCTGCTGATGACCGACGTCCCAGCCGCGGCCGCGATCGCCGGAGCCGCACTTGGCTTGGCTGTCGAGCTGCGTCGGTGAGCTCGCCTTGACCAGCTTTCACGTCGTCGCACTTGAGAGCATCGGCGAGGTGCGCGCCGGCGACGACGTTGCCGAGCTGATTGCCCTGGCCTACCCCGGACTGCAGGACGGCGACATCGTCGCGGTCACCAGCAAGGTCGTGAGCAAGTCGGAGGGTCGGGTCGCCAGCGCTTCGACCCGGGAGCAGGCCATCGCCGCGGAGACAGTTCGTGTGGTCGCGAGGCGCGGACCCCTGCGCATCGTGGAGACGCGACACGGACTGGTGATGGCGGCAGCCGGGGTCGACGCCAGCAACACCGAGCCCGGGTCCGTTGTCCTGCTTCCGGAGGACCCCGACGCGTCGGCCCGTCGGATCCGGGCCGGGCTGCGGGAACGGCTCGACGTCCGGGTGGGCGTCGTGGTGTCGGACACGATGGGGCGTCCCTGGCGGCTGGGGCAGACCGACGTCGCCATCGGCGCCGCCGGTCTGCGGGTGAGCGAGGAGCTGGCCGGCACGGTCGACTCGTACGGCAACCTGCTCGAGGTGACCGAGCCGGCGATCGCTGACGAGGTGGCGGGCGCTGCCCAGCTGGTGCTGGGGAAGACCGGCGGCCGACCCGTCGCAGTCGTGCGGGGGCTCGACCAGCATGTGACCGAAGAGGACGGACCCGGTGCGGCTGCGCTGGTGCGGCCGCACGCGGACGACCTTTTCCCTCTCGGCTCCTACGACGTCCTGTCGTCTCGGCGCACGGTCCGCAGCTTCACCGACGCGCCGGTCCCGCGTGCCGATGTGCTCGCTGCCGTCGGGGACGCCCTCACCGCGCCGGCCCCCCACCACTCCACGCCCTGGCGGTTCGTCCTCGTCGAGGACGTGGGACGTCGCGCCCGGCTGCTGGACGCCATGGCCGCTCAGTGGCGGGAGGACCTGGTGGCAGATGGCTTCTCGGAGGAGTCCGTCAGCAAGCGGCTCCGCCGCGGGCGGGTCCTTCGCGAGGCGCCCTGCTTGGTCGTCCCGTGCCTGGTTGCGGACGCGGCACATGAGTACCCGGACGCCCGACGTGGCGATGCCGAGCGCACGATGTTCCTGGTCGCGATGGGTGCCGGGGTTCAGAACCTGCTGGTGTCGCTGGCCGTCCGGGGGCTCGGGTCGGCCTGGGTCTCGTCGACGCTGTTCTGCCCGGCCGTCGTGCGTGACCAGCTCCACCTGCCCGACCACTGGCAGCCGATGGGTGCGGTGGCGGTCGGGTACCCCACGGGGGCTCCTGCGGAGCGTCCGCTCCGCGAGCCCGATGACTTCACCGTGGTCCTCGAGGACGAGCAGTGACAAACCTGGGGTCCGGGCGTACGGCTTCGCGTACCGTCACGGGATGGAGATGAACAAACCTGTGGTGTTCGGCATCCTGGGCGGCCTGGCGTGGTTCGTTCTCGGGTTGGTCATTGGGCACTACGTCTGGACTTGAGCGGGCACCACGTGGACACCGTTCAGCCGCTACCAACTCGGGGCGCGGTCTTCTTCGACCCGCGCGACGAGGGTCGGTCGATGCGCGTGTCCTTCCATGCCAGCACCGGCGTGTACGTGGTCAGCCTCTGGCGAGACGAGCAGTGTCTCGGCACCTTCCGGCTTCCGGTCTCCGAAGCGCCCCGCCTGGTGCACGCGCTGGTGTCACCGTTGGCCGAGATGTCGCGAGATGCTGCTGACGACCAAGCGGAGACTGCCTGACCTGCCGGGGCAGAGGTCAGCCGTCGTAGGCGGCCTGCAGCTCGGACACCACGATCTTCGACATCGCCAGCATCGCCGCGACGACCCGACCAGAGCGCTCCGCGTCCTCGTCGCCCATGAGTCGGCCCAGCGCCTCCGGGATGACCTGCCAGGAGACGCCGAACCGGTCCACGAGCCAGCCGCACTGGCTCGGCTCACCACCCTCGGTGAGGGCGTTCCAGTAGTAGTCGACTTCCTCCTGCCCACCCACCTCGATGAACATCGAGAAGGCCGGTGTCAGCGTGAAGTGGGGTCCGCCATTGAAGACGATGACGTTCTGCCCGGCCAGCTGCAGGCGGGCCATCATCAGCCCACCGTCCGGTCCGGGTGTCGTCTCCAAGACCGCGGACTCGTCGAAGACCGCGGTGTAGAACTCGACCGCTTCGGCGACCCGGTCGTCGAACCACAGGAACGGCGTGACGGTGGTCATGGAGCCTCCGCGAGGTGGGGTGGCTGTCACTGTGCCACGGGAAGCAGCGCGTCGACCCGATCGAGGCGGCGGTAGACCTCCAGGCTCGGCCGGCTGGGGTCACGCTCCGCCGACGACTCCAGCAGCTCGAACGCGGCAGGCAGCCGCGCGTACAGCTCCGGTGGGTCGCCGCGCAGCCGGAGTCGCAGGTACCGACCGCCTGGGAGGACGCACTCCAGCAACGCCAGCTCGGTCTCCGCCGCCCCGTCAGCGACCTTGACGCACGCCCGGTACCAGCCCGCAACCGGGTCGAACGCTCCGATGAACCGTCGTCCCTTCAAGGAGCCGACGATGTCCTCCAGCTGCCGCCAGGCACTCGGGATGGCAACCAGCCCGTCGTCGCACTGGACGTACCGCACCCGGATGTCTGACCGCACCACGGGTGAGGGGCCGCTGGCTGTCATGGGCAGCAGTATCCCCCGATGTGCGCCCGACGACCCTCACCACATCCTGTCTCCGGCACGGCCCCCCGTCTCGCCTTCCGCCGAGTGCACACTCGTGGGTGAGAATGGGCCGCCCAGTGCACACTCGCAGGAGAAGTACCTCTACCGAGTGCGTCGCCGCCTTGGTCAGACGATGGTCTCGTGCATCTCGCACACCAGGTTCGCCTACCGCGGCGCCTGTGCGTTGACGAGCTTCTGGAAGCGGGTCCTCAGCTCCACCAACGCCCCCGAGACACAGCGACCGAACAACCGCATCCACCTCGACCTGGCGACTTCAGACGCAGTGCGCGACCACGAGATCGAGCGCGTCCTCGCCCTCGGCATCGAGAAGCATCCGCCGAGCGTGCACTCGACGTCGATATGTGTCCTGCGGGTGTGCACTCGGCGGGGGCGGAGGCTGCCGGACACCGTGTCTCGCCTGGGTTCCCGTCGATCAGCCGGGGTTCGGTGACCACCACCGGCGCGGACCTGACGAGCGCCGGCTCACTGCGAGCGGTGGGCCGGCGGCGCGAACCTCGGACCACGGCGGGGCGCCCCACCGCCGGCAAGCTCCATCAGTCGTTGCACGCGGTAGCGGTGGCCCTGCCACGGCGCGAGTAGCTCACGCAGCTGGTCGTCGTCGCCGCGCTCCCCCGTCAGCTGGTAGCACAGGTCCTTGGCCAGGTGGAAGTCGCCGAAGGACACCGCGTCCGGGTCACCCAGCGCGCGCTGCGCCACCTCGGCGGCAGTCCACTCCCCGACGCCGGGCAGGGTCCGAAGGACCCGGTGCGCCTCCGGCAGCGGCGCTGCTGCCGACCGTTCGAGAGCGGCCGCAGCCGACGCGACCGTGGCCAGCGTGCGGGCGCGTTGAGGGGTCACGCCGGCACGGTGGTAGTCCCACGCCTGGATCTGCCGCCACCGCCCCGGCGGGGGTGGCACGTGCATCCCGGCCGGAGCCGGTCCCGGAGCGGGCTCGCCGAACCACGACAGCAGCGACCGCCAGGCCCGGCTCGACTCGCGACCGGTGACCTTCTGCTCGATGACCGCCGCGGCAGCGGCTTCGAACACCCGGCCGGTGCGCGGCACGCGCCAACCCGGGTGGCACCGCCACGACTCGGCGACGGCCGGGTGCCGTGGGTCGAACCCGGCGGTCTCGTCCCCGTCCCCGAGCAGCTCGGGGACACGTGCCAGCAGCCAGCCGGCGCCGTCGCCCCACGCGGACGCGTCGACCTCGCCGTCCCGGGGCCGCCCCGCCAGTCGCAGGGTCCCCGGCCCGTCGGGGGTGAACGTGGCCCACCACACGCTGCGGTCGTGTGCCGTGCGGAACGCCGGGTCCTGACTGCCGTGGCGCAGGGTGCCGAGGGTCGCCCGTAGGTCGACCGGACGGTCGGTTCGCCACTGCCGGCGCGCCGGGGTCATCGCCCGCCTGTCACGGGTCCGGCGAGAACCGCACCGATGTCGGTGGCAGGACGACTCCCGGCCAGACCCGCGCGCCGGCGCGCAGCTCGTTGCCGCGTCCGACGACGGCGCCGTCGCCGACGACCACATCGACCAGCACCACTCCGGCCTCCACCACTGCCCCGACGCCCACCGCCGACCGCTCCAAGTGGGCTCCCTCCCCGACGTGGGCCCGCGACATGACCACCGAGCCGGTGACGGCCGCCCCGCCCCCGATGACGGCTCCGGCTCCGACCGAGCTCCCGCCGGACACGACCGCACCGGGGTCGACGACGGACCCCGCTGCGAGCCACGACTCGCCGTCCCGCCGCACCAGGTCGGAGGAGGCCTGGACGTAGGCCGCGGGCGTGCCGACGTCGCTCCAGAACGAGGTCTCCTGCCACGCGAAGATGCGCCCACCGTCGGCGAGCAGGCCGGGGAAGGTCTCCCGTTCCACCGAGACCGGCCGTCCGTGGGGAATGGTGTCCAAGACGTCGCGGCGGAAGACGTAGCAGCCGGCGTTCACCCAGTTGGTGACCGGCTCCGGCATCTTCTCGAGGAACTCCAGAACCCGGCCGTCACCGTCGCAGGGGACGCAGCCAAACGGACGAGCGTCCGGAACTTCGACCAGGTGCAGCGTGACGTCGGCCCGACGGTCACGGTGCTGGGCGAGCTGTCCGGCGAGGTCATGGCCCGACAGGTTGTCGCCGTTCACGACGACCACTGGGTCCGCCGACCCGGACCTGAGGTGCGGTGAGACGTTGCCGATGGCACCACCGGTTCCCAGGGGCTCGATCTCCCGCACGTAGGTCAGCGTCACACCGAGGTCGGCCCCGTCACCGAAGTAGTCGGAGAAGACCTCCGCCCGGTATGAGGTGGCCAGCACCACGTGGTCGACTCCGGCATCGCGGAGCTTGACGATCTGGTGGGTCAGCAGGGGCACTCCGGCGACGGGCAGCATCTGCTTGGGAGTGGTGAGGGTCAGCGGGCGCAGTCGGGTGCCTTGACCTCCCACCAGGAGAACGGCTTCGGGCATGAGCGAGAGCCTACGAGTACCAGCCGACGATGCGCACCGAGACGTCCGCGGCGTCTCCGCGCACGGCGACCTCCACCGTGCCGTCGCTGCCGATCGGCACCGATACCAGGTTGCGGGTGGGACCTCGGGAGTCGAACACGACCGACGGTCGACGGCGAGCGTCGGTGCCAGTCGGCCGCAGGCTCACGAACCCCTGCGTCTGGGCACCGTAGGCGCGCACCAGCAGCACCACCGAGCCGGCGGACTCGGGCACCGAGCCCATCCCGGAAACACGGAGCTGCGCCTGTTCGCCAACGCCCATGGGTCCGTCACGGCGGGGGTCGAGCAGGGTGCCTCGAGAGGTCTTGAACCGACCTACCGCGCGACCGTCATGGGGCCCGAACCAGCCGAGCACGTCGACCGCGACATCGGCGCGACCGGCCGACAGCCGGATCGGGATCCGGCCCCGGTCGTCGACGCGGACGACAGCTGTGGCCGCCCGGTCCTCACCTGCCTTGGCACGGACCACAAGACCGCTGCCGAACGACTGGTCGGGGCGGGCCAGGCTCAGCTGGGCATCTGTGCTCGGACTTAGCAGCGCGGCGTTCACCAGGACCGCCCGAATCCCGGAGTCAGGCAAGCCAGCCCGGCCGACGACCTTCACCCAGGAGGCGGACCGCGAGCTGACCCGCCCCTGCGGGAGACCGATGCCGGCCAGGGAGTCCGCCACCCGTGTCGCCGCAGCCGCGCGGAACGACCACGAGTTCACACCGGACGCGGTGTAGTAGCCGACCACGTCGACCCGCAGGTAGCGCGCCGCAGCGGTCGTTCCGAAGCTCACGCGGCCGTCGGCCGACACCGGCACGCTGATCGTGCCCACCGCGGGCTCTCCTTTGCTGAACGAAGCGGCGGTCAGTCGGCCCCGCTTGTCGCCGGTCCGCCACGCCACCGCCGAGGCCGCGCTGGGCCCGGCTGCCGCGACGCGGAGGAGGACCGCGCGGGTGCCGCGGTCCGGAACGGAGCCGGTTCCGGCCACGGTGACGGTGACCTTCCCACCGTCGGAGACGGCGCGGACCGAGGTCCCGCGGTACAGGGCCTCGGGTGAGACGGGCTTGAAGTAGGACTCCGGGGACGTGGGCACCACGGCCCCGGTGCTCTCCCGGTTTCCGCGGATGCTCCCGTAGCTCGCCGCCACCCGGGCGCGGTACGGCACGCCGTTCACCAGGCCACGGATCCTGATCCGGCGACGGTCGGCGCCGAGCTCCTTGGTGATGTCACCGGGCTGGACGGTGACCTGGTAGCCGGTCACCGGGCGGTCGGTCTTGGGGGGCTGCCAGCGCACCCGGAGCGCACGGTCCAGCGCGATGCCACGCACCTGCCGCGGAGCGGCCTTGGCGGCGACCGTTCCGGAGTTGGTGACGACCCACCAGGTGCTCTTCAGGCCGAGCGCCCATCGGAAGGAGTCGGCCGACACCGTGACGCTGGCCTTCGACCCGACCAGCCCCACCGACTGCACGCGTCCGCCCCAGATGCCGTTGCCGTCCCGACCCAGCACCTTCAGCGTCTTGAGCGTGCCGATGGTCGGCCAGGCGGACTCGATCGCCTGGGTGGTCACCGTCCGCTGCCAGCTGTGTCCCCAGTTGTCGGAGCCGGTCACGACGCCGTCGTAGGGGTCCGGCTGGGCCACGAGGTAGCCACGACTTCCCGCCACGGAGTACCCGCCGTTGGCCGACGAGAACTGGGTGAAGGCGGGCAGGCCGCCGCTGGCGAGGTAGACGCCCGCGGTGGCCTTCACCGCTTTCACCTCGTTCGCCGACTCGACGGCGAGGCTGCCGAACACCTGGCACGACGTGGTGTCGCAGATGTCGTAGCGCTGGCCGGCCGCACGGGCGCTGCGCTGCGTCAGCAACGCGTAGGACCGGGCGGCTACCGCCTGGGCCCGCAATGCCGCCGGCGTCCAGCTGCCGGGGATCTCCAGGGAGACCACCGCCCGCAGGTAGTGCTCGAGGAGAACGTCGTCGACGACCAGCAGCCCAGAGCTGGACCGCCGGACCAGGATGTGTCCGTGAAATGTCCGCGGGGAGCCCCCGCTGGACAGCAGTGTCACCTTGCTGTTCCCGCGACCGGCGGCGGTCGAGAAGCGAACCCCGCCACTGATCCCGGCAGCGACCGACGTGGCCTGCGCGCCCGCGTAGGCCCGGACCCGTAGCCCCTCGGATGTGCGAAGGACGCGGTACGCCGTGACCGCCTCGCCCCCCACCACGGTGGGCAGGTCGAGTGGCGTCCCCGCGGCGACGGCTCGCAGGCCCGAGCGCGGGACCACGGTGACCGTGGTGGCACCGGACTCCCGGCGAGTCAGGGACGACAGCGAGACCCGGATGGCGCGGTCGGCCGCAACGGTTTCGGCCGTCGTGCCCGGGTAGTAGAAGTCCAGGATCTCCTGGTAGCTCTTCCCCAGTCGGCCCATGCCTTCGGCGCCGAACTGGGACATCCCGATGCCGTGACCGTAACCGCGCCCGGACAGCGAGAACGCACCGGACGCCGGGACCGGGTAGGTCTCGGTGGGGTCCGCCGCGGCCGCCGGCAGGATGAGCAGCAGCGGCAACAGCCCCAGCACCAGCGCAACGACCGTGACGGCTGCCCGGGCCCGCGGGCCCACGGCAGCGTTCGTCACTCCTGTCACACCGGCATCACTCGGCAGGTAGCGAGGAGTGCCTAAGCCATCCGGGTGATCCGCCGGCGACGCCACGCCGAGGGACCGGATCGTTCACCCGTTCAGCCGAACCAACCCATGACGACCAACGACACGTCCGCCGCGGAGTCGGCGTTGCGCACCTTGACCCGCCCCTTGGCACCCAAGGGCACCACGACGAGGTTGGTGCGCGTGGCCCGACGGGGAACCGACAGGTCGGCTCCGGCGGGCACCGTCGCGCCGGCGGGGTAGACGAACAGCCGGGTGCCCCGCGTCGCCTGCGAACCGGACAGCTGGAGCACCACAGCGTCGGCTGACTTGGGTACCCCGGCGACGCCACCCACGGTGGTCCGAGACGACTGTCCAGCACCCACGCGGAGCCCGTTGGAGGTGACCAGCCGGGGGGCCACCGGGTGGAAGCCAGCGCCGCCCCCGGACAGGTACCCGACAACGTCGAGCGTGACGCGTGCGGGCTGGTCCGCGGCCACCTTGATCCGGCCGTCGCCGGAAAGTGGGACCACGACCCGCTGCTGGGCGGCCTGGCCGGGAGACCGGCGGAGTGAGGGCATCGACGGCCGGCCCGCGTTGGCAGCCCAGACCCACACCGCACTGGCCGACCCGCCGCTGCGACGGCGGACGTTGACCACCGCAGCATCAGCTCCGGAGGGGACACCCGCCTTGCCGGCGACGTCGAGCGTCACCGGAGTCGGGCCGACCGGGAGCCCGGAGGCAGTCCCCGGCAGGGTGGTCGGAGACAGCGGCACGAAGCCGTCGCCGCCGCCGGCCGTCGTCCAGTAGCCGACGACCGACACTGCAGCCGACACCGTTCCTCGGGAGTTGCGGATGGTGATCGCCCCGTCGGGACCAATGCCCGACACCGCAAGACCGCGGGCGGACTCGCCGCCGTCGACGCTGACCGCGAAAGCGTCGCCCGAGCGGACGGTGCTGGGGCCTACCGACAGCGAGGTGTCGCGGCCGGCACAGGACGCCAGGACGTTCACCGCAACCGCGCTGACATTGCTCGACGGGACGCCGCCCCGGCCGAGCACCGGCACCCGGATCCGGGAGTCGGCGCCGAGGAGCACCGGCGCGGCCAGACCGAACCCACCCGATGTCCCGGCGAGTTTGCGCGGGGTCACCGCGACGTAGCGTCCGACAGGTGAGCCAGCGAGCAGGGAGGTCGTCGCCGGAGGCGCGGGCGACCCCACCTGGATCTGGACGCCCGACTTCCAGGTAACCGCCTGGGACGTCGCGCTCGCGCCGGACAAGGTGACGAGGTAGCGGCCGGCGGGGACCTGTCTGCCTTGGTCGTCGCGGCCGCGCCAGAGCACCTTCAACGGTGACCCCGGCGCGACGGTGCCGGTACGGGTCTGGACAACGGTGTTCTGGCAGACCCGGGTCACCGTCAGCTGCCAGTCCATGGCGGTCAGGGAGCGGGACCGGGCGGTCACAGCAGTCGCGTCCCCGTAGGCGACCCGGTGGGTGGACAGGCCAGGCTCGACGAAGTTGGCGCCCATGAGCCGCTTCACCGTGCGCCGGATCTCCGGCAGCCGCTGGTACAGACGCGTTCCCGGGCATGCCGTGTAGCCGGCGTCGCGATGGCCGGAGATGACGTTGAACTTCACCTTCTGGCCGACGGTGTATCGGGACGGTCCGTCCTCGGTGACGAGCACCTTCGTCCCCATCGGGTTCCGGTGGTAGGTGGACAGTCGGAAGGCCAGGATGCGCGAAATCCCGTCCACCATGACGTCCGGGGCGGCCTTGCTCACGAAGTTGCCCATCGCGACCACAGACATGGTGTCGGTGTTGAAACCTCCGGTCGCGGCCTGCCGAACCGAGCCGGTGATGCTTCCCGCTCGCCCTTCGTAGATCCGGCCGAACTTGTCGACCAGGAAGTTGTAGGGGATGTCGGCATATCCGACGCTGCCAGTGGAGTACGCGAGAAGGCCGCGCACGACGGCCGGCGCCTGCGCCCGGGTGTAGGAGTTCGACCCGGCGGTGTGGTGCACGAACGAGGCCTTGATGGTCCGGCTCATCGCCAGGTTCCGGTCCCGCAGCGACTCGTCGGCACCCCACTGGGCTCGGGTGATGATGGGCGGGCGGGCAGCGGCCGCCGCCGCAGAGCTCGCCGGCGGCGCGGCGTCGATGTCGTCGTCCGCCGGCGAGGTGCCGGGGTCGACCAGGTCGATTCGCAGCCCGTCGGGCAGGCGGCCGACGACGACGTCGACCCGCACCTGGACCCCGTCGGAGTCACCCACCCACCGGGGCGCGGTGCCCATCCGGGTCGACGCCGCCAGCTCGTCGCCGCTGGCGGTGTCGGCCAGCTGCTCCAGCTCCTTCCAGCCGGTCCACGATCCGTCGGTCCGGGTGCGCACCGAGGCCACCAGCTCCACCGGGGTTGGGCTCGGCAGCCACGTCACGCCGAGCATCGAGAACTGGTCGGTGCTCGTGCGCGCGGTCAGCACCGCGGGCGCCACGTCGGCCGCCCGGCGCGCGGCGACGGCAGGTGACAGGCCGCGCGCCGCGGCCAGGTAGTCGGCGAGCGAGCCCGGCACCGGCTCGGTACGTCGAGCGGTCGCGTCGACTCCGGACAGGGCCACGGTGTGCAGCGCCGGTGGCACCGGGCGAGGGGCGTCCCGACCCACCGTCACCGTGGGCAGGACCACCGTGGTGGGGACGACCAGGACAGTGGCCAACAGCGCACCGAGGGGAAGGCGCAGACGCACCGGGTCACCTTTCGCGGATGGGTGGGGCGGACCCGCTAAGCATCGGTCATCCGGGTGCAGGGCTGAAACCCAATCCTCTCTAATCGGGCATTTCCGGCGAGTCGCCAGATGTCCGACCGCGACCTAGGCTGACCCGGTGCCCAGCGCCCTCGGACTTCTGCGGCGGGCGACCCGACACGACCCCGCCCGGCCCCGGCTCACCTGGTACGACGACGCCTCCGGCGAGCGGGTCGAGCTGTCCGGGACCACGCTGCTGACCTGGGTCGCCAAGACCGCTCACCTGCTGTCCGGCGACCTCGGACTGGGGCCCGGCGACCGGCTGTCCGTCGACCTCCCGCGCCACTGGACCGCGGCGGTCTGCTGGCTGGCTGCCGACGCCGTGGGTGCCCAGCTGTCACCGGTCCCCGGACCTGCCGGAGCCGGCACCTCCGACGCGGTCGACGTGGCGGTCGTCGGGCCGGACGCCCTGCTGGGGTCGATCGGCGCCCACGAGGTGGTGGCGGTGTCCCTGCGGCCCATGGGGGCTCCCTTCGTCGACCCCCTCCCCCCACTCGTTCACGACTTCTCCCTCGAGGTACGCAGCCAGCCGGACGACTTCCCCTTCGGTCCCGACCCGACGACTCCTGCGGGAGACCTGGGAGTCGACCTGGCGGCCGCTTGGGCGCTGGGACCCCGCGACCGGGTCCTGGTGTGCGACGCATGGCCCCCGGGTGACCCGGTGGGACCCGACCTGGCTGCGGCCTGGGCCGCCGACGCTTCGGTGGTCTGGGTGCGGAACGCCCGGGCCAGGTTCGACGTCGAACGCTGGACCGCCGAGCAGGTGACGGCGGTCGTGGCTGAGCCCGCGCCGGCCGGTGGCGAGCCTCACCCGGCTCCTCCCCCGGAGTCGTCGATTCGAGTGCTGAACCGTCCGTCCGTATCCTGAGCCGTTCCGCCTGAGCACCGAGGAGCCGCATGTCGTCCGACGCCCCCACGCCGCCACCGCGGGGCAGCCGACGCAAGACCCCCTCCCGGCACCCGCTGCTGAGACGAACCGCGCTGGTCGTCACGGTGGTCGTGGCGGTCCTGCTCGTCGGCGGTGGCATCGCCGGGTTCCTCATCTACCGCCATCTCGACGGCAACATCGGCGTGATCGACGCCTTCCAGCCGGACATCGTCGGCTCCGACCGCCCGACCAAGGTCCAGCCGTCGCAGACCCCCACCGAGCCGCTCAACATCCTGGTGATGGGTTCCGACACCCGCGTCGGCCAAGGCGGAGGCTTCGGGTCGTCGGCCGTGCTGTCGGGGGCGCGCTCGGACACCACCCTGCTCATCCACCTGCCGGCCGACCGCAAGACCGCGCTGGTGGTCAGCATCCCGCGGGACACCGTGGTGGAGATCCCCGACTGCAAGACCGACACCGGGACCTACCCCGCCCACACCGAGCGGTTCAACGCCGCGTTCTCGATTGGTGGGCCGGGTTGCACGATCAAGACCGTCGAGCAGCTCACCGACGTGTTCATCGACCACTTCGTGGTGGTCGACTTCCGCGGTTTCGAGGGGATGGTCGACGCCCTGGGTGGCGTCGACGTCTGTCTCAGCGAGCCGGCCTTCGACGTGAAGAGCGGGCTCGACCTGCCGGCCGGAATCTCCACCGTCCGTGGGGACCAGGCCCTGGCGTTCGTCCGCGCCCGCTACACGCTCGGCAACGGCAGCGACATCAGTCGGATCGACCGCCAGCAGGCCTTCATGAGCTCGGTGGTCGAGAAGGCGCGCAGCGCCGGGACGTTGCTGAACCCGATCAAGCTCGTGCGGTTCCTGGACGCGGCGACGAAGTCGGTGGCCACCGACCCCGACCTGGCCAGCCTGAACGAGCTGCGCAAGCTCGCCGAGCAGGTGCGTGGCATCCCGCCGAAGAACATCACGTTCGTCACGACGCCGTGGGTGGTGAACCCGTCCGACCCGAACACGGTGGTCTGGGACACCAGCCGCACGGACGTGCTGTGGGAGGCCATTCGGACCGACGCCAGCTACCCGCCCCCGAAGCCCGAGCCGAACGTGATCGACGGCAAGCCGATCAAGGTGGCACCGGCCGACATCCAGCTCCGGGTTCTGAACGGCACTCGCGTGACCGGCGCGGCCACCGCCGCCGCTGCGGAGTTCTCCGCCCAGGGCTACTCGGTGGTCGGCGTGGACACGGCCGAGAGCAAGAACTTCGTGTCCACGGTCGTGCGCTACGACCCCGCCTACGGCACGGCCGCGGCCCGCACGGTCACGGCGTCACTCGGGGGAGCGACCCGCGTGAAGGTCCCTGGGCTCGGCTCGGTCGTGGAGGTCGTGGTCGGCAAGGACTGGCCGGGAGTCTCGGCGGTAGTGGTCAAGACCCCCCGCGACCCCAGTGACGGGATACGGACCGCCGACGAGAACATCTGCAGCTGACCGTCGAGCCGGACCAGCGCTCACGCGTCCGGTAGGCCGCTGGGGTGGTCTACTGTCGCCGGGTGCCCACGGTCCACGCGGTCGTCGTCGCGTACAACCGACGAGACCTCCTCACCGAGGCGCTGACCGGAATCACCTCGCAGAGCCGCCCGGTCGACCGGATCCACGTCGTCGACAACGCCTCGACCGACGGCACCGCCGAGATGGTGCGGGAGCGGTTCACC
Organism: uncultured Actinomycetota bacterium; assembly: GCA_963848085.1. Taxonomy (GTDB): domain Bacteria; phylum Actinomycetota; class Actinomycetes; order JAHEKZ01; family JAHEKZ01; genus CAWKCE01. The sequence goes on from CAWKCE010000005.1 coordinate 17,765, forward strand.
GGCGTCGACCTCCACGTCCTGGCGACCAACACCGGAGGCGCGGGCGGGTTCACCGTGGGACTGGCGCACGCGCTGGCCGCCGGTGCGGACCTGGTGTGGCTCATGGACGACGACACGGTGCCGACCTCAGGGGCGCTGGCGGCCATGCTCGACGCCCGCGCGCAGTACCCGGGTGCCGACCCGGCGCTTGTCGCGAGCAAGGTGGTGTGGACCGACGGTCGCGACCACCCGATGAACACCCCCCGGCAGCGACCAGGAGCCTCCTCGCAGGAACGCGCCGCGGCCGCCGAGGTTGGCTGTGTCGCGATCCGCTCGGCCTCCTTCGTCTCGGCGCTGGTCGACGCCGCAGCCGTGCGCGAAGCCGGGCTGCCGCAGGCCGACTTCTTCCTCTGGAACGACGACTTCGAGTTCACGACGCGGCTGGCCCGCCACCGGCCTGCGCTGTACTGCCCCGCGAGCGTGGTCGAGCACCGCACCCGCACCTTCGGCGCCACCGACGCCGACCCCGGGGAGCGCTTCTACCTCGAGGTCCGCAACAAGATGTGGACCTTCCTCCGCAGCGACGGTCTGTCGCCACAGGAGAAGCTCCTGTACTCCGGATCGACGGTCCGGCGGTGGGCGCGCACCTTCGTCGCATCCCAGGACCGCCGTGTCCTGGCCCGTGGCCTGCAGCGCGGGCTCGTCGACGGAGTGCGCCGGCGGCCACGCCCGTCCCGCGAGGTGCTGCTGGACGCCGGCGTCGAGCTGCCCACCGAGACCGACCCCGGCGAGCCGACCCGGTGACCCCGTTCTCACTGCTCCTGCCCGTGTACCACCGGGACAACCCCGACCATCTGCGTCGGGCCTTCGTCAGCGCCGTTCAGGAACAGACCCGGGCACCGGACGAGGTGGTGCTGGTCCGGGACGGCCCGGTCGGCCAGCAGCTAGCGCTCGCCATCGACGAGCTCGTCGCGACGTCCCCGGTGCCCGTGCAGCGGATCGACCTGCCCGCCAACGTCGGCCTGGGGCAGGCGCTCGACACCGGCATTCGAGCCTGTCGCCACGACGTCATCGCGCGCATGGATGCCGACGACATCAGCCTGCCGGAGCGCTTCGCCCGGCAGCTGCCGCTGATCGAGGCCGGCGCCGACATCGTCGGCAGCGCGTTGATCGAGTTCGACGAGGACGAGGAGGTGGTCGTCGGCCTTCGCACCCCACCGACGTCGGAAGTCGAGATCCGAACCTGGTCACGGTTCCACCAGCCGTTCAACCACCCGACGGTGGTGTACCGGCGCGCCCAGGTGATGGCGGCCGGCGGCTACCAGGACCTACCGCTCCTGGAGGACTACTGGCTGTTCGCGCGCATGATCCAGGACGGTGCCCGAGTGGCGAACCTGGCCGACCCCCTGGTGAAGTACCGGGTGGGGACCGGCGCCTACCACCGGCGAGGCGGGTTCGCCCTCCTGCGCAGCGAGGTCGTCCTGCAAGGACGTCTCCGGCGCGTCGGATTCGTGACCCGCTCGCAGTATGTGCGCAACCTCGCGGTGCGCGGGGGCTACCGCCTGGTTCCAGCAACACTCCGGCGCCGCGCCTACCGGCGGCTCATCGCCGGTAAGGGTGCCGACTAGCGCCCCGGTACGCTGGCCCGGCAATCGCGTCACCAAGCATCGGAGATTCACGTGGCAGACCTCGTCGTGGTGGGTTCGGGGTTCTTTGGGCTCACCATTGCTGAACGAGCCGCCACTGAGCTCGGGCTGTCGGTGCTCGTCCTCGACCGCCGGCACCACATGGGCGGCAACGCGTACAGCGAAGCCGACCCCGAGACGGGTATCGAGGTCCACACCTACGGCGCCCACCTGTTCCACACCTCGAACGAACGGGTGTGGGAGTACGTGAACCGGTTCACCGCCTTCACCGGCTACCAGCACCGGGTGTTCACCAACTTCGAGAACCGCATCTACCCGATGCCCATCAACCTCGCCACCATCTGTACGTACTTCGGCCGGGCGCTGAGCCCCACGGAGGCGCGGGCGCTGGTGGCCGAGCAGGCGAAGGAGTACGACCCGGCATCAGCGGCGAACCTGGAGGAGAAGGGGATCTCCCTGATCGGCCGGCCGCTCTACGAGGCGTTCATCCGTGGCTACACCATGAAGCAGTGGCAGACCGACCCCAAGGAGCTGCCGCCGGAGATCATCAGTCGCCTGCCGGTGCGCTACAACTTCGACAACCGCTACTTCAACGACACATACGAGGGCCTGCCGGTCGACGGGTACACCGCGTGGCTGGAGCGGATGGCCGACCACCCCAACATCGAGATCCGGCTGAACACCGACTTCTTCGACCACCGGACCGAGCTCGTGGGCCAGGTTCCCATCGTGTACACCGGTCCGGTCGACCGCTACTTCGACTTCTCGGAGGGGCGGCTCGGCTGGCGCACTCTTGACTTCGAGCGCGAAGTGCTCAGCGACGTCGGCGACTACCAGGGGACTCCGGTGATGAACTACGCCGACGAGGACGTGCCGTTCACCCGGATCCACGAGTTCCGCCACTTCCACCCGGAACGCGACTACCCCGCCGACAAGACCGTGATCATGCGCGAGTACTCCCGATTCGCGGAGAACGATGACGAGCCCTACTACCCGATCAACACCCCCGAGGACCGCGCCCGGCTGCTCGCCTACCGCGACCTCGCTGACCGGGAGCCGGGGGTGCTGTTCGGCGGACGGCTCGGCACCTACAAGTACCTGGACATGCATATGGCGATCGGGTCGGCCCTGTCGCGCTTCGACAACGTCCTGCGACCGCACTTCACCGAGGGCGTGCCCCTCGTCAGCGGAGGAGTCACCGAGTGACCGACGCCACGACCGTCCACCCGACGCAGACACAGGACGACGAATCGGCAACCGTCGTCCTGCAGCGGCTCGTCCTGCCGGCGGACGCCGACTTCGACACCCTCCCGCTGTACGTGGAGAGCGGCATGGTCCGCCCTGCGCCGGAGCAGGAGGACGAGGACGAGATGCCCCCGCCTGTCGTCATGGACCAGACGATCCACCCCGACCTGGTGCTGGGCCGCCACAACTTGCGGATCCCGGCCGGCACCCGCGCCTCGTTCGCCACCTACTTCAACGCCTTCCCCGCCAGCTACTGGCGGCGCTGGACGTCGGTCAGCGCAGTGAACCTCGAGGTCGACGTAGACGGTGACGCCGACGTCCTGGTGTACCGGTCGAACGCGCGAGGTGACCAGAACCGGGTCGCGAAGCTGCACGTGGTGCCTGGCGAGCCGACCCGGTTCGCGCTTCCGCTGGACCAGTTCGGAGACGGCGGCTGGTACTGGTTCGACGTCGTCGCCGGGATGGACGACGTCCAGGTGGAAGGCGCCCGGTGGTCCGCCCAGGTGGCATCGCCGGACCCCGGTCGGATCTCGATCGGCATCACCACGTTCAACCGACCGGCCGACTGCGTCGCACTCCTGCGCTCGCTCGGGTCCGAGCCGGAGACACTGGCCCTCATCGACACGGTGTTCGTCGTCGACCAGGGCACCAGCAAGGTGGAGGCAGACGCCGGCTTCCCCGACGTGGCCGCTGCGCTCGGCGACCAGCTTCAGGTGATCCACCAGCCGAACCTCGGCGGCTCCGGAGGGTTCTCCCGGTCGATGTACGAGACGGCCTACGGCCGGTCCAGCCGCTACGTGCTGCTGTTGGACGACGACGCCCTCGTCGAGCCCGAGGGCATCCTGCGCGCTGTCACGTTCGCTGACCTGTGCCGAACGCCCACCATCGTCGGTGGCCACATGCTGAACATGCACGTGAAGTCGACGCTGCATGCCTTTGGTGAGCGGGTGAACCGGTATCGGTTCTTCTGGGGGCCTGCGCCACACACCGTGCACGGGCACGACTTCGCGGAGCGGCCGCTACGCGCAACCCGATGGCTGCACCGACGCATCGACGTCGACTACAACGGCTGGTGGATGTGCCTGATCCCCACCGATGTCGTTCGCAAGGTCGGACTGGCCCTGCCCATCTTCATCAAGTGGGACGACGCCGAGTACTCGCTGCGCGCCAAGGAAGCCGGCATCCCCACGGTGTCGCTGCCGGGGGCGGCGGTCTGGCACGTCAGCTGGGCGGACAAGGACGACGCCATCGACTGGCAGGCCTACCACCACGCGCGCAACCGGACGCTGGCCGCACTGCTGCACTCGCCGTACGACCGCGGAGGACGCCTGCTCATCGAGTCCATGGCGGCCCAGGTCAAGCACGCCCTGTCCATGCAGTACACCACCGCCGAGCTGCGGCTGTGGGCGCTGCAGGACATCCTGTCCGGCCCCGACCATCTGCACCGGACCCTGCCGACCAAGCTCACCGAGATCCGCCAGTTCCGGTCGGACAAGACCGACGCCGCCATCCAACGGGACCCGCTCGCGTTCCCTCCGGTCCGGCAGGTCAAGCCGCCGAAGCGCGGCAAGGACCCCACCGAGCCGGGCGGGGCAGTCGGGCGCTACGTCGCGGCCGCCGCCGGAGTGGTACGCCAGTTCCGTCCCATCCGTGACACCAGCATCAGCAACCCTGAGGCGCACGTGCCGGCTATGGACGTGCGGTGGTGGTTGCTGTCCCAGTTCGACTCCGCCTTGGTGTCGACCGCTGACGGCGCCGGGTCCTCCTGGTACAAGCGTGACCCGGCACAGTTCTCCGACCTCATGAGGCGCAGCACGCAGATCCACCGGCAGCTCGCCGTGCGCTGGGAGGAGCTGGCCAAGGAGTACCGTGCCGCGTCACCCTCGCTGACCGCACCGGACGCCTGGAGCCCGACGTGGAGCCGCGTTGACGGCGACTGAGCCGGTCCGCACCCCGCCCGACGACGAGCTGCCACCGTGGCGGGAGCCGTGGCGCAACGGCGGGGTCGTCGCGGTGTTCCGCAGCCCTCGCCTGGTCTGGCAGTTCGTCCGCGCCGAGGGCCGGGACAAGTACCGGGGAACGCTGCTCGGCGGGTTGTGGGCGTACTCCAAACCCCTGACCCGGTTCCTCGTCTACTTCCTGGTGATCGGAGTCTTGCTCGGCCTGAGCCGTCGGGTGCTGAACTTCCCGGTGTACATCTTCAGCGGCGTCGTGGTGCTGCAGTTCTTCACCGCCTCGCTTACCAGCGGGACGAAGTCGCTGGCCAAGGAGACCTCGCTCCTGCGTCGGGTGAACATCGCCCGCGAGTTCATCCCCTTGTCCATGGTTCTGGCCAACGTCCGCCGGCTTCGGCCCGCCATGATCATCCTGGTCGGCGCTGCCCTCCTGACCGGTTGGCGGCCCCGCCACGTGTCCGGATTTCCCGAGGCCATCGGCGGGATGATCCTGCTGATGGTCTTCGTCAGCGGGCTGGTGATGATCACCAGCGTGGCCAACATGTACGTCCGCGACACGCGCTATGCCGTGGAGAGCGTGATCATGGTCGCTTCCTGGGCCAGTCCCACGATCTACCCCTGGAACCTGATCGCCGAACGCTTCGGGGAGCACAGCTGGATCAGCTACCTGTACCTGTCGAACCCGGTGACGATCGCCATGTTCGGCATGCGCGCAGCGTTCTGGGAACCGACGGTGCCACTGCGTCCCACCGGCTTCCCGGATGACCCGCTCGAGCCCAGCGGCGTCCTGGCCCTGCCCCTCATCCCGGTTCTCATGTCGATCGGAATCGCCGTGATGACCTTCCTGGTCGGCGTGCTCGTGATGCGCAAGCACCAGCACAACCTGCTCCTGCGAACCGAGTGGACGCCGTGAGCTCCGTCGAGACGGAGACGGTCCGGCTCACGAAGGTGCGGAAGGTCTTCCCTCACCCTCAGATCCCCGGTGACGGGCGGCCGCGGCTGCGCCGCCAGACCGACCACGCGAAGGACACCGTCGCCCTGCGCAAGGTCACGCTGTCCTTTCACGCCGGTCAGGGAACCGCCCTGCTGGGTTTGCCGGAGGCGGGGCGGAGCACGCTGCTGCACCTCATCACCGGCGTCTTCCGCCCCGACCGCGGCCACGTGCTCGTCCGGGGGCGGGTGAGCGGCCTGATTGCCAGCGGGGCCGGCTTCACCGGGGACTGGACCCTGCGGCAGAACGTCGAGGCAAGCTCCATCCTGCTCGGTGAGCCGCGCAACCGCGCCCGAGCGCAGGTCGAGACCATCTTGGACTTCGTCGGCATGGGTGACCGCGCAGACGACCGGCTACGGGAGCTCGGCCCGGCAGAGACCAAGAAGCTCGCCTACGCCACGGCTCTCCACACCCAACCGGACATCTTCTTGTCCGATGACGAGCTCGTCGTCGGAGGCAGCGAGCTGCGCGAGGCGTCGCTCGCCATGCTGGCCCAGGTCCCGACCTCCGGCCGGACACTCGTCGTGACGTCGAACAGCGCCAAGCTGCTCCCTGAGCTGTGCACGCGCGGGGTCGTGATGAACGCGGGCGTGGTCGACTTCGACGGCGGCCTCGAGGAGGCCCTCGCGCGCTACCGCGAGCTGCGGGACGAGCACCGCAGCCACCACAGCCCGAACGAGGACGATGACGATGACGAACGCGACCGTCCGGGTCCCGACGACGCCCCCGCGTAGCGGAGGCGGTGCGACGCCACCGGACCGGCGCGGCGGTCCGGCTGTGGGGCGGGTGACGCTCGTACCCTGAGCGGAACCGGCCCGGCCCGCCGCCCGTCCTAGGGGGGTCGGCCGACCGAGGAGCCGTCTGCCCGCCCATGCCGACCGAGCCACCCTGCCAGCAGGAGGACCTACCAACGATGAGCACCGCGCTTCCCCCGGAGCTCTCACCCCGCCATCCCGCCCCGGCGCCCGCCGGGCCGGGGCGTGCGGGCCGCGTGCTGGGCTGGCTCGCCAGCGGGCTCGCGGTGGTCGTGCTGGTCACGAGTGTTGCCGGATGGGGCCTGCTGGCCTACTACGACGGGAAGATCAAGCGCCTGCCCGGGATCGGCTCGCTCCTCGCCGGCGCGACCGAGGGACCGGTCAACGTCCTGGTGGTGGGGTCTGACAGCCGGGACGGCCTCACCCCTGAGCAGCGGAAGTCCCTGTCGGTCGGAGGCGTCGGCTCGGACACGGGACGCCGCTCCGACACGATGATGCTGATTCACGTCGCCGGCGACCGGAAGAGCGTCACCGTGGTCAGCCTGCCGCGCGACTCCTACGTCACCATCCCCTCGTACACCGACGACAGCGGCAACAAGCAGCCGGCGCAGCGCAACAAGCTGAACGCCGCCTACGCACTCGGCGGGGCACCCCTGCTGATCCGGACGGTGAACGACCTGACGGGCCTGGACATCAACAACTACGTCGAGGTGGGCTTCGCCGGCGTGGTCAACATGGTCGACTCGCTGGGCGGCGTTGACGTCTGCCTCCCGAACGCCGTCGACGACCGGCGCAGTGGACTCACCCTTCCGGAGGGCCGCTCACACGTCGACGGCGAGACGGGACTGGCCTACGTCCGGGCGCGCTACATCGACGCCACCGCGGACATCGGTCGCATGGAGCGGCAGCAGCAGTTCCTCGGCTCCATGTTCCGGCAGGCCACGAGCCTCGGAGTGCTCCTGCAGCCCACCAAGCTGAACGGGTTCCTCGATGCCGCGCTGTCGTCCATCAGCGTGGACGACCAGCTCTCGAGGGACTTCATGCTCAACCTCGCCGGCGACCTCGCCGGCATGAAGCCACGGGACCTGCGGTTCCTGACCGTTCCGCTCGCGGACCCGAACGGCTACGCCGACGGTGTCGGCTCAGTGGTCATCTGGGACCGGCGCAAGGCGCGGCTGGTGTTCGAGGCTCTTCAGGCCGACCAACCACTGGTCAAGTCGAGCGGCGGCACGAAGGTCAGCATCGCCCCCAGCCAGGTTGCCGTCATGGTGCTCAACGGCAGCGACGTCACGGGCCTGGCCACCCGGGCCAACGACGACCTGGCGGCAGTTGGCTTCACCATGGCGCGTTCACCGGGCAACGCGGATCGCACCGACGTCACCACCACCGTGATCCGCTACGACCCTGGCTGGGCCCAGTCGGTCAAGACGCTGCAGGCCGCCCTCCCGGACGCGCAGCTGGAGAAGGTCGAGGGCCTGGGCGCAACCTTCCAGGTGCTTGTCGGAACCGACTACCAGGTGCCGGTCGACGTGAAGGTGGCCAAGGACCCGAACATCGACTCACGCACCGCCGCCGACAACATCTGCGGCTGACCCCCCGGCGGCCGTCCCGCCACGCAGTCGCCGGATCTCGTCCCGGCGTGCCAGACGGTGCTGACGACGGATCTCGGCCTCCGCCTGGCGCTGCCGGTCCGCCTCGGTCTCGGGCACCACGCCCGGCACCCGGCGCGGCTGCCCCTCCTCGTCCACCGCAACGAACACCAAGTACGCGGAGGCCACGTGGGTGGCCGGTCCGGCTTGGTCCCAGCGCTCCCCGGTCACCCGGACCCCCACCTCCAACGAGGTGCGTCCCGCCCAGTTCACCTGCGCATGGGCGTGCACGAGGTCACCGACGCGCACTGGGACCAGGAACACCATCTCGTCCATCGCGACCGTCACTGCCGGCCCGCCGCTGTGGCGTCCCGCGGCGGCGCCGGCCACCGAGTCGACCAGCCGCATCACCACACCCCCGTGCACAGTGCCCAGCAGGTTCACGTCCAACGGCGTCATGATCTGGCTCAGCGTGGTGCGAGCTGCCGACATGGGAACGGGGGCGGCCTCGACATCCTCCTCGGTCACGGCGCAAACCCAGTCGCCGGCCCCTGCCGGCGGCGGCGGAGTGTCTCCCCACGCTCACGCGCCTGGTCCTCGAGCTCGGCCTGGAACTGCGCCATGCGCTCCCGCAGCGCCACGTCGGCGACCGCCAGGATGCGCACCGCGAGCAGGCCGGCGTTGCGGGCGCCGCCGACGGCGACCGTCGCGACGGGGACCCCCGCGGGCATCTGCACCATCGACAGCAGCGAGTCCATGCCGTCCAGGTGCTTCAACGGCACCGGCACCCCGATGACCGGCAGCGGGGTCACGGACGCCAGCATGCCCGGCAAGTGTGCCGCGCCCCCGGCGCCCGCGACGATCACCTGGAGACCCCTGCCGGCCGCGTCCGACCCGTACGTCAGCATGTGCCGTGGCATCCGGTGCGCGGACACCACGTCAACCTCGTAGGGCACGCCGAACTCGTCGAGGGCCTCGGCGGCGGCCGACATGACCGGCCAGTCGGAGTCACTGCCCATGACCACGCCGACCATCGGGGTTCCCTGCGTCACGTCAGTCATCGATGTCTCCCCTGAGGTAGGCGGCCGCGTGCCGGGCGCGGTCCTTCAGCTGCCCGAGATCATCTCCGACGACGGTCACGTGCCCGATCTTGCGGCCCGGTCGGACAGACTTGCCGTACATGTGCACCTTCAGCCCAGGGTCGCGCGCCATGCAGTGAAGGTACGCGGGGTAGATGTCGGGCAGGTCGCCCCCGAGCACGTTGACCATCACGGCATGCGCCGCGGTCGCCGTCGGATCCCCGAGCGGGAGGTCGAGCACAGCCCGCAGGTGGTTCTCGAACTGGCTCGTCACCGCCCCGTCGATCGTCCAGTGGCCGGAGTTGTGCGGGCGCATCGCGAGCTCGTTGACCACGACTCCGCCGGTGGTGTCGAACAGCTCGACGGCGAGGATGCCGACGACGTCGAGCTGTTCGACGAGGTCCAGTGCCACTCGCTGTGCTGCCACGGCGTGGTCGGCAGCGATCGCGGCCGGCGCATAGACCTCCCGGCAGACTCCGTCGACCTGAACCGTCTCGACCACGGGGTAGGCCACCGCCTGTCCGCTCGGGCTGCGGGCGACCACGGCGGCCAGCTCGCGGGTGAAACGGACCTTCTCCTCCACCAGGAAGCCCGGCACCTGGTCGTGCGACAGCACCCAGTCGGCCTCGTCGATGTCGTCGACCGGCCACACGCCCTTGCCGTCGTAGCCACCCCTGGTCGCCTTGAGGACCACCGGCCAGCCGCCGCCGGCATCGGCAAAGGCCGCCACCTGGCCGGCCTCAGCCACCCGGGACCACCGGGGCACCGGGACGCGGCCACTCGCCAGCCGCTCCCGCATCAGGCCCTTGTCCTGGGCGAACAGCAGGGCGTCCGGCCCGGGCCGGACCACGGCGCCGTCGTCCACCAGCGCCGTCAGGTGCGCCGTCGGGACGTGTTCGTGGTCGAAGGTGACCACGTCGCAGCCGACCGCGAAGCGGCGGAGCGCGTCGAGGTCGCGATGGTCACCCACCTGGCAGTCGGCGACGACCTGGGCGGCGCTGTCCTGCGAGGACTCGGCGAGAACCCGCAGGTGGACGCCGAGGGCGACGGCGCTCGGCTGCATCATGCGCGCCAGCTGGCCACCGCCCACGACGCCGACCACGGGGAAGCTCACCGGGAGACCCTACCGACGCGCGTCGCCGGGAGCCGGGCGGTCAGCGACCGAGCGGCAGACCGAGGGACCGAGCGATGATCATGCGCTGCACCTCGGAGGTGCCCTCGCCGATCTCCAGGATCTTGGCGTCGCGGTAGAAGCGGCCCACCGGGTAGTCGTTCATGAAGCCGTACCCGCCGAAGACCTGGGCCGCGGTCCGCGCGTTGGCGACCGCTGCCTCCGAGGCGACGAGCTTGGCGACCGCTGCCTGCCGGGAGAACGGCAGCCCGGACACCGCCCGCCACGCCGCGTCGTACCAGGCCAACCGGGCGACGTGCACCGCCGCCTCCATGTCGGCGATCTGGAAGGCCAGCCCCTGGTTCGCCCCGATGGGTCGACCGAAGGCCGACCGCTCGGTCGCGTAGGCGACGGACTCGTCCACACAGCCCTGGGCCAGACCGGTCGCCAGGGCCGCCAGCGCGACCCGGCCCTCGTCCAGGATCGCCAGGAACTGAGCGTGCCCCCGGCCCTGCTCTCCGACCAGGGAGTCGACGTCCACCCGGACCCCGTCCAGGGAGACCTCGTGGGTGTCTGAGCTGTTCCAGCCGACCTTCGAGTAGGGCGGTCCCACCGTGAAACCCGGGGTGCCGGTCGGGACGAGGAAGGCCGAGATCTCGGCCCGCCCGTCCTCCCGCCGGCCGGTCTCCGCAGTCACCGTCACGAAGGCGGTGATGTCGGTTCCGGAGTTGGTGATGAACGCCTTGCTGCCGTCCAGCACCCAGCCGGACTCGTCGCGACGTCCTCGGGTCCGCGGGGATGCGGTGTCGGTGCCGCCACCGGGCTCGGTCAGCCCGAAGGCACCGAGCTTCTGCCCGCTGGTCAGCTCCGGCAGCCACCGCTCCCGCTGCGCCGGCGAGCCGAAGCGGTGGATGGGCATGGCGCCCAGGCACACCGCAGCCTCGAGGGTGATCGCCACCGACGAGTCGACCCGCGCCAGCTCCTCGAGGGCAAGCCCCAGGCCGAAGAGGTCCCCGCCCATGCCACCGACATCCTCAGGGAAGGGCAGCCCGAACAGCCCCATGCGACCCATGGCACGCACCAGGTCGTACGGAAAGGCGTGGCGCTCGTACAGGTCGCCGATGACCGGCGCCACCTCGTGCCGGGCGAACTGCGCGACGGTGTCGCGCAGCGCCACGTGCTCGTCGGTGAGCGACAGGTCGACCACAGGGGCATCGTGTCACGCCCTACGCTGACCGTCATGTCCGCCGGGTCCTTCCTTGCCGCGCAACGAGTGCGACTACGACGGGGCCTCGGCGAGCTGGCGCGGTTCGTCACGGTCGGGGCGGTGGCCTATGTCGTCGACGTCGGCACCTTCAACGTGTTGGTGCATGCCGGTGGCGAGGGCGTGCTGTTCGACAAGCCGTTGACCGCCAAGGCGATCGCCGTGGTCCTCGCCACGCTGGTGGCGTACTTCGGCAACCGACAGTGGACGTGGCGCCATCGCGGGCGCCGCGGGTTCTGGCGTGAGTATGGGCTGTTCTTCGGACTCAACGCCGTGGCGCTGGGCATCACGCTCGTGCCGCTGGCGCTGTCGCGATACGTCCTACACCTCGACTCAGCCCTCGCTGACAACGTCGCCGCGAACGTCATCGGCGTCGGGCTGGGTACCGCCTTCCGCTTCTGGTCCTACCGGCGATGGGTGTTCCCCAAGGTCGCCCTGCCGGCCTGAGGGCGCGCCGCCGACCGACCCGGTGGGCAGGAAGAGCGCGAACTTCGCAGGCGCAGCGGTGACGAGCTCCAACCGGCCGCCGGCCGACTCGGCGGTCGACCGCGCCATGGCCAGCCCGACGCCGGTGCGGCCACTGCCGCTGACCCAGCGGTCGAAGACGTGCCCAGCCAGGTCCGCAGGGACACCGGGGCCTTCGTCGGTCACCTCGAGACACAGCGCGCCTTCCAAGTGTCGCGTCCGGATCGAGGTCACACCGGACCCGTGCTGCAGGGAGTTCTCCAGCAGGCAGGCGAGGACCTGGGTCACCGCACCGGACGGCACCGGGGTCGCGAGCTCCGTCTTCGTCTGGATGACCCGGCCTCGCGCCGCAAAGGACCGCTCCCACTCCACAGTCTGCCGCCGGACCACCTCCCCCACCGGCACCGGAGGATCCGGCAGCCCCACGGTCCTGCGGGCCATCAGGTCGTCCACCACGCCAGTGAGCCGCTCGACCTGCTCGAGTGCGGCCGTTGCCTCCTGTCGCACCGATGCGTGGTCGTCAGAGCGCAGGATCTCCTCGAGCCGCATGGACAGTGCGGTCAGCGGGCTGCGCAGCTGGTGCGAGGCGTCGACGGTGAGCTGTCGCTCGGACTCCATCAAGACGCTGATGCGGGCGGCGCTGGAGTCCAGTGCCTCGGCCAACGCGTCGACCTCCGGAACGCCGTAGCGGCCGGGGACGCGGCTCACGTCTCCACTACCGAGCCGCTCGGCCTCGGTCGCGAGCTCTGCGAGCGGCGCGGCCAGGCGTCGTGACTGCCGCACCGACAGCAGGATCGACACCACCGACAAGATCACCGCCAGTCCGACGATCGAGCCGGCAGACACCAGCTGCGCCCGCCGCACCCGCGCCGAGGCCTCGGCCACGGTCACGAAGCCGTATCCCATCACCGGTCGGGTTGCCTCGTAGCCACCGTCTCCGACGTCGACGCCGGCATGGATCGTCGTGCCGTCGGTGAAGACGAGCGTCACCTCACGGTCTGCCGGGACCAGGATCTCGAGGTCGCGCTGCTGCACCTCTCGACCGGCGTCGAGCCGATCGTCGAGGACCAGGCTGATCCGTTCGGCCTCAGCCCCGAGCCGCTGCCGGGCCTCGGCCAGGATGCCCCGGTTGCTCGCGACACCCATCGCCACCGACAGCAGGAGGTAGCCACTCAGCACGATGACCAACGTCGACCGGACGAAGCGCCGACGCATATCAGCTCTCCCCGAAGCGGTACCCGATGCCGCGCACCGTCACGACGTAGCGCGGCGCTGCCACCTCGTCACCGAGCTTGCGACGCAACGAGGACACGTGCATGTCGAGCGTCTTCGTGGAACCCACCCATTCGGTCTTCCACACCTCACGGACGAGGTCCGCCCGGTTGACGACGGCACCGCGACGCGCAACCAGCGCGTGCAGGACATCGAACTCCTTGACCGACAGCGGCACCGGTCGGCCATCGACGCTCACCTCGCGCGTCGACAGGTCCAGCTTCAGCCCACCGGTGTCCGAGGCGTCGCCTACCTCGGCGGTGCGGCGGAGAAGGGCGCGCAACCGCGCCAGCAGCTCACCCAGCCGGAACGGCTTCGGCACATAGTCATCGGCCCCGGCGTCCAGCCCGACGACAGCGTCCAGCTCCGCGGTACGTGAGGTGAGCATCAGGACCGGCACGCGGCTGCCGGAGGCGCGCAGCCGGCGGCAGACCTCCAACCCGTCGATATCGGGCAGCCCGAGGTCCAGCACGACGACGTCGGTGTCCCGGCGTGCCCGGTCCAGGGCCTCCTGCCCCGAGGTGGCGAGCTCGACCGCGTAACCCTCGCGCCGCAGCGCGCGCGCCAGCGGCTCCGCGATGGCGTCATCGTCTTCCACGAGCAGGACCCGGACCACGCGCCGATGCTAGGGGGCGGCCACCTGCGCCCACGCGACGTCAGCCGCCGGATCGGCGTCGCCGCAGGTCGTCCTCCTCGTGAAGTCGGAACACCTCACGCTGGACCAGCTCGACGTCAGGAACGGCGCGGATGACCAACTGGCCGCTCTCGGCCGCCGACTCCACCACCAGCGTGCCGCACCCGAGCAGGCGGTCCATGACCGTGTACGCGAAGTGCACGTCGTTGACGCGGGCGAGCGGCATGTCCCGACCCTGCCGCGCCACGATGCCGCTGCGCACGATGACGCGACGATTCGTGATCACGTACTGAGTGGTGGCCCACCGGACGACTGGTCCAATGACCCACCACACGAGCAGCACCGACAGCACGGCTCCCACGAGCCACCGGGCCGGGCCCCAGTCCGGCGGCAGGGCGGTGAGCACGTAGACGCCCACGAACACGATGCCCACCAGGGCCAGTGCCGGCAGCGTGAGCATCCGCCAGTGCGGCCGCATGTCGTACTCGACGACCTCTCCGGTGGTGAGCAGCCGGTCGGGGTATGCCATGCCGGGAATCGTCGCACGTCCCCTCCGCCGTCAGCTGCCTGCTCAGCGTCGAAGGTGCACGATGTCGCCGGCTCCGACGACCACCGGACCCTCGGGAGTCGCCACGACGAGGCGACCATCGCCGTCCAACCCGGTCGCCAAGCCCTGGTGCACCACCCCACCGGGCAGCTCCGCACGGACCCGGGTACCCACGGTGACTGACCACTCGAGGCAGCGTCGTCGCAGCTCGGTCCGGTCGACCAGCCACCCCCGGTATCCCTCGGCGAGGCGGTCCAGAAGGGCCGCGGTCAGATCCGTCCGGTCGACCTCGGGCGCACCCGCCAGCAGCAGCGAGGTCGACGGGTGGCCATCCGCGGGCGGCGGGGGAAGCTCGTCCCCGGTCTGGGAGACGTTGACGCCGACCCCGGCCACCAGCGCCGGTCCGTCCGGGGTCGTGACCCGCTCGGCGAGGATCCCGGCCACCTTGCCCCCGGCAAGGAGCACGTCGTTGGGCCACTTGACGCCCGGCGTCAGGCCGGTCAGTCCGCGCACCGCCTCGGCCACCGCGGTTCCGGCGACGAGTGGCAGCCACCCCCAGCCGTCGGCGTCTTCCGGGGGGCGCAGCAGGACCGACACCGCGACCGAGGCCCGGGCGGGAGCCTGCCAGGTACGGCCCAGCCGGCCCCGGCCGGCCAGCTGCTCCTCGGCGACCAGAACCGCACCCGCGTTCGCCCCGGCAGTCGCTGCGGCGCGGAGGTCGGCGTTCGTCGAACCAGTCGCGTCCACCACGGTCAGCTCGCGCCACAGCCCGCCCGGCCGAACGACCAGGTCACGCAGCCGGCCGACGTCCAGGGCCGCGCGGACGGGCGGCGAGTGGCGGTCAGCCACCGGCCGACCGCAGCGGGACCGCCCGAAGCGCCGCGCGCCTGTCGGCGCGCCAGCGGTCGAGGGCTGACGCCGGCGGCCGGCCACCACGTGAGCCCGCTGCGACCGCACGGGAGACCGCGACCAGCTCGGTCGGTGTCGGCGCCCCGCGCAGCACCTCGACGGTGTCGTCTCGGCGTGTCGGTTCCGGTGTCATGGCCGCGTCACACCGGTGGCACGCCGTGTCGCTTGTCCGCGAACACCCGGGATCGCCCCTCGGCGTACGCCAGCCGACGCACCAGCTCGTCGCGCAGGTCGCCGGGGTCGACCACCGCGTCCACCACGAGGTCGGCGGCCAGCCGGACGAGGTCGACGTCCTCGACGTACTCGGCGCGACGGGCGGCCACGAACCCTTCCCGCTCCGCAGGCTCGAGGGCGGCGATCTGGTTGGCGTAGACGGCGTTTACCGCGGCGTCCGGTCCCATCACCGCGATCGCCGCGGTCGGCAGAGCAAGAGTGGCGTCCGGACCGAACCCCGGACCGCCCATCGCGTACAGCCCGGCGCCATAGGCCTTGCGCAGGACGACGCACACCTGGGGAACCGTCGCCTCCGCCACGGCCGACACCATCTTCGCCCCGTGGCGGATGATCCCTTGTCGCTCCACGTCGACCCCGATCATGAAGCCGGGGACATCAGCCAGGTACACCAAGGGGACGTTGAACGCGTCACACAACCAGATGAAGCGAGCTGCCTTGTCGGCGCTGTCGACGAAGAGCACGCCGCCCTTGGCGATGCTGTTGCTCGCAACCAGTCCGACCGGCCGCCCGGCCAGTCGGCCGAACCCGATCACCACCTCGGGTGCGAACAGCGCCTTCAGCTCGAAGAACGAGTCGGCATCCACCACCGCGTCGATGACGTCGTGCACGTCGAACGGCTGCGACTCACGAGCCGGGACCAGGTCGACGGTGAACGACCGCTCCGGGGGGTGGGCAGCGGACTCCGGCGGCGCCTCCCGCCAGCACGTGGGCAGGTAGGAGAAGAACTCGCGGGCCTCGGCGATGGCATCGGCGTCGTCGTCAGCCAATGCGTCGCCGCAGCCAGAGATCGTGCAGTGCATCCGTGCTCCGCCCATCTCCTCCAAGGTGACCTGCTCGCCGACCACCACCTCGGCCATCCGCGGCGACCCCAGGTACATCGAGGCGTTCCCCTCGACCATGAAGACCGCGTCGCAGAAAGCGGGGATGTACGCGCCTCCCGCCGCACTGGGCCCGAACAGGCAGCAGATCTGTGGCACCTTCCCCGACAGCTGGACCTGCAGGTGGAAGATCCGGCCGGCGCCCCGCCGCCCAGGGAACATCGCCACCTGGTCGGTGATCCGCGCTCCGGCGGAGTCGACGAGCCAGAACACCGGGAGCTCATCTCGCAGCGCCCCCTCGGCGGCACGGACCATCTTCTCCACGGTGCGCGCACCCCACGAACCGGCCTTGACCGCCGGGTCGTTGGCCACGACCACAACGGGCCGACCAGCCACGGTTCCCCGACCGGTCACCACCCCGTCGGCGGGGTAGCCGGGCTGTTGTGCGTGCGCGAGAAGCCCGTCCTCGACCCAGCTGTCGTCGTCGACGAGCAGCCCGATGCGCTCCCGAACCAGGAGCTTTCCCTGGCCGCGCACGCGGGCCGTCGCCGCCTCGGACGGTTCCAGGGAGGCTCGCCGAGCGTGCGACAGGTCGGACACGAGCGAAACCCTAGCCCGCAGACCGACCATGGCCGGCGGTCAGCCCGCGCGCTCCGGGGGGTGCAGGGCCGAGGGGACCAGGGCCCGCATCGCCGGCACCAGGTCGTCCATGGGAAGGCTCAACGCATCGGCGAACACCTCGACCAGCCATCCTCGGCCCGCGGCGTCCCGTCCGCCCGCCATCAGGAGCGCGGCGGCACCCATGCCGTCGAGGATGCTGAGCTCGGCCGGGTCGGCCCGCAGGTCCCCGGCGTCCACGAGGGCCCAGCCTCCGCGCAGGACCGCCGCAGTGGCCGGGTACTCGTCGACGGGGTAGGACTCCTCGGTCCAGCCCGGCTCACTGCCGGCCGGCGCCATCGTGGCGGTGAGGCGGAGCACCGCGTAGTCGACGGTCTGGACCACCTCGCCGTTGTCGGTCACCGCAGACACCCACCAGCCGAGACCGTCGACGTGATGACACAGCGCCGCCGCCAGGGCCGCCAGCCGGTGGCGCACTTCGAGACCTGACGCGTCCATGAGCTCCAGGCCGAGCTGGAGGAACCGTTTCGTGTCGTCCACGACCGACGGCAGGTCCTGGTCGGAGGCTGCGGCACGCGACCCGGGATCCGGCGCGTCGTCGTGGCCGCGTCGACGGACCCGGGCCCCGACGGTTGCCAGCGCGGGGAGCTGTCGGCCCGCCACTACGGGGACGATCCCGTCGGCGCTGCGGGCGCGGGCCTGGGCGGCCTCGGCGAGACGGAACAGCCGCTCGCGGGACGGCACGGGCCCGGACAGATCGTCCGTAGCGGCGATGCCGCACGCGGCCATCACCGGCAGCAGCCGGCGCACCTCGCGGACCAGCCATTCAGCGAGCTCGACGGCCTCGTCCGCCGGCCGACCGGGGACGACGACGCAGAACCGGTCCCAGTCGTACCTCCCGGCCACGGCGGCGGGGATGCGACCGGCCGCAGCGCTGACGAGGGCGGCCGTTCGCCGGATCACCTGGTCCACCGCGGGGCGACCGTCGGTGGTCAGCAGATCGCGCAGGCCGACCATGTCGACGAGCACCAGGGCGACCGGACTTCCGTCGGCCGCGCAGTTGGACAGCGCGACCTGGAGCTGTTCATCGATCGACCCCCGGCCGGCTAGGCCGGTCAGCGGGTCCACCTGCATCTGGTGCTCAACCCGCTTCAGGTGCTCGGCGGTCACCAGCGCGGCGCCCACCTGCGCGCCCACCGCCACCCCGAGGTCCAGATCGTTTTCGGTGAACGGCTCCTGGTCGTGACCTCGCGTGACGTACAGCTCACCCCAGATCCGCCCCTGGCCGGGGATGGGCACACTCATACCGCTGCGCTTGTCCAGCTCGTGCAGCAGACGAACCGAGGGGTCGTGCGGGGACCCGTCATCCACGGTGGCGACCCACCCGACCTGCGCCTCCAGGAGCATGCCCAGCGGCGCGTAGTCGTCCAGCGTGTAGTACTCGGCCGAGGGCTGCGGCTCCTCACCTGGTCCTAGGCGACCCTCGTTCACCAGACACCGGATCCGCCCGTGCTCCGGCTCCCAGACACACAGGGAGAGCGACGCGCCGCCGAGGGCCTGCCGCGCGGCCGCGGCCAGCTCCACGGCGAGCTGCTCCGGGTCGGCCGACCACGCCACGCGGGCGATGTCGGCCAGGCTCCGCAGCCGGGCCGCGGCAGCTCCCCGCTGGGCGACGGTCCGGACGCCGGGGCCCGGCGCATCCTGCTGGCGGGCGCGTCGCCGCACCCAGCCCGAGCCGGCCACGTGACCCTCCGTCGGTCGGCAGGCCCAGGGGTGGCCTGCACTGGAGGGGGATATCGGGATCCCAGGCCCCGATCTTGACCCGCTCGGCCCATCGAGACCCGCGAGGACCGCCGGATGGGGGCCGGGCGACCACCGCCGGGGCTCACCGCACCGGGGGTGCGGGCGGCTGGCTACGCTACCGACGCTGACCGCTGCCGCCCCCGAGGAGCCGTATGGCCGCCGACCTCACGCCTCGCCCCGCGCCACCGGGAATCGACCTGCACACGTCGGCCGGGCGGACGGAGCAGCTGCGCCACAAGCTGGACGAGGCCATTCACGCCGGCTCCGAGCGCGCGGTCGCCGCCCAGCACAGCCGGGGCAAGATGACCGCGCGCGAGCGAGTGATCGCGTTCCTCGACGCCGGTTCCTTCGTCGAGTTCGACGAGCTGGCGCGGCACCGCAGCTACGCCTTCGGGCTGCAGGACAACCGCCCGTACGGGGACGGAGTGGTCACCGGACACGGCACTGCGGACGGTCGCCAGGTGTTCGTGTTCGCGCAGGACTTCACCGTGTTCGGCGGCTCACTCGGGGAGGTCTTCGGCGAGAAGATCGTCAAGATCATGGACATGGCGCTGAAGGTGGGGGCCCCGGTGGTCGGAATCAACGACTCCGGCGGCGCCCGCATCCAGGAGGGTGTGGTGTCCCTCGCCCAGTACGGCGAGATCTTCTACCGCAACGTGCAGGCGTCCGGCGTCATCCCGCAGGTGTCGCTGATCATGGGGCCGTGCGCGGGGGGTGCGGTGTACTCGCCGGCGATCACCGACTTCATCGTGATGGTCGACCAGACCTCGCACATGTTCATCACCGGTCCTGACGTAATCCGAACGGTCACCGGAGAGAACGTGGAGTTCGAGGAGCTCGGCGGCGCCCGCACCCACCAGGCGAAGAGCGGCGTCGCCCACTTCATGGCCAGCGACGAGGCGGACGCCCTCGACATCACGCGCCAGCTGCTGAGCTTCCTGCCCTCCAACAACCTGGAGGACCCGCCGATCTTCCCCGCCACCGTGTCCGAGACGACCACGGACGACGACCGGGCCCTGGACGAGATCGTTCCCGACTCCGCCAACCAGCCGTACGACATGCACGACGTGATCACCGCAGTGCTCGACGAGGGTGAGTTCCTCGAGGTCCAGCAGCTGTTCGCGCCGAACATCACTGTCGGCTTCGGCCGGGTGGACGGCCGTTCGGTCGGCGTGGTGGCCAACCAGCCGATGCAGTTCGCCGGGACGCTTGACATCGACGCCTCCGAGAAGGCAGCCCGGTTCGTTCGCACGTGCGACGCCTTCAACGTGCCGGTGCTCACCTTCGTCGACGTCCCCGGCTTCCTGCCCGGGACGGGACAGGAGTGGGGCGGCATCATTCGGCGCGGCGCCAAGCTCATCTACGCCTACGCCGAGGCGACTGTGCCACTGGTCACGGTCATCACCCGCAAGGCCTACGGCGGCGCCTACGACGTCATGGGGTCCAAGCACCTCGGTGCTGACGTCAACCTGGCCTGGCCCACCGCGCAGATCGCCGTGATGGGGGCGCAGGGAGCGGTCAACATCCTCCACCGCAAGCAGATCAAGGACGCGGCCGAGAGCGGGGACCTCGAGACCACCCGCGCCGGGCTCATCCAGGACTACGAGGACACCTTGCTGAACCCGTACCTCGCGGCCGAGCGCGGGTACATCGACGCGGTGATCGAGCCGTCGCAGACTCGGATCCAGGTGACCAGGGCGCTGCGGATGCTCCGCAACAAGCGCGCGAGCCGGCCGCCCAAGAAACACGGGAACATCCCGCTGTGACCGAGGACGCTTCCTCACCCGCGCCTGAGCCGGTGCTTCGCGTCGTCCGCGGCGAGCCAGACGCGGCTGAGCTGGCTGCGGTGGTAGCGGTGGTGGCCGCCGGTCGCGGTTCGGCCGGAGCCCTTCCGCCTCGACCGTTGTCGGTGTGGGCGGCGCGGTCCCGGCTGGTCCGACCACTCCTTCGGCCGTCCCCCGGTGCGTGGCGCGCCAGCGCGTGGCCGCGCTGACCGACAGAGCCGACCCGCCCGCCGCCCGCCGACGCGATCCCCAAGGAGCATCCAGATGCGCGTGGTCCTGGCATCGGCCTCCCCGGCCCGGCTGGCCCTGCTGCGTTCGGCCGGCCTCGCTCCCGAGGTGTTGGTCAGCGGGGTGGACGAGGACGGCGTTTCCGGTGCCCCGTCGGAGGTGGCGCGCGAGCTTGCCGTGCGGAAGGCGCGCGCCGTTGCCGGACGACTGACCGGCAACGCCGTGGTGCTGGGCTGCGACTCGGTTCTGGACCTCGACGGCGAGGCACTCGGCAAACCGGCGGACGCCGGCGAGGCCGTCCTCCGGTGGCGGCAGATGCGCGGCCGAAGTGGCGTCCTGCACACCGGCCACTGCCTGGTCCGGGTCGGCCCTCAGGCCGGTGAGCGGGTCGCCGTGGAGTCGACTGTTGTGCACTTCGGGCGCCCCACCGACGACGAGATCGCCGACTACGTGGCCACCGGCGAGCCCCTGCGCGTCGCCGGGGCGTTCACCGTCGACCGCCTCGGCGGCTGGTTCGTCACCGGCCTGGAGGGAGACCCGGGAAACGTCGCCGGGGTGTCCCTGCCTCTGGTCCGAACTCTGTTGTCCGACCTCGGCATCCCCGTGACCACCCTCTGGCACCCCCCCACCCCCCTCCCCCCACCGGCGCATTGACGCACTGCCCCGGACCTAGCGGCCAAACGACGCACACTGCCGCCGCCCGCCCACGGCCGCGGCCGTGCGACGCCGCCGGACGGCAGCGCATCTGACTCCGTAGACTCCGGCGGTGCCGACACCCACCAGCTGACGGGAGCCGCCGTGCGCAAGGTCCTGATCGCCAACCGCGGTGAGATCGCCGTCCGCATCGCCCGGGCGTGCCGCGACGCGGGGATCGCCTCGGTGGCCGTGTACGCCGATGCCGACCGCGACGCTCTGCACGTCAAGGAGTCCGACGAGGCGTTCGCGCTGGACGGCGACTCACCGGCCACCACGTACCTGGACGTCGGCAAGCTCCTGGCCATCGCCGCCAGAACCGGCGCCGATGCGGTGCACCCCGGGTACGGCTTCCTCGCGGAGAATGCCGGCTTCGCGAAAGCTGTGACCGATGCCGGGCTGATCTGGATCGGCCCGCCCGCGGCCGCGATCGACGCCCTCGGCGACAAGGTCCAGGCCCGCCACATTGCCCAGAAGGTCGGTGCTCCACTCGTCCCCGGGACGGCCGACCCGGTGGCAGACGCCGACGAGGTCGTGGACTTCGCCCGGGAGAACGGCCTTCCGGTCGCCATCAAGGCCGCCTACGGCGGGGGCGGGCGCGGCCTGAAGGTCGCGCGGACCCTCGAGGAGATCCCGGAGCTGTTCGAGTCCGCGGTCCGCGAGGCGGTCACCGCCTTCGGCCGGGGCGAGTGCTTCGTCGAGCGGTTCCTCGACCGGCCCCGGCATGTCGAGACGCAGTGTCTGGCCGACCAGCACGGGAACGTCGTCGTGGTGTCCACACGCGACTGCTCGCTGCAGCGCCGCAACCAGAAGCTCGTCGAGGAGGCCCCCGCCCCCTTCCTCACCGCCGACCAAGAGGCGGAGCTGCGCCGGTCGTCCAAGGCGATCCTGCACGAGGCCGGCTATGTCGGCGCCGGCACCTGCGAGTTCCTGGTCGGCCAGGACGGCACCATCTCGTTCCTGGAGGTCAACACCAGACTTCAGGTGGAGCACCCGGTCACCGAGGAGGTGGCCGGCGTCGACCTGGTCCGCGAGATGTTCCGCATCGCCGACGGTGAGCCGCTCGGCTACGACGACCCCCCGCTGCGTGGGCACTCGGTGGAGTTCCGCATCAACGCCGAGGACGCGGGGCGCAACTTCATGCCGGCGCCCGGAACGATCTCCGCGATGCGCACCCCGGCCGGCCCGGGAGTCCGGGTCGACGGCGGCTACGAGGTCGGCGACACCATCCCCCAGGCGTTCGACTCGCTGATCGCCAAGCTCGTGGTCACCGGACGGGACCGCCGGCAGGCTCTCGAGCGTTCGCGGCGTGCCCTTGCAGAGTACGAGATCGCGGGCATGCCAACGGTGATCCCGTTCCACCGGGCGGTGGTGTCCGACGAGGCGTTCGCACCCGCCGACCCGGAGCAGCCGTTCACGATCCATACCCGGTGGATCGAGACCGAGTTCGACAACACTGTCACCCCGTTCGACGGCGCCGCCGCCGAAGCCGGCCCCACACCAGCCCGCGAACGGGTGACCGTGGAGGTCGACGGCAAGCGGCTGGAGGTCGTCTTGCCGGCCGGTCTGGGGTCAGGCATCCCGGCGGCCGGCACCGCGGCCGCCCCTCGGCGCGCGTCGCGACGCAAGGCGGGTGCCGCGGCCTCTGGCGACGCCCTCACCACACCCATGCAGGGCACGATCGTCAAGATTGCCGTCGCCGAGGGTGACCAGGTGGAGTCCGGGCAGCTCGTCGTGGTGATCGAGGCGATGAAGATGGAGCAGCCGCTCAACGCCCACAAGACCGGAACCGTCTCCGCGCTGAACGCAGAGCTCGGTCAGACGCTCAGCAGCGGCGCCGTCATCTGCGAGATCACCGGCTGACCAGCTCGGCA
Organism: uncultured Actinomycetota bacterium; assembly: GCA_963848085.1. Classification (GTDB taxonomy): domain Bacteria; phylum Actinomycetota; class Actinomycetes; order JAHEKZ01; family JAHEKZ01; genus CAWKCE01. The sequence continues at coordinate 41,258 of CAWKCE010000005.1, forward strand.
GCCGCCCGTCTCCCCGACCGCAGCGCTCCCTCCATGAGTCCGGCGAGCCGACCCGCGGTGTGCTCACCGGCGAAGTGGACCCGCCCGGCCGCCCGGACGAGGAGCTCCTCGTCCCCCGGCAGGGTTCCGACGATGTCGGCGGAGTAGGACTCCCTGGCGTACGGATCGTCGTTCCACGTCGTGAGCAGCGCCCGGTCGACGTCCAGCGAGAGGTCGGGGCGAAGCTGCCGCACCCGCTCCACCCATCGACGGGGACCGTCCCGTACTCCCAGCTCGGCCAGCCCCTGCTCGGTGCCGCCGAACGCGTGCAGTACCGGCTGGACCCTCCCCGTCGCGTCGGTCGCGGTCCACGTCCAGAACCGGTGAGGAACGCTCTGCACCGCACTGGCCGGAGCCGGCGCAGACAGCGGCAGGTGCAGCTTGGCGTTGTGGCCGGTTCCAGACCGGTTCCACGCCTCGCGGACCTGGCTCGGCACCTGCGCGACCGGCAGCGTGCGAAGAACCGCCAGCGGCACAGCGACCACGGCGGCATCACCGGTCAGCTCCGCCGCGTCGGTCACCACCGTCACCCCGGAGGGGTCCTGTCGCACCTCGCGAACCGGGGCGGTGAGGTGGACCCGGCCACCGAGGCGCTCCGCCAGGCGGATCGCCAGCTGCTGGTTGCCGCCGCCGACCCGCCAGCTTGGCCTCGGCGCGAAGGAGCCCGTGACGTCCTCGGCCGCTGCGCCCGACAGCAGCCGAGCATCCACCCCACTGGTGACCGACAGCCGCGACAGGAACGCCTCGCGAGCTGCCGGGTCGGCGTCGATCCGGGCCACGATGTCTGCGACCGACGCGGTGGGCAGCTTCGCGGCAGCACCGGGGAAGGCGCGGGCGACCTCGGCCATGGCGGCATGGGAGGTGACGGCGTCACCCACCGGCTCTCGCTCGTAGTACGACATGGTCGTCGGGGCGAGAGACAGGCGCAGGTCGGCCAACACCTCGCGCATCAGGTCGTAGCCGTCGAGCACGAACTCCGCGCCGCGCTCCACGACCGTTCGAGTGTCACCGGGGACCAGTTCCTGCGACCACACCCGGCCGCCCACACGGTCGCGGGCCTCCAGCACGACAACTTCGTGCCCGGCCAGCGACAGATCGGTCGCGGCCTGCAGACCCGCGAATCCGGCACCGACGACGATCACGCGCACGGACCCATCCTGCCGTGCCAAGGTGGCCCCATGGACGCACGCCCCCTTTCGGCCGCCGAGCAGGTGGACCACCTGTCCAACCGGATCGGCGACATCGATGCTGCCGGTCCGGCGCTGCGCGCAGTGATCGAGCTGAACCCGGACGCCATGGCGATTGCCATCGAGCGGGATGCCGAACGACGCGATGGGTGGGTGCGCAGCCCACTGCACGGCGTGCCGATCCTGCTCAAGGACAACATCGACACCGGCGACGCCATGCTCACCACCGCGGGCTCGCTGGCGCTGACCGCCAACCGGCCGCAGCAGGACGCGCCGATCGTGGCGCGGCTGCGTGGAGCCGGCGCGGTTGTCCTGGGCAAGACCAACCTCAGCGAGTGGGCGAACATGCGATCCCCGCACTCGTCCAGTGGCTGGAGTGCACGGGGCGGCCAGACCCTCAACCCCTGGGACGTCAGCCGGAGCCCCGGCGGTTCTTCGGCTGGGTCGGGTGCCGCGGTTGCCGCTGGGCTGGCTCCGCTGGCCGTCGGGACCGAGACCGACGGCTCCATCGTGTGCCCGGCCTCCCTCAACGGCGTGGTCGGCCTCAAGCCGACGGTCGGCCTGCTGCCGGGTGCCGGCATCGTCCCGATCGCGCACAGCCAGGACACAGCCGGCCCGATGGCCCGGTCGGTGCGGGAGGTCGCTTCGCTGCTGGAGGTGCTGGCCGACCGGCCAGGATTCACCGCCGCCTGCACCGAGGAAGCCGCCGCGGCTGGGCTGTTCGGCATGCGGATCGGCGTTGCGCGCTCGTGCTTCGGCGCCCACGCCGGGACCGACGCGGTGGCCGAGCAGACGCTGTCCCTGCTGTCGGCGTCCGGAGCCGAGCTGGTCGACCCAGCCGACCTCCCCTCCTTCCCTTCGTACGACGCCAATGACGACGAGCTCACCGTGCTGCTCCACGAGCTGAAGCACGACCTCGAGTCCTACCTCGGCACCCGCCCGGAGGGGACGCCCCGCACGCTGGCCGAGCTGGTTGCGTTCAACCGGGACCACGCCGACCGCGAGCTCGCGTGGTTCGGGCAGGAGTTCTTCGAGCAGGCCGCCGCGCTCGGCGGCCTGACCACGCCCGCCTACCTCGAGGCCCGCGACCGGGCACGGCGGCGAGCCGGCCCCGAGGGGATCGACGCAGTGGCTGCCGAGCACCGCCTCGACGCCTTCGTCGCGCCCGCGTTCTCACCGGCCTGGAAGATCGACCTGGTCAACGGCGACCAGATGGCCGACGGGAAGGCGACCACCGCGCCCGCAATCGCCGGGTACCCGATCCTGTCGGTCCCCATGGGCCTGGTGCACGGTCTCCCCGTCGGACTGGCGGTCTTCGGAACGTCCGGCACTGAGCCGGTGCTGCTCCGGGTCGCCCACGTCGTGGAGTCCAGGCTGGGCCTGCTGCGGGACGGGGCGCTGACCCCGCCGGTGTGACGGTTCAGTCGCGGTGGTGGAGCTGGCGCGCCGCCTCGGCCACAGACCCGGACAGCGACGGGTAGACGGTGAAGGCGTCGGCGACCTGATCCACCGTGAGGCCAAGCCGAACGGCGATCGCCAGCGGATGGATGAGCTCGCTCGCTCGGGGGGCGACCACGACGCCCCCCATCACGATGCCTGTTCCGGGACGACAGAAGATCTTCACGAAACCGTCGTCAATGGCCTGCATCTTGGCCCGGGCGTTCGTCGCCAGGGACAGCTTCACGGTCGCGGCCCGCACCTCATCGGCGTCGACCTGTCGCTGCGACCACCCGACAGTGGCGATCTCGGGGTCGGTGAAGACGGTGCTGGCCACGACCCCCAGGTCCAACGGATGCACCGCCTCACCCATGAGGTGGCGGATCGCGATGCGGCCCTGCATCGCGGCCACCGACGCCAGCATCAGAACTCCCGTCACGTCACCGGCGGCGTACACGCCCGGGCACGAGGTGCGGGACACCCGGTCCACGGTGACGAAGCCACGGTCGTCCGTGGCGACACCGGCCTCAGCCAGCCCGAGGTCCTCGGTGTTGGGGATCGAGCCGACGGCCATGAGCACGTGCGTGCCCTCCACGACGCGACCGTCCTCCAGCCGCACCGCAACGCCGTCCCCGGTCCGTTGCGCGGCGACCGCGCGCGACCGCCCGAGAACGGTCATCCCCCGACGGGCGAAGACCTCCTCCAGAACAGTGGCCGCGTCGGCGTCCTCACCGGGCAGCACCCGTTCCCGCGACGACACCAGCGTCACCGCCGACCCCAGCGCCTGGTAGGCACCGGCAAACTCGGCGCCGGTGACACCGGACCCCACCACGACAAGCCGTTCCGGCAGCTCGTCCAGCTCGTAGAGCTGCGTCCAGTTCAGGATCCGCTCGCCGTCCGGCACGGCCTCGGCCAGAACGCGTGGCCGGGCACCCGTCGCCACGAGCACGGCGTCTGCCGCCAGCGTCTCCACTCCCCCGGCAGCCATGTCAGCGACGACCCGGTGGGGTCCGTCGAGCCGGGCCCGCCCGGCAAGCACCCGCACGCCGTCGGCAGCCAGGTGCCGTTCGACGTCGGCGGACTGAGCCGAAGCCAGCTCGCGCACCCGGCGGTTCACGACCGCCAGGTCGACGGTGGTGACGCCCTCGAAGCGGACGCCGAGCGCCCGCGAGTCCACGACCTCGTCCATCACGTCGGCCACCGCGACCAGGGCCTTGCTCGGCACGCAGTCGGTGAGCACCGCCGAGCCGCCGAGCCCGTCGCTGTCGACGAGTGTCACCTCGGCGCCGAGCGCGGCCGCGACCAGCGCCGCCTCGTACCCGCCCGGACCGCCACCGATGATCACGACGCTCGCCACGCGTGCATTCTGGCCTACCAGTCACCGATCCCGGCCACCGTCACCCCTACGCTTGGCGGCCATGGCGCTCTACGCCGCCTACGGCAGCAACATGGACCCCGAGCAGATGGCCGCTCGGGCCCCCCACTCCCCCATGACCGGCGCCGGCTGGCTCACCGGCTGGCGGCTCACGTTCGGCGGCGAGGACCTGGGCTGGGAGGGCGCGCTCGCCACGGTGGTCGAGGACGACGACCAGCAGGTCTTCGTGGTGCTGTACGACCTGACCAGAGCCGATGAGCAGGCGCTGGACGCGTGGGAGGGCGGCCTCGGCCTCTACCGGAAGCTCCGGGTGCGGATCCACGCCCTCGACGGCGACCGCCAGGCCTGGCTGTACGTGCTGGACGCATGGGAGGGCGGGCTGCCCTCTGCCCGCTACCTCGGAATCATGGCCGATGCCGCCGAGGCCGCGGGCGCACCGGACGACTACGTCCGCGACCTTCGCCGCCGCCCGTGCCGGTCGGTCGGTCCCTGACCGCCTCGGTACCCCGTCCGCCACTCCGCGCACTCACCAGCCGGCGGCGGCTCAACTCGCGGCGGGTTCGCTACGATGAGCAGCCCATGGGTGCGGTTCAGCGTGACGAAGTCCGGATCATCCGGCCGGCGGCGATCCTCGACGAGAGGGCCGCCTCCAGAGTGCTGGACGAGCTGAAGCGGCTGGACGTGTCCAACGGGGGCGTCTGGAACGCCACCTCGTCGCTGTGGCAGCGCTACGACCTGGAGTGGGACGGCCCTGGTGGCACCAGAGGGCGCGCCCGGCTGCTCGGCTCGGTCGCGGTCATGTACGACGCGCCGAACCGCCACCAGATCACCATCTACAAGGTGACCATCACCCCGTTCGGGCTGGAGTCCGGCTGGGCGGTGGAGACGCTCACCGACGACGCTCTCACCTGGGCGGGTCTGACGCTCGACACCTGCCCGCGCGCCGAGCTGGGAGACCCCCCGGTGCGTGACCCGTTCCGGGCGGGACTGGCCGACCTCCCCGAGACCTGACCGGACACCGGGCCTCCCAGCGGACGGCCCGGTCGGCGCACCTGCCCGGGAGCTGTTCCCGGCTCGGCCTGACCCGGGCACCGGAGGGTCGATAGCGTGCAGAGCGTGACCACTGACAGCGCCGGCCCCACGTCCGATCCGAGCCGACTGGCACACGACGCCGCCCGGGCGCTGCTCGCAGCCTCCGGGTTCGACGGCTTCGACGTCGCGCTGGTGCTCGGCTCCGGGTGGGTTCCGGCCGCCGACGCCCTGGGCCCGCCCGAAACCGAGCTGTCGTTCACTGACCTGCCAGGGTTCGCGCCCCCCGCGGTCGAGGGGCACGCCGGGCGCCTGCGCGCACTGCGCGTCGACGGTCGCCGGGTCCTGGTGATGCTGGGCCGCACCCACCTGTACGAGGGACGCGGGACGGAGGCCGTGGCCCACGGAGTCCGCACCGCGGCCGCAGCCGGGTGTCGGGTGGTGGTCCTCACCAACGGCTGCGGTGGCCTGCGGCGGGAGTGGTCGCCGGGGACTCCGGTGCTGATCAGCGACCACCTCAACCTGACCCACGCCTCTCCACTTCGTGGCGCCACGTTCGTCGACCTGACCGACCTGTACAGCCCGCGCCTGCGCGACCTGTGCCGACAGCTCGACCCCACACTCGACGAAGGTGTCTACGCCCAGCTGCGCGGGCCGCAGTACGAGACCCCCGCCGAGATCCGCATGCTTCGCACGCTCGGCGCCGACCTGGTCGGCATGTCCACCACGCTGGAGGCCATCGCGGCCCGCGAGGCCGGTCTGGAGATCCTCGGAATCTCGCTGGTCACGAATGCGGCTGCCGGGATGACCGGCGAGCCGCTCAACCACCAGGAGGTGCTCGAAGCGGGCAGGGCCGCCGCGACGCGCATGGGGGCCTTGCTGCGCCAGGTGGTGGCGAAGGCGTGACCCCCGAGGTGTCGACCGAGCTGCTGGGCCGGGTGCGGGCCTGGCAGGACGACGACCCCGACCCGCGGACCGCCGCCGAGCTCGAGGCGCTGGTCGTGGCCGCCGAGACCAACGAGGCGGCTGCCAACGACCTGACCGACCGGTTCAGCGGGACGCTGCAGTTCGGGACCGCGGGGCTGCGGGGGGCGATGGGTGCCGGCCCGATGCGGATGAACCGCCTCACCGTCGGCCGGGCGGCCGCCGGGCTGGCCGCCTGGCTGGGAGACCACGGGGGCCGGTCCGTGGTGATCGGCTACGACGCCAGGACGGACTCGGACGTGTACGCCCGCGACACCGCGCAGATCATGAGCGGGGCGGGTCTGGCGGCCATGGTGCTCCCCCACCCCTTGCCGACACCGGTCCTGGCGTTTGCGATCGGCCACCTCGGTGCCTCCGCCGGCGTCATGGTCACTGCGTCGCACAACCCGGCCGCAGACAACGGCTACAAGGTGTACCTGGGCGACGGCAGCCAGATAGTCCCGCCCACCGACACCGAGATCGCCTCGCAGATCACCGCCGTCGCCCGGCTGTCTGACGTCCCCCGCGGCGACGACTGGACCGTCCTCGACGACAGCGTCCTCGACGCCTACCTCGACCATGCCGCCTCCCTCGTGCCGTCCGACTCCCCGCGCGACCTGGTGATCGTCACCACGGCCATGCACGGCGTCGGGGGTGCGCCGCTGGCGGCAGCGCTGCGTCGCGCCGGCTTTCCGGCGGCGCTGCCCGTCGCCGAGCAGGCGGACCCCGACCCGGCCTTCCCGACCGTTGCCTTCCCGAACCCGGAGGAGCCGGGAGCACTCGACCTGGCGCTCGCGCTCGCCGGAACTGTCGGCGCCGACCTCGTCCTCGCAGTGGACCCGGACGCCGACCGGTGCGCGGTGGCCGTCCCAACCGGCGACGTCGGCTGGCGTCCGCTCACCGGGGACGAGCTCGGCGGCCTGCTCGGGGAGTTCCTCGCGTCGCGTGGCGTCACCGGCACCTACGCCACCACGATCGTGTCGTCGTCGCGGCTGTCCCGGATCGCCGCGGCGCACGACCAGCCGTACGCCCAGACCCTGACCGGGTTCAAGTGGATCGGCCGGGTGCCTCGCCTCGCGTTCGGCTACGAGGAGGCCATCGGCTACTGCGTGGACCCTGGGTCGGTCGCGGACAAGGACGGGATCACGGCCAGCCTGCGGGTCGCCGAGCTGGCCGCGCGGCTGAAGGCCGAGGGACGCAGCCTGCTGGACGCCCTCGACGACCTGGACCGGACGTACGGCGTCCACCAGACCAGCCAGATCTCGGTCCGCAGCCACGACCCCGAGGCGTTGGGCGCCGTAGTGACGCGGCTGCGCGACGACCCGCCCGGCGAGGTCGGTGGCCTGGCTGTCCGACGCGTGGAAGACCTCGCGACCGGCGTCGACGGGCTGCCACCGACCGAGGGGCTGCGCCTGTCGTTGGCGGGACCGGTCGAGGACGGCACGGCTCGGCTCATCGTCCGACCGAGCGGGACCGAGCCCAAGCTCAAGGCCTATCTGGAGGTCATGGTCCCGGTGTCCGACAGCGACCTGGCGGCAGCACGGGACACCGCGGCAGTCGCGATTCGCGCGCTGCGGGCCGACGTGTCGTCACTGCTCGGCGCGCCTACGGCCTAGGCGCCGTACCCCGGGGTCGCACGGTGATCGGGTTGGGCCGCCCCGACCGGGCCCGGACTACCATCGACGCGTGACGACCACCCACACCGCCGGGCGCCTCGACGAGATCACTGCGTCCGAGTCCTCGCTGCGGCGGTTCCTGCACGGCCTGCCAGGGGTGGACCAGGTCGGCGCCGACGGCCGGGCGGCCGCACTGTCCACCCGCAGCATCAAGACCACCGCGAAGACCGCTGGGATCGACCTTGCCATCTCGATGATCGACCTCACCACGCTCGAGGGAATGGACACCCCCGGCAAGGTCGCGTCCCTGTGCGCCAAGGCCGCCCACCCGGACCCGTCCGACCCCACCACACCGCATGCGGCCGCCGTCTGCGTCTACAACGACCTGGTCGGGGTGGCTCGTACCGCCCTCGACGCGCTGCCGACGGGGGCCGAGGTTGGCGTGGCCGCGGTCGCCACCGCCTTCCCCTCCGGCCGCGCGTCCCTGGCCGTCAAGCTGCACGACACCCGGGACGCTGTCGAGGCCGGCGCGAGTGAGATCGACATGGTGATCGACCGCGGAGCCTTCCTGACGGGGCGGTACTCCCAGGTCTTCGACGAGATTGTCGCCGTGAAGCAGGCCTGCGGCCAGGCGCATCTCAAGGTCATCCTGGAGACCGGGGAGCTGCAGACCTACGACAACGTCCGCCGCGCGTCGTGGCTGGCGATGCTGGCGGGGGCCGACTTCATCAAGACGTCGACCGGCAAGATCGCACCGGCCGCGACGCTGCCGGTCACCCTTGTGATGCTGGAGGCCGTCCGCGACTTCCGCGACGACCTCGGCCGCATGGTCGGTGTCAAGCCTGCCGGCGGGATCCGGACCTCGAAGGACGCGCTGCGCTACCTGGTGCTGGTCAACGAGACCGTCGGCGAGGACTGGCTCGATCCGCGCTGGTTCCGGTTCGGTGCCTCGAGTCTGCTGAACGACCTCCTCCTGCAACGTCAGAAACTCCGCACCGGCCACTACTCCGGCCCCGACTACGTCACCCTCGACTAGGACGGCAGCGACACATGGGCACCCCCTTCGAGTACGCACCCGCACCCGAGTCGCGCGACGTCGTGTCGCTGCGTACGTCGTACGGGCTCTTCATCGACGGTGAGTTCGTCGACCCGATCGACGGGTCGGCGTTCAAGACGGTCAATCCGGCGAGTGAGGAGGTCCTGGCCGAGGTCAGCGAGGCCGGGGATGCCGACGTGGACCGTGCGGTGAAGGCGGCGCGCCGCGCATACGAGCGCACCTGGTCGAAGCTGTCCGGACGCGCACGGGGGAAGTACCTGTTCCGGATTGCCCGCATCCTGCAGGAGCGGGCGCGCGAGTTCGCGGTGCTGGAGACACTCGACAACGGGAAGCCAATCAAAGAGTCGCGCGACGTCGACGTCCCGCTCGCCGCGGCGCACTTCTTCTATCACGCCGGGTGGGCGGACAAGCTGGACCACCTGGGAGTCGGGCCGAACCCGCGTGCGCTCGGGGTTGCCGGCCAGGTGATCCCGTGGAACTTCCCGCTGCTCATGCTGGCCTGGAAGGTCGCGCCGGCCCTCGCGGCCGGCAACACCGTCGTCCTCAAGCCCGCGGAGACAACGCCGTTGTCGGCCCTGTTGTTCGCCGAGGTGTGCCAACAGGCCGACCTGCCGCCGGGCGTGGTCAACATCGTCACCGGCGCAGGGTGGACGGGCGCGGCGGTGGTGGGGCACCCCGATGTGGACAAGGTGGCGTTCACCGGATCGACCGAGGTCGGCAAGCAGATCGCCCGGAGTGTGGCCGGTAGCCGGAAGAAGGTCACGCTGGAGCTCGGCGGCAAGGCGGCGAACATCGTCTTCGACGACGCCCCGCTGGACCAGGCGGTCGAAGGCATCGTCAACGGCATCTTCTTCAACCAGGGCCACGTCTGCTGTGCCGGGTCGCGGCTGCTGGTTCAGGAGTCCGTCGCCGACGAGGTCATCGGCTCGCTGCAGCGCCGCCTCGGAACGCTGCGGCTCGGGGACCCGATGGACAAGAACACCGACATCGGGGCAATCAACTCCGCCGAGCAGCTCGACCGCATACGCGAGCTCACCGCCAGCGGCGAGGCAGAGGGCGCCCAGCGCTGGTCGGCGCCGTGCGAGCTGCCGACTCGCGGCTATTGGTTCCCGCCGACCGTCTTCACCGAGGTCAGCCCCGCCCACCGCATCGCCCGGGAGGAGATCTTCGGTCCCGTCCTTTCGGTGCTGACGTTCCGTACGCCGACCGAGGCGATCGAGAAGGCCAACAACACCCCCTACGGGTTGTCGGCCGGCGTATGGACCGACAAGGGGTCACGGATCCTGTGGGCCGCCCAGCAGCTCCGGGCCGGCGTGGTGTGGGCGAACACGTTCAACCGGTTCGACCCGACCTCGCCCTTTGGCGGCTACAAGGAGTCGGGATGGGGCCGCGAGGGCGGCCGGAGCGGGCTGGAGGCCTACCTCGATGTCTGACGCCGACCGGAACCGCATCTCGGTCCGCAAGACGTACAAGCTGTACGTCGGTGGCGCGTTCCCTCGCTCCGAGAGCGGCCGCTCCTACGAGGTGACCGACGGCAAGGGACGCTTCCTGGCCAACGCCGCCCAGGGGTCACGCAAGGACGCGCGCGACGCCGTCGTGGCGGCCCGCAAGGCGTTCGCCGGCTGGTCGTCCGCCACCGCGTACAACCGCGGCCAGGTCCTGTACCGGGTGGCCGAAGTGATGGAGGGGCGCCGCGACCAGTTCGTCGACGAGGTGGTCGCCGGCGAGGCACTCACCCGACGCAAGGCGGCCGCCACCGTCGACGCGGCGATCGACCGGTGGGTCTGGTACGCCGGCTGGACGGACAAGCTCAGCCAGGTCTTCGGCGGCGCCAACCCGGTGGCCGGCCCGTACTTCAACTTCTCGGTGCCCGAGCCGACGGGCGTCGTGGCGGTCCTCGCGCCGCAGGAGTCGTCCCTGCTCGGTCTGGTCTCGGTGGTCGGTCCCGCCCTCGCGGGTGGGAGCACCGTGGTCGTGGTCGCCTCGGAGGACCGCCCGCTGCCCGCGATCACCCTGGGTGAGGTCCTTGCCACGTCAGACGTCCCGGCCGGTGTGGTGAACATCCTCACCGGCCGCACCGCTGAGCTGGCTCCCTGGCTGGCGTCGCACGCTGACGTGAATGCGATCGACCTGGCCGGGGCGGACGCTGCGGCGGCCACCGACCTGGAGATTGCGGCGGCCGATAACGTCAAACGCGTGCTCCGGCCGTCGGAGGACGGCACCGGCAGCTGGGCCCAGGTCCCCGACACCCGTCGGCTGCGCGCCTACCTGGAGACCAAGACCGTCTGGCACCCCGCCGGCACCTGACCCACGTCCCGTCGAACTCTGACGCGATGGGGCCTGCGGGGGCAGAACCGTCATCCGGACGGGGTTCGGCGGCTCAGTGGATGCGGGCCAGAAGAGCAGCGCGGTCGGCGTCGGCCACGAAGGCCGACGCAGCGGCGGTTCGCGCGTAGCGCAGGAGGTCATCCCGGGTCAGGCTGAAGGCGTCCCGCAGATGTCGCAGCTCGGCGCTCGGCAGGGTCTGGGACATCAACCGGTTGTCGGTGTTGACCGTGACCAGCGCCCCGGCCCGGTCGAGCCTGCCGAAGGGGTGCTCGGCGTACGACGAGGCGATCCCGGTCTGCAGGTTGGATGTCGGGGCGACCTCCAGGCAGACCCCGCGGGCAACGACTTCTGCCAGCAGCTCGGGGTCCTCCACGACGCGGACCCCGTGGCCTAGACGCGTCGCTCCTTGGTCCAGCGCGTCGCGGACCGACGCCGGGCCGTCGCCTTCCCCGGCGTGCAAGGTCAACGGCACTCCCGCCGACCGCAGCCGCGCTAGTGCCGCCGCGTGACGTGACGCCGGGAACCCCGCCTCGGGACCGGCTAGGTCGAAGCCCACCACCCCCGAACCCCGGCGGGCCACAACGGCGTCGGCCACCTCGCCTACCCGGTCCAGGTGCCGCATGGCCGACACGATCAGCCCGGTGGTCACCTGGTATCCCTGGGCAGCCGCCTGTCGCTGTCCGGCGCGCAGGCCGGCCACCATCGCCTGGATCGCGTCCTCGAGCCCGAGTCCGCCGGCGGTCGCCAGCTCCGGAGCCATCCGGATCTCGGCGTGGATGACGCCGTCTACCGCGAGGTCGACCACCGCCTCTCGGGCGACCCGCTCGAGGGCGTCACGGGTCTGCATCACCGCGACCGTGTGTGTGAACGTCGACAGGTAGCGCTCCAACGAGCCGGAGTCGGCGGCCCCGTGGAACCACGAGGCAAGCTCCTCCGCGTCGGACGAGGGCAGGCCGGTGTACCCGCAGTCGGCCGCCAGCTCAATCAGGGTTGCCGGCCGCAGACCACCGTCGAGGTGGTCGTGCAGCAGGACCTTCGGGACGGTGGCGATCTCTTCGTCGGTCGCCGGTGCCCCTGCCGTCACGCCGTCACCCGGTCGACCACCAGGGGGTGGACGTCTCGGTGACCACCCACCTCGATCCCACCCTCCAGGTCGCGGAGCGCGAGCGGGATGCGTTCCGGGTGGTCGGTGAGCAACGTCAGCAACGGCTGTCCCGCGACGACGTGGTCACCGGGCTTGGCATGTAACACGACCCCCGCCCCGAACGACAACCGGGACTCCAGCCGCTCACGACCGGCACCCAGCCGCCAGGCGCACACGCCCACTGCCAGGGCGTCAAGCCGCGACAGCTCCCCGGTTGCAGGTGCTGGGACGACCTGGCTGTCCGACGCCGTCGGCAGGGGTGCGTCGGGGTCACCTCCTTGGGCCCGGATCATGCGGCGCCACACGTCCATCGCCCGTCCGTCGCGCAGCACGTCGGCCGGGTCGGGGGTGCCGGTCATCCCGGCGGCGGCCAGCATCTCGCGAGCGAGCGTGACGGTCAGCTCGATCACGTCCGCGGGGCCACCGCCCGCGAGAACCTCGACCGACTCCGCGACCTCGATCGCATTGCCGACCGACCGCCCCAGAGGTGTGTCCATCGCGGTCAGCAGCGCCACCGTCCGCACACCCGCGCCGGTGCCCAGCGACACCATGATCTCCGCCAGCTCGCGCGCTCTCGGGAGCTCCCGCATGAGGGCCCCGGAGCCGAACTTGACGTCAAGCACGAGCGCGCCGGTGCCCTCGGCGATCTTCTTGCTCATGATCGAGCTGGCGATCAGCGGCATCGACTCGACCGTCCCCGTGACATCGCGCAGCGCGTACAGCCTGCGGTCGGCCGGCGCCAGTCCGGGCCCTGCTGCGCAGATCACCGCGCCTGCCTCACGCAGCACACCCAGCATCTGGTCCCGGGACAGGTCAGCCCGCCAGCCCGGGATGGCCTCCAGCTTGTCGAGCGTGCCTCCGGTGTGGGCCAGGCCTCGCCCGGACAGCTGAGGGACGGCGGCACCGCAGGCCGCCACCACGGGAGCCAGCGGAAGCGTGATCTTGTCGCCGACCCCGCCGGTGGAGTGCTTGTCCGTGGTCGGCCGTCCCAGAGACGACCAGTCCATACGCTCGCCTGACCGGATCATGGCGTCGGTCCAGCGGGCGATCTCCCGGCGGTCCATCCCGTTCAGCAGGATCGCCATCGCCAGCGCGCTCATCTGCGCGTCGGCCACGGTCCCGCCGGTGTAGGCGTCGACGACCCAGTCGATCTGGGCGTCACTCAGCGGATGTCCGTCCCGCTTGGCGACGATGACGTCAACCGCGGCAAACGGCTCAGGCACGACAACGCTCCTTCATAGGAGGTATTCCGGCCCGAAGGCCTGTGGCAGAAGAGCCGACAGTGGCTGAATCCCCTCTAGCGTCTCCACCAGGCAGTCGGCGCCGCCGTGCTCCCAGAGCATCTGCCGGCAGCGACCGCAGGGCACGAGTGGGTTCCCGTCCCCGTCCACGCACGCGACGGCGACCAGCCGGCCACCTCCGGTCGCCACCAGGTCCGATACCAGCCCGCACTCCGCACACAGGCCCACACCGTAGGAGGCGTTCTCGACGTTGCAGCCCCGCACGACGCGGCCGTCGTCGACCAGCCCCGCGGCGCCGACGCGGTACTCGGAGTAAGGGGCATACGCCTGGTCCTTGACCGCAACCGCCGCCTCGCGCAGCAGCGCCCAGTCGACCGCCACGTGCGCCTCAGTGCGGCCCGTGCCCATCGTCACGACTTGATGTACGGCTGGCCGTCGGCTGCTGGTGCGCGCACCCGACCGACCAGTCCTGCGACCGCGAAGATGGTGGCCAGATAGGGCGCCATGAGCATGAACTCGCTCGGTATCGGGGTGCCGACGATACTCAGCAGACTCTGCAGGTTGTCCGCGAAGCCGAAGAGTAGCGCGGCGAACATGGCGCCCAGGGGGCTCCAGCGCCCGAAGATCATCGCGGCAAGAGCGATGAAGCCCTTGCCGGCAGTCATCTCCTTTCCGAAGGCGCCCACCGCCCCCAACGTGAAGTACGCGCCCCCCAGGCCGGCGACGGCACCCCCCATGAGAACGTTGCGGAACCGCACCCGGTTGACCTTGATCCCGACGGTGTCGGCCGCAGCAGGGTGCTCGCCAACAGCACGCACGCGCAGGCCCCAGCGACTACGGAACAGCCCGACCTGGATGACTGCGACGGATATGTACATCAGATAGACGATGACCGACTGACGGAACAGCACCGGCCCCAGGACAGGGATGTCGCTGAGCACCGGAATGGCGAACGGCGACAACCGCCCCGGCGTGTTCCAGGTCGCCTGCTCGGGGGACAGCAGCCGCCCGTACAGGAAGCTCGTCAGTCCGATCACCAGGATGTTGAGCGTCACGCCGACGATGATCTGGTCGACGTAGTACTTGATGGTGAACACAGCCAACAGCAGCCCGACCAGCAACCCGGCCAACGGCGCAGCGACCAGCCCGAGGACCACACTGTCGGTCAGGCTCGCCACCACCGCTGACAGGAAGGCGCCCGCCAGCAGCTGGCCTTCGATTGCGATGTTGATCACGCCGGACCGTTCGCACAGCACGCCGGACAACGATCCGAAGATCAGCGGGACGGCGAGAAGGAGGGACCCGCTGAGCAGCCCGGTCAGCGAGATGCTCTCCCCAGCGATGGCCCAGACGAGGAAGGACGCCAGCCAGATGGAGGCGAACGCGATTGACAAGTAGGCCGGGATCGGTCGACGACGCCACGCCAACCAGACCGCCGCCGCAGCCAGCAGAAGGCAGACGACGGCAAGGAACAGCGCGGTAGCCCTTGAGGGGACGTCGATCGGGGCGATCTGGAACCGGTCGGCCGACGAGGAGATCACGAAGGTGCTGGTCTGCCCCGAGGTGCCGCCCAGCCCGAAGGCAAACAGCGCGACGAGACCGAAGAAGACCAGCAGACCCGGGGCCTTCCACGCGCGAGGAGCCGCAACCTCGACCGGCTCCACCGGCGCCTCCGGCACCGTGGTCTCCGTGACGCTCACTCTCCCCACCCCTTAGACATCTGCATGCTCCCGATGCCGCCGGACCGGATTCGGAAGATCGAACGAATCAGGGGCGGAGCGGCGATGAACAGCACGATCAGCGACTGAACCACGAGGACGATGTCAATTGGAGTGCCGGTCTGTGCCTGCATCGTGACGCCACCTGCCTTGAGGCCGCCGAAGAGCAGCCCGGCGAGAACGACACCCAGCGGCGAGCCGCGACCGAGAAGCGCCACGGTGATGGCGTCGAACCCGACACCCGCCGAGATGCCACCGGTCAGCGCCTTCTCCGTTCCGAGCACCTGGCTGACGGCCGCCAGGCCGGCCAAGCCTCCGGCGATCACCATCACCTGGAAGATCGACCGTCCGACGTTGATCCCAGCGGACCGGGCGGCCGCGGCATTTGCCCCTACCGCCCGAAACCGGAAGCCGAGCGTGCTGCGGTTCAGCAGCCACCACACGAAGACTGCTGCCCCCAAGCTCAGCAGGATGCCGCCGTGAAGCCGGAACTGGTCACCCAGCAGCCTCGGGAGCTGGGCGGTGGCATCGACGATCGGGCTGATCGGGTCGTTCCTCCCCGGTCGCTGGAAGGCAGCTGTCGTCAGCAGGAAGGCGACCAAGTAGCGCGCCACGTAGTTGAGCATGATGGTCGTGATGACCTCGTGAGCGCCGGTGGTGGCCTTGAGCAGCCCCGCGATGCCCGCCCAGAGCGCTCCCCCCGCGATCCCGGCAACCACCGCCAGCGTCAGGTGCAGCGGACCCGGGAGGTGCCAGGTGAAGGCCACGTAGCCGGCGCACGTGGCACCGATCAGCATCTGCCCCTCGGCCCCGATGTTGAACAGACCCGCCTTGAAGGCGAGCGCCACAGACAGCCCTGCAGCAATCAGTGGGGCAGCCACGGTCAGCGTCTCGGTCATCGGCCGGATACCCTGGCTGAACGAGTCGGCACCGAAGTTGAAGATGGCGCCCTGGAACAGTGCGGCGTACGCCTCGGAGACCGACGTCCACATCGCCTCGAACGTGTTCAGTGGGTCGGCGAAGAAGTACTGCATGGCGCTGGTGACATCCGGGTCGGACACGGCGATGAGAACCGCTCCTACCGCGAGGGCCAACACCATCGACAACGCAGTCAGGACGAGGTTCTCGACCCAGGGCCGCATGGTGGGTGGGCTCTCTGCAACGTCCGGAGCCGCAACAGTCGAGGTCATGCGGTCGCTCCTGGCGTACGCGCGCTGGGAGCCGCCTGCAACGCCTCGTCGACGGGCACGCCCGCCATCATCAGGCCCAGCGCGTCGCGCGATGTTTCGGCGCCCACCACCCCAACGACGCTGCCGCGGTACATCACCGCGATCCGGTCGGCCAGCGCGAGGACCTCGTCCAGCTCGGTGGACACGATGAGCACGGGGACACCGGCGTCCCGCTGCCCGACGATCCGCTCATGAAGGAACTCGATCGAGCCCACGTCCACGCCGCGCGTCGGCTGGGCCGCGACAAAGAGCTTCAGTGGGCGCGCGAGCTCTCGAGCCAGCACCAGCTTCTGCTGGTTGCCGCCAGACAGCGAGGACGCCGGTGAGCCCACACCTTGGGCGCGCACATCGAACTCGTCGATGAGGGACACCGCCTTGTCCGAGATCACCCGTGGCTTCAGGACCCCGAAGTGTGCGTATGGATCGCGGTCGAACGTATCCAGGACCAAGTTCTCTGCCAGCGCGAAAGCTGCGATCAAGCCGTCGCGTGAACGGTCCTCCGGGACGTAGCCGACGCCGGAGTCCAAGATCTCCTTGGTGCTCTTCCCTAGCAGCTCCTGGCCGTCGAGCACGATCGCTCCGGACACTTCGTGCTCGAGTCCCAGCAGCGCCTTGACCAGCTCGGTCTGCCCGTTGCCCTGAACGCCGGCAACCGCGAAGATCTCTCCCCGATGGACGTCGAAGGAGACTCCCTTCACGTGCTCCCGCCCCATATCGTCACGCACCGTGAGGTCACGAACCCGGAGCGCAACCTCTCCGGGCTGGTAGTCAGCCTTGTCGACGGTGAGCTGGACCGTCCGTCCCACCATCATCGAGGCGAGGTCGGCTTCCGAAGCGTCGGGCGTGGCCTCGCCCACCACCGCCCCGTTGCGGATGACCGTGATTGTGTCCGCGACTGCCCGAACCTCGCGCAGCTTGTGGGTGATGAAGACGATGGCCGTCCCGGCGTCCCGCAGCTCTCGCATGATCTGCATGAGCTCATCGGTCTCCTGCGGCGTCAAGACGGCTGTCGGCTCGTCGAGAATGAGCACACGGGCGTTGCGGGCCAGCGCCTTGATGATCTCCACGCGCTGCTGGGAGCCGACCGGGATGTCCTCGACGATGGCCGTCGGGTCGACGTCGAACCCAAACCGGGCCGACAGGTCGGTCACTTGCTTGGCCGCCTTCTCCTCGTCCAGCAGCCCGACGGTGTTGGTGAACTCGTAGCCGAGCATCACGTTGTCGGCGACGCTGAAGACGGGGACGAGCATGAAGTGCTGGTGAACCATGCCGATTCCTGCGGCTACCGCGTCTCCCGGGCCACTGATCGTGATCGGATCGCCATCGATCAGGATCTCGCCGTGGTCCGGGCTCAGTAGTCCGTAGAGCACGTTCATGAGGGTGCTCTTGCCGGCACCGTTCTCGCCGAGGAGGCAGTGGATCCGGCCGGACTCAATGACCAGATCGATGTGGTCGTTGGCCACGACCGAGCCAAATCGCTTCGTGATACCACGCAGCTCCAGCCGCACGCCACACCTCCTCCCGTGTGACTCCGGAGGCGGCCCTTGACGGGTCGCCTCCGGAGTCTGCCACCGCGTACGTGGTCTTGTCGGTTACGGAGACGCCGGTGACTCCACCACCACGGATCCGTCGATGATCTGCTGCTTCAGCGCCTCGATGGCGCTGGTGAGGTCAGCCGGAACCTGGCTCTCGAAGTCGTGGTACGGGGCCAGCCCCACACCGCCATTCTCGAGCGTTCCCACGTACGGCGTGTTGGAGTACTGGCTGTCCAGCGTTTCCTGCGTAACGGCGAGCGTCGAGGCGCCAATCTCCTTGAGCACGCTGGAGATGAACAGGTCCGAGTACTCGGGCGCCGTCTCGTACCCGTCGCTGTCGACCCAGATCATCCTGACGTTGCCGGCATCCTTGGCCGCCGCAGCGGCACCGAGACCCACCGGACCTGCCACTGGGAAGATGATGTCGGCACCCTTGTCGATGAAGTTCTGGGTGACCTGCTTGCCCTTGTTCTGGTCGTCGAAGTCACCGGTGAACGTCCCGTTCTGCTTCGCGAAGTCCCACCCAAGGACCTTGACGGTCGTCCCGTTGTCCTGGTTGTACTTGTCCACTCCCTGGACGAAGCCGTCCATGAAGATGGTCACCGGGGGAATCGGAATGCCGCCGAAAGTGCCGACCACGCCGGTGGTCGACATGCCCGCCGCCAGGTACCCGCCGAGATAGGCGGCCTGAGCGGTGTCGAACAGCAACGGCTTGACGTTGTCGATCGGCTTCTCAGGGGCGTTGTCGACGATGGCGAAGTTCTCGTCCGGGTTCGCCTTCGCGGCTTCGGCCGTGGCATCTCCCATGAGGAAGCCAACGGTGATGATGATCCCGCAGGTGTCCTGCACCAACGAGTTGATGTTGGGTGCGTAGTCAGCGTCGGTCTTGGACTCGACGAACTTGGACTGGACACCCAGGTCCGTCTCCGCGTTCTGCAGGCCGAGCCAGGCGCTCTGGTTGAACGACTTGTCGTCGATACCGCCAGCGTCGGACACCATGCAGGCCTGGAAGTCAACCGATGGAGCGGCACTCGGGCTGTCAGCCGGTGCATCACCACACGCCGACAGGACCAAAGCTCCTGCGGCCAGTAACGAGGCGAATGTCATAACCCTGCGCAAGGGGTTCTCCCTTCAAAGACGCACCCTGGCCGGTTGGCGTGGTGCGATGCTCCCGCCACCCTAGTGAGCCGCTGCCGCAGCGCTAGGGCCGAGGTCCCGCCCGAAGGGAGCGTGGCCCAACCGTTATCTCTGCCGCGAGCCGTCCAGCACGGCCGCCCCCACGAGGACCCGGATTCCGGTGGGGATGGCCCGCTCGTCGGCGTCGAAGCTGCCCTGGTGGAGGTCGCCCAAGGTCTCGTCCCCAGGCGTACGGACGCCGAGCCGGGCCAGCGCTCCGGGCACCTTCTCGAGGTACCACGCGAAGTCCTCACCGCCGAGGCTCTGCTCGACCTGGACCACCCGGTCCGGCCCCAGAAGGGCGTGCGCCACCTGGTCGAACAACCTGACCGAGCCGCGGTCGTTGACCACCGGCGGGCAGCCGCGGGTGTAGTCGACGCGCACCCGGACGCCGTAGGGGGCGGCCACGCCGGTGACCGCCTCCGTCACCACTTCGGGCGCGTGCTCCCAGACGCCGGCGTCCAGGGATCGCACGGTGCCCTCGGCCTCACCCTTCTGCGGGATGGCGTTGGCGGCCCCACCGGCCTGGACCCGGCCCCAGACGATGGACAGCCCCGCCCGAGGGTCGACGCGGCGCGACAGCACGGAGGGGACATCTCCGACGACCTTGGCGAGCGCGTACACCAGGTCACCGGTCAGATGGGGGCGGGCGGTGTGGCCGCCGGGGCTCGACAGGTGGACGTGTACGTGGTCGCTGGAGCCGGTGATCGGTCCGGTCCGTAGGCCGATGGTCCCCACGTCCTGGCGGGGGTCGCAGTGCAGCGCCAGCATGCTGCGCACGTTGTCGATGGCCCCGGTGGCCATGACGTCGAGGGCGCCGCCGGGGGTGGCTTCCTCCGCCGGCTGGAACACCAGCCGCACCCGGCCCCGCAGCCGCCCCTCGACGGCCAGCTCGGCCAGCGCCAGCCCGGTTCCCAGCAGGACCGCGGTGTGGACGTCGTGACCGCAGGCGTGGCACACGCCCGGGACAGTGGACACGTACGGCAGGTCAAGCTTCGCGTCCGCGATGGGGAGGGCGTCGAGGTCGGCGCGCAGCCCCAGCGCGGTCTCCCCCGAGCCGATGTCGCAGATCAGGCCGGTGCCACCGGGGAGGATGGTCGGCTCGAGACCGGCGCGGGCGAGCAGGTGGGCCACCTTCGCGGTCGTGCGGACCTCTGCCCGGGCGACCTCCGGGTGGGCGTGGACGTCGCGACGGAACTCGACCAGCATCTCGGTGTTCGCCGCAAGCCAGCGGTCCAGGTGGTGCGACAGGTCCGCGAGCAGTCGCACCTCGTCGCCAGTCGTCACAGGCGCAGAGTAGTCGGAGCCGGCAGCGCTAGAACACGTCGGCCGGGGTGTAGGTCCCCCACACGGCCCGCAGCGCGTCGCTGACCTCGCCGACGGTCGCCCTCGCCCGTAGCGCCTCGCGCATGGGAGGCAGAACGTTGTCCGTGCCCTCGGCCGCACGCTGCAGGTCGGCCAGGTGCCTGGCGACCATCGCCCCGTCGCGATCCTGCCGAAGTTGCGCCAGCGCGTCGGACTGCTCGGCCTCGATGGCCGGGTTGACGCGGAGGGGCTGGTAGGTCTCCTCCTCGTCCAGGACGAACCGGTTCACTCCCACCACGACCCGCTCGTCGTCGTCGATCTGCTTGGCCACGTCGTACGCGGAGCGCTCGATCTCGCCCTTCTGGAACCCCTGCTCGATGGCCGCCACCGCGCCGCCGTGGTCCGCGACGCGACGCATGAGGTCCAGCGCGCTCGCCTCGACCGCGTCGGTCAGTGACTCCACGACGTAGGAGCCAGCGAAGGGGTCGACGGTGCTGGTGACGTCGGACTCGAAAGCGAGCACCTGTTGGGTCCGCAGGGCCAGCCGGGCGGCCTTCTCGCTGGGCAGCGCCAGAGCCTCGTCGAACGAGTTGGTGTGCAGGGACTGCGTCCCGCCGAGGACGGCAGCCAGCCCCTGGACCGCGACGCGCACCAGGTTCACCTCGGGCTGCTGCGCGGTCAGCTGCACCCCGGCCGTCTGGGTGTGGAAGCGCAGCATCATGGACTTGGGGTTCTCCGCCCCGAACTCGTCGCGCATGATCCGCGCCCAGATCCTGCGGGCCGCCCGGAACTTGGCCACCTCCTCGAGGAGCGTGGTGCGGGACACGAAGAAGAACGCCAACCTGGGCGCGAAGTCGTCGACGTGCTGGCCACTCGCGAGCGCCGCTCGCACGTACTCGACCCCGTTGGCCAACGTGAAGGCGATCTCCTGCGCGGGAGTCGCCCCGGCCTCGGCCATGTGGTAGCCGGAGATCGAGATGGTGTTCCACCGCGGGATCTCGGTGCGGCAGTAGCCGAAGATGTCGGTGGTCAGACGCAGCGACGCAGCCGGCGGGTAGATGTAGGTGCCGCGCGCGATGTACTCCTTCAACACGTCGTTCTGGATGGTGCCGTTGAGGCCCGCAGCGGGTACGCCTTGCTCCTCGGCGACCAGCTGGTACAGCAGCAGCAGAACTGCCGCCGGCGCGTTGATGGTCATCGAGGTCGAGACCTCGCCCAAGGGGATCTGGTCGAACAGGACGCGCATGTCGTCCACGGAGTCGATCGCGACGCCGACCTTCCCGACCTCCCCGTGCACCACCGGCGAGTCCGAGTCGTAGCCCATCTGGGTCGGCAGGTCGAAGGCGACCGAAAGCCCCGTCGTTCCAGCTGCCCGGAGCTGTCGGTAGCGGTGGTTCGACTCCGCGGCGGTACCGAACCCGGCGTACTGGCGCATGGTCCACGGCCGACCGGTGTACATCGTCGGGTAGACGCCGCGGGTGAACGGGAACTGCCCCGGCTCAGCCAGCTGCTTGCCCGGGTCCCATCCGGACAGTGAATCGGGGCCGTACACCGGATCGATCGGGAACCCAGACTCCGCCCGACGTGACTGGCTCATGCCCGAAGGGTATGGCTCGGGCATGAGTGCCTTCTCAGAGGCTCCAGCCCGCCCACCGGAGCCCGCCTTCGACGTACGGGTCGAACCCGGGCTCGGGCGGCGGCGCATCGTCGTGGGTCGTCACCTGGTCGTCCTCGCTCACCGGAGCTGGGAGCTGCCGGTACTTCCGTCGGCCCTCCGCCCGCGCGTCGGCCGCCACCTGTTCCCGGTCGGACTCCGATCGACCGACGTTCGTCGCCGCGTCGCCAGCCCGCAATGCCATGGCACCAGCATGTACCGCACGCCAGAATCCGTCCATGCGGACCGATGACGAACCGACCGACGACGCCGTTGACCGGGTGCGGCGGCACTTCGACGCCGCCGTCGAAACCGAATGGGGCCGGCTGACGGACACCGTGGAGGGACGGGTGTCCTTCGAGGTCCACCGGCGGTTCCTCGAACGCTTCGTCCGGCCGGGCATGCACGTCCTGGAAATCGGCGCCGGGCCGGGTCGATTCACCAGCGAGCTGGCACTCTTGGGCGCCCAGATCGAGGTGACCGACCTGTCGGAGCCGCAGCTGGCGGCCAACCGGGAACGCGCGGTCAGCGCCGGCTACGCGTCGGCCGTTTTGGGGTGGCACCTCGTCGACGTGCGAGACGTTTCGCAGTTTGACGACGCCAGCTTCGACGCCGTGCTGGCGTACGGCGGCCCCCTGTCGTACGCCTTCGACCACGCCGAGCAGGCGCTGGCGGGTCTCCTGCGCGCCACCTCACCGACCGGTCATGTCGTGGCGTCGGTGATGTCGACACTAGGGGCCTATCGAGCGTTCCTGCCGGCCGTACTCGAGCTCAGCGACGAGGAGAACGCGCACATCCTGGCGACCGGTGACTTGCGACGCTCACAGCCGGACGGACACGTCTGCCGGATGTTTCGATCCCGTGAGGTCGCCGAGCTGCTTGAAGCCGGTGGCGGAGAGCTTGTCGCCGTGAGCGCCAGCCACTGGACCTCACTGGACCATCCGGAGGCGGTCGCGCAGCTCGAACAGACGCCCGAGCGGTGGGCGCGCTACCTGGACGACGAGGTGGAGATGGCGGCGGAGCCGGGTGCCGTCGACGGCGGCACGCACATCCTGTTCGCCGCCACCCCCCGCTGATCGGCGCGAGCGGGGGACCACAGGGAAGCCGATCACGGGAAAGCGGTCAGGTCAGGGTGGGTCAGGCCTTGGCGAGGCGGTCCAAAGCGCCGGCCTTGACCTGCGCATCTGCGTCCTGCAGGGCGTCCCCCAGAATACTGACGATGCGCGCCAGCGTCTCCCGGTCCGCGACCAGCGGCGGCGAGAGCTGAATGACCGGGTCTCCCCGGTCGTCCAGCCGGCACAGCAGACCGGCCTTGAACACCTGCGCGGTGAGCGTCTGGCGCAGCAGCCAGTCGGCCTCGTCGCCCTCGAAGGTCTGTTTGGTCGCCCGGTCCTTCACCAGCTCCAGCGCCCAGAAGTAACCCGTCCCGCGCACGTCCCCCACCAGGTCGACCGAGCGCAGCTCCTCCAGCATCTGGCCGAACGCCGGGCCGTTCTCCCGGACGTTCTCGAAGACCTTGTCCCGCTCGTACGCGTCGGCCACGGCCAGCCCGATCGCACAGGACACCGGGTGCCCGCTGTAGGTGGTGCCGTGCATGTAGTACGCCTCGCCGCTCACGAAGGGCGCGGCGACCCGGTCGTGAATGAGCACCCCACCCAGCGGTGCATGGGCTGCCGTGGCGCCCTTGGCGAAGATGATGAAGTCCGGCGTGTACCCGTAGGCGTTGGCCCCGTACCACTCGCCGATACGGCCAAACGCGCAGATCACCTCGTCGCTGGCGAGCAGAATCCCGTACTTGTCGCACAACGCCCGCAGCCCCTGCCAGTACCCCGGAGGCGGGGTAAAGCAGCCACCGGCGTTCTGCACGGGCTCGGCGATGACGATGGCGACCTGGTCTTCGCCCTCCTCGATGATTACCTGTTCCATCTCGGCGAGCAGTGCCGCGGTCAGCGCCTCCGGGTCGTCGCCGGCCGGGTGACGGTATGCGTTGGTCTCGCTGACGTGACGCACCGGGATCGCCATCGGCAGGAACGGCTCGGCCATGCTCTCGATGCCCGAGAAGGACAGCGCGGCCAGGCTGGTCCCGTGGTAGGCCGTCCGCCGCGCGATCGCCTTGGTGCGCTGCGGCTGGCCGTTGGCCGTGTGCCACTGCCGGGCCAGCTTCCACATCGCTTCGTTGGCCTCGGCACCACCGGTGGTGAAGAAGACCCGGTTGATGCCCTCGGGCGCGTAGGAGGCCAACCGCTCGGCCAGCTCGGCTGCACGCGGGTGGGCGACGGTCCAGGTCGAGGTGAACGCCAGCTCGGTCATCTGGGCGGCGGACGCGGCCCCGATCTCCGCGCCGTAGTCGTGCCCGAGGTTCGAGCAGTACAGGCCGGACAGACCGTCGATGTACCGCTTGCCGTGGACGTCGATGACCTCGCAGCCCTCGCCCCGCACGAACACCGGCACGTCGGCGTCGTCGTAGTTCGACCAGTCGGTGAAGTTGAGGAGCAGGTGGTCCCGCACCTGCCGCTGCACAACTGCTGGGTCGACCGTGCTCCCGGGCCCGGACATCTGATGCCCCTCTCGGAGGGCCGGTTGACCCTCAGTTGAATGATCAGTCAGGATAGCCGGGCACACCCAGGAGGAGAAGGCATGTCCCTCGACCGGATGCTGTCGGACGATGAGCGTGAGGTCCAGCAGCGCGCCCGCACGTTCGTCGACGAAGTCCTGATTCCCCTCGAGGTGACCGCCGAGCTGGCGGGAGGCCCACTTCCCGAGGCCGACATCGCCCACGTGCGCGCACGTGCACGAGAGCTCGAGCTCGTCGGAGGCATGTACCCCCGCGAGTTCGGGGGCCAGGGCTGGACGACGGCCCAGTGGTACCTGGCCGAGGAACAGTACGGCCGCTCCACCAACGCCATCAGCTGGTACATGCCAGGTGCGTACAACGTGTGGAAGGCCGCCTCCCCCTCGCTTCAGGACAAGTGGATGCGGCCGGCGCTGCGCGGCGAGCTCCACGACGCCTACGCGGTGACCGAGGCCCAGGCCGGGTCCGACCCTTCGGGGATGACCACGACTGCGGAACGCCGGGCTGACGGCAGCTACGTGATCAACGGCGAGAAGTGGTTCGTCACGTTCGGTGACGTCGCCGCGGTGATCATCGTCGTTGCCTACGTCGTCGACGGCGAGCGCAGGCTCCCCACCTTGTTCGCCGTCCCCTCGGACGCCGACGGCATCGTCGCCGTCGATGACCCCCCGTTCACCCACAACTACGCACACGGCCATCCCACGCTTCAGTTCCGCGACGTCGTGGTGGGCGAGTCAGACATCATCGGCGGCGTCGGCGCGGGCGACGACCTGCAGCGAACCTGGTTCACCGAGGAGCGGCTAGGGATCGCGGCCCGGTGCAATGGCGCGATGGGGAGACTCCTCACCGAGGCGGTCGACTGGACCAGCCACCGCGAGCAGGGTGGCGCCCGGCTCATCGACCACCAGGGTGTGTCCTTCCCGCTGGCGGACTCCGCAGCCGACGCCGCCGCGGCCCGGTTGCTGGCGTTCGACGTCGCGCGCATGAAGGACGACGGAGCCGACCCCAAGCTCATCCACGGCCGCGCATCCATGGCCAAGCTGTTCAGCTCCGAGGCGGCCAACCGGTGCGCTGACCGCGTCGTCCAGGTCTTCGGAGGACGTGGCTACATCCGGACCAACGTCGCCGAACGGTTCTGGCGTGAGCTCCGGGTGGACCGCATCTGGGAGGGCACCAGCGAGATCCAGCGGATCATCGTCGCCCGCAGCCTCGAGCGTCGCGGCGTCGCGGCCATGCTCTGACCGGGCGACGCCGCCCCTCCCCTGCCGGAACCAGGAAGACTCCTCCCATGGACCTGTCACGGCTGCTGGCGCCGACGTCGGTCGCCGTCGTGGGGGCGACCGACCGGCCGGGAAGCTATGGCCGCGCCGCGGTGGCGAACCTGGTCCAGGCCGCCTTCCCCGGTCGGCTCGTCGGGGTGAACCCGCGACGCGACGACGTGCTCGGGGTGCCGTGCGTGCCCACACTTGCCGACCTCGACCAGCCCGTGGACGCGGTTGTGATCGCCACCCCCGCGGACACCGTCGCCGAGCTCCTCGACACCGCCGGCGCACTGGGCTGCGGCGGCGCGGTGGTGTTCGCCGCCGAGTTTGCCGAAACTGGGCGCCACGACCGCCAGGCCGCACTCGTCGCCGCTGCCGAACGCCACCAGCTGCCCGTGATCGGCCCCAACGGCAACGGGATTGTCGCGGTCCACCACCGGGCACCGCTGTGGGGGGACGGCGTCGACCTGGGGCGTCCAGGACCGGTCGCCCTCGTCAGCCAGAGCGGGAACCTCGGAGTGGTCGCGCTCGCGTCCAGACGAGGGCTGGACTGGCACACCGTCGTGTCCGTCGGGAACAGCGCCGTCGTGGACGCCGCAGCCGTACTTACGCACCTGGCCGGCACCGACGGCGTCCGGTCGGCCGCCCTCTACCTGGAGGAAGACGCCGACGGCGCGAAGTGGGCAGATGCGTTCGCCCACTGTGCCGACAACGATGTCCGGGTGGCGGTGCTCAAGGCCGGCCACAGCTCGGCCGGCGCGGCTGCAGGCGGCGCCCACACCGCCGCGGTTGCCGGCGACCACCGGGTGTTCGCGGCGCTGGTCCGGGAGGCGGGCGGAGCCTGGTGCCACGACCCGCACGAGCTCCTCGAGACCGCCAAGCTGCTGGCCGGGCCGGCCCCGACCGGTGCCGGTGGGCTGGCCGTCGTGACGTGCTCCGGTGGCGACGCGGTGACCGCGGCCGACGAGGCGGAGCGGCTCGGCGTGCGGTTGGGGAACCTGACCGACGACACCGTCGACCGGCTCCGCGAGCTGCTGCCCGACGGGGTGGTGGTGACGAACCCGCTGGACCACACCAACGCGCTCTGGGACGACACCGCCCGACTGCGGACCCTCATCGAGACCATCGCCGACGACCAGGACGTCAACCAGGTGCTCTACGTGCAGGACACGCCGCACGACCTGGATGAGGTCGCTGCCGCGGAGTGGGCGGGGACCAGGGACGGGATCGTCCAGGCCCGGACCACCGCGCCCCGGGCCGTGGTGAGCGCACTGCCGGAGCTGATGCCCGAGGACGTGGCGGAGTCGCTGACCGAGCGGGGCGTGACGCCTCTGCTCGGAGTCACCGCCGCCCTCCAGGCGCTGCGTGCGAACGCCGCCGTCCCGGCCGACTCCGGCCGGCTGCGTGCCATCTGCGCCGCCGCGGGCGCGTCACCCACACCCGGGGGCTGGCTGTCCGAGCACGACGCCAAGGCGCTCGTGGCCGGCCATGGAGTCACGGTCCCCCGGGGCGGGGCGGCTGACTCCGCCGCGCGAGCTGTGGCAGTCGCCGCGCGCCTCGGCGGCCCGGTGGCGGTCAAGCTCAGCCACCCCGACGTCCAGCACAAGAGCGACCGCGGCGGTCTGGAGCTGGGGCTCACCGACGCGGTCGCGATAAGCGCCGCGGCAGACCGGATGCTCGCCCTCGAGCCCGGAGCCCAGGTGCTGGTCGAGGAGATGGGGGCGGCTGGGATCGAGCTGCTCGTGTCGGTGAGTCGCGACGGCGTCGTCCCGCACCTGGTCGTCGGGATCGGCGGGATCTGGACCGAGCTGCTCGACGACGTCGTGATTGTGCCGCTGCCGGTCGACCGGCAGCGGGTGCGGGATGCGTTCCTCGCCCTGCGCGGCTCGGCCCTGCTGACCGGAGCGAGGGGGCAGGCCGCGGTGGATCTCGATGCGCTCGCCGACCTGGCGGTAGCCGCTTCCGGGGCCTTCCTGTCCGAGAACCTGACACTGGTGGAGCTCAACCCCGTGATCGCGACCTCCGACGGCGCAGTGGCGGTGGACGCGGTCGTCCGCCGCTGAACCGTCCGGCGGTCACCGAGGGATTCCGCCCGAGTCGGCCGCGGTCCCACCTCGCGACGCCCGGCGCGCGGGGCACCAGAGGCGCGGATAGCATCGGGATGACCCACCACGACATCACCGACCTCACCGAGCCCCGGAGGACCAGGTGCCCACCGCACCCGTAGGAACGCTCTACCGCGGTCGGGAAGGCATGTGGTCCTGGGTCGCCCAGCGCATCACAGGCGCCCTCACCTTCTTCTTCCTGTTCGCCCACGTCCTCGACACCGCGCTCGTCCGGGTGTCGCCAGAGGCCTACGACACAGTGATCGCGTCGTACAAGACGCCGATCGTCAACCTGATGGAGGTAGGCCTCGTCGGTGCCGTTCTCTACCACGCGCTCAACGGGCTGCGAGTGATCGCCGTGGACTTCTGGGCGAAGGGTCCGCGCTACCACAAGCAGATGCTGTGGTCGCTCGTCGCGGTCTGGCTCCTGCTGATGGTCCCCGGCGTGTACTTCATGCTCCAGCACACGTTCCTCGAGATCTTCGGCAGCACCTCATGAGCGCCCTTGACCTCCAGGCCCCAGGTTCGCGGCGCAGCTTCGGGTCCAGTGGCCGGTCCAACTTCGAGCTGTACTCCTGGCTGTTCATGAGGATCTCCGGAGTGGTGCTGCTGTTCCTCGTTCTCGGACACCTGCTGATCATGAACGTGCTCGACGGCGGAGTGCAGCGCATCAACTTCGCGTTCGTGGCTGGACGGTGGGCGTCACCGTTCTGGCAGGTCTGGGACCTCCTCATGCTCTGGCTGGCCCAGCTGCACGGGGCCAACGGGCTGCGCACGATCATCAACGACTACGCCGAACGCGACATGTCCCGGTTGTTGCTGAAGGCCGCCCTGTACTCGTCGATGGTCCTGGTCCTGGTCACCGGAACCCTGGTGATCTTCACCTTTGACCCGAACATCGGCTGAGGGGCAGCACCATGGCTCAGGTCCACAGATATGACGTGGTGATCGTCGGCGCGGGTGGCGCCGGGATGCGGGCCGCCCTGGAGTCGGGCAAGCGCGTCCGGACCGCAGTACTGACCAAGCTCTACCCGACCCGTTCTCACACCGGTGCGGCCCAGGGCGGCATGTGTGCCGCCCTGGCCAACGTCGAGGAGGACAACTGGGAGTGGCACACGTTCGACACCATCAAGGGCGGCGACTACCTCGTCGACCAAGATGCGGCCGAGGTCATGGCCCGCGAGGCAATCGACGCCGTCCTCGACCTCGAGAAGATGGGCCTGCCGTTCTCCCGTACGCCCGATGGGAGGATCGACCAACGCAGGTTCGGCGGCCACACCCGAAACCACGGCGAGGCTGCGGTGCGACGGGCGTGCTATGCCGCCGACCGCACCGGTCACATGATCCTGCAGACGCTCTACCAGCAGTGCGTCAAGCACGACATCGAGTTCTACAACGAGTTCTATGTGCTCGATCTGCTGATGACCGACGGTGCGGCTTCAGGCGTCGTGGCCTACGAGTTGGCCACCGGGGAGCTTCACGTCTTCCAGGCGAAGTCGGTCGTGCTCGCCACGGGAGGGTTCGGCCGGGTATTCAAGACAACGTCCAACGCACTGTCCCTGACCGGTGACGGCATGGGCATCGTCTGGCGCCAGGGTCTCCCGCTGGAGGACATGGAGTTCTACCAGTTCCATCCCACTGGCCTGGCTGGCCTCGGCATCCTGCTGACGGAGGGAGCGCGCGGCGAGGGCGGCATCCTGCGCAACGCGACCGGCGAGCGGTTCATGGAACGCTACGCCCCCACGATCAAGGACTTGGCCCCACGAGACATGGTCTCTCGAGCCATCTACACCGAGGTGAGGCAAGGCCGGGGATGTGGTCCTCACCAGGACTACGTGCTGTTGGACCTCACCCACCTGCCGCCGGAGCAGCTCGAGGCGAAGCTGCCTGACATCACCGAGTTCTCACGCACGTACCTGGGTATCGACCCCATCAACGAGCCGGTGCCGATCTACCCGACCGCGCACTACGCGATGGGCGGCGTCCCCACCGATGTCAATGCACGTGTGCTCAGTGGCAACGACACCGTCGTCCCCGGGCTGTTCGCGGCGGGCGAGGTGGCCTGTGTGTCGGTACACGGCGCCAACCGCCTCGGGACCAACTCGCTCCTCGACATCAACGTCTTCGGCCGCCGCGCCGGCGTCACGGCAGCCGACTACGCAAGCGGCGCCGCACTCCTCGATCTCCCTTCGGACCCAGAGCGGGCGGTGCGCGAGCTCATGCTCGGGCTGTTCCACGGCGAAGGCGGCGAGCGCGCCGGCTCGATCCGCGCCGAGCTCCAGCAGACCATGGACGACAACGCATCCGTTTACCGAACCGAGGCGACCCTCAAGCAGGCGGAGGTCGACGTCGCCGACCTCAAGCAGCGCTATGCGAACGTCACCGTCCAGGACAAGGGCAAGCGATACAACACCGATGTGCTCGAAGCCGTCGAGCTGGGCTTCCTGCTCGACCTGGCGGAGGTGCTGGTGGTGTCGGCCCGGGCACGTAACGAGTCCCGTGGCGGTCACTTTCGAGAGGACTACGCCACGCGAGACGACGTGAACTTCATGCGGCACACGATGGCCTACCGACACCTCGACTCCGACGGCCGTCAGGAGATCCGGCTCGACTACAAGCCGGTGACCGTGACCCGCTATCAGCCGATGGAGCGCAAGTACTGATGACTGACACGCTGCCGGAGTCCCCAACGGCGCCCCAGCGGCGCTCTGTCACGCTTCGGATCCGACGTTTCAACCCCGAGCAGGACAGCGAGCCGTACTGGCACGACTACGTGGTCGAGTCGCTGCCTACCGACCGCGTGCTCGACGCGCTGAACAAGATCAAATGGGAGCAGGACGGCACGCTGACGTACCGCCGGTCGTGCGCCCACGGGATCTGCGGTTCGGACGCCATGCGCATCAACGGCCGCAACCGGCTGGCGTGCAAAACCCTTCTCAAGGACCTGGGCATGGGGTCGGCGATCGTGGTGGAGGCGATCAAGGGACTCCCGCTGGAGAAGGACCTCGTCGTCGACATGGAGCCCTTCTTCGCCGCGTTCCGGGACGTGAAGCCCTTCTTGGTCGCCGATGGCGCAGAGCCCACCCGCGAGCGACGGCAGTCGCAGGCCGAGCGGGAGCGGTTCGACGACACCACCAAGTGTGTCCTGTGCGCGGCCTGCACCACGTCATGTCCAGTGTTCTGGAACGACGACCAGTACTTCGGCCCGGCCGCCATCGTCAACGCGCACCGTTTCATCTTCGACAGCCGGGACGACGGCGCCGCGCTGCGGCTGGACATCCTGAACGACAAGGAGGGTGTGTGGCGCTGCCGCACCACTTTCAACTGCACCGACGCCTGTCCCCGCGGCATTGAGGTGACCAAGGCCATCCAGGAGGTCAAGCGGGCACTCATCACCCGCCGCGTCTGACCGGGGAGTCCGGGTAGGCTGCCGCCGTCATGCGTCGCGTCCCGCCGATCCTCCTCGCCGTCGCCCTGGCGCTTCCACTGGGAGCGGGGGCGGCACGCGCCGACGAACCCGTCGCCGCCCCCGTCGTCGCGGCGAAGTCCTGGCTGGTCGCCGACCTCACGACGGGCACGATCCTGGCCGCCAAGCGACCACACCGGCAGCTCCCGCCGGCGAGCACCCTCAAGACGCTCACCGCGGTCACGCTGCTGCAGCGGCTCGTCAAGTCGCGCGAGTACCACGCGCAGTGGGAGGACGCCGCCGTCGAGGGAAGTGCCGTCGGCATCGTGCCCGACGCCACCTACACGGTGGACGAGCTCTTCTACGGAATGATGCTGCCCAGCGGCAACGACGC
This sequence comes from uncultured Actinomycetota bacterium, assembly GCA_963848085.1. Taxonomy (GTDB): domain Bacteria; phylum Actinomycetota; class Actinomycetes; order JAHEKZ01; family JAHEKZ01; genus CAWKCE01. Next base: position 73,030 of record CAWKCE010000005.1, read on the forward strand.
CGCGCATGCGCTCGCCAACGCCGCTGGCGGAATGCGCAAGACCGTACGGATGATGCGCGACGAGGCACAGGGCCTCGGAGCGGCGGACACCGTCGTCCGCAACCCCAGCGGCCTGGACGCCCCCGGCCAGGTGTCCTCCGCGTACGACCTGGCGCTGTTCGCCAAGGCGGGACTGGCGCGACGTGACTTCCGCAGGTACGTGTCGACGGTCACCGTGGCGTTCCCGGCGGAGATGCCCCGGCGGGCCGGGAAGGAACGAAACACCTTCCAGATCTACAACCAGAACCCCTTGCTCCTGCACGGCTACCGTGGCGTGGTTGGCGTGAAGACTGGCTACACCACGTTGGCGGGTCGTACCTTCGTCGGTGCTGCCCAGCGGGGGGACCATCTGCTCGTCGTCACGATCATGGCCAGCCAGGAGTCCACGGAGCTCGCGGCGCAGCGGCTGCTGGACTGGGGCTTCGCCCACCTTGACCAGCCGCCCCAGGGGTTCCTCGTCGGAGCAGCGAAAGGGGAACGGCCGGTCGCCCTAGCAGGTGTGAGCGGTTCGTCCGTGGCGACCGATGCCGCACCCAGCACGTCCGGGGCCGACCTCGGCCTCGGCCTGCCGGCGGCGCTTGCGGTGGCGCTGTTGACCGCCGTCGTCCTGTTCACCGGTGCTCTCGGGGTGCGCGGCTACCGATCGCGCGACTAGCGGGACTGTCGGCGCGCGAAGTAAGCCGTCTGCTCGGGCGGGTCGGGACGACCCTCCTGGACCGCGACCCAGCACGCGCCATAGAGCAGGACGATCGAGGCGAAGTACAAGAACAGCAGGATCGCCGCGGCAACAGCGAGAGTGCCGTACACCGGGTTGTTCAGTGTCCGCCCAACCAGCAAGGTGGCCGACGCGCTCATTGCCTCGAACGTGACGCCCACCATCAGGGAGGCACCGATGAGGACCCGCCACCGCCTCCCCGTGCGCCCGAGGGCGAGGCTGTAGACCGCCAACGCCGACAACGCGGACAGCAGGACGACAACCGCACTAGCCAGGAGCTGGCTCAGCGCACTGGAGCCCCCCCAGCCCAGCCACTCGAACAACTGGTTCCCCGCGGTGGAGACCGCCACTGACAGCACCAGCGCCAACAGCAGCAGCCCGCCGATGGCCACCAGCCAGACCGCGTCCTCGAGCTTCAGCAGGACGAAGCTGCGCGGTCGACGCAGCGCGCCGAACATCCGACGCACGCCCTCAATCGTGGCGTCGACCCAGCCCAACCCGGCGTACAGGAGAGCGAGCGCCCCGACGACGCCGGCGCTCGCCGTCGCCGCGGCAGTGGCAGACAGATCGACCGAATAGTCACCCTGGGCACCCACGATGTCTGGCAACGCCTCGGCCACCAGCTGCTGGACCCGGTCCTGCAGCTCCGGTGTCCGCGACAGGACTACCGAGAAGACCACGAACGCCAGCGTGGCCAACGGAAACAGCGACAGGTACGCGAACATGGCGATGCCCGCCGACCAACGGGTGAAGCGTAAGCCGTTCGCCCGGTTGAGTGCGGCGACCAGGCCGGGGACGGCAGGCCACGTCATCGTGCGGTCGACCAGTGACCGACCGGTCGCTACCGAGCGAGCCCAAAGCTTCGCGCCGGGTACCACACGCCCTCCTCTCCGAGCTCGTACCGGACGATCTCGTCCACCAGGAAGCTGGCCCGAAGGTCGGTCAGCTCGTCGTAGGCACGGTCGAGCTGCTCCTCGGGCACGTCGAAGGCCAGCGTCACGTGTGGGTGGTACGGGTACTTCAGCCGGCGCTGCAGCGGACCGGACCGGACTCGTGCCTCGAGCTGCTCGCATCCGCCGACGCCGCGCGCGACCACGGCGTACACCGTCGGCGAGACCGGGCGGAAGGTGCCGGTCCCGTGCAGCTCGACGACGAACGGCTCCACGAAAGACGCGGCGTCGGCGAGGTGTCGGTCGACCTCTGCCAGGCTCGGCGCGGGGACCCGCGTCGGCGGAAGCAGTGTGATGTGAGTGGGGATCGTCCACGCGACCCGGTCACCGAAGCCGGCGCGCTGCTCTTGCAGCTGGGTCCCCCAGGGCTCGGGGACAGGCACCGCCACACCGATAGTGGGCGCCCCGCCCCGGGGATCACCCACGTCGAGGAAGGAAGCCGACACGCTCGTAGACGTCCGACAGCGTCGTCGCTGCTGTTTTCGCGGCCCGCTCGGCCCCGTCCGCCAGCACGCGATCCAGCTCGGCCGGGTCGGAGAGCAGCTCGGCCACACGGTCGTGGAAGGGTTGCGCGAACGCCGCAAACGCCTCGGCGACGTCCTTCTTGAGGTCTCCGTAGCCACGTCCGACGTAGTCTTCGGCGACGGTGTGTGGGTCGCGCCCCGACAAGCTGGCGAGGATGGTCAGCAGGTTGGATACCCCGGCCTTGTGGTCCGGGTCGAAGACGACGTCGCGGCCGCTGTCGGTGACGGCGGACTTGATCTTCTTCACGTTGACGGTCACGTCGTCCAGCAAGGACAGACACCCGGCGCCGCCCAAGCTCTTGCTCATCTGCTTGTCCGGGGACTGCAGGTCGAGGATCTTGGCGGTGGCCTTGACGATGTAGGGACCCGGAACCGTGAACGTCTCCCCGTACCTGCTGTTGAACCGCTGCGCCAGGTCTCGGGTGAGCTCGATGTGCTGCCGCTGGTCCTCGCCGACCGGCACCCGGTCGGCCTGGTAGAGCAGGATGTCCGCCGCCTGGAGGATCGGGTACGTGAACAGGCCCACCGTGGCCCGGTCGAGCTGTTGCCGCGCGGACTTGTCCTTGAACTGCGTCATCCGGCTGGCCTCGCCGAAGCCGGTCAGGCACCCGAGCACCCATTCCAGCTGCGAGTGGGCTGGAACATGGCTCTGGACGAACAGGATCGACCGGGCGGGGTCGACGCCCCCGGCCAGGTACTGCGCCGCCGTCGCTCGGGTTCGACTCCGAAGCACCTCGGGGTCGTGCTCCACGGTGATGGCGTGCTGGTCCACCACGCAGTAGACGCAGTCGTGGTCCTCCTGGAGTGCCACCCACTGCCGCAGCGCCCCGAGGTAGTTGCCCAGGTGCAGCGAGTCGGAGGTGGGCTGCATGCCGGAGAAGACCCGTGGCCGGTCGGATGACATGGGCGGCATTGTCTCAGGCCACGTCAGGAACGACCGGGGTGACCCTGATCCGCGACGCGCGCCGGCCGTCGAGCCCCACCACCTCGAGCTGGTGGCCAGCCACAGCCACCCGCTCGCCCAACCGGGGCACGTGGCCAAGCCGGTTCATGACGAAGCCTGCGGCCGTCTCGTAGGGACCCTCCGGGAGCTCGACGCCGGTCTCGTCAGCGAAGTCCTCGATGTTGAGCAGCCCGTCGACCTCGACGGACTCCCCCAACCGGGTCGTCTCGGGCTCGTCGACGTCGTACTCGTCCCTGATGTCCCCGACCAGCTCTTCCACCAGATCCTCGAAGGCGACGATCCCCGCGGTCCCGCCGTACTCGTCCACGACGATCGCCAGGTGCTGCCCCTTTGCCCGCATCTCCGACAACGCCGCGAGGACCCGGTTCGTCCAGGGGAGCATCATGACCTCGCGGGCGATCTCGCCGACCCGGACCGAGCGCCCGGACAGCGACGGGTCGTAGAGGTCGCGCACGTGGACGAACCCCGCCACGTCGTCCGCCGAGCCACGGATCACCGGATACCGCGAGTGCGGCATCGTCGCGACATCCTTGATCGCCTTGAATACCGGCGTCGAGGCGTCGAGGAAGTCGACCTCGGTGCGCGGCACCATGATCTCGCGTAGAGCTCGGTCGTTGGCGGTGAAGACCTCGTCGAGGATGAGCCGCTCCTCGTCGTCGAGCTCGGCATGTCCGGCGACCAGGTGTCGCAGCTCCTCCTCCGTCATCGCTTCCCGCGACGCGGCGGGGTCACCTCCCGCGAGGCGCACCACGAGGTCGGTCGAACGTGACAGCAGCCAGATCAGCGGCCGGGAGATCGTCGCGAGAGCGTCGATGATCGGCGCCACGACCAACGACAACCCCTCGGCCCGCTGCAGGGCCAGGCGCTTGGGTGCCAGCTCGCCCAGGACAAGCGAGAAGTAGGCGATCACCAGGGTGATCGCGACCAGCGCCGTGACGTCCGCCACGGCTGTGGTCATACCCCAGTCCTCCAGGACCGGCGACACGTCGTCCGCCAGAGTGGAGGCACCGAAGGCTGCGGACAGGAACCCGGCCAGGGTGACTCCGACCTGAACCGCGGAGAGGAAGCGGTTCGGGTGATCGTGGAGGGTCTTGACCCGTCGGCCGCGGCTGCCCCGCCCGGCCATCGCGTTGACCTGGCTGTCGCGCAGCGAGATGAGCGCGATCTCGGCAGCGGCGAAGAAGCCACCGATCAGGATGAACACCAGGACGACGCCGATACTGAGCCAGGTACTGCTCACCGGCGCCGCCTCGTACTCGGAGGTTCAGACCCGCTCGACTCCATCCGGTCAGCGTATCGGCCGGCTCGGCGCCGGCCGGTCAGGCGCGGGCCGCCTGCAGGTTCTCGTCCAGGGCGCCGAGGAAATCCTGCGTGGTGAGCCAGCCCTGGTCGGGACCGACGAGGAGCGCCAGGTCCTTGGTCATCTTGCCGCTCTCCACGGTCTCGACACAGACCCGCTCCAGGTCCTTCGCGAACCCAACCAGCGCGTCGTTGCCGTCGAGCGTCCCGCGATGCTGCAGTCCTCGCGTCCAGGCGAAGATGGAGGCGATCGGGTTGGTCGAGGTCGGGTTTCCCTGCTGGTGCTGCCGGAAGTGGCGGGTCACCGTGCCGTGGGCCGCCTCGGCCTCGACGGTCTTCCCGTCCGGCGTCATGAGCACCGACGTCATCAGGCCGAGCGAGCCGAACCCCTGCGCGACGGTGTCGGACTGCACGTCGCCGTCGTAGTTCTTGCACGCCCAGACGTAGCCGCCCTCCCACTTCATCGCCGCGGCCACCATGTCGTCGATGAGCCGGTGCTCGTAGGTGATGCCGGCCGCCGCGAAGTCACCGGCGAACTCGGCGTCGAAGATCTCGGCGAACAGGTCCTTGAACCGGCCGTCGTACGCCTTGAGGATCGTGTTCTTCGTCGACAGGTAGACCGGGAACCCCCGGGCCAGTCCGTACCTCATCGACGCCCGGGCGAAGTCCCGGATCGAGTCGTCGAAGTTGTACATCCCCATGGCCACGCCACCGCCAGGGAACTCGGCGATCTCGAACTCCATGGGCTCGCCACCGTCGGCCGGCTGGTACGTCACCGTCACCCGCCCGGGTCCGGGGACCACGAAGTCGGTCGCCTTGTACTGGTCGCCGTGGGCGTGACGGCCGATCACGATCGGCTTGGTCCATCCGGGCACGAGCCGCGGGATGTTGCTGATGATGATCGGCTCGCGGAAGATGACGCCACCAAGGATGTTGCGGATCGTGCCGTTCGGCGACCGCCACATCTTCTTCAGGCCGAACTCCTCGACCCGCGCTTCGTCCGGGGTGATGGTCGCGCACTTGACGCCGACACCGTGCCGCGCGATCGCCTCCGCGGCGTCGACGGTGACCTGGTCGTCGGTCGCGTCGCGGTGCTCGATGCCGAGGTCGTAGTACGCGAGCTCGACGTCGAGGTACGGCAGGATCAGCTGGTCCTTGATGAACTGCCAGATGATCCGCGTCATCTCGTCGCCGTCGAGCTCGACGACCGGGTTGTCCACCTTGATCTTGGCCATGCTCACAGGTCCTTCACGTCAGCCTGCTTGGCCCTCACGGCCTCCGCTGCGGCCTTCAGGCCTGCCAGCTCCGTGTCGGTGAGGTCACCCTCCACGACGCGGCGGACCCCGCCGGCGCCGATCTCTGCCTCCACGCCCAGATAGACGCCTGCGATCCCGTACTCACCATCCACCCACGCGCACACCGGCATCACGGCACCGGAGTCCTCGGCCACGGCTCGGGCCATCCGCGCGGCCGCGGCCGACGGCGCGTAGTACGCCGACCCTGTCTTGAGAAGCGCCACCACCTCCGCGCCGCCGTTGCGGGTCCGCACCACGAGGTCCTCGATCTCCTCCTCGGACAGCAGCCCCGACAGCGGCTCGCCGTCGACCGTGCACCGGCTCGGCACCGGAACCATCGTGTCGCCGTGCGAGCCAAGTGTGAGCGTGCGCACCGAGCCCACCGCGACGTGGAGCTTCTCGGCGACGAAGTTGGTGAACCGGGCGGTGTCGAGCATGCCGGCCTGGCCGATGACGCGGTGCTTGGGGAAGCCGGACGCGAGCTGGGTCAGCGCTGTCATCTCGTCGAGCGGGTTCGACACGACGACGATCACAGCTTCCGGCGAGTGCCGGGCGACGTTCTCGGCCACCCCGCGCACGATCTTGGCGTTGGTCTCGATCAGGTCCATCCGGCTCATGCCCGGCTTGCGGGGCAACCCCGCGGTGACGACCACGATGTCCGAGCCTGCGGTCTTCTCGTAGCCCGCTCCGGTGGCGGGGTCGGTCGTGACGCCGACGACCTGCGTCTCGAACCCCTCGACCGGACGGGACTGGTTCATGTCCAGCGCCAGCCCTTCCGGACGGCCCTCGATGATGTCGGTCAGCATGACCGTGTCGAACACGTCGTACTCGGCCAGCCGCTGTGCCGTCGTCGAGCCGTAGAAGCCCGCACCGACGACGGTCACCTTGCCCGTGCGCTGCGTCATGAGGTCCTCGCCAGAAGTCTCGGTATCAAGAGATCGTTGTTCTCCCGAGGCTACCCATCTCCAGGCCCCCCACCGGACCCGGGTCAGCACCCTGCCGGCACGTCACACCGGTACGGGCACCAACAGGGACAAGGCAGTCAGCGCCACACCGAGGGTGAAGTACGTCGTGAGGTCGATCGGGGTGCTGCGCACCACCAGCAGGCCGGCGGTGTCGGTCGGCAGCACCGCGCGCAGCGCTCCGCCGAAGACGACCGACGCGGACACGACGAGCGCACCGACCCGGAACTCGCCCCAGGCCACAACAGCCAGCCCGACCGTCACGCCGGCCAGGACGAGCGCAAGCGGCCACTGGTCGACCACCCGCTCAGCGAACGGCTCGTCGACGATCGGGTTCCCTTCGCCGTCGAGGCGAACGTCCTCAGCCGCGTCGTCGGGCAGCTCAGGGCCCGGTTCGCTCACGAAGCGGCCAGCGCCTCGGCCCGCTCCACCACGTTGGACAGGAGCATGGCGCGCGTCATGGGACCGACCCCGCCCGGCATCGGCGCGACGTAGCCGGCGACCTCTACCACCTCGGGGTCGACGTCGCCGACCAGGCCGAGGTCGGTGCGCGTGATGCCCACGTCCAGGACCGCTGCACCCGGCCGCACCAGGTCCGCGGTCACCAACCCGGGCACGCCCGCAGCAGCCACGATCACGTCCGCCCGGCGCAGATGGCTCGCGAGGTCTCTGGTCCCGGTGTGGCACAAGGTGACCGTCGCGTTCTCCGAGCGTCGCGTGAGGAGCAGCCCCAGCGGCCGGCCCACCGTGACTCCGCGACCGACGACAGTGACCTCCGCCCCATTGAGCGGCACGTCATAGCGTCGAAGGAGCTCGACGATTCCTCTGGGGGTGCAGGGCAGTGGTCCTCGCTGGCCCAGGACGAGGCGCCCGAGGTTCGTCGGGTGCAGCCCGTCGGCGTCCTTGTCGGGGTCCATGATCTCCAGGACGACGTTGGCGTCCAGCCCCTTGGGCAGCGGAAGCTGCACGATGTAGCCGGTGCAGGTGGGATCGTCGTTGAGCTCCCGGACCACCGCCTCGACATCGGCCTGCGTCGCGTCGTCCGGTAGGTCGCGGCGAATGCTCGCGATGCCGACCTCGGCGCAGTCCTTGTGCTTGCCCCCGACGTAGGCGCGGCTGCCGGGGTCGTCACCGACGAGAACCGTTCCCAGCCCCGGGGTGATACCGCTGTCCCGCAGTCGGCTCACACGTACGGCCAGATCCTGCTTGACCGCCGCCGCCGCTGCCTTGCCGTCGAGAATCGTCGCTGTCACGGTCGGTCAGTCTGTCATGACCGGTGTCACCGACGCCGCAGCACCGCCAGACCGACGGACATGGCGGTCAGGGCGATCCCCACGAGCAGGTTCGCCGTGATCTGGGCGCCCTCAGTGGGGAGCACGACGTCCACCGCCACCGCTCCGATGAGCGTCCCAGCGAGCACCACCAGCGAGAACAGCAGGACGCCGAGTGCCCGAACCGTCCAGGCCGCGGTCACCACGAAGAGCAGGCCCATGAAGCCCCCGACGAGCAGCCACGGCTGATCCGCGACCGGGGCGAGAGACCCGGCGGCGCCGTCGGCGGCGAGCGCCTGCACCGCCAGCACCGTCATCAGCACCGTCAGGCCGACCACGAAGTTGACCAGTGCGGCCACCGTGGGCTCCCCGGTGGCCACCGCCACCCGGCCGTTGAACGCGGCCTGGAACGCCACCGCGGCGCCGGCGAGGAACGCCAGCAGCAGGAACGCCCGGGAGCCGCCGCCGCCGTCCCCGCGACCGCTGGAGGCGATCCATACCGCCGCGGTCGCCAGGACCGCCGCCAGCACCCGGGCCAGTGTCACTGGCACCGCGCCGGTCGGTCCCAGCCCGTAACGGTCGACGATCAGGCTCAGCCCCGTCTGCCCGGCCACCGTGGCCACCGTGAAAAGCGCCACGCCGAGGGCGTCGATCGTGACGCCCTGGCCGGACACGTACAACGCTCCTGCAAGCCCGCCGCCGAGGACCCACCAGGGCAGTCGCCGGGACCGCACCAAGCCGGGAAGGGAGCGAACGGCCCGCCGGGCCGAGCCACGGGCGGCAATGATCACCAGCAGGAGGGACAGCCCCACGCCAAAGTTGAGCGCTGCCGCCAGCACGCCGTTGCCGGTCACCGCGCCGAGCTCGCCGTTGATCCGACCCTGGACCGCCACGACTCCGCCGGCACCGAAGGCGGCCGCGGCCCGCACGATGCGCCCGCCGGGCGGGTGGTGCGCAGGCGGGCTCTCGATCACCGCGCCAGTGTGTCCTGAGCCAGCTCGGAACTGGTCCCCGGGTGAGGGCCGCCTGGTAGCGTCCTCGGCTGACTGACTGATCAGTCGGAAAGACGCCGTGACACCGCGCAGCCTCGAGGAGACCGACATGCCTACCACCGAGCGGCACACCCTCCCCGGTCGCGACTACCGCGACCCCGAGGTGTTCGCGCTCGAGCAGCAACGCATCTTCTGGCGGATGTGGTTCGGCGCCGGGCGCGCCGAGCAGGCACCCGAGCCGGGGGACTGGTTCACCGTCGACGTGGCGGGCGAGAGCGTGATCGTCGTCCGCGGAGACGACCAGCAGCTGCGCGCCTTCGCCAATGTGTGCCGGCATCGGGGGTCGCAGCTGCGCGAGGAGCGCACTGGCACCGACAAGGGCTCGATCATGTGCCCCTACCACGCGTGGTGCTACGACCTCACTGGCGCTCTGGTGGTGACCCCCCGCGTCGGCGAGGACGAGGTGGACCGCTCGGCGCTGTCGCTGTGGCCGGTGCACCTGGACGAGTGGCAGGGCTTCGTCTTCGTCAACCTTGGCAAGCAGCAGCCCACCCCGGTGCGCAACGTCATCGGCGGCGCGTACGACGACCTGCTCGGGTTCGAGCGGTTCGAGATGGACACCCTCCGCATCGGCGCCACCACCGAGTGGATGATCGACGCGAACTGGAAGATCCTGGTGGAGAACTACAACGAGTGTCTCCACTGCCCCACCGTGCACCCCGAGCTCGTCGACGTGATCCCGGCCTACAAGAAGGGCTGGGTGTTCGAGGAGGGGCGCGACGACGGCGGCGTCTGGCTGGCGGGCGGCTCCAGCTACGCGGCCGGAGGCCGGTCGACGATCCCGGTGCTGCCCACGATGAACGAGACCGATGCGAAGTCGGTCTACGGCGGCACTGTCTTCCCGAACCTCATGATCGACATCTCGGGCACCTCTGTGGTCGTCACCCAGCTCATCCCCAAGGGGCCCACGACGACGCACCAGGTCGCCTGGTACCTCTTCCATCCCGACGCCATCGCCGCGCCGGACTTCGACCCGAGCCCGATGGTGGAGTTCGGCGAGCTCGTCGGTGGGCAGGACAACGCGATCTGCGAACGCGTGCAGCGAGGCATCCAGTCACAGTTCTTCGACCACGGCGTCTACCCGGAGAAGGACGAGTACGTCTACGCGTTCAACCAGCACTACCTGAAGATGCGGGACGGCTCGCCCTGACGGCTGTCAGTGGAAGAAGTGACGGGTCCCGGTGAAGTAGAGGGACACCCCGGCAGCGTCAGCGGCGGCCTTGACCTCGTCGTCACGCACCGAGCCACCAGGCTGGACGACGGCAGCCACACCGGCGTCGAGCAGCACTTGTAGTCCGTCCGGGAACGGGAAGAACGCGTCCGAGGCGGCGGCCGAGCCACGCGCCCGCTCCTCGCCCGCCCGCCGCACCGCCAGCCGGGCAGAGTCCACCCGGTTGACCTGGCCCATGCCCACCCCGACGCTCGCGCCGTCCTTCGCCAGCAGGATGGCGTTGGACTTCACGGACCGACATGCGCGCCAGGCGAACTCCAGGTCGCGGGCCGTGGCGGCGTCTGCCGGTGGGCCGGCAGCACGCTCCCAGCCCGCCGGGTCGTCACCGTCGGCCTCGACGTCGTCGATGCTCTGCAGCAGCAAGCCACCGCTGACCGGCCGCATCTCCACCCCCGCCCCGGGGTGCACACCGGCGCAGGTCAGTAGCCGGACGTTCTTCTTTGCCATCAGCAGCTCGAGCGCGCCGTCGTCGAACGCCGGTGCGACCACAACCTCGGTGAAGACCTCCGCCATGGCTTCCGCCATGTCGCGCGTGACTGGGTGGTTGGTCGCGACGACTCCGCCGAACGCTGACACCGGGTCGCAGTCGAACGCCTTGCGATAGGCGTCGGCGATGGTGGATGCGATGGCGATCCCGCAGGGGTTGGCGTGCTTGATGATGGCCACGCACGGGTCGGTGTGGTCGTACGCGGCGCGGCGCGCGGCATCGGCATCGACGTAGTTGTTATAGGACATCTGTTTGCCGTGCAGCTGCTCAGCCTGCGCCAGCCCCGGAGCACCGTGGTCGTGCTTGTACACCGCCGCCCGCTGGTGGGGGTTCTCGCCGTACCGCAGCACCGCGCCGCGGTGCCACGTCGCACCCAGCCAGGACGGGAACCCGTCTCCGGCCGGGTCCGGCGCCACCACGCTGCCGAGCCACGACGCAACCGCCACGTCGTAGCTCGCCGTGTGTGCGAACGCGTCCACCGCCAAGCGCTGGCGTTGCGCCAGCGTGAACCCGCCGGCGGCTACCGCCGCCAGCACCTCGTCGTAGCGCGACGGCTGCACCACCACGGCCACCGAGGGGTGGTTCTTGGCGGCTGCCCGCACCATGGCCGGACCGCCGATGTCGATCTGCTCGACGCACTCGTCGGGCGTGGCACCAGAAGCCACCGTCTGCGTGAACGGGTAGAGGTTCACCACCACGAGGTCAAAGGGCTCGATGCCGAGTGCGGCGAGCTGGTCGGCGTGCTCATCCTTGCGCAGGTCAGCGAGGATGCCCGCGTGCACGTGTGGGTGCAGCGTCTTGACGCGACCTTCGAGAGTTTCCGGGAAGCCGGTGAGGTCCTCAACCGGCGTCACCGGAACCCCCGCCGCCGCGATTCGAGCCGCGGTCGAGCCGGTCGAGACCAGCGCCACGCCGCAGTCGTACAAGCCGCGCGCGAGCTCCTCCAGCCCGGTCTTGTCGTACACGCTCACGAGTGCTCGCCTGATTGGTCGCTGGCTCACGGGATGCTGACCCTCCTGTCGCTCACGCGCCAGCCCTGGCGGACCAGTCGCGAGACAGTGCTGACGAGCAGCTGCCGCTCCTCGGCCTTGATTCTGTCGTGAAGACGTGACACATCGTCGTCGGGCCGGACCCTCACCGCCGCCTGGGCGACGACTGGACCGGTGTCGACCCCGGCGTCGACGAAGTGCACCGTGCACCCCGTGACCGTCACGCCGTACGCGAGAGCGTCGCGCACCGCGTGCGCACCGGGGAAAGCCGGAAGCAGCGCCGGGTGGGTGTTGATGACGCGGTCCGGGAAGCGGTCGAGGAACGCCGGATCGAGGATGCGCATCAGGCCGGCACACACGACGAGGTCCGGCCCGAAGCCGGCCACCAGATCCGCCAGGCGCTCGCTCCACGACGCCCGGTCCCCGAATTCCGCAGGGTCGACGACGAACGAGGGAACACCGGCAGCAGCCGCTCGCAGCTGTGCGCCGGTGCCGAGGCGGTCCATCCCGACGGCAACGACCTCCGCGGGGTAGCCGACGTCTTCGGCCGCGTCCAGCAGAGCCTGGAGCGTGGTCCCCGACCCCGAGGCAAGGACCACCAACCGCGCGCGCGCCACGGGTCGAACCCTAGTCGCCCCGGCGGGTCACCCAACTGCCGGCGACGGCGGCAGGTCACGCGGGTCCACCGGCCCCTGCCTGGGGCGCAGGAAGACGCCAGCGCGCGGCTTGGGCTCGATGTAGGTGCTCTTCTGCGGCATGACCTCGCCTCGCTCGGCCACCGCCACGACCTCGTCCAGGCCGGGCCCGGTGAGGAGGAACAGCACGCCGCCGTCAGCGTCGGCGGCTGCCACGGCGACGTCGAGGTCGGCGAGCTCAGAGACATAGCGCACCCGCTCGTCACCCGATGCCACCCCGATCAGTGGCCGCAGGACGCGGTCGTCGAGAACGCTCACGTCGAGTCCGGCCACTCCAGGCTCCCGGCCTGGCTCTTTCGGTCGTAGCGCGTACCACTGGCCGGCCAGCCGCATGCCGAACGACCCGCGCCGCGTCCGCGGTCCCTCGACCGCCTCGACCTCCATCTCGGTCGACAGGTCGGTCCGCAGCCGGTCGCCGTCCACCGGGCCCACCACGCGACGGTGGAACGCCAGCAGGTGCATCTGGTCGTCGGGGTACAGCACGGACAACACCGCCCCGCCGCGTGGGCTGCCGTGGTCCCGCCACCGGGCCACAGTCGCGGCTACCCGGTGGTGGCCATCGGCGATGTAGTGCCGCACCCCGGCCAGCCGATCGGACACCACCGCCGCGTCCGCGTCCGTCAACCGCCAGACGACCTGCTCCACTCCGGTGACGTCGGTGACGGTCAGAACCGGGTCGTGGTCCGTCGTCGCCGCCATCACCGCGTTCACGGCCGCGTCCGAGCGGTGCATCACCGTCACCAGCTCCGATCGCGTCGGGACCGCTGCGAAATGGCGGACCAGCCCCTCGACCCGCTCCGCTTGCACGGCCTCATGGCCCAGGACCCGCCCGTCGGTGAACGCCGCGGCATCCAGCTCGGCGACGATCCCCGTGTGCTCCTCCTGACCGAGGTGCAGGCGGTACACGTACATCGCCGGTGGCGCCAAAGGCGAGTACGTACCAGCGGCCAACAGGCGCTCCAGCCCGGCGGCGTTGGCCGCGCCGAGCTCGTCCGACGATGCACCCGGCAGGTCCAGCGGTGACTGCGTCACGTGCAGGTAGCTCAGAGGATTGGTTGCCAACAGCCGGGAACGGTCGTCCGGCGTGAGGGCGTCGTGCATCGGGCACACCACCTGCGCGGCCGACTCCTGACCGACGATCCGGGCGGGGAAGGGCCGAACCAGGCTCATCCGGCCGCCGTGCCGGACGACCCCGACGCACGCGCCTCGGGGTTGACCACGTGGATCGGCGCCCCGGCGACGAACGCCTCGACCACCTGCACCACCCCGTCCGCCACCGACACCTGGGCCTGGTGCGTTGAGGCGCCCACGTGGTGGGTTCCGACCACCGCCGGGTGGGCAGCGATCGGGGACGCCCACGACGCCGTGCCAGTCGCGGGCTCGTCGGGGTACACATCCAGCCCGGCGCGCAGCCGACCGGAGTCCAGTGCGCGCAGGAGCGCGTCCGGGTCGACGACGTCGGCGCGTGAGGTGTTGAGCAGGATCGCACCCGGACGAAGTGCGGCCAGCGTCTCGTCGTCGACGACGCCCACGGTTCCCGGACCGGCCGGGATGTGGAGGCTCAGCACGTCCACCGCGGCGGCCAGCGCCGGCAGGGACGCCATCATGGTGATGCCGAGGGCGCCGATCTGGTCCATCGTTTCCTGCGGCCGGCCGGGTCGCTCCAGGGCGAGCAACGACATCCCGAACGCCCTGGCGCGCTCGGCCACCGCGAGCCCAATGCTGCCGAGTCCGACGATCCCCAGGCTCGAGCCGTGGAGCCCGCGCGCCCCCTTGCTCAGCCCCTTCTTGTCCCATCGGCCCTCACGCAAGGCGATCACGCCGTCGGGGATACGGCGGTCGACGGCGAGGAGCAACCCGAGGGTGAGCTCGGCGACGGCCACCGCGTTGCGCCCGGGGACGTTCGCAACGCTGACCCCGGCCGTCGTCGCAGCCGGGCAGTCGATGGTGTTGGTCCCGGAGCCCGCCCGGACGACCAGCCGGAGTGCGTCGCCGGCGGCAATCGTCGCCGCGGTCACTCGGGTGCTGCGCACCACGAGCGCATCGAACCCCCCGATCGCGTCCGGCAACGTGTCGGCGGACAGGTCGGCGCGGGAGTCGACCTCGTGACCGTGCGCCTCCAGCCCGGCCAGGGCACTGGCGTCCAGCGAGTCGGCGACAAGGATGCGCATGGGTCGTCCCTCTCGGGCACAGGCTGCGGTCGGCGGACACGCCGACCGTCGTGGTCGGGACAGGGTGGCACCGCTGCCGGCAAAGGAACAGCCTGCGATCCACGATGTGGCACGGCCCGTGGAACCGGAGTGGCCGGCGCGCGCGGGTCGTCAGTCCGACGAGCGGCGCAGCAAGGGCCGCGGAAGCGCCGGCAGATGCAGCCGGCCGTCCCAGTCATGGCGGTGCGCCTCCCAGGCGACGACCGCCGCGACCAGCCCCATCTCGGCGGCGGCGGCCAGGCCGACCTGCCAGCCCGACGGCCCCACCACCGACAGCCGTTCCGCCCCTGCCGAGCCGCTGGACAGCCAGGCGAGCAGACCTAGCGCCAGGCCGGCCACTACCCCGGCGGTCGCGGCCGACCCGGCCACTGCCTCGGCCGGGCGACCCGGGAGTCGGCGGTGGACCACCAGGCCGGCCACCACTCCCGCCAGCAGCGGGACCACCAGGACCACCATGGCCCAGCCCGGAAGGCTGCCCTCCGGGGGCACCGCAGCCAACGGCGGCAGCACCGGGAGCGCTCCGTACTCCACACCCTGCGGGCCGACCGACGAGCCCACTCCTAGGGAGAAGCCGACCCCGGTGGTGAACGACAGCACCCACACCACCAGGTTCGGCAGCAGCGCCACCCCCAGAACCGCCAACAGCACGTTGCCGAGCACGTCGGCATCCAGGGCGCGCGTCATGTCCAGAGCCTCGGGGAAGGCCAGGGCCAGCAGCAGCGCCAGGACCACCGCGCCGAATGCCACCAAGGTCAGCAGCCCGGCCACAGCTCCGGTGAGGGTCTGTCGCAGCGCGAAGGGCACCCGATCGGCGAGCTCACCCGCCAGGCCCGACGAGCGCAGCAGCCCCCAGCCACCCGCGACCAGCGCGAGCACCGTGCCCGACAGCCAGGCAGCGAGCGGGTGCGGCCGCAAGCCGGCGCCCGCTGACACACCCGCCGTGACAGCCACCGCGACGCCGTAGGTGACCGCGAAGAGCCCGACGATCCGACCCACGGCACCCAGGTCCGTCGGCCGAAGGGTGCGCGCCAGCTGTCGCCCGCCCGCGTAGCAGATCGCGCCCGGCGCCAGCAGCAGACCGAGCGGCGTGATGCCCAGCGTTCCGGCCGGTAGGTCGATGGGGACGTGGTGAGCCGCCAACCACACCATCACCGACAACCGGGCGGGAGTGTCAGCCCCGGTCTCGGCCGCGTGCGGGGCCAGCGCCCACGAGCTCACACCGAGGATCAGGGCGATCGCGATGCCGATGACAGCGGCCAGCGCCGCGGTGACGAGCGTGTGCATGACCACCGTGGTGACATCGGCCGGCTGCGGTGGGCTCGGTGCCGCCGGAGGTGACGGCGCGGGCCCACTGCGGCGCGCCCCGGCCCGCGCTGCAGGGCGCCGGGGCGACGGACGTGGCGGACGGGTGCTGGAGGCCATTGCCGTCATCGTGGCAAGCCACGCGCCCAGATCTGCGGAGGCGCGCCCCGTATCAGCCTGCTGGCTGGACCGAGCCCAGGCGGCAGAGCGTCAGCCGACGATGTCGCGCATCAGACGCGCCGTGGCGCTCGGCGTGCGCCCCACCCTGACGCCGGCCGCCTCGAGCGCCTCCTGCTTGGCGGCCGCAGTGCCGGAGGACCCGGACACGATCGCCCCAGCGTGGCCCATGGTCTTGCCCTCCGGCGCAGTGAAGCCAGCCACGTAGCCGACGACCGGCTTGGTGACGTTCTCGGCGATGAACGCCGCGGCGCGCTCCTCCGCGTCGCCCCCGATCTCCCCGATCATCACGATCGCCTGGGTGGCGGGGTCGGCCTCGAAGGCCGCGAGTGCGTCGATGTGCGTGGTGCCGATGACCGGGTCACCGCCGATGCCGATCCCGGTCGAGAAGCCGAGGTCCCGCAGCTCGTACATCATCTGGTAGGTCAGGGTGCCGCTCTTGCTCACCAGCCCGATCGGTCCCTGGCCGGTGATGTCGGCCGGGATGATGCCGGCGTTCGACTGTCCGGGGCTGATGATGCCCGGGCAGTTCGGGCCAATGAGTCGGGTGCCGCCGTCGTTCGTGGCGTACTGGAAGAAGCTGGCTGTGTCCGCCACCGGGATCCCCTCGGTGATGACCACGCACAGCGGCACCCCGGCGTCGACGGTCTCCTCGACGGCCGCCTTGGCGAAGCGCGGGGGCACGAACACCACCGAGACGTTCGCCCCGGTTGCCTCAACCGCGTCAGCAACCGAGCCGAACACGGGGATGTCACCGGCGCCGCCGTCGACCGTCTGTCCGGCCTTGCCGGGTGTCACGCCGGCCACCACGGACGAGCCCGAGGCCACCATCCGGCGGGTGTGCTTGGTGCCCTCGGAGCCGGTGATCCCCTGCACCAGGATGCGGCTGTTGGAGTCGAGCCAGACCGACATGTGGGTTTCTCCCCTTGGTCGTCGAAGTCAGTGGGCGGCGGCGAGCTCGGCGACCCGGCGGGCCGCGTCGTCCATGGTGTCGACCATCTCGATGACGCCGTGCTCGGCCTGGTCGAGAATGCGTCGGCCCTCGACCGCATTGTTGCCGTCGAGGCGGACCACGATGGGCTTGTCGACGGCGTCACCACGCTGGGCGAGCATGGCGAACGCCTGGACGATGCCGTCGGCCACGGTGTCGCACGACGTGATGCCCCCGAAGACGTTCACCAGGACCGCCTTGACCTGGGGGTCTCCCAGGATGATCTCCAGGCCGTCGGCCATCACCTGGGCGGACGCGCCGCCCCCGATGTCGAGGAAGTTCGCCGGCTCGACCCCCCCGAACTCCTCGCCCGCGTACGCGACGACGTCCAGGGTGCTCATCACCAGGCCGGCGCCGTTCCCGATCACTCCGACCGACCCGTCGAGCTTGACGTAGTTGAGGTCCTTCTCCTTGGCCAGGAGCTCGAGGGGGTCGGTCTCCTCCCGCACGGCGAGCTCGGCGTGGTCGGCATGACGGAACGCAGCGTTGCCGTCGAGCGTGACCTTGCCGTCGAGGGCCAGGACCTGCCCGTCGGCCGCCTTCACCAACGGGTTCACCTCGACCAGCGTGGCGTCCTCGCCGACGAGCACCTGCCACAGCCGGACCAGGACGTGCGCCACACCGTCCGCGACATCGTCCGGGAAGTTCGCCGCGGAGACGATCTCGCGCGCCTTCGCCTCGTCCACACCGTCGAGGGCGTCGACCCGGACCTTGGCCAACGCCTCCGGCTTGGTGCGAGCGACCTCCTCGATGTCGATGCCGCCCTCGACGCTGGCCATGCACAGGTACGCGCGCTCGGCCCGGTCGAGCAGGAAGGAGACGTAGTACTCCGCGGCGATCTCGGCCGCCGGCGTGACGAGCACCCGGTGGACGGTGTGCCCCTTGATGTCCATCCCGAGGATGGCCTGTCCGAGCGCCTCCGCCTCGTCCGCCCCGGTGCCGAGTCGGACGCCTCCGGCCTTGCCGCGTCCGCCGGTCTTCACCTGGGCCTTGACGACCACGGTGCCGCCGAACTTCTCGGCGGCTGCACGGACTTCGGCCGGGGTCGTGGCCACCGCCCCTGGCGTCACCGGCACGCCGTGCTTGGCGAACAGGTCCTTGGCCTGGTACTCGAACAGGTCCACGTGCGCTCCCGGTGGGTCGATAGGCCGTCGCTCGAGGGTCGGCGCGAGCCTAGCCCTGGGGCGTTGCCGCCAGGCCGGGTGCCCCCGCCGCCCAGCGGCGCCGCGCCGGGCGTGGCCAGGTCCCCTGGGGGGAGTGCACGAATGTGCGGAATTCAATGCCTTCGGCGCGAATTCCGCACATGAGGCCCCGGCTGTGTGCGGAATTGCGGGCGCGCGCCCGCAATTCCGCACATTCGTTCAACTTGCGGAGTGGCGACGCCGCCGGACTCCCGGCGCCCCCGCGAGGCCAGCCCCGGCGGCGGCCAGGGCGGCCAGCAGCCACCACGTCGCCGCCGTCGAACGCCGCTGAGTAGGACACGACGTGCTTGCCTGACGTCGTGAGGCCGCGCAGTGGCACCGACACCACGGTGACGGTGACCTCCGGGGGCCCGGCAGCCGCGTCCTTTCCGGTCGGTCCGGTCACCATGACCGTGGTCCCAGCCGACTC
This sequence comes from uncultured Actinomycetota bacterium, assembly GCA_963848085.1. Lineage (GTDB taxonomy): Bacteria > Actinomycetota > Actinomycetes > JAHEKZ01 > JAHEKZ01 > CAWKCE01. Next base: position 91,794 of record CAWKCE010000005.1, read on the forward strand.
CGGACCTTGGCTGAACCGAAGCTTCACCTCGTGGGGCGCCTGGGTGAGCGTCGCGCGGAGCCGGCGCCAGTCGGCCCCGAGGATCCGGGCGTTCGCCCAGACATGCCGGCGACGGGAGAAAAGCGGCCGCGGCCCGTCCGGAAGATGACCGTTTCGTCATGACTTGTCCGCAGAGAGCGGAGCAACCGTGGCATTCTGGCCCCACTGACTGGCCGTTCAGTACGTCAGAGGAGGCACCGCTGTGGACCCCCGTCACGCCCCACTGTTCGAACCACTGCGGATTGGGCCCAAGACGCTGCCCAACCGGTTCTACCAGGTGCCCCACGCTTCGGGCTTCGGCGTGGAACGCCCCCGGACGCACGCGGCATTTCGCGGCATCAAGGCCGAAGGTGGCTGGGGCGGCGTCTGTGTCGACTACACCGCGGTCTCGGTGGAGTCCGAAGAGTCGCCGGCGGTCGCCGCACTGTTCTGGGACGACGACGACGCACGTGCGCTGGCCTTGACCGCCGACGCGGTCCACGCCCACGGCGCCCTCGCCGGAATTGAGCTTTTCCACGGCGGAGCGCTCAGCCCGAACGGCCAGTCACGCGCCACTCGGGTCGCACCGAGCCAGGCTGCGTCCGAGGTTCAGTGGGGCGGTCTCGCCAAAGAGATGACGCACGCTGACATCACCCGAATCCAGCGAGAGTGGGCCGACGCCGCCAAGCGGGCACGCGACGTCGGTTTCGACATCGTGTACGTCTACGGCGCGCACGGCTACCTGCTCAGCCAGTTCTTCTCGACGCACACCAACCATCGCACGGACGGCTACGGCGGCAGCCTGGCCAACCGCGGACGCTTCTGGATGGAGACACTCCAGGCAGTGCGCGACGCCGTCGGCGACGACTGCGCGATTGCGACCCGCATCCCCGTGAGCGGCCGGGACGGACTGCCCGGGATCGAGACCGACGACATGCTCCAGCTGATTGCGTCAGCCAGCGATCTGGTGGACCTGTTCGACGTCAACGTCGGAATCTGGCCCGAGGACTCCGGGACCTCCCGCTACTTCCCCGAGGGCCACGAGCGGCCCTGGACCGACCACGTTCGCGAGGCCACGGACAAGCCGGTCGTCGGCGTGGGCCGGTACACCTCCGCCGACCTCATGGCGGAGATCGTCCGCAGCCGCGCCCTCGACGTCATCGGCGCCGCCAGACCAGCAATCGCCGACCCCTTCCTGCCGCAGAAGATCCGCGACGGCCGACTGGACGAGATCCGCGAGTGCACCGGGTCCAACGTGTGCATCGCCCGCGAAGAGACGTTCAACCACGTGGGCTGCATCCAGAACGCGACGGCCGGAGAGGAGTACCGCAGGGGCTGGCATCCCGAGCTGTTCACGCGCGCCGCGAATGCCGACCGGGCGGCGCTCGTCGTGGGTGCCGGACCGGCCGGCATGGAGTGCGCCATGGTGCTCGGCAAGCGTGGTTTCGAGGCGGTCCATCTGGTCGAGGCCGACCCGGAGATCGGGGGTCGGATGCGATGGATCCGACGCCTACCGACCTTGGGCGACTGGGGCCGCCTCACCGACTACCGATCGATCCAGCTGCAGAAGCTGGGCAACGTCGAGGTCATCACCGGGCGACGCCTGACCGCCGCCGACGTGGTTGATTACGGCGCCCAGATCGTCGTCGTCGCGTCCGGTTCGCAGTGGCGCGGCGACGGTCGGCAGCCCGAGCACAGCCGTCCCGTCGACGGCGCCGACAGCGCACTCCCCCACATCCTGACGCCGGAGCAGGTCATGGTGGAACACCAGCGCCCGACCGGCTCGCGGGTCGTCGTGTACGACACCGATGGCTACTTTGTCGGTCCGGGGCTGGCCGAGCTCCTCGCCGGTGAGGGGCACCAGGTCCACCTGGTCACCACGTACCCCGCCGTTTCGCCGGTCTCCGATGCCACCCTCGAGGGCGACCTGCTGCGTCGCCACCTGCACCGGTGCGGAGTCCACGCCCACCGCGCGACGACGATCACCTCGGTCAGCGATGCCGGTGTCTCGGGCACCGACGAGTTCGGGCAGCCGTGGTCCCTGGCGTGCGACTCGGTGGTGCTGGTCACCCAGCAGGCCAGCGACGACGCGCTCTACCGCGAGCTGGTCGCCGACCAGGGCCGGCTGCGTGCCGCCGGCATCGAGGCGGTGCACCTGATCGGCGACGCCGTGTCACCCCGTCCGATCAGCGAGGCGGTGTTCGACGGCCACCGGCTGGCCCGTGAGATCGACAGCCCCGACCCGAGCCTCCCGCTCCCCTACCTGCGGGAGCGCCCGGCGTCCCACCCTGGTTGAACACCGGCGCGATACGCCCGCGGACCCGGCCGAGGTGTCATCGGGGCGAGGGTCGACGCGTCAGGCGGGGGCTCCCACGTGCCCACTGACCCACTCCACGATGTCGTGGATGGATGCCCCGGGGGTGAACACCTTGGCCACCCCGGCGGACTCGAGCTCAGCGACGTCGTCTCCCGGCACGATGCCTCCGCCGAACACCACGATGTCGGTCGCGTCGCGCTCCGCCAGGAGCTCGACGACCCGAGGGAACAGCGTCATGTGCGCGCCGGACAGGATCGACAGCCCGATCGCGTCGGCGTCCTCCTGGATGGCCGTCTCCACAATCTGCTCGGGCGTCTGGTGGAGTCCGGTGTAGACGACCTCGACGCCGGCGTCCCGCAGCGCGCGTGCCACAACCTTGGCCCCGCGGTCGTGCCCGTCAAGGCCGGGCTTGGCGATGACGACACGTACAGGAGGGGTGCGTCCGGTCACGTCCGCAGGGTAACGGAAGCGCATCGGACAGCGTTTCCGGGACAGCGGGCCAGGCCGGACGGATAGCGTCCCACGTCACGGGAGGTGAGCAGTGGCCCTGCCCTGGGGAGACGCGCGCGGCCACGCCCTGATGGGCGCGCGGGCGCTGCTGTCCCCGTCCGGCCTGCGTGGCGCCGGGCTGGAGGTCGCGTGGAGCCTCACCCACCTGGCCCTGTACCCGCTCGGGCTGATCGAGGAGAAGGCCCGCGAGGAAGTCGGCCGCTTCACCCTCACGGACCTGCCACCGGCGCAGCGCGGGCTGGTTGTGGGTGACGTCGAGGCAGCCGGGACACCGATCCTCCTGGTCCACGGCATGGTGGACAACCGCTCGATCTTTGCGCTGCTGCGACGTCAGCTCCGCCGTCGCGGGTTCGGCCGGGTGCTCGCCCTCAACTACAGCCCGCTGTCCGACGACGTCCGCTCGGTCGCCCGGCGGCTCGCCGAGCTGGTCGAGAGCGTGTGCGCCGACACCGGCTACGAACGCGTGCACGTCATCGGCCACTCCATGGGCGGCATCGTGGCCCGCTACTACGTTCAACGACTGGGCGGAGACGCCCGAGTCCACACCCTGGTCACGCTGGGCGCGCCCCACCGGGGCACGCGGGTCGCGTCGCTGCTGCCCCACCCGTTGGTCCGCCAGATGCGCCCCGACAGTGACGTGGTGACCGAGCTGGCCCAGCCCGCGCCTGACTGCCAGACCCGGGTCATCGCCATCTGGAGTGACCTCGACCAGCTCATGGTTCCCAAGGACGCCGCCGCCCTCGACCACCCGGACCTGCACGTACGCAACGTGCTCGTGCGGGGCGTCGGACACATGTCCCTGCCGGTGGACGGCCGGGTGGTTCACGAGATCGGCACCGCCTTGGCGCACCTGGGCGCGGACGGCTCGACTCTCACCGCGGGAGTGACAACCCTCACGGCAAGTCGGGGAACTGCTACACAGGGTAAGCAACGGCGCGCTCACACTGGGTGACCTGACTGCGGCGAACCGGTGGTTTCGGGTGCCGGCGTCCCACGTGACCGCCTCGGTGGTCACGCTCAGTAGTTCCGTCGCGCTTGTGCTGCCGGCCCGCGCCTTGCTACGTTCCCCGGCGTTTGTGACTGTTCGAGCCAGCCCCGGCCGGCGCCCGCCAACGAGAGTCGATGTCCGTGCCGATCCACCACCGCTTCGCCACCCTCACGGTCGTCCTCGCGACGGCCGCGCTGCTGGTCGGCTTCGTGGTGGCCGCTCCCGGACAGCCAGCGCTGGCCCAGACACGCGCCGACCGGGAGCCGACGTCGCTCGACGGCGAAGCGCTCACCTTGGCAACGATCCAGTCCATCCTCGACAAGCAGGAGCGGATCGAGCGCCGCGAGGCGCGCGAGCGGGCGGCGCGCGAGGCAGCGCGAAAGGCGCGCGCCCGCGAGCAGTACCGCAGCCGGTGGGTGATGCCGATCCGCTCGTTCACCTGGTCAGCCGGTTTCGGGGAGTCCGGCGCCATGTGGAGCAGCGGCTACCACACCGGCCAGGACTGGACGAGCAGCTACGGAACACCGGTCTACGCCGCTGCCCGCGGCTGGATCACCTCGGCCGAGTGGTCCGACGCGTACGGCAACAAGCTGGTGATCACCCACGACGACGGGACCCAGAGCTGGTACGCCCACCTGAGCGGGTTCCAGCGCACCGGCGGTCACGTCGCGGCCGGCCAGCTCGTTGCCTACGTCGGGTGCACCGGGAACTGCTACGGCAACCACCTGCACTTCGAGGTGCACCCCGGCGGCGGTGACGCAGTGGATCCGGTGGCGTGGTTGCGCCGGCACCGGGTCGCCATCTGACGGCGGCGGCACCGCCTCACAGATCAGCCCTCGCCGGATCAGAGCTTCTCGACCGGGGCATAGCGCAGGAGCAGCCGCTTCACGCCGCTGTCACCGAAGTCGATCGTCGCCTCCGCCTTGTCGGCGGCGCCCGCCGTGGCCACGACGGTGCCGAGCCCGAAGGCATCGTGAGTGACCCGGTCACCCGCCACCAGCGCCACGACCGGCCGGTTGCCAGGGGATCGCGTGGTCGGCCGGGCGGCAACCGACGCCATGGCCGGCGTGGGCGCGGTCGGACCGGAGTCCTCGCGCTGCCAGTCGACCAGCTCGGGCGGTATCTCCTCGAGGAACCGCGACGCGGGGTTCCACTGCGGGGCACCCCACGCCGACCGCATCATGGCGCGCGACAGGTAGAGCCGCTGTCGGGCCCGGGTGATGCCGACGTAGGCAAGCCGGCGCTCCTCCTCCAGCTCCTTGGTGTTGCCCAGCGAGCGCATGTGAGGGAAGACGCCGTCCTCCAGGCCGGTGAGGAAGACGACCGGGAACTCCAGACCCTTGGCCGTGTGCAGAGTCATCAGCGTCACCACACCGCCGTCGTCTGCGGCGTCCGGGATCTGGTCGGAGTCGGCAACGAGCGACACCTGCTCGAGGAACTCCGCCAGGGTCCCCTCTGGGTTCGCGTCCTCGAACTCGCGCGCCACCGCCTCGAGCTCAGCGAGGTTCTCCACCCGTGTCTCGTCCTGCGGGTCGCGCGACGCGCGCAGCTCGGCGAGGTACCCCGTCTGCTCGAGCACGGCTTCAAGAAGCGTCGCCGGCCCGGTGCCGGCTTCCACGAGCGTCCGCAGGTTGTCGACCAGGCGCACGAAGCTGGCGATGGCGTTCGACGACCGCGGCGCCAACGCCCCAATGCGGTCGGACTGCCGGAGCGCCTGAACGAACGTGAGGCGCTGACGCTCGGCGTGGTCCTCGACGGCAAGCTCGGCCTTGTCGCCGATCCCGCGGCGGGGCGTGTTGAGGATGCGGCGCAGGGACACCAGATCGTCGGGGTTGGCCAGAACCCGCAGGTACGCCAAGGCGTCTCGCACCTCCCGACGCTCGTAGAAGCGCACCCCACCGACAACCTTGTACGGCATCCCCACCCGGATGAACACCTCCTCGAACACGCGTGACTGGGCATTGGTCCGGTAGAAGACGGCAACGTCCTTGGCCTGCGCATGGCCGGAGTCGGACAGCTCGTCGACGGTCTGCGCGACGAACGACGCCTCGTCGTGCTCGTTGTCCGCGACGTAGCCCACCACGGGCCAGCCGGTGCCAAGGTCGGTCCACAGGTTCTTCGGCTTGCGGTCGAGGTTGCGGCTGATGACCGCGTTTGCTGCCGACAGGATGGTCTGTGTGGACCGGTAGTTCTGTTCGAGCAGGATGGTCCGCGCGTCCGGATAGTCCGCCTCGAACTGCATGATGTTGCGGATCGTGGCGCCGCGGAAGGCATAGATGCTCTGGTCCGCGTCACCGACAACGGCCAGCTCGGCCGGCGGGACATCGCCGCCGGCCGGCCCCACCAGCTCCTGCACCAGGACGTACTGCGCATGGTTGGTGTCCTGGTACTCGTCGACGAGCACGTGACGGAAGCGGCGACGGTAGTGCTCCGCTGCGTCCGGGAAGGCCTGCAGCAGGTTGACCGTGGTCATGATCAGGTCGTCGAAGTCGAAGGCGCTCGCCTCGCGTAGGCGGCGTTGGTACAGCTGGTACGCCTCGGCGAGCGTCTGCTCGGTGGGGTTGGCGGCCTGCCCGCGGAAGGTCTCCCAGTCGACCAACTCGTTCTTGAGGTTGCTGACCTGCGCACTGAACGACCGGGGTGGGTAGCGCTTGGGGTCCAGGTCCAGGTCGCGGCAGACCATGGTCATCAACCGGAGCGAGTCGGCCTGGTCGTAGATCGAGAACGACGACGACATCCCGAGGCGCTTCACCTCACGACGCAAGATGCGCACGCAGGCCGAGTGGAAGGTGGACACCCACATCGCCCGGGCACGTGGGCCAACCAGTTCGGCAACGCGCTCTTTCATCTCCCCGGCGGCCTTGTTCGTGAACGTGATGGCCAACACCTGGCCCGGGCTGACCGAGCGCGCCGCCAGCAGGTAGGCGATGCGGTGGGTCAGCACACGGGTCTTGCCGGAGCCGGCCCCAGCGACGATGAGCAGCGGCGACCCCTCGTGACGAACGGCCGCCCGCTGCTGGTCGTTGAGTCCGGACAGCAGGGCCTCGACGTCGACCTTCGTCCGGCCACGCCGATCCTCAGCCCCGGCGACCGCCTCGTCGGCGGTTGGCAGGTCGTCGAACAGGGAGGTCACACGCTGAGTCTAGAAGTGCGCTCCGACGAGGTGATCAGCCGAATCAGCGGAAGGACCCCACGACCGCCACCTTGACGTCGAGGTTCGACCCCGACGTGGCCATCAGCGCCACCTTGCCGTCGGTGTCCACCGGCGCGACCACGGTCGTGACGACCGAACGGCCCGACACGGCAGACACGTCAACGGTGGCCGGTCGGCCCCGACCCGGACGCCAGAACACCAGCTGGCTGTCGACCGACGGGTTGCGGACGGTCACCTGGAGCAGCACCGCGCGGGTGTCAGAAGGCGTCGCCGAGGCAACCGAGAAGGTCTTCTCGACGCCGCCGTTGAGGCGCTTGATCCCGAGGTTCGACTGCGTCGCCACGACGTTCTTCGACGTACGTCGTGGGGCGAACCCGAGCCCACCGCCGACCACCTTGGGCTCGTAGGACCCGACCAGGTCGACGTCGACAGCTCGAGCGTTCTTCCCGATGTGCTCGACGATCACCGCTCCGTCGCGCCCAAGCGGCACCGTCGTCTGCACCGTCTGCGCCTTGGCGCGGTACTCCACCAACGGCTGGGCGGGGCGGTCAGCGCCGGCCGGGTACACGAACACCGACCCACGGCCCGAGCCCTGCCGCACGGTGACGGAGACCACCGCAGCCGACGCCGCCTGGTCGACGCCCTGGCCGCCCGCGATCACGATCTTCCGGAGCGCGGCGGCGCCCATTGGCCCGTCGCCTGACTGCAGGCGCTGCCCGGCAACCGGGTGGAAGCGATCGCCGCCACCGGCTGCGATGTCACGGCGCACGGCCGGTGGCAGGTTCGGGTCGACGTAGTACCCGACCACGCTCACCAGGACGTCCGTCGCAGCGACCGACGTCGCGAAGCTGACCTTGCCGTCCGCGCCCACGGGGAGGACCATCGCCGAGCTCGCCGACTGGTTCAGCTCCGCACTCACCCGAGGAGCGGAGGGGAGCTCGCGGCCGGCCGGTCCGGCCGTGAGGGACGACGCCGCAGTCGGCTTGCGCATGGTCACCTGCAGGGCAACGGCGGCCACCCCTGCCGACGGCACGGCTCCGACACCCGTCACCTGCGCGTCGACGCGGGTCGGCCGGCTGCCGTACTCGGGCGGCGCAAACACCCGGCAGGAGTCGTTCAGCGTCCCCACGCCCCGGTTTGTGGCGAGGACTCGAGTGGCCGACACGGGCACGTAGCTCATGGGCTCAGTGATGATCGGCGGCGCCGCGGTCGTGAGTGAACCGACGATGCAGGGCCCGGCCAGCGGGGTCCCGGTCCAGAACGACGTGCGACCACTCGCCCCGTCCAGGTTGAGACTGATGTGGATGTGGTCGGTGTGTGGGACCGATCCGGTGTACGGCTCCCACCCGCCGGGCGAGTAAGCACGCCAGATCTTCTTGTTCCAGATCATGTACATGATCCCGAGCCGGTGAGCTATCGCGTGCGCGTTCCCGAACTCGTCACGGGCCAGCACCCAGTCGATGAACGACCGGACCTGCCTGCGGTCCTTGACGTTGAAGGCGCTGTTCATCCAGTCGAGTGCGCGCCCGTCGTTGTGCTCCGACGTCGTGTAGCAGGCGTCGCGCGCGATGCCGATCGTCTCGCCCTGCCCGTACGTCGCCCGGATCAGCGCCGCCAGCTTCTTTGCTCCCGGCCGGTTGACCGGGTCGCAGACAGCACCGGGCTCGTAGCCGGCCGCAGGCTCGATTGCGGCGTGGAACTGCGGGGTCGTCGGCGGGGCCGGGGCAGCGTGTGCGGGGGCAGCCGCGAGCAGGGTGAGTGCCAGGACCCCGGAGGCAACGACGGCGGCGGGCGCGCGTCGTCGGGCGGGGCCTGGGTGCATAGAGGTTGGGTCGGCCTCCACCGGCCCCGCATGTAACCTCCAAGTGCCCACGGTCACCCGCTCGGCCTAGTCCACACGAGGGAGTCACCCACTTGGAGCACAGCCCGCTCCCTGACGCAGAGGTGTCGCGAGCCCTCGTGGTCACGGCTCACCCGGACGACGTCGACTTCGGTGCCGGGGGAACCATCGCGACCTGGACCGCGCAGGGGATCGAGGTGACCTACTGCGTGGTGACGGACGGCGACGCCGGGGGCTTCGACCCGGATGTCCCGCGCACCGAGATCCCACGCATTCGACGCGCCGAGCAGACGGCGGCAGCAGCGATCGTCGGCGTCACCGACGTGCGGTTCCTCGGCTACCGCGACGGCGAGCTCACGGTGAGCCACGACCTCCGTCGTGACATCAGCCGGGTGATCCGACAGGTCCGCCCGCGGCGGATGCTCATCCAGTCCCCCGAGCGGAACTGGCAGCGCATCCAGGCGTCGCACCCCGACCACCTGGCGGCTGGCGACGCCGCCATCCAGGCCGTCTACCCCGACGCACGCAACCCGTTCGCTCACCCCTCGCTGCTGCGAGACGAGGGTCTCGAGGCGTGGACGGTCGAGGAGGTATGGGTCATGGCCAGCGACGGGCCCGATTACTTCGTCGACGTCACCGAGCGGTTCGAAACCAAGATTCGCGCACTTCGCGCCCACGAGTCCCAGACGGCACACATGGACGAGCTCGAGGAGTGGCTGCGGACCTGGATGTCCTCGGCGGCCGAACGAGGCGGACTGGCCTCCGGCCGGCTGGCGGAGGCGTTCAAGGTGGTGGCTACGGCCTGACACCGGTCCCTAGGCGGCGCACCGCCACTGGCAACGCACCAGTCACCAGAAGACCGCCAGCACGATGTTGACGAGCGTCAGGCCACCGATGGCGCCCCAGACCCCATCCGGAACGGCGTCCTTCTTCCGGTTGGCGACGACGAGCGCCAGGATCAGCAGCAGCACCACGAGCTTCACGCCGACCTTGGTGTTGTTGACCGGCTCGTCCATCCCTTGGAGCACGCCGACGAGCAGCAGCCCCGTGACCAGCTGGGTGAGGGCGCCGTGGAACATCGCTGGGTTTACCTGGCGGGGGTGGCTCCTCGCCTGGACCAGGAACCCTCCGAGCAGGCTCGCCAAACCGACGAAGTGAAGGACCAGCAGGGACTTCTCGACCAGCTCCATGGGCCCCGACCCTACGACCTCACAGAAGTCGCCGGTCGCTCGCCCAGCGGGCCAGCTCGTTGCGGTTGGACAGCTGCAGCTTCCGCAGCACGTTCGACACGTGCGTCTCGACCGTCCGAACCGACAGGAACAGCTCCTTGGCCACCTCCTTGTAGGTGTAGCCGCGGGCGATCAGCCGCATGACCTCACGCTCCCTCGGTGACAGCCGGTCGAGCTCCTCGTCGACCACGGGCACATCAGGCGACCCGGCGAAGGCATCGAGGACGAAGCCGGCGAGCCGAGGCGAGAAGACGGCATCGCCCCCCGCCACCCGGTCGATGGCGTCGGCCAGCTCGGGGCCGGTAATCGACTTGGTGACGTATCCGCGCGCGCCGGCGCGCACGGTCGCGATGACGTCCTCGGCTGCGTCGGACACCGACAGCGCGAGGAACCGGGTGTCCGGGACCAGATGCGCGCAGCGCCGCAGCACCTCGGGGCCGTCACCGCCGGGCAGGTGGACGTCGAGGAGCACCACGTCCGGCTTCGCCGACACGACGAGGGAGACCGCGGAGTCGACGTCCTCCGCCTCCCCCAGGACGTCGACCCGGTCGCCCAGCTCGGTGCGGACACCGGTGCGGAACATGCGGTGGTCGTCGACCAGGACGACGCTCGGTCTGGTCGGTCGGGGTATGGCGTCAGTCACGGCTCCGCTCCATCCTCAGCTCGACGCGGGTCCCGGCGCCGAGCTCGCTGTCCACCGTCGCGCGCCCGCCGACGCGCTCCATGCGGCCGACGATCGACTCCTTGATCCCCATGCGGTCCGGCGGAACCGCCCCTGGGTCGAAGCCGGCTCCACGGTCACGAACGTAGACGGCGACCTCGGTCGGCTCGACCTCGACGTAGACAGCGACCGCCGAGCCGGCGGCGTGCTTGCCCGCGTTGGTCAGGGCCTCGCGGGTGGCTTGGACCAATGACGTCGTGCGGTCGTCCAGCGGCGCGTCCCCGACGCAGACCAGCTCGACGGTCACCCCATGCCGGTCCTCCACCTCGGCGACGACGTCCTCCAGCGCGCCGCGGAGCGACTGCCCAGCCGACGGGACCGGGGCGTACAGCCACCTGCGGAGGTCGCGCTCCTGGGCCCGCGCCAGCTGACCGACCGCGGCGGGGTCCTGGGCGTTCCGCTGGATGAGCGCGAGCGTCTGGAGAACGGAGTCGTGGACTTGGGCGGCGAGCTCGGCGCGCTCCTCGCTGCGGATACGTGCCCGGCGCTCGTCGTCCCGCTCCCGGAGGAGCCGAAGGGCGAACGGGCCACCCAGCAGGGCGACCCCCAGACCGACCACCACGACCGCCACGAGGAGCTGGCCGGCGTCGGCCAGCCCCGAGCGACCGATGACGAACACCAGGAGCCCGAGCACGACCAGGACGGTTCCGACCGCGACCTGGAGGGCGCCCGCCCGATCCTCGGGAGCGACGCGTCCCATCCCGACGCGCAGTCGGTCGCGCTGGTCCTCGTCGGCCTGCAGCCACACCAGCGCGGCTCCCAGACCCACGACGACCAGTGGCCAGGTGCCGCTGACGTCGAGGCCCGACTGGGCGGCGAGGAGGAGGACGCCGATGAGCACGCCGGCCGCGCCCAACAGCAGCGCGACGGTCCGCTCGCGGCTGAGCGGGACGACCGCGTGTTCCGACCGGCCGGCAGCCGGGGGGTGGGCGGCGATGGCTGACCGGCCGGGGGGGTCGAGGGGGACCAGGACCCACAGAGCGCCGTATGCCAGCAGGCCCGCGCCACCCATCGCCGTCAGCAGGACGAACGCGCCCCGCACCCACCACACCCCCACGCGGAGGTGCTCGGCCATCCCGGCGGCGACACCGGCCACGATGCGGCCGTCGCTGGACCGGTGCAGGGGCGCGACGTCGTTCACCTCCGCATCGTCACACGAAGCGACCCGCGCGCGCCTCGGGGAGATCCCGGAGCCACCCCCCACCCCGACCCGCCGAGTGCACACCCAGAGGACACTTCCACCCGCCGAGTGCGCACTCCGGGGACACCTCCGGCTGCGCCCATGCGCCATCCGCGGAGCAGTCATCCGGGGCCTGGCTGGCCCGGGACGGGCAGACCCCTCGGCCCGGGCGCACACTCGGCGCTCCAGGGTGGTGTGTGGGTACGCACTCGGCGAGCGAAACGCTCCTGTGGGTGTGCACTCGGGGGTGGGGGTCGAGTCCGGGTCAGCTCCGGGCTGGTTCCGGATGTGCGGGGCGTCCGGGCCCGGTTGTCTGGAGACATGACCGAACAGCCCGGCGCCGGATACGCGCCTCCCCCACCCGGCTACCAGCCGCCGCCCCCTCCTCCCGCGCCGCCCGGACCCCGCCCGCCGCTCGCGCGAACCGCTGGCGAACAGCGGGTCGTTGCCGGTGTTGCCGGCGGAGTCGCACGATGGCTCGCGGTGGATCCGGTCCTCGTCCGGGTCGCCTTCGTCGTGCTCGCGATCTTCGGCGGCGGCGGCATCCTGCTCTACCTCGCGGGGTGGCTGTTCATCCCCGCGGACGGCGAGGAGGTCTCCGCCGGCGAGCGGTTCTTTCGGGACAACACGACGCTCGCGGTGATCGTCGCCGTGCTGCTGGCCATGATCGTCGTCGGTCCCTTGCTGGCCTGGGGCTGGTGGGGTGACGGACCCGGGTTGCTCGGTGTCTCGCTGATCGTCCTCGCGGTGGTGCTCATCTTCGTCGCCCTCGACCGACGACGCGCCAGTCCGGACGCCGGTCTCCCCCTGACGGGGCCCGCAGCACCAGGCCCGGTCGGGCCGGCCGCGTACCCAGCGGCGCCCCCGCCGGTCGTGCCGCGCGAGCGGTCGGTCCTCGGACGCGTGACGGTCAGCGTGGCGCTGGTCGTCGTCGGGACCTTGATCGCCCTGGACCTGGCCAACGTCGCTGCCGTGGGGGCGGTCACCGTCTTGTCCGCGACGCTCCTCGTGGTGTCGGCCGGGCTGCTCCTCGGCACCTGGATCGGCCGGTCACGCGGCCTGATCTGGCTGGGAGTCGTCCTGGTGGCCGTGCTCGTCCCCGTCGCAGCGGTGCCCGACAGCATCGACTTCAACGGCGGTGCCGGAGAACGCTCCTTCGCGCCCACGACCGCCAGCGAGCTGGCTTCGGACTACCAGCTGGGCGCTGGCGACATGGTGCTCGACCTTCGGCGGCTCGAGCTGGGCGGCACCACCGAGACCGTCCGAGCATCTGTCGGAGCCGGACAGCTTCAGGTCCTTCTCCCGGCCGGGCTCGACGCCGTGGTGCGGGCCGGTGTGGGGGTCGGCGACATCGTCGCTCCCGATATCCGTGACGCCGGCGGCTTCGGCGTCGACCGAGCGTGGACGCTGGATGCCGAGCCCTCCGACGGTGCGGTCGTCCTCGACCTCGAGGTCGGCCTCGGTGAGATCAGCGTTGACTACCCGTCCACCACCCTGTTCGAGGTGACCCGATGAAGCGGCATTCGTTCGACCCGACCTCGTTCCTCGCCGGCCTGGTGCTCGCGGCGATCGCCGGGGCGTACCTGGCGGCGCAACACTCCAGCTGGGACGTCGACGGCCGGTGGGTGTTTCCGGTCGCGCTGATCGGGCTGGGCATCGCCGGGGTGGCCGGGGCGCTGAGCGGTAGTCGCGGTCGCGAAGACGTCGACGTCACTGCGGTGCCGCCGGGAGGTGCGTCCGCGCCAGCTCCGCCACCGGAGTGAGCGGGAGCTCAGCGATCGCAGCCACCGGAAACCAGGTGGGTGTGTCGCTGCTGCCCTCCGCGTCGTGCACCACGAGCGGGCCGGTGAGCGTCACTTCGACCCGGTAGAGGATCCGGATTGCGTGGTACAGCAGATCCGGCCGCTCGGCGTGGTAGGCGTCGCGCACCTGCGATCCGACGTCGAGCAGTCCCACGACCCGGCCGCGGAGGCCGGTCTCCTCGTGCAGCTCGCGGAGCACGGCCTCGACCGGGTGCTCACCCACCTCGACGCGGCCGCCCGGCAGCGACCAGGCGCCGGGGAACGGAGTGCGATCGGTCAGCCGGACGAGCAGCAGCTGCGGCTCGGACGATGTCGGGTGGCTGACCAGGCCGTAGGCACCGACCCGTTGAACATGCGCGTCGGCGGGGAGGGGTAGTGAGGCGCCGCGGTCGGCTGGTTCCATGGCCTGATCGTGCCGCATCCACGAGCGGGTGACGGGGATCCGGCCGGGCGTGGGCGGCGAAGGGGGACCGTCACGCCGGCCGGGTCCGCCAGCCGAGGTAGCGCAGGTACTCGCGGCCGTGCATCCGGGCATAGCTGGGGACCGGGCTGACGGCCCAACCACGAGCCTCGAGGTAACCGAACCAGTCCGAGTCCGGCTCACCGAACTCGATCGGCCAGGTGAAGCGCTGCCAGTCCATCGCTGCCTCGTGACTACGGTGGGGTGGGACGATCTAGTCATCGACCCATGGGAACTAGTTCTTTAGAACTATAGCGCGCGGGCTGTCCCCGTCGACCTCCGCGGACGCCCGCACATCGGCGCCTCCGGAGGTCTTGACGCGCCCGCCACACGCTGCTGTGGACCTCGGTCACCGCGGTGTCTCTTGCCCTCGCCGGCAGCGCCGACCTCGCGGCGAGCGGCCCCGGTACCAGCGCGCGCGTGGCGGCGCCCGAGACCACGGTCTTTACCATCGTCGAGCGCGCGACGACCGACGTCGTGGTGTACGTCAACCCGGCTGAGGACGACGTCATCGGCAACACGCTCGGCTTCGGCAACGACCTCTACGGCCCCGGCAACAAGAAGAAGATCGGACGTGACCAGGGCTTCTGCTACCGCACCAACCCCGGCAAGTCGTGGGAGTGCACGTGGACGAACCTGCTGTCCGACGGCCGCATCACCGTCCAGGGCGTGTTCCCCGACAACCTGCGGGACTCCCGACTGGCCATCACCGGCGGCACCGGCGCCTACCAGAACGCCCGCGGCTACATGCTGCTGCACTCACGCAACGCCAAGGGAACCGCGTTCGACTTCACGTTCCACGTGATCCGGTAGCCGGAAGCGGTTCGGCGACTACTCCCACTCGATGGTGCCGGGCGGCTTGCTCGTCACGTCCAGAACCACCCGGTTCACCCCGTCGACCTCGTTGGTAATCCGAGTAGAGATGCGCGCGACCAGCTCGTACGGCAGCCGGGACCAGTCGGCGGTCATGGCGTCCTCGCTGCTGACGGGGCGGAGCACCACCGGGTGACCGTACGTCCGGCCGTCACCTTGCACACCGACCGACCGGACGTCGGCCAGCAGGACAACCGGGAACTGCCACACGTCTCGGTCCAGCCCGGCGGCGGTGAGCTCCTCGCGTGCGATGGCGTCGGCCTCCCGCAGGAGGTCGAGCCGTTCGCGGGTGACCTCACCGATGATGCGGATCCCCAGCCCCGGACCCGGGAACGGCTGACGCCAGACGATGTCCGCGGGCAGGCCGAGCTGCTCTCCGACAGCTCGAACCTCGTCCTTGAACAACGAACGCAGCGGCTCGACCAGTGCGAACTGCAGGTCCTCGGGCAGGCCACCCACGTTGTGGTGGCTCTTGATGTTGGCCGTACCGGTTCCACCACCGCTCTCCACGACGTCGGGGTACAGGGTCCCCTGGACGAGGAACTCGACCTGCTCGCCGTGCGCTCCGGCCTCCGCGACGACCTCAGCGGCCGCGTCCTCGAACACCCGGATGAACTCCCGCCCGATGACCTTCCGCTTCTGCTCGGGGTCGGTCAGCCCAGCCAGCGCATCGAGGAATCGCTCCTGCGCGTCGACGACCTTCAGGCGAACACCCGTGGCCGCGACGAAGTCCTTCTCGACCTGCTCGGCCTCCCCCTTGCGGAGCAGCCCGTGGTCAACGAAGACGCAGGTCAGCTGGTCCCCGACGGCCCGCTGCACCAGCGCCGCCGCCACGGCCGAGTCGACGCCGCCGGACAGCCCGCACACCGCCAGTCCATCGCCCAGCTGGGTCCGAATCGCGTCGACCTGCTCGTCAATGACGTTCGCCATCGTCCACGTCGGCCGGCACCCGGCGACCTCGTAGAGGAAATGCTCGAGCACGGCCTGTCCGTGCTCGGTGTGCAGCACCTCGGGGTGGAACTGGACCCCAGCCAGACGCAGGTCGGCCGCCTCGAAGGCGGCGACCGGGGCGGCGGCCGACTCGGCCACCACCGAGAACCCCTCGGGCGCCTGGGTCACTGAGTCGCCGTGCGACATCCACACCGACTGCTGCCGCGGCAGCCCGTGGAACAGCGTGGAGTCCGCGCCGGTGACGGTCAGCGGCGTGCGCCCGTACTCGCTCGTGCCCGTCCGGGCGACGACCCCGCCGAGCGCCAGCGCCATCGCCTGGAACCCGTAGCAGATCCCGAACACCGGCACGCCGGCGTCGAACAGCTCGCGCCCGACCTGCGGTGCCCCGTCGGCGTACACACTGCTCGGTCCGCCGGAGAGCACGATCGCCCGTGGCCGCTTCGCCAGCATCTCGGCCACGGACAGGGAGTGCGGAACAATCTCGCTGTACACCCGCGCCTCGCGGACCCGACGCGCGATGAGCTGCGCGTACTGCGCCCCGAAGTCGACGACGAGCACACGATCGAAACCCTCGACGGGCTCGGCGACGGGGCCGGCAGCGGGTGCAACCACGGCGCGAGCCTACCGGCGCAGAACCCATTGGCTCCCGACCCCGTCGGCCCCCTAGCGTGGGAGGGCCATGCCCTACGTCTCCCTCCGCGACCTCCCTCGATCCGACCCCGGGAGGCCGGACCTT
Organism: uncultured Actinomycetota bacterium; assembly: GCA_963848085.1. Taxonomy (GTDB): domain Bacteria; phylum Actinomycetota; class Actinomycetes; order JAHEKZ01; family JAHEKZ01; genus CAWKCE01. Next base: position 108,573 of record CAWKCE010000005.1, read on the forward strand.
CGCACGCCGACCCGGTTCCTCGTGTGGATCGGTCGGATGCAGCTGCCTGCCCTGACGCTGGGCGTCACGTGGGGCGTGCTGTGGATGGGCGCCGCCGCGCTCATCCCCGGCGCTCTCGGCGCGGGCGTGCAGGCCATTGCCGACGGGAACGAGACCGCGGTCCTGCGCTGGTCCCTCGTCGTCCTCGGTCTCGGCGTGTTCCAGGCCGGAGCCGGGCTGCTCCGGCACCGAGCGGCGGTGACCAACTGGATCAGCGCGGCCTCTCGGGTGCAGCAGCTCATCGTCCGGCAGGCGGCTCGGCTCGGTGGTGACCTCCCCCGCCAGGTCGCCACCGGGGAGGTCGTGGCCGCCACCGCCAACGACGTCGAGCGCATCGGGTCGGCGTTCGACGTTCTGGCGCGGTTCGCCGGGGCGATCGTGGCCTTCTTCGGGGTCGCGGCGATCCTGCTCACGATCAACGCCCCGCTCGGGACTGTCGTGCTGGTGGGCGTCCCGGTGCTGTCCCTGTCCATCAGCCCTCTCGTTCGCCCACTCGAACGCCGAGAGCGCGACCAGCGGGTGAAGCTCGGACTGGCGACCGAGCTGGCCGCCGACACCGTCGCCGGTCTGCGGGTCCTGCGCGGAATCGGCGGGGAGGACCTCTTCCTGGAGCGCTACCGCCTGGCGTCCGCCGAGGTTCGGCTGGCCGCCGTACGGACGGCACAGGTCCGGTCGCTGCTGGACGCCCTGCAGGTGTTCCTGCCGGGAATCTTCGTCGTGACCGTCACCTGGTTCGGCGCCCGGCTGGCCATCGACGGCCGCTTGAGCATCGGGGCGCTCGTCGCGTTCTACGGGTACACCGCGTTCATGGTGCTGCCCCTGCGGACCGTCACCGAGACCGCGCACAAGTGGACGGCGGCTCGGGTCGCCGCGCAACGGGTGCTGTCCGTGCTGCGGCTCGAACGCACCTACGCCGAGGACCCGGAGTCCGCCGACCACCCCGAGCCGGAGGTCGGCGGACTGGTGGACGTCCGGTCGGGTCTGGCGGTGACGCCGGGCCAGCTGACCGCCGTCGTGACCGACGACCCGCTCACCGCCGACACGATGGCCGACCGCCTGGGCCGGTACTCCGACGGCGAGGTGAAGCTGTCGGGCACGCGGTTGTCCGACCTTCCGATCGACGTGGTCCGGCGCCGGGTCCTGGTGCAGGACAAGGACCCGGTCATCCTGTCCGGCTCGGCCAGCGACTTGTTCGAGATCCCGCGCACCGGTCGAGTAGGGGTCCTGCAGGCCTTGTCCTGGGCGTCGGCGAATGACGTCGTCGAGGCGCTTCCGGAGGGACTGGCGACCGACCTTCCGGAGCGGGGCCGCTCCCTGTCCGGGGGCCAGCGGCAGCGGCTGGCGCTAGCGCGGTCGCTGGTCGCCGACCCGGACGTGCTGGTCCTGGACGAGCCGACCAGCGCCGTCGACACCCACACCGAGGCACGGATCGGGCTGGGCCTACGCCAGGCCCGGGAGGGCCGGACCACAGTCGTCTTCACGACCAGTCCGCTGCTTCTCGAGCACGCCGACATCGTGGCGTTCGTCCAGTCCGGGACGGTTGTCGCGACAGGCAGCCACCGAGACCTCATGCGGTCAACCCCCGCCTACCGGGCCACTGTCGTGCGGGGTGTCGGATGAAGCCCCCCGAGTCCTTCGACATGACGAGCCCGGCGCAGGCGGCGTTGCTGCCGGTGTCGGAGCCGCCGGCCGTGCGCCGGCACGTCCGGCAGCTGTTGCGCCGGCACGCCCGCCTGTTCGGCTGGCTGATCGCGCTGAACTCGGTCGCCGCCGTCGCGTCGGTCGTCGGACCGCAGGTCCTCGGCGGAGTCGTCCAGCGGCTCCAGGACGGCGACACATCCAGCACGTTCGCCAACCGAGCCGCACTCGTCTTCCTGGCAGCCCTGCTTGTGCAGACGGTCTTCACCCGCTTCGCCCGGCTGCGGGGTGCCGTGCTCGGCGAGACCATCCTGGCCGACCTGCGCGAGAGCTTCCTCCGGCGGGTGGTCGTCCTGCCGCCGGGCGTGGTCGAGCGCGCTGGGACCGGTGACCTCGTCACCCGGACCACCACCGACGTCGACCGGCTGTCCTGGGCCGTCCGGATGGCAGTGCCCGAGATCACCATCGCCATGGGTACGGCTGTCTTCGTACTCGGTGCTCTGGTCCTCACCGCCCCCGCACTGGCCCTGTCCTGGCTGGTCGCCATCCCGCCGATCATCGTCGTCATGCGCTGGTACTTCCGGCGGGCCCCTCAGGCGTACCGCCGCGAGATGGCCGGCTACGCCAGCGTCAACGCCGAGGTGGCAGAGGCCGTCGACGCCGGCCGCACGCTGGAGGCCTACCGGCTAGGCCCGGCGCGCGTGGCCCGCACCGACGCGACGATCAAACGCTGGATCTCGTGGGAGCGCTACACGATGTACCTGCGCACGGTCTTCTTCCCCTCCGTCGAGATCGCCTACGTCATGCCACTGGCAGCGGTGCTGGCCATGGGTGGGTTCCTGTACACGCAGGGACAGGTCAACCTCGCGCAGGTCACGGCGGCCGTGCTGTACACCCAGATGCTCATCGAGCCGGTCGACACGATGCTCATGTGGTACGACGAGCTCCAGGTCGGCCAGGCGTCGCTGGCGAGGCTGTTGGGCGTGAACGAGGTACCCGACCCCGACACCGACGACCATGAGCCGGCCGACGCGGAGATCGTGGCTCGCCAGGTCCGGTTCGGCTACCGGGACGGCCGGGACGTCCTCCATGGCGTGGACATGGACGTCGAGCCGGGCGAGCGAATCGCGATCGTCGGGCCGTCCGGTGCCGGCAAGTCGACGCTGGGCCGGCTGCTGGCGGGGCTGCACCGGCCTCGGTCCGGCTCCATCGAGATGGGCGGCGTAGAGCTGGGCCGGCTCCCCACGGAGACGGTCCGTCGGCATGTGGCACTCGTCACGCAGGAGCACCACGTGTTCGTCGGGACGGTCCGCGACAACCTGCTGCTGGCCCAGCCGGCTGCCACCGACACCGACCTGTGGTCAGCGCTGGCGGCAGTCGACGCCACCGACTGGGTGTCCACGCTGCCGGCCGGACTGGACTCCCGTGTCGGCACCGGCGGCGGGCGGCTGAGCCCCGCGCAGGCACAGCAGCTGGCCCTTGCCCGGTTGGTCCTGGCCGACCCGCACACGCTGGTGCTCGACGAGGCGACATCACTGCTGGACCCGCGCGCCGCCCGTCACCTGGAGCAGTCTCTGGGAGCGGTGCTGGACGGCCGGACCGTCATCGCCATCGCCCACCGCCTGATGACTGCGCACGACGCCCAGCGCGTGATCGTCGTCGAGGACGGTCGTATCGCCGAGGCGGGAAGCCACGACGAGCTCGTCGCCGCCGGCGGCGCGTACGCGGCGCTCTGGCGGTCGTGGCGGGACGAAGGCTGACCGTCGGCACGCGACCGTCTGCTCAGGGCAGACGCAGCGCCCCCGGTGCGTCTGCCGGAACTGCGGCACGGCGGGGGGCAACCGCCGAGACGGGTCGGTAGCCCGCGCCGGGCGCGGGACGCGGATCGACGTCGCCCCGGTTGGGCCACATCGCGAACGCCCGCTCGGCCTGCGCGGTGATGGTCAGGGCCGGGTTGACGCCGAGGTTCGCCGACACCGCCGATCCATCCACGATGTGGAGCCTGGGATGACCGTAGGCACGAAGGTAGGGGTCGACGACCCCGGAGTCGGGCCCGTCGCCGATGACGCAGCCGCCAATGAAGTGAGCGGTCATCGGCGCACCGACCAGCTCTCCCAGGTTCCCGCCCGCCTCGCCGCCCATGACAGCCGCGGCCCGCCGTGCGACGTCGTCTGCGGCGGGCAGGTAGGGCGGGTTCGGCTCGCCGTGACCAGGCTCCGACGTGAGCCTCGCGCCCAGCAGCCCCCGGCGCCGGGACACCGAGACCGAGTTGTCTCGGCTCTGCATCGCCAGCACGATGACCGCCCGCTCCGCCCACCCTCGCAGGTCGTACACGCGCGCCAGCCGAGTCGGCTCCTGCCGCACGGCGCGCACCCACTGGCGCAGCCTGCTCCCAGCGGCGCCATCCGGCAGGACCGTCGACAGCAGTGCCATGAACGAGCTGCCGTGCCCGTACCGGACCGGTTCGAGGTGCGTGCCGTCCTCGGTCCGGATCGACGACGTGATCGCGACGCCTCGGGAGTAGTCCGTGGCGGAGCCAACCGGTGCCACCGCTCCGAGCAGGGCCTCGGAGTTGGTCCGGCTGAGGGCGCCCAACCGGGGTGACAGAGACGGCAGGTCACCGTTCTCGCGCATGCGGTGCAGCAGGTGCTGCGTGCCGTAGGCGCCTGCGGCCATCACGACGTGGTCCGCGAGGAACGTCGTCCGCCGGCTGCCGAGCCACGAGCCGGCGGGAACGGTGTCGACAGCGAAGCCGCCCGACTCCAGCTCGCGTACGGCAGCTGCCCGGGTGTCGGCCACGATGCGGACACCGAGCTGCTCGGCCAGGTGCAGATAGTTCTTCACCAGCGTGTTCTTGGCACCGTGCCGGCAGCCGGTCATGCAGCCGCCGCACTCCAGGCACCCCGTTCGGTCCGGACCGGCCCCACCGAAGTACGGGTCGGGGACGCTGCGTCCCGGCTCACCGAAGAACACCCCGACCGGGGTCAGACGAAAGCTGCTCCCCACGCCGAGCTGGTCGGCGACCTCGCGCATGACCTCGTCCGCCGGCGTCAGCGATGGGTTGTCGGTGACCCCGAGCATGCGCCGTGCCTGGTCGTAGTACGGGTCCAGCTCGGCTCGCCAGTCGGTGATGTCACGCCACTGTGGGTCGTCGAAGAATGCGTCGTCCGGCTGGTACAGGGTGTTGGCGTACACCAGTGACCCGCCACCGACGCCGGCGCCGGCCAGTACGACCACGTCACGCAGGCGGTGAATCCGCTGGATCCCGCGCAGTCCGAGACGAGGCGCGAACAGGAACCGGTGCAGGCGCCACGACGTCGTGGCGTGGTCGGCGTCGGCGAACCTGCGGCCGGCCTCCACGACCACCACGCGGTAGCCCTTCTCGGCAAGACGCAGCGCGGCGACCGAGCCGCCGAAACCGGAACCGACGACGACGACGTCGCAGGAGTATCCGCTCACCGATGGCCGATGGCCTTCATGGTCTTCAGCCAGGCAACAGCCCCGCGCGTGTACTGGTCGTGGGGGATGAACGGTGGCGCGGCGTAGTTGGTGAACAGTGCCGTTGCCACGGTCTGCGACTCGGTGTACTTGACGAGCCCCGCTGCGCCGTGGCGGCGGTCGAGTCCGCTGTCCTTCATCCCGCCCATGGGGGCGTCGATGCTGCCCCAGGTGGCCGCGTACCCCTCGTTGACGTTCACCGTGCCGGCGTGGATGTCGCGCGCCATCCGCCCGGCGCCGGCCAGGTCTCGGCTCCAGATGCTGGCGTTGAGACCGTACGGCGAATCGTTCGCCAGTCGCACCGCCTCCCGCGCGGTGGTGAAGCGGTACACCGACACCACCGGCCCGAACGTCTCCTGGTCGCACACCGCCATGTCCGGGCGGACTCCCTCGAGCAGGGTCGGTGCGAAGAAGTACGGACCGAGGTCGGGCAGCGCGCGCCCTCCGGTCAGCACGCGAGCGCCCCGGGCAACTGCGTCGTCGACATGCGCGGCCACCCGGTCCAGCTGGGCCTGGCTGATCAGCGAACCCATCTCCGCGGTGAACGCGAAGTCCGCGGTCATCGGCATGCCCTCGACGCGGCGCACGAGGCGGCTCACGAAGTCGTCGTACACCTCGTCGGCGACGTACAGACGCTCCGCCGACACGCACAGCTGCCCGGCCGACGAGAACGCGCCATGGACGGTTCCCTCCACGGCGCGCGTGAGGTCGGCATCTGCCATCACGATCGATGCGTTCTTCCCGCCGAGCTCCAAGGACGCGCCGACGAGGCGGCCCGCGGCCCGTTCGGCCACGACCCTGCCGGTCGCGGTCGACCCGGTGAACGCGACGTAGTCGGCGCGGTCCACGACCTCGGGTCCGACCTCCGGCCCGGAGCCGGCTACCACCTGGAACAGCCCCTCGGGAACTCCGGCCCGGCTGAGCAGCTCGGCCGACAGCAGCGCCGAGTAGGTCGTCTGCAGGTCAGGCTTCAGCACGACCGCGTTGCCGGCCATGAGCGCCGGAATCGCGTCGCACAACGCCAGGACTAAGGGGAAGTTCCACGGGGAGATGATCCCCACGACGCCCTTGGGGTGCCGATGCTCCCGGGTCACTGTGAGCATCGGCACGAAGCCGGCCCGACGGCGCGGTCGGAGCGTCCGGCCTGCCGTGCGCGCGTAGTAGCGCGTGTTCAGGGCGATGTCGACAACCTCTTCGAACGCATGGATCCGGGCCTTGCCGGTCTCCAGCTGAAGGACGTCCATGACGTCGTCGCGGCTTTCGATCACCAGGTCGTGGAGTCGCAGCACGTGACGGGCGCGCTCCGACACCGAGCGGCGGCGCCAGCTCTCTTGTGCGTCCCGTGCGGTGCGGAACGCGACATCCACGTCGTCTGGGCGCGACAGGGGGAAAGGAGGGAGCAGCTCGCCGGTGAAGGCGGCCGTCGGCGCGTGCATCTCGGCCTTGGGCGAGGACACGATCCGGCCAGCCAGCGACGTCAACCGCGAGGGGGGTAGTGACTGCGGCAGGCTCACCTTCTGAGTCAATCACAGCGCGCCGCGGCGCCGGCCGGGTGCGGGTCGGTCACCCGTCGACACCCCCGGTCCGCCGTCCTCACGAATGTTCACAATTCCGGGCGCCTGGCGCGAATTGCGCACGCACGACCCCCTGAGTGTGCGCAATTGCGGGCGATCACCCGGAATTGCGCACACTTGTGCCACCCCAGGGAGGGGGGCAGTCCCGGTAGGCCGCCACCTGTCGGCGGAGCTCCTCGCGGTCCCACCCCAAGGGTCCGGCCATCAGCTCAGCCACGGCCGCCGCCGCCGACCTGGCCCCGTCGGCGACCTCGGTGCCCAGCCGCGTCCGGCGGTGCATGACGTCGTCAAGGCTGAGCGGACCCTCCTCGGCTGCCGCGTGCACGATCTCGGCTCCCAGGTAGGGGGATCCCTCGACAACCGGTTCGGCGAGCTCGGGGGCGGCCGCCACGAGTGCCAGCACCCGCGGGGTCTGGTCCCCGTGACGACGCAGGAGATGCTCGATGACCGGCAATGGCAGGCGATGCGTCGCCGTCAGCCGGTGGCGCTCCTCCCACAGCCGACCGAAGCCCTCGGCTCCCACCAGCGGGACACCCTCGGTCCGCGAGCGTCCGGGTCGAAGCATCTCCGGCAGCTCCTCGGTAGCGGCGTCCACCACGTCGGCCGCCATGACCCGGTACGTCGTGTACTTCCCGCCGGCGACCGAGACCAGCCCGGGCGCAAGTCGGGACACGACGTGCTCCCGCGAGACTTTGGTCGTTTCCTGCACATCCGCCTCGGTGACCAAGGGGCGCAGTCCGGCGTAGACCCCCACGACATCCTCACGGGTCAGCGGACGGCGCAACCATCGGTTCGCCTCGGCGAGCAGGAAGTCGACGTCGCCCTCCTCGACGTCGACGCCACCCTGGTCGACGTCGAGCTCCCCGCGCCAGACCGTGTCCGTCGTCCCGACCAGCCAGTTGCTCCCCCAGGGCAGCAGGAACAGCACGCTGGTCGCGGTGCGGGCAATCAGTGCCGTCCGGGCGTCGATCGCCCCCCGCGGCACGACGAGGTGGACCCCCTTGCTGGGTGTGACCACCGAGCCCGCGGCACCCCCGTCCAGCAACGCCCGCGTCCGCGCCCCCCAGACCCCGGTCGCGGCGACCACCACCCGCGCCGACAGCTGGACGGGGGCCTCGGCCAGGCGGTCCCAGCCCTCGACGCCGACCACCCGCTCGCCGTCGCGGCGAAAGCCGGTGACCTGCACCCGCGAGGCGGCCAATGCGCCGTGCGCCACCGCGGTACGAACGGTCGCCAGCGTGTGTCGTGCGTCGTCAATCTGCGCGTCGAAGAACGTCAACGCGCCCACCAGTGCTCCGGGGTCCAGCGCGGGGAACAACCGGAGGGCGGCGCGGCGGGTGAGGTGGCGGTGCCCCCGAAGCGTTCCGCCGCCGGCGCCGAACCGCGCGAGGACGTCGTACAAGGCGACGCCGGCCCCGACGTACGGCCGCTCCCAGCCCTTCGTCAGCGGGAAGACGAACCGCACCGGCCGCACCAGGTGCGGGGCAAGCCGGTCCAGCAGAAGGCCCCGCTCCCCGAGCGCCTCGTGGACCAGCCCGAACTCGCCGTGCTCGAGGTAGCGCAGGCCACCGTGAGCGAGCCGCGACGACCGAGACGACGTCCCGCCCGCCCAGTCGCCCTGCTCGACGATGCCGACCGTGAGGCCGCGCGTCGCGGCGTCGAGGGCCGCTCCGGCGCCCACCACACCCCCGCCGACAACCAGGACGTCAACCGTCCCGCCGGCCAGCTCAGCCAGCGCCCGTCGACGCTGCTCGCGGTCGAGCGGACCCGTGGTCACGAGGAGTTCATGGACGGACGGTGACCGCGACGCGCTGGAACTCCTTGAGATCGGAGTACCCGGTCGTGGCCATCGCCCGTCGCAGCGCACCGAACAGGTTCATCGAGCCGTCCGGCGAGTGCGACGGCCCCACGAGCACCTGCTCGAGGGTGCCGGTGGACCCCACTGCGACCCGCTCCCCGCGGGGAAGGACCGCGTGGTGCGCCTCGGTGCCCCAGTGGAACCCCCGCCCGGGGGCGTCGGAGGCCCGCGCCAGGGGGGAACCCATCATCACCGCGTCGGCACCGCAGGCGATCGCCTTGGCGATGTCACCGCTGCGACCGACTCCGCCGTCCGCGATGACGTGCACATAGCGACCGCCGGACTCGTCCAGGTAGTCGCGCCGGGCGGCGGCCACATCGGCGACCGCGCTGGCCATCGGAACCTGGATCCCCAGGACGTCGCGCGTGGTGTGCGCCGCGCCACCGCCGAAGCCGACCAGCACCCCCGCCGCTCCGGTGCGCATGAGGTGGAGCGCCGCGGTGTAGGTCGCCACCCCTCCGACGACGACCGGGACATCGAGCTCGTAGATGAACTGCTTCAGGTTCAGTGGTTCGGCCTGGCTACTGACGTGCTCGGCCGACACCGTGGTGCCACGGATGACGAACAGGTCCACACCGGCATCCACGACTGCCTTCCACAGCTGCTGCGTGCGCTGCGGTGAGAGCGCGGCCGCGGCGGTCACCCCCGACTCCCGGATCTGCGCGATCCGGCTGACGATGAGGTCTTCCCGGATGGGCGCGGCGTAGATCTCCTGCATCCGGGGCGTGACCTCGTCGTCAGCCAGCGACGCGATCTCGGCCAGCAGCGGCTCCGGATCGTCGTAGCGCGTCCACAGTCCCTCGAGGTTCAGGACGCCGAGCCCACCGAGCCGACCGATGGCGATGGCGGTGTCCGGGGACACCACCGAGTCCATCGGAGCACCGAGCAGCGGCAGCTCGAACCGATAGGCGTCGATCTGCCAGGCGATCGACACCTCCTCCGGGTCCCGGGTCCGGCGGTGCGGGACGATGGCGACGTCGTCGAACCCGAACGCCTCGCGCCCGCGCTTCCCCCGGCCGATCTCGATCTCTGCCATCTCTGCGTCTCCTGGGCCGAGGTCAACGCTCGGTGTAGTTGGGGGCTTCGACGGTCATCTGCACGTCGTGGGGGTGGCTCTCCCGCAGCGACGCGGACGTGATGCGGACGAAGCGCCCCTTGTCCTGCAGCTCCGGGATGGTCCGTGCGCCGACGTAGAACATCGACTGGCTCAGTCCCCCGATCAGCTGGTGCGCGACACTGGCAAGCGGGCCGCGGTACGCGACCTGGCCCTCGATGCCCTCAGGGATGAGGTGTTCGTCGGCGGCCACCTCGGCTTGGAAGTAGCGGTCCTTGGAGTAGGACTTCTTCCCTCTGCTGGACATCGCGCCCAGCGAGCCCATGCCGCGGTACGACTTGTACTGCTTGCCCTTGACGAAGACCAGCTCCCCGGGCGACTCCTCGCAGCCGGCGAGCAGCGAGCCGACCATCACGGCCTCCGCACCGGCGACGATTGCCTTGGCGATGTCGCCGGAGTACTGCAGGCCACCGTCGGCAATCACCGGGACTCCGGCCGGGCGACACGCCTGCCAGGCGTCGTGGACCGCGGTCACCTGGGGCGCACCGACCCCGGTGACGAGCCTGGTCGTACAGATCGATCCTGGCCCGACCCCGACCTTCACCGCGTCGGCGCCAGCGTCCACGAACGCCTGTGCGCCGGCTCGGGTGGCGACGTTGCCGCCGATCACCTGTACATGACGGGTTGCCGGGTCGGTCTTGAGGCGACGCACCATGTCCAGGAGCAGCCGGACATGCCCATGTGCGGTGTCGGCCACCAGGACATCGACCCCGGCGTCGATCAACGTCGTGGCACGCTCCCACGCGTCGCCGAAGTACCCGATCGCGGCACCCACCATCAGGCGCCCCTGCGCATCCTTCGACGCATGCGGGAACTGCTCGGACTTGACGAAGTCCTTCACCGTGATCAGACCGTGCAGCCGGCCGTCGTCGTCGACGAGCGGCAGTCGCTCCCGCTTGTGCTTGCGAAGCAGGGACGTTGCCTCGTCCCGGGAGATCCCGACCGGGCCGGTGATGAGTGGGCTCGGCGTCATCACCTCGTCCACCTTGGTGGTGCCCCACTCGGCGACGGGGACAAAGCGGAGGTCGCGGTTGGTGATGATGCCGAGAAGGTGCTGGTCGGTGTCGACGACGGGCAGGCCGGACAGCCGGTACTCGCCGCAGACCTGGTCCAGCTGCTCGAGGGTGGCGTCGGGGCCGATCGTCACTGGGTTGGAGATGATCCCGGTCTGTGTCCGCTTGACCAGGTCCACTTGATAGGCCTGGTCGGCGATGGACAGGTTCCGGTGAAGCACCCCGAGTCCACCCTGGCGGGCCATGGCGATGGCCATCCGGGACTCGGTGACGGTGTCCATGGCTGCCGAGACGAGCGGAACCTTGAGCGAGATCTCCCGTGTCAGCCGCGAGGTCGTGTCGATCTCCGACGGAACCAGGTCGGACTCACCGGGAAGGAGAAGGACGTCGTCGAAGGTCAGGCCAACGGCTGCGAACGGCTCGGGAACGACGGGATCCATGGCACCTTCCGCAAGCAGCCGGGTGGGGCCTCTCACTGTACCGGCGATGCCGGACGGCGACCGCTGCGGTGACGGCTGCTCCGCCTGCGCCGAGAGCGGGAAGACTGCGCCCGGTTCTGCTACCCGGTCGGCTGCTCGGTCTTCTTGCTTGGGTTCTTCTGGGGGCCGCCGTTGCTGCCCTCGCCGGATCCCTTCGACACCTGGTCGTCACTCGCGCTTGCGACTGAACCGGAAGAGTCACTGCTGGTGACCGAGGTGCCAGCGTCGACGCTGTCCGACCCGCTGCCCGTGGCCTTGCCGCCCGACGTCCCGTCCGCCTTGCCCGACCCGCCGCCCTTGGCCTTGCCGCCCGACGCGCCGTCCGCCTTGCCCGACCCGCCGCCCGTGGCCTTGCCGCCCGACGCGCCGTCCGCCTTGCCCGACCCGTTGCCCTTGGCCGTGCCGCCCGACGCCACGGCATCGATCCGGTCGGTCAGCTTGTCGACCCGGTTCTGCAGGCCAGCCGGGATCTCGGCGCCGGACGCCACCAGGTCGGAAAGCGCGGCTTGCAGCATCTCCCGAGCCGACTCAGCGTCTCCGTGGGCGAGCAGGGGGCCGAACCCGGTCATCTTCTTGTTGAAGACGGCAACGTGGGTGGCAGTGCTCGGGAGGCTGCCGTCGTGATCCTTGCCTCGGCGATCGGCAACGAGCTTCCCCTCACCGGCGTCCGAGCCCCCAGTGACGAGGTGGGTCACGCCCCTGAAGGGCGCGAGGGGGTCACCGGTGACCGCAGCCGCAACCCCACTGGAACCGACGACGAGCGCTGCGACGGTGAGCACGACCGCCCCGGAGTGGCGGGAGAATCGGCCCGGGGCCGGCGACAGCCGGTGGGCAGGGGGCTCCAACCCCGAAGGTCCGTAGCGTTCGGCCGGGGCCATGCCGCCGCGGTCAGCCTCAGCGGCCAGGCCCGCCAGCAGCGCGGCCACCGGCTCGTCGGCGAAGGCCGACAGGTCGCCGCGCCGCGAGACCGTCTCCAGCAGCAGGCCGTCCTGCTGGATGAGAACCAGGTCGCGGTCCACGGCAGCCGCCGTCATGCGACCACGTCCTCCGCCATGAACAGTCGAAGCCGGGACAGCGCCCGGTGCTGCGCCACTCGGACGGCACCGGGCGTCATCCCCAGCGCGCGCCCGGTCTCCTCAGCCGACAGCCCCACCGCGACGCGCAGCAGCAGCAGCTCACGCAGGTTGTCCGGGAGCCGGTCGAGCAGTGATCGGACCTGGTCCGCATCTCCGGCTCGTACCGCCTGCTCCTCCGGCGTCAGAGAAAGGTCGCGGTCCTCGGGCAGGTCGGCGACCGGCAGGGCCGCGCGCATCGCCGATCGCTGGGCGTCAGCGACCTTGTGTGCCGCGATCCCGAACACGAACGCCTCGAACGGGCGTCCCTGGTCGCGGTAGCGGGGCAAGGCCGACAACACGGCGAGCAGCACCTCCTGCGCCGCGTCATCGGCGGCGAACTCTGCGCCGGGGACGCGGCCAAGCCGGCCCCGGCAGTAGCGGACAATCAACGGGCGAAGCTGCTTCAGCAGTGCCTCGGCGGCACCGGCGTCACCATTCGCGGCCAGCGCGACGAGGTCGCGCAGGTCCGGTTCGTCCGTCTGCTCCAAGATCGTCTGGACAGCGCTCGGTGTTACATATGTCGCCATGCCCCCCGGCCCCCTTCAGTAACCATGTCCTCTTCCCGACCCTCAGCGGACGAGCCCCCAGCGGAACCCCAGCGCGACCGCCTGCGCCCGGTCGGCGGCGCCCACCTTGCGAAACAGCCGACGTGCGTGCGTCTTCACCGTGTCCTCCGACAGGTACAGCTCCCGGCCGATCTCGGCGTTCGACCGGCCCCGGGACATCCCGGTCAGGACCTGCAGCTCGCGCTCGGTCAGCGCCGGCGGGGTCCCCATGTCCGTCGGCTGCTTGTGACGGGGCGCGCGTCGCCAGGTCGCCTCTGCCAACGCATAGGACAAGGTGGCCGTGAGCTCCTCGCGCGTTGCGTCCTTGACCAGGTAGCCGCGCGCTCCGCCGGCCACCGCTCGGGCGACGCCGTCGGTGTCTTCGGCCATGGTCAGCATGACGATGGCCGCATCCGGGTAGGTGGCGACCAGACGTCGGGACGCCTCGACGCCGCCCAGGCCGGGCATGCGCACGTCCATGAGGACCAGCTCGGGGCGCTCCCCCGCCCAGCGGCTGAGGACCTCCTCGCCGCTGCCGGCCACCGTGACGCGGTCGACGCCTGGGACTGTTGCCACCGCGCGGCGCAGCGTCTCGCGCGCGAGCGGCGAGTCGTCGCAGACCAGAACCGTGGTCACGCTGCCTCCACGTGGCATCCGTTGAGTCGTGACACGGCTGATCCCGCGCACGTCCTAGGGACTCCTTCGGCACGCGGAGGCCCCAGCGTGAGAGGAATCCCTCGCGGGGTGGCAATTCCCCCGGACGGGCTAGCGCCCCTCCGGCGGAACGGGTGGTCAGCCGCCGAGGAGCGCGGACACGTCCTCGCGGTCCAGCCACACGGTGCGCAGATCCTCCGGCAGGTCGTCGGCGATCGCGATGACGGCGCTGCGGGCGGCAGCCAGGCAGCGGGCCGACTCAGCGGGGGCGGACTCCTCGAGGAGTGCGCCCAGGACGGCTCGGGAGGGCCACAGCAGCGGCAGCGCGCCCAGGCTCTCGGCCAGCGTGGCCGACCGACGCAGCGTGGCCGCGGCCTCATCGACCCGACCGGCTTGGATCTGAGCCACACCCAGGAACAACAGGCTCTTCGCGACGTGACGTGGCGCACCGGCCACCTCGGCCCGCTGCACGGCTGGCGCCACCGCCTCGACTGCTGCCTCGGCATCCCCGACCAGCAGCGCCACCTCCGCCTGCACCCACGCCAGCCGGACCCGCTGCCGCCACCAGTCCGGCCGCGCCTCGGCGCGCTCCTGCGCCCGCCCCAGCTGCTCGGCGGCGACGGCGGCGTCCCCGAGGCCGACGGCGTCGGCGGCCAACCCCAGCTCGGCGTCGAAGACAGCCTCCGCCGCCCCCTCCGCGAGCGTCAGTCCCCGCTCGTCCAGCCCCCGGGCCACGAAGTGCTGGCCGAGCTGGCGCCGAACCGCCGCCGCGGTGGAACAGGCAAAGGCGGCGAACAGGCGCCGTTCCGGACCGTCGGTGCCGTCCTGGGCGGTCAGAGGTTCGAGGACCTCCAGCGCGCTGCCGAAGCGACCGGCCGCGCCGAGGGAGACCCCGAGCAGCCACGCCGCGGCGGTGGCGACATCTGGACGGCCCTCGGCGGCCGACCGCTCGAAGGCCCGCTCCAGGCTGGCAACCGCCGTCATCGGCGCCCCGTGGAATGCCGCGCGCTCGCCGCTGGCGAGCAGCTCGGCCAGCCCGTCGTCCACCCGCGACCCCCGCACTCCCGCGCCTGGTGGCGCCGTCGGAGCAGAAGGCTAACGCAGGCCCCGCCTCACGCCGTCGCGGCGCGGGTGACCACCTCAACGGCCTCCGCGAGCGAGCCGGTTGCCGTGGCGTGGCCGGGCAGGGGACCTCCCCAGCCGGGGCCGCCGACGACCAGCCGGAGCGCCGGTCGCGTCACCGGGATAGCGGACAGCGCCGTCGGGTCGCCACTGTCCGGCACCTGTGACCAGACGAACACCGCGGACGGCCCCGTACGCCGCACCGCGGCTGCCAAGGCGTCCGACGGCACGCGGGCCCCGAGGATGCGACTCCCCACCCGACGCTCGGACAACCCGGTGGCGAGCGCGTGCAGCGGCAGGCTGTGCTGCTCCTCCGGGGCGCAGGCCAACAGCACCGGGCGGACGGCGACCGGAGCCGCCTGGCGGGCGATGACGGCCCGCAGGGAGCCCATGACGACCTCGGACAGCGCGTGCTCGACGTCGACGCCCGCCCCGGTCTGCGCCCACCGGGCGCCGACGGCCACCAGCACGGGCACCAGCAGGTCGTCCCAGGTCGGCACCACCCCGAACCGCTCGAGGTGCTCGTCGACGATGGCCGACGCAGCGCGGGTGTCCAGTGCCATGGCGGCGCGCGACAGCCCGCGCGCCGCCGCCCCCGCTCCCGGCAGGCTGACCACCCGGCCACCACCCACGGCCCGTGGCCGGTGGCCCCGGCATCCCGGCCGCCCCCCTGGGCCACGTCCCCGACTCCGGAACCGCTGACGGCCAGCGCCGCGCGCGCGGCCTCGGCGGGGGAGGCTCCCTGCAAGGTCAACCGACGCATCGTGTTCAGCCGGGCGACGTCGGCAGCGGAGTACCGGCGGTGGGAACCAGCGGCGTGCCCACTCGGCCCCAGGCCATACCGCCGGTCCCAGGTGCGAAGCGTGGCCGGGGCGATTCCCAGCTGGCGGGCCACGGCCGCGACGGTCAGCGCGACCGGCGGGTTGTCCGCGTGCGCATCGTCGGCGACAGGGGTGACCACGCGACCGATTGTCGGCCCTGCGCGAGGAGGCCGCACCTTGACTCGCAGAACTTTGTCAACGTTTCTACTTGACCAACTTCTGAAGCGGTATTAGCGTGTCCCCTGCACCGCTTGAACCGCGCGACCTACGAGGAGTGACCATGGCTGACATCTCCCGCCTCCCGGGCCCGGTCGCCGACGTCTGGGACTGGCAGCTGCAAGGCACCTGCCGGACGTCCGACCCGGACGTCTTCTTCCACCCTGAAGGCGAGCGGGGGCCGGCCCGGGTGAACCGCGAGCTCGCGGCCAAGGCAGTCTGCGCCACGTGCCCGGTGATTCAGCAGTGCGCGGCGCACGCGTTGGCGGTGCGTGAGCCCTACGGAGTCTGGGGCGGCATGTCCGAGGAAGAGCGCGAAGCCCGCTACGCCAAGCGCAGCCTGGCGCTGGTCGGCTGAGCCGACCCGCTCACCGGGCAGCCCCTCACGGGCGACCATGTCGCACCCGGCAAGCGGCCTCGGTCAGTGCCGGTGGCCGCCGGGCCCGTGGCTGTGGCCATGTCCAGCGGCCGCCGCGCCCTCTGCGTTCTCCGGCCTCTCGGCCACCAAGGCTTCGGTGGTGAGGAGCAGCGCAGCGATCGACGCCGCGTTCTCCAGCGCCGAACGCGTGACCTTGAGCGGGTCGATGATGCCCGCCGCCACCAAGTCGCAGTACTCGCCGGTGGCCGCGTTGAGACCTTGGCCCGTGGGCAGCTCCCGCGTGGTCGCGACCACGACACCACCGACGTGACCGGCGTTCTGGGCGATCCAGCGCAACGGCTCGACGAGCGAGGCAGCCACCACGCGCACGCCGAACGCCTCGTCGCCGGTGCGTCCGAGGTCGCCGTCGAGGACACTCGCTGCGGACGCGAGGGCAGCTCCCCCGCCGACCACAATGCCCTCCTCGACCGCCGCCTTGGTGGCGGACACCGCGTCCTCGATGCGGTGCTTGCGCTCTTTCAGCTCGACTTCGGTGGCCGCGCCCACCGAGATCACGGCGACGCCACCGGCGATCTTCGCGAGTCGCTCCTGAAGCTTCTCGCGGTCCCAGTCGGACTCGACGGCGTCGATCTCGCGACGCAGCTGAGCCACTCGGTCGGCCACCGCCTCCGGGCTGCCGCCGCCACCGACCACGGTGGTGGTGTCCTTGGTGACCACCACCCGGCGAGCGCTGCCGAGCACCTCGAGACCGACCTGGTCAAGCGACAGCCCGACCTCGGCGGCAACCACTTGACCTCCCGTGAGCACGGCCACGTCCTCGAGCATTGCCTTGCGGCGGTCGCCGAACCCCGGCGCCTTGACCGCCGCGGCGTTCAACCCGCCGCGGATCTTGTTCACCACGAGAGTGGAAAGGGCCTCGCCGTCCACGTCCTCGGCCACGAGCAGCAGCGGCTTCCCAGCCTGCACGACCTTCTCGAGGAGGGGAAGCAGGTCCGAGATCGCCGAGATCTTGCCCTGGTGGAGCAGGACGAGCGCGTCGTCGAGCACGGCCTCCATGCGCTCGGCGTCGGTGACGAAGTACGGCGAGATGTAGCCCTTGTCGAACTGCAGCCCCTCGGTCACCTCCAGCTCGGTTCCCATGGTGGTGCCCTCTTCGACGGTGATGACGCCGTCCTTGCCCACCTTCTCCATCGCCTCGGCGATCAACGTGCCGATGGTGGCGTCTTGCGCCGAGATCGTCGCGACATCGGCGATGTCCTTGCTGCCGTCAACCTCCGTGCTGGCCTCGCGCAGCCGCTCGACCACCGCGAGGACGGCGGCTTCGATGCCCCGCTTCATGCCCATCGGGTTGGCGCCCGCGGTGACCGCACGCAGCCCCTCGGCGACCATCGCCTGGGCGAGGACCGTGGCGGTCGTGGTGCCATCGCCGGCGACATCGTTGGTCCGGGTGGCGACCTCCTTGACCAGCTGCGCTCCGAGGTCTGCGTAGGGGTCGTCGCACTCCACCTCGCGAGCGACGGTGACGCCGTCGTTGGTGATGGTGGGCGCACCCCACTGCTTGCCGATGACCACGTTGCGGCCCAGCGGACCCAACGTCGCCTTCACGGCGTCTGCGACGGTGTCGACGCCGAACTTCAGCGACTCACGGGCGGCGTGGTCGAACTGCAGGATCTTGGGCATGAGATGTCCTCGGCGCGGTGAGAGGGAGGTTCCGACGGGTTGGGACGGTGCGGGCGGCAGGGCCGAACGACCGACGCCCCGGTCAGCCAACGGCTTCCGGGGCGTCGGTCGGACAGCGATGCGTCAACCGTGGTGGGTGAGGCTCACTTCTCGATGATCGCGAGCACGTCGCGACCCGAGAGGATGAGGTACTCCTCACCGTCGTACTTGATCTCTGTACCGCCGTACTTGCTGTACACGACGACGTCGCCCACGGCGATGTCGAGCGGGATGCGATTCTCGCCGTCCTCGTCCCAGCGACCCGGACCCACTGCAAGGACCTTGCCCTCCTGGGGCTTCTCCTTCGCGGTGTCCGGGATCACCAGACCCGACGCCGTGGTCTGCTCAGCGTCGAGAGTCTGGACGAGGATGCGGTCCTCAAGCGGCTTGATGGCAACCGACACGAGTAGGTCCTCCCCTTGCGGGATTCTTCAGGTAGATGGCCTGCGTCCGTGACCCGCCGTCGCGGGGTCGGGCCATGGAACGCGCTGGCACACTCACGGTGAGAGTGCCAGGCACCAGACTAGGCAGGCGTTAGCACTCCGTCAAGCCGAGTGCCAAGCGTCCCACCGAGCCGACCGGACGGGAGGTAAGCCACCGTGGACCTCGCCGCCGCCCGCCTCCTGCGCACCCCCGAGGCGCGCGCCCTGCTGGCTTCCCTCGGCCGGTACCGGCCAGAGACGGCGCTGGCCTGCGCGGAGGAGCTACGGGCCGCCGGACACCCGGCCGACCTGGTGGCGGTGGTGCTCACCCAGGCCCGGCTGGCGGCATCGGCGGCCGAGCGGCTGGCCCCCTGGGGCACGCGGCTGCTGCTCACCGACGACGGGGCGCAGCAGGCGACCCGCCCCGCGGTCGCCCGGCATCGGGCCCAGAGGTTCCGTGCCGCCGGTATCCCCACGGTCGCGGACCTCGGCTGCGGGATCGGTGTCGACGCGCTGGCGCTGGCGGAGGCCGGGCTCACCGTGGTCGCCGTCGAGCGGGACCCGGTCACCGCCGAGCTCGCCGCCGCCAACGCGGAGCGCCTCGGCCTGAGCCACCGCGTCACGGTGACGGTTTCCCCAGCGCAGGACGCGGACCTCACCGGTGTTGGCGCCATCTTCGCCGACCCGTCTCGGCGGGCTGGTGGGCGCCGAGTGGCCGACCCCGCAGCCTGGTCCCCGCCGCTTGCCTGGGTGCTCTCCCTGCCGACACCCGAGCTAGCGGTCAAGGTCGCTCCTGGCCTCGGCGACACCGACGTACCCGAGGACGTCGAGCGCGAGCTGGTGTCACACGACGGCCACGTCGTGGAGGCCGCGTTGTACCGCGGGGCGCTGCGGTCCCCCGGCGTCCGGCATCGGGCCACCCTGCTGCCGGCCGGCGCCACGCTCACCGACGCGGACCTGCCGGCCGGTGGTCCCCGAGTGGGCAGACTCTCGGGCTACCTGTACGAGCCCGACGGAGCGGTCATCCGCGCCGGGCTGGTCGCCGCCGTCGCCGACCAGGTCGACGGCTCGTTGATCGACCCCACGCTGGCCTACGTGACGACACCCGGGCCCGCGGACACCCCGTTCGCCCGCGGCTTCCAGGTGGAGGCGGTCATGCCCTTCCAGCTGAAGGCCCTGCGGGCGGCGCTGCGGGAACGTGACATCGGGTCGGCCGAGATCAAGACGCGGGGTTCCGCGGTGGATCCGGAGGACCTGCGACGTCGGCTGCGGCTCAGAGGGCGCCAGGCGATCACGGTGCTGGTCACCCGCGTCCTCGGGGAGCCGGTCGCGATCCTGGCGAGGCGGATCTGACGCGTCAGCCGACGGGGACGACGACCCAGTGGTCGACGAACGGAGTACCTGCCAAGTAGGACTCCTCGTCGGGCACCGGCGTCATCTCGTGGGCCGCCCAGTCGGGGCCGAGGTAGCCCTCGAGCGAGGCCTCGTCCACCCACCGGGTGCTCAGCAGCACCCGCTCGTCGGCCGACCGGTGCGACCGGAGCACCTCACCGCCCAGGAAGCCGGCTGCCCCCTCCAGCGTCGGCCACACCTCCGCGGTCACGTACCGCAGCAGCTCGTCGACCTTGTCCGGCTTCACCCGGGTCTCCCACATGCGCACGATCATCGGATCATCATGGACGAACCGGGGTTCACGTCGACACCTGGGGTCAGATCCGCACCCGGTCCACCGCCAGTGAGGAGTCCGCGGGGAAGGACAGGTCGGAGGGGGCCGCCCCCGCCGACACCAGTGCCGCCCCCAAGGCCGCGACCATGGCTCCGTTGTCGGTGCACAGCGACGGTCGCGGCACCCGAAGCACCACTCCGGCAGCGGCACATCGCTGCTCGGCGAGCACGCGCAGCCGGGAGTTCGCGGCCACACCTCCGCCGAGCAGCAGATGGGCCACGCCTTCCTGCCGGCACGCGTCGACTGCCTTGCGCGTGAGCACATCCACCACGGCCTCCTGGAACGACGCAGCCACATCTGCCACCGGCACGCCCTCGCCGTCACGGCGCCGGGCCTCGACCCAGCGGGCGACCGAGGTCTTCAGACCCGAGAACGAGAAGTCGAACCGGTGCGCTGCCTGGTCGCGCTGCGCGGTGAGCCCACGCGGGAAGTCGATGGACCTGGCGTCACCGTCCCGAGCAGCCCGGTCGATCTCCGGCCCGCCGGGAAAGGACATCCCCAGCAGCCGGGCCACCTTGTCGAACGCCTCTCCCGCGGCGTCATCGATCGTGGCCCCGAGCGGCGTCACGTCGCCGGTGAGGTCGTCCACCCGAAGCAGCGACGAGTGGCCGCCGGAGGCGAGCAGCGCAACCGCCGGCTCCGGCAGCGGCCCGTGCTCCAGCCGGTCGACGGCTACGTGGGCGGCCAGGTGGTTCACCGCGTACAGCGGCTTGTCCAGGGCCAGGGCGTACGCCTTGGCTGCCGCCACACCGACGAGCAGGGCTCCCATCAGCCCCGGCCCGGCGGTGACCGCCACCGCGTCGACATCGCGCCCGCTCACGCGGGCAGCTGCCAGCGCCCGCCGGACCGTCGGGACCATCGCCTCCAGGTGCGCCCGGCTGGCGATCTCCGGAACCACTCCACCGAACCGGGCGTGGACGTCCACACTGCTGGCCACGGCGTCGGCCAACAAGGTGGTGCCGCGCACGACGCCGACCCCCGTCTCGTCGCAGGACGTCTCGATGCCGAGGACCAGGGGCTCGTCAGCCATGAGCCGCCTCCGGGGCCAGCTCCCGCTGCATGACGAGCGCGTCGGAGCCGTCCGGGTAGTACCGGCTGCGGCGGGCGACCGGTTCGAACCCGGACCGCTCGTAGAGCATCCGGGCTGCCTTGTTGTCCGCGCCCACCTCAAGCATCAGCTTCCGGCAGCCGCGGTGTGTGGCTTCGGCGACGAGCGCCGCAAGCAGGAGACCGCCGAGCCCGCCACCCTGCAGGTTCGAGGCGACTGCCAGCGTCTGCACATCGGCCTCGGGCGGTGACAGGAGCACTCCGGCGTAGCCCACGACGTCGTGGCCGCGAACGGCGACCACATACCAGCGGGTCTCCGGGACACCCGCCAGCTCCGACCACAAGGCCTCGGGCGACCACGGGTCTCGCGGGAACAGCTGACGTTCGAGGCCGTGCACCGGCGCAGCGTCCCACCACCGCATGGGGCGCAGCTGGACGTCGTCCACCGCGGTCACTGGGGCGTCACTTCGCGGGGGACGCGCGCTGGAGTGACGTCCGGATGACGCAGGTACACCGGTGCCGGCGGCGCTGGGGCGACCCCCGAGCCGAGCTCGGCCGCTGCCAGCAGGCCAAGCGCCCCGGCGGACGGCAGGTCCGGACCGCGAACGTCGACGAACCGGTCGGCGAAGGGAGTCCCGCCCGCACCGACCACCGGCATGCCCGTCACCGCGACGGCCACGTCGTCCGGTGCGGCCGCCTGTGGACCGAAGACCCGGGACCGCGGCTCGTCGTAGATCGCCCAGAACACCTCTCGACGGCGAGCATCGGTCACGACCGCAAACCGCCCGGTGAGACCGGAGCCGGCCGCGAAGGCGTCCAGGGTGACCACGCCATGGACCGGCACCTCGAGGGCCGCCCCGAGCGACTGAGCAGTGACCAGGCCGACCCGCAGTCCGGTGTAGGCGCCCGGCCCGACACCGACCGCGACCGCGTCCACCAACGACATCGCCACGCCGCAGTCTGCGAGGACCTCGCGCACCAACGGCGCCAGCACCTCGGCGTGGCCACGGGCATCCACGTGACTTCGCTCGGCCAGCACCTCGCCGTCGGCCACGACGGCCACCGTGGTGGCCGCGGTCGCGGTGTCGAGAGCGAGGAGGAGCACGGTGCCCGAGGCTAGACGAGGTGTGAGGGGAGAGTGACGCGGCGCCGGTCCGAGTCCGGATCCACGCGATCCAGCCGCACCACTTGCGGCGGGGAGCCGAGCACATCAGCCAGGCCCTCTCCCCACTCGACGACGACCACCGACGTCGCCAGCGACGCCCCAAGGTCGAGGTCGTCCAGCTCGAGGCGCCCGTGCAGCCGGTAGGCATCGACGTGGACCAGGTCCGGTCCGTCTGCGGCGGACGGGTGCACGCGGGCGAGGACGAACGTCGGCGACGTCACTGCTCCGGTGACGCCGAGCCCGGCAGCGACACCTTGGACCAGAGTGGTCTTGCCCGCCCCAAGCGGTCCGGTCAGCACCACGACGTCGCCGCCCCGCAGATGCGCCGCCAGGCGTCGGCCCAGGTCGCGCATGTCCTGGGCGGTCTCGACGTCGACCTCGGTGCGGCTCACGCGGGAGCGGCTGGGCGAGCCAGCCGAGCCGCCCGGTCGAACAGGTCGAACAGGTGGCCGTTGACGTCGTCCGGGTGCTCCAGCATCACAAGATGCCCGCCGGGGTCCAGCTCGACGAGCTCGGCACCGGGCAGCACCCGCAGCATGCGACGGCTGTGCTCGGGAGGGGTCAGCAGGTCCTGGGCCCCGACCAGCACCAGGGTCTCCACCTGGTTCAGCACGTCCAAGGAGTCCAACGCCTCATGGCCGTCCAGCGCCGGGTAGAAGTCGGCGAGCACGTCCAGCGGGGTCGCGTTGATCATCTCCAGCGAGAACTCGACCACCTCGGTGGGAACCTCGGAAGCAAATCCGTAGAAGCGGGCGACAAGGACCGCGAGGTCGGTGCTGGCCTGGCGGCCACGCTCCACCAGGATCGGGCTGCGGCCAAGAACCGTGACCAGCGTCGGCGCCAGTCGACGGGCCATCCGGGTGACCGCAGCCGGTACGCCGAGCGTCACCTCGGACAGCGCGCCCGCAGTGGTGGACATCAGGGCGACCCCCACCACGCGGTCGCCGAACAGGTCCGGGTACTCCTCGGCCAAGGCCATCACCGTCATGCCACCCATGGAGTGTCCGACCAGCACCACCGGACCTTCCGGTGCGACGGCGTCAATCACCGCCATGAGGTCGCGACCGAGCTGTCCGATGGTGGCGCTGGCCGCCAGTCCCCGCCCGGATCGACCGTGCGACCGCTGGTCGAAGAAGACCAGCCGGGCCTGTCCCCGCAGGGCGGCCCGCTGAAAGTGGAAGGAGTCCTGGTTGAGCGCGTAGCCGTGGACGAACACAACGGTGACGTCGCTCCACCGCCCCCTCGCGCGCGGCTCGTCGACCTCGACGTAGAGCTGGACGCCGTCGTCGGCGACCACGAGCAGGTGGTCGCCGCGGAGCTGTCCGAGGCCAAGTCGACCCATTCCGGTGCGGCGCCGCACCGGTCGCCCCACCAGCACGCGTTCGGCGGCGACCCCGGCCGCGGCACCGGCAGCCGTGGCCAGCAGCGCGGCACCGGCCAGGCCGGCGCGTCCGGCAACGTTCATCGAGCTCCCCCGACGAACCGTCGGACGACGCGTGGGCCGACTCGCGACACGACCTCGTAAGAGATCGTGTCGAGTGCGGACGCCCAGTCCTCGGCGGTGGGCTCGCCGTGCTCGCCGTCGCCGAACAGCACCGCGACGTCACCCACATCGACCGCGTCGTCACCGAGGTCCACCACGAGCTGGTCCATGCAGACCCGACCTGCCACCGTCCGTCGGCGCCCCGCCGCCCACAGCGGGCCCCTGTTCCCCCCTCGGCGGTCGATCCCGTCGGCATAGCCGATGGGGAGCAGGCCGAGGGTGGTCTCCCGGTCGGTGGTGTACGTGTGGCCGTAGGAGACGCCGTGACCCGGCGGCACCCGCTTGACCAGGGCGAACCGTGCGGTCAGCGACATTGCCGGTCGCAGGCCCAGCTGGGCGGCGGACTGTTCGCGTGGGATGGGCGACAACCCGTACACCCCCAGCCCCGGACGGGTCAGGTCGAACTGGGTGTCAGGGCGGGTCACCACGGCGGCGGAGTTCGCCAGGTGCCGGACCCGCGGCCGCAGCCCGGCCGCGTCTGCCACCGCCAGCGCGTCGTGGAAGCTGGCCAGCTGGCGGTCGATCGTCGGGTGGCCGGGAGCGTCGGCGTAGGCGAAGTGGGACCAGACACCCACGACGTCCAACAGGCCCTCGGTCACGCCGCGGTGCGCCAGCTGCACCAGGTCGGGCCAGTCGGTCGGCGCGGACCCTCCCCGGCCCAGCCCGGTGTCGACCTTGAGGTGGACGCGCGCCGGGCGACCGACCGAGCTGGCCGCCGCGCGCACCGCGTCGACCGCCCAAGCCGCGCTGACCGACAGGTCGACGTCTGCGGAGACGGCCTGCGACCAGTGCTCGCCCGGTCCCACCAGCCAGGCCAGGAGCGGCGCGGTGATCCCGGCCGCTCGCAGAGCGAGTGCCTCCTCGACCAAGGCCACCCCGAGCCACGAGGCGCCGCCGTCCAGCGCCGCCCGCGCGCAGGGAACCAGCCCGTGCCCGTAGGCGTCGGCCTTGACCACCGCCATCACGCCGGCGGACCCACTGCGCTCCACGAGGACTGCGGTGTTGTCACGCACCGCGTCGAGGTCGACGACCGCCTCGCGCAGGTGCTGGCTCATCCGTTCAGTCTCCCATCGGGGGCGCGCGCGCTTGGGGCGACTAGCCGAGAGCGGCGAACGCACCCGGCAACGCCGCCACGACGTCACGCGAGGTGGCCGGACCGTCGGCCGCGGCCAGACGCCCAGCGAGCCCGTGGACGAATGCCGACGCGCTGGCGGCGTCCAACGGGTCCAGCCCCGCAGCGAGGTAGGCGCCGAGCACACCGGTGAGGACGTCGCCGGTGCCGCCGGTCGCGAGCCAGCGAGTGCCGGTCGGGTTCACCCGGGTTCGGCCGTCGGGCGCCGCCATGACCGTCGTGAAGCCCTTGAGGAGCACCGTGGCACCCGTACGCGCGGCCAGCTCGCGCACCGCTGCCAACCGACCCGACGCCAGGTCGAGGTCCGGCGCGAGCCGGGCGAACTCGCCCTCGTGCGGGGTGAGGACCGTGGCCGCGCCACGCAGCCGCAAGCGGTCGGCATCCTCGTCGAGAACGTCCGGCAGCAACGTGAGCGCATCTGCGTCCAGCACGAGCGGAACCGGCTGGCGCAGCGCGTCGTCGACCAGAATGCGCGCGGCGGCGTCCACACCGATCCCCGGGCCGACCGACCAGGCCTGCACCCGACCCGCCTGCGACGGCAGGCCCGGCGTCACCACCGCGGACGGCCAGACCTGCACCACTCCGCTCGCCACCGCGCCGGCATACCGCACCAGCCCGGGTTTTGCGTGGAGTGCGCCGCCGACCGTGAGCACCGCCGCCCCGGGGAAGGCCGCCGATCCGGCAGCCACGCCAACGACCCCTTGCGTGTACTTGTGGTCGAGCGGGTGGGGGCGAGGGACAAGATGGGCCACGTCGTCGAGGTCGAGCAGCTCCAGCGTCGGCTCCGGAAGGTACGGGTCGAGCCCGATGTCGACCACCTCCAGCAGGCCGACGCGCAACACGCCGGGAGTGACGGTCAGCCCCGGCTTGAGGGTCCCGAACGTCACCGTCACGTCCGCCCAGACGGCCTCGCCGGTCACCGTCCCGGTGTCGGCATCCACGCCGCTCGGCAGATCGACGGCCACCACGAGCCCACCACCGGTCGTCGCGACCTCGGCCAGCTCGGCGGCGCGGGCGTGCAGCCCTCCGCGACCGCCGATCCCGACGATTCCGTCGACGACGATGTCGGCACGCCGGACGTGAGCGTCTGCCCCGATATCCGTGGATGCCACCACCCGGCCGCCGGACCGGCGCAGGGCGAGCAGGCCCGACGCATGGGCGCCGTCGGCCAGGAGAACCGCAGTGACCTGGGCACCACGTCGTCGCAGCAGGGCCCCGGCGAACAGCGCGTCGCCGCCGTTGTTGCCGGCGCCGACCAGTAGGCAGACCCGCGCCCCGTACACACCGCCGCGCTCTGCACGCAGTACCGAGGCGCAGGTGCGCGCCAGGCCGGACGCCGCTCGTTGCATGAGCTCGCCCTCGGGGACGGTCGCCATGAGCGCCGCCTCGGCGGAGCGGACGGTGGCGACGTCGTGCGCCGACCTCATGCTTCGCCGACCACGATGGCCGAGGCGATACCGGCGTCGTGGCTGAGACTGAGGTGCCACGCCGCAGCGCCGACGATGTCGGCCCGGGCGGCGACCGTGCCGGTGAGCACGAACGCCGGGCGACCGGTGTCGTCGTTGACGACCCAGCAGTCGTGCCAGTGGAGCCCGGAGGGGGCGCCCAGCGCCTTGGCGAGCGCCTCCTTGGCGGCGAACCGCGCGGCCAGCGATGCCACCGGTAGGTGTCGCTCCGCATCGGTGAACAGCCGGTCCCGCAGGCCGGGCGTCCGCTCCAGCGAGCTCCCGAACCGCGCCACGTCCACCACATCGATCCCGATCCCGACGATCACCCTCCGCACGCTACCGGCCGGCGCGTCGACCGCCTCACGTCGCCGGGTCTCACACATGTGCGGAATTCCGGGCCATCGCCTGCAATTGCGCACGCGGGAGGGGTCTCGCGTGCACTATTCGCTGCGCGCGCCCACAATTTCGAACATTCGTGACGGGCCGGGCGGGACCGGCTACTCGACAGTGACGGACTTCGCCAGGTTGCGGGGCTGGTCGACGTCGAAGCCCTTCGCCGACGCGAGCTCGCACGCGAACACCTGAAGCGGGATGGTCGCCACCAGGGGCTGCAGCAGCGTCGGCACCGACGGCACCTCGATCAACGTGTCCGCATACGGCGCCACGGTGCGGTCGCCCTCCTCGGCGATCACGATCGTGCGCGCGCCCCGGGCGCGGATCTCCTGGATGTTGCTCACGATCTTGTCGTGCAGCACCGCCCGGCCAGTGCGCGGCGGCACGACCACGACGACCGGCACCCCCTCCTCGATCAGCGCGATCGGACCGTGCTTCAGCTCGCCGGCCGGGAAGCCCTCGGCGTGCATGTACGCGAGCTCCTTGAGCTTCAGGGCGCCCTCGAGGGCCACCGGGTAGCCCACGTGTCGGCCGAGGAACAGCACCGCCTTTGCGTCGACCAGCGACCGCGCCAACGCGCGCACCGGTTCGACGGTTTCCAGCACCCGCGCGACCTTCGCTGGAATCGCGGACAGGTCGCGCACGTGCGACACGACCTCGTCGCCCCACTTCGTACCCCGCACCTGCGCCAGGTACAACGCCACGAGCTGCACCGCAACCAGCTGCGTGAGGAATGCCTTCGTGGACGCGACAGCGACCTCCGGCCCGGCGTAGGTGTAGATCACCGCGTCTGACTCACGCGGGATGGTCGACCCGTTGACGTTGCAGATCGCCAGCACGCGGGAGCCCTGCTCACGCGCATGGCGCACCGCCATGAGCGTGTCCATGGTCTCGCCGGACTGGGAGATCGCCAGCACCAACGTCGTGCGCGTCAGGATCGGGTCGCGGTAACGGAACTCGCTGGCCACCTCGACCTCGACCGGGATCCGGGTCCAGTGCTCGATGGCGTGCTTGGCCTCCAGCCCGGCATGGAACGCCGTGCCGCACGCGACCACGATCACCTTGTCGACCTCGCGCAGCTCCTCGTCGGACAGCCGCATCTCGTCGAGCTGCAGCCGCCCGTCGATGCCGATCCGGCCGAGCAGTGTGTCTGCGACCGCCTTCGGCTGCTCGAAGATCTCCTTGAGCATGAAGTAGTCGAAGCCGCCCTTCTCGGCCGCCGAGGCGTCCCAGTCGACGTGGTACTCGTCGATCGGGGCGGGCTCGCCGTCGAACGACGTGATGCTGATGCCGTCCCGTCGCAGCTCCACCACCTGGTCCTGCCCGAGCTCAACCGCACGCCGGGTATGCCCGATGAAGGCCGAAACGTCGCTGCCGAGGAAGTTCTCCCCGTCACCGAGCCCCGCCACCAACGGCGAGTTGCGTCGCGCGCCGACGACAACATCCGGCTGGTCGGCGTGAACCGCCACCAAGGTGAACGCCCCGGTCAGCTGCCGGCACACCACGCGCATCGCCTCCGCCAGGTCGCCGTCGTACTCCCGCGCGAGCAGGTGGGCGACCACCTCGGTGTCGGTGTCAGAAGCCAGCTCGACGCCGTCGGACTCGAGCTGCGCACTCAGGGCGGCGAAGTTCTCGATGATCCCGTTGTGGATGACGGCAACCCGCTGGTCCGCGTCCAGGTGAGGGTGCGCGTTCCGGTCGGTCGGTCCGCCGTGGGTGGCCCAGCGGGTGTGCCCCATCCCGATCGTGGCCGACCGCACCGGGTCGTCGGCCAGCAGCTTCTCCAGGTTGGCCAGCTTGCCGGCCTTGCGGCGGACGTCCAGCTGGCCCCCCTCCACGACAGCGACCCCCGCGGAGTCGTACCCGCGGTACTCCAGCCGGCGCAGACCCTCCAGCACGACGTCCACCGCCGGCTGGTCTCCGACGTAGCCCACGATGCCGCACATGCGGGCCAGCCTAGGCGCTGGCGGGGTCGAGCCGGTCGCGGACGACGGCCGCCAGCCCTTCCGCAATCGCGCGCGCTCGGCCTGACGTGTCGGCCTCGACCATCACTCGTACCAAAGCTTCGGTGCCGCTCGGCCGCAGCAGGACCCTGCCCGCACCGGCCAGGTCCTCCTCCACCGACCGCACGGCCGCCAGGAGGGCGGGGTCGTCCATCCGGGTCTTGTCGACGTCGGGCACGTTGATCAGCACCTGGGGCAGCCGCGTCATCACGCCGGCGAGCTCGGCCAGCGTCTGCTTCGACTCGACCATGCACGCCAGCAGGTGCAGCGCGGTCAGCATGCCGTCACCGGTGGTGGCGTGCTCGAGCAGGATGACGTGCCCCGACTGCTCGCCCCCCAGGGTGAACCCGCCGGCCCGCATCTCCTCCAGGACGTACCGGTCGCCGACGGCGGTCTCGGCGACCGTCACACGCTGCTCGGCCATCGCGTTCCGGAAGCCCAGGTTGGCCATCACAGTCGACACCACGGTGTTGTGCGCGAGCAGGCCGCGCTCCCGCATCGCCAGAGCCAGCACGGCCAGGATCTGGTCACCGTCGACGACCTGTCCGTCCGCGTCGACGGCGAGGCAGCGGTCGGCATCGCCGTCGTGCGCGATGCCGGCGTCCGCCCGGTGCTCTCGCACGGCCTCGACGACGACGGACAGGTGCGTCGACCCGCACCCTTCGTTGATGTTCCAGCCGTCCGGCTCGGCGCACACCGCCACGACGTCGGCGCCGGCTCGGCGCAGGACCTCCGGCGAGACGACCGAAGCCGCCCCGTTGGCGCAGTCGACCACGACGCGGACCCCGTCCAGCCGGTGCGGCAGGGACGCAAGCAGATGGTCGTAATAGAGCTCCACCGCGTCGTCGTCATCGCGGATCCGTCCCACTGCTCGGCCGGTCGGGCGGTCCCACGGCTCCCGGAGGCGCTCCTCGACGGCATCCTCGATGGCGTCGTCGAGCTTGTGTCCCCCCCGGCTGAAGAACTTGATGCCGTTGTCTGGCATCGCGTTGTGGCTCGCCGACAGCATGACGCCGAGGTCGGCCTCGAGGGCGTCCGTCAGGTAAGCGACAGCCGGCGTCGGAAGCACTCCGAGTCGCACCACGTCGACGCCCGCGCTGGCCAGCCCGGCGACGACGGCCGCCTCGAGGAACTCCCCGGAGGCGCGTGGGTCGCGACCGACGACCGCCCGCGGCCGGTGCCCGGCGAAGGCGCCGGCGTCACCCAGGACATGCGCCGCAGCCACTGCCAGGTCGACCGCCAGCTCGGCGGTGAGGTCGCGGTTGGCCAGTCCTCGTACCCCGTCGGTCCCGAACAGCCGTCCCACCGGTCCTCCTTAGCGCGCGCGCCCCGCGGCCGGAGCCAGACGGGGCGCGAACGGGAGTGCGTGCGAGCGTCAGCGCTTGCTGTACTGCGGAGCCTTCCGAGCCTTCTTCAGACCGGCCTTGCGGCGCTCCTTGGCCCGCGGGTCACGGGTGAGGAAACCGGCCTTCTTCAGGGACGGCCGGTTGCCGTCGACGTCGATCTGGTTGAGAGCGCGGGCGATGCCCAGTCGCAGGGCGCCGGCCTGACCGGACGTTCCGCCACCGTGCAGTCGGGCGACGACGTCGTAGCGGCCCTCGACCTCAAGCACCTTGAAGGGGTCGTTGACGAGCTGCTGGTGCACCTTGTCGGGGAAGTAGACGGCCAACGGCTTGCCGTTGACGACCCACTGCCCGGTGCCGGGAGTGATCCGGACCCGAGCGATCGACTCCTTGCGACGACCAGTGGCCGCGCCGGGGGCGTCGGAGATCTCACGCGGGACCGCCACCGGAGCGGACTCGCTGGTGAAGTCCCCGCCAGCTGCGTCGTCGTCGCTCACGGCCGGGGCCGGGGCGTCGACGGGCTCAACAGGGTCCGCCACAGTGGCGGCGTCAGGTGTGGCGGTTGTCTCGTCGGACACAGATCCTCTTTCACTGCCTTCGGGCGCGACGGTCACTGCGCGACCTGGGTGATTTCGAACGGCACCGGCTGCTGAGCCTGGTGCGGGTGCTCCGGGCCGGCGTAAACCTTGAGCTTGGTGATCTGCTGACGACCGAGGCGGTTCTTGGGGATCATTCCCCAGACTGCCTTCTCGACGGCCTTGCGCGGGTTCTTCTCCAGAAGCTCGGCGTAGCCGGTGGCACGCAGCCCGCCCGGGAAGCCCGAGTGGTGGTAGGCCAGCTTCTGCTCCCGCTTGGCGCCGGTCAGCGCGATCTTGCCGGCGTTGACCACGATGACGAAGTCACCGGTGTCCACGTGGGGCGCGAACTGCGGCTTGTGCTTGCCCCGCAGAAGGGTCGCCACCTGGCTGGCGAGCCGTCCGAGGACGACGTCCTCGGCGTCGATGACGTGCCACGTCTGCGTGACGTCGCCGGCCTTCGGGCTGTACGTGCGCACGGTGGAGACCTTCGTTCCTCGTTCGGGGGGTCGAAGACGCATGGGGCGCCTCCGGCGTCCGGCTGCCGACTCTGCGGGTGCTCCCCGGAGGGTCCACCTACACGTCCTGCACCGCACGCTCAACGACCGCCCAGAGTAGCCCGGCAGCGCAGGAGGGGTCAAAACCGGGACCGGACGGGTGGCTCGGGCGGCCGTCGACGCCGGCGCCCGGCTCGGTAGCGTGCGCACGGTGACGGGCGAGAGCACGGTGCCGGCGCCTGCGCTCCGGGTCCTGGCGGCATCTCTCCTGGCCCGGGCTCCCCAGGGGATGGCCCCGCTCGCGCTGATCCTGCTCGTCCAGGAACGGACGTCTTCGCTCACCGCCGCGGGGCTGGCGTCGGGCGCCTGGGGACTCGGCGTGGCCGTGGGCCAGCCGCTGTGGGCTCGGCCGGCCGCACGCGGCCGGGCCGGCATCGTCATCGCCGCGACGGCCGCGCTCCAGGCCGGAGTGCTCGTCCTGGTCGCCTGGTTGCCGTGGTCGGCGCCGGCGGCCGGCATCGCCCTGGCCGGACTGGGCGGCCTGCTGGGCGCCCCGATCACCTCGGTGGCGCGCACCCTGTGGCCCGAGCTGGCGCCCCGGCCGAAGGCGCTGGACCGGCTGTTCACGCTGGATGCCACCAGCCAGGAGGTCATCTGGATCGCCGGACCGGCTCTCGTCGGGCTGCTCCTGGCAGTGAGTGGGACCACGGCCGCCGTCGTC
The DNA here is from genome assembly GCA_963848085.1 of uncultured Actinomycetota bacterium. Classification (GTDB taxonomy): domain Bacteria; phylum Actinomycetota; class Actinomycetes; order JAHEKZ01; family JAHEKZ01; genus CAWKCE01. Next base: position 140,372 of record CAWKCE010000005.1, read on the forward strand.
GGGACGGCCGCCGTCGGCGGCCTCGGCGGGGTCTGGTTCGCCCGCACCATCACCCCCATCTGGCAGCCTCACCCCGCTCCGGACGGGCCGACCGGCTTCGCCCGGAAGTTGGTCGCGCCGTGGCTGGCGCTGGCCATCGCCGCGCTGGGGCTGGGCCTGACCGAGGTCGCCGTTCCGGCCGCCGCGATCCTCGACGGTCGGCGCGACGCCGCCGCCTGGCTGCTGGCGGTGTGGAGTGTCGGGTCGTTGGCCGGCGGCCTGCTGGCTGCCCGGTTCCCGTCGACCACAGACCCGGCTCTTCGGGTCCCGGGCTACCTCGCCCTGCTCGCCGCGGGATCGGGACTGACCGCAGCGATCTGGTCGGCCGGCCTGGGTTGGCTGGCCGCCGCACTCTTCGTGACCGGGCTCGGCTTGGCACCGACGCTGGCTGCCCTCTACGGCGTCGTCTCCCGGTTGGTGCCGGCGTCGCGACGGACCCAGGCGTACGCCGTCGGGACGACCTTCGCCCTGGCCGGGATCGCCGTCGGGTCCGCACTCGGCGGCGTCCTGTCCGAGCAGGCGCCGACGTGGGCGTTCGGCGCGGCCGGGGTCGCCTCCGCGGTGGCCGCGGCCGGGTGGTGGGCGTGGGTTCAGCGCACCCGGTCGACCCGGCCCTCGTCCCACACCGGCTCGCCGGCTTCGTAGACCGCGCCGTCCTCGCCGAACACCAGGTAGCGGTCGAACGAGCGGGCGAACCAGCGGTCGTGCGTCACGGCCAGCACGGTGCCGTCGAAGCCCGCCAGTCCGTCCTCCAGCGCCTCCGCGCTGGCCAGGTCGAGGTTGTCCGTCGGCTCGTCGAGCAGTAGCAGCGTGACCCCGGACAGCTCCAGCAGCAGGATCTGGAACCGAGCCTGCTGCCCACCCGACAGCGTCTCGAACCGTTGCTCGGCCTGCTGGTTCAACTCATAGCGTCGCAGGGACGCCTTCGCCGCGCCTAGCTGGAGCGAGTACTGCTCCCAAAGCAGTTCGAGTGGGGTACGCCCGGTGAACTCGGCGTGGTCGTGAGTCTGGGCGAAGTGCCCAGGAACGACCCTCGCTCCAAGCTTCCACTCCCCGGTGGACGAGACAGGTGGGTCGACGGCCACCCCCTGCTTGGGGTCCCACGACGCCAGCAGCCGAAGGAAGTGCGACTTCCCCGACCCGTTGCTCCCCAGCACCGCCACCCGCTCCCCGTAGAACACCTCGAGGTCGAACGGCTGCATGAGCCCGGACAGCTCGAGCTGGCGACACACGACAGCTCGGACGCCGGTGCGTCCACCCTTCAGGCGCATCGTCACGTTCTGCTCCGGCGGCGGGGACTCGGGCGCCCCGGCCTCCTCGAACTTGCGGAGGCGCGTCTGCATCGCCTTGTACCGGGAGGCCATGTCGGGGCTGATTGCCGCCTGCTGCTGCAATGTCCGCACCAAGTCCTTGAGCCGTTGGTGCTCCTCTTCCCACCTGCGCAACAGCTCGGCAAGCCGACCGTGCCGGCTGCCACGTGCCTCGTGGTACGACTCGAATCCACCACCATGCACCCAGGACGTCCCCCCTTCGACGGTGACGATGCGGTTGGCCACCCGTGCCAGCAGCTCCCGGTCGTGGGAGATGAGAAGCACGGTCTTCTGCGTCGCTGCCAGTCGTTCCTCGAGCCATTGCTTGCCAGGCACGTCGAGGTAGTTGTCAGGCTCGTCGAGCAGGAGAACCTCGTCCGGCCCACGCAACAGCGCTTCGAGCACCAGCCGCTTCTGCTCCCCGCCGCTCAGCGTGTTCACCGGGCGGTACTGCGCCCGGTCGTACGGGACGCCGAGGGCCGCCACCGTGCAGGCGTCCCACACCACCTCGGCGTCATACCCGTGGGCGTCACCCCAGTCGGCGATCGAATGGGCGTAGCGCATCTGGGTCTTCTCGTCGTCGCGGTCCATCATCTGCAGCTCGGCGGCGGCCATCTCGAGGGCCGCCTGACGGATGCGCGGCGGCGCCACTGACACCAGGAGGTCACGCACCGTCGAGTCGTCCCGCACGCTGCCCACGAACTGTCGCATCACACCAAGACCGCCGCTGCGCGACACCGACCCCTCGAGCGGGTCGACGTCCCCGGCGATGATCCGCATCAACGTGGTCTTGCCTGCGCCGTTCGCGCCGACGAGAGCGACCACCGCACCGTCTCCGACGCGAAACGAGACGTTGCCAAAGAGCGTGCGCCCGTCGGGGAGCACGCACCCGACACCGTTGACGTCCACGTGGCCCATGGCCGCCAGTCTGACCGACCAGCGGCACCATCGGCGAACCGGTTTGCCGTCAGTCGGTCCGGATGCCGCCGGGGACGTCCGGCTCGACCGCGGTTCCCACCTGGCCGGCCACGAGCTCGGTGATCTGGTCCAAGGCGCCGACGAGCGACCGCTTCCCGGTCGCGCGCACGAAGGCGCTGGCGGCCTCGACCTTGGGGCCCATCGACCCGGCCGGGAAGGACAGCTCCGCCAGGGCATCGGGCGTCGCCTGCCGGATGGCGCGCTGCCGCGGCGTCCCCCAGTCCACGTAGACGGCGTCCACCTCGGTCGCCACCACGAACAGGTCGGCCCCGATCTGCTCGGCCAGGACCGCGCTCGCCAGGTCCTTGTCGACCACCGCCTCGACCCCGACGAGCGTGCGCGTGCCCGGCACGTACATGGTCGGGATGCCGCCGCCACCGGCTGCGATGACCACAGCGCCCTGCTCGAGCAGCCAGCGCACCGGTCGCAGCTCGAAGATCCGCCGCGGCTGCGGCGACGGGACGACCCGCCGCCAGTCGCTGCCGTCCGGCTTGAACACCCAGCCCTTCTGGGCGGCCAGCTCCTGTGCCGAGCTCTCGTCGTACACCGGCCCGACGAACTTCGTGGGGTCGGCGAACGCCGGGTCGTCGGGGTCCACCTCGGTCATGGTCAGGATGGTCGCGAGCGGCTTCTCGAAGGGCAGCAGGTTGCCCAGCTCCTGCTCGATGAGGTAGCCGATCATGCCCTCCGTCTCGGCCCCGAGGACGTCGAGCGGGAACACCTCGTCCGGGTGGGATGCGGCCGCCTGCAGCGCGAGCAGTCCCACCTGTGGCCCGTTCCCGTGCGTCACGACGAGCTCGTGTTCGACGGCGATGGGGGCCATCGCCACAGCGGCGACCCGAACGTTGGCTCGCTGGTTCTCGGCGGTCATCGGCTGCCCGCGACGGAGGAGGGCGTTGCCGCCGAGCGCGACCACCACCCGCATCCCGTCACCTCCCTGACCCGGACCGAACTATGACTGTGGCGCACTGGGGCCTCGGACGCTACGACCGTTGGCCCTCGGGAGCCGGCCCGTCTGCGTCACACTGTGCCGTGATGGAACAGTCCACCCGTGGCCGCCACCGGGCGAAACCGGCCCGTAGAAGCCTCCCGCTGACCGCTGTGGTCGCGGGAGGTGTCCTTCTGGTGGCGCTGGCGGTCGGAGCGACGCTGGCGCTCACCGGCGGCGACCCAGGAGCGGCCCCGAGCGCAGGTCCGGCGTCCAGCCAGGTCCCCACAAGCACCTCGAGCGCCGAGCCGACGGCCGTCGCCCTCACCGGCACACGCACCGTGCGAGCTCGGGGCGGAGTGGTGACCATCGTGGAGGAGGTCACCGTCAGCGACGGAGACGGCGTGTCCGTGGCACCGGCGCGACGGTCCAGCGACCCGGCCCTGCAGCTCACTGGCGTTCAGGTGCTCGCCGAGGACGGGACCGCAACCGCGTTCGGCGACCCGGTCAGCCTGGGCACCGAACGCACCCTCACCGTGCGGGGCACCTATCGCCTGCGGGCCTGCCCCGACCTGCTTCCGGTCACCTGGCCGAGCCCGATGACGGTGGCCGGGTCGGACTGGTCCCGCACCTGGACGCGGACCAGCGAACCGCTGCGCACGGTGGAGACGCTGTGCCCGAAGGCGCGCCCACGGTCCCGGCCGCTGCCCGGACTGAGCGCACGGCTGCTGGATGGCACCCCGCCCGGAGACCCGCCCGAGGTGCGGCTGCGGGTGCGCTGGCGGGGCGCCACCGGGCTCGTCATCGAGCGGGTGGGCGCCCTGGGGGGCCTGGCCGCGGAGTCACCCCCGGCTCCCTCCGGTGCTGGCGACGCCTCCGGATACGTCCTGTCCGTCCGGCCGGGCGCGTCTCAGCCGCTGCGGGTCCAGCCCGTGGAGTCGTGCCCCACTACCCGGCCGCGCAGCAACCGGCTGACGCTCCTGGCGTGGACCGACGCCCGCGGCAAGCCGGCGAGGCTGGTCTCGGTCGGCGTCCCAGGGCTCGGGCGGTGGCTCGACCGCCATGTCTGCCGCTGACCCGGGCACCATCCCTCCGCTAGGCCGCCAGCTCCCTACGCCAGGCCGCCAGCCTGCCGCGGCGCGGCGCGTCATCGTGGCGGCGTGGCGTCGATTGGGGCCCGGACGCGGCGGGATTGTGCGGCACGGGCACCCACCTCGGGGTCCGGCGGGTATCCCACCTCCTCCAGAACCAGCCCGTGGGCGGGCATCACCGTGACCGCCGGGTCGCGCACGGCCGCCCGCAGGACGTCGGCCGGCCACCCGACCGGCCGCCGACCCTCCCCCACCGGCAGGAGCACACCCACCAGGGACCGCACCATGTGGTGGCAGAAGGCGTCAGCCCGGACGTGGCCCACGACCAGCTCGTCGTCCCGCCGCCACGTGAGCTCCCGGAGCGTCCGGACAGTCGTGGCCCCGGGACGCGGACGGCAGAACGCGGCGAAGTCGTGCTCCCCGACTAGGCCTGCCGCGGCGTCGTTCATCGCCTGGACGTCGAGCGGACGCCGGGCGGCGACCACGTCATGCCGCCGGAGCGGGTCGACGCCGGCCGATCCGTCGCAGAGCCGGTAGGTGTAACGGCGCCAGAGCGCGGAGAAGCGTGCCTCGAAGCCTTCGGGGGCCGCGACGACACCGGTCAGCCGGACGTCGTCGGGTAGCAGCCCACGCAGCCGCGCTGCCAGGGTGGCGCCGGCGGCTTCCCAGGCGGGGGACGGCACATCGGCGTGGACGACCTGGCCGCGGGCGTGCACCCCGGCGTCCGTCCGGCCAGCGACTGTCAGCGAGGGGGGGCCGGCCAGCCGCAGCGCGGTTCCCAGCGCAGCAGACACGGTGTCCTCGACGGTGCGCAGACCCGGCTGTCGCGCCCAGCCGTGGAACTGCGTGCCGTCGTAGCCCAGGTCCAGCCGTAGACGAACGAGCCCGCCCTCGGAACCGGGGGCGGGCTCGTCGTGCAGATGCTGATCGGTCAGGACGCGTCGTCCTTCGGCTCACTGTCCTCGGCCGGGTCGGCAACGCTGCCCGCCTCGACCTCAGGCGCCTCGACCTCAGGCGCCTCGACCTCAGGCGCCTCGACCTCAGGCGCCTCGACCTCAGGCGCCTCCGTGACCGCCTCGGCAACGACGTCGACGGCGGGAGCCGACGCAGCCTTCGGCTTGCGCTTCGCCCGCTGCTTCTTCGGCTTGCTCTCGTCGAGGGCCTCGACGAGCTCGATCACGGCCATCGGGGCGTTGTCGCCCTTGCGGGGGCCGATCTTGGTGATCCGGGTGTAGCCGCCCGGCCGGTTGGCGAACCGGGGGCCGATCTCGGTGAACAGGACGTGCACGACCTCTTTGTCCCTGATCACGGTCATGACCCGCCGCCGGGCGTGCAGGTCACCGCGCTTGGCGAAGGTGACCAGGCGCTCTGCGAGCGGCCGCAGCCGCTTGGCCTTGGCCTCGGTGGTGGTGATGCGGCCGTGCTCGAACAGCGCAGTGGCAAGGTTCGCGAGCAAGAGCCGCTCGTGCGCCGGACTGCCGCCGAGACGCGGGCCCTTGGAGGGGCTAGGCATAGTAGGTGTCTCCTCGATGCGTCAGTCGGGCGTCAGTACTGCTCGGTCTCGACGTACCCGGCATCGTCGTCGCCGAAAGCGTCGATGACGGCGCTCGGGTCGAACCCGGGCGGGCTGTCCTTCAGTGCGAGGCCGAGGCCGACCAGCTTGACCTTCACCTCGTCGATCGACTTGGCACCGAAGTTGCGGATGTCGAGCAGGTCCGCCTCGCTGCGGCCGACGAGCTCGCCGACGGTGTGGATGCCCTCGCGCTTGAGGCAGTTGTACGACCGCACCGTGAGGTCGAGCTCCTCGATCGGCAGCGCCATGTCGGCTGCCATCGCGGCGTCAGCCGGCGACGGGCCCATGTCAATGCCCTCGGCCTCGACGTTGAGCTCCCGGAACAGGCCGAACAGCTCGACCAGCGTCTTGCCGGCACTCGCCATGGCGTCGCGCGGACGCATCGACGGCTTGGACTCGACGTCGACCACCAGGCGGTCGAAGTCGGTGCGCTGCTCGACGCGGGTGGCCTCCACCTTGTAGCTCACCTTGAGCACCGGCGAGTAGATGGAGTCGACCGGGATCCGGCCGATCTCCTGGCCCGGCTGCTTGTTGAGCTCGGCCCGGACGTAGCCCCGGCCGCGCTCGACCGTGAGCTCCATCTCGAGCTTGCCCTTGCCGTTCAGCGTGGCCAGAACCAGCTCGGGGTTGTGGACCTCGACCCCTGCCGGCGGGGCGATGTCGGCTGCGGTGACAACACCGGGACCCTGCTTGCGCAGGTACATGACGACCGGCTCGTCGTGCTCGGTGCTGACCACCAGCTCCTTGACGTTGAGAACCAGGTCAGTGACGTCTTCTTTCACCCCCGGGACGGTGGTGAACTCGTGAAGAACCCCGTCGATCCGGATCGAGGTGACGGCGGCACCCGGAATGGACGACAGGAGCGTGCGTCGCAGGGAGTTGCCGAGGGTGTAGCCGAAGCCAGGCTCGAGTGGCTCGAGCACGAACCGCGACCGGAAGTCGCTGATGACATCTTCGGCCAGCATGGGCCGCTGAGCGATGAGCAAGGGAATTCCTCCAGTTCCGGGCGCCCGCTATTTGACGCCGTGGACAGGTGCGGCCGTGCGACCGCGGGGCACTGCTGGGGCCGCTACTTCGAGTAGAGCTCGACGATCAGCTGCTCCTGCACGAGGGTGTCGATCTGCTGCCGGACCGGCAGCGAGTGAACCAGGATGCGCATGCGGTGAGGCATGACCTCCAGCCATGCGGGCACGGTGCGCTCGCCCGCCTCGGCGCGTGCCACCACGAACGGCGTCAGCTCGAGCGAGCTCTGCCGCACCTCGACGATGTCGCTGTCGGACACCCGGTAGGAGGGCACGTCGACCTTGGCGCCGTTCACCTGGATGTGGCCGTGCCGCACGAGCTGGCGGGCCATGTCACGGGACTTGCCGAAGCCGGCCCGGTAGACGACGTTGTCCAGGCGGCTCTCCAGGATGCGCAGCAGGTTGTCGCCCGTCTTGCCCTTCTTGCCGCTGGCCTCCTCGTAGTAGCCACGGAACTGCCGCTCGAAGATGCCGTAGATCTGCTTGGCCTTCTGCTTCTCGCGCAGCTGCAGCAGGTACTCGCTGTCCTTGCTGCGCCCCCGGCCGTGCTGTCCGGGAGGGTAGGGCCGCATCTCGAACGGGCACTTGGCGGAGTCGCACTTGGAGCCCTTGAGGTACAGCTTGGTCTTGGCGCGCCGACACTTGCGGCAGTCCGCACCGGTATACCTGGCCATGATTCTCCTGCTTGCTTCAGTCGGGACGCGTCAGACGCGGCGGCGCTTGGGCGGGCGGCAGCCGTTGAACGGCGCTGGGGTGACGTCCTGGATGGACCCGACCTCTAGGCCCGCGGCCTGGAGGGCTCGGATCGCCGTCTCACGCCCGGAGCCCGGGCCTTTGACGAAGACGTCGACCTTGCGCATGCCGTGCTCCTGCGCACGACGGGCGGCGGCCTCCGCAGTCATCTGGGCGGCGAACGGCGTCGACTTACGCGACCCCTTGAAACCCACCTGGCCGGCAGAAGCCCACGAGATCACGGCACCACTGGGGTCCGTGATCGACACGATCGTGTTGTTGAACGTGCTCTTGATGTGAGCGTGCCCGTGGGCGACGTTCTTCTTCTCCTTGCGGCGCGGCTTCTTCGCGCCGGTCTTGCTCTTGGGTGGCATACGCTGATTGCTCCTGGAGATCGTCGGTCCGCGACCCGCAGCTGCCGGACCCGGTGTCCGGCGGCGGACCTGCGGCTACTACTTCTTGGTGACCTTCTTCTTACCGGCCACTGCCTTGCGCGGACCCTTGCGGCCGCGCGCGTTGGTGTGGGTGCGCTGCCCCCGGACGGGGAGTCCCCGGCGGTGACGCACACCCTCGTAGGAGCCGATCTCGACCTTGCGGCGGATGTCGGCCTGAACCTCGCGACGGAGGTCACCTTCGAGCTTGTAGTTCTCCTCGATCCAGTCACGGACCTTCACCAGCTGCTCGTCGGTGAGGTCCTTGGAGAGGAGGTCGGGGTCGACTCCGGTGGCGGCCAGTGTCGCCCGCGAGCGGGTACGGCCGATCCCGAAGATGTAGGTGAGGGCAACTTCCATGCGCTTGTCGCGCGGAAGGTCGACGCCCACGAGGCGTGCCATGGTGCTCCTGGTGTTCGTGTCGAAGGTTTCGCGGCCGTACCGGTCCCACGTGTCTCGCGACGCGCGGGTCCCCGGCCTTCGTCCGGGGGTGGCGTCCCGTAACGGTCCGTTCCGGCGGAACCGGACAGATCGCACGGGGGTCGGGTACAGCCCTGAGGTCAGTGCTGGTCGTGCTCGTATTCAGTTGTCGACGCTGGCCGTGCGCACCGAGGTGCGCTCAGCCCTGCCGCTGCTTGTGGCGCAAGTTCTCACAGATGACCATGACCCGTCCGTGACGACGAATCACCTTGCACTTGTCGCAGATCGCCTTGACGCTCGGCTGGACCTTCATCGTTGACTCCGTGACGTCGGGGTTCTCACGCACCTAGCGTCGCAAGACGCCGGCGTCGGGGGCTGGTGGCTACTTGTACCGGTAGACGATCCGACCTCGCGTCAGGTCATACGGGCTGAGCTCCACCACCACGCGGTCCTCGGGGAGGATCCGGATGTAGTGCTGGCGCATCTTCCCGCTGATGTGCGCGAGGACCTTGTGGCCATTGGCGAGCTCGACCCGAAACATTGCGTTGGGCAAAGACTCGACCACGGTGCCCTCGATCTCAATGGCACCTTCTTTCTTGGCCATGGTTCCTCTCGCACTCCTGCCGGAGTGTCGTGTCGTCGGGTGATCCGGTCCGGCCCTACCGCCGTCGAGCCACCCTGAGCCCACGAGGGGCCAGCCGCAGGGCGTGCCGAGACGACGGCGTCGAGCCGACGCGGCAGTCTACGGGAGACAGCCGGGGGAAGGCCAATCCGCCGAGTGCCCACCCCCAGGACCCCCCAGCACGCCGAGTGCACGCCCGCGCGGCCCCGCCACGACTTTCGGCTCCGGCCGTGCGCACTCGACGGGGCTGGGTGTCCGCGGACTGTGCACTCGGCGTCAGGGGGTCGGGGCCGGGACGGGGGCGGCTGGCGCCTCGGCGCGCTCGCGGCGCTCGCGCCCACGGGCACGGCGGGCCACAACGGCGGTCCCGGTCACCATCGCCGCAAACCCCGCCCAGCCCAGTCCGGTCGGCACCTGGGTCACCGCCTGCAGGATCACCATCCCGTTGACTAGGAGGATCAGCCCGCCGACCATCGTGCCCATGGGGGCCTGGGGAAGCCGGCCGGCCAGCCGGGCAGCGATCGGGGCCACCACCATCCCTCCGGCAACCAGACCGAGGACCGGTACCCAAGGGATGTCCTCGTGCGCGGCGCCGGTGATGAAGCCGAGCGAGGCGGCGGCCGCGACGATGAACTCCGCAGCGTTGACCGAACCGACGACGCGGCGCGGCTCGTGCCGGGTCACGGTGAGCATCGACGGGGTGACCACCGGACCCCAGCCCCCGCCGCCGGTCGCGTCGACGAAGCCACCGAGGCCACCGATCGGGACCAGCCACCGCGCCGTGTGCCCGTGCCTGGGCATGGGAATCAGCCGGACCCCAAAGCCGAAGCGGGCGAAGATCACCAGCCCGAAGAAGAACAGCAGGCCCGCCATCCAGGCCTTGGCCGAGGCCAGGCTGAGCTCGGTGAGCACCACCGCGCCGACGAAGGCGCCGATCGCGCCGGGAAGCGCCAGCCGCCGGACGACCGCCCAGTCGACGTTGCCGTGCCGCCAGTGCGCCAGGCCGCTCACCAGGGTCGTGGGGAGCTTGGCGACGTGGGTAGCGGCCGAAGCCGCCACGGGAGACACGCCGAAGGCCAGCAGCAGCGTGGCCGACGTGACGCCGAAGCCCATCCCGAGCGTGCCGTCCACCAGCTGCGCGGCACCACCGGCAAGCGCAAAGGCGAGAAACCACGCCATATTGTCCTCTTTCCCCATCGACTTAGAAGGAAAAATATCAGCGCTACTGCGGTATTGCAATTTCCGAATCTGAATTCAGTCTTCTGTGCCGACCACGCCGGCGGACTGCGCACTCGACGGGGCTGGGTGTCCCCCGAGTGCGCACTCGACGGGGCTGGGTGTCCCCCGAGTGCGCACTCGACGGGCTAGCGGTGGGCGGGGGTGGCGATGCCCATCGCGGCGAACCGCTCGGCGCCGCCGTCGTGGGCGGTCAGCACCCACGGCCCCTCCGGCGTCAGCGCGACGGTGTGCTCGAAGTGGGCCGCCCAGCCGCCATCCGCGGTGACGACGGTCCATTCGTCGTCCAGGAGGCGCGTCCGGCGGTCGCCCAGGATGACCATGGGCTCCACCGCGACCGCCATTCCGGCGACCAGGTGCGGGCCGTGGCCGGGCTGGCCGTAGTTCGGCACGCTGGGCTCCATGTGCATCTGGCTTCCGATGCCGTGCCCGACGTACTCCTCGACGATGCCGTAGTCGCCCCGTGCCCGGACCGTGGTCTCGACGGCGTGGCCGATGTCGCTGACCCGACCCCCCACCGTGGCGCGTGCCAGCCCCTGCCAGAGGGCATCCTCGGTCACTTCGGCGAGCGCGCGATGCTCATCGGCAACCTCACCCACACAGATCGTGACCGCCGCGTCGCCGTGCCAGCCGTCGACGATCGCTCCGCAGTCGACCGACACCAGGTCCCCGTCGTTGATCGTCCGGTCGCCGGGGATCCCGTGGACGATCTCCTCGTTCACCGACACACAGATGGTCGCGGGGTACCCGTGGTAGCCCAGGAAGGAGGGGGTGGCGCCGGCGCCCGAGATGGCGGAGGCCGCCAGGGCGTCCAGGTCCCGGGTCGTCATCCCCGGACACGCCGACTGCCGCATCAGCTCGAGGGTGTCGGCCACCACCAGTCCGGCGGCCCGCATGCGCTCGACCTCGACGGCCGACTTGATCTCGATCCGGTTCCGGCGGCGCAGGACCACGGCTCAGACCCCGAGCGCGGCGAGAACCCTGCTGGTGACCTCGGCCACGCTGCCCTCACCAGCCACGACACGCAGGAGCCCCACCCCGGCATAGTGCGCAACGATGGGGGCGGTCTCGGCGTCGTAGACGTCGAACCGGTGACGCACGACTTCCTCGGTGTCGTCGGAGCGGCCGTCTCGGGCCGCCCGCTCGAGAAGTCGCTGCATGACGACCCCACGGTCCACCGCCAACTCGACGACACCGTCGAGGCTCTCCTCACGGTCGGCCAGGACCCCGTCCAGGTAGGCCACCTGCGCCAGGTTGCGCGGGTATCCGTCCATGAGAAATCCGGGCAGTGCGTCCGGCTGTGCGAGCCGGTCCCGGACCATCGCGTTGGTCACCTCGTCGGGGACCAGCCGACCGGAGTCCAGGTATCGCTGAGCCTCCCGCCCGAGCTCGGTGCCGCCCGAGACGTTGCTGCGGAAGATCTCGCCGGTCGAGATGTGAGGCACGCCAAGGCGGCCTGCCACCGCGGTGGCCTGCGTGCCTTTGCCCGCTCCAGGCGGGCCGACCAGTATGAGGCGCACTACCGAAGGAACCCTTCGTAGTTCCGCTGTTGAAGCTGGCTCTCGATCTGCTTGACGGTGTCGAGGCCCACTCCGACCATGATCAGGATGCTCGTCCCGCCAAAGATGAAGTTCTGGCCCTGCCCCAGGCTCGAGAAGGCCACCACCGGCAGGACTGCAATGGCACCCAGGTAGATGGCGCCGACCGAGGTCAGACGGGTGAGCACGTAGTCGAGGTACTCCGCGGTCGGCCGGCCGGCGCGGATGCCGGGGATGAAGCCGCCGTACTGCTTCATGTTGTCGGCGACTTCGTCAGGATTGAAGGTGATCGCCACGTAGAAGAACGTGAAGAACACGATCAGGCCGAAGAACAACAAGGCGTAGTACGCCCCAGTGCCCCGCACCAGGTGGGTCTCGATCCACTGCGCCACCGGGCCGGTGCTGCCCGTGATCGTGGTGAACAAGACCGGGAGGTACATCATCGACGAAGCGAAGATGACGGGGATGACGCCGGCCTGGTTGACCTTGAGCGGGATGTAGGTCGAGGTTCCGCCGTACATCCGACGACCGACCATCCGCTTGGCGTACTGAACTGGCACCCGCCGCTGTGCCTGCTCCATCAAGACCACGAAGGCCACCACGAGGAGACCGATACCGAGAACGACGAACATGATCCAGTCGCCGCGGCTGGCACGGATCACGGTCAGCTGCCCGGGGAAGCCGGCGATGATCGACGTGAAGATCAGCAGGGACATGCCGTTGCCGATGCCGCGGTCGGTGATGAGCTCGCCGAGCCACATGATCACGCCGGTACCGGCGCTCATCACCATGATCATCGTGGCGATGGTCCACAGGCTCTCGTTCGGGATGATGTCCAGGTTGCAGCCCCGGATGAGGTTGCCGGACCGTGCGAGCGACACGATTCCCGTGGACTGCAGAACCGCGAGGCCGACGGTGAGGTACCGGGTGTACTGCGTGATCTTGGCTTGGCCGGCCTGACCCTCCTTCTTGAGGGTCTCCAGCCGGGGGATCACCACGACGAGCAGCTGCAAGATGATGCTTGCCGTGATGTACGGCATGATCCCGAGCGCGAAGATCGACAGCTGGAGCAGCGCACCACCGCTGAACAGGTTGATCAGCGCGTAGAGGCTGTCTCCCTGGACCTGCCGGACACACTCCTGGACGGCGGGGTAGTCGACTCCCGGGGTCGGCACGAACGACCCGATCCGGTAAATGCCGATCATGGCCAGCATGAAGAGCAGCTTCTTCCGCAGGTCAGGCGTACGGAACGCCTGCGCAAACACGGACAGCACGGTTTGCCCTCCAGCTGGTCGGGAACCCCTCGGACGATACAGCCCGGCAGGGCCGATGGTGCCAGCCAGCCGGGCTACAGCGGACGGTTACTCCAGTTCAGTGGCGGTTCCGCCGGCAGCGAGGATCTTCTCCTTGGCCGAGCCGGAGAAGGCGTGCACCGTGATCTGAAGGGCTGTCTCGACCGACCCCGCACCGAGCACCTTCACGGGCCGGTCCTTGCGTACGGCGCCCTTGGCGACGAGGTCATCGACGGTGACCTCTCCGCCCTGCGGGTATAGCGCAGCGATCTTGTCCAGGTTCACGACCTGGAACTCGACGCGGAAGGGGTTGGTGAAGCCACGCAGCTTGGGCAGCCGCATGTGCATCGGCATCTGCCCGCCCTCGAAGTTTGCCGGCACCTGGTACCGGGCCTTGGTGCCCTTGGTGCCGCGACCGGCGGTCTTGCCCTTGGAGCCCTCGCCGCGGCCAACCCGGGTCTTCGCCTTGTGGGCGCCGGGGGCGGGACGAAGGTGATGGACCTTGAGCGTCATGTCAGTCGACCTCCTCGACGGTAATCATGTGGGCAACCGTCTGGACCATTCCCCGGATCTCGGGGCGGTCCTCCTTGACGACGACGTCGCCGATCCGCTTCAGCCCCAGCGTTCGCAGCGTCTCGCGCTGGCTGTGGGTGCTGCCGACCTTCGACCTCAGCTGGGTGACCTTGAGACGGGACATCACGCAGACATCCCTGCCGCGCGCGCCCGGAGCAGGCCCTCGGGCGCCACTTCCTCGAGCGACTTCCCCCGCCGGGCGGCCACCTCTTCGGGACGCTCCAGGCCCTTCAGCGCGGCCACGGTCGCGTGCACGATGTTGATCGCGTTCGACGACCCCAGGGACTTGCTGAGGACGTCGTGGACGCCCGCACACTCCAGGACGGCGCGCACGGGTCCCCCGGCGATGACGCCAGTACCCGGAGATGCCGGCTTGAGCAGCACGACTCCGGCTGCATCCTCCCCCTGGATGGGGTGGGGGATGGTGCCCTGGATCCGAGGGACCTTGAAGAACTGCTTCTTGGCCTCCTCAACGCCCTTGGCGATCGCCGCCGGAACCTCCTTGGCCTTGCCGTAACCGACCCCGACGGTGCCGTCGCCATCACCGACCACGACCAGGGCGGTGAAGCTGAACCGCCGACCGCCCTTGACGACCTTGGCGACCCGGTTGATAGCCACCACGCGCTCGACGTACGGGTTCTTGTCCGCGGCGTCACCGCGACGACCGTCGCGTCGACGGTCGCTGCCACCGGTGCTGCCACGGCGCTGCTGTCCGTTGCTCATGAACTGATTCCTCTTCTGTGGTTCATCCGGTGGTCAGAACGCCAGACCGGCTTCGCGCGCGCCCTCGGCGAGCGCCGCGACGCGGCCGGTGTACTGGTTGCCGCCCCGGTCGAAGACGATGTCCTCGACCCCGGCCTGCTTGGCTCGGTCGGCCACGAGCTCGCCGACCTTGCGCGCCTGTGCCGTCTTGTCGGCGCCGAGGGACCGAACGGAGTCCTCCAACGTCGAGGCCGACGCCAGCGTTCGGCCGACGGTGTCATCGACCACCTGGGCGAACATGTGGCGGGTGGAGCGGGTCACGACAAGGCGAGGACGCGTTGCCGTGCCGCTGATCTTCTTGCGCACGCGCAGATGACGGCGCGCGCGTGCGGCGCCCTTGCCACTTGCGCGGCGGGACTGAAGTCCGAGCGACATGACTACTTACCAGCCTTTCCGACCTTGCGACGGACGTGCTCGCCCGCGTACCGAATGCCCTTGCCCTTGTACGGCTCCGGCTTGCGGATCTTGCGGATGTTGGCCGCGACCTGACCGACCTGCTGCTTGTCGACCCCGGTCACTGCGAACTTGGTGGGACTCTCCACCGCGAACTGGATGCCCTCCGGCGCCTTGTAGAGCACCGAGTGGCTGTAGCCGACGGCGAACTCGAGGTCCGAGCCCTTGGACTGGACACGGTAGCCGACGCCGACGATTTCCAGCTTCTTCTCGTAGCCGTCGGTGACGCCGGTGACCATGTTGGCGATCAGGCTCCGCGTCAGCCCGTGGAGCGAGCGGCTTTCCCGCTCGTCGTCGGGTCGCAGGATCGTGAGCACACCCTCCTCGTCACGGCTGATGGTGATGGGCTCGGTGATCTCGTGGGCCAGGGTGCCCTTGGGCCCCTTGACGGTCACCAGCTGGCCGTCGATGGTGACCTCCACGCCCGAGGGCAGGCTGATGGGAAGGCGTCCGATGCGCGACATCTCAGCCCCCGCTACCAGACGTAGGCGAGGACTTCCCCACCTACGCCCTTCTTTGCTGCCTGCCGGTCGGTGAGCAGCCCGGAGGACGTGGAGATGATCGCCACACCGAGGCCGCCCAGAACGCGGGGCAGGGAGGTCGACTTCGCGTACACACGCAGGCCGGGCTTCGAGATTCGCCGGATCCCGGCGATCGAGCGCTCCCGGCTGGGGCCGAACTTCAGGTCGATCACCAGGGTCTGGCCGACGCCACCTTCGACGTCCTGCACTCGCCAGTCCCTGATGTAGCCCTCCTGCTTGAGGATTTGAGCCACGCCCTGCTTGATCTTGCTCGACGGCATTGCCACTTCCTCGTGGTACGCCGAGTTCGCGTTGCGCAGACGGGTCAGCATGTCTGCGATCGGGTCGGTCATCGTCATGTGTGTTCGACACTCTCTCGCCGCGGTTTCCGGTCCGGGACCTTCGGCGTAGGGGTTGCTACCAGGAGCTCTTGGTGATGCCGGGAAGCTCACCTCGGTGAGCCATGTTGCGCAGGCAGATCCGGCACAGGCCGAACTTGCGGTACACCGACCGGGGACGGCCGCACACGCTGCATCGCGTGTAGCCACGCACCCCGAACTTCGGCTTGGCTGCCGCTTTGTTGATCAAGGCCTTCTTCGCCACGCTCAGTTCTCCTTGAACGGGAAGCCGAGGGCCTTCAACAGGGCCCGACCCTCGTCATCAGTCTTGGCGGTCGTGACCACCGTGATGTCCATGCCCCGGACTCGGTCGATCGAGTCCTGGTCGATCTCGTGGAACATGCTCTGCTCGTTGAGACCAAAGGTGTAGTTGCCGTTGCCGTCGAACTGCCGCGGAGACAGGCCACGGAAGTCGCGGATCCGGGGAAGCGCGACCGACAGGAGTCGGTCCAGGAACTCCCACATCCGGTCGTTGCGCAGCGTCGTGTGACAGCCGATCGGCATCCCCTCGCGCAGCTTGAACTGGGCGATCGACTTGCGAGCCTTGGTGATGGCCGGCTTCTGGCCGGTGATCACCGACAGGTCGCGGACGGCGCCCTCGATCAGCTTGGAGTCCCGGGCGGCGTCGCCGACACCCATGTTGACGACGACCTTGGACACCGTCGGGACCTGCATGACGTTGGCGAAGCCGAACTCCTCGCGCAGGGCGGGCACGATCTCGTCGCGGTAGCGCTGCTTGAGCCTGGGGACGACGGCCTGCTCGGTCGACGTGCTCATCACAGGTCCTCCCCCGTCCGCTTGGCCACCCGGATCTTCGTGCCGTCCTCGTCGACGCGGTAGCCCACCCGCGTGCCCACCTTCTTGCCGTCGACCTCCACCACCGGCATCACGTTGGAGACGTGGATCGGTGCCTCCTGAGTGATGATCCCGCCGGTCTTGGCGCCGCGGTTGCTCTGCCCGATCTTGGTGTGCTTCTTGATGACGTTCACACCTTCGACGGTGACCCGGTCCAGCTCGGGGAAGGCGGCGATGACCTTGCCGGTCGCCCCCTTGTCCTTGCCCGAGATGACGACGACGGTGTCACCCTTCTTGACGCGAAGGTTTGCCATGGTTAGAGCACCTCCGGTGCCAGCGAGATGATCCGCATGAACCGCTTGTCGCGCAGCTCGCGACCGACCGGTCCGAAGATTCGGGTTCCGCGCGGGTCGCCGCCGTCCTTGATGATGACGGCCGCGTTCTCGTCGAACTTGATGTAGGAACCGTCCGGACGCCGACGCTCCTTGACGGTGCGCACGACGACAGCCTTGACGACCTCGCCCTTCTTGGCGTTGCCGCCGGGGATGGCGTCCTTCACCGTGGCGACGATGACGTCGCCAATTCCTGCGTAACGACGACCGGAGCCGCCGAGAACCCGGATGCACAAGATTTCCTTGGCACCGGTGTTGTCGGCGACCTTGAGTCGCGACTCCTGCTGGATCACGTCAGCTGCTCCTGGTTTGTCTGCTGGTTCTCGTCCGAGGTGATCCCCGGCGAGCCTGGCGGAACGGTTACTTGGCCTTCTCGAGGATCTCGACGATGCGCCAACGCTTGGTCCGGCTGGCGGGTCGGGTTTCCATCAGGAGGACGCGGTCGCCGACCCCGGCCTCGTTCTTCTCGTCGTGCGCCTTCAGCTTGCTCGTCCGCCGCAGGACCTTGCCGTACAGCGGGTGCTTGACGCGGTCCTCAACGGCAACGACGACGGTCTTGTCCATCTTGTCGCTGACGACCAGGCCCTCGCGTGCCTTGCGGGCACCGCGGTCCTGACCGTCGGTCGCTTCGGTGTTGCTGGCCTCACTCATGCGGCGTCCTCAGGCGTCTCGATGGTGGTGATGCCGAGCTCACGCTCGCGCAGCACCGTGTAGATGCGTGCGATCTCCTTGCGGACGGCACGCAGCCGGCCGTGGCTCTCGAGCTGCCCCGTGGCAGCCTGGAACCGGAGATTGAACAGCTCTTCCTTGGCCTCGCGGAGCTTGATGACGAGCTCTTCGTCCTCGAGTCCACGCAGCTCGGTGGCCTTCGTGCCCGTCGGCATCAGAACTCACCACCCTCACGCGTGACGAACTTGGTCTTGATCGGCAGCTTGTGCATCGCTCGGGTCATGGCCTCACGCGCCAGGGGCTCGGACACACCCGAGAGCTCGAACATCACCCGGCCCGGCTTGACGTTGGCGATCCACCACTCGGGCGATCCCTTGCCGGAGCCCATCCGGGTCTCGGCCGGCTTCTTGGTCAGGGGGCGGTCCGGGTAGATGTTGATCCAGACCTTCCCACCCCGTCGGATGGCGCGCGTGATCGCAATACGCGCCGACTCGATCTGGCGGTTGGTGATGTAGCCGGGCTCCAGTGCCTGGAGCCCGTAGTCACCGAACGCGACCTTGGTACCACCCTTGGCCGCACCGCGGCGCGAGGGGTGGTGCTGCTTGCGGTGCTTGACCCGCCGAGGGATCAGCATGGATCAGACCTCCGTCTCGGTCGCGTCGGTCGCCGGAGCCGCCTCAACGACCGGAGCCGCCTCAACAACGGGAGCCGCCTCAACGACCGGAGCCGCCTCAACGACCGGAGCCGCCTCAGCAACGGGAGCCGCCTCAACGGGAGCCGCCTCAACGACCGGAGCCGCCTCGACGACCGGAGCCGCCTCGACCACCGACGTGGGCTCGGTCGTGGCGACCGGACCGGACGCCGGAGCGTCCTCCCTCGCCTTGCGCACCGGCCGGGCCGGCCGGTTCCGCTGCGAGATTCGGGCGGCAGCCGCGGCCGCCTCCCGCTCGGTGCGACTCCCGGTCACGTCACCCTTGTAGATCCACACCTTCACACCGATGCGGCCGAACGTGGTCCTGGCCTCGTAGAAGCCGTAGTCGATGTCGGCACGCAGCGTGTGCAGGGGAACCCGGCCCTCGCGGTAGAACTCGGTGCGAGACATCTCGGCGCCGCCCAGCCGCCCACCGACCTGGACGCGGATGCCTTTGGCCCCGGCCTTCATGGCCGACTGCATGGCCTTGCGCATCGCGCGTCGGAAGGAGACCCGGCTGCTCAGCTGCTCGGCAACTCCCTGCGCGACCAGCTGAGCGTCGATCTCCGGGTTCTTCACCTCGAGGATGTTCAGCTGGACCTGCTTGCCGGTCAGCTGCTCGAGGTCTCCACGGATCCGGTCGGCCTCAGCGCCGCGACGCCCGATGACGATGCCCGGGCGAGCCGTGTGGATGTCGACCCGGACCCGGTCGCGGGTGCGCTCGATGTCGACGCGGCTGATGCCGGCCCGCTCCATGCCCTTGCTGAGCATGCGTCGGATCTCGACGTCTTCCTTGATGTAGTCCTTGTACAGCTTGTCGGCGTACCACCGGCTCGTGTACTCGGTGGTGATGCCCAGCCGAAACCCGTGCGGGTTGACCTTCTGACCCACTTCAGGTCACCCCTTCCTTGAGGTCGGCGCCGTCTGCGACGACACGACGACCGTGATGTGACTGGTGCGCTTGCGGATACGAAATGCGCGGCCCTGCGCACGCGGCCGGAAACGCTTGAGCGTCGGCCCCTCGTCCACGAAGGCCTCGCTCACGACCAGCGTGTCCCGCTGCATGCTGTGGTTGTGCTCGGCATTGGCCAGGGCGCTGTCGAGCACCTTGCCCACGGTCTCGCTCGCCGCCTGGGGCGCAAAGCGCAGCACGGTCCGCGCCTCGTCAGCGGGCAGCCCTCGGATCAGGTCCACCATTCGGCGGGCCTTCTGGGGCGTGACGCGGACGTACCGCGCAGTGCTGCGAGCACTGGCCCTGGCATCCATCTGCTTCCTCTTCCTTCGATCTCCTGCTGGAGAGCTTGCGTCGAGCGGGTTGGTGCGTCGTGCTGCGGGCTGCCGAAGGCAGGCCGTCAGCGGCGGCGGCCCTTTCGGTCGTCCTTCTCATGGCCGCGGAAAGTCCTCGTCGGCGCAAACTCACCGAGCTTGTGACCGACCATGGCCTCGGTGACGAAGACCGGCACATGCTTGCGCCCGTCGTGCACCGCGATCGTGTGACCCAGCATCGACGGCACGATCATCGAGCGCCGTGACCAGGTCTTGATGACGTTGCGGGTGCCCTTGTCGTTCTGGTCGTCCACCTTCTTGGTGAGGTGGTCGTCCACGAAAGGACCCTTCTTCAGGCTGCGCGGCATCGGTGAGGAGCTCCTAGCGCTTCTTGTTCGTCTTGCGGCGGCGGACGATGTACTTGTTGCTGGCCTTGCCCTTCTTGCGGGTGCGGCCCTCGGGCTGACCCCACGGTGACACCGGGTGGCGTCCTCCTGAGGTCTTGCCCTCGCCGCCGCCGTGCGGGTGGTCGACCGGGTTCATGGCCACTCCGCGCACGGTCGGGCGCTTGCCCTTCCAGCGCATGCGGCCGGCCTTTCCCCAGTTGATGTTGGACTGCTCGGCGTTGCCCACCTCGCCGACGGTCGCCCGGGAGCGGACGTCGACGTTGCGGATCTCTCCGGACGGCAACCGAAGCTGCGCGTAGGGCCCCTCCTTGGCAACGAGCTGGACGCTCGCCCCCGCGGACCGCGCGAGCTTGGCTCCCCCACCTGGCCGAAGCTCGACCGCATGGATCACGGTTCCGACCGGGATGTTGCGGAGGGGCATGTTGCTGCCCGGCTTGATGTCGGCGCCGGGGCCGCTCTCCACGGTGTCGCCTTGCCGCAGCTTGGTCGGCGCGAGGATGTACCGCTTGTCCCCGTCGGCGAAGTGCAGCAGAGCAATCCGGGCCGTGCGGTTCGGGTCGTACTCGATGTGCGCGACCTTGGCCGGCACGCCGTCCTTGTCGTGGCGGCGGAAGTCGATGACCCGGTAGGCGCGCTTGTGTCCCCCACCCTTGTGACGGGTGGTGATCCGGCCCGACGTGTTGCGCCCACCTGTCCTGGGCAGCGGCCGAACCAGGGACTTCTCGGGCTCAGAGCGGGTGACCTCGACGAAGTCGGCCACGCTCGAGCCACGACGCCCTGGCGTCGTCGGCTTGTACTTGCGAATACCCATCGCTACGTGTCCTTGGGATCGAGTGCGCCGGTCAGGAGACCGGCCCGCCGAAGATGTCGATACGGTCGCCAGCGGCCACGCTCACGATTGCTCGCTTGGTGTCCTTGCGCTTGCCGAACCCGGTACGGGTACGACGGCGCTTTCCCTGACGGTTGATGGTGTTGACGCCGGTGACGGTGACACCGAAGACCTTCTCGACCGCGATCTTGATCTGGGTCTTGTTGGCCTCGGGGTCGACCAGGAAGGTGTACTTGTTCTCGTCGAGCAGGCCGTAGCTCTTCTCAGAGATGACCGGCGCGACCAGGACGTCACGGTGGCTGTGCTCCATGCTGCTCACGCTGTGGCCTCCTCGGTGCTGGCTTCCTCGGCCTCCACGGCGGCGGCCTCCGACGAGGTGGCGACCGCTGAGACCGACCCGCCACGGGCGGGACCGGCCACGAACTGCTCGAGGGCCGCCTGCGTGAAGATGATGTCGTCGGAGACGAGGACGTCGTAGGTGTTGAGCTGGTCGACGGCCAGGACGTGCACCGTCGTGAGGTTGCGCAGCGACTTCCAGGCGGCTTCGCTGTCGCGGTCCAGAACCACCAGCACATGACGACGGGTCGACAGGCCGGCCAGCAGCGCGGCGGCCGACTTGGTCGACGGAGCGCCGTCCACGGCGAAGGTGCTGACGACGTGGATCCGACCGTTGCGGGCCCGGTCCGACAGCGCCCCTCGGAGTGCGGCGGCCTTCATCTTCTTCGGCGTCCGCTGGACGTAGCTGCGCGGGGTGGGTCCGTGGACGACCCCGCCGCCGGCGAACTGGGGGGCCCGGATCGAACCCTGACGGGCGCGACCGGTCCCCTTCTGGCGGTAGGGCTTGGCCCCTCCCCCGCGGACGTCCCCGCGGGCGAGAGTCGAGTGCGTCCCCTGGCGGGCAGCGGCCAGCTGGGCCACGACCACCTGGTGGATCAGCGGGATGTTCACCGGGACGTCAAAGAGCTCCTCGGGAAGCTCGATGGTTCCGGCCGTGCCCCCGGCGGGGCTGACGACGTCGACGGTGCTCACTGGATTACCCCCTTCGCGGCGGACCGCACCAGCACGAGGCCGCCGATCGAGCCGGGAACGGCGCCCTTGATGAGCAGCAGTCCCTTCTCGGTGTCAACGGCGTGCACGGTGAGGTTCTGGACGGTCACGCGTGCACCGCCGTGGCGGCCGGCCATCTTCATGCCCTTGAACACCCGGCTGGGCGTCGAACCGGCACCGATGGAACCTGGCTTGCGGTGGTTGCGCTTCTGGCCGTGCGAGGCCGAGACGCCGTGGAAGCCGTGCCGCTTCATGACCCCGGTGAAGCCCTTGCCCTTGGAGGTTCCGGTCACATCGACGACCTGTCCCGGCTCGAAGACGTCCGGTCCGAGCTCTTGTCCGACCTCGTACTCGGTAGCGTCGTCGGTGCGCAGCTCCACCAGGTGGCGGCGCGGGGTCACCCCCGCCTTGCTGAAGTGGCCGGCATCCGGCTGGTTGACCTTCCGAGGGTCGATGGCGCCGAATCCCAGCTGGACTGCCGAGTAGCCGTCCGTGCTGGGGGTGCGGACCGAGGTGACGACGCACGGCCCGGCCTTGACCACGGTGACCGGGACGATCTTGCTGTCGTCGTCCCACACCTGGGTCATGCCGAGCTTCTCGCCCAGGACTCCCTTGACCTGCTTACCCATGACGTCTGCGTCCCTCTACAGCTTGATCTCGATGTCGACTCCCGCAGGGAGGTCGAGTCGCATGAGCGAGTCCACCGTCTTGGGGGTCGGGTCGATGATGTCGATGAGCCGCTTGTGCGTCCGCATCTCGAAATGCTCGCGGCTGTCCTTGTACTTGTGCGGCGAACGAATGACGACGAACACGTTCTTCTCCGTCGGCAACGGCACCGGGCCGGCGACCTGCGCACCCGTACGGGTGGCAGTCTCGACGATCTTCCGCGCCGAGCTGTCGATGACCTCGTGGTCGTAGGCCTTCAGCCGGATGCGGATCTTCTGTCCCGCCATGGCGATGTACCGAATCCTTCTCTCGTGTGCCGCGTGTAGCGCCGACCCCCGAGGTCGGGTGTGTCGCGCCCCTCCGCGAACGCGGCGGGTCGACGAGCAGGTGGACGGGGGTCAGAGCCCGGTCGAGCCGGGCGCTCGGGGGCGGTGCCCGGGGCGATGTCTCGCGACGCGCCCCGGGCACCAGCCCGAGCAACCTGGACAGTATGCCCCAGGAGGGGCTCAGTTGCCGAATCGGGCCGTTCGGGTCAGGCGTTGATCTTGGTGACCCGGCCGGCGCCGACGGTGCGACCACCCTCGCGGATGGCGAACCGCAGCCCGTCCTCCATGGCGATGGGCTGGATCAGCGCCACCGTCATCTCGGTGTTGTCCCCCGGCATGACCATCTCGGTGCCCTCGGGGAGGGTCACCACACCGGTCACGTCGGTGGTCCGGAAGTAGAACTGCGGGCGGTAGTTGTTGAAGAACGGCGTGTGACGGCCGCCCTCGTCCTTGGACAGGATGTAGACCTGCGCCTCGAAGTCGGTGTGCGGGGTGGTCGTGCCCGGCTTGATCACGACCTGGCCGCGCTCGACATCCTCGCGCTTGATACCGCGGATGAGGAGCCCGACGTTCTCGCCGGCCTGGCCCTCGTCCAACAGCTTCCGGAACATCTCGATGCCGGTCACCGTGGTGCGCGTGCTCTCCGGCTTGATGCCGACGATCTCGACCTCTTCGTTGATCTTGACCACGCCGCGCTCGATACGGCCGGTGACGACCGTGCCGCGCCCGGTGATGGTGAAGACGTCCTCGACGGGCATGAGGAACGGCTTCTCGATCTCCCGCTCAGGGGTCGGGATCGCCACGTCGACGGCCGCCATCAGCTCGACGATCTTGGCAGCCCACTCAGCGTCGCCCTCGAGCGCCTTCAGCGCCGAGACCTGGATGACCGGGATGTCGTCGCCGGGGAACTCGTACTCGTTGAGCAGCTCCCGGACCTCGAGCTCGACGAGCTCGAGGATCTCCTCGTCGTCGACCATGTCGGCCTTGTTCAGCGCCACCACGATCGCCGGGACGCCGACCTGACGGGCCAGGAGCACGTGCTCCTTGGTCTGCGGCATCGGGCCGTCGGTCGCGGCGACCACCAGGATCGCGCCGTCCATCTGCGCGGCGCCGGTGATCATGTTCTTGATGTAGTCCGCGTGGCCGGGGCAGTCGACGTGGGCATAGTGCCGGGCGTCAGTCTGGTACTCGACGTGCGCGATGGAGATCGTGATGCCCCGCTCGCGCTCCTCCGGTGCCTTGTCGATCTGGTCGAACGGCGTGAAGGGGTTGAGGTCGGGATGCTGGTCGTGGAGCACCTTGGTGATCGCCGCGGTCAACGTGGTCTTGCCGTGGTCGATGTGACCAATGGTGCCGATGTTGACGTGCGGCTTGGTCCGCTCGAACTTCGCCTTCGCCACTGGGGTCCTCCTCGGGACTTGATCTTCTTACGCCGTTCGACGTACGTCTGGATGGTTGGGAACTGCTGGTCAGGCGTGGCGCGTGATCACTCGCCCCTTGCCTTAGCGATGATCTCCGTCGCCACGTTCTGCGGTACCTGGGCGTAGGAGTCGAACTGCATCGAGTACGAGGCGCGGCCCTGCGTCTTGCTGCGCAGGTCGCCCACGTACCCGAACATCTCCGACAACGGCACCATCGCCTTCACGACCCGAGCGCCGGAGCGCTCGTCCATGGACTGGATGTGACCGCGGCGGGAGTTGAGGTCGCCGATCACTTCGCCCATGAAGTCCTCCGGGGTGATCACCTCGACGGACATCATCGGCTCGAGCAGGACCGGCTTGGCGCGCCGAGCCCCTTCCTTGAACGCCATGGACCCGGCGATCTTGAAGGCCAGCTCGGACGAGTCGACGTCGTGGTAGGCGCCGTCCCGCAGAGTCACCTTGACGTCGACGAGCGGGTACCCGGCCAGGACGCCGTACTCCATGGCATCCTGCGCACCGGCGTCCACGCTCGGGATGTACTCACGGGGGATGCGGCCACCGGTCACGTTGTTCACGAACTCGTAGCCGCTCTCGGCGCCCTCGCCCAGCGGCTCGATGTCGATCTGCACCTTGGCGAACTGGCCGGACCCGCCGGTCTGCTTCTTGTGGGTGTAGTCGACCTTCTCGACCTTGGCGGTGATCGTCTCGCGGTAGGCGACCTGCGGTCGCCCCACGTTCGCCTCGACCTTGAACTCACGCTTCATGCGGTCGACCAGCACCTCGAGGTGCAGCTCCCCCATGCCGCCGATGATGGTCTGCCCGGTCTCTTCGTCGCTGCGGACCTGGAAGGTCGGGTCCTCCTCCGACAGGCGCTGGATCGCCGTCCCCAGGCGCTCCTGGTCGGCCTTCGACTTCGGCTCGATCGCCACGTGGATGACCGGAGCCGGGAACTTCATCGACTCCAGGATGACCGGCTTGGCGTTGTCGCAGAGGGTGTCACCGGTCGTGGTGTCCTTCAGCCCCATCACCGCGACGATCTGGCCCGCGGTTGCGCTCGGGCGCTCCTCACGCTTGTTCGCGTGCATCTGGAAGATCTTGCCGATCCGCTCCTTGCGACCCTTGGTGCTGTTGAGCACCGACGTGCCGGTCTCCAAGGTGCCCGAGTACAGACGAATGTAGGTCAGCTTGCCCAGGTGAGGGTCGCTCATGATCTTGAAGGCCAGCGCGGAGAACGGCTCGTCGAACTTCGGCTGGCGCTCGACCGGCTCGTCCTCGTTGCCGACCGCGTGGCCGGTGATGGCCTCGACGTCGAGCGGCGAGGGGAGGTAGCGGGTCACCGCGTCGAGCATGGGCTGGACGCCCTTGTTCTTGAACGCCGAGCCACACAGGACGGGCGTCAGCTTGCCGGCGATCGTCGCCCGCCGGATCGCGGCGATGAGCTGGTCCTCCGAGGGCTCGTTGCCCTCCAGGTACAGCTCCATCATCTCGTCATCGTTCTCAGAGATCGTCTCCAGCAGGCGGTCGCGCCAGTCCCGCGCGGCTTCGGTGTGTGTGGCCGGGATGTCGACGACGTCGTACATCTCGCCCTTTTCGGCCTCAGCGGACCAGACCAGCGCCTTCATTCCGATCAGATCGACGACCCCGGTGAAGTTTGCCTCCGAGCCGATCGGGATCTGCAGCGGGAGCGGAATGGCGTTGAGGCGGGACACGATCATGTCCACCGTGCGGTGGAACTCCGCGCCGGTGCGGTCCAGCTTGTTGACAAAGCAGATCCGGGGCACGTTGTACCGGTCCGCCTGGCGCCACACCGTCTCAGACTGCGGCTCCACCCCGGCGACGCCGTCGAACACCGCGACCGCGCCGTCAAGGACGCGCAGCGACCGCTCGACCTCGACGGTGAAGTCGACGTGACCGGGAGTATCGATGATGTTGATCAGGTGGTCGTCCCACTCGCAGGTGGTGGCAGCCGAGGTGATCGTGATGCCCCGCTCCTGCTCCTGGGGCATCCAGTCCATCGTCGCGGCGCCGTCGTGCACCTCGCCGATCTTGTAGTTGATGCCGGTGTAGAACAGGATCCGCTCGGTGGTGGTCGTCTTGCCCGCGTCGATATGCGCCATGATCCCGATGTTGCGGACCTTGGCGAGGTCGAGCGCGGTGTCAATGGACACGGTCGAGTTTCTCCTGAGTGACAGCGGGTCGGTGCGGTCGCCGACGCAGCGGGTGGCTTACCAGCGGTAGTGCGCGAAGGCCTTGTTCGACTCGGCCATCTTGTGGGTGTCCTCGCGACGCTTGACCGAGGCGCCCAGACCGTTGCTCGCGTCGAGCAGCTCGTTCATCAGCCGCTCGGTCATGGTCTTCTCGCGGCGCTGGCGGGCGTACATGATCAGCCACCGGATGGCCAGGGTGGTGCTGCGGCCGGGCTTGACCTCGATTGGCACCTGGTAGGTGGCACCGCCGACGCGGCGGCTGCGGACCTCGAGCGTGGGCTTGACGTTGTCCAGCGCCCGCTTCAGGGTGACGACGGGGTCGGTGCCGGTCTTGGCGCGGCAGCCCTCCAGCGCGTCGTACACGATGTGCTGCGCGGTCGAGCGCTTGCCGTCAACGAGCACCTTGTTGATCAACGAGGTGACCAAGGTGTTGTGGTAGACCGGGTCGGAGACGACCGGGTGCTTCTGGGCCGGGCCCTTGCGGGGCATTAGCTCTTCTCCTTCTTGGCGCCGTAGCGGCTGCGCGCCTGCTTGCGGTTCTTCACGCCCTGGGTGTCGAGCGCACCGCGGATGATCTTGTAGCGGACGCCGGGGAGGTCCTTCACCCGGCCGCCGCGCACGAGCACGATCGAGTGCTCCTGCAGGTTGTGGCCCACGCCGGGGATGTAGGCGGTGACCTCGATCCCGCTGGTCAGCCGGACGCGGGCGACCTTCCGAAGCGCCGAGTTCGGCTTCTTGGGCGTGGTCGTGTACACCCGAGTACAGACCCCACGTCGCTGCGGGCTGCCCTTCAGGGCAGGCGTCTTGGACTTGGCGATCTTGTCGTGGCGGCCCTTGCGGACCAACTGCTGGATCGTGGGCACTGCGGTTCGCTTCCGTCCGTGGTCGGGTGACCGTTCTCGGTCCTGCTGGCGTCGTGCGGCACTGCGGTGGTCCTCGACCCCCGCACTCGGGTGTGTCGTGCGCCCTTCGGCGTGCGACACCCACCGTAGTGAGCGAGTCGGCTGGCCCGTGCCGCTCCAGGCGCCAGGCCCGCACGCGAGCGCGTGGACCGACATGGTGGCAGGCACGGTGGCACACTCAGTGACCTGAGTGCGGCCTGGGGAACCCCAGACACCGGGAGGAGCCTACCTAGTCGGCCCGGACCGGTCAAAGCGGGCGCCGCCGGGGCCAGCGGAGGGTCAGGACCCGACCGCCAGACCGGCCAGCAGCGCGAGCACGAACACCACCGCGAGGACCGCCGTCACCAGGTGGACCCAGGCCACTACCCGTGCTGCGGTGACCAGTCCCGAGCCAGACCGCCACCCGCCGGACTCGGCGATGGACCGCTCGGCCGCGCCGGCCAGGACGAGGGCGACGACCGCCAGCACGACCGGGATCAGGATCCAGGACCCGATGGCGCAGACCAGGGCCCAGACCGCCGTGGGCTCGGTCCGGGCCAGGGCTACCGGAGATGACCCCACCCCGCCGGGCCCTGTGGTCCACGCCGGGGGGCGGTCATCCGGGGGAAGGCCCAGCCCGGGGGGGCCGACCGGCTCGGCCGGATCGGGAGGGAGCGACGCCACCGCTCCATCTTGCCCGATCGGCGGTCCGCCTCGTGGCCGCGACCGACGCACTGGCCGGGAGACGCGAGCGAGGGGCGGCCCCTCACGGGTACCGCCCCTCGCTCGCGTCCGTGCCGAACAGATCCCTACTGGCGGTACCCGAAGTCGTAGTCCTCCAGCGGAACGGCTTGGCCGGTGGCGGTGCCACCGAACGAGTACTCGAAGTCGTCGTAGCCGACCATCGAGTACATCGCGGCCTTGGCCTCCTCGGTGGGCTCCACCCGGACGTTGCGGTACCGGGCCAGGCCCGTTCCCGCCGGGATCAGCTTGCCGATGATCACGTTCTCCTTCAGGCCGAGCAGCGGGTCCGACTTGGCGTGGATCGCCGCGTCGGTGAGCACCCGAGTCGTCTCCTGGAAGGACGCCGCCGACAGCCAGGACTCGGTGGCCAGCGACGCCTTGGTGATACCCATGAGCTCGGGACGGCCGGACGCCGGCGCCCCACCCTCGGAGACGATGCGGCGGTTCTCCCCTTCGAAGC
Source organism: uncultured Actinomycetota bacterium (assembly GCA_963848085.1). Classification (GTDB taxonomy): domain Bacteria; phylum Actinomycetota; class Actinomycetes; order JAHEKZ01; family JAHEKZ01; genus CAWKCE01. Next base: position 169,092 of record CAWKCE010000005.1, read on the forward strand.
GCGCCCGCTCGACCAGCTCACCCGGGAGCATCTCGGCGTTCCCGGACTCGATGATCGTCACCCGCTTGAGCATCTGGCGGACGATGACCTCGATGTGCTTGTCGTGGATCGACACACCCTGGCTGCGGTACACCTCCTGGACCTGCGCGGTCAGGTACTCCTGAACCTTGCGCGGCCCCAGGATGCGCAGCACCTGCTTCGGGTCGACCGCGCCGACCACCAGCTGCTGCCCCACCTCGACCGCGTCGCCCTCGCCGACGAGCAGCCGCGACCGCTTCGAGATCTTGTAGGGCATCTCGTCGGAGCCGTCGTCCGGAACCACGACCAGCTTGCGCTCCTTGTCCGACTCCTCGACACGGATCCGGCCGTTCGCCTCGGCGATGGGGGCGTTGCCCTTGGGCGTGCGGGCCTCGAAGAGCTCGACCACACGCGGCAGGCCGTGCGTGATGTCCTCGCCGGCGACACCGCCGGTGTGGAACGTCCGCATGGTCAGCTGCGTCCCGGGCTCGCCGATGGATTGGGCGGCGATGATCCCGACCGCCTCGCCGACATCGACCAGCTTTCCGGTCGCCAGCGATCGGCCGTAGCACATCGCGCAGATGCCCTGCTTGCTCTCACACGTCAGGACGCTGCGCACCTTGATGTCCGAGATCCCCTTGGCCACCAGATCGTCGATGACCTCGTCGCCGAGCAACGTGCCGGCCGAAGCCAGCTCCTTGCTGCCCTTCTTGGCCGGCTCGGCCAAGGTGCGCGAGTAGATGCTGGTCTCGACGTTGTCGATCTTGCGCAGGCCACCGTCGGTGGTCGGCGTGGCGATGGGCAGCAGGAGGCCGCGATCGGTGCCGCAGTCCTCCTCACGGACGATGACGTCCTGGGAGACGTCGACCAGTCGTCGGGTGAGGTACCCCGAGTCAGCGGTCCGCAGCGCGGTGTCCGCCAAGCCCTTCCGGGCGCCGTGCGTGGAGATGAAGTACTCCAGCACCGACAGACCCTCGCGGAAGTTCGACTTGATCGGGCGGGGGATGATCTCGCCCTTCGGGTTGGCCACCAGGCCGCGCATACCGGCAATCTGACGGACCTGCATCATGTTTCCGCGGGCGCCGGAGTGGACCATCATCCAGATCGGGTTCCCGATGGACTGGACGAAGTTGTCCTCCATCTCCTTGGCGATCTCGTTCGTCGCCTGCGTCCAGATCTCGATGAGCTCCTGTCGACGCTCGTCGTCGGTGATGAGGCCCTTTTCGTACTGGCTCTGGACCTTCTCCGCCTTGCCCTCGTAGGACTCCATGATCGAGCCCTTCCGCGGCGGGGTGACCACGTCGGAGATCGAGATGGTGACCCCGGAGCGGGTCGCCCAGTGGAACCCGGTGTCCTTCAGCGCGTCCAGCGTCGCAGCGACCTCGACCTTGGGGTAGCGCTCGGCAAGCTCGTTCACGATGGCGGACAAGCGCCGCTTGTCGACGATGTCCTCGACGTACGGGTAGTCGACCGGAAGGGCCTGGTTGAACAGGGCCCGGCCGAGGGTGGTGTCGAGCAGGATGGGGTCGCCCTCGGTCCAGCCGTCGGGTGCCACCCACCCCAGCGGGGGCACCGCGTCGCGAAGGCGCAGCTTGACCTTCGCCTGCAGGGTGACGTGGCCGCCGTCGAAGGCCATCACGCCTTCCTGGACCGATGAGAAGTGGCTCCCCTGACCCTTCTCGTCGTCACGCTCGCCGGTCATGAAGAAGATTCCCAGCACCATGTCCTGGGTCGGCGAGGTGATCGGCCGGCCGTGGGCCGGCGACAGGATGTTGTTGCTGGACAGCATCAGGATTCGCGCCTCGGCCTGCGCCTCAGCGGACAGCGGCAGGTGGACCGCCATCTGGTCACCGTCGAAGTCGGCGTTGAAGGCGGTGCAGACCAGCGGGTGGATCTGGATGGCCTTGCCCTCGACCAGCTGCGGCTCGAACGCCTGGATGCCGAGACGGTGCAGCGTCGGGGCGCGGTTCAGCAGGACCGGGTGCTCGGTGATGACCTCTTCGAGCACGTCCCACACGACGGGACGCTGGCGCTCGACCATGCGCTTGGCAGACTTGATGTTCTGCGCGTGGTTGAGGTCGACCAGCCGCTTCATGACGAAGGGCTTGAACAGCTCCAGCGCCATCTGCTTGGGCAGGCCGCACTGGTGCAGCTTGAGCTGCGGTCCTACCACGATGACCGAGCGCCCCGAGTAGTCGACCCGCTTGCCCAGCAGGTTCTGCCGGAACCGGCCCTGCTTGCCCTTGAGCATGTCCGACAGCGACTTCAGAGCTCGGTTGCCCGGCCCCGTCACCGGGCGACCACGTCGCCCGTTGTCGAACAGCGCGTCCACTGCCTCCTGGAGCATCCGCTTCTCGTTGTTCACGATGATCTCGGGCGCGCCGAGGTCCAGCAGCCGCTTCAGCCGGTTGTTCCGGTTGATGACGCGTCGGTACAGGTCGTTGAGGTCCGAGGTGGCGAAACGTCCGCCGTCGAGCTGAACCATCGGACGAAGGTCCGGCGGGATCACCGGGACGGCGTCCAGGACCATGCCCATGGGGCTGTTCCGGGTGTTGAGGAACGCCGAGACGACCTTGAGCCGCTTCAGCGCACGAGTCTTCTTCTGGCCCTTGCCGGTGGCGATGATCTCGCGGAGCCGCTCGGCCTCGCCCTCGAGACCGAAGCTCTCCAGGCGGTCCTTGATCGCCTTGGCCCCCATGCCGCCCTTGAAGTACATGCCGAACCGGTCCCGCATCTCGCGGTACAGCAGCTCGTCACCTTCGAGGTCTTGGACCTTCAGCCCCTTGAAGCGGTCCCAGACCGAGTTGAGCCGGTCGATCTGGAGGTCGGCCCGCTTGCGGATCTGCGTCATCTCGCGCTCCGCAGACTCGCGCACCTTCCGGCGTGCGTCGGCCTTCGCGCCCTCGGCCTCGAGGGCAGCCAGGTCGGCCTCCAGCTTCTGCTGGCGCGCCTCGACGTCGGAGTCGCGCTTCTTCTCCATCTTCTGCCGCTCGAGACCGATCTTGTTCTCCAGCGACGGCAGGTCGCGGTGACGCCCGTCCTCGTCCACCCAGGTGATCATGTAGGCGGCGAAGTAGATGACCTTCTCGAGGTCCTTCGGGGCCAGGTCCAGCAGGTACCCGAGCCGGCTCGGCACGCCCTTGAAGTACCAGATGTGGGTGACCGGCGCGGCCAGCTCGATGTGGCCCATCCGCTCGCGGCGCACCTTGGCGCGCGTGACCTCGACCCCGCAGCGCTCGCAGATGATGCCCTTGAAGCGGACCCGCTTGTACTTGCCGCAGTAGCACTCCCAGTCGCGAGTCGGGCCGAAGATCTTCTCGCAGAAGAGGCCGTCCTTCTCGGGCTTCAGGGTGCGGTAGTTGATGGTCTCCGGCTTCTTGACCTCGCCGTGGGACCACTGACGGATGTCGTCAGCAGTAGCGAGGCCGATGCGCAGCTCGTCGAAGTAGTTGACGTCAAGCACTGGGTGTCAGTCCTTTGGGTAGTTGGACGTCGTGTGGTCTGTCGTGGCCTTGGCGGGGATGCCGTCAGACCTCTTCGACACTGCTCGGCTCACGCCGGGACAGGTCGATTCCGAGTTCCTCCGCAGCACGGAAGACTTCGTCGTCGGTGTCTCGCATCTCGATGGACATGCCGTCGCTGGACAGCACCTCCACGTTGAGGCACAGCGACTGCATCTCCTTGATCAGCACCTTGAACGACTCCGGGATGCCGGGCTCGGGGATGTTCTCGCCCTTGACGATGGCCTCGTACACCTTCACGCGGCCAAGGACGTCGTCGGACTTGATAGTGAGCAGCTCCTGCAGCGCGTACGCAGCGCCGTAGGCCTCCAGCGCCCAGACCTCCATCTCGCCGAACCGCTGACCGCCGAACTGCGCCTTACCGCCCAGCGGCTGCTGGGTGATCATCGAGTACGGACCGGTGGACCTGGCGTGGATCTTGTCGTCCACCAGGTGCAGCAGCTTCAGGATGTAGATGTAGCCCACCGAGATCTCGGCCGGGAACGGCTCCCCGGAGCGGCCGTCGAACATCCGTGCCTTGCCGGAGTCCCCGATGAGGTTCGTGCCGTCGCGGTTCGGCTTGGTCGATCCGAGGAGCCCGGTGATCTCGTGCTCACGGGCACCGTCGAACACCGGTGTCGCCACCGGGGTTCCCGGGGCGCCGTCCTGGGCCTCCTTGGACAGTCCGGCCGCCCACTCCGGCGACCCCTTGATCGTCCACCCGGACTTGGCCACCCAGCCAAGGTGCGTCTCGAGCACCTGGCCGACGTTCATCCGGCCCGGGACGCCGAGGGGGTTGAGGACGATGTCCACCGGAGTGCCGTCCTCGAGGAACGGCATGTCCTCCTCGGGGAGGATCTTGGCGATCACGCCCTTGTTGCCGTGGCGACCGGCGAGCTTGTCGCCCTCGGTGATCTTGCGCTTCTGAGCGACGTAGACCCGAACCAGCTCATTGACACCCGGCGGCAGCTCGTCGCCGTTGTCGCGCTCGAACACGCGAACGCCGATGATCACGCCGGACTCCCCGTGGGGAACCTTCAGCGAGGTGTCGCGCACCTCGCGGGCCTTCTCGCCGAAGATGGCGCGCAGCAGGCGCTCCTCGGGCGTGAGCTCGGTCTCGCCCTTCGGCGTGACCTTGCCGACCAGGATGTCGCCGGGGCGGACCTCAGCGCCGATCCGGATGATCCCGCGCTCGTCGAGGTCCGCCAGGACCTCCTCGGAGACGTTCGGGATATCCCGCGTGATCTCCTCCGGCCCGAGCTTGGTGTCGCGGGCGTCGACCTCGTGCTCCTCGATGTGGATCGAGGACAGGACGTCGTCCTTGACCAGCCGCTCGGACAGGATGATCGCGTCCTCGTAGTTGTGGCCCTCCCATGACATGAACGCCACCAGCAGGTTCTTGCCAAGAGCGATCTCACCGCTCTCGGTGCTGGGGCCGTCAGCGATGACCTGACCGTCGACGACGCGGGCACCCTCGACCACGATCGGCTTCTGGTTGTAGGACGTGCCCTGGTTCGACCGGGTGAACTTGGCGACCCGGTACGTGCGGTGGGCACCGTCGTCCTGCTCGATCGTGATGTGGTCAGCGGCGACCTCGCTGACAACTCCGGCGCCGTCGGCCCGGATCACGTCTCCGGCGTCGAACGCGGCCCGGTACTCCATGCCGGTCCCGACCAGCGGGGCCTCCGGCCGGAGCAGGGGCACGGCCTGCCGCTGCATGTTGGACCCCATCAGCGCGCGGTTGGCGTCATCGTGCTCGAGGAACGGGATCAACGCCGTCGCCACGGACCAGATCTGCCGCGGCGAGACGTCCATGTAGTCGACCTCGTCGGGGTGGACGTAGTCGACGTCGCCGCCCTTGGTCCGGACGAGGACACGGTCCTCGGAGAACCGGCCACCGGCCTCCAGGGGAGCGTTGGCCTGCGCGATGACGTGCAAGTCCTCCTCGTCGGCGGTGAGGTAGTCGATCTTGTCGGTGACCTTGCCCTTGACCACCTTGCGGTACGGCGTCTCGATGAAGCCGAACGCGTTGACGCGGCCGTAGGTGGACAGCGACCCGATCAGTCCGATGTTCGGACCTTCTGGGGTCTCGATCGGGCACATGCGGCCGTAGTGGGACGGGTGCACGTCGCGCACCTCGAAGCCAGCCCGCTCACGCGACAGGCCGCCCGGGCCGAGCGCCGACAGTCGACGCTTGTGAGTCAACCCCGCCAGCGGGTTCGTCTGGTCCATGAACTGCGACAGCTGGCTGGTGCCGAAGAACTCCTTGATCGACGCCACGACCGGCCGGATGTTGATCAGCGTCTGCGGCGTGATCGCCTCGACGTCCTGGGTCGTCATCCGCTCCCGGACGACGCGCTCCATGCGGGCCAGGCCGGTGCGCACCTGGTTCTGGATGAGCTCGCCGACAGTCCTCAGCCGGCGGTTGCCGAAGTGGTCGATGTCGTCGACCTCGACGCGCACCGTTCCGGTCGTGGAAACGAAGTCGGTGTCGCCGGCGTGCAGCGCCACGATGTACTTGATGGTGGCCACGACGTCGTCGAGCGTGAGAACCGACTGCTCGAGCGGCAGGTCCAGTGCCAGCTTCTTGTCGACCTTGTACCGGCCCACCTTGGCGAGGTCGTAGCGCTTGGTGTTGAAGTACAGGTTGTCCAGCAGCGTCTGGGCCGCCTCACGGGTGGGGGGCTCGCCCGGGCGCAGCTTGCGGTAGATGTCGAGCAGCGCCTCGTCCTGCGTGGTGGTGTTGTCCTTCTCCAGCGTCTGGCGCATGGACTCGTACTGGCCGAACTCCTCGAGGATCTTGGCGTCGTCCCAGCCCAGAGCCTTCAGCAGGACGGTGACGTTCTGCTTGCGCTTGCGGTCGACGCGGACGCTGACGATGTCCTTCTTGTCGATCTCGAACTCGAGCCAGGCCCCGCGTGACGGGATGACCTTGGCCGTGTAGATGTCCTTGTCCGAGGTCTTGTCGACGGTCCGCTCGAAGTACACGCCTGGGGACCGAACCAGCTGGGACACCACGACTCGCTCGGTGCCGTTGATGATGAAGGTGCCCTTGTTCGTCATCAACGGGAAGTCGCCCATGAAGACCGTCTGGGACTTGATCTCCCCGGTCTCGTTGTTCATGAACTCCGCGGTGACGAACAGCGGGGCCGCGTACGTGAAGTCGCGGTCCTTGCACTCCTCGACCGAGTTCTTCGCCGGCTCGAACCGATGGTCGCGGAAGCTGAGGGACATGGTCCCCTGGAAGTCCTCGATGGGGCTGATCTCCTCGAAGATCTCCTCCAGCCCGGACTTGTTCGGGACCGACAGCCCGCTGGCCTCGGCGTCCTCGACACGGGACCGCCAGCCGTCGTTCCCGAGCAGCCAGTCGAAGCTGTCGACCTGCAGGGCCAGGAGGTCCGGAACCGGCAGCGGCTCCCGGATCTTGGCAAAGCTCACCCTTGCTCGGATCGGATCCGGTGCTACGGGGGTGGTGCTCTTCGAGGACTTGGCGTCGTTACGCGAGGGGGCCAAGAGGCGTCCTTCCGGGCTCGAATACCGCGCGCAGCCAGATGACCCACGCTGAGCGACCACGCAGGCGCGGGGGGCGGGGGGCAGGGGCGGCGCAAAGCGACAGCATAGCGACACAGCGCCGCAAGAGTCCAGCCGGCACCCGCGTCGCACGCAGGGCCGCCCGAACCCGGACCCGGGAAGGATGACCGCTGTGAGCGGGCAGGTCAAGGACCTGGCCGCATTCTGTGACCCAATCGGGTCTCGCCTCAGGCGCCTGGGGCGCCCCGAGCCAGCGCTCGGGCAGGCCGCCGGGACCAGCCGCGCGACGGCGGCCGCCCCGTAGGGGTCGGCCGCCGTCGACGTGCTCGAGCGCTGCTACTTCAGGGTGACCGTGGCGCCGGCGGCCTCGAGAGCTGCCTTCGCCTTCTCGGCGGCGTCCTTGTCGACCTTCTCCAGCACCGCCTTGGGGGTGCCCTCCACCAGGTCCTTGGCCTCCTTCAGGCCGAGGCTGGTGAGCGAGCGCACCTCCTTGATGACCTGGATCTTCTTGTCGCCGGCGGCCTCGAGGACGACGTCGAACTCGTCCTGCTCGGCGGCGGCCTCCGCCGCAGGCGCAGCCGCTGCGGCTACTGCGACAGGTGCGGCCGCAGTGACATCGAACGTGTCCTCGAACTGCTTCACGAACTCGGAGAGCTCGATCAGCGTCATTTCCTTGAACGCGTCCAGCAGCTCGTCGGTGCTCAGCTTCGCCATGGGTCGGCGTCCTTCCTGGTGGGCGGCCCCGGAGGGCCAGTGGGTTGGTCTCCGGGCCGGTCAGCCCTCGGGGGTCTCCTCGGCGGCCTCGGCGGGGGTCTCCACCGCGGCCTCGTGGGTCACATCTGCCTCAGCGACCGGCTCGGCCGGCGCCTCGTTGGGGGTGTCGTCGCTCTGCTCGGCCGGCGCCTGGTCGACGTCGGCGGCGGCCTCCGCGGGGGTCTCCGGCGTCGCCTCATCGGTCACGACTGCCTCGGCGGCCGGCTCGGCCGGCACCCCGGCACCGCCGGCGAGGATCGTCGGGTCCTCCTGGGCCTTGGCCTGCAGCGCACCCAGAACCCGAGCGGTCTGGGCGAGTGGCGCGCTGAACAGCGAGGCGGCGTTGGACAGCGACGCCTTCATCGCTCCGGCGAGCTTGGCGAGCAGGACCTCACGCGACTCCAGGTCCGCCATCTGCTTGATCTGCTCGGGGGTGACCGCCTCGCCGTCGAGGACGCCGCCCTTGATCACCAACATCGGGTGGTCCTTGGCGAAGTCCCGCAGACCCTTGGCCGTCTCCACCGGGTCGCCGGTGATGAACGCAATCGCCGACGGTCCCGCGAGGAGCTCGTCCAGGCTGCCGTAGCCCGCTTCGGCGGCGGCCCGCTTGGTGAGGGTGTTCTTCACCACCGAGTAGGACGCGTTCCCGCTCAACGCGCGCCGCAGCTCGGTGATCTGCTTCACGGTGAGCCCGCGGTACTCGGTGAGGACGGCGCCGCTCGAGCTGCGGAACCGCTCCGCGATCTCCGCGACGGCAGCCACTCTGGTCTCCCGCGCCATCGTTCTCCTTCGTCCACAGGTACTGGTCAACCGACCCGGAGACGAAACACGCCCCGACGCAGGAGCGCGGGGCGGCTCGCGGCGTGACTTGCCGCGGACTGCTCACTCACCTGCGCGGGTCGCCCACATCCGGGGCCTTCGGCTGCCCGGGTGGGCAGCGACCAGCGGTCTTCGGTCGTTGGCGAGGGTACGCGCCCACCACCGGACCGGTCAAAACGACCGACGTCAGCCGGAGACGACGAGGTCAGCCCTCGTCGTCGACGGACAGCTTGCGTGCCCGGTTCGGGTCCAGCGGGATTCCGGGACCCATCGTCGTCGACATGACGATCCGCTTGATGTAGCGGCCCTTGGCCGACGACGGCTTCAACCGGAGGACCTCGTCGAGCACCGCGGCGTAGTTCTCCGCCAGCTGCACGTCGTCGAAGGACGTCTTGCCGATCACCAGGTGCAGGTTCGAGTGCCGGTCGACCCGGAACTCGATCTTGCCGCCCTTGATGTCCTCGACCGCCTTGGTGACGTCCATGGTCACGGTGCCGGTCTTGGGGTTGGGCATCAGGCCACGCGGGCCGAGCACCTTGCCCAGGCGACCGACCTTGCCCATGAGGTCCGGCGTGGCAACCGCGGAGTCGAAGTCGGTGAACCCGCCAGCGACCTTCTCGATCAGGTCGTCGGAGCCCACCAGGTCGGCCCCGGCGGCCCGCGCCTCGTCCGCCTTCTCGCCGGTGGCGAACACCAGCACCCGGGCGGTCTTTCCGGTGCCGTGGGGAAGATTCACCGTTCCGCGGACCATCTGGTCCGCCTTCCGGGGGTCGACACCGAGGCGCATCGAGACCTCGACGGTCGCCGGGACCTTCATCGGGGAGGTCTCCTTGGCCAGGCGCACTGCCTCCATGGGGGCGTACATGGTGTCCGGCGAGATCTTCTCGGCGCCGGCTCGGTAGCTCTTGCTGCGCTGCATCTTCTGACTCCTTGGTCATCGTGCCTGCGGTCAGTCGTGGTGTGCGGGCCGCGCCGGCCCTCCCACGTGCGGCCGTCGGCCGCGGGGTGGTGCTTGGTCGTGCTGGTCAGTCGCGGACGGTGACGCCCATCGACCGAGCAGTACCGGCGATGATCTTCTCCGCCGCGTCGAGGTCGTTGGCATTGAGGTCAGCCATCTTCTGCTCGGCGATCGAGCGCACCTGGTCCCGGCTGAGCGAGCCGACCTTGACCTTGTGCGGCTCGCCCGAGCCCTTGTCCAGGCCCGCGGCCTTGAGGATCAGCTTCGCCGCCGGCGGCGTCTTGGTGATGAAGGTGAAGGAACGGTCCTCGTAGACCGTGATCTCCACCGGGATGACGTTGCCGCGCTGCGACTCGGTCGCAGCGTTGTACGCCTTGCAGAACTCCATGATGTTCACGCCGTGCTGGCCGAGGGCCGGTCCCACCGGCGGGGCTGGGTTGGCCGCGCCCGCCTGGATCTGGAGCTTGATCAGGCCGGCGACCTTCTTGGACTTGGGGGGCATTTCGGTTCGGGTCCTTCGTTGGTAGGGCGGCGTCGACCTGGCCGGCGACGCGTCAGAGCTTCTGGACTTGGTCGAACGAGAGCTCGACCGGGGTCTCCCGGCCGAAGATGGAGACCAGGACCTTCAGCTTCTGCTGGTCGGCGTTGATCTCGTTGATGCTTGCGGGCAGCGTGGCGAAGGCGCCGTCGATGACGGTGACCGACTCCCCCACCTCGAAGTCCACGATCTGGACCTCGCCGGGTGCGGTGACCCCCGGGGTCTTGGCCCGCTCCGGCTCGGTGAACAAGATGGTGAGCACCTCGTCGGTGGTCAGCGGGGTCGGCTGGTGGGCGTGACCCACGAAACCGGTCACACCGGGGGTGTGCCGGACCGCGGACCAGGACTCGTCGGTGAGGTCCATGCGGACCAGGACGTATCCGGGGAACTTGTTGCGCTTGATGTGCTTGCGCTGCCCGGACTTGATCTCGACGACCTCCTCCTGGGGCACCTGGACATCGTGGATCCAGTCCTCCAGGTTCAGCGACGACCGCCGGGTCTCCAGGTTGTGCTTCACCCGGTTCTCATATCCGGCGTAGGAGTGCACGACGTACCAGTCGCCCGGCAGCGTCAGCAGATGGTCGCGGAACTCGCCGCGCGGGTCCTCTTCGTCCTCGTCGTCCTCGTCGGACTCGGTGGTGTCGGCCTCCGCGGCCGGTGCCTCGGGAGCCTCACCCTCGGTGACGTCGCCGTCGTCGGCCACGGTGGCCCCACCCTCGGTCGCAGCGCCGTCGTCGGCCACGGTGGCGTCAGCGTCCGCGACGGCATCCGCGGCGCCGTCGTCAGCCACGACGACCTCGACGTCAGTCACGTCGACTGTGGTGGCCTCGGCTGCGGCGCTGCCGGGTTCGGTGTCGGACACGGTGTTGATCTCCCAAGTGGACGGGGGGTCGGGCGGTCAGCCGCCGAAGACCCAGGACACGACGCGGGCGACGCCGAGGTCGAACAGCAGGACAGCACCAGCGAACAGCCCCACGAAGATGATGACCACCGTGGTGTAGGTGATCAGTTCGCTCCGGGTCGGCCAGACGACCTTGCGCAGCTCGGCCACGACCTGGCGGTAGAACAGCCCGATCCTGGCGATCGGGCCCTTTCGACCCGAATCGGGACGGCCGTGCTCCGGCGTCGCGGTGGAGCCCCGCGGCTCGGTCATGGCCTCACCCGATCTGTGTCGTGGGCCTGGTGACCCGATCGTCGACTTCACCCGGCCGGGCGTCGTCGCGGACGCAGGGCAGGAGGGACTCGAACCCCCAACCACCGGTTTTGGAGACCGGGACTCTGCCAGTTGAGCTACTGCCCTGTGGCTGCCCCGAGTCCCGACCCCGCGGGCCCGGGGCGGGCATGCCGAGTCGGGTGGTTCGAAGCCACCGTCGTCGGAGTGTACGGGGTGGGTCCGCCGGGCGTCGAACCGTGGCCGGCCCCGACCGGAAACCCGGGCGCGACGCCGCCGCCCGGTTTGGCAGGATGCCAGACATGTCATCGCCCCCCAGCCTGTCCGCCCGCGTCGCCGGGATCGCCGAGTCCGCCACCCTGGCGGTCGACGCCAAGGCCAAGGCGCTGCAGGCCGCCGGGCGCCCGGTCATCGGCTTCGGCGCCGGCGAGCCCGACTTCCCGACCCCGGGGTACATCGTGGAGGCCGCCGCGGCCGCTGCCCACGACCCCCGCTGGCACCGCTACACACCCGCCGCGGGGATCCCGGCGCTTCGGGAGGCGATTGCGGCCAAGACGCTGCGCGACTCCGGGCTGGCCGTCGGCGCCGACCAGGTCCTGGTCACCAACGGCGGCAAACACGCCATCTTCAACGCCGTCGCCGCACTGGTGGACCCCGGCGACGAGGTCATCATCCAGGCGCCGTACTGGGTCACCTACCCGGAGGTGGTCCGGATCTTCGGCGGGGTGCCGGTGCCCGTGGTCACCGACGAGTCCAGTGGGTACCTCGCGACCGTCGAGCAGCTCGAGGCCGCCCGGACACCGCGCACCACGATGCTGATCTTCGTCTCACCGTCGAACCCGACGGGGGCCGTCTACCCGCCGGACCAGGTCGCCGCCATCGGGCGCTGGGCCGCGGAGCACGGGCTGTGGGTTCTCACCGACGAGATCTACGAGCACCTCGTCTACGGGGAAGCTCAGTTCTCGTCACTCCCGGTTCTGGTGCCGGAGGCCGCCGAGCGGTGCATCGTGGTGAACGGCGTGGCCAAGACGTTCGCCATGACCGGCTGGCGGGTCGGTTGGATGATCGGCCCCAAGGCCGTGGTCAAGGGTGCCGCCAACCTGCAGTCCCACGCCACGTCGAACGTGAGCAACGTCTCCCAGGTGGCAGCGCTGACCGCGGTGACCGGCTCGTTGGACGCGGTGGCTGACATGCGGGTGGCGTTCGACCGGCGCCGACGGGCCATCGTGGCCATGCTGAACGCCATCGACGGTGTGACGTGCCCGGAGCCACAAGGGGCCTTCTACGCCTACCCGTCGGTGAAGGGGGTCCTCGGGCGCACCATCCGGGGCCGCACGCCTACGTCGTCGGCCGAGCTCGCCGACCTCGTGCTGGACGAGGCCGAGGTGGCAGTGGTCCCCGGTGAGGCCTTCGGCACGCCCGGCTACCTGCGGATGTCGTACGCGCTGGGCGACGACGACATCGCCGAGGGCGTCGGCCGCCTCGCGGCGCTCCTCGCCGAGTCCACCTGACCCCTACCGCCGAGTGCGCACTCGCCGGACACCTTTCGTCGCCGAGTGTGCACCCGCAGGACACCTTTCGTCGCCGAGTGCACCGTGGCAGAGTGCGACCCCGGTCGCAGGGCTCCCCCACGGAGGGCGACCGGGGCCGCGGCCCGCCCACCGGCTGCCAGTCGTCAGCCGCTGGACGGAGCTTGCGGGCTAGATGAACAGCAGCTGGGCGCCGTCGGTCATCTCGATGAAGTCCGAGGCGTTGATGATCGCCTCGACTCCGTCGTAGAGGTCCTCCTCGGTCAGCTTGTTCATGTCCGCGGACATCCGGCAGGCCCACAGGTGGCCGCCGGACGCCACGATCTGCTCGAGGAAGTCAGGAACCTCGGGAATCCCGAGGTCGACGAGCTGCTGCTTCATCATCTTGGTCGCCATGGCCTGCATGCCGGGGACGGGCGCGAGCGCCTGCGGCACCCGGACATCACCGATGGGCATGTGCATGGCGGTGTTGCCGACCGGGCTGAACTTCAGGTCGTGCATCCGGGACTTGGTGATCATGTCGAAGCCCCAGAACGTGAAGAACAGGTGCGTCTCAATGCCCTCGCCGAGAGCGGCGTTGCCCAGCACGAGTGCCGGGTAGGCCATGTCGAGGTTGCCCTTGCTGCAGATGATGGCGAGCTTGCGGTCGGTCTCCTCGTCGTCAAACGAGGGGATCAGGGGGGTGTCGGTCTGCGTGGTCATCGTGTCTTCTCCTCAGGATTGGTCGCGCTCACACGCAGCCGTGGGGCTTCGGGACACCCGCGATGTACGACATCTTCTTTGCGGGCTTCTTGGGGAACAGGGTGAACAGCTTCTTGGTGTCGACCCCGCCGGCGGTAGAGACCCGGCGAATGGTGGGCGTCTCGCCCTGCGCCTGGTAGTCCTCCCGGACGAACTTGATGACCTTCCAGTGGTCATCGGTCAGGTCGATGGCGATGTTTGCGGCGAGGACCTTCGCCAGGTCCTCATCCCACTCGGCGTACTCGGTCATGAAGCCCTCGTCGTCGACGTGGATGTCGCGGCCGTTGATCGTGGTGACTGGCATCGTGCTTACCTTCCTTCGTGGGGTGAGTGCGAGTCGGCAGGCTTGTCCTCGCCGACCGAGCGAAGCATGGTCAGTGCGCGGCCGAGGCCGCGGCGGGTCTGCGGGTCGCGCATCTGCTTGAACAGCGCCAGCAGCGACGGCGGTTCGACGTGTTCGTCCTCGACCTCCTGCACGGTGACGGCGGTGCGCTGCAGGAGAGTCATGACCTCCGGCTGCGTCATCTCTTTGACCGTGTTGAGGATCAAGACGACGTTGTCGCCGAGCGCCTCGACGTCCTCCTCCGTGAACGACGTCACGACGCGGTCGACAATCCCGGCGCCGCTGCGGGCGAACGCGAAGTAGCCCTTGTCGTCGAAGTCCTGGAGCGTGGCGGTGAGCGTGGCCATGGCCGGCGTCGCCAGCGGGATGACCTCGCTGCTCAGGTCGCTGAGCGACTGGAGCTGGGCGAGAAGGGCTTCCATCGTCGGGAGGGCACGCGCCATCGTGCGTCCGAAGCGGGCCAGGTCCTCGACGGTGACGTCGTCGCTGAGGTCCTCGAGCTCGCGGCTCACCGCAGCGAACGCCTCCGACGTGACCGGAGCCATGTCCTGCACGAGCTCCCCCCACCGCTCGCGCTGCTCGCGCTCGCGACGAAGCTCGTCCGCCATGACCTGAATCTGGGCGGTGAGGATGTCGAGCCGCTCGTCGGTCGTCACCGAAGTCGTGACGGTGGTCATGACTCCGTGTCCTCGGGAATCTCTTTGCCGGCCATGGACATCAGGGCCGGAAGCGGAAGCTCCTTGCCCGGGAGCAGCACGTTCCAGTAGATCCAGCGGAACATGAGCTTGCCCCAGTGGTTGAGCTCGGTCTCCTTGAGCAGGCTGAATGGACCGATGCCCGGGAGCGGGTACTTGCCAGGCATGGGCTCGGTGTCGTAGTTGAAGTCGATGAGCATGCCCTTGCCGTCGCCAGACTCGATGAAGCAGTTGGCGTGGCCGTCGAACCTCTGATCCATCGCCAGTCCGTCGATGTGACGCACGAAGTTGTGGGCGAAGATGTCGACGGCGAAGTGGGCGACCGAACCCGCCTTGGAGGCCGGGATGTTCGACGCGTCCCCGATGGCGAAGATGTTGTCGTGCTGGGTCGACAGGAAGGTCTCCTTGTCCACCTTGACGTAGTTGAGATCGTCGCCCAGGCCGGACCGGGCGACGAAGTCGGCGCCCATGTTGAGCGGGATGGTCACCAGGAGGTCGAACGGGACCTCGCGCTCGTCGTATGAGACGACGGTCTTCGCCTCAGGGTCGATGCGCTCAACCATGAAGTCGGACTCGAGCTCGACCTTGCGCTCATCGAGCATCCCGCCGAGGTACCGGGACGCGATCGGCTTGGTGAACGCACCCGGGAGGGGGGTGACGTACACGATCTCCACCTGGTCGCGGATCCCGTGCTCACGGAAGAAGGAGTCGGCGAGGAACGTGAACTCCAGCGGAGCTACCGGGCACTTGATGGGCATGTCGACGATGTGGACGACCAGCCGGCCGCCCTCCCACGTCTTCAGCTTCTCGCCGAGCGCGGTGGCACCCTCGAACGTGTAGAACTCGTGGATGCTCTTGCCCCACTCGCCCTCGTCCATGCCAGGAGTCTCGGCCGGCCGCGGCGTGGTCCCGCTGGCGATCACCAGCTGGTCATACAAGAGCTCTGTGCCGTCGGCCAGGACGACCTTGTTCTCGTCAGCGACGACACGGTCGATCTCGCCGTGCAGGAGGTCGACGCCCTCGGGGATGAACCGCTTGGTGGGCTTGACCACCTCATCCGGCCGGTAGGCGCCGAACGGGATGAACAGATAGCCCGGCTGGTAGTAGTGGACGTCGCGCTGGTCGACCACGGTGATCTGCCACTCGTCGCGTGGCAGCCGGGGACGCAGCTTGTTGACGACCATGGTGCCGGCGGTTCCGCCGCCGAGTACGAGCAGGCGCTTCATGCAGCCCTCCCAGTCGCTGTGCTCCCACCAGGACCGGAATCCGTGGGGGATGTCCTGGGGACCACAGTAGGTGCTCCACCGTATACCCCCCAGGGCATCTGGTCCTCGCTCCCCCGGGCCTTTGGTCCCCTCTCCGGTCCGGCGCCCCCCGGCGCGCCCGCCTGGCAAGATCTCCAGCCGTGACGCCCACCGGTCGGGACCTTCAGACACTGCCCAAGTCCCACCTGCACCTGCACTTCACCGGCGCCATGCGTCACCGCACGCTGATTGAGCTGGCGCAGGCGCACGGTGTCCACCTTCCGGAGCCGCTCCGGTTGGAGCGGCTCCCACACCTTCACGCCACCGACGAGCGCGGCTGGTTCCGATTCCAGCGGCTGTACGACGTCGCCAGGTCCGTGCTGCGGGAGCCGGCTGACCTGCGTCGGCTGGTCCACGAGGTGGCTGAGGACGAGGTGGCCGACGGGTCGCGCTGGCTCGAGATCCAGATCGACCCCTCTGGTTACGCCGCCCAGTTCGACGGGCTGACGGCGACCCTGGAGATCGTGCTGGACGCCGCGCGAACGGCCAGTCTGGCCTCCGGCGTCGGTATCGGGGTGATCGTCGGGGCCAACCGGACGCGTCACCCGTTGGACGCCCGGACGCTCGCCCGGCTGGCCGCCCGATACGTGGACGACGGCGTCGTCGGCTTCGGCCTGGCCAACGACGAGCGGCACGGCCCCCCCGAGGACTTCGCCCGGGCCTTCCGGATCGCCCGCGAGGCCGGCCTGGCCTCCGTACCGCACGCCGGCGAGCTCGCCGGCGCCCCCAGCGTGCGCTCCGCCTTGGCGTCGCTGGCCGCGACGCGCATTGGACACGGCGTCCGCAGCGTCGAGGACCCGGAGGTCGTCGCGGAGCTGGCGTCGCACGGCGTGACGCTGGAGGTGTGCCCGGGGTCGAACATCGGGATGGGCGTCTACGAGCAGGCGGCGGACGTACCGCTCCGTCAGCTGTTCGACGCGGGGGTGCCGATCGCCTTGGGCGCGGACGACCCGCTGCTGTTCGGCTCCCGACTCGTCGACCAGTACCGCGTGGCGCGAGACGTGCACGGCTTCGACGACGCCGAGCTGGCCGAGCTGGCGCGGATGTCGGTCCGTGGCTCGATGGCCCCCGCCCCACTCCAAGACCAGCTTCTCGCCGACATCGACGCCTGGCTCACCACCCCCGCCGCCCCCACCACCCCTTAGGCGCATTGACGCACTGCACCGCCTCTAGCGGCGAAACAACGCACACTGCGGCACGCCTCCCCCGGCGCTGATCGTCATCGTGCGGGGAAACGCCGCTAGGTCCGGGGCAGTGCGTCAATGTGCCGGGGAGGGGGTGGTGAGGCTCGGCGCCGGGGAGGGCGGTCAGAGCTGGGAGGGGGTGGGGGTCAGAGCTGGGAGGGGGTGGGGGTCAGAGCGGGGGGAGGAGGGTGGGTTCGGGGGTCAGGTGGATGGCGAAGTGGGCGTGGACCGCCGCCTGGACGGCCTGCGCCAGGGTGACGACGTCCGACGTCGTCGCGCCGCCCCGGTTGGTCACGGCCAGCGGGTGCTTGGTCGACAACGTGGCCCGACCCCCCGTCAGCCCGCCGCCCCAGCCCCGTCCCATCCCGGACCGCTCGATCAGCCACGCCGCCGAGGTCTTGACCCGCCCGTCATCCTGCCCCCAGCGAGGCGCCTCTGCGGGCAGCAGGTCCGCGGCGGCGGCTGACAGCACCGGGTTGGTGAAGAACGAGCCGGCGCTCCACGTGTCGTGGTCGGCCGGGTCCAGCACCATCCCCTTCGACCGGCGGAGCTCGAGAACCGCCTCCCGCACGGCCGGCAGCGGAGCCGACGCACCCTGTTCGACGCCGAGCACCCGGGCCAGCTCGGCGTAGCGAATCGGCGTGCCCGCCGCTGCCGTCCGCAGCCGCAGCTCGACCGACACCACGACGAACCGGTCCGGTTCCTGCTTGAACCGGCTGGTGCGGTAGCCGAACCCGCACGTGTCGGCCGGCAGCGTGACCCGCAGGCCGCTGCCGCGGTCCAGAGCGTCGACCGACACCATCGTGTCGGCCACCTCCTGGCCGTAGGCGCCGACGTTCTGGATCGGCGTCGCCCCGACGAGCCCCGGGATCCCCGACAGCGCCTCGATGCCCGCCCAGCCCTCGCCGACCGCCCGCGACACGACGGCGTCCCACGTCTCGCCCGCAGCCAGCCGGAGCCGTACCTCACCGTCGGCGGACGCCGCCACGTCAACGCCCCGCCAGGCCACCCGGAGCACCGTCCCCGGGAAGCCGGCGTCCCCGACGACGAGGTTCGACCCGCCCCCGAGAACGAGTACCGGCTCCCCGTCAGCGGCCGCCTCGGCCAGCAGCGCCGTCAGCTCCGCCGGCTCGGTCACGTCCACCAGACGCCGGGCCGGCCCGCCGACGCGCAGGGTGGTCAGGTCTGCGAGCGGAACCTCGCGACGTTCAGTCACCTCCCGCGCCCTAGGTCCGCGGGGCGAGCAGCTCGTCGTGGCCACGGAACCGCTGCAGCAGCCGGTCGTAGGTCCGGCGCGACTCCCGGTCCCGGTAGGTCGGGTCCGAGTCGTGGTACCCGCGGTGCCGTTCCTGGTGGACCGGCAGCTCCCCGGCCGGCACGACGAGCCGCCCGCCAGCCTCGCGCAGCGCGAGCGACAGCTCCATGTCCGCGTTGCGGTAGAAGCGCGCCTTGGGGTGGGGGCCGCCGACCGCGAGCAGCGCGTCCCGCCGCACCGCCATGAGGTAGCCGAGCAGCGCATCCACCTCCCCGGTGCCGGCATCCACGAAGGACCGCCAGTTGTCGTCCAGGTCCACGTTGGTGCCGCGCCACCCGGCGGCGACGACCCCGGGCTCGGCCAGCGCCTCGAGCAGCGGTGTGACGGCGTCGCCATCGAGCACGCTGGACGGGTCCATGAGGACGTGGGTCGCCGCAGTGTCCAGCCGCATCAACGCCTGGCGCGCCGGCCCCCAGCCAGCCTGCTGGGGGGTAGCGGCCACGTGCCACTCCTCGACCCGTCCCGGGTGCTCAGTTGCCAGGTCGTGCAGCGCCCGCCCCGCCCCGTCGACGTCACCCAGGTCCAGCCCGATCACGACGACGTCGGGCGGCGCGTGGGCCAGGAGCGCCGCCACGCACCGCACCAGGTCCTCCGGCCAGCCCTCGACGAGCAGCCCGACCGAGCAGCGACGCGTGTCCGGCTCGGCTGACCGGTCCGGCAGGTCGGCCAGCCCCCGGAGCACGTCGAACGGCGGCCGCGGAGCCAATGTGTAGCCGTCCGGCACGTCGGCCACGACCCAGCCGAGGTTCGCGATCTCGTCCCGGAGCACGTCGGCGGAGGCGAAGTCGCGCGCCGCCCTCGCTTCGGACCGACGGTCCGCCAGCTCCACGACCTCGCTCGGGGGTTCCGTCACGACAGCTGCACCAGCACCCGCGCCATCCCCAGCACCTTGTCGCCGGCGCAGGTGGCTGTCAGCTCCACCCGGGCCCGCCGGTCGTCCAGCAGCTCGGTGACCTTCGCGGACACGTCCAGCAGGGCCCCGACGGCGTCGTCGGGAACCGGCACCGGCCGGGTGAACCGCACGCTGTACTCCAGGACGGCGGCCGGGTCCGCGACCCAGTCGGTGACCACGCGGGCAGCCATCGCCATCGTGAGCATCCCGTGGGCGATGACGTCGGGCAGGCCGACCGACTGCGCGACCCGCTGGTTCCAGTGGATGACGTTGAAGTCGCCGGACGCGCCCGCGTACCGGACGAGGTCAGCGCGGGTGACCGGGAAGGACGCCGGGGGGAGCTCGGTACCCACAGCGACGTCGGCGTGCGCTACGGCAGCGGCCACCGGTCAGCCCTCCGACTCGACGGCACGGGCGACCAGCGTGGCGCGCACGGTGGCCACGGGCTCGCCGTCGGCCCCGGAGACGTCCGACCGGATGGCGAGAATGTCGTTGCCGGCGACCGTGCGGGCCGAGTCGACCGTGGCAACCACACTGAGCATGTCCCCGGCCGTGATGGGCCGGTGCAGCAGGAACTTCTGGTCGCCGTGCACCACGCGGGAGAAGTCCAGCCCCAGCTCAGGGTCGTCGATCACCGCCTTCTGCGGCTCCCGGGTGACGACCACGGCGAACGTCGGCGGCGCCACCACGTCGGCATGGCCGAGGGCGCGGGCGGCTTGGGCGTCGCGGTAGGCCGGGTTGGGGTCGCCGATCGCGTCGGCAAACTCGCGGATCTTCTCCCGCCCCACCTCGTATGTGGCCGGGGGGTAGGCGGCGCCCACCTTCTCCAGGTTCAGTGCCATCTACCCCATCCCTCCGAACTGGCCGCCGGTGACCGGGATGGTCACCCCGGAGACGAAGTCGCTGTCGGGCGAGGCGAGGAACGCGTGCACGTTGGCGACATCCTCCGGCTGGCCGAACCGCCCCAGCGCGATCATCCCGCGGATTGACCGACGGATCTCCTCGGGGATGCCGAGCGGGTCGGTCTCGGACTTGGGGGCGGTCAGCCGCGTCTCCACGAAGCCTGGGGCCACGGCGTTCACGTTGATGCCGAACGGTCCCAGCTCCTGTGCCAGGGTCTTGGTCAGCGCGATCAGCGCACCCTTGGCGGCGGTGTAGTTCGCCTGCCCCGGGTTGCCGGTCAGCGCGGCGACCGACGCGGTGAAGATGACCTTCCGGTGGTGGGAGGGGGCACCGTCGCGCTCGATCTCGGCCTTGGCGACGTCGCGCAGGAAGGGCAGCGCTGCCTGGGTGGTGTTCCACGCGGTCCGCAGGTTGGCGTCCAGCACGGATTCGAGGCCGGCCAGGTCCATCCGGTGGAACATCCGGTCGCGGGTGGTCCCGGCGTTGTTGACCACGATGTCCAGCCGCCCGAAGTGCTCAATGGCGGTGGCCACGAGGGCCCCGGCGACCGATGGATCCGACGTCGAGCCGACGTGGGTAGCCGCGCGCCCTCCTGCCTCGGCGACCGCGGCGGCAGTCTCCGCGAGCGGCTCCGGGTCAAGGTCGTTCAGCGCGAGCAGGGCACCATCCGCGGCCAGCCGCCGGGCGGTGGCGCGCCCGATCCCCCGACCCGCGCCGGTGACCAGTGCAACCCGTCCGTCCAGGACGCCCATGAACCGCCCTTCGTCGCTCGGAACCGCCGACCGCGCTCACGCGCGACCGGCTGGGTCAGCGGGTCTCGCGGTGCTCGGTGTGCTTGCCGCAGTTCGGGCAGAACTTCTGCAGCGCGATCCGGTCGGGGTCGTTGCGGCGGTTCTTGCGCGTGATGTAGTTGCGGTGCTTGCAGTCAGCGCACGCCATGGTGATCTTCGGGCGAACGTCGTTCTTGGCCACCGGGTGCTCCCTGCTCGTTGGTACTGCTGGTCGTTACTGCGGGTCGTTCTGGTCGGACGTCGAGGTGGTAGCGGAGGCCGGATTTGAACCGGCGACACAGCGATTATGAGCCGCTTGCTCTGCCAGGCTGAGCTACTCCGCCTGCCGAACCGGGCTCCGACCGCCTCGACGACGGCCGGGGACACCGGCCCCCAGAGCCCCAATACGGAATCGAACCGTAGACCTTCTCCTTACCATGGAGACGCTCTGCCGTCTGAGCTATTGGGGCGCGCTCGTGACAAGCCCCGCAAGGGTACACAGCAGGCATCCGGACCAGGTAATCGGTCGGCTGGGGCGGAGCCCCTGCCGTCTGCGGCCGGAACGCGCCGGACCCCCGGCACCAGGCCGGGGGTCCGAGGGGTGGCAGGTGTTGGATTCGAACCAACGTAGGCTGAGCCGACGGATTTACAGTCCGCTCCCTTTGGCCACTCGGGCAACCTGCCTGGATTGCCATGACGGCGGTTGGCAGGATAGCGCAGCGCAACTGCCCCCAGCCCCCCACCCGGAGGACCTCATGGCCGACTCCTCGTTCGACATCGTGAGCAACGTCGACCGGCAGGAAGTGGACAACGCCCTCAACCAGGCCGCGAAGGAGATCTCGCAGCGGTTCGACTTCAAGAACACCGGGGCGTCGATCGCCTGGCAAGGCGAAATGGGCGTGGAGATCCGAGCCAACTCCGAGGAGCGGGCCAAGGCAGTGCTCGACCTGTTCCAGGACAAGCTGGTCAAGCGCAAGGTGTCGTTGAAGCACCTGGACGCCGGCGAGCCGCAGTCCAGCGGCAAGGAGTACCGGATCGCTGCGACGCTGACGCAGGGAATCTCGCAGGAGAACGCCAAGAAGATCGGCAAGATGATCCGCGACGAAGGCCCCAAGGGCGTCAAGGCCCAGATCCAGGGCGACGAGCTGCGGGTGTCGAGCAAGAAGCGGGACGACCTTCAGGCAGTGATCGCGCTGCTCAAGGGCAAGGACCTCGACGTCGCCCTGCAGTTCGTCAACTACCGGTAGTCGACCGAGCCCGCCGCGATGCCGCCGCCTCCCGACCCGTTTGTCGAGCACTCGCTGCGGACATCGCTGTTCTTCCCGCAGAGCCGACTGTTCGTCGCAGGCAACCCCAAGGCGGCCGGCACGAGCCTGCGCTGGTGGCTTCTGGAGGCCCACGGCGTGGACGTCGCTGCCGCCACCCAGGAGAGCCTGTGGGGTGAGTCCGCTCCGTTCCAAGCGGTCTGGGACGGCGCGGTGGACCTGCGGTTCACCTGGGACCGACTGTCCGACGTGGAGCGGGAGGACGCCCTGACCGCCACGGACGTGGTCACCGTCCAGCCAGTACGCCACCCGGTCACCCGTGCGTTCTCGGCCTGGGCCGGCAAGTACCTGACCGCCGAGCCGTACTACGTCGAGCGGCTGCCGTCGGGATTCGCCGCCCTGCCGGACAGTGTCGAGTCGGAGGAGCAGATTCGCGATCTGTTCACCGACTTCGTCACCGCTCTCGCCGGCCACGTCGTGGGCGGCGACTCATGGAGCGACATTGACGTCCACTTCTGGCCGCAAGCCCGACTGCTCGCCCGCCCGGCGGCGGGACAGACCCTGGTGCTCCGCCAGGAACAGCTCGCCGCGGGTCTGCGGCTCGTCGAGGCCCAGCTTCGGGAGCACGGCGTCGACGTCGAGCCGATGCCCCATGTGAACGAGAACGTGGTCTCGTACCGCGCCGACCTGGTCGACCCGGCCGCCGTCGAGCTGCTCGCGTCGCTGTACTCCGACGACTTCGAAGCCTGGGACTACCCGACAACTGCCCCGCAGAAGCACGGGCGTCCCGTCGACCTGGACTGGCTCAACGACGTACGCGGCCGCAACCGCCGCTACGGCGTGGTGCACCGGGCCGCCACGGCCGAGCGTCACCGTGCCGAGCGCGCGGAACACGAGCTGGCCGCGGCCCGACGCCGGGAGACCGAGCTGACCGCCAGCCACTCGTGGCGGGTGACCCGCCCGCTGCGTTGGGCGTCGGAGCGGGCCAGACGGCGCTGACTTCGCCCCATTCGGATCAGCGGTAGCCGGCCATCTCCTCGAGCCTCGCCACCCGGTCGGAGATCGGGGGGTGCGTGGAGAACAGGTTCGCCATCCCGCCGACCCGGAACGGGTTGGCGATCATCAACGCGCTCGCGGTCTCCAGCTCGGGTGACGGCGCGAGCGGGGCGGCCTGCGTGCCCTGCTCCAGCTTGCGCAGGGCGCTCGCCAGCGCCATCGGGTCGCCCGTGATCGTGGCCCCCGTCTGGTCGGCCTGGTACTCCCGCGAGCGGCTGATCGCGAACTGCAGCAGCCCGGCCGCCACCGGCCCGAGGATCATGAGCAGCAGGGCCCCCAGCGGGTTGCCACGTCCTCCGCCGCGTCCACCCATGGGGATCAGCCACGCGAAGTTGGCCACGAAGACGATCACCGAGGCGAGTGTGGCCGCCACCGACGCGATGAGGATGTCGCGGTTGTAGACGTGCGCGAGCTCGTGAGCCAGCACGCCCTTCAGCTCACGGTCGTCGAGCAGCTGCAGGATGCCCTCCGTGCAGCAGACCGCTGCGTTCTGCGGGTTGCGACCGGTGGCAAAGGCGTTGGGGGCCATCGTCGGCGAGATGTACAGAGCAGGCATCGGCTGGTTCTGCCCCACGGCGAGGTTCTGGACCACCCGGTACATCGTGGGCTGCTCGGCCTCGGTCACCGGTCGCGCGTGCATGGCGCGCAGCGCGAGCTTGCCCGAGTTCCAGTAGGAGTACCCGTTCATCGCCAACGCGATCACGAGCGCGATGACCAGGCCGGTGCTGCCACCGAGCCACGCGCCGATGCCCAGGATGAGGGCGGACAGCCCGCCGAGGAGGACGGCCGTCTTCAGCCCGTTGAAGTAGTTGCGCTGCATCCCTTGGTTATAACCCGTCGACGGCTCCAAGTGCCAATGGGAACCGGCCAGGAAGACCGCCCTCGCTCGGACCTGGCGTCACGGCCACCATCAGCGCTCCCGGCGCGACCCTAGGGTTCGTGACCGATCCGATCGCTCGATCTGGGCGCTGCGTCGGGGATGCGGCGCCCCTCAAAGACGCCGAGCGCTCCCATGGCCCCGATCACGAGCACCGCACCCAGGGCCTGCCGAGCACCTAGCTTCTCGCCCAGAAGCAGCCCACTGAAGATGAGTCCGAACACCGGTACCAACGTGAGGAACATGCCGGCGTGTGCCGCCGATGTGCGTCGAAGTCCCGCGACGTAGAAGAGGAAGGCGACGCCGTAGTAGAGGCCTCCGCCCAGAATGGCGCTCAGCGTCTGTCCAGCAGTGGGAGTGTGCCAAGGCAGACGGATGGCACCGTCAACGGCCGCCACTGCCACGGCGAACGTCAGTGCTGCCACCTGCTGGACGAACACAACGCTGAGCGTCCCGTCGGCCAGGTGCATGCGGCGCAACAGAATCGAGTACAGCGCACACGCGAAGACGGCCGCGAATGTCAGAAGGACGCCCGCGAGCGAGGTTGCGCTAGCAGGGCCCCCAACAATCAGGGTCACCCCCAGCATTGCCCCTGCCAGGCAGACGACCGCATATCCCGCGATGGTCTCGCGTAGGAAGATGAATGCCATCAGCACGATCAGGACCGGTTCCGTGGCCCAGATGATCACCGAGACTGAGGCGTCGATCCGCGCTAGCCCCAGCAGCCCGAGCGCGTAGGCGACTCCCGGGTTGAGTACGCCGAGCCACGCGATGCGAGCCGGCTGGTGCATCCCACGCAGGCTGGTCTTCGAGACCGAGACAAACCCCAGGAGCAGGAGAACGCTGACCAGCAACTGAAACGGAAGAAGCACGGTCGCGTCGTAGCCGCCAAGTGCGTACTTGCTGAGGACCGTGCCCAAGCCCCAAGAAGCGGCAGCTGCGATCAGGAAGGCGTGGTTTGTTCGTGCCTGGGACATGAGACTCCTGCGAGAAGAAGGGCGCGGCGCATCTGCTTGCCCTTAGTCAGCGCAGTCATCGCAGCAGTCGTACCCGGGCAGGCGCGGTCGACGGCCATCGCTCCGGTACATGTCTCGAACTGTAGGCCGGCACCCACCGGCAGGGAAGGGTGGACGTTCCTTGTCAGTCAGCCAAGCCGCGATCCCCGAGGGACCTTTGACGGCGGCTCACTGCTATCCCCGGATGTCTGCACGTGGCTCAGGACAGACATGCAGCGCCGCAGCCCGGCGCTGTCGGGCATTGACTGGGGCGCTCGATAACCCGGGACGATCACGAGCCTCCGTCGGCCGGCCGCCGCTGGCGAGACAGGTGAGGAGCGTGGGGTTACCCGCCCCGGTGCACCGCCCAGCGCTGTGTGAGGGCGAGGCGCACATAACGGCACCTCGGTTCGCTCGGTGGCTCATTCAGTCGGGGCCGCACGAGACCAGGATCTTGCCCGAACGTCCCCCGCGTGCTGCGTGCGCCACGGCCTCCTTGATTCTGCTCAGTGGGTAGACCTCCTCGACCTCTACGGACAGGGCACCCTCGGCGAGCATTGACGCGAGCATCCGATACAACGTCGCGATCTCATCCGGCGGCGTCTCCGCGAACCAGCGGCGCAGCCAGAAGCCGGTCAAGGTCACGCCCCGGAAGATCAACTCGCGGCCGTCGATCATCGACGACTGGCCACTCAGGATGCCGTAGTTCACCACGGTGCCACCATCGGTCAAGCAATGCGCCAGGCTCTGGGTAGCCGCCCCACCAACCGCGTCGAGGGCGAGCGGCACGACTCCGTCGCCGATCACATCGCGGACGCGAGCAGCAAGTTCTGGACCATCGAGGACCACTACGTCGGCCCCGCCAGCACTTAGCGGCTCGATGAGTTGCGGCCTGCGGACCACGTTGATGCTCTTCATGCCGATCTCGCGGGCGAGCTCGGTGACCAGGCGCCCGACTCCGGAGTTTGCGGCGTTCTGCACCACCCAATGACCGGGCTCTGGAGCGACGAAATGGTGGAGCAACAGATAGGCGGTGGGCGGGTTGACCCTCAGCATGGCGAGTTGGCGAGGGTCGACTCCGCTGGGCAAGGCAAACACGGAGGCGGCGTTGCAGACCACACGTTCCCGCCAGGCGCCGGGACCGGGCAGCAACACCCGATCCCCGGCTTCCACGTGTGTCACGCCCGGGCCGACCATCGCCACAACCCCGACTCCTTCTGTGCCCACGACCATCGGAAGGGCTGGGGGCGTCGCGCCGTAGTTCCCTGCCAAGTTCTCCAGGTCAGCGGGATTGATCGGGAACAGCTCCGCCTCGATCAGCACCTCACCGGCACCCGGCCCACCCGGATCGGGCCGCTCGACAAGCTCGATCACCTCGTCAGCTCTGCCAAACCTCGACAACTGAGCAACCAGCATGGGCAGCTCCCTCGAAACCGACACGCACGGACAAACTCGATCATGCCCCTGCGGCCCCCACAGGAAAGCCGGATCGCACCTATGCGCGGGTCGTCACCTCAGCGGCGGTCCGGCGGGTCATCCTGCCCGACAAAGCAGGTCCGAATGCCGGTCGACCCCCAGGAAGGCGATCGAGAACGGCACTTCGGTCCGCGGTGGACGGGTGGTGCTCAGTCCACGACGCTCGGGTTGTCGTCTGGGTTAAACACCGCGATCTCGTCGGCGTTGAGGTCGCACTCTTCTGGGAGGTCGAGGGTGACATCGGCTGAGTCGGGCCGGGAGTAGCCACCTGTGCCCTTCACCGTCTGCCCCTCGGCGACCAGCGCGCCGGACGGCAGGCGCACCGAGAGCGGGTCGTCGTCCACGAGCTCAGTGCCGCTGGGCCAGATCGCCGCGACCACCCGGTCCGGTGCATCTGGAGATGCCAGGCCGACGCATCCGTTCTTCACGGTCAGCGTGCCGGCGATCAGCGCATCTACGCCTCCTCGGGGCAGCAGGGAGCCGTCATGGACGAGCAGGGTGGCGCTCCCCTGCGTCGTAACCGACTGCCCGCCGCCGCATCCGCTCACCGACGCACTCAGCACCAGAGCGACGATCACCGGTCCGATGGTCCTCTTGACCTGGATAGCCCCCACGCGATTCAGAATGCCGGATATCGCGCGGATCCGGGACCGGAGCCAGGGGGTGTCTTAACGATGTGTGGGGTTGCCGGCCTGCGTGCACCGCCCAGACGCTGTGTGAGGGCGAGGCGCACATAGCGGCACTTCGGTTCGGTCGACCGCCGGCTCGTCAGAGGAAATGATCTCCGTTAATGGACACTCACGTCGTAGCAGTTCTGGGGAGGCCCGCTGGTCGGAGCTATCTGGTGGGCTGCAGCCGGACGTGCGTCGCGCCAGTCAGGCCCGGCCCCACCCTCCCGTCGAGCTCGACCCGGACCGCTTCGCGGCCGGTCGCTGAGTCCTGCGTCGCGTAGATCGCGGTCCCATCGGGCGCCCAGCTGGGCTGCCACACGTGCACGCCCCGGTCGACCGACGTCAGCTGGCGCCCCTCGGAGCCGTCCGGGGCCACGGTCCACAGGTCCCAGGTGTCGGCCCAGTCCGGCTGGTCGGCGGCGTACTGGACGGTCTCGACGCTGTAGACGATCGCGGATCCGTCGGGACTCCAGTCCGGGTAGTAGGCGTAGTCCTTGTAGTCGGTGAGCACCGTGGGCTTGCCGCCTGCCAGCGCAACGACGGCGATCGCGGACCCGGTCTCGTCCCCGTTGGCGTCGAAGCGGTCAATGCCGTAGACGAGCTGCTTGCCATCCGGTGACCACCTCGCGACGTCGACCAAGCGAGGCGAGGAGTCCTGGACGACCTGGCTCATCGTCCCCGACTGCAGGTCGAGGACCTCGATCGAGGAGGACTTAGGCGGTCCGTCGCGACCGGGTACGTACTGCGTGAACAGGATGCTGAGGCCGTCTGGAGACCACGCCGGGTAGTCGCAGTCCGAGCAGTCGTGCACGCGCTTCGCTGCAGTACCGTCGGGCGCCATGACCCACAGGCCGGACTTCTGGTCGGCGAAGACGACCCTCGTACCGTCGGGGGACCAGTCGGGGTGGAAGCCCTGAGCCACCCCTTCGGGGAGCACGTCGCGAGATCCACTCCCGTCGTTGCCCGCGAAGGTCACGCTGTCTCCACCCTGAGATCCTTGCCACTGGTACACGAGCAGTGCCCCGGTTGGTACAACCCCGCCGGAGGAGCCCGACTGCGCGGGTGATGAATTCCCGCTTGGCGAGCCCGGACTCGTGGGCGCGACGGAGCCTCCCGAAGAGCACCCGACCACGACGGCCGCCGTCGCCGCCGCCGCACACGCCAACAGCCTGAGTCGTCGAACCATCGCGTCGCCCTCCATGGTGGTGCGCGCCCCAGTGGGCGCACGCCCTACCTGGTTTGAGGCACGACCCAGCGCCGAGGTTTCACGCCCTCACGGACGAGATGCGGCCGGTGTAGGAGAGCGGGAGCTGATGGATGAGCTCCTCGTGGATCCGAGCGGCCACTCCTCCAACGTCAGGCACGGAGGTCTCGCGCAAGCGCAGCCGCAGACGGTCGCCGTCGCGATGCACGTCGTACGAGGTGTCACTCGGTGGATCTGGCACCTGGTGATGTGTGAGCACGGTCCCGATCAGCTGGTGCGCGCCGTTGTCGAAATGCTCGCCTGCGGCGGTGCCGAACCAGAAGGCTCCGTTGGCCACCTCGAGCACCCAGCGGGTCTTGCCGCGCGGCATGTGTTCCAGGATCGCTTCGGTCTGGTCGCTGAAACGGTGCTCGCGCATCCACGCTGCGCACCAATCCGGCCCGACCAGCTCCTCGCTGACCCAGCGACCCGACATATCCCCGAGCCGCGACGCCAGTGCGATCCGAGCCCGCCGCAGCCACGTCTTCACAGTGGCCTCGGGGACTCCCAGCTCTCGGGCCACCTGCGCGACCGGGAGGTCCGCGAGGTAGTGGAGCTTCACCGCGGCGGCGTGCCTCGTCGGCAACGCCGCGATCGCGCGTAGAAGGTCGTCGTCGACAGGGCTCAGGAAGCTGTACGTCTGACGCCCGGCCTCCGCTTCGGCCTCCCGAGGCACTCGCCGCGCCTCGCGCTGTGTCGTGCGCCAGGCCAAGCGCGTCGCCACCATCGTGATCCACGCCAGAGGCTCGTCGCACCTGGCGACGTCGGACCAACGGCGCGCGGCGATCGCATAAGCCTCCTGGACGACGTCGTCCGCCTGCTCTCGGCAGATCGGGCGCAAAGACCGGACCAGCCGCGCCGCGTCGGAGGCGTACAGCTGGCCTAGGTCCGGTGGTTGGTCTGCCACCCCGCCATTGTCGGGCCTCTCCGCCGGCGAGCGAAAGCGCATTGAAGCGCTGAGCCGGAACGTATGACGGCTCCAGCCGAGCGGGGGGAGAGTCCTACCGGTACTACTCGGGTAGCCGGATGACGGAGTGTCAGCATGTCGGCCGCGTGGCCGACGAGTTCTCGACGGCCACGCCAAGTCTGACGGCATCGAGCCGCAGTCGCGCTGGCCCCTGCTGGCCGGCCACTGCGGCCAGGGGCGCTGACCGGCTGCCTAACCGCAGAGACATCACAGAGCGGGACGCAGCTACCGACCGTCTTGGTGCCGCTCACCTGGTGCTCCGACTGCTCCGCCCGCGTCGGTGCAGTTGAGCAGCCTAATGCCGGATCTTGGGCGGATCCGGGACGACGAGCCAGGGGATGTCTTCACGATGTGTGGCGTTACCCGCCCCGGTGCACCGCCTCGGGGCATCGCCCAGGCGCTCCGCGAAGGCGCGGGGCATAACGGCACATCTGCGCGTCGCCCGGGGTCCGGACACGTAGCCTGCGGGCATGGAGAGGACCTCCGACGCCGTAGACGAGTACATGGCGAGCCTGGAAGGCGATGCGCACACGATCGCTCAGGAAGTTCGGCAGATCATCCAACGTGCAGCACCTGGGATCCACGAGACGCTGCGCTACCAGATGCCGTGCTTCGCGATCGACGGGCAGTACCTGGTCTACCTAGGGGCGTGGAAGAAGCACCTCGGCCTCTATCCGATCCCGACCCTCGACGGCGAGCTCGAGCGCGATCTCGCGCCCTACCGTGCCGCCACAGACACCGTTCGCTTCCCCTACCGCCAGGCGATCCCCTACGACCTCATCGAACGACTCGTCGCGGCACTTGTGGATCGGATACGTGACTGACCGCCAGCCCTGAGACCGAGTGCGTCTGTCGGGCGGGCACGAATGCAGAGCCGTCTGTCCAGAATCGAGGCAGAACGGCACGTCTGTTCGCGCAGCCATGCGGTCTGCACCGGCCCAGTTGTAGCCTGCGCGAGAGGCCGTCGGGTCGTCAGGGCTCGACCAGTCCTTGATGGAGGGTTCTGTGGCGATCAAGGTCGTTGTCGAGTTCCAGGCCGAGCCGGGTGCACGCGCGGAACTCATGAGTCTGCTCGCGAGCATCTCAGCGACACATCAGCCGACAACCCCCGGATTTATCGGCAGCTCGGTGTATGAGGTGCTGGACAACCCTGACGGCGTCATCGAGATCGCCGAGTGGGAGTCAGCGGAGGCGCAGGCCGCCGCTGCCGAACAAGCGATGGGTCTGGGGGTCGGACCCTCCCCCTACGCG
This sequence comes from uncultured Actinomycetota bacterium, assembly GCA_963848085.1. Lineage (GTDB taxonomy): Bacteria > Actinomycetota > Actinomycetes > JAHEKZ01 > JAHEKZ01 > CAWKCE01. The sequence continues at coordinate 199,857 of CAWKCE010000005.1, forward strand.
CCGTACCGGGAGTAACCATGAACAAAACTCTGCTGATCACCACCGCAGCCGCATCGGTGCTGGCAGTCGCCGGCTGCACGTCCAGCGCCAGTGACAACGCCGCACCCGCCTCACCGGCGGCGGCCCCCACCACGCAATCGCCGAGCCCAGCTGCTGTCGACGTGCCCAACTGCCCGAATCCTCATGGCGGCAGTTGCCTCGGGACGCTCGAACCGGGCGAGTACCAGACCACCACCTTCGCGCCGCAGCTGACCTACACCGTTCCAGCGGGGTGGACCAACCTGGAGGACCTACCGGGCAACTTCCTGCTCGAGGACGTGAAAGACCCCCAGCCGGACAATGCTCTCGGCGGCAGCTACTTCGGCATATACACCAACGTCTACGCGGCTGCGATCGCCTGCAAGGAAACCTCACAGAAGGGCGTCGGCATCAAGCCCAAGGAGTTGGTCGCCTGGTACCAGTCCGTGCCCGGGCTCATCGTTTCCACGCCCAAGAAGGTGTCCGTCGGCGGACTCCGCGGACTCCAAGTCGACCTATCCGCCAAGCCGAAAGAGGAACCGTGCACCTTCGACGGGTACGCAGCGGTACCACTCATCATCGGCGACGGTGTCTCCCAGGTGCATCACGTCGTAGGCAAGGGGCAAGACGTCCGGTTGGTCATCTTGGGCTGGAACGACGGCAACGTGACCCTGGAGATCACCAACGTGGACAAGCAACACAGCGCCAAGGACTACCGAGCCCAGGTCCAGCCGATCATCGACTCGATGGAGTTCAAAGCCTGACCACAGGCTGGAGCGGAGCCCGGCCCGGGCCCGGAGCGAGCGAGCCACGGACCGGACCCGCGCACGGCCTGTAGACCCAACGGCCCATGCCTTGCCGTCCCCCTTGTCGGCGTAGGTTGCGGTGGCCAGTCGGTCGGCGAAGCGGTGCCCAGTCACGCGCACACTTTGCCAGTGCCAGCCGCGCATACTGCCGGATATTGCGAGCAAACGGGACGGGGGCCCAGGGGGTGTCTTAATGATGTGTGGGGTTCGCCGCCCCGGTGGCCCCGCCCCCAAGCTCCGTGTGGTAGGAGCGCACATAACGGCACCTCTGTTCGGGCTCGGACTGAAGAGACGACCTGATCCTGGCGGCACCCAGCGGTGGGTCCGCCCTGCTAGAGGGCCGGTCCCTCGGCGCTCGTTCATGCATGACTGTTAGGTCGGCGTGTCCCCGAACCGCGTCCAGTGCCCTTCGGAGACCACGTCGGAGGAACCGTCGACGACCCTGATGGCCGTCTGTTCGTCGATGGCATAAGCCGGGATACCGATGTCGGCGGCCCAGCGCTCTGCGTCGGCCTGACTGTTCTCCGGGAAGGCGTCCAGGTGCGGGAAGATCGAGAAGTCGACGACTCCCAAGGTGCGGTCGTCCAGGGCTGCTGGCCACTCCACGAAGTCCGTTCCGATCCGGGGTGTCATCACCATGCTGCCGGCGCTCACACCCACCCAGACCGTGTCGAGTAGCGACGGCAGTAGCTCGGCGAGGCCGGACTCCTTCATCCAATGGCACAGGTACGTCGCGTCACCACCGTCGACCAGGAGTGCGTCGGCCTCCCGAACCCAGGGAACCCATCGCTCCGCCCCGATGGTGGGAAGCGCGGTCAACTCGAGGACTCCGAGCGATGCCCAGCCCAGGCCTGACAGGTGGTCCCATCCGGGATCGGCGGCCACGAAGCCCCGCACCGAGGTCGGACCACACATCGGGTGGCCCCATTGCCCGGTGGGGATGCAGAGGGCGTGGCACTCGGTGATCGGCTTGCCGAGAAGCTGCACGAGCGCTGAGTGGATGCTTGGGTTCGTGACTCCGCCCGACGTCAGCAGCAGCCGCATGGGGCCTCCCAATTCGTCTCAGGCTGAAGGTAACCATTGCCAGTCAATCTCATGAGTCACATCAGCCGAACGCGACGGGCCGGTCGCTCGTCAGCAGGCGATCCAGATCGGCACTTCGGCTTCGCCCCGCCAATCCCCAGAGGGAACACCCGTCCTGCTGGGCTGAGGGCGGCGGGTCGCGGACTCAGGTGGTGCGGCGGTAGCGGATGTGGGTGGTCAATGGTGAGTGCAGCACCTCGGCGGGCTCAAAGCCGAAGGACGCCACCCCGTCGAAGATGCGCTCGCCCGAACCGAGCAGGACGGGCGCGATGTCGAGGGTGAGTTCATCGATCACGCCGGCGATCAACGCCTGTCGGACGGTCGAGGCTCCACCGGCGATGTCCACTCCGTTGCCGCCAGCCGCCTCACGCGCTGCGGAGTAGGCCGCGGCGAAGCCCTCTGTGACGAAGTGGAACGTCGTCCCTCCGTCCATCTGAATCGAATCTTGGCGGTGATGGGTCAATACGAAGACGGGCGCGTGGTACGGCGGCTCGGGGCCCCACCAACCAGACCAGGCCTCGTCCCAGTCCCCGCGAATCGGGCCGAACATGTTCCTGCCCATTACATACGCACCTCGGGGGCGCATGAGCCACTCGTTCGCGACCTTGTCCGCGTCGTTGGCACGCGGGTCGCCGATATGCCAGCCATGCAGCTCCCGCCCCCGCTTTCCCAGGGGCTCCTCCCGGCTCTGATCCGGCCCAGCGACGAACCCGTCAAGCGCGATCGACATATGGCAAGTGGTGTCCGACACCAAGTGCTCCCAAGCAGTTGCGAAGTGGAAGAAGTCGCCCGGACGATATCGGGCGGCATCTTCCGGGGCCACCGAACGCGAATGCCGGAGTGGCTGTGCACCCGACGTCCCCTATCGGCAGCTGCCGATCGCGCTCCTCGGCGTTGGATGGCACCGCGCTCGACGTTGTAGTCAGTCGGCCTCAAGGTGCCCGAAGCGGCGAACCTCCTGGGGCCAGCCGCAGGCCTCCGCGATCTTTCCCGCCCACATCGTGGCAGCCTCGTCATCAGCCACGTCCACCACGGTAAACCCGCCCAAGATCTCCTTGGTCTCCACGAACGGTCCGTTGGTGATCACCAAGGTGCCGCTGGTGGTGTCGGCGCTGTAGACCGGGCCGTCCTGCTCCAGCCCACCGGCGAAGAGGTACGCGCCAGCAGCCTTGATCTCGTCCACCACCGCCTCGGCGAGCGGTCCGCGCGCGCGGAACCACTCCTCGGTGTGGTCGCCCACCCACTGCTGGTTGAAGTAGATGAGGTACTCGGCCATGACCACTCCTTCTCCTCCGGGGACCCAATGGCCCGCGTCGCCTACCCTACGAACGGCAACAGGCGAATCCGACTCGGTCACACCAGAGCGAACACCGGGCATCGGCCTGGCAACGGCGAGTCCTCCCGCTCATCGGCATGAGCGCCGCCGGAGGCCGCGCATACTGCCGGTGATCTCAACCGGTCGATGCAACACCCTCGTTGTTTGGGGGTCGTGTCGTCGGGAGGTTGGGATGGTCAGGTTGTCGGTGGAGGAGAAGGCGGAGATTCGGAAGTTGGCGGGGGCGTAGCGGCCCAATGGCTCGGCGCGTCGCAGCTATAGAGTCACAACCCACGAGTCGTGCGAGGCGAAGGAGACTTGCGGTGGAGATCAAGGAACTCGGGCACCTGGTTCTCTACGTGCGCGACCTCAAGGCGTCGGTGCACTTCTACCGCGACGTCCTGGGCTGGCGACCGATCCTCGGCGGAGACGACGACGAACCGCTGCCGTTTCCGGCCGCCGCCTTCAACGCGCCGTCCAACCGCACCCACCACGAGCTGCTGCTCATCGAGGTCGGCAAGGACGCCACTGCGATCCCGCACGGCCGACGCGTGGGTCTGTACCACTTCGGCCTCAAGGTCGGCGACAGCGACGACGAGCTGCGCGAGGCACTCGCCACACTGCAGGAGAACGACGTTACGATCCTCGGTTCCAGCGACCACACGGTGACGCACAGCCTCTACATCGCCGACCCCGACGGCAACGAGGTCGAGCTGTTCATCGACGTCCCCGGCGTCGACTGGAAGAACGACCCGGCGCTCATCGCCGCCCCGGTCAAGCCCCTCGTGCTCTGAACGAGCCCGCTGATCCTGACAAGGACGTCTATCCTTCCAACGCCGGGCGCTAACTCCCCGCGACGGTCAGTGGGCGCCGATCCCGAGCGGGCCGCCAGTGTGACGGATCAATGAGCGCGAATGCCGGATATTTGGCGGCCCCGGGACCACGAGCCAGGGGATGCCTTAACGATGTGTGGGTTTGCCGGCCCAGGCGCCCCGCCCAGGCGCTCCGCGAGGGCGGGGCGCCGACAACGACACGTCGGTTCGGGTTGGGCCTGCCGTGACACCCGGTTTCAGCTCGGGCCGTGCCACCGGACTTCAGCCACTTCCGACCGGGACGCTCTTGAGACCAGCGGACCGGACGACTGGTGTATGCCCAGGTCGTCGGCGGTGACCCGTCACCCAAGGGCGCCGAGCAGACCGAGTCGGCAAGCCCCGGTGCTCCTCATGCCGACATTCGCCCGAGGCTGACCTTGCGTACAACAGGTCAGTCGGCCGCAAGGCGCCAGGGTTCGCCCGCCGACGCTCATCGTCCGCCAGGCGCTTCGTCGCGACCGGGTCAACGACGCTAGGACCGGCGAAACGGTCATACAACGAGCGACGGCCACCAAACAGGCACAGGCGCCATCCCAAGGCCTCCCCCGCAACCCCACACCAGTTGGTCCTTCTCGGCTTCCCGCCTCCGGGGCATTCCCTCTGGACACCCGAGACGCTAGACAGCCTGACCCGGCGCTATCCGGCTCTCGACATCGAGCCGTGGCTGGCCGCTGCGCCCTTGGACTGATCACGGCCACGCACTGAGGGCGAGTTACGACTCCAGCTCCCACAGCTTGCGGTAGTAGGCGATCCGTTCCTCGTCCGGTTCGATTCCGTAGGACTCGAAGAACTCACCTTGATGGCCTTCACCGAAGTTCCAGTCGAGGCTCAAGGAGGCGATGGCCAGGTCCGCCCATCGGTCGCCCACCGCCAAGTCACCGAAGTCGACGTTGCCCGTCCACTCCCCGGAGGACGAGATCAGCGTGTTGGGTGCACACGCGTCCCCGTGGACAACCACCGGCTCATCCACTGGGGGGCGGGGGCCGATCGATGGAGGCGTGCGACCGACCCAGACCTCCGATGTCCAGCCGGCTGGGAAATCATCGGTGGGGATCGAATGAATAGATCGAAGGCCCACGGCGATGGCCCGGATCGCCTCCGGCCGACGGGCGCGCCAGTTGTCTCCGACAGCGTGCTCGCCGGGCAGCGCCTCGGTGACAAGCCACTGGGCCGCCTCGTCCCCGCCGAAGTCGAGCACCCGCGGAGCCGGATGGCGCTTCGAGATCCACTCGAGCCGCACCTTCTCTCGCCCCAGATCAACACCGGCCGACCGCGGATACCACTTCACATACGTATCGCCGGCACAGAAGGTCAGACCGCCAAGTTCGCTGCGCCAGATGAGGTCCTTGGGACGCGCCCCGGCTAGCTGGACCACGATGTCCGGCACGGGATCATCCCCCAGGGAGTGAAGGGCATCCAGGTCCGAGAGGTCGCTTCCCGTCATGGCATCAGGTTCCCCGTCGCGCGGGCGTTTCAACTATTCCCGCCCGCTGGCCTTGCGAGCAGCGACCTCGACGCGGACGTGGTACGCCTTCCACCGACAGGCCAGCCGGCCTGTCGGGTCGCCGGGACCGAAGGCCTGCCCATGCCCACGGACCCGACACAAGACGGTCAGGTGCGCCGATAATCGGACCCACGTGACGGCGGTTCAGTTCTTCGTCGCAGGGGACTGGGCGACGCATACGACTCCGGTGTTGCCGTCCTGGTCGGCGATCACGGTGAGCGACGGCGCGTCGCTGTCATCGACGACCGTCCCACCCGCGGCGACGGCCGCGGCGATTCGTTGCTCGGCCACCTCGGGCGCCACATAGACCTCGACGTGGAACCGCTGACGCGGGGTCTCGTGCTCGTCGGCGTCCCCGAACCACAGGTTCGGTACCCGACCCGTGGCGTCCCGGATCTCGTCGCTGGGGGACCCGTGGCCCTGGGCTCCGGCGTTCCCGGTCAGCAGGGCGGCCCACACCGGGGCGATGGTCGCGGAGTGCGCCGTGTCGAGGCCGAGCTCGATGACGCTGACCGAGGCGGGGTCGGCGTCGACCTTGTGCTCGGCGGCGATCTCGGTGATCCGTCGCGCGAGGTCGACGTCCTGCTGGGTCACCCATTCGACGACGTGTTCGGTGCCCTCGTCGTCGCGGTAGATGGCGTCGGCGCTGACCAGCTTGAGGTCGACGTACCCGTCGCCGATCGCCACGCTCGGGTGGTGTCCGAGCGCGTCGCCCGCCTCGCCTACCGTGGCGACGAACCGTGCGCCGGTGCCGAAGTCGTCGACCAGGTAGCGGGCATGCAGTCCCTGTGCCAGCTTGCGCCAGTCGGTCAGCTTGGCCTCGGCGATCTCCTCGCCCTTCAGCATGTCCATGTTCGGGGACCCTAACTGTGATTCAGCCGAAGCGGGGCTGGGTGCGCCGCGGGGCCCTGACTGCGCGTCAGCTGCGCTTTGCGTCGATCGCTCGGTCGACGATGTTCCCTCCGGAATATCGCCACGTCCAAATCCCGCCCGACCACCGGCGATGCCTCATGCCGGATACTGCGCGGATCCGGGACCGGGCCAGGGGATGTCTTGACGATGTGTGGGGTTAGCCGCCCCGATGCTCTGTGAGGGGGCGCACATATCGGCACTTCAGCGCAGGTCCTCTGACCGTCCGGTGTGCCCTCATTGAGTGTCCATGCTGGTGTGCCTGACACGAGGTCGCTGGTTGCCCTATGCCGTCGGGTCGACGACGTGTCCGACGAAGACCGGCGTTTGAGTGGGTTCGTGGACCACTGCCCAGGCGTACGGCCGGTCTACTCCCATCGTCTTCGTGGTGATGGGACCTGAGACAAGCATTCCGATACCGGTGACGGCGGCAGCTTCGGACCCTTCCTCGTCGACGGTGATGTTCGCGCGATGAACTGCCTGGCTGACCGTCACTCCGGGAGCAATACCGGTGAGGTCACCCAGACTGCTGAGACCCAGCGCGCTCAGCGCACTCAGCAGCTCCAAGTCCGTGCCGGTGTCCCAGCGAGGCAGGGTGAGGTCCACCGCTTGGGTCGCGTCGGCCGCTACCGGGGCGGTGGCGACCGGCAACAGAGCGTTCAGGGCGGGCAGGTCGCGCACCACGGTTCGCGGGAGCACGACGCGCATGGTCAGCTCGTCGCCGACGTACGGCAGGGTGATCCGTTGCCACCGGTCGTTCTCGGTGTACCGGACTGGCTCGGTCGTCTGGCGCATCATCTGTGCCTGCACTGACGAGCCGGCGGAGGTTGTGAAGAGTCCGGTTGTGGTGGCTGAGGCGGAGAACTGGGTGACCCAGGTGGCCTTGAGGTAGACGGCGTTGGCGAGCACCATCAGCGTGTTGGGGTCGAGCTGGTCGAAGAGTCTCTTGATCCGGCCGTGAGTCTGCTTCGTCACCCAGGCGTTGATGGTCTCTGTCGCTGCCGGGGAGCCGAAGTCCACACTGTCTGGGTGCGCTCCGTACTGGGCAGCGAGCAGGTCGAGGAATGGCTGTTCGACCGAAGGTCCGAATCCGTCAGCCACGAACAGCCCGTTGGCGACCGCGACCACGGGGGTCGGGGCCGGCTGCTCGCTCGGTGGCGGTGGCGGGGTCACCAGGTGCGCCGTGAGTGCGTTCAGAGCCTGGTGCGGTGAACCTTCGGCGCGGTTGCTCGGCGGAAAACCAAACACAGCGTCGATCTGGGTGGCAGTCTCCCCGCGACTTCCCGCGCGCAACATCCCGAAGGCCACCGCGATCGACAGCGGCGACACGGTGAAGTTGGCTGACGGTGCGGCAGCAAGAGCGTGCAGATGCGAGGCAAACGCGTCCATCCCCGCCACAACTTCGGGCAGGTCGGGCGCTTCGGACAGCGAGACGACGGCTCTGTCGACCTGGGACACCCTGATCGGCCCCGCTGGTCCACCTCCACCCGGGGCCGCTGACTGGGAACACCCCACCAGGGCCGGCGCCGCCCCGACTGCGAGGAGACCGAGCATCGTGAGCATGGTCCGACGAGAGAGCAGTTCGGCCGAGCGGTCAACCGGTTGCATCAAGAACGGCCACCTTCCCCTACTCCACCTACGACGACTGGGCGACCTCGCCCGTTCCTCGACGCCGCAAGTACCTCCCGACATGCGGAAACACAGCCGACCTCCGCCACTCGGTGGCGGCAGCACAGTGGTGGCGTGTCAACAATCGGTGCCAACTGTCGCACGCGCCGCCCAGGCAAACCGAATGCCGGATGCCGGGCTGTTCCGGGGAGAAGCGAGTCAGGGGACGGATGGGCGATGTGTGGGGTCGCCCGCCAGGTGCTCTACGAGGCCGGCGAGGCACACATGACGGCGCATCTGCACCGGGTCCGATCCAGATCCGAGTTGCGCTAGTCCTCGATGACATCCAGACCCTGCTCTCGGAGCAGTGCCAAGCGATCGAGCATGCCCTTCAGCACTTCCGGGGAGTGCCCCTCCCACTTCTCCACCTCGCTGACTACCAGCAGCGGATGGCGGGTGCGGTAGGACTGTGTGATGTTGCCGGGGAACTTCTTGTTCGTCACGTTGGGGTCGTCCTCGAAGGGGCCGGTGGGCCTGACGACATAGATGTAGCCCCGCTCTCCGGTACCCGCGCGAGCAGTCGCCAGCTCCGCCCCCCATGCCGCGGTGTCCACGAGCGCGGTGAAGTAGATGTTGTTCGACACCCTGCCTTCGTGGAAGTTGGAGCCGTAACCGGGCAGGAGCTCTTCTCCGACCGTGAGCGCGGATTTCGTTCCGTGGTAGAAGGGTCCCTCGATGTGGTCGCAGTTCTCGTAGGTAACCGGAATGTGCGTGCTTCTGGGTTCTTCCACACGTGTCCTCTCGAATTCATCCGACGCTCTGGGTGGCACCCGAATCTGGCGGCTATCACCTACGGCCGGGTCGGCAGGCGCGAACGATACAACGCCCCTCAAGGGAAGCACGCCAGACATTCCTTGGCCCGGGTCCCGAAGGACCCATGACCCTCGTCCGCCCAACCCTGGAATAGTCCCTGTCATGGGCGACCCGCCGGAACTTCGCCACAGCGGACACTGGAGGATCGCTGTTTGGGCCCTTCGAGTGGGGTACGTCGGGCTGGCCGTCGCCATTGCCGGCCTCATCGTGACGTCGTTGGGATACACGCCGTGGGTGCTGGCCGTTGGGGTGATCATTTGGCTCGCCGCCGCAGCCGTCACGTTGGCGGGGTTCTTCTGGTCCCGGCACGAGCTTCCCGAGCCACGACCTGGGTTCTGGTCGATGCGGTTCATGCTCGTCCACGACACGGTCCACGCCCAGTCGCCGTCCCAGCGGTCCTGACAGCCCATTCCTCGGCCGCTGCGTCCGCCGTACGCCAGTCTCCCGACTCGTCCACCGACCCGGATGTGCCACCACCGATCGGCTTCGAAGGGTGCCCCGTATCACTGGAAATTGGGGACTTCCGGGACTCACGAGTCAGGAGATGTCCTCGCGACCTGTGGGGTTCCCCGCCCACCGCCCGGGCGCTCCGCGAGCTACGGGGAACACATACCCGCACATCTTGCGCGCCTCACCGGCAGGCCACGTACCTCGGGGGCCTGGTCAGTAGTGCGTTCGCGGCGTGACGGCCGTAGATTCCCAGGATGGGCCTGGAATGGGAGCAAGTGGTCGTGGACGCCGCAGACCCGGTGATGTTGGGCCGGTGGTGGGCTAACGCCCTCGGATGGGTCGTGGTGAACGACGCGCCGGAAGAGTTCGAGATACAACCCGCGGCGGATCGGCTGCCCGGACTGATCTTCGAACCAGTCGGAGAGGCGAAGGGCGGCAAGAACCGTCTTCACTTGGACTTCCGGCCCGACGACCAGCAGGCCGAAGTCGCGCGCCTCCTGGGCCTCGGCGCTCGGCACGCGGACGTCGGCCAGGGACAGCAGTCCTGGGTCGTGCTGGCAGATCCCGAAGGCAACGAGTTCTGTGTGCTGTCATCCAAACGCACGTAGCCACCTCAGCCTCCGTCCATGCTCGGTAGGCGACGGCAGCCAATCCAACTGGGGGCAGTCCGGGCTGTCCGGCACCCGAGCGATCGTCCCGGATGTTGGCCGGCTCCGGGACCCACGAGTCAGGGATGTCCCAGCGATGCGTGAGGTTGGCTGGTGAAGGGACGCCCCTCCAATTGGAGAGCCAGTCGCGTGCGCACAGAACGGCACTGCGGGGCGGTCAGTTTGGACCAGCTGAAGGCGGTCTGGCTCTGGCCGGGGCCGGTCTCGTTCGATCAGACAAGTGGGTCGAACATGATCTCCCGGACCTCCTGCGCACAGCGGCACGCGACGGCGAACTTGGCAGCCCACTCCAGCGCATCCTCGCGCGAGGGCACGTCGACGATCACGAACCCGCCGATCACCGCCTTGGTTTCCGGGTACGCGCCGTCGGTGACCGTCCCGTCAGCGCCCACGATGCTCGCCCGCTGACTCTCCACCCCGCCGCCGAAGATCCACACCCCCGCCTCCTGGGCCGCACGGACCACCCCGTGCGCGGCCTCGCCAACGGCCGGCAGATCCTCCTCGGGGAAGGTCATCGCGCCATCATCGAACGAGATCAGGTACCGCGCCATCCCGTGACTCCTTTGTCCCAACAGCCCCTCCGACCGCCTGACACTTCTTCTACGACCCGCTCAGCATGGCCGACCTTGATGGGCGACGTTGCAGTTCACACTTGGAGACCCCAAGGGGTGTATCTGTACCTAGGGGGCTTTCGTCGCCCCGGTATCACTCCCCAAGTGCTGCGCAAGCTCAGGCAGGGCACAGATGGCAGCACTTCGATTCGCTCAGCTGTAGCCGTCAGGGACGGGACCCAGGACCCGCATGTTGTGTCGGGCGGCCATTGCCGCGAGCGATTCGTCGTCCAGCGGAGCCTGCGCTGTAGCGGCACGCTGGAGGTCGTCGAAGTAGCCCACCATCGCTGCGGGGCTGTAGATATTGAGTTTCCGGCTTGGGACGTTGCCCACGCGGAAACCGTGAACCTGGCCAGCAGGGATGAACACGAAGGATCCCGCGGGGCACCGGTACTCCTGATCCTCAATGAAGATCAGATACTCGCCGGCTAGTACATAGAACGCCTCACCGGCGTCCTCGTGGGTGTGGAGGGGTGGTCCGAACCCTGGAGGCTCCGAGGCCTCCAGAAGCGAGAACGATCCTGCCGTGTCGTCGGCATCTGCTTTGACGGTCATTCCGAAGACACCCATCTCGATGTCGCGACCCTCGCCCGGCAGGTGGACGATCGGACGCGTCCGATCTGGCTGCATCATGTGGCGCTCCCTCGGCAGACCCACAGGATGGCGCAAAGGCACCACCCTCGCTCTCGAATGCCCGAAACGGAGCCACCTGTTCGGCCAGGCGCTTCACCGTCGCCGGAGAGAATGGGCGAGCTCCTGTGCGATTGCCGTCGGCGGTCTCCCCGAGGTGTAGATGACCTGCCCCGCCAAGTACCGATTGGCTGGGTGCCGGATGAAGTACGAGTTGAGCGCGAGCAGTTCATCGCTCACCACCTCACCCTTGGCGCGCATGACCATCTCCAGCCGCTCGGCCAGCACCTGCTCCGACTTCGCCGGGTCCTTCGACGGCACGAGCAAGACGACATGAGCCGCGGACAGCGCCGCCTCCACTCGGGACAGGAGGCTGGCATCCTCGTACACCGAGTTGCTGGCTCCGAAGTCGATCACGCCGGAGGACCGGGCCGCCATGATCCTCTCAATGGCGTACACCTCGAACGGTTGTCCGTACGCCAGCTTCTCCGCCACCGTTCTCCCCGCGGCGAAGAGGCGCTCGGCGACCAGCCGGTTGTAGCCCATCTCGTCGAAGTAGGCCCACCTCACCTCGTCCACTGAGCACAAGGGCACCGAGAGCAGGGAAGCGAGCTGGGTACCCACCGTGGTCTTGCCGACTGCGAGGGGGCCGATCAGCACTATCGGTCCCACCGGGTCTGCCTCATGCAACATCGGTGCCACCCTCAGATCCAGCCGAGCCACGAGCAGATCGCCTCGCTGGTCACGCGAACGGGCTGGTCACCTGGTACCAGCAGATCCTCCAACCCGGCTCCCCGGCCAGTGGCCAGCCATCGCCGGGCAACCCGCAGATCGTCGCTGCGTCGTTCTTCCGCCGGGTCGGACGACAGCCGATCGGCCACCATCTGGGCGCTGACATCGAGCCGGACCACACGAAGGGGCACCGGCACCGCTCGCCTGACCTCGTCCAGATGAGTCTGGTCGCGGATCGACGAGGCCAAGGCCAACCGCCGGACCCCCTCGTCCAAGAACGACGTGCACACCCTCCCCACATTGGCCAGAACCACTCGCTGATGTGACGACCGATCTCCTCCGGCGTCGAACCAGCCCAGCCAGTCGACATCCAGCAGGCCGTAGCGCACACCGTGGCCACCTAGCACTGCACCGACGTCAGCCACCACGGTGCTCTTGCCAGCTCCGTACACCCCAGTGACCAAGACGGCGTCGGCGCTGGAGTGAGCGGGCACGCCACGTTCCTATAGTCCCAGTGTCACGATGTCCACAGTCGACGACGACAACGTCTGCGTCCGGGCTTAGCCCTCTGGCATCCGGTAGGAGCCGGACTCGGGCCGCCAGCCAGCCGGTGGGTCTTCGCCGACCCGGCCGTCGACGGCCTCACGCAGCAGATCGGCATGCCCCGCGTGACGGCCGTACTCCTCGACGAGATCGAATACCAGTCTTCGCAAACTCGCATGGCGGCCGGCGTCATCGTGGGCATCTACTAGCTGATCCAGGCCGCCGTCAGCCAACGCGGTCCCGAATATCGTGCGGGCCCGCGCAACGGCATCGTCGTAGACCGCGTACAGCTCCTCGGCAGTGTCGGCGGCGGCGGACGTGAAGTCCCAACCCGGGCTGGCGTCCCAGTCGACGGTCTCCCACGGTGCGCCGGGCGTTTGGCCCGCGAGCTTGAACTGCGCGTAGAAGGCCTCGACAAAGGCTAGGTGCTTGAGTAGCGAACCAATCGTCAGAGTGGACGCGCCGACGGTTGCGCGAAGTCCCTGGTCGTCGAGGCCGTCGGCCTTCCATCGGAACGTCGTGCGAAGCCGGTCGAGTGCGCCGAAGAGATGTTCGGTCTCGCTGCCGGCGAGAGGCGGTTCCCAGGGGAAGTCAGGCGACGACATGACGTCAGCATAGGGAGCACCCGCGACAGCCACCACAGCGACGCGGAGCCACACGTCGTAGCCGCTGGGCGACCATGCTGGCGCCGGGGACGACATGGCGATCCGGCGAGGCGGGTGGTCATTCCTGTTGGCGCGCCTACGTCGCGGAGTCGTCGCCGCCGGCGAAGCCAGGGAGCCAGGCGATCTCCCACCTCTGTCCTTCCGGGTCGCACACGTAGGCGGAGTAGCCACCCCACTCACGTTCGACCGGAGCACCTACGGGCTGGGCACCCGCTTCCACGGCTGCGCGGCACGCGTCATCAACGGCCACCCGGCTGGTGACGTTGATTGCCAGGGTCACGCCGTTCCAGCCAGGACGTGGGGCCGCGCTACCTGGTGCGGCCTCCGCCCCCAGCAGGTCGAGCTGATACAGAGCGAACCGGACCCCACCCATGTCGAACTGCGCGAACTCATCACTGGCGTCGGCACGTTCTTGCCATCCCCACGAGGCGTAGAACGCCCGGGCTCGAGCGATGTCCCTTGTGCCCAGCGTCACGAAGGTCAACCGCTGGGGAATGCGGCGACTCTCGGTCATGTCACACCTCGCTTGAAGGGGTTGGCAGCCGGAACCCTGAAACGGTCGCACACCCGTGGCGGGCAGTGGGCTCTACGCAACGAAGATGCAGAAAGGGTGCCCTGACGGACCCGCAAACACGTACAGCAGCTCGTCTGGAGACCGTGAAGTCGAGGTGCAACTGCATGGGGACGTCGTGGCTGGGCCAGGTAGTTCTTGCGAGTTGGTCCACCTGCTGGAAGGCCAGGCTTCGCATTCCAGCGGAGTCCACGAGGACCAGCAAATCTGCACTGTCGGCAGCCCCGTCGGCGGGCGGTTCATCACCGAGGCGGTACCTCAGTCCGAGCAGGTGTCGAGAGAACTCGGCGAGTTCTCGCGGCGTGGTCGAATCGAGAACAGTGTGCAGCAACTGGGGGTACTCAGCCACGGGCTCCCTCCGCCACGCCGAACGGGAGCGTGATCCGACGGCGCCCATCCTGCCAAGCGCCGAGCAGAATGGGTGCGACCACTCACCGGATGCCTTAGCCCTGGCCGGTCATTCCAAGGTGGCAGGACATCGAGGCCGTCGGTCCGGCCTTACGCCTCAGCGGCGATGACCCCGATCGAGATACGCAGCGCGGAGAGGCGCTCCGGAAGTGGCAGCATCGCGCCGTGGCGGGCCGGCGGTTCGATCGTGAACCATCTCCCCCACTCCTCATTGAACCCGTCGAAGTCGTCGGGATTGCGCAGCGACCAGATGGCCCACACCACGTTCGACATCGCGGTCCCGGCGGCTTCCAGGGTTGCCTGCACGTTTCGGAGGCACTGCGCGGTCTGTTCCTGGATTGTGGTTCCGACAACCGAGCCCGAGACAGGATCGATCGGACCCATCCCGGACACGTAGACCATTCCTCCGGCCACCACCGCCTGGCTGTAGCCAGCGTGCCCGGCGGGGGCGTTCGGCGTGCTCACGATTCGCTTTGCCACGCGATGCTCCTCGTTGTCGGGTCAGACCTCCACTGCACGGAAGGCGCCGGGAGCAGACCCGCGCCAGCTGACAGCTACTTGGCTGCACTCAGCCATCCGAGCTCGCTGACGATCCTCATCCCGATTCCGGGCACGACCGCATCGGCGTAGGCGAGGCCGAGGGCCTCGCGGAACTTCGGTTCGCCCACCTGCTCGATCGCGGGGAACGACGGGCCGGCGGCAACCGCCGCCCTCAGGAAGGTGTCCAGGTCCGGGAACTCGGCCGTGACCTGTACGGCCCCACGCTCAACAACGCGAAGCCCCGCCGACTCGACCAAGGCCTCGGCGACACCGGGGCGCCCGGTGTTGCCCTGGCCCAAGGTGGCCTCGACGTGTGACTGAGGGCTGTTCATCGCGATGGTGACAAAGTAGGGCAGCAGTCCCACCCGCTTCGGTGAGCCCCAGAACGTCATGCCGAACATGCCGCCCGTCCGAAGGACGCGGGCCGCCTCTGCGGCTGCCGGCTCGCAGTCGGCCCATATCGAGTTGAAGCTGGTCACCACATCGAAGGACGCATCGTCCCAGGGCAGTGCGTTCATGTCACCCAGTCGGAGATCCGCCTCCGGGGTCCGCGCCCGGGCGATGTCGAGAAGCGACGCCGATGCGTCCAAGCCCGCCACCGCGGCTCCGGTGTCCGTTGCCAGGCGAACAGCGAAACCTGAGCCGCAGCCGACGTCGAGCAGCGACGTTTCGGGACCGACGCCGCACCTGTCGAAGACGGTCTGGTTGGCCGGACGCGAGTACGGCTCGAACAGGTAGGCCCAGTCAGCGGCCCGTGATCCCCATGCCTCGCCGGACGCTTCCCAGCCCATGCCACCCCGCCCGCCTGCCAGCGACGAGCCGTGCGCCCGACACAGCAGTGCAACACACTGCCGGTGGCAGCACCAGGCTGGACAAGGCGATTCGACGAGAAGCCTTCGATTCCCGACACGCGCGAGCCCCACATCGCCACATCGCCATGAGAACGGTGGGCATTCGCCTGCGAGCCGGCGTTCGGAACGACTCGGTCAGAGCCCGTCCACCAGGCCGAGCGCCAGCGCGGGGGCGACGGACAGCACCACGGTGGCGATGAGGGTCAGCCCGACTGCCACGGCAGAGGAGCGGGCCACCAGCACCGGACGCCCGGACTCCTGTGGCCGACGGAAGAGCCGGGCGGCGAACGACAGGTAGTACGCCAGCCCGATCACGGTCGCCACCGCCATGACCCCAGCCAGCCACCAGGCCGACGTCGCGACCGGGACGGCCAGCACCCGGATCTTGACGAACAGCCCGATGAGGCCGGGGGGCAGGCCGGCGAGGGCGGCGAGGAACAGGGCAAGCGACAAGCCAAGCCACGGCGAGCGCCACGCCAAACCGTCGAAGTCGGACAGCTTCACCCGGGGCCGGCGCCTCGCGACAACCGCGACCACCGAGAAGGCCCCGAGGTTCATGGCCGCGTATGCGGCCAGGTAGGCGACCAGCGCCTCGATCACGCCGTCCGCACCCGTCCACCCAGCCACGACGGCGCCGAGCGGGACCAGGACGTAGCCCGCCTGCGCGATGGAGGACCAAGCCAAGAGGCGAACCGCGCGGGTCTGCCGGAGAGCAGCCACGTTCCCGACCAGCATCGTCAACGCCGCCAGCAGCGCGATGACCGGAGCCCACACCTCGCTCCAGGCCCCAAACGCAGCGAGGACCGTGATCAGGCCGGCGAAGCCGGCCGTCTTGGACACCACCGACAGGTAGGCGGCAACAGGGACCGGCGCACCCTCGTACGTGTCCGGCGCCCACGCGTGGAAGGGCACGGCGGCCACCTTGAAGGCGAACACCGTCAGCAGCATCACGAGTCCGGCGGCGGCGACCGGAGTGGGGTCATTCGCCTCGGAGTAGCCCGACAGTGCCAAGACGTCGACCGTGCCCGTCGTGCCATAGAGCAGCGCAACCCCGTAGAGGGAGATCGCCACCGACGTCACCGAGAACAGGAACATCTTCAGCGCAGCCTCACCGGCCTTGCGGTCGTCGCGCCGGAGACCCACCAGTGCGAAGGTCGGCAACGAGACCAGCTCCAGCAGGACGATCAGGGAGACCAGGTCGCGGGCGCCGGCCACCGCCACCGCACCCGAGGCCGATGCGAGCAGCAGGAAGTGGAACTCCCCCGCCGGCAGCCCAAGCTGGGCAACAGTGCTCACCGCCAACAGCACCACCACGGCTGTGGCCGCGAGAACGATCCCCTGCAGCGCCACGGTCACGGCGGCGTCGGTGGTGTAGCCGCAGGACAGCGGGGAGTCCGGTGAACACAGCGTGGTGCGCCCAGCCGACATCGGCAGCATCGTGGCTGCCGTGGCGACGACGGCGAACGCGAGCCAGCCCGGAAGCGTCGGACCGCGGTCGACGAACAGGTCGACCAGCAGAACGCCGATCCCACCCAGCGCCAGGACCAGGACCGGGGCGAGGGCGACGTAGTCGACCGACTGCACGACGCTCATCCCTCACCCCCCGGGGCCGACACCGGCGCAACGGGACCCTCGCTGACCGCCGGCCCGGTGACCGACAGCAGCACTCCGGGGAACAGGCCGAGGGCCACGATCAGCAGGGCCAGCGGCACCCACGACGCCGCCTCGAGCCGGCTCAGGTCTGGCGCCGTTCGCTCGGTCGGCTGGCCCTGTCCGAGACGACGCAGCACCTTCAAGAAGTAGGCGGCAGTGAGCACCGTGCCCAGTGCGGCGAGCACCATGAGGACCCGGAAGAACGTCACCTCCGGTACCGCGGGCTGGTAGGCGGCGACCAGGGAGAGGAACTCGCCCCAGAACCCGGCCAGACCCGGAAGGCCCAGGCTGGCGACCGCCGCAAACCCGAGGAGGAACCCCATCCTCGGCAACGTCGCGTAGAGGCCGCGTGGCAGCTCAGCCAGCGCGCTGGTGTGGAAGCGGTCCTTCAGACCACCGACGACGAAGAAGAGCAGTCCGGTGATCAAGCCGTGGGCGACGTTGCCGAACAGGGCGGCGTTGATGCCCACGACGCTCAGTGTGGAGATCCCCAGCAGGACGAAGCCCATGTGTCCTACCGACGAGAACGCGATCAGGCGCTTCAGGTCGCGCTGCCCATAGCTGGCCCAAGCGCCGTACAGGATTCCGACCACGGCGAACGCCCCCAAGTACGGAGCCACCTGCCGCGCACCCTCGGGAACCACCGGAACCGCGACCCGCACCAGTCCGTAGGTGCCCATCTTCAGCAGCACCCCGGCGAGAAGCACCGAACCGACGGTGGGCGCGGCCGTGTGCGCGTCGGGGAGCCACGAGTGAAGAGGCCACATGGGCGCCTTCACCAGAAGGCCAAGACCCACGAGAAGCACCACTGCCAGCTGCACGCCGGAGCTCATGCCAGCCCCAGCGCGCGCAACCAGCTCCACAATGTCGGTGGTCCCGGTCTGCGCCCAGATGAGCAGGAAACCGACGAGCATGACGACGGAACCGAGGACGGTGAACAAGATGAACGTGTTCGCCGCCCGTCGCTTCTCCCCGGAGCCCCACTGCGCGATGAGGAACCACATCGGGATCAGGACGACTTCGAAGAAGACGAAGAACAGAAGCAGGTCCAACGCCAGGAACGTACCGATCATCCCGACCTGCAGCAGCAGCAGCAGGCCCATGAAGGACCGGGCGTTTCGTGGGGGAGGCAGGTGGCGGAGCGAGTACAGGGCAGTGAGGAACCCCAGCAGTGACGTGAGCACGACCAAGGGCAGCGAGATGCCGTCGACCCCGAGTCGAACCCACAGGTCGAGCTGTGGCACCCACTCCGTCGCGACACCGAACTGAACGACGTAGGCCTGCGATCGGTCGAACTCCGCGACCAGAACGAGCGACAGAACCAGTCCGGCTCCTTGCACCGCGACTGCAAACGGGACTGCCCACCGCTCCGCGCGGGAACCACTGAGCGCCATGACCAACGCGCCGGCGAGCGGCAGGAGGACGAGCGCCGGAAGGAGCACGTCGTGCCAGCTGGTCACGTCGTCACCGCCACCACGACGACCACCACGACGGCAATGACGAACGCTGCCGCCGCCGTGAGATACCGCTGCACGTTGCCGCGCTGCGCGCTCTGCACCTCGTCACCCGCGTCCAGCGCCAGACGGCCCACTCCATGCACTGCCGGCACCACGACGCGGTCGTCGGTGGTGCCCACCGCGCCGACCGCCCAGTCGAACGGGGTAACCGCCAGAACGCGGTAGGCGGTGTCGACACCGAACCCGTCCTCGAAGACGGTCCGGAGCGCACCGAGGCGGTCTGCCGGGTCGGCTGACGGGCTGCGACGCCAGGCCGCCCAGGCCGCACCACCACCGACCGCCAGAGCCAGCAGTGACATCACGACCGTGAGCAGTCCTGGGCGCAGCGCCGTCACTGCGTCGACTGCCCCCGGCGGCGCGGTCATGGTCGGGAAGGTCCACGTCGGGAGCCACCCCGCGTTCAGCCCCAGGAACCCCAGGCCCGCGGCGGGAACCGCCAGCACCACCAGAGGCCAGCGCATCAGCCCCGGCGCCGGCTGTGGCTCGGCTGCACCACGAGCCACGCCGAGGAACACTCTCGCCCAGACCCGGACGACGTAGGCCGCCGTCACCGCGACGGTGACCACCGCGGTCACCAGGACCAGCCACCCGGTCCACGCCGCTACCCCTGCCTCGCCCTCGGCAGCGTGCTCAGCGGCCACCAAGATGGACTCCTTGCTGAACCAGCCCGCCAACGGCGGGAGCCCGGCCAAAGAGAACAGCCCGATCGTCATCGTCCAGAACGTCACTGGTAGGGACCGGCGCAGGCCACCCATGTCACGCATCAGGTTCGATCCCACGGCGTGGATCACCACACCCGCGCCCAGGAACAGCAGCGACTTGAAGAACGCGTGGGTGAGCAGGTGGAACGTTGCCGCCTCTCGGCCCCCCACCCCGAGCGCAGCCACCATGTAGGCGAGCTGGCTCACCGTCGACCAGGCCAGGACCCGCTTCAGGTCCTCCTGCGCAAGCGCCGCAAGCGCTGCGCCCAGCATCGTCAGCGACCCGACGACGGCCATGACCACCATCGCTGCGCCCGAGACGAAGAAGGCCGGGTAGAGCCGGATGACGACGTACACGCCCGCCGCAACCATTGTG
The DNA here is from genome assembly GCA_963848085.1 of uncultured Actinomycetota bacterium. Classification (GTDB taxonomy): domain Bacteria; phylum Actinomycetota; class Actinomycetes; order JAHEKZ01; family JAHEKZ01; genus CAWKCE01. The sequence goes on from CAWKCE010000005.1 coordinate 219,761, forward strand.
GCCGCGTGGATCAGGGCACTGACCGGCGATGGTCCCGCCATAGCGTCAGGTAGCCACGCGTGCAGTGGGAACTGCGCAGACTTGCCCATGACGCCCACGAACAGCAGAAGTACCGCCACCGTCGTTGCGGTGCTGTCGGTCGCAGCTGCCCTCTCCACCGCGACCGGGATCATGAAGGAACCGGTGGTCACGGCAAGCACGATCACGCCGAGGATGAAGCCGACGTCCCCCAGCTTGGTCACCAGGAACGCCTTGACGGCGGCCGCCCTGGCCTCCGGGCGCTCCCAGTAGTGACCGATCAGCAAGTAGGAGCACAGCCCCATGACCTCCCAGCCAACGACCAGGAACAGCAGGTCACCGGCAACAACCACCGCGAGCATCGCGGCGGTGAACAAGGAGATGAAAGACGAGTAGCTGGCGTACCGGGCGTCGTCACGCATGTAGCCGACCGAGTAGACCTGGACCATCAGCGCGACGACACCCACCATCAGCGCCACCGAGGCGGACAGGCCGTCGACGATGGTCGCGAACGGGAGCGGCTGCCAGGGGCCGGTCAGACCGTCGCCCACCTGCGGGTCGGACCACGGCCGGTCGGCCAGCAGGACTCCAGCGATCACGACCACGGCCGTCGTGCCGATGACGGCAGCTGCTGCGGCCGACTGGCGGGATCGGCCGCCGACGAGCAGGCCCACCACCGCCGCGAGAAGGGGCGCTCCCACCATCACCAGGGCAGTCATGCGTCCTGCCCCGACCGCTCGCGCAGCGTAGTGAGCTCATCCACCGCGATCGTCCCGCGGCTGCGATAGACCATCAGCACGATGGCCAGTCCGAGACCGATCTCAGCTGCGGCGATCGTGATGACGAACACCGCCAGCGACTGGCCGATCTTTGCGTCCTCCTGAAGCCATGCGTCGAAGGTGATCAGGCTGAGGGTGACCGCGTTGAGCATGAGCTCAACCGACATCAGAACGAGGATTGCGTTGCGCCGGGCGAGAACGCCGTAGATGCCGATGCCGAACAGGAGCGCCGACAGGACGAGGGGGTAGACCAGGTGCACGGTCAGTCCTCCCTCTGTTGAGACTTCGATGTCGGCCGGGAACGGGACAGCGCAATCGCTCCGACGAGCGCCGCCAGCAGCAGGACCGACAGCGCCTCGAACGGGAGAACCCAGAACCGGAAGATCGACTCCCCGATGACACGCGCCGACCCGGGCGCGATCTCACGGACGTCGACGTAGGCGTCGCTGAACCCGTCGACCAGCAGCACAGTCAGCACCCCGGCCGCTGCCACAGCCACCCCAGCTGCCAGCCAGCGGTTCTGTCCGGTCAGGTCGTCGGAGCGGCCAATCGGCGCCCGGGTGAGCATCAACCCGAACAGCAGCAGGACGACAACGGCGCCGACGTAGATCAGCACCTGCATCCAGGCGACGAACTCGGCGGTCAGCAGCAGGAAGCAGCCGGCGACGGCACCCAGTGTGACCACGAGCCACAGCGCGGCGTGGACGATCTGCCGGGTGGTCACCACGAGGAGCGCCGAGCCAGCCGCCATGACGGACAGCAGCAGAAACACGATCTCGACCGCAGTCGGCGGGAAGTACGCATGCGTCATTGCCCGCCGCCCCCTCCTACACCGTCCTCCGCGGCACCGGACGCCGACTCGTCGACGGCCGCCGCGGCCGCAGTGGCGGCTGCCGTAGCTGCCTTCTCGACCGCCTTGCGGGCCATTCCGAGCTCCTTCGGCTCGGCGGCGTGGGAGTCGACCGCCGGCGGCGGCGGCACCGTCTGCATCCACTGCCCGAGGCGCTCCTTCTCGTGCACCATGTCGCGGATGTCGAACTCCGAGTACTCGAACTCCGGTGACCAGAACAGCGCGTCGAACGGGCAGGCCTCGATGCAGATCCCGCAGTACATACACAGCGAGAAGTCGATGGCGAACCGATCGAGCACGTTGCGCACCCGGTCCCGCGCACCCTCTTCCTGTGCGGGAATAACCTCTTTGTGCGAGTCGATGTAGATGCACCAGTCAGGGCACTCCCGTGCGCACAACATGCACACCGTGCAGTTCTCCTCGAGCAGCGCGATCACGCCCCGACTGCGAGGTGGCAGCTCCGGCTTGACGTCCGGGTAGTGCTGGGTGACCGAGCGCTTCGCCATGGTCCGGAAGGTCACGGACAGGCCTTTGAGGAGACCGAGTCCACGGCCCTCGGGCGTCGGTTGGTCGGCGGTCACATGATCACCTTCACCAGTCCGGTGACGAACAGCTGCGCAAGCGCCACGGGGATGAGCACCTGCCAGGCAAGGCGCTGCAGCTGGTCCTCGCGCATCCTCGGGTACGACACGCGCAGCCAGATGACGACGAACGCGAGCGCGCCCGCCTTGAGCAGGGTCCAGACGAAACTGTCGAACACCGGGCCGTTCCAGCCACCGAGGAAGAGCACGCTGGTCAACAAGCACAGAACGACAATCCCCGCGTACTCCGCGAGCAGGAACAGCGCGAACCGCAGGCCCGTGTACTCGGTCAACGGCCCGAAGATGATCTCCGACTCCGCCACCGGCATGTCGAAGGGCCCGCGACTCAGCTCGGCCAGGCCGGCGACGAAGAACACCACCGCGGCGGGGAGCTGCCACAGCAGCCACCAGGGCTGCCAAGCCACCACGATGCCCACCAGGGACAGCGTGCCGGCCGCCGTCGCGACGGACGCAGCCGCCAGCACGAACGGCAGCTCATAGGCCATGAGCTGCGCGGCTTGGCGGATCCCCCCCAGCAGCGAGAACTTGTTAGCGCTCGCCCAGCCCCCCATGAGCGTCCCGAGCACGCCGACACCCATGACCGCCAGCACGAAGAACAGCCCGATGTCGAGCCGCTGGCCAACCAGCTCCGGGCCGATCGGAATCGCGAGCATCGCGATGAAGTACGGAAGGAGAGCGATGGACGGCGCCAGCCGGAAGACAGTTCGGTCGGCTGCGGCGGGGACGACCTCCTCCTTCTGGGCGAACTTCACGGCGTCCGCGACGAGCTGCGCCCAGCCGTGGAACCCGCCGGCGTACATGGGCCCGACCCGGGACTGCATGTGCGCCATCGCCTTGTGCTCCAGCTGCCCGACCATCAGCGGCAGCACGAGGAATCCGGTCAGGACGATGAGGACGCGAAGGACGCCCTCGACGACATCGATCACGAGTCGCCACCGCCGTCAACCGAGTCCGTGACCTCGCCCGGCGGGCGCGGACCCCAGGCCTCCGGGTCCGGAACCCCCGGGGGCTGCATCTTGCGCCTGCTGGGGGCGCCCTCCCGCTCGGACTCTCCCGGCTCCTTGGCGCCCGGCCACGATTTCGCCGCCCGGGAGGCAAGCACGAAGTCCTTGCGGAGGGGATTGCCCTCGAAGCCGTCCGGCAGGAGAAGGGGCACGAGGTACGGGTGCCCCGGGAAGTCGATGCCGAACATCTCGCACGTCTCTCGCTCGTGCCAGGCCGCGCCCCGGTAGACCCCGGTGGCGGTGGCGAGCGACGGTCCCGTCGCGGGGACCCGTGTGCGCACGAGGAGGCGACGGAGGCCCACTGGGTCGTAGACGTGCGTCACGATGTCGAACCCGTCCTCGAGCTGGTCGACTGCGGTCAGCCAGTCGAAGAAGCTCATGCGGAGGTCGTCGCGTACGGCCGCCAGCGACGTGACCCAGTCCCCGGCGGGGACGTCGATCGTGACCTCGTCGAAGGTCACGGAGGTGCCGGCCTCCACGCCGGCTCGAGACAGCGCTTCGGCTGCCTCCGCGGCCAGGTCCTCGGCGGTCACGCAGCATCGCCACCCGGGCCGACCAGCGGTCGCCGGAGCGCAGCGGCAGACGGCCGGTAGCGGGCCCGCACGTCTTCACCGGCGATCTTCTCCTGGAGCTTGAGGATGCCCTGGAGCAGCGCCTCCGGGCGCGGAGGGCAGCCCGGGACGTAGACGTCCACCGGGATGATCTGGTCGACACCCTTGGTGACGCAGTAGGAGTCCCAGTACGGACCGCCGCAGTTGGAGCACGCACCGAACGAGATGACGTACTTCGGCTCGGGCATCTGCTCGTACAGACGCTTGATGGCCGGGGCCATCTTGTCCGTCACCGTGCCGGAGACGATCATCAGGTCCGCTTGGCGGGGACTCGGAGCGAAGGGGATGACGCCCAGCCGGATGAAGTCGTGACGGCTCATCGAGGTGGAGATGAACTCGATGGCGCAGCACGCCAGCCCGAAGTTGAACACCCACAGGCTGTACCGGCGGCCCCAGTTCAGGACCAGTCGGATCGGCTGGGGCGCCAGCCGGCTGACGGCACCCAGACGTGGCTGCGGGAGGTCGACGGCAGTCACGTCATACCCAGCTCAAGACGCCTCGGCGCCACGCGTAGAGGATCCCCACGGCCAGGAACCCGAGGAAGACGAACATCTCGACGAAGGTCGCCATCCCGTAGCCGGTCGCATCGAACACCGTCGCCCACGGGAAGAGGTAGACCGCGTCGACGGCGAACACGACGTAGAGGTACCCGTAGACGTAGTACCGGACGTGGGACTGCGCCCAGCCCTCACCCACGGGGTCCATTCCGCACTCGTACGTGAGGGTCTTCTCACGAGAGGCGACCTGGGGCCGGAGCAGCTGGTTCGCCGTGAAGGCGACCGTCACGAAGAGCACTCCGACGACGGCGGCCAGGGCCACGACGGCATAGCCGCCGAAGTAGCCGTCCACGGATCCTCCCCAGAACGCCCGACGTGGGCATCGTATTCACGCCATCGATACCACTCAGCGGGCCACGCCGGTGGGGGACCAAGGGCCTGTGTCGGTGCTCAGCGGCGCTGGGGTGGCTCACTGGCCAGATCGGGACCCACGCGGCCACGGAACAGGTCCTTGGACCCGAGCGGGTGGGCTGATTCGACGTACCATCGGACCGTGCCCAAACAGGTTGTCCAGCTCGACCGCGTGATCATCAGGTTCGCCGGCGACTCCGGCGACGGCATGCAGCTCACCGGTGACCGCTTCACCAACGAGACGGCGGTACTCGGCAACGACATCGCCACGCTGCCGGACTTCCCCGCCGAGATTCGAGCACCTGCGGGGACGCTGCCCGGCGTCTCGGCATTCCAGCTGCACTTCGCCGACCACGACATCATGACCCCGGGTGACGCCCCCAACGTCCTCGTGGCCATGAACCCGGCGGCGCTGAAGGTCAATGTCAGCGACATGCCGCGCGGCGCTGACGTCATCGTCAACACAGACGAGTTCACCGCCCGCAACCTTCGTCGCGTCGGCTACGTCGCGAACCCGCTCGAAGACGGGTCTCTCGAAGCCTTCCGTGTTCACCCGGTCGCGCTGACCTCCATGACGGTTGAGGCGCTGAAGGCGTTCAACGTCACGCGCAAGGAGGCGGAGCGCGCGAAGAACATGTTCGCGCTCGGGCTGCTGTGCTGGCTGTACCACCGGCCCGTCGGCAGCACTCGCGACTTCCTCACCAAGAAGTTCGGCGACCAGCCGGACCTCCTTGCGGCCAACATCGCGGCCTTCGAGGCCGGCTGGAGCTTCGGTGAGACGACTGAGGAGTTCTCGGTCTCGTACGAGATCAAGCCCGCCCCGATGCGCACCGGCACCTACCGGAACGTGTCAGGGAACATCGCCCTGGCATACGGGCTGCTGGCCGCCTCGTGGCGCTCGGAGCTGCCCCTGTTCCTCGGCTCCTACCCCATCACACCGGCCTCGGACATCCTGCACGAGCTGAGCAAGCACAAGCGGTACGGCGTCCGAACCTTCCAGGCCGAGGATGAGATCGCCGGGGTCGGGGCCGCCCTCGGCGCCGCTTTCGGCGGGCATCTGGGTGTGACGACCACCTCGGGCCCCGGCCTGGCGCTCAAGGCGGAGACGATCGGGCTGGCGGTGTCGATGGAGCTGCCGCTGCTCGTCGTCGACATCCAACGCGGGGGCCCCTCCACCGGGCTGCCGACCAAGACCGAGCAGTCGGACCTGCTTCAGGCCATGTTCGGCCGCAACGGCGAGGCCCCGGTGCCGCTCATTGCGCCGCGGTCGCCGAGCGACTGCTTCGACGGCGCGATTGAGGCAGCCCGGATCGCCCTGAAGTACCGCACACCCGTGATCCTGCTGTCTGACGGTTACCTCGCGAACGGCTCCGAGCCGTGGCGGGTGCCCGACATCGACACGCTGCCCGACCTCCGAGTCGAGTTCGCTACCGCCCCCAACCACACCGACGAGGACGGCGCCGAGCACTTCTGGCCGTATCTGCGCGACCCGGACACGCTGGCGCGCCCCTGGGCAGTCCCGGGGACCCCGGGGCTCGAGCACCGGATCGGCGGGCTGGAGAAGGAGGACGGCTCCGGCAACGTGTCGTACGACGCCGCCAACCACGACCACATGGTGCGGACCCGCCAGGCCAAGATCGATGGAATCGCGTCCGACATTCCGCTCCTCGAGGTTGACGATCCCACCGATGACGCGAACGTTCTGATCATCGGCTGGGGGTCGACGTACGGGCCGATTGGCGCGGCCGTCCGTCGCTGCCGCGACCGCGGCGTGAAGGTCGCCGAGGCGCACTTCCGCCACCTCAACCCCCTGCCCAGCAACACCGGCGATGTGCTCCGGAAGTACCCCAAGGTCCTCCTGCCCGAGATGAACCTGGGCCAGCTGGCCATGCTCCTGCGGGCACGCTTCCTCGTCGACGTCATCGCCTACAACCAGGTGCGCGGTCTGCCGTTCAAGGCCGCCGAGCTGGAAGCCGTCATTGAGGAGGTGGTCGCTCGTGGGTGACGTTCGCGGTGGCGGGGTCTTTGACGCCGCACTGGACGCCGCGCGCAGGGACGCCGACGTCGACCCGCTCGCCGGGGTGCCACGCACTGACGTCCCGCTCAAGGCCAAGGACTACAAGACCGACCAAGAGGTCCGCTGGTGCCCAGGCTGTGGGGACTACGCCATCCTGGCCGGCGTCCAGTCGTTCTTGCCCGAGCTCGGCATCCGGCGCGAGAACGTGGTGTTCATCTCCGGGATCGGGTGCTCGTCGCGGTTCCCGTACTACATGAACACCTACGGAATGCACTCGATTCACGGCCGCGCACCGGCGATCGCATCGGGCTTGGCGCTGTCTCGCCCCGACCTGTCGGTGTGGGTGGTCACCGGCGACGGCGATGCCCTGTCGATCGGCGGCAATCACCTGATCCACGCGCTGCGCCGCAACGTGAACCTCAAGATCCTGCTCTTCAACAACCGGATCTACGGGCTCACCAAGGGTCAGTACTCGCCGACGTCCGAGATGGGCAAGGTCACCAAGTCCACCCCGCTCGGGTCGCTGGACGTACCGTTCAACCCGGTGTCACTGGCCCTAGGCGCGGAGGCGTCGTTCGTGGCCCGCACCATCGACTCCGACCGCAAGCACCTGGTCGACGTGCTGCGGGCAGCCGCTCACCACAGGGGTACGGCACTGGTCGAGATCCTCCAGAACTGCAACATCTTCAACGACGGTGCGTTCGACCTGCTGAAGGCACCGGAGACCCGGGACGACTCCCTGATCCGGCTGCGGCACGGAGAACCCATCGCGTTCGGCAGCGAGGGCGACAAGGGAGTGGTTCGACTGCCGGATGGCACGCTGCAGGTCGTGGATGTGGCGGAGTTCGGCACCAAGTCGCTCCTGATCCACGACTCCCACGCACACAACCCGGAGGTGGGCTTCGCGTTGTCCCGCCTGGCCGACCCGACCTCGCTGGACACCACTGCGATCGGGGTGTTCCGGGACGTGTCGCGGCCGACCTACGACGACCTGCTGCACGAGCAGCTCGCAGCGGCGGCGACGCAGCAGGGCGCGGGCGACCAGGAGGCGCTGCAGCGGATGTACCTGGGCGGCGACACCTGGACCGTCGACTGACCCATCTTCGTCGAACCCCGCCCGGATGACGGTTCCGGACGCGGCAACCCCTCATCCCGCCGGGGTTCGACCGCGGTCCTAGGGTGGCGAGGTGCCCGAAGCGACGGACGACCGGCGTCGCGGGCTCGTCTATGGCGGGGCGGCGTACCTGATCTGGGGAGTCTTCCCGCTCTACTTCCCGCTGCTCGAGCCAGCTAGTCCCCTGGAGATCCTGGCCAACCGCATCGTGTGGTCGTTGGTCGTGGTGGTGGTGATCTTGGCCATCACCCGATCCTGGAGCTGGATTCCGCCGCTCCTGCACGACCGGAGGCGCCTGGGACTGCTCGCTACCGCCGCCGTGGTGATCGCCGTGAACTGGGGCGTCTACATCTACGGCGTCAACTCCGACCAGGTCGTGCAGACCTCGCTCGGCTACTTCATCAACCCGCTGGTCTCGATCCTGTTCGCGGTCGTCCTGCTGCACGAGCGGCTACGCACCTGGCAGTGGGTCGCGGTCGGCCTGGGCGCCGTGGCGGTGGTGGTCCTGACCGTCGACTACGGCGGGCTGCCCTGGATTGCGCTGGTCCTTGCCTTCTCCTTCGGCACCTACGGCCTTGTCAAGAAGACGCTCGGCATGGGCGCGGTCCAGAGCCTGGCAGGTGAGACCGCTCTGCTGTTCCTGCCGGCGCTCGGCGTCCTGATGCTGCTCCATGAGCAGGGCAACGGCACCATGACGACCGACGGGGCGGGCCATACTGCGCTGCTTGTCAGCACCGGCATCGTGACGGCCATCCCGCTGCTGTTCTTCGGCGCAGCCGCCATCCGCATCCCACTGAGCTGGCTCGGTCTGCTGCAGTACTCCGCTCCGGTTCTGCAGTTCCTCATCGGCGTGGTGATCTACGACGAGCCGATGCCACCGTCCCGGTGGATTGGATTCGGGCTGGTGTGGGCGGCACTGCTGCTCATCACGGTGGAAAGCCTGACCGCCGGTCGGCGCGGCGGCCGGGTCATCGTGGAGCCGGTCACCGAATGACCCGATCGGTCATCCCGACCGCTGCACCACTTGGTCGCAGATCGCGAACAGCGCGTCCTTCGCCGGACCGGGTGGGAGCGGCGTCAGCTCCGCCCGGGCGGCGTCGGCGTAGCGACGGAGGTCGGCCCGGGCCGCAGCCATCGCCGGGCTCGTCCGCAGCAAGGCGAGCGCCCGCTCGTGCCGGGCGTCGTCGGTCAGGTCCTGGCTCAGCAGATGACGCAGCTCGGCCTCGGCCGGGTCCTCGGACGCCAGGGCATGGAGCACGGGCAGCGTCCGGACACCCTCGCGCAGGTCGGTTCCCGGCGTCTTCCCGGAGTCCACGCTGTCGCTGGCGACATCGAGCACGTCGTCCGCCAGCTGGAACGCGACGCCGATCGCCTCACCGAAGCGGGTCATGACCTCGACGACGTCGGCGGCGGCACCGGACAGCAGGGCCCCGAAGCGTCCGGAGGTCGCGATGAGCGAGCCGGTCTTGTCGGCCACGACGGCCAGATAATGGGCAACTGCGTCGTCGCCCCCCGGGCCCAACGTCTCTTTGATCTGGCCAGTGACCAGACGCTCGAACGTACGTGCCTGGATCCGGACCGCCTCCGGTCCCAGGTCGGCCAGCAGCGCGGATGCCTTGGCAAACAGGAAGTCGCCGGTGAGGATCGCCACCGTGTTGTCCCAACGGGCGTTTGCCGACGGTGCACCGCGCCGCAGGTCCGCCTCGTCCATGACGTCGTCGTGGTACAGCGTGGCCAGGTGGGTCAGCTCCACCACCACCGCGGAGGGAACCACTCCGGGCGAGGACGGGTCCCCCAAGTTGGACGCCAGCAGGACCATCAGTGGACGAAACCGCTTGCCACCGGCCTCGACCAGGTGTCGTGAGGTCTGGTGCACGAACGGGTAGTCGCTGGTGACGCTGTCACGCAGCAGCAGCTCGACTCCTGCCATCCCGGTCGCCAAGCCGGCCGACAGCGTGGGGTCCACGTCTGCCAGTCCGAAAGGCCCCGAAGTGGTCATGGCGCTAGCGAACCAGTGAGGCGGCCTCGTTGGCCAGATCAAGAACCGGTCCGGGGAGGACACCCAGCACCACTGTGGCGGCGGCCGCGACAGCGATGGCAGAAGAGGTGAAGACGCTGGGCACGGTCACAGTGGCACCGTCGGGTGACGGTTCGGTGAAGAACATCAAGACGATCACTCGAACGTAGAAGAAGGCGGCAACGGCACTGGTCACCACGCCGACGATGACCAAGGGTGTGGCACCGCCCCGCACGGCTGCCTCGAACACGGCGAACTTCCCGATGAACCCACTGGTGAGCGGAATTCCTGCAAATGAGAGCAGGAACAGCGCGAACAGGCCTGCCGTCAACGGCGACCGCTTGCCCAGCCCGGCCCACTTGGACAGGTGGGTGGCCTCACCGCCGGCGTCACGCACGAGCGTGACGATCGCGAACGCCCCGATCGTGGCGAAGCCGTAGGCGACCAAGTAGAACAACGTGCTCGACAACCCGTCCTGGTTGGTCGCGACGACGCCGGTCAGGATGAAGCCGACCTGAGCCACGGACGAGTACGCGAGCATCCGCTTGATGTCGGTCTGCGTGATCGCGAGGACCGCACCCACCACCAGGGTCAGCACGACGACGACCCACATCATGGGGCGCCAGTCCCAGCTGTAGTCGCCGAGCGCGACGTAGAACACCCTGAGGATCGCCCCGAACGCGGCGACCTTCGTCGACGCGGCCATGAACGCGGTTACTGCAGTCGGCGAGCCCTGGTACACGTCCGGGACCCAGGCGTGGAACGGGACGGCGCCTACCTTGAACAGCAGGCCCACGGCGACCATCCCCGTGCCCAGCAGCAGCAGGGGGTCCAGTCCTACCTGCGTTCCGAGCGCATCGTGGATCGCGCCGAGCCGGATCGAGCCGGCGAACCCGAACAGCAGCGCCGACCCGAACAAGAAGAACGCCGACGAGAAGGAGCCCAGGAGGAAGTATTTGATTGCTGCCTCCTGAGACAGCAGGCGACGCCGGCGAGCCAGGCCGACCATCAGGTACAGCGGCAGCGACAGGACCTCGAGCGCGACAAACATCGTCAGCAGGTCATTCGCTGCCGGGAACAGCATCATGCCGGCGACCGAGAACATCGCCAGCGGCCAGATCTCGGTCTGGCGGGCTCCGACGGCGACCAGCTCACGCTCGCCTTCGCTGCCCGGGATGCTGGCAGCCGACGGCGCGAAGGCATCCCCCGACGGGTCTACGCCGCGTTCCGCGAACAGGAGCATCGCCACGAATGACAGCAGGAGCACGGTTCCCTGCAAGAAGACCGATGTCTTGTCCATCGCGACCGTCGCCTCGGCCGCGGTGGCTCCCGCCTCGGGTGCCGTCACCCAGACGAGCACGGCGAACGACGCCACCAGGGCGCCCAGCCCGAGGGCAGGCTGCACCGGGCCACGAACCCGCCGTGGCACGAATGCCTCTACCAGGACCCCGACGAGCGCCGCTCCGAAGACGACAAGCATGGGCGCAATGAGCGCGTAGTCGAGCGTCGGTGACTCGAAGGAGCCCACGGCCACGCGGATCACGGGGCCTCCCCTCCTTCGGCGGCCGGGTCCGCCGGCGGGACGTCAGGCGTAAACGGCACGGCGTCAACGGCCTCGAGGACCCGGTCGGACGCCGGGTTGACGGCGTCGAACAGTGGCTTCGGGTACACCCCGACCGCGAGAATCAGCGCCATCAACGGTGCTACTACCCAGACCTCGCGTGGCACCAGGTCGGCCATGCCACGGACATTCTCGGTCTCTGGGCCGTGGGACACCCGCTGCACCATGATCAAGATGTAGAGAGCGGACAGCACGATCCCGATCACCGCGATGACGGCAGCGACCGGCCATGTCGGGTAGCTGCCGATCAGGACGGAGATCTCGCCGACGAAGCCAGCCATGCCCGGCAGCGCCAACCCGGACAGGCCCGCGAACATCAGCGATCCAGCGATCAGCGGGGCAACGCGCTGTACCCCCCCGAAAGCCGAGACGAGACTGCTCCCCCGGCGGCGCACCAAGAACCCGACCACGAGGAACAGCGCCGCGGTAGACAGACCGTGGGCGACCATGTAGATCGTGGCGCCGGACAAGCCGATCTGGGTGAAGGCGAAGACGCCAAGGACGATGAAGCCGAAGTGCGACACCGACGTGTAGGCGATCAGCCGGTACATATCCGTCTGGCCGATTGCCACCAGCGCGGCGTAGACGATGCCCACCACGGCAAGGGTGACGACGACCGGAGCCGCCCAGTGGGATGCGTCCGGGAACAGCGGCAGGCAGAGACGCAGCATCCCGAAAGTTCCGACCTTGTCGAGCACCCCCACCATGAGCGTCGAGGTGGCCGGCGTGCCGGCAGCCGCGGCGTCCGGCAGCCAGGTGTGCACTGGCACCATGGGAGCCTTCACGGCGAAGGCGAAGAAGAAGCCTGCGAACAACATCTTCTGCGTGCTGGGGTCAATGTCGAGGCCGAGTAGCGCGGTGTAGTCGAACGTCCCCTCGCCCAGCTGACGGACGGACACGACGTACAGCCCGATCAGGGCCGCGAGCAGCAGCAGACCGCCCAGCAGGCTGTAGAGCAGGAACTTGACTGCCGCGTAGCTTCGCTGCAGCCCTCCGAAGAACCCGATCAGGAAGTAGACCGGGAGCAGCATGACCTCGAACGCCACGTAGAACAGGAACAGGTCGGTCGCCGCGAAGACGAAGACGATCGCGGACTCCAGGGCCAGCAAGAGCGCGAAGTACGTCTGCACGCGGTGCGCAGTGGTGTCGTCGGCGTCGTTCCATCCGGAGGTGATGACGATCGGGACCAGCACGACGGCCATCGCGAGGAGGACCAACGCGATCCCATCGACCCCCACCGAGTAAGAGATGCCGAACCGCTCGATCCAGACGTGGCTCTCGACGAACTGGAACGCGTCAGCTGAGTCCGGCTCGAACTGCAAGGACATGACAACGACAAGCGCCACCATGACAAGAGAGACCACCAGCGCGATCTGCTTGGCGAGCAGCTCACGGCCGTTGGGGACGGCAGCCACCACGACGGAGCCCACCAAGGGTAGGACGCCGAGGACGGTGAGCCATGGGAAGTCGGTCACGTCACACCCTCACCAGCACGAGGGCACCCAGCACGAGCAGAGCGCCGGCCAACATCCACATGGCGTACGAGCGAACGAATCCGGTCTGGGCGCGGCGCATCCGCGACGAGCTCCCCCCGATGGCGGCAGCGGTCCCGTTCACAAACCCGTCCACGACCCGGTTGTCGAAGAAGACCAGGAAGCGAGTGAGGTACTGGCCGGGGCGCATGAACAGGGTCTCGTTGAACGCGTCCTGGTAGAAGTCCAGCCGGGCAGCACGTGTCAGTACCGACCCGACCGGTGCGGTCTCCGGGACCGGTCGGCGACCGTACATCGCGACGGCCAGACCGACGCCCAGGAGTAGCGAGACGAGAACCACGCTCGACACCACCAGCGGCGGCACCGGGGGTTCCACCTCCAGCAGGCCGGTCGTCGGCGTCAGCCATCGGACGAACCCGAGGCCAGAGGCCAGGCCGGCGATCGCGGAGAACACGCCCAGCACAATCAACGGGATCGTCATGACCTTCGGTGACTCGTGCGGCTGGGCGTCGTCAGCCCATCGCCGCTCGCCGAAGAACGTCATCACGACAACCCGGGTCATGTAGAACGCGGTGATCGCGGCGGCAGCGATGGTCGCGATCCCGATCCAGACGTTGTCCGCGAGAGCGGCCTCGATGATGCTGTCCTTGGAGAAGAAGCCGGCAAAGGGCGGAACGCCGATGATCGCCAGGTACGAAACCCCGAAGGTGACGAACGTGATCGGCATCGCCTTCCGCAGCCCGCCGTAGCGGCGCATGCTGACCTCGTCGTCCATGCCATGCATGACCGAACCGGCCCCGAGGAACAGGTTGGCCTTGAAGAAGCCGTGCGTCACCAAGTGGAAGATCGCGTACGCGTAGCCCGCCGGACCTAGCCCAGCGGCAATCACCATGTACCCGATCTGGCTCATGGTGGATGCGGCCAGAGCCTTCTTGATGTCGTCCTTCGCGGTTCCGATGAAGGCGCCGAAGAGCATTGTGGCGACGCCCACCAGAACCACCGCCAGCCGGGCGCCGTCGGAGAGGTTGAAGATCGGCCCCGACCGCACGATGAGGTAGACACCGGCGGTCACCATGGTTGCCGCGTGGATCAGAGCGGACACCGGGGTGGGGCCCGCCATGGCGTCTCCGAGCCAGGCCTGGAGCGGCATCTGGGCCGACTTGCCGGTCGCCGCCAGTAGCAGGAGCAGACCGAGCGCGAGCACGGTGCCCTCACTGGCCTGCGGCGCTCCGGCGAAGACTCCGGAGAATGCAGTCGTACCGAACGTGGCCACCATGAGCATGATTGCCAGCGACATCCCCATGTCGCCGACACGGTTCATCACGAACGCCTTCTTCGCCGCCGTGGCGTAGTCGGGTTTGGCGTTCCAGAAGCCGATGAGCAGGTAGGACGCCAGACCGACGCCTTCCCAGCCGACGTAGACCATCACGTAGCTGCTGGCCAGTACCAGGAGCAGCATGGACGCGACGAACAGGTTGAGGTAGCCGAAGAAGCGCCGACGATCCGGGTCGTGCGCCATGTAGCCGAGTGAGTAGATGTGGATCAGGCCACCGACGAGCGTCACCAGGATCACGAAGGACATCGACAGCGGGTCCAGCTGGAAGCCCACGTCGACGGAGAAGTCGGCGAACGGCGCCCACGTGTACAAGGACTGCTCGAAGGCTCGCTGGGTCGCGGGCTCGCCCAGCATGGTGAAGAGCTGGACAACTGCCAGGACAAAGGCGACGACGACGGTAGCGACGCCGAGCAGGGGGCCCCAACGGTTCGTCCGGCGCCCCCCAACGAGCAGGACGAAGGCGCCCGTCAGCGGGAGCGCGATCAGCAGCCAGGTCAGCTGGAAGACTCCGGTCGCGGCCTGGACGACCTGGTCGGCGCCCTCGATCTCGGACATCAGCAACGACGGCGAGGTCATGTGAGGACCTCCCCATACGTCGCGGCGACGATGTGCGCACTCATCTGCATGCCGATCAGAGCCTCAGCAGGTTCGGGTCGTCGACCGAGGCCGACCGCCTGGTGCGGAAGATGGTGACGATGATTGCCAGTCCGACGACCACCTCGGCGGCCGCCACGACCATCACGAAGAACGCAACGACCATGCCGTCGATGTTGCCGTTGATCCGGGCGAAGGTGACGAACGCGAGGTTGGCCGCGTTCAGCATCAGCTCGATGCACATGAAGACAACGACCGCGTTCCGACGCAGGAGAACACCCACGGCGCCGATCGTGAACAGCAGGGTGGCGACGTAGACGTAGTTCATGGGGTTCATGGGTCACCACCGTCGGCGTCGCCCTCCGACAGCTCGTAGGCCCCGGGAGGGCGAACGGTGCCGCTGCGCCGCATCTGCTCCGGCACGCTCGAGGGAGCCGGTGTGCCGTCCGGGAGCAGGGCCGGGGTGTCGACTGCGTTGTGCCGAGCAAAGACCCCCGAGCTCGGCAGCGGGGTCTGCTGCACGCCGTCCCGGAACCGCTCGGCGGCAAGCTCGCGCTGGGACTTGCGGGGGATGATCCGCTCGCGGTGGGTCAGCACCATGGCCCCGAGGGCGGCGGTGATGAGTACCGCGCTCACCACCTCGAAGGGAAACACGTACTGGGTAAACAGTGACTTGCCGATGGCTTCCACGTGCCCGCCGGCAGCCTCTTCGGCCGCCCCGATCCCCACTGCGTCCGCGAAGGTGACCCGGCTGAGACCGGCGATCACGAGGCCACCGAGACCGACACCGAGCAGGATTCCGACGACGCGCTGCCCGCGCAGGGTCTCGACCATCGAGTCTGAGGCATCGACGCCCACCAGCATCAGCACGAACAGGAAGAGCATCATCACCGCGCCGGTGTAGACGACCACCTGGACCACGCCCAGGAAGACTCCGCCCTGGAGCAGGAAGAAGACCGCGAGGATCATCATCGTCAGCGCCATCCAGAGCGCACTGTGGACGGCCTTCCGGCTCACCAGGATCATCACGGCAGCCACGATCGCCAGCGGCGCAAGAACCCAGAACGTCACCGCCTCTCCGGTCGACGTCTGTGCGGCCAGCATCACCGGGGTCATTGGTCAGCACCACCGTCGGGCGGTCCGGTGTCTGCGGCAGAGTCCGAGCCGTCGTCGAAGCTGCCGCCGTAGTAGTCGGCTTCGGTGGTGCCGGGCGCCATCGCGTGAGGCGGCGGCTGCATCGCTGGGCTGAGAGACGCGAGCAGGTCCTGCTTCTCGTAGATCAGGTCCGCTCTGTTGTCGTCTGCCAGCTCGTACTCGTGCGTCATCGTCAACGCCCTGGTCGGGCAGGCCTCGAGGCACATGCCGCAGAAGATGCAGCGCAGGTAGTTGATCTGGTACACCCGGCCGTAGCGCTCACCGGGCGAGAACCGCTCCTCGGCCGTGTTGTCTGCGCCCTCGACGTAGATGGCGTCAGCCGGGCAGGCCCACGCGCACAGCTCACAACCGATGCACCGCTCCAGGCCGTCGCTGTACCGGTTGAGGACGTGCCGCCCGTGGAACCTTGGCGGCAGCTGCTTCTTCTCCTCGGGGTAGAACTCGGTGGTGACCTTCCGGAACATCGTGGTGAAGGTGACTCCGAAGCCGGCCACCGGGTCGAGGAAGCTAGGCATCCGGTCCCTCCTCCGCCTCGTCGTTCCCGGTGTCACTGCCTCCGGGGGCAACCGACGCCAGCGCCACGGTGGGTCGCTCCCCCGGCAGGTGCTGACCGGGGAGCGGCGGCACAGGGTAGCCGCCGGCGAACGGGTCGAACGCAGCCGGCTCGGCGGGCTCCTCGCTGGACGCGGACCGGCGAGACGCGGCCATGTCCCAGATGACGCTGATGACGAGGAGGCCGGCGATGACCACGCCGCCCCAGATCAGGATCTGGGTGCGGTTCACGTCGACCTCGTTCGCGGCCACCCGCACTACCGCGACGACGACGATCCACAGCAGCGAGATCGGGATGAGGACCTTCCACCCAAGCTTCATGAACTGGTCGTACCGGAGGCGGGGAAGCGTCCCGCGCAGCCAGATGAACGCGAACATGAACACCCACAGCTTGCCGACGAACCACAGAACCGGCCACCAGTTCTCGTTGGCGCCCGCCCAGATCGGTCCGCCGAGCGGCCACGGTGCCTTCCACCCGCCCAGGAAGAGCGTGGTGGCCAGCGCCGCGACCGTGAACATGTTGACGTACTCGGCCAGGAAGAACAGCGCGAACTTCAAGGAGCTGTACTCGGTGTGGAAGCCGCCGACCAGCTCCCCTTCGGCCTCCGGGAGGTCGAAGGGGGCCCGGTTCGTCTCGCCAACCATGGACGTGACGTAGATCAGGAAGCTGGGGAGCAGAATGAGCGCGAACCACACCGTGTCCTGCGAGTCGACGATCGCCGACGTCGACATCGAGCCGGCGTAAAGGAACACCGCCACGAACGACAGCCCCATGGCGATCTCGTACGAGATGACCTGGGCTGAGGAGCGCAGGCTCCCGAGCAACGGGTAGCTCGAACCACTCGCCCATCCGGACAGCACCAGCCCGTACACACCGATCGACGTCACCGCGAGGATGTAGAGCACCGAAACGGGGAAGTCGGTGAGCTGCAGCGGGGTCATGTAGCCGAAGATCGAGACCACCGGACCGAACGGGATGACCGCAAACGCCAGGAAGCACGTGGTGGCGGAGATGATCGGCGCCAGGACGAACACCGCCTTGTCGGCCGCTGTCGGGGTGATGTCCTCCTTCAGCGCCAGTTTGATGCCGTCCGCCAGCCCCTGGAGGAGCCCGAACGGACCGACCCGGTTGGGCCCCACCCGCTGCTGCATGCGCGCGACGACCCGGCGCTCGGCCCAGATCATGATCAGCGTGGACAGGACCAGGAACACGAAGATGGCCAGCACCTTGATGAGCGACAGCCACCAGGGGGTGTCGGCGAGGGCCTCGGTCACGGTCGGAGCGAGTCTCATCGCGCTCCCCCCGCGGTGACCTGGACGATCGACCCGGGGAGCACTCCCAGCTCCCGTGGGTGGTGGCCGTTGACGACGACCACGTC
The DNA here is from genome assembly GCA_963848085.1 of uncultured Actinomycetota bacterium. Classification (GTDB taxonomy): domain Bacteria; phylum Actinomycetota; class Actinomycetes; order JAHEKZ01; family JAHEKZ01; genus CAWKCE01. The sequence goes on from CAWKCE010000005.1 coordinate 237,811, forward strand.
GTCCACCACGTCCCCGACGGTGAGGCTCCGGTCGATCGAGCCGGCGGGACCGACGATGCTGACCAGCGGAGAGCCGGAGACACCCAGCCTGGCGGCGGTGGCGGCGCTCATGACCGCCTCCAGCGGTCGGGCCGTGGCGGCCAGGTAGGGCTCACCCTGCTGCAGCGTGCCGTCGTCGAGCAGCGGTCGCCATCCCGCCAGGCGCACGCCATCGCCCACGGGTTGGACCTCCTCAGAAGAGGTGGCCGGGTCCGGCGCTCGGTTGCCCATCCAGGAGCCGAGCTCCGCCAGCTCGGCCCGGGCGGCCTCCGGGGTTGCCAGACCGAGACGGTGACCCATCTGGTCGGCCAGCGACGTGAGCACTCGCGCGTCGGACATAAGTCGACTGGTCCGGTCCACCTGGTGCGTCTCCCGGTGACGTCCCTCCCAGTTGACGAAGGTGCCCGACTTCTCCGGGACCGCCGCCACCGGCAGGACCACGTCGGCCCGCTCCGTCACTGCATTGCGGTGGGTGTCGAGCGAGACGAGGAAGCCGACCGCGTCGAGGGCGGCGACCGCAGCCGCCGGGTCGGCGAGATCAGCGAGGTCGAACCCGGCGGCGACCACGGCCGACACATCACCAGATGCCGCACCCGCCAGCAGCGCCGCGCCAGAAAGCCCGGGATCGGCCGGCAGCTCGGAAACATCCCACGCGGCCGCGACGTCGACCCGAGCGGCGGGGTCGGCGACCGGACGTCCGCCGGGGAGGAGGCCGGGAAGGAGACCGGCCTCTACGCCACCACGATCGCCGGCTCGACGAGGTACCCAACCGAGCCGGGCTCCCGTGGCGTCGGCCAGACGGGCGGCAGCGGACATCAGCCCGGGCACGGTCGCGGCTCGTTCGCCGACGAGCACGACGGCACCGGGCTGCCGCAGCGCATCCGCGGCTTGGCCGTCGCCGGCAGTGATCACATCGAGAGCTGCGGGCTCGTCACCCGGGGGTGTGGAGATGAGCGTTCCAGCCACTTTCGCCAGGCCCCGGGTCGCGACCGGTCCGATCGACCAGACCTTCAGGCCGGCTCGCGACGCCTTGCGCAGTCGCAGCAGCACGATCGGCGACTCGTCCTCCGGCTCGAAGGCGACCAGGAGTACCGCGGGGGCTGCTGCCAAGTCGGCGTACGTCGGGCCGAGGCCCCGGCCCGCCACGCGCGCGGAGAGGAACTGCTCCTCCTCGTCCGACGAGGGCCGGGCACGGAAGTCGACGTGGTTCGTGGCCAGGGCGATGCGCGCGAACTTCGCGTAGGCGTAGGCATCCTCCAGCGTGAGCCTGCCCCCGGCGAGCACGCCCGCCCGGCCGTGAGCTGCCGACAGCCCGGCGGCCGCGGTGGTGAGCGCCTCGGCCCACGAAGCGGGTCGTAGCTCGCCGTCCTCACGGATCAGCGGGGTGGCGAGTCGGTCGTCCGAGGTGACGTACCGGAACGCGAAGCGTCCTTTGTCGCAGTTCCACTCCTCGTTCACCTCGGGTGACACCGCGGCCAGACGGCGGGTGATCGTGCCCCGCCGCGAGTCGGTGCGAAGGGAGCACCCGCTCGCGCAGTGCTCGCAGGTAGTACGGGTGGACACGAGGTCGAACGGACGGGCACGGAAGCGGTACAGGGCGCTGGTGAGGGCACCGACCGGACAGATCTGGATGGTGTTGCCGGAGAAGTAGGAGTTGAACGGGAGCCCCTCGGCGATCCCCACCTGCTGCTGGGCGCCCCGCTCCAACAACTCGATGAAAGCGTCACCGGCGACCTGCTCGGAGAACCGCGTGCAGCGGGCGCACGAGACGCACCGCTCACGGTCCAGCAGTACCTGGGACGAGATGTTGATCGGCTTGGGGAAGGTTCGCTTGGGGCTGTCGAAACGAGACTCGCCGTGCCCGTTGCTCATCGCCTGGTTCTGCAAAGGGCACTCCCCGCCCTTGTCGCAGATCGGGCAGTCCAGCGGGTGGTTGATGAGCAGGAACTCCATGACGCCTTTCTGGGCGTCATCGGCGACGGCGGAGGTGAGCTGCGTCTTCACGACCATGCCGTCGCCGCATGTGACCGCGCACGCCGGCTGCGGTTTCGGCATGCCCTCGACCTCGATGAGGCACATGCGGCAGGCGGCGACCGGGTCGAGTAGGGGATGGTCGCAGAACCGGGGCACCGCGATCCCCAGCTGCTCGGCCGCGCGGATGATCAGCGTGCCCTTGGTCACCGACGTCTCGATGCCGTCGATCGTCAACGTGACGACGTCGGCGCGCCGCTCGGCGGGGGAGCCGGCGGCGGGGGCGGGAGTCGTCACGGTCATGAGGCGTGGGCTCCGGTGAACACAGTCGACGCGACCGGGTCGTAGAGCTCGCCGGCCGGCCTGGACGTCCCGAGGGCGATCTCGTCGGCGAAGTAGGCAATGGCGCCCGGGAACGGCGTGGCGGCGGCGTCGCCCAACGGACAGAACGACCTGCCCGCGATCTGGGCCGAGATGTCGAGCAGCTTCTGGACGTCCTCCGGCGTCCCGGACCCGCCCTCCAACCGGCGGAGAAGGTCAACCATCCAGTAGGTGCCCTCCCGGCACGGAGTGCACTTCCCGCAGGACTCGTGCTTGTAGAACTCCAACCACCGGGTCACCGCTCGGGTGACGCTGGTCGTCTCGTCGAAGACCATCGGCGTGCCGGTGCCGAGCATCGAGCCGGCCTCGGCGAGGTCCTCGTAGGTATAGGGGACGTCGAGATGCTCGGCGGTGAGCAAGGGCACGCTGGATCCACCGGGGACCCAGAACTTCAGCTCGTGGCCCTCGCGAATGCCGCCGGCCCAGTCGATCATCTCGCGGACAGTGGTGCCCAACGGACCTTCGTAGATCCCGGGGCGGTTGACGTGACCGCTGATGCCGAACAGCTTGAAGCCCGGCGACTTCTCCGTACCGAACGAACGGAACCAGTCGACTCCGTTGACGACGATCGAGGGCACGCTGGCGATGGTCTCGACGTTGTTGACCACGGTGGGGCAGGCGTACAGGCCAGCGACCGCGGGGAACGGCGGCTTCAGCCGCGGCTGGCCGCGGTACCCCTCGAGTGAGTCGAGCAGCGCTGTCTCCTCGCCGCAGATGTAGGCGCCGGCACCGGCGTGGACGGTGACGTCGAGACCGAAGCCCGAACCGAGGATGTCCGAGCCGAGGAAACCGGCCTGGTACGCCTCACGCACCGCCTGCTCCATTCGTCGGATGACGTGCGGCACCTCGCCCCGGATGTAGATGACGGCATGGCTGGCGCGAATCGCGTAGGAGGCGATGACCATGCCCTCCAGCAGCGAGTGCGGGTTGGCCAGCATCAGCGGGACGTCCTTGCAGGCTCCCGGCTCCGACTCGTCGGCGTTGATCACCAGGTAGTGCGGCTTTCCGTCGCCCTGCGGGACGAACCCCCACTTCATTCCGGTGGGGAAGCCCGCTCCTCCGCGGCCGCGCAGGCCGGAGTCCTTGACCAGCTGGATGACCTCGTCCGGGTCCTTGGCCAGCGCGAGCGGCAACGCGCCGTAACCGCCGTGCCGGGTGTACCCACTCATCCGATGTGAGTCGGCCTCGTCCCAGTGGGCGGTGAGGACCGGGGTCAGCGGCACGTCAGGCCCCCTTGACCGGTGGTGCGGACACCTGGGTGCGCGCTGCGGCCGCGCGCTCGAAGTCACCGTTCTCCTTGGCGAGCCGGAGCCCGGCGAGCATGCGGTCGTCGCGCACATCACCGTCGTCTGCCAGCCCGTCTGCGACACCGGCGATGGTGCGCTCCGCCTCCTGGAACGAGCGGACCACTGGGCCTCGGGTGCTGCGCACCTCTTCCCCAGCGCGGAGCTGATCGACCACGTCCTTGGCCTTCTGCACGGTCATGTCGTCGAGAAACTCCCAGTTGGCGGTCATCACCGGAGCGTGCGTGCAGGCTGCCTGGCACTCGATGCGCTCGAGGGTGATACGACCGTCCTCGGTGGTCTCGTCGTGCCCCACGCCGACGTACGCACTGAGCTCGTCCCACAGCGCGTCTCCGCCCAGGATCGCGCACAGTGAGTTGATACAGACACCCACCCGATACTCACCGCTGCGTCGTTTGAGGTACATCGTGTAGAACGTCGCAACTGCGGTGACCTCGGCCTCGGTCAGGCCCAGCTCTTCGGCGACGACGGAGATCCCCTCGGGCGAGATCCTCCCCTCGTCTGCCTGTACGAGGTGGAGGAGGGGCATCAACGCGGACCTGGGTTGCGGGTAGCGCGCGACGGCATCACGCATCTGCCCTCGCGTCGTCTCGGTCACGGCCATCAGGTGGTCCACTCTCTCGGTTCGGTCATCAGCGGTCCACACCGCCCATGACCGGGTCGATGGACGCGACTGCGACGACGACGTCGGCGATCTGCCCACCCACGCACATCGCGGCGGTTGCCTGCAGGTTGTTGAAGGAAGGGTCGCGGAAGTGCACTCGGTAGGGGTGCGTGCCGCCGTCGCTGACCATGTGCACGCCGAGCTCTCCGCGAGGTGACTCCACCGCCGTGTAGACCTGGCCTGCCGGCACCTGGAACCCCTCGGTGACGAGCTTGAAATGGTGGATGAGCGCTTCCATCGACTGGTTCATGATCCGGTCGATGTGCTCGCGCGAGTTACCCTGACCGTCCACGCCGACCGACATCTGCGCCGGCCAGGCGATCTTCTTGTCGGCCACCATGACCGGGCCGGGACCGGACTCCTCGAGCCGGTCTACTACCTGCTCAACGATGCGCAGCGACTCCACCATCTCGTCGAGCCGGATCCGGAAGCGACCGTAGGCGTCGCAGGTGTCCCAGGTGGGGACCTCGAAGTCGAAGTCGTCGTAGCCGAGGTAGGGCTGGGCCTTGCGAAGGTCCCACGGCAGCCCGGTCGCGCGCAGAACCGGACCTGTCATGCCGAGGGCCGTGCACCCGGTGAGGTCGAGGTACCCGATGCCGCCCAGTCGGGCCTTGAAGATCGGGTTCTCGTTGCAGAGCTTGACGTAGTCCTGGATGCGCCGGGTCATGATGCCCAGGAAGTCGCGGATCTTCTCGATGCCGTCCTCCGGCAGGTCCTGCGCGACTCCGCCCGGACGCACGAAGGCGTGGTTCATGCGGAGGCCGGTGATCATCTCGAACAGGTCGAGCGCGAGCTCGCGCTCCCGGAAGCCGATCGTCATCACGGTGAGGGCGCCGATCTCCATACCCCCGGTCGCGATGCACACCAGGTGCGAGGAGATGCGGTTCAGCTCCATCAGCAGGATCCGGATCAGCCGCGCCCGCTCGGGTACCTGCTCAGTGATCCCGAGCAGGCTCTCGACACCCATGCAGTAGGCCGTCTCGTTGAAGAACGGCGACAGGTAGTCCATCCGAGTCACGAAGGTCGTGCCCTGGACCCACGTCCGGTACTCGAGGTTCTTCTCGATCCCGGTGTGCAGGTACCCGACACCGGCGCGCGCGTCGGTGACCGTCTCCCCCTCGAGCTCAAGAATCAGCCGCAGCACCCCGTGGGTCGACGGGTGCTGGGGGCCCATGTTGACCACCAGGTGGCCCTCACCCTGTTCGGCGGCCTCGGCGGCGAAGGAGTCCCAGTCACCCCCGGTCACGGTGTAGACGCGGCCCTCGGTGGTGTCGCGCGACCCGGCGTACGGGTCGTCCGCGGTGTCGGGGGTTGCGGTGTCGTCGTACGGTCCGCTGGTCGTCGTCATCAGAAGTACCCCCGCCGCTGGTCCGGGGGTGGGATCTCGGCGCCCTTGTACTCGACCGGGATCCCGCCCAGCGGGTAGTCCTTCCGCTGCGGATGCCCCGGCCAGTCGTCGGGCATCTCGATACGGGTGAGCGCCGGATGGCCGTCGAAGATGATCCCGAAGAAGTCGTAGGTCTCCCGCTCGTGCCAGTCGTTTGCGGGATAGACGGAGAAGACCGACGGGATGTGCGGGTCGGCGTCGGGGCAGGTCACCTCGAGCCGGATCCGGCGGTTGTGGGTCATTGACAGCAGCGGATAGACCGCGTGCAGCTCGCGCCCCTCGTCGCCGGGCCAGTGGATGCCGCTGACTCCCAGGCACATCTCGAACCGCAGACCCGCGTCGTCCCGCAGCGCCCGGGCGACCTCGACGAGCTTCTCGCGGCGGACGTACAACGTGAGTTCGCCGCGGTCGACGACGACCTTCTCGACTGCGTCGCCGAACTGCGGGTACGCGCGCTCCAGCGCGTCGACCGCCTCGTCGAACCACCCCCCGTACGGGCGCTGCGCAGCCGGGGCCACTGCGACGGACTCGACCAGGCCGCCGTAGCCGCTGGTGTCCCCGCCGTCCCGAGCACCGAACATGCCGCCGCGGACGTCGACGACGTCGATCGTCGCGGCGCCGGCGGGGACGACCGGGGTGGGGCCGTCGGCGTCAGGTGTGTCGCTCACCGCAGCAGCCCCTTCATGTCGCTGGTGGGCAGAGCCGCCAGCGCGGTCGCCTCGACCTCGCGCTGGTACTCGACCCGCTGGGCACCGAGCTTCTCGTCGCGGATCTGGTCGTGCAGCTTCAAGATCGCGTCCAGCAGCTGCTCGGGGCGGGGCGGGCACCCCGGGAGGTAGATGTCGACGGGGACGATGTGGTCAACGCCCTGGACGATGGCGTAGTTGTTGAACATGCCGCCGCTCGAGGCACACGCTCCCATCGAGATGACCCACTTCGGTCCAGGCATCTGGTCGTAGATCTGTCGCAGCACCGGCGACATCTTCTGGCTCACCCGCCCGGCCACGATCATGAGGTCGGCCTGACGGGGCGAGGCGCGGAAGACCTCCATACCGAACCGAGCAAGGTCGTACCGGCCGGCACCGGTTCCCATCATCTCGATCGCACAGCAGGCCAGCCCGAACGTCGCCGGCCACAACGAGCTGGCACGCGCCCAACCGGCGAACTTCTCGACGGTCGTGAGCATGACGCCGCTTGGCAGCTTCTCCTCAAGACCCATGTGGACCTCTCCTGGTGGTCATCGGCGGCTCAGTCCCACTCGAGCCCACCGCGCTGCCAGACGTAGGCGTACGCGACGGCGAGCGTGGCGATGAACAGGACCATCTCGACCACACCGAAGATCGCCAGCTCGTCGAAGACCACCGCCCACGGATAGAGGAAGACGATTTCGATGTCGAAGATGATGAACAGCATCGCCGTCAGGTAGTACTTGACGGGAAAGCGACCGCCGCCGATCGGCTGCGGGGTCGGCTCGATCCCACACTCGTAGGCGTCCAGCCGGACGCGGTTGAACCGGCGGGGACCGGCAAGCGAGCCGGCGATGATCGAGAAGACGGCGAACCCGGCCGCCAGGGCGGTCAGGAAGAGAATCGGCACCGTCGGGTTCATGCCGCGGTACTCCCTTCGCACGAGTTCCGGCCAGGTCGGTCAAGCCGCAGACCGCGCAACATCCTAGAGGCGGGACGGGGACCGCATGGGGCAGGGTCGCGGGCCTGCGTCACGCGGCCGGAGCCGCCTTCGTCAGGCCGTTGATGACCCGGTCCATGGCGTCGCCACCCCGAGGATCGGTGAGGTTCGCCAACAGCTTCAGCGTGAACCGCATGAGCATCGGGTGGGGCAGCCCGTGCCGGGTCGCTACCTTCATCACCTGGGGGTTCCCGATCAGCTTCACGAACACCCGGCCCAGGCTGTAGTACCCGCCGTAGGCCTGCTTCAGGGCCAAGGGGTAGCCCTCGAGGGCGCGCTCGCGTGCCTCGGGAGTGGTCCGCCCGTGCGCCTGGACGATGGTCTCGGCGGCCATGGCCCCCGACTCCATCGCGTAGGCGATGCCCTCACCGTTGAACGGGTTCACCATTCCGCCGGCGTCCCCGACCAGCAGCAGCCCACGCGTGTAGTGGGGCGTGCGGTTGAACCCCATCGGCAGGGCAGCACCCCGGATGGGCTGGGTGCGGTTGTGCTCGCGGAAGCCCCACTCCTCCGGCGTGGTGTCCAACCATCGGGTGAGCAGGTCCTTGTAGTCGACCCGACCGAACGCCGTCGACGAGTTCAAGATCCCCAGCCCGACGTTGACCGTTCCGTCGCCTACCCCGAAGATCCAGCCGTAACCGGGGAGCAGGCGGTCGCCGTCCCACAGCTCCAGCCAGGACTCCAGCCAGTCGTCGTCGGTCCGCGGGCTGGTGTAGTAGGTGCGCACGGCCACGCCCATCGGACGGTCATCCCGCTTGCGTAGCCCCATCGCCAACGACAGCCGCGTGGAGTTGCCGTCGGCGGCCACCACCAGGGGCGCGCGGTACTCGATCTCGTCACCCTTGGCGTTGTCGTCACCCACCGGTCGTGCGGTCACACCGACGATCCGCCCCAGGTGGTCGAGGATCGGACCGGAGACGTTGGTCCGCTCGACCAGCCGGGCGCCGGCCTTCTGGGCCTGACGCACCAGGATCTCGTCGAAGTCCTCGCGGGTGCGGACCAGGCCGAAGTCCGGAAACGAGGACAGCTCCGGCCAGGGCAGCTCAAGCCGCATCCCACCGCCGATGATCCGCAGCCCCTGGTTGCGGATCCAGCCGTCCTCGGGCCGCGGGTCGATCCCCATCGCGAGCACCTGCTTGACCCCTCGCGGCGTCAGACCGTCGCCGCAGACCTTCTCGCGAGGGAAGGCCGACTTCTCCAGCAGGAGGACGTCCAGCCCGGCCTGAGCGAGGTGGAACGCTGTCGTCGAGCCGGCCGGACCGGCCCCGACGACGATCACGTCGGCGGCGCGGTCGGGAGGCAGGGTCACGGTCACGATGTCCTCGGGGGCGGGAAGCGGTGGCTTGTGAACTGCTTCACGAGCGGTGGCGCAAGTCTAGGCACTGGGCTGCCGGAACGCAGTGCGGCCAGGGACTGCCCGCCGCCCCGAGCGCGACCGGCGCTCAGCCACCGGGCTTCGTCGCGCGGTGCAGCGCCACGATTCCGCCGCTGAGGTCCCGCCAGTGGGGGCGCTCCCACCCGGCTGCACCGATCCGGGAGGCCAGCCCGGCCTGGTCCGGCCAGGCCCGGATCGACTCGGCCAGGTAGACGTAGGCGTCGGGGTTCGACGACACCGCCCGCGCCACCGGCGGCAGGGCACGCATGAGGTACTCGACATAGACCGTGCGGAACGGCCGCCAGGACGGGTGGCTGAACTCGCAGACGACGATCCGGCCGCCGGGCCGTGTCACCCGGAGCAGCTCGCGCAGCCCGGCGTCCGGGTCGTGGATGTTGCGCAGCCCGAAGGACACCGTGACCGCATCGAAGGCGTCGTCTGCGAAGGGAAGCCGCATGCCGTCGCCGGCCAAGAAAGGAAGGTCCGGTCGCCGGGCCTTTCCGACGCCGAGCATGCCCAGCGAGAAGTCGCAGGGGACCACGTTCGCGCCCGCAGCGGAGAACGGCTCCGACGACGTTCCGGTCCCGGCGGCGAGGTCGAGGATCCACTGTCCGGACCGCGGGTCGACAGCGGCGACCACGCTGGACCGCCACCGACGGTCCTGTCCGAGCGACAGGACGTCGTTGGTCAGGTCGTAGCGGTCGGCCACCAGGTCGAACATCCGTGCCACCTCGTGCGGCTGCTTGTCCAGGTCGGCTCGGCTCACGCCACTCAGTGTCGCCTCCCCGGACCGACGGTCGCCAGCCGGGCTCCCGGCATCACGCCGTCCGACGGGCCGGCCCAGGGCACGCGCCGTACGCTTGGCGACCGTGAGCACGACGACCAGCCGCCGCAGCGCCCCGTCGCGGAGCCCGTCCCGGGTCCGCAGCGTTCCGGTGCCGGACCCCGGCGACCTGCTGGCCCGCCTCCCGCGGCAAGCGCCGGTGTACTGGACCCGGAACGGCGACGGCTTCGCCGCATGGGGCGAAGCGGCCCGGCTCGAGGTTTCCGGTCCCGACCGGTTCGCGGTCGCCGCCCAGTGGTGGCGGGACGTCGTTGCCAGCCTGGACGTCGAGGACCTGGTGGGCGTCCCGGGCACCGGTCCGGTGGCGTTCGCCTCATTCACCTTCGACGAAGGCCCCGGGCGGTCCGTGGTCACCGTCCCCCGTGTCGTCGTGGGTCGCCGAGACGGAGCGGCCTGGGTCACCTCCATCGACGGCGCGCTCCCCGACATCGCCGCGGATCCGGTTCAGCCGGTCGGGCGGGTTCGCTGGTCTGACGGCGCGCTGTCCGCCGACCGCTACGAGGCCGCCGTCGCGCACGCGGTGGGGCGCATCCGTGGACACGAGCTCGACAAGGTGGTCCTCGCCCGCGACCTCCTGGCCATCGCCGAGGAGGACATCGACGTCCGGGCGCTGCTGGCACCCCTTGCTCGCCGGTACCCCAGCTGCTGGACGTTCACGGTTGACGGCTTGGTCGGCGCGACGCCGGAGCTGCTCGTCCGGCGCACCGACGACCACGTCGTGTCGCGCGTCCTAGCGGGCACCATTGAACGCGGGGCGGACGCGGTCACGGACGCCCGCCACGCCTCCGAGCTCTGGTCCTCGCCAAAGGACCGTGCCGAGCACGACATGGCCGTGCGGTCGGTGGCGGACTCCCTGGGGCCCTTCTGCGCGGACTTGGTCGTCCCCCGCGCGCCGGAGATCGTGCGGCTGGCCAACGTGCAGCACCTGCAGACCGATGTCACCGGTCGGCTTAACAATGGCGAGACAGCACTCGAGCTGGCGGCGGCGCTCCACCCCACCGCCGCTGTCTGTGGGACGCCGACCGGCGCCGCGCGGGAGATGATCCGCGAGCTCGAGCAGCTGGACCGCGGGCGGTACGCCGGCCCCGTCGGGTGGGTCGACGGACGCGGGGACGGAGCGTTCGGCATCGCGCTTCGCTGCGCCGAGGTCCAGGGCACCCAGGTGCGGCTGTTCGCCGGCGCGGGGATCGTCTCAGGTTCGGTCCCACAGGACGAGCTGGCCGAGACCCAGCAGAAGCTGGTGGCCATGAGGGACGCCCTCGAAGGCACGGGGTGAGGGCGGCCGGCGGATTGGGGCTGGGCGGCATCGTGCTCGCCGCCGCACTCGCTGCCGGCGGTCTGGTCGGTCCCGCGGTGGCCGACCCGGCCCCTCCCGAGCGTGGGACGGTGCCCGCGGCCCCAGCGGCGAGGGCGGGCACGGTGGCCGACCTGAAGCCGCGGCTGGTCGACAAGCCCATCCCGTTCGGCCACAAGCGCAAGCGCCAGATGGGCTCCTACTCCAAACGCCACTACGGGCACCGTGCCAGCCAGCTGCGCAACCCGCGGGTCATCGTCGAGCACTACACCGACGGTCCGTCGATGCTGAGCGCCTGGTGGACCATGGCGAACAACACCAAGAACCTGGGCGAGCATCCGGGCGTGTGCACACATTTCATCGTCGACACCGACGGCCGCATCTACCGCGTGGTCCCCCTCACCCTGCGCTGCCGGCACACGATCGGCCTGAACGACACCGCAGTGGGGATCGAGCACGTCGGAAGCAGTGACCGCCAGGTCATGGGCAATGACCCGCAGCGGCGCGCCTCGATGCGGCTGACCCTGTGGCTGATGGCCAAGTTCGACATCCCGGTGCGGAACGTCATCGGCCACGGCGAGAGCCTGCTCAGCCCGCTGCGGACCGAGAGCTACCCGTCCTGGAAGTGCCTCACGCACACCGACTTCTCCCACCGGACGATGCGCCGCTACCGGGACCACATGCGGGACCGGGCTCATGCCCACGGAGTGCGCGCCGGCCCCCGGCCGTCCTGGGTTGACATCGGCTGCTGACCCCCGAGGGCGGTCGGGCGTCTCCGCCTCCGCCGTGCCCTACCGTTGCGCCATGAGCAACAGCGGGGAGCCCGGCACCGCTCCCGCCACGTCGGTCCAGTCCGTCGACCGCGCCCTCCACATCCTCGAGCTGCTCGCCGAACACGGTGAGACCGGCGTCACCGAGATCGCCGCCGAGCTGGACGTCCACAAGTCGACCGCCTTCCGGCTGGTCTCAGCCCTCGAGGGCCGCGGCCTGGTCGACCAGAACGGGGAGCGGGGCAAGTACCGCCTCGGAACCGGTCTCATTCGTCTGGCGGGGTCGACGATCGCCCGGCTGGACGTCGTGCAGGAGGGGCGGGCGGTGTGTCGCGCACTGGCAGCCAGCACCGGTGAGACGGCTAACCTGGCAGTCCTGTCCGACGGGGCCGTGCTCTATCTCGACCAAGCGGCCGGCGCGACGGCAGTCCAGCTGCACAACTGGGTGGGCCAGCGCGTGCCGGTTCACGCCACCGCCAACGGTCGGGTCCTGCTGGCTGACCTCACCGACGACCAAGTGGTCACTCTGGTCGGCGACGACCTGCCGACCTTCACCCCCGCGACCCTGTCGACTGCCGAGGCGTTGGTGCGAGCACTGGTGCGGGTCCGCCACGAAGGCGTCGCGGTGGTGGTCGACGAGCTCGAGATCGGGCTGACCGCGGTGGCAGCTCCGATCCGCTCCCTGCGGGGGGATGTGGTTGCCTCCGTCAGCGTCTCCGGACCGAGCTTCCGGATGACCGCGGGCGGCACCGAGGAGGCGGTCGCGGAGGTGCGAGCCGCAGCCGCCGAGATCTCGCGCCGGATGGGCTGGGGCCCCACCTGACTGCTGGCTCGGCGAACCGTGGAACCGCGGTCACAGTGCGGACACAACCCTTGACGGGGGTGCGCGGCCGACACCATTGTATTGCGCACAGCCCATGGTGTTGCGCCATTCGCAACAGACGGCGCAGGGCCTCGCACCTCGAGGGGAGCAGCGTGCCCGACCTGTTCATCAACGGCAGCTGGCAGTCCGCCCGACGCGGGGCGACGCGCACCATCCACTGCCCCGCTGACGGGTCACTGGTCGCCACCGTCGACGAGGCGGACGCCGACGACACCGAAGCTGCCATCCACGCCGCCCGGGCCGCCTTCGACCACGGCCCCTGGCCCACCACCTCCCCGGCCGAGCGCGGTGCTCTGCTCGCCCGGGTCGCCGACCTGCTGGACAAGCACCGCGACGAGTTCGCTCGGGCGGAGTCCCTGGACACCGGCAAGCGGTACGTCGAGAGCCAGTACGACCTCGACGACGTCATCGCGGTCTTCCGCTACTACGCGGAGCTGGCCGCGGTGGACGACAGCCGACCGGTCGAGGTGGCACGGCCCGAGGTGGTCAGCCGGATCGTCCACGAGCCGGTCGGCGTCTGCGGGCTCATCACGCCGTGGAACTACCCGCTGCTGCAGACCTCCTGGAAGGTGGCGCCGGCGCTCGCCGCAGGCAACACCTTCGTCCTCAAGCCGAGCGAGCTCACCCCGTCGACGGCCATCCTGCTGATGCGGGAACTCGCGGCCGCCGGCCTTCCGGACGGCGCAGCCAACCTCGTCCTCGGCGCCGGTCCCACCGCGGGCGCACCCCTGTCCAGCCACCCCGACGTCGACCTGGTCTCGTTCACCGGGGGCCTGGCGACCGGGCGGCTGATCATGACGTCGGCCGCGACGACGGTGAAGAAGGTGGCGCTCGAGCTCGGCGGGAAGAACCCGAACATCGTGTTCGCCGATGCCGACCGGGACGCTGCCCTGGACTTCGCGCTCACCGCGGTGTTCCTCCACTCCGGGCAGGTCTGCTCCGCCGGTGCCCGGCTGCTCGTGGAGGAGTCGATCCACGACGAGTTCGTCGACGAGGTCGTTCGGCGGGCGTCCAAGATCCGGCTGGGCGGACCTTTTGACGAGAACGCCGAGACGGGTCCGCTGGTGTCGCAAGCCCACCGCGAGAAGGTCGAGGCCTATGTCGCGGCCGGGGTGGCCGAAGGGGCGGAGCTGCGGTGCGGCGGCAAGCGTCCCGACGACCCGGCCCTGGCTGACGGCTACTACTTCCTGCCCACCGTCCTGGACGGCTGCCGGGCTGACATGTCTGCAGTCCAGGACGAGTCGTTCGGTCCGGTGCTGACCGTCGAGACGTTCCGCGACGAGGCCGAGGCGCTCCGGCTCGCCAACGACACGCCGTACGGCCTGGCCGGCGCGGTCTGGACCAGCGACCCCGACCGTGCCGAACGGGTGTCGGCCGGCCTTCGCGCCGGCACGGTGTGGGTCAACGACTACCACCCGTACGTCCCGCAGGCCGAGTGGGGCGGGTTCAAGCAGTCCGGCTTCGGGCGCGAGCTGGGCCGGGACGGACTGGCGGAGTATCGCGAGACCAAGCACATCTGGACCAACACCCAACCTGCGCCCCAAGCCTGGTTCGGAGGCTGACGCCGTGGACACCCAGGAGATGGCAACGTGAGCAGCCAGCGCTACGACATCGTGATCGTCGGCGGTGGCTCCGCCGGCTCGGCGTTGGCCAATCGGCTGAGCGTGGACCCGGGCACCAGCGTGCTCGTGCTCGAGGCCGGCCGGCCCGACTTCATCTGGGACCCGTTCATCCACATGCCCGCGGCCCTTCCGTTCCCGATCGGCAGTCGCCTCTACGACTGGCGGTACGAGTCGGAGCCCGAGCCGTTCATGAACGACCGCCGCATCTACCACGCGCGGGGCAAGGTCCTCGGGGGCTCCAGCAGCATCAACGGGATGATCTTCCAGCGCGGCAACCCCATGGACTACGAACGTTGGGGCGCCGACAAAGGCATGGAGACGTGGGACTTCGCCCACTGCCTCCCCTACTTCAAGCGCATGGAGACCTGCCTTGCCGGCGCCGACGAGTGGCGAGGAGGCAGCGGCCCGCTCGTCCTCGAGCGGGGCCCCGCGGAGAACCCACTGTTCGGTGCGTTCTTCGAGGCCGCCCAGCAGGCTGGCTACCCGCTGACCGACGACGTCAACGGGTACCGCCAGGAGGGCTTCGCCAGGTTCGACCGGAACATCCACCGCGGGCGCCGTCTGAGTGCCGCGCGCGCCTACCTCCACCCGGTCATGAACCGCAAGAACCTGCACGTGGAGACACTCGCCTACGGCACCAAGCTGCGGTTCGAAGGCACTCGGGCGGTCGGCGTGGACTACGTCCGCGGGGGCCGCGTCCACCGCTCCGTGAGCGCCGGCGAAGTCATCCTGTGCGGTGGTGCGATCAACACGCCGCAGCTGCTGCAGCTGTCCGGAATCGGCAACGCCCAGGACCTGGGGGAGCTCGGTATCGACGTGGTCGCCGACCTCCCCGGGGTTGGGGCGAACCTGCAGGACCACCTCGAGGTCTACATCCAGTACGCGAGCAAGCAGCCGGTCTCGATCGCGCCGGGGCTCAAGTGGTGGAAGCGCCCCGGGATCGGCGCGCAGTGGATGTTCATGCGCTCGGGGCTCGGGGCCACCAACCACTTCGAGGGTGGCGGCTTCACGCGCAGCAACGACGACGTGGACTACCCGAACCTCATGTTCCACTTCCTCCCGATCGCGATCCGGTATGACGGCTCATCGCCGACCGAGGGCCACGGCTACCAGGTCCACATCGGCCCGATGTACTCCGACGCACGCGGCACGGTGAAGCTGAAGTCCACCGACCCCCGCGAGCACCCGGCTCTGCAGTTCAACTACCTGTCCACCGACACCGACCGGCGCGAATGGGTCGAGGCAATCCAGGTCGCCCGCGACATCTTGAACCAGCCGGCCTTCAGCCCGTTCAACGACGGCGAGCTGTCGCCGGGTGACTCCGTCTCGACAGAGGAGGAGATCCTTCGCTGGGTCGCGGAGGACGCCGAGACGGCGTTGCACCCGTCGTGCACGGCGAAGATGGGTGTTGACGACGACTCGGTCCTCGACCCGACGACGATGCGCGTGCACGGCGTGGACGGCCTGCGCGTCGTCGACGCCAGCGCCATGCCGTACGTCACCAACGGCAACATCTACGCACCTGTGATGATGCTGGCCGAGAAGGCCGCGGACCTCATCAACGGTGACACCCCGCTTCCCCCCTCGACTGCGCCGTTCTACCGACACCGCGACGGTGACCCGCTCTACCCTCCGGGTGACCCGCGCAACGATCAGGGAGGCACCGCATGACCGTCACGGCCGACCCATCCAGCCCGGAGACTGCCCGCGACGGCACCGCCGCCGTATCGGTCAAGGACCTGTGGAAGGTCTTCGGGCCGAGGGCCGACAAGATCGTCGGGTCCCCCGAGGCGGAGCTGTCCCGCCCGGAGCTGCTGGCGCAGACCGGCTGCACCGCCGCCGTGCGCGACGTGAGCTTCGACGTGGCACCCGGCGAGGTCTTCGTCGTGATGGGTCTTTCGGGCTCCGGCAAGTCCACCCTGGTGCGCTGCCTCACCCGGCTCATCGAGCCGACTGCTGGGCAGGTCTTCCTCGACGGCGAAGACGTCGTCGGAATGTCGGAGGGCCGGCTCCGCGAGCTCCGTCGCCACAACGTGTCGATGGTGTTCCAGCACTTCGGGCTACTTCCCCACCGGACCGTCGTCGACAACGTCGCCTACGGCCTCGAGGTCCGGGGCGAGGGCAAGGGCGATCGTCGCGGCAAGGCGCAGGAGTTCATCGACCTCGTCGGGCTCTCGGGCAACGAGCTCTCGTATCCGGACCAGCTTTCCGGCGGTATGCAGCAGCGGGTCGGCCTGGCCCGTGCCCTTGCAGTGGACCCGTCGGTGATGCTGTTCGACGAGCCGTTCTCGGCGCTGGACCCACTGATCCGCCGCGACATGCAGAACGAGGTCATCCGGCTGCACCACGAGGTCGGCAAGACGATGATCTTCATCACCCACGACCTTCAAGAAGCCCTCAAGCTCGGCGACCGCATCCTCATCATGCGTGACGGCGCGCTGGTGCAGATGGGGACCGCAGCTGAAGTTGTCGGCGCCCCGGCCGACGACTACGTGCGCGACTTTGTGAGCGAGATCCCGCGCTCCCACGTCCTCACGCTCCGCTGGGTCATGCATGACCCGCGGCCCGGTGAGTCGCTCGAGGGCTCGGCGATGGAGGCCGACACTGTGGTTCGTCACGCCGCACGCCAGATCATCGAAGAGGACCTTCCCGTCCGCGTGGTGGAGAACGGTCAGGTGATCGGGATCGTCGACGAGGACGACATCCTCCGAATGATCGTCG
Source organism: uncultured Actinomycetota bacterium (assembly GCA_963848085.1). Lineage (GTDB taxonomy): Bacteria > Actinomycetota > Actinomycetes > JAHEKZ01 > JAHEKZ01 > CAWKCE01. The sequence goes on from CAWKCE010000005.1 coordinate 254,752, forward strand.
CTGAGGAGGGGAGCTAGGGATGGCCACCCTCACCCAAGAGGTCGCTCCTGAGCCGGTGGAGACGCCGCCGACCAAGCGGTGGACGAACCGCACTCGCTGGCTGACCCTCGGCGGCGTCGTTGCCGTGTGGGTCGTCCTGGGCCTCCTGCTCCAGGGGAGGAACACCCAGGACCTGCCGGTCTCACAGCTCACCGACTTCCAGGAATGGCTCAACACGCTGCGGAACTCGATCGAGCAGGCCAAGTTCGACAACAACCCGTTCTTCCTCCCGATCGACTGGATCAGCGAGGCCATCAGCTGGGTGGTGGACCAGCTGCAGCAGCTGTTCGTCTCCGACTCGTCCCGCCCCATGTCGGTGGCGATCGTCGGCTGGGCCGGCGTCGTCGCCCTGGCCGTCTGGGTCGGCTACGCCCTCGCCGGGCTGCGCATCGCCGCCCTGGTGGCAGTGAGCATGCTCGCCTTCGGCTACCTCGGCTACTGGGACGAAAGCATCGACACACTGATCATCACCGGGGTATCCGTCGCGGTGTGCGTGGCGATCGGGCTGCCCCTGGGCATCTGGATGTCCCGCAGCGCCAAGGCGACGACTGCGATCGAGCCGGTCCTCGACGTGATGCAGACCATGCCTGCCTTCGCCTACCTCGGCCCGCTCGTGCTGCTGTTCGGCATCGGCAACCCGGGCACAGTTGTGGCGACCACGATCTACGCTCTGCCGCCTCTGGTCCGGATCTCCGCCCACGGCCTGCGGTCGGTGTCCCCGACCACGCTAGAGGCGACGACCGCGATGGGCTCGACGTCGAGGCAGCTGATGAGCAAGGTGCAGCTGCCCATGGCGCGCCGCACCATCATCGTCGGGCTGAACCAGACGATCATGGCGGCCCTTTCGATGGCGGTGATCACCGCCTTCATCGGCGGCCCGGGCCTTGGTAACCCGGTGATCCGGGCGCTCGGTTCGCTCAATGTCGGCGTGGCTTTCGTGGCCGGCATGTGCATCGTCATCATGGCCATCATGCTGGACCGGACGACGGTCCAGGCTGGGGAACGGTCCGAACTCGCAGGTCGCGGCCGCTCCGACGTCCGGCTGCGGCGCGGGATCCTCGCAGCCGCCGGTGCCGCGGCCCTGGTCGTGGTCTACATGTCTAACACCAAGCTCCAGTGGTCGGTCTTCCCGGACTCCGAACTGGGCCGGCGCGTCACCAACTGGGTCAACACCGCGGTCGGGAACTTTGTCGACACCTTCGGCCAGGCCACGCGCTGGGTCGCGGATACGACGACGAACCTCCTCCTCAACCCCTTGCAGGACCTGCTGGCCAACTCCCCCTGGTGGCTGGTTGCCGGGGCCATCCTCGCCATCGCCGCCCTCCTCGGGGGCGCCGGGAAAGCGCCTGGCGCCCGGCTGCTTGCGGCTGTCGCACTCTGCGCGGTCGCGGTCGTCGGAGCCGGGGTGTGGGCCAACGGCAGCGTGAGTGCCGCCTGGTGGCTTTACTGGGGTGCTCTGGTCGTTGTCGTGGCCGCCGCGAGGTCGCTGGGTGCCGGCGCCGCGCTCGTGCCCACCACGGTCTGCCTCATGCTCTTGTTCGGCGTCGGGCTGTGGAACGACTCGATGGTGACGTTGGCCATGACGCTGGTCGCGACCCTGATCGTCATGGTGCTCGGAGTGAGCATCGGGGTGTGGATGGGCCGGAGCCGCCGGGCCGACGCAGCCATTCGTCCCTTCCTCGACGGACTGCAGACCATGCCTGCCTTGGTCTACCTCGTCCCCGCACTCGCCCTGTTCCCGCCAGGGCGATTCCTGGCCATCGCCGCCGCAGTGCTCTACGCGTCACCGGTGGCCATCAAGATCGCCGCCGACGGGATCCGCGGGGTGTCACCGACCACCGTCGAGGCGGCCCGCGCAGCCGGCTCGAGCCGCTGGCAGATGATTGGCAAGGTCCAGCTCCCGATGTCTCGGAGCTCGATGGTTCTGTCGGCCAACCAGGGTTTGCTGTTCGTCCTGTCGATGGTCGTCATCGGCGGGCTGGTGGGCGGCGGCGGCCTCGGCTTCCTGGTCATCAACGGCTTCTCCCAGCGCGAGGACTTCGGCAAGGGCCTGGCCGCCGGCATCGCCATCACCGCTCTGGGCGTCATGCTCGACCGCATCACCCGACACACTGCCGCCCGGTACGGGCGTGCCGAAACCGCATGATCCAGCGCCGCACCAGCGCGGCCCCGACAGGAGGAGACAGCGTGGTATCACGAACACGACGAACCGGGCGGATGGTGGCCCTGGCGGCCGCTATTGGCCTGTCCCTGGCCGCTTGCGGCGGGAGCAGCATCGGCGGAGGTGGGGACGCAGGCAACACCGCCGCCTCGGACTGCGGGGCGTTCAACATCGCTATCAACCCGTGGGTCGGCTACGAGGCCTCCGCCTACGTGGTGGGCGAGGTTGCGGCGAAGCAGCTCGGGTGCGACGTCACCTATAAGGACCTCAAAGAGGAGATCGCCTGGCAGGGTATGGGCACCGGCGAGGTCGATGTCGTCATCGAGAACTGGGGACACGACGACCTCAAGGCTGAGTACATCGACAAGCAGGGAACCGTCGTCGACGTAGGCCCGAACGGGAACGTGGGCGTCATCGGCTGGTACGTCCCACCGTGGCTGGCAGCGGAGAATCCCGACATCACCGACTGGAAGAACCTCAACAAGTACGCCAGCAACTTCTCCACGCCGGAGTCCGGTGGCAAGGGCCAGCTGCTCGACGGCGACCCGTCCTTCGTGACCAACGACGAAGCACTGGTAACCAACCTCAAGTTGGACTACCAGGTGGTCTACGCGGGCAGCGAGGCGGCGCTCATCCAGAGCTTCCGCCAGGCGGAGAAGAACAAGGAGTGGGTGATCGGCTACTTCTACGAGCCGCAGTGGTTCCTGTCTGAGGTTCCGCTGGTCAAGGTCGACCTCCCGCCCTGGACCGAAGGCTGCGACGCCGACCCGGCGACCGTCGCCTGCGACTACCCCGAGTACATCCTGGACAAGATCGCCAGCGCGGACTTCATGTCGTCCGGAAGCCCGGCTGCCGATCTGGTAACCAACTTCACGTGGACCAACGACGACCAGAACTCCGTCGCGCTGGCCATCTCGAAGGACGGGATGAGCCCGGAGGACGCCGCGCAGCAGTGGATCGACGCTAACCAGGACAAGGTTGACGTCTGGCTGCAGGGCGGCTGAGACGCCCCTGCACGAAGGCCGACGGCCCGCCCCTTGGGGGCGGGCCGTCGCTTCGTCTTGGTTAGTCGCCGAGCTCGACCCGACGGCGCAGCACGTAGTCCTCGAGCTGCTCCCGAATCGCGTCGTCGAGCGGCGGCTGCTCGTACTCCTCGAGCTTCTTCTTGTACACGTCGGTGGCTCGGGCCGCAGTGTCCTTCGCCCCGTTCCTCGTCCAGCGCTCGAAGTTCTCCGACGACGACAGGAACGGCCGGTAGAAGCAGGTACGGAACCGCTCCATCGTGTGCATTGCGCCGAGGAAGTGGCCGCCGTGGCCAACCTCGAGGTGCGCGTCGAACGCCAGATCCGCGTCGGCGAACTCGATCGGTGTGAACTCCTTGTGCAGCATCTCCAGGAGCTGGACGTCGATCACGTACTTCTCGAAGCACGACACGAGCCCGCCCTCCAGCCAGCCTGCCGAGTGCATGACGAAGTTCGTGCCGGCAAGGAAGGTCGGCAGCAGGGTCATCAGGGCCTCGTAACCGGCCTGCGCGTCAGGCACCTGCGAGGAGTTCAGCCCCCCTCCCGCCCGGAACGGCAGCCCGAAGTGACGCGCAATCTGGCCCGTGCACAGCAGCCCCATCGCAGACTCCGGCGTGCCGAACTGCGGGGAGCCGGACTGCATATCGATGTTCGACAGGAACGAGCCGAACACCACCGGGCAACCCGGGCGGATCAGCTGCGACAGCGCGATCCCGGTGAGGGCCTCGGCGATCTGCTGGGCGAGTGCCGACGGGATCGTCACCGGGGACATCGCACCCATGAGGAGGAACGGCGTCAGCACGACCGGCTGGTTCGCCGCTGAGTACTCGAACTGCGCGTCGAGCATGCGGTCGTCCCACCGCAGTGGCGAGTTGCAGTTGATGAGAGAAATGCATGCCGGCGTCTGCTCGATGGAGTCGCGGCCGCCGAGCAGGATCTCGCTCATCGCGATGGTGTCCCGAGCATTCCCGCCGCTCACGACGTTGCCCATGTAGATCTTGTCGGTGAGCGTCATGGCGGCGTAGAGCATGTCGAGGTGTCGGGAGTCCAGCGGGGCATCGTTCGGCTCGACAACCACGCCGCCCACGCTGTCGATCACCGAGTAGGACTGGGCGAGCCTGGCGAAGTTGCGGTAGTCCTCCAGGGTCCCGTCCCGCCGCACCGCGCCCTCGCGGACGAACGGCGGTCCGTACACGCTGGAGAAGACCATGTGGTCCCCGCCGATGTGGACGTCGTTGTCGTGGTTGCGGGCCTGGATGTCGAACTCTCGGGGCGCTTTGGCCACCTGTTCGAGGACCCAGTCGGGGTCGAACTTCACGTTGTCGCCGTCGACCTCCTGGCCGGCGGCCCGGAACAGCTCCAGGGCCTCGGCCTTCAGGAACTCGACACCAATCTCCGACACGATGCGGCGCCAGCCGCGGTCCAACGTCGCCATCGAGTCCGCGGACAGGATCTCGTAGCGGGGCATCCGGTTGACGAACATCGCAACCCTCCAGGGCAACGGGCGAGGCGATCTGGTCCGACACGATCCCTTGACCGGCCGGGCGGCGGAATCCTACTATCGCCACGTGGAATCAAGGTTCCACATAGTAGAACACCTGAACGAACGTCCGTCCGCTCGGATCGCCGCGGCCATCCGACCCCCAGCTGCGAGGACCCCATGCCGGCTCCCACCGGGACCCAAGCGGTCGACCGCGCGTCGACCCTGCTGGTCACGGTGCTCCAGTCCGACCGCCCGGTTCCGTTCGCTGACCTCGCCGCGGCAGCCGACCTGCCCAAGAGCACCGCCTCGCGCATCCTCACCAGCCTCGAGCGCCACGGTCTGGTCCGTCGCGGTCAGGACGCCTCGGTGCGACCGGGTCCGGTGCTGGCGCGCTACGTCGGCTCCGGCCGGGCCGACGCCCTCCTGCGCCAGGCCGGGCCGCACCTGGCCCGCCTGGGCGAGCTGACCGGCGAGACGGTCAACCTCGCGGTTCCGGGCGCGACCGCCGTCGAGCAGGTCGCCCAGGTGGACTCCCGATTCATGCTGGGAGCCGTCAACTGGGTCGGCCGGGACGTCCCTTTCCACTGCTCCGCTTTGGGCAAGGTGTTCCTGGCCCACGGAGTCAGCCGCGTGCCCAAGGGGCGGCTGGACCGGCGCACCGACCGCACCATCACGACCCGTGACCGCCTGGACGTCGACCTGGCATCCGTGCGGCGCCTCGGGTACGCCGTGGCCGACTCCGAGCTCGAGCCCGGACTGGTCGCAGTGGCGGCCCCCATCACGGACCCGGACGGCACCGTAGTCGCGGCCGTCTCGGTGACCGGCCCGTCGGTGCGGCTCACCGGCGACCGCATTCCTGGAGTCGGACGGCTCCTGGTTGCCGAGTCGCGCGCGATCTCGCGAGCACTCGACCCGAAGGAACGACCCCCGACACGAAGGATGGGCGCGGCATGACCCCTGACGAGATCCTCAAGGCTCTCTACGACGAGACACTCGTCGGGAACGCTCCCGCGGTCCTGGACCTGACCAACCAGGGGCTGACCGACGGCATGGAGCCGGAGACCATGCTGTTCGAGGCGCTGATCCCCTCCCTTGAGGAGGTGGGAGCACGCTTCGAGCGGGGCGACTTCTTCGTGCCCGAGATGCTCATTGCCGGGCGCGCCATGTCCGGCGCGCTGGACGTGCTGCGTCCCCTGCTCGCGCAGACCGGCGCGGAGACCGTCGGCAAGTTCCTCATGGGAACGGTCAAGGGCGACGTGCACGACATCGGCAAGAACCTGGTCAACATCATGCTCGAGGGCGCTGGGTTCGAGGTGATCGACCTCGGGGTCCAGGTGGCCCCGGAGAAGTTCGTGGAGGCCATCCAGGAGCACCAGCCGGACATCGTCGGCTTCTCGGCGTTCCTCACCACGACGATGCCCATGTTCAAGGCCAACATCAACGCGCTCCAGAAGGCGGGGCTACGGGACCAGGTCATCGTGATGGTCGGCGGCGCGCCGGTCACACAGGAGTACGCCGACGCCGTCGGCGCGGACGGCTACGCGGCCGACGCCTCGACCGCCGTACGCCGCGCCAAGGACCTCATCGGGCGCAAGCGCGCCCTCGCCAACGCCTGACGGGACCGCTGTGACCGACCTGCTCACCCGTGTCGAGGACGCGGTCAAGAAGCCGGTGTGGGACTGCCGGACATGTGGCCAGTGCGTCCTCCACTCCACCGGCATGACCTGCCCCATGACCTGCCCGAAGACGCTGCGTAACGGACCGTGCGGCGGCGTCCGGGAGGACGGCGGCTGCGAGGTGAAGCCCGAGATGCGCTGCGTGTGGGTCAAGGCGGAGGAACGCAGCCGAACCCTGCCCCTGCTCCCCCACAAGTGGCGCGAGGAGATCAACCATCTCCGGCCGCCCGTAGACAACCAGCTCGAGAAGACCTCGTCGTGGCGCAACCTCTTCACCGGGCGGGACCGGGTCACTCCTGCCGGCTGGTCGGGTGAGGCGACCGCCGCCGATCCGGTCGACTGGCCGCTCACCTCGATGGGCGAGTTCGAGGGTCCGTTCACCACTCCGTTCCACCCGAGGGAGGGCTGAGATGTCCACCCTGGAGCGGCTGCTGTCCGCGGGTACCCGTCCGGTGGTGACCGGGGAGCTTCCCGCCCTCGACACCGGCGGCGTCGAGGCAGTGAAGCAGCGCCTCGAGGGCATCGCTCCCCACGTCGACGCGGTGAACGCCACCGACAACCCGGCCGCCCACGCACACGCCTCGAACGTGGCGATCGCGGTTGCCATCCACCAGCTCGGCGCGGAACCCATCATGCAGATCGTGTGCCGGGACAAGAACCGACTAGCCATCCAGGCCGACGTCATGGGCGCCGCGCTGTTCGGCGTGGAGAACATCTGTGCGCTGACCGGGGACGACGTGACTGCCGGCGACGAGCCCGAGGCCCGGCGCGTGTTCGACCTCGACGGCCCCCAGCTCATCAAGGTCGTCACCGGGCTGGCCGAGGGCCACTACCTGTCGGGGCGGGCCATCGACCCCGCGCCGCCTCTGTTCGTCGGGGCGGTGGAGAACCCCTACGCGCCCCCGCTCGACCACCGCGTCGCGCGTGCGCTGAAGAAGAGCAACAACGGGGCGCGCTTCCTGCAGCTCCAGATCGGCTACCACGAGGACCGGCTCGAGAAGTTCGTAGCCGGCTGTGTCGAGTCCGGCCTCACCGAGCGCACCGCTCTGCTCCCGACCGTCTGCCTGACCAGGAGCGCCCGGGCGCTGGGCTTCATGGACGAGCATGTCGCCGGAATCTCGGTCCCCGAGGAGTCGCTTGCCCGGGTGTCCGGCGCCGCCGACCCGGCCGAGGAGTCCTACCAGCTGACACTGGACCTCGCGCGCCATGCGCTGTCACTGCCGGGCGTGTCCGGCATCCACATCACAGACTTCCGGCACGACGGCAGCGTCGGCCGGCTGGTCGGCGACCTCGGGCTCGCTCGGGACGCCGACTCCCCCTCAGGACAGGAGAAGCATGCACACGGTTCTCAGCTCGCCGGGTAAGACGGTCGTCATCGGAGACGACCAGCCGTTCTGCATCATCGGCGAGCGCATCAACCCGACCGGCCGCAAAAAGTTCCAGGAGCAGCTGCGCGCCGGGGACCTGTCGGCGGTCGAGGAGGACGTCCGGGCCCAGGTGGCCGGCGGGGCGATGGTCCTCGACGTCAACATGGGCGTGCCACTCACCGACGAGGCGGAGCTGCTCGCGAAGGCGGTGAAGCTGGTGCAGAGCGTCACCGACCTACCGATCTGCATCGACTCGTCGGTGGTCGAGGCGCTGGAGGCCGGGCTGGCCGCCTACGAGGGGAGGGCGCTGGTCAACTCGGTGACGGCGGAGGACGACCGGATGGAGCTGATCCTGCCGCTGGTCAAGAAGTACGGCGCCGCCATCATCGCGCTGCCGAACGACGAGACCGAGATCCCCGAGGACCCGAAGCGACGGCTCGAGCTGTGCCACAAGATCGTCCACGTCGCGACCACCAAGTACGGGCTCGCAGCCGAGGACATCGTCATCGACCCGCTGGCCATGCCCGTCGGAGCCGACTCCCTCCACGCGGTCCGCACCATGGACGCCATCTCGATGATTCGTGACGAGCTCGGCGTCAACATGACGCTGGGCGCGTCCAACGTCTCGTTCGGCATGCCCGACCGCCACACCCTGAACGCGACGTTCCTGCCCATGGCGATGCGGGCCGGGCTGACCAGCGCGATCATGGATGCGCGCACGCCGCAGGTCGTCAGCGGCGTGAAGGCCGCCGACCTCCTCCTGGGCCACGACGAGTGGGGCGCCAGCTGGATCCAGCAGCACCGGGCGAAGCAAGCCGCTTCGCAGTAGCAGCAACAGCGGTGGAGGGAGTGGCGTGACCGACGACACCGCAGGTGCCGCTGATCCGCTGGAGCACGCCCCCGCCCGCGTCCGGCTGCGGTTCACCCCCTCCGACAAGGAGGTGCGGGTGCCGTCGGGCGTCACCGTGTTCGACGCCGCCAGCTGGAACGGCATCGCTATCGACTCCACCTGCGGCGGCCATGGCACGTGCAAGAAGTGCAAGGTCCAGGTGCAGGTGGGGGACGTGCCGGTGCAGCCGATGGACGCGCGGGCCTTCAAGCAGGGGGATCTCGACCGCGGGTGGCGGCTGGCCTGCCTGGCTGCGGCCACCACCGATCTGGTCATCGACGTGCCGCCGCTCACGACCCGACCCAAGGCGGCCACCGTCGGCGTGGGTCGGCAGGTGATCCTCCGCCCCGCGCTGCAGAAGCGGTTCGTCGAGCTGGCCGGGCCAACGCTCACCGACCAGCGGACCGACCTCGAGCGGCTCCTCGACGCTGTCGACGACCTCGAGCTGCGCGTCGACGCGGCCGTGATCCGCGATCTTGGTCAGACGCTTCGCGCCGCGGACTTCAAGGTCACCGCCGTCGTTGTCGGCGACGAGCTGATCGGCGTCGAACCAGGTGACACCAGTGAGCGGGTGTTCGGGCTGGCGTTCGACCTCGGTACCACCACCGTTGTGGCCAACCTGTTGGACGTGGCGACCGGCACGCCCGCCGCGGTGTGCTCGATGCTCAACCAGCAGCAGCCGTTCGGGGCGGACGTGATCAGCCGGATCAGCGCGACCATGCTCGACCCGACGGCTCTGGAGCGGCTGCGCGACCTCGCGCACAAGACGCTGAACGAGCTGGCCGCGGAGGCGTGCGCCGAGGCCGGCGTGGACCCGTCCGAGGTCTACGAGGTCGCGCTCGCGGGGAACGCCACGATGGTGCAGCTCGCGCTCGGAATTGACCCGGAGCCGCTGGGCGTGGCGCCATTCATCCTGGCGTCCAGCGGGTATGCGGGACTGACGGCGAGCGACCTGGGGATTCGCATCCACCCGCAGGCGAGGGCGTCGGTCTTCCCGGCGCTCGGCGCATACGTCGGCGGAGACATCATCTCCGGGGTCCTGGCCACCGGGATGGATCGTGACAAGCGGCTCCGGCTGTTCATCGACATCGGCACGAACTGCGAAATCGTTCTCGGTGACGGCGAGCGGCTGCTGGCAACTGCGGCGCCTGCCGGGCCGGCGTTCGAGGCCGCGTCGATCCGCTGTGGCATGCGCGCTGCGCCTGGTGCGATCGAGGTGGTCAAGATCGACGACGACGGCCTTCACCTGCAGGTGATCGGCGACGCCGTGCCGGCCGGAGTGTGCGGGTCCGGGCTGGTCGACGCGGTGAGCGAGCTGGTCCGCGTCGGGCTGCTCGACGGCTCGGGCAGGTTCGTGCCGGAGGAGGCCGCCGACGACCTCGCCCCGAAGATCGCCGACCGGCTGACGAAGGTGGGTGACGAGCGTGTCTTCCTGCTGGCCTCCGAGGAGGAGACCGGCACCAACGCCGTGTATCTGTCGCAGCGGGACGTCCGCGAGCTCCAGTTCGCCAAGGCGGCCATCTCCACCGGGTGGCGACTGCTCCTCGAAGCGTTCGGCGTGGAGGAGGGCGACATCCAGCAGGTCCTGCTGGCGGGTTCGTTCGGCACCTACCTGTCCCCGGCCAGCGCCGTGCGCATCGGACTGGTCCCGAAGCTGCCGGTGCTGCGGATCGTGAGCGCCGGCAACGTGGCCGGCGAGGGCGCCAAGATGGTGCTGCTGTCGGCACAGGAGCGCCACGGCGCCCAGACGCTGCTGGACGAGATCGCCTACCTCGAGCTGTCGGACCGCACCGACTTCAACGACCGCTTCGTCGACGAGCTGGCCTTCCCGACGTGACCGTCGGCGTCGTGGCCTGTGGGGCCATCGCGGCGGACGTGACGGCGGTCGCCGAGCGTCGGGGCTGGGCGATCGAGACCAGGCCGCTGCCGCCCCTGCTGCACAACCATCCCCAGCGCATCGCCGCCGAGGTGGACGCCGCCCTGGACGACCTCGGCACGCGGCACGAGCAGCTCGCCGTCGCGTACGCCGACTGCGGTACCTACGGCGCCCTGGACGAGATCTGTGAACGCCGCGGCATCCGTCGGCTCGGTGGGCAGCACTGCTACGACGTGTACGCCGGAGGCGACCGGGTCGCCGAGCTGCTGGCGGCCGAGGCCGGCACCTACCTGTTGACCGACTTCCTCGCGGCGTCGTTCCGGCGCACGATCCTGGCCGAGCTGGGGCTGGACCGGCGCCCCGAGCTGCGAGACGACTACTTCCGGCACTACCGCCGGGTGGTCTGGCTGGCGCAGCGACGGACCCCCGAGCTGGAACGGGGCGCGCAGGACGCGGCCGACGCCCTGGGGCTTCCCCTGGAGGTCGTCGACGTCGGCCAGGCCGGCCTCGAGGCCGAGCTCGAGACCCTCCTGTCCCCTCAAGCCCCCGTTGGACCCCGCCAGGATGAGCCTCCGACGGGTGCAAATCCCTCATCGGCGCCATGATCAACGGTGACGAGGGCCGGCCGAGCCCCGGCCGAGCAACGGGAGCAGGAGGAAACGCCCATGCCGCCCACCCCTGACGAGGTCGCCGAGCTGGCGTCGCGCCGGCAGGTCCTGCGCGACGCCTACCTCGCGCCGGTTCCGCAGCGCCCGGAGACGACGGCACGCGGCATCCACCACGCCGCCCTCATCTGCTCCGACGTCGAGGCGACCATCCAGTTCTACCAAGACCTGCTGGGCTTCCCGCTCGTCGAGCTCGTGGAGAACCGCGACTACCCCGGCTCGTCCCATCTGTTCTTCGACGTCGGCAACCGCACGCTTCTCGGCTTCTTCGACTTCCCCGGGCTCGGCCTCCAGCCTGGGGTCGAGTCGATCGGCAGCGTCCAGCACATCGCGATCTCGGTGGAGCGCGAGCGGTGGGAGCAGCTCCAGCGCCGCCTCGACGACGTCGGCGTCCCGTACGCCGGACCGGACCAGGGCATCCCCGAGTCGATGTACCTGAAGGACCCCGACGGCATCCAGGTCGAACTGCTCAGCGACCCGCTGATGTACTTCGGCGGCCTCCAGCTGGACGAGTAGGAGCCGGTCATGCACCTCGGAGTTGGACTTCCGGTGTCAGGCGGCTGGGCCACGCCGGACAACATGCGACGGATCGGGGTGCGGTCGGAGGAGCTCGGCTACCACTCACTGTGGTCGTTCCAGCGCCTGCTTCACCCGGTGGACCAGGACTGGGGCCCGGCCTACCACGCGGTGCAGGACCCGATCACGGCGCTGGCCTACGTCGCAGGGTTCACCTCACGCATCCGCCTGGGCATCGCGGTGCTGAACATCCCCTTCTACTCGCCGATCATGCTGGCCAAGCCGCTCACGACGCTCGACATCGTCTCGGGTGGGCGGCTGGACGTCGGCCTGGGCCTCGGGTGGTCCGACCAGGAGTTCCAGGCGGTGGGCACGACGTCGGCCGCGCGCGGGGCTCGGGCCGAGGAGTTCGTGGCCTGCCTGGATGCCATCTGGACCGAGCCGGAGGTCGAGTACCACGGCACCCACTACACAGTCCCGCTCAGCCGGGTCGACCCCAAGCCGGTCCAACGTCCCCGGCCACCGGTGCTGATGGGGGCCTCGGCGGAGGTCGCACTGCGGCGCATCGGGCGGATCGCCGACGGCTGGATCTCCAGCAGCCGGACCGACCTCACCGCGATCGGCGAGTCGATCGAGCTGGTGAAGCACTCAGCGACCGAGGCCGGTCGAGACGCGGGGTCCCTCCGGTTCGTCGTCCGTGGTGTCGTGGATCTAGTCGACGACCCGCCCGCCGACCGCACGCCGCTGCAGGGCACTGCCGACCAGATCCGCGGCGACCTGGGGCAGCTGGCCGCCCAAGGCGTGACCGAGGTCTTCTTCGACCTGAACTGGGACGCGGCCACGGTCGACGAGGCGGTCGACCCCACGGCAGCTGCCGATGCCGCGGACGCAGTGATCACAGCGCTGGCGCCGTAGGTGGGCCGAGTCGGCAGCGGAGGGTATACAAGTCTGACCGATACTGATATATCTATCCCATGACCTCCCCGGTCGAGACCGTCCGGCCCGACGTGGCCGACCTCCGCTCCCAGTCCGAGCAGGCGTACGACGCCATCCGTGAGCTGGTCGTGACCCTCGAGCTGCCCCCCGGCAGCCTGGTCGACGAGCGGGACCTGATGGCGCGGCTCGGCCTCGGCCGCACGCCAGTCCGCGAGGCGCTCCGGGCGCTCGCCCAGGAGAAGCTGATCGAGGTCTACCCCAGGCGCGGGATGTTCGTGACCCCCGTCGACGCCCGCAACCTGGCGGCCTTGTCCGAGGTCCGCGGCGTCCTCGAGCCGTTCGCAGCGCGGCTGGCCGCCGAGCGGCTCACCGACGACGACCGCGTCGAGCTCACCGCTCTCCTGACCGAGATCGACGAGGTCAGCGCCAGCCCCGAGGGCAGGCGGCTCATCGCGGTCGACCAACGGATCCACGAGTTCGTCTCCCGCGCCGCACACAACGACTTCCTGGCCGGCGTGCTCGACGAGCACTACATGCACGCCCTGCGCATCTGGTTCCTGGCGCTCGACCGGGTCAGCCACCTGGAGGACGCCGTCCTCGAACACCGCGCCATTCTGGAAGCCATCAGCGACGGTGACGCCGAGCGCGCCGCCGCTGCCATGTCCACCCACGTCGACGGGTTCGAAGGCTCGATCCGCCGCTCCCTCTAGCCGACCACTCACCGCACGCGACCCGCAACCGCACCACTGAAGGGAACGCCCACCATGAGCACCCTCCCCGCACGGGCGAAGGCCGTCATCATCGGCGCCGGCATTGTCGGCAACTCGATGGTCTACCACCTGGCCCGGCTGGGCTGGACCGACCTGGTGCAGATCGACAAGGGCCCGCTGCCCAACCCCGGCGGCTCAACCGGACACGCGTCCAACTTCATCTTCCCGGTCGACCACTCCAAAGAGATGGCTCTGCTGACGTTCGACAGCGTCCACCAGTACAAGGAGATGGGCGTCTTCACCGAGTGCGGCGGGATCGAGGTCGCCCGCACCGAAGCTCGTATGCAGGAGCTGCAGCGCCGCATGCAGTCGGCCAAGTCGTTCGGGATCGACGGCTGCAAGATGCTCACCCCCGCCGAGTGCATCGAGTTCGTTCCGTACATGGACCCCGACGTCATCATCGGCGGCTTTTACACGCCCAGCGTCGGCGTCGTCGACTCGCTGCGCGCCGGCACGATCATGCGTGAGCGTGCCCAGGAGATGGGCGCCCTCAAGACGTTCGCCAACATCGAGGTCACCGGGATGGTCGTCACTGACGGGCAGATCACCGCAGTCGAGACCGACAACGGCACCATCGAGGCCGAGTACGTCGTCATCGCCACCGGCCTCTGGGGTCCAAAGCTGGCCAAGATGGCTGGCGCCTCGATCCCGCTCACCCCTGCGGTGCACCAGATGATCGACGTCGGACCAGTGCCCCGCTTCGCCGACGCCAAGGGCGACATCGAGTTCCCGATCGTCCGCGACATGGACACCAACATGTACGAGCGGCAGCACGGCAACGGACTGGAGATCGGCTCTTACGCGCACCGCCCGATCCTGCACGACCCAGAAGAGCTGCCGTCCGTCGAGGAGGCGCAGCTGTCACCCACCGAGTTCCCCTTCACCGCGGACGACTTCGAGCTGCAGTACGAGCAGGCACTCGAGCTGATGCCGGAGATCGTCGGCGACGAGACGGTCGGCCAGAAGTACGCAATCAACGGCCTGCTCTCGCTGACGCCCGACGGCCTACCGCTGCTCGGCGAGACTCCTGAGGTCAAGAACCTCTGGTCGGTCTCGGCCGTATGGATCAAGGAAGGCCCCGGCATCGGCAAGGCAGTGTCGGAGTGGATGGTGCTCGGCGAGTCTGAGATCGACCTGCAGTCGTCCGACATCGCGCGCTTCTACGACCACCAGAAGACCCGCCAGCACATCAAGAGCCGCACCGCCGAGGGCTTCAACAAGACTTACGGCATCGTGCACCCGAACGAGCAGTGGGCGTCCAACCGCAACGTGCGCCTCTCGCCGTTCTACGAGCGCCAGAAGGCCCTCGGCGCCGAGTTCTACGAGACCGCCGGCTGGGAGCGCCCCTTCTGGTACGGAAGCAACGCCGAGCTCGTCGAGAAGTTCGGTGACGCCGTGATGCCTCGCGAGGCTGAGTGGGAGTCGCGGTGGTGGTCGCCGATCATCAATGCCGAGCACCTGCAGATGCGCGAGACGGCCGGCCTGGTCGACCTCACCGCATTCGTTGAGTTCGACATCCAAGGCCCCGGCGCCCTCGCCACCGTGCAGGAGGTCTGCATGCGGCAGATGGACGTCCCCATCGGCCGCGTCGTCTACACACCTGTGCTCGCGCACAACGGTGGATTCAAGTCAGACCTCACCGTGATGCGCCTGGCCCACGACCACTTCCGCGTGGTCACGGGCGGTGCGCACGGCATGGCGGACATCAAGTGGTTCCGCGACCACCTGCCCGAGGACGGGACGGCACAGCTCACCGACCTCACGTCGGCCTACACCACGCTCGGTATCTGGGGCCCGAACGCCCGCACGATCCTGTCGTCCATCACCCGCGACGACGTCTCGCACGCGGGCTTCAAGTTCGGCACGTGCCGCGACATCGAGATCGGCCCGCTCCGGGTGCTCGCGTCGCGCATCTCCTACGTCGGCGACTTGGGCTGGGAGCTCTACGTCCCGATGGAGCAGGGCGCGCAGCTGTGGGACGCGCTGTGGGATGCCGGGAGGGAGCACGGCCTTGTCCCCGTTGGTATCGGCGTCTACGGCACGACCGGGCGCATGGAGAAGGGCTACCGGGCCTTCGGCACCGAGCTCGAGACCGAGTACACCGTGGTCGAGGCTGGTATGGCACCGCCGAAGATCAAGGAGGCCGACTTCGTCGGCAAGCAGGCACACCTCAAGCACCGATCTGAAGACCCGGTCACCACGCTGTGCTCTCTCACCGTCGACGACCACACCAGCAGCACCGGTGTGAAGCGCTACATGATGGGCAAAGAGCCGATCCTGACGCTCGACCAGGAGCCGATCACCGACGCGCACGGACGGCGGTCATTCGTCACCAGCGCCGGCTCGGCGCCGTCGTTCGGTAAGCACGTGCTCATGAGCTACCTGCCGCCGAAGTACGCCGTCGAAGGCACCAAGCTGATCGTCGAGTACCTCGGCGAGCACTACCCAGTCACCGTCGCGGTCGCGGGAGCCACGCCCCTGTTCGACCCCAAGAACGAGCGGATCCTCTCCTGATGGACGTTCTGGTCTGCATCAAGCGCGTCCCCGCTGGTGGGGGCAAGTTCGTCCTGACCGAGGACGAGCAGGACATCGAGACCGCGCGGCTGGGCTTCGCCATCAGCCCGCACGAGGAGGTCGCCGTCGAGGAGGCCGTGCGGCTGGTCGAGGCGCACGGTGGCAGCGTCACCGTGCTGACTCTCGGCACGCCGGAGTCGGAGGAGCAGATCCGCGAGCAGATGGCGATCGGCGCCGACCGCGGCATCCTGCTGGAGACCGACGGCCAGGAGTGGGACCCGCAGGCGACCGCGTCGGCCATCGCCGACGCCATCAACGCCGACGAGTCCCCGTTCGACCTGGTGCTCATGGGCAACGAGTCGGCGGATGCGAGCGGGTACCAGGTCGGGATCCGGGTGGCGCACGCGCTCGGCCGGCCGGTCGTGACCGGCGTCAAGGCGATCACCGTCGCCGACGGGCGGGTGACGTGCGAGCGTCCGACGACGTCGGCGCGTGAGGTCTACGAGGTTCCGCTCCCCGCCGTCGTGACGGTGCTGGACGGACTCAACGTGCCGAGGTATCCGTCGGTTCCTGGCCGGATCCGGGCGAAGAAGAAGCCGATCGAGCGCAGCACCCCGGAGCGACCGGAGCCACGGCTGGAGAAGACCCGGCTGATGGTGCCCCAATCCGAGGGCAAGCAGGCGAAGGTGCTCGGCACCGGACCGGAGGCCGCTCCGGCCGTGGTCGAGGTCCTCAAGCAGATCGGGGTGGTCTGAGTGGTACTCGTCGTCGTCGACCACGACCACGGGCAGCTCGACGAGCTGTCCCTGCAGGCTCTGACGCTGGGCCGGCAGCTCGCCGGTGACCTCGGCCAGCCCCTCGAGGCAGTCGTCGTCGGCGAGGACGGCCGCGCCGGTGCCGCCGGGCTCGGTGAGTACGGCGTCGCCACCGCGCACCTGGCGGTCCACCCGGGGCTCAGCGACTACGCGCCGCTGGCCACCGCGCGGGCCGCGCAGCAGCTGGCTGCGCAGACCGGCGCCACCGTCGTGCTCGCCGCCGGCTCGCCCCGCGGCAACGAGGTCATGGCGCACCTGGGCGCGGTCACCGACCTCCCGGTCGCCGCCGACTGCCTGGCGATCCGTCCGGGCGACCCGACGTCGGTCACCCGCGCCCGCTGGGGAGGCAGCCTGATCGAAGAGGCCACTGTCCACGCGACGACGACGCTGGCCACCGTGGCGGCCCACGCCGTCCCGGCCGAGCCCGGGGGCGCGACTACCACGACGGTGACCGACTTCTCTCCCGAGCTGTCCGACGCGGACCTGCTTGTCCAAGCCCGGCCGGCTCCGGAGCAGGAGGCGTCCGGGTCGGTGTCGCTGGCCGACGCGAAAGTCGTCATCTCGGGCGGACGCGGCGTCGGCAGCGCCGAGGGGTTCGCGCCGCTCGAGGAGCTGGCCGGGCTGCTCGGCGGGGCCGTCGGCTGCTCCCGCGTCGTCACCGGGAACGGCTGGCGCCCGCACAGCGAGCAGGTGGGTCAGACCGGCACCAAGATCGCCCCGGACCTGTACGTCGCCTGCGGCATCAGCGGCGCCACCCAGCACATCGCGGGCTGCCGCAACGCCAAGACGATGATCGTCATCAACGACGACCCAGAGGCGCCGATCATGGGGTACGCCGACTACGCAGTGATCGGCGACCTGAAGAAGATCCTGCCCGCAGTCATCGACGAGGTGAAGAAGGCCCAGGCCTGAGCCACGCCCGTCGACCCGTGGCGGGGTGAGTCTCCACCCCGCTGAGCCTCGGCGGGATGAGGGCTTCCAGCCCGTGGAAGGCTCATCTTGCCCAGGTTCGACGAGAGGTGGGGCGCATGGTGACGCCGGCGGTGGTGATGGTCGCCGGGATCGCCTGCGCCGTCCTGGGCGGCGACCTGTTCGTCCGCGGCGTGGTGAGCCTGGCCGCCTGGTGGCGGGTCCCGGCCGGGATCATCGGCGCGACGGTGGCGGCGTTCGCCACGTCCAGCCCGGAGCTGTCCGTGGCGGTGAGCGCCGCGACGCGAGGCAGCCCCGAGATTGCGCTAGGCGACGCGCTCGGCAGCAACGTGGTGAACATCGGCGTCGTGCTCGGAATCGCTCTCGCGTTCTCGGCCATCACCATGGACCGCGGTGTCATGGTCCGGGACCTGCCGATGGCGCTGGCCGCCCCGGCCGTCCTCGGGCTGCTCGGACTCGACGGGAACGTCAGCCGAGTCGATGCGGCTGTGCTCATGGTGCTCTTCCTCGGCTGGTTGATCCAGACCACGCTGGCGGCACGAAACGCACGTGACGCCGTCGTCGCCGTGCTGCAGGAGCGGACTCACGCCCGCGTGGTCGTCAGCCTGCTCAGCGGCTTGGTGCTCCTAGTGCTGGCCGGTCAACTCATCGTCGTCGCGGCATCGGGCATCAGCGATGCCCTGGGGTGGGACGGCTTCGTTGTGGGCGCGGTGTTCGTCGCCATCGGCACCTCCACGCCGGAAATCGCGACCATGCTCGCGGCACGGATTCGCCGGCACGACGAGGTCGGCGTCGGCACAGTCCTCGGCAGCAATATCTTCAACACGCTGCTCGTCGTGGGGACCGCCGCCCTCATCACTCCGATCGAGGTCGCCCGAGCGGAGATCGAGATCGGGATCCTCACCAGCATGCTGGTGGTGGTCCTCGCGATCCCCGGCAGATCCCGACGGCTGGGCCGCTGGCGCAGCGTTCCACTCGTCTCCGCCTACCTGGCGTTGGTTGCGTTCATCAGCACCGGAAGCGGTACCTGACCGCTCGATGCGCGTTCACCTCTGGCGGGATGAGGGTGACAGGAGGGTGTAAGACTCATCCCGCCGAGGGTCAACGGGAGTCGGGTAGCGGAGGAACCACGGCGACCGGACCGTGCGCGTGGTGGAGCACACTGTGGCTGACCGAGCCCAGCAGCAGCGAGCGGAAGCCGCCCCGCCCCCGCGTGCCAACGACCAGCAGCTCGGCACCCGACGACGCATCCACCAATGCCCCCACCGGGGACATCTGCGGTACCCACGTTGCGATGTCGACGTCTGGGTACTTCTCCTGCCAGCCTGCCAGCGTCTCGGCCACGAGCGTCTCGGCCGTCTCGCGTTCGGCCTGCTGCATCTCCGCAGGGATCGCTCCGACCCGACCGGGCACGTTCATGTAGGTGATGTCCCAGCCATGCACCGCGGTGAGGCCGACACCTCGCCAGGATGCCTGCTCGACCGCGAAGGCAAGGGCCGCCTCGGACACCGGCGACCCGTCGACGCCGACCACCACGCGGCCAGCCTGCGAGCCCTTCGCTCCCGCAGGGTCCGACGGCCGGACGACGACAGTGGGGCAGGACGCGTGGGACGCCACTTGGACGCTGGTCGACCCGGTCAGCAGATCGACGAACCCCCCGTGACCGCGGGAGCCCAGCACCATCATGTGCGCGGTGTGGCTCGCCTCGAGCAGGACCGCCGCGGGAGACCCCACCGCCAGCTCACCGCTGACGGTGACCCCGTCGGCGATGGCCGGTGCGCGCTCCAGGGCCTCGGCCAAGATCGCCTGCGCCGCCTGCTGCCACTCCGGAGCCGGGGTGACGGTGGTCACGACCTGCGCCGGCAGGATCCCGGCAGACCAGGCATGAACGACGTCGACCTCTCGGTCACACAGGGCCGCCGTCCGCATGGCCCAGGCCAGCGCATCTCGGCTGCCCGACGAACCGTCATACCCCACCACGATCGGTCTGCTCGTCACGGCGCACCTCCCGGCGAATCGCTGCCGCTGCTGCCAGCACACCGGTCCGACGCCGCCAGCGTCAGAGGCTTTGGGCCTTACCGGAGGCGGGAACGCCTCCCCCGCCGGGCGGTCACCGACCGGGGTCAGCTCAACACGGCCCGAGCGGTCACGTCCTGCAGCCTGCGGTGCTCCGGCGCCACCGCGGAACGGTCGGTGCGCAGCTCCACCACCTGCAGCCCGCCGCGAGGATCCAGTGCCGCGGCCACGGCCTCGGCCACGGTGCCCGCCCGCGTGTGCGGGGTCTGGGTCGCCCCGCACCAGGCGGCGAGGTCGACCCCGTGGGGGGTGCCGAACACCCGCTCGAACCCGTCGTCTCGACCCCCAGCTCCCGGTTCCAGGAGCCCGAAGATGGCACCGCCGTCGTTGTTCACCACGACGTACGTGAGCTCTGGTGTCGGCTCGTCCGGACCCAGCACCAACCCATTGCCGTCGTGCAGTGCGGTGAGATCGCCGAGGACGGCGAAGGCGCGACCGCCGCCGTCCCGCTGCCAGGCCAGGGCCGCCCCCATGGCCGACGACACGGTCCCGTCGATCCCAGCTGCCCCACGGTTCGCCATGACGGTGACGCCGTCCCGCGGCGCGGCAGCAAGGAAGTGATCCCGAATCGGCATCGACGAGCCCAGGTAGAGCAACGCGTCCACGGGAAGCGCCGCCGGCAGGTCGCGCGCCAGGCGCAGCTCGGATCCGGCTGTCGTCGCGAGGACCTCGTCGACCGCCCGGCGGGCCGCGCGCTCGGCGTCCTGCCAGAGCCTCAGCCACTCCGCGTCCGGGTCGTGGTGACCGTCGGCTGCTGGGAGTGCGGGCAGCACCTGGGCGGCGGTCCGCGTCGCGTCAGCCCAGCGGGCGGTGGTCGCCACCACAGACACGCCGACCCGGGCGTCCCGCAGCAAGGCGGTGACCGGTCGGGACAGCGTCGGGCGGCCCACGACGAGGACCTGCTCCGGACGGGCGCGAGCCACGAAGCCCTCGACCCCCAGCAGCAGCGCGCCGGTCGAGATGGCGTTCGGGCCCGAGCGGGCGTTCCCGCTCGGCTCGCTCACCACCGGCCATCCGTGCTCCTCGGCGAGTCGGGCAGCCGCGCGCCCGATCGCCGGATCGGCGTCACCCACGACCACCAGGGTGCGAGCGGGAAGGTGCACGTTGGGGGCGAGCGCGACCGCGGTCTCGGTGTGCGTCCACGGTGCGCCGTCCGGTCGGCCACCGAGCGGTTCCGGCCAGCTCGGGTCGGCATCGGGGACCAGGGGGTCCCGGAGAGCGACGTTGAGGTGGACCGGCCCGGGGTCGCCGGTCAGGGTGCCACGGGCGGCCGCCCAGGCCCGTCCGGTCAACGCCCGCCAGTAGGCGGTCTGACCTTCGACGCGAGCTGGGACGCCGACCTCGGCGAACATCCGCACGGCATCGCCGAAGAGCTTGACCTGGTCGATCGTCTGGTTGGCCCCGGTGGAGCGCAGCTCGGGAGGTCGGTCCGCCGTCAGCAGCACCAGCGGGACGCCGGACTGGTCGGCCTCCAGGACGGCGGGGTGCAGGTTGGCCGCGGCCGTGCCGGACGTCGTGACCACCGGCACCGGCACCCCGGACGCCTTTGCCAGCCCTAACGCAAGGTACCCGGCGCTCCGCTCGTCGATCCGTACGTGCAACCGCAGCCGCCCGGCGACGTCTGCCTCCTGCAGCGCGAGCGCGAGCGGAGCCGACCGCGAACCGGGGGCGAGCACGGCCTCGCGCAGCCCGCAGCGGAGCAGCTCGTCCACGAGGACCGTCGCCAACGCCGTCGACGGGTTCATGCCGCGCCGCTCGGGGAGGCGAGGAATCGGTACGTCGCCTCGAGCCGGTCGTGCCAAGCGGCCAGCCGGTCAGGCGGCAGCGCCGCCGCCGCGCAGGCGTCGTCGTCGACCGTCACCGGTCGCACCTCCAGACGCCCCGCCACTGGTAGGAATCGGTCAGCGACGACGTCGAACTTGAGCAATCGACCCGAACCGAGCCCGCAGGCGTACGGCAGCTCCGGCAGCGCTGCGGCGAGTGCCACGCCGGCCGCCAGTCCGACGGAGGTGTCCAGTGCCGAGGAGACCACGCACGGAAGCTGGTAGTCCTGGGCCACGTCGAGCGAGGCCCGGACTCCGCCGAGCGGGGGAACTTTCAGCACCAGGATGTCCGCTGCGTCACGCAGACCGACGAGGCGCCGCGGGTCCTCGGCCTTCCGGAGGCCCTCGTCGACCGCGACGGGGACGTCGACACGGCGACGCAGTCGCGCGCACCCGGCTAGGTCAGCACACGGCTGCTCCACGTACTCCAGGTCGAACTCCGCCAGCGCGACGAGAGCCTGCTCGGCCTGCGCCACCGACCAGGCCCCGTTGGCGTCGATGCGGATCCGTCCCTTCGGGCCGAGTGCATCACGGACTGCGCCCACCCGGGCGACGTCGTCGGCGAGGCCCTGCCCGGTCTCACCCACCTTCACCTTCACCGCGGCGCAGTCTGCTTCGTGCACCAGCCTCGCCGCGGTGCTTGCCGCTACCGCCGGAACGATGGCGTTGACCGGGACGGTGGCGCGGATCGGCGACGGCCAGCCGTCGTAGGCGGCCTCGACGGCGGCGGCCAGCCAGCGAGCGGACTCGTTAGTCCGGTACTCGGGGAAGGGGGCGAACTCACCCCAGCCACCAGGTCCGTGCAGCAGCAACCCCTCCCGGTGGTCGACACCACGGAACCGGTTCGTGAGCGGCACGGAGAAGCCACGCGAGCCGGCCAGGACCTCAGCAAGAGGCGGCAAGGTCCAGCTGCGGGTGGACATGAGGTCAGGGGCGCTTGGGGAACTTGCCGAAGTCGGGCTTGCGCTTGTCCTGGTAGGCGTTGCGGCCCTCCTGCGCCTCCTCGGTCATGTAGAAGAGCAGGGTCGCGTCGCCGGCCAGCTGCTGCACTCCCGCCAGACCGTCGTCTGCGGCGTTCATCGACGCCTTCAGCATGCGCAGTGCCAGCGGCGAGTGGTCCAGCATCTCCCGGCACCACCGAACGGTCTCGAGCTCGAGGTCGGCCAGCGGCACCACCGCGTTGACCAGACCCCAGTCCAGCGCGGTCTCAGCGTCGTACTGTCGGCACAGGAACCAGATCTCTCGCGCGCGCTTCTGACCGATCTGGGCAGCGAGCAGCCCGGAGCCGTAACCCCCGTCGAAGGAGCCGACCTTCGGACCGGTCTGCTGGAACCGGGCGTTGTCCGCCGCGATCGACAGGTCACACACCACGTGGAGGACGTGCCCACCGCCCACCGCGTAACCGGCGATCATCGCGACCACCGGCTTCGGGGTACGGCGGATCTGCACCTGCAGGTCGAGCACGTTCAGCCGGCCAATCCCCTTGTGGGCGACGTCGTCGTCACCGAGGTAGCCGTCGTTCCCGCGGATGCGCTGGTCACCGCCGGAGCAGAACGCGAGGTCGCCCTTGCCAGTCAGGATGATCACGCCGACCTGGTCGTCGTCGCGCGCCTCGTTGAACGCGTGCTGCAGCTCGAACAAGGTCTGCGGGCGGAAGGCGTTGCGCACCTCGGGGCGGTTGATCGTGATCTTCGCGATCCCGTTGGCGGTGTGGTACTCGATGTCCCCGTAGTCCCCGGACCGCACCCAGTCGGCACCCGACGTGATCGTCGTCGCAGCAGGGTCGACCTGGTCGCTCATCGGTGGGGGTCCTTCGTCCGGGGGTCACTAGCCTAGGCCGGGTGACGGCCCGCCACCTGCTCGCCCTGGACGCACCCGTCGGGGCCACCGCGGTCGCGGACCTGATCCCCACTCTGCGGGCCGCCCTGGACGGCTCCGGACCGCCCCTGATGCTGCTCCCGGCCGGGCCGCCGTCGCTTCGGCAGGCGCTCGTCGACGCGGCCTCCGACGGCCTTCCGACGGAGCCGGACGACATTGCCATGGTCGTCCCGACGTCCGGCTCCACCGGCCCGCCGCGGCTGGCCCTGCTCACCCGTGCCGCCCTCGCGGCGTCGGCTGCGGCAACCGCCGAGCGGCTGGGCGGGGCGGGCTCCTACCTGCTGGCGCTGCCGACAACCTCCGTCGCCGGCGTCATGGTCCTCGTCCGCTCCGTCCTCGCGGGTCACGACGTCGACGTCGTGGACCAGTCGGAGGGCTTCACGCCCGAGGCGTTCTCCCGCGCCGTCACGGTCATGCTCGACCGACGCGACGGCTGTGCGCGCCGAAGCGCGCTGGTCCCGACCCAGCTGGCCCGCCTGCTCGACGCCGGTGAAGAGGCAACCGCCGCACTCCGCGCCCTCGACACGGTCCTCCTCGGTGGGTCTGCTGCCCCGGTCGGGCTGCTCGAGCGGGCACGCGAGGCAGGTGTGAACGTCATCACGACGTACGGGATGACCGAGACGTGCGGTGGGTGCGTGTACGACGGTCGGCCACTGCCGGCTACCGAGGTCGCGCTCGACGCCTCCGGGCGGATCCGGCTGCGCGGCCCGACGCTGTTCGCCGGCTACCTCGGGCGGGCGGATCTGTCCGCGCAGTCCCTCGTCGACGGGTGGTTCTGCACCGACGACCTCGGCCAGCTCGCCGGCGACGGTCGGCTGCTCATCATCGGCCGGGCGGACGACGTCATCGTGTCTGGCGGGGTGAACGTCTCCCCAGCGCAGGTCGAAACCGCACTTGCTACGCACCCTGGCGTCGCCGAGGCGGTGGTGGTCCCGCGGCCCGATGCGGAGTGGGGCCAGGTGGTCGTCGCCGTGGTCGAGGTCGAGGGAGCGGCACCGCCCGACCTGGCGGGGCTCCGGGCGCACCTGCGCGACCACCTGCCGCCAGCGGCGATGCCTCGTGCACTCGTCGTCGTCGACACGCTCCCCCGGCTGCCCTCGGGCAAGCCGGATCGGGACGCGGTGCGTACGCTCGTCGCCGCAGCCCGGACCTGAACCGGCCGCGCACCGAGCCGACGCACGCAGCGCGAGGAGTCCCCCGATGGCCACCGCAGCCCAGTGGTGGGAGGGTGCCCGGCCGCGGACCCTGCCGGCCGCCCTGGCACCGGTGGCGGTAGGTAGTGGCGTTGCCGCCCTCCAGGAGTCCTTCCGGCCGCTGGCCGCCCTGCTCGCGCTCGTCGTGGCGCTGTCCCTTCAGGTCGGCGTGAACTACGCCAACGACTACAGCGACGGAGTCCGCGGCACCGATGACGACCGCGTCGGGCCGTTCCGCCTGACAGCGGGCGGCGCCGCGAACGCGGCTGAGGTGAAGTGGGCGGCCTTCCTGGCGTTCGGCATCGCGACACTGGCTGGGCTCGTGCTGGTGGTCGCGACCCAGGCCTGGTGGCTGCTGCTCGTCGGCGCAGCCTGTCTGCTGGCGGCCTGGTACTACACCGGCGGCCGTTCGCCCTACGGCTACCGGGGTCTCGGTGAGGTCAGCGTCTTCGTGTTCTTCGGCCTGGTCGCCGTCACGGGCACCGCTTTCGTCCAGACCGAGCGACTGTCTCTGCTCGCGGTCGTCGCGTCCGTGCCGGTCGGGCTGCTGGCGGTGTCGCTGCTCGTGGTGAACAACCTGCGCGACGTCCCGACCGATGCGCGGTCCGGGAAGCTCACCGTTGCGGTACGCATTGGGGAGCCACGCACCCGGGTCCTGTACGCGGTCCTGTTGCTGCTGACCTTGGTGTTCGTGGTGGTGGTCGCCGTCGGATGGGCAGCGTGGGCCCTCATCGCACTGGCCGGCTTCGTTCCGGTCGCGGTGCCCGTCGGTGCGGTTCTTGCCGGCGCCACGGGGCGCGACCTGATCCCGGTGCTGCGCGACACCGGCCGGGTCCAGCTGCTGGTCGGGCTCTTGCTGGGGATCGGGCTGGCACTGGGCTGAGGACATCGGATACTATGGAACAAAGGTGTTCCAAAACGATCAGGAGTGTTCCACAATGCCCGCCGACCGGACGCGACGTGCCGTGCTGGACGCCGCGGCCCGCCTGTTCGGCAAGAACTCCACCGCGTCGTTGTCCGACGTGGCGGCCGCTGCCGGGGTGGGCCGGACCACGGTGCACCGCTGCTTCGCCACACGCGAGGAGCTGGTACGCGCCCTCGTGGAGGATGCCCTCGACCAGGTGACCGAGGCGATTGCCGCCGCCCGGCCGGACCGCGGTCCGGCCGACGCTGCGCTGCGTCGGGTGGTCGACGCGGTGGTGCCGATCGGCGTCGAGGTCCGGTTTCTCACCGCCGAGCCCGAGATGTTCAACGACCCCGCGCTGATGTCCCGCTGGTACGCGACTCTCGAGCCCATCACCGCCGCCGTACGCCGCGGCCAGGACGACGGCCTGCTGCGCGCGGACCTGCCCACGGCCTGGATCGTCGACCTGCTAGCCGGGGCGATCGTCACCGCGTGGGACTCCGTCGACGAGGGTCGGCTCGCCCCACGGGAGGCGCCCGGCCTGGTGTTTTCCAGCGTCCTGTTCGGCGTGACCCGGCCCCGGGACGAGGCGCGATGAGTCGCCGGACGCAGTCGGCCCCGACCCGCTCGGGCCAGCGGCAGCTGTCGCCGTTCCTCGCTCTCGAGGGCGCGACGCTGCTGTCGGCCCTCGGGAACGGCGTCGCGATGGTCGCCATGCCGTGGCTGGTGCTCGAGCTGACCGGTGACGCCGCTGCTGCGGGGCTAGTGGCGGGAGTGACCGCGCTCCCGATGCTGCTGTCGAGCCTGTTCTCCGGCACCCTGGTCGACCGGTTCGGCCGCCGTCGCACGTCGGTCGTGTCGGACCTGCTGTCAGCCGTCTCGGCCGCCGGGATCCCCCTGGTCGCCCTCACCGGTGACCTCACGTTCGGCTGGGTGCTGGGTCTGGCCGTGCTCGGCTCGGTGTTCGACCCCGCAGGCGTCACCGCCCGCGAGTCGATGCTGCCGGACGTCGCGACCTCGGCCCGGCTGCCGCTCCGCCGGGTCAACGGCGTCCACGAAGCCGTCTGGGGACTGGCCTACCTGGTCGGACCCGCGGTAGGCGGCTTGCTGATCGCCGTCGTCGGGGCTGTCGACGCACTGTGGCTCATGTCGGCCGGCTTCTTCGCCTCCTCGGCGCTGCTCGCTTTGGTCCGGGTGCCTGGCGCCGGCCGGCCGCGGCCTACCGACCGTCCGGCCATCTGGGCCGGCACGGTCGAGGGGCTGCGCTTCGTGTGGAACGACCCGGTCCTTCGATCGGTCACGCTGCTGTCGACCGCGTTCGTCGCCATCGCGTACCCGATCCTCGGAGTCGTCCTGCCGTACGTGTTCCAGCAGGCGGACCAGCCGCAGCGGCTCGGGGTGCTGCTCATGGCCTTCAGCCTGGGCAGCATCGTGGGTGCGCTCGGGTACAGCGGGGTCGGGCACCGACTTCCGCAACGCGCGTCGTTCATCGTCGGCATGGTGGGCAACGCGGCGGTGCTGGCGTGGTTCGCGATCGACCCGCCCTTCGCCTGGCTGGTCGCGGGCGCCGTGCTCGGCGGCCTGTCCACCGGACCGATCAACCCCATCGTGAACTCCGCGCTCCAGCAGCGCACGCCGGAGACGCTGCGCGGACGCGTCATGGGGGTGCTGGTGTCGGTGGCATACGGCGTGGTCCCGCTGGGCTACCTCGTCGGCGGGGTCCTGGTCCAGCGGTTCGGGGCCGAGGTCACGTTCGTCCTCGCGACCCTAGTGAGCCTGGCGGCGGTGGTCGCCACCGTTCGTAACCGTGGCTTGCACGGCATCGACCACCACGTCGACCTGCTCGAGCAGGCGGCGAGCGCCCCGTCGTCTCAGGACGACTCGGTGCCCTGCTCCCGCGACTGATCCGGCTCGGTGTCGCCGGCGGGCTGCGCGCGCTGCGCATCGTCCCAGGCGTCCTCCGCTGCCGCCCGCTCCGCGGCCTTTGCCTTGGCGCGTTCGGTCCGGGTGGTGATGGCGGTGGACACCGCATCCCGCTGTCGGGACAGGAGGAACACGCTGACGATCGCGGAGATGAAGGCCGCCACCACCAGGGCAACGAGCACATCCGCGCCCACCACGGTCAGCAGCAGGAACGGCACCACGAACAGCAGGAACCGGAGCAACGTGTAGGTGAGCATGGGGTGGCGTTCGGACACCGGGCCATTGTCGCTCACCCCGTGGCGAGCAGCGGTCACGGGCCTCCCGCCTCGGCGGCCGGGCCCGCCTCGGGAAGCACCGCCCGGCCCTCCCACTTGGTCGACAGGACAACCGTCGTGTGCGTGCGCCCCACGCCAGCGATGCGGCGCAGCCGGCCCAGCAGGCCCTCCAGCGCGTCGATGTCGGGAACCCGCACCTTCACCACGTACGACTCGTCACCGGCGACGAACCAGCAGTCCTCAATCTCGGGCAGCTCGACGAGGGCGGCCCCGATCTCGTCCTGGTCCCCGTAGTCGCTCTGCTCGATGCTCACCAGGGCAACCACACCCAGACCGAGCGCCGCCAGGTCCCACTCGGTCCGGTACCCCCGGATGATCCCGAGCTGCTCCATCCGCCGCACCCGGTCGGCCACGCTCGGTCCAGACAGCCCCACCGTCCGGGCGAGGTCGGCGTACGCGATCCGTGCGTTCGCGCGCAGCTCCAGCAGCAGCGCCCGGTCGACGTCGTCCAGGGGCTGGTCCCTCCGGCGGCCGCCGGGCCGAGGCGACCCCGCCGACCCGCCAGCCCCTGGGTCGGCCTCAGTCTCGAAGGTGCTCATCCCTACCTACTTTGCTCTAGTTGCCATACTGATCAGTATGCCTTAGCATTACAGGCAGAGAGGCGCTAAGGCCTCTGATTCCCCGAAAACGGAGTTGAGACACATGATTCCCTCGCTCGAGATCGCTCGCGCGCACATCCGCACCCTCGAGGTCGAGGCTGAGCGGGCCCGCACCCGGACGTCGTTCCGCTCCCGTCGCCGGGTGCGTGACTTCATCCGTCGCGCGCACTGACCCATCCCACCGCTGAACTGATCCGCGCGCCACCGGTTCGCCGACGCGCAGGAGACCTCCTCGGGCAGCGCCCGAGATCCGACGCCCTCGACCTCCCCCCGGCCCTGCGCCGAGGGGTGGCCGGGGGCGTCGTCGTTGCGCCTTGTCGGCCGGCGACGGCTCGCGACGAGCGCCGGCACTGCGCCCCGCCATCCGGAGTCGGCAGCATTGGTGTGACCCGGTTACCCTGGACACGTCCATCGCGCACGATCGCGCCCACGGGCGTCGACCGACCAGGAGGCCGCCATGCTGAAGGCGCTGCTGTTCGTCGTCGCACTGGGTGCCGTGGTCTTCCTGGTGATCTCCATGATCCAGCGTCGAGGCGGTGGTGGCGGCGGCCAGCTGCGCAAGCGCGGACCGGTCGCACCGGACGACGACCCTCAGTTCCTGCGCGGCCTCGACGACCAGCTCTGGCAGGAGAAACGCCGTCGACGGCCGAACCAGGACGGAACCGAGGGCCAGCCCGACAGCACCGGAGAACCGGGCGCCGCTTGACGACCCCACCGGGCCGGCGGCCGAGACCCGTCAGAGCCCGGCGTAGGAGTGGAAGCCCGAGAAGAAGATGTTCACTCCCACGAAGTTGAACACGAACGCCACGAAGCCCACCAACGCGATCAGCGCGGCCGAGCGGCCACGCCACCCGGCTGTGGCACGCGCGTGCAGGTAGGCGGCGAAGATGACCAACGTGACGAACGACCAGGTCTCCTTGGGGTCCCAGCCCCAGTACCGGCCCCACGCGTCCTCCGCCCAGATCGCCCCCGACACCAGGACGAAGAACCACAAGGGGAAGGCGAA
The DNA here is from genome assembly GCA_963848085.1 of uncultured Actinomycetota bacterium. Taxonomy (GTDB): domain Bacteria; phylum Actinomycetota; class Actinomycetes; order JAHEKZ01; family JAHEKZ01; genus CAWKCE01. The sequence goes on from CAWKCE010000005.1 coordinate 284,148, forward strand.
CGCGTAGGCGCGGTACGCCGTCCGGTCCAGCGACTGCGAGGACGGCAGCCGCCGGGCCAAGGCGTCTCGTACTCCGCCGGTCGTCGACGTCAGCGACCGGCGCTCGTAGCGGTCGGCCAGCAGGAACATCACGGTTGCGGCCGTCCCCACGGTGAAGACGCCCGCCGCCAACGTGGCGGCAGAGACGTGGATCCACAGCCAGGTCGACTTCAGCGCGGGGACCAGGTCGGCAGCAGGGACGTAGAACTGCACGACCGCGACACCCAGGGCCACCAGCGCAGCGCCAGCGATAACACCGCCCAGGTGCCCGACGCGTCGTCCGCGCACCAGCAGGAAGCCAAAGACGGTGAGCGTCCACCACGACCCGGCCAGCACGAACTCGTACATGTTGCCCCACGGTGGTCGCCCTGCGGCGAGTCCACGGGCCACCAGTGCCACCGTGAGCAGCAGCCATGCCAGCGCGGTCAGCGAGATGCCGATCCGGCCCCAGCGCTCGTCGTCCCGCTCACCAAGAGCGGGGCCGGGCGGCGTGGCCACCGCGACGGCGGACCGGTCATCGACCACTGAGTCCGACGCGGGCGTGGCGGCCGCGCGCCGTCGCACGGAAACCGAGCGAGCCGCCTCAGCCGCGCGTACGCGACCGGACCCGAGTGCCAGGTCTGCGGCGAACGCCACCATGGCAAGTGTCAGCACCGCCATCGCGCCGTAGACGGCAACGTTGCTTGCCTGCGCAAGGGTCTGGCTGGTCACCGCTGCTCCTCACCGGCAGGCGCGACCTCCGCGACCGCCAACGCCACAACCTGGTCCACCTCGGCCGCCAGCCCGGAGTCCTCCGTGCGGGCCAGCCCGGCACCGGTGACGAGAGTACGGCCCGTCTCGTCCGGCGTCACCCGGACCCAGACCCGGCGTCGGCGGACGGTCAGCGAGACCACAACACCGGCGATCGCACCGACCGCACCGACCAGCACCCAGAACCGACCGGGGTCCCGGGCCACCTGGAAGTTGCCGAACTCGCTCACGCCGTCGAACGTGATCGAGCCCTGACCGCCGGCGAGCTGCCAGGACTCACCAGGGTCGAGCGCGCGGTTTCCGAGCTGTTCGAGGTCAGCGGTCTCGAGCGCGTAGATGTTCTGCGCCACGCCGTCGTCCAGGCCCAGGTCGCCAGTCCACGCGCCGAGGTAGACGCGGGGCGCGTCGTCCTCCGGGAAGGTCGACGCCGGGCCGAGCAGCGGGTCGACCTGCGACGGCGCCGTCGGGGTGAACCGGACCTGGAACGCCAGCTGGTCCGGCTGGGCGTCGGGCACCTTGACCACACCGGTGGAGGTGAAGGCCGCGTCCTGCGGCAGTGTGGGCACAGCGCCGGAGAAGACGACGTCACCATTGCCGTCGCGCACCGTGAACCGTGGCGCGTAGCCGGTGCCCAGCAGGAAGACCTTGCTGCCGTCGACGCCGAGCGGGTGGTTCACCGAGATCTGGACCGGAACCTCGGCCGCCCCCGGGCTGTCGGTCACGGTGACGTCAGCGGCGAAGGCCGACGGCTGGCCGCGTCGCGGCCCGTCAGTCAGGTATGAGGCGTCGAGCGCATCGAGCCGGAACGAGAACGGGGCGAGCATCGACTCGTCGAACCGACGCCCGGGCTGGAAGGTGTCGTACTGCGACAACGTGTTGGAGAACCCCTGACCCTCCACGACGACCACTGTTCCCTTGTAGCCGAGCAAGGCGCTGACCCCGAGGCCAACGAGCAGGAGCAGCAAGGACACGTGGAAGACGAGGTTCCCCGACTCCCGGAGGTAGCCCTTCTCCGCGGCCAGGCTGAGGCCGTCCTCGGACGTCCGGACCCGGAACCGCCGCTTGGTCAGCGACGTGGCGACGGCCGCCACGACCGCCTGCGGGTCTGCGGCATCAACGGTCGCCGACCGGTGCACGGGAAGCCGGTGCAGGTTCCGCGGCGCCGGCGGAGGCAGCGACCGGACGGCCCGCCAGTGCGCTCGCACCCGGGGGACGATGCAGCCGACCAGCGACACCGTCAGCAGCAGGTAGATCGCGGCGAACCACGGGGCGGCATAGACGTCGAACATGGACAGCGAGTCAAGGACCCGCGCCAGCGTCGGGTCGTTGGTGAAGAAGTCCTGCACCTTCAGGGGGGAGACACCGCGCTGCGGGAAGACCGAGCCCGGCACGGCCGCAACGGCCAGCAGGAACAGCAGGATCAGCGCCACCCGCATCGAGGTCAGCTGGCGCCACACCCAGCGCGCTGCCCCCACCGCGCCCAGCGACGGCGGGCGAATGGGTGCGTCCGTTGCGAACGGGTCGAGGTCGGCCGCCACTACAGGAAGGTCCCGAACGCATTGGTCCAGACCCGCATCTTGATCGCCAGGGTCTCCCACCAGCCGGTGGCCATCAGCAGCCCGAGCACGACCAGCATCGACCCACCCAGCCTCATGACCGCGACGTAGTGCCGTTTGAGGAAGGACATGGCGCCGGCAGTCCGTCCGAACGCCAGTGCCACCACCAGGAAGGGCAGCCCGAGACCGATGCAGTAGACCGCGGTCAGGAGGGCGCCGCGGGCTGCACTGGCCTGGTCGACAGCGAGGGTCTGGACCGCACCCAACGTGGGGCCGATGCACGGCGTCCAACCGATGCCAAACAGCACGCCCAGCATCGGTGCCCCCGCCAGCCCAACCGCCGGTCGCTGCTGCGGGTGCCACGTGCGGTTCAGCCACGGCAGCACGCCCATGAACGCCAGCCCGAACAGGATCGTCACCACCCCGAGCACGCGCGTGATCGGTTCGGCGTACTCGAGGAGCACCGAGCCGAGGCTGCCGAACAGCGCGCCGAACGAGATGAAGACGGCGCTGAAGCCGACGATGAACAGCGATGTCCCGAGGAGCAGCCGGCCGCGGCGGGCGTCGGCGAGGTCGAGGCCGACCATCCCGGTCACATACGACAGGTAGGCGGGCACGAGTGGCAGTACGCACGGCGAGAGGAACGACACCACACCTGCCGCCAGCGCAAAGACCATCGCGAGCAGCAGCGAGCCGGACAGCACGGTCTCGGTCACCGTGTCGCTTGCGAGGACGAGCTGCGTCGTCACGCCGGCTCCGCGGCGACTTCGTCGACCAGTCGTTTGAGCTCGCTGTAGGTGGTGGGACCAAGCACCCGCGCAGCCACGCGGCCTTCGCGGTCGATCACCAAGGTCGACGGGATCGCGCTCGGCGGCAGGCTGCCCCGGAACTGCAGGAGCAGCCGGCCATCGGTGTCGACCAGGCTGGGATAGGTGATGGCGAAGCGGCGCTCGAACGCCGTGGCCGCCGCCAGGTCGTCCCGGGTGTTGATGCCGACGAATCGAACGCCGTCGCGCCGGGTGTCGTCGTACACCCCTTGCAGGTAGGGGGCTTCCTCACGGCAGGGGGCGCACCAGGATCCCCACACGTTGAGAACCACCACGTCGCCCTGCAGCTCCGACAGGGCGAGCTGCTCGCCGTCCAGCGTGGTGCCGGACAGCTCCGGTGCCGGTTCACGTGCCGCCGGGTCGACGACCGACAGGCTGCCGTCGCCGCTGACGAACCCCTGGCCGTCCCCTCCCGCGGGGGTTGGCCCGGCGGTGCTGCAGCCGGCAACCAACGCCAGGGCGACGGCCCCGACGACCCCCCACGGAAGCCGGGATCTGCTCATGCTCCGGGCAGCGTCCGCGTGCCCTCGGGCAGCAGGTCGCGAGCGGGCTCGGCGTACGACACCGCAACGATGGCGGTGTCGGCGTACGTGAAGGACGTGATGCTGGCGACCGAGCACTCCCGCTTGCGTGGGTCGTGCCACAGGCGTCGGTTCTCCACGGCAGAGCGCACGACCCAGATCGGCAGCTGGTGGCTCACGAGGAGCGCCTCGGCACCGCGGGCGCGGTCGCGAGCATCGGCCATCACCCCGAGCATGCGGCGCACCTGGTCGGTGTAGCGCTCCCCCCAGGACGGTCGGAACGGGTTGCGCAGGTGCTTCCAGTGCGTCGGGCGGGTCAGCGCGCCGTCCCCGACGCCGAAGGTGAGGCCCTCGAAGACGTTCGCCGCCTCGATCAGCCGGTCGTCGACGTCGACGGCCACCCCGTGCTCGGCGGCGATCGGCTCAGCCGTCTCCTGGGCGCGATCGAGGGGTGAGGCCACGACCACAGTGATCGGGTTCCCGGCGAGGTGCTCGGCGATCCGTGCCGCCATCAGCCGACCGCGGTCTGACAGGTGGAAGTTGGGCAGCCGCCCGTAGAGAACGCCGTCGGGGTTGTGGACCTCGCCGTGTCGCAGGAGGTGGACGGTGGTGAGCTCTTCGCCTTGGTGGTCGGTGGTCATCAGGCGCGGTCTCCTGCCGGGTCGGTGGCCGCGGCGGCGGCACGTGCTGCGGCCGGGAGGGCTTCGGCAATGCGGTCCAGCGCCGCGGCGTCGTGGGAGCCGGACACGAACCAGGCCTCGAACGCCGACGGCGGCAGGTACACGCCGGAGTCGAGCATGGCGTGGAAGAAGGCGGAGTAGCGCCATGACTGCTGGCTGCGGGCCGTGTCGTAGTCGAGCACGGCGCCGTCGAGGAAGAACACGCTGAACAGCGAACCGGCCGTCTGCACCGTGTGCGCCACTCCCGCCGCCGCGAGCGCGTCACCTGTCAGCTGGGCGACCGTCGCCGCGGCGGCGTCCACCCTCCGGTAGAGGTCGTCGGTGCATTGGCGAAGGGTTGCCACCCCCGCAGCGGTGGCAACCGGGTTCCCGGACAGCGTGCCGGCCTGGTAGACGGGGCCGACCGGCGCCAGGGCGGCCATGACGTCGCGCCGGCCACCGAACGCGGCTGCCGGCAGTCCACCTCCCATGACCTTGCCGAACGTCATGAGGTCGGGCCGCACGCCGTCGAGGCCGTACCAGCCCGCCTTCGACACCCGGAAGCCGGTCATGACCTCGTCGCTGACGAACAGGGCACCGTGGTTCCGGCACAGCGTGGCGAGCCCGGCGTTGAACCCGTCGTGCGGTGGGACAACCCCCATGTTCGCAGCGGCGGCCTCGGTGATCACGCAGGCGATCTGGTCGCCGTGCGCCTCGAACGCCTTCGCGACAGCGGCCAGGTCGTTGTAGGGAAGCACCAGCGTGTCCCCGGCCTGGGCGCCGGTGACCCCGGGGCTGTCCGGCAGGCCGAACGTGGCCACGCCCGAGCCGGCCGAAGCGAGAAGGGCATCCACGTGACCGTGGTAGCAGCCCGCGAACTTGACCACCTTGGGGCGACCGGTGAACCCGCGGGCCAACCGGATGGCCGACATCGTGGCCTCGGTGCCGCTGGACACCAACCGGACCTGGTCGACCGGGGTGCGGGCGACGATCTCCTCGGCCAGCTCGACCTCCCCGACGCCCGGCGTGCCGAACGAGTTGCCCCGCTCGGCGGCGGACGTGACAGCGGCCACGACCGCCGGGTGGGCGTGGCCGAGGATCATCGGACCCCAGGAGCAGACCAGGTCGACGTACTGACGGCCGTCGGCGTCCCAGAGGTACGGACCCTCGCCGCGCACCATGAAGCGTGGGGTGCCTCCGACCGCCCGGAAGGCCCGGACCGGTGAGTTGACCCCGCCCGGCGTGACCGCCTGCGCCCGGTCGAACAGCGCTGCGGACGCGGGTGCGTCGGCGGCGGTCACGGGCGAGGCCGGGGGCGGGCGGGTCACCGGGCGATTATCACAGCCCCGTCCGGCTGGTCGGGACGCACCCTGGGGGGGTGGAACAAGTGTGCGGAATTCTCGGCTATCGCCTCGAATTCCGCACGCCAAGCCCCCTCCGCGTGCACTTTTCGAGGCTGCCGCCGCGAATTCCGCACATTCGTGCAACGGGGGACGGGAGGGGACGCTCAGCCGCCGCGGACGAGGGTGGCGACCTCGGTGGCCCAGTAGGTCACCACGGTGTGCGCTCCGGCGCGACGGATCCCGACCAACGACTCCAGGATTGCCCGATCCCGCTCGATCCAGCCGTTGGCGGCCGCCGCCTCGACCATCGCCATCTCTCCCGACACCTGGTACGCCGCGACCGGCACCTCGACCGCATCCGCCACCCGCCGGACGACGTCCAGGTACGGCCCGGCCGGCTTGACCATCACCGCGTCCGCGCCCTCCTCGAGGTCGGCGAACACCTCGCGCAGCGCCTCGTCGGCGTTCGCCGGGTCCATCTGGTACGCGCGGCGGTCGCCGAACGACGGCGTCGACTCCGCCGCGTCGCGAAACGGCCCGTAGAAGGCCGAGGCGTACTTCGCTGCATACGCGAGCACCATGCGGTCGGCGTACCCCACCGCCTCCAACGCCTGCCGAATGACGCCGACCTGGCCGTCCATCATCCCGCTGGGAGCGATCACGTCCGCCCCCGCCGTTGCCTGGGCGGCCGCCACGGACGCGTACCGAACCAGCGCCGCGTCGTTGTCGACGGTGGCGTCCGGCCCGGACGATGTCAGCGGTCCGCAGTGACCCGACTCGGTGTACTCGCACAGGCACAGGTCGGCCATCAGGACGGTCGAGTCACCAAGGTCGGCCCGCAGCGCCCGCAGCGCCTGCTGGACGATCCCGTCGTCGGCATCCGCGCCAGACCCGACCGCGTCCTTGACGGCCGGGATCCCGAACAGCAGCAGACCGCCGACCCCGGCCTCGACCGCCTCCGCAGCCGTCCGACGCAGGGAGTCGAGGCTGTGCTGCTGCACCCCTGGCATCGACGCCACCGGCAGCGGATCGAACAGACCCTCCTTGACGAACAGCGGCAGCACGAGGTCGGCTGGATGGAGCCGAGTCTCGGCCACCAGACGTCGCACAGCAGGCGTGCGGCGCAGCCGCCGCGGCCGGTCGACCGGAAAGGCCATCGCTACTTGGCCCGGCGCCTCGCCGAGCCCTTGCGCAGGCTCGGGCGCCAGACCGACTCACCGGTCTCCAGCGCGGCCAGGCGCAGCGCGCCGCCGAACTGGGCGAGCTCGTCGGCCAGCACCGACACCGACGGCGTCGACGCAAGGACGTCGACTCGCAGCCCGTGCTCCTCGGCCGTCTTCGCGGTCTGCGGTCCGATCACCGCGACCACGGTGGACGCGTGTGGCTTGCCGGCGATCCCGATGAGGTTGCGGACGGTCGACGACGACGTGAACAGCACCGCGTCGAACCCGCCGGTCTTGATCGCCTCGCGGGTCTCTGCCGGCGGCGGCGCCGCACGAACCGTGCGATACGCGGTGACGTCCTCGACCTCCCAGCCGAGCTCGACCAGCCCCGCCACCAAGGTCTCGGTGGCGATGTCGGCCCGCGGCAGGAAGACCCGGTTGATCGGGTCGAGCACGTCGTCGTGAGCGGGCCAGTCCTCCAGGAGTCCGCGCGCGGACTGCTCGCCGGACGGGACGAGGTCGGCTCGTACACCGAACGCCTCGAGCGCCCGGGCGGTCTGGTCACCCACGGCCGCGATCTTGATGCCGGCAAACGCTCGGGCGTCAAGCCCGTACTCCTCGAACTTCTCTCGCACCGCCTTGACCGCGTTGGTCGAGGTGAACGCGATCCACTGGTAGCGCCCGGACACCAGGCCGTGCAGTGCCCGGTCCATCTGCTGTGGGGTCCGCGGCGGCTCAACCGAGATCGTGGGAACCTCGACCGGTACGGCGCCGTGGCGACGCAGCTGGTCGGACAGGGCCCCCGACTGCTCCTTGGTCCGGGGCACCAGGACCCGCCAGCCGAACAGCGGCTTGGTCTCGAACCACGACAGCCGGTCACGCAGGTCGACGCCGGCCCCCACGACCGCGATCGCCGGACAGTCCAGCTTTGCCGCCTTGAGGTCCCGCGCCACGTTCGCCAGCGTCGACACCACCGTGCGCTGCGCCGTCGTGGAGCCGGACGTCGTCACCGACACCGGGCTGTCGGCAGCCCGGCCTGCGGAAACGAGCCCGGCCGCCGCGGTGCCGATCCACTCGGTGTCGCCCAGCGCCACGATGGTGGTGTCCGCGTTGGTGTGCGTCGACCAGTCCAGCCGCGCGCCGTTGCTCGTGACGACATGCACCGATCGCACCTTGGCCGTGGTGAGCGGAACGCCCGCGTACGCCGGAACCGCCGTCACCGACGACGCGCCCGGAACGACCTCGAACGCAATGCCGGCCTTGCCGCAGGCACCGGCCTCCTCAGGGAAGCCGTGGAAGAGAATCGGGTCTCCGTCCATCAGCCGGACCACGCGCTGGCAGCGGCGCGCCGCCGACACGACGAGCTTGGCGCGCCCGGCGTGGGTGAGCGGCTGACCACTCACCCCGCTCGACGCGTCGACCACCTCGACCTCAGGGCCGACGAACGCCGCCAGAGCGGCGCGGGACGCCCCCTGGTCGACGACGACGACATCGGCCTGGCGCAACAGCTCAACGGCGCGCAGAGTCAGCAGCTCGGGGTCTCCCGGGCCGGCTCCGACGAACGCGACTGATCCGAGGGTCTTCTTCTTGGCGGTGCGTGTGGTCACCGGGCAACGTCTCCCGTAATGACGGCGTCCGCCGACGAGAGCAAGCGGCGGGCGAGCTCGTGGCCCACCTCCGCTGCCTCGGCGACCGGCGCCGTGATGGACATGCGGCGGATCGTTGTTCCGTCGACGCTGGCGACGACGGCGTGCAACGACAGGACGGGTTCGGCGAACCCGGGTTCGTCAGCGACCGCGAGGGCGCCGACAGGTGCCGAGCAGCCAGCCTCCAGGCCGGCGAGCACGGCGCGCTCCGCGGTGACGGCCGCGCGGGATGCGGGGTCGTCGAGCGTGCGAAGCGACGAGAGGAAGGGGCGCTCGGCCCCGTCGAGCGCACGGACCTCGACCGCGAGCGCGCCCTGACCGGGTGCCGGCAGCATCACCGACGGGTCGATGACCTCGGTAATGCGGTCCAGCCGCCCCAGGCGTACCAGGCCGGCGCGCGCGAGCAGCACGGCGTCGACGGTGGCGTCGGCAACCAGCCCCAGTCGGGTGTCGACGTTGCCCCGGATGTCGACGACCTCCAGGTCGGGCCGGTGGGCCCGCAGCTGGGCGGCGCGGCGCGGCGAGCCGGTTCCGACCCGCGCTCCCGCCGGCAGCGCGGCCACGGTGAGGCCGTCGCGCGCAACGAGCGCATCGCGCGGGTCCTCCCTGGCCGGTACCGCGGCCAGGGACAGGCCAGGCTGCGGGGCGGTCGGCAGATCCTTGAGCGAGTGCACCGCCACGTCGACCCGGCCGCGCACGAGCGCGTCGCGCAGTGCGCTCACGAACACTCCGGTGCCGCCGATCTCACGCAACGATGCCGAGGAGGTGTCCCCCTCGGTGACCACCGGCACCAGCTCGACGGCGTGCCCCTGCTCTGCCAGCCGGGACGCCACCCACTCGGACTGCGCCAGCGCGAGCGGGCTGCGGCGGGTCCCGATGCGCACGACTGGTGCCGTCATCGGGGGCCGTCCTCGGGATCAGGGGTGCGCAGCGCCTCGATGGTCCGCAGGTCCAGGTCGAACAGCCGGTGGAGCGCCTCGGCGTAGGCATCCCCGTCCGGACCGGCGGCCAGCTCCTTCACCCGGACGGTCGGGGCGTGCAGCAGCTTGTCGACGACGCGCTGCAGCAGCCGCTCGACGTCGGCGCGGGACCGCTCGTCGAGGTCGCCGCGATGCGCGTCGAACCAGGCCAGCTCGGCGTCGATGATCTCTCGCGCGCGATCCCGCAGCGCGACGACCGTCGGTGCGACGCGGTCGGTGTGGCGGGCGTCGAGGAAGGCGTCCACCTCGTCGGCGACGATCCGCCGCACGCCCTCGACGTCCTGCTCGTACTCGCCGTCGCTCAGGACGTCGCCCAGGTCCTCCAGGTCCACGAGCGTGACTCCCGGGACGCCGAGCACCTCCGGGTCGATGTCCCGCGGCAGGGCGAGGTCCAGCAGCACCAGCGGCCGGGCGTGCCGCCCCTGCTGGGCCTGCCGCACGACGTCCGTGGGGACGACGTGCCCCAACGACCCGGTGCAGGCCACGAGCAGGTCGGCGCCGGCCAGCTCGGCCGCCAGCTCGGCGAACGGGACCGCCCGCCCCCCGACCTGCTCGGCCAGCCGAGCGCCCCGCTCCGGAGTGCGGTTCACCACCGTGACAGCCACCCCGAGGCGCTGGAGCGACTGGGCAGCCAGCGACGCCATGGAGCCGGCACCGACCACGACCGCGGCTCGGCCGGCCAGCCCCTCCAGGGAGCGCGCGGCCAGCTGGAGGCCAACCGCGACCAGCGAGGCCCCGGCGGCGTCGATCCCGGTCTCGGCGTGAGCCCGCTTGCCGACGCGCAACGCGTTCTGCACCAGCTCGTTGAGGCTGCGGCCGACGGTTCCCGCGGTCTGCGCGCCGCGAAAGGCTCCGCGCACCTGGCCGAGTATCTGTGACTCCCCGACCACCATCGAGTCGAGTCCGGCCGCCACCGCGAAGGCGTGCTGCACCGCCCGGTCCTCGTAGTGCACGTACAGGTGCGGGATCAGCTCCTGGTGGTCGACGCCGGTGTGGCGGGACAACCGCTCGGTCACCGCGTCCACAGCCGGATGGAACTGGTCGGCCTCCACGTACAGCTCGATCCGGTTGCACGTCGACAGGACCATGGACTCGGCGACGGCCGACGCGTCCGTGACGTCACGCAACAGCTTCGCCACCCCGTCGGCCGGCAGCGACAGTCGCTCCAGCATCGGAACGGGTGCGGTCCGGTGGGACACCCCCAGCACGATCAGGCTCACGCGCGGGCCCCTTCGACAGCCGGTGAGCGCCGCTGCTCGTGGAAGGCCAGGATCGACAGCTCACTGGCGAGGTCGACGTCGCGGACGTCCACGCCAGGTGGCACAGCCAGCACCGCCGGTGCGAAGTTCAAGATGCTGCGACACCCAGCCGCGACCAGGACCTCGCACACCTGCTGCGCCGCGGTCGCTGGGGTGGCGATGATCCCGATCGGGGCGTCGGCTTCGCCTACCACCTGTGCCAGCTCGGCTGCTGGCCGTACCGGCACGCCGGCGACGACCTCCCCCACCCGCTGCGGATCGGCATCGACCAGCCCGACCAGGCGGAAGCCGCGGGAGGCCAGCCCGCCGTAGTTGGCCAGGGCGCGTCCGAGGTTGCCCACCCCCACCACGATCACCGGCCATTGGTGGGTCAGCCCCAGCTCGTGGCCGATCTGCGCCAGCAGGTGGTCGACGTCGTAGCCCACCCCCCGGGTGCCGTACGAGCCGAGCAGGGACAGGTCCTTACGGAGCTGCGCTGGGCCGACGCCGGCGGTGCCGGCCAGCGCGTCCGAGGACACGGTGGCCACTCCCCGCTCCGCCAGACCGCCGAGGACCCGGTGGTACAACGGCAGGCGCGCGATCGTGGCGTCCGGGACACCGCCGCGGGCGCGGCGGGCACCGGTGCCACGGTCGTCGACGCGCTCGTCCACCGGATCTCCTGCGTGGCGGCCGGCGCCGTGGCGCTGGGCCACCCTCGAGTACGGGTGATGCCCGGCTCCGGCGTCCCGGGGCCTGCGCCACGAGGGCGACAGACACCGGCGTCGGGAGACGGGCTTGGCTGCCAAGCGTAGGGGGTGGTGAGGGCAGGGACAAAGTCGACGATCCCCGCCGTCCCGCGAGGCGAGACGACGCGCGGCCCGAGAACGGGAGGGCACCGGCCGGCGCGAAGTCGACCGGAGCTGTCCGCCACCGGCCTCAGCGGGACAGCGCGGCCCGCAGCCGAGCCTCGTCCACCCGCCAGTAGTCGTGCTGGACGCCGTCGATGAGGGTCACCGGGATCTGCTCTCCCCACTGGGCGAGCAGCTCTGGGTCGGTGCTGATGTCGATCTCCTCCCACGGCACGTCCAGCTCGCCAGCGACCTGTGCGACCACGATCCGGGCGTCGTCGCACAAGTGGCAGCCAGGCTTGCCGAGCAGCGTGATCTGGCGCCCACCGGTCGACCGCGGGACGGTCAACCGGCGTCCTTCAGGCGTCGCTTGGCCACCTTCCCGGTCACCGAGTGGGGCAGCTCGCCCACCACCTGGACGATGGTGGGCCGCTTGAAGCGCGCCAAGCGGTCGGCGCAGTGGGCCAGCACCGACTCAGCGTCGACCCCGGACCCTGGTCGGGCCACCACGTAAGCCTTGACCGCTTCGCCCGTCTGCGGGTGCGGAACGCCCACGACAGCCGCCTCCACGACGTCCGGGTGCTCCTGCAGCACCTCCTCGATCTCGCGCGGGTAGACGTTGAAGCCGCTGACGATGACCAGCTCCTTGCGCCGGTCGACGAGGTGCAGGTCACCGTCGTCATCGGTGTACGCGACATCCCCGGTGGCGTACCAGCCGTCCGCGTCGGGGCCACCGTCACCATCGGGCCAGTAGCCGGAGAACAGGTTGGGACCACGAACCCAGATCTCGCCGGGGTCGCCGACATCGACCTCGCCGCCGTCCTCGTCGACCAGGCGGATCTCGACCCCCGGGAAGGCCTTGCCGACCGAGCCGGCCTTGGGGTGACCGCTGACCAGGGTGGAGCTCACCCCTGGTGCCGCCTCAGTCAGGCCGTAGCCCTCGAACAGCGGCAGCCCGGTGGCCGAGGTGATCTGCTCCAACACCGAGGCCGGCAGGGAGGCCGCCCCGCTGAACAGCATCCGCACACCCGCCAGCGCCTCGCGCAGGTCCGGACGACCCGCCCACGCGACCCAGAGCGGTGGTGCCCCGGGAATGTTCGTCACGCCGTGCTCACGCACCAGCCGCAGCGTCGCATCCGGGTCGAACCTGTCGACCAGGACGAGGGCGGCCCCGGACCGGGCCACGGCACCCAGCGTTCCATTGAGCGAGTAGACGTGCGCCAGCGGCAGCACCCCGAGCACGACGTCTTCGGGCTCGATGATCGACATCGGCAGCGAGGCGACCTGCTCGATGCTCGCCACGAGAGCCGCGTGGGTGAGCATGGCGCCTTTGGGCTCACCGGTGGTGCCCGACGTATAGAGGATCACCGCCAGGTCAGGCTCCGGCGACGGCGGGGACGGCGGCCCGGCCGCCCGACCGGCGGCCAGCAGGTCGTCGAAGCGCCGTTCGTCCGGCCGCCCTGGCCCGACCACGACGTGGATGACGTTGCTCAGGTCGGCCGCGTGGACCGCCTGCGTCGTGTCCCGGTCGGACACCACCAGGCGTACCCCGGCATGACGCATGAGTCGGCTGATCTCGGGCGCGGTGAACCCGGGGTTGAGCGGGACAGCGACCATCCCCGCCCGCAAGGCCCCGAAGTAGGCGAGCACGAACTCCGGCCGGTTGCCCAGCAGCAGGCCCACCCGGTCTCCGGGCTGCAGGCCCTCGGCAGCGAAGGCGGAGGCGGCCGCGTCGACGGCGGCGTCCACCTGTGCCCAGGTCAGCCGGGTGGCACCGACGACGAGCGCGGGCGCCTCGGGGCGGGACGCGGCGCTGCCACGCACGTAATCAGCGAGGTTTCGGACCACCCGGCGAGTCTTGCACAGGCCCTCCTGGCACAGCTGGCCCCGTCTGGGCACTCCGCCAAACGGGTGAATCCGGTCAAGTGCCGAGCAGCGATCCCGAGACCAGGCAGGAGGAAGTTCCGCAGCGTCAGGAGGATCAGGTGCCGACCGTGGTCGCGCGTCAGGACCTGCCCCGCCGGGTGCTCAGCGTGCTCGTGACCGTGCTGGTGGCGCTCGGGCTGGTGGCCGCGCTGCCTGGCCGGGCCCTGGCCGGGCCGAGCGAGGGAAGCTTCTTCTCCGCGGTCAACTCCGCGCGAGCCGCCAACGGCCTGCCGGCGCTGGCCTACGCCTCGGACCTGGCCTCGGTCGCCCGTCGGCAGGCGGAGCGGATGGCCAGCTCCAACCGGCTGTACCACAACCCCAACCTTGGATCCGAGGTCTCGAGCTGGCAGATCGTCGCGGAGAACGTCGGCTACGGACCGACCTGGAGCGCAGTCCAGCAGGCGTTCATGGCCAGCCCGGACCACCGCGCCAACATTCTCGACCCGAAGGTGACGCAGCTGGGTGTCGGAACGGCGGTCGGCAACGACGGCCGGATCTGGGTCGCCCAGGTCTTCCGCCTGCCCTACGGGGCAACCGCACCGAGCAGCAGCTCGGGGACGGGTTCCACCTCGTCCGGCTGGTCCAGCGGTGCCGCCACCTCCTCGGCTCTCTCCTCGCCGGCGCCCCTCACCCCCGAGCAGCTGCTGCGCCAGCGCATCGCGACCGCGCGGGCCAAGGTCTCCGGCGGGAAGACCGCCGGGAAGGATCCCCTGGTCAAGGCGCTCGCCTTCTCCTCGGTGATGGCCACCGTCGGCCGCTGAGCCAGCAGCCGAACCCGGCGCCTCGCCGAGTCCGATCGCACCACGTCGTACGCTCACCCACATGGTGCGCATCACCCGACGCAAGGATGAGGCCCCTGCCGTCGTCGCCGGCGAGGCGGCCGCCGCCGTCGCCGAGGTCGAGGCGGCCCTGGCCCCGAACGACCCGACCGCCGCGGCCTTCTTCGACATCGACAACACCGTCGTCCGCGGGGCCTCGGTCTTCCACCTCGCCATGGGCCTCGCCTCCCGCAAGTTCTTCACCGCCGGCGACGTGTCCACGTTCGTCTGGCAACAGGTGAAGTTCCGCATTGCCGGACGCGAGGACCTGGAGGACATGCACTCCGCCGTGGAGGCCGCGTTGTCGTTCGTCGCGGGTCACTCCGTCGACGAGGTCGTGCAGCTGGCCCAGGAGATCTTCGACGAGCGCATCGCCGACAAGCTGTACGCCGGCACGATTGCCTTGGCCAACACACACCTGGAGGCCGGCCAACGCGTGTGGCTGGTGTCCGCGGCGCCCATCGAGCTGGCGTCGATCATCGCCGCGAAGCTGGGACTCACCGGGGCACTCGGAACCGTCTCGGAGGTCGACGGAACGCTCTACACCGGCAAGCTCGTCGGCGCCCCCCTGCACGGACCCGCCAAGGCGGAGGCGGTCCGAGCGCTGGCCGACCGGGAAGGCCTCGACCTGTCCCGGTGTGCGGCGTACTCCGACTCGTCGAACGACGTCCCCATGCTGTCCGTCGTCGGCCATCCGGTCGCGGTGAACCCCGACTCCGGGCTGCGACGGCACGCGCGCGCGATGGGCTGGGAGGTGCACGACTACCGCACCGCCCGTAAGGCGGCCAAGGTGGGCGTGCCGACCGCCGTCGCGATCGGCGTGGCGGCCGGGGTGGCGGGCGGCGTCGCCGCGGGGCGGCGGCGGCACTAGCTGTCCTCGGGAGGCGGCACCAGAAGAGGCCCAGAGACGGCAGAGAAGCAGACCTAGAAGAAGACACTCCGCCGCTGCATCAGCAGCTTGTACAACGTGTGCTGGATGGTCTCTCGGACCTGGTCGGTGAGGTTGAACATCAACATCGGGTCGTCGGCGGCACCCTCGACAAACGCCTCGGTGTGAATCGGCTCGCCGAACTCGATATGCCACTTGCTCGGCAGTGGCACCGCGCCCAGCGGCCCCAGCCAGGGGAAGGTCGGCGTGATCGGGAAGTACGGCAGGCCGAGTACCCGGGCGAGCAGCCGGGCGTTGCCGAGGATCGGGTAGATCTCCTCCGCGCCCACGATGGACGTCGGGATGATCGGCACCCCGGCACGCAGGGCCGCCGAGACGAACCCACCGCGGCCAAACCGCTGCAGCTTGTACCTCTCCGCGTAGGGCTTGCCGATGCCCTTGAACCCCTCCGGCCAGACGCCAACGACCTCGCCGGCCGACAACAGGCGCTCGGCGTCGGGGTTGCAGGCCACCGTGTGCCCGGCGCGCCGGGCCAGCTGACCGACGAAGGGCAGCGCGAAGACGAGGTCTGCTCCCAGCATCCGTAGGTGACGGTGCGCGGGGTGGTGGTCGAACAGGGCGACCTGGGTCATCAAGGCGTCCAGCGCGACGGTGCCGGAGTGGTTCGCCACGATCAGCGCCCCGCCCTCCCTCGGCACGTTCTCAATCCCGTGGACGTCGACGCGGAACCACTTGTCGTACAGAGGTCGGAGCATCGGGACCAGGACGTCGGCGGTGAGCTCCTCGTCGAAGCCGAAGTCGTCGACCTCGTAGTCGCCCTCGAGGCGACGGCGGACGAAGGCCAGCCCGCCCGCCAGCTTGCGCTCGAAGTCGCTCACCTGGCGCGGAGGCTCCCCTGCGTCCGGGGCAGTCCCGGCCACCGATGCGTCGTCCGTCGCGGATGCCTCATCCGTCGCTGAGTTCGCCTCGGAGGGGGGTTGGGGTGTCGTGTCGGCCGGGATCTTGCGACGGGAACGCCGTTCGCCGTCGCCGTCCAACGGGATCACCTGGGCGTCGGTCACGGCGAGCCTCCAGACACGCGCCCGGCGACACCGAGCAGCTCGCGCTCGACCAGGCGCACGGCGTCGACCGGCAACACCCGACCGAGCTGGTGGAGCCGCGCGAATGAGTCGAACGTCTCGGCGGTGGTGTACGCAGGCTCGAAGCGCAGGACCTCACGCATCTTGGTCGTGTCGACACCCCGCCCGTACTTGAGGAACTCCACCTGCTCAGGCGAGAAGTCGATCAGGCCGGCTCGGCGGACGAAGTCACGCGCCACCGAAGCGAACGGTGGCAGCAACGGCAGGTTGATCCGGCCGGCCTTCGCGATCGCCTGGGACAACATGAGGTGGCCGTCGCCGGCCACGTTGAAGGTGCCGTTGTGCTCGCCAACGGCGCTTGCCCGCAGTGCCGCCAGAGCGTCGTCCTCGTGGACAACTTGAATCCTGGAGTCGAACCCCATGACCGTCGGGACGACCGGCAGCGAGAAGTACCGGGTGAGGGGCGTGGTGATGGCCGGCCCGAAGACATTGGCGAAGCGCAGCATCGTGACCCCGACGTCCGGTCGGCGTCGGGCGAACCCGCGCACGTACCCCTCCACCTCGACCGAGTCCTTGGCAAACCCGCTCCGGGGCAGCCGGCGTGGCTCCATGTCCTCGGTGAACAGCGCCGGGTCCTTCGGCGATACGCCGTAGACCGTGGTCGACGACTTCACCACGAGCCGCTGGATGCTGGCGGCCTTCTGGCAGGCGGCGAGCAGCTGCATCGTGCCGATGACGTTGATCTCCTTCATCGACGACCGCCCGCCGGCACCCACCGGGGTCGCAATGACGTTCATGTGAACCACGGTGTCGATCTCGGCGGCGTTGATCACCTTGGCGATCACCGGGTTGCGGATGTCGGCCCGGACGAACTCGACGTCACCCAGGTCCTCCTGGGGGGGTACGACGTCCACCCCGACGACGCGCTCGACGCCGGGCTCGGCGCGCAGCGAACGAGCCAGCCTGCTCCCGAGGTACTGGGAGACCCCCGTCACCAGGACGACACGGGACACCCGGACCTCCCCACGCTGCTGCTGGACGGGCGGCTACTTCTTGTTGCGGCGCTGCACGCGCGTCTTGCGAAGGAGCTTGCGGTGCTTCTTCTTCGCCATGCGCTTGCGGCGCTTCTTGACAACAGAACCCACGGTAATCCTCTGGATCGGTCCGGACGTCGGACTCGCAGCCTACCGGGGACCGCCCACGGGCCCGAATCGCCTCAGCCCGCCTCGAAATACGACGACTTCAGGTAGGCGTGCACCTCGTGCGCCGGCACCCGGAACGAACGCCCCACCCGCACCGCGGGCAGCTCGCCGGAGTGGACCAGCCGGTAGACCGTCATCTTGGACACCCTCATCATCGCGGCAACCTCGGCCACGGTAAGGAACTCGACCGCACCCAGCGGCTGGTCGTCCGACGTGCTCATGCGTCTCCGATCCCTGCCCAGTCCGGGCGCCGGCGTCCCCTGCGGCGCCTCGGCGAACCAGGCCTTGCGTCAGGGTAGTGACGCACGGGGCGCCTGGGGAGGCTGTTCCGGGAGTTCACCCACCCGGTTGGCGCAACCGCGTCACCCACCCGGCGGGTCAGTCCCGCTCCGGGTCGAGCCCATGGTGCGGGAACACCGCCCGGCGGGTGGCCAGGATGGCCCGGTCGACCGGGTCGGCCGGGTCATACCCCGCCGACCAGTCGACGACCTGGGGGTGGCGCCCGTCGGTGAGGTGGAACGGGGCGGGCTGTCCGGTCCGCTCCAAGGCGAACTCCCGCCACCCCTCGGGCAGCGGGGTCTCGGGGTCGAGCGGCGCCCCGGCGAGCTCAGACATGACCGCGGTCCAGATCCGCGGCACGACGTCCACGATCGCGTACCCGCCCCCACCCGACGCAACCCAGCGACCCGAGGCGAGCTCGTGGGCCCACGAGTGGAGAGCCTCCGCCGCCATCCGCTGACCGTCGATGCTCAGTGCGAGGTGGGCGAGCGGGTCCAAGTAGTGGCTGTCGCAGCCGTGCTGCGTGACCAGGATGTCGGGTGCGAACGTCTTCAGCAGGTGGGGGACCACCGAGTGCAGCGCGCGCAGCCAGGCTTCGTCCCCGGTCCCCGCGGGGAGGGGCAGGTTGACCGCGTAGCCGGCCGCGTCGGGTCCGCCGGTGTCGGTCGGGAAGCCGGTACCCGGGAACAACGTCGCCGGAGACTCGTGCAGGGAGATGGTCAGGACCCTGGGGTCATCCCAGAACAGGGCCTCGACGCCGTCCCCATGGTGGACGTCGATGTCGACGTAGGCCACCCGCTCCGCCCCCAGCTCCAGGAGCCTGGCGACGGCAATGGCGACGTCGTTGTAGACGCAGAAGCCGGAGGCTCGGTCGCGCATCGCGTGGTGCAGCCCGCCCGCCGGGCTGAACGCGTGCGCCGCTTCGCCGGACCACACGGCGTCCGCGCCGGCCGCCGTGGCGGCGGCCACCCGGGCGGAGACCTCGTGCATGTCGGGGAACACCGGGACGTCCGGCGTGCCAAGACCATGCCCCAGGTCGTAGCCGCTGCCGAGCGCGCCCGCTCCCCGCACGGCCTCGATGTACGCATCGCCGTGCACGAGCCGGAGCAGTGCCTCGTCGGCCGGAGGCACCGGAGCGACATCCAGGGTGTCGAGCACACCCAGGTCCCGGGCCAACTGCATGGTCAGCTGAAGTCGGACCGGCGCCATCGGGTGCATGGGCCCAAAGTCGTACCTGGTCAGGGACTCGTCCCACACCACGCGACCTCGCCCAGACATGGCCGAGACGCTACTCGGTGCGCAGCGCGACCACCGGATCGAGCCGGCCGGCACGTCGAGCGGGGAACACCCCGAAGAACACTCCGACCGCTACCGAGACGGTGAACGCCAGGGCGAGCGACCACCAGGCGATCACCGCCGGCAGGGGCGACACCGAGTCGATCAGCAGGGACCCGCCCACCCCGAGCAGCATGCCGATCGTGCCCCCGACCGTTGTGAGCAGGACGGCCTCGATCAGGAACTGCAGGGTGATGTCCCGGCGGCGAGCCCCCAGAGCCTTCCGCAGCCCGATCTCACGGGTCCGCTCGCGGACGCTGACGAGCATGATGTTCGACACCCCCACTCCGCCCACGAGCAGGGAGATCGCGGCGATCGCGGCCAGCACCAAGGTCAGCAGCCCGAGGATCGTGCCCAGCGTGCCGAGGATCTGGGACTGGGTGATCGCCGAGAACTCGTCGTCTGGGTACTTGTCCTTCAAGGCGGCGACGAGTGCGGCCCGCAACGGCTCGACGTCGTCCACCGTGGGCGCCTTGACCGCCAGGGCGTCGATGCGGTCCACCCCGAACACCTGCTGAGCGGTTGTCACGGGGATGTGCACCTCGTCGTCCCGGCTCGCGCCGAACGACGACCCCACCTCCTCGAAGACCCCGATGACGCGGAACCGGACTCCGGCGATCGTCACCTGCCGACCGAGGGGTTCCACGTCAGGGAACAGCGCGTCGGAGACACTCGACCCGAGGATCGCCACCCGACGGCGGGTGTCGACATCGGTACCGGTGAGGTACTCCCCCCGAGCGATCGGTCGGTCGAACACGTTCGGGACGTTCTCGTTGGTGCCCGCCACCGTGGTGAACACCCGCTCCGAGCCCACGCTGACCCACTCACCGCTGGAGACGGTCGTCGCCACGGCATCCGGGTTGCCCACGATGCGGCCCAGGTACTCGACGTCGTCCAGCTGGAGACGGGAGATCGACGGCGCAGAGCCAAAGTCGAGACTGCCCGGGACGACGAAGATCAGGTTGGATCCCAGACCTTCGACCTGGCTCTCGACCTCTTGCTTGGCCCCGCTGCCGATCGCGACGAGCAGGACGACTGAGGCCACGCCGATGATCACGCCGAGCATGGTGAGAAGGCTGCGGAGGCGGTTCGCCCGCAGTGCGTCCAGGGCCACGCGGAACGCCTCGCCGGCCCTCATGCGGCCGACTCGCTGTCCTGCTCGATCAGTCCGTCGCGCACGTGGATCTGACGACGTGCCCGCCCCGCCACCTCCCGGTCGTGGGTCACGATGAGAACGGCCACGCGCTGTTCCGCGTTGAGCTGCTCGAGCACGCCCATGATCTCCGAGCCGGTGGTGGTGTCGAGGTTGCCGGTCGGCTCGTCGGCGAGCAGCAGGTCCGGCTCGCCGACGAGCGCCCGGGCGATGGCAACGCGCTGCTGCTCGCCGCCGGACATCTGCGCGGGTCGGTGGCTCAGCCGGTGGCCGAGTCCCACCGACTCCAGGGCGGCCACGGCCCGTGAGCGACGCTCTGACTTGCGGACGCCGCGGTAGAGCAGGGGCAGGGCCACGTTGTCGACCGCCGATGTCCGGGCAAGGAGCTGGAACGACTGGAACACGAAGCCGATCGTGGCGTTGCGCAGCCCTGCCAGCTCGGCGTCGGACAGCGTGGTCGCCTCCCGACCACCGACCCGGATCTGCCCCGTCGTCGGCCGGTCAAGCAGCCCGAGCAGGTGCATCAGCGTGGACTTGCCGGAGCCGGAGGGACCGACGATCGCGGCGAACTCGCCGGGCAGGATCCGCAGCGACACTGAGCGCAGTGCGACGACGTCGATCCCCTCGAGGTGGTACGTCCTCCCCACGTCGACGGCTTCGATCGCCGGCAGCTGGTGCCCGGCCGCCAGGTCACCACCGGTCACGGGAGCTCTTGGCCCTCGCTCACGAGGTCGGCGCCGCTGACCACGACCCGGTCGCCCTCGTCGAGCCCCTCGAGGATCTCCACATCGTCGGCCCCCTGGGCCCCGACCACGACCGGCACCTTGCGAGCCCGCCCGTCGACGTCCAACCAGGCGGCGTCCGCGTCACCGTCGCGGAAGACCGTGGATACCGGAACGGCGACGACGTCCCGTGCCACCTTCACCCGCAAACTGGCGACCGCCGACATTCCGGGGCGAGGCGTTGGCGCCGGCTCCCCGGCGGCGGTCGTGCCGCCGCGCAGGTCGAGCCGCACCACGTAGCTCACGCCGCCACGACTGGATGTGACCGGGGTCAGGTCGACGTTGCGGACGACCGCGCGGTAGACCGCTCCCGGCACGGCATCGAACTCCACGCCGGACTTGACCCCCTTGTCCACGAGGAGCACGTCGGTCTCGTCGACCTGAGCGGTCAGCGACAGGGTCGACACGTCGGTGATGCTCAGCAGAGGGTCTCCCGACGACACTGGGCTGCCGACCTGGAGAACCCCGGTCGTGCTGCCCCCCGTTGCGCCGCTCGACCCACCGAGCAGGGCCTGGGCCTGCCCAGCCAGGTCTGCGGGGAGTCCACCCACCAGCCCGGAGACGTCGGAGCCCCCGGCCACCGCAGCCGAGCCGACGACCACCGTCCCGTTGATCGGTGCTTTCACCGTGAGGGCCTGGACCGCCGCCTGGGCCGCCCGGACGGCCGCCTGGACCTGGATCTGCTGCGCCTGGGCGAGGGAGTTCAGCGCCTGCTCGACGCTGGCCACCCCGCGGTTCACCTGGTCGACCAGCGCCTGAGACTGGACGACGGCCGCCTGGTACTGCGCCTCCGCGCGTCCGACCTGCGCGAGCGCCTGTGCCCGCAGCTGTCGGTCTGGGATGGAGCGCGCGGCCTCCCGGGCGCGCGCGAACGCGCGGTCGGCGGCGGCCTGCGACGCGGCCGTCTGCGCGCTGAGGTCCAGGCCGGCAAGCTCGAGTGAGGTGGTCGCGGCTGCTGCCTGCTCCGCTTGGGCGAGCGCGCGGTCGACGGCCGGAGAGTTGACCACCAGCAGGGTCTGGCCTTTGCGCACCCGGGCGCCGTCCCTCACGCGAAGGCTCTGGATCGTCCCGGTTGCCGGCGAGGTGACGACAGCCGCTGCGCGCGCCACGGCAGTGGCCGGCGCCTCGACGACCTCGACGACCGTGGCCCGGCCAACTTCCGCCACCGAGACCTGGTTGGGCTCCTCCGCCGAACAGGCCGACACGACAACCAGGCAAGCCCCGGCGACGGCAAGGGCGGCGGAAGGGCGCGGGGAACGGTTCACGTGATCATCGTAGGTTTGCCCGGCCGGACCGCGAGCCGCGGCCGCCCGCCGACGCCCTGCGACGCCTACTCGTGCCCCGAGGCCAGCTCTCGACTGCGGTCGCGGGCGGCCTCCAGGGCCGCGAGGAAGGCGGCGCGCACCTTGTGGTTCTCCATCTCCCGAATAGCGGCGATGGTCGTCCCGGCCGGAGACATGACTGCTTCGCGCAAGGTCTGCGGGGTGTCCCCCGAGTCACGCAGCATGACGGCCGACCCGATGGCGGTCTGGACGATCAGGTCGTGGGCCACACTGCGCGGCAGGCCGAGAAGGATGCCGGCATCGGTCATCGCCTCGACGAGGTAGAAGAAGTACGCCGGGCCGCTCCCGGAAAGAGCAGTCACCGCATCCTGTTGGGACTCCGGTACGCGGATGGTGCGCCCCACGGACCTGAGGAGCTGCTCGGTGCGGGCCAGGTGCGACTCGGTCGCGTGGGAGCCGGCCGAAAGCGCGCTCATTGCCTGGTCCACCAGTACCGGGGTGTTGGACATCACTCGCACGACCGGGACGCCGGCCGCCAGGCGGCGCTCGATGAACTCCGTGGTGATGCCCGCGGCGACCGAGACCACGAGCTGTTCTGACGTGACGGACGGCTCGATCTCGGCCAGCAGCGCTCCCATGTCCTGGGGCTTCACCGCCACGATGATTGTCTGCGCGGCCTTCACCGCGGCGTCGTTGTCCACCACCTCGACGCCGTACCGGTCGGCCAACCGCTCGGCACGTTCCGCCTCCCGCGAGGTGACGAGCAGGTCAGCCGGCGAGCCACCCGCCCGGATCAGCCCGGACAGCAACGCCTCGCCCATCTTTCCGGCGCCGAGGATCGCGATGCGGTCCGCCATGCCCCACCTCCTCAGTCGCCGCCCAGCATGGCACGCACGCCGAGCATGAGGTTGGCCGGACGCTCGGCCATGCGGCGCACGAGGTAGCCGTACCACTGGTCGCCGTACGGGACGTAGATGCGCACCTTTTCGCCGGCATCCAGGAGACGCCGCTGCTCGTCCCGACGGACGCCGTACAGCATCTGGAACTCGTACGTCCCCTTCGCCCGGTCGTTTCGCACCGTCAAGGCCTCGGCCACCGCGATCAGCCGGTCGTCGTGCGTGGCCAGCATGGGGTAGCCGTTTCCGGCCATGAGGATCTTCAGGCATCGCACGAAGGCGAGGTCGACGTCGCTGCGCGCCTGGTGTGCCACCGATTCGGGCTCCTTGTACGCGCCCTTGCACAGCCGGATGCGCGATCCCGCAGTCGCCAGGTCCCGGCAGTCGCCCTCGGTCCGGCGCAGATAGGCCTGCAGCACCGCGCCGGTGTCGGGGAAGTCATTCCGAAGCGTGTGCAACGCGTCGAGCGTGAGGTCGGTCGTGGTGTGGTCCTCCATGTCGAGCGTGACGGTGGTCCCGGCGGCCTCAGCGGCCTGGCAGATCGCGCGGGCGTTGTCCGTGGCGAGCGCCGGCCCGTCACCACCGAGCGCCTGGCCGACCGCGGACAGCTTCACCGACACCTCGGCGCCACTGGTGAGGCCGGAGTCGGCGAGCCGGCCCAGGATCGTCACGTACGCGTCGCGAGTGGCGTCGGCCTGGGCGCGGTCCAGTGTGTCCTCGCCCAGGTGGTCGAGCGAGACGAAGTAGCCGGAACGCACGAGCTCGTCAGTGGCCCGCACTGCGTCGTCGTCGGTCTCTCCGGCCGCGAAGCGGGTCACCACGCCACCCACCCCGGGCGCCGTGGTGACGACCTTCTTCACTACGTCGCTGCGGGTGGCGGACAGCAGGATGTCGCGGAGCACGGAGCCAGGGTAGAGCGTGCCGCCCACGGGCCATGTGACGCCGGGTGGTCGGAGGTCTCGACGGGCAGGGCTCACGGGGTGCGGCGACGCAGCGTCGCCGCACCCAGCACCAGAGCCGCCAACGTGAAGCCGAGCACCACCGCGAGGTTTCCCCACAGGGACGCTCCCACCGTGGGCGATGTCGTCAGGTGCTTCATGGCATCCACCGCATAGGACAGCGGCATCACCATCGAGACCACCTCGAGCACCGGTGGCAGCTGGTCGCGTGCCACGAGCAGACCAGACAGCAGGAGCTGCGGAAAGATCACCGCGGGCATGAACTGCACGGCCTGGAACTCCGTCGCGGCGAACGCGCTGACCCACAGGCCGAGGGCTGTCCCCAGCAGAGCATCGGCCACCGCCACCAGGACGACCGCCCACGCCGGTCCGGCGACGTCCAGCCCGAACACGCTGAGGCTGAGGGTGGCGACGACAACTGCCTGCGCGGTCGCAGCCAGACCGAACGCGAGTGCGTAGCCACCGAGGAAGTCGGCCTTGCCCATCGGCATGGCGAGGAGTCGTTCGAGAGTCCCTGAACGACGCTCCCGCAGCGTCGTCACCGCGGTGATGAGGAACATGACGATGCACGGGAACAGGCCCAGCAGCGAGGCGCCGATCTGGTCGAAGAAGCCGGGCTGGTCGGAGTACATCCACGCGAGCAGCCCCATCAGCATGGTGGGCACGCCCAGGATGAGAGCGATCGACCGGTGGTCGTGCCGGATCTGGGTCAGTGCCCGCCGCGCGGTTGCCCACGTGATGCGCCAGGTCATCGGTCGCCGTTCGCCCCGGCCGGGCCGGCCCCGACCAGCTTCAGGAAGGCCTCTTCCACAGTGTCCGACTCGGTGCGCACCAGGAGCTCGGGCAACGTCGAGTCGGCGATCAGGTCACCCTCGCGGACGAGCAGCAGCCGGTGACACCTGGTCGCCTCGTCCATCACGTGGCTGGACACCAGGAGGGTCACGCCGCGGTCCGCGAGGTCGTGGAACAGCGACCACAGGTCGGACCGCAGGACCGGGTCCAGTCCAACGGTCGGCTCGTCCAGGACCAGCAGCTCCGGCGCGCCCAGCAGTGTCACCGCCAGCGACACGCGAGCGTGCTGCCCACCGGACATCTGCGAGACCACGCGGTCGGCAGCATCTGTCAGGTCCACCTCGGCCAGGACGCGGTCGACGTCGCTGGCCGGGGCGCCGAGGACGGCGGCGAAGTAGCTGAGGTTCTCCCGGGCGGTCAGGTCGGGGTACACCGACGGTGCCTGCGTGAGGTAGCCGACCCGGTGGCGGAGATCGGGAGACCCCGCCGGCAGCCCCAGCACGTCCACTACTCCGGACTCCACGATCTGGACCCCGACGAGTGCGCGCATGAGCGTGCTCTTCCCGCCCCCGGAGGGGCCAAGGAGGCCGGTCACCGTCCCCCGTTGGACGGTCAGCGACATCCCGTGCAGCACCTCCATCCCGCCGCGCACGACCCTCAGGTCGGACACCACCACCGCGGCATCACCCACGCGGGGCTCGGTCATTGGCGGGCTGACGGTGCTGCCAGGTGCAGGCGGGCGAACGCCAAGGACTCCGCGAGGTCCGCCTCGCGCTCTGCCCGCGTCGCCGCTCGCCGGGTGTTGACCTCGAGCACCACGGTTCCGGAGAAGTCCCCCACCGCGAGCTCCTCGAGGAGCTCGCCGCACGGCTGGCTCCCCCGGCCCGGGACGAGGTGCTCGTCGCGGCTGATGCCGGTGCCGTCCGCCAAGTGGACGTGGGCCAGTCGGTCGCCCATGACCGTCGCCATCCCGAGCGCGTCCGATCCGGACACAGCGGTGTGGGACAGATCGAGCGTCAGGTGCGGGAAGTCGAAGTCCACCGGGTTCCAGCTCGGGAGGTAGGCCTGGACCTCGCGGTTGCGGGCCCGCCAGGGGAACATGTTCTCCACGGCGAAGCGCACATCGGTCTCTTCCTCCATGCGCAGCACGCCCTCGACGAAGCTCCGGGCGTACTCCCGCTGCCAGCGGAAGGGCGGGTGGACGACGACCACGGACGCACCGACCCGCTCGGCGGCCTCGCGAGCGCGGTGCAGCTTCCCCCACGGCTCGCTTCCCCACACCCGCTGGGTGATGAGCAGGCACGGTGCGTGCACCGCGAGGACCGGCACCTGATGCTGGTCGGACAGGCGGGCCAACGCGTCCGCGTCCTGGCTGACCGAGTCGGTCCACACCATGACCTCGACACCGTCGTATCCGAGCTGGGCGGCCAGCTCGAAGGCCGACGCCGTCGACTCCGGGTAGACCGAGGCCGACGACAGCGCGACCTTCGCGTCGGGGACGACAACCGCATCGCTCACGCTGGCCTCACCGGGCCATCTGGTCGAGGCGGCGGAGGATCACGCCCTCCCGAAGCGCCCATGGGCAGACCTCCAGCCGATCGGCCTCCAGGAGGTCCATGGCACCGTCGGCCACGATCGCCCCGGCCAGCAGCTGACCTGCTCGCCCGACCGACACCCCAGGGAGCTCGGCTCGCTCCTGCACCGTCATCCTGGCAAGCATCGGCAACGACTCGACCAGCGCTGCGTGCGGCAGGAAGCGCTGCACGTACGGGCCGTCCGAGGAGGGGGCGGCCCCCGCGAGGCGGCTCAGCTGGCGGAAGGTCTTGGACGTGCCCACGACGTGAGATGGCCCGCCGAGCTGGATGATGTCGGCAACGTGGCGAGCGATCTCAGCACGCACATGCTTGCGGAGCAGCTTCACCTGTGACGCCTCGGGCGGGTCGCCGGAGAGGAACTCCCGGGTCAGCCGGCCGGCTCCCAGAGGCAGCGAGAACACGCCGTCGGGCTCCTCGCCGAACCCGGTCGCGACCTCCAGCGAGCCACCGCCGATGTCCAGGACCAATAGCCGGCCGCTGGACCACCCAAACCACCGTCGTACCGCCAGGAACGTCAGCCGCGCCTCCGCCTCACCGCTGAGGACCTCCAGCGCCACCCCCGACCGCTGGAGAACCAGGTCGAGCACCTCATCCCCATTCGGCGCCTCCCGAATGGCCGACGTGGCGAAGGCGAGCATCTCCTCGACGCCCTTGTCCTCCGCAACCTGGACGGCCTCGCCGACAAAGGTGGCCAGCCGATCGGCGCCGTCGTCGCCAATGCGCCCCTCGGAGTCAAGAAACTCCGCCAGCCGCAGCTCGGTCTTGTACGAGTGCGCGGACCGCGGCGCAGCTCCGTGGTAGCCGTCCACGACGAGCAGGTGCACGGTGTTGGATCCGACGTCCAGCACTCCCAGCCTCATCCCCCGGACGCTACCCCCAGCCCCCCGCCTCTAGTCTGTGGCGGTGCCCGAAGTGAGCCTCGACTTCCCCCGTGCCTGGGTGGAGTTCACCGACCCCGTCGACGCCGAGCAGGTCTTCCGGTGCGACGTCACCTGGCTGACGTCGAGCTGGACCTGCATCTTCGGCTCTGGCTGCAAGGGCATCTACTCTGACCGCGGCGACGACGGGTGCTGCACCCTCGGCGCCCACTTCTCGGACAAGGACGACGAGAAGCGCGTCAAGAAGTGGGCGGCCAAGCTCGGGCCAGAGGACTGGCAGTACCACGGGGCCAAGAAGATCACCGAGAAGGACGAGGACGGCGGTCGCAAGACCAGGGTGGTGGACGGCGCCTGCGTCTTCCTCAACCGCCCGGGGTTCGCCGGCGGCCCCGGGTGCGCTCTCCACAAGCTGGCGCTCGACCGTGGCATCTCGATCGTGCGCACCAAGCCAGACGTGTGCTGGCAGCTGCCGATTCGCCGCACCTACCGGCACGTCGACCGGCCCGACGGCACGCAGTACCTCGAGATCACCGTTACTGAGTTCGACCGGCGCGGATGGGGAGCCGGGGGCCACGACCTGTCGTGGTTCTGCACGTCGAACACCGAGGCCCACATCGGCGCCGAACCGGTCTACGTCAGCAACCGAGACGAGCTGGTCGAGCTGATGGGCGAAGCGGCGTACGCAGAGCTGGTTCGGCACTGCGAACAGCGGATGGCGGCGGCGAACCTGCCCGCCCCTCACCCGGCATCGCGCCCTCCGACCGGTCGTGCCACCCCGAAGAAGGACCGACGCTCCTAGCCGTGGAACCGCAGCCTGCTGGGATCGTGGACCCCGGCGGGGCTACAGGAACTTCTCCGCCGGGGGGGGCGGGGGGGCGGTCAGGTCCATCCCGTGGAGGTCAGCGACCTCGGACACGAACCACTTGTCGAAGTCGTTGTCCGACGTCGCCACGTTCCTCAGGTAGCTCTCCTCGCCGGGACCCTCGTGAACGACGATCGCCAGCTTGCTGCCGTCGGGGTTGATCTGGAGCCAGGCATGGTGTCCGGTGAGCTGGTGCCGGGCATTGGACGCCTCGAACTCGGCCTTGCGGGGACCGGTCAGCTCGGCCACCCACGCCTTCCACTGGTCGGCTTTGCCCGGGAGAATTGGAGCAGCCATCGCGCCCATGCGGAGTCCTCACTGGTTGGCCGTCGGGTCCAGTTACCCAACGCCGGCACTGTGCTCCCCGTTGGCGCGCCGGTCAAGGGAGCGGCGAAGCGCCGCCGACACACCAACTGGCACCACGTTCCGCGTCTCCAACCGCGCGGCCGCCTCCGGGTCCCGCTTCACGTCTGCTGTCGGACCGAACGTCTAGCGTTCCGGGCATGGCCAAGACACGACCGGTGTTCCGGTGCTCCGAGTGCGGCTGGCAGACCGGCAAGTGGGTGGGACGCTGTGCTGAGTGCCAGGCGTGGGGAACCGTCGACCAGTCCGGTCCGCCAGCAAGCCGTGGGGTCACTGCCGGACCGGTGAGTGCGCCCGCCCGACCGATCGTGGAGATCGACGTCGAGGAGGCGCGCGCCCGCCCGACCGACGTCCCCGAGCTGGACCGCGTGCTCGGGGGCGGGCTGGTTCCAGGCGGCGTCGTCCTGATGGCCGGCGAGCCTGGGGTCGGCAAGTCCACGTTGCTGCTGGACGTCGCAGCCCGTTCGGCGCGCGCCGGCATCACCACGCTCTACATCACGGGGGAGGAGTCAGCAGCTCAGGTGCGCCTGCGGGCCGACCGCATCACCGCCGTTCACGGTGGGCTCTGGCTGGCAGCCGAGACCGACCTGGGCGCCGTGCTCGGGCAGGTCGACGCGGTCCAGCCCGGGCTGCTCGTCGTGGACTCGGTACAGACCATCATGTCCACAGAGGCGGAAGGGGCGGCCGGTGGTGTCACCCAGGTCCGGGAGGTCGCGGCCGCACTGATCCGGGTGGCCAAGCAGCGCGGCATCGCGACCGTGCTCGTCGGCCACGTCACCAAGGACGGGTCGGTTGCGGGACCTCGCCTGTTGGAGCACCTGGTCGACGTCGTCCTGCAGTTCGAGGGCGACCGCCACCACCGGCTGCGGCTCGTCAGGGCGACGAAGAACCGGTTTGGGCCCACCGACGAGGTCGGCTGCTTCGACCTGGACGACGGTGGGATCCGGGGGCTGGCTGACCCCAGCGGGCTGTTCCTGTCCCGGCGAACCGAGCCGGTGCCGGGGACGTGCGTCACCGTCACGTTGGAGGGTCGCCGTCCGCTGGTGGCCGAGGTGCAGGCGCTGGTTGCCCCGAGCACGCAGAGCACGCCCCGCCGGGCGTCGTCCGGCCTTGACCCCTCTCGAAGCGCCATGGTGCTGGCAGTGCTGGCGGCTCGGTCGCGGCTTCCGCTGGCCCAGTCGGAGATCTACACCGCCACCGTCGGGGGCGTCCAGCTGCGGGAGCCAGCAGCCGATCTCGCGCTGGCGCTCGCCGTGGCCAGTGCGGTCACCGACCGCCCGCTCCCGACTGATCTGGTGGCGATCGGGGAGGTCGGGCTCGCCGGCGAGATACGTACTGTCAGCGGGATCACCCGCCGTCTGGCGGAGGCCGTGCGGTTCGGTTTCGCGCGGGCCGTGGTCCCGGTCGACCCCGGTCCGATTCCGGACGGGATGACCGTGGTCGAGGCGCCCGATCTCCAGGTTGCCCTGCGCTCCCTGCTCGCGCCGGTTCGCGGGCCCAGCCAGGGCTAGACTCGCGCCGACTTCGCAGCCGAACCGGGGGTACGTGTGGCCATGCCGGACAAGCCCCTGACCGACGTCGGCTCCGTCCTGCGCTCGACGCTCGCCACCGTGGCTCCCGGAACCATCCTGCGGGACGGGCTGGAGCGGGTGCTGCGCGGCCGCACCGGAGGGTTGGTCGTCCTCGGCTATGACAAGAACGTCCAGGCCCTGTGCAGCGGAGGGTTCCAGCTGGACGTCGAGTTCACCGCCACCCGGCTTCGGGAGCTCGCGAAGATGGACGGCGCCGTCATTCTCGACGGCGAGGGCACGCGCATCCATCGGGCGGCAGTCCACCTCATGCCAGATCCCACGATCTCGTCCGACGAGATGGGCACCCGCCACCGCACGGCCGAGCGAGTCGCCAAGCAGACGCAGAACCCGGTGCTGTCCGTCAGCCAGTCGATGAACATCATCGTCTTGTACGTCGATGGCCGCCGTTACGTGCTCGAGGACTCCGCCGCCATCTTGTCCCGAGCCAACCTGGCGATGGCCACGCTGGAGCGCTACAAGCTTCGGCTGGACGAGGTGTCCGGGACCTTGTCCGCACTCGAGATCGAGGACCTGGTGACCGTCCGGGACGTCGCCGCGGTGGCGCAGCGGTTGGAGATGGTCCGACGCATTGCCCGCGAGATCGATGGGTACGTCGTCGAGCTCGGCTCCGACGGCCGGCTGATCGCCCTGCAGCTGGACGAGCTGATCGCCGGGGTGGAGACCGACCGTGAGCTCGTCGTGCGCGACTACCTACCCACGCCCTCACGCAAGTCCGCCACCACCGC
Source organism: uncultured Actinomycetota bacterium (assembly GCA_963848085.1). Lineage (GTDB taxonomy): Bacteria > Actinomycetota > Actinomycetes > JAHEKZ01 > JAHEKZ01 > CAWKCE01. The sequence continues at coordinate 315,126 of CAWKCE010000005.1, forward strand.
ATCGGTCGTGGCTGCTCTCGACGCGCTGAGCGACCTGGACCTGCTCGACCTGTCCGCCGTCGCCAAGGCGATGGGGCTGGCGACCGGCGCGGACAGCCTCGACCAGTCAGTCAGCCCGCGCGGCTACCGGCTGCTCGCGCGGGTCCCGCGCATCCCCAGCCACGTCGTCGACGGGCTGGTGGGGCACTTCGGGGGGCTGCAGCGGCTGCTCGCCGCCGGGATCGACGACCTCCGAGCGGTCGAAGGCGTGGGAGACGCGCGGGCGCGCACCGTCCGCGAGGGGCTGTCGCGACTGGCCGAGTCGAGCATCCTCGAGCGCTACGTCTGACCCTCGGCATCCGACGTCTCGAGCCCAGCGAGTACGCGGAGCGCGACCAGCTTCACCGGTGACGGGTCGTCTGGCCGGCGCAGGATGCCGATCACGTAGGGCGGCAGACCCGCGGGCCGGCCGCCGACCTCCTCGACCAGCTCGCCGTCGTCGAGCACCGCCATCACCCGGTCCACCGCGACCCCGTAGCTGCCGCCATCCGCGGCGTTGAGGACGAGAACGTCACCCGCCTCTTCGGGGTAGGCGGGTGCGCGCAGGTCCACCACGGGGAGCGGGTTGTTGCGGAGCTCGAGGACGCCACTGACCGGCGCCCGCGTCCCGGGCAACGGGTCGATCCCCACAGCACGGACGACCTCACGGACCTCCTCGAGCCGGCACGCCAAGTCGCGGCCGTCCATGTGGAAGGTGATGTAGCCGCTCACTGATGTCTCCGCCCTGCCGCCTCGACCGGCCCCGACGCAGCGCGCAGACTGCCGGCCAGGCTTCGACACAGGTCTACCAAATCAGACACGTCCCGGCCGTCGAGCAGCTCGCCGAGCCGCTCCGGAGAGGTGGTGGGGAGTGCTTCGGCGGCGGCACCGAAGGACCGGGCCGCGCCCTCGGGGTCGCCGACCCGGCTCAGCGTCGTCGCCAGCAGGAAATGGGCGTGACCGGCGGCCGGCTCGAGGAACACCGCTTTGCGCAGGGCCGCGATCGCACCGTCGTCGTCCCCGAGGTTCGCCAACGAACGCCCAGCCACCACGTAGGCCTCCAGGAGCAGCGGATGCGCCGCCGTGGCGCGCTCGGCGAGCGAGGCGGCCTCCTGGTACCGGCCCTCAGCCAGCGCTCGTCGCGCCCCGACCAGGTCGTCGGCGGGACTGGGGCGCACGGTGGTCAGTTCCGCGGCGACAGCCTCAGCCCATGGTGCCGGGCCTCGCGGAGCCCCACGCCCGCCACGCGGAGGTGGCGGTGGACCGGCCGGACGCACCGGCGCGGTGAGCCTGGCGGGTGGAGAGGTGCGCGTCTTCGCGGCACGGGTCGGGGGCACGTCCTTGCGGTAGACGAACGCCTCTCCCACCGGGACCAGGGAGAACGAGTCACTGATCTGCCACAGCGTCTCGGCATGGCCGAGGAGCAGGTAGGCCCCGTGGTTCATCGTGCGGTGGAAGACCTGCACCAGGTCGCGAGTCGTGTCCCTGGCGAAGTAGATGGTCACGTTGCGACAGACGACGATGTCGACCTCACCGGGCCCGAACGGAGGCGGGTCGGTGATCAGGTTCTGCAACTGGAACTCGACGAGCGCGCGGATCTCCGGGCGGACCACCGAGGTCCCGTCCGGCCGCGACTCGAACCAACGACGCGCGACTGCTTGGTCCGCCAGCTGGACCGTGCGGCCGCCGTAGACACCGCGGCGGGCCACCTCGAGCGCGGAGGAGGAGACGTCGGTCCCGAGGATCCGGACCGGCACGCTGCCACCAGACCCCATCAGGTCGAGCAGGATCATCGCGAGCGTGTATGGCTCCTCTCCCGTGGAGCACCCGGCCGACCAGATCGTCAACGGCCGTCGCTCGGCCCGCGCCCGTTCGACGAGCTCCGGGAGGACCGCGGCCCGCAGCGCCTCGATCTGCGGAAGGTTACGGAAGAAGTGCGTCTCCTGGATGGTCACCGCGTTCAACAACGCCTGCCGCTCCGCGCCTCCGGTCGGACTGGCCACCAGCTCGAGATAGGTCATGACGTCCGGCCGGTCGCTTGCCTCGATCCGGTCGCGCACGATCGCGCTGAGAGCGGCACGCCGGCTGTCGTCGAACTCCAGCCCCGCCAACTGGACCAGCGCGGCCGTAGTCGCGTCGTACTCGGCGTCGGTCAGCAGGTGGGTCACGACGGGGCTCCCGCCATCGGCGCCGCCGCCCGTCCGACGGCGGCCACCACCTCGCGGCCGACGGCGGCCAGCGGCAGCTCGAGATCGACCGCGTCGAGCTCCTGCGCTGCTGCCGGCATGCCCCAGACGACGCTGGTCGCCTCGTCCTGGCCGATGGTGCGCGCACCGACGTCCCGCAGCATCCTCAGGCCGGCCGCTCCGTCGCGCCCCATGCCGGTCAGCAGTACGCCGACCGAGCGCGACCCGGCATACTCGGCCACACTGCGGAACGTCACGTCGACGCCGGGCACGTGGTACTGACCGGGCTGGGGGTCGAGCAGCCCTACCCGGAAGCCCGGGCGCAGCACCAAGTTCTGGTTGGCTGGAGCCAGGTAGACCTGACCCGCCTGAAGATGCTCGCCCTCGACCGCGACCGCGACCGGCAACGGACAGACGCCGTCCAACCAGCGGGCCAGTCCCTCGACGAAACCCTCGGCCATGTGTTGCACCACCAACACCGCCGCCGGCAGGTCCGGCGGAAGCTCGGCCAGGATCGTGGCCAGCGCCGGAGGTCCTCCGGTGGAGGCGCCGATCGCGACGACCGGCGGACCGGCGGCGACCATGCCAGCTGGTCCGCCGCGTGGACGGGTGGCGGACGCAGCGCCCGTCCCCGTCGTGACCGCACCCGGACGGCCGTCGATGGCCCGGTGCAGCCCGCGGCTTCGTAGGCGCCCACGGGGGTGGGTGATCACCCGGACCCGGCTGGCGACGGTCAGGTGCCGGCGAACCAGGTGCGCGTAGTCGGCCGCTCCGGGCGGGAGGTCGAGGTCGCCGACGACGTCCACCGCCCCGGCCGCGATGGCTGCCTCCGGGTGCTCGGCGGCAGCGCCGATGACGACGATGGGAGTCGCGCGGACCGCCATGATCCGCTCGATCGCCTCCAGCCCGCCACCCCAGAGGTCGAGGTCGAGCAGGACGGCGTTCGGCTGCAGCTGCAGGACCAGCGACTCCGCTGAGGAGGCGTCCTGAGCTGCTCCGCAGACCACGATGTTCGGGGCCGCGAGCAGCCGCTCGAGCACCTTGAGCCGGGTCCGGGTCCCGGCGACGAGGGCGACCGACAGCACGGCAACGCCTCCCCCACCCCCACGGGCCCCGTCGGTCGACGACACGCGTCCTCCAGTCGACGGCGCAGTACCGAGCGTCGTCCTCGAAGGTGTCGTCGGGGCGGGACTCCTACTTGAGCGGCACGGCCGCTGGGATCACCCGCCCTGGAGCGTGAAAGTCGCGGGTTCGCTCAGCAGCTTCAGGTTGCGAGCCAGGACCTCGTACTGGCCCGGGTCGACCAGCGGCTCATCGCTGGGGCATCCCGGCTGGGAGGTCTGCCGCGACCAGGTGACCGTCTGGGACACGCTTTCTCCCGGCTCGAACTCCACGACGTCCTTGGCCCCGCCCGGGCTGCAGTCGTCGGACGACCAGACGCGCGAGCCACGGGAGGACACCCGCAGCTCGAGGGCCGGCTGACCGACGTCGCGCCGGCAGGTGACATCGGAGTCGTTGGCGACGGTGAGGGAGAACTTCGGCTCGACACCTGCCGGGTAGACCTCGGCATCCGTCGAGACCGTGACCGACAGGTCCTGGCCGCGACAGTCAGGGGCCTTGGAAACGGTGGGCGAGGCCCTCTTCGTGGCCTTCGGCGACGACGAGCTGACGGTGGGGCTCGGCGACGGGCTGGAAGGCGACGGTGACGCCGTCGGCGTGGCTGTGCCCGCCACCGCGGCGGAGCCGTCGCCGCCACCACGAGAACCGAACAGCCACCACAACCCGGCCAGCAGCGCCAGGACCAGCAGGACGATGAGCGCCCTGCGGAACCAGTAGACGCCAGGCGACATGGGCCCGACCGGTCGAAGTACCACGGTGGCAGCCTACGGACCCGGTCGGACAAGCGCGTGACCGACGCGCGTGCCACCATCGGCGCCACGATGGCCAATCCCACGCTGGTCCCCTCCTTGCTGGAGTGGTACCGGGCGCACGCCCGCACTCTCCCGTGGCGACAGCCCGACATGAACCCGTGGGGGGTTCTCGTCAGCGAGTTCATGCTGCAACAGACTCCAGTAGCACGCGTGGTTCCGGTCTACCAGGCGTGGCTGGCCCGCTGGCCGTACCCGGCGGCACTCGCCGCGGCTCAACCCGGAGAGGCCGTGCGCATGTGGGGTCGGCTCGGCTACCCGAGACGAGCGTTGCGGCTGCACGCATCCGCCCTGGTCTGCGTGGACCGGCATGGTGGCTCCGTCCCCACGGCCGTCGACGACCTCCGGGCTCTCCCCGGAGTCGGCGACTACACCGCCGCCGCGGTCGCGGCGTTCGCGTTCGGACAGCGGACGGTGGTGTTGGACAGCAACGTTCGCCGGGTGCACGCCCGGCTGCTCGGCGGCCGCGAGCGAGCGCCGGCTGCCTCCCCCAGCGTCGCCGAACGCGTCCGAGCCGAGCAGCTGCTGCCGCGGGACGCGCAGAGCGCCGCGCGGCTGTCGGTCGCTGTCATGGAGCTGGGCGCCTTGGTGTGCACTGCGCGGGCGCCGTCCTGCGGCCGGTGCCCGGTCGCCGAGAGCTGTGTGTGGCTGCGCGAGGGCAGACCGGCCTGGACCGGACCCACACGTCCGCCCCAACGCTATGCCGGGACCGACCGCCAGTGTCGTGGTCGCCTGCTTGACGTCGTGCGTGCCGCGCCGGGAACCGTGGACAGGTCAGCCCTCGATGCGGTCTGGAGCGACGACATCCAGCGCGAGCGGGCGTTGCACAGCCTCCTCGTCGACGGGCTGATCGAGGTCGTGGCGCAACCCGGGCGGGACGGCCTTTCCCAGCCCGGCTACCGGCTCCCGTCGAGACCGCACCGGCGGTAGCTGGGGGACCGACGCGCCGCAGATGTGCTCGTAGTGACACAGTGGCTTGATGGGGTTGTGGCGGTCACCGGGTGACTGGGACGACTACGAGTGGTTCCGGCTGGCGGACGTGGTCGATGCTCCCGTCGCTCGCGCACGCTCTGACGACCCGGACAGCGCCGACGACGCCGGAGTGGCGATGGGCCGGTGGCTGGTCGACAAGCTGCGGGCCGAACCGTTGTGGTCGCCCGACGCCGGACGTCGCATCCTGCTGGTCGACCTGGACAACCTGCGCGCCGCTCCGAGTCGACTGCGGGCTCGCCTCACGGTCGTCGTCGAGCTCGCTCGGGAGGCCGACCACGCCGCATTCGCCGGTCAGGCAGGCGCCGTCCGCCGGTCGCGACCCTGGCTCGCCGAGTTCGCCACGGACGTCCAGGAAGTTCCGGACGGCAGCGACCTCGCCGACCACGCGCTGCTCGACAGGGCGTCCGCAATCTCGGCCAAGTCGGTCCAGTTCGTCGTCGTGAGCAACGACGGCATCTTCGCCAGCCTCGCCGACCGAGGGCCGATCGGCCTGCTGAGCCCCGGATCGGACGCACTGAGCGACAGGCTCCGGGACGCCGCGAGCCGCACGATCGACCTGACTGCGCTGGAGAAGCAGGCTGCGGCTGAGCGCGCCAAGGCCCAGCGGGCGGCACGGCGACGCAGCCGAAAGCGCGCCGGCGTGACCACCTAGCTCCCCTCCCGCGACCGCCTCGCGGCGAACTCTTCCCGCAGGCATCATGGCGTGATGCCGGAACCGGACGTGACTCAACTGGCACAGCTGACGTCGCGGGGACCCGTCGTGGTTCTCAGCGGCGCCGGACTGTCGACAGAGTCCGGCATCCCTGACTACCGAGGACCCAACGGATCAGCCAGCCGGCGCCACGTACCGATGACGGGCCAGACGTTTCGCCGGAGCGACGACGCCCGTCGCCGCTACTGGGCGCGCAGCCACCTGGGCTGGTCGCTGATGTCACAGGCCGAGCCGAACGACGGCCACCACGCTGTCCGGTCGCTGGAGGATCGCGGCGTTGTTGTGGGCACCATCACGCAGAACGTGGACGGGCTGCACCAGGCGGCCGGCTCCCATACCGTGATCGACCTGCACGGCCGGCTCGACCGGGTGGTCTGCCTCCGGTGCGGAGCTCGCACGTCGCGTGAGGTGGTGCGGCATCGGCTGGAAGCCGCCAACCCGGGGTGGGTGTCCAGTGCGCAGGCCGTGAATCCCGATGGCGACGTCGAGGTCGACGACCACGCGGTCCAGGAGTTCGTGGTCGTCGCCTGCCAAGAGTGCGAAGGAGAGCTCAAGCCGGACGTGGTCTTCTTTGGCGAGGGAGTGCCCCGCGAGCGAGTGCAGGACTCCTACCGGATGCTCGCGGAGGCATCGACTCTCCTGGTGCTCGGGAGCTCGCTCCAGGTGTTCTCCGGTCGGCGCTTCGTGATGCGCGCATCCCAGGACGGCATTCCCGTTGCCATCGTCAACCAAGGTCCCACCCGCGGCGACGATCTCGCCCAGCTGAAGATCGACGCACCACTCGGCGTCACCCTGGCCCGGCTGGTCAACGAGCTGCCGGTCTGCCCAGCCCGCTAGGACCGCCTCCCCCGCGCGTGGTCGATCAAGGGACCCCGGTCGACGTCAGTCCGCCGTTCCGGCAGCCTCGACCGGCGGATGGTCCGGAAGCTCGGTCTTGGGCTCCCCCGTGAACGTGTAGTGGGCGTCCTCGCCCTCCCCCTCGACGTCGACGACCACCAGCGACCCGGGGAGGAGCTCACCGAACAGGATCTTCTCGCTCAGCTGGTCCTCCAGATCGCGCTGGATCGTGCGCCGGAGCGGCCGCGCACCGAGGACCGGGTCGTAGCCACGCTTGGCCAGCCGCTCCTTGGCCGCCGTCGTGAGCTCGATGCCCATGTCACGGTCCTTGAGCCGCTCGTCCACCTTCTCGAGCATGAGGTCGACGATCTGCACGATCTCGGCCTCGGTGAGCTGGTTGAAGACGACGATGTCGTCGATGCGGTTCAGGAACTCCGGCCGGAAATGCTGCTTCAGCTCGTCGTTGACCTTGTTCTTCATCTTCTCGTAGGTGGACTGAGCGGTCTCCGAGCCGGCAAAACCGAGGTTGACCGCCTTGGAGATGTCTCGCGTGCCGAGGTTCGTCGTCATGATGATGACGGTGTTCTTGAAGTCCACCGAACGACCTTGGGCGTCGGTGAGCCGACCGTCCTCGAGGACCTGCAGCAGCGAGTTGAAGATGTCCGGGTGCGCCTTCTCGATCTCGTCGAACAGCACAACCGAGAACGGCTTGCGCCGAACCTTCTCGGTGAGCTGGCCGCCCTCCTCGTAGCCGACGTAGCCGGGAGGTGATCCGAACAGCCGGGAGACCGTGTGCTTCTCGCTGAACTCGCTCATGTCGAGCATGATCAGCGAGTCCTCGCTCCCGAACAGGAACTGGGACAGGGTCTTCGACAGCTCGGTCTTCCCGACGCCGGAGGGCCCGGCGAAGATGAACGAACCAGATGGGCGCTTGGGGTCCTTCAGCCCGGCCCGCGTCCGGCGGATCGCCTGCGAGAGCGCCTTGATCGCGTCGTGCTGACCGATCACCCGCTGGTGAAGCTCGTCCTCCATCGTGAGCAGGCGGGCGCTCTCCTCCTCGGTGAGTCGGTGGACTGGGATTCCGGTCGCGGTGGCCAGCACCTCGGCGATGAGCTCCTCGTCGACCTCGGCGACGGCATCCATGTCGCCTGCCTTCCACTCCCGCTCGCGCTGTGCGCGCTCGCCGAGCAGCTGCTTCTCGCTGTCCCGCAGCGACGCCGCCTTCTCGAAGTCCTGCGCGTCGATCGCAGACTCCTTCTCACGCCGCACCTGGGCAATGCGCTCGTCGAACTCGCGTAGGTCCGGCGGCGCTGTCATCCGACGGATGCGCAGCCGCGATCCGGCCTCGTCGATGAGGTCAATTGCCTTGTCCGGCAGGAAGCGGTCGGACACGTAGCGATCGGCCATCGTCGCCGCCGCGACCAAGGCAGCGTCGGTGATGTTGACCCGGTGGTGGGCCTCGTAGCGGTCCCGCAGGCCCTTGAGGATCTCGATGGTGTGCGACAGGGACGGCTCCTGCACCTGGATCGGCTGGAAGCGCCGCTCCAAGGCTGCGTCCTTCTCGAGGTGCTTGCGGTACTCGTCGATCGTCGTTGCGCCGATGGTCTGCAGCTCGCCTCGGGCAAGCATCGGCTTGAGGATGCTGGCAGCATCGATGGCACCCTCGGCGGCGCCTGCGCCCACCAACGTGTGCAGCTCGTCAATGAACAAGATGATGTCGCCGCGCGTGCGGATCTCCTTGAGGACCTTCTTCAGCCGCTCCTCGAAGTCACCGCGGTACCGACTGCCGGCCACCAACGCCCCGAGGTCCAGCGTGTAGAGCTGCTTGTCCTTCAGCGTCTCGGGCACCTCGCCCTTGATGATGGCCTGGGCGAGGCCCTCCACCACCGCCGTCTTGCCCACGCCGGGCTCACCAATGAGCACCGGGTTGTTCTTGGTTCGACGGGACAGCACCTGCATGACCCGCTCGATCTCCATCTCGCGCCCGATGACCGGGTCCAGCTTGCCCTCGCGGGCGGCTTGCGTGAGGTTGCGGCCGAACTGGTCGAGGACCAACGAGGTCGACGGAGCCGCCTCACCGGCCGGGCCGCCGGCGGTGGCGGGCTCCTTGCCCTGGTAGCCGGACAGCAGCTGGATGACCTGCTGCCGCACCCGGTTGAGGTCCGCTCCCAGCTTGACCAGAACCTGCGCGGCGACGCCTTCGCCCTCGCGGATCAGGCCGAGCAGGATGTGCTCGGTGCCGATGTAGTTGTGGCCCAGCTGGAGCGCCTCGCGCAGCGACAGCTCCAGGACCTTCTTGGCACGCGGCGTGAACGGAATATGCCCGCTCGGCGCCTGCTGGCCCTGGCCGATGATCTCCTCGACCTGCTGGCGCACCGCCTCCAACGAGATGCCGAGCGACTCGAGAGCCTTGGCCGCCACTCCCTCGCCCTCGTGGATCAGCCCGAGCAGGATGTGCTCGGTGCCGATGTAGTTGTGGTTGAGCATGCGGGCCTCTTCTTGGGCCAGCACGACCACCCGACGGGCTCGGTCGGTAAATCGTTCGAACATGCTCGGGTCTCCTCGTCGAGCGGCACGTACCTTCGGCGGACGTCCGGAGGGAGCCACCGCCCTGCCTGGCATGCTAGCCCGGTCAGCAGGGTGCTTCTCGTCCACCGGACGGGGTCCCCCGCCCGGCGCACAAGGGGAACGTCGGCCCGCGCCGGGCTGTTCCTGAGCGCCGAGCCGTTGCGATACGCCAACAGCGAAATGCACCGCGTCGGACCGAGACGGCCCGACGCGCGCGCTCAGCGGCTCAGCGGGTGGCTTCGTACTGGGCGACGATGGTCGCCGGAATGCGCCCTCTTTCGTTCACCTGGAGGCCCTGCGACTTGGCCCACCTGCGAATCTCGGCGCTGTTCCCGGCACCCTTTCCGCTCCGGGAGGAGCGGCGGCCGGACCCGCGGGTCGCCTTGCGCGCGTGGCCCACATAGGGCGCCATGACGTCGCGGAACCGGGCCGCATTGGCGCTCGACAGGTCGATCTCGTAGTTGGCTCCGTCCAGCGAGAAGGCGAGGGTCTCGTCGGCCGACCCGCCGTCCATGTCGTCGACCAGAACGACCTGCACCTTTTGCGCCATGAATTCCGCCTCATCTGGAAAGAGAATGTCACCGTAATTCCTCGCAAATGGTATGGCCTATTCCGACCGCAATCAATTCCTCTCACAATCACCGTCGGCGATCTAGTGACGGCCACCTGGGTGGCCGCATCTGCCGTGTCGCGCGGACGGCGACGGTCCCTCCCCCTAGGCTTCAGCCATGAACGCCGTGCGCATCGAGGCGATGGATCCGCTGGATCCGCGCGCTCTCCAAGCTGTGAACTCCTTCCTGAACGAAATGGTCGAGCGGGTCGACGCCAACGCCCTGACCGATGACCCAGCAGACGAGTCGGAGGGGTACGTCGAGCAGGGCTTCTTCCTGGTCGCCATGGACGACCACAACCGTGTCGTGGGCTGTGGCGCCCTGGAGCAGGTCGGGGACGGCGTCGGCCAGATCCGGCGAATGTGGGTCAACCCGGTGCTCCGCGGGCGCAGCATCGGTCGTCGACTGCTGTCCGCGCTGGAAGGCGCGGCGGCCGTGGCCGGCCTGGACGTCATCCGACTGGAGGCGTACGAGGGGCTGAGCGAGGCGATCCTGCTCTACGAGACCAGTGGCTACGTCCGGTCCGAGCCCGAGCAGGGCGCCCCGGGCGACCTCCGGTTCTACGAGAAGCACCTCGAGGTCTGACCCGAAGCCAGCCGGTCGCGACCAGTCACAGCCGGAGCAGCATCCGGGAGTTGCCCAGGGTGTTGGGCTTGACCCGCTCCAGGCCCAGGAACTCCGCCACGCCCTCGTCGTAGGACTGCAGCAGCTGCTCGAAGACGACGTGCGACACCGGGATGCCGTCGATCTCAGCGAAACCGTGACGGCCGAAGAACTCGACCTCGAACGTCAGCGTGAACAACCGGCTGACACCCACCTCCCGCGCCTGGCGCACCAACCGCTCCAGCAGCAGATGTCCCAGCCCGCGGCCACGATGGGCGGGCTCCACAGCCAGCGTGCGCACCTCGGCGAGGTCCTCCCAGAGCACGTGCAGGGCGCCGCACCCGACCACCCGGCCTTCGACCTCAGCCACATAGAACTCCTGCACGTCCTCGTACAAGGTCACCGTCGCCTTGGCCAGCAGGATCCGGTCCGCGGTGTAGGTGTCGACCAGCGCTCGAATCGCCGCCACGTCCGAGGTTCGCGCCTCCCGGACGGTGACCGAGGCGGCGCCATCGGTCACCGGCACGGCGCTCGTCATTCCGGCTTGACCAAGGGGAACAGGATCGTGTCGCGCACTCCCAGGCCGGTCAGGTTCATCAGCAGCCGGTCGATCCCCATGCCTTGGCCGCCGGCCGGCGGCATGCCGTGCTCGAGTGCCCGCAGGAAGTCCTCGTCCAGCCGCATCGCCTCCTCGTCACCACCGGCGGCGCGGAGCGACTGCTGGACGAAGCGCTCACGCTGGTCGATGGGGTCGATCAGCTCGGAGTACCCGGTCCCCTGCTCGGCCCCCCAGCAGACGAGGTCCCACTTCTCGGTCAGGCGCGGGTCGTCGCGGTGCAGCCGAGTCAGCGGGGCGTTGTTCTTGGGGAAGTCGGTGTAGAACACCGGCGACGTGGTGCGCCGCTCGACCAGCTCGACGTACAGCTCCTCGAGCAGCATCCCCGCGTCGGCGTCGGCTGGCTCTTCGAGTCCCGCCGATTCCGACAGGCGCTGGAGCTTCTCACGAGGGGTGTCGAGCGAGACGTCCTCGCCGAGCGCCTCGGAGAGTGCCTCGATCATCGTCTTGACCGGCCAGTCTCCCGACAGGTCCCACTCCTCGACCACGCCGTCCGGACCCACCCGCCGGGCGATCGGCGAGCCGAAGGCAGCCGTGGCGGCCTCCTGGATCAGCTCCTGGGTGAGTACGCGCATGGTGGTGTAGTCGCCGTAGGCCTCATACATCTCCAGCATCGTGAACTCGGGGTTGTGGGTCGAGTCCGCGCCTTCGTTACGGAAGTTGCGGTTGATTTCGAAGACCTTCTCGGCGCCACCCACAAGCAGCCGCTTCAGGTAGAGCTCGGGGGCGATGCGGAGGTAGACCGGGATGTCGTAGGCGTTGATGTGGGTGACGAAGGGCCGCGCGTTTGCGCCACCGTGCTGCACCTGAAGCATGGGGGTCTCGACCTCGGTGAATCCCCGACGGTGCAGGGAGTCCCGCAGGCTGCGCACGACAGCGGACCTCAGGTACAGCATGTCGCGGGCCTCGGGTCGCACGATGAGGTCGACGTATCGCTGCCGGACCCGCTGCTCCGGGTCCTGCAGGCCCTTGTGCTTCTCAGGCAGCGGGCGCAGTGCCTTGCTCGTGATGGCGAACGAGTCCACCAGGACGCTGAGCTCGCCCCGCCGGGAGGTGATGACCTCGCCCTGGACGCCCAGGTTGTCCCCGAGGTCGACGTCGCGCTTCCACCGGGCCAGTGCGTCCTCGCCGGTCCGGTCGAGGGTCAGCATCACCTGGAGGTCGTCCGTGCCGTCTCGCAGGGTGCCGAAGATGATCTTGCCGCTGACCCGGTTGAGCACGAGCCGCCCCACCACACCGACGCGCTCACCGGTCGCGGTGTCCGGCTCGAGGTCGACGAAACGGTCGCGGACGGCGACGTTGGTGGTGGTCCGGGGGTAGCCGAAGGCGTAGGCATCGTCGCCGTTGGCGCGCATCCGGTCCAGCTTCTCCCGACGCACCTGCATCTGCTCCGGGAGGTCGTTGCCCCGAGCCAGTGCGTCGCCCGCTTCACCCATGGCGGCCAGGCTAGCGATCAGTGCGGAACGGCAACGTGATCAGGGGGTGACGTTGCGCTCGAAGACGAGGCGAAGCCCGTGCAGGGTCAGGTCGGGCTCGTGGTCGGTGATGGTCTCCGACTCGTCGATGACGATGGCAGCCAGTCCTCCGGTGGCGATCACGGCGTTCACCGCGCCCAGCTCCGCGGTGATCCTCCGCACCAGGCCGTCGACCTGGCCGGCAAACCCGTAGATCGCCCCGGACTGGAGAGCCTCGACGGTGTTCTTGCCGATCACCGAGCGCGGCCGGACCAGCTCGACCTTGAGCAGCTGGGCGGCCCGGGAGGCCAGCGCCTGCAACGAGATCTCGATGCCCGGGGCGAGCGCCCCGCCCAGGAACTCGCCGCGGGCACTCACGACGTCGAGATTCGTCGAGGTTCCGAAGTCGACGACGATCGCCGGTCCGCCGAACATCTCGTGCGCCGCCAACGTGTTGACGATGCGATCGCTGCCGACCTCCTTCGGGCTGTCGGTCAGCACCGGGACCCCGGTTCGGGTGCCCGGCTCAACGATGACCGTCGGCAGGTCGCGGTAGTACCGCTGCAGCATCTCCCGCATCTCCCGAAGGACCGCCGGCACCGTCGAACACAGCGCGATCCCGGTGACGTCAGGTCCGCCGGCGAGGAGCCCCCGGTAGACGAGGACCATCTCGTCCGCGGTCGCGCGCGCATCCGTCTTGATCCGCCACGACCCGTGCAGGCGGTCGCCCTCGAACAGCCCGAGCACTGTCTGCGTGTTGCCGACGTCAATGGCGAGCAGCACGTGTCACTCCCCTCCGGCCACGGCCGGGAGCCGCACCGCCTGGTTGTCGATCAGCCGGGTCGAGCCGACAAAGGCAGCAACGACCAGTAACGCGTCGCCCCCAGCCACCGGACCGAACGTGCGCGGGTCCACCAGCTCCAGGTAGTCCAGCCGAACCGCGGGCTCGGCGGCCAGCACCTCGTGCCCCGCGGCCAGCACCTCTTCGGCGCCCCGCACCTCGGCCTCCTGGCCCGCCGCCAGGGCTCGCGGCAATGCGAGCGCGGCTCTGCGGTCCATTTCGGACAGGTATGTGTTGCGGCTCGACAGCGCCAGCCCGTCCGCGTCGCGGACGGTCGGTACCGGCACGACCTCGACCGGAAGGTCCAGGTCGCTGGTCATCTGTGCGATCAGCCACAGCTGCTGAGCGTCCTTCTGGCCGAAGTACGCCAGGTCCGGCCGGGTCAGGTGCAGCAGCTTCGCCACGACGGTCAGCACGCCGTCGAAGTGCCCAGGGCGAGTCTCTCCCTCGAGAAGATCGCCGACGTCTCCCGCCGACACACGCACGAGCGGCTCGCCCTGCGGATAGACGACGTCTGGACTCGGGGCGAACACCACATCCACGCCGGCTTGCCGGCACAAGGCGACGTCGGACGGCAAGGTCTTCGGGTACTTCGCCAGGTCCTCCCCGGGCGCGAACTGCAGCGGGTTGAGGAACACCGTCACGATCACCGAGGCGGCACGCTCCTGCGCGGTACGGATCAGCTCCGCGTGGCCGGCGTGCAGCGCTCCCATCGTCATCACCACAGCGACGGGTCCGGCTGTCGCATCCAGGCGCTTCCGCTCGGCCGCCAGCTCGGACCGGGTGTGCGTCACGACCGTCACGCCACCGCACCCCCGTCGCCCAGCACGTCGAGGAGCGGCTCGGCCCGTACGGCGTCGAGCAGCCCGGCGTCGAGAGCGCGCTCCGCGGTGAGCCGAGCGAGCGCGACGTACGCCGCCCGGGCCTGCGGTGAGACCTCACCGATCGCCGCCACGTGCGCCGCCACAGTGCCGGCGTCGCCACGGGCCACCGGTCCCGTCAACGCAGCGTCTCCCTCACGCAGTGCGTTGTCCAGGGCAGCCGACAGCAACGGCTCCAGGACACGCGCTGGCTGGTCCACGCCGGACGCGCGCAGCAGGTCGGCGGAGCTGGTCACCAACGTCACCAGGTGGTTCGCGGCATGGGCCAGGGCAGCGTGGTACAGCCCGCGTCTTTCCTCGAGCACGTGCACCGGCTCGCCGCCCATCTCCAGGACGAGGGCGTCGGCGATGGGGGCCAGGGTCGGCGGCACGGTGACGCCGAAGATGCAGCCACCGAGCCGGTCGAGGTCGATCGACGTGCCGGTGAACGTCATCACCGGGTGGATCGCCAGCGGCAGCGCACCGACGGCCACGGCATCGTGCAGCACACCGACGCCGTAGCGCCCACTGGTGTGGGTGACGAGCTGACCTGGTCGGATCGCCCCGGTCTCTGCCAGCCCGGCGACCAGTCGGGGAAGCTCGTCGTCCGGCACGGTGAGGAGCACCAGGTCAGCGGCGCCACACACGTCCGGCGGGGGCACCACCGGCACTCCCGGCAGTAGCAGCTCCGCGCGCTCACGCGACCGGTCCGACACCCCGGATACGGCGACCACCCGGTGACCGGCCCTCGCCAGCGCAGCGCCCAGCACGGCACCGACGCGCCCGGCTCCGACCACGCCGACGGCGAGCCGGCCCGGACGGTCGGGCGGAGGGCTGTCAGGTGGGGTCACGAAGCGTTCCAGTCCTCGAGGCGGGTACCGGACGACGGGCAGCGTCAGCCTAACCAGGCGGACAGCGCCCGGTGGGGCCCCGGTCGATAGCGTCTCCGCGTGAACGCGGTGCGGGGCTGGCGGACGGCCATGGAGCATGCGCTCTACGGCCCCTCGGGGTTCTACGTTCGCGGTGCCGGCCCGCAGGCGCACTTCCGGACCAGCGTGACGTCCGGCCCCCTGTTCGCCGCAGCCCTCCAGCGTCTGGTGAGCGACGTGGACGACGCACTGGCGCGACCGGCCGCCCTCCGCGTCGTGGACGTCGGCGCCGGTGACGGCTCCCTGCTCACCGCGGTCCTGGCCGGTCTGGACGTCGACCAGCGCCGGCGGTGGCAGCTGACAGGGGTGGACCTGCGTGGCCGACCGGCGAGCCTGCCCCCGGAGATCGGCTGGGTGCGCGAGCCGCCCACGGGCGTCGACGGGGTCGTGGTCGCGCACGAGCTGCTGGACAACGTCCCGCTCGACGTGGTCGAGCAGACCGAGGCCGGACTCCGCCTCGTCGTGGTCGACGAGCTCGGCCAGGAGTCGCTCGGGGGTCCACTGACGAACGATGACGCGGACTGGCTCCGGCGGTGGTGGCCGATGGAAGACGCCGACGTCGGCGACCGCGCCGAGGTCGGTCACCCCCGCGACGCCGCATGGGCGGCGCTCGTCACCTCCCTGCGGCGCGGCACTGCGGTGGCTGTCGACTACGCGCACACGCGTGCCCAGCGGGCCGCCGGCAGCTGGGCATCGGGCTCGCTCACCGCCTACCGTGCCGGCCACCAGGTCGCTCCGGTGCCCGACGGCTCGTGCGACCTGACGGCACACGTCGCGCTGGATGCGTGCGAGGACGCCGGGATCCGGGCCGGCGCAACGGACTCGGTGACGCTCGCGCAGTTCCTGGCCCTGCCCGCACTCGGGGTGTCGGGGAGGCGTCCGCCACTCGACCTCGCCCACTCCGACCCAGTCGGGTATGTCGCGGCGCTGAGCCGCGCCTCTCAGGCGGCCGAGCTCACCCAACGTGGTGGGCTCGGCGACTTCACGTGGCTGGTCCAGACGCGGGGCCAACCCGTTGCGGTTCGCCTGACCGACATCCTCAACGCCGAGGAGCGCGCCACACCACCGTCGCCGCAGCCGCGCCGACCAGCGCCGTGACCACGGTCAACCAGGAGGCCCGAGCCGCGGCAGCACCGATCCGATCCCGCGCGGACTCGGCGGTCGGGCCTAGCGCCCAGTCGACCCGGTCGCTCGTGGCTCGGCACTGCAGCGCCACCGTGCCCGGGACGATCGGCTCGACGGCGGCCACCGGCCGCCATCGCTGCGAACCGACGTCGATGGTCTCGTCGGTCTCGGCCGCCGTCAGCCGGGCGGACCCGCCGCGATCGGCTACCTGGCAGGGCGGCTGGTCCGGAACCGGCGCTCCGTCCCGGAGGTAGAGCGTGGTGGGGGTCTCGACCCGAACCACCACCCACGTCCCGGACGCCAGCGGGGCGACCTCGTCAAGCACTTGGCGGACCGCGTGCCCCACGCTGAACCCGCCCCACGCCAGTGGTACCGCCATCAGCCCCACCAGCGCCAGGTACCAGCGGCCGCGGCCCGGTCGGGTCACTCCGGCGGCCGATCGAGCAGCCATCGGTCGGGTCGGGACCGCGACCGGGCGCTGCGGGCGCGGGCGACCTGCGCCTCCGCCAGCTGCCTGGCCTCCTCGGCGGGGCGCTGCGCGGCGGTGATGCGGACCGGCCCCGGAGTGGAGTCCACGTGAACGCTGGCCAGCCGCAGCCACCGTTGCCACGGCCCCTGCGACACGCGCACGCTCTGGGTCCGGGCATGGGGGACGACGTCCCAGGTGGGCACCAGCCAGCCGTGCCGGACGACGAGGACCTGGTCGTCGTTGCCCACGGCCAGCCGACGTCGCTGCAGCGGCGCCCGCCACCGCGCCCTGGCCGGCACCGCATCGAGGGGGACGGCCAGTGGGTCGACCCCGGGCAGAACTCGGGCCAGCACCGCGCGCGCTACTGCCTCCGGTGCCACCGGCAGCAGGGTCGACGGCCGGTTCTGCGCGTCTTCACCCCCGGAGGCTCCGGCCACGTTCACCACCATCCGCACCCAGCCCCGGCGTCGCCACAGGACCGGCTGCTCCAGCCGAACGGCCTGGACCCGCCCTGGCGGAACGGTCTGCGACCGGTGCGACGTCAGACCGAACCGCAGGCGAAGACCGTCCGGGGACTCGGCCACGGTGAAGCCGAACAACGTCACGAAACGCCCGCCCACCACGAAGAACGGGGTGCCGACGAGCAGCAGCATGGGCAGCGCGAACTCGAACGCACCGACCGCGGTGAGCAGGACGGCGGTCAGGGGCAGACCCACCATGAGCAGCAACATGTCGGGCTGGAGGAGGAGGGAGGTGAGCAGCGTCCCCGTCGGCACGCTGACCAGGATGGTTTCGGGAGCAACGGGCGCGGACGCACCCTGCTCGACCCGGATGCCGGCTGCGCGCGCCAGCAGCTCGGCGCGGAGTCGATCCGCGTCCGGCTGGGACAGGTAGGCCATCCGCGTCGCGCCTGAGGAGGCCCCGGCGACCTCCGGGCGCAGCTCCGCCAGCCCGAAGATGCGGGCGAGCAGCGGCTGCGTCACGTCGACGGACTGCAGTCGGGACACCTGGACGCGACGCTCGTTGAGCTGCAGCACCCCGGACCGGATCCGTAGGTCGCCGTCTGCGTCGAACCAGAAGCTGTAGCGGCTCCACACCAGGTACGCCCACGCACCGGACGCGGCCACCATCGCTAGGACGACCACGAACACGCCCAGCCAGCCGAAGGGGTTGCTGCGAAGCTGGTCGAGCCCGAGGCTCACCGCCGCGATGCCGAGCACCGGCCCGATCTGGAGGGCGCGAACGACAGGCGTCACCGGGTGCAGGCGCTGGGGCCGCGTGGCCTGCCAGTCCGCAGCCTGGGCTCCCGGCAACGCGGTGGTCACAGACCGGCGCTCCGCTGCTCGCCCAGGCTGGCGAGGCGGTCCCGAAGTGCCGCGGCCTCGCCGGGGGTCAGGCCGGGGATCGATGCGTCGCTGGTGGCAGCCGCGGTGTGCAGCTGCACCGACGCGAGTCCGAAGTGCCGGTCGATGGGTCCGCGCGTGACGTCGACCAGCTGCATGCGGCCGAAGGGCACCACGACCAGGCGCCGGAAGGCGATCCCGCTGACGACCAAGAGGTCGTCACTTCGCAAGCAGTAGCCGACCGCGCGCACCTGGCGTCCGATCAGCCAGGTGAGCCAGCTGACGACGGCAACGGACGCGACGACGGCGACGAACGCCCACGCCGGGCTTGCCATCACGGCAACGGCCACGGTGATCGCGGCCGCGATGAGCACGGCCGGTCCGACGACCGAGATCCGACGGACGGTGGCCAACCGCGGCGACACCCCTACCCAGCCGTCGCCGGGGGCCAAGAAGGGGTCGCCGGCAAAGGACCGGGTCGGATCTGCCGTCGGGCGGGGGTCGGACATCCCCCGAGGCTATCCGGGCAGTCAGCAGGGCCCGAGCGACTGCCCGGGCCCTGCTGACAGGTGTGCCTAGTTCGGCGGGAAGTAGTCCGCCTGTCCGGACTCCTCCTCGCGCTCAGTCACGTCATACCCCTCGGTCTCGGGGTGTCCGTGCTTGCCGTGCGTGACCGCGAACTCCTCCTCGGGGGACAGCACCAGACGGTGCCGGCCGAAGATGGCGAAGTACACCAGTCCGATGATGAAGAAGATCGCGACCCCGATCACAACCTGCCGGTAAGACTCGTTGAAGGGCAGGATGACCAGCGTCAAGCCGGCGATCACCGCCGCGATGGCCGCGCCGAGGACGCCCATGGGGCTGCGGTACGGACGAGTGACGTCGCCGAACTTGTTGCGCAGGATCAGGAATGCCACCATTTGCAGGAAGTACGCGATGACCGCACCGAACACGGCGATGTTGAGCAGCTTGCCGGCCACAGCGACGGCCGCGTCGGTCGCCGTCCCGTCCTCGAAGGCGGTGAGGCCGAAGATCAGCGCAATACCGATGACGGCGCTGACCGCGAGCGCCACCCACGGCACCTTGCGCACGCCGGTCAGTGACAGGAACTTCGGGTAGTACCCGGCACGGGACAACGAGTACATGTTCCGACCAGCGGCGAACATGATGCCCTGGAAGGACGCCACCAGGCCGGTCAGAGCGAACAAGGACAGCAGGGACGCGATGTTGCTGTTCGGGAAGATGACGCGGAAGCCGTCCAGGATGGGTTCGCCGCTTGCCGAGAGCTCCTGGGAACCGACGATCCCGGGGTTCAGGATCAGCACCAGGAATGCGGTCGCCAGGAGCGTGAACATGCCCCACGTCGATCCGCGGGGGATGTCCTCCTGCGGCGTGTGGGTCTCCTCCGCTGCGAGCGGGAGCTCTTCGATGCCGAGGAAGAACCAGATCGCGAACGGCAGCGCCGCCAGGACCCCCGTCAGACCGAAGGGCAGGAACGTGCTGTTGCCGGCCTCGGGCACGATGTTGGTCAGGTTGTCGACCGAGAACTTGCCCGAGAAGATCGCCAGGACGAAGAAGACCGCCAGGACCGACAGCGACATGATGGTGATGACCATCGCGAACCGGAACGAGGCAGCCGATCCCATGGAGTTCAGGCCCACGAACACCAGGTAGAACAGGGTGACCCACATCCACAGCGGCATCGTGAAGCCGAACAGGTCATCGGTGATCGCATCGGCGTACAGCCCGGAGAACGTCCCGACCACCGCGGTGGTGATGACGTACTCGATGGTCTCCGCGAGGCCGGTGACGTAGCCACCCCACGGCCCCATGGCCGCTCGCCCGAAGGAGTACGCACCACCGGTGTGCGGCATCGTCGATGCCATCTCGGCGATGCTGTAGATCATTAGCAGGTACATCAGGCCGATGACGATGGTGGCGATGAGCATTCCGCCCCAGCCGGCCTCGCCGATGCCGAGGTTCCATCCGGAGAAGTCCCCGGAGATGACCGCCGCCACCCCCAGTGCCCACAAGGACCAGGCACCGGCGTGACGCTTCAGGCCACGCTTGTCGAAGTACTCAGCCCCCGCATGCTGGTAGGTGACCCCCGACGTGCCCATCGGACCCGCTCGGCCCGACTTGCTGGAAGTGTCCGCCACGACTGCCCTCCTTGTAGAGCGGCGCGGAACCCCCGAACGCGTCGCAGATTGATGGGGCCTGTGTGACAGACATCACAGCAGATGTCAAGGATCGATAGCAGACCATTGCACAAAGTCATCATGCTGCAACACACCGCACGCGGGCCGTCCGGCACCGCACCCGACCCGGTGGTTTCTGGCACGATCGGGTCCGTGGTGGACAACCAGCTCATCGTGGGTCTGGGGGCCGGCGCGGACCAGGTGGACATTCGGCGTGACGACCTGGTCACCGCGGAGATGGTCCTCAACATCGGCCCGCAGCATCCGGCCACTCACGGCGTCCTCCGGCTGCGCCTGACGCTGGACGGCGAGCGCATCGTGACCGCCGAGCCGGTGATCGGCTACATGCACCGCGGGGCCGAGAAGCTGTTCGAGGTTCGCGACTACCGCCAGATCATCATGCTGGCCAATCGACACGACTGGCTGTCCGCCTTCGCCAACGAGCTCGGCGTCGTTCTCGCCGTCGAGCGCATGCTCGGCATGGAGGTTCCGGAGCGCGCGACGTGGGCCCGCACTCTGCTGGCCGAGCTCAACCGCGTGCTCAGCCACTTGGTGTTCATGGGGAGCTACCCGCTCGAGGTGGGGGCGATCACGCCGGTCTTCTACGCCTTCCGCGGCCGCGAGGTCATCCAGGCGGTCATGGAGGAGGTGTCCGGCGGACGGATGCACTACATGTTCAACCGGGTCGGCGGACTGAAGGAGGACCTCCCGAACGGCTGGACCGCCCGCGCGCGCGCGGCCGTGACCGAGGTCCGCGGACAGCTTCCCGACCTGGAGTCGCTCATCTTCGGCAACGAGATCTTCCAGGCTCGGACCGTGGGCGTCGGCGTGCTCAGGAAGGAGCAGGTGCTGCAGTACGGCGCGAGCGGACCCATCGGGCGCGCGTCCGGCGTCGACATGGACCTGCGACGCGACGACCCGTACCTCGCGTACGGCGAGCTGCAGGACGTGCTGCGGATCCCCACTCGCGAAAGCGGCGACTGCTTCGCCCGGTTCGAGGTCCTGCGTGAGCAGATCCATGTGTCCCTGGACCTCGCGGACGCCTGCCTCGACCGGCTGGACGCGTTGCCGCCCGGCCCGATCAACACCCGGCTGCCGAAGGTGCTGAAGGCGCCGGAAGGCCACACCTACGCGTGGACGGAGAACCCGCTCGGCGTCAACGGCTACTTCCTGGTCTCCAAGGGGGAGAAGACGCCGTGGCGACTCAAGCTGCGCTCGGCGTCGTTCAACAACGTGCAGGTGCTGACGGAGATGCTGCCCGGCCAGCTGGTCCCGGACATGGTGTCGATCCTGGGCTCGATGTTCTTCGTCGTGGGAGACGTCGACAAGTAACGCCGAGTGCACCCCCGCAGGACACTTTCAGCCCTCGAGTGCGCACCTCGCTCGGGACGCCCGACGCATCGCGCGTGCACTCGGCGGGCATAGGTGGCCTGGGAGTGTGCACTCGACGGGCGGATGTGGCCTGGGAGTGTGCACTCGGCGCTAGGCGCCGGCGGCCTGCCGAAGCTCTCGGATCTCCGACGCGGTCAGGTCCAGCACCCGGCGCCCGCGGGTGGGGTCACTGCCACCGTCGACCACGATCGACGGCGGGACCTCGGCGGGCTCCTGTACCGGGTCGAACGCCGGCGTCGGCGGCAGGTCCTCGGCGAACGCGGCCCGGACGAGGGGCAGGTGCAGCGACGGGTAGACCGGGTCCGGGACGGTGTCGACGGGCTGCACCATCTCCTCGACCTCGGTGCGCAGCCGCCCCATCTCGACGATGAGCTCGGCGTTGGTCTGCATGACCACCGACAGCTCCTGGCGAAGCTGGTGCACCTCGCGCTCCCGTTCGTCCAGCAGGGCCTGCAGCACACGCCGGGTGTCGCGGCTGCGCCCCAGCAGCACCGCGAACGGCACCACCACCAGCACTGCCAGCACCACGACGCCCGCGCGGACCCACCGAACGTCGTCGACGAACACTGCCGAGGCCGCCACGGCCGCAGCCAGCACCGTGAGGAGAACCAGCGAGAAGGTTCCCGAACGGGGCTCCCGCCGTTTCGCGTGACGTCCTGCGGCCATGAGAGGAGGGTACGCCGTTGCCGACCTCGACATCGGACATTCGGGCCGGGCGTGGCAGGCGCGTCAGGCGGCGGGAGCCGCTCCTGCGCCCGGGTCCTCTTCGGGGGGGTCCACGCGGCAGACCCGCTCCAGCCAGAGGGCAGCCGCCGACATGGCCGCCGCCGCCAGCGCAGCCAGGCCGGCGACCAGGAGGGTGCGGCGGCGGAACGGGTTGGCCAGGTCGACAAGGAGGAACACCGCGTAGCCCCCGTACAGCCCGAACATGGCCGCCCCCGCGCGGGACCCCGCCACCGCGAGCATGGCCGTCCGGGCGGCCTTGAACGGGTCCAGTGGCTGGTGACCCTCCTCGCGAGCGATCCGTGGCCGCAGCGCATAGGCGGCGAGGGCGAACCCGGCCGCCAGCAGGAGAAGCATGGCCGGAGCCGTCACGGGCACCCCGGGCGGCGAGCCGGTCAGGGCGTCCCACAGCGATGCCCCCACATAGCCGACGGCGCCGGCGAGCGCGGCGTACACAGCCAACAGCCGCAGGCTCGTCGGACGCATCACCGCAGCTCCAAGCGAAGTCCGGTTGCGCGCACTCCGCCTGACCCGACCACGCGTGCCAGGTCGGCGACGCGACCCCGGCCCACGACCTCGAAGTCCGGGTCCACCTCCGCCCACGGCACGAGCACGAAGGCGCGCTCGGCGGCGAGCGGGTGCGGAAGGGTCAGCCGCTCACCGAACACGGTCACCGACCCGACGGCCAGCACGTCCACGTCCAGCGTCCGCGGCCCCCAGTGTTCGGAGCGCACTCGGTCGGCCGCAGCCTCGATCGACTGCGTGACCGTCAGCAGGTCCTCCGCGGCCAACGACGTCTCCACCACGACCACCGCGTTCAGGAAGTCGGGCTGCTCCGGGCCACCGACCGGATCGGTCTCCACGACCGACGACACGGCGAGCACGTCGACACCCGGCGCACGAATCAGGGCGTCGACGGCCGCCTGCAGGTGAGCCAGCCGGTCCCCCAGGTTGGAGCCGACCGACACCGCCGCCCGCTCGCCACTCACCGGCGCCGTCGCGTGACCACCACGGCCACGTCGTCGAACGGGACCCCCACGGGCGCCTGGGGCTTGTGGACGGTCACCGTCACTTCGGTCACCCGCGGGTCGTCGAGGATCCGGTCCGCGACGCGCACCGCGACCGTCTCGATGAGGTTGCAGGGTGGCCCCACGACCTCGGCGACGATGGTCGAGGCCACCTTTGCGTAGTCGACCGTGAGCGACAGGTCGTCCGAGCCCGCCGCGGGTGAGAGGTCGATGCTGAGCTCGGCGTCCACGACGAACGTCTGCCCGTCGCGACGCTCCTCCGGGTGCACCCCGTGATGTCCTCGGGCGCGCACCCCGGTCAGTCGGATCCGGTCCACGAAGTCACCTGCCTCCCGCTGTCGTCCAGGCCCGGGCGACGCGCACCGCGTCGGCGCTGCCGGCAGCCTGGTGCACGCGGACACACCAAGCACCGCTCACTGCGGCCAGCGCCGAGACCGCCGCCGTCGCGACGTCACGTCCGGCTATGACCCGCGGCCCGTCCTCGTCGGCGAGCAGGTCGCCCAGGAACCGCTTCCGGGACGCCCCGACGAGGACCGGGCGCCCGAGCTCGCGCAGCCGGTCGAGCCTTGCCAGCAGGGGCCAGTTGTCGACCGGTTCCTTCGCGAAGCCGATACCCGGGTCGACCACGATCCGCTCTTCAGAGATGCCGGCCGCCACGGCCGCGTCGATGCGCGCCGCCAGCTCGCTGCGCACGTCCTCGACGACGTCGTCATACGACGTGCGCCGCATCATCGACGCGCTGTCACCGCGCCAGTGCATCAGCACACAGGGGACCGCGCTGCCCGAGAGGAACGGCAGCATCTCCGGGTCTGCCAGACCGCCACTCACGTCGTTGACCAGGACCGCGCCGGCGGCCACCGCACGTGACGCGACCTCTGCCCGCATCGTGTCGATGCTCACCGCAGCACCGGAAGCGTGAAGTGCCGTCACCACCGGCAGCACCCGACGCAGCTCCTCGGCCAGCGGTACCCGTCGGGCACCGGGTCGAGTCGACTCGCCGCCGACGTCCACCAGGTCGGCACCGGCGTCCACCTCCGCGAGCGCGTGCCGGACGGCGTCCTCGACGGTGTCGAACCGGCCACCGTCGGAGAACGAGTCGGGAGTGGTGTTGATGACCGTCATCACCAGACAGCGGTCGAGCCCGGCCAGCCGGACGGGAAGTCCGATCGGCGGGGCGGGCGAGGTCACCCGTCGAGCGTAGAGGAACTCCGCAGTTGGCCCGGTCGATGCCTTCCTGCCGGGGGACGATGAGTGGCAGGCTGACGCCAGCCCACCGGAGGACTCCCATGCGCCCAGGTCGCGTCCGCCGACTCGCGATCCTCGGCGCGCTGACACTGGTGGTGCCGGCCCTGGTGCTGCCGGCCGCCGCGGTCGCGGTGCGGCCCGCGCCGCGCATCAGCGCCGTCAGCGCCGTCGTGGACGCGGCTCCCACGCGGCCAACGGCAGCACCGGACGGGTGGCGCGTGGTCCCCGTCGAGACCGGGGTGCGCGTGGTGTGGCGCAGCCGGAGCCCGGTGCCCCTGCGCGACGCCGCGGTCGAGTTCAGTCTCGGCGGCCAGCTGCTGGGGATCCCTCGCCCGGGCCGCGACGGGCACACCTACGTCCTGCAGCTCGACGGCCCGCTCCCAGGTCCGGCCAGATCCCTG
Organism: uncultured Actinomycetota bacterium; assembly: GCA_963848085.1. Lineage (GTDB taxonomy): Bacteria > Actinomycetota > Actinomycetes > JAHEKZ01 > JAHEKZ01 > CAWKCE01. The sequence goes on from CAWKCE010000005.1 coordinate 340,206, forward strand.
GAAGTGACCGCCGGCGGGGTTCCGCTGGACGCGCACGGGCGCTCGGTCCTGCCGCGATCGACGACCTCGCCGCCCGTGGGCGCCGAAGACGAGGGTCCCGTTGCGCGACGAAGCGCCTTCGACCCGGGCGTCCCGGGCCCCTACGCCACAACCCGCACCGACTACGACCTGGGCGGCGTCGACGTCGGAGGCTTCGCCGCACCCACCGAGGTGGTCGGCGCCGTCGTGTCGCCGGTCGCCGCACCCGGTCCCCGACCCCTCGTACTCATCCTGCACGGTCGCCACAGCACCTGCTTCACGGGCGGTCCGGACGGTCGCTCGGCGGGGGACTGGCCCTGCCGGCCCGGCTGGCAGCCGATACCCAGTCACCTGGGCTACCTCGACGCACAGGAGCTGTTGGCCAGCCAGGGCTACGTGACCGTCTCGATCGCGGCGAACGGCATCAACGGGCAGGACTGGGCGGCCCCCGACGGAGGTGCCGAGGCGCGCTCCGAGCTGGTGCGTCACCACCTGGCGCTGTGGCACACCTGGGCGACGGCCGGTGGCGGGCCGTTCGGCGACGACTTCGTCGGCCGCGTCGACCTCGACCACGTTCTGCTGGTCGGCCACTCACGAGGCGGCGAGGGCGTCAACCGCGCCGCCATCGACTCCCGCCCGGCCGACCCCTGGCAGATCGACGGGCAGGTCCTCATCGGGCCCACGGCGTTCGGCCGACAGGCCGCACTCGGCGTCGACACGACCGTGCTGCTCCCCTACTGCGACGGTGACGTCTCCGACCTGCAAGGGCAGCAGTACGTCGACCAGGTACGCGACCTCTTGACGGGCGGCCGGACCGATCCGGCGCTCCGGTCGGCAGTGCTCGTGATGGGTGCGAACCACAACTACTTCAACCGGGAGTGGACCCCGGGCGAGTCGGCTGCCCCGTCCTCGGACGACTGGTGGATCGGCCGCGACCCCACATGTGGCCGCGACGCCCGGCTGGCGCCGGCATCGCAGCGCAACGTCGGCGCCGTCTACATCGCGGCCTCCGCGGCAGCATTCGTCGACCGCCGCGCATCGGCGCTTCCGTTGCTCAACGGCACACCTGCCCGGCCGGCATCGCTCGGTGGTGCGACCACGCACGTGAGCGCTCTCGGCGCCCGCCGCCAGGCGGTGTACTTCCCCGCCTCGACCGAGCCCGAACCGCGTGCCGTCGGAGCCGACGCGGCCGTCTGCGAGGGGTACCGCGACGACCCGGTCCTGCCTACCTGTCTCCCCCGGTCCTCGCCGTCGCCGAACTTCCTGCCGATGTACGGCGCGTGGGGGGCACCTGCACCCCAGGCGCTCCGAGTGAGCTGGACCCGCGCCGGAGGACGGGTCGGGCTGCCGCTCGGCACCCCGGTGGACCTCCACGGCGCGACGTCGCTGGAGCTGCGCGTGGCCGTCGCCGGAGGCGGGGGTCCGGCCCGGTTCGGGGTCGAGGCTGTCGACGAGTCGGGGACCCGGTACCCCCTCGGGGTCCGCACCGTGCGACAGCTCCCCGGCAAGGGCGCGATCTCCAAGGCCTGGGGACAGACGGTCCGCCTCGGTCTGCCCGCTGGACCCGGCGCACCACTGAGCACGGTGCGCGCCCTGCGGCTCACCCCGGTGTCGCGCCACGGCTCCCTGGTGCTGCTGGACGTCCAGGGCCGTCGGGCCGGGTGGTCGCGCGCACCGGTGCCCTCCCTGCCGCGGGTCGACGTGGTCGACCGGACCATCGTGGAAGGCGACGGGGGGGCCCGGACCGAACGCATCCGGGTGAGGGTGACCGGCGCCGCGAGCGGGACCGAGCAGGTGTGGGTGCAGCCGCCCGATCCCGACTACTCGGGCGTTCCGGGCTACCCGGTGACGCTGGCCCCGGGGCAGACGGTGATCGACGTGCCGATCTCGGTTGTCGGCGACGACCGCGACGACTACGACGTCCAGGGCGCGGTCATCGTCAAGGCGCTCCGCGACGTCGTCACCGGCCACTACGCCGGCTCCGTCCGCATCGTCGACGACGACCCGGCGCCGGTACTGCGCGTCGAGCGCACCTGGCAGACCGTCGCTGAAGGGGAACGGCTCCGCTGGGACCTGAGCCTGTCGCTGCCGAGTGACAAGTGGGTCGCGCTGACCCTTCGTCCCACGTCCCCCACCGCCGGAACGGAGTTGACCTTGGCTGACCTGGGCGTGCGCTTCCGCAGGAACCACGGACTTCCAACCGACGACCGTCAGGTGCCGTTGTCGCAGACCCGCTTGCGCGTGTGGACGTCCTTCGAGCCCGGCGTGATCACCGGACGGCTCACTCTGCCCACCCGTGTGGACGACCTCGACGAGGGCCTCGAGCGAGTCGTTCTCAACGCCAGGGAGGACCCCGACCTCCGCGTCCCCTGGCTGCTTCGAGGGCTCGTCACCGACAGCTGACGGAGCCAGTGCCTGCGGGCCAGGGCGCTCAGCGGCTGTCGAGGATCAGGCTCATGGCCTCGGCGCGAGTCGCCGGGTCGCGGAGCTGGCCCCGGACCGCCGAGGTGACGGTACGCGCCCCCGGCTTGCGCACACCGCGCATCGACATGCACATGTGCTCACACTCGACGACGGTGATCACCCCCTGCGGCTGCAGGATCTTGACCAGCGAGTCGGCGATCTGCGTGGTCAGCCGCTCCTGCACCTGGGGCCGCCGGGCGAAGACGTCGACCAGCCGGGCCAGCTTGGACAGTCCGGTGATCTGGCCGTTCTCGCTGGGGATGTAGCCCACGTGGGCCACTCCGTGGAACGGCACCAGATGGTGCTCGCAGGTGGAGTACACCTCGATGTCCTTCACCAGGATCAGCTCGTCATGACCGAGGTCGAACGTCGTCGTCAGCACGTCCTCGGGCGCGAGCCGCAGTCCGGCGAAGGTCTCGGCGTACATCCGTGCCACTCGTTGCGGGGTGTCCTGCAGGCCGTCGCGTCCGGGGTCCTCGCCCATGGCCAGCAGCAGCTCCCGGATCGCCGCCGCCGCACGCGGCAGGTCCACCGGCGGCCACTCGCCGGTGTCATGCGTGGTGAGAGCGATCGGGTCGGTCATGTGCTCACTCGCCGGTGGCGTCGTCGCCCGTCGGTGCCGACTCCGCACCGGCCGATGCCGAGTCCGCACTGGGCTCGGCATCGGGCTCGGCCGCCGCATCCTCGGACGACGTGCCCGGCTCGTCGGCGGCGGGTGCGACCTGGCCGTTGCCCCGCTGGCCGTTTGCCCCCGCGGACAGCGGCATCGGAACCGGACCACGATCGGACACCGGCCGGTCCATCGACGACAGCCAGACCGGGCGCGGGGTGAGCTTGCGCAGCGGCTCGAAGACGCGCGCTACCTCCGCCTTGTCCAGCGTCTCCCGCTCGAGCAGCTCGACGACCAGCTGGTCGAGCACGTCGCGGTTGTCGATCAGGATGTCGTAGGCCTCCTGGTGGGCCTGCTCGATGAGCTTGCGCACCTCCTGGTCCACGACCTCGGCGATCCCCTCGGAGAAGTCGCGCAGATGACCCATGTCACGGCCGAGGAAGACCTCGCTCTGCTGCTGCCCCAGGCGGATGGCGCCGACCTTCTCGCTCATGCCGTACTGCATCACCATCGAGCGGGCGAGCGCGGTGGCCTTCTCGATGTCGTTCGACGCACCGGTGGTCGGGTCATGGAAGACCATCTCCTCCGCGGCCCGGCCGCCCAGCATGTACGCCAGCTGGTCCAGCATCTCGTTGCGGGTGACCGAGTACTTGTCCTCGTCGGGCAGGACCATGGTGTACCCGAGGGCGCGCCCCCGGGGGAGAATCGTCACCTTGTGCACCGGGTCGGTGTGATGGAGCGCCGCCGCGACAAGAGCGTGACCGCCCTCGTGGTACGCGGTGATCTTCTTCTCCTTCTCGTTCATCAGCCGCGAGTGCTTCTGCGGGCCGGCGACGACCCGGTCGATCGCCTCGTCGAGCGCGAAGTTGTCGACCAGCTTCTGGTTGGTGCGCGCCGTCAGCAGCGCCGCCTCGTTGAGGACGTTGGCCAGGTCTGCGCCGGTGAAGCCCGGGGTGCGGCGCGCGACAGCGCGCAGGTCGACGTCGGTGGCCAGCGGCTTCCCCTTGGCGTGGACGTGAAGAATCTTCTCCCGGCCGGCGAGGTCAGGTCGCTCGACCGCGATCTGACGGTCGAACCGGCCGGGTCGCAGCAACGCTGGATCGAGGATGTCTGGTCGGTTCGTGGCGGCGATCAGGATCACGCCGCCCTTCACGTCGAAGCCATCCATCTCGACGAGGAGCTGGTTCAGCGTCTGCTCGCGCTCGTCGTGCCCACCTCCGAGGCCCGCTCCGCGGTGACGTCCCACGGCGTCGATCTCGTCGACGAACACGATGGCCGGCGCGTTGGCCTTGGCCTGCTCGAACAGGTCGCGCACCCTCGACGCACCCACACCGACGAACATCTCGACGAAGTCGGAGCCAGAGATGGAGTAGAACGGAACGCCGGCCTCCCCGGCGACCGCGCGGGCGAGCAGCGTCTTGCCCGTTCCCGGAGGGCCGTACAGCAGCACACCCTTGGGGATCTTCGCTCCGACCGCCTGGAACTTCGCCGGGTCCTGCAGGAACTCCTTGATCTCGTGCAGCTCCTCGACCGCCTCGTCGGCGCCGGCGACGTCGGCGAACGTGGTCTGCGGCATGTCCTTGGACACCATCTTGGCCTTGGACTTGCCGAAGTTCATGACGCGGGAGCCGCCGCCCTGCATCTGGTTCATGAAGAAGAACAGCAGGAGAAGGATGAGCAGGATGGGCCCGAACGTGACGAGCAGCGTGACCAGCAGGCCCTGCGTGGGCACCTCAGAGATCTGGCCGCCCGGCGGCGGCACCTCCTGGACCAGCTCGGCGAGCTGGGTGCCCTGCTGCTCGATGTAACTAGCCTTGATCTTGTCGCCGTTCCGCAGGTCGACGCGGACCTCCTGGTCGCGGTCGACGAGGACGACCTTCTGGGCGTCGCCACTCCTGATGGCAGCAATGACCGTCGAGGTGTCCTTCTTCTCGTAGCCTCCGGCCGACCCGGCCAGCTCAGCGGCGACCAGGACCAGGATGACGGCGAGCAGGATCCAGAAGATCGGACCGCGGAAGATGCGTTTGGCGTTCATCGTGAGGGGCGGCTACGGCCCCGTCCCTCCTGCTCGTGCATGGGGAAGATTCGGACTTCGACGGTACACCGGGGGCCGCCGAGACGCGGAACCGACGGCTTGTGCGGACCCTTCGCCCGCCCTCGAGCTGTGCCGGCCGGCCCTAGCGTCCCGCGTAGACGTGGGAGGCCAGCATCCCGATGAACGGCAGGTTGCGGTACTTCTGCGCGTAGTCCAGCCCGAAGCCCACGACGAACTCGTTCGGGATGTCGAAGCCGATGTACTTGACCTCGACGGGCACCCGGGCGGCATCCGGCTTCCGCAGCAGGGCGCAGACCTCGACCGACGCCGGACCACGCGACCGGAGGTTCTTGAGCAGCCAGGACAGGGTCAGGCCGGAGTCCATGATGTCCTCGACGACGAGCACATGCTTGCCTGAAATGTCCTTGTCGAGGTCCTTGAGGATCCGGACCACCCCGGAGGACTTGGTACCCGATCCGTAGCTCGACACCGCCATCCAGTCCATCTCGCAGGACGAGTGGAGCGCGCGCGACAGGTCTGCCATCACCATGACCGCGCCCTTGAGGACACCGACCAGGAGCAGATCACGTCCGGCGTAGTCCTCGTCGATCTGGGCGGCGATCTCCTTGATGCGCTGCTGGATCGACTCCGCGTCGACCAGGACGGCGGCGAGGTCGTCGCCCATGTCGGTGACGTCCATCGGCTACTCCTTCGCCCGTTGCTGGTCGGGCGAAACAGCGTCCTGCCCGGGATCGAGGTAGAGCCTGCCACAGCAGCGACGCGCCTGGATCCCGCCCGGCAGCGCGACCGGGCCCTGGCCCTTCCAGGCGCCGACGAGGTCGTCCACGCGGCCGACCTGCTCCGCGGTCAGCCGGCCCGCGGTCGCTCCGGCGGCCAGCAGGGAGCGGCGAATCACGCGCCGCCGGACCGCCGGCGGCGCTGCGCCCAAGGCCACGATGTCCAGCCCCGGCTCCGAGTCGCCCGCCGGCCGGCACCGTCCGGCCACCTCGTCCGCCCAGGTCTCGAGTGCCTCGTCGTCGTCCCGGAGCAGCCGGGCCGTCCGGGCCAGCGCCTGCGGCACCCCCGGCCCGAGGGCGGTGACCAGCGCCGGCAGCGCGTCGTGGCGAAGGCGGGCGCGCGAGAACCTGCGCTCGGTGTTGTGGGGGTCGTCCCACGGCACGAGACCCAGGGCGTCGCAGCAGGCGGCCGTGGTGGAGCGGGAGACACCCAGCAGCGGACGCCGGAATCCCTCGGTCTGCGGCGCCATCCCGGACAGCGACCGGGCTCCGGACCCGCGGGCCAGGCCGAGCAGGACCGTCTCCGCCTGGTCGTCCAGGGTGTGACCGAGCAGCACCGCCGCCGCGTCGAGATCGGCTGCCGCCGACCGTAGTGCCTGGTAGCGGGCCTGCCGGGCGGCCGCCTCGGGGCCGCCTCCCTCACCGACGTCCACCGCCACGACCTGCACCGGCGCCAGCCCGAGCGACCGGAGGGCACCGGCCGCCGCCTCGGCCACGGCGTCCGACGACGGCTGCAGCTGGTGGTCCACGACCACGGCGCCGGCACGTAGTCCCGCACGCGGACCAGCGAACGCCAACCCGGCTGCCAGCGCGAGGGAGTCGGCGCCACCGCTGACCGCCGCCAGCACCAGACGCCCCCGGGGGATCCCATCAAGGCCGGCGGCCACCGCGGTCCGGACCTCCGTGACCGCCGGCGCCGGACCGGTCATGACGCGGAGGCGGAGTGCACCCGGGCCAGCCACTGGTCCGGGGCGTAGAGCTCGGCGCGCGACGGCAACGACGCCGGTGACTCCCACACCCGGTTGAACCCCGACATCCCCACTGCGTCAACCACTGCCCTGACGAACACGGCTCCGTCCCGGTACTGCTTCAGCTTGCTGTCCACACCGAGCAGTCGACGGACGAACGCCTCGGCCGCGGGCGGCGACGTCCGCCTGCGGCTGAAGCGGGACCGGATGGCCGCGACGGTCGGGACCACTGCCGGTCCCACGCCGTCCATCACGACATCTGCGTGGCCCTCGAGCAAGGACATCACCGCGGTAAGGCGGTCCATGACCTCGCGTTCCTCTGGGGTCATGAGCTGCTCCAGCACACCGACGGAGTCGAGTCCGCGGGCTGCCCCGACCACCGCGGCCACTGCCTGCCGCGCCCGGCGACCGAACTCTGCCGGGTCGACGTCGAAGGCCTCCACGTACCCGGTGATCTGGCCCTTGAGCCACGGGGCGAGCCACGGTACGGCCGTGAACTGCACCCGGTGGGTCTCCTCGTGCAGACAGACCCACAACCGGAAGTCGTGCGGATCGACCTCGAGCTCTCGTTCCACGTGGACGATGTTCGGTGCCACCAGAAGCAGCCGCGGTGCCGCGTCAGCGGCGGTAAACAGCTCGTACTGGCCGAGCACCTTGCTGCTGAGGAAGCCCAGAGCGGCCCCCACCTCCGCGCCCACGACCCGCGACCCGACTGCCGTGGTCAGCCCGCCTCCCCCGGCGTCCCCCCGGCGCGCCCGCAGACGCGCGACGACCGGGTCGAGAACGGCTGCGAACCCGGCGGTGTTGGCGTCGATCCAGCCTGGCCGGTCGACGACCGCCACCGCGTCGGGGGTCGGCTCCGCCTCCAGGCCGGTGTGGGTCGCGACGTAGTCCACCGCATCCTGTGCGCACTTCCGGAGGTCGGCAACCGCTTCCCGAGCCTCGGACAGCGGGATCTGCGGGCCCGGTCCCGCCAACCGACGGGCGGTTGCGGACGCGAAGTCCCAGTCCACGACATTGGCAGCCATGGACTGACCGTAACCGGACGCCCCGAGGTCGGAAGCCCCCCTGCGGATCAGGCGGCCGGGCACGAGGCCAACGCGGCGGCACCCCGGTCCAGGGCCGCGCGAGCTGCCTCGATGTCGAACGGCACCCGATCGGCGACGAAGGAGAACACGACCAGCCGCCCCTCGCAGGCCACCACCAGCCCGGCCTCGGCGGCCACCCCGGTGAGTGTCCCCGTCTTCGCGCGGACCACGCCCGCACCGCGCGCGCTGCGACCGGTCAGGTACCGGTCCGCGAGGGTGCCCGTCAGACCGGCCACGGGAAGGCCTGCGGTGAGGGGACGCAACGTCGGGTCCGCAACCGCGACCGCCAGCACCCCGGCGGTACCCACGGGGGGGAGGCGGTTCGGGCGCGACAGCCCCGAGGCGTCGAACAGGCGGGCGCCGGACGTCTCGACATCGCGCAGCTGGGCTTGCGCCAGCAGCGTGGCGCCGGCTCCCGAGAAGCTGGCGGGACGACCGCTGGCCAGCGCCGCCAGCCGTCCGAGCGCCTCGGCCAGCTGGTTGTCACTGTCGGTCAGCATCCGCTCGACGAGGGCGGACACCGTCGGCGACTCGACCTCGGCGACGACCTCGCCGCCGGCCGCTGCCTCACCGGGCCGCACGCCACCGGTCACCCGGATGCCGCGATCGCCCAGCAGCGTCGCGAACCGGCCGGCCGCCGCCAGCGCCGGGTCCGCCTCCCTCGCCAGGGACCCGGACCGCGAGTCGACCAGCCCTTGGTCGGCCATCAGCGCCGTCACCGGGGCCACCACCCCGGACGAGACATAGGTGTCCCCCCAGGTGGGAGCGACGGCCGGGCCGGTGAACAGGCCGTCGTCGTAGAACAGCCGGACCCGCGAGATTCCCTCGCTCTGGAGCGCCTGCGCGGTCTCCCCGGCCAGCGCCTCCAGCGAAGCGACCGGCCGGTCGCCGCGGCGGGGCCGGGACGTGGTCAGCGTGGCGTCCCCTCCTCCGACGAGCACGACCGAGCGGGGCGCCGGCCCGCGGACCACGCGCGTGACGATCCGTGACTCCCGATCCAGGACGTCGAGGGCAGCCAGTGCGGTGAACAGCTTGACGGTGGATGCCGGCGCGGCGGCGCGGGTGGCTCGGGAGTCGAGCACGCCTTGTCCCTCCACCGTGGCGACGTACGCGGAGACCCGCCGGCCCAGGGCGTCGTCACCGAGCGCACGCTCGACAGCTGCCTGCAGCCGCTCGACTTCAGCGGCCGGCATCGGATCGCCCTGGACGGGCAGCAGCGCCGCCTCCGGCGGCCCGGGACTGGCCATCGCGACCACGGGTGTGTCCGGGGGGGCGGCGGGCTCGAAGATCACGCCGGCGGCGTCCAAGGTCACCACGACGACCGTCACCGCGGCGAGGACCGCCACGACGTACCACCGGGTCCGGCTCATCCTGACCCCCTCAGCGGCCTTCGGGTGCGGTACGGGACACTAAGGGACGCGGTGCCAGGTCCACCCGGGAGGGTTCGCAGTGGAATTCGACGTCTTCGTGGAGATCCCCCAGGGGCACCGAAACAAGTACGAGCTCGACAAGAAGTCCGGCCGCATCCGGCTCGACCGGATGCTGTTCACGTCCACCCGGTACCCGGCCGACTACGGGTTCATCGAGAACACCCTCGGTCAAGACGGCGACCCGCTCGACGCGCTGGTTCTGCTGGACGAGCCCACGTTCCCCGGCTGCGTGATCATGTGCCGGGCGATCGGAATGTTCCGCATGACCGACGAAGCCGGAGGCGACGACAAGGTCGTCTGCGTCCCGGCGCACGACCCGCGCAAGGAGCACCTGCGGGACATCCACCACATGCCGGAGTTCGACAAGCTGGAGATCCAGCACTTCTTCGAGGTCTACAAGGACCTGGAGCCGGGGAAGTCGGTGGAAGGCGCCACGTGGGCAAACCGCGCTGACACCGAGCGTGAGATCAAGGCCTCGTTCCGCCGCCAGGACGCCGCCCAGCAGTCCAGCGACGAGTCCTGACGCTACTCGGCCACCGGATCGGCGCTCTGCACGACCTCAAAGGCCCAGATCGTCGACCCCGACGCGGCCGACGGCTGGCCGGCCGGCCGCCCACTTGCCTCGGCATGACCGGAGGCGAACGACCGCGAGGCAGTCCACTCATCGAACGACTCCCGGTCGCTCCACCGGGTGTAGACGAGGTACTGCTCGGTCCCTTCGAGCGGCCGGAGAAGCTCGAAGTGCTCGAACCCCGGCGCGCGCTCTACCGAGCCGGCGCGGCCGGCGAACCGCTGCTCAAGGAGCGTTCCGTCTCCGCCGGACACGGTCAGTACGTTGATAGCGACGTAGCTCATTGCCCCAGTGTGGTGCCCCAGCTGCCGGGCCGCCGCCCGGGACCGGTCGCGCCATGATCGTGGGCACGCTCCCCACCTCCTCACATTCCGATCGGCTCGGCGGGACCACCCGCGTGCCGAGGCCGTTCGCTCCTCGCCCGAGCGGACCTGGGACGCTGCGGTGGTGACGCACCCCGGCTGGCCGACCGGAGATCCGACCTCCTGGCCGGCCCACCGGCTCGCGCATGCCATGGTGACGGGGCAGCTCACAGTCGTCGAGGTGGTCACCGCATTCCTCGACCGCATCGACTCCCTGGAGCCGACCCACCACGCCTTGGTCTCCCGTCGGCCGCGCCATGAGGCTCTCGACGACGCCGCCCGGCTGGATGCCAGGCCCACGGCTCGGCGGTCCGGGGGCCTGTTCGGGCTTCCGCTCGCCGTGAAGGACCTCACCGACGTCCGCGACCTCCCGACCACACTCGGTTTCTGGCGACCCGACGAGGTGGGTCCTGCTCGCGATGACACCGACTTCGTCCCCCGGCTGCGAGCTGCCGGAGCGGTATTCGTCGGGAAGACGAACACACCCGAGTTCGGCCTGGGGTCGCACACCCACAGCCGGGTGGCTCCCACGACACGTAATGCGCTCGACCCGGCTCGCTCAGCAGGTGGCAGCAGCGGCGGCGCCGCGGTAGCGGTGGCCACGGGGATGCTGCCGGTCGCCGACGGGAGCGACTTCATGGGATCCCTCCGCAACCCGCCCGGCTGGAACGGGGTGTTCGGGCTGCGCCCCACCTCCGAACAGCGCCCGGAGTCGCGACCCACCGATGTCAGCGGCGACGGCGGGGTCGCGGGCCCGATCGCACGCGATGCGCTCGACCTGGCAACCATGCTCGCCACGATGACCGGTCAGCACCTGACCCCAGCCCGCGGGCCCGGCCTCCGACGGGTGGCATGGCTGGCCGACCTCAACGGGTACCTCCCCACGGAGGCCGGCGTGCTGGATGCGTGTCGGTCGTCGCTCGACGTCTTTCGCGACCTGCGAGTGGACGTGGAGGAGCGCGTCCTTCCAGCCACTCCGGACTTCGCGGACGTCTCCCTGCTGTGGCCGACGTGGACCACCTTCCGGCACGCGGCCGTGGGCGGCGAGCTGGCGCAGTTCGCCGACGAACACGGGGTGCTCGACCGGATGAAGCCGGAGGCCCGGTGGGAGGTCGAGGGCTACCGAGCGCTCCGCGACCGAGACCGGCCAGACATGGCCCGCCGACGGGCCGGACTGGCCGACGCCTTCGCCCTCTTGTTCGCCCGGTACGACGCGGTCGTCCTCCCGACCGCTCAGGTCTTCCCGTTCCCGGCCAAGACGAGCTGGCCGCACCAGATCGCGGGGAGACCCATGGACACCTACCACCGCTGGATGGAGGTGACCGCCCCGGCAACGCTCGCGGGACTCCCCGTCCTCGCCGTGCCGGTGCCGACCGCAGGTCTCCCCATCGGACTCCAGGTCATCGGGCCGCCGCACTCCGAACCTCTGCTGCTCCAGGTGGCCCGGCAGTGGCAGGGCGCGACCGCCGGCGCCGCAGGGGTCGCCCTGTGCCGAGACCCGACGGGCTAGCGTTCGGAAGGCGCTGGTGTCGGACCACGTCATCACAGGGGGAGGCGTCACCCATATGGCGGGACCGCTGCAGGGAGTCCGCGTGGTCGAGTTCGCCGCTCTGGGCCCGGCACCCTTCGCCGCCATGCTGCTCGCCGACCTGGGCGCCGACGTGGTTCGGGTGGACCGGCCGGACGTGGGCGAGGTCTCCAACGACACCACCGGGCGCGGGAAGCGGTCGGTAGCACTCGACCTCAAGTCCACGGAGGGTCGGGCAACAGCGCTCCGGCTCGTCCAGCGCGCCGACGTCCTGGTCGAGGGCTTTCGTCCGGGCGTCATGGAGCGGCTCGGACTGGGGCCGGACGTCTGCCACGAGCGGAACCCGGCGTTGGTCTACGGACGTATGACCGGCTGGGGCCAGGACGGCCCGCTGGCGCACAGCGCCGGGCACGACCTCGACTTCATCGCCGTGACCGGCGTGCTGTGGGCGATGGGGCGCCCCACCGAGCCACCCGCGCCGCCCCTCAACGTCGTCGGGGACCTCGGCGGTGGAGCCATGTTCCTGGCACTCGGCGTGCTGGCGGCCTTGCTGGCAGCACGCGAGACCGGCCGCGGCGATGTGGTGGACGCCGCCATCGTCGACGGCACCACCGCGCTGGCCACGATGCTGCTCGGGCTGCGGTCCCGCGGACTGTGGACCGACGAGCGGGGCACCAACCTGCTCGACTCTGGCGCCCCTTTCTACGACGTCTACGAGTGCGCGGACGGCCGCTACCTCGCGGTCGGTGCGATCGAGCCGCGCTTCTACGCCGAGCTGGTGTCTCGCACCGGCTTCGACGGCGACCCGGCCGACCAGTACGACGCCACGTCCTGGCCGCAACAGCGGCGCCGTTGGGCTGAGCACCTGAAGACCCGACCTCGCGACGAGTGGGTCGCCCTCCTCGCCGGGACGGATGCGTGCGTCGCGCCGGTGCTCGACTGGGTCGAGGCCGCCGAGCACCCACACCTGCGCGAGCGCGGCGTGTACATCGACGTCGGAGGGGAGCAGCAGCCGGCCCCGGCTCCGCGCTTCGCCGCGCGGCCGACCGGGCCGCCACGGCCGGCCCCAGCCTCCGGACAGCCCTCGACACACGTGGACCGCGTGCTCGAAGAGTGGCGATGAGCGGCCCCGAGCTGGTGAGATTCGTCGCCCTCGGAGACTCCTTCACCGAGGGGATGTGCGACGAGCCGGACCCCACTGGGCGCTACCTCGGGTGGGCCGACCGGGTCGCCGCCGCGCTTGCCCGGTGCGAGCCCACGTTCACCTACGCCAACCTGGCGGTGCGGGGGAAGCTGCTCGACCAGACCACCGTGGAGCAGCTCCCGGTCGCGCTGGACCTGCTCGACGACCCCGGCCGCACCCTGGTGTCCTTCCACGCCGGGCCCAACGACGTCCTGCGCCCCCGGACCGACTTCGCCGGCTTGCTCGCGCGCTACGACCGAGCCGTCCACCTGCTGCGACGAAGGGGCGCTCGGGTGCTGCTGTTCACCGCGATCCCTCGGGCCGGCGGCCAGGGCCGCACCTCCGACCGGCTCGCCGCCCGGTTCGAGCGCTTCAACGACGGCGTCCGCACCACCGCCGCCCGACACGGCACCCACCTCCAGGACAACGGCGTGGTGGACGCGTTCCATGACCGTCGGCTGTGGGCCCAGGACCGGCTCCACCTGGCGGCGGAGGGCCACCGCCGCGTCGCCGCCGGAGTCCTGGAGCAGCTCGGCGTGGCCGACCCCACCCTGCTGGGTGGGCCGCCAGGCTGGTGGCGCGAGGCGCTCCCACCGCAGCCCCCTCTGCCACCCCGGCACGCCCTCACCGAGGACGTGCGCTGGCTGACCGGCCACCTCGCCCCGTGGGTGGGTCGGCGGCTGCGCGGGATCTCCAGTGGCGACGGCGTCACCCCGAAGCGGCCGACGCCGACCCCGGTCGACCTGGCTCCTGGCGGCGACGCTGGGGTAGCATAGGTATGTTGACTGACTGACCAGTCAGTCGGAGAGGGCAGCACCATGTCGAGCAGTGCCCGCCAGACCCTCCCCGGGACCGACTACCACGCCCCCGAGGTGTACCGGGTCGAGCAGGAACGGATCTTCTTCACCACCTGGATGTACGCCGGACGCGTCGACCAGGTCGCCGAACCGGGGCAGTTCTTCACGGTAGACATCGCCGGCGAGGGCGTGATCGTCACCCGAAACACAGACGGGGGCCTCCGTGCCTTCTACAACGTGTGCCGACACCGTGGCTCTGTCCTGTGCGAGGAGCCTCGCGGGCAGACCAAGGCGGTCTTCCAGTGCCCCTACCACGCCTGGTGCTACGACCTGGACGGTGCGCTCGTGGCTACCCCGCGCGTGGGGAAGGACGAGGTCGAGCGGTCCGAGCTGTCATTGAAGGCGGTGCACGTCGACGAGTGGCAGGGGTTTGTCTTCGTGAACCTGAGCCGCCGGGAGCCGGCGGCGCTGCTGCCGACGCTGGACGCCCACTACGACAGCCCCCTGCGCTTCGACGACTTCGGCCTGGGCGTCCTTCGCACCGGGTTCCGCTCCGAGAGCGTGGTCGCGGCCAACTGGAAGATCCTGGTCGAGAACTACAACGAGTGCCTGCACTGCCCGATCGTCCACCCGGAGCTTGTCGAGGCGATCCCCGCCTACAAGAAGGGCATGGTGTTCGACCCGGACCGCCCCGACGGCGGCGTGGCGATCGTGACCGGTGGCAACACCTACTCCAACGACCCGCGGGCCCGCCGCACCCTCCTGCCGAACATGACCGAGGAGCAGGCCGCGTCCATCTACGGCGCCCAGGTGTTCCCCACCATGTTCTTGGACATCGCCGGGAGCAACGCGGTCGTGACGCGCCTGTCACCCGAGGGACCGCGCAGCACGCGCGTCTTCAGTGAGTACTTGTTCATGCCTGAGGAGATTGACTCCCCTGACTTCGACCCCAAACCGGTGGTGGACTTCTGCGAGCTGGTGGCACACCAGGACTACGTCGTCAGCGAGCGCGTCCAGAAGGGTGTCGAGTCACGCAGCTTCACGCACGGCGTCTACCCGGAGAAGGACGAGTACGTCCATCAGTTCAACGAGTACTACCGCCAGGTGCGCGGCCCCGTCGCGTGAACTGATCGCGTCCTGACAGCGGCTACGACGCCGGCCGTAGTCGAGCCGCGTACTTCCGCCAGCTTCGCTGGCCGAGCAGACGCCACAGGACCTTCACCGGAGGTGGCACCTCCGACAGCATGTAGCGGCGGTCGTTGTCCGACAGCGGCTCCAACAGCATGCCGAAGGCGACGAACATCTTGTCCTTGGGGATCCCCGCACGAGAGTGAGCACCGATCGCGTTCCACTCCTCCTGCGTCAGGGTCTTGGCAGCCAGCGGAACCACCAACGTCTCCTCGTCGTCCAGGTGCTCCTGCAGGGCGACGTTGAGTGCCAGCAGCGAGTCTGCAAGCTCGTCCCGCTGCGGAGTCTCAGGCGTCCGACGCCAGGCGTCGTTCGCCTTGCCGGCGCGCTCGACGGCGGAGGCCACGCCGAGGTGCTGGTCCGCGACCCGCTGCACCGTCGCCGCCTCCTGTGGTGCCCGCTCCAGCAGCTTCGGCCACAGCAGCGCGTCCTCACTCTCGTGATGATGGTGCAGAAGCAGCAGCCCGAAATCGATGTGGTCGGCCAGGAAGGTGACTCGGTCTGGCGTCGGGTCCGTCTCGGCGCGCACCAATCGTGCTGACTCGTCGTAGGCGGCACGGAACGTCCGGTGCACAATCGCCATGTCGCGAACCTCGATGACGGCCGCGTCAGTCATGGGGGAGCCTCCCGTGCCGTTTCGCAGTGCAGTCAACCCGACGGGCTCGGTTCTACACCCAGGCTTGGGCTTTCGTCAGCAGGTTGTCCCTACTCCGCACTCAGGTACAAGCCAGCCGGGCCGTTGACCAGGCTGAGCTGGTCACCGTCGATGGAGAAGACGACAGCGCCGTCGAGAACACTGATGAGCGCCGCTTCTACGTCACCGCGCGGTCCGGGGCACGCCATCTTGGTCGACGTCAGCCCGGACACCACGATGCGCTCGGCCCCGACGGTGTAGCTGCCGTGGATTCGGTTGCAGCCCACATCCGCTGACAGGACGCCGGCGTCAAACGTCACGGTGGCCGTCACGTCGGCCGGGATGCTCGAAACGGCTCCGGTCTCGCCGCTTCCGGACAAGATCCCGGTGAGCGTCCACTCGGTCCCTTCCAGCGCACGGTCGGGGTTCACCGTCTTCTCGTCCACCATCGCCAGGGAGTAGTCCGCGCTGGTGACCGACAACCGGTCCCCCACGAGACCGAGAGCCGGGCCCGAGGACAGCACCTCAGCCAGCCAGGCGTCCTGGTCCATCCGCGGTTGCGGACACCCCATCTCCGTCATCGACAACCCACCGTCGAGCACCAACTGGTTGCCGTCGAGGTGCGCCTCGCCGCCCATCGTGTTGCATCCGGCCCGGGCCGAGATGCCGTCGGCACCGAACGACATCCACACGACCGAGTCCGCCGCCAGCGGATACGGGTCACTGCCGGCGAGGACCTGGGTGGACACGAACGAGCGACCGGACAGCGTGCCCCATTCGAGGCCGCCGCTACCCGGAGACGCGGCTGGCGAGTTTCCGCAGCCGGCCAGCAGCAACGCCACCGCTCCCAGGACCGCCACCGAAGCCATCCGCATGTGGGTCATGTGCGTGGGACGTCAAGCAGCCGCTCGGGGTTCCGCAGGGCGTCGCGGACGGCCCGATCGGAGCACCGCGCAGATCATGGGGATCTGCAGCGGGACGCGGCCCCAGGCCAGCACGCGGAGCCAGGTACTCGCCCGCGCGCTGTTCTGGAGGCGCAGGGCGAGGTACCAGTTGCCCGGCCAGACCATGAGGAGCAGCAGCGCGGATGCCCGTGCCGCCCACGCCCGCCGAGCCACCAGGCCACCTGCGCACACGAGCTCGGCAACGCCGCTGACAGCGATGACCTGGCCCCGGAAAGGAAGGGAGTGAGGGACCAGGCGGTCGAATGCGGCAGGACGGACAAGGTGCGCAACACCGCTGACCGCGAACGCTGCCGCAACGCCGCGAGCACCCCACGTGAGTCGGGTGTGACCCGGACCTTCCCGCGCATCTGGACCGCTCATGCCGTCAGACTGCCCGATCCGACACCCGCACTGCGAACCCATGCCAGGCTGGTGCCAGCCGATCGAGGAGAACTCACGTGGCCGAGTCAGGCTCCATCCGTTCCGTGTTGTACGAGGTGCAGCGCCGCCAGGGAGGGACGTTCGACGACTTCGACGGGTGGACCTGGACCCTCGACCTCGGGGACACCCTGGGCGAGTACGAGGCAATGCGCAGCGGCGCGGCGATGTGGGACGTCTACGCCCTGGCCAAGTGGGAGGTCACTGGCCCGGACGCCCGGACAGCGATCCAGCGGCTGTTCACCAACGACCTGTCCACGCAGTCGGTCGGTCAGGTGAAGTACGGAGCGTTCGTCGACGAGAACGGCGCGATGGTCGACGACGGCACCGTCTACCGCCTGGCCGACGACCGGTACTTCGTCTTCACGAACCGCCATGAACTCGAAACTGAGCTGGCAACGCATTCTCCGGACGCGTCGGTGCGTGCGGTCGACCGCACGCACGACATGCCCCTGGTGTCCGTGCAGGGCCCGCGCTCGCGCGAGATCCTGCAGACCCTCACCACGACCGACCTCGGTGGGCTCGCCTACTTCCGGTTCCTCCCCCACCGGGTCGACGTCGCCGGCGTCCCAGTGTGGGTGTCGCGCACCGGGTTCTCCGGCGA
Source organism: uncultured Actinomycetota bacterium (assembly GCA_963848085.1). Taxonomy (GTDB): domain Bacteria; phylum Actinomycetota; class Actinomycetes; order JAHEKZ01; family JAHEKZ01; genus CAWKCE01. Next base: position 357,864 of record CAWKCE010000005.1, read on the forward strand.
GCTGGGATTCGAGCTCATCCCGGACCGGGGCGACGCGGAGCCCCTGTGGACGACCCTCGCCGCGGCCGGCGTGAGGCCGATCGGGTTCAACGCCGTCGAGATCGCGCGCATCGAAGTCGGCCTCGTGGTGCACGACTTCGACTATTCGGTGGGCCAGCGGACCCCCTTCGACATCGGGCTGGACCGAGTCGTCGCGCTGTCGTCGGGCGCGGACTACGTCGGCAAGGACGCGCTCGCTGACATCGCCGAGCACCCTCCGAACCGGTTCCGCACTCTCCGCATTGACGGCGCAGCAGCCCCCGAGTACGGCAGCGACGTGAGACAGGACGGTTCCGTGGTCGGCACCCTGACCAGCCCGACCATCAGCCCGCGCTACGGAACCATCGGGCTCGCCGTGCTGCGCGCCGACGTCGCCGAGAGGGGCAACGAGGTGACCGTCACCGTGGGTGACGAGCAGCTGCGGGCGGTCGTCGAACCGTTGTCCATCCACGACCCCGACAAACGTCGCCCGCGCGCCTGAGCCTGGCTGCCTGCGGACCTCACCCCTGGCTCAGCGCACCGAGAAGGTCACGCTCCCCGCCGACGCGTAGCTGTCGTCTTCCAGCAGGTGGGCGTCGTAGTCCCCCGCCGGGAGCGGCCGGGTGAAGACGTGCTCACCCGCGACTGAGGCACCGGTGTACGCCCACTGCTTGTAGTACGCCTTCTTCGGGTCCGCGCCCTTCCGGTAGATCCCGATCCAGTCCCACTTGTTGCCCGGCGCAGCCGTCCACGACACCGTGATCGGGTCGCCACGGCGGTAGGACCGACGGTCGGTCTGCACGACGGTCCGACCGTCCGGCCCCGCAAGCCACACCGCTGAGCGCGCGATCTCGGCGCCCTCGCCGTTGAGCAGCACCACGCTGTAGCCGCCTGGCTCAGCCGCGTCGGTGGGGAGGGCAATCGCGCCGCCGGAAGCGTCCGGCACTGGTACCGCCGAGGCAGCATCGAAAGGCACGTCCACCGACGCCAGGCCGACCGACGCCGCATCAGCCGCGTCCGTCAGGTAGCGCACGTCCACCGGATCCCCCGTGGCGACCACCCGCTGCGAGGCAGCGACCACGGGACCAGGGACGCCCGGCGTGACCTCGGTCCGGACCACCACCGCGCGGTGGTCGGACGGCCACGGGTCGACCGGGATGTCGACGCCGTCGCCGCCCGGCTCGCCCACGACCTGCACATCGGTCACCTCGAGCTGTTCACCGGTGAAGACCAGGTCGATCCGGTCAGCCGGCTTGCCGGCCGCTGCCGGGTTGTAGCCCGGGACGAAGGGACGGTCGGCCGGCCAGGTGATCCCCGGGTCACTCACCGGGTCCGGGTAGATGGCCCGGTAGGCGTCCACCAGTCCAGCCGCCTCGACGGCCCGGCTTGCCGGCCACTCCACCGGATACTGGACGTGGGCCCGTTGCCCCACGGTGTCCTCCGTCCAGTCCAGATGCGAGGGCGAGTTGAAGTCACCCAGGACGAGGACCGGGATGCCCTGGTCGGCAAGCTGCCCGGCGGAGTCCGCGACCGGTGTGACCTCCTCAACGCGTGTCGACTCCCGGTCGAGCACCTCGTCGGAGCCCAAGCCGGCGACGACAGCATTCGGTCCGTACTTGGACGACGACAAGTGCACGTCGAAGACAGCGACGACGCCCCCCGGGGCAACCTCGACGTAGACAGGTGACGCGGTGGCACCATCCGGGCTGATCAGCGGGAACCGTGACAACACCTGGGTTCGCGTGTCGTAGTAGTCCCAGCCGAGGTCGGCTGCCAGCTCGGGGAGCCGGGCGTAGGCCTCCTGGATGGCCACCACGTCGGCGCCAGCATCCTGAATCGCTGTGGAAACGCTGGCGAAGTCGACGCCGGTCCCGCCGTACTCGATGTTGAACGACATCACCGACAGGCTCATCGGTTCCGCCGGCGCGGCAGACTCCGAGGTCCCCCCCGCACCGCTGCTGGTACACCCCGCCACGGTGGTGGTGAGCGACAGGAACAGTACGACGGCGCTTCCGCGCAAGAACACCATGCGCGCATCGTGCCGGTTGTGGGGCCTGACGCCTAGCCCCTCGACTGCGCGGACACACCCAGTGAATCGACCCGGCTGACCAGGTCACGGCAGAACGGGCCGATCTGCCGGGCGTCGTCGATGAACATCGACGGCTTGAAGCAGATGGTGGTAAATCCGAGCTCGAGCTGTCGGGGCAGGTCCTCCAGCGCCCGGCCGAGGTCCGCAAGGTCGTCGGCGCCGTGGAAGGTCCCTCGCACGCCGCCGACGAGCTCCAGGTCCGACATGTCCCGCCCGGCAGCCGCCATCGCATCGGCCACGACGGACAGGTCATCTGCGGTCAGCGGTCCGAACGGGTTCAGCCCCTGCCCGTAGCGGACGAGCCTCCGCAGCAGGGGCGGATGCATGCCCTGCCCGCCGAACCAGAGCACCGGCCCCTCCGGGCGCCACGGGCCCGGCTCCAGCCAGACGTCACCGAACGAGTAGTAGGTGCCCTCGTGACTGGTCGGGAAGGGCCCCCACGCCTTCGACAGGACCTCGAGCTGCTCGTCGAGGATTCGGCCACGCTCGGCGAACTCCACCCCAAGCGCGTCGTACTCATCGCGATGCCAGCTCACGGTCGGGAGGACCACCAGCCTGCCTTCGCTGAGCAGGTCCAGCGTTGCCAGCTCCTTCGCCAGAAGCAGCGGGTGGCGCAGCGGAGCGATGATCGCCCCGGCCACGAGCCGCAGGCGGGTCGTGGCCTGCGCGATTGCCGACAGTGCGACGACCGAGCTGGGCCACGGCGTTGCCGGGTCCTGGTTGCCCGGTGCGGCGTAGTCGCGAGGGTTCCCCATCACACCGCCCTCGCCGGCGGTCGGCCCCAGCACGATGTGCTCGCTCATCATGACGCCGTCGACCCCGGCCTGCTCGGCCTCCGCCGCAAGGCGAACCAGCCCCCTGACGTCCCGGGCGTCGACGATCGTCTGGTTCTCGGTGAGAACCAGGAGGAGCTTCACCACCGCGGAGTCAGGTGACCAGGTCCTTGACTGCGTCCTCGTTCTCGTCGCTGCGGCGCAGCAGGCCGACAACCCAGCCGATGACGAACATCGCGAACGGGAACAGGACCAAGAACCAGCCGAGCGTGTTCAGACCCCAGGCCTGGGCGGTCGGGTCGACGTCCGCCTTGACCGTGCCGGCCAGCAGACCGAACCGCGACATCAGCAGGTACATGCCGACTCCCAGACCGATGATCGCGAGCACGGGGGCGATGATCGTCTGCCAGATCCTGGTGTCCAGCCTGCTGCGACGGAAGAAGGCAATCACTGCAACCGAGACCAGGATCTCCACGAGGACGATGGCCAGCACGGCCAGTCCGCTGAACCAGAAGAAGAGGTTGGTGACGGGGTCCTTGTCGGTCACCCAGAAGATCACGATCACGGTGCCTGCGATGACGGACGTGGTGAGCGTCGCCACCAACGGGGCGCCAGCCTTGTTGACCCGGTCCAGCGCGGATGGCAGTACGCCAGCGCGACCCATCGAGTAGAAGTAGCGCGCCGCCGAGTTCTGGAAGGCGAGCAGCCCGGCGAACAGGCTGCTCAGCACCAGCCACTCCATCGTGGTCGACACCAGCGTGCCGGCCCATGCCCCCAGCCAGTCCCCGACGAAGTTGTCGGCGACGGTGAACAACACGGCCGCCGGGTTGCCGAGGTCGTCTCCGGCAATGGCGACCACCTGGCCGACGACGTCCGCGGAGCCCAAGGCACTGACGATGGCGAAGGTCGACAGGCCGAAGAGCACGGTGATCAAGGTGACCGAGACGTAGGTAGCGATGGGGACCGTCCGCTTGGGATCCTTCGACTCCTCGCCGTAGATCGCCGTTGCCTCGAACCCGATGAACGAGGCGAACGCGAACGCAAGTGCGATCCCGGCAGACCCGGCGAGGCCACCCACGAACACGTTGCCGGGGGCGAACGAGGCGGCGAAGTCGAACCCGTCCGGGCCACCGCCGGTGAAGAACACGGCCAGCGCCATGATGAGCAGGCACAGGACCTCGAGGGACATGAAGACACCGAGCACCTTGGCTCCGACGTCGACGCTGAACAGCGACAGGCCCGTCACGATCGCCCAGGCGAGCAGGCTCCACACGTACCACGGCCAGTCGATGCTGAACTGGTCGTTGAACTGGAAGGTGGCCAGGCCGCCGAAGAAGCCGTAGATGGCCAGCTGAACGGCGATGTAGGCCACGAGCGACACGAAGGCACTGCCGACGCCTGGGCCGATGCCGAGCCCGCGTCCCACGTATGCGAAGAAGGCACCGGTGTTCGTGACCTGGTGACTCATGGCGGCGTAGCCGACGCTGAACAGGATCAAGGTGATGCCGACGGCGACGTAGGCACCGGGAACGGCGGCCCCGTTGCCCAGCACGATCGCCACCGGGACAGCTCCGGTCATCCCGACCAGGGGTGCGGCGGCAGCGACGACGAAGAACACGATGCCGACGACACCGAGGCGTCCGTGCCGCAGGCTGGTCTCAGGCGTTTCGGCGGGAGCGGGCTGCAGCTGGTCCATGTGCATCTCCAGAGACGTGGGGTCTGGTTTCGTACGGCACCGAACGATTCGTAGGCCAGACAGTTCCGGGATTGCGTGGCCCTGTCAAGCGATTCGGACTAACTACTCACCAGTCACATGGTCGGCGGGCAGTGGTGCGCCTACGAGCGCTCGGTAGCTGTTGATCCGCGGCAGCATGCCGAGTCCGACAATGCCCACGAGGTCGTCACCTCTGAAGTAGCCGACCGCCACCTCGCCCGTCAGCTCGCCCTCGAGGACGCGGATTCCGCCGTCGTCTGCGAGTCCCGGCATCCCGTACGACTGCAGCCGGATGTCGTACTGGTCCGACCAGAACGCCGGGATGGGGCGCCACGGGGTCTCCAGTACCGGCTCGTAGCCCTCGCCGCGCAGGTAGGACGCCAGCGCTGGCCCCACCCTCTTCCCGGTCTCGGTGGGGATGTTCCAGTGCTCGACTCGGCGCGGCACATCGTCGAACAGCGGATTCGGGAAACGCGCGAGGTCACCGACGACATGCACGCCGTCAACCACGCGTCCGTCCTCGCGGGTTACCCGAAGGACACCGTCGCACAGCAACCCGTCCGCGCGGTCGAGACCTGACGACTCCAGCCACTCGGTGTTGCAGTGGCTGCTGATGGCCTCGACGACCACGTCGGCAGCCAGCGTCTGCCCGTCGGTGAGTACCACGCCCGTCACGCGGTCTTCGCCGGTGCACTCGGCGACACCGACACCGAGGTGGAACTCCACACCCTGGGCCTCGTGCCGCCGCTGCATCTCCGCGCCGAGCGCTGCTCCGAGCGGACGCACCATGGGGTACTCGTCGATGGCGACGCAGGAGACCTCACACCCCAGCGCCCGGGCCGTCGCGGCCACCTCGCAGCCAATGAAGCCGGCGCCGAGGACGACGACCCGCTGACCCGGCCACAGGTCCTTCCGGAGCTGCGCGGCATCCTCGAGCGTCCGGAGGACGTGACGTCCCGACGCCGCTCGCGGCGGCGGCCCGGGAAGGTTGAGCCGACGCGGTCGGAGCCCGGTTGCGATGACCAGGCCGTCGTAGGTGATTGAGCTGCCGTCGGCAAGACCGACCTCAGTCTTGGCGAGGTCGACCGACACCGCCGGCGCGCCCAGCCGCCAGTCCACCTCACCCATCGACGCGCGCAGGGGGAACGCAACGCGGCTGTGCTCCACCTCGGAGGCAAGGACCTCCTTCGACAGCGGAGGGCGGTTGTACGGCATGTGCGGCTCTTCGCCCACCACCACCAGCTCGCCGTCGAAGCCGCTCTTGCGCAGCGCCTCAGCGCTGCGGAGGCCGGCCATGCCAGCGCCGACGATGACGACCCGCGACGACGTCACCGGCCGTTCACCCCTCGACGGCGATCGCCTGGACCGGGCAGACGTCGGCCGCCTCTTCCACCTTGTCCCGCAGGGACTCGTCTGGCTCGTCCATCAGAACGACCAGCTTGCCGCTGTCGGCATTGATCTCGAAGACCTCAGGAGCGGCGAACGCGCACTGCCCGTGGTCCTGGCACTTGTCCATGTCGACGACGACCTTCATGTACCCCTCCTGGTGTTGAGTGCCTGTGATGGCGGTCAGCGCTTCGGTTCGCGGATACCCCGGAACTCCCAGTCGCCGCCGAGTGCGGTGGACAGAACCTGCTCGGACTCCGTGGGCTGCGCCCCCACGTCCTCCCGAATGCCGACCGGCCCCGAGACGATGTGGTTGGACAACGTCCCCAGACCCTCGACCTCGACCTCGACGACGTCCCCGGGGTAGACCGTTCGCGAGTTGGCCGGAGTACCCGACAGGAGGACGTCACCTGGCACCAGTGTGATGGTCCGAGCGATGTCCGCGACGAGGTAGTGCATGTCCCAGGTCATCTCGTCGGTGTTGCCATCCTGGCGGACCACACCGTTCACGATGGTCCGCAGCCCCTTGCTGCGGAAGTCCCAGTCCGTGACGAGTCCGGGTCCGAGTGGACACAAGGTGTCGGACCCCTTGACGCGCAGCATCGAGCCGGCGTCCGTGTCGCGGAAGTCGTGCAGCCCGTAGTCGTTGGCCACGGTGTACCCGGCGATGTAGTCACCGGCCTCCGACGGCGCGATGTTGCGGGCCGTCCGGCCGATCACGATCGCCACCTCGCCCTCGTAGTTCAGCCACTTGCACCGCTCCGGCCGTACCACCGCTCCCCGGTGGGAGTTGAGGGACGAGATCGGCTTGTGGAAGTACGTGGGAGTGCTCGGCAGGCCGATCTGGAACTCCTCGACACGGCTGACGTGGTTGAGGTGCACCGCGACGATCTTGGTCGGCTCGACGGGCGGCAGGTGTGCGGCGTCCTCGATCGACACCACGCGACCGTCCGCGGACACCAGCTCGTCTCCCTCGCGGCGAACCTGGACGACGGCGCCGTCGAGCAGGATGCGTCGGTACTCGGTCACGGGTGCTCCTTCGGTCTCGTCAGCCGGCCGCGACGAGGTCTGGTCCACTGTTCTGACGGACGTACTCGGAGTCCTGAGGCGTCCGCTTCGGCCGAGGGAACCCGCCGTCCGGGCGGTCGAACCACAGGTGGACCTGACCGGTCCCGATCGAGTTCTCGTACTCCCCGAACTGTCGAGCCGGCGCGACGACCTGCTCCTCGCCCAGAGCCCCGATCATCATCAGGTAGTGGGCGAACATCGCCTCGGGCCGGAACTTCATGAACTCCGGCATGGTCTGCAGGACGCGCGCGTGGTCGCCGTCCTTGAACCAGCTGATGCGCTCCAAGTCGGCGGCGTACGCCTCCGGAGTCCGGATGTGCACCGGGTCACCTGCCTCGTGGTCACGCAGTTCGCGAAGCTTCCAGAAGGTGTGGGACAGCGCCCCGGAGGCGATGAGCAGGACCTTGCGGTCCAGTCGCTCGATCGCGTCCCCGAGCGCCCTCCCGGCGCGAAGGAAGTCCTCCGTCTCGCCCGTCTGGCAGGTGCTCACCGAGATCCATCGCTTGCCGAGCCCCTCGCCGAGGAACTTCCAGAGGTTGAGCGTGGCGTAGTACAGCGGCAGGTACTGGTCATCGTTGGCGGTGACCCAGGTGCTGTGCCCCTCACCGAGGTCGGCCATCGCGTGGGCAAGCTCGGGGTCGCCCGGCCAGTCGTAGGGGATGCGGCACATCCCGCGCGGCAGCTCCTCAGCTGTGAACAAGCCGGCACGCCGGTCCTGAGCGGTCACGACAAACTCCACGGTGGTGAACCAGTGGGAGTCCAGCACGACGACCGTGTCGTAGTCGAGCGTCTCGAAGACCTCCGCCCGCAGCTGCTTCAGCGCCGGGACCAACGAGATCTCCTTGCCCTCGTTGAGCTCCCGACGCGTCTTCGGCGGCAGCATGATCGTGGGGACATGCGCCAGCAGGCCCGCTCCGACGACTTCACCCATGGTCGGCCCATCCCTTCGGGGAGAAGACGCTGTTCTTGACGTCGCAGTAGAAGTCGAAGCTCCAGGAGCCACCTTCGCGGCCGATGCCGGACTCCCCGTTGCCGCCGAACGGCGCGCTCAGGTCCCGGACGAAGAAGCAGTTCACCCACACGGTTCCCGCGGACAGCAGTGCGCTCACCCGCTCGGCCCGAACCGGGTCGCCGGTCACCAGCGTCGCGGCCAGCCCGTAGCGGGTGTCGTTCGCCATGGCAACGGCCTGGTCCTCCGAGCCGAACGTCTGCAGCGTCAGCACCGGGCCGAAGACCTCGTCACAGAGGATCTCGCTGCGCTCCGGCATATCGACGAACAACGTCGGACGGAAGTACAGGCCGCCGAGGTCCTCGTTGGGCCCGCCACCGAGGAGGGCTCGTGCCCCGTCGGCTTGGGCGCGCTCGACGAAGCCGCTCACCCGGTCGAAGTGCACCCGGCTGATCAGGGGGCCGATGTCCGTCGACTCCTCGCGCGGGTCACCCTGCACGATCCCCTTCGCCTTGGCCAGGAACGCCTCGGTGAACCTGTCGGCGATCGACTCGTGGACCAGCAGCCGCACCGCCGCCAGGCATACCTGCCCGGTGTTGTCGTACTGCTCGACGGCGAGGTCGACCGCCAGGTCCAGGTCCGCGTCCTCGAAGACGAGCAGAGGGGACTTTCCGCCCAGCTCGAACGACACCGGTGTGACGTTCGCGGCGGCGGCAGCGCCGATGCTGCGCGCCGTCGGCACGGAGCCGGTGAAGCTGATCCGTCGCACGTCGGGGTGCTCGACAATCGGTGCACCCGCCTCCACGCCCAGACCCTGGACCACGTTGAACACGCCAGCGGGCACCCCGGCCTCGGCCGCGATGTCAGCCAGCAGCGACGCGGTGAGCGGTGCCCACTCCGGAGGTTTCGCGACGACCGTGTTGCCGGCCGCGAGCGCGGGCGCGATCCGCCACGTGGCAAGCATCAGCGGCGCGTTCCACGGCGTGATCACGGCGGTGACCCCTGCCGGGTCCCACGACACGTGGTTGCGGTGGCCCCGGGTCTCGAAGTCGTCGTGATGGAGATCGAGCAGGTGATCTGCGAAGTACCGGAAGTTCAGGGCGACGCGGGGCATCACGCCTTTGCGGTGCGACCGGATCAGCGAGCCGTTGTCTCGCGTCTCCAGCCGAGCGAGATCCTCCAAGCGGGCCTCGACGCCGTCGGCGACGGCGTGGAGGATCCGCGACCGCTCCTCGGGTGGCGTGGCCGCCCATCCGGGGAACGCCTCACGGGCTGCGGCGACAGCCTGGTTCGCCTCATCGACTCCGCCGCGAGCCACCTGGGCCACGACCTGCTCGTCGATCGGTGAGACATCGTCGAAGGTCCTGCTGCTGGCGACGCGTCGGCCACCAATCCAGTGCCGGACGTCGACTGTCACGCCGTCGACCGTGGCCGTCGTCACTGTCGCCTCCGCAGGGTGGTGTCGAACGGGCCCAAGACCGAAAAACGTTTGGGGCCGAACATAAACGACGCTGGGTGGACCGTCAAGAAGTCACCCGCGAGGTGCGTTCGGCCTCCAGCCCCAAGACGATCTTCCGCAGGGCGGTGGTCAGAACCTGGGTCTCCCGAGCGGTCAACGGAGCCACGACGTCCACCTCCTGCTGGTTGAACAGCGGGAAGAGCTCGTTCATCAGCCGTCGGCCGGCCGGGGTCAGCGAGAGCAGCACCCGCCGGGCGTCCGTGGGATGCGTCCGGCGGCGCAGCAGGCCGCGCCGCTCCAGCGTGGTGGCGACGCCGGTCAGCGTCCCCTTCGAGATCCCGGCCTCGGCGGCGACATGGCGCGCCTCGACGTCGTCCCAGATCCACACCACCCACAGCACGACCCAGCCCGTCCACGTGAGGTCGTGGGGTGCGAGCACCGTGCGCTCGAAGCGGTTTCGGATGGCTCCGGCTGCGCGGTACAGGTTGCTGACGGCCGCCATGGCCGTCATGTCCAAGGACATGGCCGCCAGTCGGTCGCTCACCGCTCGCTCGGTCTCGGTCAAGGTGTGCTGTCCCGCCATGAGTGCATCGTCTCCTGCCATGGCACGCGCGACTCGGCTGAGGGTGCAGGTGCCGATGTGGCACGGGCACAGGTCGGGGTCGCAGAACTCGTAGGTAGCCGGACTGGGCGCGTCGAGCGGCACCTGCGCGGCCCGGTCCGTCGTCATCGCTGGCACCCCCTTCGGTCGTCAGACTTCAGCCGTTGCCACGGTGTCGAGGAAGGCGTTCACCAGCCGACGGGCTCGCTCGCTCGCCTCGACCGCGGTCGCGGCGGTCTCCTTGACCAGCTGGTCCGGGTCCACACCCAGGGCTCGCGCGTGCTCGTCGCCGCCGTTCCCCATCCACCCGTCGAGCATCGACGGTGTCAGCTCAGGGTGGAACTGCACGCCCAAAGAACGGCCGACGACGAACGCCTGGTCCGAGATCTCCGTGCTCGCAATCGGGTCCACGCCCTCCGGAAGCACCCAGCGGTCACCGTGCCACTGGAACCACGGGCCTACCTCGACGAGATCGGGTCGGGAGGTCGTCACCGGGGACCAGCCCACCTCGGGGCGCGAGGACGGGATGACCGCACCCCCCAGCGCCGCGGCCAGCGCTTGGCCGCCGAAGCAGATTCCCAGGATGGGCACGCCGGCCTCGTGACCACGGCGGAGGAAGTCAATCTCGTCCCGGATCCAGGTGCCGATCTTGTCGTGGTCGTAGACCGACCACGGCGCTCCCATCGGGACCAGCGCGTCGAAGGCGAGCGGGTCCGGGAAGGCGGCCGTCACCGCGGGCGCATGGAAGTGCTCCTCGGGGACGACCAGGAACTCCTGGACGTCGTAGCCGCGCGCAGCGAAGGCCTCGCCCACCGGGCCCGTAGGGGACACGTGGTCCTGCTGGATGAACAGCACGCGCACGGCGGATCCTCGCTCCGGTTACCGGCCGCCCCTACCGAACAGCCGATCGAGGCTCTAGCATCCCCGCTGCGAGAACGTTTGGCAACGAACAACTTCCCGGCGGAGGCCGCCCATGAACGCGACAACCGACCACAGCCTGGCCGCTCCCCTCGCCGACCCGGACACGTTCACGTCGGGGCCACCGTGGGACCTGTACGCGCAGCTGCGCGACGAGGAGCCGGTCGCGTGGACCCCGGAGGACCTGCCCCACTCCGGGTTCTGGTCAGTGACCCGGCACGCGGACATCGTGTCGATCAGCCGGGACTGGGAGACGTTCACCTCCAGCCGCGGCGTCTCGCTGGAGGAGCTCGACGACGAGCAGCTGCGCGTGCGAACGGCGTTGATCGACACCGACCCGCCACGGCACCCGGAGCTGCGCAAGGTGGTGGCCGGGGCCTTCGTCCCGCGCGTGATCAACGGCTACGAGACGTTCCTGCGAGGGGTGGTTGCCCACACCCTGGACGCCGCGCTCCCGCAGGGGTCGTTCGACTTCGTGTCTGCGGTGTCGAGCGAGATCCCGGTGCGCGTGCTGTGTCGGCTGCTCGCCGTGCCAGACGAGGACCGGGAGCTGATCACGTCGTGGGGAGACCGGCTTGTCGGCCACACCGACCCCGAGCTGGCCGACGTGCTGCTTGGCTCGGACGAGAGCGAGGCGTACCGGCTCGTTCCGTTCCGGTCACCCGCGGCGCTGGAGGTGTTCGAGTACGGGCGGGCCGTCCAGGCCGAGCGAAGGTCGGCGCCGACCGACGACGTCATCACCAAGCTGGTCCAGGCCGACGTGGACGGCGAGCCGCTGTCTCAGCAGGACCTGGACAACTACTTCCTGCTGCTGGCGCTGGCAGGCCAGGAGACCACGCGTCAGGCGATCAGCCTGGCCATGATGACGCTGATCGAGCAGCCCCAGGTGCTGGCCCGGCTGCAGGAGGAGCCGCAGCTGCTCCGCGGGCCGGCGCTGGACGAGCTGCTGCGCTGGGGTCCCCCGGTGCACCACATGCGACGCACCGCGACCCGCGACGTCGAGGTGAACGGGGTGCCGATCAAGGCCGGTGACAAGGTTGCGATCTGGTTCGCGGCCGGCAACCGCGACGAGCGGGCGATCGACCACGCCGACCAGATCGACCTCGACCGGCCCAGCGTCGACCTGCTCACCTTCGGCAAGGGCGGACCCCACTTCTGCATGGGGTCGTTCCTCGCCAAGCTGGAGCTGCGCGTCACGCTGGAGGAGCTGGTCGCGCGCATGGACACCGCCCGCATCGACGGTCCGGTCGAGCGCGTCCGCTCCAACTTCGTCAACGGCGTCAAACGTCTCCCGGTGGCCGTCACTGCGCGTTAGCACGGCCCGGCCAGTGGCCCCATCGCGGGAGTGAACGAACGTGCGGAATTCGAGGCCTTCGGCCCGAATTCCGCACGCAGGACCCCCCTCGCGTGCACTCATCGCGGCGTCCGCCCGGAATTCTGAACACTCGTGCGACGAGGGGGACGTGCGGTCAGCGCTCCGGGCGGACCGAACCGCGGCGACCGGTCCACTCGTGGGCGGCAAGCGAGTAGACCACCGCCTGGAAGGTGGTCCCGTCATCGACGATTTCCGCCTCGTGGTCGAACTGCATCCCGAGTCGGCGCATGACAGCCACACTGCGTGTGTTGGGCCGGTCGGTGATGGAGATGACGCGGGGCGCCCCCAGCGGACCGAACGCGTGGTCCAGCCAGGCCGTCGCCGCCTCGGTGGCGTACCCGTTCCCCCAGTAGTCGCGGGCCAGGCGCCAGGCCACCTCGACGTCGTCGGGGTAAGACTGCTGGTGGTGCAGGCCGCACATGCCGAGGAACGCCGCGTCCTCCCGGCGCTCGACCGCGAGCAGCCCGATCCCCGACGCGGCGTAGGTCAGCTGGGCCCACTCCGCGATCTCGTCGGAGCGCTCGCGGGTCAGCGGCCCACCGAGCCACCGCACGACCTCCGGGTCGCGGTTCAGCGCCGCGTAGTGCGGCAGGTCGTCCAGCCGGAACGTACGCAGGTGCAACCGATCCGTCGAGAGGACCACCTCGCCGTCCCAGTCGACCATCAGGTCCTCTTCCTCACCGGACGCACCCCGAGCTCCCGTCACGGAGTCAGACGGGTCGCCGTTCGACGGTCGTGCCGCCGTTCCAGCTGACGCCGATCTGACGGTAGAAGCCTCCGGTGATCTCGCGCACCGGCAGCGCCGAGGCGAGCTCGTCCCACGGGGAGTCGGACAACTCGAGCTCGGCGTCGGCCGCCCAGGCCTGACCGACGTCGGCGTCATATCCACCCATCGTGATCAGCTCGTCGAGAACCAGGCCACCATCGCGCTCGATCGCGCGCACCTGGCGGTTGTGCAGCATCGGGAGCGCGTTCACCACGCCGTTCGAATCGCTCGGTGCGGTCAACGTCACGCGGGCCGTCGCCAGCCGGTGGTCGTACGCCGCCAGGGTCGCGCCGAAGGTTCCGCCGACCGCCACGCGAGGCGCCGCCTTGCCGTGCGGCATCGGCCGGGTCATGTAGATGGAGCCGAGCTTCTTCGGGTAGCCCTGGTGCAAGCCCCGACCGATGGCGAAGTCGCTGGTCACCCAGATCAATGCGCAGCGTGAGTAGGTCACTCCGGCGTGGCTGCACCGGACGACGGCGAACGCCTCCTTGTACTGCGAGCGCGACGGGTCGACGAGCTCCTCCCCACCGTCGGAGCACGACTGCCAGTCGGCCCAGATCATCGCGACCGCGCCGGGGTCATGGTCGGCCAGCTCGACGCCGACCGGCAGCAGGGCGGCGACGCGATCCGGGTCGGTCCGGTACTCGACGGTCAGCAGGTCGCCGGAGTAGTGCCACGGCGGCGACGGGACGAGGGCCGACCGCCCGGACTCGGTGTAGGGCGGCAGAAAGCCGTTCAACGCAGCCACAGAAGCTCCATTCGTTCGGGTCCGTACGAAGGGTAGCCGTGGTCACCGAACAGCGGAAGGGCGATGATGGCAGAACCCTTGTGCCCAACCATCCCCGTCACTATGGTTCGGGTCCAAACGAGTCTGCTGGAGGCGTCGTGGGCAGTGACAGCCAGAACGTGAGCGAGCTGATCGAACAGCTGAGGGCCGACGGGATCGACATGGTGCGCATCTCGTTCCCCGACCTGATCGGAGCCGACCGCGGCCGCGACGTTCTCATCGACGAGCTTCCCGGAGCGGCCGGCCACGGATTGGCCTTCTGTCGCGCCACCTACCACACGACACCGATGGGCGACGTTGTTCCGGTGCAGGGTGGGATTGAGGACGGGCTGCCCGACCTGCTCGTCCGCCCTGACTTCACCACGCTGGCTCCGCTGCCCTGGGAGCCCAACGTCATGGGCTGCCTTGGCGATGCCTTCGACGTCGACGGCTCGCCGGCTCCGGACTCGCCGCGCACCGTGGTGCGCCGCGTCGAGGGGATGCTCACCGACCTCGGCCTGACCGCCGTCGTCGGCCCTGAGCTGGAGTACTACCTCATGGAGCCGGACGACACCGCCACGCTCGGGTACCGGCGGTACGCCGACTGGACCGGAAACGTCTACGTCGTCGGCCGCAAGGGCGACCCGAAGGGTGTCCTCGTCCGCACTCTCCGGATGCTGCGGGATGCCCACCTGAATGTGACCGCCGCAAACCACGAGTTCTGCCCCGGGCAGTTCGAGATCAACCTCAACCACAGCGAGCTGGTCGATGCGGCCGACCGCGCCTTCCGGATGAAGTCGGGAGTTCAGGAGATCGCCCGCCACGACGGCATGCTCGCCACCTTCATGGCAAAGCCGTTCAACGACGAGGGCGGCTCGGGCTACCACTTGCATGTGTCCTTGACCGACGAGGCGGGCACCAACGTGTTCGGCGACCCGGACGGGGAGTACGGGCTGTCCGACATCGGCCGGCACGCCGCCGGCGGGGTCCTGAAGCACGCTCCGGCGCTCGCCGCGATCGCCAACCCGACGATCAACTCCTACAAGCGCTTCGGCCCCGACACACTGGCGCCCTGGCTGATCGACTGGGGCCTGGACAACCGCAGCGCGATGCTGCGCATCCCGCCGGAACGAGGCCCCGGAGCCCGCATGGAAGTTCGCCTGGGCGACGCCACAGCCAACTCGCACCTGATCATCGCCGCCGTCGCGGCAGCGGCGATGATCGGCGTTCGCGACAAGATCGAGCTCCCGGCGCCCCTCGAGGGATACGGCTACGACCCGGAGTCAGCGCCCATGCTGCCGACGAACCTCCCGTCCGCCCTCGACGCACTCGAGGCGGACGACCTGCTCACCGAGGCCCTCGGGGCGTACTTCGTGAAGTCGTTCATCACCTACAAGCGGGACGAGATCGAGCGGTTCAGCCGTTACGTGACCGACTGGGAGTTCCGCGAGTACTCGTACCACCTCTGATCCCGACCACGGACCGACCCGGAGAACCTCGTGACCCCTGACGACGTCGACCTGTCGAGCCTCGACCTGTTTGCCTCCGGCGCTCCGTGGGATCAGTTCCGCGTTCTGCGTGAGCAGGCCCCTGTGCACTGGAACCCCGAGCCCTCGCCGAACCATGGGTTCTGGTCACTGACGCGCCATAGCGACATCGTCAAGGTCGGGCGTGACGACGTCACCTTCTCGTCCCAGCGCGGTGCCGTCAGCTTGGAGGAGCTGGACGACGACCAGCTCGAGCTGCGTCGTTCGATGCTGGAGACCGATGGCGCCCGGCACTGGGCGCTGCGCCGCATCCTGCAGAGCGACTTCACCCCGCGGGCGCTGGCCAAGTACGAGACCTTCCTGCGCGGTCTCACCGCCACCACGCTCGACGCCGCGTTCGCCAACGACGAGTTCGACTTCGTCAGCGCGGTGAGCGCCGACTACCCGATCCGTGTCCTGACGCGGCTCATGGACGTCCCGGACGACATGGCCAGCCAGCTCATCCACTGGAGCGACCGGCTGGTGGGCAACACCGATCCGGAGTTCGCCGACGTCGTGCTCGACAGCCACGAGAGCGAGGAGTACCGAGATCTGCCGTTCCGGTCGCCAGCGGCGCTCGAGGTCTTCGCCTACGGCGACGAGCTCGCCGCCCAGCGAAAGGGCGGGGACGGGACCGACATTGTCAGCCGCCTCGTCAACCGGGTGCCGGAGGACGGCATCCCCTTGAACGACCGCGACTTCCACCTGAACTTCCTGCTGCTGGTCGCTGCCGGGAACGAGACCACGCGCCAGACGCTGTCCCACACCATGCGCGCCCTCATCGAACGACCCGAGACGCGGGCCCGGCTGCGGGACGACCCAGAGCTCCTACCCGTGGCGGTGGAGGAGTTCCTCCGCTGGGCGAGCCCGGTGTACCACTTCCGGCGCACCGCCACGCGCGACGTCGAGATCGACGGCCACACGATCAGGGAGGGTGACAAGGTCCTCATGTGGTACGCCTCGGGCAACCGCGACGAGACCATCTTCGACCACCCGGGCACCTTCGACGTCGCGAGGAACCCGAACGACCACGTGACGTTCGGCAAGGGCGGCCCCCACTTCTGTTTGGGAAACCAGTTGGCGCGACTCGAGGTACGCATCCTCATCGAGGAGATTCTCCGGCGAGACGTCCACCTCGAGTTCGCCGGCGAGGTCGAGCACGTCCGGTCGAACTTCATCCACGGCATCAAGCGCTTCCCAGTGAAGGTCGTCAGCGGGGGATGAGCCGCCCGCTCATCGTCGTCCCCGCCCGGTTCGCGGCCTCGACGTCCGCTCTCCGCTACGCGGCAGCGGTCAACGCGCGGTCGCTGCTGACGATGGTCCACGACGCGGGTGGTGAGCCGCTGTCGCTGCTGCCCTGGCCGGACGGCGCCACCGTGTCCGACGCCACGGTCGCCGACCGGCTGTCGTTCGCCCACGGTGTCCTGCTCCCCGGCGGCGGCGACCTTCACCCGAGCGCGTACGGCCAACCGGTCGGGTCCGAGCACGTCTACGACGTGGACGACCTCCAGGACGCCGTCGACCTGGCCATTGCCCGGTGGGCCCTCGCAAGCGGAGTCCCGCTGCTCGGCGTGTGCCGCGGACTGCACGTCGTCAACGTCGCGCTGGGCGGAACACTCGAGCAGCACATGGAGGAGCCGCACCGCGAGGTCGTCCGGAAGGAGGTGGCGCACCGGGTTGGGGCGGCTCCTGGTGACTGGCCGGAGGGTCTCACCGTGCCCGACGAGTTCTCGGTGTCGTGCTACCACCACCAGCGCATCGACCGGCTCGGCGACGGACTGGTGCCACTGGCGACGGCCACCGACGGGACAGTCGAGGCGGTCGGACGCCCAGGGTCGACCGGGTGGTTCCTTGGCGTGCAGTGGCACCCGGAGGACACCCGCGACGACCCCCAACAGGCGGCGGTCCTGACAGCCTTCGTCGCCGCGGCCGCGTTACAGCAGAACCGGTAGGGCACCCGGCGCCCGGAACTCCCAGCCACGGAACGACGCCGGATGCTCCGGGTGTGACCGCACCGACGGGTGGCGCACGAAGAGCACTTCCACGGCGATCTGCATCTGCAGCCGGGCAAACGAGTGCCCCGAGCAGAAGTGCTTGCCGAAGCCGAACGCCGCTTGGTGACGGTTGACGCGGTGCAGGTCGTAGCGGTCCGCATCGTCGAACTTCGACTCGTCACGGTTGGCCGACGCCAGGACCGCCGACACACCCGATCCCGACGGGATGGTGGTTCCACCGAGCTCGACGTCCGCAGCTGCCGTCCGGAACTGCGTCCCGATCGGGGCCACCCATCGCAGACCCTCCTCGACGGCCGACGGCACCCACGCGGCCGGGTCCCCTCGGACCAGCTCGAGCTGGTCGGGCTCCGCGAACAGCCCGCACATCACGGTGCCGCCGGCATGGCCCGGCTCCTGCATCCCGCCAAGAATGGCGACCTTGAGCGACGGCAGGACGTGGTCGATCTCCCGCGGCCGACCTGCAGGTGCCCCGGCGTGCAGCAGGTGCGACATCGTGGAGTTGTCGGGCTTGTCGCGGAGACGCTCCATCCGCGGCACCACAACGGCATCGATCTCGGCGCACACGGCATCGGCCTCCGCCTGCTTGACCGGGTCGTGCTCGAAGTTGGTGGCGCCGAGGTTCATGCCGTGGAACCACCGACGAAGGGTGTCGACGTCGACGTCACCGAGTCCGAGGACCACCGCGAGGCTGCGCACCGAGATCGGCTCGAAGTACTCCGACATGAGCTCCGCCTCGGAGCCCACCACCAGACCGGCGGCGTACTCCTCGGCAAGCGGCCGGACCAGGTCGTGGATGTACTGCAGGACCCGGCGGGGCCGGAAGTTCGGGTCGAAGCTTCGCCGCAGGTCGTGGTGCACCGGACCGTCGACGGTGATCAGCGTCGGCGTGCCGAAGGTGATCTCCACCGGCGACTGGCCATGCTCGGCTGGGAACAGGTCAGGGTGTTCGGCGACAAACGCGACGTCGTCGTACGCGGTGACGAACCACGTGTCGACAGCCGGAATGTGTGCGACCGGGGCTTCCCGGCGGAGTCGGGCGTAGACCGGATAGGGATCGCGGTCGAGGTCGGCCACGGTCACCGAGTCCAGGTACGACGACAGGTCGTCTGTCACGTCCGTTCCCTCCTCGCGTCGTCGGGCGCGGGCCTGGCGCCGCTGACTCTGCCAGCCTCCTCGGGCGCCGGCCAGAGCGACCGGACCGATGTCTCAGAGCGTGATGCCGGGCGGGGCGGCCAGATCAGGGTGTCCAAGAACTCGGGCCGCCAGGTCGACGCTGCGCAGCCAGTCGTACGCGAGCGACTTCAGACCGAGCACCTCGATGCCCTCGTCGCGCAACCGCCGCAGCCCCTGCCGATGCCCGCTGTCCGGAGACGCAGCGGCATCCTCGACCACGAGAACTCGCCACCCGCCGGCCGCCAGTCCGATCGCGGACTGGGCGACACACACGTCGGTCTCCAGGCCGCACAGGACGGCGGTGCGTCTGCCCGTCGACGCCAGGGACGCCACGATCGGAGGACAGTCGGCGAGCCCGAACCGAGGTTTCACGTGCCGCGCACTCCCCTCAGGGACAGCGGCATCGACGACCGGATGGGTCGCACCGTTGTCGTGGGGCTCTTCTTCGGTCACTACCACCGGCACGCCAAGCTGGCCGGCCAGCGACACCAGCCACCGGATGCGACCGACCACCGCCGCGGCTCGATCGGGCTCGAGCTTGTCCAGGAACCCGGGCTGGGTGTCGACCACCACAAGCACCGAGTCGTCACGGTCGACCAAGCCGCTCACCAGGGCCCTCCTGCCGCCTCCGTCGAGACCATCCGCAGTGCCGAGGCCACCCTGGATCACCTGTGGCCGGGGCAGATCGCCGTACCGAGCTCATGTGCGACGTCGAGGAACACGTGCACGTCCTGCGTGCGGGTGCGCACATTGGTGAAGCAGGGCCGAAGCCACTCCTGCTCGTCGATCGTGGCCGGGGAGACGTAGACGCGGCCGTCTCGTTGCAGCGCCTCTGTCAACGCAGCGTTGTGGAGGTCGATGTCCGGGCAGCCCGGAGTGACGTGGCGGACCGGAACCACCGACAGCGCCGGCCGAAGGGGCATCACTTCGAAGTCGTCCGACGCCGACGCCAGGTCGTGGCACAGACGCGCCTGCTCAAGGTTGCGCTCCAGCGCCGCCCGGAACTCCTCAGCGCCGTGGACGCGGAACGCGAGCCACAGCTTCAGAGCGCGCATCGGACGTGAGTACTCCAACGTGAGGTCCACGGCGTTCGGGATGACCTCGTCATGTGGCATGTACGCCTCGTCGTGGGAGAAGACGGCAGCCAGGGCGGAGGGGTCCCGGACGAGAAGCGCGCTGCACGCCTTGGGCACAAACAGCCACTTGTGCGCGTCGACGCACAGCGAGTCCGCCCGCTCCATGCCGACGAAGATCGGACGACGTGACGTTGCCGCCGCCGGCAGGCCGTAGGCGCCGTCGATGTGCATCCACACGCCGAGGTCCTCACAGATGTCTGCCACCTCGTCGAGCGGGTCCACGGCGCCGGTCAACGTGGTGCCGGCAGTCGCCACCACCGCCACCGGGACGACGCCTGAGGCTTGGTCGGCCTCGATCGCCTCTCGCAGCAGCGGGGTGCGCATCTGGCGGGTGTAGTGGTCGACCGGGATGTCGCGGACGGCGTCGGACCCCAGTCCCAGTAGCTCCGCCGCCCGACTCACCGAGTAGTGGGCCTCGGCCGAGCAGTAGAGGGCTCCGGTCACCCCGGCCATCCCGGTCCGACGCGCCCCCGGCAGTGCCCGCTCGCGAGCCGCCGCCAGCCCGGACAGGTTCGAGATCGTCCCGCCGCTGGTGAACCAGCCGCCAGCGGCCGGGTAGCCGAGGAACTCCGCCAGCCACTCGGCAGTCTGGTCCTCCAGCCGGGAGGCGGCACGAGCGTCCACGGCGAGGTTCACGTCGTACGAGTGCGCCAGCAGGTCGGCTACGGCGCCGATCTCCAGACCGCTGGACCCGACGAAGGCCAGATACCGGGGTCGCGCCTGGGCGATGGAGTGGTCCAGAACTGCCTCGAGCTCGTCCAGCGCCGCCATCGGATCGCGGCCTGTCTGCGGCATGGGTTCGGCCAGCAGCTCGGCCAGCGCGAACCCGATCTCCGGCTCCGACTCCCGAGCGTCGTCGAAGGACCGCCACGCGCGCGCCACCATGGCTGCGGCCCGGTCGAGGACCGGCTCACGCAGGGCGCCGAGCCGCATCGGACTCTCGGCAGTCATGGCGCTCCTCTGATTGGTTCGGACCCATACATCCTGCCGGATCGCCACAGGGAGCACGAACGGCGACAATGTCGCGGTGGCCACCCCCACCCGCTGGCTCTTCGGGGACCAGCTGGGTCCGCACTTCCTCGACGACGAGCAGCAACCGGTGCTGCTCGTCGAGTCTCGGGCGGTCTTCGAGCGGCGCGCCTTCCACCGAGCCAAAGCCCACCTCGTGCTCAGCGCCATGCGGCACCGGGCAGCCGAGCTGGGGGACCGCGCGACGTACATTCGCGCAGACACCTACGCCGAGGCGCTCGACCAGGTCTCGGGACCGCTCGAAGTGGTCCATCCGACGTCGCGCGCCGCACTCGGTCTGGTGCAGCGCAATGCGGACCGGGTGGCGCTCCTCCCAGCTCGCGGCTTCGTCACCCGCACCGACGACTTCGTCTCGTGGGCACGCGGCCGAGGTGACCGTCGGCTTCGGCTGGAGGACTTCTACCGGGACGCCCGCCAGCGAACCGGGGTCCTGATGGACGACGGCGAGCCGGCCGGCGGGCGCTGGAACTTCGACCCGGACAACCGGGAGCCGCCTCCGAAGGGAGCCGCCACCCTGGGGGCGCCGGAGCCCTGGTGGCCGGTCGAGGACGACATCGACGCCGAAGTCCGGTTCGACCTGGACCGCTGGCAGGCGGACGGTCTCGAGCTCGCCGGGCGCGACGGGCCTCGTCGCTTCGCCGCCTCGCGGGCGGAGGGCACCACGGCACTGGAGGAGTTCGTCGAGCACCGGCTCGGGCTGTTCGGCCCGTACGAGGACGCGATGCTGACCGCGGACCCCTGGCTGGCTCACTCCCTGCTGTCCGCGCCCATGAACCTGGGACTGGTTGACCCCTGGGAGGCGATCCGAGCCGCCGAACGTGCCTACCGGCAGGGCACCGCCCCCATCGCCTCCGTCGAGGGGTTCATCCACCAGATCCTCGGCTGGCGCGACTTCATGTGGCACATGTACTGGTGGCTCCCGGAGGACTACCGCGCGAGCAACGCGCTGAAAGCGACGGCCGCTCTGCCGGAGTGGTTCACCTCGCTCGATGTCGATGCCGTCGAGGCTCGCTGTCTGCGCAACGCGCTCGAGCACGTGCGTGACCACGGCTGGGCACACCACATCGAGCGGTTGATGGTGCTCGGGAACTGGGCACTCCAGCGCGGCTACGACCCAGCTGCGCTGAGTGACTGGTTCCACCGGCTGTTCGTCGACGGCTACGACTGGGTGATGCTCACGAACGTGGTCGGCATGTCCCAGTACGCCGACGGAGGGTTGCTGGCAACCAAGCCCTACGCCGGTGGCGGCGCGTACATCAACCGGATGAGCGACCACTGCGGCCCCTGCCGCTACCGGCCGACGCTGCGCACCGGCAGGGACGCATGCCCGTTCACGGCCGGCTACTGGGCGTTCCTCGACCGCAACGGGGACGCCCTGCGGCACAACCACCGGATGAAGCAGCCCCTTGCGGGCCTCCGCCGCCTGGCCGACCGCGAGGCGGTGGTGGCCCAGGAGCTGGCCCGGAGTGACACGCCGCCCTGAGCGTGGATCAGGACGGCTGGCTGAAGGTCTCGCTCGCGAGGTCGCGCTCCCCGTCAGTGATCGCAGCCAGGATGCGGTCGGCCACGTCGTCGGGTGCGAGGCCGCGCGGAAGTGCCGGCGCCACCCCGAACACGGGGCGGTTGGCCAGTCCGGTCTCCGTGTGAGGCGGGCGCACATCGATCAGTCGAACCTTGCTCCGGCGCAGCTCGCGTGCCGCCGCATGGTCGAAGGCTGAGAGGGCGGCCTTGGTCGCCGCGTAGGCAGCCATCCCGGCCATCGGCTGCTCGGCCACAACGGCGCTGAGGTGCACCACGAACGGCTCGCGCCCGGCCTGCGCCGACTCGACCAGCGCCGGGGTTGCCGCCCGTAGCAGCCGGATCGGGGCGAGCGTGTTGACGGCGAACAGCTGGGTGAGCACGTCGTCGGGCAGCTCGGCCATGGGGCCGAACGCCACGATCCCGGCGGCGAAGACCAGACCGTCCAGGCGACCGTGCGCCGACAGTGAGGCCTCCACGATGATCTCCGGCGTCTCCGGCTCAGCCAGATCAGCCGCGACGATGGCGGCCCCCGGCACGACCGACTCCAGCCGCGAGGCGTCGCGACCGCACAGCGTCAGCTGGACCCCGGCGGCAGCCAGCCGACGGCTGATGGGCGCCCCGAGCCCCCCGGAAGCACCCACGACACAGACCGAGCGACCAGGCAACGACGTCATGCCCACACTCTGGCACTGGACGCGACGACGGGCACCAGGACGAGCGTTCTCGCCGACGGTGCCTACGCTGGCCGGGTGTGCACCGTGATGTTTGCCTGGCGCTGGCGCGACGACGTGCCCCTCGTCCTGGCCGCCAATCGGGACGAGCTGCTCACTCGCCCCAGCGACCCTCCGCTCCTGCTGCAGGAGACCCCGCCGCTGTGGGGAGGGCGAGACCGGCTCGCCGGCGGAACGTGGCTGGCGGTCGACCCCGCCGGCCGCGTGTGCGCGGTCACCAACCGCCACCCGGGTGGTCGGCTCCCGACGCGCGACCCGGCGCGGCGCACCCGCGGGGGCATTCCGACCGAGACTCTCGCCGGGGGAACGGACCAGGCGGCGCTCGCTCGGCTCAGCGACCTCGCCGCCTCTGACTACAACCCGGTCAACGTGCTGTACCTCTCCGGGGACGCGGCCTCGTGGGTCGCTCTGGACGACGAGGTCGGGCGCAGCAACGGCAGCCTTGCGGCCGGCATCCACGTGCTGACCGAGCAGGACCCTGACGACCGTGCCAGCGACAAGACCCAGCGCCTGGCCGACGCCGCGACCGCCGCGGCGGCGCTGGCCGTCGATGCCGAGGACCTGCGCGATCGGTTCACCGAGATCCTTCGCTCCCATGACCGGCCGGCCGGTCCGGAGTCGGCAGCCTGCATCCACCACGACGTCTTCGGAACAGTCTCCAGTGCGACCGTCGTCGTGGCTGCCGACGAGGTGTCGTTCCGCCACGCAGAGGGTCCGCCCTGCGTCACCCCGTACCGCCAGGTGCTGGGCTGACGGCACGGCCGGGCGCTCCGCCTTCCCGTCAGCCGGGAAGCCCCGCCAGGACGATGGCCGACTGCAGCGACTGCTTGAACGCCTTGGAGCTGTAAGTCGCTCCAGAGACCGACGCGATCTTCGACGACTGAGCGACGATTGCCTCCTGCTGCAGCTTGGGCAGCGCCTTCGCGTTGATGTCCTTCGAGTCCCCCGTCTTCGGGTAGACCGGCGTCGTGACCGCCGTGATGACGCTGTTGGTCACCACGATCTGGACCTGCATCGTGCCGTAGGGGTTGGCGTCGTCGGCGGCAGCCACCGATTTGGTGAGAGCGCGCCGCGCGTTCGCAAGCGCGCGCTTGGTCCGGCGGTCGTCACGGTGGGACTTTGTCTTCTTCGCGTGACGGTAGTCCCGCAGAGCCGCCTTGACGGCACTCCGGCGAGCGTCGACAGCCCGCAGCGCCTTCCGGTACACCGCTTGTGCGTCAATGACGGCGGGGTCGGCGGCGACCTGACCGGCGATCTCGGCCGCGACCTCTTCCGCTGTCTGTCCCCAGTCGTTGTTGATGTCCTGGCCGTCGGCTGGCGCAGCGAGAGCCACCGATCCTCCGCCCGCGCCCAACAGGGCCAAGGCCGTGCCACTGAGCGATGCCATGACGGCACTGAGACCCGCCGCCGTCAGCACCGTCGCATTGCTGCGCCTCTGCATCAGTTCCTCATCTCCGATCGTGGCTTCAGGTGAAAGCTGGGCCGAAGAACGTGGCGGTCCCGTCCGCGACCATGTACGCCGACCACCCGGGCAGTTCGGTGAACCACTGCGTCCCACGGGCGCCGGCCACGACGAGTGCGGTCGCCAGCGCGTCGGCCAGGCCGCCGTCGGGGCCAACCACCGTGGCCGAGTCGAGCAGGCCGGCGGGCCGTCCCTGTCTCGGGTCGTGGATGTGCTCCCCGCGCTCGTACCTTCCGGACGTCGCCACCGCCTCGTCGAGCGCCACCACCGTGCGGACCACCTCGTCGGCGCATTCGGGGTGGCGGATGCCGACCACCCACGGCTCACCTGGTGCTTGTTCGCCACGGCACGTCACATCGCCGCCGGCGTTGACGCAGACGTGGCGGAACCCGCGCCGCCCCAGAAGGTCAGCGGCCACGTCGGCCGCCCAGCCCTTGACGTAACCGGAGGGGTCGACGCCCCCAGGGACCGCCCACGGGTCGAAGGCTCCGTTCGTGAGGGATCGAATCCGCCAACACTCGTCGAGCACTTCGCTCACGACAGACGGCACGTCTGCCATCGTGAGCAGGCCGTTCCGGAGGGCGGTCACGGGACTGTCCACGCGGTAGGTCGAGAACCACGCATCGACGTCGTGCAGGAAGGCGACCGCCTCGCCGACAGCCTCACCGGCGGCCGCCACGAACGGGCCACTGTCGTCAGGGCCCCGCACGTCGAAGCTGACGACAGTGCCCCAGACCGGCTCGGCGTGGGCGAAGCGCGCCCACGCACCCGGCCCAGCGAAACTGACCCCTGACGCGCTCACAGCCCAGCCTTGGACAGTGCCGACTGAAGCGACGAGATCCAGCCCTTGGAGGTGTAGGTGGCCCCGGAAACCACCGCAATCGAGCCCGACTGGGCACTCAGCGTCTCCGACCGCAGCTTCGGAAGCGCGGTCTTCGCGATCTGGACCGACTTCGGGTCAGCGCTCGGGAACTGAAGGGCCTGGGCGTCGGTGATGCGCCCGCCCAGGACGGTGATCGACACCTGCATCGGACCGAAGGCGGTGGAGACCACGTCGCCGGCGTAGGTCTTCGGCTGGGCAGGTGGCGTCGGCTTCGGCGTCGGCTTCGGCGTCGGCTTGTCCGACTTGGTCGGCTTCGGCGTCGGCTGAGTCCCCGTCGACCCGCCGGAGGGACCGGACGACACCGTGCCTGTGGAGCCGGTCCCGCCGGCGGTCGATCCCCCACCACCGGCGCCACCACCGGACTGGGCGCCACTTCGTGTCGACGTCGCCTTCCCTTGGCCCGAGCCACCGCCGTGACCGCCTGACTTCGCCTTCTTCTTGTCGGCGTTCTTGTGGCCACCCTTGTCGGGTGACGTGTCGGACACAGGTCCCGACTTCGCGTCCTTGGTCTGCTTGGCTGCGGCGTTCGCTGCGCCCCCGCCGTCAGCCAGAAGTGCGGGCAGCAGGCCAGGGGTGTACGAGAACGACGCAACGAGACCAGCCACGGTCCCGGCAGTGACGAACACGGCGCGCTTCACGATGGTGCCCCTTCTCGACGTCAGCGGTTCAGAACTGGAAGGACTCGTAGTGGAGCCGATCGTCCGGCACGTGTGCTCTCCGAGCGGCCGCGATCACGGCGTCGGAGAAATGTCGGGGACCGCACACGTAGATGTCACTGCTCGCCAGCTCAGGGACGTGTCGGGTGAGGAAGTTGAGCGTGATCGGGTTCTCCGCGCGTGGTCCGTCCAGGTAGACAAGGCGCCATCCGCACGCCTCCGTCAGGGCTTCCAGCTCGTCTGACAGCGGAACCTTCGCCAACGACGCGATCCGATAGACGACCGTCACGTCGGCGCTGGCGGGGATGTCGTCAAGCAGGGCACGAATGGGGGTGATCCCCACGCCCGCCGCGAACGCAACGACCCGGTTGCTGCTGCGAGCGGAGGCAGTGAACGTCCCGTACGGTCCCTCCGCGATCACCCGCGTGCCCGGCAGCAGCGACCGCGCCAGCCGTTCGGACTGGTCGCCGAGGCGCTTGACCGTGATCCGCATCAGGTCGTCGGTCGGCACCGCGGACAGCGAGTACGGGTGCGCCTGCCACCACCACTCCCGGGTCAGGAACCGCCACTGGAAGAACTGCCCGCCGGCGACGCCGAGCCCCCCGAGCTGTCGGCCGGCCACGTAGATGCTGACCACACCCGGGGCTTCGTGGACGACGTGCGACACCCGGAGCTGGTGCCGCACCGACAGATGGACCGGCAGGACCACACGCCAGGTCACGACCGCCGCTGCCACCACGACGTACAACGCGATCCACGCTGCCCGCAGCTGTGGGTGGGGGGCGAACAGCAGCCCGGTGTTGATCTGGTGCCCGAACGCCAGGGCGACGGCGAGATAGAAGTACAGGTGGGCGACCCACCAGGTCTCGTAGGACATGCGCCGGCGAATCGGCCGCCACGAGATCACACCCAGCACCACCATCGTGAGGAATGCCAGCGCGGCCGGGACCATCCACGGGTACTCCGTGACCACAGTCCACAGCTCGACCAGCGATCCCGATCCGAGACCACCGGAGTAGCCGACGGTGGTGAACAGGACGTGGGCGCCGATCAGGACCAAGGACCACGGTGCCGCCCGGCGGTGCCAGGCCAGCATCCGGTCGTGCCCCACCTCCCGCTCCAGCCAGGGCAGCCGGGAGATGAGAACCAGGAGCAGAAGACACAGATAGGTGCCGGCGACCGCAGCCAGCGTGCCCAGGACCGTGGCCGGGCCCCCCGGCGTCGCCCAGACCGGCCGCATGACCACCAGGGCACTCCCCACGGCCAGTCCACCGCCGAGGCCCGCCGTGGCGCCGGCGATGTCCCCCCAGCGACGGGTCGAGCCCGGCCTCGTGGGCGGCTTCGGCGCCGGGGCGGGCCGTCGGGTCGGGCGTTGGGAGGCGGGCTCAGGAGCACGGCGGTGCCGGGCCGGGGTGCGGGCAGGGGGTGCCGACACCGGGGCATCAGCAGAACCCATGCCGACCTCCTTGTGTCGCGCGCAGCCCCGTGGTGCCCTTCCCGCTATCGGCACACCGCTTAGTCACTAATGACTAGCCAAGTGGGTGATAGGACTCCCCTAACCGCCGCTAATCCCCTCGCCGCGACCGGCCTTATCCGAAGAGAGCGCCCTCACCGACGCAAACGGGTGAATCCTGGCTCGTCCTCGACGCGTGGACCTGCACGGGGACGTTCGCCCCTGACCGGCGAGTCAGCTCGATGCTGGACTGGGGGCGGCAGCGACGAGTGAGACCGCTGCCGACGGGGTGAGGAGGGACCCCGCCTCCCACGTCTACGTGAGAGGGGGTCCGAGTCATGAAGGTCTCGCGGATCATTCAGACCCTCCTTGCCGTCACCGCGGCCGCCACACTGGCGGTCACCGGGATATCGGCTGCGGCCGCGCCCGGGGGCGGCGAGGAGGAAGGCTACGGAAACAACCTGTCGATGCCGATCGTGTTCGCCGACGGGTACGGGCTGACCGGGATGGCGACCCAGGACTACACGACCTACCCGACGGTCACCGAGGACGACGGGCTGCGGCCACGCACCGAAGCGGAGGCCCTGCCCTTCACCGAGCTCGGTGAGCCGATGCCCTACCTGGACCCGGCCGACAAGGTGATGCTCGAAGGCGTGGACTACTACGCCCAGAAGGGGCCCAGCGTCTGGAAGGCGTTCGCCAAGGACGCGGTGATCAAGGTCAAGTCCCTGGTCTACTTCGGTGACAACCTGACCGGACACCAGTGGACTGCCAGCACGAAGATCATCCACCTGGAGATGGGCCTGCAGCGGGAGCTGCAGGTCGCTCAGCCCGGGTACCCGATGACGTCGCTGTCCGGCGAGAAGAGCAGCGAAGTCTTCGGCACCACCGGTGAGCCCACCTTGACCACCACGGCACGGGTGTACACACCGCTCGGCCACCTCGTGATCAAGAAGCTCAACAAGGCCGGAAAGGTCGCAGGAACCCTGTACACGCAGGCCATCTACGAAGGCTACGGCGTGGACGGGGGAAACCAGTTCGCGGTCGAGGTGACCGGCTCTGGCGCTCTGTCCTACGCGTACAACTGGTGGCTGCGTGACGTGACCACCTTCGCGAAGGCAGGCGGCTGGCGGATCATCTTCAAGATCGACAAGTCGGGTACCTGGACGGTGGGTGACACCACCGTCAACGCCCCCCGCAACGCGAAGATCCTCGGATCGGTCGTGAGCGAGGAAGCAGAAGGCGAAGGACCCCTCTTCCCGATCGAGATCCTGAACCCGTATAAGGCACGCGTCGACATTCAGATTCTGAAGTAGACGCGGCGCGCCCCGCGCGGGGAGATGCCGTCGACGGCACTCCCCGCCGGGGACCTCGAACCATCTCGTGAGTACCGCACCATCACTGCCCCGATGCGGCCGCCGCGGGGCACACCGGAGGACGATTCAGATGTCGAGCCGCAGCCGTGCACTCCTGGTCGCTGCCGCAGTGGGCCTTGCGATCGGGACGTCGCAGATAGTCATTCCCTCCGCCCTCGCCGAGAGCCCAGCAGGCCCGGAAGATGCCACCCAGCAGTCCCAAGCTCAACCATCACCTGACGCAGCACTCCCTTCTGAGGCGGTGCCCACGGCTTCACCGAGCGTCGGTGAACCGCCCCTATCCGAGCCCACCAGCTCCGCCTCGGCGCCGGTTCCACCGCCAGCGGCGACAACGGACGCACCTGCCGTTGACCCCTCCCCGCACCTGTCCGGCGACGTAGCTCCGGACGGCCACGCCGTCGACGAAGGCACGCCCGAGGGCGACGGGGGTCACGGCGGAGACGGAGGAGGACACGGCGGAGAGGCCAACCTCCCCGCGGGCGTGGTTGTCACCGTCGACGGCCGCGACATCAGCGCAACTGACCCGGCCGGCAGCCTGCCCAAGATCGCCGGTTGCGCCTTCGACATTGCCGCCACGGGGTTGTCCACGAACCCGCCGACCACGGTCGGCGTGAAGGTGGTCGCGTGGCCGCCGAGCGTGCCCGAGGGTCAGAAGACCAAGCTCGTCGATGACGCCTCTGCCTCCTCGGACGGCACCTGGTCCGGCACCTACTCGTTGGATGACGCAGGTCACTGACCTCAGTCGCAAGGCGAACGGCTACCACATGCGCCTGGAGATCTGGCTCGACAGCGCAATGGGCGCGATGAAGATGTACTGGCTCGGGTGCGGGGAGCCGCAGACCGGAAACCCGAGGCGCGTCTTGTTCGAGACCGTGTGGCGCACCGCCGATGGCACTCCGGTGGCCGGCCCGCTCAACGCCTCGATGCCGAGAGGCTGGCGCGGCACGTTCTCCCTGCACGCGGCCAGCGAACGGGGCACGGCGGACTGTGGATACCCCGTCGGCTCTGACGTCATGGTGTGCACGTATGACAACCCCGGCCACGGAGACGCACCAGGCCTCGTGATCCCCGGCAAGCCAGGCACGGAGTACGAGGTCTCCGTCACTGGTGCTCCGCAGGGTTGGCGCCTCGACGGCGCAACCGTAGGCGTCTTCGACGCGGAGTCGACCTGCCCCAAGGGCAGCCACGGCGACAGCAGCCACGGCGACAGCGGCCACGGCGAGGAGGCGGCGGCACGGTCCGAAGGCGAGGACGGCGAGGCGGCTAAGACCTGCACCCACGTCGTCGCGCTCGACCAGCGGGCGCCCTCGACTCCTCCCACGGATGGTGGCGGCTCGTCCGGCGGCGCCACCCCGCCGTCGACGGACAACGGTGACGTCGCGGGTCGAGGTGGCACGCTCCCCGTCACGGGAGCCCGCGTTGCGGAGACCACGTCGATCGCCGTCGTGCTCCTGCTCGCCGGTGCCGCCCTGCTAGCCGTTTCCCGCGGGCGAAGGCGGCTGCGGAAGGGTGAGGCGAGAGGCTGAGGCAGGTCGGTGCGGCCGACGATGTGATGGGATCACCACGTCGGCCGCCGCCTGCGGCCACCTGACTGGGAGGTCGTCGTGGGGTACCGGATGCCGGCCGAGTGGGAGCCGCACACCCGCACCTGGATGGCATGGCCACCCATCGACGGGGCCGTGCAGGCGAGCGGTCCGGACGCGGTCGAGGCCTGGGCCGCCACCGCCAACCGCATCGTCGAGCTGGAGCCGCTCACGATGATCGCCACCCCGGAGTCGTTCGCCCAGGCTCGCGGCCGTCTTGACCCTCGGGTCACCGTCATCCCGGCTGAGCTCGACGATGCCTGGCTCCGCGACAGCGGCCCGACGTTCGTCGTCGACGACGACGGCCGGCTCGCTGCCGTCAGCTGGGTCTTCAACGGCTGGGGGCAGACCGTCCAGAACTACGCCTTCGACGCGCGCCTCGCCGACTTCGTCAGCGGGCAGGCTCCGGCCCCCTTGATCGCCAGCGAACTGGTCAACGAAGGGGGCGGGATCCACGTCGACGGCGAGGGCACGGTCATCGTGACCGAGACCGTGCAGCTCCACGAGACCCGCAACCCCGGCTGGACCAAGGAAGAGGTCGAGGCCGAGCTGGCGCGCACGATCGGCGCCGAGACGGTGATCTGGCTGGAGCGCGGGCTGATGGGTGACATGCAGCAGTTCCGACCCGGCATCGGCACCAATGGGCACGTCGACGTACTGGCCGCCTTCGTACGCCCCGGTGTCGTCGTCGTCCACGGGCAGCCCGACCAGAGCCATCACGACCATGCCGTCATGGCCGAGAACGTCAAGCGACTGCGCGAGGCCACCGACGCCCGTGGCCGTCGGCTGGAGGTGGTGACGATCGACGCCCCGAAGACGATCTACGAGGACGGGGTGGCCATCGACCACAGCTACATCAACTTCTCGTTCGTGAACGACGGGCTGGTGATGTGCACGTTTGGTGACCCGGTTGCCGACCAACGCGCCCGGCAGACCTTCGAGGAGCTCTTCCCCTCGCGCCGGATCGTGGAGGTCGACGCCCGCGCCATCTTCCGCAACGGCGGCGGTGTGCACTGCATCACCCAGCAGCAGCCCGCCGTCCCCTGAGCCGACGGCATCGTCCCGCCGAGTGCCCCCTCCTGGGCGGGGTGTCACATATGTGCGGAATTGCGGCCCGCGGCCTGCAATTCCGTCCACGCAGGGGGTCAAGTGTGCGGAATTGCGGCCTGCGGCCTGCAATTCCGCACACTTGTGACCACCGTCAGGGCGAGTGCTCGTCGGCGGGCCGGCGCCAGACCAGGACCTCGTCGAGCGGTTTGCGCGTGATGTCGGGTACGAGGGCATCCGGGTGCGGGTAGCCGGTGACCACCAGACAGAACGGTCGCTCGTTCCTCGGGCGTCCCAGGAGCTCGCCCAGGAATCGCATCGGGCTCGGGGTGTGCGTCAAGGTGGCCAAGCCGGACTGGTGCAGCGAGGTGAGGAGCATCCCGACCGCGATGCCGACCGACTCCTTGACGTAGTACGGCTTCGGTTCGGAGCCACCGGCGTGCACCTCGAAGACCGCGATCAGGACCGGCGCCTCGGTGAGCATCGGCTTTCGCCAGTCGGTTCCCAGCCCGGCCAGCGCCTGGTGCCACTCAGCGTGGTCACCCTCGTAGAAGGCGCGCTCCTCGGTCTCCGCACCCTCCCGGATCTGCGCCTTCAGTCCGTGATCCGTGACCACGACGAAACGCCATGGCTGCCGGTTGGCGCCGCTGGGTGCGGTGGCGGCCGCGGCGACCGCGTTCGCCACGAGCTCCTCCGGCACCGGGTCCGGCGCGAAGTCCCGGACCGTGCGCCGCAGGGAGAGCTCAGCCGCGAACGCCCGCGAACGCTCTCCGGCGACTGCGGCATCGACCCTGTGCGTGGGTGGCCGCACCATGCGCGGACCAGGTCGGTCGCGGGCTCCGTCCGTCACGCGCACCTCCGGCGCCCAGCGTAGTCCGGGCTCGCCGTCCGTCTCGGTCGCTCGCCGGACGGAGACTCCGCGTCAGCGCAGCAGATCCACCGTCCCCGGAATGATCGACCCCACTGGGGCGGTTCCCCACCCATGACCGAGGCCGTGTGCAGCTCGCCAGATGAGCGCCAGGTCGCCTTCGACAGCTACGTGGTGCCACATCTCGACGTGATGTACCGCGTCGCGCTCTCCCTCACCCGCAACCCCGCGGACGCGGAGGACCTGGTGCAGGACGCCGTTCTCCGCGCGTACCGAGCCATCGATCGCTTCGACGGCCGGTACCCGCGAGCCTGGCTGCTCACGATCGTGCGAAACACCCACTACAACCGGACCCGGCGCCGGATCCCCTTCCTGTTCCGCGACGGCGAGTCCGCCGAAGCAGCACTGGAGAACCTGGGCGACCACGAGCCGTCAGCGGAGTCGGTCGTCGTCGACCCGCAGTTCGAGGGAGTCGTGGTCGATGCCCTGAACGACCTGCCCGAAAAGTTCCGAGCCCCGGTCGACCTGGTCGACATCCATGGGCTGAGCTACCAGGAGACCGCCGATGCACTTGGCATACCGATCGGAACCGTCATGAGTCGCCTGCATCGGGCTCGCGCCCGAATCCGAGCGCACCTCAACACGGCTGGGTTCATACCGGGCAAGGAGATGGCGTGATGGTGCTCACCCGTTCGACGCGTCTGCGGTGTCACCAGGTGGCGAAGACGCTGCAGGCCTACCTCGACGGTGAGGTGGTCCCGCGCAAAGCCGATCAGGTCGCTGCGCACCTGGAGGAGTGCCGCCAGTGCGGGCTGGACGCGCAGACCTACCGTGCGATCAAGGCGTCCATCGCCACGTCCTACGCGCCCGACGACACCGCCCGGGAGGCGGTGGTCCGGCTGCGGGGGTTCGTCGAGGGTCTCGCAGCGGGGGACCACGGCTGACGTGCAGCGAGCGGACTGGGAGGACTACCTCGAGACGTTCCACGCCAGCCATGCCGGAGTCACCGAGCGGGCGTTCGAGCACTCACGCCATCCGCAGCTCGGCAGCCCGTACGACTGGCTGGTGCGCGCGCTGCCGGAACCCCCTGGCTCGGTCCTCGACGCCGCGTGCGGCAACGCCGCGGTCCAGGCCCGTCTGCCGGGTGGGCTGGACTACCTGGGACTTGACGTCTCTCGCGCCGAGCTGGCCGCCGCCGGTCACCTCCGACGCGGCCCCGTCGTCAGGGGTGACCTGCGCGAGCTCCCCATGCCCGACGCGTCGTTCGATGCCGTCGTGTCCTCCATGGGATTGATGCTGGTCAACCCGGTTGAGCGGGCCTTTCGTGAGCTGGCGCGAGTGCTGCGCCCCGGCGGGGTCCTGGCCATCCTTGTCCCGGCCACCTCGCCGCTCCGACGCTCCGACCTTCGTCCCCTGCTCCGACTGT
This sequence comes from uncultured Actinomycetota bacterium, assembly GCA_963848085.1. Taxonomy (GTDB): domain Bacteria; phylum Actinomycetota; class Actinomycetes; order JAHEKZ01; family JAHEKZ01; genus CAWKCE01. The sequence continues at coordinate 391,631 of CAWKCE010000005.1, forward strand.
CATGGGCGCTTCGTGGCCCTGGGTCCATGCCCCAGCAGATCACCGGTCGCCGCGGGGCCCGGCTCGTCGAGCTGGCCGGCCTACGGCTGATCGACAACCTGGCGGTTCGATTTCCCTTCCTCCTCGACTCGCCCGCGGCGGTGCACCTGGCCGTGCACGCCCTGTACACACCGGGCCGCACCCGCGACCAGCTGGCCCAGGCGGAACGTGCGCTTGGCCGGCTCGGACCGCGGGCCGAGCTCCCCGTACCCATTCGACGACTGGTGGCGGTCAAGCCGACCTGACTCATCGGTCGGCTGGGTGCCCCGCACTCGACGCTCCCGGAAGGGCGTCCGAACCTGCGTCCGGCCGGCCCTGCCGACGCACGACTGCCAGAAGCACGCCTCCCAGAATCATGACCGACGCCAGCAGGACGCGTCCGGTGATCGGCTCGCCCAGCAGGATCAGGCCCGCGAACGTTGCGAGAGGCGCCGGGGCCAGCTGAATGACCCCCGACTGGGCCCGGGTCAGCCACGGCAGCACGGTGTACCAGAGCGCGTATCCCAGCCCGGACGCCACCGCACCCGACACCACGGCGAGCATCACCCCTGAGGCCCCGTTCACGTCGGGGACGCGGCCGAACAGCGCCAACACCACGGACAGACCGACCGCCAGAGGGACACCTCGCAGGAAGTTGCCGGCCGTGTCGGCCACCGGTTGCGACGACCTCCGGCCCCGCAACGAGTAGAAGCCCCAGGCAGCTCCGGCGGCTGCCATCAGAGCCGCCCCAGCCGGGTCGGGCGCGGCCGCACCCGGGGCCACCAGGGCGACAAGTCCGGTGAGCGCAACTCCCAGCCCGGTCCACCCAGCCCATCCCGGCCGCTCGCCCGCGTGCAGTGCTGCGGTGAACATCACCAGCTGGACCACCGCGAACAGCACGAGGGCCCCGGTCGCCGCACCCAGAGTCAGGTAGGCGAAGGAGAACGCTGCCGCGTAGGAGAACAGCAGCCCGGCCGACAGCCACGACCCGGTGTCGCCACGAGCCTCGCCTTCCGAAGCCGGCCTGCGGACGATCAGCCAGAGAACCACCGCGCCGGAGGCGAGCCGAACCAGCGTGAACGTGCCAGCGTCGATGTGGTCCCGATCCAGCGCGAGGCGGGCCAGCACCGAGTTGGCGGCAAAGGCGGCCATGGCCAGAACAGCCAACGTGACGAGCCGGGGCAGCGAGGGCTGCCGGGCTCCCGCCATTCGGAACCGCCGTTCTCCCAGGGTGTGGCACACGGTAGACCGCCGGCCGCCGGCTGGGCTGCGCCTACGTCCCGGGCTCCAGGCGAGTGTCCGGCTGGAAGGCCGCCCAGGCGAACCAGAAGGTGTCGATGTGCGGCACCGGTGCCAGCTGGGTCCCCGCCAGGCGCCCTGCGACCGCCAGGCCGAAGACGTTCCAGGTCGAGCCAGTCCGGTCATCGACGAACGTGGCCGGCCCGGCCGGCCGGAACGCCAGTACCCGACCCTTCACCGTCGGGTCGAACACGCCGCTCGCGGTGATCCTCCGGCCGTCTGAGATGCGGTCGGTATCCAGCGCCGAGCTCAGCCCGGCAACGCCCCAGATGACGTGCGGCTCGCCGGAGACGTCCAGCGAGACGACACGCTCGCGGGCTAGCCGCTCCAGCGGCACCGCCACCGGGTCAGCCCCGCCGATCCCCACCACGCGCTCCTTCGGAGGCAGCCTTGGGTCGGACTTCCCATCGAACAGGAAGGGCTCGGCATCGGGCTGGTCGTAGGACTGGTAGGGGTTGCGACCATAGTCCCGTTCGAAGCCGGTCTGGCGGCTGAGCACCCACCCGTCCGGGTGGGCAGCCAGCCATTGGTCCCACGGGACCGTCGCCACCGGAATGCGCTCCAGCTCGGTCCCGGTGAGGACCCCGGCCACCGCCCGGCCCTCGATCTGCGGCCACAAGGACTCGGTCTGCCGGTCGTACATGACCAAGTCGGACTGGAACAGCTTGCCCGAGGTGCCGAAGGTGACCAGCCGGTCTCCCACCCGCCGGTCGAACGCGATGGCCGAGTTGCACAGCGGGCAGTACGTCACCGATACCGGAACACCCCCCACGGTGTCGTTGACGATCTCGTGCCAGATCAGGATCTGCACCGGGTATGCACGCGCATGACCGTCGATCTCCAGGGCCAGCACCGGCTCCTGGTCGGACAACCAGTCCACCCAGGCAGCCTTCTCGAACAGCGGGTCGTCGACTGGAGGGATCCCGTCCGGAGGTGGCCCCCCCGAAATGAGTCGACTGGTGTCGACCAGCGGATCAGGCAGGTCGGGACTGTCCGGGTTCACCAGGGCAGACACCGTGACCTCGATACCAGTCTCCTCGACGGGCTCGAGAACCTGCGGTTCCCCCGGCCCCGCGGGCGACACTTCCGGCTCGGGCGCGGTATCCGCCGACTCCACGCCTGTCGTGCACGCGGCAAGCAGGAAGCCGGTTGCTGCCATGAGAGCCGCGACCCGCGGGGCCGAAGCCGGCCTCATGCCTCATCCACGGTCAGGTTCTGGGCCGCCTCGAGCAGCGTGTCGGCTCCGAGGGCGCCCGTGAAGGACGTGGCGGTTCCGTCTGGGCTGATGAACACGAAGGCCGGCTGGGAGACGATTCCGTAGGCCCGCCACACCCGACCGTCCAGATCGGGGAGGTGGGTCATGTCCTCCACTCCCGTGTCCGTGACGAAGCCCCTCATCTCCGATTCGGCCCCGAGCCCGGGGACGCCGACGAACGTCACCTCACCAGCCAGCTGGTCGGCGACCGTCGCTACGTCCGGCGCCTCGGCGCGGCAGATCGTGCACCACGGCGCCCAGAACCACAGAACCACGCCCTGGCCGTCCAGCGCTGCAGCGTCGAACCGGCTGCCGTCCAGCGCCCGCTCCGGGAGTACTGCCAGCGGAGACGCGGTCGCCGTGGCTGACCCTGGCGACGGGCCGGCCGGCGCCCCGGCCTCGTTCCCGGACCCGCCGACCCCGCACGCAGTGGTCAGCAGGGCGGCTGCCACCGGCAGGGCGAGTCGAAGTCGGCTCTTCGCCATCGGACCTCCTCCGCCGTCTGGACGCCACGCGGCCGGCGTCGAGCCAGCCTCCGGGCGCTGCGCCCGGCCCGCTTCTCCGTTCTAACCCGGCCCATCCCGTCGGCCTTCCGCTCGGCGCCGCCAGACCAACGGCCGGCTCGTTACGCTGCGCCCGATGCCTGACCACGTGAACCACCTCGGCCAGCCGGTCGGTGCGCCCGTCCCGGGATGGACGGGGGCCGCCACGCCGACGCCCGAGCCGATGATCGGCCGCTACTGCCACGTGGTCCGCCTCGATCCGGAGGCGCATGGCGAGCCACTGTTTGAGGCCAACGGGGTCGACGCCGAGGGTTCGAACTGGACCTACCTCCCGTACGGCCCGTTCGACCTGGTGGACGACTACCTCGAGTGGCTGCGCCGGATGGCCGCGCTGGCCGACCCCATGTTCTATGCCGTGCTGGACGCCGCTTCTGGTCGAGCGGTGGGGGTGGCCAGCTACCTACGGATCGCCCCGGAAGCGGGCTCCATGGAGGTGGGCAACATCCACTACTCGCCCCTCCTCCAACGCAGCCGAGGTGGATCCGAGGCCATGTACCTGATGATGCGTCGCGCGTTCGACGACCTCGGCTACCGGCGCTACGAGTGGAAGTGCAATTCGCGGAACGCGAAGTCCATGACCGCAGCCCGACGACTCGGCTTCCGGTTCGAAGGCATCTTCCGCAACAGCATGGTGGTCAAGGGCCACAACCGCGACACCGCGTGGTTCTCGGTGACCGACGACGAGTGGCCACATCTTCGCGTCGCCTTCGAGGAGTGGCTCGACCCCGGGAACTTCCTGGACAACGGTGCGCAGCGCCAAGCACTGAGGGCGGAAGCGTCCGATCAGTTGTAGTGACGCACGTCGTCCCAGATCTGCGACAGCTGACCATCGGGGTCAAGGCATAGGAACAGGGGCAGGCCGGCTTCCTCGTTCTCGACGCCGTAGGGGTTGTCGATCCGACCGACCTCAGCGGTCTCTGGACAGATACGGCGGAGAACGTCACCCACCTCTCCCACCCCGATTACCGCGCCATGACTGGTCGGAGGTCCCCATAGCCAGTAGGAGTTGTGACCGCTGCTCGCCCCGGGTAGCCCACTCGCGGGACCGAGGACGTCGATCGCGCCAGCCTCCCCGTAGGAGCCGGTGAAGATCGCGACGTCGGTGCGCCGGTCAGCCGGGATGGAGTCGTAGACGGCAGTCACCTGGTCGACCAGCTCAGGCCAGCCCACGGTCTCGCCGAGCTCACCGGTGGCATCCAGGGTGGACATCTGCGACGGCGGGAGGAGCGGCAGGGCCACGAGCATTCCCACGCCGATCCCGACCGCCGTCGTCACCCCCATGATGCGACGCGAGGCCCGCCCGAGGCCCTCGAACCAGAGCGCACCAGCCGCCAGAAGCACGGGGTACATGGGCGCGACGTAGTACGCCTTCCCTCCCGTCACAAGGAACAGCACGAGCAAAGCGACAAACACCACACCGATCGGTCGCCACCGCGCCAGAGACGGGGAGCGCAACAAGCGCCAGAGCCCAACCGCCGCTGGCAGCGTCAGCACGATCGACAGCAAACCGACCTGCAGGAGGATGAAGGCAACCGGCCCGTCGCTACGTTCGGCAAGGCTGCGCGCAACGTCGAGCTGAGGAAAGCCGTTCGTCGCCTGCCACACCAACGTCGGCGCCGCGAGGACAATGGCAACCGCCCCACCCGACACGGGCCACCACCCACGAAGCACCCGACGACCAGTCGTCACCACCAGCGACAACACGACAACAACGGCGAACACCCCGATGAGGAACTTGTTCTGCATGCCGACACCCACCGTGGCACCGAACGCCAGCCACCACCGAGGGTCGCCGTCGTCCAGAATGCGTACCAGCACCCAGGTCGCAACCGTCCACAGCAGCAGGTCGAACGTCGCCGTGCTCAACAGATGCCCGACTGCGAGAACCACTCCCGCTCCCCCCGCTGCAGCTGCGGAGTAGCCCTGGGCGCGCGCACCACCACCGAACCGGCGCGCCATCGCGGCAGCGAGGACTACCACCCCACCGACCGCCAGTGCGGGCAGGACCCGAAGCGCGGCTGGCGACGTCCCGCCGACGAGCTCCGCCAGCCTGGCGACCAGCGGTGTGAGCGGTGGTTGGTCGACGAAGCCCCAGTCGAGGTGTCTGCCGGCCATCAGGAAGTACAGCTCGTCGCGGTGGAAGCCGTAGCGTCCGGAGACCGAGAGGAGAACGACCACCACGACTGTCGCGACAAGCCACACGGTCGCACCCAGGCCCCGCGGCCGCGCGTTCTCGCTCTCACCGGTGATGCCCATCAGCCAGCGAAGGTACCCGCGATACGGCCATGGAGCCGGGGGAACGAGCCTTGACGCCCCGCACCCCCCTGGCTAGCGTCGAGCGAAACCCAAGCGCCGTGACGCGTCTGCCGTCGAGGCAGTGGTTGGGGGCCGCGGCCAACCCTGGGAGGCCGCAGTGCCCGCAATCGACGACTCCGACCTGAACCGCGCGCATCGTATGGCTGATGCCAGTCTCATCCTGGCGCATGGCACCGACGCGCCGGATCCGGACGACCCCGCGGAGCCCGTTGGCCTCAGCCAGCGGCTCGAGTCGGTCATGGCCGGAAGGCTGTCACGACGGAGCTTCGTCGGAGGGGCGTTGGGGGTGGCAGGAGCGGCCGCACTCAGCGGTCCGGCCATGGCCTCAGGGGACCGCGACGGGCGCGGATCGCCCTACCGAGGTGACGCCGAGTCGCTCAACACCGCCCTTGACGAGGACTACCTCCAGCACGTCACCGCCTCTCTGGTTGCGTTCGGTGACACCCCGAGCGGGTGGCGCCCGGGCGGCTCTCCCGCCAACCTCCAAGCGGTTGACTGGATCGCCGCCGAGATGAAGCGCGTCGGCATGAAGAAGGTGGCCAAGCTCCCCGTCCCCATCGACCGCTGGGTGTTCAACGGCGCCAGCGTGTCTGTCGACGGAGGCGCCACCGTGTTCGAGGCCAGCTCCTGGGGCGGTGTACCGGGAACCGCGCCCGGCGGCATCACCGCGGAAGTGATCGACATCGGGACCGGCTTTGCCGCCGACTACGAGGGGATCGACGCCACCGGGAAGATCGTTCTGGTCGACTGGCAGTTCGGCGACTTCTGGGTGAACCGCCACGGCCACCAAGCCACCCTCGAGGGTGCTCTCGCAGTCATCTTCTACACCGGTACCACGTCAGCGGGTGCCTTCTACAACAAGCGCGACGACGGGCTGCTGTCGTTCGACGGGACCTACAACGACGACTGGGTCCCGTTCGTCTTCGTCACCCGGACCGCGGCCAACGACCTTCGGGCTCGTATCGCCGCCGGGCCGACGGTGGCAACGCTCATCTCCAACGTCGAGCTGACGCGGGCCAGGGACGGCGGCGTGGGCTACAACGTGCTCGGCGCGATCCCCGGCACCGACCGGGCGGACGAGTACGTCATCTTCACGGGTCACCATGACGCGTGGTTCCGGGGCGCGGCCGACGATGCAACGGCAATCGCGGCGATGCTCGGCATCGCGAAGGCGATTCGGGACACCGGGTTCCGGTCACGGCGGACACTGCTCTTCCTCGCGAGCACGAACGAGGAGTACGGGTATACAGATGCGTACTACGAGTGGCTCATCGGCTGCTGGTACGCCGTCACCCATCAGAACCCCAAGTGGCAGCGACGGGCGATCCTCACCTTGGACTTCGAGCTCCTCGGGACCGGTGACCCCCAGGAACGCCTTCTGATCCGTACTCACTCAGAGCTGCTCGAACATGCCAAGACGAAGCTGTTGGCGGACCCGACACGTACTCCGTACGGAGCCATCTACGACAATGTGGTATGGGCGAACGCCGACCACTTCACGCTGACCGCGGCCGGGATACCTGGCCTGTACTTCAACACCGTTGGGACCCAGTACCTCACCCGCAACTACCACACGAACTTCGACGTCCTGTCCGCGGTTGACTTCGGCTACCTGCGGCTGAACCTCGAGGTCATCAACGACATCTGGGTCGACCACGACCGCTCGTCACTGCCCATCCTCGACTTCGTCCTGCGCGCGGAGGAGGCAGCGATGCGTATCGCATTCGTCGTCGATGGCAAGACCGTCCGCGACCTGCCGGGGGCTGACCAGGGAGCGCAGGACGGCCTGGAAGCGGCGGTGGCACGATTCCGCGAGGCAGCGCAGGCGCTGGAGGACCGCTTGGCAGCCGGCCCCGTGAAGGCGCTACGGCGCGTCGGCTCCCTGATGATGGGTGCCGAACGGCGCGTGCTGCGGGAGCTGGTCGCGCTCGACATCTTCGACCAGTACATCTTCCCGCACCAGCAGGTTCAGCGAGACGCCACGCGCATGCAGCTGGCGATCGATGCGCTCGGTGCTGGCAACCCGGTCGCGGCGCTCGACCTCGTGCGTCGGACGGGACTCACGAGTGCCGGTCGCCGGTTTGCGTACGAGACCTACACCGCCGAGCTGGAGCGACACGACCCCGGCTTCGACGCCCTCCAGTGGGGTGGCCAGGCTCATCTCGCGCCCTACGTCGACGTGTGGCAGGAGTACCACTCGATCGCGGGCAAGATCGACGACGGCTTCACCGCCTCGGGTGACTACGCGGCCGAGATCGCGTCTTTGACGGCGAAAGTGGGACCGGTGTACGCGCGACTGAACGAGCGACTCGGACGAATGACCGAGGTCTTCGATGCCTCCACCGGCGACTTGCGGCGCGCACTCCGGATGGCGCGCTGAGTACTGCCATCAGTTCGCGAGATCCCACTCCAAACCGGATCCCGCTGTCCGACTGGCGGCCACGGGCGCAGCTGACCACGCCCAGGACCGAGGCTGGTCGACCGGCGTTACCCGTCGTCGACGTCCACAACCACCTGGGCCGGTGGCTGAGCCAGGACGGCACCTGGCTGGTCTCCGACGTCGGCGCCCTCCTCAGGCTGATGGACTCCGTCGACGTGGCGACGATGGTGAACCTCGACGGGCGGTGGGGTGCCGAGCTCACCGAGAACGTCGCCCGGTATGACGCTGCCCACCCGGGTCGTTTCCTCACGTTCTGTCACGTTGACTGGGACCGGCTCGCGGACCGCGACATGCGCGGTTCGGTCGTGTCCGGCCTGCAGACCGAGCTCGCCGAGTCGGCCGCTCGCGGCGCTCGCGGCGTCAAGGTCTGGAAGGACCTCGGGCTCACCGTCCGCGACTCCGCCGGTGCCCTGGTGCAGCCGGACGACCCACGAGTGGTGTCGGTCCTGCGCACTGCCGGCGATCTGGGCCTGCCGGTCCTCATCCACACCGCCGACCCGGTGGCGTTCTTCGATCCGCTGGATGAGTCGAACGAGCGCCTCGACGAGCTGAGCGCACAACCGGAGTGGTGGTTCGGCCGGGAAGGGCTCCCGTCGTTCGCCGAGCTGATCACCAGCCTCGACCGCCTGGTAGGAGCCTGCCCGGGAACGACCTTCATCGGCGCACATGTCGGCTGCTGGGCCGAGAACCTCGACCAAGTGGGCCGGATGCTGGCGCGACACCCTAACTGGCACGTCGACCTCGCCGGGCGGCTCGGCGAGATCGGACGCCAGCCGCGCACCTTCCGTCGGTTCGTCGAGCGGTTCCCCGACCGGGTGCTGTTCGGATCGGATGCCTTCCCCCCGAGCGAGGACCCGTACCGGCGGTACTACCGGTTCCTGGAGACCGATGACGACCATTTCCCTTACACCGACGAAAAGATCCCACCTCAGGGTCGGTGGTCCATCTACGGTTGCGCGCTCGCGCCGCGCCTTCTCCCGGCGTTGTACGCCGGAAACGCGAGACGACTGCTCGGTCTCCCCTGACCCCCCGCGGCCCCACTTCGGCACCGTCCGTGGCCGCCTGAACACGCTCCGAGGTGGCTGGGCGGATCGGTATCACGCGGCCGCGCCGTGGGTTCTTCAGGAGGAGACCCGAAAGCCCAGGGTCGTCACGAAGGACTGCTCATTGGCGGTTGTGCTCTCGATGCGTATCGCACGTGGCAAGGGGAGCGGCGACGGCCTGCCGCGGCCGGTTGACGTCTACCCCCATCCCAGGCGGGGCACTACTGGCCGGCTCATCGACATCACCGGCCGACGCAGCCTGGTGCCAGCGCCGCAGCGTCCCGGACCACCTCCGATAGACACCGAGCCGGAGCCGGGCGAGTCCACTGCCGTACACCGCTCGCCCAACCAACTCGCTCTCATCACGCGGGATGACGTAGGGCACAGCCAACCGAACGGCGTCCGCGACTACGCCCACCCCCAGCAGCCGATCCGCCGAGTGACGCCCGCCTGGGTGAGGCGCTACACAGCGACCGTGCTGGTCCTCGACCTGCTCGCCGCGGCGCTGGCCGGGCCGGTTGCGATCGAGGTTGGGAACCTGCCCGGGACCAGCCCATGGCTCGCCGCGGCATTCCCGTTCGTGTGGGTCATCGTGCTGGCACTGGGCCGGACCTATGAGTACCGGTTCGTCGGAGCTGGCGCCGACGAGTACCGGCACCTGTTCACCTCCTCCGTTGTGCTGCTCGCGGTGATCGGGTCGTTCGGGTACGTCTTCATCGCAGACCTCGCCCAGCAGACAGTCGCCGTCGTGTGGTCGCTGGCCATCACGCTCTCCCTCATCGTCCATTTCGGCTGTCGACAGGGGCTCCACCATCTCCGCCGCAACGGGTCCTGTCTGCGCCACGTGCTGGTGGTCGGACGTGAGCGCTCGGTTGCCGAGCTGATCCGGACCGTGAGCCGCGAGTCGCACGCCGGTTTCGCCGTCGTTGCGGCCTGCGTCGACGGTGCGGGACCCGGACTGGTCGAAGGCGTTCCCGTGCTCGGCGCCTCCGACTCGATCGTCTCTGCCCTCGTCCGCTCGGGGGCGGACACGATCGCCGTCGCTGCGTGGTCGGACGTCTCGCAGACGGATCTACGTCAACTGTCGTGGGACCTGGAGGGCAGCGGCGTGTCGTTGCTTGTCGCGCCCCGACTGATCGACGTCTCCGGGCCGCGGATCCACTTCCAGCCGGTGGCCGGCCTGCCCCTGATCAACGTGGAGGAGCCCGACTTCACTGGCGTACGACGGTTCGTCAAGGGGGCGACCGACCGGGTGGGCGCAATTCTCGCCATGGTGCTGCTGTCGCCCTTGCTCGCAGCCGTGGCGCTGTCCGTCCGGCTGACGTCTCGGGGTCCGGTCTTCTTCCGGCAAGTCCGAGTGGGGACCCACGGCGTCCCGTTCGTCATGCACAAGTTCCGCACGATGTACGTGGACGCCGAAGAGCGGCTGGGCGAGCTGCAACAGCACAACGAGCGCGACGGACTTCTGTTCAAGATGAGAGACGACCCTCGGATCACCTCGGTCGGGCGGTGGCTGCGACGGTTCTCGCTGGACGAGCTACCGCAGCTGCTCGACGTGCTGTGGGGGCGCATGTCCCTGGTCGGGCCGCGTCCTCCCCTTCCCAGTGAGGTCAGTGAGTATCCCCTTCAGCTCCGGCGTCGACTGATCGTCAAACCCGGTGTGACGGGGCTGTGGCAGGTCAGCGGCCGCTCGGACCTGTCGTGGGACGAGTCGGTTCGGCTGGACCTCTTCTACGTCGAGAACTGGTCACTGGGCCTCGATCTCGCGATCATGGCCAAGACCGTTCTCGCGGTCGCCCGAGGCTCCGGCGCCTACTAGCTCATCGATTCACTCGCGTCTGGCCGGCCAGATCGCGAGGTTGACCTGCACTGAACTGTTGCACTGGCCGGGTCAGCACGCACTCGGTCGCTGCACTGGCGATGAGGTCGCCTTGCGCGCCTCGCTCGCGATCTGAGTACCTGTTGTCGCCGCATCACCTAGCACGAGCAGGAAGCCGGCTGGGATACCCATCCCGAGGAGTTCGATCCGCCCGAGCCTGACGACGATCGTCCCCCGCCATCTGGGCGGGTGTGCCCTTCGGAATCGAGAGATCTCTCTTGTGGTTCGTCTCTCCCGCCTCGGGCATCAGTTAGCTCCAGATGTCACGGTGCACGTTGAAGATCACTCGGGAGCCAAGCGGTTCCAGTTTGATCGGAAGCTCCTGCATGTATGCGAGGCTTTCACGCGCCGCTCGCTGGTTCTCGAGCGGGCACACGACCAGCAAGAAGCCACCTCCGCCGGCGCCCGTCACCTTCGCGCCGGTCGCACCGGCGGTGAGCACCGACTCTACTGCCTCGTCGATCTGCGAGTTCGATACCCCTGAGGCCAGCGCCCGCTTCGCCTCCCAGCTCTTGTTTAGCGCGGCGCCAAGAGCGTCGCGATCACCAGCGCGCAAACCATCCGCGGCCTCTCCCGCGAGGTCACGGAGTTGCGAAAGTTGTGGAAGCCGGTCGCCAATATTCGCCGTCTGCTCCCCGAGGATAGTATTCGCGCTGCGCGTGATTCCGGTGAAGAACAGCAGCAGCTCATCCTGCACATGCCTGCGCTCCGATGGCAACAACCTTATCTGGTCAACGAGGACTCGGTCGCCGAGGCCAAAATGGATGTCACAGATGCCGCCGTACGCGGCCGCATACTGGTCCTGCTTACCGATCGGCTTGCGACAGCGATCGATCTCGATGGCGCACGCCCGCTCGGCGAGTTCCTCCGCCGACACCTGATGCCCCTGATAGGCGAACAGCGCGTGCAGCAGTCCGACGGTCACCGACGACGACGAACCCAGACCAGACCCGGCCGACGGGATGTCGGCCAACGTGGTGATCTCCACCCCGCCTCTGACGCCCGCCATGTGCATGGCCTCCCGCACAAGCTCGTGCTGCAGGTCATGCGCCCGCGAGACGATCTCCTTCTGCGAGTAGTTCACGTAGATCTCATCGTCGAACCGCTGCTTGACGATGACGTACACGTACTTGTCGATGGCAGCGTTGAGAACGCGACCACCGTGCTCACGGTAGAAGTCAGGGAGGTCCGTTCCTCCTCCGACGAGGCCGATCCGAAGAGGAGTCTGAGTAACGATCACCTCGTACGCCCGCCTTCCCACTCGGCCCGAGATCGTTCTAGCGCGGTCGGAGTGCCGACGTCGATGAAGTAGCAGTCATCCAGCGGCACTGCCCGAGCACTGCCCACGAGCCGGGGCAGCAGGTTGTACCCGATGTCCATGGGCAGGTGCCCGGTGATCTCGTCGAGCACAGCGGGATGGAAGGCATACATCCCGGCATTGGCCAGGTTGCTCACTGGATCCGTCGGCTTCTCGACGAAACCCACGACCGTGCCGTCCTCGACCTCTACGATGCCGCACTCCGACGGTCGCGATGCCCGGAAGACGGACAAGGTGGCGATCGCACCGCTGGCCCGGTGCTCGTCGATGAGCACGCCGAGGTCGAAGTCGGTGAGATTGTCGGCATTGACCACGAGAAACGTCTCCTCCCCCGCGACGAAGTCACGGTTGGCCTGCAGCGTTCCCGCGCTGCCGAGCAAATTCGGCTCCTGCGTCAGGTGCACCACTGGCGGTCCAACGCGCCTGGCGACGTGTGCATAGACGAGGTGAGCGAGGTGGTGAGTGTTCACGAGCACCTCATCGACTCCGGCCTTGGCTAGGGCATCGAGCCAGATGTCCAGCAGTGATGTGCCGCCGATCTGCAGCAGACACTTCGGCATGCTGTCGGTGAGAGGGCGCAGCCGGGTGCCGAGACCCGCGGCCAGCAGGAACGCCTTCATCCAGATGCCTTCCGCACCACGCCCAGCGCCCGCATCTTCGCGTCCGCCTCGGCTAGGATGGTGTCGAGTCCGGCCGTTCCCTCAAGCCACGCCGCATACTCGGCCACCGACTCCGCGGGAGTACGCCTCGGAACCCAGCCGAGCTCCTTGAGGGCGTCGATGTTGGAGATAATGTGCCGGGTGTCGCCGAAACGGTACTCGCCGCTGATCCGAGCAGCCAAATCGGAGCCGTAGTGGAGGCGGACGACATCCGCAAACTCTTGCGTCGTGTACCCGGTCCCGCCGCCCACGTTGAAGACCTGGCCTACCGCCTGCTCATTGGTGAGCGCAAGCAGGTTGGCATCGACGACGTCATGGATGTTCACGTAGTCACGGATAGCCAGCCCGTCTTCGTACAGAGTGGGCGCGCTGTCAAGGAGGTAGTGAAGGTTGAAGATTCGGCAGGCACCGGAGTACGCGTTGTACACCGACTGGCGCGGCCCCTGAACGATGCTGTAGCGCAGGGCTACCGTCGGGATCCCGTACCGCTTCCCGAGGTTGATCGCCAAGACTTCCTCCGCGTACTTCGACATGCCATACGGATTCTGCGGATTCGCGATGCGCTCCGGGGTGTGCTGCATCGCCAACGGCCCGCCACAGGATGGACAGGTCACCTCCCAGCGCGCCTCTTCCAGCGCGGCTTCTGTCCGGATATCGGGCGTCTGCTCACCGTGCTCGACGCAGAAGTACAGACCCTCCCCCATTGCCGACTGAGACGACGCCACCACGATGCGGCTGAGATCTAGCCTCTCTGCCACGGCGATCTCGTACAGCATCGCGGTTGAAGTGACGTTGACGTCGGTGAACCGGGCGAAGTCCGGCAGGTAGTCCTGGTGGGCCGCGAGGTGGTACACCGCGTCCACCCGACGCAGCAGGTTGGCCACCAACTCGCGGTTGCGGACGTCCCCGACGTACAGCTCAGCCCCCGGCGTCATGTAGTCCGGCTTGCCGTTCCGGTGCACGGGTTCCGTGAGCGCGTCCAGAACGATGACGTGATGGCCTTGGCCGACGAGGCGATCGCAGGTGTGAGAGCCGATGAACCCGGCGCCGCCGGTGACGAGAATCCTCACCGTCGGACACCCTCCGGCGAGCATCGAGCGTAGACGTCTCGGTAGACGGCCAGCGTGCTCTCAGCAGTGGCCCTCCAGGTGAACTGAGCGGCCCGCCGAGGGCCGGCAAGGCGCAGACACTCGCTTTCCGGTCCACAGGCCTTCACGATGGCGTCCGCCAACGCACCGGGATCGTTGGGGTCGGCCAGCAGGGCGGCACCTCCGGCCGTCTCCGGCATGGCGCTGGTGTCCGACGTGACCACCGGGCAGCCGCATGCCATGGCCTCCAGGATCGGCAGCCCAAACGTCTCGTTGAACGATGGGTACACGAAGGCGTCCGCAGCTCGGTAGAAGTGGACGGTCTCTTCGAGCGGCACGCCCCCCACCCACACGACGTCGTCGGAGATGCCCAGCTCGCCGGCCAACGCTCGAAGCTCGCTGACGTACTCGACGTCGCGACCGGGGCCCACGACGGCGAGCTGCCGGTCGCCGAGCTCGGCCTTCGCCGCGGCGAACGCGCGCAGCAGGCCGGCGCAGTTCTTGTACGGCCACAACGAAGACACGAACAGGACGAAGGGCTTGGTCATGCCATGTCTCGTCGCGACGTGATGCCACGCCTCCTCCCGATCACCGGGAAGGAACACGTCATGGTCGACCGCCTCCGGGATCAGGTGCAGCTTCGCCGGGTCCACATCCAGGTAGCGGTGCACCTCGCTCCGCAGGCTCTCCGAGTTGATGATGATGGCATCGGCGACCTTGGCGGTCCGGGGGTAGCTCATCTGCCGATACATCCGCGCGGATCGCCGCAGTGCCTCTGGTGCGGTGTACGCGTGCATCGTCTTGAAGTGGACGACGAGCGACGGCGCCGGCTTGACGATCGGCGCTATCAGAGTGCTGAACACGTCGATCTTCGAACGGGGGAGGCGGATCGGTGCGTACAAATGCTCGCTCAGGGTCCTCCGCGGCGGGTTCTCGTTCGACCAGGGAAAGGTGATGTAGTGGACATTCGGCCCGTAGCCGGAGTGCGTCGGCCGAGATGTGGGGCTCACCAGCAGGTGGAACTCCTCGCCGTCGCTGAGCAGCTTGGCCATCTCGGGAATGACCCGGGTCCAGAACCAGTGGGCGCCCGACGGGTTCGCGGGATCGTCGGTCAGCAGATTGATCGCAACGCGCATGGGACCCTCAAAAGGTCTCTGCGGCGACGGCATCAGCCGTCATCCGCGACTGGCGAACATACTGGGCGAGTAGGTGCATGCATGCCTGGTGGGCGTCCTCGACGACTCCGTAGTTGTCGGAGTCGATGTGGACGGGCACCGTCGCCAGCTCGCGGGCAGGTCCGCCCGAGAACCCGGTCAGGGTAACGGTCCGCATCGCGTGCGCTTCGGCCCACTCCAGCGCTCGAACGACGTTGGGTGATCGGCCGGACGATGACACCGCAATGAGCACATCACCCGGCCGGGCCAAGGACTGCAGCTGGTACTTGAACACCGAGTCGTAGCCGTGATCATTGGCGATGGCACTGAACAGCTCGATGTTCGTACTGAGACTAAACACGCGTGTCCTGAGATCCGTCCCGTTGCGCACCCCCTTCACGTGGTCGCACTGTAGGTGGTTGGCGATGGACGCCGAGCCCCCGTTACCGCAGGCGAACACCGCGGCGTCACGATCGTGGGCTGCATTGAGGAGGTCGGCGGCGCGAGTGAGCTGGGCGAGATCTATACCGCCGAGGGCGCGCGCGAGTTCGGCGGTATAGGCGCTGCCAAACGATCCACCATCGTGGAACTGCCGCGCAGGGAACGACGGCAGTTCGCTCCTTGAGAAGCCCGCGTGGTCGTCTACAATGAACCGGACGGCGCCTGCGAGGTCTGCGAATGACATGACGTCGACATCGGGCAGGGCGGAGGCGCCGACGTACAGCGGGCGCGCGCCCACGGCCCGGGCGAGGCCGACGTCCGCGGCCGCGTCCCCCACCACATAGGATGCGCTGAGGTTCAGGTCAAGAGCCTGTGCCGCCGCCAAGGCCATCCCCGGGCCTGGCTTGCGGTCCGAGCTCGCCCGGGTGAACGCCTCGACGATGCCATCTGGGTGGTACGGGCAGAACAGCCAGAGGTCGACGTGCGCACCCTGACTTGCGAGCTCAGCCATCATGTGTTTGTGCACCTGCTGGACGTCCTCTATGCCGTAGTGGCCGCGGGCGACCCCGGCCTGGTTCGTCACCACAGCCACGGGTAGGCCGGCCCGGTTGAGCGCCGCGATCGCGTCGATGGCACCGTCCACGAACTGGACGCGGTCGACCGACCCGACGTAGCCGCTGTCGACAATGATCGTGCCGTCCCTGTCGAGCAGTACACCTGGTCGGCTCACAAACTGCCCCCTCGTAGCCCTTTAGTACTATCGATCGGGTTCGTCCAGTCCCAGCTGTCCCCAGGGCTGCCCACGGCACCTGCACACCGTGAACGAGTTGGCCCGCCCTAGGTGCCCTAGAAGTAGAGTGGCTGGGAGACGCCGCGATACCGGCGGCCTCCCTAAAGAATGCCGTCGGCGTGCTTGCAGGCGGACAACTAGCCGGCGAACACGACGTCGACCCAGTAGTTGGTGGCGTTGTAACTGTTCGTGGGGAAAGTACTGGTGCTGCCGTAGGCGTACACACCATTGCCGCCGCTGACCCCATCCTTGAGCGCGTGCAGCGGTGGGCTGTCCACCCCGGCTGAAGTGAAGCCACCGTCGTTGGCGGCGTAGTTCCCGACCGGCGCGAAGTAGGACGCCACGTAGACGGTCCCCGCGGTGATCGCCACCGGGCTGGCGAAGCTGACCTGCTGCCACCCCGACGCGGTCTCGTCGCTGAACGTCGCCGACGCCAGCTTCGCCCCCGCCGCCGTCCACAACGTCCCCACGTGCGTGCCAGTGTTCGTGCTGCCCTTGTAGAACCGGATCCCGGTGATCGACCCGGACACGTCCGACTTGAACTTCACCCCAAGCTCAACCGACGAGCTATCCGGGATGCTCGGGTTCGCCGGCGTCGCCGTAGACGGCCAGATCGTGCAAGCAAAGCAACTCGTCGACGAGGGGGTGACGGCTTTCGACGCCGCCGACGCAGGCCCGGTGCCGACGGAGTTCGACGCCGACACGGTGAAGGTGTAGCTGGTGCCGTTGGTCAGCCCCGTCACCGTGGCGGTGGTCGCCGGTGGGCTACCGGTCACCGTAGTCGGCGTCCGCGCGCTGGTACCTACATACGGGGTGATCGTGTAGCTGGTGATCGAACTGCCGC
Organism: uncultured Actinomycetota bacterium; assembly: GCA_963848085.1. Classification (GTDB taxonomy): domain Bacteria; phylum Actinomycetota; class Actinomycetes; order JAHEKZ01; family JAHEKZ01; genus CAWKCE01. The sequence continues at coordinate 408,738 of CAWKCE010000005.1, forward strand.
CGTCCGACGGAGCAGTCCAACTCACCGACGCCGACGCGTTCCCCGCGGTAACCGTCACGTTCGACGGAGCGGCCGGGGCGGACAGCGATCCGGCGAACACGACGTCGACCCAGTAGTTGGTGGCGTTGTAACTGTTCGTGGGGAAAGTACTGGTGCTGCCGTAGGCGTACACACCATTGCCGCCGCTGACCCCATCCTTGAGCGCGTGCAGCGGTGGGCTGTCCACCCCGGCTGAAGTGAAGCCACCGCCGTTGGCGGCGTAGTTCCCGACCGGCGCGAAGTAGGACGCCACGTAGACGGTCCCCGCGGTGATCGCCACCGGGCTGGCGAAGCTGACCTGCTGCCACCCCGACGCGGTCTCGTCGCTGAACGTCGCCGACGCCAGCTTCGCCCCCGCCGCCGTCCACAACGTCCCCACGTGCGTGCCAGTGTTCGTGCTGCCCTTGTAGAACCGGATCCCGGTGATCGACCCGGACACGTCCGACTTGAACTTCACCCCAAGCTCAACCGACGAGCTATCCGGGATGCTCGGGTTCGCCGGCGTCGCCGTAGACGGCCAGATCGTGCAAGCAAAGCAACTCGTCGACGAGGGGGTGACGGCTTTCGACGCCGCCGACGCAGGCCCGGTGCCGACGGAGTTCGACGCCGACACGGTGAAGGTGTAGCTGGTGCCGTTGGTCAGCCCCGTCACCGTGGCGGTGGTCGCCGGTGGGCTACCGGTCACCGTAGTCGGCGTCCGCGCGCTGGTACCTACATACGGGGTGATCGTGTAGCTGGTGATCGAACTGCCGCCGTCCGACGGAGCAGTCCAACTCACCGACGCCGACGCGTTCCCCGCGGTAACCGTCACGTTCGACGGAGCGGCCGGGGCGGACGCTGCTGCCGGGGTGACGGCTTTCGACGCCGCCGACGCAGGCCCGGTGCCGACGGAGTTCGACGCCGACACGGTGAAGGTGTAGCTGGTGCCGTTGGTCAGCCCCGTCACCGTGGCGGTGGTCGCCGGTGGGCTACCGGTCACCGTAGTCGGCGTCCGCGCGCTGGTACCTACATACGGGGTGATCGTGTAGCTGGTGATCGAACTGCCGCCGTCCGACGGAGCAGTCCAACTCACCGACGCCGACGCGTTCCCCGCGGTAACCGTCACGTTCGACGGAGCGGCCGGGGCGGACAGCGATCCGGCGAACACGACGTCGACCCAGTAGTTGGTGGCGTTGTAACTGTTCGTGGGGAAAGTACTGGTGCTGCCGTAGGCGTACACACCATTGCCGCCGCTGACCCCATCCTTGAGCGCGTGCAGCGGTGGGCTGTCCACCCCGGCTGAAGTGAAGCCACCGTCGTTGGCGGCGTAGTTCCCGACCGGCGCGAAGTAGGACGCCACGTAGACGGTCCCCGCGGTGATCGCCACCGGGCTGGCGAAGCTGACCTGCTGCCACCCCGACGCGGTCTCGTCGCTGAACGTCGCCGACGCCAGCTTCGCCCCCGCCGCCGTCCACAACGTCCCCACGTGCGTGCCAGTGTTCGTGCTGCCCTTGTAGAACCGGATCCCGGTGATCGACCCGGACACGTCCGACTTGAACTTCACCCCAAGCTCAACCGACGAGCTATCCGGGATGCTCGGGTTCGCCGGCGTCGCCGTAGACGGCCAGATCGTGCAAGCAAAGCAACTCGTCGACGAGGGGGTGACGGCTTTCGACGCCGCCGACGCAGGCCCGGTGCCGACGGAGTTCGACGCCGACACGGTGAAGGTGTAGCTGGTGCCGTTGGTCAGCCCCGTCACCGTGGCGGTGGTCGCCGGTGGGCTACCGGTCACCGTAGTCGGCGTCCGCGCGCTGGTACCTACATACGGGGTGATCGTGTAGCTGGTGATCGAACTGCCGCCGTCCGACGGAGCAGTCCAACTCACCGACGCCGACGCGTTCCCCGCGGTAACCGTCACGTTCGACGGAGCGGCCGGGGCGGACGCTGGCCCAGAGTTCGGAGTGAACATCACGTCGACCCAGTAGTTGGTGGCGTTGTAACTGTTCGTGGGGAAAGTACTGGTGCCGCTGTTCCGGAACAGCCCATTGACGGTGCCGTTAGCGTTACGTAGCGCGTGCAGCGGAGGGCTGTCGACGGTGCCGTCGCCGTCCGGCCCCGGGGACGGGGGGGGGTACATATACGCCTCATCCTGCGAGGTGTGCCCGACCGGCGCGAAGTAGGACGCAACGTACGTGGCGTTAGCGTTGATCGCCACGGGGCTGGCGAAGCTGACCTGCTGCCACCCCGACGCCGTCTCGTCGCTGAACGTCGCCGACGCCAGCTTCGCCCCCGCCGCCGTCCACAACGTCCCCACGTGCGTGCCAGTGTTCGTGCTGCCCTTGTAGAACCGGATCCCGGTGATCGACCCGGACACGTCCGACTTGAACTTCACCCCGACCTCCACCGCGCTGGCGTTGCCGGAGTTGATCGTCCCCGGGGTCACGTCGGTGCCCCAGATCGAGCACGGGCACCCGACGTTGACCACCACAGAGCCAGACGGACTCTCTATGTTGCCACTGTCGTCGACCGCCCGGGACTTGATGGTGGTAGTCGGGTGGCCGTGTGCCACCCAGCTGTACGTCCAGCTAGTCGTCCCGGTCGCCGGATGCCAGGTCTCACCTCCGTCGGTGGAGACCTCGACCCCCGCGACCACTCCGCCCGTATCCGTCGCTGTCCCAGCGGCGATGACCTTGCTGCCATCGGACAGGTTCGCCCCGCCAGACGGGAAACTAATCGTCGAGGTAGGGGCGCTGGTGTCAGTCGACGCCGCGGCAGTCGTAAGACCCGCGATCAGCGCATACGGCTGCGCCCCCATGTCCGCAAACAGGTTCACCGTTGCCTGCTGCATGGTCGGATCCGCCGCCTGCCCATTCGGGTTGTCCAGCCCCCAAGACCACTGGACGGTGCCCGCGCCGAATACCAACGCCCCGCTGTCCGCCCGATATAGCGACAAGTGATGGGTGGCGGTCATCCCGGTCTTGACGTTGCTGCCGTAGTCCGTGAACACCTCAGCTGTTGTCGACGTGGTCGATGACAAATCGAACAACCCGGCCGGACGGAAACCATTGTCAGGCTCCACGTCCCACTCATAGCCCAAGGTCCCCGCGCCCGGGGCCAGCGTCGCTGTCTGCCCCGGCTTCAAAGCTGCCACCGCCGTGTTACGCCACAACCGCAGCTTGGCGTACTGGGCCGGCACCGTAATGTCCGTGGTGCCCGAGTTAACCATGAACAGCTGCCCGGTCAGCGCATTCTGTGGCCGGCCACCATCCGCCGGCGGGCTGAACCGCGGGTCCTGCCAGGTACCGGTCCAGGTCGACGCGTCTTTCGGGTCCACCCGCCCGTCGTAGTGCGTCTCCTTATAGCAGACCAGCGTGCGGTTTACGGTGCTCGTGGCGTCGATGCTCGCCTCGGTCCGGGTTTTCCAGAACACCTCGTTGCCGCTGAAGAACGCCAGATTCAGCCCCTTGTCGCGCGCCGCCTCGACATTGGCCCGTTGCGTGCCGGACCAATACTCGTCATGCCCGACCGACAGGAAGGCCTTGTGGTTGGTCAGCAGCGACCCCCCGACCACAGTGCCCACATCGACGCCGCTCGTGTAGGAGACGTCGTACCCATTCTCCTCTAAGAACCGGATCATCGGGTACTCCGCGTACATCAGCCAGCTGCGACCCTGATCGTCGTCTGCGGTGTGAAACGGCCGGTTGTACGACACCTTCGCCGCACCCTTGTACGCCTGCGGGCTGCCAGCGGGGCAGTTGTCGGAGCACGTGTACATGCTGTTCCCGCCGTAGCTGTTGTACGCCACCCACGTCTCGTCCGAGGTCTGGAGTAGCAGATCCGAATGACCCGAATCGTTCCGCACCACGAACACGATGTGACTGGAGCCACCGGTGTCATCGCGAATCAGATGCGCGATATAGACCCCCGACACCGCTGACGACGGCACCGCCCACGACCCCGACACGGCCCAGTTCCCGCAATCGATCAAGCCCGTCGCATCCGAGTCGGCCAAACACGACGGCTGAACCTGCGGCAACGTCGCCGACGGCTTCAACCCCGAAGCCACCTTCCGGGCGCCGTTGCCCTGGTAGTACCCCAACCGCAAGATGTCGAAATGGTAGGACTTCGCGGGCGTCTTAATCTTGAACGAGACCGTCTCACCCGCGTCCACACTGATCGACGTCGCGAATCCCTGAATCGACGGATCGCCCGAACCGGAAATCTGCCAATCACTCGGCGGAACCCCCGGCAGCGTATTCTCGCAAGCGATCACACTCAGCACCGGCGGCCCACACGGCGACACCGACAGCGCCGGGCTTGCCAGCACGGGCACTAGCACTGCCCCCACCAGCGCAGCCGCAGCGACAGCGGCGACACGGCGCACTCGCCGGGCGGGTGCCCATCGGCGACGCCGGTAGTGGTGAGAAACCATCGTGATCCTCCGTCGCCATGCATCGACTGGCCCGCGCTCGGGGCGCTCCCCAATGGAATAGGGCCGAGGGCCGGTCGCGCATGCGGAATGGCGGAAATCGACGCGGATGACTACGAACGGTCACCGACGACACCGCCGCACCAGCGACAATTCACCGCATTCCACACCGCGGCATGTACCAGCACCCGGCAGGGGCACCGCCGGCGTCGACTTCCACTAATCGCCGATTGGTCTCAAGCGCGGGCGCCGTCTCCGCACCGACACGCACCCTGGGGTGACTCCTCGGGCGTGGCTTAGGTCCGGGGTGACGACGTGCGCAGGAACCGGAGGAGTCGGGGCGCCACCACATTGGCGTCGTACTCCCGGACGAACTTCTCCCTGGCGGCGCGTCCGGCGCGCTCGAGCTCGGCCGGGGAAGCCATAAGGTCCATGAGGATGCGCGCCGCTCTGTCTGGGTCGTCTAGAGGCCAAAACCGGCCCTGCTCGGGGTCGTCGAACAACTCGCCGAGTGCCCCAGCCGTGGTCGAAACGACGGGGAGCCCAACGGCCATGGCCTCCATGATCGCCAACGACGACGATTCGGAGTAGGACCCGTGCACGTACACACGGTATCCGGGCAGCCTCTGTTGTACGTCGCTTTGGAACCCGTGCAGACGAACATGGTCGCCCAGACCCAGCTCCTCGGCTAGGGCGAGTAGCCGGGATCGCTCAACACCCTCCCCGAACACATCCAACGAGTAGACGTGCCCCGCCTGCCTGGCGGCCGCCACGACGCGCAACAGGTAGCGATGGTTCTTCACCGCCTCCAGGTTGCCCACGGTGACCAGGTCTCCCACGCGCGCTGATGTGGCGGTGGCGTGCGGGACGTGCACGAAGTTGTTGAGGACGATGCCAGGGACCCGGTCCACCTCTGGCATCCAGGCCCTGACCGCCGAGCGTGCCCACGAGGAGACGAACACGTGACCGTCGACCTCGGGGACAACCTGACGCTCGGTCTCGCGGATCCGGCGGTAGACGCGACCGTCCCGCGCGATCTGTCCCTTGTCGGCCCACTCGTCGGCCTGGGAGATCCGGAAGTGCACGGCTAGCACCACCCGCTGATTCTTATGAACACGAGCCGCCAGGGCGGCTCTGGCAGAGACCGGGCACTGCGCGTACACGATGCATGCCCCCTCCTGAGCCAGCCGACGTCGAAGGGCCAGCCTCAGGAAGAACTCGTGCGAACGTCGGTACCACCACACGTTGGCCGGTCCGTACACCCGCTCCAGGACGAGCCGTGCGCCGAACAGCGGCACGAGCAGCAGGCCACGCCAACGTCGGGGCTCCCGGGCCCAGCTGTGGGGAGTCAGCTGCTCGGCCGACCCCCCGGTGCGAGCCAGGTAGTGGCGCAACTGACGTACATGCGTGTGCACTCCAGTGATCCCACGCTGACGAGCCACCGTTGCGATGATGAGGGGAGGGTCGCCCGTCGTCCGACGCTCCGGCGCGCCCATGCTCTGGCCCCGGGGCGTGCGCCGCCTCGCCCGAGTCGCTCGCGTAGTTCCCACGCCGGGGCCTCCCGATGTCCGATGTCCGTTATGTAGCCGTCGCCGATACTCAGCGCCCTGGCCCAGCCGACGAGACCGGGCAGCGGTTGTGCCCGACGTCGCGCGGAAACGTGATACGAACGCCACCGTTGACCTTGGGACCGCGAGCAGCGTCGCCGGGGATGGGGGACGCGAGCTACGCCGGTCCTGTGGGTCACCACGGCAACGGAGATGCTCCCGTGTGGAGCCAGGTGCGAACATCGACGGCGCCATCCGGGAACGACATCGCTGACGGCCCCGGCATCCTCGGTGTCCACGATGACGGTCCCGTCGCGGCTAAGCCGAGCCCTATGACACGTCACTCTGACTCACCCCATAGGAATGACATAGCCATGTTAGGTCCTCATCCTGCCAGAGTGTGCACAATCTGTGAGCCGGCCCTCGGCCAGGCTGCCCAACCGCGCGAGCCGAGGGCTCCGGGCCTGCCACCGAGCGACGAAGCCACCGGGCGCCGACGACGTCAAGCGCAGCGGGCCACGCCGGTCTCCGGTATCGGTGTCAGGCCTGCCACTGACACGGGGTCGCTGCCCGACGGTCCCCACCGACGTGACCCATGTGCGCTTCCCACGCGCTGGACCGGCGCGCTTGGCGGTCCTGACATCATGCGCGGGGTCGCAGCCACACCTGAATGCCAACTCTGCCATCCGCTCCGGAAAAGGGAGCCCATGCAGATGGCCGAACGGAGAGGCGCCCCTGCAACGACGCAACGGATGCCTCGCTTGCGCAGCCCCCGAGACCAGGCGCCGCTTGGGTCCTCTCACGTCGGCCGGGGCCGGGGCCGGGGCTCCGGCACGAGCAGGGACGCAGCCACCACGAGGTCAAGGAGGTAAGGCGAGGCATCGCCCAGCCCGGTCTCGGTGATCGAGGCCACGATGCAGTAGACGGTCAGAAAGAGGGCGACCGCGCGGCGTGCACCCCGAACGTGGGTTGCCGCCTGGACGAGTAGCAGGAGGAGAAGCGTCACCTGGACGCCGACGCCGAACCAGCCAAGGTCCAAGTAGGTAGCCACCCAGTTGCTGTCGATCGGTAGTCCGTCGAACGACTTGTTCGACAAACCGTCTCCGAAGAGCTCGCCGAGACGAGAGCGCTCGGAGGCGGCGATGGCGGACCAGACCTTGGTACGGCCTGTCAACTGGATGGCATCCGCGGCCGATTGCCCACGCGCGACCCAGGTCACGATTGCCGGGGCGAACAGGGCGCCTCCCAAGATCCCGACCACCAAGGCGTACCCGGACGCTCGTCGCACCCTTGCGTAGCCGAGGAAGAGGCTGGCGGACGCGACGACCAGCCCGACGATCAAACCCAGCAGGGCAGTCCGCGTGTGAGTGGCGACGAGGAGAGCCGTCGGCAGACAGATGGCGAGCAGCGAGTGCCGCCCAGAGATGACGCGGCACATCCACAGGATCGCTGACGTCCCAAGGAGGACGGCAGCGTAGTGAGCTACCTGCGGCGGCGGAACAGGCCACAGAGTTCCCGAAAGCCTGCCATCGAAGGAGAAGGCCTTACCGGGCGCGAGCGCGGCGCCCAGAACTACCGAGGCGAGCACGCCCCAGATGACGAGGCGGTGGACTCTCAGGAGCACCATGTCCTTTCGGCCCCACCAGGGGGTCATAAGCCAGAGGCAGATCACGAACCCGATGAGGCGAATGGCACGGTAGTTCGATCCAATGGGGAACTGGTTGTGCAGGCTCACCATGAGGGCCTCGACCGCCATCACGGACAGGAGAGCGAGGAAAAGATTGGGTCGTATGACCATCCTTGGGTTGGCGAGCAACGCCAGGACCAAAGCCAGAATCAGCGAGCCCTGCGCGAGCGGCTGGGCAACCGAGTGCGGGACCGGTATGACAGTCTCGCTGGCTGCGGGGGCGAGGACGTTGAAGAACAGCGCTGCCCATGCCAGCAGCACCAGCCTCGGGACCTCCGCAGCAGTAGTCCGCAGTGGCGGCCGGCGGCCGGGGGCGCCGCGATCTGGATGCGCCTTCAGCCCGGTGGGAACGGTCACATCTGGCTCGTGGCAGCGGCCGGCTCGGCCTGGGACGGATCCATCAGTCCGAGACTCTCGTCTGAGTCGTCGGAGCCCACCATCATGGCGAAGGGCAGCGTGAGCCCGGCCGCGCGGATCAGTTGTGCCGTGGTCTCAAGCAACTCCGCCGTGGACCGGCCGGCGGTAACGAGGGGAACTACCTGATCCACCCATGACCCAAGGTTCTCGGAGTCGAAGCCAGGATCGACCTCGACAAGGGCGAGGACGACGTCGGCCGATTCCCAAGTCACCCGTCGCACGTGACCAACCGGCACATCTTCGCCGCCCGCGCGGGCGTCCTCGTCTGGGGATCGTGCGAGTCCCGGAACGCTGGTCGGCCGAAACACGCTTACGACCGCACTAGATCTGTGGTCGCCCTCGAAATCGACAGCCTGAGCCGGCTTGGTCGACTCCGCCCGATCGCCCAAATCGCCTGCCCGGGAAACCTGCGTGTCGAGGGCCCCCGACACGCTGAGGTCGACGAGGAAGACCGACATGCCCAGACCGCGAAGGTGGGTCGCCAGGCCCCCGATGACGGCCGCAGCTGCCCGCGCGTTTCCCATCGCGGCGACGGCCACTCGCTTCGTTGCTCCCGAGCGTCTCCGCAATTGAAGCTCCACATGCCAAGGCTTGTCGGTCGCGCTCCGATTGACCCCAAGCCCTCGGGTGGCGTCATCGGTCTCGCTGCAATCACCGGACTGCGCGCCGGCCAGACCCTGGGCTGTCTGGTGTGCCGCGGACGCGCCTCCTTCGTCGCGCTGGCTGCTCGTGGCCCCCGCAAACGGCGCTGCCCCCGAAACATCCTTGGTGAGTTCGCCCTTGGCCGACCCTGGCACGCGGATGCCCGACACGATCGCCGACTCCAGGCCGTACACCAACGCATCCAGGTCGCGCACGCGCCATGACCGGCGAGCCCACAGGCGCTGCCGCAGGCGTTCGAGTCGGCGTTCCGCGGGGCCCCTCGATGCGACGCTGAATCGCACGGGGGCGCCCAGGGCCAGCGCCACATCATTTCGGCGGCGCACTCGGTCGGATGTCAGAGCGCGGAAGAGCACGAACGCTACGCCGACGGCGGCGCCCGCGATGAGACCGGAGCCGACGTCAAGGACTATGGCCTTCTTGGCCTCCCGTCGTACTACGCGAGGGAAGTCGATCACGTGGGTCGAGGCGATGGCGGCGTCGGTCTGCAGCGTAGATTCCTCAATTGCCTGCTGCATAGCCGTGATCTGCGAGTTCAGCTCGGTGCGCTGGGCGAGTATCTCGAATGCCTGACTCTGACCAGCCAAGCCCTGCCTGCTGAGTGCGTTGTACTGCTCGTTCAGCGCGTTGACCTGCTCCTTGATCGCCGCGATCCGGGTTTGATAGCCCGTGATGAGACCACTGGTCTGATATCGGAGCTGGGTGGCCCGGAAGGCGAGGTACTCCGTCACCAGTGCGTCGACACGGGCCAGGGCCGAAGAGTCGTCCGGGCCGGAGACAGTGATGGTGAGGACCTGAGTAGTCACGGGAACGGCCTTGACCGTCGACTGGAACGCATCCGGAGACAGGTCGAGTCCGAGCTTCCGGAGTGTCGCCTCTGCCACCTCCCGGGTGTTGAGCAAAGTTACGTCGGTCGCCATGGCGGAAGGCCCGTCGACGGTGGCCGGGTGAGCCATCAAGAGTGTGACCGTACTAGTGCCAGTGGGCGGCAGAAGCACCGCTGCAGTCATGCCTAGGACTGCCCCGAGACCTGCTAGGCCCACCCACGTGCGCCACTCGCGCCGCAGAGCGCTGCGGAGGAAGTGCCACGTGCTGAGTAGTGGCCGCGGGCTGCCAGTGAGCTCGGTATCGCGGTGTTCCTCCTCGATCCTCCAGCCGACGTCGATCACCGAGGCCCCCCGGGCTTGGTCCGCGCGGATGTCGCAACCGCGATGGTTGTTCCGGTCATGAGCGACGGCAGCGGTACATGGTGGGCACGCTCGGTCGGTAGGAGGCGGCCGGTCGTACGATCCAACGAGTCAGGGTTAGCGACGACGATCCCGGTAATGGGATGACCCGCGTCGTCAGCGGCGATCGCGACCCTCGCGAGGTCGTCAGCAGTTGCCGCGCCGGGCGTCACGGCGAGCAGGATCACGGCGTCGTCTGCTCCATCCAGGTGGATGTCGGGCCGCTGGCGACTCAACACCGCCAGACGGACGATGAGGTCGCCGGTGTATCGGACGTCCACGCTGCTGCCGACGGACAGACCAGGTCGTGGTTGTGCGTCCTTCTTGAGACGCGAACATGCCGCCGCCAGCGCGTTAGTCGACTCGTGCGGCTGCTGAGCCCTGACGAGTTGGATCGCGGCGCCCGTCGATGCCGCGAACGAGGCGAACTGAGGACCGACGGCGAGGGCCGGGAGGTCGTCCGACATCGTCATGACAACCACGGTGGTGGGACCCGGAGCATTCTCGGACACTCCGGGCATGCTCCCAGGTGCCCCTGGCGTTACCAGCCGGAGCAGTTGTCGTAGGGCCCATATCTCCACGCTGTCCGGCGCATAACTCTGAAGCAGGCTGGTCCAACCCGACACCGAACGGGGTGCTCGGCTGTGGAGGGATGCAACCACGGGAACACCGATGGCGTCAGCAAACTCGTCGCGAGAGCGCAAGGTACTCTCCCTTCGCCCACGGAGAGCGACGACGATCCCGGTGACAAGAAGAGCCACTGCGGCACCGAGTCCCGCGTACAGGGCCACCCGCGCGACTACGGGCATGCGCACCGCAGGAGACGCCGGCTGGATCACGCTGGCGCCGCCGCCAGGTTGGCCACTTTGGGGTTGGCTGCTGGCGATGGTCTCGTTCTTGATCTGGTCGAGCTGCAGCACGATGTCGGCCTGCTGGGCGGTGAGGGCGGCGAGCGCCGCTGCGTCCGCCTTCGCGGCAGCCGACTTGGGTCGCTCCGTCCGCAGCCGATCGGACGTCTTCTTCAACTCGCTCGTTACTCCTGCGAGGCTCTGCTTGAGAGTCGCCGCACGGTCTGCGAGCGCGGCCCGCTGGTACTGGGACAATTCGTTGGCCGCGTCGCGCAGGTAGGACACGTCTGCGGAAGCTATTGCTCCGGCGAGAGCCTCGGCCTGGGCCGGAGAGACGCCCTTCGCGGTGATCCTCAAGACATCTGTGGTCGGCGTGAGGATCTCGACCCGCTCGGCGACCGTCTCTGCGCTCAGGCGAGGGCGAACACTCTCGGCTGCCTGCCCGAGGACAACGTCACTGAGTGCGATCTGGACCTGGGTCTCAATATCGTGGGCAGCCGAGTCCGGAGGGCTGGGCGGGAACAGCACCACGCTGGTGCTGCTGTAGTCGCCGGGCAGGAAGTAGGCGACGGCCCCTCCCGCGAGCGCTCCGACCGCTGCCGCTACGACCAGTACACGGCCGTGTCGGCGAAGAATGGCCCACGTCGACCGGAGGTCGACGATCTGCTCGCTCACTGCACCCCCCGCAGCGACTGGACGAGAGGGTCGTTGTCGCGACAATGATCGCCCGGGTCCCTCGGTGTGGCTCGGGCGCTGGCGGAGTCGTCATCGCGCCCCTCTCTTGGTCGATCTGGCCTCCCCCCCGGCTCGCCTGGAATCTGAGTCCTGCGGTCAGCGTCGGACCGTGCGCCGGTGACGATGCGACCTCCTGGCTGGGCAGACGGTTGCGTCCTTGCTCGCATCATCGGTGAAGAATCCGTTCGCGCTCCAGAACCGCCGTGGAGCCCGAGTTCGCAGAGTTGGCGTCGGGACGCTCGACCCCCGGCAGCGACCGTGCCGACATGACCCGGCGGGCGGACTGCGACTCTCATGAACGAGACGACCCGGTGAGCTCACATCGGTGAACGCCGTGACGGGTGGCGGTGCCTGACGGCTCCACCACCCACCGATCGGACGGGCGAGCGTACCGGGCCGAAGGGAGACCGCGGCACACGCTGATCTGCGGCCGGCTCCGACCGTCGAAGACGGGCATCTCACGCCAGCCTCCGGCGCGACCGGGAACCGGGCTCACGAAGTTCGGGGCGCTCTTATGTTGGCGCCCGCCGCTGAGGTTGCCGTCACGGTCGGCCACGACGCACGGCAGCCCTTCCGGCCCAGCCCTGCAGAACCAACCCACTCCTAGGATGTGCATATCCACGACTCTCGCCCCCCGCGATGTACTTGAGCACAGTCTCGCTCCTACTGCCGCACAGCACCAGCGGTCGCACCATGGACAACACGCGCAGCGCAGCGCGGTCACGTTCCGCTGCGAATCGGTGACAGGCTGATATGCGCTGCCTCCTCGAAAGACCGCTCCGGTGTCACCTGTGGCGTGGTCCACCCGGAAGTCGAGACGTCGGGCCTGGACGACATCGCCGGGGCAGGAGGGCTCCCAGGCGGTTCCGTCGGACCGAACCGCTCGCGCCGATCGCCGCGGCCAGGGGTGCCGGCGCCACCGGGCCCTACCAGGGTGAGCACCGCAGCCTGCCGCGACCGCGTCGAACCCTGGCCTCATCGCCGATCTACGTCGATGCCCTCACGGTGTGGACGGGTCGAGATGGAGCCACCTCCCGATTCGGCTGGTATGTCGTGTCGGAACCGGAAGGATGCTCAGAGCGTCGCGGACGATCGACCTCGCCAGGAAACGAAGAAGCACGAGGTTCACCACGACGGTCGCGAGGGCCGCGGCGACTAGGCCCGCCCAGCGCCAGTCGATACCCGATGTCGCATCGAGGAGGACGGTCCCCATGGCCAGCGTGCCCACCGTTGGGACCAGGACGGAGAGGAACGGCCGCGCCGCGGCGCGAACGGTAAGCCCTAGCAGTCTCCCGACGAGAAGCCAGCGCGCAAACGTGGCCATGACGGCGACGATCACGAATCCGACTGCGACGCCGGTCAAGCCCCAATTGACGGCAATGGCGGTAGTGGCGACGGTTCCAGCGTCGACCATAACGGCGTACCTGAGCCATGCCCCTGGGCGACCGAGCCCGTAGAAGAGCCCTTGGTCCAACAGAGCACCGAGCGTGATGATGCCTGCGACGGCCAAGGCCTGTGCCGGCTGTACGCTCGCTCGCCACTCCTCCCCGAACAGCAGCGGGATTAGTACCGGCGCGGTTACTACGATCAGGATCATCACGGGCGAGACCACGGCATAGGCGACTCCCATGGCCTTGACGTACGTGCCGCGAAGTCGGTCAGCCGACTCCCGGATCTTGGCGAACACGACTGTCGAGACCGGCAGTAGGGAGGCCGCGCTGAGCTCTTGGCCCACCTGCACTAGCCGTGTACCAATGCTAAGGAAGCCCAGCGCAGCCGGTCCGAGACTCACCATGATGATCCAGCTCTCGGCCCACATCCGTGCGGTCGCCACCAGGTCGACGCTCGACACCCTCAGGCCGAACACGGCCATGCGCCGGAACAGTCCCGGCGACAGCACGAGCGACGGTAGCCACCTGGCACCTCGCCAGGCCAGGACGGCGATCACCCACTGGGAGACGACGACCTGGCTCACCAGGGCCCAGACGCCGCCCCCCAGCAGCGCGATCACCACGGCCACGACTTGGGCGAGCACGGCCGCGACGAGGCCCTGCATCGCCACCATCCGGAAGGCCATGACGCGTCTGAGCAGCGCCAGTGGTACCCCAGCCAGGACAGTGGGAACGACCGCGAGGACAAGGGCGCGCAGCACCGGGACTAGCTCGGGACTCCTGAACGCCGCCGCCATCAGCGGGGCTATCGCCACCAGGCCGGCGGACAGGGCTGCTCCTGCAGCCACAGACGCCCAGAACGCAGTGCTCAAGCTGCGCTGGTCGATATCGGCGGTCTGCAGCAGGTATGTCGAAAATCCAAGGTCCGCGAGCAGGTACACCATGGGAATGACCGTCATTGCGGCCGCGACGACGCCGAAATCCCGGGGGAGGACGTTGCGAGTCAAGACAATCAGGGTGGCGAAACCGCTGAGGCGTACCACCCACTTCTGCGCCGCCAACCAGAGGACGCCGGATGCAGCGCGCGCGCCAAGGTGCTCCTCGGGGGCCACCCACGACCGCCGCTCCTTCCCCCCCGTCCCGACCACGCTCAGCCGTAGCCTCGACGCACGGCAGTCAGCGCCACCTCGGCGACGCGCTCCTGTTGCCTGCCGGTGATGCCGGGGAAGATCGGGAGCGACAGAATCTCGCCGGCCGCCCGCTCGCTGACGGGGAAGCATCCAGGCCCATACCCGAGCTCCGACATCGCCGGTGTGAGATGAACGGGCACCGGGTAGTGCACGCCAGCGCCGACACCTTGGGCGTGCATGTCGAGGAGCGCGTCGTCGCGGGCGCTCGTCCGCACGACATACAGGTGCCAAACATGCTCGTTTCCGGGCAGGGTCGCCGGCAAGCGGAGACCGGGCGTCCCGGCCAGCAGGTGGTCGTAGACCGCCGCAGCCCTCCGGCGCTCGCTGTTCCACTGCTCCAGCCGGCGCAGCTTCGCACGCAGCACGACTGCTTGCAGCGTGTCGAGCCTTGAGTTGAACCCGAACTGAGTGTGCCGGTACTTCGCCGCGCTGCCGTGCGCACCCATGAGGCGTACCCGCTGCGCTAGGTCCTCGCGGTCCGTTGTCACGGCGCCGCCGTCGCCATAGGCGCCGAGGTTCTTGCCCGGGTAGAAGCTAGTCGCACCCAGGGTGCCGAAAGTGCCTGCGGATCTCCCGTACCGGGTGGCACCCTGCGATTGGGCACCGTCCTCGATTACGGCAACGTCTCGTTCAGCCAGCGATGATGGGAGCTGCTCGAAGGGGGCGACCTGGCCGTAGAGGTCGACGGGGATCACCGCGCGCGTCTGGTCGGTGAGCGCCTCCTCGACCCGGGCGGGGTCGATCAGGAGAGTCTCGTCGTCCACATCCACGAAGACCGGGCGGGCTCCCGCCCGCAAGACCGCCTCCGCGGTGGCGATGAAGGTGTTCGCAGGCAGGATCACCTCGTCGCCGTGACCCACCCCGACCGCGCGGAGCGCCATCTCCAGGGCGTCAGTTCCGTTGCCGACCCCGACGCAGGAGCGCGCACCGACGAACTCGGAGTATTCCTGTTCGAATGCGGTGACGGCCTTGCCCCCGATGAAGTCTCCAGCGGACAGGACCTCGGCAAAGCCAGCCTCCACCTCGTCAGCGATCTGTGCATGCTGTACGGACAGGTCGACAAGCGGGATCGTCATCGCGGTCTGGCCTCTTCACGATCTACCGGCAACGATTCCAGTGTCTCCGAGGCGGACCAGGGCAGTGGCGCGCGACGGGCGTCCCGGGCGGGAGACCCGAACCACAGCCGCTCTTCCGGCACGTCTTTGGTGACGATGGAACTCATCCCGATCATGGCCCAGGGACCGATCCGGCATCCATCGCGTACGCAGACTCCACTCGCGAGATATGCGCCCGTCCCAACATGCGCGCCTCCACCGAGGCGGACGCCGGACGCCAGGGTGGCGAAGTCGTCTACGCGCACATCGTGCGTGAGGACCACCTGGGGCATGATCGCTACGTGCTCCCCAACACTCACCTCTGCGGTGAGCGCCACCTGCGCAAGCAGGACCGAGCCCACCCCCACAACACAGGTCGAGCCGACGCTGACCGTCGGATGGACCACCGTGGCATAGCGATCGGCTGGCAGTTCCAGACGTACGACGAGATCACGCCGAACGACATAGGCGTCGGGTCTGCCCACGGCGACGACGACGGCGGCGTCGGGGTGGTCGGCGATTGCCTCGATGGGCCCCAGAACGGGAGCACCGCCGACGGATTTTCCGTGCAGGGCGGCATTGTCATCGAGGAACCCCGCCAGCTCAACGGATCCGTTGTCCGACTGGACCGCCCGGACGGCCTCGGCCGTCTCACGTGCGAACCCTCCCGCCCCGATGATTAGCACAGGCCTCATCGTTCAGACCGCCCTCAGGCCGGCCACCCGGCGAATGACCCCGGCCACCAACTGCTGCTCCCCGTCGGACAACGTGTGGTAGAGCGGCAGGATCAGTGTGTTGTCCGTCAACCGGTCCGTCACAGACAGATCGCCGTGAGGCTGCCCAGCGTAGGCGGGTTGCCGGTGCGCGGCCATGATCCCTGAGCGGGCCGAAATGCCCTCGTCGGCTAGGGCCGCCAGCAGCTCGTTTCGGCTCAGCGGGTACTGGCCATCCACCTCGACCCAGAACGACTGGAAGTTCGACTCACCCCATGTCGGATCCCGCACCGTGCGCAGCCCGGGGACATCGGCAAGCATCGTCTGGTAGCGGGCAGCGAGTTCTCGCCGCCTGCGCACCATCTCATCGAGCTTGCCCAGTTGCACCAGGCCGACCGCCGCCTGGATGTCGGTCATCCGGTAATTGAATCCAACCTCGAGGTAGCTCTCGATCACAGGCTGCGTGCTCTGGTGGCGGGCTGCCGCGCTGATGTCCATTCCGTGCTCTCGCAGCCGGCGCGCCCGGGCCGCCATCTCCCCGTCGGACGTCGTGAGCATCCCGCCCTCGCCGGTCGTCACCAGCTTGCGGGGGTGGAAGGACCAAGTAGCCAGTGCGGCCCCCGAACCCGCCGGGGACCCACGGTAGCGAGACCCGACCGCACAGGCGGCGTCCTCCACTAGCGCGATATCACGGCTGTCGCACAACCGCCGCAACGGCCCCACATCGGCCGGCATGCCCCCCTGGTCGACGACGATGACCGCGCGCGTACGCTCGGTTAGGGTCGGCTCTACCGTGCGCGCGCTGATGTTGCCGTCCTGGAGTTCAACGTCGGCGAAAACCGGTATTGCCCCGACGTACACCGCACAATTCGATGTTGCGATGAAAGAGAAGGACGGGACGACGACCTCGTCGCCCGGGCCAATCCCGAGCAGGTAGAGCGATAGGTGGAGCGCCGTCGTGCACGATGACACTGCCACCCCGTGCAGGGCGCCGACGCGCGCAGCAAAGCGCGCCTCGAACTCGGCTACTCGATGCCCCTGGGCCACCCAACCTGAGTTCACGGCGTCCGCGGCGGCTTTCGCCTCGTCGTCACCGAGCCACGGCTTCATGACGCCGATCATGCAGGCTCACGTTCCGCGCGCCACCAGCCGACCAGGCTGCGTAGCCCGGCCTTGAGATCGATCTCCGGTTTCCAGCCCAGCTGCTGCTGGGCCTCCTGGATGGAAGCCAGCCGCCGAGTGACACCGTTTACCGCCCGCTCTGGACCAAACTCCACCGACAAGCTGCTTCCCATGACGTCGAGCAGCGCCTCGGCCAGCTCGAGGAGACTCGTCTCAGTGTTGCTCCCGATGTTGAACACTGCGTCCGATACGGATGACTCAGCTGCCTGCAGGTTCGCTCGCGCGATGTCGGTAGTGAAGACGAAGTCCATGGTCTGCTGGCCGTTGCCGAAGATGAGCGGTGGTTCACCCGCGTCGATGCGCTCCATCCATCGGATAAGCACCTCGGTGTACAGACCATGTACGTCCATTCGCGGGCCGTACACGTTGAAGTATCGGAGGGCCACGTAGTCGAGTCCGCAGTTCGCGTGGAAGCTGCGAAGCATACCTTCATTGAAGACCTTCGCCGCCCCGTAGAAGGTGTCGTTGGCCCACGGATGCTGCCGCTCCGTGGTGGGGAACTCAGTCGCCAGCCCGTAGACCGAGGCCGAGGATGCGGCCACGACCTTGCGCACATTGGCGGCCACTGCCGCCTCCAGCACGTTGAAGGTTCCGTCGGCCAGCACCTCGAGCGCCAATCGTGGCTCCTCCGCGCACTGGGTGATCCGGATAGCCGCCTGGTGGAAGACCAGATCGGCGCCAGTAGTCACGTCCCGCACGACGTCGAGGTCGCGGATGTCGCCTTCGATGACATGGACCTTCCCCGACGGGAGCGCCTGGGCGAGGTTATCCAGCCGGCCACGAACGAAGTTGTCCAGCACACGGATCTCGGCAGCCTCGGCGGCGACGAGCTGATCGACGATGCTCGAGCCGATAGTGCCGGCTCCCCCGGTCACTGACAGACGCTGTCCTCGATCACGCGCAGCCTTCCACCATCACGAAGGCCCCGTCGAGGCGCAGGCTCTGCCCAGCCGCCTCCAGCACACTCATGACACGAAGGCCCGCCCGACCGTCGGTCGCGGCGGATCGACCCTCGAGGATTGAGGCACCGAACTCCGCCATCATCGCGCGGAGGGCCTCCCGCTCGCACAACGCGGGCGCGACCATGTCCCCAGTCCGGTAAGAGATGCTCACCTGCTTCCGATCATCGGGATCGAGATCCTGCGACGCTTTCCGATCAACGCCCCGGTCGTAGACCGATACACGCTGGCTGGGGTTCATGTCGTCCCACACCACCGTACGCTGTGACCCCCCCAAGACCATCATCCTGATCTTGATCGGGCTGAGCCAGTTGACATGCACGTGCGCCATGGCACCGCTGGAAAGCCTCAGAGTCATGTACCCCACACACGCCATTCCGTGCCCGATGGGATCGGCTCCGTGGGCAGCCACTGCTTCAACGGAGATGCCGGGCGGCAAGAGGTAGTCGAGGATCGATAGGTCGTGCGGGGCCAAGTCCCAGAGTACGTCGACATCGGGCTGCACCAAGCCCAGGTTGATCCGAACTGAGTCTACGAACTGGACCTCCCCGATCTCCCCGCTGTGCACCAGCCGCCGCAATTCTTGGACCGCCGAGGTGTAGCAGTACGTGTGGTCGCACATGAGAACCAGCCCGCGGTCCTCGGCAGCATCCACCAGCTTCTGCCCGTCCGCGAGGGAGGCGGTCAAGGGCTTCTCGACAAGGACGTGCTTGCCGGCGTCCAGTGCTGCCATCGCCAACGGGAAGTGCGAGGCAGCCGGGGTTGCGATCGCCACGGCATGCACCGCGGGGTCACCGAGGATCGCGTCGAAGGAGTTCGTCGTCGAGACCGTCGAGTAGGGGCCGAGGACACGTTGCGCACGATCCTCGTCCAGGTCGCACAGCCATCGCAGGTCGAAGGTAGAAGTAGCCATGGCATTCCGAACGAGGTTTGGCCCCCAATACCCCGCTCCGATGACTGCCAGCCCGATCGACGCCGTCATGCGCACCGACCTTCGCTGCTCGTGCTGCTGCCCGCTATCGCCGGCCCGATGGCCCGCGCCCGATCCACCCGCCCAGACTGCAGGTCGCAGCCAATGTCGCGTGGCAGTGGTTCGGGGAAGTCCTCAAGCGCGCGAGGCGCAGGGCCGGCTGCCCAGCGTTCCATCGTGTCCTCCCCCCGGCGACCGTCGCCCAATTAGGCCCGGATCACCCATCCCCAAGAAGGGAACATGCCACAGGCGTCGTGACGACGGAGGCGGAACGGTCACGATCACCCGTCCGGCCTAGATGGTGGCTCGCCAGGAATGTGCGGGATGGCGGCCGTATACCTTCTCTGTCGCCGGAAGTCCCCGCCAGCGGAACCAATGAGTCGAAGTGTTCTATGAGACCACCTGGGACGAGCAACTCGACTCATTCTCCGCTCGCCGGCGTTCTGATCGCACGTCCCGACTACACAGCCGTGATCGGTCGAATCGCGGTCTCCCGATGATGGCGCCGCTAGCCTTCTAGCACGAGTGATGCCCACCACTCCGTAATTGAGATGAGGGGAGCGGATGCGAGCTGCCAGTGCCACCTCCCGCGACCAAAGACCACGGGACCCGCGTCGGCCAACCGGCCGACGCGGGTCTGACCACAGTTGGGCCAAGCCGGGCGGCCGCTCAAGGATCCGGGGAACCGGGCCGAAGGCCGTGGGACCCGCCGGGACGGCGACATGGGGGATGAGTGTCATCAGGGTCGTCCGCGCTGCCGCACATCCGGCCAGTGAGTACGACATCAGCGCGACGAACCGGAGTTGGCTGTCAGCGCACCAGAGTCCGGGGGTGGCATGGGTTCGCCCGGCCGCATGCTGTCACGAGAAGGATTGCGCCCGATGAGCTCGGTTAGCGTCGTCATCCCATGCTACCGGTACGGTCACTTCCTCGAGGCAGCCGTCCATAGCGTGCTGAACAACCAAAGTGGCGTCGATGTGCGGGTGCTCATAATCGATGACGCCTCGCCCGACGACAGTGCCGAGGTGGCCGAACGGATCGCGGCCTCGACTCCTCATGTCGACGTGATAGTGCACCCCACCAACAAGGGAAACATCGCGACCTACAACGAGGGCCTGCTTGAATGGGCTGACGGCGACTACTGCCTTCTTATGTCGGCTGACGACCGCGCCACGCCAGGGGCGCTGCGACGCGCCGGGGACCTGCTGGACGCCCACCCAGAGGTCGGCTTCGCGTACGGACGCTCGCTGTGGGTTGCAGACGGCGCGCCACTGCCATCGACACGGACGACAGTAAGGGGCTGGTCCGTATGGTCAGGTCAGTGGTGGCTCGAGCGTCGCTTCCGGCAGGCCGAGAACCCCATCACCTCACCGGAGATCGTCGTGCGTACGTCGCTCCAGAAGCGTGTGGGCGGCTACGACCCGCACGTTCCGTACGCCGCCGACATGGAGATGTACATGCGGCTGGCAGCATATGCCGACGTCGGCTTCCTCCGCGGCGTGGATCAGGCCTACTACCGAGTCCACGGCGAGAACATGAGCAAGGCCGTGAGCGCGCTTGGATTTGCGCCAAGCGGCGGTCCGTCTTCGAGGTGGTGCTGGACCGCTACAGCGAGGGGCTGGTCGACACGGTGCGTCTGTCCGACCTTGTGCACCGCCAGCTTGGCCGAGAGGCGCTCTGGGCTGCCGGAAGGATCTACGACCGCGGGTGGCTGCGGCAGACCGCACTCGGCCGACGCCTCTTGGGGGCGGGAGCGCACGAGGAGGAAACTGATGTGGAAGAGCTCATGGCCTTCGCAGTGGACTGCTGGCCCGAAGCGGAACGGACGAGCCTGTTCCGCACGCTGGGGCTCGTAAGCGGCTTAGACCCCGCGAGATGTCATACCTGCTGAACCAGAAGGGGCAGTGGTGGCTTCGTCGGCGGTCATGGAAATATCGTGGGTTCTGAGGCGGCGCTTTCCCAGTACCGTTGCCCCGCAGGCGCTCGAGATGGGACACGGTAGCGAACCTCTGAGCCCATCTACGGCCGGACGGTATCAGGGACCTACCCCAATTCCTCGTCGGGCAGGTTTCCGCGGTTGGACGTCACGACGTCCGCCCGCCTGAGATGCTGGACTTGTGGACTCAGTCTCACCGCCGCTCATCCAGCAGCCGGCGCCTGCGCAATCAGTGACGCTGCGCGACAGTCGCCTCGCGCTGCGCCAGCTGACCGACGACGATGTGCCCACGTTGACCGCGGCCTGCCAGGACCCGGAGATGCACCGGTGGCTAAGCCGACTGC
The DNA here is from genome assembly GCA_963848085.1 of uncultured Actinomycetota bacterium. Lineage (GTDB taxonomy): Bacteria > Actinomycetota > Actinomycetes > JAHEKZ01 > JAHEKZ01 > CAWKCE01. Next base: position 430,084 of record CAWKCE010000005.1, read on the forward strand.
CCGACCCGTTCGGAGAGGAGGACGCGCGGAACTTCGTTGCAAAGTCCGCAATGGAGTGGGCGACCGGCACGGCGTATCGGTGTCGGTGTCGACGGACGCATGGACGGCCGGCTCATGGGAGTGTGCAGCCTGCTCGACGTCACCGGTGTGGGCACGCCAGCGGCGGCGACCGCCGAGATCGGGGTACTGACCGCAGCCTGGGAGCGTGGTCAGGGCGTCACGACCGCGGCCGTCCGGCTGGTTGCCGCATGGGCGTTCAACGAGCTCGGCGTGCAGCGCCTCGAGTGGCAGGCAGTGGCGGGCAATGAGGCGTCGCGACGGGTTGCGGCACGGCTCGGCTTCGTCATCGAAGGCGTGTGTCGCCGCCGCATCGTCGACGTCGTCCGGGGTACGCGCAGCGATGGCTGGTTGGGCTCGCTGCTGCCGGGGGAATTGCAGTAGTGGTCACCGCGTAAGCCGTTCCGGCCGAGGCCTTCGCCGTGCCGCCGGCCACGCGTTGGGGACGTCAGTCAGAGCGGCCAGTGCCGCCGGTCCGACGCAATCGCCGAGCTCCGCAACGCTGTTGTCTCCGGACGCGATGCGTTGACCTGACGCTCGAGAAGGCTGCCATCACCCTTCGTGCGGAGCCAGCAATCCGCCGGAGCGGAAGTGGGCTTGTTAGCACGGCTCACGGACGACTGACAGCCCTGGTAGGCGGAGTTGTTTATCCCCGATTCGGTGATTCGCCTAGTCACCAACGAACTCCAAGCTCGTGACGAACTCCAGCGTCGAGTTCACCCGGCCAGTCCCCAGCAAGGTCGGGGAAGGGATCTTCCGTCCGAAACCCGGCGAGTATCACCCTAGGACCGGGTTGGTCTCGCCGGCGTGAAGCGTCCACGCGAGCGAGGGCGGCAGCTTCAGGGTGGCCCGGACCGGGCCATTTGGCCCCTGCCACCGAAGGTGGGCCGCACCGTCAGCCAGTTCGACGGCGACTGACGGACCCAAGTGCCAGGCCATTCGGAGGTCCACCGGATGGTCGAGCTCGGCCCAGTCTCTGACGACCAGCTGGGAACCGGTCGGCTCGAGCGTCACCGTCCGGCGGTGCCGAACTCGGTCGGACAACCGCCCGTACCCACGGTGTGCCCCGGACCACGTGAGGCGGGTCCCGCCGTGTGAGCTCTCGGGCACCGTCTCCAGCGTCTCGCTGTCCGCGTGACTCGTCCAGAGGAAGGGTCCACCGGACACCGACTGGTCCGCGTCGGCGACCTGGAGTGTGTTGTGACCGAGCGTCGACCGGAAGTAGGCCCGCCACTCGGCTTCGCCGTGGTAACAGTACGTCCCGGGGTCGACCAGGATCGGAATGCCGTCGTGGCGCACCTCTACCGACAGGGCGTCTGCGTGGGCGTGTGCGGCGATGGACAGGAAACCGTGTGGGCCGCCGTCGCAGCGGCACCAGACCTCAGGGGATCTGCCGTGTGGTGTGCGTAGCAGCGTGATCCCGGCGTCGGCGAACACGTCGGGGCGCTCGGTCGGACGCAGCAGGCCACCGTGGGGTTGCGCCAAGCAAGCAAGGGCGATCCCTTCGAGGCTCACGGCAGTCTCCGGCCACCAAGACGCCCGCCCCACGAGTCGTTCCCCGATGCCGAGCAGCTGCAGCCACGGGTTCGCCTCGGGGCTGTCGACGACGAGTGCCCGCCCTTCGTCACCGTCACCCTGGCGTGGTGACTGTCCCGTGACGTCGAGCAGCGCCGCAGCGACGTCGAGGGATCGACCGAGGATGGCCCAGGTCTCCGGTGACAGTGGTGAGCCCGCGGCGTCGGCCTCGACGGCTGCCACCAGGCCGAGCTCGGTCACGAACCGGTGGTAGTCCGTGGCGAGCTCGCGGTTGACCCCACTGGGGAAGGTGTTGTGCGCGAGTTCGGTCTCGAGCAGCTCGCGGGAGTGTTCGCGCCACGCGCCCGATCGGTCGAACCAGGGGAAGGCGCAGGAGGCCACGAGCAGGCCACTGGCCTCGGCAACCACATGGTTGTTGGAGGACGAACCGCGGCTGGGGAACCTCGCGAGGAACTCCTGGTGCCACCGAATCTGCCACAGGGCTCGCGGGTTGTTGTCGAAGAGGGCCCGGGTACCACCCCATCCGTCCATGAGACGACGGATCCACGTCCAGCTCAGCAGCCTGACGGCGATCTCGATGCCGCTGGTCCAGTGGACCCCCGACAGGAAGGGGTTCTGCTGCCACCACGACCGGAGCTGCGCATCGACGACGGAGGCATACCGCTCGTCACCGGTGAGCCACCAGGCGGAGGCCAGCACCGTCAGGTGGTGATGACGCGAAACCTCCCACAGGGACTTGATGTTGCCGACCTGGGTCTCGTCACGGTGCTTGATGCCGAAGGCGAGCGCGCTTGAGGGCGCGCGCATGCCGGTGACGACGTCAAGGAACCAGTCCGGGCCGGCGATGTCGGAGCGGTTCGTCCCCAGAACGTCCCATCGGCCGTCGAGCACTCGCTCAGCGGCCTCGACGACCCCCTTGATGTCGTCGTCCGACAGCGCGTGACGAAGGTCAGCCGGCAGCGGGTGGGTGAAGGCGCGCTCAGCCAGGAGTCCGGTCGGCTCGTCGAGGGTCGCCCAGTCCGTGACCTGCCTCCGTGCCCAGACTCGCTGCCAGGCCAGGTCGGACATCCGCCAGGCGATCTCACGTGGGCCCATACGCTGGAGGCGCCGGGCGTACCAGCCGATCGTGGACGCGCTCACAACTGCACGGACAGCCCGGAGCTCATGCTCTCGGGCACCGCAAGCGTCGCAAGCGTCGTCCGGGCTATCGACGCCAGCGTGATCGGCATCGGCGAGCCATCACGGACCGCAGCAGTGAAAGCGGCGAGCATCGCCCGCTGGCCCTTGTCCCGCCCGCCGAGGGAGCGCTTCACCGTCCGCGACCGTCCCTGCCAGACCCGGTAGCTCGAGAAGTTGTCCAACCGCGCCGTCCGACCACCCAGGCTGACGTCGAGGGTCTCCTTCGGGTAGCGCCCATTCCCGTTGGTGACATAGGTGACCGAGCCGACGGATCCTTCGCGGAACCGGATCTGGACATCAAGATCTTGCCCGTCGGGTGAGGAAAGTGCGAAGACCTGTACCGGTTCGTCCTCGACAAGGGCGCTGAGCGTGTCGATGAAGTGCCCGCCCTCACCGGCGAAGCGCGAACCTTCACGAGCCTCGTTCAGGTACCAGCTGTCGCCGGACAACCGGCCGGCGTTCACCAGGTAGCGCGCCATGGCATGCTCGTTCTCGCCGCGGACCCGCGACTGGAAAGCAGTGAACAGGGGAGCGAAACGGCGGTTGAACCCAACCATCAGGCGGTCGTTCCCTGTCTCCGCGACAGTGTCCAGGATGCGGGTGAGCTGGTCCCGGTCGAGTGCAAGCGGCTTCTCCACGTACACGGCTTTACCGGTTCGAAGAGCCTGGCAGACGAAGTCAGCGTGCGAGTGGTGGCGCGTCACGATGAAGACGGCATCAAGCGAGTCGTCCTCCAGCACGTCCTGGCTCGAAGTGGACGCCGAAGCGAACCCAAACTTCCGCTCGGCGTTCACCGCCGACAGGCTGCGCGTGGTTGCCACGCTCGCCAGCACGACCCGATCGTCGCTCGCCAAGTGGGGAAGAAGCATCGAGGCCGCGTAGTTACCCGCACCGATGAACCCGACCCGAACCTCGCCGACAGGCAGGGCTGTGCGTGTCGGAGAGGAGGGAACGGTCAAGGCGCGCGGAGCAGGCTCGGTACCGGACTCGACGGCTACGGCGTCGGTGCCACCGTAGTCAAACAGGTAGCCGACTCCGGGCAGCGAGCCAGCTCCGAGTCGCTGGTAGACGTCCGAAGCGTCGTCGATCGGGAACACACCGGAGACCAAGGACGTGAGATCGAGGTTCCCACGGGCCACCAAGTCCAGGAAGCACTCGAGGTTGCGGCGTTCGGTCCAGCGCACGTAACCGGCTGGGTAGTCGACTCCCTCGAGCTCGTACTGGTCGTCGTACCTACCAGGGCCGTATGAGCGCGAGAAGCGGACGTCCAGCTCCTTCTCGTAGTAGTCGTTCCACGGCAGGTCCAGACTCGTCTTCCCGATGTCCACGACCCGACCCCTGTCCCGTGCCAGGCGCGCGGCCAGCTCGACCGGGTCATTGGACGATCCGCCAGCAACGAGGAACACCGTGTCGACACCCAGCCCCCCGGTGAGCTGGGAAACCTCCCGCTCGAAGTCGCTCAGCGACTCACCATCCGGTGCCGCGGTTGCGACTGCCCCCCCCTTGATCGCCAGCTCAAGGCGGGACTCGACCGGGTCCAGGCCGACCACCCGGATGCCGTTGGCCACCAACAACCTCGCGAGGAGTTGGCCGATGAGTCCGAGACCGATGACGCAGGCGGTCTCGCCGATCTGCGCCTCGGCCCGGCGCAGTCCCTGCATGGCGATCGCTCCGACGGTGGCGAAAGCGCCGTGCTCGGGGCTCACGCCGTCGGGCACGGGAACGCACAGGTTCGTCGGTACCCAGTTCACGTCGGCGTGCAGTGCGAACTCATTTCCGGCACACGCCACAAGTTGGCCGACGTGGAACTCCTCAGCGCCAGCACCTACCTCGATCACGACCCCGCAGCTCGAGTACCCCAGCGGGGTGTAGGAGTCGAGGCGGTCCATCGCCTTCTTGTAGGTGGCGCGGACTCCCTGCTGAGCGACTGAGTCCGCAAGCTTGCGCACCTGGTCGGGGCGGGCCCTCGCCTTGCCCAGCAGTGACAACCGGGCCTCGGAAACCTTCATGAGCTCGGTTCCGGTCGAGATGAGTGAGAACCCAGTACGGACCAGGACCCCACCTGACTTGCAGCTGGGGGCAGGTGCGTCCAGGACCGTGAGCTCGCCCGTGCGGTAGTTCTGGGCTATCTGTCGCATAAGGCTTCCTTCACGTCGTCTCTGTTGCCGGCCCCGCGTGTCCGTGTCATACCCCAGACACCCCTTGGTCTCTCATGTTCCGGTACCACATTTCGAGCGTCAGCAGCTGCCAGAGCTGCTTCGACTGGTCACTCCGACCACTTCGCTGCTCGGAGACCATGGTCTCCAGGTCTTCCTTCCGGAACAGTCCGGAACCGACGAGGTCTCCTCGGACCAACAAGTCGTCGATGACCTCACTCAGGTCTGAGGTGACCCAGGCTCGAAGCGGTGCTCCGAACGACGCCTTCGGCCGATGCACGATCTCCTTCGGCAACCACGCCTCTGCCACCTTCTTCAGGGCGTACTTCTGAGTCCATCCCCGGATCTTCTGCGACCCCGGCAGCGAAAACGCTGCTCGGAAGACTTCGACGTCTACGAAGGGGACTCGGACCTCGGTGGACGCCGCCATACTCGCCCGGTCGGTGTAGGCGAGGTTGAGACCGGGGAGGAACATGCGGGTGTCGGCAAGGCACATGCGGCTCACGTGGTCGGGCAGATCGTTGTCCGCGTAGGTGCTCGCATGTTCCTCGATTAACGTCTGCACCGCGCCAGACACGTCGCTCGGAAGCATGCCGGCAAGGTCGTCCGGGTCGTACATCGTGTAGCTGCGCCGGAAGGCCTGCTCCTCGTCGAGTTCAGCGAAGTCCAGGAATCTCTTGGCCCAGCGGGCGTAGCGCAGCCCGCGGTCACCCGCCATCACCGGAGCGCGAGATACCAACGGCTGCACCACCTGGGAGCGCAGCCGGCGAGGGAGACGCTGATAGCGGGTTCCGAGCACACATGCCAGGTGCTTGCGGTATCCACCAAACATCTCGTCGGCACCCATCCCCGAAAGCAGCACCTTCACACCGGTCTGGCGAGCGGCCTCGCAGATCAGGACGGTGTTGAGCGCGGCCGGATCACCGATCGGCTCGTCCAGTGCACGGACCATCCTCGGCAGCAACGTGACGACGTCCGGGTCGAGCTCGATCGTGTGGAGAGGGACCTGCAAGGACGAAGCTACCTTGCGGGCATAGTGCGCATCGTCGGGCATCGCCTCCAACCGTTGGTCGACATCCCGGAAGGCGATCGTGTAGGCCTCGAGATCCGGGTTGTGTCGGCGCGCGAGTGCGGTGATGATGCTGGAGTCGAGCCCGCCGCTCAGGAACGCCGCCACCGGCACATCCGCAACCAGGTGAGCGGCGATGCTGTCCTCGATCACCGCCGAAAGGTCGACGGCGCCAGTGCGCGCCGCCTCGGCCGCGACCTCGGCGGCCGACCAGTACCGGCCCGGACGCATGGTGCCGTCCGGCCGGTAGACCTCGTACGTCCCTGGAGCAACCTTGTGAACTCCCTGGATCGCGCAGTGCTCATCGGGGATCCAGTAGTACAGCGCCGACGCAACCATCGCTGTGGGGTCCACTCGAAGTTCGGAACCGACGGCCGCAACGATCGCGTTGAGCTCGGAGGCGAACAGAACACCACGACCTCGAGGCAGCACGTAGAGCGGCTTGATGCCCAAGGGATCGCGGACCAGCGTGAGCTCGCCCGACAACTCGTCGTGTACTGCAAAGGCAAACATCCCGCGGAAGCGGGTTAAGGCCGCCGGGCCCCAGCGGGCCCAGGCCTCGACGACCACCTCGGTGTCCGAGGATGTGGTGAAGCGCGAACCAGCCGCGATGAGCTCCTGACGCAGTTCACGGTAGTTGTAAAGCTCGCCGTTGTAGACGACTGTGAGGTGCGCGCGCCGGAAGGGCTGGTCGGCACCTGGACTGAGGTCGATGATCGACAGTCGGGCATGCGCCAGCTGGATCGAAGCCCTCTCGTCGGACACATCCACCCAGCCCTGGACGTCCGGACCCCGGTGGTAGAGCCGGTCGAGCATGGCTTGGACCACCAGCTGGCCGTCTGGCTGGGAGTAACACCCGGCGATCCCACACATGCGTGGCCGCCTACGCCGCTGGTTCTCGACGTTCAGAACCGACCTGCGCGAGGTGGCGTACCCCGCGCTCCAGCAGTCGACGGTAGGTCTGCACGTACACCCGCTCCTGATGGCGCCAGGCGAGTCTCTCCTCGACCCGGCTGCGAGCCCCGGCACCCATGCTCGCCCGTCTCTTCGGGTCGTCCAGCAGGTCCGCGAGGGCCTCGGCGTAGGACTCGACGTCGTTTGACGAGGCATAGACCGCGGCGTCCTGCGCCGACACCTTTGTCTCTCGCAGGTCGAAGGCGACGACCGGCAGCTCGAACGCCATGTATTCCATCGTCTTGTTCATGGTGGAGACGTCGTTGAGCGGGTTGAGCGGGTCAGGTGAGAGTCCGACGTCTGCGGTAGACAAGACGCGAGACACCATCTCGTCCGGGACCCGGCCGGGCAGGTCGACGTAGTCCTCCAGTCCCAGCTCGTCGCGCAGCTTCACCAAGGCGTCGTAGCTGTCGCCGGCCCCCATCAGCGTGAAGGAGACGTCGGTCCGACCGAGGACGTGGACCAGGTGGTGCGCTGCCCGGACTGCGATGTCCACACCGTCCTGCGGACCCATGACACCGATGTATGCCACCAGGTATCGCCTGCCGCGCCGCAGCTCCGGGTCCGCGCTCGCGCGGACCAGTCGGCGGTCGTCGGGACCAGTGCGAACTACGGTGACATCACCGGCCTCCTTGCTGCCGCGCCGCCGGGCGATCTCGGCATAGGAGTCGTTGGTGGAGATCACGTGGTCTGCCGAGGCGAAGGTGGCCCGCTCGAGGAACAGCAGCCCACGGTGGGCCCGGACGGATCCGTCCGGGAACCGCGACTCGAACAGCTCAGGGCACAGGTCGTGGTGGTCGAACACGAAGCCTGTTCCGTCGAAGGCACGCAAGGCGCGTGCGATGGGCCAGAAGATGTCCGGTGGGTTGCATGCCTGCATTACGTGGAAGGCTCCTGAGGCACGAGCTCTCATCGTCAGCCACGCCGTCGCGCCGAAAGAGTAGGCATACTCGAACACGAAGCCGAGCGCGCTGCCCCCGGGCGCGTACGGCCGGTACTTGAGGATGCGGACGCCGTCGATCTCCTGTCGTGACGGATCACCCGGACCCTTCGGGCAGATAACGGTGACATCCATCCCGGCCCCCCGCAAAGCCAGGCTCTCCAGCCAGACACGTCGGTCGAATGGGACCGGCAGGTTCTGCACCACGATCAGGATGCGAGGGCTCTGGCCCTGAGCCAGTACCCTCCGTCGGCTGCGGAGACCTGGGATTCGGTCCGCGAGCCTCGACCTCACCACCCGACCCCCTCGTATCCGGGGAGGCGCTCCACTGCCTCGCCGAGTCGCCCACTGAGGTCCAGGACACGAGGAGGCTGCGCGCGCAGGATCGCGGAGACCGCCTCCTCGTCGCTGGTCGCCACCACCGCAAGGTCTGCCCCCTCGAGTGCCACATCGGCACTCAACGTGAGGAGCCGGTTGACGTGAGGAAGCCGCGTCTCGACGTAGTCCCGGTTGGTGCCGACAAGCTCTCGGGGATTGACGACCGGGTCGTAGATCCGCAGGTCGAATCCCTTGCCCACCAGACGCTCGGCGACCTCGAGGTTCGGGCTTTCCCTGAGGTCGTCGGTGTTCGATTTGAAGGACAACCCCAGCATGGCCACCGAGCGCGGGGCGTGAGCCACGATACGGTCGACCACCTCTCGCACCAGTAGGTCGTTGGTCGCCGATGTGCCGGCGAGCAGCGGGACGTCTGTGGACTCCTGCCGCGCGAGGTGGATCAACGAGCGGAGGTCCTTCGGCAGACAGGAACCCCCGTATGCGAAGCCTGGCTGAAGGTAGCTCGGCGCAATGTTGAGGACTCGGTCCTCACACAACAGCGACATCACCTGGCGCGAGTCGACGCCCAACGGCCGCAGCACCCGGCTGATGTCGTTCGCGAAGGAGACCTTGGTGGCGTGGAACGCATTACAGGCGTATTTGAGGGCCTCGGCGGTCTTGGTGTCGACGACGCGCACCGGCTGCTCGGAGAAGCCGAGGAGCTCGCTGAGGGTTGCAGCCGCGTGTTCGTCGTGTGTCCCAACCACGACGAGTGACGGGTTGAAGAAGTCCTGGACCCCGGAGCCTTCTCGAAGGAACTCCGGACACATGGCGGTGGACACGGTCCATCCGTCGGCCGACATCTTCTGGGCGTAGGGAGCGACCACGGAGTCGACCGTGCCCGGTGGCACGGTGCTGCGAACGACCAAGGTGTGGTGGCCCGACTCCGGCGGCGCGCCCACGACCATCGCGGCAGCCACGTCGTCGAGGGCTCGGACGACGTAGCTGAGATCGGCGGCCCCGTGCGACGTGGAGGGGGTCCCGACGCAGATCAGCGTGACATCGGCCCCGTCAAGAGCCGCCGACGCGTCTGTCGTGGCACCGAGGCGGCCGGTCGCGACGGCCGCGGCAATCATGTCCTCCAGCCCAGGTTCGACGACGGGGCTGCGTCCCCCCCGAACCAGCGCCACCTTCGCCTCGTCGACATCAACGCCCTCGACGACGTGACCCAACGAGGCAAGACCCGCGGCAGTCACAGACCCGACGTAGCCCAGACCGAAGACGGCGACCTTCATGCGTATGTGCTCCCACCCTTGAGCGGTCGAGTCCCTCGGCACAGGACACTCGACCCGACCCTTGGGAGAACCGTTGGCGACCCCTCGTGATACCTGCGGTGGAGAGGCAAGACCCTGAGTAGCCGGTCGGATGCGTTCGGTCGCCGCGCTGAGCCATCAAGGGCCAACCCTCGTCACCCACATGGGGTAATGCCTGGCGGACCGTCCCAGTGCGTCGCCTACCGGCCCTAACTTCGCAGCGTCGGGACGGATCGCCCGACGGTACGACGGGCGGGGGACACCCTGACCCAGATGCGGAGACCTCAAGCCTCTCCGCGTCAGCCAGCTCCTGGGGGAGGCCGCTGTGGGGGGAGTCTCGACGCGCGTCGCAGCAGTCAGCGACGCGGATGTTGCGACGATGGTCCGTAGGGCTGCGGCGGGTGACCGGGCTGCTTGGGACCTGATCGTCGACCGGTACGTCGCGCTGCTGTGGTCGATCGCCCTGCGCCACGGAATCGGCGAGGCAGACGCCGCTGACGTGGTCCAGACCACCTGGGTCCGCCTGCTCGAGCACATCGACGACATCCGCGACCCCGCGCGCATCTCGGCCTGGTTGGCCACGACGGCCCAGCGCGAGGCGCTCCGGGTGGTGGCGCTCCGGCGTCGGGTCACCCCAAGCGACGACATCGAGTCATTCGACGGCCACGACCGACTGACGGCGCCGGTCGACGAGGGACTGCTCACCCGCGAGCTCAGCGCGGAGGCGCAAGAGGCCGTCGGCACGCTGCCACCTGCCTGGCGCGACCTGCTCGAACTTCTAGTCAGCGACCCACCTCCATCGTACGAAGAGATCAGCGGGATGCTGGGGATTCCTATCGGGAGCATCGGTCCTACTCGCGGTCGATGTCTGGTTCGGGTGCGGGCTGCGCTCAAGGCCTCTTGACGGAGCCGGGGGTGACCCTCGACCACCAGGGACCTCACCGTCGCCCGGGGCTCCGCACCCTGGCGTGGACGTGCCTGGCATCGGCCATAGTCGTCACCCTCCTGGTGATCTCCGGGGCCGTCCAGCCGGTCGACGATCGCCTGCGCCAGTTCTTTCGGCCGGACGACGTGTGGGGTCGGGCGCAACTCGACGCCGACTACATCGTCGAGGGCCTGCGACCGACGCACATGTTGGCCCTGCTCGTTGTCGTCACTGGAGTCGCATGTGCTCGTCGCCGGTCGTTCCAGCCACTCCTGGTTGTCGGGGTCAGCGGCTTCGCGGCAGTGGTGTTGCTGCTGGGGACGAAGGTCGTGGTGGCACGACCTGACCCGCACGACTACGTCGGTATCGGCGCATACCCCTCTGGACACACCCTGTCGATCGTGCTGGCCGTGGGGCTGTGCATCGTGCTCGTCGCCGGCACCCGAGCGGCCGGGTGGGCCGTCGTCGCGGCACTCGCTGCCGGCCTGGTTATGGGCGGAGCGTTGCTCCTCCAGGCGGCGCACTGGGCAAGCGATGTCGCTGGTGGTGCGCTCATCGCCGTGGCCGCCGTAGCCTCGGTCGGTCAGAGCTCGTGGTGCGCCCGCACACTGGGTGACCAACCCAGCAACCGGAGTGCTCCTGAAGACGTCGTCACAACAGCGTCCAGGCCGTGCGCACCGCCTGGAGGCACGACCGATGGGGCCTGAGGACGACGCTGGTCCAGGCACGGTCAACCCTGTGAACGGTAGCGCACCCATCGGTGATCTGCTGGCTTGCCGGGCGAAGTCCTGCCTGCTCGATCGTCAGGATGCCGTCCACGGAATGAGAACACGCGACACGAAGGAATCCGGTGTCGGCCGCGTGCTCCAGTCGAATCGTCAGGGAGCGGTCGGGAACGGCGAAGGCAAGCAGCCGAAGCCCGGCGTTGGAGCCCGGCCAGCCACCGATGATCGCGTCGAGAGTGGTCGCCGCAACGACTTGGCCGGGGCAGTACGCGTCGTAGAGCGCCTTGCTGGACCGAACCAGCTCAGCGGGTACCCCCACGCCGCCTCCTCTGTCCAGCGGTTCGCTGAATGTTCCTCCAATGAGAGTGATGTCGACTGCCTGCGATACCGGCACGAAGCACACGACTTGGTAAGCGGACGGAGGGGACGCTCATGACGGCTCATGACGGCGTTGTCGTCATCGGAGGCGGGATCGTCGGACTGGCGGTGGCGGTCGCGCTGAAGGACCGCCAGCCGACACTGCGCGTGACTGTGTTGGAGAAGGAGAACCGGCTTGCCGTCCACGCCTCGGGTCGCAACTCGGGCGTCCTGCACGCCGGCTTCTACTACTCCCCCGACTCGCTCAAGGCGCGCTTCACCCGAGATGGCAATGCGGCACTGGCTGCCCTCCTTAGGTCGGTCGGTCGGCCCGCGCGTCCCATCGGCAAGGTGGTCGTCACCCGAACTCCCGATGAGGTACCGGCGCTCGAGGAGCTAGCGCGGCGCGGTCGCGCCAACGGCGTCGACGTCAAGGTGCTGCCCGCCAGTCGACTCCCCGACTACGAGCCGCATGCACAGACCGTCGACGCCTACCTGTGGAGCCCCACGACGGCGGTCGCCCTCCCCGCTGACGCCGTCTGGGCTCTCGCCAGTCGGGCCCGGTCCGCCGGGATTGATGTCCGGCTCGGGTCCCGGGCCGACGTCCGTCCCGACGGCGCCGTGCGTGACGGGGCAGAGGTGCTTCGTCCCCTCCATCTGGTCAACGCCGCTGGCGCCCAGGCCGACCGCATTGCTAGGGCCCTGGGTCACAACGACGACTACGTCGCCATGCCGTTCCTCGGGCGGTATCTCGCGACCTCGCAGGACCGGCTGCCGCTCCGCCGGCTCGTGTACCCGGTGCCCGACCCCGAGCAGCCGTTCCTTGGCGTCCACCTGACGGTCACCGCGGCGGGACAGGTGAAGATCGGTCCAACGGCCATCCCGGTGGTCGGGAGGGAGCAATACACGCTGCGCCACGGCTGGTCCGGGCGGGACGCGCGAGACAGCGCGCGTGCGGCATGGGCCCTCGTGCGCGGACGGCCGGCCGGAATGATGGGACTGGCCCGTACCGAGGCCCGCAGAATGGTGACCAGTCGGCTGGTGGCTGACGCTGCCCAGCTGGTGCCGGCCGTCAGCGACGTCCACGACTGGTCCCCACGGCCGCCAGGCGTGCGGGCGCAGCTCGTTCACCTGCCGACCGGGGCGTTGGAGATGGACTTCGTCGTCCGGGGCGACGCAAGCTCGACCCACGTACTCAATGCCGTATCCCCGGGGTGGACCTCGGCTATCCCCTTCGGCGCCTATGTGGCCGAGCGTGTGCTCGGTCACCTCCCCTAGGACCCACCACCGACCCCAGCCGGCGATTTCAGCCCGCACGTTCGCTGCGGCGCAACGTGCCAGGCAGCAGGAACGCCCCTTACGTTCAACGACTGACAGCGCGATCCGATCGACCCGCACCGCGAGTCCTCATCTGCGAGGCCGGCTTCATCGCCAGCCCAGTCGTTCACTCGGCGAACTCACCAGAGAGTGTGCGCCGGCCTCACGGCCACATGCGCGAACGTACGCGTGGTTGGCCACAACCGCCCATGGAGCGCGCGGGGAAGGCGTTCGAGACTGGGTCGAGACCCACCTGCCCGGCCTGATCCAGCAGCTCAGCGCCATCCCGCGACCGGCAGGCAGTACACCCGAACTACCGGTTCCTGGAGACCGATGACGACCATTTCCCTTACACCGACGAAAAGGTCCCACCTCAGGGTCGGTGGTCCATCTACGGTTGCGCGCTCGCGCCGCGCCTCCTCCCGGCGTTGTACGCCGGAAACGCGAAACGTCTGCTCGGTCTCCCCTCGGCGGGCGAGACGCCTCGCTAGCTGTCCAGCCCTCGGGCAAGCTGCGCCGGCTGCAGCACGGTCGCCTCACCTGCGTGGTGCAGCGCCAGCTCCAGAGCCTTGTCGTGGTTGCGCCGCTCTACTTGGTCGTCGAGGGGCTCCAGCTCGACCGCGCCACCGACCGTCCGACCCCAGGCAAGCTGTGCCAGCTCGTCGGCGAACCAGGGGTTCTTCGGCAGCACCGGACCATGCAGGTATGTGGCAAAGACATTGCCCTGCCGGGCTCCTTCGAACCCGTCCGTCGCGTTGTTGCCGGCGCCGGCGACCACTTCGCCCAGCGGCTCCGCTGCCGGACCGAGCGTCGTCCGGCCCGAGTGGTTCTCGAAGCCAACCACGGTGTCGCTGCGGCCCCCGATAGTGACTCGGCACGCGGCATGTTGCATGAAGCGGGTGTTTCCCGCCACCGTCTCCAGGTCGAGAACCCCCACCCCAGAGATCACCCCACCGTCCGCGGACACATAACGGTGTCCCAGCAGCTGCAGGCCAGCACAGACCGCCAGCATGACAACGCCGGCGCTCGCAGCGTCATGAAGTGACGCGCCCTTGGCGGCCAGGTCTTCCGCGGCCACCTTCATCTCGACATCCTGACCGCCCTGGAAGAACACCATGTCGAAGGACGAAAAGTCAGGCGTGCTGTCCAGACCCACCGGCACGACCTCCGTGCGCAGACCGCGCCACTCGGCGCGGCTGACGACTGCCATCACGTTGCCGCCGTCCCCCGCGACGTTGAGCAGCGACGGGTAGAGGTGCGCGATGCGGAGCGGCGGAAGATCGGGAGTGTCCATCATGCGTCCCACCTTCGGCCGACCCAGCCTCGCTGTCGCATGGCATCCCTCAGCTCGATGGTCGGGGTATAGCCGGCAAGCACGATGAGCGTCTCGCCTCCCGGAATGCCGGCCAGGGCGGTGTCCAGCGCAGCGGAACGGTCGGCCACCACCGTCGTGCGGCCCACCGGGACACCCGCGTACTTCATGCGCGTGGCAATCTCGTCGGCGCGAAGACCAGACACCGTCATCTGCTCGATCGTCGGAGCGACCGACTCGAAGTCGACGTCCCACAGCCAGCCGAAGTCCTCACCGTCGACGCGGGTGTTGCTGAGCGCGAGAAGGAGATTCCTCGGCTCCCCGGCTGCGAGGAGTGTGGACAGGTTGGTGTTGAAGGACGTGGGGTTCTTGGCAAAGGCCAAGACGATCTCCCGGTCCCCCGCATGGACCGTCTCGAGCCGACCGAACGCGGCGCCCACATTCCGGAGGGAGGCGGCAGCATGTGCCAGAGAATGCCCCGCGGCGACAACGGCCGCGACGGCGCCGGCCACGTCGTACGCGATGTGCAGACCTGGCTGGGGAACGGTGACCTCGATCTCCCCCTGCGGAGTTCGCAACCGGAGTCGCGTGGACTCCAGCCCATCGAGCACGAGCTCGACCACGGCAACGTCGACCGGGGGCCGGGTGAAGTCGCATCGCTGGCAGCGGTACCTCCCCAGGTGGCTGAGATAGACCTCGGAGTAGTCGAGGTCCCCGCGGCAGCGGGGGCAACGGATGCTGTCGGCCGCACTGGTGATCCGGCCGTAGGACTGCTCGAGCTCCAGGCCGAACGTCAGCCGCCGGTGGACACCGCCAGCACCCAGCTCAGCAGTCAGCGGGTCGTCGGCGTTCACCACGATCACGGACTCGTCCGGGAGGTGGCGGGCGGCGTAGGCAATCACGTCGGAGATGGCGTAGATCTCCCCGAAGCGGTCCAGCTGGTCGCGAAACAAGTTGGTGACGACCAGGACGCGTGGGCTGGTCTCCGGCGCGACGAGCCGCAGCGCTCCTTCGTCCACCTCAGTGACCAACACAGTGCCTTCGGGGATCCGGCCGTTCCAGCCGGCGGTCTGTACCGCCAGTGAGGTCACGCCCTGGACCAGGTTCGCGCCGTCCCGGTTCTGACTGACGGTGAGGCCCTCGCCGACGAGCATCTCGGTGATGAACCGGCTGGTGGTGGTCTTCCCGTTGCTCCCCGTCACCGCGATCACAGGCACGCCGGCGTCCCCCACGAGGTCGCGGAGCACGGTCGGGCTCACCCGGCGGGCGACCACGCCCGGCAGCGACGATCCGCCGCCCTTCCCGGTGACACGTGACGCTGCGCGCGCAGTCTTGCCGACAACAACGGCACCCACGCCACGAAGCCCCGGGTTCACACTCGTCTCCTCGCCTTGTTGCGGGGTCCGGAAGCCCCGCCGTCCACCCCCACCACTCTAGGTGGCACCTGGCCGGAGGACCGGCATCGCGCGGCCCAGGCAGGCTGTCCGACATCCCATTCCATCGGATGGACGCAACCACGAGCGGCGGCCTTCAGATCACGTCGCACCCGTCGGCAGCACGAAGGTAGGTCGCGCGGTCGCCCCGACTGACCTTCAGCACCCCCGCAGTGCAGCGACAGGTGGGCCCTTGGCCAATGACGAGCTGGTGATGACTGTCGTCGAGGACGACCGCTTTGACCGCGCCAACGTCCTGGCCGGCAGTTCCTCCGCCCCGGGGAGTCGAACCCCAGGCCTACGCATTTCGAAGGGACCGCGATCACATCGTCCTCGCCCAGCTCGTAGCCCTTGGCAATCTGGTAGTGGGGACGTTCCTCGCCGTCGACCGAGCAGAACCGGCGATACTTCATCCAACCGCCGCCGGCCCTGTGCACGCGGCGCAGTAGATGGCCCGTTCCTCGGTAGCCGAGGCCAACGATCAGGAGATCTCGTTGTCGCAGCCCGAAGCCCCTACGAGCACAAACCTCGGCCTGACGCGCATCTTCCCGATCCTCGAGTGGGCGCCCCGCTACCAGAAGACATGGCTTCGCCCGGACCTGATCGCCGGACTGACTGTGGCGGCCTTGGTGGTACCCAAGTCGCTGGGCTATGCGGGCATTGCCGGGGTGCCCCTTCAGTACGGCCTGTACGCGGCGGCGGCGGGCGCAACGCTGTACGCCCTCTTGGGAACCAGCCGGCAGATCGCCACCGGGCCGAGTTCGGCGCTGGCCGCGGTCGCAGCCGGCGCGGTGGTCAGCGCCGGCTCGGCCAACGGGGACGCGCTGAAGATGGTCGCTTCGATCACCCTCCTCTCGGGGATCTTCTTCGCGGCGCTCGCTGTGTTTCGGATGGGCTGGATCTCGCAGTTCCTCTCCAAGGCGGTGATCACCGGCTTCTTGTTCGGCGCCGGCATCCAGGTCGCCATCAGTGAGCTCGCGAGCATCACCGGGACCAAGGAGGACGGCTCGAACAGCTGGCAACAGCTGGGGACCTGGTTCAGCGGCCTCGCAGACACCAACGGGACGACGTTGGCGGTCGGCCTGGTGTCGCTCGTCGTCATATTCGGGCTGCGTTTCACCGTGCCACGCGTGCCAGGGGCCCTGGTGCTGGTGGTGGGGGGCCTGCTGGCGTCAGTCCTGCTCGACCTGTCGGGCAAGGGCGTCGCGCTGGTCGGGGAGGTGCCCAGTGGCTTGCCGACAGTCGTCTTGCCCGACCTCGACTACGTCAGCTCGAACCTGCCGGCCATCTCGACGGCTGCTACTGCCCTGCTGCTCATCGGCTTTTCGCAGACTGCCGGGGACGCGCGGGCTTTCGCCTCGAAGCACCGGTATCAGGTTGACATCAACCAGGAGTCCCTTGCCCAGGGCGTGGCCAACGCCGGGTCCGGACTCATCCAGGGCATCCCCGTCTCCGCCAGCCTGTCGTCCAGCTCGCTGAACGACCAGTCTGGCGCCAAGACCCAGCTGGCATCACTCGTCACCGGAGCGTTGGCGCTGTTAACTCTGCTGTTTCTGGCCCCGGTCTTCTCCGACCTGCCGAAGCCCGTGCTCGCGGCGTTGATCATCGAGGCAGTGGTCATGGGCATGATGGATGTCGCGAGCATGCGGCGGTTGTTCCGCGTGAAGCGGACGGACTTCTGGATCGCCACTGCCGCACTGGTCGGGGTGCTCAGCGCGGGTGTGCTGGCTGGCGTCATCATCGGGATCGCCTTATCGATGGTCTGGCTGGTCTATGTGTCCGCCGTCCCCGAGATGCCCGTGATGGGCAAGGATCCGGACGCGCCGGTGTTCCGAAGCACAGTCGCGTACCCGGACAGCCAGACCTTCCCCGGACTGGTCGTACTCGGGTTCGACGGAGGGCTGTTCTTCGTCGATGCTGACGCTCTCGAGGACCGGGTCAGAGGATTGGCCCAGCAGTCGGACCAGCCGCTGCGGGTCCTCGTGCTGGACTTCGAGGGCATCAACTACATGGACTCGCAGGGTGCGGGAACCGTGGCGAAGCTGGTCGACCTTGCCACGACGCACGACGTCCAGCTGCGGCTGGCGCGGCTCAAGCCACAGGCGTTCGAGGTACTGCAACGCGACGGGGTCATCGACCGGATCGGCAGGGACAACATCCACGACACCGTCTACGGGGCGTCCCGGGACCAGATCGACAGCTAGCCTGCCGCGTGCTCGCACGTTGGATCACGGGCCGCGCAGCCACCACACCCGCGATCTGGAGCCGCCTTGGGGAATCGAACCCCAGACCTACGCATGGAGCCGCCTTGGGGAATCGAACCCCAGACCTACGCATTACGAGTGCGTCGCTCTGGCCAACTGAGCTAAGGCGGCGTGCTCTCCGAGGAGCCGAGAGCGAGAATTGAGTCTAGCCCGAACCCCGGTCGGCCTTCCCCAGCGGGAGCTGGGCAGCGCCGGTCGCCCCCGGCGCCACCTCCGGGCTGGATCTCCCGCGCGGGCCGGGTCGACACCCACCGTCGAGCACCTCTGCCAGCGGGGAGTCCAAGATGGAGACCACACCGTCGGAGCTGTCCCTCGGACCGCCGCCGGTGATCATCCCCGCGACCAACGCCGCGAGCACGAGCACGACGCCCTCGGCCAGGTGCGGAGGCGTCCTGAGGAGACTTCTGCGCGATGGGCTCCAGCTGGACCGACCCAATACTTCGGCGAGGTCAGCAGGTGGTCCCGTCCTTCGGGACAACACCGTCGATGAGATACGCGTCTACGGTGTCGTCAATGCACGCGTTGCCCGACGTGTAGGCGGTGTGGCCGTCTCCGTCTCGGCTCAGCAGGACGCCGGAATCCAGCTGCCTGGCCAGCGAGACCGCCCACTCGTACGGGGTGGCGGGGTCGCGCGTCGTACCGATCACGAGGATCGGGCTCGCCCCCTTGGCCCGAAGCTTCTGCGGGAACGAAGCATCGCCGACTGGCCAGTCGGCGCATCCCGCACCCGCCCACGCGAACCACTCACCAAACAACGGTGACACCGACACGAACCGTGGCACAAGTGTGCGGATCTGCCGCACGGACAGCGTCTCGGGCCGGTCGGTGCAGCTGATCGCCGGGAAGGCCTCGTTGACGTTGCTGGAATACGTACCGTCGCTGTTCCGCTCGCTGTACGAGTCGGCCAGAGCCAGCAGCAAGGTCCCGTCGCCGTTGAAGGCACGTGCCAGGGCAAGTCGCAGCGTCGGCCAACCCTGGGCCTCGCTGTACATGGCGGCGACCACTCCGAGCTGTGCCAGCGACTCCGTGACCGGCCGGCCGCTGTCCGAAGCGAGGGGCCGCAAGTCGGCTGCGGCGAACAGGTCCGCGAGCTGCCCCAACGCCGCCTCACGGGTCGGACCCACCGCGCAGCCGTCCCGCGCAATGCAGTCGTCGACGAACGCCGTAATGGCCCGTTGGAAGCCCTCCAGCTGACCGACTGCCAGCTCAGTACCTGACACCTTCGGGTCGAGTGCCCCGTCCAGCACAAACCGCCCCACCCGCTCGGGGAACAGCTCGGCGTAGGTCGCACCGAGCTCCGTGCCGTAGGACGCTCCGAAGTAGTCGGCCTGACGCTCGCCCAGCACGGACCGAAGGATGTCCATGTCGCGAGCCGAGTCGAAAGTCCCGATGTGCGGAAGCAGTCCTCCAGACCCTCGCTCGCAGCCCGCGGTGAAGCCGCGGAACATGCGCCTCAGCTGGCCCACCTCGGTTGGGGAGTCGGGCGTTCCGTCCGCCGCGATGAAGGCGTCGGTCTGGCTGTCCGACAGGCACTCCACTGCGGTGCTGTCGCCCACGCCACGCGGATCCCAGCCAACGATGTCGTAGACGTCGACGACCTCCGGAGAGAAGTAGAAGTCCGCGTTCTGGGCGTAGCCCTTGCCGGACACTCCCGGGCCACCCGGGTTGACCAACAGCGAGCCGATCCGGTCGCGCGAGGAGTTCGCTGGTCGCCGGAGGGCGGCAAGCTTGATGCTCCGACCGGCCGGGTCGGTGTAGTCGAGCGGCACCCGAATCTGGGCGCACTCGAAGTCCCCGCATGTCGACCACTTCACCGACTGGTCGTAGTACACGCGCAGCGCCGAGTCGGCGGGCTTGGTCGACTCCAACGCTGACGACTCGCCGGCGTTCGGCGTCCTCGGGGCGGCGTCTCCCGAGCATGCGCTGGCCAGCAGTGTCAGTACCCCGACAACGCCGACGAGAGCGGCTCGACCCCGACGACTCACTGACGCGTACCGGGCAACACCGACTGCAGCCACGTGACCAGGCCGTTGGGGTTGCGACTCTGCGTCACGACCCGGCCCGGACCGCTGAAGTCCATCACCAGACCTTCGCCGGACTTCAGCATCTGCATGACCCCGCTGGTGGCCTTTCGGGTGCGCACCTGAACGCTGGCGTCGTAGGCAACCAGGTGGCCCGAGTCGCACGTGAACCCTTGGCCCTCCTGCAGGTCGTGCAGGTCCAAGGCTCCGTAGGCTCCCAGCACCACCGTCCCCTGCCCCGACGCGTGCAGCACGAACGCACCCTCGCCACCGGCGAAGGTCTGGAAACCGCCCCACTTGGTGTCCAGCTCGACGCCAACAGCGTTTCCCAGCCACGACCCGCGCGTGATGACGAGGTCGCGTCCCGGAAGGACGTCGGTCACCCAGATGTCGCCGGGAAGGTTGGCCGCGATGTCCACCCAGCCGGCTGCCTGCGGGTGTGCGGTGAACGTAGTGACGAACAGCGACTCGCCACCAAGGACGCCCCGCTTGAAGGCGCCGGCAAGCCCGCCCCGCATCGCCGCCTCGAGGGTGACTCCGAGCGAGTGCATGGCCATTGCCCCGGACTCGGCGCGAAGCTGCTCACCGGGGTCAAGGAACACCCGGGCGATGGCGAAACTCGGCTGGTGACGGATCTCGACGCGCATGGTGCTCTCCTCGTCACGTCATTGTCATGGTGCGTGCAGGCCAATCATGAGGTTCTCAACGGTAAGCAGCGGGTTGGCGTTGGATCCCAGCTGCTCCCGGGCGCGGCCGATCGCGTCCATGCGGTCGACGGTCTCCTCCGGCGTCGACGAGCTGGCGAGCCGCTGCAGAGCGGGGCCGAGCTCTCCGTTGACCGGCGGAACGTCGGCTCCCAGTTGCAGGACGAGCACGTCCCGGTAGAGAGAGAGCAGGTCCAGCAGTGACCGGTCCAGCTGGTCGCGCAGGGACCGCTTGGCACGCTTCTTCTGCGCGTCGCGGAGCTGTGTGAACTGGGGGCGAGCCCACGGCGGTGGGTTGTTCGCGTTAGGGACACCAAGGGCGCGTGCTAGCTCGCGCCGCTCGCCGCCGTCTCGGGCCTTCACCTGCTCATTCGCGCGTTCTGTCGCGGCACCGACGAGCTCACCGGCTGCCGCCAGCAAGGACCTGAGATCGCCGAGGTGAGTCGGGAGCTCCAGCACCATGGACCGCTGCAGCCGGGTCGACTCGTCCGTCGCCAGACCGCGAGCCCGCCCGATGTGGCCCTGCGACGCGCGAGCGGCGAAGGCAGCCATTGCCGGGTCGATCCCGTCTTCGTCGACCAGGTAGCGGGCGACAGCCTCGGTCGACGGCGTGGTGAGCGAGACAACCCGGCAGCGCGACCTGATGGTCGGAAGCACGTCCTCCGCCGTCGGCACGGAGAGCAGCCAGACCGCGTGGGGCGTCGGCTCCTCGAGCTGCTTGAGGAGCGCGTTGTTGGCAGCGTCCGTCAGCCGGTCGGCGTCCTCGACCACGAGCACCCGCCACCTGCCCCCGCTGGGCATGGCCGCGGCATCCATGCCCAGCTCGCGCGCCGCATCCACTCCGATGGACAGCGCCATCGTCGACGCCACGGTGACATCGGCGTGCGTGCCCTTCAGGCCCGTCACGCAGTCGTGGCAGGTCCCGCAACCGCCAGCCGTGCACTGCAGGGCGGCCGCGAAGGCGCGGGCTGCCGTCGACCGTCCGGACCCCGGAGGTCCGGTGAACAACCATGCTTGCGTCATGCCGTGGCCGGGACCGCCGGCGAGGGAGTCCTGCGCTCCCGCCACTGCCTGCTCGAGGACCCGGACGACGTGCGGCTGTCCGACCAGCCGGTCGAAGACGCTCATGTCAGCAGCTCCGCGACCCGACTGCGAACCTGCGCATGGATCTCGTCTGGGCCGCGGGCGGCGTCCACGACGAGGTAACGCTGCGGTGCCGCCGCCGCGAGCGTACGGAAACCGTCCCTCACCCGTCGGTGAAACGCCAGGGGCTCCGCCTCGAGTCGGTCGGCCGGAGTGTCGAACCGCTGCAGGCCGACCTCGGGGTCGACGTCGAGAAGCACGGTGAGGTTCGGGAGCAGGCCGTCCGTCGCCCAGCGTGAGAGTCGGGCGACGTCATCGGCCGCCAGCTCTCGGCCCGCGCCCTGGTAGGCGATCGACGAGTCCAGGTATCGGTCGGTGACGACGACCATGCCTTCGGAGAGGGCGGGAGCAACCACCGTGGCAACATGCTCCGCCCGGTCGGCGGCGTACAGCAGGGCCTCGGTCCGAGGCGCTAGCTCACCGGTCTCGTGGCCCAGCAGAACCGCGCGCAGCCGCTCGCCGACTGCGGTGTCTCCGGGCTCGAACGTGACGAGCACGCCGTGACCGGAGTCGCGGAGCCAGTCGTGCAGGAGCCGGACCTGGGTGCTCTTGCCCGCCCCCTCGCCGCCCTCGAAGGCGATGAACACGCCGCGTCCGCTCACGCCGACGACCCTATGCGACACCCCCGACGACCCCGAGCCCCCTGTGGACAGCGCCAACGGATCGCGCGGAACGCGAGCAGGCTCTCTCGATGCCCGGGAACCAACCTCGTCGCGACGTCCTTCCCCCGTCGCTCGCCCGGCTTGCCAGCCGCAACCACGGCGTCGTGGGCCGACGTCAGCTGAGAGAGGCCGGGCTGAGCGCCAAGCGGGAGCGGGGGCTTCGCGAACGGCGGCAGCTGCAGCCGGTTCTCGGCCACACATACGTGGTGGCCGGGCAGCCGGTCACCGTGT
Organism: uncultured Actinomycetota bacterium; assembly: GCA_963848085.1. Classification (GTDB taxonomy): domain Bacteria; phylum Actinomycetota; class Actinomycetes; order JAHEKZ01; family JAHEKZ01; genus CAWKCE01. The sequence goes on from CAWKCE010000005.1 coordinate 452,697, forward strand.
GGCAGCGTGCCTCGGCCGCCTATCTGATCTGCCGGGGGGTTGCCAGCCACGCCACCGCTGCTGAGCTCCACGCAATGCCCACGGCACGGGATCGGCGGACGCACTGCATCGTCGTGGCGAAATCGCACCCCTCGGTCGACGGGCTGGCGGCCCACCGCACACCCCTTCTCGACTCCGAGATCGAGGCGGCGGTGAGTCGACGCCGAGGATGGCACGGAACCCCGCAGCTGACCGAGGTGTTCCGGCTCCTGTGCGACGGCGGCCGCTCTGCCGGCGAGCGACTGCTGCACTCGGCGCTGCGTGGGGCAGGCATCGACGGGTGGGTGGTCAACGTCGTGATCGACGGCCTCGGCGAGGTAGACGTGCTGTTCCCAGAAGTCCGACTAGTGGTCGAGGTGGACGGGTTCGCCGTCCACAACCAGCGAGCGGCGTTCAACCGCGACCGCCGCAAGGGCCGCGCGATGGTCCTGGCCGGGTACACCGTGCTGCACGTGACGTGGGACGACCTCACCCGGCAGCCAGAGGCGGTCGTGGCGCAGATCGCAGAGACCCGACGCCGCCTGGCGGTGTCACCCGCGTGACGAACTTCCGGTGGAATCGCGCCCAAAACGGGCCGATTCCCACCGCAGCCGCTCGAGTTAGCGGCGGGAGCGGGTGGCGCGCTTCTTCTTCGGGGCCGGACCTTTCGCCCGCTTCTCCGCGAGCAGCTCGACCGCCCGGTCATCGGTGATCGTCTCCGGGTTGTCACCCTTACGCAGGGTGGCGTTGGTCTCCCCGTCGGTCACGTAGGGGCCGAACCGACCGTCCTTCACCAGCATGGGCTTGCCCGACGACGGGTCGACGCCCAACTCCTTCAGCGGCGGGGTCTGAGCCCGGCCGCGCTGCTTGGGTTGGGCGTAGATCGCGAGCGCCTCGTCGAGCGTGATGTCGAACAGCTGCTGCTCGGTGTCCAGCGAGCGGGAGTCGGTGCCCTTCTTCAGGTAGGGGCCGTAGCGCCCGTTCTGAGCCGTGATCTCCACGCCGTCGGACGGGTCGGCGCCGACCGTGCGCGGCAGCGTCAGCAGGTGGAGCGCATCGTCGAGCGTGATCGTGTCCAGCGCCATGTCCTTGAACAGGGACGCGGTGCGCGGCTTGGCACCTTTGGGCGCATCTTCGGCGAGAACCTCGGTCACGTAAGGCCCGTAGCGTCCGGCCTTCGCCACGATCTGGCGGCCAGTCCCCGGGTCAGCGCCGAGCGGGAAGTCGCCGCTGGGAGCAGCCAACAGCTCCTCGGCCTTGTCCACGGTGAGGTCCTCCGGAGCGGTGTCGTCCGGGACGTTGGCGCGCTTCGGCTCTTCCTCGCCGTCCACCCGCCGCTCCACGTACGGCCCGTACCGCCCCACGCGCAGCACAATGCCGTTCCCCACGGGGAAGGAGTTGACCTCACGAGCGTCGATCTCGCCCAGGTTCGCGACGAGCGGATGCAGCCCAGGGAAGTCACGACCCGCGTCGCCGAAGTAGAAGCCTTCGAGCACCCGCTGGCGGGCGGTGTCGCCGGCGGCGACGCCGTCGAGGATCTCCTCCATCCGCGCGGTGAAGTCGTAGTCGACGAGTTCACTGAAGTGCTTCTCCAGCAACCCGATCACGCTGAACGCGAGGAAAGCCGGCACCAGCGCGCTCCCCCGCTTGAAGACGTAGCCGCGGTCGAGAATGGTCCCGATGATCGACGCATAGGTCGACGGCCGGCCGATCCCGCGCTCCTCGAGAGCCTTGACCAGCGTGGCCTCGGTGTACCGGGCAGGTGGGTTGGTCGAGTGGCCCTCCGGTTCAAGCGCGACCGCGGACAGCGCATCCCCCTCGGACAGCGCCGGAAGCCGCCGCTCCTCGTCGGCCGCCGGGGCGTCCTCGTCGCGACCCTCCTCGTACACCGCCAGGAAGCCGCGCCGGGCGATGACGGTGCCCGACGATGCGAACTCCGCATCGCGACCGTCGCGCGACACCGCACCGATCCGGACCGAAACAGTGAACCCGGTCGCGTCGGCCATCTGCGACGCCAACGTGCGCTTCCAGATCAGCTCATACAGGGCGAGCTCGTCCGGCGACAGCTCCGCGGCGACCTCGCCGGGGGTCCGGAACGCGTCACCGGCCGGGCGGATGGCCTCGTGCGCCTCTTGGGCGTTCTTCACCTTTCGCACGTAGGTCCGGGGCGTCTCGTGGAGGTGGTCGTCGCCGTACAGCTCCGCCACCTGGGAGCGCGCCGCCCGCAGCGCCGTCTCTGACAACGTGGTCGAGTCGGTACGCATATAGGTGATGTAGCCGTTCTCGTACAACCGCTGCGCAAACCGCATGGACGTCTTGGCGGTCATCCGCAGCTTCCGGCTGGCCTCCTGCTGCAGGGTCGACGTCATGAAGGGCGCGGCCGGAGAACGCCGGTACGGCTTCTGCTCCACCGAACGGACGACGAACGGCTGGTCGGTCAGCCCCTCGACGAGGCTTCGGGCGTCCGCCTCGGACAGCACGACAACGTTCTTGCCCTTGACCGCCCCGTCGCTGCCGAAGTCTCGGCCCTGCGCCACTCGGGAACCGTCGAGCTGGGCGAGCCGGGCGGAGAAGCTGCCGGGATCGAGGATCGCCTCGACGTCCCAGTAGCCGGCGCTGGTGAACGCGATCCGCTCGCGCTCCCGCTGCACGACGAGCCGCGTCGCCACGGACTGGACGCGCCCGGCTGACAGCCGCGGCATGATCTTCTTCCACAGGACCGGCGACACTTCGTAGCCATAGAGGCGGTCGATGATGCGCCGCGCCTCCTGCGCGTCTACCAGGCGCTGGTCGAGCTCACGAGGATCGTCGACCGCCGCCTGGATGGCTTCCTTGGTGATCTCGTGAAAGACCATCCGACGGACGGGAACCTTCGGGTTCAGCACCTGGAGCAGGTGCCACGCAATGGCCTCGCCCTCACGGTCCTCGTCCGTGGCCAGGAGCAGCTCGTCGGCGTTCGCGAGCAGCTTCTTCAGCTCCGAGACCTTCGACTTCTTGTCGGCGTCCACGACGTAGATCGCCTCGAAGCCGTTGTCGACGTCCACGCCGAGCCGGGCCCACTTCTGGCCCTTGTACTTGGCGGGGATGTCGGCAGCCTTGGTCGGCAGGTCCCGGATATGGCCCACGCTGGCCTCGACGTCGTACCCGCTGCCCAGGTAGCCACGGATCGTCTTCGCCTTGGCCGGCGACTCCACGATCACGAGTCGTCGACCGCGGGTCACGGTCTCCTTGGCTGCCACGCGGGTCCTTTCCCAGGTTTCGTCGAGCCCCGGCGCACGGCCAGTCGGCGGAGTGTGACCTCACGCAGCGGGGTCTTGTCAAACGCCGACGACGCTACCGGCGTGGCGGAAACCCCGCTCGTCCGGCACCCAGGGAGCCCTTCCGGGCAGGTCAGGCCTCGACGGTGACCGCTCGGCGCTTGCTGAAGACCACCGCTCCCACCACGATGGCCACCGCTCCGAGGGAGATCGCCCAGCGCAGCGGCGCGTTGGCGTCGTCACCGATGGAGAGCTGGACGATGGCGGGGGCGATCAGGAGCGAGACCAGGTTCATCACCTTGATCAGCGGGTTGATCGCCGGTCCGGCGGTGTCCTTGAACGGGTCGCCCACGGTGTCGCCGATCACGGTGGCGGCGTGCGCCTCCGAGCCCTTGCCGCCGAAGTTGCCGTCCTCGACGAACTTCTTGGCGTTGTCCCAGGCGCCGCCGGAGTTGGCCAGGAAGACCGCCATGAGCACACCGGTGGCGATCGTTCCGACGAGGTAGGCACCCAGGGCGCCGACACCGAGGCCAAAGCCGACGGCGATCGGCGTGAGCACGGCCAGCAGGCCCGGCGTCGCCAGCTCACGCAGGGAGTCCCGCGTGACGATGTCGACGACCTTTCCGTACTCCGGGCGCTCCGAGTAGTCCATGATCCCGGGGTGGTCGCGGAACTGGCGACGCACCTCGTAAATGACCGCAGCCGCAGCTCGGGCGACGGCGCTGATGGCCAAGCCTGAGAAGAGGAACACGACAGACGCCCCGATGAGGACGCCCACCAGGTTGCGTGGGTTGGCCACATCGAGCACCCCGGCGTACTGGAGCAGGTCGCCGGCGCTGATGCCGCTGACGCTTCCCGTGACGCTCGCTGCAGCGCTGGTGACACCCTCGCGGAACGCGCCGAACAACGCGGTCGCGGCGAGGACAGCAGTCGCGATGGCGATGCCCTTGGTGACCGCCTTCGTGGTGTTGCCCACCGCGTCCAGGCTGGTCAGGACCTTGGCGCCCTCGCCGTGGACGTCCCCGGACATCTCGGCGATGCCCTGGGCGTTGTCGGACACCGGCCCGAACGTGTCCATGGCCACGATGACACCCACCGTGGTCAGCAGCCCGGTGCCGGCGAGCGCGATCGCGAACAACGACAGCGTGATAGATCCGGATCCGAGCAGGAAGGCGCCGTACACGGCGGCACCGATGAGCAGCGCCGAGTACACCGCCGACTCCAGGCCGATCGAGATGCCGGCGAGGATGACGGTCGCCGGGCCGGTCATGGACGACTTCGCGACGTCGTCGACCGGGCGTCGGTTGGTTTCGGTGAAGTAGCCGGTCAGCTGTTGGATGGCCGCAGCCAAGATGATCCCGATCAGCACCGCACCGATGGCCATCAGCCGCGGGTTGAACGAGGTGACCGAGCCGACGATCCCCAGGTTCTCGACCGCGACGCCCTTGAACTCGGTGATGCGCGCGGGGAGGAAGGCGAACGCGGCGATGGCGACCAGGATCGCCGAGACACCGGCCGAGATGAAGAAGCCGCGGTTGATCGCGCTCATCCCGGAGCGGTCACCGGCACGAGGGGCGACCGCGAAGATGCCGATCACCGCGGTGATCACGCCGATCGCGGGGACGATGAGCGGGAAGACCAGCCCGATCTCGCCGAAGGCCGCCGAGCCAAGGATCAGCGCGGCGACCAGCGTCACGGCGTAGGACTCGAACAGGTCGGCCGCCATTCCGGCGCAGTCACCGACGTTGTCGCCGACGTTGTCAGCGATCGTCGCGGCGTTGCGCGGGTCGTCCTCCGGGATGCCTTGCTCAACCTTGCCGACGAGGTCGGCCCCGACGTCTGCCGCCTTGGTGAAGATGCCTCCGCCGACACGCATGAACATGGCCAGCATCGCGGCGCCGAAGCCGAAGCCCTCGAGGACCTTCGGCGCGTCGCCCTGGTAGACCAGCACGACGATTGCCGCGCCGAACAGGCCGAGGCCCACGGTGAACATGCCCGCCACACCGCCGGTCCGGAACGCGATCCGCATCGCGTCCTGCTCGCCGGTCTCCCGGGCAGCCGCGGCGACGCGGACGTTGGCGCGGACCGCCAGCCACATGCCGACGTACCCGGTCACTGCGGAGAACAGGGCACCGACGATGAAGAACAGGGAGCGTCCGATTCGCTCGCTCTGGGAGTCCGCCGGCAGGAAGAACAGCACGACGAACACCACGACGGCGAACACGGCGAGGGTGCGGAACTGCCGCTGAAGGTAGGCGGCGGCACCCTCCTGGATCGCCTTGGCGATGGACTGCATGTTCTCGGTGCCCTCGCCCGCAGCGAGGACCTCGCGAACCAGGTAGCCGGCCACGGCGAGTGCCGCCAGGGCGACCAGTGCGACCACGACGACCCACGTCAGGTTCGCACCGCTGAGCGAGAGCTCACCAGGCATTGCGGCGAGCACGGACATTCTGCCTCCCACGATCGGCTTGCCTCGTCCGCTGACGGGTCCCGTCACCGAGGCGTCCGGGAGTCTACGCAAGGCCTGATGCAGGTGTCCGGCCCCCCCAGGGAATTCCGGCGGCGGCCAGGGAGGGGAGCGGCGCAGGGCGCGCAGTGGTTTGCGAGACTCCTGAAGTGAGCCAGGACCGCGCCCTGCTCGAGGGTCTGACGGCGGCTCCCGGCCGACACTGCCGGGCGCTGCATGTCGAGCACGTCCCGGCACGGCCCGCGCGGTCAGCGCCGTGGCCAGGCTGGGTGCCCGGTGAGCTCGTGTCCGCGTGGGCGGCCATCGGGGTCGAGGCGCCATGGGAGCACCAGGTCCAGGCTGCCGAGCACGCCAGGGCCGGTCGGTCGGTCGTTGTCTCCACCGGCACCGCGTCCGGGAAGTCCCTCGCGTACCTGATTCCGGTGCTGACCTCCGTCGTCGAGGGGACCGCGGACGGCGGCCGGGGCGCGACCGCCCTCTACCTGGCCCCTACCAAGGCGCTCGCCTCCGACCAGCTGCGACGCCTCCGGGAGCTCGACATCGGCGGCTTGCGGGCCGCCACGTACGACGGGGACACCCCGGGCGAGGAGCGCGAGTGGGTCCGGTCCCACGCGAACGTTGTGCTCACCAACCCCGACATGCTCCATCACTCGATGCTGCCCGGACACGCTCGCTGGGGTCCGTTCCTTGCCGACCTTCGCTATGTGGTGATCGACGAGGTCCACGCCTACCGGGGAGTGTTCGGCTCGCACGTGTCGGCGGTGGTGCGGCGCCTGCGCCGGGTGGCGGCCCGGCACGGAGCAGACCCAACGTTCATCCTGGCCTCAGCCACGGTCGCCGACCCGGCCGCGTCCGCCGGTCGGCTCACGGGGCGACGGGTCGAGGAGGTGGTCGACGACGCGTCCCCGCGGGGCCGGCTCGACTTCGTCCTCTGGGAGCCGCCGCTCACCGAGCTGTCCGGGGAGCGCGGCGCACCGGTACGCCGCACCACCACCGCGGAGACCGCTGAGCTCCTGGCCGACCTGGTGGTCGCCGGGGCGCGGACCCTGTCGTTCGTCCGCTCCCGCCGCGGCGCCGAGGTCGTGGCCCTGTTGGCCCGACACACCCTCGAGGAGGTGGACCCCTCGCTGGGCCGGAGAGTCGCGGCCTACCGAGCCGGCTACCTGCCTGAGGAGCGGCGGCTGCTGGAGCAGCGACTGCAGTCGGGCGACCTCCTCGGCGTCGCGGCGACCAGCGCGCTGGAGCTCGGCGTCGACGTCACCGGCTTGGACGCGGTCCTTCTCGCCGGGTGGCCGGGAACTCGCGCATCGCTGTGGCAGCAGGCTGGGCGAGCCGGTCGGGACGCCCGCAGCTCGATCGCCATCCTCGTCGCCCGAGACGACCCCCTCGACACCTACTTGGTGCACCACCCAGAGGCGATCTTCGGCCAGCCCGTCGAGGCCACGGTCTTCGACCCCGACAACCCCTACGTCCTCGGCCCGCACCTGGCGGCGGCGGCCGCCGAGCTTCCGCTGACGGAGGCCGACCTGGAGCTGTTCGGGCCGACGACCTCTGAGCTCGTCGACGAGCTGGTCGCACGCGGCTGGCTGCGTCGCCGCAGCACCGGCTGGTACTGGACCCGCCGGGAGCGGGCGACCGACCTCGCGGATCTGCGAGGCATCGGTGGCACCCCGGTTCGCGTCGTCGAGCAGGACACCGGACGGTTGCTCGGAACCGTCGACCCAGGTTCCTCGCACACCACCGTCCATGGCGGCGCCGTCTACGTCCACCAGGGCGTCACCCATGTCGTCGACACCCTCGACCTGGAGGCCTCGGTCGCCCTGGTGCACCGGGAGGACCCCGACTGGACCACCTCGGCACGGGAGGTCACCGAGCTGCGAGTCCTGGAGACCCACCAGTCATTGCTGCAGGGTCGAGCCGCGGTGCACCTGGGGACGGTCGAGGTGACTCGTCAGGTGGTGGGCTTCCTGCGGCGTCGCATCGTGACCGGCGAGGTCCTGGGTGAGGAGCCGCTGGACCTGCCCCCTCGCTCCCTGCGCACGAAGGCGGTGTGGTGGACGCTGGCGGAGGCCGTGCCAGACCTCGCGGAGACACATCTGGCGGGGGCGCTGCATGCCGCCGAGCACGCGGCGATCGGCCTGCTCCCGTTGTTCGCGACCTGCGACCGGTGGGACATCGGCGGGGTGTCGACCGCGCACCACGTCGACACCGGGCTGCCCACGGTGTTCGTCTACGACGGGCAGGCCGGCGGTGGCGGATTCGCCGAGCGCGGATACGCCCGGGCCCACGACTGGTTGACGGCCACCCGAGCGGCCATCGCAGACTGCGAGTGCCCGGACGGCTGCCCGTCGTGTGTGCAGTCCCCCAAGTGTGGCAACGGAAACGACCCGCTGGACAAGTCCGGGGCGTTGCAGGTGCTCGACGCCGTACTGAGCGACGGCAGCGCCTCACCCACAGCACCCACCGGATGACCAGGGGTGGGAAGGCCGGCGCGCGACGACGCCGCGAACACGGGCAGCAGCACCGACGTCGGGGTGAGCTCGACCGTCACCGTCACCGAGAACCCGTCGATGGCGCATGCGCGCAGCCGGGCACCATTGGCCGACGCGACGGCTGCGGCATCTGCACACGCCAGACCAGGGGCGTCGTCCAGTCGGCTGGCGGCTGCCAGCGCCGACAGGTCGGCGGCGGCGACCGTTCGCTCGTGGGCGACCACGATGGCCAGCACTGCGGCCACGACCGCCGCCCCGCACAGGACGAGGAGTCCGGCGGTCATCGCCCACACCGTGCCTGACCCGGTATCTCGAGTGTCTGCCCGACGGCCACCCGCCGACCGCGTCACCACCGAACCCGGCCCTCCCACTCGAGCGCGACCGTCGCGGTCGAGTGGACGTCGGGGAGCGGTAGCCACGGCAGCGCGCGGCGGCCAGGCGCAGTGATCGTCACGGTCACCTGACCGTCACCGGTCCGAACCGCGAAGGCACTCCCCGGAGGAACCGCCTGCAACGCCGACGCACGGACCGACTCGGCAGACTCACCCCGAGCGAGCAGTCGAGCCGCGGACCGACTGGCCTCGGTGACCTGCACCTGGTCCAAGCCGCTGCCCAGGACCGACACGATGACGGCGAGCACCGCGGCCAGCCCCGGGAGGAGCACCGCGGTCTCGGCAGTGACGGTGCCCCGCTGGGACTGGTGGGATGCCGGCCGCCGGGGGGCGAGGCGCTGCCCGCGCCCCCCGGCACGCGTCGGCTCAGAAGATCGCCGACAGCGCACGCGAGATCAGCTCGCTGAGCAGACCTGCGACGCCGTCGCTGGTCAAGAGCTCGATGAGGACGCCCGCGAAGCCGCACGCGGCGACCGTGCCGACCGCGTACTCGGCCGTGGTCATTCCCGCATCATCGGCGCGGACACCGGACATCACGTTGCGCATGGCACCTCCAACACCCCGGCAGGCGGCCGGTTCGCACAGACCGATGGACTGCCCCAGCAGCGTGCGATCCCGCGCGCACCAGGCGGCGGTCGCAGTGGGATCTGGGGACCGCGGGCCGATCGGCTCCGCTGTGGACGGCGGCGTCACCAGAGCTCCCCCGCCAGGCCGATGACGATCGGAACCACGCCCAGCAGCACGAACCCCGGAAGGAAGCACAGCCCGAGCGGCGCCGCCGAACGCGTCCCCAGCCGGCGGGCGTCGGCGAGCCACGCTTCCCGCCGCTCGGCACGAAGGTCACCGGCCAGGGAGTCCAGGAGGTCGGCGGCCGGAGCCCCGGTGGCCGCACTGCGACCGAACACCCGCGCCAGCGGACGGAGGTCAGACGCGTCGCCGATGTCCCACGCCTCCTCTGGGGCGGCGCCGTGCCCCAGCCGCCGGGCGACCCGTTCGAGATCCAGTCGGAGCGATCCGGGCGTGGCTGCCGCAACGGCTCGGACCGCGGCTACCGGGCCGGCTCCCGCCCGCAGGCAGGCGACCAGGAGATCGACCGAGGTCGGCAGTGCCGCTGCCCGGACCCGACGCCGGTCGCGGACCGCAGCCGGTTCTGCCCTCCGCAGCCAGCCGACCAGTGCCCAGCCGACGCCGGCGGCGACGAGCCAGCCCATCAGCCCGCCGACCGACCAGCCGAGGCCCACCGCTCCTACCGTCACGGCCAGCTGCGACCAGTGGGACGGCGGCGCAGTCGGGGGGACGGGCTCCCGGCGCCCGGCCGCTTCGGACTCCCCTGGGTGCATCGCGTCGACCACCGAGGTCAGTCGGCGGAGCCCCTGCCGGGGCGCCAGCCACAGCCAGACCGATGCCGACGCGGTCGCCGCCGACCCGGCGACCAGCCACCACGTCACCACGTCACCACGTCGCCTCGGTACCTGCCCGGGTCGAGCGCCGACGCCCCCCGCTCGATCCACCACCACCCAGCGACCTGGAGCGGAACCCCGAGCAGCAGACACACCCGGCCATAGCCGGTCGTGACCAGGACCCCGAGCGGGTCGGCGCCGAGGGCCGACCCCAGCAACCACCCGAACGCCGGGAGCAAGGCCAGCAGGCGAGCTGTGGCGCGTGGACCGGAAAGCTGACCGGTCACCTCACGGGCGACCATCAGCTCGTTGCGCAGGCCCAGCGCGACCTTCTCGAGGCCTCTGGCCAGCCCCGCGCCGGACTGCTCCGCCACCCGCCAACAGGACGCCACCGCCAGGAGGCCGTGAGCCCCGGGCAGGGTCGCGGTGGACTCGAGGCGCTCGGCGACGTCGTGACCATCCGCGGCGACGCCGGCCAGCGCCGCCAGGTCAGGGGGCCCAACGGCGGCTGCCGCCGCGAGTGCGGCGGCCGGCATCCTCCCGGATCGCAGCTCGGCTGCCATCCCGTCCACCAGCTCGACGACCGCCGCCGACCGCTGCTCCACCTCCCGGCGGCGGATCCGGCGCAGCCGGGACGTCAGCCGTGCCCCCCACTGCCCGCCAGTCGGCGGCCGAGCCGCGTCGGGGCCGTCCCCACCGGCGGCCGCAGCCAGCCGGCCGGCCGGGGCAGAAGGCGCGACGAGCAGCGCGACCGCACCGGCCACCGCAGCAGCGGCGAGCACCACGGGGATCATGGCCGTGCCGGCGGGTCGGCCAGCCGCTGGCTCAGCCGGTCCCTGCCGGGGCCCGAGGCCAGCCGGCCCGACGACCACGACCACGCCGGCACGGTCTCGACCCAGCCGCCTTGGTCGCGGGCAAGCACCGCCACCTCGGTCACGCGTCGCACGCCGTCGGCGGACCGCGACAGGTGAACGACGGCGTCGACGGCTGCCGCCAGCTGGCTGTGGGCAGCCGCTCGATCGAGCCCGCCCGCCGCCGCCAACGCCTCAATCCGAGCCGGCAGGTCGGCGGCCCGGTTCGCGTGGACGGTCCCGCAGCCGCCTTCGTGGCCGGTGTTGAGGGCCGCCAGCAGGTCGACGACCTCGGCGCCGCGCACCTCGCCGACGACGAGCCGGTCCGGTCGCATGCGCAGGGCCTGTCGGACCAGGTCAGTGAGCGTCACGGCACCGCGTCCCTCGGCGTTGGGCGGACGCGCCTGCATTCGCACGACGTGCGGATGCTCCGGCGACAGCTCCGCGGTGTCCTCGACGACGACCACCCGCTCCCGCGCCGGCACCTGCCCCAGCAGGGCCGACAGCAGCGTGGTCTTGCCGGTCCCGGTGCCGCCGGTGACGAGGAAGGCGGCGCGGCGGTGCACCAACGCCGGCACGACGTCGGCGAGGGCTCCAGGCAGCGAACCGGCCGCCACCAGGTCGGACACCGAGAACGGGCATCGGCGAGGAACTCGCAGGGAGACGCAGGGGCGCGCCACGACCGGAGGGAGGACGACGTGAAGCCGGATGCCCGACACGAGCCGAGCGTCGACCCAGGGGTGCGCGTCATCCAGCGGGCGCGCGACAGCCGTCGCGAGCCGCTGCCCGAGGCGGCGGACCGCCTCGTCGTCGGGGAAGACCGTGTCGGTCAGCTCCAGTCCGTTACCCCGGTCGACCCACACCGCTTCGCAGCCGTTCACGAGGACATCGGTGACGCCCGGTTCCGCGACCAGGGGCTGCAGCGGGCCCAACCCCTGGAGGTCACGGCGGACGTCGCGTACCAAACCGGCAACGGCGGGCTCGTCGAGGACGAGACCGAGGTCCCGGAGGGCGCCCACCACCGCGTCCCGGGACAGCTCGACGCCATCGGCCACCAGCCGCTGTCGGACGGGTTCGACCGCGGCCGCGCGGGGCGTGCGACGGCGGGGCTCGACACTTCGCGACACCGGCTCAGGACACCCGTCGGTGGTCAGGACCGGCGAGCAGCTGGCGGCAGAACCGCGCCAACCCACCGTGGGAGGCGAGCGCCGGCGGGACACCCAGCTCTTCGTCCTCGGCACGGCGCCGCTCCCGGGGCACGGCACCCACGAAGCGAGCTCCGAGTGCCTCTGCCAGGTCGAGCGGGTCGAGCCGGTCGCGACCATCGGAGCGAACGACGAGCCTCGGGACCAGGGCCGGTTCCCCACGAGCCGGAGACTGCAGGTGTGCGACGCCAGCCAGCCCGGCGAGAAGCCGCCCAGCCGCGGCGACCGCGCGCAGCCGAGGCAGGGCGACCAGCCACAGCTCGTCCGTCAAGCCCAGCGTCGCTTCGGTGAAAGGAGAGGCCCGCCCCAGGTCGACGACCACCAGATCGCCGCCCCGACGCACCGCGGAAAGCACCGCCCGGTAGACATCGGGGTCGAGCTCGGCCGGCTCGGCGCGGTCCCAGGCGAGCACCGGCAGGCCGTCTGATGTGGGCAGCGCCGGGACTACCGAACCGCGGGCCAGGCGGCCGGCGGTGTCAGCGAGGTCGCGCCACCGAATCCCCGGTGCGGACTCGGCCCCGAGCAGCAGGTCGATCCCGCCGCCCCACGGGTCGGCGTCGACGAGAACCGTGTCGAGACCCTGTCGGTGCGCCACCCCCGCCAGCGCTCCGGCCAGGGTGCTGGCGCCCGCGCCTCCGGGCGTGCCGGCCACGGTGACCACGCGCGACCCGACACCCGGCAGCTCCGGGTCCACCGCCTGCTCCTGCAGCCACTGCCCGAGCCACAGGTCCGCCTCCGGAAGCCGCACCACCTCCTGCGCGCCGAGCCGTAGCGCCGCCCGCCACCCGTCGGGGCCGAGTTCGCCACCCGCGTCCGGTTGGACCACCACGATCCCCGAGCGATGGGACAGCCCGGCCCCGACGCAGCGCCCGGCGAAGCGAGCGTCGACCAGCACGGCCGACGCCACCGACCATCGCGCTCTGGCCCCCTCGGGATCCGGCGCCACGTCCGGGTCCAGACCGAGGCGGGCTGTGACCCCGAGCAGATGGTCGAGCAGCCACTCGTCGTCGGTGACGAGCAAGGGGCGGTTCGGCACGTGGGCTCCGGCGGCGAGTGGCATCACGGGAGACCGAGCCTGCGCCCCGGGCGTCGGGTCGGCCCGCCGCGGTGGCCCGGCTGGGGACAACGAGCGGGCGGCTGCCGGTTGTGGACGACCGACGTGCTGCCCACCTGCCGTACAACGAGGCAACCCCCGTCGGGGGGTGACGGGGGCTGCCGGCGCTTGACCCGGGGGGATGGACCAAGCGCGATCTGGGCCACAAGGACCAGATGCCTACATCGTGTACCTGCCCGGCTACGCAGTGCAAACACATCCGGCCATCCGGGCACCCCTCGCCGCAGGACCACCCGGACGGGCCAATCGGAGGAAACCGCCCCGCCACCCGTATCCTCACCACGTGGCCAACGCCCGCAGCGCGGCATTCTTCGACCTGGACAAAACGGTCATCGCCAAGTCCAGTTCGCTGGCGTTCTCCCGACCCTTCTACCGGGGCGGACTGATCAACCGGCGGGCAGTTCTCCGCAGCGGCTACGCGCAGTTCGTCTACCTGGCTGGCGGGGCTGACCACGACCAGATGGAGCGCATGCGCGCGTACCTGCAGGAGCTGTGCGCGGGCTGGCCGGTCAACCAGGTCCAAGAGATCGTCGCCGAGACCCTGCACGCCCTGATCGACCCGATCGTCTTCGAGGAGGCCGTGGCCCTGATCGAGGACCACCACGCCGCCGGCCGCGACGTCGTGATCGTGAGCTCGTCCGGGGAGGAGGTCGTGGGGCCCATCGGCGCCATGCTCGGCGCCGACGCCGTCGTTGCCACCCGGATGGTTGTCGCGGACGGCCGCTACACCGGGGAGATCGAGTACTACGCCTACGGCCCCACCAAGGCGGAGGCTCTCCTGGCACTGGCCGACGAACACGGGTACGACCTGGACGCCAGCTTCGCCTACAGCGACTCGCACACCGACCTTCCGATGCTGACTGCGGTGGGGAACCCGGTCGCCGTCAACCCCGACCGGGCGTTGCGCCGCGAGGCGCAGGAGCGCGGATGGCCAGTCCTCACGTTCACCACTCCCGTCGCCATGCGCCGCCGGATGCCGAAGGTCAACGACCTTCCGCCGCGGCAGCGCCTGGCAGCGGCTGCGATCGCAGGAACGGCCGTCGTCGTGGTCGTCTGGTACGCATCGCGTCGTCGCAGCGCTGTGATCGCCTGACCAGCGTCACGAGAGCTCGGCACAGATCTGGCGGCCGACGGTTGCTCCGCCCTGCACCGCCGCCGCCACGAAGGTGACCCACTCGCCCACACCGGTTGGCGAGCCGGAGGCGAACGCCGCGGCAGCCTGGCGGTAGCGGTCGGCCCCCAGGCGCAACAGGCCCTCCTCGGGGACGGTCAGCGCGTCCGGGTCGACCCCGCGCTGGACCAGGACCAGCCGCTGAGCCGCCCGGGCGACCAGGCCGTTCGCGTACTCGAACGGAGCCAGGGCGAGGAGCTCACCGTGCACCACGGCCGCGACAACGACGCCGGGTGCTCGCGTGGCGGTCACGGTGGCGGACAGCTGGGCCAACCGCGCGGATGTGTCCGGGTCGTCGTCGGGGCGGCCCAGGGCGTGGTCGGGCACCCCCCCGGCGGCCGCCAGGGTGTGCAGCCGAGCCAGCGCCTGCAGCGGCGCCCGACCCCAGACCTGAGACATCCCGCGCACCTCGCGCAGCATCCGCAGGGCGCCGGGCGATGCGTCGCCGGGGAAGCTCGCCCCGTCACCAGCCAGGGCGGTCGTCGCCACGGCCGCCCGCCGCAGGGCCTCGGTCCGGACCTCTCGGCGACGCGTCTGCAGAACCCGCTCCTTGAGCAACCGGTCCACGGCGGCGCGCGAAGCGTCCACGGCCTCCCGGACTCCCGGCAGCTCGAGCAGCGGGGCGAGCGGGTCGTCGGTCACCGCAGCAGCGTCGCACCGCCGTACTCGTTGGTGCACGCGGGGTCGCCCGCCGACCCCTCCCCCCGGCGGGAGTGCTCCAGTACGTTCGACCCTGACGGTGCGCGAGGGCGCCGAGCCAGGCGACCGCCGACATGAAGGAGTGGCTGCTGTGACCGACGACGCCGCCCACGAGGCCCTGGAGAACCTGCTCCATGAGGAGCGGCGCTTCCCACCGGCGCCCGACTTCGCCGCCCAGGCGAACGCCACCGCCGCCATGTACGACGAGGCCGCCGCCGACCGGCTCACGTTTTGGGAGAACCAGGCCGCCCGACTGCAGTGGGAACGGCCGTGGGACACCACTCTCGACTGGTCGAACGCGCCGTTCGCCCAGTGGTTCGTCGGCGGCCGGCTCAACGTCGCGGTGAACTGCGTGGACCGACACGTCGACGCCGGTCTCGGCGACCGGGTCGCGATCCACTTCGAGGGCGAGCCGGGCGACACACGCACCCTCACCTACGCCGACCTCCAGCAGGAGGTGAACCGGGCGGCCCACGCTCTGACCGAGCTCGGTGTGGCGGCCGGTGACCGGGTGGCGATCTACCTGCCGATGATCCCGGAGGCGGCGGTGGCCATGCTGGCGTGCGCCCGGATCGGAGCGCCGCACTCAGTGGTCTTCGGCGGGTTCTCCGCCGAAGCCCTGCGCAGCCGGATCGACGACGCAGCCGCGAAGCTGGTCATCACGTCCGACGGCGGCTACCGGCGCGGGAAGCCGGCCGCGCTCAAGCCTGCTGTCGACGAGGCGGTGGCGCAGACCCCGACAGTCGAGCATGTGCTTGTGGTCCGCCGGACCGGGCAGGACGTCGCGTGGACAGCCGACCGGGACGTCTGGTGGCACGACATCGTGGGCCGTCAGCCCGACACCCATGGTGCGGAGGCCTTCGACAGCGAGCACCCGCTGTTCATCCTCTACACGTCCGGCACGACGGGGAAGCCGAAAGGCATCCTGCACACCAGCGGCGGGTACCTGACCCAGGCCGCGTACACCCACGCCAACGTGTTCGACCTCAAGCCCGAGACCGACGTCTACTGGTGCACCGCAGACGTCGGCTGGGTGACCGGTCACTCCTACATCGTCTACGGACCGCTGGCCAACGGCGCCACGCAGGTGATGTACGAGGGGACTCCGGACACCCCGCACCGCGGCCGGTTCTGGGAGCTCGTCGAGAAGTACCGGGTGTCGATCTTCTACACCGCGCCGACGGCGATCCGAACGTTCATGAAGTGGGGCGACGACCTACCGGCGCAGTTCGACCTGTCGTCGCTGCGGGTGCTCGGCTCGGTGGGTGAGCCGATCAACCCGGAGGCGTGGATGTGGTACCGGCAGCACATCGGCGGGGACCGCTGCCCCATCGTCGACACCTGGTGGCAGACCGAGACCGGGGCGATCATGATCAGCCCGCTCCCCGGGGTGACGGCCACCAAGCCCGGCTCCGCGATGGGCCCGTTGCCGGGGATCGGCGCCGACGTCATCGACGACCAGGCACAGTCCGTGCCGGACGGCGGTGGCGGGTACCTCGTCCTGACCGAGCCGTGGCCGTCGATGCTGCGCGGCATCTGGGGCGACGAGGAGCGCTACCGGCAGACGTACTGGTCGCGGTTCCCCGGGCTGTACTTCGCCGGCGACGGCGCGAAGAAGGACGGAGACGGTGACCTCTGGCTGCTCGGCCGGGTGGACGACGTCATGAACGTCTCGGGCCACCGCATCTCGACCACCGAGGTCGAGTCGGCACTGGTGTCGCACCCGTCGGTGGCCGAGGCTGCCGTGGTCGGCGCGACGGACCCGACCACCGGCCAGGGCATCGTCGCGTTCGTGATCGTCCGCGGACACGTTGCCGACGACGAGGCGCACGGCGAGCAGCTGGTCGCCGACCTGCGGGCGCACGTGGCGCACGAGATCGGCCCGATCGCCAAGCCGCGACAGATCATGGTGGTGGCCGAGCTGCCGAAGACTCGCTCCGGCAAGATCATGCGGCGGCTGCTGCGCGACGTCGCCGAGCACCGCGACCTGGGCGACGTCACGACGCTGGCCGACCCGACGGTGATGAACCTCATCGACTCCCAGCTCACCGACGCCGCCGCCGAGTAATCCCTACGCCAGGCCGCCACGCTCACCCCGCCGCCCGCGGGAGGGTGGCGGCCTGGCGTTGGTTTCAGCAGGGACCGGGGGAGGGCTGCGGCCCGGAGAGGAATTACGCGGTGCGTCGCCGGCCGCGGCGACCGGCGACGACTGCTGCCCGCACCCCGGCGATAGCCAGACCGGCCAGCACCAGCCAGACCCAGTGGTCCCAGAGCCAGGGACCGCCGGTGCGCGGGTCGTACCAGGGCTGGTTCGGCGGGCCGGCGTCCCGGACCTGACCACTGGCAAGGACATCGGCCGCCACCCGGGCGGTCATGTAGAACGAGCTCCCCTGCCCCAGGTCCGCCGCCGTCAGCGCCGTCACGCCCCCGGTGCTACCGGCCGCCGGATAGGCAACGAGTTGGCCCACGTAGTCGGCGCCGGAGGTCGAAGGGCTGGCCGCCCGCGGGCCCCTCAGCTCACTGAGTACGGGCGTCGAGCTGTCCCGCCAGCCCACGACCTCGGAGCCCACTCCCCCCGGTCCCAACTGGGTGCGTGAAAGGAGGCTTCCGTCGCTGACCGACCACACGGCGAGAGCACGCGGCTCGGTGATCCCGGCCTGGTTGTCGCCGTTGGGGTCGAGCAGCCCCGCGAGGCGACTGCCGTCCGGGGAGAGTGCCCACGGCGACAGCCAGGTGTTGGTCGGCGTGGCCACAGCACCCAGCCGGCGGGCGCCGTCCTCGCCGATCGCAGCCAGTTCGATATCTGCGACTCCGGCGAGCGTACGACCCACGACGACCTCTCCGGTCGGGAGCCAGCCGAGCACCTGTTCGCCGTCCCACCGCGACTCGGGCAGCAGCCGCCCCGAAGCAGCCCTCGGATCGACCACGAACATCCGCGCGAGGGAGATCTCCGCGCCACCGTCCCGGCTTGTCACCACCTCCACCTGCCCGACTAGGAGGGCGCCGTCCGACGACCAGCGCACCGACTTGACCTCGCCCCCAAGCGGGGCTTCCGGCACCGGAATCCACCGGTTCCCCCCGTCGACCGCCGAGACCAGCTCGACGCCGAGGTCTCCCTGGCCGGCGCCACCACCCCCGATCGCGACCGTCAGGCCGTCGGGCGAGAGGTCGACGCCGCTGTTGGACCCGCTGCCAGTCGTCACCGGCGCGACGAAGCGGTACTCGTCGCTGTCGGCGCCTACGGCCATCCACGACGTCGCACCGTTCACGATCGGCCCCGAGTACACCAGAGCCACCCGGCCGATCGGAGCCTGTTTCAGCGAGAGCACCTGCTCGCGGGACGGGTAGATCTGGTCGGGCAGCGAGCCCGGTCCGCCGGCCGGGTCGACGGGGGACGTCCGAACCATCACGGCGATTGACATGACCGCCAGAACCATCGCGACGGCCGCTGCCGACCCGGCGACCGTCCACGCCTGGCGCCGGCGGCGGCCCGCTTCCGCCCGTGCGGCGTGCCCCAGCACGACGGTCCGCGTCGCTGAGTGCTCACCCGCCCCCATCTGGGCAACGTCGTGCAGCGCCTCGCGCAGGCTCGGTCCGGTCATTGCGCGGCCTCCTCAACTTCCACGCCGCCACACAGAGCGGTCAGCTCCGGAGCGACTTGGCGAAGCCGTCCCAGCGCACGGTGCACCTGCGACTTGACCGTCCCCACCGAGCACCCGAGCGCGTGCGCCGCTTGCTGCTCGGTGAGGTCGTCGTAGAACCTCAGGACCAGCACCGCTCGCTGCTTCGGCGTCAGCTGCCGCAGCGCAGCATCGAGCACCAGGCGCTGGTCGAGGTCGCCACGCCCGTCGGCCACCCGCTCCGGAACCTGCTCCATGACGACCTCCGCAACCTTGCGCCGCCGCCACCACGAGACGTTCTCCCGCACCATCGCCTGCCTCACGTACGCCTCAGGCGACCCGCTGCGCACCCGGGGCCAGTGACGGGCGGTACTCGCCAACGACGTCTGCACCAGGTCCTCGGCCAACTGCCGGTCGCCGGTGAGCAGGTAGGCGGTACGCAGCAGCGCCGGTCCCCGCGCGACGACGAACGCGTCGAACCCCTCGTACCGGTCCACTGCTCACCCCCTCACCTGTGGAAACGCTCAACTGGCTGCAGAAGGTTGTCACGGTCCCGCGACTTCCTGGATCGACGCTTGGGTACGAGCAGGACAGTCCGAAACCAACGCCGGGCCGCCACGCTTACCCCGCCGCCCGCGGGAGGGTGGCGGCCTGGCGTTGGTTTCAGCAGGGACCGGGGGAGGGTGGCGGTGTGGCGTTGGTTTCCGGGGTGGTGACCGGAGAGGCGCGGTCAGACCAGGGTTCATAGGGTGGGCCGGGTGACCCCGCCGTCCCCGACCTCCCCACCGCAGCCGCCGAGCGGTCCGCGTCAGGTGCTGCTGGCCCGCCTGCCGCTCAGCGAGAGCCGCTTCCTCGCCGACGCACTGCGCCAGGAGACGGTTGGAGGCGCCCTCCTTCTCCTCGGAGCGATCGCCGGCATCGTGCTGGCGAACTCCCCTGCCCAGGACTGGTACTTCGAGCTGCGCGACACCGTCATCGGGCCGGCGTCACTCAACCTCGACCTGACCGTCGAGACCTGGGCCAAGGACGGTCTGCTCGCCATCTTCTTCTTCGTCGCCGGCCTGGAGCTCAAGCGTGAGCTAGTCGTCGGTAACCTCCGCGACCCCGCCCAAGCCGTCCTGCCCATCGTCGCCGCCCTCGGCGGGATGGTGGTGCCCGCCCTGGTCTTCCTGGTCGTCGCCGCCCGCACCGACGGGGCCGCCGCCGGCTGGGCCGTCCCAATGGCCACCGACATCGCCTTCGCCCTCGCCGTGCTCGCCGTCGTCGGCTCCCACCTTCCGGCGTCACTGCGTGCCTTCCTGCTCACGCTTGCTGTCGTGGACGACATGGGCGCCATCACGGTCATCGCGATCTTCTACACCGACTCCTTCCACCTGGCGGCCTTCCTGGCTGCGCTCGGCCTGCTGGCCGTCTATGCCTACGTGCAGCACCGGCGGGTCCACGTCTGGTGGGTGTACCTCCCCATCGCCCTGCTCACGTGGTACGCCATGCACGAGGCCGGCATCCACGCCACCGTCGCCGGGGTCCTGCTCGGCCTGCTCACCCGCGTGCGGCCGGACCCGGGTGAGGACCACTCCCCGGCCGAGGACCTGGAGCACCGTGTCCGCCCGCTGTCGGCCGGCGTCGCGGTGCCGGTGTTCGCGTTCCTGGCCGCCGGCGTGGTCCTGAACCGGGACGCGTTCGGAGCGGCGATCAGTGACGCCGCAGCCGTTGGTGTCGTCGCGGGCCTGGTCGTCGGCAAGTTCGTCGGTGTGTTCGGCGGCTCATGGCTCACCGCACGCTTCACCCGGGCTGAGCTCGACACCGACCTGTCCTGGACCGACATGGCGGGGTTGGCCCTTCTGTCGGGTATCGGGTTCACCGTCTCCCTGCTCATCACCGAGCTCGCCTTCGTCGACCAGCTCGCCCGCGCTGAGCACGTGAAGGCCGGAGTCCTCATCGGCTCGGTGCTGGCCGCCGTCCTGGCG
Source organism: uncultured Actinomycetota bacterium (assembly GCA_963848085.1). Lineage (GTDB taxonomy): Bacteria > Actinomycetota > Actinomycetes > JAHEKZ01 > JAHEKZ01 > CAWKCE01. The sequence continues at coordinate 473,350 of CAWKCE010000005.1, forward strand.
GCGGTGATCCTGAAGAGACGCGACCGCGTCTACCGGCGCCTCGAGGCCGACAACCGGCCGGACCTCGACGCGCAAACCGGCTGATCAGTGGGGCGGGGCTCGATCCGGCCGAGCGGATCGGCCAGGATGGGGCGCAGACCCGAGGAGGACCCATGACCACCACCGACCAGCGGGCCGAGTCCGACGAGCGGCCGACCCTCGGTGCGCTCGTCGCCATGATCACGCGCGAGCTGAGCCTGCTCGTCCGCGGTGAGATCGACCTGGCCAAGGCCGAGATGAAGCGCTCGGCACGCAACGGCGCGCTGGGTGGCGGCCTGCTCGCAGCTGCCGCTGCCTTGCTGGTCATGGTCGGTCTGCTCGTGACCTGGGCCGCGGTGTACGGGCTTGCCGCCGGCACCGGCCTGCCGTTGTGGGGGTCATTCCTGATCGTCGCGGGTTTCTACCTGATCATCGCCGTCGTTCTGGGCCTGGTGGGCGTGCTGTCGCTGAAGAAGGCCAAGGGGCCCGAGCAGGCCGTCGCCGAGATGCAGCGCACGAAGGAGATCCTTCAGGGCGTGGTGCCCGCCTCCGCGCCCCCTCCGAACCCGTGACCGAAAGCATCGAGGTCCCCGGACCCTGGCAGCACCGCCAGGTGACGGCACGCGGCACGCGGTTCCATGTGGCCGAAGCCGGCGACGGCCCACTCGTGCTCTTCCTCCACGGGTTCCCCGAATTCTGGTGGGCCTGGCGACACCAACTGCCCGCGTTCGCGGCGTCGGGCTACCGCGCCGTCGCCGTCGACCTGCGAGGGGTGGGCGCCAGCGACCACCCGCCCCGTGGCTACGACATCCCGTCGCTCGCCGACGACATTGCCGGCGTGATCCGGGCGCTCGGAGCCGAGGACGCCGTCGTCGTCGGACACGACTGGGGCGGGCTCCTCGGCTGGACGCTGGGGAGCCAGCACCCGGAGCTTGTCCGACGGCTGGTCGTGCTGTCGGCGGCGCACCCGCGACGGCTGCGCACGGCCACACTGACCAGTCCGGGCCAGCTCCTCGCCTCGCGGTACGCGCTGCGGATGCAGCTCCCCTGGCTGCCGGAGCGCCGTATGGCGAACGACTCGGGCAGCTACGTCGGGGACCTGCTCCGGGCCTGGAGCGCGCCCGGCTGGCCGGACGAGGAGACCGCCGACCGCTACCGAGCGGCGATGCAGGTCGGCAACACCGCCTACTGCTTCACCGAGTACCACCGCTGGGCCGTCCGGTCGCTGGTCCGCGTCGACGGGCTCAGCTTCGCCCGCCGGATGCGCGCGCCCGTCGCAGCACCTGTGCTGCAGATCCACGGCGCCCTCGACCCCTGCGTCCTCCCGGCGACCGCAGCCGGCGACAGCGCATTCGTCAGCGGTTCGTACCGCTGGCACGAGCTACCGGACGTCGGTCACTTCCCGCACGAGGAGGCACCCGCTACGGTCAACTCCCTGGTGACCACGTGGCTGGACGAGGTGGAGCCCGCACTATGAGTCCCTCGACGCCCCGCGACCGCGATCCCGAGGGCCGGCCCCGGAACGCGCGCCCCCGCGACGCCGCCGGTCGGCCGCTTCCGGTGGACGCTGACGGCGTGACGCCAGTCGACGAGACGCGCGAGCGCTCGCCCGAGGAGGCGTGCCACGAGGCACGTCGGCTGATCGACGACGGCCGTCCGTTCGCCGCCCACGAGGTCTTCGAGGGCATGTGGAAACGCGCCGACAACCCCGGCGACCAGGCTCTGTGGCGAGGGCTCACTCAGCTGATGGTCGGCCTCACCCACCACCAGCGGGGCAACGACGTCGGCGCCGCGACCCTGCTGGATCGCGGCGCGGAGTCTCTGCCGGCCGCAACGGACGTGCCCGGCATCGACCCAGCGGCCTGGGCGACGTGGGGCCGGCGAGCAGCCGAACAGGTCCGCGGTGGCGGAGATCCCCCGCCCCCTCCGGCGCTGGGACGCCCCGCCGCGGGGCCCTAGACGCAGCGACCGGTGTCGACTGGCTCCGAGGCAGCTACGCCGGCACTCACCGCGGTCGCCACCTGACGCGCGGTCATCGCGTAGCCGGTGGAGTCATGGTCGAGTGAGCTGGCGAACACGATGCCGATCACGCGCCCCGTCGCGTCCAGCACCGGACCACCCGAGTTCCCCGGCCGGACCTCGGCCCGCAGCGCAAGGATCTGCCGAACGACGGTTCCCGTGCCGTAGATGTCGTTCCCGCTGGCCAGCTGAACGTCGCGGATCTTGCCCGCTACGGCCGTCAGAGGTCCGTCCTCCGGGTACCCAACCACTGCGACGTTCTCGCCGCGCAGCGCTTCCTGGTCGAAGGCCAGCGGTCCGGCCGGAAGGTCCGGCACGGCGAGCACGGCGAGGTCGAGCTCGGGGTCGAAGTAGACGACGCGAGCCGGGTAGCCCTTCCCGTCACCCCCCACGTACAGCACCGGCCGCACCACGCCGGCCACGACATGTGCGTTGGTCAGAACGCGCTCCGGTGCGTACGCGAAACCGCTGCCCTCCAGCTGGCGGTCGCAGCTGGCCGGTCCGACGATCTTCACCGTCTCCGCGGCCGAGGCCTTCACCGCCTCCCGGCGCAGGATGCGGGCGTCCGGAGCCCCGACCGGAGCGACCTGCTCCGGGCCGAACCCGGCAAACACGTCCGGAAACCCGCTGTTGCCCCACAGCAGCTGGAGCTCCGCCGTGGCGGTGTGCGCCGAGTCCGGCATGAGCTGGTCGACGAACCCCAATACCTGTGACTGGCGCACATCCCGCGCCACCGAGCTCTTGTTGCCGTGCACGAGCAGATCGGCGGAGAACCACGCGACCACCAGCAGCGAGAGCACCGCCAAGACGGAGCCGGCGGCCGCGTCGAGCTTGACTGCCGGCTTCCAGGTCATCCCCTCGCGGATCCGCTTGCCAAGCAGGCCGACGAGCACCTGCCCGCCCATTGCGCACAGGAACACCACCGCCAGCGCCACGACGGCAGCACCGACTCCGGGGTTCCAGGAGCCGGCGATCCGCGGCGCCAGCCACAGACCCCCGGCAGCGCCCACCAGGAACCCGATCAGCGACAGCAGCCCGTACACGAACCCGCGACGCCACCCTAACCACGCGAACACGAGCATGGCCACGACGAGGACGAGGTCGACGATGTTCATCGGCCGGTCTCCTCTCCGGTGGCACCCCGGTGTTCCGGGTCGGCGATGGGCTGCACGCGCGAGCGGTCCCAGGACCGCTCCCAACCCGACAAGTAGATCAGCCGATCGAGCAATCCCCCGGTAAAGCCCCACACCACAAGGCCACGAACTTCGAAAGCCGGCCCGACGTATCCGCTCGGATGGCGGACCCGCAACCGGTTCGCGGGGTCGGTCAGCTCCACCAGCGGCACCCGGTGTACCGAGGCCACCTCCGCGGCGTCCACCGCACGGACCGAGGTCGGAGCCCGCCACCAGCCGATCACCGGGGTGACCACGTACCCGCTGGGAGGCAGGTACAGGTCGGGGAGCACCGCGACCACCTCGACACCGCCCGGGTCAAGCCCGGTCTCCTCGGCGGCCTCGCGCAGCGCAGCAGCAACCGGGCCGTCGTCCTCCGGGTCGACCGCACCGCCAGGGAAGGCCGGCTGACCGGCGTGGCTCCGCATGTCGTGCGCACGCTCGATCAGCAGCACATCGGGGCCGTCGTCGCCATCACCGAACAGGACCAGCACCGCCGACCGGCGCTCGGCGTCGCCGGGAGGGGTGAACCGGGACAGGTCCAGCGCCGCTACCCCGGTGGCCGCGGCCACCAGGGGCTGGAGCCACACGGGAAGCGACGTCACGGCGTGCCGACCCCCAAGTAGCGCGCCACCTGACGGCGCACGTCCGCCTCAGACGCGAATGGTCCCACCTGGACGTGGACGATCTCACCGTCCTCGCTGACGAACAGCGTGGTGGGTTTGGCCGGGATGCCGATGGCCCGCGCGAACTCGTTCGACGGGTCGGACACCGAAGGGAACGTGACTGCCAGGGCGTCCAGCAGGCCCGCAGCGGAGTCGGGCTGGTCTTCGGCGTCCACCCCCAGGACGTCGACGCCGTCGAGATAGACCGCCTGCAGCCAGGGCAGCTCGGTGCGGCACGGTGGACACCAGCTCGCCCAGACGTTGACCAGCCGCGGTGTGCCCGCCAGTCCGGCCATGCGGACGTCCGGCCCCTCACCGAGGCAGGGCAGCCGGACGTCCGGCAAGCCGTCGCCGCGCGCCTGGCTCGACGGGCGGCTGCCGGGACAGGGATCCAGTGCCGCTGTCGCTGGGACGGCCGTGCCTGCGGCGTCGGTGGCAGACCGGCCGGCCGTGTCCGGCGCGGAGGCGCCGCACGCCGCCAGCACCAGGGCTGCCGCCACGGTGGCGCTGACGACCGACGTCTGGGCCAGCCGTCGGGTCACGGCTGGTCCTTCACCAGCCGGGCCGCGGCGACCGGGTCGGTGGGGCCCTCGCCGAACGACGGGCACCAACGCGCCACCGGACAGGCACCGCAGGCGGGCGTGCGGGCATGGCACCGACGGCGACCGTGCCAGATCAGGTTGTGCGACAGCTGGGTCCAGTCCTTCCGGGGGAACAGCGCGCCGACTGCGGCCTCGACCTTGTCCGGGTCGGTCAGCTCGGTCCATCCAAACCGACGGGCCAGCCGCCCGAAGTGGGTGTCGACGGTGATCCCCGGCACGCCGAAGGCATTGCCCAACACAACATTGGCGGTCTTGCGACCCACACCGGGCAAGGTGACCAGGTCCGTCAACCGGCCGGGGACCTCCCCGCCGTAGCGATCGCACAGCGCCTGCCCCAGGCCCATGATCGAGTTGGTCTTCGCCCGGTAGAAGCCGGTCGACTTGACGAGCGTCTCCAGCTCCTCACGGTCTGCCGCGGCGTAGTCAGCGGCGGAAGGGTAGCGCTCGAACAGCACCGGGGTGGTGAGGTTCACCCGTTTGTCGGTGCACTGCGCGGACAGGATGGTCGCCACGAGGAGCTCCAACGGCGTGGAGAAGTCCAGCTCACAGTGCGCCTCGGGGTAGGTGAGGGCCAGTTCGCGGTTGATCCGGCGGGCTCGGCGCACCAGAGCGGTGCGGCTCTCCACCTGTGTCTCGGGCCCAGAAGGTGCTCGACCGGTCACTGGGCAAGCCTAGGGAGGCCCGCCTGGCGTGCCACCGTCCGGGTGACGAAGGCTCAACTTCGGCGTCCTGGCCGACGATTCGGCTGGCAGGGATCAGGTCCGCGACCCGGACCGACCGGTGGGACGAGCAGGGGATGAGGGAGCCGATGACGACTCGGACCGGGGAGCCGAAGGGGCCACCGGCCGGCTCCCGCGCGTCCAAACGGGAGCAGCCGGTCCGCAGCCCCGAGTTCGCACACCTGACGTTGCCGGCTCTCCGCGCGTACCGCCAGGCGCTCACCGGTGAGGAGAACAAGGTCTCCTACTGGCGGCGGCTCATCCAGGCGCGCATGGACCTGCTCGAGATGACCGGCATGGACGACACCGTCCGTCTGGCCCGCCTGCGTACCGCCCTCAGCGAGCAGCGCGTGGGGATCGGCCGCCAGGCACTGGTCGAGATCGTCCCCATCGAGGACGCGCCACCGCTGCCCGACCTGGCAGACCTGTGGGCCCGCGAGGTCGGCGAGGACGACCGCACGATGGGAGCCGAGCTCCGCAAGGAGCTGGCCTTCGCCGAGCTGCAGCTGTCGGCCTACCGGGCAGCGCTGCACCGGAGGCTGAGCAAGGCCACCGGTGAACTCATCGCTCGCTACCACGAGGACCCTCCCCTCGCACTCATCGCGCTGCCTCTCACTCCCGCGGACCGCGCCGCGCTCGGCTGACGGACCGCGGTTGGTGGCACCGACCGCTCACCACGGGCACACTGGCCCCCACGACAGCACCCGCCCGGTCGGGCGGATGCCCGCGGCGCCGGCTGGGAGGACCAGTGGAGAACGACGTCGTTCGACGCACGCCGCTGTTCGCGGCCCTGGACGACGACGCCGCATCCGCGCTGCGCGCATCGATGTCGCAGACGACGATCGGGCGCGGCCAGGTGGTCTTCGCCGAAGGCGAGCCCGGCGATCGACTCTTCGTCGTCGTCGAGGGCAAGGTGAAGCTGGGTCAGACATCCGTCGACGGCCGTGAACAGGTGATGGCGATCGTGGGGCCGGGCGGGATGTTCGGCGAGCTGTCGCTGTTCGACCCCGGCCTGCGCACCTCCACGGCCACTGCCGTCACCGACACTGTCCTCCTCGGGCTCGGCCAAGGCGACCTCCGCCCCTGGCTGACCGGGCGTCCGGAGGTGGCCGAGGCACTCCTGCGCGCGCTTGCCCAACGCCTCCGGCGCACGAACGAGGCCATGGCGGACCTGGTCTTCAGCGACGTGCCCGGGGCGGGTCGCCAAAGCGCTGCTCGACCTCGCAGACAAGTTCGGCCAGCCGCAGGATGACGGCACCCTCCTGGTGGCGCACGACCTCACCCAGGAGGAGCTCGCTCAGCTCGTCGGAGCGTCCCGCGAAACGGTCAACAAGTCGCTCGCCGACTTCGCCCAGCGCGGCTGGCTGCGGATCGAGGCCCGATCAGTGGTGCTGCTCGACGTAGAGCGGCTCACCCGTCGGGCGCGCTAGCCGGCGCACTCCGGGCAAGCGCCTCACCGGCACGGAGCACGCCGCGCCCCGACAGGTACACCAGCTGCGCCCTGACCTGTGCGTCGACCGCCTCTCGCAAGCCAGGCCCGGGCATGCCGTACACCGCCTGCGCGATCGTCCGGACGTCACCGGAACCGGCCGTCATGGCCGCCTGCACCTGCTCGAGACGGTCCTCGCGGTGCGCGAGGAGCACGTCCAGCACCCGCAACGGCTCGTCCAGCTGCGGTCCGTGTCCCGGCAGGAGTCGGATCGCGTTACCCGCGGCCGAGACGGCACGCAGCCGGTTGAGCGACGACAGGTACTCGCCAAGCCGCCCGTCCGGATGGGCGACGAGCGCCGTCCCTCGCCCCAGGACGGTGTCGCCGGTCACGAGCGACCCGTCCACCGGCACGAACAACGACAGCGAGTCGCTGGTGTGGCCGGGGGTCGCCATCACCTCGACCACCATTCCGCCGACGTCGAACGAGTCCCCGTCGACCAAGGGGACGGTCCCTCGACACCAGGCCGGGTCCAGCGCTCGCACCGGGGCGCCGGTCGCATCGGCGAAGGCGTCGACGTTGCCGGTGTGGTCCGGGTGGTGGTGCGTGACCACGGCGAGGGCCGGGCTCACCCCCAGGTCCGTCATGGCGTCGAGAACCGCAGACAGGTGGTCCGGGTCGGCCGGACCAGGGTCGACGACCACGCATCGTCCAGAGTTGGGCTCGGCCAGGATCCAGGTGTTCGTTCCGTCCAGGGTCAAGCTGCCCGGGTTGTTTGCCACCACGCAGTGCGCCCGTTGCGGGTCGCCACCTGGCCGGTCGTCGATGGAGTGGTCGGTCACTTCGTCACCGCCTCAATCTGGGTCGGAGCCGCCGCAAGCGCCGCCTCGACGTCAGCGAATGCGGCGAGCTCGACCAGGGTCGAGATGGTCGGTGGCCACATGGCCAGCTCCCCGGCCGCGAACCGCTCGACCGCTGCCGAGATGACCACCCACTCGGCATGAGCCACCTCAGCAGCCGTCGGCCGCGGATCGGCGTCCTGCGGGCAGCGGGTCACGAAGAAACGAGCATCGAAGCGGCGGGGCGAGCCGACGGGAGTGACCCAACGTGCCCAGGGGACCAGGGAGTCGGGGGCCACCTCGACACCACACTCCTCCCGCGTCTCGCGCACCGCTGCGGCCACGAGACTCCCGGCGCGCGAGCAGCTGTCGTCTCCCCACACCTGTGCGTGCTTGGGCAGGTCGACCTGTGGCAGGTCGACGGCGGAGTCCTCGGGGTCGACGGCCCCACCCGGGAAGGCATGCATGTCGGCAGCGAACACCATCGTGGACGCCCGCCGCTGGAGCCACACCTCCATGCCGTCACTGCCGTCACGCAGCAGGACAACCGTCGACGCGTCGCGAACCGGAACATCCACCCCACGATCGTAGGGCCGCGACCGCCGGTCAGCCCGCGACGGCGGAAGGCCGCAGCAGCGGGCGGCCCAGATCGACGGCGAACCGGGCCACGAGTGGTCCCACGACGGCAAGCACGATGACGTAGCCGGTCGCCACGGCGCCGAGCTCCACCAGTCCAGCGGTCGTCGCGAGGCCCGCGACCAGAATGCTGAACTCGCCGCGCGCCACCAACGTGCCGCCCGCACGAAGGCGCCCGCGAGGCGAGGCTCCCTCGCGGGCTGCGGCATACCAGCCGGTCACCATCTTGGTCACCACCGTGACGCCCCCGAGTGCGGCAGCCACCGGCAGCACCGGCAGCAGGTCGGCCGGGTCGGTAGAGAGCCCGAAGCTCAGGAAGAAGATGGCCGCGAAGAGGTTGCGCAGTGGGGTCAGCACCGCACGGGCACGCTCGGCGGCTCGTCCGGTCAGTGCCAGTCCGACCAGGAACGCCCCGACGGCGGCCGACGCCTCGAGGACCTGAGTGAGACCGGCCACCAGGAGCGTGATCCCCAGCACCCGGAGCATCACCTGCTCGTCGTCGTCGGAGACCACCGCCCGGGTCAGCCGGTCCTGGTAGCGCGCCGACGACCAGGCCACCGCCAGCACCGCACCGACCGCGGCGGCGGCCGCGAGCGCGGCCTGCCACCACTCGCCGCCGCCGAGAAGAACGGCGATGACGGGCAGGTACACCGCCATGGCGATGTCCTCCAGCACCAGGATGCTCAGCACCGCCGGCGTCTCCCGGTTGGCGATGCGGCCGAGGTCACTCAGCACCTGGACCGCGATTCCCGACGACGACACCCAGGTGACGCCGGCGAGGGCGCAGGCGCCCAGCCAGCCGGCACCCAGGAGCCACCCGGCGACGAACCCCGGTCCGGCGTTCAGGACCAGGTCGACGAGCCCGGCCGGACCCTGGCGACGCAGGGTCGCGGTGAACTCCTTGCCGGTGAACTCCAGGCCCACGGTGAGCATCAGCAAGACGATTCCGAGCTCGGCGGCGCCGCTGATGAAGGCGGCGGAGCCCGGGAGGGGCGCTACTCCACCGGCTCCGAATGCCAGCCCGGCAACCAAGTAGAGCGGCACGACGGAGACACCAAATCTACGCGCGATCATCCCCAACAGGCCCAGCGCAAGCAGCACCAGTCCGAACTCGATCAGCAGTGTGCTCGACGCACTGCCGGGTGCACCGGCGGCCCGGACCGCCTCGACGGGCACGACGCTATCCGGAGAACAGGGCACGGACCGCGCGGATACCCTCGTCCGTACCGATGACCACGAGGACGTCTCCTGCGCGTAGCGGGTGCCCAGGTGCCGGTGATGCGGTGATCTCCTCGGCGTGGACGACCGCGACGATCGAGGCCCCCGTGAGCGTGCGGCAGCGGCTGTCCCCGAGGGTGCGCCCGGCGAAGGGGGAGCTGGCGGTGACCTCGACCTGGCCGGACAGCAGCCCGGGGATCTCCTTCGTGAGGTCGGCGAACCGTTCGGCGATACGAGCAGCTCCCAGAATCTCGGCGATCACGTCCGCCTCCTGCTCGGTGAGAGCGAGGGACGCCGTCGTGGCGTCAGGGTCCTCCCGGGAGTACACCGCCACCTCGAACCGACCGGTCCGGTGGGCAACAATGCCGACGCGCCTCCCGGACTCGAGGGTGAAGTCGAACCGCAGACCGACACCAGGCAACATCGTCTCGGTGACGTCCACGTGGTCACGCCACTTCGAAGAGGATCTCGACCTCGACCGGCGAGTCCAGCGGGAGAGCGGTGACCCCCACGGCACTGCGCGCGTGCACCCCGGCATCGCCGAAGACGGCGCCCAGCAGCTCGCTCACCCCGTTCACCACCGCGGGCGCACCGGTGAACTCCGGTGTCGAGGCCACGAAGCCGACGACTTTGACCACCCGCGTCACCGCGGACAGGTCACCGACGACGGAGCGCACCGCCGCGAGCGCGTTGAGCCCGCAGATCTGCGCCAGCTCCTTGGCCCGCTCCGGGCTGACCTCGGCGCCCACCTTGCCGGTTTCCGCGAGGACCCCGTCCACCATCGGGAGCTGCCCGGACGTGTAGACGTACGACCCAGTACGGACCGCCGGTACGTAGGCGGCCACCGGCTTTGCCACCTCGGGGATGCTGAGCCCGAGTCCTGCCAAGCGGTCCTCTGGCGTGCTCATGTGTTCTCCTTGGCTCGCTTGAGGTAGGCGACGAGCTGCTCCGAGTTGGGTCCCGGTACGACCTGCACCAGCTCCCAGCCATCCTGCCCCCACGTGTCGAGAATCTGCTTGGTGGCGTGGACCAGCAACGGCACGGTGCTGTACTCCCAGACGGTCATGCCGCAGACCTTAGCCGCCGCCCGGGCGGCCCCCTACCGCCGCGGCTAAGGTCGAAGCCGTGGCAGCACACTCCGATCGCGGAGCCCGGCGACGCCGGCCGGCCGCGAACCCGTTCTCCGGGGTCCGCCTCCATGTCGTCACCGGCAAGGGGGGTACCGGCAAGACCACGACCGCGGCTGCGCTGGCCCTGTCGCTGGCGTCCGGCGGACGGAGCGTCCTGCTGCTGGAGGTCGAGGGCAGGCAAGGGATCGCGCAGCTGTTCGACGTCCCACCGTTGCCGTACGAGGAGCGCAAGGTCGCCGTTGGGATCGACGGTGGGGACGTGCACGCACTGGCCATCGACCCCGAAGACGCGTTGTACGAGTACCTCGACATGTACTACCGCCTCGGCCGGGCCGGGAAGGCGCTCCGCCGCGCGGGGGTCGTCGAGTTCGCCACGACGATCGCCCCCGGGGTCCGCGATGTCCTCCTCACCGGGAAGGCGTTCGAGGCCGTGCGGCGCAAGGAGGGGCCGAGCCACGTCTACGACGCGGTCGTTCTGGACGCCCCTCCAACCGGGCGCATCACGCGCTTCCTGAACGTCAACAGCGAGGTGGCCGGGCTCGCCAAGGTGGGGCCCATTCGGCGGCAGGCGGACAACATCATGGGTCTGCTCCGCTCCCCGGCCACCGCGGTCCACCTGGTCACGCTGCTGGAGGAGATGCCGACCCAGGAGACGATCGACGGGGTGGGTGGGCTGCGCGCCACGGGGCTTCCGGTCGGTGGCGTCGTGGTCAACATGGTGCGCGAACCCCTGCTCGGATCGGCCGCGCTGCAGGCAGCGGGCAAGGGCACCCTGGACCGCGCCGAGGTCGAGAGCGGCGTTGCCGCTGCCGGCCTGGAGGGACATGCGGGCGTGGTCGACGCCCTGCTCACCGAGGCGTCGGACCATGCGGAGCGAGTCCGGCTCCAGCGTGCCGAGCGCCGCCGGCTCCGGTCCCTGGAGCTGCCGATGCTCGAGCTTCCCTGGCTCGCCGACGGCGTCGACCTGTCCGGCCTGTACGAGCTGGCCGGAGCGCTCCGTCGGCAGGGGGTGTCGTGAGGCTGCCCAAGGCGGTGGAGCCCTCCCCCTTCGACATCGACGAGCTCATCGACGACGAGGCGACCCGCATCATCGTCTGCTGCGGCTCCGGAGGTGTCGGCAAGACCACGACCGCGGCGGCACTCGGGCTGCGGGCAGCCGAGCGTGGGCGCCGCGTGTGCGTCCTCACGATCGACCCTGCCCGGCGGCTGGCGCAGTCGATCGGCCTGGACGAGCTCGACAACACCCCTCGGGAGATCGGCCGGATCGACCCCGCGAAGGGTGGGGCACTGTTCGCGATGATGCTCGACATGAAGCGCACGTTCGACGAGATCGTCGAGCAGCATGCCGACCCGGAGCGGGCGCAGCAGATCCTGGTGAATCCCTTCTACCAGACACTGTCCAGCAGCTTCGCCGGGACTCAGGAGTACATGGCGATGGAGAAGCTGGGCCAGCTCCACCGGGAGGCCGATGCTGAGGGCCGCTGGGACCTCGTGGTGGTCGACACTCCGCCGAGCCGGTCGGCACTGGACTTCCTGGACGCCCCACAGCGGCTTGGTTCCTTCCTCGACGGCCGGCTGATCCGCCTGCTGACGGCCCCGGCCCGGGCAGGTGGCCGTGCCTACATGAAGGTGATCGGACTGGGCTTCTCGCTCGTGGCCGGCGCCCTGACCAAGATCCTGGGCGGGCAGCTGCTCGGCGACCTCCAGACCCTGGTGGCCAGCCTGGACTCGGTGTTCGGCGGCTTCCGCGAGCGAGCAGAGGAGACCTACTCGTTGCTCCAGGCCGAGGGCACGGCCTTCGTCGTGGTCGCCGCCCCCGAAGCGGACGCCCTGCGGGAGGCCTCCTACTTCGTCGAGCGGCTCCAGCAGGACGTGATGCCGCTCGCCGGGCTGGTGGTCAACCGGGTGCACGGCACGGAGGCGCCCGATCTCACCCCGGAACGTGCCGCCGGTGCGGCCGAGGACCTCGAGGAGCACGGGGAGCACGCCTTGACCGCCGCGTTGCTGCGGCTGCACGCCGACACCATGCGGGTCCGCGACCGGGAGCGACGCCTCATGTCACGGTTCACCGGCGCCCATCCGCAGGTGCGGGTAGCCGTCGCTCCGGCGCTGCCCGGTGACGTCCACGACCTGCCGGGGCTGCGCCTGGTCGGTGCCGCACTGGCAGGGCTACCCCCGAATGGCAGCGCCGGGAGGCCCACCAACCAGCGGTGACGGGCGTGGGTCAGACGACCGCGTGCTCGGACAGCACGACCTCGCCCCGCTCGAACTGCTCACGCGCCACCTGCAGCAGGAGCCGCCACGAGGTGACCGAGGGCCGCTGCCGGAGCAGTGCGCGGCGCTCACGCTCGGTCATGCCACCCCAGACCCCGAACTCGATCCGGTTGTCGAGCGCGTCGGCCAGGCACTCGGTGCGCACCGGGCACCCCAGGCACAGCGCCTTCGCGCGGTTCTGGGCAGCCCCTTGCACGAACAGCGCGTCCGGGTCGGTCGCTCGGCACGCCGCCTGCGCCGACCAGTCATCGATCCACGTCATCGAACTCCCCCTTGCGCCTGCCCCAGCCCTGCCCCGCGCAGCCACGCTCCGTAACTGACATCGGGAAACCGGTCCCAGGTGTTACGCCCCGCCGTCACACCGTGTAGTCACGAACGGTAGGGCGAGTCGACACCTCGACAGAAGCCCCGTTCGGGGGAACCCGACGTGGTCCGGTCGGACTATGGACACCCCGGTCGTCGTGGGCATCCGCGGGTGATCTGACGTGGATGTCCTGAATGTGGCATCAGCCGGGTGTCCACCGGGCCGCCGAGCGTCCCTTACCCTCGTGGGATGTCCTCCCGCGCGGTCGGCGTCGGCGCGCGCCTCAGCCTGTTCCTGGGTCTCAGCATGCTGGCCGGCGTCCTGGTCGCCGCGCTCGTGATGCCGGCCGTCGGGCTGGTGGGGCTGACCGCGCAGCGCGGGGCCCAGACGTTCGAGGCCCTGCCGGCGGCGCTGCAGACGCCCACGCTCAAGCAGCGCACACGCATCGAGGCGGCCGACGGCACCGTCATCGCCCGGTTCTACAGCGAGAACCGTGTCTACGTGGGCATCAAGAAGATCGCCCCGGTCATGCAGGACGCCATCGTGGCCATCGAGGACTCCCGCTTCTTCGAGCACAACGGGTTCGACCTGCGGGGAACTATGCGAGCGCTGGTTGCCAACAGCCAGGCCGGCTCCGTGACGCAGGGCGGGTCGACCCTCACCCAGCAGTACGTGAAGAACGTGCTCCAGGCGACTGCCAAGACCAAGGACGAGCGCAGCGCGGCGGCCGAGGACACCGTGGCCCGCAAGCTCCAGGAGGCGCGCTATGCGTTGGCGCTGGAGCAGCGCTGGACCAAGGAACAGATCCTCGAGGGGTACCTCAACATCGCCTACTTCGGTGCCGGCACCTACGGCGTCGAAGCCGCCGCCCAGCGGTACTTCAGCAAGACGGCCAAGAAGCTGTCCCTGGGCGAGGCGGCAACGCTCGCCGGCATCGTCAAGTACCCGACGCTGTACGACCCTCTGCAGAATCCGGCCGAGAGCCGCGCCCGACGTGACCTGGTGCTGGGTCGCATGGTCGACCTCGGGATGGCCACCGACGCTGACGCCCGCGCCGCGGAAGCGGTTCCGATGCGCAAGAGCCTGGACCCGACAGCGGTGCCCAACCGGTGTGCGACGTCCGTGGCGCCCTTCTTCTGCGACTACGTGTACGCGACATTCCTCGACGACCCGGCCTACGGCAAGACACGTGCCGACCGCCGGCAGCTGTTCAACGGCGGGGGCTTGACCATCCGCACCACACTGGACATGACCGCGCAGCGGGCCGCGCAGAAGGCGGTGAGCAGCTTCATCCCGCCCAAGGACCCCAGTGAGCGCATGGCGGCCATCGCGATGGTCGAGCCCGGAACCGGGAACATCCTCGCGATGGCCCAGAACCGACGGTACGGCGAAGGCCCGGGCCGCACTTACGTCAACAACGTCGTCGACGCCAAGTACAACGGCACCACCGGGCAGCAGGCGGGATCCACGTTCAAGATCTTCACGCTCGCGGCTGCCATCGAGAAGGGGATCCCCATCGGGACCCCGATCCTGTCGCCGGTCTCCACCGTCATCCCGGGAGGCAGCTTCACCAACTGCGAGGGCGCTCCGCTGGGCGACCCCTGGCCCGTCCGGAACTCGACAACCTCCTACGACGCCACTTTCGACATGCGCAGTGGCGCGGCGCTGTCGGTGAACACCTTCTTCGCGGAGCTGGAGCGGCGGGTGGGGCTGTGCGACACCATCGACGCCGCCTCGCGTGCTGGAATCCACGACGCACTCGGCCGCGACCCGGTCCGGCGGGCGGCGCTCCAGGTCGCCCCGTTCACGCTCGGCGTGACCGAGGTGTCGCCCCTGACCGTCGCGAACGCGTACGCCACCTTCGCTGCGCGGGGCCGCCACTGCGAACCGCGCGCGATCAAGGCGGTCCGATCGGCGACCGAAGACAAGCTCGAGGTCGCGCCCCCGCTGTGCGACCAGGCTTTCGAGCCGGCCGTGGCCGACGCGGTGAACGAGATCCTGTCCGAGGTGATCGACGGACCGAACCCCAACCGGACCGGTGCGGCAATGTCCCTGGGTCGGCCCGCCGGGGGCAAGACCGGAACGACGTCCTTCAACACCGCGGTCTGGTTCGCCGGCTACACACCCGACCTGGCAGCGGCGGTGTGGGCCGGACACCCGGACGCGCCCGCCGACTACCCCATGGAAGACGTCACGATCAACGGGCTCTACTACCCCACGGTGTACGGCAGCCTGCTGCCCGGTCCCATCTGGAAGCAGGCGATGCTCGGCGCGCTGGCCGGAACCAAAGCAAGCAGCTTCGTCGCCATCGACCCCTCCCAGCTGGCCGGCGAGCAGGGCATCGTGCCGGCAGTCTCTGGACTCACCCCGGCCGAGGCAGTGAAGAAGCTGTCCCGGGCTGGCTTCGTCCCCGTCGTGGCCTCCGAAGCCGTCGACTCGTCACAGGCGAAGGGTTTCGTCGCCTACACCGATCCGGTCGGCGGATCGCGCGGGATCACCGGGACGACCGTGACGATCTACGTGAGCACCGGAACGCCACCACCCCCGGACCCGGAGCCGACCAAGACCACCAAACCCACCAAACCCCAGCCCACACCGAGCCCGACCAGCTCGGACGGAGGAAACCCCGGGCAGGGTGGGGGAAACCCCGGGCAGGGTGGGGGAAACCCCGGAGGTGGCGGATGACTCGCGCCGCTCGCCGCGGCCGACGAGACTCTGGGTACGCGTCAGCCCGCTGACAGCTGCCGCTTGACCTCACCGGCAACGCGCGACCCGTCGGCTCGCCCCGCGACGCGCGGCTGGACCAGCTTCATGACCTGCCCCATCTGCCGGGGTTCGGCAGCACCGGACTCCTGAACCGCAGCCCGGACCAGCTCGACCAGCTCGTCGTCGGTCAGCTGGGAGGGCAAGTACGACTGCAGAACCTCCGCCTCGGCGAGCTCTCGGTCCGCGCGGTCAGGGCGTCCGGCGTCGGCAAACGCCTGCGCCGCCTCGCGGCGCTTCTTGATCTCTCGCCCGACCACCGTGACCACATCAGCATCGGAAAGGACGCGGGCTTGCTTGCCCGACACCTCTTCGTTGGTGACCGCGGTCAGGGCCATGCGAAGTGACGCCAGACGCAGCTCATCACGAGCTTTCATCGCATCCGTGAGGTCAGCGTGCATCTGGTCCTTGAGGGTCATGGCGCCAGTCTCGCACCTGCCACACTGGTGAGGTGACCACGTTTCCACGCGCCGTGCTCGGCGTCGCGGCCTTCGGGGCCGCCGGCCTCGGCTACTCGCTCTGGGAGGCCAAGCAGTTCCGGCTGCGGCGGGTCGACCTCCGCGTCCTGCCACCGGGCGAACGTCCGCTTCGCGTCCTTCACCTGTCCGATCTCCACCTGACGCCAGGTCAGCGCGACAAGCAGGAGTGGGTGCAGCGGCTCGCCACCCTCCGGCCCGACCTGGTCGTCGACACCGGCGACAACCTGGCCCACCCGGACGCCGTCGAACCGGCACTTGAGGCGCTGGGGCCGCTGCTGGAGGTACCCGGCGTCTTCGTCATGGGGTCCAACGACTACTACGCGCCCCGCTTGAAGAGCCCGATGCACTACTTCAACCCCGAGAGCGACCGCCGGATCCACGGCCCGGAGCTGCCGTGGCGCGACCTGCGGGACGGCTTCGTCAGCGCCGGCTGGACTGACCTGGACAACGCCCGGGCGACGGTCAAAGTTGACGACCGCACATTCGACTTCGTCGGCGTCGACGACGCACACCTTGGTCTGGACAACTACGACGAGGTCTCCGGACCGGCCGACCCCTCTGCCAGCCTTGCGATCGGCGTCACGCACGCCCCCTACCTGCGCGTTCTCGACCGCATGGCCGACGACGCCTTCCCGCTGGTGTTCGCGGGGCACACGCACGGCGGGCAGCTCTGTCTGCCGGGCATCGGCGCACTGGTCACCAACTGCGACCTGCCGCGCAGCCAGGCCAAGGGTCTCCACCGACGCGGCGAGCAGTGGCTGCACGTGTCGGCCGGACTGGGCACGTCGCCGTTCACTCCGGTGCGTTTCGCGTGCCCCCCAGAGGCAAGCCTGGTCACCCTGCTGCCCAGGCACACCTGACGGCCGCGACCGGATTCGGCACGCCCAGGGGGGTGCCGTTAGACTCGCCCGGCCGCCTGCCCCGTTGACCAGGTGGCATCGGGGTGTGGCGCAGCTTGGTAGCGCGCTTCGTTCGGGACGAAGAGGTCGTGGGTTCGAATCCCGCCACCCCGACGCAGTGGAGCATGGGTCCGCAACGGACCGGCCCGGTCGTCCGCCGAGGTGGGCGGCCGGGGACTCTCCCCACCGAGGTGACTGTGCCGCGCAGAGGAATCCGAGCCACCGTCAAGCGCATGCCCGTGGTCGGTCCCGCGGCGCGGCGGGCAGCTGTCGCCCGCTCGTCGTCCGAGGAGGGCGTCGATGAGCCGGACGAGGCAACCGAGGCTCTGAGCCCGTCGGACCCCGGCGAGGTCGACACCTACGGCTACGTCTTCGTGGTGACCCATGGACGTTCCGGCTCCACCCTCCTGAACG
This sequence comes from uncultured Actinomycetota bacterium, assembly GCA_963848085.1. Lineage (GTDB taxonomy): Bacteria > Actinomycetota > Actinomycetes > JAHEKZ01 > JAHEKZ01 > CAWKCE01. The sequence continues at coordinate 490,930 of CAWKCE010000005.1, forward strand.
GCATCTTGAACTCCATCCCCGGCTACCTGATCCGCGGCGAGAACCAGGGCTACCTGCATGACCTGTTCCGGGCGCACCGGGGCGCCGTGGCTCGTCGTCGGGCCCTCCGCAAGGACGGCCCGACGACCCCGCAGCACCCGTGGTACGGGATCGAGGACTACCCCCCTCGGCTGGCCGTGGCGCACCTTCGGGCGCTGGTGCTCGACACCGTGCTCCGCCCCGAGCCGGACTCCCGGGTGCTGGGCTTCAAGGAGATCCGGTACGGGCAGGCCGACGTCGTGGAGTACCTCGGCTTCATCCGCACCTTGTTCCCCGCCGCGCGATTCGTCTTCAACAGTCGCGACCCAGCGGGCGTGCTCAAGAGTGACTGGTGGGCAGACCGCGACCCGGACGACCTGACGACGATCCGCGAACGGCTCGCGGCCGCCGAGGAGGCCCACCGCGACGTCTCGTTCCACGTGCACTATGACGACTACCGGGATTCGCCGGAACAGCTCGAAGATCTGTTCGGATTCCTCGACGAGCCCTTCGACGTCGAGGCGGTGCGCTCCGTCATGGCGCTCCCGCACTCCTACTGACCTCCCGAGACACCGCCTCGGCTCACCCTCCGGCAGCGACGACCTCGGCGATCTGAGCAGTGTTCAGCGCCGCGCCCTTTCGCAGGTTGTCGCCGGACACGAACAGGTCCAGCACGGTGGGGTCATCCAGCGAGCGTCGCACCCGACCCACCCAGGTCGGGTCGGTCCCCACGACGTCGTTCGGGGTGGGGAACTCCCCCGCCGCCGGGTCGTCGACCAGGACCACGCCAGGCGACGACGCGAGGAGCATGCGGGCCTCTCCGGCGTCCACCTCCCGCGAGAACCGGGCATGGACCGCCAACGAGTGGGTGGTGACGACCGGAACCCGTACGCAGGTCGCCGACACCGGCAGGTGGGGCAGCCCCAGGATCTTGCGCGACTCGTTGCGGACCTTCATCTCCTCGCTGGACCATCCGTCGTCCTTCAGCGAGCCAGCCCAGGGGATGACGTTCAACGCCAACGGAGCGGGGAAGGGACCGAGGTCGCCGACGATGGCACGCAGGTCGCCAGTGCGGGTACCAACCCCCTCGCCGGAGGCCGCCACCTTCTGGGTCTGCGCCTGAAGCGTGTCGATCCCGGCCTGTCCCGCTCCCGAAGCCGCCTGGTACGAGGCGACGACCAGCTCCTGGACCCCATACCTGCGGTGCAGCGCGCCCACCGCGACGATCATCGACAGTGTCGTGCAGTTGGGGTTGCTGATGATGCCCTTCGGGCGCTCGCGGGCCGCGTCTGCGTTGACCTCGGGCACCACGAGCGGGACATCGGGGTCCATCCGGAAGGCGCCCGAGTTGTCGACGACCACCGCTCCGCGGGCAGCAGCGACCGGGGCCCACTCAGCGGAGACCTCGTCGGGTACGTCGAACATCGCCACCGCGACCCCGTCGAAGACCTCCGGGGTGAGCGCCTGCACCTCGACCTCGCGGCCGCGGACAGTCAGCCGTCGGCCTGCCGACCGGGCGGAGGCGACCAGGCGGATCTCGCCCCACACGTCCTCGCGGGTGGACAGGATGTCGAGCATCACGGTGCCGACGGCACCGGTCGCTCCGACCACGGCCAGTGTCGGACGCGTCATCGGCCGGTCCCCCCGTAGACCACTGCCTCCGGGTTGCTGGCATCCAACCCGAACGCGGCGTGCACCGCTGTGATGGCCGCGTCGAGGTCATCCGCACGCGTCACGACCGAGATCCGGATCTCCGACGTCGAAATCATCTCCACGTTCACGCCGGCATCCGCCAACGCGCGGAAGAACGACGCGGACACCCCAGGGTGGGTACGCATGCCGGCGCCGACGAGCGAGACCTTGCCGATGGCGTCGTCGTACTGCAGCGACTCGAACCCGATGGAGCTCTGACATGCCGTCAGGGCCGCCATGGCGCGGTGGCCGTCCGACTTCAACAGCGTGAACGAGATATCGGTGAGTCCGGTCGCGGCGGCAGACACGTTCTGCACGATCATGTCGATGTTGACCGAGGCGTCGGCGATGGTCTCGAAGATCGCCGCGGCCTCACCTGGCTTGTCCGGAACTCCGACCACGGTGACCTTGGCCTCGCTCCGGTCGTGCGCGACCCCAGCGATGATCGGCTGCTCCACGGTGGCTCCTTCGCTGTCGTCGATCGCGGCGGTGTCGCCCACGACCCAAGTACCGTCACGCTGACTGAACGACGAGCGGACGTGGACCGGCACGTTGAAGCGTCGCGCATACTCCACGCAACGTAGGTGAAGCACCTTCGCGCCGCTGGCCGCCAGTTCGAGCATCTCCTCGTAGGTGACCTTCGACAACCGCCGGGCGCTCGGCATGACCCGCGGATCCGCGCTGAACACGCCGTCCACATCGGTGTAGATCTCGCAGACTTCGGCACCCAGGGAGGCCGCCAGGGCGACGGCGGTGGTGTCCGAGCCACCCCGGCCCAAGGTGGTGACGTCCTTGGTGTCCTGCGAGACCCCTTGGAAGCCGGCGACGATTGCCACTGCCCCCTCCGAGAGGGCGCCCTGGATCCGGCCCGGGGTCACGTCGATGATGCGCGCCCTGCCGTGCACGGCGTCGGTGATCACGCCGGCTTGGCTGCCGGTGAACGACCGAGCTTCGAAGCCGAGGTCGTGGATGGCCATGGCAAGCAGAGACATCGCGATCCGCTCGCCTGCCGTCAGCAACATGTCCAGCTCGCGACCGGGGGGCTGCGGCGACACCTGCTGCGCAAGATCCAGCAGCTCGTCGGTGGTGTCACCCATGGCGGACACGACGACACAGACGTCGTTTCCCGAGCGACGGGACTCGACGATTCGTTGCGCGACCAACTTGATGCGGGCGGCGTCCGCCACGCTGGACCCGCCGTACTTCTGGACGACGAGGCCCACGATGTCTTCCCTCTCCGGCGACGCTCCGAGAGCCGGAGTCTACCGGGCGCCTGACCGCGGGGAGCTCCCCGCGCGACGGCGACGTGGGGTGTCCGCCGCCCCACACCGAAGACCGTACGCTGAGGAGGTGACCCTTGCCGCCTGCCTGAGGCCCGACCGGCTCGCCGCAGCAGCGGTGGTCCTGGGCCTGTTGGCGCTCACCGCCTGCAGTGGGGACCCGACACCGAGCACCGCCGTGTCACCGACGCCTTCCATAACGTCGTCCGCGTCCCCCGTCGAGCGACTGAGCGCGCGGGATCAGGCAGCGCTGCTGCTGCGGAAGCCGCCCCGACCCCTCGACGCGACCTACCGTCTGGACAGCCGGGGAAACCGTCCCGACGCGACGGTGCGGGTGCGTCTCGACCGGCGCTCGTACCGGGTGGACGTCGCCCGCCGTGGCCGGATGGCATCGCTGTTCACCGCCCCGGTGGGTCTCGTGTCCTGCCAGATCGCCCCCCGCGCCAAGTCCTGCTTCCTGGTGGCCAAGCGTGACGAGCGGCCACCGCGGCTGTTCAACCCAGGCGTGCAGCGGATCTTCCTGGCCACCGTCGCGGCGATCGAGAACCCGCGGAAGGGGGTGCGGATCCGCCACGCGGGCGAGTGGAAGGCACCCCGGCCCTACGGCACTGCCCCCTGCTTCCAGGTCCGCGGCAAGCTCGCCGATCCCGGCACGTACTGCTTCCTCGACGAGGGTCGTTGGGCCGGGGCCCTGGCCCGAGCCGAGTTCGCCAGCGGCAGCCTGAGCCTGAGGTCGATCGATGGTCGATTCGACAACCAGACGGCCTTCCGGCCACCGGTGCGGGCAACCCCACTTCCCAGCTGACTCTCTCTCCCCGTCGGCGGCGGAGGGCGGTCGGGTCAGGAGACCGGCTCCTCCACGTCCAGCCGGGTGTGGGCGATCGCCGAGTGAAGCGCCCGCAGCGCCGAGCTTGCGGTGGAGCCCCAGTTCGCCAGATAGGAGTACTGCCACCACCACAAGGCCTCGGTCTGCCGACCGGCCCGGAAGTGCGCGAGACCGTGGTAGAGGTCAGCCGCGACGTCTGCGAGGTCGTCGGACAGACGGGAGACCTCGATCTCAGCCAAGCGGTCGTAGGGGTCGAACACCTCGACATACTCGTCGATACCGGCGAGGAGCTCGGCCAGCCGAGCACGCAGCTCGTCGGCATCCGGATCGATTCCGACGTCCGGCTCGAAGCGCTCGACCGGCACGACGTCGACGATCGCCCCGAGGCGGCCTCCCGCCAGCATGAGCTGGGAGACCTCGAGCAGCAGGATCGACAGCGTGCTCTCCGGCTGGTCACCCCGCGCCACGGCGCCGAGCGCGATCAGGAAGCTCTCGATCTGCTCCGCGACTTGACCGGTGAACTCGTCAAGCCCCTCGAGCTCAGTGTCAGACATCCAATGCCCTCCTACCCTCGAATGCCCGTCCCAGCGTGACCTCGTCCGCGTACTCCAGATCACCACCTACCGGCAGTCCACTCGCCAACCGGGTCACTTTCAAGCCCATCGGCTTCACCAGGCGCGCCAAGTACGTTGCCGTCGCCTCGCCTTCGAGGTTGGGGTCGGTGGCGAGGATGAGCTCGCTGACCTGACCGTCGGCCAGTCGCTGCATGAGCTCCTTGACCCGGAGGTCGTCCGGGCCAATGCCCTCGATCGGGCTGATGGCGCCACCGAGCACGTGGTAGCGACCGCGGAACTCGCGCGTGCGCTCGACCGCCACGACGTCCTTGGGCTCCTCGACCACGCAGAGGATGGCCAGGTCTCGCCGGGTGTCCTGGCAGATGCGGCACTCCTCGGCCTCAGCGACGTTGCCGCAGATCCGGCAGAACCGGACCTTCTCCTTGACCTCGACGAGCACGTCAGCCAGCCGGCGGACGTCGACCGGGTCGGCCGCCAGGATGTGGAAGGCAATCCGCTGGGCGCTCTTGGGGCCGATTCCGGGGAGCCGACCGAACTCGTCGATGAGGTCCTGGACGATTCCCTCGTACATGGCCCTACATCCCCGGCAGGCCGAGGCCGCCGAGTGCCTCGCCCGCCTTGTCGGCAGCGTCCCGGTAGGCGGCCACCACGAGCGCAGCGAGCGTCTCGGTGTCGTCCGGGTCGGCCGCCTCGGGCTTGATGCGCACGTCGAGCAGCTGCAGCGAGCCAGTGACCGTCACCTCGACCAGTCCACCGCCCGCGGAACCGTCGAAACGTTGGTCCATCATCTGCTGTGCTTGGGCCAGCAGCCCCGACAGGTCAGGCATCTCCGTCACTGCCGATCCTCTCCTCACCACTCGTGCGCTCGCCGGCCGGTCGAACGTCAGGTCAGTCGTGCTCGATCTCACCGATCACCTTGCCGCCCAACTGCTGCGCAACGAGGTCATGGCCGCTGAGCCCAGTGTCGTCGGCATCGGCGTCGTCCGCGTCGACCGACTCGTCTACCGGCGGGTCGTCGGCCCTGCCGCGACCGACGGCCGGGCCGTCGACCTTGGCGGCCTCGGCCCGAGCCTCCGCCGCCGAGGCCGGCACCGGCTTGCTGGCGGCCCGGGGCGTGGGTGGGGCTGGTGCGGCGCCGCCGCCCGGCCCCGAGGGGTCGAGAACGGCGACCACCGTGACGTCGACGCCGAGAACGTCGATGACGGACTGCCGCACCAGCTCGTCCTTGCCGCCGCTGGCGAACGCCTTGACCGACCCCGGGTCGGACAAGCCGATCGTGAGCTGCGAGGTGTCGATGTCCATCACCTGGGACTTCTCGAACAGCATCATCCAGACGGCCCGACGGTGCTCCTTGACCCGGTCGAGGACCGACGGCCACAGCCGCCGCACCTCGTGCAGGTCCATTCCCGCACTGCCCCGTTCCGGCACACCGGCCTTCTCGCTCGGCTCTCCAGAGGTTTCGGGACCCGACGCAGGCGGCGCCGGCATGACCTCCGACTCCGGGCTTGGCTGCACTGGCGGCTCAGCCGGTACCGACTGCTCGGTCGAGCCCGTTGAGGGGACCGGTGCGCCGGCAGATGGGACGGAGTGGGCCTGGGTGGTCGCGTCGGGGGCAGGCGCCGGCGCGGGAGCCGGCTGCCGCTGGGGAGCCCGCCGAGACGAGGCTGCGGGCTCGGTGCGCTCGGGCTGCTCCGGTGGGGGCTTGTCGCCGGCGATCTGCAGCCGGCGCTCCAGGCGGTCCAGGCGGGCGCCGAGACCGACGTCGGACGCGCCGGCGGCCGGCAACAGCAGCTTGGCGCAGACCAGCTCGAGCTGCAGCCGCGGAGCGGTGGCGCCGCGGAGCTCGGTGAGCGCCGTCGCCACGAGGTCGGTGGAGTGGGTCAGCCGGGGCAGGCCCAACCGGTCGGCCTGGGCGGCCATCCGCTCCTGCTGGTCGTCCGGCGCGGCCACCAGCTGCTGCGAGAACGCGTCGGGGACCGCGGCCACGATCACGAGGTCCCGCAAGCGCTGCATGACGTCCTCGAGGAAGCGCCGGGGCTCCTGGCCGGAGTCGATCACCGCGTCGACCGCACCGAACACCGCAGGCCCGTCCGAGGCGGCGAACGCGTCGACGAACTCGTCCAGCAGCGCCGCTGGGGTGAAACCCAGCAGCTGAACGGTGCCCTCGTAGGTGACTTCGTCGCCGACCGACCCACCGATCAGCTGGTCAAGGACGGACAACGAGTCGCGGACCGACCCGGCCCCCGCCCGCACGACCAACTGCAGGACGCCCGGCTGGACGGTGATCCCCTCGTGCCCGCAGACGACCTCGAGGTAGGTCTCCAACGACCGGGACGGCACCAGCCGGAACGGGTAGTGATGGGTGCGGGACCGGATCGTGCCGATGACCTTGTCGGGCTCAGTGGTGGCGAACACGAACTTGATGTGGGAGGGCGGCTCCTCGACGAGCTTCAGCAGGGCGTTGAAGCCCTCCTTCGAGACCATGTGCGCCTCGTCGATGATGTAGATCTTGAACCGCGACGACGCCGGTGCGTAGAAGGCGCGCTCCCGCAGGTCTCGGGCGTCGTCGACCCCGCCGTGGCTGGCGGCGTCGATCTCGATGACGTCGATGCTGCCCGGTCCGCCGCGAGCAAGATCCCGGCAGCTCTGGCACTCACCACACGGCTCTGGACCCGGACCCTGCTCGCAGTTGAGGCAGCGGGCCAGGATGCGGGCCGAGGTGGTCTTGCCACAGCCCCGTGGTCCGGAGAACAGGTAAGCGTGGTGGACCCGGTCCTGCCTCAGCGCCTGCTGCAGGGGACCGGTGACGTGGTCCTGTCCGATGAGGTCGCCGAACCGCTCCGGGCGGTAGCGGCGGTACAGGGCCTGGGACACCTGCGAAACCCTAGTCGCCGGTACCGACCGCACGTCACCGGTCGAGCGGCCAGGCACACCCAGCTGGTGCGGTGCGGCCCGGCCGTCGCGTGGCCCGCCGCAGAGGTGACCCCCCGCGCACCCGCCAGAGCCCGCCTACCCTTGCTGCCTTCCGGCCCTGGGGGAGTTCAGTGGGGTAACGCCGCACGAGGGGTCGCTGCCCATGTTACCCCCAGCACCCTGACCACCTGGCGTGGTCATGTCGTCGACACCGGGCGGTAGACCACCCGATCCCGACAGCACCGCCACCACCGGTCGACGATCACGCCGGCATTCATCTGTTGGCGTCCTTCCGCCGCGTGTACAACTGACCCCAAGGGGCAACGTCAACCGGAGGCGGGAATGACCGACTACAAGGCGCTGGCACAGCAGATGTTCGATGACGTGCGTGCCGGAAGTGACATCGACGCGGCTATCGAGAAGTACATGGCCGAGGACTTCGTCGAGCACGAGGCGATCCCGGGCATGGACAACACGCGAGAGACTCCACGCCGGCTCTTCAAGATGATGCACGTGGGGTTCCCCGACCTGCACATCGTGGTGCACGACATGCTGCAGGACGGCGACAAGGTCGTCGCCCGCATCTCGTTCGTCGGAACCCATCAGGGCGAGTTCATGGGCCTGCCCGCCAGCGGGAACGCCGTCGACATCAACGCCATCGACATCATGCAGTTCCGCGGGGACAAGGTTGTTGCCCACTGGGGCGTGATGGACAACGCGGGCGCAATGGCACAGATGGGGGCAGCGCCGCCCGGCTAGTTCACGAGGGCGGCCCATAGGCCGACCGGCCCTCCGCGGCAGATACCATCGGCCGCGGAGGATTCGCCTAGTGGCCTATGGCGCACGCTTGGAAAGCGTGTTGGGTGCAAGCCCTCGGGGGTTCGAATCCCCCATCCTCCGCCACGTTGGGCAGCGCCGCGGCAGGAAGGTCGCGGCTACAGCCGCCGCTTCAGCGCGTCGAACAACCCGCGGGTGACTTCCCGACCGACTGACGTCGCCAGCGACTTCGCGGCACCCGAGCCGAGCACCTTCTCGACCTTTCCAGGCGTCTGCTGGGCCGCCGACTTCTTCTCGGTGGCTGCCTGCTTGCCGGCACCGTCGTCTTCTCCTGGGCCGGCCACCCGCTCGGACAGCCGCTCATAGGCGGACTCCCGGTCGATGACCTCGCCGTACTTCGCCGTCAGCGGGGAAGCCGACACCAGCTGCGCCACCAGCGAGGGGTCTGACGGCGCCATGAGCGACTCCGGGGCGCGCAGCCGCGTCCAGGCCACCGGCGTCGGGGCGCCCCGCTCGGACAGGACCGTGACGACCGCCTCCCCGATTCCGAGCTGGGTGAGGAGCTCCTCGAGGTCGTAGTCGGAGTGAGGGAACGTCGACACCGTCGCCTTCAGCGCCTTGGCGTCGTCCGGGGTGAACGCTCGCAGCGCGTGCTGGAACCGGTTCCCGAGCTGGGCCAGGACGTCCGCCGGGACGTCCTTCGGCGTCTGCGTCACGAAGAAGACGCCGATTCCCTTGCTCCGGATGAGCCGAACCGTCTGCGTGATCGCCGCCAGGAACGCCTTGGATGCGTCGTTGAAGAGCAGGTGGGCCTCGTCGAAGAAGAAGACGAGCTTGGGGCGGTCGACGTCACCGACCTCGGGCAGCTCCTCGAACAGGTCGGCCAGCAGCCACATCAGGAACGTGGAGAACAGTGCGGGCCGGTCCTGCAGCATCGGCAGCTCAAGGACACTGACGGTCCCTCGCCCGTCGGCAGCCAGCTGAAGGAGCTCCGACGTCGCGAACTCCGGCTCTCCGAAGAACTGGTCGGCCCCCTGCGCCTGGAACGCCAGGAGCTCGCGGAGGATGACGCCCGCCGTCGAGCGGGCCAACCCCCCAAGCTCCTGCAGCTCCGGCTTGCCGTCGTCGCTCACCAGGTACTGGATGACCGAACGCAGGTCCTTCAGGTCCAGCAGGGGCAGCCCCTCCTGGTCGGCGTAGTGGAACACCAGCTGCAGGGACGACTCCTGCGTCTCGTTCAGGTCGAGGACGCGGGACAGCAGGAGGGGACCGAACGACGTGATCGTGACCCGGATCGGAACCCCGGCGCCGACGCCGCCGAGCGCGTAGAACTGGCAGGGGAACGCAGTCCCCTCCCACTGCTGGCCCACCTCCTGGGCGCGAGTGGCGATCCGGTCGTTGGAGGCGCCGGCCGTGGCCATCCCGCTCAGGTCGCCCTTGATGTCGGCCAGGAACACGGGAACGCCCTGCGTCGACAGCTGCTCGGCGATGAGCTGCAGGGTCTTGGTCTTGCCGGTGCCGGTGGCGCCCGCGACCAGACCGTGGCGGTTCAGCATCGCCAGCGGGATCCGGATGGGGATATCGCTGCGGCCGGCGCCGTCGACGACGAGAGCACCCAGGTCCAGCGCCGGCCCGGTGAACGCGTAGCCGTTCTTGATGGTCTCGGCAGCGTCCGCGGGTTGCTCAGCCATGTTCTGAGCGTAGTGCTGCACTGACTACCCTGCCGGGGTGAGCATGTTCACCCCGATCGGCGCGGGAGGGCACGGCCCCGTCCACCGGCGGAGCTGGCCTCGCATCGTCGCCGCGCTCCTCGTGGTGGCTCTCATCGCCGGGCTGGGGGTCGCTGGCTACTGGTGGTTCATCGGCGGTGGCAGTGACGACCGTGGAGCCGCCACCACCCCATCACCGACCGCGTCCTGCCGGACCCCCCAGGCCCGACTGCCCGACCCCCTCCCACCGCGCCGCCAGGTGGAGGTCGAGGTCCTCAACGGCACCGATCGCAGCGGGCTGGCCACTCAGACTGCCGACGAGCTGGCGGTAGCGGGCTTCGACGTCGTCGCGTACGGCAACGCCGACCGGACCGTGGACGGGGTCGGCCGAGTCACCTACGCGAAGGGTGACCTCGCCTCCGCGGTGGTCGTCGCGTCGTACTTCCCGGGCATGACCCTGAGGCGGGTGGACCGCAACACCGGTGGTGTCGTGACAGTGACCCTGGGCGCGGACTTCGACCAGCTGGCAACGACTCGCGAGGCGAAGGACAACGTTGCCACCGTCGCGGTGCCGACGCCGCCGCCCGTCTGCGACTAGGCCGAGCCCCACCCCGGCGACAGGGCTACCCCGCCACGCCAGACTCCCCGCACGAGCGGGACCCCCGGCCGGTAAGACAGGTGGACGAACGAGGGTGCATCCAGGACCGCCAGGTCCGCCGCTGCACCGACGCCGAGGTGCCCCACGTCAGCCCGCCGCAGGGCGCGGGCGCCACCGGCAGTCGCCGACCAGACGGCCTCGGCCGGGGTCATCCGCATCTCGCGCACGGCCAAGGCGATAGCCAGCGGCATCGACGTGGAGTAGCACGAACCGGGGTTGCAGTCGGTCGCCAGAGCGACGGTCGCACCGGCGTCGATCAGGCGCCGCGCGTCCGGGTAGGCCGACCGCGTCGAGAACTCGACCACCGGGAGCAAGGTGGCGACTGTGCTCGAGCTCGCCAGGGCTGTCACATCCTCGTCGGACAGGTGCGTGCAGTGGTCGGCCGACGCCGCTCCCAGCTCCACCGCCAGCTGGACGCCGGGACCCGGTCCCAGCTGGTTCGCGTGTACCCGTGCCCCCAGCCCAACCGCCATCCCCGCTGCCAGCACGGAACGCGCCTGGTCGCCGTCGAAGGCGCCGCGCTCGCAGAACACGTCGACCCACCGGGCGTGCGGAGCGCAGGCGGTGAGCATGTCGCCGACCACCAAGGCGACGTAGTCGTCCGGCGCCCAGCCCTCCGGGACGACGTGTGCCCCGAGGTACGTGGTCTCGGACGTGAGCCGCTGCGCAACCTCAAGGGCCCGACGTTCGTCGGTCACGGTCAGGCCGTACCCGCCCTTGATCTCGACGGTCGTGATCCCCTGCCGAGCCATTTCGTCCACCAGGCGGCGAGCATTCGCCCAGAGCTCGTCGTCGGTGGCGGCGCGCGTCGCCGCAACGGTGGAGCGGATCCCGCCGGCCGAGTAGGGCTGACCAGCCATCCGGGCCGCGAACTCCGCCGAGCGGTCGCCAGCGAACACCAGGTGGGCGTGGCTGTCGACGAAACCGGGCACAACAGCGCAACCGCCAACATCCACCCGCTCGTCGGTGGCAGGAGCATCAGCGGCGAGTCCGACCCACTGCACGACGCCCGCGTCCACCACGACGGCAGCCTCGACCAGCAGGCCGAGGGGCGACCCGTCACCGAGGCTCGGATCGTTGGTCACCAGCTCACCGATGCCGGTGACCAACGTGGACGTCATGTCGTCACCCTTCCCGCATCGGCACCCGCACGCCACGCTCGACCGCGACATCCACTGCTCGGTCGTAACCGGCGTCGACATGTCGGATGACGCCCATGCCTGGGTCGACGGTGAGCACCCGGCGGATCTTCTCGGCGGCCAGGTCGGTGCCGTCGGCGACCGTCACCTGCCCGGAGTGGATCGAGCGACCGATACCCACGCCCCCACCATGGTGGATCGACACCCACGAGGCCCCGGACGCGGTGTTGACCAACGCGTTGATCAGCGGCCAGTCGGCGATGGCGTCCGACCCGTCGATCATCCCCTCGGTCTCCCGGTACGGGGACGCCACGGAGCCGCAGTCCAGGTGATCGCGACCGATCACGATCGGCGCCTGGATGGTGCCGTCGGCCACCAGCTCGTTGAAGCGGGCGCCGGCCTTGTCACGCTCGCCGTAGCCGAGCCAGCAGATGCGGGCCGGCAGGCCCTGGAAGGCCACCTGGTCCTGTGCCTTCCGGATCCACCGATGGAGCTTGTCGTCGTCCGGGAACAGGTCGAGCACGGCCTTGTCGGTCGCCGCGATGTCTCGCGGGTCGCCGGACAGCGCGACCCATCGGAACGGCCCCTTGCCCTCGCAGAACAGCGGACGGATGTACGCCGGGACGAATCCCGGGAAGTCGAAGGCTCGGCCGAAGCCCCCAAGCCGGGCCTCGTCACGGATGGAGTTGCCGTAGTCGAACACCTCGGCACCGGCGTCCATGAACCCGACCATCGCCTCCACGTGCTTGGCCATCGAGGCGCGAGCCCGGTCGGTGAACTCCTCGGGCTTGGCAGCGGCGTACTCGTGCCAGTCCTCGACCGACACTCCCTCCGGCAGGTACGACAATGGGTCGTGCGCCGACGTCTGGTCGGTGACGGCGTCGACCTCGACGCCGCGCCGGAGCAGCTCGGGGAGCACCGCCGCGCAGTTGCCGACGAGTCCGACCGACAGCGCCCGACGGTCACGCTTGGCGGCCAGGCAGCGATCCACGGCATCGTCGAGGTTGTCACTCACCTCGTCCAGGTACCGGTCGTGGACGCGGCGCTCCAGGCGGCTGCGGTCGACGTCCACGACCAGGCACACCCCGTCGTTCATCGTCACGGCCAACGGCTGGGCGCCGCCCATCCCCCCGCAGCCACCGGTCACCGTCAACGTCCCGGCGAGCGTCCCGCCGAAGCGCTTGTCGGCCACCGCGGCGAAGGTCTCGTACGTGCCCTGCAGGATTCCCTGAGTCCCGATGTAGATCCACGACCCCGCGGTCATCTGCCCGTACATGGTCAGCCCGAGCTGCTCCAGCCGCCGGAACTCGGGCCAGGTGGCCCAGTCACCGACGAGGTTCGAGTTGGCGATGAGCACCCGCGGCGCCCACTCATGGGTCTGGAACACCCCGACCGGCCGTCCGGACTGGACGAGCATCGTCTCGTCGTCCTTCAGCGTGCGGAGGGTCCGCACCAGTGCGTCGAAGGATGCCCAGTCCCGGGCCGCCTTCCCGGTCCCTCCGTAGACGACCAGATCGTCGGGGCGCTCGGCCACCGCCGGGTCGAGGTTGTTCATCAGCATGCGCAGGGCAGCCTCCTGCGGCCAGCCCTTGCAGGACAGCTGCGTGCCGCGGGGCGCGGAGACGGGGCGGGGGCCGGGAGCTGAAGTGGTCATCGCTGCTTCCTGTCGGTAGTGGCGGTTCGGGAGTCCGAGGTCAGTCGAGGGCGCCGGTCACGGTCTCGACGGCCCGGGTGAGCGAGCCGTCGCACACGATGTGCCGGACGGCTTCGATGTCCGGAGCCAGGAAGCGGTCCGGACCCGGGCCCTGCGCGACGGCGCGCACGGCGGTGCGAGCGGCACCGGTGCCGGCCGCCGGCTCCAGCGGCGCGCGCAGGTCGAGCGCCCGTGCTGCGCTGAGAACCTCCACGGCGAGCACGCGTCCAACCGCGTCGACGGCGCGCACCAGCTTGCGTCCAGCGGACCAGCCCATGGAGACGTGGTCCTCCTGCATCCCCGAGGTGGGGATGGAGTCGACGCTTGCCGGCACCGCAAGCCGCTTCAGCTCGCTCACCAACGATGCCTGGGTGTACTGGGCGATCATGTGCCCGGAGTCCACACCGGGGTCGTCGGCAAGGAACGGCGGCAGTCCGTGCGACCTGGTGACGTCGAGCATGCGGTCGGTTCGTCGTTCGCTGATCGACGCCAGGTCGGCAGCGACGATCGCCAGGAAGTCGAGTGCGTAGGCGATCGGCGCGCCGTGGAAGTTGCCGTTCGACTCCACCCGCCCGTCGTCCAGGACGACCGGGTTGTCGACGGCGGACGCCAGCTCGCGTGCGGCTACCAGCTCGGCGTACGTCACCGTGTCGCGAACGCCTCCAGCCACCTGCGGCGAGCAGCGCAGGGAGTACGCGTCCTGGACACGCGTGTCCCCTTCGCGGTGGGAGGAGACGATCGGGGAGCCGGCAAGCAGACGGGTGATGTTCGCCGCTGACGCAGCCTGGCCGGGGTGCGGACGCAGGGCTTGGATGTCCGCGGCGAAGACGCGGTCGGTGCCGAGCAACGCCTCGACGCTCATGGCAGCGGCGATGTCCGCCGCTTTCAGCAGGCCCCGCAGGTCGTGGCAGGCGAGGACCAACATGCCGAGCATGCCGTCGGTCCCGTTGATCAAGGCCAGCCCCTCCTTGGCGGACAGCTGGACCGGCGCCAGCCCGGCCGCGGCCAGCGCGGACCCGCCGTCCATCAGGTCCCCCGCCGCGTCCCTCACCTCTCCCTCGCCGATCAGTGCCAGCGCGCAGTGGGCCAGCGGGGCGAGATCGCCGGAGCACCCCAGGGATCCGTACTCGCGCACCACCGGCGTGATGCCGGCATTGATCAGGGCCGCGTAGGACTGGGCGGTCGACACGCGGACGCCGGTGTGTCCCGTGGCCAGCGTGTGCAGCCGCAGCAGCATCAGGGCCCGCACCACCTCGCGCTCGACCTCCGGCCCGGAGCCCGCGGCGTGCGACCGCACCAGGGAGCGCTGCAGCGTGTCGCGCAGCTCGGCCGGAATGTGGCGGGTGGCGAGGGCGCCAAAGCCGGTCGAGACGCCGTAGGCGGGACGCGCACCGGCCGCCAGGACGTCGATGTGCTCACGGGCGCGGGCCAAGGCGGCCAGCGCCTCGTCAGTCAGCACCACCGGAGCACCGTCGCGGGCAACCGCCACGACGTCAGAGGCGGGCAGCGCGGTGGGGCCGACGGCGACAGGTGAGGTCATGTGCCCATGAAAGGGGTCCGCCGCACCGGTGTCTGCGCCCCGGGATGAGAAACTGTCCGGGATACCGGACACCAGGAGCGCCGATGACCACGCCGACCACGCACCAGGCGCCGGATGCCGCCGACAAGGTCCCGGCGGTCACCCGCGCGGTCGGCGTGCTCCGGGTCCTGGCGGCCCACCCGGACCCGGTGCGGGCGGCGACCATCGCCCGGCAGCTGGGGCTCCCCCGTTCGACCGTCTACCAGCTGCTCGCGGCCCTCGAGGCCACCGGGCTGGTTGCCCACCTTCCTGAGGAGCGGGGGTACGGCCTCGCCGTGGGGGTCTTCGAGCTCGGCTCGGCGTACCTGCGCAACGAACCCCTGGAGCGAGTGTCGCGGCCACTGCTTGCTCGGCTCGTCGAGCAGGTCAACGTCACTGCCCACCTGGGTGTCCTGCACGGACGCGAGACGCTCTACCTGCTCAAGGAGCAGCCGGTCGGCGCAGCCCCGTTGGTGACGGCAGTGGGAGTCCGACTGCCCGCCCACCTGACCGCGTCTGGTCGGGCGATGCTCGCTCACCTCCCGGCTGCCCAGATCCGGGCGCTCTACCCCAACCCCGCAGCCTTCGTGAACCGGACCGGAGCCGGCCCCACCCGGCCGACGACGCTGCGGTGGCTGCTCGCCGACGAGCGCGCGCGTGGCTGGGCGGAGGAGGACGGCCAGGTAAGCCCCGGACTGTCCTCGGTCGCCACTGCGGTCTTTGACCACCAGGCACGACCGGTCGCGTCGATCGGCCTGACTTTCCCGTCCGAGGACTACCCGCCTGAGCGTCGAGAGATGTTGGCGTCGGCCGCCGCCGACGCGGCGGACTGGCTCACTCGTCGGCTCTCCGGCCGGCATCCGGACGGTCAGTGGAGCGGCGGCTAGCCTTCGACGGTGCGACTCATGCCCGGGACCGCCGCCAACGGGACCGGAGTCCGCCCGTGAGCGACGAGCCACCGGGAAGCCCGGAGGGCGCTGGCGACCGCGATCCGGCGCCTGACCTGCCGCGGTTCGAGGTCGAGTACGGGGAGGGTGGGCGGCCCTTCCGCCGCGAGCCGCTGCCACCCTTCGCTCGCCGGATCCTCCCCCTGGTCACAGAACTGCGCAGCTACCAGCTGCGCTGGGTGCGCAGCGACGTCGTGGCCGGGCTCGTCGTCAGCGCGGTCGCCATCCCCCAAGCCCTGGGCTACGCGCAGATCGCTGGAGTACCGCCCGTGTCGGGGCTCTACGCGCTGACGGTTCCGGTTGTCGTCTTTGCTCTCCTGACGTCCACCCGGCAGCTGGCGGTGGGGCCGACCACCACTGCCGCCCTTCTCGTCCCGGCGGCGGTGACCCCACTGGCAGACGGCGATCCCGCTCGGTACGCCACCCTCGCCGCACTTCTCGCGCTGATTACCGGGGCGGTGCTTCTCGTTGCCGGGTTCCTCAAGCTCGGCTGGATTGCCGACTACCTGTCAGCGGCGGTGCTCGTCGGGTTCCTCACCGGGCTCGGAGTGACGCTGATCGTCGGACAGCTTGACGAGCTGCTCGGCATCACGGCGACGACGGGGAACCCCCTTCAACAGCTGGTCGGGGTGGTGAAGGCCGTTCCCGACGCGCATGGGTGGACGGTCGCCGTCATGCTCGTGACGCTCCTCGTGCTGGGCCTCGGCACGAAGGTGGCACCTCGCTTCCCCACCATCCTCGTGGTCGCCGTCCTCGGGATCGCTGTCAGCTGGGTGGCGGATCTGGAGTCACTCGGAGTGGCGGTGGTCGGCGCGCTCCCGAGCGGGCTGCCGAGTCTGGCCGTCCCCTGGTCGCCGCTGACCGACCTGCTGATCCTCATCCCGTCAGCCGTTGGTATCGCCCTCGTCGCATTCTCGGACGCCATACTCACCGCCCGCGGCTTTGCCGGACGTCGTAACCAGACCGTGAACGCCAACCAGGAGCTGCTCGCGCTCGGTGGTCACAACCTCGCAGCCGGGCTGTTCCAGGGGTTCCCGGTCGGGTCAAGCGGGTCACGGACGGCGGTAGCCGAGCGCAGCGGTGGCCGAACCCAGGTCAGCGCCCTGGTGCTCGCAGGCGTCGTGGTGCTGGTCCTCCTCTACCTCACCGAGCCCATCGGCTATCTGCCCGAGTCTGTGCTCGGCGCCATCATCGTCTTCGCCGCCTTGAGCCTGATCGACGTCGCAGCATGGCGCGGGCTCTGGGTCGGCTCGCGGGTGGAGCTCACCATCGCGGCCATCACCACGGCCGGCATGCTCACGGTGGGGCTGCTGCCCGCTCTCGGACTGGCCGTCATGCTGTCGGTGTTCGACGTGGCTCGACGTAGCGCGCAGGCGCATGACGCCGTGCTCGGATGGAGCCCGTCGGCGGGGCGGTTCGTCAACGTCAGCAACCACCCCTCGGCTCGGCTGGTACCCGGCGTCGTCGTCTACCGACTCGATGACCGCCTGTTCTTCGCCAACTCGCAGTACTTCAGGGAACGTGTGCGCTCGGCAATCGGTGCCGCCCCCTACGACGTCGAACGCTTCGTCTTCGACGCCGAGAGCGTCACTCACATCGACGGTTCTGGTGCCGAAGCCCTGCAGAACCTGGTGACCCAGCTCGCCGACGACGGCGTCCAGTTCGTCGTCGCGCGACTCAAGCGCCGGATGTACGACACGTTCGACCAGTTCGGACTGGTGTCGACGATCGGCACCGACCGCTTCTTCCCGACTGTCCGGGAGGCGGTATTCGGTGCCGAGCTACCTCCGGACACCCATGCCGGCGAACGCGGTACCTGACGCCTAAGATCGGCCACCGGCCGGACGCATCGGCCTGGTCAGGGAACGGAGGAGCGTGGCGGACAAGCCCCCGATCAGTCATCTGATGCCGGGAGAAGCCAAGGGTGAAGCGCCCAGCCGGGCCTCGCTCTACCGCAAGGTCCTGCTCGGCATGGTGACCGGTGGCATCTTCGCCCTCATCTTTGCCAAGGTCATCCCGGCGCTCGGCAGCTACAGCGACATCTGGGAGCAGATCAAGGCGACGCCGGTGTGGGAGCTCGTGGCCCTGCTTGCGATTGCCGTGGTGATCCTGGTCCTTGCCACCGCGATGATGGTCCTGCCCGTTCGCGGAATCGGCGCGTGGCGGGCGTTCTTCACCCAGCAGGCCTCGACGGCGATCAGCTTCACGATCCCTGGTCCGTCCGGAACCGGCGCTCGCTTCGTGATGCTGCGGTCGTACGGCGTGGACGTCGAGGACTTCAGCCGGGGAACCGTCGCGGTCAGCATCTGGAACAACCTCGCGATGCTCTCGATGCCTGGGGTCGCCGTTCTGCTCATTGCGGCCTTCGGCGACCAGACCGGCGCCAGCGACAGCCTGTTTCTGTGGGGCCTGCTCGCGGTCGGGGTCACACTCGCACTGATCATGCTGCTGATCGGCGTGCTGCGGAGTGTGCACTTCGCAAGCTGGCTCGGTCGCGTCAGCATGTCCGCGACGAACCTTCTCCTGCGGCTGTTCCGGAAGTCTCCGGTCGCCGGCTGGCCCGAAGCTGCCGTCACCCTCCGCGCGAACACCGTTGTGGTGCTGAAAGCCCGCGGTGGCAGGCTGACCTGGTTGACGCTGTCCAACTACTGGATCAATGGGATCCTGCTGGTCCTGTGCCTGCGGCTCGTCGGAATCGACAGCTCAGTCCTCCCGTGGGGCGTCGCGCTCGCGACCTACACCGTCGGCCGGCTGTCCACCGTCATTCAGGTCACGCCGGGCGGGGTCGGGGTGGTGGAGGCCGCCTACACCGCCGCGTTCGTCGCGGTGACCTCGTCATCCCTGCAGCCGACGATTCTTGCCGGGGTGCTCATCTACCGGGCGTACACCTACCTCCTCCCCGTTGTCGTCGGTGCCTTCTGCTACCTGGCCTGGCGTATGGACAAGGGACGCCAACCCATCACGGAGACCCCCGCGTCCGGAGCGTGAGGACGCCTCACAGCCACCAGCTGCGCCCTCGTTACTCGAGGCCAAACGCCTTGCTGGTGAGCTCCACGGCCTGACCGCCACCGTCGGCCACCAGAGTCGTGCCGGTGACGATGGATGACTCGTCCGAGGCGAGGAACAGGCAGCACGCTGCCATCTCCTCGGCTGACCCCACACGACGCAACGGCACATCTGCGCTCACCAGGTCGTAGGCGTCCTGACCACTGAGACCCCGCGTAGCCCGCAGCTCCGCCATGGCGTCGTCACCCATCGGCGTCGTGATCCACCCGGGACACAGCGCGTTGGCACGGATCCCGCGAGGGCCGTAGTCGACCGCGATCGCGCGCACCAGAGCGATCACGGCGGCCTTGGAGATGTCATACGCGGCGGATGCCGGAGCCGCGGCCAAGCCGTTGACGCTCGAGACCATGACAATCGACCCGCCTCCGCGGCCAAGCATCACCGGCAATGCGGCCCTGGCCAGCTTCATGGGGCCGTCCAGGTTGGTGTCGAACGTTCGTCGCCAGAGCCCGTCGTCCATGTCCCCCACGGCACCCGCATAGCCGACTCCCGCGTTGGCCACCAGGACGTCAATCCCACCGAAGCTCGCGACTGCGGCCGCCACCGCCTCGGCGACGTGGTCCGGGTCGCTGGTGTCACCAGCGACGGCCACGCCCCCGACCTCGGCTGCCACCGCGGCTAGGGGTTCGGGACGTCGACCCGTGACCACGACCTTGGCCCCTTCAGCCGCAAACAGGCGCGCCGTGGCGGCCCCCACCCCCGACCCACCACCGCTGATGAGTGCCACCTTGTTGTTGAGTCTCACGCGAGCCTCCAGCCCGTGACCAGTGACGGCCGCGCCACCTCACAGGCGTGACGGCCATGCCCTCGCCACCGTAGTGGCGCCGATGCCCGCGGGTAGGGGCGTGAAACCAGAGCCCCCCGTTGACGGCGGGGCGTCGAGAGGGGCGTGGCGGTAGCGGTGGGATGTGAACTCACCCGGCAAGCGTCCGGCCTCGTGATGCCGCGTCCATCTTGGTCGGGGATGGCCGCTCGGTTGCACCCGCTGCGCGGGGCTGACGGCTGGTCTGTCCGGGCACGTCCAAGGTCGTTCGATAGTACGGCGTGAGTACCACCGCCCCGGATTGTCCATGACGAATCCGGGCAGCTGCCGAGCTATCGGCAGGTGAGCTCTCGCGATAAGTGCTGTTCTGGAATTCGGGTGGATAACAGCGGGCGTTGCTTCTTGGCCAAGATGTACTCTCGGGCTGTCGCTTCGCACGTGGCGAACAGCCTGGTAACGGGCGTTCTTGTGTCTACACGGTCAACACAAACCGACCAACACAAACCGACGACAAGGGGGCTGCCGTGAGAGACCTCAAAGCCGCGTTGTCGTCCATGCTGACCCGGTGGCAGGTGTCGCGGTACGAGCGACGTGTGGACTCCGAGCGGCGTACGGACCGTCGCATGGCAGAGCACATCGAGCGCCTCAAGAAGGGGATCAAGGACTCGCCTCGCGGCCCAGGGCAGATGATGTGAGGGGTCTGGGCAGCGGGCCGGTTCACCGTGGTGCCACCGTGGGGCTTCGTGCCCGGGGTCTTCGCCCTGACAGACCACGAACACGGGGTGCACAAGGCTCCCGCCAACGAACGCGTCACCTCTCGCGATGAGCCCTTGTTCGCCAGCATCAACCGGGGGGCGCGGCTCCGCTACCGAGACGGGCTGGCGGTCCTGATCGCCGACGCCCGGCCCGACGTGACTCCCACCGAGGTCACGCGACGCGCGACGGACGTGGTGGTCGGGCAGAACGGGATGTGGCTGACGGCCCTGGTGCCCGCAGACCCGAGTGCGGTGGGCCGGAGCGTGCGGCGCTGCGAAGCGCTCACCCTGGGGTCCGTCGACCCTGCGTCGTCGCTAGTGCCGCGGGACCGCTGACCGGGTCCAATTGCCCTCGACGTTCAGTCCGTGGGCGCGCCAGACTGGTGCCACCGCAAGTGGTCCATCGAATGGAGCTGTGATGCCCGAGACCCCGGCTGGCTGGTACCCAGATCCCCAGGACCCGCGCTACGTCCGCTACTGGAACGGAGCGGCGTGGACCGACCAGCTGGCACCGCGCCCACCCGACCCGCCACCGCCACCACCGCCGATCTCGGCCGGATCTGTTCCGACCGGGGCTGCTTCGACGCCCTATCCGGCGCGGCTTCAGGTGGACTTTGCCGAGTCGTACGACCGCGTGACAACGTTCTTCCGGCTCGTCATGGTCATCCCGATCGCGATCGTCATCGGCGTCCTCACCGCGGGCTCCA
Source organism: uncultured Actinomycetota bacterium (assembly GCA_963848085.1). Classification (GTDB taxonomy): domain Bacteria; phylum Actinomycetota; class Actinomycetes; order JAHEKZ01; family JAHEKZ01; genus CAWKCE01. The sequence goes on from CAWKCE010000005.1 coordinate 512,006, forward strand.
CAGCGACCTACTACGACGACGCAGGCAAGCTCGTCAGCACGACCAGCGGCGGGATCGTGTCGGGGTTGTTCGGGGCCACGCTGTTGATGATTCTGTTCCGGAAGCGATACCCCCGTTGGTGGTTCGACTTCGCGCAGGAGCTCACCCGGTTCTCGATGCGCATCGGTGCCTACGTCGCCCTGCTCACCGACGAGTACCCGTCCACCGTCGAGCACCAGCGGGTCCGTCTCGACCTCGACTACCCCGACGCCGACGCCGACCTGAACCGGGGGCTGCCCCTGGTGAAGTGGTTCCTGGCGATCCCGCACTACATAGTGTTGTTCTTCCTCACCATCGCGGCGTTCTTCGTGGTGGTCATCGCGTGGTTCGCGATTCTGTTCACCGGCCGCTACCCGCGCGGGCTCTTCGACTTCGTGGTCGGCGTAGGGCGCTGGTGGCTGCGAGTGGACGCCTACGCGTTCCTGCTCGTGACCGACCGCTACCCACCCTTCTCGCTGGAGTGACCGCGCACCGACGCGCTGCCAACGGGCCCGACGTCCGGCCCCGGCGATAACGTGACGGGCGCTCCCGGCCAGGGACGGGATCCTGTAGGCGTAGTGCGGCAGCGCAATGAGCGCTGCTGACAACGTCCACCACGCATTGTCGTCGAGCCGCCGTCAGGTTCGGCTGGGCCGGTCTGGGCCGGTGTCCACAAGAAGGACACACCTCTCTTGACCTTCGAGAAGGTCAAGAGAGGGTTGGCGGTAGCGGTGGGATTTGAACCCACGGAGGAGTTGCCCCCTCACACGCTTTCGAGGCGTGCTCCTTCGGCCGCTCGGACACGCTACCGCTGCGCAGCGTACCTGAGTTGGCGGTGCGTCCTTCACTCCCGGTGCTGGCGGAAGAACCCCTGCAGAGCGGCGGTGCACTGGTCGGCGAGCACGCCTGAGACCACCTCTGGCCGGTGATTCAGACGCCGGTCGCGGACGACGTCCCACAGCGAGCCGACGGCACCCATCTCCTCGTTCCAGGCTCCGAAGACAACTCGCTCCACCCGTGACAGCACGGCAGCACCGGCGCACATGGTGCAGGGCTCCAACGTCACGACGAGCGTGCAACCGTCGAGCCGCCACGTCCCCAACGAGCGCGCGGCCTCGCGCAAGGCGAGCACCTCCGCGTGAGCTGTCGGATCAGCATCGGCCTGCCGCCGGTTACCGGCGGCGGCGAGCACAGCGCCGTTGGAGTCGAGCACTACGGCACCCACCGGCACGTCATCACCCTGCGCGGACCGCAGCGCCTCCCGCAGCGCGAGCCGCATCGCGTCCTCGTCGTGGTTGGTCACGAGTCGATGGTCGCCGGGGGCCGGCAGCCGTCAGGCGACGGCGCTGACGGCGACGTCGTACTGGTCGGCGAAGCCGACATGCTCCGCGATGCGGGCAAACGCGTCGTCGGGGTACAGGTCGGGGTCGTCACACAGGTCAGCCATCAGCATTGCGCTCACCCCGAGGTCGACCAGAAGGTCCAGGTCCCCGGCTGGCTCGATGTCGTCCTCGTCGTCTCCGTCGGGCATCGGCAGGCCGAGCCGCTCCAGGAGCAGGCCGGCGAAGACCGAGTCGAAGGCAGCGGTCACGTCGCTCAGCAGAATGCGGGCGTGGTCGCCGACGACACGCACGATGACGAAGAAGTCCTCCGCGAAGGACAGCAGCCCGATGGCCCCCATGTCGCCGGGCTGCTGGTGCAGGACCTTGATCAGGTGGTCTGGGTCGTCGGCGACAGCCGGGGGGAGCGTCACCACACTCCAGACCCCGTCCTCGCGCATCGCGGCCAGCGCGAAGTCGGCGGCCATCTCGTCGCCCATGCCGCACCTCCACCGCCGAAGCCGACCCCACCGGTGCTGATCGTGACAGAACGGCGACGCCCTGCCTACCCCCGGCTAGGGTCGCCTCATGCGTACTCACGTCGTTGACCACCCGCTTGTGGCGCACAAGCTGACCGTTCTCCGGGACGAGAAGACTGACACCCCGACCTTCCGTCGGCTGGCCGACGAGCTGGTGACTCTCCTTGCGTATGAGGCGACCCGAGGGGTGCGCAGCGAAAGCGCCCCGATTCGGACGCCCGTGGCCGAGACCGTCGGTGTGCGACTGGCGCACCCACGACCGCTGGTCGTCCCGGTGCTGCGAGCGGGCCTGGGGATGCTCGACGGCATGCTCCGGCTGCTGCCGATCGCCGAGGTGGGATTCCTCGGCATGGTGCGGAACGAGGACACACTCGAAGCGACGACCTATGCGACGCGACTTCCGGACGACCTGTCGGGCCGCCAGTGCTACGCACTGGACCCGATGCTGGCCACCGGTGGCACGTTGGCGGCGGCGGTGCAGCTGCTCCTGGATCGCGGCGCCACCGACGTGACGGCGCTGTGTCTGCTGGCCGCGCCCGAGGGGCTGGCCCACATGGACGCCCTGCTGGGCGACGCCCCGGTGACCGTCGTGACGGCCGCTCTCGACGAGCGACTCAACGACAAGGGGTACATCGTCCCCGGGCTGGGTGACGCCGGTGACCGCCTCTACGGAACTGCCTGACTTCCGCCGCTTCCGCCCGATCAGGGACGGCTGAAGCGCCGACGGCGGGCAGTAGCGGGAGCTACTGGGCCTTGAGCGCGGTGACGACCTTGGTCAGGGAGTCCTTGGCGTCGCCGAACAGGAGCTGCGTCTTGGGGTCGAACAGCAGCTCGTTCTCGATCCCGGCGAAGCCCGGGCGCATCGACCGCTTGAGGAACACGATGGAGCTCGCCTGGTCGACGTTGAGGATTGGCATCCCGGAGATCGGGGTCCCCGGCAGACGTGCCGCGGGGTTGACCACGTCGTTGGCGCCCACGACCAGGACCACGTCGGTGGAGGAGAACTCCGGGTTGACCTCGTCCATCTCCTTCAGCTGCTCGTAGGGGACGCTCGCCTCGGCGAGCAGCACGTTCATGTGCCCCGGCATCCGGCCCGCCACCGGGTGGATGCCGTACATCACCTCGATGCCCTTGCTGTTGAGCAGGTCGACCAGCTCCCGGAGCGTCCCCTGCGCCTGCGCCACTGCAAGCCCGTACCCGGGGACGATCACCACCTTGTTTGCATACCCCAGCTGGTAGGCCACGTCGGTCGGGGACAGCGAGCGAACCGGACGGTCCGACGCCTCGCCACCGCCAAGGGTCGAGCCTCCCGAGAAGGCGCCGAACAAGATGTTGCTGATCGGGCGCCCCATCGCCGACGCCATCAGCCGCGTGAGCAGGGTTCCGCTGGCACCGACGAGAGTTCCGGCAACCAGGAGCAGGGTGTTCTCCAGGACGAAGCCGGACGCCGCCACCGTCAGGCCGGTGAACGCGTTGAGCAGCGAGATGACGATCGGGACGTCGGCGCCACCGACCGGCAGAACGAACAGCACGCCCAGCAGCAGCGACACCAGGCACAACGCGATCACGAGCGCCGTCGTGGTGGTCGGCACAACGGCGACAGCCAGCCCCACGGCGCCCACCGCAGCGAGCACCGCCACGTACTTCATGCCGGGGAAGACGACCGGTCGGGAGGTCATGAGCTCCTGGAGCTTCATGAACGTGATCACCGAGCCGCTGAAGGACACGGAGCCGACCAGGACGGTGAACACCGTCGCCGACAGGGCGCCCGTCGACTCCTGCTGCCCCGTCGCCAGGAACTCCACGATGGCGACGAGCGCGGCCGCGCCGCCCCCCACCCCGTTGAACAGCGCCACCAGCTGCGGCATCGACGTCATGGCCACGCGCCTGGCCATCGGCACGGCCACCGCCGACCCGACCACGATCCCGCCGATGATCAGCCCCAGGTTGTCCCAGGACTCGGCGAACAACGTGACGACGACCGCCAGAGCTGCGCCCCCAGCGCCGAGCAGGTTGCCGGTCCGGGCGGTCTTCGGTGAGGACAGGCCCTTCAGGGCGAGGATGAACAGAACGGCCGCGACGAGGTACGCCAGCAGCACCCAGGTCTGGTTCACGCCTGCGGCTCCTTGTCAGCGGGAGCCTTGCGCGGCTTGAACATCTCGAGCATGCGGTCGGTCACGACGAAGCCACCGACCATGTTGATCGTCGCCAGCACGACGGCGACCAGTCCCAGAACGAGCTCGGCTGTCGTTTCCGCGCGACCGCTGACGATGATGGCGCCCACCAAGATCACTCCGTGGATCGCGTTGGCACCCGACATCAGCGGGGTGTGCAGGATCACCGAGACCTTGGAGACCACCTCGAATCCCACGAAGATGCTGAGCACGAAGATGGTCAGCAGCGTCATGCCGTCCATCAGTCGGATCCTCCCTCGAGCGCCTCGCGCGCCGGCGCGAAGCGCACCTGCCCGTCGTGGGTGACTGTGGCACCGTCGACGATCTCGTCCTCGAGGTTCACCGTGACCACGCCATCGACCACCAGCAGCGCCAGCAGGTTCGCCTGGTTCGCTGCGTACAGCCGGGAGGCCGACACGGGCATCTGGCTCGGCACGTTGAGCCCGCCCCACACCCGCACCCCGTCGCCGACCACGACAGTCTCGCCGGGGACCGATCCCTCGACGTTGCCGCCGGTTTCTGCGGCCAGGTCGACCACCACCGAACCCGGCCTCATCGTCTGCACCATTGCGCTGGTGACGAGCCGGGGGGCCTGACGTCCGGGGACAGCAGCGGTCGTGATCAGCGCATCCGCGTCCCGGATGAAGGGCGTCAGCAGCTCACGTTGCTTCGCTGCCCGCTCCTCGGTCATCTCCCGCGCGTACCCGCCGGCTCCCTCAAGCGTGTCGAGCCCGAGGTCGACGAACTTCGCCCCCATGGACCGGATCTCCTCAGCCGCAGCAGCGCGCACGTCGTACGCCTGCACCACGGCGCCGAGCCGCCGGGCGGTGGCAATCGCCTGCAACCCGGCAACCCCAGCACCCAGGACCAGCACCTTGGACGCCTTGACGGTGCCTCCGGCCGTCATGAGCAACGGGAAGAACTTCGGCATCATCTCGGCGGCGATGAGTGCACACCGATAGCCCGACACCAGCGCTTGGGACGACAACGCGTCCATGGACTGCGCGCGCGAGATCCTCGGTACCAGCTCCATGGACAGCCAGGTGATGCCCGCCTCACGCGCCGCGGCCACCTGGTCGAGCGACTGGACCGGCGCCAGAAAGGACAGCACGAGGGTGCCACGGCCGAGCCGGGCCAGCTGGTCCACCGTCAGCGAGTTGACCGCGAGGACGACGTCGGCGCCGGCCAGGACGTCACCCGCGACGATCTTCGCGCCGGCCTGCCGGTACGCGTCGTCAGTCGCATCGGAGCCACGTCCGGCTCCGGACTCCACGCGGACCTCGAGGCCGAGTTCGGTCAACCGGCTCACGAGATCGGGCACAACTGCGACCCGGCGCTCTCCGGGCCGCACCTCAGTGGGAACAGCGACGGTGGGCACGTCAGCACTTTAGGGGGTGGCTCGCACCCGGCGCCCGGGACCTCCGTCCCTTCCCCGAAAGGACGCTCGGGCCGGGGGCAGTCACCGCCTACTCGGCGAGGACCGCCAAGACCTTGTCCACTGCACTATCGAGGTCCGCCTCGTCGATGACGATCGGCGGTGCGATCCGGATCGTCGTCTCGTGCGTGTCCTTGACCAGGACGCCTTGGCGCATGAGGCGCTCGCACTTGGCGCGTGCGGGTTCACCGCCGGGGAGCATCTCGACTCCAGCCCACAACCCACGCCCACGGATCTCCTTGACCGACGAGGGAGCACCGTCGCGCAACCGGGCAAGCATGCGGTCACCAAGCGTGCGGGAGCGCTCCTGGTACTCACCCGTCGCGAGAAGGCGACACACCTCCGAGCCGATCGCTGCGGCCAGCGGGTTCCCGCCGAACGTCGAGCCGTGCTCCCCGGGCTGGAACACACCCAGCACCTCGGAGTCTGCGGCCACCGCGGACAGTGGGTAGAGGCCCCCGCCGAGGGCCTTGCCGAGGATGTACATGTCGGGAACGACCCCCTCCCACTCGCAGGCGAAGGTCTTTCCGGTCCTGGCCAGCCCGGACTGGATCTCGTCGGCGACAAACAGCACACCGTGCTCCCGGCACAGCTCGCGCGCTGCTGACAGGTACCCCTTCGGCGGGAGGATCACACCGGCCTCGCCCTGAATCGGCTCGACCAGGAACGCCACCGTCTCCGGCGTGATCGCCGACCGCAGCGCCTCCAGGTCACCGAACGGCACCACGGAGAATCCCGGCGTAAACGGGCCGAAGTCGTCGCGGGCGGACGGGTCGGTGGAAAAGGACACGATGGTCGTCGTGCGTCCGTGGAAGTTGCCGTCAGCCACGATGATGTTCGCCTGGTTGGCGGCCACCCCCTTGACGCGGTAGCCCCACTTCCGTGCCGTCTTGATCGCGGTCTCGACCGCCTCGGCGCCACTGTTCATCGGCAGCACCATGTCCTTGCCGGTGAGCTCAGCCAGCGCCTGAACGAACGGGCCCAGCTGGTCGTTGTGGAAGGCGCGGCTCGTCAATGTCAGCCGGTCCAGCTGGTTCTTGGCCACCGCTACCAACCGCGGGTGGAGGTGCCCGAAGTTAAGTGCCGAGTACGCGGACAGCAGGTCCAGGTACCGGTTGCCGTCGACGTCGGTGACCCAGGCCCCCTCACCCGAGGCGAGGACAACGGGCAGTGGGTGGTAGTTGTGGGGGCTGAAGCGCTCCACCTGCTCACGAGGATCCATGCCCGCAGTGTGACATCGGCCGGCACCGGCGTCACCCACCGCGTGGCTCCTCCGCCGATCGTCGGACAACGGGCACGCTGGCCCCACCTCGGACAGTGTCGACGGGAGGGTGACGTGAACAAGCTCAGCGACGTGCTGTTCCGCGGAACGGACGAGCGCAACTCGCTCCGGGACGTCTCGGAGAGCCTGCTCCTCGACCTGGACACCAGCACTCGTCGAGATCGGTACACCCGTTACGCGGTGCTCCTGGCCCTGTCCACGGTGATCGCCACCGGTGGTGTGGTGACCGACTCCACAGCCACGGTGATCGGCGCCATGATCGTCGCCCCCTTGGCCACCCCGATTATGGGGCTGGCCTTCGCGCTGGTGGTGGCGTCACCAGCCCGACTCAGCCAGTCGGTCATGCTCCTCGCCGTGTCGGTCGTTGGCGTCGTCGGCTTGGCAGTGGCGCTCGCCTGGGTAATGCCGGACGTCGTCGACTTCGCACACAACAGCCAGGTCCTCGGGCGAACCTCGCCTCGAGTCACCGACCTCATGGTGGCGATCGCCACCGGCTTCGTTGGCGCGTTCGCCGCCATCCGCAAGGACCTGTCGTCGGTGCTTCCGGGGGTAGCGATCGCTATCTCGCTGGTGCCCCCGTTGGCAGTGGTCGGGTTGGCTGTCCACTACCGACAGTGGGACGACGCCCTGGGTGCATTCATTCTGTTCTCGTCGAACGTAGTTGCCATGGTGCTTGCCGGAATCTCGATGTTCTGGGTGGCGGGCTTCCGCCCCAGCGTGCTCCCGTCCCGAGCCACGTCGATGCGTCGTGCGTACGGCACGGTCGCGCTGATGATGGCGGTGCTGCTGGTACCCCTCGGCATCTCGACGGTGCAGTCGGTCCAGACCTACCAGGCCACCCAGGCGGTCAACGCGGCTGTTCCCGGTTGGCTGTCCGGGTCGGGCTACGCGATGGGGGCAGTCAAGCGGGCCGGGGACGAAATCACGGTCGTCGTGGTCGGTTCGGGGACCCTCCCGGACACCGAGCAACTTGTGTCCGATCTTGAGGGGTCGATGCCGCCTGGGTCGCGACTCATCATCGAGGTGGTCCCCGGGCAGACCCGCGACCTTGGGTCGTTCTCCTAGGGCCCTGTCCCCTCCGGCGCGGTCCTCTCGGCGGCCCGCTTCACTGCCATCAGCGTCGCCACCATGTCCTCCACGAGCTGCTCTGCCCGACCGGCGAGCAGGTCCCGCCAGTCCGGGTGCCGGAGCCGACGGCTGTCGAAAGACTCGCTGAGCTCCGTCGCGCCGCCGGTGAGCCCACGCATGCGGTACGTCCACGTAGTCCCCGTCTCCTCGTCACCAGAGAAGAAGCCGAACGTTGCGCCGGCTTCCATCGCCACGACCGTGCACGGCGTGGTCCACTCGTTACCGTCCCGACGGTTGCTGCCGACGAACGTGGAGCCAACGCCCAGACGCTGGCCGTCGACGTCGACGCCGACGCATTCGGGGCTCCACTCCGCCATCCGATGCAGGTTGCTCACCAGCGCGAAGACGCACTCCTTCGGCGCTTCCACAGCCACCGTCACGCTTCCAGTGCCGGCAACCGCGTCCACTCGTCGATCGATGTCAGTCGTGATCTTCATCAGATGTCTCCTTGGTCAGATGTCTCAGGGCGTGCCTGTCAGAGGTTGTGGCCTGGTCAGGATCGTCGGGTGGTGTGAGAGGTCAGCCGGCCGTGGCGAGTACGGTCTCCAGGCGATCCAGCTGGTGAGTCCAGCCGCCCTGGTTCTGCGACACGTCCTCAGGGCTGGTGAGCCCGTGGTGCGTGATCGACAGCCGGGTGCCGTCGCCGACGGACTCGAGCGTCATGACCACCGTCGAGACGTCGTCGTCCCCCTCGACCAGCCAGCTGTGCACGAGGCGACGCTCGGGCTCGATCTCCTCGTAGAAGCCGTGGATCCCGAACTCCATGTCGTGCTCGGGCAGCCGCACGCGGAACGCGAGGCGGCCACCGATGCGAAGGTCCATCTCCTCGATCGTGGTCACCGAGCCGTCCGGCCCCATCCACCGCTGGTACAGCTCGGGGTCGGTCAGCGCCCGGTACACCGTTGCGGGCGGGGCGGGCAGCACACGGTCGACCTCGACCATCAGGCGGGCCTCACTCATGCGGGTCTCCTTCGTTCGAGCCGAGGTCGGCGACCACCTCGGCGAGGCGGTCGGCACTGTCGGACCAGAACTGGGCGTAGTGCGTCATCCAGTCGGCGGCCGAGGCAAAGCCGTGCGGGGCGAGCCGGAGCCAGTGTTCGCGGCCCCGCACGCGGCGGACTACCAGCCCGGCGCGCTCCAGGACCTTGACGTGCTTGGACACCGACGGCAGCGCCATGTCCAGCGGGGCCGCCACGGCACCGACGGTGGCTTCGCCGGCAGCCAGCCGCTCGAGAATGGCGCGCCGAGACGGGTCCGCGAGAGCAGCGAAGACCGCGTCAACCTCGCGGTTCATGGGAGCTCGTTTAGTTTCCATTGCGGCTAACCATAAGCCTCTTGGCTAAGTGTCGTCAACCCTCGTCCGGCAGACTGGAGTCGATGGTCTCCCCCACCACCTGGAGGACCCGATGGAACCCATCAGCGTCACCCGTCACTCCGCCGCGCCCGTCGAGCGGGTGTGGGAGCTGGCCACCGACCTGGCCGGCATGCCAGACCGCCTCAGCGCCGTGATCGCGACGGAGGTCAGCACCCCTCCTCCGTTCGGGGTGGGCACCCGATGGGTGGAGACCCGACACATCATGAAGCGGGATGCCACCGAGGAGATGTGGGTGACCGCCGTCGAACCCCGCCGGTCGTACGTCGTGGAGGCGGAGTCGAACGGTGCCCACTACACGTCGACCTTCACCTTCGCGGCGACCGCAGACGGCGGCACCGACGTCACCATGTCCTTCGGCGCCGAGCCCGTAGGAACGATGGGCAAGGTCTTCGGTCCGGTTGCCTTCCGACTGATGCGCAAGTCCGTCGCGGGTCAGCTGGCCAAGGACCTCGACGACCTGGCGCGAGCAGCCGAGCAAGGCTGACCGCCCTCAGCCGCGGTGGCCGCAGCCCAGCTCGCCCACCGCGTCTCCGAGGCGGTTCACGATCTGGTCGATGTCGGCCTCGTCGACCACCAGCGGCGGGGCCAGCATCACTGCCTCGATGACCCGGTCCCGCAGCGGAGTCGGGCAGGCGTAGACCATCAGGCGACGCTCTCGGGCCAACCGGGCGAGGTCGCCGGACGCCCCGGCCAACGGCTCCAGCGAGCCCTTGTCGGTCACCAGCTCCAGCCCCTGCAGCAGACCCCGGCCCCGTACCTGACCGACGTGGGGCGAGGAGGCGGCAACCTCCTCCAAACCGGCGCGAAGGCGAGCGCCGAGGACGCGGCCGCGCTCAAGCAGGTCGTCCTCCCGGATGACTCGGATCACCTCAGCCGCCACCGCACAGCCAACCGGGTTGCCCGAGTAGGTGTGACCGAAGGGGAATCCCTCCGGTGCGGCTGCGAACACATCGGCGACGCGGCCGTCGATCGCCAGACCTGAGAAGGGCGTCACACCGCTGGAAGCCCCCTTGGCGAACGAGATCAGGTCGGGACTCACCTGCCAATGATCAACGCCCCACCACACCCCGGTACGGCCGAAGCCCGTCACCGTCTCGTCGCAGATCATCAGAACGTCGTGACGGTCGCACAGCGCACGCACACCCTCGAGGTAGCCGTCCGGGGGCACGACAGCAGCCGCGCTGGCTCCAGAGATTGGCTCCAGGAAGACCGCCGCCACGCGATCGGCGCCCCGCGCCATGATGGCGTCCTCGATCTGCGACAGCCCGAAGGCGAGCTCTTGCTCCGGGGTGCGTCCCGAACGGATGTCGGCCGACGGGGTCTCGGCGACGGCGTTCTCCTCCAGGACGTGGTCGAATGCGAGCCGCCAGCGCGATCCGGACAGGCCCAGGGCACCCATCGTCGAGCCGTGGAAGCTCGGGAACCTCGAGATCAGCCCGGTCTTCTGCGGCTGCCCCACGTGCTGCCAGTACAGGAGTGCGAGGTGGATGGCCGACTCCACCGACTCCGAACCGGACGAGTTGAAGAAGGCCCAGCCGCGTTCCATGGGCGCGATCTCGCGGATCAGTCCGGCGAGCTCGATCATCGGCTCGTTGGAGAACGAGAACCGGTAGGTGAACGTCAGCTTCTCCAGCTGACGCTGGGCGGCCTCGACCAGCCGTGGATGGCAGTGGCCGAGACTCATGACCATGGCGCCGCCGCAGGCGTCGAGGTACTCGGTGCCCTCCTGGTCCCAGATCCGGAGCCCGGAGGCCCGGACGGCCACCGGAAGCACGTGGCCCGGACTGGCGGTGAGCGAGTAGTCGGTCACGGCTGCGTGGACTTCGGCAGCGCGGTCGCAGTGGGCGGGACGCGTCGTGCGGGCGTCATCGGCATACCCGAGGGTGGCACATCCTGGCTGCGCCCCGCCAAGCCCGGGGACGGGCACGCCGTTACGCTCGTGCCCCGACCATCCAGGGAGCCCGACGTGCAACCTGTCGGCAAGCGACCGCTGATCTACCTCATCGGGACCGCCGGTCACCCGAACTACGGGGACGAGCTCATCACCGCGGCGTGGCTGCGCTTTCTGGCGCGCGTTCTCCCCGACGCAGACGTCTGGCTCGACACGCCGCGACCTGGTCCCACCGCGGTGCTGATGGACGGGCTGCACCCGGGCCTGCGTTGCGTCGACACCCTGTTTCACGCGTGCTGGAACGCGCCAGACAGCGGTCCCGCTGAGATCCTGGCCTTCGGTGAGGCGGTCATCTCCGACCCCGGGCTCCTCCCCCGCGAGGCGACCGGAGTCGAGAACCTGTCGCGGGTCGACCTGGTGCACGTTCTGGGCGGCGGCTACATCAACGCCCTGTGGCCCCGCCACCTCGCGCTCCTCGGGGCAGCGCGGGGCATCGCAACCCGTCATGGCGCCAGAACTGCCCTGACCGGCGCCGGGCTGTTCCCCCTGGTGGAGGGAAGCCGGCAGCCCCTCGGACAGGTCCTCGCCGACTTCGACCTCGTCGACGTCCGAGACTCGGCGTCCCTGGATGCCCTGCGCCCGCTAGTTCCGCACGCAACACAGACCGGTGACGATGCGCTCCTGGGCCTGGACGGACCGGTCTACCGTCACTCCCCTGCGCACACGCTGCTCAGCATCCAGTCCGACCTGCTGGAGATCCCGCTGCCTGCGCTTGCGGACTATGTCGTGCGCACTCTTCGGTCGTGGCGAGTGGACCAGCAGCGGGTGACCCTTGTCGAAGGGCTGCCACCCGGGGACGCGGTAGTGATGCAGCTCCTGGAGCCACACCTTCCTCACCTCGAGCTGCTGCCGTTCTCAGACCTTTGGCGCAACGGATTCCCATCCAGTCGTGACCACCGGTGGATCTCCACCCGCTTCCACCCCCATCTGATGGCTGCCGCGGCCGGGGCATGGGGGGTGGCGGTGCCGATCTCACAGGGCTACTACGCCAACAAGCTGCGATCCCTCACGGCTCTTGGTAGCGGGTGGGACCTGGCTCCCGACCTGGGAGAGCCGCTCCCACCGCGGCCTCCCGTCCACCGACCGTTCAACGGTCAGCTGGCAGAGCTCAAGGCGGGGAAGACGGCAGTCGCGACCCGCGTCGTCGAGCTGGCCGCAGACATCGCGCAGCCGGGCGCCCCACCCGTGGTCAGCCGACCCTCCGCTACCGGCCGGCGCCGATGGCGCTCACCGACCACCTGAGCCGGTCAGCAGCCGAGGCAGTCCTTGGTGAAGACCTGGGTACCTGCGGCCGTTCCGACGAAGCTGCCCGAGACAGTGGTCCCTCCCGGTAGCGACGTGGCCGTCCCGGAAACGGTGACCGGTCGCCCGTCGAGGCTGGTGGCCGTGCATGTGACCGCGATCGCCTCGCCCTGCTTCTGTGTGCTGCAGGCCAGCGGACCCGACACCTCGACCCCAACAGCCGCGAGCTCCACCTGACCCTGGGTCGCAGCCGCAGTACGCACCAGCGTCTCGGTCATCGCAGCCACTTGGTCCTGGCCGCTCGCGCCGCACGACGACAGGGCCAACCCGGCGACAAGGACACATCCGCTGACAATCGTCGACCTCATGCCGTGCAGGGTGACACACGAACCTGGCTGCGGACGCTGTCCGGACGCGGTCGATGCACTCGCGTCGCCGTCACCACCAGCGGGCCGGGTAGTCGGCGTCGCCGAGCATGCGATGTGCCCCCCAGGCCAGGAGCACCACCAGCATGGACAGCCCGACCAGGAGGGGAAGCGCGGCCACCGCAGCCGGGGCACTGAACTCGGTCAGCACCGCGATCAGCGACACCGCGATTGCCGGGGAGTGCAAGGCCCCAGTGAGGTGCATGAGCAGGAGGGTGATCGCACCCGCCGCAACTGCCTCGAGCAGGTCGGGACCGGGTGACGCGGACAGCCCCAGTCCCACGACACCCGCAATGAGGTACGACCCCACGACCCGACCCGGACGGGAGCCCACTGCCTGTGGCTGGGCTACGACCAGGACGAAGCTCACGACGGGCGGCACGAGAAGCGGAGCGAGCACGCTGTCGTTCGCGTGCAGGACTGCGTAGACCGAGAACAGGACGGCTAGGCCGGCAGTCTCGACCAGCACGAGCGGGAGCGCCCGGCGGAAGGGGACCTGCTCGGTCAGGTCCGACACCGGCCGCGCGCGGACCCGGTACTGCCGAAGGCGACGGCTCTCCGCGGTCATCCTGTGACGCTAGCGCGACCAGCGCGAAGCGCGTGCCCAGGCGGAGCGGTCGGCGCCGTCCGTCAGGACGCTGGCTGCCGCCACACGACGGGGAACAGCTCGTGGTCCATAGGTGCTCCGGCGGGCAACCCGTCCGCCAGCGTCTCGAAGGGTGGTGACGTTCGCCAGCGACGAGGCGCATGGCGCGCCTCGTCGGACAGGTAGCGGAGCGACAGCACCCGTCGCCGACCCGGGAAGAGGAATCCGGGTGCACCGTGAACCGTCAGGAAGTCGAAGAAGATGGCGTCACCTGGCTGCAGCTCGTAGTGGCGGATGTCGAAGGCCTGCCGGTCCCCCTCGATGTCCGGCAGCTCGGCCAGTGATCCTTCGGGGAACCACTTCGCCTCACCGTCCAGGAAGGTGCGAGGCATCAGCCAGGGACCGACGTGAGTCCCCGCGGCCAGCTCCAGGCAGCCGCTCAGCGGCACCGGATCGACCGGGATCCACGCACTCACCCCGCGACCGTCCACGTTGTAGTACGGCTGGTCCTGGTGCCACGGAGTCCGCTGGCGGGTTCCACCCTCCTTCACCAGCACGTGGTCGTGGTACAGCCGTACCCGGGGAGTCGCCATGAGCTGTCCGGCGATGCGACCGACGGCCGACTCCTTGGCCAGCTGCTCGATCCCGGGAACGGTCTGCCATCGGCAGAAGTCCTCGAAGAACCGCCCCGGGTCGTCGGACCCGCTGGCCACCTTCGCCAACGGCCCCGGGTCGGCCAGGACCTGCTCGACCGCATCGGCCGCGACCGCCACCTCGGCCGGATCGAGCACCTTCCGCACGCACACGACACCGTCGCGCTGGAAGGCCTCGACGTCCGCCCTCGCCACCGTCACGTCAGCCATTCCGCGATCATAGGCAGCCTTCGCTCGGCTCACCGTCGGCCCGGACATCCAGCGTCACCGCCCGCTACAGTGACCGGCGCCTGCCGGGTGGTACCCGCCAGCTGGCGTATCGAGAGGGGAACCTGTGTCGACGCAGCCAGAGGCGGCCGGGCCCCCGACTCCCACCGCCAGCTCGTCCCCGGCCCGCGCCGCGCTCGTCCTGACAGCGCTGATCCTCGCTGCGGCCGTCGCCAACCTCAACCTGGCGGTCGCCAACGTCGCGCTCCCATCCATCGGCCAGGCCTTCGACGCCAGCCAGACTCAGCTCAACCTGGTCGCTGTCGGCTACTCGCTCGGGCTGGCCACGTCAGTCCTGTACCTCGGCGCGCTCGGCGACCGGTACGGCCGCAAACTGATGCTGCTCCTTGGGGTGGCGCTCTCCGTTCCCGCGTGCATCTTGGCGGCATACGCCCCCAACCCCGAGGTGCTGGTTGCCGCTCGGATCTTCGGCGGCGTCGCGGCCGGCATGGCGTTCCCCACGACCTTGGCCTTGATCACCGCCCTGTGGGCGGGCCCGGTCCGAACCCGGACCATCGCCTTGTGGTCGGCGCTCGGGGGTGCCATCTCTGCGCTTGGCCCGTTGATCTCAGGAGTTCTGCTGGAGCACTTCTGGTGGGGGTCGGTCTTCCTCGTCACACTGCCGTTGGCCGCCGTCGCGTTCGTCATGGCATGGCTGATGGTCCCGGCCCACGTGAACGAGGGCACCGACCCGGTCGACAACCTCGGCGGCATCTTGTCTGTGCTTCTCGTCGGTGCCGTCGTCCTTGCCGTCAACTTCGCGGTCGTGCCGAACTCGGGATCGTTGGTCCTGGGACTGGTGATCATCGGGATTGCCGCCCTGGTCGCGTTCGTCATCCGTCAGCGGCGAGCGGCCAACCCCCTGTACGACCTGCACGTCGCCGCCCGCAGGACGTTCTGGGTCGCAGCCGTCGCCGGGATAGTCGTCTTCGGATCCCTCATGGGGGCAATGTTCATCGGGCAGCAGTACCTGCAGAACGTGCTCGGGTACGACACGCTCCAGGCCGGCATGGCGATCATCCCGGCGGCGATCTTCATGGTGCTCATCGCGCCCCGGTCAGCCAAGCTCGTGGAGTCCCACGGATCACGCTTCACGCTGCTGGTCGGGTACGTCTTCGTCGTGCTGGGCTTCATCACCATGCTGCTGCTCTGGGGCGAGGACTCCCGCTACTGGGCTGTGGGCCTCGGCTACTCCTTCGTCGGGATCGGTGTCGGATTCGCCGGCACGCCGGCCTCTCGGTCGCTCACCAGCTCGGTCCCCGTGACCCGGGTCGGAATGGCCTCGGGGACCGCCGACCTCCAGCGAGACCTGGGTGGTGCCCTCCTGCAGTCCATCTTCGGCGCCCTCCTCACCGCCGGATACGCAGCGGCAGCGAACTCGGCCATCTCGGACTCGTCATCCGACCAGATCACCGCCGCCACGCAGGCGCAGCTCACGAAGTCGTTCGACGGTGCGGAGGCGGTTGCTCAGCAGTACCCCAAGCACGCGGACGCGATCACCTCCGCGGCGAAGGCCTCGTTCCTCCAGGGCGACCACTGGGCGTACCTGGCGGGGATCGTCGCGGTCGGGATCGGTGCCCTTCTCATCGCGACGATGTTCCCTCGCCGGGATGACGAACGTCGGCTGCTCCAGCAGTTCCACGACGAGGACGCAGCTCCTACCCGGTGATCGTCGCCACCATCACGGCTTTGATCGTGTGCATCCGGTTCTCGGCCTGGTCGAACACAATCGAGGCAGACGACTCGAAGACCTCGTCAGTGACCTCCAGCGACTGCCGTCCGGTCCGCTCGTAGAGGTCGCGGCCAACCACGGTGTTCCGGTCGTGGAACGCCGGGAGGCAGTGCATGAACTTCACGTCCGGGTTGCCCGTCGCGGACAACAGCTCGGCGTTCACCTCGTAGGGCGCCAGCAGCTCGATCCGCTCGTCCCACACGTCCTTGGGCTCACCCATCGAGACCCAGACGTCGGTGTAGACGTAGTCGACGCCGGCCACCCCGGCACCAACATCCACGGTGTGACTGACGCGCGCGCCCGTACGCTCGGCGATGCGTTGCGCCTCGGCTGTGACCGCCTCGTCGTTCCACAGCTCACGCGGCGCGACCATGCGGACGTCCATCCCCATCATGGCGCCCGTGATGAGCAGCGAGTTGCCCATGTTGTTGCGCGCGTCGCCGCAGTAGGCGAAGGCGATGTCACCATCACCCTTGGCGCTGTGCTCCCGCATCGTGAGCATGTCGCACAGCATCTGGGTGGGGTGCCACTCGTCGGTGAGGCCGTTCCAGACCGGAACACCGGCGAACTCGCCCAGCGTCTCAACGTTCGACTGCGACGAGCCCCGGTACTCGATGCCGTCGTAGTAGCGCCCCAGCACGCGGGCGGTGTCCTTCATCGACTCCTTGTGGCCGATCTGGCTGCCGGTCGGGTCGAGGTAGGTCACGTGGGCGCCTTGGTCGTAGGCCGCAACCTCAAAAGCACACCGGGTCCGCGTCGAGGTCTTCTCGAAGATCAGCGCGATGTTCCTTCCGGCCAACCGCTTCACCTCGGTGCCCGTCTGCTTGGCCGTCTTCAGCTCAGCGGCCAGGTCGAGGAGGGACGTCCACTCAGCGGGAGTGAAGTCAAGCTCCTTCAAGAAGTTTCGGTTGCGGAGGTCCACAGACACGGTCGTCCTTCCGGGTGAGGCGACCGCACCGTGCCCGGTCGCTCGTGATCGGCCGGCGAACCAGCCACCAGTTGCGAGCATGCCACCGGGGCCTCGCCACTGACTACCAGCATCACCGAGGGCTGGAGAACGCCGCTCGGGCGTGGGAGCGTGTCCCGGTGAGCGAACCCAACGCCGGCGCCGCTCCTACCGTCAGCCTCTTGTCGACAACCCCGGTGAAGGGCCTCCAGCTCCACCACCCGGAGGAGCTCCGGCTGGACCGGACGGGCGCAGTCGGCGACCGCGACTTCTTCCTGGTCGATGACCGGCACCGGTTGGTGTCCATCACCCGATGTGGGGGCTTCGTCGGCTGGTCCGCGTCTTTCGACCCCGGGTCGGCAGCACTGACCTTCCAGTCGGCCAGCGGCGACAGCGTCACCGGCGAGGTGCACCGGGCCCGGCCCCTCGTCGTCGACTTCTCGGGGAGTCGAGGGGTGCCGGCGCACTTCGCCCCGGGACCGTGGGACGAGCTGATGTCGGGACTGGCTGGCCAGCCGGTCCAGCTGGTGAGGGCATCGAGTCCGGGCGACGGAAGCGACGAGCATCCAGTCACGCTGATGTCGGAGGAGTCGGTGGGCGAGCTCGCCCGGCACGCCTCGCTCGACCACGTGGACCCGAGACGGTTCCGGATGACAGTCCAGTTCCGCGGCGTGCCCCCGCATACCGAGGACTCGTGGAAACGCCAGCACGTGCAGATCGGCGACTGCGTTCTTCGGGTGGGTGGTCCCGTCCCGCGGTGCGCCGCGATCACCAGGGACCCTGACACCGGCCAGGTCGACCAGAGACTCCTCCACGTCATCGGCGCCTACCGCGGTCGGCAGCCGAACGAGTTCGGTGACGGCCTGAACTTCGGCGTCTACGCAGAGGCGGTGACTCCGGGCACAGTCCGCGTCGGCGACCAGATCCGATTCGTCCCTCGACCCTGACGCCCGGTCGACACGAGCATCAGTACGTCGGGATCCGTCGAGCGATCAGGTCGTCGGCCCGGCTGTTGACCTCGCTGTTGCCGCTGACCGCGTCGAGGAAGTCTGCCCGCTCGAGTGCGAAGAGCACCGTCGGCTCGTCGGCGGTCACGGTTGCGGTTCGAGGCACATCCCGTAGCAGGGCGATTTCGCCGAACGGGTCGCCCGGACCCATCTCCGACAGACGATCGCCCTGGAAGGTTGCGGTCGTCCGTCCCGACTCGATGACGTAGAAGCGGTCGCCCTCCTCGCCTTCCCGGATGATGACCTCGCCGACCGGCACCTCCATTCGTACGAGCTGCTGGGCCACGAGCTCGAGCGACTTCGGTTCGAGCGGCGAGAAGAGCGGGATCCCGCGGAGCAGGGCCAACCCGTCCGGCTCACCGAGCAGTGCGTCGAGCTTGCGAAGCCTCATCAGCGAGGGAACGACAACTGCGGTGACACCGAGCGCGAGGATGGTCAGGGCCCAGCGCAGACCGACCCCGTGAACGAGAAGCGGCATGACGATGGATCCCAGCGCCATCGCCGCGATGAGGGCGGTATCCAGCGCGCCGAAGACACGACCCATGACCTCGTCCGGCGCCAACCGCTGGAGGATCGTGGAGGCGTTGATGTCGACGACCGGGTTGGCGAAACCGATGATGAACATGGCGGCAAACGCCGCCCACAGGCTTGGCCAGGCAGCCGCGAGGAGGAGCGGGATGGCCCAGAAGATGACGCCGGTGCCGAAGTCCGTGGCCAGCCGTCGGGCTGACGCACGACCGATGGCGAACAGCCCACCCAGGATGGCGCCGACGCCGAGGGCGCTGTCCAGGTAGCCGACGCCCTTGGAGCCGAAGTCGGTCATCTGCACTGACATCTCCACGACGAAGACGATCGAAGCGCCGGCAACCACGGTCTGGGCGCAGTAGACGGCCGAGACCAGTCGCAGGTCGGTGTGGCGCCAGATGGCGCGGAAACCTGCCGTGACCTCCTGGAAGAAGCTCTCGTCAGGATCGGGGCCGTCGGAGGTCTCGGCGGCCACGGCCGATCCGCTGGCGGGATCGGCACTGCCTTGCTCTGCGTCGGCATCCGCCTCCTCGGAGGGCACTCGGATGCGGCTGACCAGTATGGCCGACCACAGGAACGTGATCGCGTTGAATACGACGACGAGGGGGACGTCGAACACGGTGAGGAGGATCCCCCCGAGGGCGGGCCCGACGAAGAAGGCCAGGCTCTCGATCGTGCTCGAGGCCCCGTTCGCTGCCGTGAGCTCCTCGGGTTCGTCGACCAGCTGGGGGAGCAGTGCAGCGACGGCGGGACGGAACGGTGTCGCCACCAGCGATGCGAGCGTGGCGAGCACGAAGATGATGATCGGGGGTGCCTCGGTCCAGATGAGCAGGGCCGCCAGAAGCACAAGTGTGGCCCGAGCCAGGTCGGTGGAGACCATGATGAGCTTGCGGGGCAGCCGGTCGACCAAGGTGGCGCCGAACGGGGTCACCAGCGTCATGAGCAACAGCCGCACCGTGCCCCAGATCCCGACCGCTGTGACACCGCCGACGCCGTAGGCCCACACGATGATGGCCGTCGCGTACGCCCAGTCCCCGATCGCCGAACCGGCGAACGCGAGGTTGATGCGGCGTAGGCCCGGGTTGCGGAAGACCGTCGACAGGGAGGTCTTCGTCTCGCCCACTGCGTCTCCCACTCGGGACATCACAAGCCTCCAGCTCGGGCGATCACAGGTCGCACTTCGGTCACCTGACTCCGGAACCTCGGCTCACTTCACCATTGCGGGCCAGCAGCACTGAGGTCGTCACCTGGCGCTCTGGCCGTCAAGGCAGCCGGTTCTGGGCACGACCGGACCCTAGTGCCGACGGTATGTGGCCGTCCCGGATATCGCTGAGGTCCTCCCGCCGGCGCAGGCCACTCGGGGCGCTAGCTCGCTGGCAGGTCGATCGACTGCCCCTCACGTGCCATCACGACGTCCAGCGGAAGTTCCCCGAGGCCGGAAGCAATGGCATCAAGCTGGGCGTCGGTGCGTGCAGGTCCGTGGTGGAAGAGCATCAGCGTCCCGACATCGAGTGATGTCGCCAAGGCGACGGCATCGTCGATCGTCGAGTGGCCGAAGGCGTCGGCGAGCGCTCGCTCGGACTCCACGAACTGCGCATCGTGGAGCAGCACGTCGACGCCGCGGACCAGCCTCTCCAACCCCGGAGTAACCTCGCCGGCCGCTACGTGGTCGGGAAGGTACGCAACGTCGGTGGTGCCGTCGGACACGCGATACCCGTATGTGCGACCACCCTTGTGCCGCACCTCGGCGGAAGTGACCGTGAGCCCCTCGATCACCTGGACGCCCGGCTCGATGGTGGCGAACGTCCAGCTCCCCTTGAGCCCCGACGGTGTGATCGGGAAGGCCGGGGGTGACAGGGACTGGGACAGCAGGTCGTGACCGCTGCGACCGTCCTGCGCCGGCACGAACAGGTGAACTGTCGCGTCCGCCCGGTCACCGGCCACGAAGAACGGCAACCCCTGCATGTGGTCCCAGTGCAGGTGGCTGAGCAGGATCGAGCCAAGAAAGGGGCCGCCGGCCAGAATCGGGCTGAGGTTGCGCAGACCGGTACCGGCGTCCAGCACCAGCGTCGGGAGGTCGGAGCCGACCGGTGTGACCGCGACGCACGACGTGTGTCCTCCGTACCGGACGAAGTCCCGGCCGGGTGACGGCGTAGAGCCGCGGACACCGAGCATCGTCAGCCTCACGCCGAGCACAGTAGAGGCCGCCCCCCACGTCGGAGGGCGCGGGTGACAGCCACGTGGTGCTGCGGGCTTGGCTCAGGCCGGGCTGGAAGTGCGCGCCGCGAGCCAGCCGGTGGCCCCGAGCTCCTCATAGGTGCTGCGGGCCCGGCCCACGAGCTCCTCCCCCTCGGCCGTGCGCCCTTGCCGGATCAGCCAGTCCCCCAGCTCATCTTCGGCCCGGGCTGCCAGCAGCACCGCTCCGAAGTCACCGAGCATCGTGACGCCCGCGCGCAGGTCAGCCTCCACTGCGCCGGGGTCGTCACCACGGGCCGCCCCGAGCAGGCCGCGCAGGCGGTGGAACTGGGCATTCACTCCGGGCGAGACCACGCCAGGTGGTGCCGTGGCAACAGGCTCCAGCAGACGCTCCGCCATCGCAACGTCCTCCGCGGCCAGAGCGGCGAGCACGATCGGTGGCCACAGACTCATGAAATCGTCGTCGAGACCGTTCGCGGCGAGCACGTGGGGGAGGGACTCCTCCGCGGCAGCGGCCGCCCCCGCGTGGTCACCGGCCGCCAGAGCCAGGGACACCGCGACCGTGCTCGACCACGCCAGCTCGCCCTCATGGTCTGTCGACTCCGAGGGGGTCCAGGTGGGGAGCGAGCCGCCCACGACATCAGCACACCAGCACTCCAGGGCAGTGACAAGGCTCAGCATGCCGGGAAGCCGGACCGTCTCGCGGAAGGCAGCTAGACCCTCTTGGAGTTCGGGGATGCGGCCCACGGTCCAGAGCGCCAACAGGTAGTTGGCGGTCGTGAAGTCCATCTCGTGGACCACGCCAGACCGCCTCGCGGCCTCCATCCCCTCGGCCGCGAACTCGAGCGAGGCAGCGCTGTCGCGACTGGCCTGGGTAGCCGCCAGGTTGTTCAGCGACCGGGCCAACAGCGCGCTGAAGCCGTTCTCGCGGGCCAGTGAGGCAGCGCTTTCGATGAGTGCGATCGAAGTGACTGGGGCTCCCACTGACTGATACCGAATACCGAGCTGCAGGTGCGCTTGGGCGAGCTGGCCCCAGTCCTGGGCGGCCTCGGCCATCAAGGTCCTCCGATGGGCGTACTCACCCATGGTCTCGATGTCGCCCCGTGCCGCATATGCCATGCCGAGGGTCTGGGCGAGCAAGATGAGTGCCCGCTCGGCACCCGGCTCACCATCCAGCGCCAGCCACCGCGGACGGGCGATCTCGATGCCTCCCGCGTTGTCCTGCAGTGAGTTCAGGCACCTGCCATGGATCGCTGCGGCAACCCCGGCGTCGACGGCGAGCCCCAGCCCGTCGAACAGCCCGGTAGCCGCCTCGGCGTGGTCGGCGGCATCGCGGAACTCGCCGGCATCATCGGCGGCCTCGGCAGCGGCCAGGCGCAGTCGGGCTCGATCCTCGTCGGTGTCGGCCCTCGCCAGTGCCGACTCGTAGAGCCGTCTCGCTTCCGCAGGTGCACCCAGGCTCCTGGCTCGCGCGGCGGCACGGGTCAGCAGCTGTCGCGCACGCGAGGTGAGCTCCGGGATGTCCGCATCCCCGCCGGCGGACGCATCGACAGCGTCCAGCAGGTGCTGCGCAATGACCACCGCAAGCTCGTCGGTGTCGTCTGCTTGGCGCTGGAGGTGGTCGGCAGCCGCCAGGTGTCGCACCTTCCGGTCACGCCGGGCCTGCGTGGCGTAGGCAACCTGCCGGACCACCGCCTGGACGAACCGGTACTGACCACGCTCGGCGGAGAACCGGTCCTGCTGGATCTCCACGATCTCCTTCCGCTGCAACGACGCCAAGACGGTTTCGAGGTCACCCGTCTCCCCTCCGACGGCCGCCAGGCCCGACCGCGTGAACGACGCCCCGAGCACGCAGGCATCGGCCACCACACGGCGCTCCTCGGCCGACAGCGCGTCCAGGCGAGCCGCCACCAGTGCCTGCAGGGATGCGGGTGCGCCAATGGCTTCGAGGTCGACCTGGACGCCCTCGGCCGGCACGTACCGACCCCCGCTGGGGACCACGGCGTCCCGGTCGATGAGCGCGCGCACGGTCTCCACCGCAAACAGCGGGATCCCTTCCGAGCGCTCGACCAGCGTCGAGCGAGTCTCGACCGGAAGCCCGTGGACGAGGCCGTCGACGAGCCGGGTCATGGCCGCGTCCTCGAGGGGGTCCAGGCGGACCACCGTCGCGCGTCGGCCCCCCAGGTCGTGCCGGCGGGTCAGCAGCTCCGGGCGGGCCAGGGCCAGCACGAAGATGCCGGAGTGCGCGGTAGCCGTGAGGTAGTCCAGGAAGTCGAGCAGCCCGCTGTCGGCGTGCTGTGCATCGTCGATGACCAGGACGACGACGTGCTCGCCAGCACCAACCCGCTCGAGGAAGGCGGTCCAGGCTGCGAACAGGTCCTCGCGGGCGAACCCGCCCGACTGACCGGCACCGACCAGGGCCGCGAGCCGGGGGCGCAGCCAGTCCCGCTCCTCCAGGTCGGGGACGAGCGCGTCGAGACTGGCGTCCAGCCGCTCGGCGACGACGTCACCCGAGTCGGTCTCGACGAGCCCCAGGCGCGGGCGCAGTGCCTCTCCCAGCGCCCAGAACGCCACGCCGTCCCCGTAGGACAGACAGCGACCGCGGTGCCAGCGGACCGTCGCGGACAGCCCGTCGACGTACTTCTCGAACTCCCAGGCCAGACGCGACTTTCCCACGCCGGGCTCGCCGTCGACGACTACCAGCCTCGGTCGCGCGGACTCCTCCGTGGCGTGGAACAGCTCTTTGACGAGGCGGAGCTCCCGCTCACGGCCGACGAACGGGGCCTCCAGCCCATCGACGCGCTGTCCTCCTCCGACGTCAGCCACCACGGCACGCGCCGCAAACAGCGGCAGCGGGTCCGCCTTCCCTTTCAGGACATGGTGCCCGGCGTCTTGGAAAGCGATCGATGCGACGGTGAGCGTGCGCGTCGTGTCGTCGACCCAGACCTCACCGGGCGTGGCCACCGACTGCACGCGCGAGGCCGTGTTGACCGCATCGCCGGCAACCATGCCCTCGGCGGTCGCGCCAACCGTGACCGCAACCTCCCCGGTGACGACGCCGACCCGCATCGTCAGCCCCGGCGCGCCGACCTCATCTCCGAGGGCAGCGACGGTCTCCACCAGCTCCAGCCCAGCGCGCACTGCGCGCTCGGCGTCGTCCTCGTGGGCGATCGGAACGCCCCACACCGCCATCACTGCGTCTCCGATGAACTTCTCCACCGTGCCGCCGTAGCGGCCGAGAACCGTCCGGCACTCGGCGAAGTACCGGGACAACAGCTCCCGGACCTCCTCCGGGTCACGGCTCTCCGAGAGCTTGGTGAAGCCGACAAGGTCGCCGAACAGGACCGAGGTGACGCGACGTTCGGACACCGGTGCTGACGTTGCTGCCGCCGCGACAACTGCCTCGGTCGAGACCGCGGTCCCGCAGCCCGGACAGAAGCGGGCGTTCGGCGTCAGTTCCTCGCCGCAGGAGCTGCAGGCCGTCGGCACGGTGGTGGCTCCGCAGGCCGGACAGAACCGGGCCGACGCCGGCAGCTCGCCACCGCACTCCCGACACGAGCCGCTCTCGGCTGTCGTCATCTGTGCAAGATAGCGACTTCCGGTGCCCCTGCCTGGGCTTCACCCCTTCACACACCGGCCTCGAGAGTGGGGACTGGCCCGCTACCGAATCCCGGTATCCACGTGGACAGTGACCTCCACGAACCCCACCTCGCCCACGGTGACCCGAACCGGCTCCGCGGAGACGGGTCCGGACGGTCCCACGATCGCTTCCACCAGGTAGCTGCCCGGTGGGACCGACACTGAGAACCTGCCGCGCCCGTCGGTGGTCACTTCGCCCACCTGCGCGCCGGCCTCGTTCCAGAGGTGCACCGGAACCTGGGGCTGCGGCCGGTCCGGACATGGGCTGGCGACGGTCTCGACCGGACACTGAGGGCCGGCGAGCACCACCCCGCGCACGCCCGTCTCGCCTTCGGAGGAGTCGGTCACGACGCCGCAGGCGCTCACAGCGACGAGCAGCCCGGTCACAAGTGCCTGACGAGTTCGCACGGTGGTCTGACGGCGCCCGGCGCGGACACGTTCCCGACCGGGCGTCCCGGGCCGCAGCTCACCCAGGCGGAGCAGCCGCGTGACGCCTCAGCAGGCGAGGGACTGGACCACTGTCACGAGTGCCTGCACGCCGGCGAGGCAGTCAGACTGCTCAGCGAACTCGGCCGGGGAGTGCGAGACGCCGGTCGGGTTGCGGACGAACAGCATTGCCGTCGGTACGCCGGCGCCAGCGAGGATGCCCGCGTCGTGACCTGCTCCGGTCGGGAGGACGGGGACGTCGTGGCCTTCGGGCTCCCGTAGCGCACTCGCGACGGCGCCGCGAAGCGTCGCATCGAACTGAACAGCTGGGCTCTCTGACTCCACCACCAGGTCGACGCTGGTACCGCTGGACTGTGCGCTCCGGAACGCCGCCTCCCGGATCTGTTCCAGCAGAACTGCCAACGTCCCCTCGTCGCCGGCCCTGGCGTCCAGCCAGGCCCGGACCTCCGACGGAATGGCGTTGGTGGCATTGGGATCGATCTCGAGCCGACCGAACGTGGCTCGCCCGTGCTGCTCCCGCGCGGCAGCATCGGCCGCGAGCGCGGTCCGGCTCCACGCCTGGACCGGGTCCCGCCGGTCCGCCATGGCCGTGGTTCCGGCGTGGTTGGCCTCGCCCCGGAACGTGAGCCGGTATCGGCCGTGCGGCCAGATCGCACTCGCCAGCCCGACCGGTGCGCCATCGTCCACCAGCGCTCGGCCCTGCTCGACGTGTAGCTCGACGAAGGCGCCAATACGCCTCAGTCGATCGACGTCCGGGCCGACGTCCCCCGGATCGAGACCTGCGGACGTCATGGCCTCCGCCATCGAAGTCCCGTCGTCATCACGCAGCGCCCGTGCCGCGTCCGGCGCAAGTGTCCCCGCCGCCAGGCGCGACCCGGCGCAGGCCACCCCGAACCGAGCGCCCTCCTCGTCGGAGAACGCAGCGACCGCGAACGGGCGTCGCGGCACCACCCCCTGGGACTGCAGAACCTCCACCGCGGCCAGAGAGCTGACCACTCCCAGCGGCCCGTCGTAGGCACCGCCCTCGCGGACCGAGTCCAGGTGGGATCCGATGACGAACGCATCGTTGCCGCTCGGCCCGCCCCACGGGCCGGTCCACCACGCCCACATGTTGCCGTTCCGGTCGGTCTCGACCGCCAGCCCTCGCTCCTCGGCCGCGGCGACGAACCACTCGCGGCAACCGAGGTCAGCAACCGAGTACGCCATGCGCCGGTACCCACTCGTCGCCGCATTTCGCCCGATCGGCAGAAGCGGCTCCCAGAGCCGGTCGAACGCGGACTCCAGGACGCTCGTCACGCCCGCACCCCCTCGGTGACGGCAGCGATGGCGTCTCCCAGCACCTGCCCCGGCCTCGGCACCATCGCGTGCACGCCCTCATCCACCACGACACGTCCGCCGACGACGACAGTCGACACATCCGCCGCGCCGGCAGCGAAGACCGCGTGAGCCAACGGGTCCCCGGTCGCAGCACCCGCCATCCGAGGAGTGTCGAGGCGGAGGGTCACCAAGTCGGCCAGCTTCCCGGGCGCGACCTGTCCGGAGTCCCAGCCGAGGGACCGAGCACCAGCCTCGGTGAGCGCGACCAGGAGCTCCTCGGCTGACAGGTGGCCGCGGACGCCGGTCACCAGGCGCTCGTCCAGCTCGATCGCGCGCGCCTCTTCCCACAGGTCGATGACCGAGTGCCCATCACTGCCCACGCACAGGGGAGACCCGGCCTTGGCGAGACGGACGGCCGGGCCGACACCATCGGCAAGGTCACGCTCAGTCGTGCAGCACATGGAGATCGACGTGCCCGTACGGCCGAGCGACCAGATGTCCTCGTCGGTGAGGTGCGTGGCATGCACCGCAGTGGTTGCGGTCCCCAGCGCACCCTCGGCGTCAAGAAGCTGCGTGGGCGAAACACCATATGCCGACAGGCATGCCGCGTTCTCGGCCGGCTGCTCGGACAGATGCACGTGCAGCGGCATCCCACGGCCGCGGGCGTGTTCCGCGACCACCGGGATCGCATCCCTCGGGACAGCTCGCACGCTGTGGATGGCAGCGCCGACCCGGGTCATTGGGTCGTCCGCCAGCTCGGCCACCCGTTGCGACCATTCGTGTACGGTGCCGTCGTCGAACCGACGTCGCGGTCCGTTCAGCGGCTCCCCGGTCACCTCTGCCTGGAGGTAGCAGGTGTCGAGAAGCGTGATGCGGATACCCGCGTCGTGGGCGGCGCGGATGACGGCCTTCCCCAGCTCGTTGGGGTCGGCGTAGGCGCCACCCCCCGACCGGTGGTGCAGGTAGTGGAACTCACCGACCGACGTGATCCCGGACAGCGCCATCTCGGCGTACGTGCCCAGTGCCAGTTCGTACAGGGAGTCCGGGTCCAGGCGCTCAGCCAACGGGTACATCTGCTCCCGCCACGCCCAGAAGTCCGCCGCTGCCGCATGTGTGCGCCCCCGCAGCGCTCGGTGGAAGACGTGCGAGTGGGTGTTGACCAACCCCGGCACGGTGAGGCCGGGAAGACGTCTGGCATCCACCGGCTTGTCAACGCCGGTCGTCACGCGGGTGATCCGGTCGTCGCGGGTCTCGATGAGGACGTCGGCGGTGGGGTGCGGACCGGAGAGCCAGGCCAGTTCACAGTGGAAGCCGGTCACGCCGTCGCCCTCTCCTCGCTGCCGTCCTGGCTCGTCACACTAGTGACTGGGACGTGGGGCTGACGGGGTCTCACCCGACGTCTTCACGCGCCGGATCGAGGACCCGGGTGCCGTGACCTGCTTCTGGGACCACGAGGTGGTCACGGCCTTCGGGAGGCCAGATCGCGAGAGCCGAACCGGGCCGCTGAAACCGTGCAGCGCGCCCACTTCAGCTGGCACTCCCGTCGCCGTCAGCGAGAAGTCCGGCGAGTCGAGCAGCGAGTGGTCGGCAGCTAGGACGTCGAGGCCGCCGTTCCCGAAGGTCGAGTCAGGTCCGGTGGTCCCGAGGTCCACGGCGGTGTCGATCAGGGCGCTCTGCTGGGCGTCAGACCCCAACGGAACCCTCAGGCAACGGAGAGTTGACGTGCCTTGTTCCGGGAGCGAGTCGAGATTCGAGCCGCAACCACCCGAGCATCGCGGGCAGCACCGCCCACCAGCATCGACGCGAAGGAGAACTGGAAGATCAGCCCGGCGAAGAACAGGCCCGGGTTGTCGTCGGACTCCCCATCGGTCTGGCTGGGCCAACCGGTCTCGTCGAGGAGTGGAAGGTCGATCCAGCTGAAGTCGTGCCGGAACCCGGTGCACCAGACCACGTTGGCGACGTCGAGTGCCTCCCCGCCCTCGAGAACGGGCTTCCCATCGCGCACCCCCACAACCCGTTCCTCCGTACGCTCGACGCCGGCAGCTGCGAGGTCCTCGCGCTTGTAGCGCAGCAACGGCCCGCCTTCGGACCGCACGTGTCCCCGCATCTTCCGGCCGGGAGGGGTACGCACGGTGAGGACGTGGTTTGCGGCGAACCACAGCACGGGAAGCGCCAGCCGGGCTGCGCGTCCCTCGAGGGCGAATGGGAACTGGCCCCTGTCTCGTCCGGCAAGCCAGGTGCGGTGTCCGGGAGCGCACTCCATCGCCAGGTCGGCGCCGGAGTGGCTCGCCCCCACGATCAGGACTCCCCCGTCCTGCAGCTGCGACGGGTTGCGGTAGTCGCTCGAGTGGAACTGCCTGATGTCAGGGTCAAGCTGTCCGGCGAACTCGGGGACGTACGGGAGGTGTTGACCGCCGGTCGCGATGACGACGTTCGACGCCTCGTAGGAACAGTCCGGGCCGGTCACGAGGTAGCTGTCCTGATCCCCCGGGGGCCGCCGCACCCCGGTCACGTGAACGCCGAACCTGATGGGGAGCTCGAACTCGCGGGCGTAGGTAGCCAAGTACTCAGCCATCTCGCCACCGGTCGGGAACGCCCTCGGGGACCCCGGGAACCGCATCCCGGGCAGCCCATCGACCCGGGCGGGAGAGTAGAGGCGGAGCGAGTCGTAGCGCCGCCGCCAGCAGTCACCGGTGCGCTGGTTCTCGTCCAGGATGACGAAGGACCCTGGTTGCTTCTTGAGGTAGTACCCAACCGCCAGCCCACACTGACCGCCGCCAATGACGACGGTGTCCACGCGCTCGGGCCGGCGCCCGCCGTGGATGTTTGGTCGGTCGGAGGCCTTCTCCTGTGCGTTGGTCATGTCCGCTCCCTGGATGCTCGTTGCTCTGCCTCCTCGAAGCTACGAGTCGCGGCGCGGCGCGGCATCGGGCGAAGCACGCATTCTTGGCGAGCCCGTTATGGGTACTTCTGCGCAGGACTAGACGACCCCGTGCTCGTACGCGTAGGCGGTCGCTGCCGACCGCGATGAGACGTCGAGCTTGGCGAAGATGTTGCTCACATGGCGGGCAACGGTCTTCTCGCTGATCACCAGCTCGAGCGCGATCGCTCGGTTCGTCGCCCCGGTCGCCAGCAGCCGGAGGACCTGGACCTCGCGCGATGTCAGTGACCCCGCACCAACTGTTGCGCCGTGCTCCATCAGGCGCTCCACGGTGACGACGTCATGAGCCGCTCCCAGCTGGTGGAAGGCCACCCGGGCGGCGTCGAACTCCATCTCCGCTGACTCGGAGTCACCGAGCTCCCGGCGAGCCAACCCGATGAGCATCCGAACTCGGGCCGCGTCGTAGGGCGCGGACAGCTCCTGCCACAGACGCCACGCCTTGCGCAGTGTGTGAAGTGCCGACTGCGCCTCGCCCGAGGCCAGCTCGACACTTCCCTGAGCCTGGGTTGCCAACGCGACGAGCAGGGGCGCCCGCAGCTCCGCAGCCAGGGCAGACAGCTCGTCGGCAGCTGCAGTCGCCGCCTCCACCCCAGCGGCGGCCAGCTCGATCTCGACGCAGGCGGGAAGGAGCCTGGACCGGGCCAACCGGTCGGGCGCCTCGTCCAGCGCCAGCTGGATCGCACTTCGAGCCACCTCGACCCGCCCTTGCGCCAGAGCGAGGAGCGCCAGCCCCGGCTGTGGTTCGTGACCCGATGTGTGGGCCAGTCGAAACGCCTGGTTCGCCTGGACGAACTCGCCCCGCAAGCGGTGCAGCTCCCCCTGCTGGTAGTGGGCCATCCCGACAGCCGGCTGCCCTGGGGGGTCCGACAACCGGGCCCGCGCCAGATGGACCTCGCGCATCGCATCGGACCAGTCACCCTGTCGCTGCATGATCTCCGAGCGGTGGACCAGGCACTGTCCGCGGTAGGGCACGAGGTCCGGCTGGCTCTCGCTCCATCGACTCAGGGCACGCGTCCACTCGTTCGCGCGACCGAGATCGTACGTCTCCTGGCAGATGATGATCGTTGCGCAGTACGCGATGCCGGCCACCACGGCCTGCACCTCACCCGCGGTGACCGACACCATGACCTCGTCGAACAGGGCCACGCCCCCCGCGCTGTCTCCCTCCAGCACCGTTACGTGGCCCAGACCCAGCCTGGCCAGCGCCAACACGTCGCAGTCATGGAGACGGCGACCAATCTCCAGCGCCTCTCCCAGGGTGGACCGAGCCGCGGAGAGGTCGTGCACGGAGAGCTGCTGGACTCCAAGTGCGGCCAGAACGAGTCCCCGTTCCGCGCACTCGACCCCGCAGTCGTTTAAGCAGCTCTGGGCGCGGGCAAGCCAACCGCCGCCTCGCGCCACCTCGCCGGCATTCAGCAGCTGGAACGCCGCCCAGAACGCGCACCGAGCCGCCCCAGGTAGCTCCTCGTCGTCCAGCCTCAGCTGGTAGGCCCGCGCCCACGCGTCAACGCTGGCTTCGTCCTGCCCCACCAGGTACGCCACACCCGCCAGGTGCTCCAGGTCAGGTGCCTCCAGAGCCGACTGTGCGTCAGCTTCCGTCAGCAGCGCGAAGGCCGGCTGCCATGCCTGCTCGCGAAGCGCGTCTCGTCCGCGCCGCAGCGGGCTGACGTCCTCCATGCGCCCTCCTTGGGCCCGCCACGTTGGCCCAGCAGATCGCCAACTCTCGCATTGCTACTCCTTCACGCGCCAGGGAACAAGGCACGGCACGGCGCCGCGACCCTGCCACGCAGACCGGCCCCGACCCTTACGGGTCGGGGCCGGTCTGAACCGTCGCAGGTCGGCCGGGTCAGCTTTCGTTGACCCGGTCGGTGCTGGGCGGTGCAACTGGGCTGAACGTGCCCAGGTAGTTAATCAGTGCTTGAAGGTCGTTCCCGCCGTCGAGCCTGGGTGACGTGACCGTGCCCAACGTGGTGAAGTTGTCGCCACCATCGGCCAGGAAGTTGTTCACGGTGACGCTGTAGTTGGCGGTTGGGCTGAGAGCCACTCCGTTCAGCTTGACGTTGCTCACCGTGACCGACGTACAGTTCCCGGCCACGATCGTCTTGGACAGGTCGTAGGTGAAGCCGTTCGACACCCCGAGGTGCAGGAACGGCCGGCTCGAGCCGATTGGCTGGCACTGCTCCTCCAGCGTCGACACGATCTGCGTGCCCGTCATCGAGTACGTCACCAGAGTGTTCCCGAACGGCTGGAACGTGAACGCCTCACCATAGGTGACGACACCATCTCCCTCAGTTCCGGACTGCGCGAATGTCAGATCCGACCGGACCCCGCCCGGGTTCATGAAGGCGATGTCAGCGAAGTTCGATGACGTCGCCCACAGCTGGGCATCTGCGACCAGGTTGCCTGCAGCCGACTCCACGCCACGGTCGGACCCATCGGTGCCGCCTCGGTTGATATTCGCGGTGATGGTGCCAACCGGGTCGTTGCCCGCCGCGTCGAACAGCGGCTGCCACTTCTCGATGATCGCCGTCAGCGCCGGGTCGGGCGTGATGGCGGACTGGAAGACGGCGTGGTTCGTGGCCGTGCTGAGGTCGCGACGCACGTCCTGGGTTCGCTTGTCCAGAACCAGGTTCAGCTCGGAGACCACGCGGCCGTACGAGTAGGCACTGGTCACGATCCGCGGCTGACCCGCGGAGTCGGGAAGCACACAGTTGTACGGCAGGTGGGTGTGACCGGTGACCATCGCGTCGATCTCAGGGTCGAGCGCGTCGTTGATCGCGACGATCGGGCCGGAGATCCCGACACAGGCGTCCACGTCACCCGGGGGCGGTGTCTGTGAACCACCCTCGTGCAAGAGGACCACGATCGCCTCGACTCCCCGCGCCTTCAGCTTGGGCACGAGCGCATTCGCTGTCTCTGCCTCGTCGAGGAAGTCCCAGCCTTGGATGCCCGCGGCGGCGACGAGGGTGTCGGTGGCCTCGAGAGTCATCCCGATAAAGCCAACCTTGACGCTTTCGACCTTCTTGATCCAGTACGGGGGCAGCGGCGTCTTGCCGGACTTCTCGTTTACGACATTGGCGGCAAGCCAGCTGAAGTCGGCGCCGGCGTAGGGGGCGTCCGGGAAGTAGCAGCCGTCGACGGGGTGACAGCCGCCCTTCTGCATGCGCAGCAGCTCGGTCACGCCCTCGTCGAACTCGTGGTTGCCCACGCTCGACACGTCGAGGCCCATCGCGTTCAGTGACTCCACCGACGGCTCGTCGTGGAAGAGTCCGGAGAACGCCGGCGAGCCGCCAATGAGGTCACCGGCCGCCACCGTGAGGCTGTGCTTGTTGCCTTGTCGAAGCGTGTTGAGCTCCGACGAGAGGTACTCAGACCCTCCCGCGGCCGCGCCGTCCACCGCGCCGGGCGTACTCGCCTGGAGGTTTCCGTGGTAGTCGTTGAACGCGAGCAGCTGGAGCTGGACGAGCTGGCCCGGCGGATCGGGTTTCTTGGCCGACGCTGGGTTGGCCGCCAGTGCCAGCGGTGCCAGGGCCAACGCCGAGGCCGTCATGGCCGCGGCCAACCGCCGCCGTCCCTTCGATCGCGAGCCAACTGACGCTTGGATCCCAGCGGTCGTGGACAAAGCGAATCACCCTCCCAGTAGTGCCCGAGGGGAAGACCGTGGGCGACAAACACACGTCAGGCGATGACGACGTGTCTAGCACACCCTCCGAGGTCGCGCCCGCGGCCAACGGGCTGGCCGCCAGGTTCGCGACCCAACTCGTGCGCTTATAGCCGGTATCCGCCGGGATGTCGGAAATGCCGGTGAGCAGGACCCTGGAGGCTGCACACCGGAAGTGCCCTCCACCTCCGCACGCCCTCCCGTTCCCCTCGACCACCCTCTCGTAGGGTCAGTGCCGACAGCACCCGCACAGCGACCCCTGCATCGCGAGCCGGAGGAGAACAACCGCGTGAACGACACCGGCCAGCGACGGCGGTTCCGCTACACCCTCCCCGGTGCATGGGTGGCACTGGTCTTCGGGTGCCTTGCCTTCACCCCGTCGCTGCTCCCCCGAGGTGCCCTGCTGCAGGGTGCCTTGTGCGGGATCAACGCGGCCATCGGCTACGGCTTTGGGGTCCTCGGTGCCTGGGTGTGGCGGGCGTTCGCCGACCGCGAGCAGCGCCCGCCAAGGAAGCGCAGCTGGCGCGCCTTCGCGGTTGTGGCACCCCTGGTGGCGCTGGCCTCCTACATTGTGGGTCGCTACTGGCAGACCCAGCAGCGCGAGCTACTCGGCATGGACACCGGCGCTTCGCCCCAGCAGCTGCTGATCCCCGTGGTCGCTGCCCTGCTCTTCGTAGCGCTGGTGGCGCTGAGCCGAGCCCTCAACCACCTGTACCACCGGCTGGCCCGAGGGCTGCGGCGCTGGATCGGCCCGAAGGCAGCGACCGCAGTTGGCTGGACCGCAGTTGTCGGCGGCACCTACTTCGTCGTGAGTGGCCTGCTGCTGGGCACCCTGGCCGATCTCGCCAACGAGGGCTTCTCGGTGCGCAACGGCATCACCCAAGACGGCGTGGTCGAAACGACGTCGTCGCTGCGTTCCGGTGGGCCGGACTCACTTGTCACGTGGGACTCCCTGGGGCGGGAGGGACGCACCTTCATCGGGCGTGGTCCGTCGGCCGGCGACATCTCAGCGTTCACCGGCCAGCCTGCCCAGGAGCCCATTCGCGCCTTCGCCGGCCTGGAGTCGGCCGGCGACACGGAGGAGCGCGCCGCGCTGGCGGTGGCAGACCTGGAGCGCGCCGGAGGCTTCGACCGCAGCTATCTCATGGTCGCTACGACGACGGGAAGCGGCTGGGTCTCACCCGGCGGCGCCGACAGCTTCGAGTACATCAACGGCGGGGACTCGGCGATCGTGGCCATCCAGTACTCCTACCTTCCGTCGTGGATCTCCTACCTCGTCGACCAGGTCAAGGCACGTGAGGCTGGGCGCGCGCTGTTCGACGCCGTGTACGAGAGGTGGATCGAGCTGCCGGAGGACGATCGTCCCGAGCTCATCGTGTTCGGGGAGAGCCTCGGCTCCTTCGGTGGTGAAGCCGCCTTCAGCGGTGAGCAGGACCTCGCCAACCGCACCTCGGGAGCGCTGCTGACCGGACCACCCAACTTCAACGTGCTGCACCAGGAGTTCACCGCCAACCGGGACGAGGGAAGCCTGGAGGTCTCACCCATCTACCGGGGCGGGCGCATCGTCCGCTTCGACAACAAGACAGACGGCGCCATCGAACCGGTCGGAGCCCCCTGGGACGGCACCCGGATCCTGTACGTGCAACACCCGTCCGACCCCATCGTGTGGTGGTCGCCCGACCTGATCCTCCACGAGCCGGACTGGCTCGACGAGCCGGCAGGCTACGACGTGCTGGGCCAGATGTTCTGGATGCCGTTCGTCACCTTCTGGCAGATCAGCGCGGACCTCCCGACGGCCACTGCTGTCCCGGGGGGCCACGGCCACCTGTACACGCCCACCTACGTGGACGCGTGGGCGACGATCCTGCAGCCGGAGGGGTGGACACCCGACAAGCAGGCCGAGCTCGAGCAGATCATCACCGCCGAGTCCTGAGCGAGGTCCCGCGCACTCCCGACGATCTGAGCAGTCGCGTCGACGTCACCCGAGCAGCACCCGCCCCGGGACGCTGTCTACATCCCGGGAATGGGCATGGCCTCGTGCACTTCGATCTCGCAGCCGCCAGGCATGGTGAGGTGCGGATGCACCTTCGCGAGCTCCACGGCCGCGTCGAAGTCGGCGGCCTCGATGATCGAGTAGCCGGACACTTCGCGGGTGCTCGGTGCCGTCCCGTCGGCGGAGACCCGGGTTCCGCCACCCAGCGGGGTGCCGAAGTCGACCATCCCCTCGCCTACCCTGGCCGCCCACGCGTTCCACTCCCCCATCACAGCGTCCATCTGCTCCGGACTGGGCGGCGCCGCGTCGGCGGGCGACATGGGCGCGTGGTAGATGAAGACGAACTTGGCCATGAGCGTGCTCCTTCTCCTTGTGTGAGTTGACCTCTTGCTGTCTCGAAAGCGGTGACAGCGCGCTCGATCAGGCCGCCATCGGGCGGCGGCCCGCGAAGGCGGCGAGCTGGTCGAGAGCACCGGCACCCGGGGCAGGCTCCACCTCGTCGGCGAACGACCCGCCCGCCCGGCCGTCGGGCACGACCCCGTCGGCCAGGCTGCGCACGTACGTCACCACCTCGTCGGACACCCGCAGCTGCCTTCCGCTTCCCTGTGCAAGGTCCCAGCCGTGCAGCAGCAGCTCGATGGGCAGGATCGACGCCGCGTAGGCCGCGGGCATCTCGTGCCCCCCCGGACCCGGCACGTTTCCCTCGAGGCCCCTGCGACGCCAGCCGTCGATGGCCTGCCCGGCCATGACGGACACTCGGTTCTCCAAGGACCCTGCCTCGGGGTTCACGACGTCCGCCCCGGCCATCGCCCCCAGCTGGCTCAGCGAGCTCATCAGGTGCTTGGCCAACTCGTGACACGTGAGCTCCGTGCACGGCGTCGGCTTGGGCTGGTCTTCCGGGGTGAGACTGCGCAGCAGGGGCTGGACGGCAGCGAGGACGGCGTCCGCTGCGGTCAACGGGTCGAGCGTCTCGGGTGCCCACGCCCAGTCGTCCGGCTCGATCGTCCCAGTGCTCGCCAGCTTCTCCAGCCGGTCCACGTAGTGGTGCCACCCCACCGCATGACGCTCGGCCTGCTCGGCGGTCAGGCCGTCGTGCACGAGGGTCACCAACGAGCCGCCCTCGGCCGGCTCGACGGTCACCGTCACCGTGGACGCGTCCGGTGGCAGGGCGTCGTCGCCGTCCCAGCCCCAGCCGAAGACGATCCGCTTGCCGGGCTCCACCTCCGTGAACGTGCCCGACGCGACATGCCCGGGAGTGATCGTCCACCGGTACCCGCCGCCGGCTCGCAGATCGACGATCGCCGACACTGCCTGCCATCGGCGGAGCCGCTCAGGATCAGTGATCAAGGCGTACGCCTCGTCCGGCGACACGGGCAGGTGGGCTGTCTTGGTGAAGCTCATCGGGCGCTCCTCAGGGCGTGGGAATCGGCGACGAGCACGTCCAGCTCGTCGGTCCAGAACTTGTCGATCTCGGCCTGTAGCTGCCGGAGACCGGACGACCGGACCCGGTAGATCCGCTGGCGGCCCACCTTCTCCGGCTCGACGAGACCGACCTCGGCCAGCAGCAGCAGGTGCTGCGAGATCGCCGAGCGGGTCACCGTGAAAGCGCTGGCGATCTCGGTGACCGACAGCGGGCGGGCCGCCAGCAGCTGCAGGATGCGTCGCCGGTTGGGCTCGGCAGCGACGGACAGAGCATCAGGCACGGCAATACGTTAGCGGTGACTAACGTATTTGTCACTCGACCGCGCACGAATGTCCATGGACGTGCACCAGCCGCTCTCTGCGCAAGTGAGGAGCTACGCCAGCGCGATTTCCTCGCAAAGGCGAAC
This sequence comes from uncultured Actinomycetota bacterium, assembly GCA_963848085.1. Classification (GTDB taxonomy): domain Bacteria; phylum Actinomycetota; class Actinomycetes; order JAHEKZ01; family JAHEKZ01; genus CAWKCE01. Next base: position 548,633 of record CAWKCE010000005.1, read on the forward strand.
GCTGCGCTCAATGCCCGCCCGGTCACCCAGGATGAGCGCGGTCAGCCACATCCCGTTCTGAATGACCACGACATCGGTTGCCCGGTGCAGAGCCTCCTTCCGCCGCAGGCCGGGCCGGGCTGCTGCGATCAGGGTGGCGAGTCGGTCGCGGTAGCGAGTCTGGGACTCGTTGTTGATCTGCGCGTAGACCGGATCGATCGGAGCCAGCGCCCACAGCTGGAGGCGAGCACTCAGGTATTCGCTGCGCAGGAACTCCTCGTCGGCGACACGACGCAGCACCTGGCGAGTTGCCTCCTCGGCGTCCTCGCCGGGGTGCTCCGGAATCAGTTGGGAGTCCTGGTCACCGATGCGACGCAGGGCCGCCGCGATGAGAGCGGTCTTGCTCTCGTAGTAGTAGTTCATCAGACCGAGTGCGACATCTGCCTCGCGGGCCACAGCGCGCATGCTGACTCCGTCCATCCCGTCTCTCGACAGCAGCGTCACCACGGCGTCAAGGATTCGCCCCTCGGTGTCTCGCTCCTCACTCATGCGGCCTCGCCGTGAGGTCTCGCATCGGCTCACTGGCGCGCAGCATCGCAACGATCAGCGCATCGCGTTCCGCACTGAGCTCCTGCACCGATCTCCCCTGCGCGGCGTCGGAGACGCCGCTCACGAGCGCGGCCGCCGTCTCCGCATCCAGGCGCGGCTCGCCGAGGGTGTCCCACCACCGGTTGAAGCTGTCGGCGTAACGATCGCAAAATGCCGCCAGGCCGCCCTCGCCGGCGGCCAAGTGGAAGATCATGGTTGGGCCCATCGCCGCCCACCGAAGACCGGGCCCCGACCGGACGGCCCGGTCGACGTCCTCAACGCTGGCGACGCCCTGGGTAACGAGGTTGATCGCCTCACGCCAGAGCGCAGCCTGCAGTCGGTTGGCGACGTGCCCCGGCACCTCCCGCTTCACCTCGATGGTGACCTTTCCCAGTGCCTCGTAGAAGGCGCGGGACTCGTCGACCACACCGGAGGCGGTTCGCTCGTTCCCCTGGACTTCGACGAGTGGGATCAGGTGCGGCGGGTTGAAGGGATGCCCCAGCACGAACCGATCCGGCGCCTTCCAGCCTGCCTGCATCTCGGTGAGCGTCAGACCCGAGGCGGAACTCGCCACCACTGTGGAGGCAGCGAGGATCGGCTCGATCTGCTTGTACAGCGCATGTTTGATGTCCAGACGCTCCGGGACACTTTCCTGCGCGAAGCCTGCGCCGTCGACTGCCGAGCGAGCATCGGAGTGGAAGGTGAGCGCGTCAGGGTCGCCCCGCTTTGCGAGCCCAAGCTCCGTCAGCGTGGGCCAGGCGTTCGCGACATGCCGGCGTACCCGGTCTGGGGTCGAGGGATCGGGGTCGAACATCGCGACGGACTTGCCCGCCGCCAGGAAAAGAGCCGTCCAGCTGGCCCCGATCACGCCGCCTCCCAGCGACGCAACGTGGCGAGTGGACGCGGCGCCGGGTTGGCTCACGCCTCGCCCGCAGCCCGGTACGCCTCCAGGACGAGGCCGTGGAAGTGGTGGACGCCGTGTTCGGACAACCCGGAGCCCTTCGGGTCGAAGACGATCCGACCTTGGCTGAACCCCGGAGTGCTCATGCCACGCTGGACACTCTCGACCAGCGAGATGTCCTCGACCTGCAGGACCTCGTCCATGAACCGAATCGACTCAATCTCGGCCTCGTTCGGCTCCGCGTCCTCCAGGAAGAAGTCGAGCGTCTCGATCGTGCGGTCGATGCCCACGGGGATCATCCGCAGAACCATGAAGTTCCCGCGGCCCGGGTAGCGGAGGAGACAGGTGTTGGGCCACAGCCACCACACCGCGTGCTCACGGACGGTGGCCTCGGTGACGTCATAGGCCGCGTTCTCCGTGGTGCCGGCCTTCGCCATGTGGCTCGAGTAGATCCCGTGCGTCGTGACCTGGTAGGTGCTCATGTCGACCAGCGAGACGAACGCCGGGTGGGCGATGTGGCAGTGGTAACACTCGAGGAAGTTGTCGACGAGGTTCTTCCAGTTCGATCTGACCTCGTACGTCAGCCGACGCGCATGGGTGAGCTCGGCCACATCCGGCGCCCACCGGGCAATCTCGTCCCCCAAGGCACCAGCCTGCTCGGCCAGCAGCGCCGCGTCCGCGTCGAGGTTCACGTAGACGAAGCCGCCGAACTCGGTGACCTGGACACCGCTCAGGCAGATGTGGGAGACGTCGAACTGCTCGATGTTTCGGGTCTTGCGGGCCGAGCTGAGCGCACCGCTGAGGTCGTAGGTCCACGCGTGGTACGGACAGATGATGCTGTCAGTGACGCCACTGCCCGTCAGCAACTCGTGAGCGCGGTGCTGGCAGACGTTGTAGAAGGCTCGCAGCTCGCCGTCCTTGCCGCGGACCGCTGCGATCGGCATGCCGGCGATGGTCTCAGCGACGTAGCTGCCCGGTTCGCGTAGCCGCTCCACGTGGCACAGCCACTGCCAGGTGGTCGCCATGATCGACCGCTGGTCAATCTCGAACCATTGCGGATCGGTGTAGGCGTCGGAGTGAAGCGACGAGGACTGCGCCGGGTCAGCGTCGTAGCCCGTGGCGATGTCGGCGGGAGCGGCAACGCCAGTGAACTTCGTCGTGCGCTTCATCCGGCGACGCTAGCATCGCTTGAACGGTCGTTCAATGGCACCCAGGTCGGCTGCCAGGCCCGGCGCTACGGTGCTCGCTCCGTCGAGCTGCATCGGGAAATTGAAGTCGTCGAACGCATCCGGAACGTGTACCAGGACGCATGGTCAGGGCGAAGACCTCCCGCATGAGTCACCGCGCCGACCCCGCCAGGCTGATCTCCTCGGAAACGCCACCACCAGCGGCGCCGGGTCAGGGAGGTCGGGTGCCGACAGTCCCTGCTCGCCCGCGAACTTCGTGAACAGGCTATTCAGCAATCCGAAGCGCTGATCTCCCCACTCCACGGAGTCGTCGAGGTCGGGCCGGAAGGTCGCATGGGTCGCTAGCCCTGCCTGACCGGCACCAACAATCACGACATCGAGGGGATCCGTGGTCATGACCCGAGCCCAGACTCGAAACCAGATATGGAGTTGGCCGTGCCGACCCGCACGGCCCCGGCGAACTGCCACATCGCGGTCCGTCCCGTCCGTTCCACATCCAACCCGTGCGCTGCCATCACGCCGGCCATGGCGTCCGGTGGATGGACGAACGTCCGGAAGCTCTGCCGACGCAGGGCGTAGGACATGTTCTCCAACGCCGTCCCGGCGCGGGTCAGTAGGTGCGGCCGGGGAAAGCTGACGACCAGAGCCAGACGCGCGCGGTCGGCTGCGGCGCCCAGCAGGAGTCGGAAGTCCGGGTAGCAGCACACCACGCGGTGGAGGACCACCAGGTCTGCGCGCGGAACGACCTCGGGCTCGACCGCGAGGTCGGCGATGCGCCGCTCGACGCGCTCGGCCACTCCCCCCTCGCGCATCAGTCGCGCCGCCTCGTGGTCGTAGGCCGTGGACAGCTCCAGGTTGGTCGCCCGAGCCGCCCCGAGGCGCAACAGCTCGAGGTGCACACCCCCGACTCCCCCGCCGATCTCCAGAACGTCTGCGCCCTCGACCCCGACGTCCACCAGGAAGTCGACCATCCGTCGCGCGGTGTCGTCCAGGCCGGAGGACCGCAGCTTTCGAGCGGTCTGCGCCGCGTACTTCGACGTGAAGACAGCGTCGAACTCGCTCGGGTCGCAGCAAGCGGGCATCTGCCAAGTATGGGGTCGCCGGTGACCGGCGGGGCCGTCGCGGCCCTACGGCAGCCCGCCACACTCGACCGCCGCACCGGCGCATCCTGGCGCCCCGGCGGAGGATCACGGACGATCCTCACACGCCACCTCCCGCTCGCGGCTGTGTCCCACGACGGGACCACCGGCGGTGCTCCCACACCCCGGCGACCACCCCGCCCCATGTGCCAGGCTGGGCACGTGCGCCGGGTTCTGCTCCCCGCCGCGGTCGCCGCGCTGGCCACCGTGGGTGCGTACGCGACAGCTCTTCGGCGGCGACAGCTGTGCTGGGGTGCCACCTCCGACGAGGTCGGCATGCCCCTTCCGGGGGACGAGCTGCTCGGGACGGCCGACCTCGTGGCGACCCGCGCCGTGTCCATCCGAGCAGCGGTCGAGGACGTGTGGCCGTGGCTAGCCCAGATGGGGCAGGGACACGGAGGGCTGTACTCCTACGACTGGGTCGAGAACCTCGTCGGCTGCCAGATGAACAGCGCCGATCGGGTGGTGCCGGAGTGGCAGGAGGTTGCGGTCGGGGACGACTTCCGGCTGCACCCCGACGTGGCCCTGAAGATCCAGCTCGTCGCGCCGCCCCATGCGCTGGTCGTCGAAGGTGGCGTGTCCGCGACTGGCGAGGTGGCTGCCGGCGACGAAGGTGCGCCCTACGACTTCACTTGGGCGTTCGTGTTGGTCCCTGCCGCCCCGGACGTCACCCGGCTGGTCGTCCGGGAACGGTACTCGTGCCACACCACGGCGGCCCGGGTGCTGGTCGAGGCGGTGTCGGTCGTGAGCTTCGTCATGACCGAGCGGATGCTGCGCGGGATCCGCGACCGCGCCGAGTCGTGGCCAACGCCTACAAGCCCGGCAGGCGGTCGCGGGCGACGCGATCGAGGTATCGCCCCTTGTCGGACCGTTCGACCTGAGTCCACTCGTCGGCGTCCTTGAACGTCTCGTTCCGCCGGTTGACGGTGGGCATGACGTGGATCAGCGTGGCTTCGAGATCCCGGATCATCTCCGCCGGCTCCACGCGTTGTTTCAGGGAAATCCGCTTCAACCGTTGAAGACCGGACACGTCCCTGGACGCCAGCACCCGATCGAAGCCGAACCAAGAGAACCGATCCCATTTCCCCGCGTGCTTATCCCTCGTATGGCTGCGGAGGCGCTTGCCGATCGTGCCGGTGGACGCGAGACCGACGTAGTACGAGCCCCAGTCGTTGTAGAGGACGTAGATCCCGTGCTGCGCGCGGAGGTCGGCCACTTGGAGTGCCGGATACACCTTTCCCACGCGTCCCAACAGCTGAAAGGCTCCCCCGCTCCCGACCTTCGGCCACCAGTCGACCTCGTCGGATCGCCAGAACAGCCCGTAGGCGTGGATCAGCACGGTTCGAAACTAGGGCATCTCCTGCGCCGGCCGACCCCTTTCGGTTCATCGTGCCCGGCCCGGCGAGCACGAGCGACCCGTGGCCCCTGCCATGCTTGGATCGCCCCACCTCGGACAAGGAGGCTCTCTGCTCATGTCGACGTTCGTCATCGTGCCCGGCGCATGGGATACACCGTTGACGATGGAGCCGGTGCTCGAGCCGCTGGGGTCGGCCGGCCACGAGGTGATCGTCGTCGATCTGCCGTGCGGGAAGGCCGATGCGACGCTGGAGGAGTATGCGGACGCCGTCCGCGCCGTTCTCCCCGATGACTTGACCGACGTCGTCCTGGTCGGCTACTCGTTCGGAGGCTTCACCGCCTCCAAGATCGCCGCAGAGCACCCCGACGTTCCCGTTGCCTACGTCGCGGCTTGGATCCCGCGGGATGGCGCCTCAGTCCTCGACATCTTCGCTGGCGGCGATCCGTTCGAGGCCGGCGAGGAAGCAGGAATGGCCGCCTTCGACGGACTGATCCTCAGCGCCGGCCCTGGTCTGTGTGCCCTGAACATCGACCTGTACATCGCGGCAGCCGACCCTGCCGAGCGAGACTCGGTCCGGACCTACCTGGAACGGACTCAGCGTCCGCAAGGCATCGGCGTGCTGCGCGAGAAGTGGCGCGGCCAGCTGCCGACATCTCGCCGCCGCACGTACGTCTTGACAACTGCCGACACGCTGGTGCCGCCGGAGGCCCAACGAGTGATGGCCGCGTCGGTAGACGCGGATGTCGTCGAGATCGACACAGACCACGGGGTCTTCCGCGAGCAACCCGTGCGTCTTGCCGAGCTGTTGGTCGCCGCCTCCCGGTGACCGGAGTGGCGCGCCCGGAGTGACCCGGGCTGCGGTCGGTCCGATCTGGCCCCGGTCGTCGGGTGCGATCAGTAGACCGCTAGTTGACCTCGCGTCAGGCCAGCCAGGCCCATCTTGTCCATCGTGCGGGCACCCTCGGTGGCGAAGTCTTCGCTCGCGACGATCGAAGCAATACGGATGACGGCATCCATGGTGGGGGTCGGCACCGACAGGTGCCGAGCCAGGTCGGTGAGGAACACCATGGAGTAGCCCACGTCCTCGGTCAGATAGCGGTGGTGAAGCTCGTCCTGCGCCTTGATGCCACGAAAGCCGGGTGCGGTGGAGTAACCGGTGGAGTAGTTGGACTCGCTCATGTATCCCTGCCGAACCCCAAGATCCGGCTCGGCGAGGATCTCCACGCCCAACGCCTCGGCGACGGAAAGCCGCTCGCGGTCGACCGCCTCCATGAGGCGACCGACTGCCTCGGTAACCCCTTCCTCATAGAACATGAAGTCACCACCCGTGCGTTCGATGAGGGCGGCGTTGAGCAAGGTGACAGCCGGATGGATGACCGGGTTCCCGTTCTGCAGCGTGGTCTGGAAGATCCCCGCGGCCTCCTGGGTGTTGCGGTACACCTGCCGCAGAACCTCGAGCAGGTGAGGCGTGTTGCTGCGTGGGGCGGCAGCAGCCGAGAAGCCGGTGTCGAACCGGTGGAAGATCTTCACGCTAGCGTGCATTGATGCGCGCGCCGCGTACGGCAACGTGCTGGTCTCGCCGACGACGATGCTTTCGTCGTGGAGGTCCAATCCGGCGGCGTGCTTGAAGGCCAGACTGCCGACGCACGAGCTGGGGCAGACCACGACGGTCATCCCGGGGCGCAGGTGGCCGCGAGTATCTCGGCCGAACGGCTCCGTGGCATAGGCGGGGCCGACGACGAAGACCACGTCCACACCGTCCAGCGCCTCCGCGATGTCGGTGGTTACCGTCGCCAGCGAGACGAACCCCTCAAGCACACCCTCGGCCTGGATACCTCCGCGCTCGCGGACCGGCACCAGATGATGCTCATGGGCATGTTGTGCGTACAGCGCGACCTCGTGACCCTGACTCGCCCACTCGTAGGCGACCGCTAGCCCCCCACCGCCGGCCCCCATCACCGCGATCCTCATCCGACTAACTCCCCTCGTCGCACGCCTGCACCGTCACCAACGCAACCGTCTCACAGAGACTCGCGACAGTTGAGCAGCATGAGTGCCTCTCACGGCCCGAACCAGTCGCAGCGACATCAGGTGGTGCGGCGTGCGCGAGGCGACGAAGGCGAACATCGATCATCTGGGGCACGCGGGCGAGGCGCTGGCTGCGGAGGACAGCGATCACGAGCCGAAACGTCGCTGCAGGTCGGCGTACGCGATCGCACCGTCGAGGAAGCCGAGAGTGCCGGTGTCGAGCAGTTCCCGACCGGCGCGCTCCAACGTGCTGAGCGCGGCTCGGGCCAGGCTGCCGCCCAGACTGACCCGCTTGACGCCAAGCGAGAAGAGCGTGGGGGCGTCGCTGGTGCTCGCCAGCCCGGCCACGACGTTGAGCGGGCCCGGGATGGCCGCGGCGAGCCGGCGGATCGTCTCCTCCTCAACGACGCCGGGAACGAAGACGCAGTCGGCCCCCGCTTCGACATACCGAACCGCGCGCTCGACCGTCTCACCGAATGCGTCGCCACTCGTGCCGACGAAGTAGGTGTCAGTTCGGGCGTTCAGCACGAAGGTGCCGCTGGGCCCGGCTGCCCGGGCTGCCGCGAGACGGTCGACGGCCTCATCGATGCTGATCAGCCCACCCGGCCCAGCATCCTCGATGTTTCCGCCCACAGCGCCGAGCTCCACGGCCCTGGAGACGGTGCGGCCAACGTCGTCGGCGGTGTCGCCGTAGCCGGCTTCGAGGTCCGCGGTCACGGGCACGCCTACCGCAGCCACGATGCGGGCGACGTGATCAAGCATGGTGTCGCGGTCCAGCATTTCTCCGTCCGGGACTCCGCACGACCACGCGATACCCGCGCTGGTGGTGGCGATGGCCGGGAAGCCGACCTGCTCGAGGATGCGGGCGGACCCGGCGTCCCACGCGTTGGGGAGCACGAAGCCGGGCCCGGCGTGCAGGGCAAGGAGGGCAGTTGCCCTGTCGATCGAAAGTTCGGCGGTCACGGGCCCACCAGGTCGACGTCGGCGTACGAAGCCCTGCCGGAGAGCTTGGCGTACGCGGGTCCCCAGTCGGAGAAGACCTCAGCCGAGGCCGGAGGCGATGCCGGTGAGGAATCCGCCGCTGTCGCGTCGTACGACACCGACCGGTTGTCGTCCAGCACTCCGGTGAACATGGGCCCATTGTCGGCAATCGCGGCCTGTCGCGATACCCCAGGCGCCGTCATCCCGCCGCGAGAAATGGCGTCGAACGCAAGCGCCGCCGTGGGTGACGACCCGCAGCCGCGCCTCTCCCTGCACTCCATGACCGTGGGCGAGCGCCTGGCGCGGGCGATGGAACGTGGCCTAGTCAGCCGCCTCTGGGTCGTAGACAACCGATACCGGCAGCGAGAGCGTCTCAGTGATTACGTAAGTAACCCTAGAGAGGTCAGGAACCATTCCGTGCCTCCGGTTCGGGCAGCACTGCGCTCGTGGTCGGCGGCTTCGAGGAGTTGGCGCATGGCGTGCGCGTCTCGATGGGGAACGGCGGCGATGCGTCAGGTCAACTGGCTCGCTTGGGCGGAGCCTTGACGACCTTCGGTGCAAGCGGGTTGGTGTTGTCGATAACGAGGTCGGCGTACCCCGACCCGTCCGCCACTGGCTCTCTGCTCGGCCTCGCCTCTGCTGCCAAGACGACCACCTTCTGGATCGCTGGCATCGTGCTCCTCGGGGCTTTCGGCGCGCTCGCCGTCGCCGCCGGTCACCGCCGACTTCGTCAACGTGCGGTGACGCTCGCCGCGGGTGCGGCAGACGAGCCCACGACGAACGAAGACAAGTAGTGCCGCAACGAGAACCCGGCTCCGAGGATGCGGCCAAGGCAGAGGCGAAGCAGCCCGTCGTAGTGCTCGATGCTGGCCTTGCCAACGTGCTCTTCGACGTATGGGTCGTGTCGCGCGCCACGACCACCGTGGTGGAAGACGCAGTGAGGTCGTCCGGCCTAGACGCCGGCGAGCTCTTCCAACCCGCGCTCCGCGAGGTGAACCGACGCATGGGCCGCGAGGTTGCTGACACGCATCGACGGTTGCGGACGCTGCACCAGGTCGTCACCACCGTCGCCGATGACCCTGACTGACCGTGCTCTCACAAGTGCAGCGGAGGGGATCCAGACACCGGTGCTTGGCCTCCTAGGTAGGGTCATTCGTGGAAGTAAGTAGCTGTCTCATCCCCAAACTGTTGCCCGGCCAATGCAAGGAGTTTCTCGTGCCTGAGTTCACATTGACCCGCCACATCAATGCCTCGGTCGAGAATGTGTGGGCAGTTCTGGACAACTTCGGTGAGATATCGGAATGGAACCCGGGCGTCAAGCACTCAGGTCTTACGTCGGAGGGACCGGTCAGCCAAGGCTCGACTCGGCACTGCGACCTGGCTCCGTTCGGTGGAGTCAATGAACGGATCGACACGTACATCCCGAACGAGCGCATGACAGTCGACATCTATGAGGCCTTCAAGTTGCCGATCTCGGATGCAATAGCGGATTTCAACCTCGCGGCAAGTGAGGGCGGGACCAATCTCACACTGCACTACAGCTACACGCTCAATCGATTGGGCCGAGTGGCGAAGGGAACAACAACCAAGCAGCTGGAGAAGGGGATCGGCGGACTGGCCGACTCACTCAAGGAGGAAAGCGAACGCGTCGCGGCACAGTGATTCCTACTCAGCGCATCACCGGCGAGTAGGGGTCGCTACCACTGCACTCTATGGATGCCCGTGTGGCAGGGTGCGTCCGTGCGACGGGCCCTTCTCCTCACCGCGGTCGCTGCGCTGGCCTCCGTGGGGACCTACGCGGCGGCCTTTCGGCACCGGCAGTTCCAGTGGGGTGCCACCTCCGACGAGGTAGTCATGACGCTTCCGGGGGACGATCTGCTCGGGCGGGCCGACCTCGTTGCCACCCGTGCCATCACTGTCCGGGCGGAAGTCGAGGACGTGTGGCCATGGCTTGCCCAGATGGGCCAGGGTCGCGGTGGGCTGTACTCCTACGACTGGGTGGAGAACCTCGTCGGCTGCCAGATGAACAGCGCCGAGCATGTGGTGCCGAAGTGGCAGGGCGTCGAGGTAGGGGACGACTTCCGGATTCACCCAGACGTCGCGCTGAAGGTGGTACACGTCAACCCGCCTCACGCCCTGGTCGTCGAGGGTGGCGTATCCGCGACAGGCGAAGCTACCGCCGGTGACGCCGGCGCACCCTACGACTTCACCTGGGCATTCGTGCTTGTTCCCGAAACCAACAATCGAACCCGGCTCGTCGTCCGAGAGCGCTACCGCTGCCACACCACGGCGGCCCGAGTGCTGGTCGAGGTGGTGTCCGTTGTCAGTTTCGTCATGAGCGAGCGGATGCTGCGAGGAATACGCGATCGGGCCGAGGCCGCAATATCGTCGGCGACGACTCCCAACTTCTGATCCGCCCTTCTACGAACGTCACGATTTCGAAGTGACCGGTGAGCGCCAAGCGGGCGAGTTCCCCCATCATCTCGATGCTCCGACAACCCCACTAGATGTGGCCCCATACGGAGTGGGTTGCCGCCACCGGCCTACCCTGCAACGACCTCTGCGCGCCCGAAGAGATTCGAACTCCCAACCTTCTGATCCGTGGTCCGACTCGCGAGGTTTGGCCCTGCCCTACCAAGCCGGTTCTGGCCCCAATCGTCTACGCGCGTGGAGACACGCTGCCGGTAGCCCTGTTGTTGAATGGTCGCGCAGTGCGTCGGTGGCGCGCTGCTCGGGCGTTGACCCGATCACCTCCTTCTCCATTGGCGATACTCTGCGGGTGCCGCCGGAACGGCCAAGCGTCCTCGGGTGGCGAGGCGCCGCCGAAGGAGCCGCCGATGACACTTCCCCCGGACGAGACTCCGTCGGCCATTGCCGAGACCAGAGCCCGCTCGAATGCCCGAGGAAGACTGGTCCGTCGCGGTCTGCTCGTCGCCGCCATGTCGCTGGTCGCGCTGTTCTTCGGCATCTGGTGGGTCCTGGTGGTCTTCTTGGACGCGTTGGCGGTGTTCGCGATCCACTACGACCACCGGCACCGAGCGGACAGGGGTGGATGGAAGACGGCACCCGTGAGCAGTTTCGACGCCGCGATGCGCAGGGACCCAAACCCCACATTCGTCATCAACGAGCGCTCGAGCATCTCGGTCGACCGGACCGGTCGGACGTTCGCGGCCGGAAAGCCCAAGGAGCCGACACCGGGGGTGCGCGCAGCCATACGAGGGTCGTTCTGGGACAGCCTGGGCGGTCTGGTGGTCCTGGCCCTCTTCTTGGCGATCCTGGTCGGCCTGGCCTTCTGGTACTCCCCCGCGCCCTGACCACTGCCGACACCCGACGAGCTCCGCGCCGTGGTCGCTCATTCCTTCGGCAGACCGCCACACTCGCTCGGCAGGACTGCGAGGGCTGGCGGCCTGCCGTAGGAATGGGGGAACCGAAGCGCGCCCGGAGAGACTCGAACTCCCAACCTTCTGATCCGTAGTGACGCGAGGGGTGTTCGTCGTGCGGCGTCTGACTACGTTTCCGCAGGTCACCGCGTTTGCTGGATTCTGACGGACACTCGCGGATTGACCGCATAGCTGTCCCCATAGCTGTCCCCAGCGTGGTCAGTGATCTTCTGAGTGGGTTGCTTCGCCCTACTCGGCACCTTCGGTGACGGAGAAGATGTGTACCCCGTCAGAAGTGCCCGTAGCTCGGCTCGTAGCCGTATCAGCCTCGCTGGTGGTTTGGGACTGGCGGGCCAGTCTGGCTCGGGGTTCGGGGTCATTGCTTCTCCAAGTCGCTTGTGACGCTTGGCTACGGGGCTGCTCGATTACCCGCCAAGAGAGCCATCAGTGACGGGAAGAACCCGGACGACGATCTGAGGGTCTGACTGCGAGGTTGTCGCGAGCCGGATCGTGCGTGTCCCGCGATCGACGACGTCCCAGTCCGGAAGTTGCGACCGAAGAAACGCCCCGGCCCCAGCAAGACTTTCTTCGTCTGAAACACCGACCAGCACAGAGCCGTCCGCGGGGTTGCTGCCCAACACAGTGAACTCAATTGAACTGTCGAGACCTTGAACCAGCTGCTCGATCTGCCTCCTCAGGACCATGACAGCCTGCGCCGTAACCGCGCGAGGGGCGACCACCACAGGAGCTGGACCACTCAACTGCTCTCCGAGACGTTGCGCTTCATCCGGCTTCAGATCAAGCACGCCGACGATGTAGGCGGTGTGGTCAGCGTTGATGCTGACATCGACGTAGCGGTCACCAAGCAGCGCCTTTGCTCTGCTCACCACCGCCGACGGGTTCTCAACATCCTCAACAAGGCCAGCGCTCCGCGCCGAGATGTAGACCGCCACAACTTTGCCTTTGGACAGCAGCGACAACTTGGCCGACTCGCCAACCTGGGATGCGATTCGTGCCTGGTCGGCTGCGCCAATCGCCTTGACATTCAGGGCGTGGTCGGTCTGCCCAGGAATGCTGAAACAGCCGACCAAGGTCGTACCTGCCTGGCCAGTGCTGAGTTGGGAGGAAGAGACCGAAATCCGACCTGATGTTGTGTTACACCCATCATCCGTCATCCACCACCAACCAGCGTCAAGCTCGCTGAACACCACGTCCACGGGGTGGCTAAGAGGGCCCTGAGGCTGGGTGATTGGTTCTCCAAACAGTGACTCAGCCCGCCACTTGCCTTCCAGCTGCGCCACGTCGGTCACCGCCTGCCAGTCTTGACCCTCTCCCGACGTCTGCTCTCCACTTGACGGTGTCGCTGATGGTGAACCAGCAACAACGGGTGGGGGAGATTCGTGCTGGTAGGGCAGCGCTGCCACCCCCACGACGACCGCTGCTGTTGCCGCCACGGCTGCGGGCACAACTGCCCATTGCCACCGCCGCGAAGTCTTTGCCACCGGGTCGGCGAGATACTCCGACAACGGCTTAGCTGAGGGCGCCCGCGTCCGCATGTCGTGGAACAGCTCACGCAACTCGCTCTCGAGGTCGCTCACGACGACACCTCCTCACTCACCTCGAGGGACCGGCGCAGCCTCGCCAGCGCCTTCGAGGCGTTCGCACGCACCGTCGAGGCGCGGCAACCCAACACCTCGGCTGCCTGCGAGTACGACATGTCCTCGTAGTACCGCAACACCACAGCAGCCCGCTCTGACGGTGACAAAACCGCAAGCAGCGACCACAGCCGGTCACGGTCCACTACTTGGTTCTCAAACGACCCACCCGCCGGTTGTTCCACCAGCTCAGCCAGCTCGGCGACCGGGATCTCTGAGGAGACCCGACGTTTAGCGTTGCGGGTGTACTCGTTGACCATCACCCGCTTGGCGTACGTCACCGGGGAGTCGGCCCTGGCGACCTTTGCCCAGTGCCGGTGAAGCTTCACACATGTGTCTTGCATCAAGTCCTGAGCAGAGTTGGCAGATCCCGACAGCATGAAGGCAAGCCGAAGCAACGCAGCACCGTGCGCCGCCACCAGCTCCTCCAACGACTCCACTCTCACCTCCACCTATCAAGACACCCTCAGAGCCCCGAAACGCTGCCACCTCCCATGGTCTTAGGTCCCTCATCACTGGGACGTGGCAATCAGGGCTATCCGGACTTGTTTCCAAATCTCCTATCAAGCACTGTGACAGCGCGTACGCACCCGGTGGTCCCCCATCTGACGAGGATCGTCCGTGGAGTGGTGGGGTCTGAGGTTCGGCGAGGCTGCGTGACGCAGGCGCCATCGACGGAGATCTTCGGTTGGAACATCCAAGTCACGAATCGTAACGAGCTCCACCGCTACAACCGTTGCGCTTCGCCCGAGAAGCACTGGAGCTTTCAGCGCAGTTAAGGCAGCGGAGAAGACCGAGGGCAGCAAGGGCCGCCCCATCTCGGCGCCCGATGCAACCCCTATCTATAGATACCAGTGTGTACTTCGGGCTGGGGGTCTTTCGCGGTGTTGACGGAAGCCGATCGACCTGACTACGCGGACTCGGCAGCGAGCTGCTCGAGGTGGGCGACGTAGGCGAGCAGGCTCGTGTAGGGGATGCGGCGTGATCGCCCGAGGGTGACCGATCGGAGTCTCTGTCGCGGATCAGTGCGTACACGTAGGTCCGCCCCACCCCGAGCGCGTCAGCGGCCTGCTCGGGGGTGAGCAGCAGCGGCGGTACCGCGCTTGTGTGTGACCGGTCTGACGGGTGCATCTGGGTTCCTCCTTGATAGTTGCTCGCTGCAGGAGGTGTGCAGACGCGGGCTCAAGACCGGTGACCCTCGCGCGGACGACTTGCCGCAGGGCATTGGCCAGGACGACCTGCGCGAGGTCGTCGAAGGCGAATGCTGTGCAGACCTATTGAAGTGTGGCTGTCGCGACGCTTCCGTCGCTGACATGACGAACGCCGTCGCACCTGGAGGAACGAAATCGGGCGCGGGCAAGCCTTCGGTGGAAGTGCCCGGCTAATCCTGACCCGACGTCCTCGCGCCAGCCGCACGGCAACCCCTCCCGCGCAGGCTGCCCCAAACGACGAGGAGGGCAACGTGCTGTCAATCGGACTGGTGACCTCGGGTCACGCGGCGGTCGAGTACTTCGTGCGGCAGACCGCTGGCTGTGACGCTGACTACTACACCCGGCCCGGACAAGCCACGGGACGTTGGGTTGGCGCGGGCGCCCGCATGCTCGGGCTGACTGGTGACCTCACGTCCGACGGCGAACCGGTCCTTCGCGGTCTGCTCGACGGTCACGGGCCGGACGGCGTCAGGCTTGTTCCGGCGGTGCTTCGCGGTGACCCCCGCGCTCGGCTGCCGGTAGCACCGCTGGTGGAGGCGGCGCGTGATGCGGCAGTCGAAGCGGGTTTGCCGATCGCTCTGCTACTGGACGACCACCGGCTGACCAAGCAGTTCACCTCGATGGCCAAGGGTCTGACCGGGGGCGAGGTCGTTCGGACTCGCGGGGTTCGGGTCGACGTCGCGGTGGCGATCGCCGAGGCGGCCGGCTTAAATGTGCAGTCGGTCTACGAACCTGATTCACCCGACGGTCACGACCTGGTTGCGGAGGCGCTCAACCACGTCGGGGAGCGCATCGACATCCGTCGGGCGGGCCTCGACCTGACGTTCTCGGCGCCCAAGTCCGTGTCGGTCCTGATGGCCTTCGCCACGCCGGACGATGCCGATCAGGTTCGTGCTGCCCACGCGGCGGCCGTGGACGACGCCATGGCCTGGTTGGAGCGCACCACCGCGTTCGTCGCCCGCGGGCATCACGGCGATGGGCAGCGAGCGGAACGGCTCTCATCTGACGGGTTCATCGGGGTGGCTTTCGAGCACGTGAGTAGCCGCGCCGGTGACCCCCAGCTGCACACCCATGTGGTGATCGCGAACCTGCTCCGCGGGATCGACGGTCGCTGGTCGGCGGCGGACAGCAAAGCTCTGCATCGGCACGGGAAGACCGCCGGCTACCTGTATCAGGCTGTCTTGCGTGCCGAGCTCACGAAGAGGTTGGGGGTGGGCTGGGGCGAGGTGGGCAAGGGGACCGCGGAGATCGCCGGCATTCCCCGATCGCTGCGCAGAGTGTTCTCCAAGCGAGCTGAGCAGATCGCGTCCACGCTTCGCACCTCTTGGACTGCGGGAGCCAAGGCTGCGCAGCGCGCCTGCCTGTCCACGCGCCCCAGCAAAGACCGGGCTGTCACGGTTCAGGACCTGCGCGATCGCTGGACGGTGGAGGCTGTGTCGACGGGTCACGACCCCGACCGCATCGTTGCTGAAGCTCTGGGCCAGGAACATCCCGTTAGCCGCGTCGACGTCATCGACATCAGCGATCACTTGCTCGGGCCTGAGGGTCTGACTCGGCAGGCGACGACGTTTGACCGGAACGACCTTCTTCAGGCGATCGCAGCGGCGCTGCCCGTTGGGACCGAAGTGGACGTCGCGGGCATCGAGGCGCTCGCCAACGCAGTCCTGCGCGATCCTCGAGTGGTCCACACCTCCCCTACCGATGGAACCGGTGAGGCTCACGAGTGGTCCCCCCGCTGGACGACCACCGAGCTGTTGGCCATCGAGCAGCACGCCCTCGATCTCGCCGAGTCGCTGCGGTCTCGTCCAGTCGATGCTGCACCACGAGGGCTGGTGGAGTGGGCTATCGGCCAACGCAATCTCGGTGGCGACCAAGCCGCGATGGTCCGCGCCCTGACCTCTGCACCGCAGTTGCTGCACGTGGTGGTCGGCCCCGCCGGGTCAGGCAAGACCGCGGCGCTCGCCGCGGCGGCGACCGTGTGGCAGCTCAACCACCGCAAGATCATGGGGGCGTCGCTGTCCGCGCTCGCCACCCGGCAGCTCGCCCGCGGCGCGGACATCCAAGCCATCACCGTCGCGCGGCTGCTGTCACGGCTAGACGCCAGCGCCCGGTCTGGCGCCGGTCCACTGACCGATCAGTGGGTGCTGGTGATCGACGAGGCCGGCATGGTCGGCACCCGTGATCTGGCCCGACTACTTGGTCACGCTGAGGCGGCTGGTGCCAGCATTGTGCTGGTCGGCGACCCGGCCCAGCTCCCCGAGATCGAGGCCGGCGGTCTGTTCGCCGCCCTGGCATCGGACGCGAGCGCCGAGCTCCACGACAACCACCGGCAGAGTGAGGCGTGGGAGCAGCAGGCACTGACCCGGCTTCGAAACGGGCACGTTGACCGGGCCTTGGACGCCTACCTAGCTCACGACCGCGTTCACATCGGCACCGATGCCGAGTCTCTGCGCAACCGTGTCGTCGCTGACTACGTGCGAGCCGCCGGGGAAAGCGACCACCCCGACAGCGTCGCGATCCTCGCCGCGACCCGCCACCAGGTACGGACGTACAACGACGCAGTCCGAGAACTACTCGATGGCGAAGGACTCCTGTCCGGGCCGGAACTCACCATCCCAACCGATGACGGCGACCTGCGACTGCGCGCCGGGGACCGCGTCCTGATCACCCGCAACGACTACGACCGCGATCTACTCAACGGTGACCGTGCCGTCGTCGCGCACGTGAGTGCCGAGACCGGATCGCTAACGCTGGCGACTCCCGACGGAACCATCCACGACCTACCCCATAGTTGGCTCGACGACGGCCGACTCGACCACGCCTACGCGATCACCTGCCACAAAGCCCAAGGGCAGACCCTCGACGAAACCCTCGTCGCTGACTCCGCTGCCTTGACCTGCGAAACGGCGTACGTCGCACTCTCACGCGGTCGAAGCACCAACCACCTGTACCTCGCCCCCGAGCCAGGACGTGACGACCCAGCACAGGAATGGCTCACCGACACCGTCCTGACCGACGTCAGCCGACGCCTGCGCACCAGCCGACGCCACGTCATGGCCGTCGACCAGGTCGGACCAAGTCGAGCCATCGGTATCGGCGACTCGGCTCCGAGCCGCGAGGCGGTGGCCCTGTGAATGACGTGGTCGTCCACAGATCAGAAGGTCAGTGCCCCCTCTCCACGGGCGATGTCGCACGGTGACGACAGGTTCGAGAGGAGGCCGCAATGGGTAAACGTGGCCATGGTGAGGGCGCGGTGTACCGCCGCCGCGGCCGATGGGCCGGTGCCATCACCGTCGACATCGCTTCAGACGGCACGCAGCGGCGCCGCTACGTGTCCGGCGACACCCGTCGTGAGGTCCTGGCTCGATTGGACGAGCTGCGGCGGCAACGCGACACCGGCCGGCTGGTTGCCACCACACGCGGCCTGACCGTCGCGGAGTACTTCAGTGAATGGGCGACCGGAACGATTGCGCACCAGGTGGCGATCGGCGAGCTTCGCGAGTCAACCGCAGACAACTACCTCGACCTCGCGGACCGAATGATCGTCCCGTACCTGGGACGCCACAGGCTGGAGGAGCTCAAGCCCGTTCATCTGAGGGAGTGGCTCGCGAAGCTTCGTCGCACGACGAACGCGCGCGGCCGCCCTTACTCGTCGCGAACCGTCCAGTTGGTCCATGCCATCCTGCGCCGCGCCCTCAACGATGCGCTGCGCGACGAAGTCGTCACCCGCAACGTCGCACTGTTGGTTAAGGCTGGCCGCGTCACATCTCCGACGGTTGAGCCGCTGCAACCCGACGAGCTTCAGCTGCTGCTGGTCGAAGCCGCATCCGACCGGCTGTATGCGCTGTGGCTGCTCTTCATCGCGCTCGGTCTTCGCCGCGGCGAGGCTCTCGGGCTGCACTGGGACGACATCGACCTCGAAGCCCGCACGCTCATCGTTCGAAGATCGCTTCAACGGCGCCGTACCAACGAGCTGACACCCAGTGGTCGACGACGCGGTCATCTCGGTGAGGTCGAAACCAAGACAGAGGCCAGCGTTCGAACGATCGCACTGCCCAACGTCGTGGTCGACGCGCTGAGCCAGCACCGCTGCGCCCAAGAGATTGAAGCGGCTGACGCCACAGTGTGGGTCAACCCGAACCTGGTCTTCACAACCCACGTCGGCACCTGGCTTGACCCCCGCAATGTGTACAGCTACTGGCACGCCCTCTGTGACCGAGCCAAAGTCCGACGGTGCCGACCACACGACCTACGACACACCGCTGCCTCAGTTCTGCTTCTGCAGGGGACCGACATGCGGACTGTCATGGAGATCCTCGGCCACTCCCGCATGGCCACCACATCTGACCTCTACACCCACGTCCTGGCCGAAGTGAAGGCCGACGCCGCAGCACGCATGGACACATTCTTAAGGGGGCTGCAGCAGTGACACCGGTCGAGCCATCCGCATGCGCTGCCCGCAGGGGCGCCATTGGGACCGGCAACGACCCACTCGATGGGATCGACTGTCTGTCCCTATCCCTAGAGTTCGTGGCATGAACCCGGTCGAGCCTGTCATTGACGTGTCCGGATGGGCACCCGACGACGAAGAACCGCTCGGCGCACGCGACAAGTTCTGGATCCGTGAGAGCACCGACCCCGAAGCAACCTGGTGGCTGTTCAAGCGGCCGCGAGCAATAGGACTGCCCGAACTCGGCGCAGACCTGTGGGCGGAGGTACTGGCAAGCCGGATCGCTGAGCTGCTTCCACTGCCAGCGGCGGAGGCACGCTTCGCTCTCTGGCAGGGCCAGCCAGGGGTGATCAGCAAGCGAGTGGGCGATGGCCTGGTCCACGGGAACGAGCTCCTGTCATCCCGCAACCCTGGTTACCGCACAGCGCAGGTCGGCCCGGTGCCCGGATATGACCTTGACGCAATTGCCGTCGCTCTTGACGGCTATGCCGGCAGTGAGACGGGGCTGTCCGCCTTTGAGTCCTTCACGGGATACCTGACCTTCGACGCACTTGTCGGCAACACCGACCGCCACCACGAGAACTGGGCCGTGCTCACCGGCAGCCAATCGTTGGCGCCGACGTACGATCACGGCGCCTCACTGGGCTTCAACGCCCCAACAGCTCGCCGCGTCGACCCGGAGGCCTTCGCTGAGCGAGGCCGCGCCCGTCACTTCCCAGGTGGCCCTCGACTCAGCGACCTCGCGCACCAGGCCCTCGGCAGGGTGGACGATTCAGTCCGAGCCCTGTGGCTCGACAGGGTGAGCGCCCTTGACGCAGGAATGATCCGAGACGCCATTTCGGCGGTTCCCGGTGGCTGGATGTCGGACGGAGCGCGTACGTTTGTGGACAACTTCATCGCAACGAACCAGAGGAGGCTGACCCCATGACCGTTGACGCACTCTCGACGCGGCCTGCCCGGGTGGCCACTCCGAACCGGTTCCTTGTCTTGTGGCAGTCACCCAGCGACCGTTCCTATCACCGGGTCGGCACCCTCGAGCGTGACACCGAGGGCTACACATTCCACTACTTGCCCGGAGCCCAGGGCACCTCCGGCTTCGAGGCGTTCGCCGGCTTCCCCGACCCCGACGTCGAGTACCGATCCGAAGAGCTGTTCCCAATGTTCGCCAACCGAGTCATGACCCCGAGACGGGACAACTACGACGCCTACGTCCAGTCACTGGGGCTGAGTGACGCCAGGCCCGAACCATTCGAGGTCCTAGCGCGAACCCTCGGCACCCGAGCCACCGACCTCGTCCAGCTGCTTCCAGTCCCCACCATCGACGCGCAAGGTTTGCTGTCCTTCTACTTCCTCGTCCACGGCAGCCGGCACGTGGACGCTGAAGCCGAGCGACTGGGCCGTTTGCAGCCCGGCGACGACCTCTACTTGGCCCCTGAGGACGACAACGAGGTCAGCCCGGTCGCGGTCCTTGTCGACAGCCAGCCGCAACCGACCCGCGACCGCGCCCTGGGGTACGTCCCGGACGTACTGGCACCCCTCGTCCGCGCACTGCTCGCCAGCGGAACCACACTCCGAGTTGTTGCCGAGCAGGTCAACCTGCCCACTGCCGGGCACGTCTCCGACCACATGAGACTCCTGGCCAGGATCGACGCCATCGCACCCGACGGCTTCGACGTAGACGCGGCGCTGTCTTCCTGATTTCGCGACGTTCCCGCACCGCATAGCTGCCCGCATAGCTGCCAGAGCCTCAAAACGACCAAGAGCCGATCCCTCGTGAACGAGAAAATCGGCTCTGACCTGCGATGACGTGTGCGCGCCCGGAGAGACTCGAACTCCCAACCTTCTGATCCGTAGTCAGATGCTCTATCCGTTGAGCTACGGGCGCCCGGCCGCATGCGACCGCCGATCACCATACCGGCCACGTCGTGACGGGCCGAAATCCGTGGGACCGACTCGACGAAGGAAGGACCTAGCCCCGCGCCGAGTCGAACTCGGCGACCAGCCGCTTCGGCGCGACGGAGCGCCAGGCGTCCTGCACGAGCTCCTCGACCTGGTCGGCAGGTGCCCGGGCAAGGGTCACTTCCACCCAGCCATAGCGCCCCACGTGGGCCGCCACGCCGTACGCCTCCGGCGACTCTGCGATGAGGGCTGCCTGCTCCTCCTTCGTCGACTTCACCGTTGCGCTGGCACCGTCCTCGGCGAGAATCACGAAGATCTTGGACCGCACCCGGAACGTGGGATGGACGTCCCACGTGATCTGTTCGGTGGCGTCTGGCAGGGCGAGCGCCGCCTGGCGGACATGGTCTGCCGAACTGGGACGAGGCGAACTCACGACCTCGACCCTAGGACGATCCCGGCCCCAGGGACGACGAAAGCCCCGGCGAGCCGGGGCTTTCGAGCGCGGAGGCGGCGGGATTTGAACCCGCGAGGGGTTTTGAGACCCCAACCCGCTTAGCAGGCGGGCGCCATCGGCCGGACTAGGCGACGCCTCCCCGCTGACCTGCGCTCTTGTGAAGCGACTCATCTCCCGCTCCTCGAAACACTGAATGAGGAGTTGCCGGTAGAAGCCGACGGTCAAGAGGACAAGACAGCGTCGAGAAGTATAGGAGAGCGGACAGGGCTACCCGGCACGGCGCCTCCGGGGCGTGGCGAGGTGGGGGAGAACGCCGGCACGTCAGCCAGTGCGGCAGCAGACCCGGTCGGCCGGTGGGAAACCGGTTGGCGTTCGCCTCACCAGCGACGATGATCTGCGGGTGTCGTCTCCCGGTGACCAAGGCCCGCCGCACCGGTCCAACGACCCCACCTGCACCACATGAGAAGGCCTTCGGCGCGGTTCGTCTACTACGCGAGCGAGTTCTGGCTGTCTGCCTCACACACCGTGTCCTTCACCGTCACCGCCGTGTACTTCGTTCAGGTGATCGACATGACTCCCCTACAGCTCGTGTTGGTCGGTACGGCAATGGAAGTCGCGGTGTTCGTCTTCGAAATCCCGACAGGCGTCGTCGCCGACACCTACGGGCGCAAACGCTCCCTCCTCATTGGCTGGCTCGTCATGGGCCTGGCCATGCTCGTGGTCGCAGCCTCGGGGTCGTTCGTCTTCGTCCTGGTGGCCTTCGCTGTCTGGGGGTTCGGGTACACGTTCACCAGTGGCGCGGACCAAGCCTGGATCACCGACGAAGTGGGCGTCGCGGAAGTCGGCCGGGTCTTCGCGCGCGGCCAACAGCTCGGGTATGTCGGCGGGCTGATCGGCATTGGTGTGAGTGTCGCCGTCGCCAGCTGGAGCCTGCCGGGTGCAATTGCGCTGGGCGGCGTGCTCTCGATCGCCTTCGTCGGCTTCGCCCTGGTCCTCATGCCGGAGACCGGCTTCACCCGGCCCGACCGGTCCGATGGCCGACGCGGAGCCGGCGTCCTCGTCTCCGGAGTGCGGACCAGCGCGCGCTTCATTCGGGCGCGTCCGCTCCTGCTCCTCATCCTGGCCATCGCCTTCTTCGCAGGGGCCTCGACGGAGAGCTTCGACCGGCTGTGGCAGGCGCACATTCTCCTCGACGTCGGACTGCCCTCGCTGGGTTCACTCGACCCCGTGGTCTGGTTTGGGATCTTTGGCGCCGTGACCATGCTGCTCGGCCTGGTGGGCTCTGAGTACTTGGTCCGTCGCTTCCAGCGGGTCGGTCAGGAGCGCCTGGCCCGGCTGCTGTTCGTATTCACCGCCGCGCAGATGGTGACGGTTGTCGTGTTCGCGGTGGCGGGAAACTTCGCGGTTGCCGTTGCGGGAATGTGGACGTACTACCTCACGCGCTCGCTCGTCCAACCGGTGTACGACACCTGGGTGAACGAGCAGATCACCGACTCGTCGGTGCGCGCGACCGTCATCTCGATCTCCGGCCAGTCGGACGCTGTCGGACAGGTCATCGGTGGACCAGGGCTGGGGGCCGTCGGGTCCGTGTGGTCCATCCGGGCCGCCTTGCTTGTCGGTGCCGCGGTTCTCGCACCCGCGCTGGCGCTGTACGCCCGAGCCGTCCAGCACGGTGGCCAGGAGCCGGAGCTCTCCGAGCTACCCAGCGGCAGCGCCTGAGGCCGCTCAGCTCTCGGCCGTCGCGGCGCCCTCGGGTGGGTCCGCCCCCTTCCCGCTGGCGTCTATCAGGTTGGCGAGCCATCGGGTGCTCTCGTACGGCTCAAGCATCACGGTGCGAACGAACAAGGTCAGCGGGATGCACAGGATCGCCCCCAGCGGCCCGATCACCCAGGTCCAGAAGAACACGGAGACGAACGTCACCGTCGCGGCGAGGTTCACCGAGTCCCCGACGATCTTGGGCTGGATGAACTCCTGGATGGTGAAGTTGATGAGGCTGTAGCCAACGACGACCCACAGCGCAGTCACCCAGCCGTCGGTGAGGAACGCCAGGAGCGCCGGCGGAATGACCCCGATGACGAACCCGATGTTGGGGATGTAGTTGGTGACGAAGGCGAGCATCCCCCACACGACGACGAGTGGGACCCCCAGGACGAAGAGCAGCGCAGAGTCGAGGACCGCGACGATCACGCCGAAAATCGTCGCCACACCCAGGTAGACGCGCGTTTCCGATCCCCACTTGCTCCACGCAGTCGCCACATGACTACGGTCCGCGGACACGGCCGCGTACTTGTCGGGGAAACGCAGCCCGTCGATGACCAGGAAGAACACGACCGCGACGATCACCACGGCGTTGCCGAGGATCCCGGTGACCCCACCGAGAACCGACTGCGCGACCGCGACGACGTTGGAGGCGTCGAGATTGCTCAGGATGTCGGTGCTGGACGAGGAGCCCCCCAGCTGGTCCGACACCCAGCTGAGCGCGTCAGAGATCTGGCTCTCGTACTGCGGAAGCTCCTCCACCAGCTGCACGAGGGCGACCGCCATCATGATCGCCCCGGCAATGAACACCGCGTAGATCGCTCCCCACGCGGCGAGCATCGCCACCAGCGGCTTGGACCCACGGTCGATCAGCTTGCGCTGGATCGGGTATGCGGTCACGGTGGCGATCATCGCGAAGATCACCGGCGAGAACACCGACGCCGAGTACTTCAGGCCGACGATCACCACCGCGCTCGCGGCAAGGGTGATGAGTGGACGCTCGATGCTCCCGCGGTCGGCTACGGGCGACGGGCTGGACATGTTTCGCCTCCTCCGCGGCGGCGCACCCGGGCAACCGCTCGGGGACACTATGTCGGTTGAGCGCACGTCGAGAAAGGACATCCAAGACCCGCCCCGCGATACCTCCGCGGCCCTACGGTTACCCCGTGACCACCTTCCGGGCCTACCGCGACGGCCAGCTCATTCCGGACGAGCCGGCGAGTTCGGCGGTCGACCACCGGCTGACCACGGCCATGGCGCTCGTCGGAACCCCGGGAGTCGTGGTGTGGCTCGACGTCACACCAGACCAGCTCCCGACGCTGGCGGATCGACTCGGCTTTCACCACCATGCGGTGGAAGACGCGATGAAGACCGCCGAGATCGGCAGCGAGATCGCCCAGCGCACCAAGCTCGACCGCTTCCCCGGCCACGTCTTCCTGTACCTGTACCGGTCGGCCGTCGGGCCAGACGGGTCGCTGGTGCTGCGCGAGCTGCCGGTCTTCGTCAACCCGAGCGTGATCGTCACGGTCGACCGCGCCAACGCCCTTGACGTCGGAGGCCTGATGGAGCGACTGGACGCCCATCCAGAGCTGCCTCGCTACGGAGTGTCCGCCCTGTTGTACGGCGTGCTCGACATGGTCGTCGACAGCCACCTGGCCACCATCGACGCGCTGGGCGACGACGTGGACAAGATGGAGGACGACCTGTTCGACGGTGACTCCGACGCCGACCCGACGGCGATCACCCGGCACGGCTTCTACACCCGCAAGGCACTGGTTCGGATGCGACGGATCAGCGCCCCCATGCGCGAGCTGGTGACCGGAGTCATGCGGGTTGAAGATGACGACCAGACTCCGATTGCACCTGGGCTGATGCCGTACTACCAGGACCTCTACGATCACGTGCTGCGGGTGAACGACAGCATCGAGGGCCTGCGCGACCTCATCACCACGATCTACGAGACCCGGCTGACCAAGGCCGACCATGCCCTGAACACCGTGATGCGCAAACTGGCCGGATGGGCCGCGATTATCGCAGTGCCCACCGCGGTGACCGGCTTCTACGGCCAGAACCTGCCCTACCCGGGCTTCCTCAAGCCCTGGGGTTTCTGGTTCAGCACTGCCCTGTGGTTCCTGGTCTCCGGCGCGCTCTACCTCGGCTTCCGCCGACGGCGCTGGATCTGACCGACTTGCTAGGCAGGGCCTAGCAAGTCAGCTGAGCCAGTCCGGACGCAGCGGCATCCCGCTGCGTCCGCCGGCGGCCAGCTTCACCGCCAGCACCTGGTGCAGCTGGATCCGGTTCAGGTCGAACCCGACGCGCGACGCCGCCATGTACAGCTCCCAGACCCTGGCCCTGCGCTCCCCCACCTCCGCGACGGCCTCCGGCCAGTTCTCGGTCAGGTTGGCACCCCAGTCACGCAACGTCATCGCGTAGTGCTCACGCAGGTTCTCCTCGTGCCGCGGCTCCAAACCGTTGTCCTGCAGGGCGGAGATCACCCGCCCGACCCCGAGCAGCTCGCCGTCGGGGAACACGTACCGGTCGATGAAGCCCCCGGCACGCGCCCGCTCCTTCGTGGTCGCCCGGGTGATGCAGTGGTTCAGCAGCCGCCCCTCGGGACGCAGCCGCGACGCGAGGAAGCGGAAGTAGCCGGGTAGGTTCTTGCGGCCGACATGTTCGGTCAGCCCGATCGACGACACCGCGTCGAAGCCCAGCTGCCCGACGTCGCGGTAGTCGGAGTACCGGATCTCGACGAGGTCGGCCAGACCACGCTCGGCAACCTTCTTCTGCGCCCAGTCGGCCTGCAGCTTCGACAACGTGACGCCAAGCACCTTGACACCGTGGTGCTCGGCCGCGTGCATGGCCATGCCACCCCAGCCGCAGCCGACGTCCAGCAGCCGCATCCCCGGCTCCAGCGCGAGCTTGCGGCAGACCAGCTCGTACTTGTCGCGCTGCGCCTCCTCCAGCGAGGCCTCCGCCGTCGGATAGACCGCGCAGGTGTACGTCATCGACGGACCGAGGACGAGCTCGTAGAAACGGTTCGACACGTCGTAGTGGTGGGCGATCGCCGCCGCATCACGCTGCTTCGAGTGGCGAAGCCCCCGCCGCCATGGCGGTGCCGCCTCCTCCGGAGGCACCGGCGGTCGTCCGATGATCTCCGGCCCGAGGTCACGCAGGATCGCCAGCTTCTGGGTGGCCGACACGTCCTGGCGAGACTCGCCGACCATCGCCAGCAAAGCCGCGTGAAGGTCGCCATGGACCACCAGCTCCCCGCTCACGAAAGCCCTCGCCAGACCCAGGTCTCCGGGTGCGCCAGTGATGTACTTCAGCGCGGTGGGGGAACGGACTTCGAGCGTGGCGGCGGCGTCGGTGGTCCCGAACTCGCTCCCGTCATACGCGGTCAGCCGCAGGTTGGCGCTGTTTCCCACCACGTGCTGGAATGCCTCGGCGATCGTCATCTTCCCGCTGGGCACAGTTCCTCCTGACTTCGCATCACCGGGCCCGGACGCACTTGCTGAACAGGTCCAGCAACCGGTCGTCCGGGTCGTACTCCTTCTTCAGCACGCGGTAGGAATCCCCGCCGTACGTTTGCCAGAACTCGTCCTCCTCGTAGTAGGCCGACGAGTACAGCGACTTGCGTCCGCCGAGGTCCGAGACGAGCCGCTCGATCAGTCGGTTGTGCGTCCCGTCGGCTTCGCCGGGGTCAAGGGGCACGGTGGACCAGAAACCGAAGTTCACGTAAGTAGTCGACGGGTCGAGCGCGTACAGGTCCCAGCGACGCGAACCCTCGCGCTGGCGCAGCGGGCACATCCAGACCGGGCTGATTCCGATCTCGCGCTCGAATACCTCCAGGAACTCAGCGGCGCGGTCGACCGGCACCTCGACGTCCTGGATGACCGCCTCCCGGTCGGGACGGCCGCGAGACCGGTCGTAGCGAGCCTTCCACCCGTGCCGTCGCTCGAAGCCCACCGCCCGCCAGTAGACGTCGCTGCGCTTGAGCCGCCGGGGGACGAGCGGCCGGACGAGTCGGTGCTGGACCCCTAAGGCTCGGGAGCACCAGAACCAGTCGGTGTCCCACCGCCAGATGTAGTCGTGGACGGTAAGGAAGTCACGTCGGCGATGCTGAATGGACCGGTAGTAGATCTCGTTGCCGGTGTAGTCGGAGACGTACGGCGCGGTCGCGACGAAGCGGCCCAGCGTCAGGTACAGCTCGTCGGTGTCGAAGACCACGCCGTCGACGAAGTCGACCAGGCGACCAGCATGACGTCGATGGGCCGCGATCTCGGCAACCGTGGCGAAGTACTCCGCGCGGTCGTGGAACCTGACGTGCTCCAGCTCCACGTACGGCAGCACCGGCTGCAGCTCGATGCGCAGCCGCAGCGCGTAACCCAGCGTCCCGTACGAGTTCGGGAAGCCGTGGAACAGGTCGGCGTGGTCGCCGTCCGGCGTGACGGTCAGCACGCGCCCGTCCCCGGTGAGCACGTCCATGTCGAGCACCGACTCGTGGGGGCAGCCGTTCACGAACGACGAGGACTCGATTCCCAGCCCAGTGACCGCTCCTCCGAGCGTGATCGTCTTCAGCTGCGGCACGACGAGCGGCATCAGTCCGTGGGGCAGCGTGGCCGCGACCAGGTGCTCATACGTCGTCATCCCGAGAACATCCGCCGTCCCACCCGCCTGGTCGACGTCGAGCACACCGTCGAACGCCGACACGTCGAGCCCGGGACTGGCCACGGCGTCGCGCATGCGGAACAGGTTCGAGGTGCGTTTCCCTAGCCTGACCGGAGCCCCCGCATCGAGGGAGTCGTACTCCTCGAGGAGCTGGTCACGGGCGCGGGCATATGTGCCGTATGTCGGCATGACCCACAGGGTAGGACCTGGGCGACGCAGTTCGGGAGCGATCGTCAGAACCCGATTGGGCCGCACGCGGCCCCAAAAGGAGCGCGGGAGAGTGGCTAGACGCGGAACCGGGAGATGGACTGGCGCAGGTCGTCGGCCAGCGCGGTGAGCGACGCAGCGGCCCGTGCCGAGTCGTCGGATCCGGCAGCGGCCTGCTGGGAGACCTCGGCCACCTGCCCCATCGTGGTCACGATCTCGGTCGACGCCGATCGCTGCAGCTGGCTCGCGTTGGAGATCTCGCGGGCCGACGTGGTCGTCTCGTCGGCCATCTCGGAGATCCGCTCCAGAACCGCCACGACGTCCCGGGCCAGTGCGACTCCGGTGAGGACCTCCTCGGCACCTTCGGCGGTCGCCGCGGTCGTGGCCCGCATCTCGGACTGGATCTGGGAGACGATCTGCTGGATCTGCTTGGTGGACGTCTGTGCGCGCTCCGACAGCTTGCGGACCTCGGCTGCGACCACAGCGAAGCCACGGCCGTGCTCTCCCGCGCGGGCCGCCTCGATGGCGGCGTTGAGCGCGAGCAGGTTCGTCTGCTTCGCCAGCTCGTCGATGACCTCGAGGATGCGGCCGATCTCACCGGACTTGTCCGCCAGTGCCGCAGTCCGCTCAGCCACGAGCTGCGAGCGATGCGCGATCGCATCGATCGCGGCGACGGCGTTGGCGACCGCCTCCTGGCCCTCCTCGGCGAACCGGAAGGTCATGGCGGCCTGGTCGACCACCTCCGAGCTGCTGGCCGCGATGACCTCCGCCATCTGCTGCAGCTGCTCAAGCGTGGCCGTCGACTCCACGACGGCGCCCGACTGCCGGCCGGATGCCGAGGCCTGGACCTGTGCCGCGTGCAGCAGCTCACCGGCGCTCTCCGAGATGCGGTCACCGCCGTCCCGGACCCGGTCGACCAGCATGCGCAGGGACACCAGGGTCTCGTCGATGTTGACGGCCAGGGAGCGCAGAGCGGTCTCCTCGCCCTCCGAGGTCGGGATCGCCACGGCCAGGTTGCCGTCGGCCGCCTCTCCGAGTGACAGCGACAGCTGTTCCACCCGCCGGGCCAGTCGATCGTGGTGCACCTGGTGGATGCCCGACTTGAGCACTTCGTCAAAGCCGACCACCAGCGGGATGACCGTTGCCGCAGCGAACAGCCACGGCAGGACGGCCAGGCTGAACGTTCCGGACGCGAATGCGGCCACCACCAGCAGCGCGGCCGCGATCCCCGCGAACGCCACCAGGCCGGCACGTGCCACGACGTCCGCAACGAACACCGCCACCGTGACGAACAGCACCCACACCGGTCCGCGCAGCCCGCCGGTCAAGGCCACCAGCCCGGCGACCCACACCATCTCGGCGGTGATCAGGGCCAAGGCCAGTCGACGGTCCGCGTGAACCAGCTCGCTCCGTCTCGCCTGCACCGCGAGCCAGGTGAGCAAGAGCGCGTAGCCGGCTCCGACCACGATCCAGACCAGGGCGGGGACCAGCACCACGGGTACGGAGGGGTCCGAGACGTCGATGAGCACGGTCAGGACCAAGCCCAGACCGACGTTCACCCATGCGGCGATCGCCCCCGTGCGCGCCAGCTGCTGCGGGTCGTCCATCACTTCCTCGAGTGTCAGAACGCACCAGACGAGCCGGCAGTCCGGACCGTCATGGACGCAATCGGCATGCGGTGGCGACCACTTGACCCGATCGGGCTAGTCCCGGCGGGTCTCGGCCGTCCGTCCCGCCCGCTCCCTAGGCTGTGGAGCCATGACCACCAGCGGCAGCAAACGCTCGGACGGGCTGCGCCTGGGGTCCGGTGTGGTCAAGCTCCCCGAGAAGCCACCGAGCCCGTTGCGGCAGGTCCTCTCCCGGGTCGGCATCGCCGTCCTGGTGGCCTTCGCGGTCGGGTTCCTGGTCTGGCTGGACCGGGACGGCTACCGAGACGTCAACGACGACGGGGTAAGCCTGCTCGATGCCGTCTACTACTCGACCGTCAGCCTGACGACGACCGGCTACGGTGACATCACGCCGTCCAGTGACGCCGCCCGCCTGTTCAACATCTACTTCATCACGCCGCTTCGCATCATCTTCCTCGTTGCCTTGGTGGGCACCACGCTGGAAGTGCTGACCGAGCGGTCACGTCGAGAGTTCCGCGAGAACAGGTGGAGGCAGACCTTGCTCGCACACACCGTGATCGTGGGATTCGGGGTCAAGGGCCGGGCGGCCGCGCGCACGCTGCTCGACAGCGGGACCACGCTCGACAAGATCGTCGTCATCGACGGTGACCCGGTCTCCATCGAGGAGGCGAACGAGATGGGCTTTGCCGCGGTCCTCGGCAACGCCACCCGCAGTGAGGTGCTCCGCCGGGCCCACGTCGGACGCGCCAAGTCCGTCATCGTCGCCCCGGACGACGACGCCACCGCCGTCCTGGTGACCCTCACCGCCCGACGCCTCAACGGAACCGCGCACATCGTGGTCAGCGTCCGGGAGGCGGAGAACGTCCCGCTGGTGAACCAGAGCGGCGCCGATGCGGTCGTGACCTCGGCCGAGGCCGCCGGTCGCATGCTGGGGCTGTCCGCCGAGAAGCCCGAGGTGGGCCGCGTCGTCGAAGACCTCCTCATCACCGGTGAGGGCCTGGACATCGAGGAGCGCAGCGTCAGCCGGGAGGAGATCGGGCTCGCCACCGCCGATGTCCCCGCGCTGGTCCTGGCTGTTGTTCGCGACGGCTACGTCCGACGCTACGACGACGGCACGCTGGGCGGGCTCCGGTCCGGCGACCGCGTCATCACCGTGCGGTCGGTCCGAGGCAAGGAGGACCTGTCCGACCCGTCCCGCTGAGGGTCTAGCCTCAACCGTCGTGACGCGGAGGGCAGCGGTTGCAGCCGGCAGCGCCGGGGCCGCCGGGGCCGCGGTCGACCTCCTTCGCGCCGGGGGCAACGCCTTCGACGCGGTGGTGGCCGCGGGTTTTGCTGCCGCCGTCAGCGAGCCCGGGCTGACCAGTCTGGGCGGCGGCGGCTTCCTGATGGCCCGGCCCGCCGGAGGGCAGCCACGCGTCCTCGACTTCTTCGTCGACGCACCCGGTCACGGACACTCCGGCGCTGAGCTGGAGCCACACTTCGTCGGCGTCACGGTCCAGTTCACCGGCGCCGAGCAGGTCTTCTACGTCGGCGCCGGATCGGTTGCAGTGCCCGGGTGCCTGTCGGGATACCTGGCCGCCCACCGGAGCTGGGGGTCGCGCCCGCTGGCCGAGGTGGTCGCACCGGCGCAGCGGCTGGCCCGGGACGGGGTTGCCCTCGAGCCCACCCAGGCGACGGTCCTCGGCCTGCTGGCCGACATCCTGACGTTGAGCGACGAGGGCAGCCGGGTGTTCGCGCCGACCGGGTCGCTGCCCCACGCCGGCGATCTGGTGCGCAACGTCGACTACGCCGACTTCCTCGACCGGGTGACGAGCGGCGAGGTCACCGGATTCGACTCCCCGGCCGTTGCCGCTGGCCTCCTCGACCGGATCCAGGCCGGCGGGGGCCCGCTCACGCGTGCCGACCTCGCCGGCTACCGACCGGTCGAACGGACGCCGCTGACGGCCCAGTACGGGGGAAACCTGCTGGTCACCAACCCTCCGCCGTCGTTCGGGGGGTCGATCGTGGTCGAGGCCCTTGCCGACCTCGACCGGATGGGTCCCTACGCCGACGACGCGGCACGGGTGGTGGCCACCACCCGTGCGCTCGACACGGCCACGCAGGCGCAGAAGCGGCGCCGGCAGGCGTCAAGCAGCCGCGGGACGACGCACATCAGCGTGGTCGACGCCGAGGGAAACCTGGCCGCACTGACCACGTCAAACGGCTCCTGCTCCGGGGTGTTCGCTCCGGGGACCGGGGTGCAGCTGAACAACGTGATGGGCGAGTCCGACCTCCACCCAGACGGCTTTCACGCCACCGTTCCGGGGACCCGGATCGGGTCGATGATGGCCCCCTCACTCCTGGAGCTTGCCGACGGAAGGGTCGTCGCCATGGGGAGCGGTGGCAGCGAGCGCATCCGCAGTGCGCTCACCCAGGTGGTGGTGAACCTCGTCGACCGCAGGCTGCCCCTCGCAGACGCGATCCTGGCACCGCGCGTGCACGACGACGGGCGCGCGGTCCAGGTGGAGCCGGGGCTGTCCGACCGGGCGCTGGCCGGGCTGGCCGAGCTGCGTCCGGTCAACTGCTGGTCCTCCCGCAGCCTGTACTTCGGCGGCACCCACGGCGTGGTGCTTCACCCGGACGGGCACGTCGAGGCAGCGGGCGACCCGAGGCGGGACGGCGCGGCAGTCGTCGTCGACCTGTGAGCCCCATACCGCCCGGGGCCAGAGAAACCCCCACGGCGTGGGAGACTCACCCGGTCCCTTCGGAAGGATCTGGATGAACGGCAACGCCTCGTACCGCCACACCAACACGGCGGTGCTGTCGATCGTCGCCGTCGAGGCGCCCGTCGTGGTGACCTCCGCGGACATCGATGCGCGCCTGACCGCCGCGTACCAGCGCTTCGGTGTGCGACCTGGCGTCCTCGAGGGGCTCGCGGGCATCCGCGAGCGCCGGTGGTGGTCCGAGGGCTCCTCCTTCATCGACGGCGCGGTGACGGCCGGTGGCAAGGCCCTCGCGCAGTCCGGGATCGACGCCAGCCAGGTGGGGCTGATGATCAACTCGTCGGTCAACCGCACCTACCTGGAGCCGTCCACCGCGGTCGCCATGCACCACCGCCTGGACCTGCCCACGTCTGCGGTGAACTTCGACCTTTCGAACGCCTGCCTGGGCTTCGTCAACGGGATCCACCTCGCCGCGACCATGATCGACGCCGGGCAGCTGGACTATGCGCTGATCCTGGACAGCGAGGACGCCCGGGCCACCCAGGAAGCCACGCTCACCCGCCTGGCCGACCCCGAGGCGACAATCCAGGACTTCTTCAACGAGTTCGCGACGCTGACGCTGGGC
This sequence comes from uncultured Actinomycetota bacterium, assembly GCA_963848085.1. Lineage (GTDB taxonomy): Bacteria > Actinomycetota > Actinomycetes > JAHEKZ01 > JAHEKZ01 > CAWKCE01. The sequence continues at coordinate 581,430 of CAWKCE010000005.1, forward strand.
TCGGGCGCGGCCGCAATGGTGCTGGGTCCGGCCGACCGGCACCCCGAGGGGCACCGCGTCGTCGCCGGCATCACCCGCGCCGGGACCGAGCACCACGACCTGTGCGTGGGCGACATGAACGGGATGCGCACCGACACGCAGGGGCTGCTGGACGCCGGCCTGCAGCTGGCGGAGGACGCCTGGAAGGAGGCCCTGGTCGACCACGAGTGGCAGGCCGCCGACCGGTACATCCTTCACCAGGTCTCCAGCGTCCACACGAACGCGCTGTGCGAGCGTCTCGGGCTGGACCAGACCAAGGTGCCGCTCACCTTCCCGACGTTCGGCAACATCGGCCCCGCCGCACTGCCGTTCACGCTGGCCCAGGAGGTCGACAAGCTCGCCACCGGGGACCAGGTGCTGTGCCTGGGGATCGGGTCGGGCCTGAACACCGCCTTCCTCGAGCTCGCCTGGTGAACCCGTCCGCCGCCGCCTCGCTGCCCCCAGCTGGGCTGCCGGGGCTGGACCCGTCGTGGTCCAGGCTCGTGCGCGCGCCCGACCCGGAGGGGGTGGTGCGCGCCTGGCACGTCCTGGACGCCGGACCCCGGGACGGCGGCACGCCCAGGGGAACCCTGCTCTGCGTCCACGGGAACCCGACCTGGTCATACACGTGGCGGTCGGTCGTCGCGGCCGGCAGCGCCGCCGGCTGGCGGGTGGTGGCGGTCGACCACCTCGGCATGGGGTTCTCCGAGCGCACCGGAGGGCAGCACCGCCTGGCCGACCGGGTGGCCGAGCTCGCCTCGCTGACCGACGCCCTCCAGCTGTCCGGGCCAGTGGTGACGGTGGCCCACGACTGGGGCGGGGTGATCAGCCTGGGGTGGGCGCTGGACCACCGCGCTCTGCTCGCCGGTGTCGTCCTGGCCAACACGGCCGTCAGCCAGCCGCCCGACGCTCGCGTCCCCGCACTCATCGCGCTCGCGCGTACGCGGGCACTGGTGCACTCGGCCACCGTCACGACGCCGGCGTTCCTCACCGGCACGCTGCGGCTGGCACATCCCGCCCTCGAGTCAGGGGTGCGCGCCGGTTACCTGGCCCCCTACCGGACTGCGGCGAGGCGGTCGGCGATCGGCGACTTCGTCGCCGACATCCCCGTGGCACCCGACCACCCGAGCCGAGCCGCCCTCGACACGATCGGCGCGCGCCTGGGCGAGCTGGCCGAGGTTCCCGCGCTGTTCGTCTGGGGGCCGCGCGACCCCGTGTTCTCCGACCGCTACCTCCGCGACCTGCAGCAACGCCTCCCCCAGGCCCGGACGCATCGCTTCGAGGGCGCCGGTCACCTCGTGGTCGAGGACGCGCCGGTCGCCGAAACGGTCGTCGGCTTCGTCACGGACCTGGGCACCGCCCCGGTCGCGGCGCCGGCTCTCACTGTCACAGACAGCCAGGCGCCGACGCCTCACCGGGAACCCAGCGGTCCGCCCCGGGAGGCGGCCGAGCGTCGGCCCCTCGGCCAGGCGCTCGCGTCCCGAGCTTCCGACCCGGGCGCCGCCCTCGTCGAGCTCGGTCCGGACGGCCCCCGCCGCACCGTCAGCTGGGCCCAGCTGTCCCGCGTCGTCGACGAGCTCGCGGCAGGGTTGGTCGAGCTCGGGGTGCGTCCCGGTGACCGGCTCGCCCTGCTGGTCCCCCCGGGAGCCGACCTCACCGCCGCCGTGTACGCCTGCTGGCGGGCCCGCGCCGTCGTGGTGCTGGCCGACGCCGGCCTCGGTCTCTCCGGGCTCCGGCGCGCGCTGCGGGGCGCCGGCGTCGCCGGCGTCATCGGCACCGGGAAGGGCCTGCTGGCCGCCCGCAGCATGGGCCTGCCCGGCCGCCAGGTCCTGGCCGGGTCCGGCGGCTCGGCGGTGCGGCGGTCTCTGGGCGCCCACCACACGCTTGCCGACGTCGCGCGGCTGGGCCACGGTATCCCCGCACCGCCGGCCCCAGCCCCGGCGGACGAGGCAGCTGTCCTGTTCACGTCCGGCGCGACCGGGCCGGCCAAGGGAGTGGTCTACCGCCACGCACAGCTGGAGGCGCAGCGCGACGTCCTGTCCGAGGGGCTCGGGCTGGTGGGTTCCGACCGGTTCGTCGCCGCCTTCGCGCCGTTCGCGCTGTACGGGCCCGCCCTGGGCGTGACGACCGCCGTCCCCGACATGGACGTCACCTCCCCCGGCACGCTGACCGCCCGTGCGCTGGCCGACGCAGTCGCCGCGGTCGACGCGTCGGTGGTCTTCGGCGCCCCCGCAGCACTCCGGAACGTCGTGGCCACTGCGGATGACCTGGATCCAGAGCAGCGTGCCTCGCTCGCATCGGTCCGGATGCTGCTGTCCTCGGGCGCTCCTGTCCCACCGGAGACGCTCCGGCTTGCCGCTGACCTGATGGGCGGCTGCGAGGCACACACGCCCTACGGCATGACCGAAGCCCTGCCGATCGCCGACATCGAGCTGGACGACCTGGAGCGGGTCGGCGCCGGTACCGGTGTCTGCGTCGGCATGCCCTTCCCCGGAGTGCGGGTCGCGGTCAGCGGCCTGGCGCCCGACGGCCACGCCGAAGGGGCGCTGACCGAGGACCCCGACGTCACCGGCGAGATCTGCGTACGGGCACCCCACGTCAAGGACAGCTACGACCAGCTGTGGTCCACCGAGCGAGCGAGCTCGCGGGACGCCGGCTGGCACCGCACCGGTGACGTCGGTCACCTCGACCGCCAGGGCCGGCTGTGGGTCGAGGGTCGGCTGGGGCACGTCGTCGTGACCGCCGACGGCCCGGTCACTCCTGTCGGGCCGGAGCGCCGGGTGGAGCAGCTGGACGCAGTTCGACTGGCGGCGCTCGTCGGTGTGGGACCTCGCGGCACCCAGGCGCTGGTCATGGTCGTGGAGTCCCCGGGAACGCCACCGGGACCGGCGGACCTGGACCTCACCGCGGCCGTGCGCGACCAGGCCGGGCTGCCGATCGCGGCCGTGCTCGTCGTGCCGGACCTGCCGGTGGACATTCGACACAACTCCAAGATCAACCGCACGGCGGTCGCCACTCATGCCGAGCAGGTGCTGTCGGGGAAGCGGTCGGCATGAAGGTCCTCGTCACCGGAGCCAGCGGCATGCTGGGGGCCGCCACGGCGCGAGCGCTCGTCACTGCCGGCCACACCGTCACCGTCCTCCAGCGCCGGGCATCCGGGCTCGACGTCGCCGAGGTACGAGGCGACATCACCGACGACGGCGTCGTCCGCTGGGCGTGCACAGGGCAGGACGCCGTCGTCCATCTGGCCGCCCGCGTCACGCTGACCGGGTCGTGGGAGGACTTCGAGCGGGTCAACGTCGGTGGCACGCGGACCGTCCTGGCCGCCGCCCGCGCAGCGGGCGCCACCCGGTTCATCCACGTGTCCTCGCCGTCGGTGGCGCACTCCGGATCCGCCCTGGTGGGAGTCGCCGCCGGTCCAGCTGACCCCGACGCCGCTCGGGGTCACTACGCCCGGAGCAAGGCGGTGGCCGAGCGCATGGCGCTCGCCGCGGGAGCAGGCGACTTCGCGGTCGTCGCTGTTCGTCCCCATCTGGTGTGGGGGCCCGGCGACACCCAGCTCGTCGGACGCGTCGTCGAGCGGGCACGAACCGGCCGGCTGATGCTCGTGGGCGGAGGTGGCGCCCTCATCGACTCCACCTACGTCGACAACGCAGCCGACGCCCTCGTCGCCTCACTGCACCGGATCGAGGACCTCCGCGGCCAGTCGCTTGTGGTCACCAACGGGGAGCCGCGCACCGTCCGCGAGCTGCTGACGGCGATCTGCCGGGCAGCAGCCGTGCCCGAACCGACCCGTTCGGTGCCCCTGGCGGTAGCCGCTGGCGGGGGGACCGTCGTGGAGCGAGCGTGGGACCTGTTCGGGCGCGAGGACGAGCCGCCCATGACCCGTTTCCTCGCCGAGCAGCTGGCCACCGCCCACTGGTTCGACCAGCGGAACACCCGCGAGGCGCTGCAGTGGGCACCCCGGGTCGGGCTCGACGAGGGCTTCGCCCGACTGGCGTCCTGGTTCGCGCGAACCACCCACTGAGCCGGCGGCATCGCGGCGCGGCACCGCTACCTGATCGGCGCAACGGATCACACTCGGAACCGTCCGACGTTCCGACCACGCAAGGTCTCGGCAAGAGAGGGCGCCCATGAACCGGTCGATCCGCGTGCTGTCCGTCGTTGGCCTGGCAGCGGCGGGTCTGGCGGCTACCCCGCTGACGGCGTCTGCCGCGGCCGACGCCACGTGCACCTACGCCGCCGGTAAGAAGCTGGTGACGCTGAAGCTGCCGAGCACCGACGCCGAGGAAGGCCCCTACACCATCGGTCGGGTCCCGGGCTCCAAGCGGATCGGGTACGACTCCGACCTCGTCACGTGGAAGCGCTGCGGCGCCGCGACCGTGACGAACACGAACAAGATCAAGATCGTGGGGACCGACCAGAGCGAGGCGCTGGTCATCAGTCTCGAGGGCGGCGCGCTTGCGCCAGGAGCATCCGGCGAGAAGACCGGGGTCTCCGAGATCGAGATCGTCGGCGACCTCGGCAACGGGACGGACACGCTGACCCTGCGCGGAGGCAACGGCGGCGACCGGCTCACCTTGCACTCGAAGTCCTCCGCCTCGCTCAACTCCGACACGGACGCCGACGTCGCCCTCGAGGGGCTGGACGTGTGGATCCTTGACGGCGGGCTCGGTGCCGACGTGCTGGACGGACACGGCGTCCCCAAGGTCGAGGCATACGGGAAAGAGGGTCCCGACCGTGTGATCGGCAGCAAGGGGCGCGACCGCCTGTACGGCGACGGCGGAGCGACTGCCGGCGACGGCAACGACGTCATCAGCGGCGGGGCCGGCGATGACAGCCTCTACGGCGGCGGCGGCCGCGACCGACTCGAGGGCGGCCCGGACGACGACTACCTTCTCGGTGAGGGAGGCAACGACAACCTCAGCGGCGGCGCCGGCGGGGACGCGTTCTATGCCGACCCGGGCGCCGACGGCAACGACGTGATCAGCGGTGGCTCCGGCGAGGACCGGGTCAGCTACTCCGACCGCTCCACACCCCTACGCCTCACGCTGGACGGCAAGGCCAACGACGGTGCCAAGGGTGAGAAGGACCTGATCCGGGGCGACGTCGAGGACCTGTACGGGGGAAACAAGGCCGACGTGCTGATCGGCAACGGAGCCGACAACTACCTACGGGGCAACGACGGTGGGGATGTGCTCAAGGGCATGGGCGGCGGCGACAGCTTCAGCCCCGACAACGGGAACGACTCGGTCTTCGGCGGCAGCGGCGACGACAACTTGTCGAACAGCCCGGGCCAGGACCGCATGTTCGGTGAGGCAGGCGACGACTACCTGTACGCCGGTGACGGCAACGACGGTCGCGACGTCTTCTCCGGCGGCCCGGGTGTGGACTCACTCACCTTCTACCAGCGCACCAACAGCGTCACGATCGACGTCACCACCGACGGCGGCGATGGCGAGGCCGGCGAGAACGACTTCGTGAAGGCCGACTTCGAGTACCTGACCGGGGGCGCCGGCAGCGACCTGATCAAGGGCGCCGGCGGCGCCGAGGTGCTGTCCGGGCAGGCCGGCGACGACACGCTGAACGGCGGCCGCGGCCCCGACAAGCTGTACGGGGGCACCGGTGCCGACACGTTGGTCGGAGGCGAGGGCTACGACGACCTGTACGGGGACGCGGACAACGACTACCTGCAGATGGCGGACGGGGGCAAGGACTACGGCGACTGCGGAATCGGCACGGACACCGCATCCATCGACGCCTTCGACACCTACTACAACTGCGAGTCACTCGTCGCCTGACGGCGGAGGGTGAGGGATTTGAACCCCCGGACGCTTGCGCGTCTCCCGCTTTCAAGGCGGGTGCATTCGGCCGCTCTGCCAACCCTCCCGGCGCGCCCATTGTGGCGCACGGGCGCTGGCCGTCACCCCGGGGCGCGGCCCTCGTCGGTCAGCGACTTGGCGTAGCAGCGGTTGAGCGGCGAGTCCTTGTAGTAGCCAAACCCCGGCGTCGGCAGGTAGCCACTGCTCTCGTAGAGCGCCATCGCCTCCGGCTGCGCCGTGCCGGACTCCATGAGAACGACCCGGTAACCGAGACGGCGCGCCTCGTCCTCGCTGGCCCGGACCAGCGCCCGTGCCACGCCTCGACCGCGGTGGGGCCCGCGCACGAACATCCGCTTCACCTCAACGCGCTCGGCGTCGTGACGGCGGAGTCCGACGCACCCGACCGGGACACCATCGAGGTAGGCGACGAGAAAGGAGCCGCCCGGCTCGGCGAACTGGTCGGGATCCACCGGGGTTCCGTCGCGGCTGCCATACCGAACGACGTACTCCTCCTGCAGCTCCTCGACCAGTGCATCGACCACAGGATCGTCGTAGCGGCAACGCTCGAAGGTGGGGGCGCCGGTCACGACCGGCATCTTGTCAGCGACGTCGTTCGGCCCGTCACTCGACCGGTGAGGGCGCCCAGCGGGGGAGCCGCTTCTCGCCGAACGCCCGCATACCCTCGGCCCCCTCCGCCGATGCGAACCGCGCGGCCGACAGCTGGGCGGTCCACTCGAACGCTTCCTCGCGCGACAGGTGCGGCACCTGCTGCAGTACCTGCTTGGTGGCCGCGACTGCCTCCGGTCCGCCCAGGAGCAGGTCGGCTACGTACGACTGGACGGTGTCATCCAGCTCCGCCGGCGGAACTACCTGCTGCACCAGGCCGACGGCACGTGCCGTTGCGGCATCGATGCGCCGCCCCGTGAGGAGCAGCGCGGACGCGTCGGCCGGCGACAGGCGGCGGAGCAGCGGGATCGCGATGACCGCAGGGGCCACGCCCACGCGTACCTCGGTGAAGCCGAAACGCGCGACGTCGCTGGCCACCGCGATGTCGCAGGCGGCCACCAGACCGTTTCCTCCGCCCGCGACGTGTCCCTGGACACGGGCCACGACGGGCTTGGGGTGGTCCATCACAGCGGTGAGAACCCGGACGAGGGCCGCCGCCCCCGTGCCGGCGAACGAACCCGCGTCACCGGCGGCTGACCCGCGCAGGTCGGCGCCGGCGCAGAACACCGTGCCCGTCGCCGTCAGGACGACCACGCGGACGTCGTCCGCGATGGCCCGCGCCAGCTGGTCCGACAGGCAGTCGAGCATGTCGGCGTCAAGCACGTTCCGGCGCTCCGGCCGGTCGAGGGTCAGCCGAGCCACCCCGCCGTCGAGCGACCAGGTCACCGGGTCGGTCATTCCGCCCCCTCCCTGGCCAGCAGCACTGACGGCAGGTCGACATGCCGTGACCGGAGGTACTCCCCGAGCCCCTTGCCCTGCGGGTCGAGCGCGGTGTTCTCCGCGACCCCGCGACCGAGCATCCCGCGGACGACCAGGTTCACCGCGCGCAGGTTCGGGAAGGAGTACCGGTCTACCCGCAGCCCGTGAACCTCCGGCATGAGGCCGGGCAGCGTCCGCGGGGTGACCGCACGCAGCAGCCACTGGAACGCCTCGTCCGGGTCACCCAGCTCCGGCCGCACCCAGAGTCCGATGTTGGCGTTGCCCCCCTTGTCGCCCGACCGAGCGCCCACGACCCTGCCCAGGGGGCCGCGGACCGTGGCCCCCCAGTCGCCCCCTACCGGCTCCGGCTCGGGATCCGGGACCGAGGCGACGAACGGCTGTCGGCCTGTGCTCCAGGCGACGTCAAGCACTTGGTCACCTTCGGGCTCAGCCATGGTGAACCGGTGGGCCACCTCGTGGTGGGCAACCGTGGTCGGCCAGTACACGCCGAACGACGTGGGCTCTGGGGGCGGTCCGGGCAGGAAGAGTCCCGGCACCGAGGACAGCGTCAGCTCCACACCGCGGGCGGTGAATGCGCGACCGACGACGTTGGGGTCACGGCTCTTCACCGTGACCCGGAGCTCCGCCTGCGCGTGCCAGAGATCTACCGGGTCGCCGTCCGGTTCCTGGTCGCCGTGTGGGAGCAGGGCGACGTCCACGTCGTCGAACACGTCGCGGCCACCCGGGACCGCGGCGAACAGCTGGCGCTCGACCAGGGCGGCCTTGGCCGGCAGGTCCGAACCGGTCAGGACGAAGCTGATAGTCGTCCGGAAGCCCCCCGGGTAGTTGAGGGCCACCTTCACCCGGTCCGGCGGCGCCTCGCCCCGCGCGCCGGACACGTGAACCCGATGAGGACCGTCCGGCGCCAACCGCAGCGTGTCGAACCGCGTCACGACGTCGGGGCCCGCGTACAGCGGTCCCTCCACCTCGTAGAGCAGCTGCGCGGTGACCGTCCCGACGTCGACGAGTCCGCCGGTCCCCCGGTGCTTGGTGATCACGGCGCTTCCGTCTGCGGCGATCTCGGCGATGGGGAAGCCCACGTGTTCCAGGCCGGGGACGTCTTCATGGAAGGCGTAGTTGCCTCCGGTCACCTGGGTGCCGCACTCGATGAGGTGCCCGGCCACCGTCGCGCCGGCAAGCTCGTGCAGGTCGTCCGGTCCCCAGCCGAACCGCCACGCAGCCGGGCCGACGACCACCGACGCATCGGTCACCCGACCGGTGACGACGATGTCGGCGCCGGCGTCGAGCGCAGCCTTGATCCCGAACGCACCCAGGTACGCGTTGGCCGTCAGCGGCCGGACCCCAAGCTCGGCGAGCTCCTCACCGGTGTCGAGGTTGACCAGCCGCTCGCCGTTGTCCTGCAGCGCATCGAGCCGAGGCATCAGGTCGTCTCCGTCGACGAAGGCCACGCGAGGCCGCAGGCTACGACGCAGCGCCAGGTCGTTGATCGCCTGCGCCAGGCCACGGGGGTCGAGGCCGCCGGCGTTGGAGACGATCCGGATACCGCGGGCCAGACACGGGGCCAGGACCTCCTCCAGCTGGTCCAGGAAGGTGCCGGCGTACCCGGTGCCGGGGCCCCGCTTCAGCCGGCGCCGGGCCAGGACGTACATGGTGAGCTCGGCGAGCCAGTCCCCGGTGAGAACGTCGAGCGGCCCGCCGTTCACCATCTCGGCCGCAGCGCTCAGCCGGTCCCCGTAGAAGCCACTGGCGTTGCCGATCCGCACCACTTCGGCCATGCGACCTCCTCGTGGCGGCGGCTTCGGGTACTGCCCCACAGCGAACCTATCTACGCTGGCCGGATGCGCGCGATCGTGGTCGACCACCCTGGCCCGCCCGACGTTCTGCGGTGGGGGGAGGCGCCCGACCCCGTCGCCGCCGCCGGCGAGGTACTGGTCGCCGTGGCGGCGGCGGGAGTGAACCGCGCCGACCTGCTCCAACGCGAGGGTCACTACCCACCGCCGGCCGGCGCCTCGCCGACTCTCGGTCTGGAGTGCTCCGGGCGCGTCGTCGCCGTCGGACCGGCAGTGTCTGGCTGGGCCATCGGTGACGAGGTGTGCGCCCTCCTGACCGGGGGCGGGTACGCCGAGCTGGCGGCGGTGCCCCAGGGCCAGCTGATGCCCGTGCCGCAGACCATCGACCTGGTGTCCGCCGCGGCCCTCCCCGAGGCAGCCGCGACGGTCTGGTCGAACCTGTTCATGGTGGCCGGCCTGCGCCCCGGGGAGCGCCTCCTGGTCCACGGTGGCGGATCGGGCATCGGGACCATGGCTGTGCAGCTGGCCAAGGCCGTGGGGGCACAGGTGTTCGCCACCGTCGGCTCAGCCGCCAAGGCGGACGCCGTACGGGGGCTTGGTGCCGAGGCGACCATCAACTACCGGGACGAGGACTTTGTGGAGCGAGTCCGCGACCTGACCGGCGGCGCCGGTGTGGACGTCGTCCTCGACGTGATCGGCGCGAAGTACCTTCAGCGGAACCTCGCGGCACTGGCCACCGGCGGACGTATCGTCGTGATCGGACTGCAGGGGGGTACTCGCGCCGAGCTCGATCTCGGGCGGCTGCTCGGCAAGCGAGCGGCCATCGTCGGGACAACGTTGCGGTCCCGGCCGGAGGCGGAGAAGGCCGAGATCGTCCGGCAGGTCGTCGAACATGTCTGGCCGTTGCTGGAGCAGGGTGTGGTCCGACCGGTCGTCGACCGCGTGGTGGCGATCCAAGACGCCGCGGACGCGCACCGCGCGATGGCGGCTGGCGAGAACGTGGGCAAGATCGTGCTTGCGGTAGACAGGCCGTAGCCTTTCCGCCATGCGTGCACTGGTGGTGGCCAACTCCGACGATGACGACGCAGGGTACGTCGGCGAGCGGCTCGCCGAACACGGCTACGAGCTCGTCCTCGGCTACCGCGACGAGCCGGGCGCGCTGCCGGCGAACCTGGACGGGTTCGACCTGCTGGTGATGCTGGGGTCCGACTGGTCGACGTACTGGGAGCACGTCCGCGACGAGGTCGAGCGGGAGAGCGCCCTCGTGCGGGAGGCAGGCGTCCGGGACCTGCCGACGCTGGGGATCTGCTACGGCGCTCAGCTCATGGCCCACGCGCTGGGGGGCTCGGTGCAGGAGGCGGCGCGGACCGAGATCGGCTGGTTCACCCTGGACACCGAGGACGACGCGCTGGCCCCCGCCGGTCCGTGGTTCGAGTTCCACCTCGACGCCTTCACCCCGCCGTCGGGGGCCGAGGTCCTGGCGTCCACTGCGGCCGGGCCGCAGGCGTTCCGGATCGGTCGGATGCTGGCGTGGCAGTTCCACCCCGAGGTCACACCGGAGATCGTGCGCCGGTGGGGCGCCGGCTCCCGCGACCAAGCCACCCGAGCCGGGGTCGACCTCGAGCAGGTCTACGCCCAGACCGACGCCGAGCGCACCTCCGCCCAGCAACGAGCCCACCACCTGGTCGACGCCTTCCTCACCACCTTCACCGGCGCATTGACGCACTGACCCGGACCTAGCGGCGTAACAACGCACAACGACGGCCCTCCTCCGTCCGGTCTGCGCACCTGACGCGGGGGACTAGCGGGGGAGGGTGATTGAGTAGGAGTCGATGACGGTTTGGGGCTTCAGGCCGACCGACTCGTACAGCCGGGTCGCCCCCGTTGTGTTCTCCGAGTCGACACCGAGCATGACGTGCGTCAGTCCTCGACGCCGGAACTCCGCAAACGAGTGCGTCAGCAGCGCCCGCGCCACTCCGCGCCCCCGGAACTCCATGAGCACCCCGACCGAGCGCACCCAACCACCCCCAAGCTCACGCCGCCGGCCGTCCCCCATGAGAAAGCCCGCTGGCTTCCCGTCGACCTCCGCAACCCACCACAGGCTGGGATCGACGTATACCGACATCAGCACGTGTTCGCAGAACTGCTCGAAGGAGAACTCCACCGTCTCGAAGTGTTCGCGAAACGACTCCGTCTCCAACCGGTGAAGAAGCTCGAGCTCGGCTCGCTTCGACTCGTCAACGGCGCGGATCGTCAGCGAAGCCGGCGGCGGCTCGACGGACAGGTGCCGATCGTCCAGCTCCACGCGCATCCACCAGAACACGCGGTTGTGTACCAGCCCAGCCGCCTGCAGGACATTCGCCAACCTCGCCTCTGACCGGTAGCAGCCAGTTCCGGTCCGGATGCCTGCCCGTCCGGACTCGTTGACGAACTCCTCGACGCGCCGCAGCACTCGCTCGGTCAGCCAGGCCCCAAGCCGATGAAAGTCGGCGTCCGGAAGCGCGGGGGAGACATACACGTCGATCTCCGCCTGCTCCGGGTGCTCGTCGAAGGCGTCCGAGTATCCGACCGGGCTCTGCTCGGAGTCGAGGACCAGCACCGCGTCGCGCGCCGGGTCGAAACCCGACCGCTCGAGGCGCTCCCGCACCTCGTCGACCGTCACGTCGTCCTCGCCGATCACCGCGCGAGACGACTCGGCCATCAGCCCGGCGACTAACGCGGCCTCCGCCACCGTCACCGGGCGAGCGACGAACCCCTCGGGCAGACCTTCCACCATGGGCACGCAGGCCACCCTGGCCCCTACCCCCGCGTGCGGTCCATCGATTTCCTGGGAGAGGATGGCCGGATGAGCGAGCCAACGCAGGAGACCGCCGGCCGAGTCGTCGTCGTCGGGCCGGACGGCCAGCCGGTCGGCGAGGTGGCGATGCCGAGTGACGCCGACGCGCAGGACCACCCGGTCACGGAGCTCGTCGAGCAGCCCGCCAAGGTCATGCGCATCGGCACGATGATCAAGCAGCTGCTCGAGGAGGTCCGCAGCGCGCCGCTGGACGAAGCCGGCCGCGCCCGGCTCAAGCAGATCCACCAGAGGTCGATCGCCGAGCTGGAGGACGGTCTCGCCCCCGAACTGGTCGACGAGCTGGAGCGGCTCTCCCTCCCCTTCGCCGAGGAGAGCACCCCGAGCGAGGCCGAGCTCCGCATTGCGCAGGCACAGCTGGTCGGCTGGTTGGAGGGTCTGTTCCACGGGATCCAGACCGCGCTGTTCGCGCAGCAGGTCTCAGCCCGCGCCCAGTTCGAGGAGATGCGGCGCCGGGCCGCCCTCCCTCCGGGCGCGACGCCCGCGGAAGGCTCACCCAACGACGGCCAGCGCTCGTCCGGCCCCTACCTCTGACCGGCCTGGGCCACCGACGCGGCTAGGACGACAGCCAGCAGGCGGCCTGGTGCTCACCGGCAGCGCCAGTGAGGATCCGTAGGTCCTGCGACGTGCACTTGTCGGCTACCGCGGCAGCAGCCCCGCCGGCCAGCTCCTGACAGCGCGGGTGGAACCGGCAGCCGCCCGGGATCTGCGTCGGGTCCGGCGGCTCTCCGGCGAGCACGATGGACTCGGTGTGCCGGATCTCCGGAACCACCGACAGCAACGCCTTCGTGTAGGGGTGCTTCGGTGACGACAGCACCTCCTCGGTCGACCCCTGCTCGACAATCCGGCCCAGGTACATGACCACGATCCGGTCGGCAATGTTCCAGGCCAGGCCCAGGTCATGGGTGACGACAAGCACCGTGAGGCCCAGCTCCTCGCGCAGCTTCAGCAGCAACGCCAGGATCTCGCCGCGCACCGAGGCATCCAGCGACGACACCGGCTCGTCGGCGATCAGCACCTCGGGGTCCAGCGCCAGCGCTCCCGCGATCACCACACGCTGACGCTGGCCGCCGGACAGCTCGTGCGGGTACCGGAGGAAGAACCGCTCCGGCGGCCGCAGCCCAGCCTGAGAGAGGGCTCGCGTCACCTGACCAACCTCGTCGGCCATGCCGTGCACGCGGGGCCCCTCGGCCACTGCCTCGTAGACCGAATGCCTCGGGTTGAGCGACCCCGACGGGTCCTGGAGCACCAGCTGCACCTGTCGGCGGTAGCGCTTCAGGGCTCGGCCCGAGTACTCGAGCGGCTCGCCCTTGAACCACACCTTCCCCTCGTCCGGCTTTTCGAGCCCGAGCAGCGTCCGCGCCAGCGTGGTCTTGCCGCACCCCGACTCGCCGACGATGGCCACAATCTCGCCCTTGGACACCGACAGGTTGGCGCCGTCGAGCGCGCGCGCCTGCCCACCCCCTCGGGCCCGGAACGTGACCTTGAGGTCCTCGCCGCTCAACAGGGACTCGGTCACGTCGACACCGCCTCACCGATGTGGATGCACGCCGCCAACTGGTCGTCGGTCGCCGGGCGCAGGTCGGGCTCGGCCTCGGCGCAGCGATCCTCGGCCTCGGGACACCGCGGCCGGAACGGACATCCACTCACCAGCTCGCCGGGCAGCGGAGGGTCCCCCGGCAGCCCTGACGGGGCGAACCGAGAGGTCATGTCGCCGATCGTGGGGAACGCCGCCGACAGCGCCCGCGTGTACGGGTGCTTCGGGTGCTCGAACACGTCACCGGCGGGTCCCTCCTCCACCACACGGCCGGCGTACATCACCAGCACCTCGTCGCACGTGGTGGCGAGCACGGACAGGTCGTGACTGATGATCATCAGCGCGAGACCGTGGTCCCTGGCGATTGAGCTCAGCAGGTCCAGCACCTGTGCCTGCACCATCACGTCGAGCGCGGTCGTCGGCTCGTCTGCGATGAGTACCTGGGGGCGGCAGGCGAGCGCCAACGCGATCATCACCCGCTGCTTCTGTCCACCGGACATCTGGTGCGGATAGGCGCTCGCAAGCCGGCCCGGCAGGCCTACTTGCTCCAGGAGCTCCACCACCCGCTTGCGGGCGGCCTTCTCGCCGACGTCGGCCTCGTGCAGCAGGATCGGCTCCATCAGCTGCTTGTCGACCCGCTGGATCGGGTTCAGCGAGTGCAGCGCACCCTGGAACACGATCGAAGCCTTGGCCCAGCGCGCCGCGCGCACCTGACCCCACTTCATCGTCAGCACGTCATCGCCGTCGACGAGCACCTCGCCGGTCACCGTGGCGTCGGCGGGGAACAGCCGCAGCACGGTCGACGCCAGCGTCGACTTGCCGCAGCCGGACTCCCCGGCGACACCCAGGATCTGGCCGGGGTCAAGCGACAGGTTGACGCCACGAACCGCCGGGATCGGTCCCTCCTGGGAGCGGTACGTGACGTGGACGTCGCGCATCTCGAGCAGGGCCATCTCAGCGCTCTCCCAACCGGGGGTTCAGCACGACCTCGAGCGCCCGCCCGATGAGCGTGAATGCCAGCACGACCAGGATCACGCAGAACCCCGGCGGCAGCAGGTACCACCACGCGCCGGTGGACGCCGCGCCAGACGCGGAAGCCTTGTCGAGCATGGTCCCCCAGGAGTCGGTGAACGGGTCACCGAGGCCGAGGAACACAAAGTCGTCTCCGACAGAGATGACGATGGCGACGGTGAGCGTCGTATTGGCCAGCACCAGCGGCATCACGTTTGGTAGCACGTGCCGCGTCATCTGCTGCCAGTTGGAGTCGCCAAGCACCTTCGCCCGTTCCAGGTAGGGACGGCCTTCGACGCTGAGAGTCTGGGCACGCACCAGGCGCGCGGTACCGGGCCAGGAGGTGACGCCCAGCACCGCCACCATGACCCACACTCCGCGGCTGTTGAGCACCGATGCCAGCACGATGACCAGCGGGATGAAGGGGAGGACCAGGAACCAGTCGGTCAGCCGCTCGAGCAGTGCGCCGAACCACCCCCGAAGTGCCCGCTGCCAATGCCCACCAGGGTCCCGATCATCATGGTGATGATCGACGCCGCGATGCCGACAGTCAGCGAGATTCGGGCGCCCCATGCGAGCACGGCGAGAATGGAGCGTCCGTTCTCATCGGTGCCGAGCCAGAACTCCGCGCTGGGGGGTGCATTGGCCGGGTTGCTGACCGTCCGGGTGACGTCGAGCATGTCCGGACGGGAACAGCAGCGGCGCCAGAAGGCGATCGCCATGAAGAAGGCGAGGAGGACGACGCCCGCCACCCCGGCCCGCTGCCGGGAGAACGCCTGGAGGAAGCGTGCGACGGCTCGCCCGCCGCGTTGACGGGACACCGCACGGACTGAGTCCACCGTGACCAGCTCGGCGTCCGCACCCACGTGTTCGTCGAGGCTCACGTGCGGATCCTCGGGTCGATCGCGGCAATCAGGACGTCGGCGATCACGTTGAAGACGAGGATCGACACCGAGAAGATGAGGAACAGCGCCTGCATCAAGGCCAGGTCGTTCTCGTTGACCGCCTCAAACGTCAACAACCCCAGACCGGGGTAGGAGAACACCGTCTCCACCGTGATCGCGCCACCGATCACGAAACCCAGGTTCAGGAAGATCAACGTGATGGTGGGCAGCGACGCGTTCGGCACGGCGTGGCGACGCCGAACCAGTCGGTCCATCAGCCCCTTCGCCCGCGCGGTGGTGAGGTAGTCCTGCCCGAGCTCGTCGACCATCGACGCGCGCATGATCAGCGAGTACTCCGCCAGGTAGACGACCGCCAGCGCGCTCGCCGGGAGAACCGTGTGGAACGCGATGCTCTGAATACCCTCGATCGACAGCGGATCCAGCCCCGAATCGATGACACCGAAGCTGGGGAATACGCCGGGGAAGATCCAGACGCCGGTCGAGAAGAGCAGGATCAGGATCAGCCCCAGCCAGAACTCCGGGGTTGCGTAGAACAGCAGGGTGACGCCGGTCGACGCCTTGTCGAACTTCCCGCCGCGGTTCCAGCCCGCCTTGATCCCGACCCACACTCCGACGACGATCGCGACGATCGTCGACGACCCCAGCAGCACGATCGTCGGCCAGAACCTGCCCCCGACCAAGTCCCAGACCGGTTCGCCCTTCCACGATGAGACTCCGTTGAGCTGAAGGGGATCCCTGAGGTAGTCCGACGAACTGGTTCCACATCGGAGCACTGAGCTCCTCGCGGATGCGGGCAAGCTCAGCCGGGTCGATGTTCCTGACCCCTCGGTACCGCGCAGCCGGGTCGCCAGGCAGCAGCCGAAACAGGAAGAAGTTCGCGAGCAGCACCCAGACCAGGGTCCCAGCGGCTGCCAGCAGCCGCCTGCCGGTGTAGCGGCCAGGCCACCCTTCTTGGCCTTGGCGCTGGATTCCCGGAGCCCGGCTTCAGGGCCGGACTCCGGGAACTCGTGCGCTGCTACATCACGAATCGCCAACTGATCACTCCACGTCGGCGTGGGTCGAGCGACGGCCCCTGGTCGCGAACCACGCGACGATGCCGATCAGCGCCGCGGCGGCGATCGCACCGCCGACGATGAGGCCGGCGTTACTGCCCTCGGAGCTCGCGCTGCTACCGGTGTCAGCTGTCACCGGCTCGATGTTCAGGTACGAGTAGATCCCGTACTGGAACAAGATCGCGCCGTCCGGGTCCGGCTGCGGGACGAACCCGGTGAACCGGTCGGTGCGGTACGCCTGCAGGTAGTCGTAGTACTCGGTGACGATGTACGCGTTCGCGTCATAGGCCATCTTCTCCATCTCCATCACGATGGCCGTGCGCTTGTCGCGGTCGATCTCGGTCGACTGCTCCGTGTACAGCTTGTCGTACTCGTCGTTGCAGTAGAAGGCGTCGTTGAGGCCGGCGTAGATCGTGCCGTCCTTCCACTCGTAGCTCATCTGGTCGCAGGTGAACGTCGACACCTGGTAGTCCGGGTCAGGCTCGACGATCCAGCCCCACTCGTACATGTCGAACGTGCCCTCACCGGCGATCTCGTACAGCCGGTTCTCCGACACCGTGTCGGCCGTGGAGTCGATGCCGATGTCCTTCAGCCATCCCTGGAGGAACTTGATCGTCGTCTGCGACGTCTCGGAGTTCTGCCGGGCGTAGAGCTGGTACACCAGCGGGTTCGTCCCGTCGGGCATCGTCCGGATGCCGTCGGCACCCTTGGTGTAACCCGCGTCATCCAGGATCTGGTTCGCCTTGGCGACGTCGTACGTGACCGGGTTCTCCGGCTCGTAGTGCTCCGGATACAGCGGCGGGATGATCGAGGTGCCGGGGCTGCCTCGGCCGTCCAACGTACGGCTGACCAGCGCCTCCTTGTCGACCGCGTGGTGGATCGCGAGCCGCACCTGCGGGTCCTTCAGCGACGGGTGCCCATTGCCGATCGGCGTTCCGTCGACGAGCTGGGCACCCGCGTTGAACGTCAGGTAGTTGAACCCGTAGTACACCGAGGACCGGGCCTCGATGTTCGGCTGATTCTCGAGCGCCTGCAAACACGTTGCGCGTCGAGGTCGTCGGCGAAGTCGATCTGGCCAGACTCCAGCGCCTGCACCATCGCGTCGGCGTTGCGGAAGAACGTCGAATTCCACGCCGTCGATCTTGGGTGCCTCGCCCCAGTAGTTGGGGTTGGTCTCGAAGGTGTAGAACTGCGCCCTCGCGCGCCTCGGTCAGGATGAACGGACCGGAGCCGATGCTGCCGGGAGGCGTCGAGTCGGGCTCGTTCGGGTACTTGCGTACCTCGTTCTCGTCGACCTGCTCCCAGATGTGTTTCGGCACGATCGGGCACGGACAGCCGCTCCATCAGCGGCGTGACCTTCTTCAGCTGCATGACCACCGTGAACTCGTCAGAGGCCGTCACCGACTCGATCTGCTTGACGTAGCTGCCCCAGTTGGTCTTCTCGACCTTGCCGTTCATGACGCGCTCGAAGCTGTAGACGACGTCCTCGGACGTCAGGGGCGTGCCGTCGGAGAAGCTGGCGTTCTGGACGAGGTTGTAGGTCCAGGTCAGGCCGTCCTCCGATGTGTCCCAGGACTCGGCCAGGTTCGGCTCGGGCGCGAAGTCGGCCGCGCCGTACTTGGTGAGGCTGTCGTAGGTGAGTGCCCACATCTCGTACGCCGCCGCCGTGATGCCCTTGTAGGGGTTCAGCGAGTCGACGTCCTGCAGCATGCCGACCCGGAAGATCACCGGGTCACCGTCTGCTGCGGTGGCTGTCGACACTCCGCCGAACGCGGCAGCCATCGTCGCCACTAGTCCGGCTGCGGTCACCACAGCCAGCCGACGAAGACCGGCTCTGCCGTTCCTGAGCATGTGAACTCCCTCCGCGGTCGCCCGGACGCCGCCCGTCGGGCCTACCTCGGAACGGAACCTAGCGAGTAACTGACCCGAAGATCAGTCCCCTAGCGCAATCCTTCACCGAATCGGGACCTAACAGACAAGATTGCCTCCATGAGACCGGTCTTCGTGGTCGATGCCTGCCGATCCCCGCTGGGGAGGGTGGGCGGCGCCCTGGCATCCGTGCGCCCGGACGACCTGGCGGCGTTGATGCTGCGGGCACTCGTGGCCCGGACGCGTGCTTTCGAGCCGGGGGACGTCGATGACGTCGTCTGGGGCGCGGCCAACCAGGCCGGCGAGGACAACCGGAACGTGGCTCGAATGGCGGTCCTGCTCGCAGACTGGCCCGAGGCCGTGCCGGGGGTCACGGTGAACCGGCTGTGCGCCTCCGGCATGTCCGCGGTGGTGACCGGAGCCCAGGCGATCGCGGCCGGCGAGGCCGAGGTGGTGGTGGCCGGCGGTGGGGAGTCGATGACGAGAGCGCCACTCGTGCAGGTCCCCCGCGAGCGCGGCGGCGAAGGCGCCGAAGCGGACACCCGCCTCGGGTGGCGCCTGGTCAACGCCGAGCTCGACCAGCGCTACCCCGTGATCCGCCTAGGGGACACCGCCGAGGAGGTGGCCCACCACTACCAGGTGAGCCGGGGCGACCAGGATGCCGTCGCCCTGTCCTCGCATCGACGGGCGCAGGCTGCGTGGGAGCAGGGGGCTTTCGCCTCCGAGGTGGTGCCGGTGCCGGGGACCGACGGCCCGGTGTCCCGCGACGAGGGGATCCGCCCCGACACCTCCGCGGAGGCGCTGGCCGGGCTCTCGGCGGCGTTTCGGCCCGGCGGCAGCGTCACGGCCGGCAACTCCGCCCAGCTGAGCGACGGCGCGGCCGCCGTCCTCCTCGCGACCGAGGGCGTCGTGGAGCGCTGGGGGGTGACACCGTTGGCCCGCTTCCTCGGCTCGGCGGCGGCCGGGGTGCATCCCCATCTGATGGGGATGGGGCCGGTTCCGGCGACGCAGAAGCTGCTGAGTCGGGCGGGCCTGACCCTCGCGGCCCTGGACCGGGTCGAGCTCAACGAGGCCTTCGCGTCCCAGGTGGTCGCGTCCGTGCGCGAGCTCGGCCTGGACGCTGAACTGGTCAACCGACAAGGTGGTGCGATCGCGCTGGGCCATCCCCTCGGCTGCACCGGAGCCAGGCTGGTCGGCACGCTCGCTCACCAGCTGGCGGCCAACGCCGAGGGCCGTGGTCTGGCGACGATGTGCGTCGGGGTCGGTCAAGGTCAGTCAGTACTTCTGGAAGGGGTCGGACGTGGGTGAGGGGCGGCAGGTCGAGCAGCGCATCCCGATGACGGACGGCATCGAGCTGGCGGTGACGCTGTACCTGCCCGACACCGCCGAGCCACAGCCGTGCATCCTCGAGGCGCTGCCCTACCGCAAGGACGATGTCACCTGCACGTACCGGCCCGAATACGTGAGGCTGCGCGACGAGCACGCATACGCCGTCGCCCGCCTCGACCTGCGCGGGACCGGCAGCTCGGGGGGTGTCGCCTCCGACGAGTACCCGGCCCAGGAGCAGCGCGACCTGACCGAGGTCATCGGCTGGCTCGCCGACCAGGAGTGGTGCACCGGCAAGATCGGAATGTACGGAACGTCCTACAGCGGCTTCAACTCCATCCAGCTCGCGATGGAACAGGCGCCCGGGCTCGAGGCCATCATCGCGATCTACGCCACTGATGACCGTTACACCGACGACGTCCACTACCTCGGTGGGGCGCTGAAGTGGCTCGACCTCATCGACTACTGCCACTACATGACACCGATGAACACCCTGCCTCCGGTGCCGGCGCTGTTCGGGGAGGGGTGGCGGGACGAGTGGCGGGCGCGGATCGACGCGCACGAGCCGTGGCTGTTCCGGTGGCTCGAGCATCAACGGCGGGATGACTACTGGCAGCACGGGTCCCTTCGCCCCGGCTACGACCGGATCCGGATCCCGACGATGCTCATCGCCGGTTGGGCGGACGGCTACCGCAACAACTCGCTGCGGACGGCCGCCGCGCTGCGCGAGTCGGGCGTCCCCCACCGGGTGCTGTTCGGGCCGTGGGCCCACGCGTCGACGGCGTCGTCACGCCCGGGGCCGCGCATCGACAGCGTGCCGGAGATGGCGCGCTGGTGGGACCGCTGGCTGCGGGGGCTCGACGACGGTGCTGGCGGCTGTGCAGTCCCGGGCGCAACCGTGGAGTACTTCGCACGGCACTCCACGCCCCCGGAACCGGATCTGGTCGACGTGGACGGACACTGGCGGGCGGAGGTCTGGCCGTCCCCTCGCGTGCGGGATCGGATCCTGCCGGTGGCCGCGCGGTCGCCGTACGTCGTGCGCCCGGAGGTGGGTACGACGGCGTGGATCTCCTGTGCCGGCCACCCGCCCTACGGCACGCCGTACGACCAGCGCCACGACGACGCGGACTCGCTGGTGTGGGAGTGGGATGTTGACGAGCTCGACCTGCTGGGTCACCCGCGGCTCCGGCTGCGGCTGACGAGCAGCGCGCCGGTGGCCTTCGTGTCCGCCAAGCTGCAGGACGTCTCGCCGGACGGCTCCTCCACCAACGTGTCGCGCACCCTGCTCAACCTGAGCTACCGGAACGGGTACGCCGTTCCGGAGCCGCTGACCCCCGGCGAGCCGACCGACGTCGAGCTGGAGCTGGACGTCACGTCGTGGGTCTTCGCGCCCGGGCATCGGCTGCGCCTGGCCGTCGCGGGCGCGGACTGGCCCAACAGCGTCGCCCCGCCACAGCCGCTCGTCCTCGAGGTGTTCACCGGGGAGCTGGTGCTGCCGGTCGTTGCCGAACCGTCCCCCTTCCCCGCCCCGGTGTTTCGGCCCGGCGACGAGCCGGAGGAGGTGGACCCGTCGGTCACCTGGCGGGTCGAGGACGACGTCCTGCGCCGGACGACGGCGTGCGAGGTCGACCACGGGTCGCAGTGGGAGACGCCGTACGGCACCGCCACCGACCACTACTGGGGCCGGGTGGAGGTGGACCGGCGAACATTCGACCAGCGAGCCCGGTCGGAGGTGTCGTTTCGCGTCGAGTGGCCGGAGGCGACCGTCACGACGCGGGCAACGCTGGACGTCACCGCCGACGCGGAGGCGTTCGCGGTGACGGTCCGGTTGGTCGCGCGCGAGGGTGAGGACGTCGTCGGCGAACGGGAGTGGCAACGTCGCTTCCCGCGCGACCTCGCCTGACTCTCGCCACCCACCGTCGAACACCGGCAGGATGAGCCCCAGCGGGGCTCCCGGGCGTCATCGCGCCCATGGTCAACGGGATTGGGGTTGGGGATGAAGCAGCACAAGGTCGTGCTCGACGAGTCGGAGATGCCCACTCAGTGGTACAACGTCGTCCCGGACCTGCCCAGCCCTCCGCCGCCGCCGCTGCACCCCGGGACCGGGCAGCCGATCGGTCCGGAGGATCTGGCTCCGCTGTTCCCCATGGACCTGATCCTGCAGGAGGTCTCCGGCGACCGCTTCATCGACATCCCGGAGGCGGTCCAGGACGCCTACCGCCTGTGGCGGCCTTCCCCGCTGTACCGGGCGCATCGCCTCGAGCAGGAACTCGGGACGCCCGCGCGCATCTACTACAAGTACGAGGGAGTGTCACCGGCCGGCTCGCACAAGCCGAACACCGCCGTGCCCCAGGCCTACTACAACGCGCAGGCGGGCGTTCGGAAGCTGACCACCGAGACCGGCGCTGGACAGTGGGGGACGGCGTTGGCCTTCGCCTGCTCGCTGTTCGGGCTGGAGTGCGAGGTCTGGCAGGTCGGTGCCTCCTACGACCAGAAGCCGTTCCGCCGGACGATCATCGAGACGTTCGGCGGCACCGTGCACCGGTCACCGTCCGACCTCACCGAGGCGGGCCGGAGGTTCCGGCTCGACGAGAAGAACTTGTCCGGATCGCTGGGCATGGCGATCAGCGAGGCGGTCGAGGTGGCCGCGCAGGACCCGGACGCGAAGTACTCCCTCGGCAGTGTGCTGAACCATGTGCTGCTCCACCAGACGATCATCGGGGAAGAGGCACTGAAGCAGCTCGCGAAGGTTGGTGAGGTGCCCGACCTCATCGTCGGCTGCACCGGTGGCGGGTCGAACTTTGCCGGGCTGTCCTTCCCGTTCCTGCGGGAGAAGCTGGCGGGCACCATGAGCCCGACCATCCGGGCAGTCGAGCCTGCGTCCTGTCCCTCGCTCACGCGCGGCGTCTACGCCTACGACTTCGGTGACACCGCCGGACTCGCTCCCATGGTGAAGATGCACACCCTCGGCCACGACTTCGTCCCGGACCCGATCCACGCCGGCGGGCTTCGCTACCACGGCATGTCTCCGCTGATCTCGCACATCTACGAGCTGGGTCTGATGGAGGCCGTCGCCATCGCCCAGACCGAGTGCTTCGAGGCGGGGGTCCAGTTCGCCCGTACCGAGGGGATCGTGCCGGCGCCGGAGCCCACGCACGCCCTCGCGGAGACCGTTCGTGAGGCACTGCGGTGCAAGGAGTCCGGTGAGGAGAAGGTGATCCTCACCGCGCTGTGCGGCCACGGTCACTTCGACATGGCGGCGTACGACGCCTACCTCACCGGTCAGATGACCGACGAGGAAGTCAGCGAGGAGCGCTTCGCCGCCGGCCTGGCCACGGTTCCGCAGCTGACCTGAGGCCGAGTGCGCACTCGGCGGCGGAACTCGTCCCCGAGGTGTGCACTCGGCGCGCACATGTGTCCGCGGAGTGTGCACTCGGCGCCGGGAGGGGTGGGGCGGGGAAAGGGTGGGGGTTAGGGGGTGAGGAGGTCAGTCCCGAGGGCGGGCTGCAGCGCAGCCGGGACGCGCACCGAGCCGTCGGCCTGCTGGTTGTTCTCCAGGATCGCCACGATCACCCGTGGAATCGCCACCAACGTGCCGTTCAGCGTCGCCACCGGACTCACCGTCTCCCCGTCCCGCATCCGGACGTTGAGTCGGCGGGCCTGGAACGTCGTGCAGTTCGACGTCGACGTCACCTCGCGGTACTTGCCCTGCGTGGGGATCCAGGCCTCGCAGTCGAACTTGCGGACCGCGCTCGACCCGAGGTCCCCGGAGGCGACATCGATGACCCGGTACGGGATCTCGAGCGTGTCCAGGAACGCCCGCTCCCACGCCAGGAGTCGCCGGTGCTCGGCTTCGGCGTCCTCCGGTCGGCAGAAGGTGAACATCTCCACCTTGTCGAACTGGTGGACCCGGATGATGCCGCGGGTGTCCTTCCCGTAGGTACCGGCCTCGCGCCGGAAGCACGACGAGATGCCGGCGTAGCGCCGCGGCAGCGACTGCGCGTCGAGGATCTCGTCCATGTGGTAGGCCGCGAGGGGGACCTCCGACGTCCCGACCAGGTAGAAGTCGTCCTGCTCCAGGTGGAACACGTTCTCCGCCGCCTGGCCGAGGAACCCGGTCCCCTCCATCGCGGGCGGCTTCACCAGTACCGGAGGGAACATCGGCACGAACCCGGCCGCCACCGCCTGTGCCACGGCCAGGTTCACCAGCGCCAGCTCGAGAAGAGCACCGGGACCGGTCAGGTAGTAGAAGCGAGCCCCGGAGACCTTGGCGCCCCGTTCGACGTCGATGGCGCCGAGAATCCGGCCTAGGTCCACATGGTCCTGCGGCTCGAACCCCTCCGCCGCGAAGTCCCGGGGCGTCCCCACGTGCTCGAGGACGGCGAACGCATCCTCATCCCCGACCGGCACACCGGGCTCCACGACGTTCGACAGCTCCAGGGCGACGGCCCGCAACGAAACCTCGGCGTCCCGCTGCTCCGCCTCCGCGGCCTTCACCTGGGCCGAGAGCTCCTTGGTCCGGGCCAGCAGCGCCTGCCGCTCGTCGCCCTCCGCCCGAGCGACGTCCTTGCCCAGCGACTTCTGCTCGGCCCGCACGGTGTCGTAGGCCAGGACCGCCTCGCGACGCCGTTCGTCGGCGGCCAGCACGGCGTCGACCACTGCGGGGTCCTCACCACGGGCGCGCTGCGACTCCCGAACGGTGTCGGGGTCGTCGCGAAGCCGGCGTAGGTCGTGCACGCAGTCAGCGTAGCGACGCTTCCTTCTCGGGGCGACGGAATGACAGCTGGACCAAGACCTCGGGAAGGTCGTCTCCTGAAACCGGGCGCGACCAGAGGAACCCCTGCCCGACATCACAGCCGAGCGCCCGCAGCTGGTCGGTCACGTCCTCGTCCTCGACGCCTTCGGCCACGACCGCCAGGCCGAACTCGTGCGCCAGCTCCACCATGGCTCGGACCAGGGTCACGCCGGCGGGGTCGTCCGACATTCGGACCACGAACGAACGGTCGATCTTCAACGTGGTGAGCGGCATCGACTCCAGGGTGGCCATGGACGTGTACCCGGTTCCGAAGTCGTCGACGGCCAGGGTCACGCCCAGCTCGGACAGCCGGTGAAGCATCTGGTGCGTCCGCGTCGGGTCCTCGATGAGGGCGCTCTCGGTCAGCTCCAGCTCCAAGCGGTGCGGCTCGACCATGTGGCTCGCCAGCAGGTCCTCCACGAACTCCGCGAAGTCCGACTCGACAAGGTTCCGGGCCGAGAGGTTCACGGCCACCGGCAGGTAGGCGAACTGGGCTTCCACTCGGTCCCACTCGGCGACCTGTGTCAGCACCATCTCCAGGACGTAGCGCGTCAGCGTGCGAATCAGCCCGCTGCGCTCGGCGACCGGGATGAACAGGTTCGGCGGGATGTTCCCGCGCACCGGGTGGTTCCACCGCAGTAGCGCCTCGAGCCCGACCACGTCGCCGGAGACCAGGTCGATCTTGGGCTGGTAGTGCACCGACAGCTGGTCGGTCCCCAGCGCAACCCGAAGGTCACCCAGCAGCAGCCAGTCGGTGCTGCTGTCGTCGCTGTCGGCGTCGTACACCAGGACGCCGACGTGAGCGGTCTTCGCTCCGTACATGGCGATGTCGGCGCGCTGGAACAGCTCGGTGACGTCGGACGCGTGGTGCGGAAGCACGGCCAGGCCGACGCTGCAGTCGACGTGCAGCGCCAGCTCATCGATCATGAAGGGCTCGTCGAACACCGCGTGGATGCGGCGCGCAAGCCGGTCGGCGTCGAGCAGCGACGCGATCGTGGGGGCCAGAATGGCGAACTCGTCGCCGCCGAGTCGCGCCACCGTGTCCGCGTCACGCACGACCTTGCACAACCTCGCGGCGATCTCCACCAGGAGGGTGTCACCTCGGTTGTGCCCCAGCGTGTCGTTGATCTCCTTGAACCGGTCCACATCCAAGATCAGCAGGGCCACCGGCTCGTTGCGTCGGTTCGCGATCGCGATCGCGCGCTCCAACCGGTCGGACAGCAGTCGTCGGTTCGGCAGACCCGTCAGCGGGTCGTGCAGCGCCAGGTGCTCGTTCTCGCGTGCCTGTGCCCGCAGCACGGTGCTTGCTCGGTGGACCGTACGGTAGAGCAGCAGCCATGCCAGCAGCAGCGCCACCATGATCAACGAAGACATGAGCACAACGGCGTCGCGGAGAAGGCTCTCGGTTGCGGCGTACGGCAGCTGCACGTTGGCGACCCCGTACGGCTGGCTGAAGGCGTCCCCATAGGTCACCGGAACGAAGACGGACAGCACCGGCCGGCCCTCGATCTGGACGATGGTGGACACCGGCGTGCGGTCGCGAAGCGCCTTGTTGTGAAGTGCAAGCTCGTCGGCCGTCAGTGCTGTGGGAGGACCGATGCTCGACCACAGCGCCTCGCCGCTGATTCCGTACAGCCGCAGCGAGTCGAGCTCGGCGACCCGGTTGGCGCTGCCGATGAGCAGCAGCTGACGCTCCGAGTAGACGACAGCCTCCGGGTCGACCCAGAACTGACGCATCATCGGCGTGATGACCCGTTCGACGCCCATCGTCACGAACGTCTCGGCCACCCGCTCGCCGTCGTCACGTGCCTGGGTCTCCAGCGTGGAGGAGAACAGGTAGATCAGCGCGCCCGCC
Organism: uncultured Actinomycetota bacterium; assembly: GCA_963848085.1. Classification (GTDB taxonomy): domain Bacteria; phylum Actinomycetota; class Actinomycetes; order JAHEKZ01; family JAHEKZ01; genus CAWKCE01. The sequence continues at coordinate 607,710 of CAWKCE010000005.1, forward strand.
AGCAGCACCATGGTGGTCAGGCTCACCACGGCGAAGGTCCCTGTCAGAGAGAGCCGGCGCACGAAGGGGGGATCGGCGGTTCCAGACCCCGGCTGAAGCGCTACCGGCGACCCATGAGCGGCCGCGGGCTCCCTCCTCGTCCGAACCGACTACGACCGGCCCTCGCGGACGCGGGCCAGCCAGGCCTGGGCCTGGCGGAACTCCGGGTCGCTGACCCCTCGGCGCAGCTGTGGCGGGGTGCCGTCCAGCCGGGGGTAGCACCCGAGGTAACGGATGTCGGCGCAGACCCGGCGCAGCCCCATCAGGGCCTCTCCCACTCGGGAGTCGTCGACGTGCCCCTCGATGTCGATCGAGAAGAAGTAGTCGCCGATGCCTCCGCCCGTAGGCCGGGACTCGATGCGGGTGAGGTTCACCCCACGCACCGCGAACTCGGTGAGGATCTCCAGGAGCGCCCCCGGATGGTCCTCCCCGATGTACAGGACCAGGGACGTCTTGTCCGCCCCCGTGCTCGGGGCGGGCGGGCGGGGCCGTCCCACGAGCACGAACCGCGTCTCGGCTGCCGGGTTGTCGCCGACGTCAGTGGCAAGCACCGCCAGCCCGTACACCTGACTGGCGAGCGGCGCGGCGATCGCCGCGTCGAAGTGCGCATCGGGGTCGGCCACGGCGGCCGCGGCCGCGGCCGTCGAGGCGGCCGGCAGCACCAGTGCGTCCGGCAGGTGCTCCGCCAGCCACCGACGGCACTGCGCCTCCGCATGGGGGTGCGTGGTGACCCGGGTGACGTCCGCCAGCTGGGTCCCGCCTCGTGCCAGCAGCGCGAATGCCACCGGCACCTGGGCCTCGGCCACGATCACGAGCGGCTCGCCGGACGCGAGGGCATCCAGCGTGGCGGCGACCGAGCCCTCCACGGAGTTCTCGAGCGGGACCATGGCCCCTGCGACGGCCCCGGCCCGCACGGCGTCGAGCGCACCGGTGACCGTGGTGAACGGCACGCAGGTTGCGGGCCTCCCGGCGAGATGGCCCAGCAGAGCGGCCTCGGTGAACGTCCCCTCGGGGCCGAGGTAGCCGTAGCGGGGGAGGTCGTCGGGCTGCTCGGACACGGCGGAAGCCTAGTGCGGCCCGACTAGCGACGACCGGCGGCGAGCAGACAGACCAGCTCGTAGACGAGGTTCGCCCCCGCGATGGCGGTGATCTCGGCGTGGTCGTAGGCGGGCGCGATTTCGACCACGTCGGCGCCGACGAGGTTGAGACCGGCCAGTCCCCGCACCAGCTCGAGCAGCTCACGCCCGCTGAGGCCGCCCATCTCCGGGGTACCGGTCCCCGGGGCGTGCGCCGGGTCGAGCACATCGATGTCAATCGACACGTACAGCGGGGCGTCGGACACGCGCTCGCGGATGCGATCGATGACGGCGTCCATCCCGTCGCGGTCGAGGTCGCGACACTGCACCACCCGGAAGCCGAAGGTCGCGTCGTCGACCAGGTCCCGGGGCGAGTACAAGGGGCCACGCGTCCCCACGTGCATGCAGTGGTCGGCGAGCAGCAGCCCCTCCTCCCAGGCTCTTCGGAACGGGGTGCCGTGGGTGTACGGGGCTCCGAAGTAGGTGTCCCAGGTGTCGAGGTGGGCGTCGAAGTGGACCAGAGCGACGGGGCCGTGCTTGTCCCTCATCGCCCGCAGCGCGGGCAGCGCAACCGTGTGGTCACCGCCGAGCAGCACCGTCCGCCGATGGCCGCTGATGAGACGCCCGAGCCCGGCTGCGACCTGTTCGATCGCGGCCTCGATGTCGAACGGGTTCACCACGAGGTCCCCGGCGTCGACCACCTGCGTCCCGGCGAACGGCGACACGTCCTGCGCGGGGTTGTAGGGCCGTAACAGGCGCGAGCCCTCCCGGATGGCGGACGGTCCGAACCGCGCTCCCGGTCGGTAGCTCACCCCGGAGTCGAAGGGGGCACCGACCACGGCAATGTCGTAGTCGGCCACGTCCTCCAGGCGCGGCAGCCGGGCGAAGGTCGTCAGGCCCGAGTAGCGGGGCACCTGGACCGAGTCGACCGGTCCGACGGTGCCGCCTTCGGTCACCCGGGGCTCGTCCACGCGCTCTCCTGACGTTGCGGGGTCATCCTGGGGGAGCTACTCGTGGCTTCGATGAGCGAACCCGATCGCCTGCTCCTCCTCCGGCGACAGCGTGGCGTCGCTGGTTCCGGCCTGGACGCCCTTGGCGTAGGTCCGGGTCTCGGACCGCCCGTTGATGGACGACATCACCAGACCGTCCCCGGCGTCGTCGAGCATCGCCACCGAGAACGACATGCGGCCACCCATGTCACCGAAGGCGTCGTAGCGCACCACGGCGACATGGCGGATCGCGTCGGCCAGGTCAACCCGGACCGCTGCGACCTCGTCCTGGACGGCAGACACCTCCGACCGCAGCAGCTCGACCGACGCCACCTGTCGGCCGACACTGGCGAGGAAGGAGTCCGAAGGGTCGTCGCCCTGCAGCAAGGTGAGGTCCCGTCGCATCCGCCGCACCCGACGGAGCGCAACCACGGCGACGAGCAGCCCGAGGATCCCGACCACGACGGCACCAATGGCAAGTCCGGCGAGCAGGGTGGGGTCGAGATCCAGCGTCACGGTGGTCCAGGCGTCGAAGTGGGTGAGGGCGATGTCCGGCTCAGCGTAGCCACCGGCGCCCGGCGCGCCGCCACCGACCAGGGGCGCGAGTGACAGGTCCGAGCGCCGCCGACGGGGGATGCAGCGGCGCCCGGACCTACCTCACTGTTGAACACTCTTCGAGTCCGAGGCAAGCCGACCCGGGGACTTTGACCGTTTCTTGACCAGACGTTCGGCAGCCGCTTCTGGCGGCACCCGTGGTCAGTTCAACGTGAGCTGTCGGGCAGCCAACGCGTGTCGCGCACGGCGCTCCACGCCGGACAGCGGGGCGGTCTCCGACAGGGCGTCGTCCAGCCGGCTGCGGAAGGCCGCGGCCGGCTCCTCGACCTCCTCCACCGGCATACCGTCGGGCAGATCCCACACCGGCACCAGCAGCCCCAGCGCCCGGAACGACCCCAGGTACCGGGAGCCGTCGCCGAGGTCCAACGAGCCGGCCGCGAACAGGCGGGCACAGGCATCGGTCAGCGGGTCCTCGTCCTCGGCCAGCACCCAGCGCAGCTGGACCCGGTCCCCCAGGGTCACCCAGTACGCAGCCTCGACGCCTGCCAGCCGGGCGGTGGGCGCCACCGCCTCACCCAGACGCTCCAGCGACGTGCGCGTGTCGGCATCCACCTCCTCCGCATCCTCGACCCAGTAGTCGAACGAGGAGTGGACGACGACCCGCAGCGGCGCCGTCACGTCGAGCAGGTCCTGCATCCGGGGCGCGTCCGCCGGTAGGGGCCGCGGGGCGATGGCAGTCCCCGGAGCCGCCGCCAGTGCCTGGACGAGCGCATCGGCCAGGTCCCGCGACAGGTCTGCGGACGATGTCTGCGTCTGCATCCCGAGCATCACCGAGCCGTCCTGGCGGACCGAGGCCGGCCGAGCCATCGGGAGGACGCTGCTCAGCGTGACCTGGCGGTCGGCCGCTTCGCCGGCCAGCGTGAGCTCAGCAGTGCCGGCCGACACGACCTCGCGCATAGCAACCCAGTCGGCCTCGTCGGCGAGCCCGGCGAAGGGACGGAGGACCCGCGAGTGCACCGCCCGCGACGCTGCCTTGCCATGGCAGGCCTTGTAGCGGCGGCCAGACCCGCAGGGGCATGGCTCCCGTCCGCCGACCACAGGGACCGACTGGGTCTGCTCGGACATGAACACCCTCCGTCTGCTCGAAGGCTCACGCTAGCGCTGACCGCAGTCGCGGCTCAGGGCGCCAGCGACTTCAGAACGTCGCGCGGCCGGTTGGTGATGATGGCGTCGACGCCGAGTCCCATCGCCAGGTCGACGTCGGTCGGTTGGTCGACGGTCCACACGTGGACCTGACGCCCGGTGGCGTGGACCCGCTCCACGTACCGCGGATGTGCACGCAGAACCTCGATGGACGGTCCGGCAATCCCCACCCCCTTCGGCAGGCTGCCGTTTCGGTACATCAGCGGAACCCGGTCCATCAGGTACACCAAGGGCACCGACGGCGCGAGCCGCGTCATCCGGCGCAGGGCCACCTCGGAGAAGCTCATGACCCGAACCAGGCCCGCCCGCTCCGATGCCGGGTCGACCAGCCCGTACTCGTCGAGCAGCTCGACCAGTCGGCGCTCGACCCAGCCGGCATACCTCGTCGGGTGCTTCGTCTCGATGGACAGCTCGACGCGACGGTCGGCATCCACGGCGAACTGGATCAACCGCTCGAGGGTCAGGACCTGCCGTCGGTCCTCGTCCCGGTCCGGCTCCTCATAGTCGTCCCAGTTCTCCTTCCACGACCCGAAGTCCAGCTCCTCCAGGTCCGACAGCTCGAGCACCGACAGCACCCCACGCCCGTTCGACGTCCGGTCGACACGGCGGTCGTGCACGCACACCAGGTGGCCGTCTGCCGTGAGGCGCACGTCTGCCTCGAGCCCGTCGGCTCCGTCCTCGATCGCCGTGCGGTACGCGGCGAACGTGTGCTCCGGCGCGAGATCGGACGCACCACGGTGTGCGACCACCAAAGGTCGTCCCGGCCGCGAGCTGCTCATGGTCGGACCATGGTGGCAGCCGGCGGCCCATCAGCCCAGCAGCACACCGGGGTTCATCACCCGACGCGGATCGAGGGCGCTCTTGATCCCACGCATGGCGGCCAGCTCGGCGTCCGAGCGGGACAGCCCGAGCCACTTCGCCTTGGCTCGACCTACCCCGTGCTCCGCACTGATGGTTCCCCCCAGCTGCGCGACCAGGCGCAGGACCCGCGCGTCTACCTCCTCGTCGTCCGGTGCGGCGCCCACGATCTCGACGTGCAGGTTGGCCTCGGCAAGGTGGCCGAACACGAAGCCGTCGAAGGGCGCCCAGGCGTCGGGCAGCCGGTCCACCAGCTCGGAGAGTCGGTGGCGCGGCACGGCCACATCGAGCTTGTGGACCACGCCGAGCGTCGCCACCGCCTCGGTCAGTCGCTCCCGGTAGGCCCACACCCGTCGGTCCACGACCGCGTCGACGTCACTTGCCATCACTGGTGCTGCGGCCGTCTCGACCAGGACGTAGAACGGCCAGCGTCGGGCCAGCGGGAACGGCAGCCCGGTCACCTCGCAGACCAGCTCCATCGACGTGCCGGCCACCAGCTCAGCGGCCAACACCCCGGGCTGGTCGAGCAGCGCCTGGGCGTCCGGCACGGATGCGACACCGAGCAGTGCGGTCGTCCGGTCGACGGGCAGCGGGGGAACGAGCCGCAGCCGGGCCGCGGTGATGACGCCGAGCGTCCCCTCGCTGCCGACGAGGAGCCCGGACAGGTCGTACCCGGCCGAGTCCTTCGGCAGCCCTGCCAGGTGATCCATGACGCTGCCGTCGGGAAGCACCACCTGGAGGCCGAGCAGCTGGGCCCGACTGTCCCCATGGACCACTACCCGGACGCCACCGGCGTTGGTGGCAAGCGTGCCTCCGACCGTCGCCGAGTCCCGGGACGCCAGGTCGACGCCATAGGCCAGGCCGGCCTTCGCGGCGTGCGCCTCGACCGCGGCGATGGTCACACCGGCACCGACGGTCACCTGCCGGCTGACCTCGTCCACTGCGTCCAGACGTCGTCAAGCGCTGCGTCGACAGGACGATCTGCTCCCGGCGGTTGGGCACCGACCCGCCCACGAGTCCGGTGTTGCCGCCCTGCGGAACCACGCCGACCCCCTGCGCGGCGCACCAGCCGACGACATCGGACACCTCGTCAGTGTTTCCCGGTCGAACGACGGCCTGCGGGGTGACCGACCACCGTCGGGTCCAGTCCGTCCCGAACGCCACGCACCGGTCCGGGTCGGTGAGGACGTGGTCGGCACCAACGACTGCGGCAAGCGACGCCACCAAGGACACGCAGGAACCCTAGCCAGCGACCCGGCCGATGGACCCCGCTACTTCAGGAACTTCGAGGTACGCCTGTCAGCCAGCGGCCGACCACCCGTTTGACAGGTCGCGCAGTACTGAAGGGACGAGTCGGCGAACGACACCTCGCGCACCGCGTCACCGCACTCCGGGCACGGCTGGCCGGTCCGGCCGTGCACGCGCATGCCGGCGCGCTTGTCGTCCTTGAGCTCAGCCGCCGGCAGACCGCTGGACCGCGCCACCGCATCGCGCAACGTGGTCACGAGGGCCTCGTGGAGTTTGGCAACCTCCTCCGGCGACAACGAATCGGCCAACCTGAACGGCGACAGCCGCGCGACGTGCAGCACCTCGTCGCTGTACGCGTTGCCCACCCCGGCCAGCACCGACTGGTCCCGCAGGAGGCCCTTCAGCTGGGTTCGGGGGTGCGCCTGCAGGACCCTCGCGAACGCCGCGACGTCGAACTCCGATTGCAGCGGGTCCGGGCCCAGGCGCTGCACACCCGGGACGTCGCCAGGCTGCCGCACGACGTACACCGCGAGCTTCTTCTTCGTCCCGGCCTCGGTCAGCTCGATGCCCGTGCCGTCGTCGAGCCGAAGCCGGAGCGCCAGCGGGTTGCGCCCGCTGGGCCGGATCGGCGAGGTCGGCACCTCGTCGCGCCAGCGCACCCATCCGGCGCGGGCCAGGTGCACCACCAGGTGGAGGCCGTCGACGTCGATGTCGAGGAACTTGCCGTGGCGATCCACCGCAGTGACGGCCAGCCCTCCCAGGGCCGTGACCGGCGGGTCGAAGGTCTTCAGCGCGCTGATGGAGGCGACGTCCACCCCTGCCACCACCCGGCCCACCAGCCGCTCCCGCAGGAAGACAGCCAGGGCCTCGACCTCGGGCAGCTCGGGCATGGCACCCATGGTGGCTCACGAGGCCGCCAGACGGGCGGCGACGACGCTGGATGTGTCAACCTACGCCTCCGTAGGCTACGGTGGCGTAGGTTGCCAGCCCGGATCGAGGATTCTGCATGCCCACAGCCGTCCCGCCCGTCCTGCCCGCCGTCATCCAAGGCGGCATGGGCGTCAACATCTCGTCCTACCGACTGGCGCGCACCGTCGCCGCGGCCGGAGGACTCGGCGTCATCTCCGGGGTCGCTCCCGACCTGCTGCTCGCGCGCTGGCTCCAGGACGGTGACCCCACCGGCGAAGTCCGGGAGGCCATGGCCGGCTACCCCGACCAGGCGTTCGTCGCCGAGACGGTGGACCGGTACTTCCTCGACGGCGGCCGTGCCCCGGGCAAGGCCTACCGACCCAACCCCAAGCTCGACCTCAACCAGAAGTCGGGCCCGGTTCGGCTCACCGCCCTCGGCGCCTACGTCCAGGTGGCCCTGGCCAAGACCGGCCATGACGGCGTCGTCGGCATCAACCTGCTCGAGAAGGTCCAGCTGTGGACACCGGCAGCTCTGCTCGGCGCGGTCCTGGCTGACGTCGACTTCGTCCTGGTGGGTGCGGGCGTGCCGACGCACCTGCCGCGGGTGCTCAACGGGCTGGCTGACTGTCACCCGGTCTCCCTGCCCATCGATGTCGCCGGATCCCAGACGGGCGAGTCGTGGAGCATCACATTGGACCCGGCGGAGGTCGTCCCCGGCCTGACCGCGCCGCTCAAACGACCGTTCTTCCTGGCCATCGTGTCGTCCAACATCTTGGGCACCTACCTCGCGCGCGACGAGACCACCCGACCGGACGGATTCGTGGTGGAGCTGCCGAGTGCTGGCGGCCACAACGCCCCGCCCCGCCGCCTCGAGCTGGACGACGGTGGCGAGCCCATCTACGGCCCGCGCGACGAGGTTGACCTGACCAAGATCGACACCATCGGGCTGCCGTTCTGGGTCGCGGGTGGCTACGCCACCCCAGACCGGCTGCGTGAGGCCCAGGAGGCGGGCGCGGTCGGCGTCCAGATCGGCACCGCCTTCGCATTGTCCGACGAGTCCGGCATGACGCCCCCGGTACGGACGGTCCTGCGGGAACGCGTCCGCGCTGACAACCTCCGGGTGCGCACCGACCCGCTGGCCAGCCCGACCGGCTTCCCGTTCAAGGTCGCCCAGATGCCGGGAACCGTCGCTGACCCCACCACCTACGGATCGCGGGACCGCATCTGCGACCTCAGCTACCTGCGCACCGCGTATCGCCGCGAGAACGGCTCCGTGGGATACCGCTGCGCGTCCGAGCCGGTGGACGCCTACGTCCGCAAGGGCGGCGACGCCGAGGACACGCTCGGTCGCATGTGCCTGTGCAACGGGCTGGCGGCTACCGCCGGGCTGGCACAGCTGCGGGGTGACAGCGATGTCGAGCCCTACCTGGTGACGCTCGGTTCAGACCGCGTCCAGCTGGCCGGGCTGCTGGAGCGCCACAAAGACGGCTGGTCAGCGCTGGACGTGATGTCCTGGCTGACCGAGCCGTCCTTGAGCTCGGTGGCCGGTTCCGCGGCTACGTGAGCCCGAGGGCGTCGGCCTCCTCCCACAGCTCCTCCCGGACATCCGGATGCGCCGCCTGCTCGATCAAGTGTCGCGCCTGAGCCGTCTGTGAATGGCCCCAGATCTCGGCCACCCCGTGCTCAGTCACCACCGCGCTGTGCTGGAACGACGTGACCGGCTCGTCGATGAGGGGCACGATCGTCGACACGTTGGCCCGTGGGTGCCACGACCGGAGCGCGATCAGCGCCTTTCCCCCCGGGGAGTGCATGGCGCCGACGATGAAGTCGTTCTGTCCCCCGAACCCGGAGTAGATGCGCCCGCTGATCCGGGAGGCGTTCGCTTGGCCGAACAGGTCGACCTGAAGTGCCGAGTTGACCGACACCAAAGACGGGTTCTTGGAGATGACGCTTGGGTCGTTCACCTTCTCGGTGCGCTTCACCCGCACCCGTGGGTTCCGGTCCACCCACCGGTAGAGCTCGGGCGAGCCGAACAGGAACGAGGCGACCAGCGGTGCCTCCGGGTCAAGTGCACCGACGGTGTCGAGGTGCAGGACCCCGTCGCTGAACATCTCGCTCCAGATCCGCAGGCCGCGCCGGTTCCCCAGCTGCTGCAGTGCGGCGTCAGGTACCGCACCGATCCCCATCTGCAGCGTCGAGCCGTCCTCGACCATCGACGCGACCCGCAGGCCGATCTCCCGCGAGCAGTCGTCCAGCGGTGACGGGGCGACGGACTCCCAGGGCTGGTCCACCTCGACCACGAAGTCGAAGTCGGCCAGCGGATAGACACCGTCGCCGTACGTGTACGGCATCGCCGGGTTCGACTGCGCAACCAGGAGACCGCCCCTGCTGCGTACCGCCTCCATGGCGGCCGGCAGCAGGTTCACCTCAATCCCGAGCGATACCGTCCCGTCCCGCGGAGACGACGTGTGCACGACGACGACGTCCGGTGGCAGGGTCCGGGTGAACAACGCCGGGGCCAGCGAAAGGCGCGACGGCACGTAGCGCAGGTTGGGGCGGTGCCGCATCCCCGGTCCGACGAAACACGTCTCGAGCGTGACGCCTTCGCGCGTCGGGATGCCCTGCTGCGCGTTGAGCGCGAACAGGGTGTACTCCGGCACGGCGGCGTCGATCGCACGGACGACGTGCCACGGTGTCGCCACATTCCCGCTGACGATGATCCGCGGGGATGGCGGCAGGGCCGCCACTGCGGCGGCGGCAACCTCGGCTGTCACGGTTCGCACGACGTCATCCTCCCCGTTTCACCCGGCTGGCGGAGTGATCAACGCGCTCTCGCGCCGAAACAACAACTGCACGGCGCAGCCGGTGCCACACGAGGGGGTGGCACCGACCGCGCCGTGCATTTCCTTCGGGTACCTCCGCATGATCGTCACGCCAGACCCGGATGTGGACACACGGACTGCGTATCGATGAGCGATCCGTCGGTGGACTGGTAGATGTCGGTGTACTCGACCCGCCAACCGGCTGCGAGCAGCTGGGGGAGCGCGGGGTGTGGGCCCGGCAGGGTGACAACGGCCCTGCGGTTCAGCGAGCCGAGGACAGCGAGCACCGCATCGGCTTGACTGGTGGCGCCGACGAGATGGGATATGCCGAACCCGCCACCCTCTCCCCCGACTGCGGCGACTCCCAAGACCAATTCGCCCCGGGCCGCCACCAGGCACTTCCCGGACGTCCGCTGGGACCAGTAGCGATAGTCGTCGGCACGGTCCTGTCCGGTCAGACCCTCCTCGAGCGACGACGCCGTCGCCGCGTCCACCTCCGAGACGCTGACCCCCTCGACAGGTGGCAGGGCGCCGACGTCACCGGCCAGGTACAGCAGGGGCCAACGCGGCGTCATCCCCGCCCGCACATACAAGGGGAGCGCGGCCGGGTCCAGCGAGCTGAAGGTCTGCCGGTGCGGTGCATCGGTCCAGGCCGCCGCCAGCAGGGCGCCGCCCACGCCCCGCCCGCGGTGGTCAGGGTGGATGAACAGGTCGCCGAGCATGTCGGCTGACCCCACACGTCGAGACGCGACGTAGCCCACGACGTCACCGGCTACTTCTGCCACGCCCAGTCGGCCCACCGCCATGAAATGACGGAGGTAACGACGGTCACCGCCGCCGCCCTCTGCACCCTGACCTACCAGCTCCGCAACCGCAGTGATGCCGTCCAGGTCAGCTTCCGCGGCCGGTCGTACCTTCATGAGCCCCTTCCCGCCTGGACAGCTCAGTCCAACGCGAACCCAGCGACCATCATGGCCGCCACGATCGCCGCCAGCCCGGTCCACAGCAGAAGGTCCGTGCCGCCTCGCACTAGCGCGCCCGCGGCGCGGAGGGGCCGGTTGCCGTCGAGGAACCCCGCGGCATAGCCCACCCGCCACCACGCGGCATTGACGACGGTGACCATCGTCCCGATGACCAGGCAGTACAGACAGATCCGCGCGATTGCGAACGTGGTCTGCGCGAGGAACCAGACGGTGAACGCAGCCATGAAGCCGGCGAGGAAAGTCGCCACGCCCCACGCCGGCTTGGCCAGCCGAGAGCCGAGCAGTGCCGCTCCGGACACCGCCAACATGACCGTGAAGACGGTCAGGCCGATGACGGAGTTGGGGATCGGGCCGAAGACGCTCGACTGCCAGGCGGTGAGGACGCTCCCGCAGGCAAACGTGCCGTTGATGTCGCACAGCAGTCCGGCGCTGGGGTCCTCGGCCAGCGCGATGCGCTCCACGATCTGGATCGTCGTCGCGGCCATGCCGATCACGGCCGAGGCTGCGATCCCCGCGAGCCAGCCGGTCGACGTCGTCGTCGTGGTGTCGGTCACCCCCTGAGCGTCGACGGGTTCGGGTCCGCGCCCTACGGCCGAAGGTCCCGACCCTCCTCGGGATGGGTCCCGTCCCGAGGAACGGGCTCGACGCCTTCTCACAGTGGCGAGACGATGGTGGGGTGACCTGGCAGCTGACCAACGACGTGCGGACGTTCGGCGACCTGGTCGGCCCGTTGATGGCCGCCGACCCGGCCGCGCACACCATCGGCCTCACGGTGATCGAGAGGGCGCTGGCGCGCTCGCCAGACGCCCCCCACGCCGACAGCTACGGCTACTGGGTCGAGCCGGACGGCTCGGTGACCGGCGGGTTCTCGATCACCCCGCCGCACGCGGTTCTGCTGGAGGTTCTCCCCGACGCCGCCCTCCAGCCGCTGGTCGAGGCACTGGGCGACCGGCTCACCCGCGTGAACGCCCCCGAGGCACTGGCCACGAAAATGGCCGCCGAGTGGTCGAAGGTGCGCGGTGGCACGGCATCGGTCAGCATGAGGACGCGTCTGTTCCGCCTCGGGGAGCTCACACCTCCCGACCCAGCGCCGGATGGCTACGCTCGAGCGGCCACCTCCGAGGACCTCGACGTGCTCGTCGTCTGGTGGCGCGCCTTCCACGACGAAATCCCCGGGCCGGACCTGGTCGACGACCCCGCGGCCGCAGTGGCGGAGCTGCTCGCCCGCGACGCTTGCCGCCTGTGGTGCACTCCGGACGGGACGCCGGTGTCGATGGCGGGCATCTCCGTGCCGGCTGTGGGCGCAGTTCGGATCGGCCCCGTCTACACGCCCGCGGGCTTGCGCCGTCACGGGTACGCCGCCGGCGCCACGGCCGCCGCAGCCACGGCCGCCCAGGAGCGCGCAACCGAGGTGCTCCTGTTCACCGACCTGGCCAACCCGACGTCGAACGCGCTGTACCCAAGGCTCGGCTTCTCCCCAGTGATGGACCGCGTGACCTACCGCTTCGACGCCTGACAGGTGTCGCCGCGAGACGCAGGTGCCACCGGACCCAGTCTCCTACCCGGTGGACGCGAAGAACTCCAGCGCGATGCCGTCCGGGTCCTTTGCCACCACGGTCGTCCCGTAGGCCTCCCAGCGGATCTCGCCCCTGCTGACTCCGACGCCCGCCAGATGCTCTGACCAGGCCTCGACCTCGGCGGCATCGCGGCAGGCGACGGACAGATGGTCGAGTCCCACCCTCGTCGGCTCGAACCGGTCGCCATCGGCGGTCGCGTCGTGCTGAGTCAGCCCCACCACGACGCCCCCGTGGCTGCGCACGAGCACTCGACGCCAGCTGTCGCCCTCGCGGCGCGCCACCACCTCTGCGTCCAGCGCCCGGCAGTACCAGACCGCGCTGGCCTCGGCGTCCGTGACGGACAAGGTGACGTGGTGGAAGGCGGAAGCATCAGGCACGACTGAATCCTGCCAGTCGGGCCGCGGAGCGCGCCGGTGCCGAGAACGACCGGTCTACCACCCGTTTCCCGCGGATCGCCCACCCTGGGCCAGCTGACGGGCGCACGACACGAGGTTCACCACGACCGTGACCAGCGAGCCCACGATCCCGATCACCAGCACGAACCGGGTGAGGGCTGCCCAGTCGAACCCGTAGGCGCTGAAGTCGAACGGGAAGACGACCAGGATCGCCCACGTTACGACGAAGCCCACGGCCGCGGTCAGCGCGTCGCCGAGCGCCTTGAACCAGCGGGGGTCGTAGGCGAGGAAGACGACGTTGACGATCACCGAGATCACCAGCGAGGCGTTGACCAAGCCGACCACGCTCTCGGTGTCGAGGGTGAGGAAGGGAACGGCATCCCAACCTGGCCACCGGTTCACCGCTACCAGGATCGCCAGGTTGACCACGACCGCGACGACGTAGCCGAACCGGCGCGACGGCCGGGACGGCCGGGACGGCCGATCCTTCGGTGGCGCTTCCTGTGGGTACGACGACAGCGTCTCAGTGGTCATCGGAGGCCTCCTCGGACATCCGGCTCACTGTCGACGCTAGTGAGCAGCTGTCCGACAGGTCAGGGCCGGATGTCACGTCCGGCGACCCACGGTCGCCGACCGCAGGTCCGGTGGGGGGACGGCGAGACCCCCGACCGTGATCGGGCTGGTCGGGGGTCTCGTGGTCGTGCGCGAGGGGGGAGTTGAACCCCCATGCCCTTTCGGGCACACGGACCTGAACCGTGCGCGTCTGCCTATTCCGCCACTCGCGCTCAGAGAAGCCCGCTCAGGTTATCACCGGGGAAAGGGCGGCCAGCGCGGCGGGACGAGGCACCCTGGACCGCTGGCTACGATCGTCGGACGGTCCCGTCGCCACAGCGCGTGGGTGTTCTCCGAGCCTGACAGGGAGGTGACGATGGGCGTTCTCGACCGGTTCGAGCGTCGCATCGACCGCCTGGTCAGCGGCGCGTTCGCGCGCGCGTTCAAGGCCGAGGTCCAGCCCGTCGAGATCGCCAGCGCCCTGCAACGGGAGTGCGACGACAAGGCCGCGATCGTCGGTCGCGGCCGAACCATGGTGCCCAACGAGTTCCACGTGGAGCTCGGCCCGAGCGACTTCGAACGGCTGGCGACGTATCTGGTGCCCCTGTCCACCGAGCTCGCCGACGTCGTCCGGGAGCATGCCGGGGAGCAGGGCTACGCGCTCGTCGGTCCGGTGGCAGTCACGCTCCAGGAGTCTGAGGCCCTCGAGACCGGGGTCTTCCGCGTGGTGAGTGAAGCCGTCCCCGGTGACATACCGGCCACGCCGCTACTCCCCAACGTCCGGCTGGAGACCGGCGGCAGGAGCATCCCGCTCACCTCCGACCAGGTCATCATCGGCCGGGGCACCGATGCGGACGTTCGCATCGACGATGCAGGAGTGTCACGACGGCACGCCATCATCCGGCTGAGCCCCACGCCCACCGTGAGTGACCTGGGCTCGACCAACGGCACCATCGTCGACGGCATCCGCGTCGACGAGGCCGACCTCGTCGACGGGACGTCGGTGATGGTCGGCAGCAGCACCATGGTGTTCAGGTACGGGGCCTAGCGGTGTCCGAGCTCACCCTCACCGTCATCCGGCTCGGCTTCCTGGCGGTGCTGTGGGCGTTCATCTTGACGCTGGCCGGCGTCATGCGCTCCGACCTGTTCGGCCAGCGGATCAGTCGAAGCGCGACCGCGCAGCCACGCACCCCCAAGCCGGCGCGGAGCGCCACCAGCACGCCCAAGGGCCAACCCCCGAAACAGCCCAAGCAGCCGCGGGCCAAGCGCGGGGCACCCCGCGTCATGGTCGTGCTCGAAGGGTCATTGAAGGGCACCGAGATCTCGCTCGCCGGGGCTCCCATCACGATCGGTCGCGCCAGCGACTCGACTCTGGTGCTGAACGACGACTACGCATCCAACCGCCACGCACGGCTGTACCCCCACGAGGGCGTGTGGGTCGTGGAGGACCTGGGGTCCACAAACGGCACCTACCTCGACCGGATGCGCCTCACGGCGCCCACCGTCGTCTCGCCCGGCACCCCGATCCGCGTCGGCAAGACCGTCTTCGAGCTGCGGCGGTAGGAGTGACCACCCTCACCCTGCATTTCGCCGCCGCGTCCGACGTCGGGCTGGTGCGCGACAACAACGAGGACTCCGGCTACGCGGGAACCCACCTCCTGGTCGTCGCCGACGGCATGGGCGGAGCCGCAGCCGGCGAGGTCGCCAGTTCGGTCGCGGTCGCCGCGCTCGCGCGGCTGGACGACGACGACCCCGGCAGCGACCTCCTCGAGGCCCTCGCCCAGGCGGTCAAGCGAGCCGAGGAACAGCTCGCTGCGCTCGTCGACGCGCAGCCGACGCTGAGCGGGATGGGCACCACGCTCACCGCCCTTCTGCGCTCCGGGTCCCGGCTCGGTCTGCTGCACATCGGCGACTCGCGGGCCTACCTCATGCGCGGCGGAGAGCTGGGTCCGATCACGCGCGACCACACCCTGGTGCAGAGCCTCATCGACGCCGGTCGGCTCACCAAGGACGAGGCACAGACGCACCCGCAGCGCAGCATTCTGACTCGGACCCTCGACGGAACCCATCCGGCGCAGCCGGACCTGTCGGTGCGCGAGCTCGAGAGCGGTGATCGTCTCCTGGTGTGCAGCGACGGGCTGTCCGGTGTGGTCTCCGAGGAGACCATCGCCGAGACCCTCACCTCGCACGTCGACCCGCAGGACGCTGTCGACACCCTGGTTGCCCTGGCCCTGAAGGGCGGTGGGCCGGACAACGTGACGTGTGTGATCGCTGACGTCGTCCCCGTCGACTTCGACGCCTCTGACGAGGACGACGTCGTCGAGGAGGACTCCGCCCTGGCGGTCGGTGCCGTCAGCCAGCGTCGCGCCTCGCGGAGACTGCAGCTTCCCGACACTCCTGCCGGCCGGGCGGCCGCACTCGTCGCGGGCTCAGCAGCCGCTCCAATGGTGCGCTCGAGCCGACGCCATCGTCGGCGGGTCGTCCTGCTGACTGCGCTGGGCATGCTTGTGGTCGGCGTGATCGTCGGTGCCCTCTTCGGCTGGTATGCGTGGGCGCGTCAGCAGTACTTCGTCGCCACGTCAGAGACGGACGCCGGTGTCGTCGTCGCCGTCTACCGCGGTCCGGCCGAGCAGCTGTTCGGCATCAAGTTCTCCGAGCTCGTCTCGCAGACCGACCTGCTCGTCGCCGAGCTTCCCGAGTTCGAGCAGGAGCAGCTGGCTACGACCATCCCGGCGCGCGGCCCCGACGACGCGGATGCGATCGTCCAGCGGCTGCAGGAAGAAGCGCTGGCGTGCGCGGCGGCCAAACCGCCCGCGGGCTGCCCGGAGTCGCCGTGAGCGTCGACTCGCCGGTCGCCCCGGCCACCATTCGCCAGCAGAGCCCGCGCCGCCGCCGGGGCACCGAGCTGATGCTGCTGCTGTTTGGCTACGGGCTCAGCCTGCTGGCGTTCGCCCAAGCCGACCTCGTCGTGCTGGACGCGCTCGGGCCGCAGTTCGTGCCGTTCGCAGTGACACTGGGTTCCTGCATCGTGGTCGCCCACGTCGCGCTGCGAAGACTTGCCCCATACGCCGACCCGGTGCTCCTGCCCGTCGTCACGCTGCTCAACGGTTTGGGCCTGGCGATGATCCACCGCCTCGACCTCGCCGACGGCAGCGGCGTCACCGCGGCTGACACCGACTTCACCCCGCAGCTCGGCTGGACGTTGCTCGGCACGCTTCTGTTCGTCCTGGTCCTCCTGGTGATCCGCGACCATCGCGTCCTGCAGCGCTACACGTACACCGCAATGCTGGTGGGAATGGCGCTGCTCGTCATGCCGCTCCTGCCGGTGATCGGCACCGAGATCAACGGGGCGCGCATCTGGATTCGCGTCGACCTCGGTGCGATCTCGCTGTCCTTCCAGCCGGCCGAGGTCGCCAAGATCGTCCTCATCGTCTTCTTCGCCGGGTACCTCGTGCAGAAACGCGACGTTCTTGCGCTCGCGCGCAGCCGAGTGCTCGGTATCGACCTACCGAGGGGCCGGGACCTCGGTCCGATTCTGCTCGCGTGGGTCGCCAGCCTGGCCGTCCTGGTCTTCCAGCGCGATCTGGGGACCTCACTGTTGTTCTTCGGGTTGTTCGTGATGCTGCTCTACATCGCTACCGAGCGGGTCTCGTGGCTGGCGATCGGGGCAGTGCTGTTCACCCTTGGAGCCACGGTGGCCTACCAAGCGTTCAGCCATGTCCAGCTCCGCGTCGGGATCTGGCTCGACCCGTTCACCGACGAGACCGGGGACGGGTACCAGATCGCGCAGAGCCTGTACGGGCTCGCCACCGGTGGGCTGCTCGGTGTCGGCATCGGGCAAGGTCACCCGGACTTTGTCCCGTTTGCCAAGACCGACTTCATCGCGACAGCGTTCGGCGAGGAGCTCGGGCTCACCGGGCTGATGGCGATCATCGTGCTGTACGCAGTGATCGTCGAGCGAGGCCTGCGGACGGCAGTCGCGGTTCGCGACCCGTTCGGCAAGCTGCTGGCGGCCGGCCTGTCCCTCGCGGTCGGCCTCCAGGTGTTCGTCGTGATCGGCGGGGTGACCAAGCTGATCCCGCTCACCGGGCTCACCACTCCGTTCCTGTCGTACGGCGGGTCGTCGCTGGTGGCCAACTGGATGCTCGTCGCCCTGCTCATGCGGGTGAGTGACGCAGCCAGGAGACCGACGCGGCCGACACCGGCGAGTACCCGGTGAACACCACCATCCGCCGCTCCGCGCTGCTGGTCGGGGCGTTGTTCCTTGCCCTGCTGCTCAATGCGAACTACATCGCGGTCGTGAACAACGACGCACTCCGCAACCGGGCCGGGAACAGTCGCCTCATCATCGAGGAGTACGACCACGAGCGCGGGTCGATCCTGGTGGGTCGGCGCGCGGTCGCCAAGTCCGTCGAGACCGCCGACCGGCTGAAGTATCTCCGCACGTACAGCGACGGGCCGCTGTTCGCCCCCATCACCGGCTACTACTCCGTCTACGGCGCCACCGCCATCGAGCGATCAGAGAACAGCCTGCTGGCGGGCACGGACAACCGGCTCTTCGTTGACCGGCTCACCAACCTGTTCACGGGCAGAGAGCCCCAAGGTGGCAATGTCCTGCTCACCATCGACGCCGACGCCCAGCGAGCCGGCTACGACGGGCTCGGCGGCCAGGAGGGGGCGGTGGTCGCCCTCGACCCGCAGACCGGGGCAATCCTGGCGATGGTCTCCTCACCGTCGTTCGACCCCAACGAGCTAGCGGTGCCCGACCCGACCGCGGTGTCCAAGACGTACGACGCACTGGTTGCCAACCCCGAGGATCCGCTGATCAACCGCTCGACCACCCAGCTGTACCCCCCGGGTTCGCTGTTCAAGGTGGTCGTGTCCGCAGCCGCGCTGTCCAGCGGTCAGTACTCCCCCGACACAGTCGTCCCCGGACCGGCCGCACTGAATCTGCCGGACACCGACCGCGTCATCACCAACTACTTCGACAGCCCATGCCTCGGCGGGCGCCTGACACTCACTCAGGCGCTGGCCATCTCGTGCAACACCGCGTTCGCCCAGATCGGGCTCGACCTCGGTGACACCGCACTGCGCAAACAGGCGGCGCTGTTCGGCTTCAACCGCCCCTTGGCGGTCCCCCTGCCGGTCGTTCCCAGCATCTACCCACCCGACCTGAACGCTCCGCAGACGGCGCAGAGCGCGATCGGCCAGTACGACGTGCGGGCAACGCCGATGCAGATGGCGATGGTCGCCGCGGGGATTGCCAACCAGGGTGTGGTCATGAAGCCCTACCTGGTGGCCGAGGAGCAGGCGCCTGACCTGTCGGTGCTGTCCGCCACGGAGCCTGCGGAGCTGTCCCGAGCGGTGACCCCCGCGGTCGCCGCCGAGCTGACCGACATGATGGTGGCCGTGGTGACCACCGGGACGGGTGTCAATGGCGCCATCCCCGGGGTATCCGTGGCCGGGAAGACCGGGACCGCGCAGGACGGAAAACGACCCCCGCACGTGTGGTTCATGGCGTTCGCGCCGGCTGACGCACCGCAGGTGGCCGTGGCGGTGTTCGTGGAGAACGGTGGACGCTTGGGGAACCAGGCAACGGGGGGCGCGGTGGCAGCACCGATTGCCCGAGCAGTGATGGAGGCGATTCTGAAGTGAACGACGGCAGCGACACCCCCGGAGGCCCGGCGCAGCGGACGCTCGGCGACCGCTACCAGCTGGGCGAGGTCCTCGGCCAGGGCGGCATGGCCGAGGTCCGCAAGGGGCTGGACACCCGACTCAACCGTCCGGTCGCGGTCAAGATGCTGCGTAGCGACCTCGCCCGAGACCACGTCTTCCAGTCGCGATTCCGGCGAGAGGCGCAGTCCGCTGCCTCGCTGAACGCCCCATCGATCGTGGCGGTGTACGACACCGGCGAGGACACGCTCGACGGCGCGCGGGTGCCGTACATCGTCATGGAGTACGTCGAGGGCCAGACCCTGCGGGACCTGCTGCGCTCGGGACAGCGCCTGCTTCCGTCCCGGGCTCTGGAGATCATGGACGGCGTCCTCGCTGCACTGGACTACAGCCACCGGCACGGCATCGTGCACCGCGACGTCAAGCCCGCCAACGTCATGCTCACGCCTGCCGGGCAGGTCAAGGTGATGGACTTCGGCATCGCCCGGGCGGTCGAGGACTCCGCTGCCACCATGACGCAGACCGCCAACGTGCTCGGAACCGCCCAGTACCTGTCGCCGGAGCAGGCTCGCGGCGAGACCGTGGACGCGCGGTCCGACATCTACTCGGCCGGCTGCCTGCTCTACGAGCTGTTGACCGGCCGGCCGCCGTTCCAGGGCGAGTCCCCGGTGGCCGTGGCCTACCAGCATGTCCGGGAGATGCCGATCGCGCCGTCGGTCCAGACGGCGGACATTGACGCCGGAGTCGACGCGATTGTCATGAAAGCGCTGGCCAAGAACCCGGAGAACCGGTACCAGTCCGCCGCGGAGATGCGCGACGACATCCGTCGGTCGGAGCTAGGAACGACTGTCGCCGCACCCCCGGTGATGGCCGAGCCCGTCACGCAGCCGATCGCGGCGATCGCCGCTGCACCGGCGCGGGACGACTCGAAGCGTCGAACCGGTACCTATGTCGCCCTAGGTCTGGCGGCCGTGGCGGTCCTGGCCCTGTTCGGCTTCGCGGCCTGGGCATTGTTCGGCGGCAGCGGCAACAAGGTCCGCGTCCCCGACGTGCGTCAGCTGCCGCTGGCCGAGGCCACCCAGCTGCTCGAGGAGAAGGGGCTGATCGTCGGGCAGATCACCCCACAGGCGAACGAGGCGGACAAGGACACCGTGCTCGCCCAGAACCCGCTTCCGCAGGCGGAGCTCGAGGAAGGCGGGGCGGTTGACCTCACGGTGTCGAGTGGCCCGGAACAGGTCGAGGTGCCAACGCTGGTCGGGCTGTCCCAAGGTGACGCCATCACGGCCCTGAACAACGCTGGTCTCGTCCTTGGCGACCTGAAGGACCGCAACTCCGACACGCCGGCCGGTCAGGTCCTGGCGGCCAAGCCCAACGAGGGGTCCCTCGTCGACGAGGGCTCGGCGGTGGACCTGGTGGTCAGCACCGGCCTGATCCGCGTCCCAGGGGTCGTCGGCGACACCGAGTCGCAAGCGCGAGCCACGCTGGTCAGCGTCGGCGGGTTCGACGTCGTCGTCATCGACCAGGAGTCCGCGACCGACACCCCCGGCACCGTCATCGCGCAGACGCCGACTGAGGGCACGCCGGTCCGGCAGGGGTCGGTGGTGACGATCACGGTGGCCACCGAGCCACCGCCCACACCGACCCCCACACCGACGCCCACACCGACCGCTACCGCTACCGCCACCCCCTAGCGCGACGCGATGGCGGTCAGGGGAGGAGCACCGGGCTGAGGTGGGTGGAGCGTGGGACGGCCTCCGCGTCGCCGCACACCGCGAGCCAGTTGGCGAGCATGCGGTGCCCGCCCTCGGTCAGGACCGACTCCGGGTGGAACTGGACGCCCTCCACGGCAAGCTCGCGATGCCGCATCGCCATGATCACGCCGCTGCCGGTCGTCCCGGTCACCGACAAGACGTCGGGCACCGTCTCCGGCTGGACCGCCAACGAGTGGTACCTGGTCGCGGTGAAAGGGTCGGGCAGGCCGGCGAGCACCCCTTCGCCGTGGTGGTGCACCTTCGACGTCTTCCCGTGCAGCAGCTCCGGAGCCCGGTCCACCGTCGCCCCATAGGCAACGGCGATCGACTGCAGCCCGAGACACACCCCGAACAGCGGGACCCGGCCGGCGCACTCCTGCACCATGGCGACGCACACTCCCGCCAGCTCCGGCGTCCCAGGCCCGGGGCTCAGCAGTACGCCGTCATAGGACAGCGCCTCGTCAGGCGCCACCGCGTCGTTCCGCCGGACGTCGCACTCGGCGCCGAGCTGGGCCAAGTACTGGACCAGGTTGTAGACGAAGCTGTCGTAGTTGTCGACGACCAGAACACGCGCCCTCATGATCCGGTCAGGCTAACCCCTGTGGCGGACTCGTCGACGGTGACGTCGGTGAACGGCAGGAACGGCTCGACCCATGGGAAGACCCACAGGAACAGTGCCGCCACCACGAGGGCGACCAGCGCGAGCGCGACCACCACGCGGGCAGCCGTGGGCCCCGGCAGGTGACGCCAGATCCACGGGTACACCGGTCACCCCCCCAAGGCCGCAGGGCGACCCTCGGACTTCGGTTGCTGAGCGACGAGCGCGCCGTTGAAGATCAGCCGCTCGTACGAGTCCCATCGCGGGTTGCAGGTGGTCAGCGTGATCAGCCGCTCGGTCGGGACCGCCTGGGGGTCGTTCGGCACCGGTGCCACGACCTCCACCTGGGTCGGCGCGACGATGTACCCGGCGTCGACGACGTAGGTGTACCACGTCGTGCTGGTCTCGACCACGACCGCGTCCCCCGCCTGCAGCTGGTCGAGATACGCAAAGGGCTCCCCGTTCGTCGCCCGGTGACCAGCGACCGCGAAGTTGCCCACGCGTCCGGGGAGGGCGGAGCTGGGGTAGTGGCCCACGCCCTTCGACAGGTCGTCCAAGGCCACACCCTGCACCACCGGCACCTCGTACTTCTTCCCCAGCCGCGGGATGTACATCAGGGCGAACGCCTTCCCCTGACGCAGCGGGCGCGCGAACTCCTTCGGCGTGGGCTGCTCGACCCACTGCTGCTGCAGCACCGCCGTCTCGTGGGCGGCCTCCCGGTCGGCCTGCACGTTGGTCCACACCAGCTGGTACACCACGAACAGCAGAACCAGGATGCCTGCGGTGATCAGCAGCTCGCCGAGGGTTCGCGCGACCAGGCGGACCGGGTCGCTGCGGCGCGGTGGGCCCGGCTCCGACACCTTCTCCAGGTCGTCGACGGTCATGTGGCCGGCTCCGCATGCTGGAGATCCTGTGGGCCGGAGTAGGCCGCCACGCTGAGCGACCGTTCCCGGTCGACGTCATAGCCCAGGCCGACGAGGTCGGTCCACACCCGGTAAGCACCAACAGTGGCGTCGTCGTCCAGGGCGCGCTGCATCTGGTCGACCGGGCCCACGGCCTTGACGGTATAGGGGGGTGCGTAGACGCGACCGTGCAGGATGAGCGTGTTGCCGACGCACCGGACCGCCCCGGTGGCGACCAGCCGCTGGTCCATGACAGCGATCGCCTCCGCCCCCCCAGCCCACAGCGCGTTGACGACCGCCTGGACGTCCTGCTGGTGCACGACGTAGTCATCCGGGCCGTAGCCGTCGGGGATACCCTCCGGCGGAACGGGGGCGTCGGTGAGCGTGACCGTCAGACCCGGGCCCCGCACGGGACGCAGGCCGGCAACCGGCTCCAGGAGGGCGACCCTGCGGGCGAGCTCGACGGTCTCCGGGTCGTCCGCCGCGGCGGCGAGTCCGTTCACCTGGGTGCGCAGGTCTTCGACCGCCTGCGTGCGGACCTGCAGCCGGTCCTGCTCGAGGCGGATCAAATCGGCCAGCTCGGTGAGCCTCTCGCCGCGCAGGTCGGTTCCCTGCGCGGTCGTGGCGGTGGTGACGAACAGCAGGCCGGCGAGCACGCCCACGACGGGCACCGCCCACCGCCAGACCGTCGCCCGCTCGCCCACTGCGCCTCCCTCGGGCCACCGTCCGGTCGGATCCGCGGCCCCTGGCCGTCTACGCTAAGGGCTCGACCTGCGTGACCGAGCCCCCTGGGTCCCGCATCGGCCCGTTCGAGTGACGACAGAAGGAGCGCCAGTCGTGCCCAAGTCCCGTGTGCGCAAGAAGGGCGACTACACCCCGCCTCCCAAGGCCACCACAGGCAAGGCCGCGATGAGCGGTCGCTGGGTTGCGCCGACCATGGTGACCCTGTTCCTGCTGGGACTGGCGTGGATCGTCGTGTACTACATCTCGTCGGGCTCGCTGCCGATCGAGGCCGTCTCCTGGTGGAACCTGGTCATCGGGTTCGGGTTCGTCTTCGGCGGTCTCATGGTGGCCACGCGCTGGAAGTAGCGCCGCCGGGCCACGGTCTGACGAGCAGGACTTACACCCGTGTCATTCCGTCCACACTGGGGATAGCTCCTGTGGACAGGCAGCTGGCCGCGGTCAGCTGAGCCGCTCGTAGATGGTCGCGTTGGCCTGCCCGCCGCCCTCGCACATGGTCTGCAGGCCGTAGCGCCCGCCGGTGCGACGCAGGTGGTGCACCAGCGTCGTGGCCAGTCGGGCGCCGGTCGCGCCGAGGGGGTGCCCCAAGGCGATAGCCCCGCCCAGCGGGTTCAGACGCCGTGCATCGGCACCCGTCTCGGCCAACCACGCGAGCGGAACCGGAGCGAACGCCTCGTTGACCTCGTAGACGTCGAGGTCCGACAGCGCCAGGCCGGACCGCGCCAGGGCCCGGGCGGTCGCGGGGATGGGCCCGGTGAGCATGAGCACCGGGTCGTCCCCGACCACGACCGCGGTGTGGATCCTCGCCAACGGCGTCAGACCCAGGCGAGCCGCATGCTCCGAGGTCGTCATCAGCAGGGCAGCGGCGCCGTCGCTGATCTGCGAGGCCGAACCCGCGGTGACCACGCCGTCGTCCGCGAACGGCGTGGGGAGGGCACCCAGCGCCGCCAACGTCGACTCCCGGCGCACCCCTTCGTCGCGGGTCACCAGGGTGCCATCGACCTCCACCGGCACCAGCTCCTCGTCGAAGCTGCCGTCGTCCTGCGCGGCGGCCGCCCGAGCGTGCGACTCCAGCGCGAAGGCGTCGAGCTGGTCGCGGGTCTGCCCCCAGCGCCGGGCGATCAGCTCGGCCCCCACTCCCTGGTGGAACGTGGGGAGCCCCGCCGCTTCCAGCGGTCCGGCGTACCGCTCCAACGCGGCCGGACCGTACGGCTCCCCCGCCACCGAGGCGGCGATGCCCAGGGGCACCCGGGTCATCGACTCCACGCCGCCGGCGACCACCACGTCGTACTGGCCGCTCACCAGGCCGGCGGCCGCGAACGACACCGCCTGCTGGCTGGACCCGCACTGGCGGTCGACCGTCACCGCCGGAACGGTCTCCGGCCAGCCGGCGGCCAGGACGGCACTGCGTCCGAGGTTGGCCGTCTGCTCCCCAACCTGGGACACGCAGCCCCAGATCACGTCGTCGACGGTCGCCGGGTCGACTCCGGTTCGCTCCGTCACCTCCCGCAGAAGGCGCCCTGACAGGTCAGCCGGGTGGATGCCGGACAGGCCCCCCTTCCGACGCCCCACCGGGGTCCGCAGGGCGGCGACGATCACGGCGTCACGCATGACGACCTCCCGAGTGGGCGGGGACAGGATCAGGAGAACAAGACATCGCACTGCGCGATCGGCTTGTCGGCGTTCAGGCACGCCTGGATGTGGTCGGTGCGCCACACCGTGGCACCCACGCACGTCGCGACGATCAACCCCGCCGCGGCGACCGAGGCCCAGGTTCGCGCCCGCTGGGGCGTGAAGACCATCACCATGGTCAGCACCGCGCCCGCCAGCAGCCCACCGAGGTGGGCTCGCCAGTTGATGTTGAAGGCGGGGACGAACCCGATGACCACGTTGATGGCAATGATCCCGATGATGCCGCCGACGTCGATCCGTAGGCGGTATGCCATCACCGCGAAAGCACCGAACAGACCGAACACTGCGCCGGATGCGCCCACCGACACCTGGACAGCGGGGTCGACCGCGTACGACAGCACCGACCCCGCCAGAGCGCTCACGAAGTAGACCGTGAGGTAGCGCCACCGGCCCAGACGGGACTCCACGGCACCGCCGACGATCCACAACGCGAGCATGTTCAGGCCGAGGTGGGTGAGACTGGCGTGCAGGAACGCCGCAGTGACCAGGCGGTAGTACTCACCATCTGCGGCCACCGCAAAGCCCTGCATGGCGAAGTCCCGGGTCACCCGACCGCCGCTGACGTACTGCAGCGCGTACAGCGCGACGTTGACGGCAATCAGGATCTTGGTGACGCGGACCGGATCACGGCGGATTCGGCCGCCCGCGACCGTCTTGCCCTCGCGCACCGTGCGGCCCGACTGCTGGATGCACTCGCTGCAGTGAAACCCCACAGGGGCATCCGTGCGGCAGTCGGGGCAGATCGGCCGCTCACAGCGGGTGCACCGGATCCAGCTCTCTCGGTCCGGGTGCCGAAAGCAGTACGGAACCGCGGTCGGGTCGGTGCCGTCAGCCGGGCTGGGCTCGGTCAAGTTGCGACCCGGTCAGCCGGCGACGCGCTCGACCGACACGGACTCGATGACCACCGGCTCGACGGGCGCGTCGTTCGCACCGGTCGGAGTAGCCGCGATCCGGTCGACGACGGCTCTCCCGTCGCTGTCGGCAACCTTGCCGAAGATGGTGTGCTTGAAGTTCAGCCAGGTTGTGGGTGCCACCGTCACGAAGAACTGGGAGCCGTTGGTGTTCGGGCCGGAGTTGGCCATCGCGAGCAGGTAGGGCTCGCCGAACGTCAGCTCCGGGTGGGGCTCATCGGGGAATCGGTAGCCCGGCCCGCCGGTCCCGGTTCCCAGTGGGTCGCCGCCCTGGATCATGAAGTTCGGGATGACGCGGTGGAACTTCGTGCCGTCGTACAAGGCTGCGGTGGTCGTCTCGCCGGTGCGCGGATCGGTCCACTGGCGGGCGCCCTCGGCGAGCTCCACGAAGTTGGCGACCGTCTTCGGCGCTTGGTCCGGGTACAGCTCGATCCGGATGTCGCCGGCACTCGTGCGCAGGGTCGCGTACAGCTGCTCCGCCACAGGAAAACCCTTCGTCGACGTCGTGTTCTCGGGTCGAGCCCGACTGGACGATCCTCGCACACGCCCGCTCAGCGCAGATGTCCGGCAAGAAAGGCGAACGCCTCCACCGTGTGGTCGTTCCAGTAGACGCGGCTGTGCCCGCCGGGACCGAAAGACACCTGCTCCGGCTTCCGGGGCAGCGCGGCAACGAGGGCCTGGACCGCCGGGAAGAACCCGTCGTCGGTGCCGCACCACACACCGAGCACCTCGTCCCGCAGCACGGCGGCGTCGGCGAAGACGGCGTCGCCGTCGGAGACCGCCGGACTGAACGCGGCCGTGGCTGCAGACCAGCCTGGGGCCACCTGCGCGAGGCGCAGCGCCCCGTACCCACCCATCGACCAGCCCCAGACCGCTCGACGGGCGGCGTCGAAACCCCGCTCGTCCAACCAGCGCGGCATCTCCTCCAGGACCATCCGCTGGGGGTCGTCGCCGTCTGGCTGCGGCTCCCATTGCAGGACACCACCGTCGGCCCCGGCGAGGACGAACGGGGGCGCGCCGGCCGCGACGGCGGCGCTGAGGAAGCGCGGCAGCCCAGCGGGTTGGAAGTCGGCGGTGGTGGCGCTGGCGCCGTGAAGAACGACCACCACTGGGAGGCCCTCGCCATCGCCGTAACCCTCGGGTACCGCCGTGAACAGCTGGACATCGGTGCCGCGTGCCACCGATTCCACCGTCTCCAGTCGGACGACCCCTTCGGGCGCATCCGGCACGACTGGCTCCGGCGCCAGTCCGAGCTGCTTCTTGACCCGCCCCGGCAGCAGTGGCCAGCCCAGGACGCCGGCTGCAGCCAGACCTGCCGCGGCACCGCCCCCGATGAGCAGCGAGCGGCGGGTAGTCACGCTGGCACCCAACCACAGGGTCGTCGTGCGGGTGACCGCACGGTTCGGCAGGTACTGGACGCCAGCCCCCCGTCGTGGCTGACTGGTGCCCCGCCCGCTGCTGCCCGGCAGCCGTCGAAGGAGACCCTGTGACCCCTCCGCCCCTCCCCCCCGATCTCGACCAGGAAACCCGCCGGGCGCTTGCCGTTGGGCTGTTCAACCGGGTGTGGCAGCTGCTGGACACCGACAACCGGACGGTGGAGCAGGACGATGAGATGGTCGATGCCGCGCACGCCAGCCGCTACCACTGGGGACACATCGGCACCCCAGAGAACTACGCCGTCGGCGAGTGGCAGCTGAGCCGGGTGTACAGCGTCCTCGGCCGTGGCGAGCCTGCCGTCCACCACGCGAACCGGTGTCTGGCGATCGTCCAGGGCCACCCCCTGGACGCCTGGCTGCTCGGCTCGGCGTACGAGGCGATGGCGCGGGCCTACGCGGTGTCCGGCGATCCGGCTGCCGCGTCGTGGCGGGCGAAGGCGGTCGCGCAGCTGGACCAGATCGACGACCCGGAGGACCGCGAGGTGGTCGCGCGGGACGTAGCCAGTCTGCCGGAGTGACACTGGGCGGCCGAAACTGTCCGGCGGGTGTGCACTCGGCGGTCGAAGGACTCCTGCGGGTGTGCACTCGGCGGTGGAGACGAGGGGACTCGAACCCCTAACCCCCGCCTTGCAAAGGCGGTGCTCTGCCAGTTGAGCTACGTCCCCGCGGGGCGGACCCGGAGCTAGCGGAGGTCCACCACGGGAGCGACCGCCTCGTTCCACAGGTCCTGTTCGGCACGGTCCTGCTGGATCTTCTGGTAGACCACATATCCCGCGGCAGCCGCCGCGGCCAGAACGAGTAGCTTCTTCACGCCACAACCCCCAACGGGTGTCGACTGCCGAGCCGGGTGACCGCGGACCGTGGGCCTAGATGGACTTGAACCATCGACCTCTTCCTTATCAGGGAAGCGCTCTAACCGGGCTGAGCTATAGGCCCTCTGATGCGAGGGTCGAGGCTACCCCACCGCCGAAACCCGTCCCACCCCGGCAGGACGAGGTCAGTGGTCCTCGATGACGCTGACCTCCAGGCCCCCCGTCAGACTGGTGGCCAGGTTGAACAGGAAGGCACCGAGTGTCGCCAGTGCCGTGAGCAGGACGATGTCGGCAAGTGCGAGCAGCACCCCCACCCGGAAGACCTGGCCGAACTCGAAGTACTGGGTGAACGTCGTGGCACCCTCGCCGAGGATGTCGTTGGCGGACTGCTCCACGGTGCTGAACACCCCGCCCGCGGACAGCAGTCCCCACAGCACGAACAGCGCCACCAGCGTGACCACCGCAACCGCGATCGACAGCAGGAACGACAACCTCAGCACCGTCCAGGGGTCTACCCGAACGATCGTGGTGCGGACCCGACGCGGCCGTTGGTAGGCGGTCGCCCCCGTCGGCGGCGCCACTGCGGCGTTCGGCGTGGCGACGTCGGTCGGTACCTCACTGGTCGCCACTGCCCTCGGTGACCGCCCGCCGGGGTTGGTGGTCGTCATGACGACACCTCGCCCTCCGGCACCGGCGCCCCGTCCGCGACGCCATCCGCGTCAGCCTCCGCGGCGCCGTCCACGTCGGCTTCGGCGTTGCGGGTGACTGCGACCACTGCGTCCCCCTCGGCGACGTGGGTCAGCGTTACTCCCATGGTGTCGCGGCCGGTAGCACGGACCTGCGTGACTGGCGTCCGGATGACCTCCCCGCTGGCCTTGATGGCGAAGACCTCGTCCGACTCGTCGGCGACAAGTGCGCCGACGAGAGACCCGCGCTCCTCGTTGGCCAGCCGCATGGCCTTCACACCCAGGATTCCGCGACCCTTGGCGGTCCACTCCTCGACGGCGGTCCGCTTGGCGTACCCCCCGTCGGTGACGGTGACGAGGAAGGCATCGGGTCGCACGACATCCATGGCCAGCAGCTCGTCGCCTGCCCGGAACCGCATACCGATCACGCCTTGCGTCGAACGAGCCATCGGTCGAAGTGTGGAGTCGTCCGCCCGGAACCGGGCGGACTGTCCCTTGCGGGACACCAGGAGGAGGTCGTCCTCGGCCGTCGTCAGGACCGCCGAGATCACCTCGTCCCCTTCACGCAGGTTGATCGCGATGACGCCGCCGGTGCGGTTCGAGTCGTACTCGGTCAGCCGGGTCTTCTTGACCATGCCGGTCCGGGTGGCGAGGACGAGGTAGGGGGCGACCTCGTAGTCCTTGAGGTACAGCGCCTGGGCGATCTGTTCCCCGGGAAGAAACGCCAGCATGTTGGCGACGTGCTGGCCGCGAGCGTCTCGGCCGGCATCGGGCAGCTCGTACGCCTTCGCCCGGTACACCCGACCCTGGTTGGTGAAGAACAGGATCCAGTGGTGCGTCGTCGTGGTGAAGAAGTGCTCGACGATGTCGTCCAGCTTCAGGGCCGCTCCCCGGACACCTTTGCCCCCACGCCGCTGTGAACGGTAGAGGTCGACCTTGGTGCGCTTGGCATAGCCGTCACGTGTGATCGTGACGACGACGTCCTCCTGCGCGATGAGGTCCTCCATCGACATGTCCCCGTCGCCCGGGACCAGCTGGGTGCGCCGCTCGTCGCCGTACTTCTCGACAACGACGGTCAGCTCGTCGCTGACGATGTCCCGCTGCCGCTGCTCGCTCGCCAGGATGGCCTCGAGCTCTGCGATCTGTGCCTCGATCTCGGCCAGGTCGTTGATGATCTTCTGCCGCTCGAGAGCAGCGAGACGTCGGAGCTGCATGTCGAGGATGGCGGTGGCCTGCACATCGTCGATGTCGAGCAGCTCGCGCAGGCCGACCCTCGCCTCGTCCGCACTGGGTGAGCTGCGAATGAGCTGGATCACCGCATCGAGCTGGTCGAGCGCCTTGACCAGGCCGCGCAGGATGTGCGCGCGTTCCTCGGCCTTTCGGAGCCGGTATGCCGTTCGCCGCCGGATGACCTCGATCTGGTGCTGCACGTAGTAGCGGACGAACTCATCCAGCCGGAGCGTGCGCGGGACACCGTCGACGAGCGCCAGCATGTTGCAGCCGAACGTCTCCTGCAGCTGGGTGTGCTTGTAAAGGTTGTTCAGCACGACCTTCGCGACGGCGTCGCGCTTCAGCACGATCACGAGTCGCTGCCCGAGTCGTTCGTTGCCCTCGTCTCGGACGTCGGCGATCCCGCCGACCTTCCCATCCTTGACCAGGTCGGCGATCTTCAACGCCAGGTTGTCCGGGTTCACCTGGTAGGGCAGCTCGGAGACCACCAGGCAGGTGCGGTTGTTGATCTCCTCGACCTCGACGACTGCCCGCATCGTGATCGAGCCACGGCCGGTCCGGTACGCGTCGTCAAGACCTCGACGACCGACGATCAGGCCACGCGTCGGGAAGTCGGGGCCCTTGATCCGTTCGAGGAGCGCATCCAGCAGGTCCTCCGACGAGGCCTCCGGGTGGTCCAAGAACCACTGCACGCCGCTGGCGACCTCACGGAGGTTGTGCGGGGGGATGTTGGTCGCCATCCCCACCGCGATCCCCGCGGACCCGTTGACGAGCAGGTTCGGGTACCGGCTCGGCAGGACGTCCGGCTCCTGCGCCCGACCGTCGTAGTTCGGCGAGAAGTTGACGGTGTCCTCGTCGATGTCCCGCATCATCTCCATGGCCAGCGGAGCCAGGCGGGCCTCCGTGTAGCGCATGGCAGCAGCCGGGTCGTTCCCGGGCGATCCGAAGTTGCCGTTGCCGTCGACCAGCGGGTAGCGCAGTGACCACGGCTGAGCCAGTCGGACGAGGGCGTCGTAGATCGCGGAGTCCCCATGGGGGTGGTACTGACCCATGACGTCGCCGACCACGCGGGAGCACTTGGAGTAGCCGCGGTCGGGTCGGTACCCGCCGTCGAACATGGCGTACAGGACCCGACGGTGCACCGGCTTCAGTCCGTCCCGGACGTCAGGCAGGGCCCGACCGACGATCACGCTCATCGCGTAGTCGAGGTAGGAGCGGCTCATCTCCGACTGGAGCTCGACCGGCTCGATCCGGCCGCCCTCGGGCGGGAGCGTTGTCTCAGTCACGTGGTGGCGGATCCTTCCGGGGAACGACGCGGTGGGTGCGCCGGCGGCAGCCGGGCGGCACTAGATGTCGAGGAAGCGGACGTCCTTGGCGTTGCGCTGGATGAAGTGGCGGCGCGCCTCGACGTCCTCACCCATGAGGACGCTGAACAGCTCGTCGGCCTGGGCGGCATCGTCGAGCGTGACCTGGAGGAGAACACGGTGGTCCGGATCCATGGTGGTGTCCCACAGCTCCTTGGCCGGCATTTCTCCGAGTCCCTTGAAACGCTGGATGCCGTCCTCCTTCGGCAGCTTACGTCCGGCCTCCACGCCGACGCGGATGATCCCGTCGCGCTCTCGGTCCGAGTAGGCATATGCAGCATTGTCCTTCCCACCCGGCCACTTGATCTTGTACAGCGGTGGCTGTGCGAGGTAGACGTGTCCGGCCTCGACGAGCGGTCGCATGAACCGGAACAGCAGGGTCAGCAGCAGCGTCCGGATGTGTTGGCCGTCGACGTCGGCGTCGGCCATCAGCACGATCTTGTGGTAGCGCAGCTTGTCGATGTCGAAGTCGTCGTGGATGCCGGTGCCGAGGGCGGTGATCAGGGCCTGTACCTCGTTGTTGCCGAGCACCTTGTCGATGCGCGCCTTCTCGACGTTGAGGATCTTGCCGCGGATCGGAAGGATCGCCTGGAAGCGTGAGTCACGGCCACCCTTCGCGGAGCCGCCTGCGGAGTCGCCCTCGACGATGTAGAGCTCGCACTCCTCGGGGTTGGTCGACTGACAGTCGGACAGCTTTCCGGGCAGGCCTCCCGACTCGAGGAGGCCCTTGCGCCCTCGGGCCAGGTCGCGGGCCTTCCGAGCCGCCATCCGCGCTGATGACGCAGCGACCGCCTTGCGTGCGATCTCCTTGCCCTCAGCAGGGTTCTGCTCGAACCAGGCCCCAAGGAACTCGTTGACCAGCTTCTGCACGAAGGTCTTGGCCTCGGTGTTGCCCAGCTTCGTCTTGGTCTGGCCTTCGAACTGCGGCTCGCGCAGCTTCACCGACACGATCGCGGTGAGACCCTCGCGGACGTCCTCGCCGGACAGGTTGGTGTCCTTCTCCTTGAGGATTCCCCACTCGCGAGCGAACTTGTTGACCAACGAGGTGAGCGACGACCGGAAGCCCTCCTCGTGGGTTCCGCCCTCGTGGGTGTTAATCGTGTTCGCGAACGTGTACACCGACTCCTGGAAGCCGGCGTTCCACTGCATCGCCACCTCGAGCGAGATCCCAGACTGGGCATCCTCGGCCTCGAAGTCGATGATGCTGCGGTGGCTCTCGCCCTTGGACTTGTTGATGTGCCGCACGAAATCGGTGATGCCACCCTCGTATCGCCAGGTGCGCTCGTGGAAGTCCGTTGCCGACCCGGTGTCGGTGGCCGTGACTGCGTCGGCCGCCAGCTGGTCCGCCGTGAGCTGGTGGGCGGGCCGCTCGTCGCGCAGCGTCAGCGTCAGGCCCTTGTTCAGGAACGCCATCTCCTGGAACCGTCGGGCGAGCGTCTCGAAGTCGTAGTCCGTGGTCTCGAAGATCTCACCGTCCGCCCAGAACGTGACGGTGGTGCCGGTGTTGTCCGATGCCTCGCCACGGACCAGCGGAGCGCTCGGCACCCCACGCAGGTACGACTGGCGCCAGACCGACCCGTCCCGGCGCACCTCGACGTCCAGGTGGGTGGACAAGGCGTTGACCACCGAGACGCCGACGCCGTGCAGTCCACCAGAGACGGCGTAGCCCTCGCCCCCGAACTTGCCTCCGGCATGCAGCACGGTGAGCACAACCTCGACGGCCGGCTTCTTCTCGATCGGGTGCTCGTCGACCGGGATTCCGCGACCGTCGTCGACCACGCGCACCCCGCCGTCGGCGAGGAGCGTCACCGCGATCTGGCCGGCGTGCCCAGCCAGCGCCTCGTCGACCGAGTTGTCGACCACCTCGTACACGAGGTGGTGCAGCCCGCGCTCCCCGGTGGATCCGATGTACATGCTCGGGCGCTTGCGGACGGCGTCCAGGCCCTCAAGGACCTGGATGTCTGCTGCGTCGTAGGACACGACCGGGGCACTCCTGTTCGTCGAGCGGCGTCCGGTGGCTCCGGGACGGCAGAACGCTCCGCGCGGTCTGGTCGAACGGACTACGACAATCGGTCAGGGCCCAGACGGCTGCCGGCGGAGCGGGAGGACGCCTCAGTCTACCCTCTGGGACGCCTCAGAACCGGCTTAGGCAGGCCCTGGGGGCGAGGATGCGGCGCGATCACCGATGCTCGTGACTCCCCCCACACGGAGCGGGTTTCGATCAGCCGTAGGTGTCTCGGGGGCCCCGCCCCTTGACCCGGTAGCGACCCTTGCTCCAGCTGGGGGCATCGGGGCCGAGCACCGCGACGCGGGTCACCGTGCCGTCGCCGAGGTCGGCGTTGAGCCGGGCGACCAACGTCGGAGCCAGCAGCCTGACCTGCGTGGCCCAGGCGGTGGACTCCGCGCGCACCGTGAGCACTCCCTCCTGGCACCCGTCCGGACGGCAGTGTGCGGCCAGGTCCGGCCCCACAATCTGGTCCCACCGGCCCTCGACGCCGCCGACGGCGACCGAGCTGCGCCACCCCTGCTCGGTCACCAGGTCGTCCACGAGCGGCCCGATCAGCTGCGGGTCCCGGGTATCGGGCCCGGAACCGGACCGGGGGTCGGGGGCTCGTCTGCCGCGTGCGACGCGCGAGCGAACGGCGTGACTCCCTGCCCGGGCGCCGGTGCGTGCCCGCGCCAACAGGTCGCGCGCCAGGTCAGACGCGGGGACTCCGGGGTCGTCGGAGGGGGACGGGGGAGTCGGCTGGTCAGGCACGTGACACCTCGCCCTCGGATACCAGGTACCGGTCACCTGACAGCGTAGGCGGAACGTCACTCGGCACCGCCGCGGTGATGATCACCTGCTCGGCTTCAGTCACCAAGGCGGCCAGCCGCTCCCGGCGCCCGTCGTCCAGCTCGGCGAAGACGTCGTCCAGAACCAGCACCGGATCGTCGCCGTCGCCCCGCAGCAGCCGGAACGACGCGAGCTTCAACGCAAGCGCGAACGACCACGACTCACCGTGCGAGGCATACCCCTTAGCCGGCAGCGGCCCCAGCTCGAGCACCAGGTCGTCCCGGTGCGGCCCCACCAGGCTGACGCCCCGCTCCACCTCCCTCGGCCGCATCCGCTCCAGCCCGGCGGCCAGCAGCTGGCTCAGCTCCAGCCGGTCGCGGTCGCCGGCGATCAGGTCCACGTCGTCGCCCAGCGAGCTGCGGTACCCCAGGCCAGCTCGCGATCCCGCAGTCGCCAGCTGGTCGTAGGCCTCGGCCACATGAGGGGACAGCTGACGGATCAGCGTCAGTCGGGTGTCGAGCAGCTCGCCCCCGGCTGCCGCCAGATGCTCGTCCCAGACGTCCAAGGTGCTGAGGTCGCGGCTCCCACGTCCCGCCGCAGCACTTCGCAGCAGGCTGTTGCGCTGCCGCAGGATGCGGTCGTAATCGGCGCGCACGCCAGCGATCCGCGGCGTCCGGAGCACCGCCAGTTCGTCGAGAAAGCGGCGGCGCTGGTCAGGGTCCCCCCGAACGAGCGCAAGGTCCTCAGGGGCGAACGTCACCAGGCGCAGCACGCCCAGCAGCTCCCGACTTCGCGGCAGCGGCGACCGGTTGATCCGCGCCCGGTTGCTCGATCCGGGCTTGATCTCGATCTCCAGCAGCAGCTGGCGTCCGTCGCGGATGACTCCCGCTCGGACGACCGCCCGGTCGGCGCCCAGACGCACCAACGGCGCGTCCGTCGACACACGGTGGCTGCCGAGCGTGGCCAGGTACCCGAGAGCCTCGACCAGGTTCGTCTTCCCCTGGCCGTTGCGACCGAGGAACGTCGTGGCCCCGGTGCCGAGGCTGACCGCCACCTGCTCGTACGACCGGAAGTCGACCAGCTCGAGTGCGACAACGTGCACGGTGACTCGTGGACCGAGGCCGGCCGGCCGTCAGCCGGACAGCCGAACCGGCATCAGCAGGTAGCGGTACGACGAGTCGGACTCGCCGTCCTGCTCCTGACGACCGGTCAGCACGGCCGGCTTGGTCGACGCCGTGAAGGCGAACTCGGCGAACGGATCTCCCAGCGCAGTGAGCCCATCGAGCAGAAACGTCGGGTTGAAGGCGATCGTCAACGGGTCCCCGGAGTAGGCGCAGCCCACGACCTCGGTGGCCTGGGCCTCGTCCCCGGTTCCGGCCTCCAGCAGCACCTCCCCGTCACCGAAGGACAACCGGACCGGGGTGTTGCGTTCGGCAACCAGCGACATGCGCTTGACCGCTTCGGCGAGGGCCGCCGAGTCGACTGCTGCCACAGCGCTGCTGTCGGCCGGTAGCAGGGCCCGGTACTTCGGGAACTCACCGTCGAGCAGCCGGGTCGTCGACCGCCTGGTCCCGCCCGCCACCGACGCCGCGAAGCCGAGGATTCCCTCGCCGGTGCCGCCGGTCGCCAACGCGAGGTCGACGCGGTCGGCGTCGGCCAACGCCCGCGCGGTGTCCGCAAGGGACCGGGCCTGGACCAGTGCGACGGCGCTGGTGTCCGTGCGGTCGGGCGCCCACTGCAGCTCCCGGACGGCCAGCCGGTAGCGGTCGGTCGCAGCCAGGACGACGCGCTCGCCCTCGATCTCCATGCGGATGCCGGTCAGCACCGGCAACGTCTCGTCCCGGCCGGCCGCGATGGCCACCTGCGACACGGCGGCCGCGAACTCGGCGCCGGTGAGATGGCCGGCAAGAGCCGGGAGCTCGGGCAGTGTCGGGTAGTCCTCGGTAGGCAGCGTCAGCAGCGTGAACTTCGACGAGCCGCAGCTGACGACGACCTTGCTCTCCTCGGTGCTGACATCGACCGGTCGCCCGGGCAGGCTCCGCGTGATGTCGGCCAGAAGGCGCCCCGACACCAGTGCCTGCCCCGGCTCGCTGACGTCGGCCAGGGCCTGGACCCGGGCGGAGACCTCGTAGTCGAAGCTGCTCAGCGTCAGGCCCGACTCGTCCGCGGTGACCAGCAGGCCGGCAAGGACCGGCATCGGGGGTCGGGTCGGCAGGGTGCGAGCCGCCCAGGTCACCGCCTCGGCGAGGACGTCACGTTCGACGCGGAACTTCACGCCGCCACCTTCCTTCGTACCTGGCGAGAGGCCTGGTCGGGGCCGCCTCGAGGGGTCGTCACTCTACGTGCTCGGGATGTCCACAGCCGCTGGGGGAGTGACTTCGTCGTGGGAGTCTCCCTCAGGTGAAGACTCGTCGTCGTCGTCGGTCCGGTGGACAGTGGGGAAACAACGGGTTCGCGCAGGTCAGGTCGGCGAGTCTGGTGCACAGCCGGCTGGGGGTGAGCGGTGCGAGCCGGTGGACGCGGTGGGGACGACGAGGTGACTGCCGGATGAACCGCGGGTGTCGTCCCCAGTCCGTCCCCCGAGAAGGGCCGGACGTCCACAGTGTTGTCCCCAGACTGTGCACTCACCGTGACCGATGCGCGAGGGGACGTGATGCTGCGGCTGACGGACATGTCGGTCAGCCCTGCCGGGCCTGGGACTTGATGCGGTTGGTGAGCTCGGTGACCTGGTTGTAGACGCTGCGCCGCTCGGCCATGAGCTGGCGGATCTTGCGGTCGGCGTGCATGACCGTGGTGTGGTCCCGGCCGCCGAACTGCTGCCCGATCTTGGGCAAGGACAGGTCGGTGAGCTCGCGGCACAGGTACATGGCGATCTGCCGGGCGTTCACCAGAACGCGGGAGCGGCTCGACCCGCACAGGTCATCCATGGTGAGGCCGAAGTAGGCGGCGGTCTGCGCCATGATGAGTGCCGAGGTGACCTCCGGGCCGGCGCTGTCCGGGATGAGGTCTTTGAGCACCACCTCCGCCAGGGCGAGGTCCACCGGCTGCCGGTTGAGGCTGGCGAAGGCGGTGACCCGGATGAGGGCACCCTCGAGCTCGCGGATGTTGGTCGAGATCTTGCTCGCGATGAACTCCAGGACCTCGGGGGACGCCTGCAGCCGGTCCTGCGCGGCCTTCTTGCGCAAGATGGCGATCCGGGTCTCGAGGTCGGGCGGCTGGACGTCGGTTGTCAGGCCCCACGTGAACCGGGTCCGCATCCGGTCCTCGAAGCCGGACAGCTGCTGCGGTGACACATCGCTGGTGATCACGATCTGCTTGTTCGCGGTGTGAAGCGTGTTGAAGGTGTGGAAGAACTCCTCCTGGGTCTGCACGCGGCCCTGCAGGAACTGGATGTCGTCGATCAGGAGGACGTCCACGTCTCGGTGGCGGCGCTGGAACGCCTGGGCCCGGTCGTCACGGATCGAGTTGATGAAGTCGTTGGTGAACTCCTCGGAGCTCACGTACCTCACCCGCGTTCCGGCGTAGAGGCTGCGGGCGTAGTGACCGATGGCGTGAAGAAGGTGGGTCTTTCCCAGACCTGAGCCGCCGTAGATGAACAGCGGGTTGTAGGCCTTGGCCGGAGCCTCGGCCACCGCGATGGCCGCGGCGTGGGCGAACCGGTTGCTGGACCCGATGACGAACGTGTCGAACGTGTACTTGGGGTTCAGCCGGGAGTCGCTGTCGAACGTGGGGGCGACGACGGTCCCCGTCGCACCGGACCCGTTCCCCGAGGCGGCGGCGTCGTACTTGCCGGCCGCCAGGCGGGGGGAGGCCGGCGGGACCGAGTCGGCGGCATGGTCGACCGCGTCGATGGTCTCCGCGGACTCGTCCTGCGGCTCCACGGTGACCGCAATGCGGACATCACGTCCCAGCTCCCGGGACAGCACCTCCACGACATGGGGCCGCAGCCGCGCCTCGATGAGGTCCTTGGTGAAGTCGTTGGGGGCCGCCAGCAGGGCGGTGTCCTCCACCAGGCCGAGCGGCCGGGTGAGGCGGAGGAACGCCTGCGCCTGCGGCCCAAGCTCGTCGGCGATCGTCCCGAGCGTCTTGTTCCAGATCGTCGCGAGGTCCGGGTCGTCGGTCACCGGCCGCCCTCCGCTCGGCGGCGCCGGCGCTCGAGCCGACTCCGCGTTTCCCCTGGTCAGGTAGGAAATCCACAGGTCCATCCACAGGCTGTGGAGGTAGCCATCAACCCTGACTGTGGCATCAGGGAGGCGCGGCGCCAGGCACCGGCGTCGGGTGACGCTACCGACCGACCGGACCCTGCGTCCAGCGGCCGTCCACACCCTAGCCCCCCGCTGACGGCACGACACCAGCGTGTCGTCGCCGGTCCGACGGCTGGATCTGCCACGGTTGAAGGTTGGTCGTCGTCCACAGCATCGTCGGGTGGCGGACCAGGCGTCCACCGGGCGTGCCCGCCTCTGGTTTGGACCGAGGGGAGGGTGGGTGTGTACCGTAGGCCAGCCGTCGGTGTCGGCCGGCGTCGCATGCCTACGCCCGTCAGGGGCGCAGGCGTACGGTGACAGCCGAATCCCGGCCCGCCACCCATGCCGTGATGGAGTCCTCGTGAGCAAGCGCACCTTCCAGCCGAACAACCGTCGGCGAGCCAAGACCCATGGTTTCCGCCTGCGGATGCGCACCCGTGCCGGACGCTCGATCCTGTCCGGGCGCCGTCGTAAGGGCCGCGCCAAGCTGTCTGCCTGACGCCGTGCTCCCCCTGGACCACCGGCTGCGTCGTAGCGACGAGTTCGGCCGGACGGTGCGACGTGGTCGCCGGGCTGCCACGCGCACCCTGGTCGTGCATCTGCTCGAGGAACCGGCGGAGACTGCCGGTGGTGCGGCGCCCCGCGTCGGCTTCGTGGTGAGCAAGGCGGTCGGAGGCTCGGTGGTGCGGCATGCGGTGGTCCGGCGGCTCCGGGCCCAGGCGCGGGAGCGCCTGCACCGGATGCCCCCCGACACCCTCGTCGTCGTCCGCGCCTTGCCACCGGCGGCCCGGGCGAGCTCGACCGACCTGGCGCGCGACCTGGACGGCGCACTGGACCGGCTCTTGGTGAAGGAGGCGGCGTGACCGGCGAGGAGTCGACGGCCCGCCGACTGGCGGCCCTGGTGGTGTCACTGCCCTCCCGCGCGCTGCTGGGCCTGCTCTGGGTGTACCGACGACTGGTGTCGCCGCTGCTCCCCCGGAGCTGCCGCTACTACCCGTCCTGCTCGGCGTACGCCGAGCAGGCGGTGCGCACCCACGGCGTGGTGCGCGGCAGCTGGCTCGCGGTCCGCCGGCTCGGCCGATGCCACCCGTGGACGCCGGGCGGGGTCGACCATGTCCCCCCGCGTCGGGGCGCCGCCGCGCCGTCCGATGCGTCCTCCCCGTCCACCGCCAGCCATGACTCGACCTCGACTGGAGCCTGATGCTGGACTTCCTCAACACGGTCCTGGGACCCCTGGAGTACGTGGTCTCGTGGATCCTGGTCGAGTTCCACGCGCTGTTCAGCCTGGTGTTCGCGCCGACTAGTGGCTGGGCCTGGGGGGGTGCGATCGTCGGGCTGGTGGTGGTCATCCGCATCCTGCTGATCCCGCTGTTCGTCAAGCAGATCAAGGCACAACGGGGTCTGCAGCTGCTCCAGCCGAGGATCAAGGAGCTGCAGAAGCGGCACAAGGACGACCGCCAGAAGCAGTCCGAGGAGCTGATGAAGCTCTACAAGGAGACCGGCACCAACCCGTTCTCCAGCTGCCTGCCGATCCTGGCGCAGATGCCGATCTTCTTCGCACTGTTCCGGGTCATCAACTACGGCATCGCGCGGCAGGAGCCCGTTGGTGCGATGACCCAGCAGCTCAGCGAGCAAGCGGCACAGGCGACCATCTTTGGGGCTCCGATCGATGCGACGTTCATCGGCAGCCCGGGCGAGACGTCGGTGCGAATCGTCACCGTGGTGATGATCCTCCTGATGTCCGCGAGCACCTTCTTCACTCAGCGCCAGCTGATGGTGAAGAACATGCCGGCCGGGCAGGACAACCCGATGATGCAGCAGCAGAAGATCCTGCTGTACGTCTTCCCGCTGATGTTCGCGGTCTTCGGGATCAACTTCCCGGTGGGTGTCCTCATCTACTGGCTCACCACCAACCTGTGGACCGCCGGCCAGCAGTACTACGTGATCCGGCGCAACCCCGCTCCGGGCAGCCCCG
The DNA here is from genome assembly GCA_963848085.1 of uncultured Actinomycetota bacterium. GTDB lineage: Bacteria > Actinomycetota > Actinomycetes > JAHEKZ01 > JAHEKZ01 > CAWKCE01. Next base: position 647,707 of record CAWKCE010000005.1, read on the forward strand.
CGTACGACGCGCTGCAGGAGCGCCGCAAGGCGAAGGAGACCGGCCGCGGAGGCACCGCCCCGGTGGTCGAGGCTGCCCCTGAGGCGGCCCCGAAGCCACCGCGGCAACAGCCTAAGCGCAAGCCCCGGAGCCAGCGCAAAGGCGGGGCAAACCCCCCACAACCAAACAAAGCCGGCGGATCGGACAAGAAGCCCGGCGCAGCCGGGCCCGGTCCGGATCCGGGTTCCGGTACCCCCGAACCCCCCGCACCCACTGAGGAGACGTCGTGAGCAACCTCGAGCAGCCGGAGCCGGCCGAGTCGGCCGAACCCCCGGAGCCGGCTGAGCCGGCCGAGGCAACCGAAGCACCGGGGTCGGTGACCGACGCCGTCGGGACGGCTCCGTCAGCCGATGGCGACGAAGCCCTGCGCGCCCTCGAGCAGGAGGGCGACGTTGCCGCCGACTACCTGGAGGGGCTGCTCGACATCGCTGACTATGACGGTGACCTGGACCTGGACGTCGAGGGCGACCGCGCGATGGTGGCCATCGAGGGAGAGGGGCTGGCCGATCTGGTCGGTGCGGAGGGGTCGGTGCTGGACGCGCTGCAGGACCTCACCCGGCTGGCGGTGCTGCGGGAGACCGGTCGGCGCAGCCGGCTCATGCTCGACATCGCCGGCTGGCGGCGGGCGCGGCGAGAGGCGCTCACCGTGCTCGGGACCGAGGCGGCCGAGGCGGTGAAGGCCGGAGGTGAGCCGGTCCGGATGGAACCGATGACGCCGTTCGAGCGCAAGGTGGTGCATGACGCGGTGGCCGCGGCTGGACTGCGCAGCGAGTCGGAGGGCGAAGAGCCGCAGCGCCGCGTCGTCGTCCACCCGGTCTGACGCGACGTTTCACGTGAAACCGGCACCGCCGCCCGCCGCTGCCGAGACCGTGTTCGGACCCGCACTCGCCGCCGCCACCGCGTTTGCCGGCTGGCTGGCGGGCCCGGCGGTCGAGCGCGGGCTGCTCGGCCCGCGCGAGGCGGACCGGGTGTGGGAGCGCCACCTGCTCAACAGCGCCGCGCTGGCAGGCGAGCTGGCGCGGGTGCTGCCCCCCGACGCGGCGACGGGTCGCCGGCGCCGGGTCTGCGACCTCGGATCGGGTGCCGGCCTGCCCGGTATCGTCGTGGCGCTGCTGCGCCCGGATCTGGAGGTCGTCCTGCTGGAACCGCTGCTCCGCCGGGCCACCTTCCTCGACGAGGTGGTGGCGGCGCTGGCGCTGCCGGCGACCACCGTGGTGCGTGCCCGCGCGGAGGACGCCGCCAGGTACGGACCCTTCGATGTCGTCGTGGCCCGGGCGGTGGCGCCCCTGGGCCGGTTGGCCGCGTGGGCGCTGCCGCTGCTGCGGCCGGGTGGGGAGCTGTTGGCGTTGAAAGGTGAGCGGGCGGCGGCCGAGGTCGCGGCAGCGTCGTCGTCGGTGCGCCGACTCGGCGCCCAGGTCCGCGACGTCGTGCCGGTGACCGTGGCCGGCCAGGAGACGGCGGTGGTGGCAGTCGTGCGACCACTGGACCTGCCGGCGGCCGCCGGGAGGACGACGTGACCGACGACGCCGGCTCGCTCGGGGAGGTCGCCTACCCGCTGACGGTGGCAGGTGTTTCACGTGAAACATCGGGGGACCCGCCGATCGCGGCCGCGGCGGCGGCCGCCGCCCGCCTCGCAGGGGGCCGCGTGGCGGCGTGGCGCCACCCGGCGCGGACCCGCGTGCTGACCGTGGCCAACCAGAAGGGGGGAGTGGGGAAGACGACCACCGCGGTGAACCTGGCGGCGGCGCTGTCCCGGCACGGCCAGCGGGTGCTCGTCCTGGACCTGGATCCCCAGGGCAACGCGTCCACTGCCCTCGGGCTCGAGCACCACGCCGGCGTGGCCAGCATCTACGACGTGCTCATCGAGGGCCGGTCGCTGGTCGACGTCGTGCGGCCGTCGCCCGATCTGCCCGGGCTGGTGGCGGTGCCGGCGACGATCGACCTGGCCGGAGCCGAGATCGAGCTGGTCTCGCTGGTGGCGCGGGAGTCCCGGCTGGACCGGGCGTTGAGCCGCTACCTCGCCGAGCAAGAAGCCGCCGGCGACCGCCTGGACTACGTGCTGATCGACTGCCCGCCGTCCCTGGGGCTGCTCACCGTCAACGCTTTCGTGGCCGCCCGCGAGGTCTGCATCCCCATCCAGTGCGAGTACTACGCGCTGGAGGGCCTCGGCCAGCTGCTGCGCAGTGTCGAGCTCATCCAGGCGCATCTCAACCCGGACCTGCACGTGTCCACGATCGTGTTGACGATGCACGATGCACGGACCAGGCTGGCGGCGCAGGTCGCCGACGAGGTCCGCCGCCACTTCGGCCCCCTGGTGCTCCGTACGGTGGTGCCTCGGTCGGTCCGGCTGTCGGAGGCGCCCAGCTACGGACAGACCGTGCTCACCTACGATCCGGGATCGACCGGCTCGTTGTCGTACGTCGAAGCTGCGCGCGAGATGGCCGAGCGCACCGGCGAGGAGAGGGAGGGTGCGTCGTGAGCGAGCGTCGACGAGGCCTTGGACGCGGCCTGGGGGCACTCATCCCTGGTTCCGACGCGGACGATCGACCCACCGTGGTCGAGAACCGACCGGTCGTGGTGGCCGGGACGGCTGCCGACTCGGCCACCACGGGAGCGGACGCCGTCGACCCGCCCGGGGTGCCGAGCGCGCACTACGCCGAGCTGCCGCTGGACTCGGTGACGCCCAACCCCAGGCAACCCCGCCAGGTGTTCGACGAGGACGCCATGGCCGAGCTCGTGCACTCGCTGCGCGAGGTCGGGCTGCTGCAGCCGATCGTGGTCCGCAGCCTGGGCGGCGGCCGGTTCGAGCTGGTGGCCGGGGAACGCCGCTGGCGGGCGGCCCGCCTGGCCGGCTTCGAGATCATCCCCGCGATCGTGCGGGACACCGGCGACGACGCCCTGCTCCGGGACGCACTGCTGGAGAACCTGCACCGGGCCCAGCTGAACCCGCTGGAGGAGGCGGCCGCGTACGACCAGCTGCTGTCCGACTTCGGGTGCACCCAGGAGCAGCTGGCGGCCCACATCGGGCGCAGCCGGCCCCAGGTGTCCAACACGCTGCGGCTGCTGCGGCTGCCGCTGCCGGTCCAGCGTCGCGTCGCTGCCGGCGTGCTGTCCGCGGGCCACGCGCGCGCGCTGCTCGGCCTGTCGGACCCCCAGGTCCAGGAGCGGTTGGCGACCAAGATCGTCGCGGAGGGGCTGTCGGTGCGCCGGGTCGAGGAGATCGTGGCACTCGGCGGTGAGGACGAACCGGATAAAACACCACGAAAGCGACGAAAAGCCCCCACCAGTCCCGCATTGACCGCGCTGGCGGCCACCCTGTCCGACCACCTGGAGACCCGCGTCCTGGTCGAGCTGGGGCGCACGAAGGGGACGCTGTCGATCCAGTTCGCGACCGTGGACGACCTGGAGCGCATCGTCGACGTGATCGCGCCGGAGGCGGCGACCGAGCTCCGGGCGAGTCGACAGCGGGCCGCGACGCCTGCCCAGCCATGATCCGGCTGCGCTGGGTCCTGGCCGGATTCGCGGTCGGCGCCGGGCTGGCGTTCGGCGCTGGGCTGCTGCGGAAGCGGCGGCTGGTGGCGCTGACCGGTTATGAACCGCCGGTTGCGGCGACCGGCCCCCGGGCAGTCCCGGGGCCGGTGTCCACCTGACCGCAGAAGTCAGCCGACCGGCTCGGTCAGACCTGTCACGCCGATGTCGGCGGTCGTCAGATCGACCTGTCCGGGCAGGTAGAGGCGCTGCAGGGCGACCAGGACCGCCTCGGCCACCGCGTCGCGGAAGGCGGCGTCGGCCAGTCGGGCGGCGTCGCCGGGGTGGGTGAGGTAGCCCAGCTCGAGCCGGACCGCCGGCATCCGGGTTCCCCGCAGCAGCTCCCAGGTCTTGCCGTCGACCCGGCCGTCGAGCAGGTCGGTGCGGGCCACGACCTCGTCCTGGAGCAGGTCGGCGAACGCCTCGCCGACGACTGAGTGCACGCCGTGCCGCCCGGCGCCGTAGAAGAACGTCGCGACCCCCTGGGCATGCGCGTTGGCCGACCCGTCGCAGTGCAGTGACAGGACCAGGTCGGCGTCCACCTCGTTGGCGAGGTGGGCCCGCGGTCCGTCGGCGATGGGGTCGGCGCTGTCGGGCAGCCGCCCGTGGGTGAGGACGGCGACGACGCCCACCGCGGCCAGACGCCCCTCGATCCGGGCGGCCAGGTCGCTGGTGACCTCGGCCTCGGTCATGCCGTGCGCCCGGACCCCGGGATCGGCCCCACCGTGACCGGGATCGATGACGACCACCTTCCCGGCCAGGCCCGGTCCGGAGCGGCGCAGACGCTCCGCCTCGCGCAGGGCGTGCGGCTCGCCGCCGGTCACGGTGCGTGCCAGCCGGTCCAGCGCCTTGAACGTCACCGGACCACACAGGCCGTCGAGGGGTATGCCCAGGTTGCGCTGGAGGTCTCGCAGCGCGTGGTCGGTATCCGGACCGAAGACGCCGTCGACGCGCCCCGGGTCGAACCCAAGCTCCAGCAGCCGTCGCTGCAGGGCGACGACGTCGTCACCGGTCACCATGCGGCGGCTGACCAGCCGGAGGACGCGGTCGCCGAGGCGCCAGCGGGCATCGTCCAGGCGCCGCCAGGTCTCGACGCCGACGATGCCGTCGGCGTTCAGGCCCCGCTGCTGCTGGAAGGCCCGCACCGCCTGCTCGACGGCCGGGTCGAACTGCGCGTCGAGCGAGGCGTCGTCGAGGCGTTGGGCGGGCTCACCGATGAGCAACCCCAACCGGGCCAGGTGGTCCCTGACCTGGGCGACGGCTGGGCCGTGGTCGCCGAGACGGAAGAGAGGCTGGGGCATCGAACCTCCGGGAAGGCCGACCGGAGCCGGTGCGGACAACTGGCATGGTAACCAGCCCGCCGGTGGAAGCCGAACCTCACCGAGGCGTGCCCGGCGCGTCCGCCGGTGACCGCACCCCCGATGGAGCGAGTCGGGTCAGATGAAGTCGGCCAGGTCGGCGAGCAGTGCCGGCTTCGGCTTGGCCCCGACGATGATCTTGACCACCTCGCCGTTCTGGTACACCGCCAAGGTCGGGATCGAGACCACGCCGGCCGCCGCCGCCGACCGCGGGTTCTCATCGACGTTGAGCTTGGCCACGGTGAGGCGGTCGGCGTGCTCGCTGGCAATCTCCTCCAGAATCGGGGCCACCAGACGGCACGGACCGCACCACTCCGCCCAGTAGTCGACGATGACCGGCTTGGTGCTGTTCAGCACATCGGTCTCGAAACTGCTGTCGGTGACGGTGATGGTGGACGCGCCCATGGGCTCTCCTCGCTGGGTGGTGCTGCTTCGTCTGGTCTGGGTGGGTGTGGCCAGGATCGGGGGTGTCAGGCGGTTGCCGAAACCGGCTCGCCGACGCGGGCTGCATCTTCGGCGTCGGCGAGATAGCGCTCGGCGTCCAGCGCGGCTGCGCAGCCGGTACCGGCCGCCGTCACCGCCTGTCGGTAGGTGTGGTCGACCAGGTCGCCGCACGCGAAGACCCCCGGCACGTTGGTGCGGGTGCTGGGCGCGTCGACCAGGACATATCCCTCGTCGTCGACGCGCACCTGGTCGCGGACGAGCTCACTGCGAGGGTCATGCCCGATCGCAACGAACACGCCGGTGGCGTCGATGGTCCGCTCGTCACCGGTCACGGTGTCCGTCAGCCGGACCCCGGAAACCTTGTCCTCGCCCAGGATCTCGGCGACCTGGCTGTTCCAGGCGAACCGGATCTTGTCGTTGGCGAGGGCGCGCGAGGCCATGATCTTGCTCGCGCGCAGCTCGTCGCGCCGGTGGACGACGGTGACGCTGCGGGCGAACTTGGTGAGGAAGGTCGCTTCCTCCATGGCCGAGTCCCCGCCACCCACGACCACGATGTCCTGGTCGCGGAAGAAGAAGCCGTCGCAGGTGGCACACCACGACACCCCACGACCGGACAGGCGCTTCTCACTAGGAAGCCCGATCTCGCGGTAGCCGGAGCCGGTCGCGAGAATGACCGCTCGTGCCTGGTGGATGGAGCCGGACCCGGTCGTGACGGTCTTGACCGCGCCGCGAAGGTCGACCGACACGACGTCGTCACTCACGAGCTCCGCACCGAACCGGGCTGCCTGCTTGCGCATCTGGTCCATCAGCTCTGGACCCATGACACCGTCCGCGAAGCCGGGGAAGTTCTCCACGTCGGTGGTATTCATCAGCGCGCCGCCGGCAGTCACCGAGCCTTCGAACACGAGCGGGTGGAGGTCGGCGCGGGCGGTGTAGACCGCGGCGCTGTAGCCGGCGGGACCGGACCCGATGATGATCACGTCGCGGACGTCGGACACGTCGAAGTCTCCTCGCTGCTCGGGAGTGCCGTCGCCAGGCGCGACCGGCGGGTGCCGGTTCCCCGGGCACGAACCTGCATGCGTAACCGAGTCTAGGGCGGGGTCATTCCATCGAGGCGCCCGGCTGAGGGCCCGGCCAACTACGGGCGCAGCTCCGCGGGCATGGTGACGACCAGGTAGAGCAGCAACGTCGCGTCGGGGCCGGAACAGTCCGGGTCGACCACGAAGACCTCGGCCTTGTCGGCGTTGTCGAGGCTGGGCATGACCAGGATCGCCGCCGGCTGTCCCTCGTAGGTCCCGAGGTCCGCCGCCAGCGGTGCGGCATCCGGGCGCAACAGATAGTCCACGACGCACGCGCGAAGCACGAGCGGGTCCACCAACGCCGCCGCGAACACCGTCGGGGAACCGTTGACCCGGGCGGTCACCATCGGGTCGGGGGAGGGCTCCGGAGTGAGCTCCGGTGAGGACGGCGGTGTCGACGAGACCTGCGTCTGGTTGGCGACCAGCAGGGTGTCCACCTGCTCGGCGAGCCGCTTCTCGTCGTAGCTGCGCCCACTGCGCTTGGCGACGTACCGGTCGAGGGCGAGCGTCGTCGACCCCTCGTCGTTGCCGGCGCCCGCGGCGGTGTCGGCACCGGCGCTGGCGCTGTCGTTGTTCGAGCTGTTGGACAGCACGGAGATGCCGACTGCCGACAGGAGGAGGATGCCGGCTACCGAAGCGGCAGCGGTGACGATGCGGGTGGACCAGCCGGCCCGCCGACGGTGGGCGTCCAGCGGGACGACGGTGTCGGACGGCGGCAGCGGTTGTCCCGCCGGAGTCGGAGCTGGGGTCGCGGCGAGGACGTCCGCCAGCCGCTGGGCGACGTCGGGGGGGACGGCGACGGCCGGCAGCGCACTCAGTCCGGCGGACACCTGGCCGAGCGCGGCCGAGATCTCGCGGCAGTGCTCACAGTGCGCGAGGTGGTGGCGCGCATGGGTGGCGGACTCCTCGTCGAGGACGCCGGCCTCGAGGTCAGCGACCAGCTCGACGGACAGGTGGGGGGAGTCGGGGTGAACCGGGTCATGGTGCTGGGTCATCGCTCACCTCCCGGTGTCGCGTCGCGTCGTTCCTGGGCCGTCCTGCCGTCCGATCCGACGTCCGGGGCGGCGTCCGGGTTCCGCAACGGTGCGAGGAGTGGCACGAGCTTGGCGCGCCCACGCGCGCAGCGGCTCTTCACCGTGCCCACCGGGATCTCCAGGATGCGCGCGGCCTCCTCAACCGGGTAGCCCTGGACGTCGACGAGGACGATGGCCGTCCGCTGCTCGACCGGCAGCGTCGACAGGGCGCGTTCGATCTCCAGGGCCAGCTCGCGCCGGCCGAGTGGGTCGGAGGGGTCGGCCGGGTGCGTGTGGTCGTTCTCCGGCAGCGGGACCGTGGGCCGGGCCGCCCGGCGGCGAAGGCGGTCCAGGCAGGCGTTGACCACGATGCGGTGCAGCCAGGTGGTCACCGCAGCGTCCCCGCGGAAGCCGCCCGCGGCTCGATGGGCGGACAGCAGCGCGTCCTGCAGCGCATCTGCTGCCTCGTCGGGGTCCCCCATCGTCCGCAGCGCCACCGCCCACAGCCGGTCGCGATGCCGGCGGACGAGCACGGCGAAGGCGTCTGGGTCCCCCTCGGCATGACGCGCCAGCAGCTGCGCGTCGGCCGGCTCGGTGGGGTCGTCTGATGACACCCGGGAAGCGTAGGCCCCGTGGGGCCGATCCGGTGGGACCGCAGCGAGGGCCGCCGGCGCCGGCATCCGATCGGGCGCGCGCCAAGGTCCGCGCACCCGCAGGGTGCTACTGCAGAACTGCCACTTCGGCGACGCCGCCCCGGTAGCCATCGGTGTCCACGGGCAGGGCGGTCAGCCAGACGAGAACCCAGCGGGCCGGTGTGGGCTGCGAGGACCGGAGGGCGACTCGGTCGCCGGCCCCCCGCACCGACGCCAGCCGGCTGAAGCCGCGGGTGGGCGCAGCGTCGGTGGGCCGCACCTTCGCGCGTTCGCTGACCAGGACCTGGAGATCGGTGCCGCGGCCGACCAGCTCGAGGTCGACCCCGCTCACATCCGTGACCTCCCCGAGGTCCAGCAGCAGTCCGACCCCTGGTTTCAGGCCACCGAGGTCGCGCGTGGTGTAGGTGACCGTTCGCCACGCCGTCGTGGCGTCGCCGTCGACGGCGAGGTCGGCCTCGTCGTCGTTCTCCGTGCCGTCGCCAGCGGGGTCGAAGGCACTCACCGCGGCCAAGGGCACGGTGGTCAGCTCCTCGGTTGGGGTGGAGGACGGCGACGTGGGCGTCGGCGACGGTGGAGGTGTCGGGCTGCCAGTGGCCTCGGGGCGTGCGGCGTCCTGCCAGACCTGCACGCCGATGAGGACGAGGGCGGCCACCACGATGGCCGCGATGGCCGCCAGCCCGATCCGTGCCCACGGCCACGACGCCACCGACGCTCCGGCGAGTGCTGCGCTCCGTCCGGACGGGTCGGCCGACTGTTCGGTCTCGTCCAGCGCGTCGGCGATGGCCTGCGGCGTGGTGAGCGGCTGCTGCGCCTCAGGATCGAGACACCGCGACACGACGTCGTCCAGGGGTCGCGGCACTCCCGCCCTCACCTGCCGGGGTCGGGCTGCCCGACCGTCGACGATCGGAGCCGGCGGGAGCCCGGCGCAGGCCTCGCCTGGCCACCGCGCGGTCAGTGCGGCGTACAGCAGCGCACCGAGCCGCCAGGCGTCCACCTGGTCGGCGTCGTCACCGGCGGTGACGTTCTCGAGGGCGGCACGGACGCCCACTCCGACCAGCACCGCTCCGTGGTCGGTGAGGACGATGTCACGGGGGTCGAGGACCAGGTGGTGAACGCCTGCCGCCGCCGAGGCTGACAGCGCCTCGGCGACGTGGCGGACGATCGTGGTCGCCTCTGCCGCAGAAAGCGGCCCGGTCGCGAGCCGCTCGGCGAGCGTCACTCCGGGCCACCACGGCGTGACGACGAACACCCGGCCGTCGTCGACATCGGCATCGATCACCCGAAGCAGGCCCGGGTGCTCCACCCGGGCGGAGGTGGTGGCGGCCGCGCGGACCGCGGCTGCCCGCGGATGGTCCCGGTCGAGGACCAGGATGCCGACCGAGCGGTCCAGCACCGAGTCCCGGCCCTGCCAGATGGCACGACCTTTCCCTCGCGTCACCTCGGTGGCGAGTTCGTAGCGTCCGGCGAGTCGTTCCATCGGCTGAGACGATACGGCCGACCTGGTGCGATCAGCGTGGGCGCACGCCGGGGCGGGCCGCTCCGTACAGACCGGTGAGGTAGACGGGGACGACGCGGACGACGTCCCCCGTGTGCGGTGCGTGCACCATCTGCCCGTTGCCGATGTACATCGTGATGTGGTGGATGGTGCTGCGGTCGCTGGTGTCGTAGGCGTACACGAGCAGGTCGCCCGGGCGGAGGTCGGAGACCGGGATCGGCGTGCTCGCGAAGTACTGCTCGTTCGCCAGGCGAGGCAGGACGAGGCCCGCCCGCTGGTAGGACCACAGGACCAGCCCGCTGCAGTCGAAGGTGTCGGGTCCCTCGTCGCCCCAGACGTAGGGGGCGCCGAGTACCGACAGTGCCGCGGACACGGCAGCGGCACCGTACGGAGATCCCGGCGCCTCGTTTCCCGTCAGTCCGAACGCGGCCAGGTCGGCGGCGGCGGCCGCTGCTGCGGCCCGCTCACGCTGGTCGGCCAGCCGGGAGGCGATCAGACGCACCCGCGCGTTGGACCGTCGCAGCGCGGTCTGAGTGGACTCCTCCAGGGCGCGCAGCTCGTCGTCGAGCAGGCGCGCCTGGCCGACCAGGAACGCTCGCCGCTGGGCGAGGCGGTCCAGCTCGGCATGAAGGGCGGCGGCCTGGGAGACCGCCAGGTCTGCGGCGGCCACCGTCACCACATCCAGGCTGAGGACCGCGTCCAGCGTGGCGTAGCGAGCAGCGACCTCGCCGGGCGTCTCGGCGCTCAGCAGGCTGCCGTACATGCCGAGCGGTCCCCCGAGCCGGTAGGCCTCACGGACCCGGGCGGCCGCGTCGTCGGTCAGGGTGTCGCGGCCGGCGTCGAGCCCAGTCAGGCGCTGCTCGGCGAGGGTGCTCCGGAGGGCGGCCTCGGCCAGGAGGTCCTGGGTGTGGGCCAGGTGTTCGGCGGCGCGGTCCTGCTGCGCACTCAGCAGGTCGAGTCGGTCGCGGAGGTGAGCCGCCTGTGTGCGGGCGGACGTGAGGTCGGTTCCCGGGGCAGCGGAGGCCACCGTGGCCGGAAGTGTGCACACGGCGATGGCCACCGCACCGGTCAGGGCGACAGCGACACCAAGCCGACGCGGAGGCCGACGGATCACGACTGGGCGCCCGACGTCTCGAGCGGCTCGTCGTAGATCGTCGTCTGCACCTCCGCGAGGGAGGCGAGGGGACCAATGCGGAACAGCACGAGGGTGGTGGCCGTGTTGCGGATCTCGAAGGACACGCTCGCATCGCGGTTCACCCGGAAAGACTTCTTGACGATGGTGGCGCCGTACTGCTCGGCGACGGTGTTGGCGGCTGCCAGCGAAAGGCGCGGGTTGCCGTAGGCCTGGTAGCTCGTGACGGCGGCAGCGGCTGCCTCGAGTCCGTTGTCCTCGAGGGAGAACCGTGCGACCACGATCGACAGCACCTCGAAGCACACGATTCCGAGCAGTGTCAGGGTCAGGGTGAGGCGGGCCAACCAGCCGAAGACGATCGAGCCGTCATCGGCCCGGACCCTCGACCTCATCCGGGCAGGCGGATCCTCCATGCAGACGTTGTCGGGTCCGGGGGGGCCCGACTTGATGGTCAGACACCCATCCATCCGGGTGACGCCGTTCGAGTGACGCCGCCGGTCGCACCGGCCCGATCCGGGTCAGCCCCGACCGCGACCCGTCACGAGGTCGGTGACCTGCTTCACCTCGTCGATGTGCATGAGCCGGGCCGCCCCCACGAACACCGCAGCGGCGGGCAGCAGCCCCACGGCCAGCGTGATCACGGCGTCGATGCTCGACGTGACCGGCTCACCACCGGTGAACAGTCGAGCGGCACCAGCCATCACGACGCCGGCCAGGACGGTTGCCACGGTGAGCCGGACGTAGGTGCGGGTGACCATGGCACCGTCGATGCCGCCGATCTTGCGCCCCAGGCGGTGCGCGAGCACGGCGAGCGCGACCCAGTAGGCGACCGCGTACGACAGACCCAGCGACGGCACGCGGAACTCGTCCGGAACGTTCGCGAACAGCAGGTAGGCCAAGGCCACGTTTACCGCGTTGAGCAGGACCGCGTTGATGGTCGGCGAGCGGGTGTCCTCCAGTGCGTAGTAGCCCCGCAGCAGCACGTAGTAGGCGCTGAACGCCGGCAGCCCGATGGAGTACGCGGCCAGCGTGAGACCCAGTTGGCGCGCGCCTTCAGCGGTCATGGACCCGTGGTCGAAGAGCAGCACCGAGATGGGGATGCCGAGCAGCAGCAAGGTCATGGTCGCCGGCAGGATCATCGCTCCCGTGACCCGCAGGGCCCAGCCGAGCCGCGCGCGTACGACGTCGAACCGGCCGTCGTGGGCCTCCTGGGCCAGCCGGGGGAGGAGGGCGGTGACGACCGATACGGTGATCACCGACTGCGGCAAGATGAACACGGTGAACGCGTTGGTGTAGACGGTCGCGCCGGCGTCCAGGGCTGGCGCCTCGACGTTCGCGCGGGTCGCCAGCCGGACGACCAGCAGGGTTCCCAGCTGGTTGATCGCCACCAAACCGATGGTCCAGCGCGCGAGGGACCACGCCTTGCCGAGTCCTTGGCCCTTGAGGTCGAGGCGCGGCCGGAGACCGAAGCCAGCCCGCCGCAGGACCGGGATCAGCACCAGGGCCTGCAGCACCGAGCCCACGAGCGTGCCGAGCCCGAGGATGGCGACCTGGGCGTCGGTCACGCTCCGGGTCGTCGCGCCCGTGCCCACCACCCAGAGGAAGGAGACTGAGGCCCCGATGACTGCGAGGTTGTTGACGATCGGCGCGAACATGGGTGCCCCGAACCGCTCCCGGGTGTTGAGCACCTGCGACAAGACCGTGAACACTCCGAAGAAGAAGATCTGCGGGAGCATCAGGCGCGCGAACAACGTGGCGATCTCGAGCTGGCGAGGTGACCAGCCGGCGGAGTACAGCCGGACGACCAACGGGGCGAGCAGCACGGCCAGGGTGGCCAGCGCCAGCAGCGCCAGGCCGACGGCGGAGATCAGTCGCTGCGCGTAGGCCTCACCGTGGTCGGGGTCGTCGGCACGGTGACGGACCAGCTGGGGGACAAACACGGCGTTGATGGCACCGCCGATGAACAACGTGTAGACGACGGTCGGCAGCATGTTCGCCACCCAGTACGTGTCTGCGAGGACGCCACTGCCCAGCGCGGCCAGCAGCGCCACGTTCTTGCCCAGACCCGTGATCCGTGAGGTGATCGTCCCCGCCGCCATCAGCGAGCTGGAGCGTAGGAGCCCGGCGTTGCTCACTTCGGCCCCCTCACGCGCTGTCCAGGCCGGCCGAGTCGGCGCGGCCCCCCGCACGAGCCCGACGGATGCGGCGGGTGATGCGCACCGCCGCGGCCAGCACGAGCAGCCCGGCGGCCAGCCCGAACACGATCAGGGCGACCTTGCCATAGGCGCGCACATCCACCCAGATCTCGGTGGGTTCGGCGTAGGCGCGGCCACGCGGTGTCAGCAGTCCGACCTCCAGCGCGAGCCGACCACTCGTCACCGCATCCAGCTGGACGCTGACCGAGCTCGAGCCGCCGGCGTCGACCACCAGGACCTCGTCAGGGACGGCGGCGCGAAGGCGAAGTGGGTCGACCGAGCTCACCGACACCCGTACCCGCACCGGTTGGTCCAGCTGGTTGCGCACCGTGACTGGCAGCGGGGCCGACTCCGCCGACAGCGTGGCGTCCCGGGTGACGATCTTCACCTTGCCGCGGTCGTCGGCCAGATGCTGGGCGGTTTCCTCGGCCCGGGTGGTCGACGCGTCCGGCTCGCCGCGCCACGCGGTGGACAGTGAGCTCAGGGCAGCCTGGTGGTACACCGTCGCCGGGCTCCGGTCGGTGAGGATGCCGCGGAACCGCGACAGGTCGCGCAGCGTGGTGGCCGTGGCGTCCACGCTGGCTGCCGGGATCTGCTCCTGGGCGACCCTCTCCGGCAGCTGGGGGGACTCGCGCGCCACCAGCGGCGCCTCCCGGGCGAGTGCCTCGGACAGCGGGACCGGGCTGATCCAGGAGGCGCGGTCGCTCGCCGACAGGAGGGCGTCGGCCCAGGCTGGCCCTGGGTCCCAGCGCCGTGGGGGCGCGAGCACCGCGAGCCGCGGGTCGCTCGGCAGCTCCACGGTCATCTGCAGCAGCTGCGCCAGGAAGACCTGCCGGGCGAGCAGGACCCCGCCGAGGTCGTCGGGACCGTGAGCCACGATCTCGTCCAGGATCGGGTCGGTCACCAGCCCGGCCAGTCGGTCGTCGGCCAGGTCGACCCGACCGGACGGGGTCCACGGCGGCGGCGCCGGTAGCGGCACGGCGTCCCCGGACAGCAGCACGGACGTGAAACCTCCTCCGGCCAGGGTGCGCAGCACGCCGTCGTCGGCGAACCCTTGCGCGGGCCAGGCCAGGTTGACGTCCGCCTCCCGACCGAGGATCGACCGCACGACGAGATCGCCGTGGGAGCGCGCGTCGGTGAGCACGCCTGGTCGGTTGGCCTCGGAGATGGCGGCCAGGTCTGGGTCGGCGTAGGGCAGGCCGACCACGGTCCCGGCCGTGCTTCCCGCCTGCAGCCGCTCGAGCCATCGCCGCGCGGCCGCGCTGTCGGCGTCGGCGGACTCGTCCGCCCGCCGTGGGGCTTGGGAGATCACGTCGGCGTCGGCCAGTACGGCCGGATCGACCGCCCAGGTCACCACCTGGTCCGCGCCGGCGTCGAGGAGGGTCGCCAGCCGGCCACCAGGCGCCAGCTGTTGAGCCAGGCCCGGGCTGACCGCGCCGGTGCTGTCGCGACGCGGCTGGTCGACCAAGGGCCAGAACCACAGGACGGGGGTGGCGCTCACCCCGAGGTCGGGTGGTGCCCAGGGCAGGAACGTGTCGATGGTCGCCACCGTCTCGGTCACCCCACCGATGACGGCGGACACGCGCAGTCGCATCGGGTAGACCCCGCTGGACGTGTCGGGCAAGGGGAGTGCGTCGGTGGACGTGCGCACGAGGAACGTCGAGGTCCGCGACACCTGGCCCAGGCGGTCGAAGGCGTCTGGGACCGGGACCGTGACCGGCGGCGGCGCGACCGCGTTGAGAGGATCACCTGCTCCGGCGGTCGCCTCGGCCAGGCCGATCCGCGTGCCGTAGGCGACGGTGCCCACCTCGAGCTGGACGCGGACACCCCGCAGCCTGCGCTGCGTGGTGATCGACCCGCCCACGAGCAGGCGCCGGCCGGGGCTCACCGTGACGGGCTCGAGCAGCGTCAGGCTGGCCGAGACCGACGGCAGAGCCGCCCGCACCTCGCCGGCGAAGACTGGCGGAGCGACCGCACCGCCGGCCGCTGCGGGCTGTGCCGAGCCGGCGCGGGCCACGGGGGACGGCGGAACGACCAGCAGGACCACCGCGAACGCTCCGAGAAGGGCAGGCAGGGCGAGCCGGACGTGGTGCGCCGGTGTGGTCACGCGGTGTCCGCGAGGAGACCCGCGACCCGCCCGACCAGCCGACGTTCGTCGGCGTAGGCCAGCCGCGACGCCAGCTCGTCGAGCGGCACCCACGCCACCTCGACCACCTCCGCGTCCTCGTCGGACAGGGAGCCACCCGCCGCCTCGAACAGGAAGTGGTGCACCGTCTTGTGGATCCGGCGGCCGTCTGCCACGAACCAGAAGTCGATGGTGCCGAGTGGGGCCAGCAGCCGGCCACGGATCCCGGTCTCCTCCTCCACCTCGCGCACGGCCGCGTCCTCGTAGGTCTCCCCGCGCTCGAGGTGCCCTTTCGGCAGGGACCACAGGAGGCGGCCGCGCCGGTCGTGGCGGCCGATGAGGGCGGCCTGCGGCGCCGTCCCGGTGCGGTCCACGACCAGACCGCCCGCGGACACCTCTTCGACCGTCTGACGACGGGGAGGAGGGGTCGGGACGGGACGGCCGTTCATGCCTCGATCGTAGCCAGCAGGACCGGCGGAGCGAGCCGGGTGGCGTGGTCATCCGGCCGGGCCCGACCCGTCCGAGCCGGTGCCCTCGCAGCGCCTAGGGTGGTCACTCGTGTCCCCTGCCGAACCCGGATCGCCGTCGGTGCAGCGCGCGCTGGGTGACGCACAGCGCCGAGCCGTCACCGAGCTGGTCCGGGTGTCGCCGGTCGCCGACGCACTGGGGCGCCGCTTCGTTGCCGCCGGGCACGAGATCGCGCTGGTAGGTGGTTCGGTACGCGACGCGCTGCTGGGGCGACTCGGCGACGATCTCGACTTCACGACGTCCGCCCGCCCGGAGGAGGCGGAGGAGCTCGTCGCAGACCTCGCGCAGGCGGTGTGGGACATCGGCCGGGACTTCGGAACGATCGGCTGCCGCATCGACGGCGTGACATGCGAGATCACGACCTACCGGAGCGACCAGTACCGGCCGACCTCCCGCAAGCCGCAAGTGGCGTACGGAGACACCCTCGACGGCGACCTGGGCCGCCGGGACTTCACGGTGAACGCGATGGCGGTGCGGCTGCCCGGCACCACGTTCGTCGATCCGTACGACGGTCTGGTCGACCTTGCCGAGACTCGGCTTCGCACGCCTGGCCGGCCGGAGGACTCATTCGGTGACGACCCCCTGCGCATGATGCGAGCCGCCCGGTTCGCCAGCCAGCTCGGGTTCGGCGTCGACGAGGACGTGCTCGCCGCGATGACCGCCATGTCCGAACGCATTGCCATCGTGTCCGCCGAGCGCGTTCGGGACGAGCTGGTCAAGCTGGTGATGTCGGCAGACCCACGAACCGGGCTCGGGATTCTCTGTGACACCGGGCTGGCGGAGCACGTCCTGCCGGAGCTGCCCGCGCTGCGCTTGGAGGTGGACGAGCATCACCACCACAAGGACGTGTACGAGCACACGCTCACGGTTGTGGACCAGGCCATTGCCCTGGAGCCAGACGGGCCCGACCTGGTGCTGCGACTCGCAGCACTGCTGCACGACATCGGCAAACCGCGGACGCGTCGGTTCGAGACCGGAGGGAGCGTCTCCTTCCACCACCACGAGATGGTGGGGGCTCGGATGGCGACCAAGCGCCTGCGGGCGCTGCGCCTCCCGGGCGAGGTCGTTGACGACGTCGCCCGGCTGGTGGAGCTGCACTTGCGCTTCCACGGGTACTCCGACGGGGTGTGGACCGACTCCGCGGTCCGCCGGTACGTGCGCGACGCCGGGCCGTTGCTGGGTCGGCTCCACCGGCTGACCCGGGCCGACTGCACGACCCGCAACCAACGCCGGGCAGCGGCGCTGGCCCGGGCGTACGACGCGCTCGAGGCCCGCATCGACGCGCTGGCGGAGGCCGAGGAGCTCGCGGCGATCCGGCCAGACCTCGACGGCACGCAGATCATGGAGACGCTGGGCATCCCGGCCGGGCCCGACGTCGGGGAGGCCTACCGGTTCCTCCTGGAGCTGCGGCTTGACCGGGGACCCCTTCCGGCCGAGGAGGCCCGGACGCAGCTGCGGCGCTGGTGGTCCGAGCGCAACGCCTGAGCGGTTAGGTCTCGCTCCGGCCAGCCCGTCGGTACCAGGCCGCCAGAACCACGTAGGCGCCACCCAGCCCGGCGATCACGACCGGCGAGTTGCCGTCGGAGGGCAGCGTCAGCGCGCCGAGCGCTGCGGCGGCGACAAAGGCCACGTTGAAGACCAGGTCGTAGACGGTGAACACCCGCCCGCGCACGTTGTCGTCGACCGTGGACTGCAGCGTGGTGTCCACGCCGATCTTCACTGCCTGGGCCGAGGCACCGAGCAGCCCGACGGCGACGACGGACTTCGCCGGGCTCGGATCCACCCCCGCGAGCAGCTGGGTGACCGCAGCGGCGACGAGGACCACCGCGGTCCAGGTCGGGGTCCCCAGCCGACGGGTGGCATACGGAGTCGTGGCCGCAGCGAGCAGCACACCGAGCCCCACCGCGACGACGACGATGCCGAGGCCCGCCAGCGCGCGGTCGGCGTCGGCTGGGTAGAAGAGGTTCCGGAACAGCAGGATGACCCAGACCGTTCCGAAGCCGTAGCAGAACCGGTCCCCGGCCAGCACCACCAGTGCGTGGGCGGCTGGCGGCCTCTGGCCGAGGTGCCGGAGGCCGTCGGCGAAGCCACGGGAGATGTCGGCGACCGCGTGCCGGACCGACACGCGGACCGGCACGTCAGGGCCGAGTGCGCTCCGACGCAGCCGCAGTGCCAGCAGTCCGGCGAGCAGGCACGCCGCCGCCGCCGCGGCCGTGGACGCGGCAGAGCCGGTGTCCCCACCCCCGAACCAGGCCCGGACCACGACGCCGAGAACCGCGCCGCCGGCCGTGACCAGCGTGCCGGCGCTGGGCGCGACCGCGTTGGCCGTGACGAGGAGCGGGGACGGGACGACGTGAGGGAGCGCGGCACCCAGCCCGGCCAGCACGAAGCGGTTCAGCCCGAGGACGGTGAGGGCCAGTCCGTAGAAGAAGGGGGACTCCGAACGCGTGACGACCAGGCCAGCCAGCACGAGAAGGCCGAGGGCGCGGGAGGCGTTGGCCCAGACCAGCACCTGCCGGCGGGACCACCGGTCCAGGAACACCCCGACGAACGGGCCGACCACTGAGTACGGCAGCAGGAGGACGGCCAGACCAGCCGCGATCCGGGCCGGCTCCGCGGCCCGCTCGGGGGAGAAGAAGACGAACCCGGCCAGTCCCACCTGGAGCAGGCCGTCCGCGGTCTGCCCCATGAGCCGGACCGCGAGCAGCCGTCGGAACGACGACGTCCGCAGTACCGCGCCCAGGGGGCTCGGGCGGTCCGGCTGTCCGGGCGTCACGTGGGCAGCGTGACAGACGGCGCGGTCACCCTGGGCGGCGCGCCAGGGTCAAGGTCAGCTGGTGGTGCCGCCAGCGATGAAGGTCTCGACCGCGGTGCGCGCGTCGTCGTCGCGGTACTGCTCGGGCGGGGACTTCATGAAGTACGACGAGGCGGACAGGATCGGACCACCGATGCCGCGGTCGAGCGCGACCTTGGCGCAGCGGACGGCGTCGATGATGACGCCGGCGGAGTTCGGGGAGTCCCAGACCTCCAGCTTGTACTCCAGGCTCAGCGGCACGTCGCCGAAGGCCCGGCCCTCGAGGCGGACGTATGCCCACTTGCGGTCGTCCAGCCAGGCGACGTAGTCGCTCGGGCCGATGTGCACGTTGTTCTTGCCGATGTCGTGGGACAGCTGCGAAGTCACGGCCTGGGTCTTCGAGATCTTCTTGGACTCCAGCCGCTCCCGCTCGAGCATGTTCATGAAGTCCATGTTGCCGCCGACGTTCAGCTGCATGGTGCGGTCCAGAACGACTCCGCGGTCCTCGAACAGCTTCGCGAGCACCCGGTGCGTGATCGTGGCGCCCACCTGCGACTTGATGTCGTCGCCGATGATCGGGACCCCGGCCGCAGTGAACTTGTCCGCCCACTCCTTGGTGCCGGCGATGAACACCGGAAGGGCGTTGACGAAAGCGACCTTGGCGTCGATGGCGGCCTGGGCGTAGAAGCGGGCGGCGTCCTCCGACCCGACGGGGAGGTAGCAGACGAGGACGTCGGCGCGGGCGTCGCGCAGCGCCTGCGCAACGTCGACCGGCTCGTCGTCCGACTCGGTGATGATCTGCTGGTAGTACTTGCCGAGGCCGTCCATCGTCGGCCCACGCTGCACGATGACGTCGGTGGGCGGCACGTCGCAGATCTTGATCGTGTTGTTCTCGCTCGCCAGGATCGCGTGCGACAGGTCCTGGCCGACCTTCTTGGCGTCGACGTCGAAAGCCGCCACGAACTCGATGTCGCGGACGTGATACTCGCCCAGCGCGACGTGCATCAGACCGGGCACTCGGTCGTCGGGGTTGGCATCCTTGTAGTACTCGACGCCCTGGACGAGGGACGCGGCACAGTTGCCGACGCCCACGACTGCTACGCGAACCGAACCCATGGACCTACTCCTCGTCGATCTGTGTGCCCGGGTGGTTGGCCCGGTCGCTAGTGGTGGGGTGTTGCTCGCGACGGCGTTCGTCGCGGATGAGCTCGTCGAGCCAGCGCACCTCGCGCTCGACACCCTCGAGTCCGTGCTTCTGCAGCTCGAGGGTGTAGGCGTCCAGCCGCTCCTGCGTGCGGGCGAACGAGCTGCGCACGTTGGCCAGCCGATCTTCCAGCCGGCTGCGGCGTCCTTCGAGGATGCGCAGCCGGGTGTCGGAGTCCGTCCGGGAGAAGAAGGCGAAGTGCACGCCGAAGGTCTCGTCCTCCCACGACGCCGGCCCGGTCTCGCTGACCAGGTCGGTGAAGCGCTCCTTGCCCTCAGCGGTGAGCTGGTAGACGATCTTCGACCGTCGGCCACGCGCATCGGGGGCGGGGCTCTCGGTGATGCAGCCATCGTCCGCAAGCTGCTTCAGGCACGGGTACAGGGAGCCGTACGAGAACGCCCGGAAGGTGCCCAGCACGCCGTTGAGCCGCTTGCGGAGCTCGTAGCCGTGCATGGGGCTGTCGTGCAGCAGTCCGAGGACGGCGAACTCGAGCACACCGCTGGTGCGTCGGCTCATCGCTGCTCCTGGATCTGGATGTATCGACTCGATACATCTGGTGGACGGGTCGTCACGATACGGGCGGCGGACCCTCCCCGCAACTCCACCCGGTTGCGGGGGTGCTGGGCTCGCCGGGAGGCGCCTACGCTCGGTGGGCATGTGGTCCCAGCGGTCGGTGATCGACTACTCGCTCCAGCGGCGGGCCACGCTGGCTGCGCTCTTTCGCGGGACCGCGTCGGCCACCGACGTCTGCGACGCCGACCCCTACCTGCTGCTGGCGGCCAAGCACCATGGGCGGGCCACCGACCGGTCCTGCCCGGTCTGCCGTGGCCATGACCTGCGGGAGCTCTGCTACGTCTACGGCGACGAGCTGGGGCCGTTCCAGGGGCGCATCAAGGCACCTCAGGAGCTGGCTGCGATGGCACGGGAGCACGGCGAGTTCCGGGTGTACGTGGTGGAGGTCTGCCGCGACTGCTCGTGGAACCACCTGACGACCTCCTACGTGCTCGGGGACGGCGTCGAGCGCCGTCCGCTGCGGGCCCGGCGAGGCGACCCGGTCCCGGACTGAGGGCGGGCCGCACTCTCAGACCGGGCCGGTGCCCGAGGAACGCGGCGGGGACCGGCTGCGTCGAACCTCTCCGGTGGGTCGCCCGGCTGCGCCCCGGCCCGGACCGGCATGATCGGCGACGCCCGCCCCCCGACAGAGGAGCCTCGTGAGGATCGACTACCCGCGACGCGCGAAGCAGGGCTGGCGGCGCTTCGTGCCGTCCTGGCGGCAGCTGGCGTCGATCGCGTTCGCCGGCGTCGTGGCGCTTGCTGGGGTGTTCGTGGCCCTGTACCTCCTCATCGACCTGCCCCAGCCCAACGAGCTGGCCGTCGCCAACAGCAGCGTCGTCTACTACTCCAACGGCAAGACCGAGCTGGGCCGGTACGCCGAGGTCAACCGCGACTCGGTGCCGCTGTCCGAGGTGCCTCTTCACGTGCAGCAGGCCGTGCTGGCGGCCGAGGACCGCACGTTCTACGACAACCGGGGGATCTCGTTCACCGGGATCGGCCGGTCGATCTGGAACAACCTGTCGGGGGGAGACACGCAGGGCGGGTCCACGATCACCCAGCAGTACGCGCGCAACGCCTACCTGACGCAGGAACGCACCTACGAGCGCAAGGTCAAAGAGGCGATCCTGGCGCTGAAGCTCAACCGCGAGCTGTCGAAGGACCAGATTCTGGAGGACTACCTCAACACCATCTACTTCGGGCGCAACGCCTATGGAATCGAGGCGGCCAGCCAGGCGTACTTCCGCACGTCCGTCTCGCGGCTCACCGTGGCCCAAGGTGCGGTGCTCGCCGCGCTGATCCGGGCGCCGGCCTCCTACGACCCGGCGGAGGGTGACGCGGCGGCGGCCGCGCTCGAGACCCGGACCCTGGAGTACGTCATCCCGGGAATGGTGGACGAGGGCTGGTTGGACCCCGGCGAGGCTGCGGCGCTGACCATGCCGAAGGTCAAGCCGGCCCAGCGCGGAAACCAGTTCGCCGGGCCCAACGGCTACATCCTCGACGACTACGTGCGGTCCGAGCTCCAGGACCTGGGCTTCTCCAACCAGGAGCTGGAGACGGGGGGCCTGTCGATCACGGTGACAATCGACAAGGACGCCCAGGCCGCCGCGGTGGCCGCCGTCCAGGACAACGCCCCCACCATCGCTGCCGAGCGGGTGCAGACGGGTCTGGTGTCGGTCGAGCCGGGCACCGGCGCCGTCCGGGCGATGTACGGCGGACGGGACTACCTGAAGCGGTTCGTGAACAACGCGACGGCGCTGCAGGAGCCCGGCTCCACCTTCAAGGCGTTCACGCTGGCCGCGGCCTTGGAGGACGGCGTCACGCTCACCGACACGTTCGACGGGTCCAGCCCCTGGACCGACCCGGCGACCGGCCAGCAGATCGAGAACCAGGGCGACAGCGGCGGCACGAGCTTCGGACCGGTGTCCCTTCTGACGGCCACCGAGGAGTCCATCAACACCGCCTACCTCGACCTGACCGACCAGATCGGTCCCGACCTCGTGATCGATGCGGCGGTCGCCGCAGGCATCCCCAAGAACGCGCCCGGACTGGCCCCGGTTCCCGCGGTCACCTTGGGCAACGCCAGCGTGAGCCCGCTCCAGATGGCCGAGGCGTACGCCACCTTCGCCGCCAGTGGCCTGCACGCCGACGCGTACGTCGTGCAGGAGGTCAAGAACTCCACGGGCGGGGTCGTGTACGCCGCAGAGCCGTCGCCGGACCAGGCTTTCGCCCCCGACATCGCCGACGAGGTCAACTATGCGCTCCAGGAGGTCGTGAAGGTCGGCACCGGGACGACGGCGTTGGCTCTGGGCCGCCCGGCCGCGGGCAAGACCGGCACCCACGAGCTCTACACCTCGTGGTTCGTCGGATACACGCCGCAGCTGGCTACCGCGGTCATGTACTACCGGGGCGTCGGTCCGAAGCAGGAGATCTGCCAGTCGGGCCAGACGCCGGAGTCCGACCGCTGCGTGCTGCGGCCGACGTTGGTGGGGGTCGGAGGGCTGCCAGTGTTCTACGGCGGCCAGTACCCGGCGCGGGTCTGGACCGCGTTCATGACCGCGGCGCTGTCCGGGCAGCCGGTGGAGCCGTTCGCGCCCGCCCCGTCGCCGGTGGTCACCACGCCCCCGCCGAGCAAGTCGCCGAAGCCGACGCCCACGACCAGCTCGCCCTCGCCGACGCCCACCACCAGCTCCCCAACACCGACGCCCACGACGACGCCGACGCCTTCGGCCACGACCACGACGACCCCACCGGAGGGCCAGGCGGGCCGAGTCGGCGTGGCGGCCGGCGGCTGAGGCCGCGGTCGCCGGCGCACGGCAGGATGTCAGTCGTGCCGCCCTCCGACGTCGTTCTCCCGAGCCGGGACGATCCCGCGGTCGAGGGCGCCAGCGAGCTGATCGGCGGACCCGTCGGCCGCCACGCCCTGCTGGGCACGTCCTGGTGGACCCCCATTCGGGTCATGCTGCTGCTGGTGGTCCTGGCGTCGGCGTTGGGCGTGGCTCTCGACCAGCCCTGCCGCGCGACGGGATGGGGCGACGGCACCACTCAGTACACCCATGCCTGCTACAGCGACATCGTCCATCTGTACTGGGGCCGGGGCATCGCCGAGGGCCTCGTGCCCTACCTCGACGACCCGAGTGCAACCGGCGACGAGGTGGTGGAGTACCCGGTCCTGACCGGGGCAGCGATGTGGGTCACCGGGCTGCTGGTCCCGGACGGCGGCGACGCCACCTCACGGGGCATCAGGTACTTCGACGTCAACGCACTCGCGATCGCGCTGCTGGCGGCGGTGACGGTCTGGGCCACCGCCAGGACCGCGGGGCGACGTCCGTGGGACGCGGCGATGGTCGCGGTAGCCCCCGGCCTGGTGCTGACAGCGACCATCAACTGGGACCTGTACGCCGTCGCCCTGACGTCGCTCGCCATGGTGGCGTGGGCGCGCCGCCATCCGGTAGCGGCCGGGATGCTCCTCGGACTGGCCACTGCTGCGAAGTTCTACCCGGCGTTGCTGCTCGGGCCCCTGTTGGTGCTGAGCCTGCGGACCGGGCGCTGGCGGGAGCTCGGTCAGGCGGTACTGGGGGCAGTCGTCCTGTGGTGCGCGGCCAACGTTCCGATCATGGTCAGCAACTTCGACGGCTGGGCCAGGTTCTACCGGCTGTCCCGCGAGCGTGGCGGTGACTACGGGTCGCCATGGCTGGTGCTGTCGGGGCTCGGTGTCGACCTGCCGGTCGCCCGGGTCAACGTCTGGGGCCCGGTCGTCTTCCTGAGCCTGTGCATCGGCATCGGACTGCTCGGGCTGATGGCCCGGCGCCGACCCAGGTTCGCCCAGCTGGCGTTCCTCGTGCTCGTGGCATTCGTCCTGACGAACAAGGTGTACTCGCCGCAGTACGTGCTGTGGCTCATCCCGCTCGCCGTCCTCGCCCGGCCACGCTGGCGGGACTTCCTCCTGTGGCAGGCCGCAGAGGTCGTCTACTTCCTGTCCGTGTGGTGGTACATCCACGGTTTCACTGAGCCCGACACCGCACTGCCGGCCCGGATGTACTGGGTCGCGGTGACCGCGCACCTGGTGGCGACGGCGGTCTATGGCGCGTTGGTGGTCCGGGACATCCTGCGTCCCGAGCACGACCCGGTCCGGGCGAACGGCGCCGACGACCCGTCCGGAGGCGTGTTCGACGGCGCGGAGGACCGCTTCGTGCTGGGCGGCGCGCCGGGCGTCGTCGGCGAACCGGAGCCGGTGGCTACCCCGCCCGCGTCATGACAGCACGAGCTGGTCGAACGCCGCAGTGGTCATCCGGACGTCGACGTCCACCTCGTCACCGACCGCCGGTGGCGTGACGTCGGCGGGAAGCAGCACCATCGACACCTGCATGTGCGGCGGCTCGGCGAACCACCGCCGCTTGCCCGCGACGTGGAACGGTGACAGGACCCGGCCACTGGCCTCCAGACCCCCGATGGCGGCGGCCTTCGCCCGCGACATCGGCGACCGGACCGGGCGCGGCGCGGCCAGAGCCACTCCGTGCGACGTGCCGCCCCCGATGACCAGCAGCTGGACGGCGGAGCCGGCGCGTCGCTGGCGGTAGCCGTACGACTGCCCGCGGCGGAGGGTGTGGACGGCCAGCACCGTCCCCCGCGCGCGGTAGCTGCTGCGCCGCCCGAGCCACATGCGGGTGCCGATCCGTGGCCGGAGCCGAGTGCCCGGGTGACGACGACGCAGGGTCGCCAGCTCCTCGTCGCCGAGGTGGCTGACCCACAGGACGTCCGTCGGCAGCCGCAGCCGCTCGAGGACGCGCACCCATGCGCTCACCTCGTCGACACGCTCCAGCTCCCCCTCGTCCAGCGGCAGATGGAGGGCGAAGCCCTCGAGCCGGGTGCGCCCGACCTGACCGACGAGTGCCGCGAGCGTGTCCTCGTCGAAGCCGAAACGGTGCATCGACGTCAGCAGCTCTACGACGACCCGGGTGGGTGACCCCTCGAGCGCCCTCACCGCCTCCGGTCCGGCCGCGGTGAGGATGAGCCGGTCGTCCGCGGGCGGAGCCGGGTCGATGATGGGGTGCCAGGGCGTGAGGACGAGGACGTCGCCCCGGAACGCCTCGTGAACCGCGGCGATCTCGTCCGCCTGGCCGACCGCCATGGTGTCGCAGCCGAGGCGCTGGCTCTCGGCGGCCAGCAGCGGCAACCCGAACCCGTAGCCGTTCCCCTTGGCCACCGGGACCAGGCCGTCGACCGACCCGTGCACCCGGTCGGCGTGGCTGCGCCACGGCTCCGCGTCGACGTAGAGCGTGAAGGTCACCGGGTCACCGCCGAGCCAGGTAGATCTGGAACGCGCGGTGGAGGGCGCGGTTCAACGGGTAGTCCCATTCGCCGGCGTACTCCACCGCCTCGCCTCCGGTTCCGAGCTTGAACTGGATGAGACCGAACAGCGGGTGGTCCGGGCGCAGGGTGTCGGAGATCCCTCGCAGGTCATAGACGTCGGCTCCGGCGGCGTGAGCGTCGCAGATCATCCGCCACTGGATCGCGTTGCTCGGCCGCAGCTCGCGCTTGTGGTCGGCCGACGCCCCGTAGGAGTACCAGACCCGGGCGCCCACCTTGACCCACAGCGTGGCGGCCAGCAGGTCGTCGTCGTGGGTCGCGAGGTAGAGCCGGATGCGGTCGGGGTCCTCGTCCGTCATGGCCCGCCACATGCGCTCGAAGTACGCCAGCGGGCGCGGCGTGAAGCCGTCACGGGCGGCGGTGGTGAGGTAGACCTCGTGGAAGGCGGCGAGATCCTCGGCCATCCCCTGGCTGACCGTGACGCCGCTCTTGTCTGCCTTGCGCACGTTGCGGCGCCACAGCTGGTTGAAGCCGGCGAAGACCTCGTCGAGGGTGCGGCCCGACAGCGGGACCTGGAACACATAGCGTGGCTGGTAGTCGCCGAAACCCTCGCCGGAGGGCTCCTCACGTCGCCAGCCGAGCACCCGCAGCTCGTCCGCCACTCGCCGGCCAACCTCCGGCGAGCTGTCCGGGGGGACGTCCGACAGCAGGTCGGCCTGGCCGTCGGCGATAGCGGCCTTCAACGTCGCGGTCGACCACCGCCGGGTGACCGTCTGCGGTCCCAGCTTGACGGTGAACGCCTTGCGCCGACGCAGGTACGCCAGGAGCGGTTCGGTCACGTCGGCGGCGGAGTAGGCGGACCAGTCCACGACTGGGCCCTCGGGCAGGTAGGCCAGGGACCGGCCGATCTTCGGGATCGCGCGGTACAGGACCAGTCCGGCGCCGACCAGTCGGCTGTCGTGGAACCAACCCAGGCTGTCGCGCTGCCAGTCGGTCTTGACCGCTCCCCAGGCTGGTGTCTGGAGGAACGAGCCTCCCGCATCGGTGACGAACGCCAGGTGCTCGTCGGACGAGATCGGGCGCACGCTCAACGCAGCCGACACGGGGACGATCGCATCGGGCGCCACAGACACGGCCCTCACCCTACGGACCCCGCCCCGCCAGGGCGTCAGAGGTCAATGTCGACGACGAGGGGGGCATGGTCGGAGGCACCTTTGCCTTTGCGAGCCTCCCGGTCGACGTAGGCGTCGGTCACTGCTGATGCCAGTGCCGGGTTGGCATAGACCAGGTCGATCCGCATGCCCTCGGCCTTGTGGAACGCGCCCCCCCGGTAGTCCCAGAACGTGTACGGGTGCGGGCCTTTCAGTGCCCGGGGCATGACGTCGGTCAGCCCCAGCTCCCGCAACGCCGCCAGGGCCGACCGCTCCTGCGCCGTGACGTGGGTCGCGCCGACGAACTTGGCCACGTCCCAGACGTCGGCGTCGTCCGGTGCCACGTTGAAGTCCCCGAGCAGCGCGAAGGGGGTGCTGCCGGCCGCCTCCTCGGCGACCGCCTGCCGGAACGCAGCCAGCCAGGCGAGCTTGTAGCTGTAGTGCGGGTTGTCCGGCTCGCGACCGTTGGGGACGTAGAGCGACCACAGCCGGACCCCGCCGCAGGTGGCTCCGAGGGCTCGCGCCTCCAGGGTCTGGGAGTCGGGGAACCCGGGGTCCCCGGGGAAGCCACGGGTCACGTCGTCCAGCCCCACGCGGGACAGCACGGCCACGCCGTTCCACCGACCCTGCCCGTGGTGCGCCACCTGGTAGCCGGCTGCCTCAACCGCCTCGAACGGGAAGGCGTCGGCAGCGACCTTGGTCTCCTGGAGGCACACGACGTCCGGCGCGGCAGCCTCGAGCCACTCCAGGACCCGCGGCAGCCGAGCCGACACTGAGTTGACGTTCCAGGTCGCGATGCGCACAGGGCCAGCCTAGGCCGCGGTCGTCCACAGTCGATTTCGTCCCGGCTCACCCGGCCGGTAGTCTCACCATCCTGTGCCTGGGGTTTCGGGCACGACGCCTGTCCTCCTGCCACGGATCCGCCGTGGCCGCCAAGTCCGAAGGAGGTGGAGAACGCATGCGTCAGTACGAGCTCATGGTCATCCTTGACCCCGAACTCGAGGAGCGCACCGTCGCTCCCTCGCTCGAACAGTTCCTCAACGTCGTCCGCACTGCGGGCGGCACCGTCGAGAAGGTCGATGTCTGGGGCCGCCGCCGGCTGGCCTACGAGATCGACAAGAAGTCCGAAGGCATCTACGCCGTCGTCGAGATGACGTCCGACGCCGAAGCGGTGACCGAGCTCGACCGGCAGCTCAACCTCAACGAGGTCGTGCTGCGCACCAAGGTCATCCGCCCGGACATCCGGTGAGGAGGCAGACCCATGGCCGGTGACACCGTCATCACCGTCGTCGGGAACCTCACCGACGACCCCGAGCTTCGCTTCACTGCGTCGGGCGCCGCCGTGGCGAACTTCACGGTCGCGTCGACCCCGCGGTTCTTCGACAAGCAGACGAACGAGTGGAAGGACGGCGACGCGCTGTTCCTCCGGTGCTCGGTCTGGCGCCAAGCGGCGGAGAACGTCGCGGAGTCCCTCACCCGAGGGATGCGCGTCATGGTGCAGGGCCGGCTGAAGCAGCGGTCCTACGAGACCCGCGAGGGCGAGAAGCGCACGGTGTACGAGATCGACGTCGACGAGGTCGGCCCGTCCCTGAAGTACGCCACCGCGAAGGTCACCAAGGTCCAGCGCAGCGGCGGCGGCGGATTCGGCGGGAACGCTCCTGCCCAGTCGTCGGAGGACCCCTGGGCGTCCGCGGCACCGGCCGGCGGCGACAGCTGGGGAGGCTCCGGCTCGACCGGCGCCGGCGCTGCCCCGGCATCCGACGAGCCGCCCTTCTGACCAACGGTTCCGCCAGCACCTCGCGTGCGGACCACCTGTCCACCATTCGACCATCCCCGCCACCGGGCGGGGCTTCGCCAGAACCTGGAGCACCACGATGGCCAAGCCACCACTACGCACGCCGAAGAAGAAGGTCTGCGCGTTCTGCAAAGGGAGGGTGTCCTACATCGACTACAAGGACACCGGACTCCTGCGCAAGTACGTGTCCGACCGCGGCAAGATCCGGGCCCGGCGCGTCACCGGCAACTGCACCCGTCACCAGCGGGACATCGCGATGGCGGTCAAGAACGCCCGTGAGGTCGCTCTGCTGCCCTACACCAGCACCGCTCGCTGAGAGGGGGTCACCCGATGAAGCTCATCCTCACCCACGAGGTCGGTGGCCTCGGTGCCCCCGGGGACGTCGTGGAGGTCAAGGACGGCTACGGCCGAAACTACCTCGTCCCTCGCGGTCTGGCGGTCCACTGGACGCGCGGCGGCGAGAAGCAGGTCAGCCAGATCCAGCGGGCACGCGGGGCGCGGGAGATCCGTGACCTCGGCCACGCCCAGGAGGTCAAGGCCCAGCTCGAGGGGCTGACCGTCTCCCTGCCAGTGCGCGCCGGCGACGCCGGACGCCTGTTCGGCTCGGTGACCGTCGGAGACGTCGTCGCCGCGGTGACCGCGGCCGGCGGTCCGGAGCTGGACAAGCGCCGGGTGGAGCTCGGCCAGCCGATCAAGAGCGTGGGCGCCCACCAGGTCTCGGTGCGGCTGCACCCCGAGCTGTCGGCCACCGTCTCGCTCGACGTCGTCCCCGAGTAGGCCCGCCACCTCCCGGTGGACAGGTGCGACCGGTCTGTCCACAGGTGCCTGGTGTGACCCCGCCGGAGCGGGGTCGCCGAACCCCGTTGTCCACAAGCGCGGCCGGCCCTGTGGACAAGTGCGGCCGCGGGTGACCTCCTAGACTCCGCGAGTGTCCGACCCGCAGCCCGAACCGACCTCCAGCGGGCCCAGGGGCGGGCGGGCCGGGGGCCGTTCGGAGCTGCCTCCTCGTCGCCTGCCGTGGCTGACCCGCGCCGCTCTGGCCCTCAGCCGCGCCGCGGCCGACGCCTCCCGCCGCAGCGGGCGCGGACGGGGGGCGCAGGTGGGTGGCAAGCTGGCCTACCGGCTGCGCCCCGGGACGCTGCGCGACCTCGCCGACGGGCGTCAGACCGCCCTGGTGAGTGCCACCAACGGCAAGTCGACGACGGCGACCCTGCTGGCTGCAGCCGTCCGTTCGCGCGGCCCCACCGCGTTCAACGCCACGGGTGCCAACATGGAGGAGGGCCTGGTCGTCGCCCTGGACGCCGACCGCCGCGCGCCGTACGCGGTGCTGGAGACAGACGAGGCGTACCTCGGGGTCGTCGTCGAGGCGACCCGGCCCCGCGTCCTGCTTCTGATGAACCTCAGCCGGGACTTCCTCGAACGCGGGGTGCGCGCGAAGCAGCTCGCCGCACACTGGCGGGAGACCATCGCCGCGATCGACTGGCCCTGCGTCGTCGTGGCCAACACCGACGACCCACTGGTGGCGTGGTCGGTGCGTGCGGCCCGTCAGCTCGTCTGGGTCGCCGGCGAGGACTCGTGGCACGCCGACTCGATGGTGTGTCGCGACTGCCTGGTGCGCCTGGATCGCAGCAACGCCAGCTGGCGTTGCCCGCACTGCGGCATGGAGCGCGAGACACCCGACTGGTGGGTTGCCCCGTCAGCCGACGGGTGGGTGGCCCACGGGCCGGACGACGTCGCTGTCCTGCTGCCGGCCTCGCTGCCCGGGCGCGCGTCGCGCGTCAACTCCCTGTTCGCCGTGGCGGCCGCGACCGCGATGGACGTCTCGCCGGAAGCTGCGGTGCAGCGTGTTGCTGACGTCGAGAACGTCGACGGTCGCTATGCGCCGCACGTCTACGGACAGCATGTCGTGCGCGTGCTGCTGGCAAAGAACCCGGCCAGCTGGACCGAGTCGCTCGCGACCGTCGAGGAGGACCGGAAACCCAGTCTGGTGCTGGCGATGTCGAGCCGCGGGGCGGGTGGCGGGCAGGACACTGCCATGCTCTGGGACGCCCCGTTCGAGCGGCTTGCCGGCCGTGCGGTGACCACCGCCGGAAGTCGCGGCGACGAGCTGGCGCTCCGGCTGGCCGCGGCGGGGGTAGAGGTGAGACGCGGCAGTGCCGACGTCGTCGCGGAGATCGGCGCACAGCCACCGGGAGCAGTCGACCTGATCGCCAACTGGCCGGCCTTCAACGCGGTCCTCGACCGGATCGGGCGTGGGACGTGACCGCGTCACCCCTCGTCGTCGTGGACCTGTTCCCATCGCTCCTCCAGCCGGAAGGCGACCGCGGCAACGCGGTAGCGCTCGTGCATCGTTGCCAGCAACGCGGGCTGTCCGCCGAACTGGTTGTCGTGCATCCGGGTGACCCGCTCCCACCGGCGGACGTGGTGTGCCTGGGTGGATCGGAGGATGCGGACGCGCCGATGTGCGCGCGGCTGCTCGCGTCCGACGGCGCCCTGCGTCGGCTCGTCACGAACGGGACGGTCGTGCTCGGGGTCGGTGCCGGCTTCGAGGTGCTGGGGTCGACGTTCGTCGACGTCGCCGGCCGGGTGCGGGAAGGAGCGGGGCTGCTCGACGTCGAGATGTCGACGGCCGAGCTCGCGTCGGGGCCGGTGGTCACCGCCCCTGTGGTGGGTCTCGGCCTGCCGGCGCTGTCCGGGTACGAGCACCACGTGGGCCGCGCGACGCTGGGGCCGGCCGCCACTCCTTTGGCCGACCTGGAGATTGGGGTGGGCAACTCCGGGTCGGACCAGCTGCGACACGACGGCGCCGTGCAGGGCCGCGTGGTGGGGACCTGGCTGCACGGCCCGCTGCTCCCCCGCAACCCGGCTCTGACCGACCTGCTCCTGGGATGGGCGGCCGGGGACCGCCGGCTCGGACCGCCCCCGGCCGGTGAGGACGCCCTGGCGGGCGCGGTGCGGGAGGCCCGGATCGCTCAGGCGCGGCGTCCCACAGGCTGAGACGACCGGCCGCGGGTTGCCGTCCACATGCGGTGGACCGCGTCGCCGCAGGTCAGTGCCTCGTCGCCGGGGAGCGCTGTGGATATCCACACCGTCGACCCCAGGTCGTACACGGCTTTGGGGGGCCTTCTCCCCAGGTTGTCCACAGACGGGTCCCCAGGCGGGCTTGGTCCTGTCGGTCCCGCCGGGTAGAACCGGGTTGGGTTCCCGCCGCGCAGGTGAGCGCGACGGGTCGGTCGACCGAGAGGTAGGGCACGCGGTGTCTGTGGTGGAGCTCCCGGATCGGGTGGCCAGCGCCGGTGTCGGGTTCGACCGCACTCCCCCGCAGGACCTCGAGGCCGAGCAGAGCGTCCTCGGCGGCATGTTGCTCAGCAAGGACGCCATCGCCGACGTCGTCGAGGTCCTCCGCTCGGCCGACTTCTACAAGCCGGCGCACCAGACCATCTACGACGCGGTGATGGACCTGTACGGCCGGGGCGAGCCCGCCGACCCGGTCACCGTGTCCGGCGAGCTGACGAAACGGGGCGAGCTCGGCCGGATCGGAGGTGCGCCGTACCTGCACACGCTGATTTCGTCAGTGCCGACAGCGGCGAACGCCGGCTACTACGCCCGAATCGTGAGCGAGCGGGCGATCCTGCGCCGCCTGGTCGAGGCCGGGACGCGGATCGTGCAGATGGGGTACGCCGACACCGGAGAGGTCGACGACGTCGTCGACCGCGCCCAGGCGGAGGTGTTCGCCGTCACCGAGCGGCGTACCGCCGAGGACTACGCCCCGCTGGCCGACATCATGGAGGGCACGCTCGACGAGATCGAGGCCAGCAGCTCCCGCGGCGGCACGATGATCGGCGTCCCGACCGGGTTCACCGACCTCGACCAGCTCACCAACGGCCTGCACCCGGGACAGCTCATCGTGATCGCGGCCCGACCCGGTCTCGGCAAGTCCACCCTCGGGCTCGACTTCGCCCGGTCGGCGTCGGTCAAGCACGGTCTCACCAGCGTGATCTTCTCTCTCGAGATGACGCGCAACGAGATCACCATGCGGCTGCTGTCGGCCGAGGCGCGGGTCGCCCTGCACCACATGCGCAGCGGCACGATGAGCGACGACGACTGGAACCGGCTCGCGCGCAAGATGAGCGAGGTGGCGAGTGCGCCGCTGTTCGTCGACGACTCGCCCCACATGACGATGATGGAGATCCGGGCCAAGTGCCGGCGGCTCAAGCAGCGGCACGAGCTGCGTCTGGTCGTGGTCGACTACCTGCAGCTGATGACCAGCGGCAAGCGGGTGGAGAGCCGGCAGCAGGAGGTCGCCGAGTTCTCCCGGTCGCTGAAGCTGCTGGCCAAGGAGCTGCAGGTGCCGGTCGTCGCCCTGAGCCAGCTGAACCGTGGGCCCGAGCAGCGGACCGACAAGCGGCCGCTGCTGTCCGACCTGCGGGAGTCCGGCTCCATCGAGCAGGACTCCGACCTGGTGATGCTGCTGCACCGCGAGGACGCCTACGAGCGGGAGTCACCTCGCGCCGGCGAGGCCGACTTCATCGTGGCCAAGCACCGCAACGGTCCGACCGCGACGGTCACCGTCGCCTTCCAGGGCCACTACTCCCGGTTCGTCGACATGGCCAACAGCTGACGCCGAGTGCACACCCGCAGGACACTTTCCCTCGCCGAGTGCACACCCCCAGGACGCCTTTTCTCGCCGAGTGCACACCCCGGTGCGATCCGTTCGGAAAGTCAGCCCCTTCGGCTCTATCTGCCGTGGTCGAAGTGGGTTAGCGTCGCGGCACCACGTCGCGCCGGCCGGGGGTCTGCATGAGGTCTCGCCGCTTGCTCAGTGTCACCGCCACCGTGACCGGGTCGCTCTTCGCACTGACACTGGTGGTCGCACCCGCTGAGGCAGCGGTCGATCCGTCGGTGACGCCGGACGCCAAGGCCATCCTCGAAGGCGATCTTGCTGACTACCAGTGGATGCTGGCGGCGGTGAACGCCCCGCAGGCGTGGACGAAGTCGACCGGCGTCGGCGTCACCATCGCGATCTTGGACACCGGGGTGGACGCCACGCACCCGGACCTCGAGGGCAGGGTGGTCCCGGGTGGCGTGGTCAAGGTGGCCGACGACGGATCCACGTCGATCGTGGATGCGACCGTGGAGCGCACCAGCAGCGACTGGTATGGGCACGGCACACACGTAGCGGGGATCGCCGCAGGGGACGCCGACGGCAACGGCATCACCGGGATCGCTCCCGACGCCTCGATCATGCCCGTGCGCCTGCTGACGCGGCGGTCCTCGTGGCTGGACGCCGGTGGCTTCCTCGACTCGGTCGCCCAGGGCATCGACTTCGCTGTCTCCCACGGTGCCAACGTGCTGAACCTGTCACTCGGCGCACCGAGCAGCCACTTGTCCGGTGACACCTCGAACGATGCGTACCGCGCGGCGCTCGGCCGGGTGTGCGACTCCGTGGCAGCGGCCACCGCCGCAGGCAGCGTCGTGGTGGTCTCGTCGGGGAACGCCGGCGACTGGCTCAACTACCAGTCAGCACCAGCGTCCTGCCCGGGCGCGGTCAGTGTGGCGGCCATCGGCGCCGACCTCGACCGGACGTTCTGGAGCAGCTTCGACCCCACCGTGGCCCTGGCGGCGCCGGGGCTGGAGGTGCTGTCCGCCGACTCGGCCGCTGCTGACGTCACGCCGGCCGACCACTTCCAGGCCAGCGGAACCTCCATGGCGGCCCCGGTCGTCACGGGTGTCGCGGCGCTGGTGATGTCCGACGACCCGACCCTGTCCGCCGAGGACGTCGCGACCGAGCTGACGAGCACAGCGCTGGACCTCGGCCCACCCGGACGAGACCCGGAGACTGGTTTCGGGCTGGTCGACGCCGCTGCCGCTGTCGGCGTGGCAACCCCGCCTCCGGCCTCGGGTGACTTCTTCACTGCGTCGATCGACGGGGTCGAGTCGCTGGGCGACGGGGGACCACCGGCGGCTACCGAAGCGGTCGTGCGCTGGAGCGTGCCGGCCACGCACGGGGTTACTGGCTACACCGTGCGCGTCTTCGACGACACCGGGACCACCGAGCACGACGTGGGAGCCCTGGACGTCCGGCTCCAGCTGGTGCTGGCGCCGGAGGCGTGGGTGCAGGTGGTGGCCCACACCACGGCGGGCGACGTTGCCACGTTCCCCGTCCAGTGGGGTCAAGGCGGCCAGTGGGTGCCGCCGGCGCCGGTGCGCGCCCCAACGGCGGAGCGGCACCGTGACCTCGTGCACGCGCAGTGGCGGGCGCCGAAGGACACCACCGGGATCTCTGCGGTCCTCGTCGGCGTCAAGGCTGTCGGCTCCTGGCGGTACCAGGTCCGCCGCGTCGCGTGGGACGGCGTCGGCCCCTTCCCGACCGAAGGACGCGTGCGGCTGCCGGAGAAGCTCCGCTGGTCCGACCTGCGAGTCGTCGTGGTCGCTGTCTCTCCGGTGGACGAGGGCTCGGGCGAGGAGTGGGGCACACCGGCCCGGGTACCCGACCTGTTGCCGGCCGTGCACGGTATCCACGTCGATCGGGTGCAGTCCGCCGGTCCGCGTGCGTTCGAGGTGACCGGTGGCATCTCCGCGGTGCTGGCCAAGCAGACCTGCGGGACACGCACGTGCGCCGGCCGGAAGGTCACGGTTCGCGTCGATCTCGGTCGGCGGATGGGCGAGGTCGTCACCCGGCTGACCAGCCGCGGGGACTTCCACGCGTTACTGAGCCGGCCCGCCGGGCGCCAGCGGGTGCACGTGAAGGTGATCGGCCCAGGCGACCTCACCAGCGGTCCGTTCCGGCGGTTCCCGGTGCGTCGCTGACGGCTGCTGGCCGCCGGACTGCACGCGGACTGGAAGCGGTGGACTTCGACCTGAGCGTCGAGATCGGCTGCCCGCCGGCCGACGTCTTCGCGTTCCTGACCGACGTGGAGCGGTTTGCCACCGGTCCCGGATCGCCTGTGGTCACCATGGAGAAGATCCCGCCGGGAAGGACCGTGGTCGGCACCCGGTGGCGCGAGGTGGTGCGGCTGCTGCCGGGCCTGCGGATGACCGTGTGGTCCGTCGTCATCGACCTGACCCCGGACGCTGGACTGGTCGTGGACTTCTCCGCGGTGGCCTTCACCGGGCGGCTCAGCTACCAGCTGACGCCGACGGCGAGCGGGACTCGGCTGTATCAGCGCCAGACGCTCGCCCCGCGAGGGCCGTTCCGCCTGGTGTCTCGGTGCATGGCGCGCGCCTTCAGGCCGCGCCTGGTCGAGCGCCTCGACGACATCCGCAGCCAACTGGAGGCGCGGTGAGCCGAGGGCGCTGAGCCGTGCGCTCGGCGGTCAGCGGCGAGTGCGGCCTGGGATGCGGTTCTGCCGTTGGATCGCCTTCCAGCGGTCACGCTCGGCGGCCCGGAGCCGGGCGTCGGTCCGGCGCGCTTGGTAGGCAGCCTCGCGCTGCAGCTTTCGCCAGCTGTCGAGGCGGCGCTGCGGCAGTCTCCCGTCCTCGATGGCGGCCTGGACTGCGCACGCTGGCTCGGCGTCGTGGGCGCAGTCGTTGAACCGGCACTGTGCGGTGAGCGCCTCGATGTCGGCGAACACCTGCTCCAGCGAGTCCGGCGTGGCCAGGCCCACGCTGCGCAGGCCCGGCGTGTCGATGAGCAGCGACCCGTCGGGCAGCACGATGAGCTCTCGGTGGGCGGTGGTGTGACGGCCCTTGCCGTCGGCCCGGAGCTCCGCGGTGGGCATCACCTCGGTGCCGGCGAGTGCGTTGACCAGGGTGGACTTCCCGGCGCCGGACGCGCCGACCATGGCCAGCACCCGGCCGGACCCGAGAAGCTGACGGATCTGGTCGACCCCGGCACCCGTCGTGGCACTGACCGCAACGACCGGAATCCCCAGCGCCGTGGTCGCGACGTCGTCGACGAGGAGGTCGAGGTCGAGGGCCAGGTCCGCCTTGGTGAGCAGCACCGCCGGTTGCGCCCCGGACTCCCACGCCAGCGCGAGCAGCCGCTCGATGCGTCCGAGGTCCGGATCGGGGAAGCACGGCTCGCACACCGCGAGCACGTCGACATTGGCCGCGAGGACCTGCCGCTGGGACGTGCCGGGCGCCACCGCCGCGCGCACGACGGCGGTACGGCGAGGAAGGAGCTCGGCGATCTGCGTGCGTCCGCCCGCCTCGGCCAGGACGACCAGGTCGCCGGCGCAGGGCTGTCGCTCGGTGTCGCCCGCCGCCTCGGCGCGGACCGCTGCCGACGTCTGTGCCCGCAGCGGTCCCTCGACGGTCAGCACGTCACACGCCCCGCGGTCCACCCGGGCGACGCGTGCCAGCCGGGTTCCCTCCGGCAGGTCGTCGCGGTCGGGGACGGCGTGCAGGAACGCGGTCATTGGGGCTTGCGGGTGACGGGGGGCACGACGTCACGCTAGGCAGGCGGGTGGGTCGGGCGCCATGGGATTTCGGCGACCGGCCGTGTCGGGCGGATGCGCACTCGGCGACGGGACGGGTCCTGCCAGCGTGCACTCGGCGGGGAAATGTGTCCTGCCAGCGTGCACTCGGCGGCTAGTGGAACTGGAGGGGCAGCACCTCGAACGACACCGCAAGCGGCACGCCAATCCGGCCGCCCGTCTGCCGGGCGAAGCCTTCGAGGAACTCGCCCGGGTCCGGGGCGTCCGGGCCCAGCCCGGCGACGTAGGCCGCGTGGGCGCGCAGCGATGCCAGACCGTCGTCGAAGGTGTCGGTCACGTCGACCGCATGGGTGGCGTCCGGGGAGGCCACGGCCCACACCGCGCGCACGCCCGACCAGGGCTCGAGCCCGGCGGCGAGCAGGTCGCGGAAGACCCACCGGTTGCCGGCGTCGCGCGCGGCATCCAGGGTGGCGCGCCCGGCAGCGATGTGGTCGGCCTGGTTGGGCATCAGCCCGCCGTAGGTTTCGCGGAAGTTGACCGTGATCACCACGTCCGGCTGGTGCCGCCGGATGGCGGCGGCGATGGCGTACCGCAGGGCGAGCCCGTACTCCACTGTGCCGTCGGCGAACCCGAGGAACTCCACGGTGTCGACGCCAACGAGCGCGCACGCCGCTCGCTGCTCCGCCTCGCGCACCGGCGCGCACTCCTCCGGAGCCAGGCCATCGATCCCGGCTTCCCCGCTGGTGAGCATGGTGTAGCCGACCCACTTGCCCGCCCGGGTGAACCGGGCGATCGCGGCGGCACCGCCGTACTCCATGTCGTCGGGGTGGGGGACGACGACCAGTGCCCGCTGCCACGACTCGTCCAGGGTCTCCAGCGGGGGTGGGATGTCACCGGTCTCGGACATGGAACGCTCCCGTCAGGTGGCGACGCGCAGGTGCTGACGCAGGTGGTCCAGCAGCCCGTCGCAGGCGGATTCGATGATGTCGAGGACGTGGTGAAAGCCCTTGCTGTCCCCGTAGTACGGGTCGGGGACGTCGAGCTCGCCGGCGTCGGGGTCGAACTCCCGCAGCAGGACGATCCGGGACCGAGAGTCCTTGTCCGGGGCCAGCCGCCGCAGGTCGGCGAGGTTGTCCTGGTCGAGGGCCACGACGAGGTCGCGGTCAGCGAACCAGCTCGGGTCGATCTGTCGCGCCGTGTGCGACAGCGGGTAGCCTCGTTCGGCCAGGACGGCGCGAGCGCGCTTGTCGGCATCCTCGCCCAGGTGCCAGTCACCGGTGCCGGCGCTGTCGACGCGCACCGCCGACCAGCCGAGGTCGGTGACGCGCTTCGACATGACGGCCTCGGCCATCGGCGATCGGCAGATGTTGCCCAGGCAGACGAAGGTCACATGGAAGTCGGTCACGGTCAGACAGGGTCCCCCGTCGCCGGCCGATTGGCGAGTCAGGACGCGGTCCTCGGGGCGGCGTGTCGAGGTCGGTGTCCCTGACCGGGGGCGGCCCGGGGCCGATCCGACCGTGACGGAAGACTTGACAGACAGTCGGTTCGGCGGCACGGTGACGACAATTACTTCGAATCGCTCGTCGGAGGCGACATGACCCGACTGAATCGCTCTCAATTGACCGATCTGATCGCCCGTGAGCGAGCCGCCTACGCCGAGGCCAACCCGCGGTCGGCCGCCGCCTTCGCGGCTGGGCAGGACAGCCTGTTCGGCGGCGTCCCCATGACGTGGATGACCAAGTGGTCCGGGGGCTTCCCGTTGTACCTGGACCGGGCGTCGGGGAACCGGATCAGCGACATCGACGGCCACACGTACGTCGACTTCGCGCTCGGGGACACCGGCGCCATGGCCGGGCACTCCCCAGAGGCGACCGTGGCCGCGATCACCCGGCGGATCGACGACCTCGGGGGCCTCACCACGATGCTCCCGTCAGAGGACGCGGCCTGGGTCGGCGCTGAGCTGCGCCGCCGCTTCGGGATGGCGCTGTGGTCGTTCGCCCTGACCGCCACGGACGCCAACCGCTGGGCACTTCGGTTGGCTCGGCTCGCGACCGGGCGGTCGAAGGTGCTGGCGTTCTCCTACTGCTACCACGGCAGCGTGGACGAGACCTTCGTAGTGGTGGGACCGGACGGCCACACGATGTCCCGGCCCGGCAACGTCGGACCGGCGGTCGACCCCTCGCTCACCACCCGAGTCGCGGAGTTCAACGACCTCGCGTCGGTGGAGCGAGCGCTGGCCCACGGAGACGTTGCGGTGGTGATGACCGAGCCGGCGCTGACCAACATCGGGATCGTGCTGCCCGAGCCGGGGTTCCTCGAGGGCCTTCGGGAGCTGTGCACGCGGTACGGCTCGCTGCTCCTCATCGACGAGACGCACACCTTCTCTGCGGGACCGGGAGGCATGACGAAGGAATGGTCCCTGCAGCCGGACATCTTCGTCATCGGCAAGTCGATCGCCGGTGGCATTCCGATCGGGACGTACGGCATCACCGCGGACCTCGCCGAGCAGGTGCGGTCGCATCCGGAGGCCGACCTGGTCGACGTCGGGGGCGTCGGCGGCACCCTGGCCGGCAACGCGCTGTCGATGGCAGCGGCCCGGGCGACGTTGGGAGAGGTGCTGACCGACGAGGCCTTCGCGCGCATGGTCGACCTGGCGACGACATTCACCGAGGGAGTGCGCAAGGTTCTCGACGGACGTGACGTGCCGTGGACGATCAGCCAGCTCGGGGCGCGGGCCGAGTACCGGTTCGCCCGCCCGGCGCCGGTGAACGGGACGCAGTCCGCGGCTGCCGGAGACGACGACCTCGATGAGTACCTGCACCTGTACACGCTCAACCGCGGCATCTTGATGACGCCGTTCCACAACATGGCGCTGATGTGCCCGAGCACTACCCAGGCCGACGTCGAGCTCCACACCGACGTCTTCAGCCAGGCTGTTGACGAGCTCTATGGCTGACCCGCGGTGAGCCTGACGCCAGCTCCCTTCGACCTCACCGGCCAGGTGGCTCTGGTCACCGGCGCGGGCAGCCCGACAGGCATCGGCTTCGCCTGCGCTCGGATGTTGGGTGCCTGCGGCGCCCGGGTGGTCGTGTCGTCCACCACGACACGCATCGACGCACGGGTCGCCGAGCTGTCCGACGACGACGTGGAGGCGGCCGGCCTCACGGCCGACCTGACCGACAGCGACCGGGCCGCGGAGGTGGTGGCGGCCGCCGCGCAGCGATGGG
This sequence comes from uncultured Actinomycetota bacterium, assembly GCA_963848085.1. Classification (GTDB taxonomy): domain Bacteria; phylum Actinomycetota; class Actinomycetes; order JAHEKZ01; family JAHEKZ01; genus CAWKCE01. The sequence continues at coordinate 687,707 of CAWKCE010000005.1, forward strand.
GTCGGCTCGACATCCTGGTGAACAACGCGGGGATGACCAGCGTCAGCGACCCAGCGGCGGCCGCTGAGACCGCGCGCATGACCGACGAGGTGTGGCACGCCGGACTGAGCCGCAACCTGGACACCGCATTCTTCGTGACCCGGGCGGCCCTGGGGCCGATGCTCGACGCCGGGTACGGACGGATCGTCAACGTCGCGTCGATCACGGGACCGCTGATGGCGATGGTCGGCGAGCCGGCGTATGCGGCGTCGAAGGCAGGAATGGTCGGGCTGACGCGCGCGCTGGCCCTGGAGGTGGCGCGCTCTGGCATCACGGTCAACGCGGTGTGCCCCGGCTGGATCGCGACTGCATCGCAGAGCGACCACGAGCGCGACCAGGGAGCCCGGACCCCGCTGGGGAGGTCAGCGGCTCCGGACGAGGTAGCCAGCGCCGTCACGTGGTTGGCGACGAGCTCGGCGTCCTACGTGACCGGTCAGGCGGTCGTCGTCGACGGCGGCAACTCCATCGCCGAGGAGCGGCAGTGACTCCGCGCGTGCCGCTGGACCGCACCGACCGGTCCATCATTCGGGAGCTCCAGGCCGACGGCCGGATCTCGTATGCCGACCTGGCGCCCCGGGTGGGGCTGTCCGCACCAGCCACTCGGCAGCGGGTCCAGCGGTTGGTCGACTCCGAGCTGCTCCAGGTGGTTGCCGTCACCGACCCGTTGAAGCTGGGCCTGCCGGTCATGGCGTTGGTCGGCATCACGGTGGACGGTGACGTCCGCGCCGTGGCCGACCGGGTGAGCGAGCTGAACCGCGTCATCTACGTGGTCCTCACCTCCGGGTCGTTCGACCTGTTCGCGGAGGTCGTGTGTGCGGACATGGACGAGCTGTTCTCCGTCGTCAACGACCACATCAAGGCCATCGGCGGCGTCCGTACGTCGGAGTCGTTCGTCTACTTCGACATCCACACCCACCGCTTCACGTGGGACGTGCCCGACTGAGGTCGTTCCCCACCCCGCGCCCGGGAGGCAGCACATGCAGGCTTGGACCGTCAGTGCTCTGCGGAGCACGCTGCAGCGCTCGCACGGCGACGGAGGTGAGCCCTGGCTGGAGTTCCAGCGCTCACCTGACCTGTCGACCGGCCTGTACGTCCTGGCTGCGGGGGAGACCGACCACCAGCTGCCCCACAGCGAGGACGAGGTCTACGTCGCTGTCTCCGGCGGGGGCCGCTTCGTGACGCCGTCGGGAGCGGTTGACGTGGCTCCCGGCACGGTGATCTTCGTTCCGGCGCACGAGGAGCACCGGTTCGTCGACATCAGCGAGGACCTGACGCTCGTGGTGGTGTTCGGTCCGGCGGAGGGGTCACGCGCCTGACGTTGCCAGCTGCGCGAGCGCGACCCCGACGAGCACGACCACGGCGCCCATCACCTGTACCGGGGCCAGGGTCTCGCCGAGCCACCAGTAGGCAATGAGCCCAGCCAGCACGGGCTCGAGGGTCCCCATGATGCCGGCCCGAGTTGCCGGGACGTGCCGCAGCGCTCCGATCACCAGCAGGAACGGCACGACGGTGCCCAGCACGACGATCCACACCACGAGCACCCACATCGGGACGGTGACGGCGTCGAGTGCGCCCTGCAGCGGAACCTGGTCGGCCATGGTCGCCCAGGGCACTGTCCACCAGGGGTTCAGCACCGACCAGAAGACGGTGGCGACCACGAACGCCCAGAAGGCGAGGGACAGGGTGTCCCGGTCGACGACCGCCTTCTCGCCCAGCACGAAGTAGGTCGCCAGCGACACCGCGGCGGCCAGCCCGGCCAGGACACCGACCAGGTCGAGGGTCAGGCCCTGCCACACCTGGGCCACCAGGGACAGGCCACCGAGAGCCAGCCCCAGCGCCAGCCACAGGCCGCGGCCGAGCACCTTGTGCTGCACGAACCGCGCCCACAGCGCCACCATCAGCGGGGCCGTGAACTCCAGCAGAAGTGCGACCCCAACGGGCAGCCGGGCGATGGCCACGAAGTACAGCCACTGCACGAGTGCGATCCCCACCACTCCGTACAGCACGAGGAGCGGTATCTCGTCGCGTCGCACCCGGAGCCTGCGGGGCGCCACGGCAAGGACGAGGGCGAGCAGACACACCATGGCACCGGCGCTGCGGAGCAGGACCAGGGAGGTGGAGTCCATGCCGGTGTCGAGGGCGACCTTCGACACCGACCCGTTCACGCTGAAGAACAACGCGCCACCGATGGCCATGACGTACCCGATGGGCCGGCCCTTCGGCAGCGTCCGGACCTCACCCAGCGGGGGGAGCTCGGACGAGGCCTCGGTCACGTCGGCAGCCTACGAGCGGTCTGGTTAGGTGGCGCACCGGAGGTGAGCGGTGACCAACCACCCACGACTGCGCCCGGTTCTGGCCGACCTTCCCGCGTACCAGCCCGGACGTTCGGCGGCAGCCGGGGCAGTCAAGCTGTCCAGCAACGAGAACCCCTTCCCGCCGCTGCCCTCGGTGCTGGCTGCCCTTCACGAAGCGGCCGCAGTCGTCAATCGCTACCCGGACCCCACCAACGCGCGACTGGTCAATGCGCTGGCCGAGCGGCACGGGGTGTCGACGGCGCAGGTCGTTCTGGGGACGGGTTCGGTGGCGGTCGCCGACCAGCTGGTGCGAGCAACGGCGGATGCCGGGGACGAGGTCGTGTTCGCGTGGCGGTCTTTCGAGGCGTACCCGATCCTCACCCGCAGCGCCGGGGCGGTCCCGGTCACCGTCCCGCTCCTGGCCGACGCGCGCCATGACCTGCCGGCCATGGCTGCGGCCGTCACCGACCGCACCCGACTCGTGCTGGTCTGCACGCCCAACAACCCGACCGGGACGGCGGTCCGGCGCAGCGAGCTGGAGCGCTTCCTGGACGCGGTCCCGGCGTCGGTCGTCGTCGCGGTCGACGAGGCCTACCGGGAGTACGTCCGCGACGAGGACGTGCCCGACGCCCTGACCGTGGCGGTCGGCCGACCCAATGTGGTGGTCCTGCGGACGTTCTCGAAGGCGTTCGGGTTGGCGGGACTGCGGGTCGGGTACGCCGTTGCGCCGGAACCGATCGCGGTGGCGCTGCGCCAGGTCCAGCTGCCCTTCGGCGTGAGCACGATGGCCGAGGTCGCGGCCGTGGCGTCGCTGGCTGCCGAGTCCGAGCTCACCGTGCGGGTCGACGAGGTGGTCGCCGAACGAGGGCGCCTGACGCGAGCGCTGCGGGCCACGGGCTTCGACGTCGCCGACTCGCACGCCAACTTCGTCTGGCTGCGGACCGGTGGACAGACGGCCTCTTTCGCCCAGGCCTGCGCCGATGCCGGCGTGATGGTCCGGCCGTTCCCCGGTGAAGGCGTGCGCGTGACCGTGGCGGAGCGGGAGGCCAACGACCGTTTCTTGGCGGTGGCAGCGGCGTTCGGCGGCTGAGCTCGGCGCCGAGGGTGCGCCGCGACTCAGGTGGCGGCCGGGGTGACCGGCCGGGGGCGCTCGCCCTGCACGACCAGGGCGACCCCGAGCACGGCGAGCGCGCCACCCGCGATGACGACGCCGGTCACCGGCTCCGAGAGCACGAGCCAGCCGAGGAAGACCGCCACCATTGGGTTCACGTAGGCGTAGGTCGTGACCAGCGAGACGGGGGCGTGGGCCAGCAACCAGACGAACGCGCCGTATCCGGCAATGGAGCCGATGGTCACCAGGTAGAAGAACGCCCACCAGGTGTCCGCCGACAGGTCGCCCAGGCTGAAGTCCGACCACCCGCCGATCGCGGTCCCCGCGACGGTCATGACGACGCCCCCGGTGAGCATCTCGTACACCGTCGAGACGAACGGGTTCGCGGGCAGCTCCACGCGTCCCCCGGACAGGAACACCCCGGCCGCCCAGCACACCGAGCCGCCGAGAATCACCAGCACCCCCCAGAACTGGACGTTCTCGACACTGCCCGGCCGGGCGAGCACGGCGATCCCCGACAACCCGACGAGGACGCCCAGCCAGGTGAGCCAGCGCGGCTGCTCCTTGCCGATGAAGCGGCGCATGAGCACCACCCACAGCGGCATCGCGGCGACCAGCAGTGCGGCCAGCCCACTGGTGACGGTCTGCTCGCCAACGGCCACGCCGCCGTTCCCGCAGACGATGAACAGCGAGCCCAAGATGGCCAGGGAGCGCAGCTGACGTCGCGTGACCCGCAGGGCCGAGAAGCCCTGACGCGACGCGATGATCAGGGCCAGCAGAGTGCCGGACAGCAGGAAGCGCATGCCCATGGCGAGCAGCGGCGGCATCTCCTCGACGACGATCCGGATGCCGAGGTACGTCGACCCCCAAACGACATAGACGACGGCGAGGCCAGCGACAACCTGGGCTACCGGCGCGCGCAAGCCGACTGGTGGAGTCGTCCGGAGGGTCACCGCCGCACGATCTCACGGGCGAGGCGACCCCCACTGGCAGGCATCGGACCGGGCGAGCGCAGCGTGTGCCGGCGGCCCCGGCCGGGGCTGCGTACGCTGAGTGAATGAGCCAAGCCGAGGACGCTGTCCCAGCCGGCGACGAGTCCGGGAGGGGGCCGCTCAAGGAGGTCTCGTCACTCGGCCTGAACGCGCTGCTGGCTGAGGTCATCGAGCGGCTGGAGGACACCCGCGACGCCGGCAACCGGTTGCAGGGCCTGCTCGAGGCGGTGGTCGCGATCGCGGCCGGGCTCGAGCTGGAGTACACCCTGCGCCGCATCGTCCAGGCGGCGGCGGACCTCGTGGGTGCGCGGTACGGAGCGCTGGGTGTGCTCGCGCCGACGGGGGGAATTGCCGAGTTCATCACCGTCGGGATGGATCCTGACCAGGTGGAGCGGATCGGCGAGAACCCACGGGGCCGCGGGATCCTGGGGCTGCTGGTGGAGCACCCGACTCCGCTCCGGTTGGAGGACCTCACCCAACACCCGCAGGCGTCGGGGTTCCCGCCGCACCATCCGCCGATGCACTCGTTCCTCGGGGTGCCGATTCGGGTGCGGGGTGAGGTGTTCGGCAACCTCTACCTGACGGAACGGCGGCAGGGGGGTCGCTTCTCGCACGAGGACGAGCAGGTGGTGGTTGCGCTGGCGGCGGCTGCGGGCGTCGCCATCGAGAACGCTCGGCTGTACCAGGAGGCGCAGATGCGCGCCTCCTGGCTGCGGGCATCGACCGACATCGTCACTGCGGTGCTCAAGGGCGCAGCGCCGCATGCCGTCCTCGACCTGGTGGCCGCGAGCGCCCGCGAGGTGGCCGGTGCGGACCTGTCCACGATTGCGCTGCCCACCGACGACAACCGGCTGGTCGTCGAGCACGCCAGCGGCGAGGACGCCAGTGACTTCGTGGGCCGGACTGTTCCCGGTGGGTTCGCCGGCGTCGACGTGATGCGGAACCAGCAGTCGATCGTGGTGGCCGACGTCGCTGAGGGTGAGTCTGTGCAGTCCCTGTACGCCGGGGCTTACGGGCCGGCCATGTTCGTTCCGCTCATCACCAACGAGCGGACGCTCGGCACCTTGGTGCTCGCCAACCACCGCGGCGGCCGCACCTTCACGCCCGAGGAGTTCGTGATGGCCGAGGCGTTCGCCGGCCAGGCCGCGCTGGCTCTGGTCCTGGCCGAGGCGCGACGGGAGCAGGAGCGCCTGGCGGTGCTGGAGGACCGCGACCGGATCGGCCGGGACCTGCATGACTTGGTGATCCAGCGGCTGTTCGCCACCGGAATGGTGCTGCAGGGTGCGTCGCGGCAGTCCGGACCGGACTCCGACGTGACCGCCCGCATCGAACGGGCGGTCGGTGAGCTGGACGCCACGATCCTGGAGGTGCGCTCGACCATCTTCGCGCTGCACGACGGGCGCTCCGGGGAGGCGGCGGGGCTGCGCCGCCGCGTTCTCCGCGAGTTGGCTCAGGCGGCACACACGCTGGGTTTCGAGCCAACCATCCGGTTCGACGGCCCCATCGACAGCGTCGTGAGCGACGAGGCGGCCGAGCACGTGGTCGCCGCGGTGCGCGAGGCGTTGTCCAATGTGGCTCGGCACGCCGAGGCCAACCGGGCCCGGGTGTCGCTGTCGGTCGACGACACCGACGTCGTGGTCATCGTGACCGACAACGGGGTTGGGCTGGGCGACGGCGGGGGTCGGCGGTCCGGCCTGGCAAACCTGTCGCAGCGCGCCGAGGGGCTGGGCGGTTCGTGCGTGACCGAGCCGGCGGAGCCGAGCGGTTCGGGTACGCGGCTGATCTGGCGGGCACCGGCCCGCTAGCGGTCAGCGCTCGTTGTGCTCGTCGAGCCGGGCCACGAAGGCCGCGGCCTGGGTGCGTCGCTCCATCCCCAGCTTGGCCAGCAGCGACGACACATAGTTCTTCACCGTCTTCTCGGCAAGGTGCATCTGCTCACCGATCTGACGGTTGGTCAGGCCTTCGCCGATGAAGTCGAGGATGCGACGCTCCTGGTCGGTGAGAGCCTCGAGCCGGGAGTCCTTCTGCTGGCCGTTCCGGAGCCGCTCCAGGACCCGGGCGGTCGCCTGCGGGTCGAGCAGCGACTTGCCGCCAGCCACCTGCCGAATGGCCGTCACGAGGTCGTTTCCCCGGATGTCCTTCAAGACGTAGCCGCTGGCGCCGGCCATGATCGCGTCGAACAGCGCCTCGTCGTCGGCGTACGAGGTGAGCATCAGGCAGTGGGTGTCCGGCAGGGTCGAGCGGATCTCCCGGCAGACCTCCACGCCGCTGCCGTCCGGCAGTCTGACGTCCAGCACCGCGACGTCGGGCCGGACGGCCGGGATGCGGACCAGGGCGTCATGCGCGGAGCTGCCCTCGCCGACGACCTCGAGGTCGTCCTCCAGGGTGAGCAGCTCGTGCAGCCCGCGGCGGACGACCTCGTGGTCGTCGAGCAGGAAGACCCGAATCGGGGCGTCGGCCATGGTGACTCCGTCCGTGACTGGTGCCGGGTCGTCGGATCGGCCGGGTAGCCGATCCCACGGCGCGGTGGGGCCAGTCTGCCCGTTCGGCGGTAGATCGGCCGAATGGCGGCTCAACTCCGTCGACGGAACCGTCGAAAGACGGGAATCGTCACATTGTGTGATCTGTTGATTACGATGCGTTGTTACGGACGGCCAGGTGGTTCACCCGTTTGCGCGAGTCCACCGTCGCTCCGACCGGTCAGGATGACGGCATCACTGAGCGACGGCGTCAGGCGCGCCGACCGGTGACCGAACGGAAAGGTGGGCAGCGGTGAAGGCCTTCGCCGGCTGGTGGTACGCCCGGGTTCGGCATCTGGGCAGCAGCGCCGCGTCGGCCGCCGGACACGTGGTGGTCGCCCTGGTCCTGGCCGGCGGCCTGGTGACCGGCGGGATGGCCGTGCTCGTCGTCGCGGCGAACCACACGCTGGACGGTCCCTCGGCGCCCCGCGTGGCCGCCGGGTCGGCCGTGACCCCCCTGCCGTTCCAGCTCCCGGTCGACGTGGCCCCCGACGCGGGGACCACCGGCCTTCCGGAGCCGACGCCGACCGCGGGGCCGACGATCGGTGGGACGTCGCCGGAACCGTCGCCGTCCGGGTCCACCGAGGCACCGGCAGTGCCCCCGGGCCCGTCGGGCTCGACCGGAGCCGGCCCCGACCCCTCGGGTGGGCCGGGCCCGTCCGCGCAACCGACTCCCAGCGACGAGCCGTCACCGTCGGCGAAGCCCAGCCCGTCGGCCAAGCCCGGACCGACCTCGCCGGTCAAGCCGAGCCCGTCGCCCAAGCCGACGTCGAGCTCGACGCACGACAGCGGCCATGACCACAGCGGGAACGGCAAGGGGCACGACAAGGGCAAGGGCAAGGGGCACGACAAGTGCCGCGGCCAGGGACATGACGAGTGCCAGACGAGCGGCGAGGCAGCCGGCTCGTCTGGCACGCCGCCGGGGAACGGCAACGGCAAGGACCACGGCAACGGCAACGGCAAGGACCACGGCAAGGGGCGCCCCGCCGACACGTCCTCCCCGAAACCGACAGACAAGGCGTAGCGGCCCGCTGCTGGCGACCAGCCCACCCCGCTTGGCCCGGGGGTTGGTGGCGCTGGCGTCCCTCGAGGGCGAAGATGGCACCGGCGCGGCACCCACGCGCCGCCACGCCGGACCCGGGGTGATCCTCCGGGAAGGAGGGCTAGTGACCGACGCCGAGCCGATCCCGGGTGCACCTCCGCCGATCACCGGTGAGGGCACCTTCGTGCAGCTGCTCACGCCCGAGGGAGAGCGGCTCCACCACCCCGAGTACGACCTCGAGCTGAGTGATGACGACTACCGGTCGCTGTTCCGGGACCTCGTGCTCGTCCGTCGCATCGATGCCGAGGCGACCGCCCTCCAACGCCAGGGCGAGCTCGGACTGTGGGCGTCGCTGCTGGGCCAGGAGGCGGCACAGGTGGGCGCCGGGCGGGCGCTACGGCCTGCCGACATGGCGTTCCCCACGTACCGAGAGCACGGGGTGGCGTGGTGCCGGGGTATCGACCCGCTCACGTTGCTCGGGTTGTTCCGAGGCACGACGAACGGGGGGTGGCGGCCGGACGAGCACCGGTTCGCGCTCTACACGATCGTCATCGGTGACCAGTGTCCACAGGCGGTGGGGTACGCCATGGGGATCCAGCTCGATGGCGCCGAGGAAGCGGTCATGGTCTTCTTCGGCGACGGTGCCAGCAGCCAGGGGGACGTCAACGAGTCCTTCATCTGGGCGTCGGTGTTCAACGCGCCGGTCGTCTTCTTCTGCCAGAACAACCAGTGGGCGATCTCCGAGCCGCTGGAACGGCAGACCCGCATCCCGCTGTACCAGCGGGCGAACGGCTTCGGCTTCCCGGGGATCCGGGTCGACGGCAACGACGTCCTGGCCACCTTGGCGGTGACCACAGCCATGATGCAGCGGGCCCGGGAGGGCGGGGGCCCCTCGCTGATTGAGGCCTACACCTACCGGATGGGCGCGCACACCACCTCCGACGACCCGACCCGCTACCGGCTCGGCAGCGACGTCGAGGCCTGGAAGCTGCGGGACCCGATCGAGCGGCTGCGGTCTTTCCTGTACAAGCAGCAGCTGGTCGACGCCGCGTTCTTCGCCGCCCTCGACGAGGAGGCGGAGGCGTTGGCCGTCCACCTGCGCGACGGGGTGCGCGCGCTGCCCGACCCGTCCACAGGCTCGATGTTTGACCACGCCTACGCCGAGCCGCATGCGCAGGTCGATGCCGACCGCGCTGACTTCGAGGCCTACCTCGCCGGCTTTGCCGAGGAGGCACGATGACCGACACCGTCACCTTGGGCGGCGCCATCAACCGTGGGCTCCGCCGCTCGCTGGAGCAGGACCCCAAGACGGTGCTGCTGGGGGAGGACATTGGCAAGCTCGGCGGCGTCTTCCGGGTCACCGACGGGCTGCTGAAGGACTTCGGCGAGCACCGGGTGGTCGACACCCCGCTGGCCGAGAGCTCGATCCTCGGCGCCGCGATTGGGCTGTCGCTGCGGGGCTACCGTCCGGTGGTCGAGGTGCAGTTCGACGGTTTCGTCTATGTCGCGTTCGACCAGATCGTCAGCCAGCTGGCCAAGATGCACGCCCGCTCCGGTGGGGCCTTGCGGATGCCGGTCACGCTGCGCCTTCCGTACGGCGGGGGCATCGGTGCCGTCGAGCACCACAGCGAGTCGCCCGAGGCCTATTTCGCCCACACCGCCGGCCTGCGGGTGGTCACCCCGTCGAACCCGGTCGACGGGTACTGGATGATCCAACAGGCCATCGCCTGCGACGATCCGGTCGTGTTCCTCGAGCCCAAGCGTCGCTACTGGGACAAGGCGGACTTGGACGAGTCGGGCTCGGCCCCGGCCGGCCTGTTCGAGGCCCGGGTGGTCAGGCCCGGGCGGGACGTCACGGTGGTGGCCTACGGGCCGATGGTGCGCACCTGCCTGGAGGCCGCGGCCGCCGCCGAGACCGACGGCGTGATGCTCGAGGTGATCGACCTGAGGTCGCTGTCTCCGCTCGACATGGACGTCGTTGCGGACTCGGTGGAGCGCACCGGTCGCTGCGTGGTCGTTCACGAGGCGACAGTCTTCTTGGGCATGGGCGCCGAGCTGGCCGCACGGATCTCGCAGCAGTGCTTCTACCGGCTGGAGGCTCCCGTACTGCGCGTGGGGGGATTCCACACGCCGTACCCACCGTCGAAGCTGGAGAAGCACTACCTGCCGGACCTGGACCGTGTGCTGGACGCGGTCGATCGGTCGTTGGCACACGCATGACCGGGTCGCCGACACGGAAGGCAGCGTCATGACGCAGTCCCACCAGTTCACGTTGCCCGACCTCGGCGAGGGACTCACCGAGGGCGAGGTGCTGCGCTGGCTGGTGGCGGTGGGCGACGAGGTCTCGGTGAACCAGCCGCTGGTGGAGGTGGAGACCGCCAAGGCCGCCGTCGAGCTGCCGTCTCCGTACGCCGGCACGATCGAGCAGCTGCACGCCGACGTCGGCACCGTCCTCCCCGTCGGCTCCCCCCTCGTCACCGTCGCCACCCCCGCCCCATCCGGTGCATTGACGCACTCCCCCGGACCTAGCGGCGAGACGACGCACACTGGCGGCCTCGACGCACCCTCACCGGCGGCCGACGTGGGGTCCACCTCACCCAGCGGACCCGTGCTCGTCGGCTACGGGGTGGTCGCGGCCACCACGCAACGCCGCCGCCGGGCGGCATCGCCTCACGGAACCGTCCGGCCCGAGGCCGGCCCCCCCGGCGAGGCGGCCAAGCCGGTGCGCCACGGCGGCCTCGAGATCGGACGGGCCGCCGAGCGCCGGTTCGCCAACGCCATCCCCGACGCCCCTCCACGCGCCAAGCCGCCCGTGCGGCGACTGGCCCGCCAGCTCGGCGTCGACCTCACGCAGGTCCGACCCACCGGGAGCGACGGCGTCGTCACCCGCCAGGACGTCGAGGCGGCTGCCGCACTCGCCGGCCCTCACCACTCGCCGGAGCAAGGCCCTCCAGCAACTGCTCGGTCGCGGCTGGCCGCCCCCGTCGAGCGGGGTGAGCGACGGGAGGACGTGCGAGGCGTCACCCGGCTCATGGCGGAGTCCATGTCACGCAGCGCTTTCACGATCCCGCATGTCACCGAGTGGCTCGAGGTCGACGTCAGCCGCAGCGTCGACCTGCTCGACCGCCTGCGCAAGGGCGCCGCGTTCGCCGACGTCCGCGTGACGCCGATGCTGCTCATCGCACGCGCCACGCTCGTCGCGCTGCGACGGCATCCGCTCCTGAACGCCGTCTTCGACGACCAGGCGCAGCAGATCGTTCACCGTGGCGGCGTCAACCTGGGGATTGCCGCCGCGACGCCACGGGGTCTGGTGGTGCCGTCGATCAAGGACGCGGATCTGCTGACCCTCCCCGACCTCGCGGCCGGGCTGGCGGACCTGACGGAGACGGCCAAGGCCGGCCGGTCGACCCCGGCCGACCTCACCGGAGGCACGTTCACCATCACCAACGTCGGCGCCCTCGGCGTCGACGGCGGAACGCCGATCATCAACCCGGGGCAGTCCGCCATCCTGGCCGCGGGTGCCTGGCGACAGAAGCCCTGGGTCTACCGCGACCAGCTCGCCATCCGCACGGTGTGCACCCTCGCGCTGTCGTTCGACCATCGGTTCATCGACGGTGCCGCGGGCTCCCGCTTCCTGGTCGACATCGCCGCACTGCTCGAGGAGCCGGCCGCCGACCTGGCGTGGTGAGGGTCGACGCCCTTCGCCCAGCCCGCCATCTCGAGATGGCTTGCACAATGGGCGCATGACGACGCTGCCCCAGGCCTGGGCCCGCGGCTGGGCGGCCGCCCCGGACGCCGCGGTGCTGCTCGCGGGGCACGACCGATGGGCGGCCGGGGACGTCGAGGAACAGACCGCCTCCCGTGCCCGCCGGCTGGCTGCCTTCGGCGTGGTTGCCGGCGACCGAGTCGTGGTCTCCGCCGTCACGACGCCCGACCTCGTCCTTGCCCACATCGCCCTGCTGCGGCTCGGCGCGGTGGTGGTGCCGGTGAACCCCGCGGCCGCGCCGCGCGAGCTGGCGCACGTCGTGGACGTCGTGCGACCCGTCGCCGCCGTCACCGATCGCCCCGACCGGTTCGCCGGCCCCGACCTCCTGGTCACCACGCCTGAGCTCCCACTGCTGGCGGGTGGCGACCCGTTGCTCGACGCCTCACCACCGGGTGCGGCCGCGCTCATCGTCTTCACGTCCGGGACGACGGGCGCCCCCAAGGGTGCGGTCCACACCCACGCCTCCCTGCTGGCTGGCGCCCGGTCGCTGGTCGCGGCCTGGCGGTGGACCCACGAGGACCGGCTGGTGCACGCACTGCCCCTGTTCCACGTCCACGGACTCGCGGTCGGTCTGTACGGGAGCCTCCTGGCCGGAGCCTCGGTGAGACTGCTCGACAGGTTCGACGTGGAGGGTGTTCTCGACGCCGTCTCCGAGCCGGAGTCGACCCTGTTCTTCGGCGTGCCGACGATGTACGACCGGCTGCTGCGGTCCTCGCGCGCCGGCGAGCTCGCCCGCCTCCGCCTGCTGGTCTCGGGGTCGGCGCCGCTGCCGGCCGAGCTGTTCGCGCGCGTCGAGAGCGTCACCGGAACGCCGCCTCTGGAGCGGTACGGGATGACCGAGACCCTGATGCTGACGTCGAACCCGGTCGACGGCGAGCGGCGCGCCGGCACGGTGGGACTGCCCCTGCCCGACGTCGAGGTGCGGTTGGCCGCCGACGGCCAGGTCGAGGTGCGTGGGCCGAACGTGTTCGGGGGTTACTGGGAGGACGCCCAGGCCGACCGGGCGGCCTTCGCTGACGACGGCTGGTTCCGCACCGGAGACGCCGGTGAGTGGGATCGCGACGGCTATCTGCGCCTGGTCGGGCGCTTCAGCGAGCTGATCATCACCGGTGGTTTCAACGTCTACCCCCGCGAGGTGGAGGACGTGCTGCGCCAGGTGCCAGGGGTGACCGACGTCGCCGTAGTGGGTGTGCCCGACGACGAGTGGGGCGAGGTCGTGACGGCCTTCGTCGTCGGCACCGCTGCCGAGACGGAGCTGCGCGCCGCCGCCAGCGACGGGTTGTCCCCCTACAAGCGGCCCCGTGCCTGGCACCGGCTCGACGCGCTGCCGCGCAACGCGATGGGCAAGGTAGAGCGCCGCCGCCTTCGCCCCGCGTGAGACGCTTTGGAGATGAGAGTCGCCGCCATCCAGCTGGATTTCGACGCGGCCGAGCTCTACGAGGACCGGGTCGGTCGGACCGTCGGGCTGGTCCACGCGCAGCGTGGCTGCGACCTAGTGGTGCTGCCCGAGCTGTGGCCCAACGGCGGGTTCGCATACCGCAGCTGGGCGGACACCGCCGAGCCGCTCGACGGCCCCCTCGTGAAAGCCCTCGGAAACGCCGCTCGCGACATCGGTGGCCACGTGCATCTGGGCTCGTTCGTCGAACGGCACTCGGACGGCTCACTCACGAACACCGCCGTGCTCTTCGGGCCGGACGGAGGGCAGGCGGCTGTCTACCGGAAGATCCACCTGTTCGGCTTCGGCGAGGGCGAGCCAAAGCTGATGACAGCGGGCCGCGACCTATCGGTCGTCGACACCGCGCATGGCCGCTGGGGCCTGGCCACCTGCTACGACCTCCGGTTCCCCGAGATGTTCCGGGCGTTGGTCGATGCCGGCGCTGAGCTCGCGATCGTCCCCGCCGCCTGGCCGGCCGCTCGCGTCGAGCACTGGTCGCTGCTGGCGCGGGCGCGCGCTGTGGAGAACCAGATGGTGGTGATCGCGGTCAACACCGTCGGCGAGCATGCCGGCAAGCGGATGGGCGGGCGCAGCGTCGTCGTCGACGCGATGGGCACGGTTCTGGCGGAGGCCGGCGAAGACGCGGAGGTGCTCACCGTGGACGTGGACGTGGATCACGTTTCGCGCTGGCGTGAGGAGTTCCCGGTACTTGGCGACCGTCGCCTGTAGTGCGACCGCCGGGCGACCGCGTAGTGCGTGCCGGCTCAGCCGGCGACCACCTGTCCGCCGGCCGACTGCCAGTCGACGATCCCGCCCTGCAGGTCGTACACGTCGGTGAACCCCAGCGTGGCCATCTGGTCGGTGGCCACGCCCGAGCGGTTCCCGGACCGGCAGTAGACGAAGTACGTGCCATCGGTCGGCAGCTGCTGGATCTGCTGCTCGAACGACCCGCTCTCGACGTCGACGTTGACGGCGCCGGGCAGGTGGCCCTCGGCGAACTCGGCCGGCGTGCGCACGTCGACGATGGTCACCCCCGGCTCGGCCAGCACCTCCACCGCCTGGGACGGGGTGACGTCGGTGACGGCGTCGGAACCGCTGGAGCAGGCGGCGAGGGGGGCGATGAATGTCAGCGTGGCCAGCACGGCGGCCACAGAGCGACGACGGATCTGCATACCCCCGAGGGTATCAGTCGGGTGTGCCTGATGCTCCCCGGTAGGCGCTGAGTGCGCTCCGGCGAACCGTTCGGCGGTTCCGGACCGACAGGGGGGTGAAGCAACCCCACCGGAGGCCCCCATGAAGCTGTCGTCCCGCTCGCTCACCGTCGTCGCGGCCACCGCTGGAGCACTCGCCTTTGCGGCCGCACCCGCAGCTGGCGTGACCGCCCCGGTGCGCGCGACGGCTGCCACCTCGGTCGGCGGCTCGTCGGGCGCGTTCACCTACGACGCCACTCAGCTCCCGGTCGGCGCACGACTGTCTGTGACCGCCGTATACCCGGGCAACGGCACCAGCATCGTGACCCTGCACGTCAAGGGAGCGGTTGCTGACCGTGACTACGGGGCCCACGCCCACGTCGCTGCTTGCACTGACAGGCCGCTCGATGCGGGCGGCCACTTCCAGTTCACCCCCTTCCCAGACGGCAGCTCGGCGAGCGACCCGGCCTACGCCAACCCGTCGAACGAGGTCTGGCTGGATCTGCGGACCGATGACGACGGCAATGGACATGCCAAGGCGGTCGTGCCGTGGCAGCCAGGTGACCGACGCCCGATGTCCGTGGTCGTGCACGCGATGCACACGGCAACGGCGCCGGGCAGCGCGGGGACCGCAGGGGCCCGGCTGGGCTGCCTGTCAGTCGGCTTCTGACCCTGAATCCTGGTCGCACCCCCCTTGCGAGGTCCACAGTGACTGACATGCCCACTGAGGAGCTCCCCGACGCGGCGCTCCTGGCTTCGGTGGCCGACGGCGACCGGAGCGGGCTGGAGTTGCTGTACCAGCGGCACGCGCCGTGGCTGATGCTTCGTCTCCAGCACCGCTGCGCGGATCCCGGCCTGGTGGACGAGGTGGTCCAGGACACGTTCGTCGCCGTCTGGCGCAGCGCGGGCCGCTACGACGGTCGAGGCGAGGTCGCCGCCTGGATCTGGGGGATCGGCGTGCGGCGCCTGGTCGACGGGCTGCGGCGGCAACCTCGGCGGTTGCCCGAGATGTCACGCCGGCAGCCGGCGCTGGAGCTGTCGGCCGAGGAGCGGGTGCTGCTGGGCGTGGAGTACGGCGACCTCGGTGGCGCCCTGGATCGGCTGTCCCCAGAACTGCACGCAGTCGTCCAGGCCACGGTCCTGGACGGCCTCACCACCCGGGAGGCCGCCCGCCTGCTCGGTATCCCGCAGGGAACGGTCAAGACCCGGATGATGCGCGCTCGCGCGCAGCTCAGGGAGGAGCTGGCATGACCTGGCACATCACCCCCGAGCTGGCCCGCGGCTACGCCGACGGGTCCGCTGCCGGCGCGCCCTCGTCGTCGGTTGAAGCACACCTCCTCGCCTGTGACGCGTGCCGGGGACTCGTAGCCAGCGAGGCACCGACCGGACGGCTGGACTCGGTGTGGGCAGAGATCCAGGAACAAGTCGACGCGCCCCGCCCCACCTGGGTCGAGCGGCTACTCACCAGACTGGGCGTGTCCCCAGCGGACGCCCGCCTGCTCGCCGCGGCTCCCTCGCTCCAGGTGTCCTGGCTGCTCGGCTTGATGGCTGTTCTGTCATTCGCCGCCGCTGGCGCGGCCGCCTCGTCGGACGAGCGGGGACTGCGGGGGTTCCTTCTGGTCGCTCCCCTGGTCCCGGTAATCGCCGTGGCCGGAGCCTACGGGCGGCGGATCGAGCCGACGTACGAGGTGACGCAGTCCACGCCGTACCCGACGTACCGCCTGCTTCTCCTCCGGGTCGTTGCCGTCTTGTCGGTGTCGGTGGCCCTGACCGCGGTCTTCTCCTTGTTCGTAGACGCCGGCTGGATGGCAATGGCGTGGCTGCTGCCCTCGCTGGCGATGGTGGGCGTGGTTCTGGTGCTCACCAGGCATATGGAGCTCCCGGTCGCCGCGGGTTCCGTGGTGGCTGGGTACGCCCTGGCGGTAACGGCGATGGCTTCTCGGAACGAGGTCGTTGTCGTCGCTCTCGCAGAACGTACCCAGCTGGTGTCGCTGTCGGTTGCGGTGGCCTGCCTGGCCGTCGTCGTGTTGTCGCCCGCCCGCCGGGCGGCTTTCCGGAGGTTTCCATGAGCCCCACCGTCGTCGTCCGAGATGTGACCAAGCGCTTCGCGCGCACGCAAGCCTTGGCAGGAGTCACCGTCGAGGTGTCCACCGGCGTCACCGGCCTGCTGGGCCCCAACGGTGCCGGCAAGACAACCCTGCTTCGCATTCTCGCCACCGTGCTCGGCCCGGACGATGGATCGGTCCGAACGCTAGGGCTCGACCCGGCCGACGCACGCGACCGAACCCGGATCCGCCGCTCGCTCGGCTACCTCCCGCAGGAGCCGGGGTTCCAACGGGGGTTCTCGGTGTTCGAGTTCGTGGACTACGTGGCCATTCTCAAGGAGCTGACACCCGCCCGACGGCGTCACGACGAGGTCCGGCGGGTGATCGCGGCCGTCGACCTCACGTCGGTCAGCGACAAGCGGGTTCGTGCGCTGTCCGGTGGGATGAGACGGCGAGTTGCGCTGGCCGCAGCGCTGCTGGGTGACCCCCAGCTGCTCGTTCTCGACGAACCGACGGCGGGGCTCGACCCCGAGCAGCGCCTGAGGTTCCGGGAGCTCGTGTCCAAGGCCGGCGAGGGGCGGGCGGTACTGCTCTCGACACACCAGACGGAGGACGTGGCCGCGCTGTGTCACGATGTCGTCGTCCTCCACGAGGGTCGGGTGCTGTTCCGGGGATCCCCGTCGGACCTCGCGCAGCGGGCGGCAGGTCACGTGTGGTTCGCCGAAGACCGCGACCCTCGCGCGCGGATCGCCTGGCGGACCGGTGACGGCGCGCATCGAAACCTCGGCGATCCGCCAGCGGGTGCCGTAAGCGTGACCCCGACTCTGGAGGACGGCTACCTGCTCCTGGTCGGCGCCCGCGACGAGGAGGCGGCGGCATGACCGTCGAGATGGTGGATGTCCATCCACGCGAGGTAGTCGGTTCTTCCCGCACGGCCGGCCCACTGCTCGCCCTGGGCCGACGGGAGGCCCGTCGCATTGTGCTCTCACCGGTCTACGCCTTGGCCTTCGGTCTGGTGTTCGTGACCACGGGGATCGGGTCGTTCACCGAGGACGCCCTGCCCACGGCCGAACACGTCTACGAGTTCATCGGCCTGATGCTGGTGATGATGGGTGGCCTGCTGACCTATCTCGCTGCCCACCTCGTCACATCCTCGGCCCGGCGCACGAATGCGGACCGCCAGCTCGAGTCCTCAACCATGTCGAGTCGTTCCCGTGGCGGGGCGTTGTGTCTCGGGGTGGTGTTTGGCCCGTCCGCGGTGGCGGCGGTCCTGCTGGTCGTTCTCGCGGTCATCGGCAGCAACGCCACCTTCTCGCCGGCGACACCACGCCGGTCGCTGTGGTCGAGCTGGTTCAGATCGGACTGCTGATCGTCGGGGGTGGCGTCTTCGGCGTCATGACAGCTACCTGGCTCCGCTTCCCGGGCTCCCTCCTCCTCGGGTTCCTCGTCCTGGGGTTCGGCACGCCCCAGATGTACCAACCAACGGTTGGGCCGGTCGACACGCTGCCGTGGTTTGCACCCTTCGTGACCGGTCCCGGCTTCGCCGATGACTCCTGGGTCAACCTGGGCTCGCAGTCGTGGCACACCGCGTACCTGGCGGGGCTGTGCTGCCTGGCGGTGTGCGCCGTCATGCTCCACCGCCGGGTGGGACGCGGGCGCTGGCTGCTGGCGAGCGGCGCGGTGTTCGCTGCGACCGCGTTCTTCGGCTGGATGCAGGTATGACACTGTCCACGTCGGCCGCCCCAGTCGGTACGCGTGCAGCGACGACGCGGGCGGTCCTCGGTGTCTACCCCAGCCTGCTCAGCTGGGGGGTGGCCGCCGCCTCGATCGCAGCCGCGACGGCGTTGGCGGCATGGAGGCGAGGTGACCTGGAAGGCACCGACTCGGCATTGTGGCTCCTCCGGATCGCTGGACTGGTTGTGGCTGCGGGCACGGTCGGGGTGTTGGACGATGCGTCGCGAAACGTGACGCAGGCGGTGGCGTTTCCCACGTGGGCCAGGACTGGCCTCCGCATGCTGGTGGCAGCTGCTCTCTTCGTTGCTGGCTGTCTGCCTGCCCTCGTTCTGGTGCAGACCGCGGTACCGCTGGGTGCAGCCTGGCCGGGGCTGGCACTCGAGCTGACCATGATCGAGGTGGTCGCCCTGGCCGTCACGCTGGGCCTGCAGCGCTGGGGGGACATCGCCGAGCCCGGGCAGTTCGGTGCCCTCGGCGTCGCGCTGGCTTTCCTGGGTGCAGTCGTCGCAAACAACTTCTGGCCGATCTTCACGACTCCCGGACCGGAGTGGGGGTCTGCCCACCTGCGCTGGGCCGCCACGGGAGTCGTCGGTGCGGTAGTCACCGTCGGCGCACTGCGTGACCCGGCCGCACTGCCCGTTCCTCGCCGTCTGCGATCGCTAGCCCTCGGGCGGCCCAGGACTCGGTGACGTCGGACGGCGACGAGGCGGGTCCAGCCGACCGTGTGCCGGCGGACCCGCCTCGCTCTGCGACCTAGGCGGCGGGCTTTAGCCCGTACGTCGCCAGCCAGCTCTGGACGACTGGGATGTCGACGCGCTGGTAGCCACCGAGGTACCGGCAGTTGTAGGTGTAGCCGTAGCTGGTGTCAGCAACGAGGTAGCCGTCCTTGAACACCGGGCCACCGGAGTCGCCGAAGCAAGTTCCACCACCACCGCGGGTATCGTTGATGTTTCCGTTCATCTGCAGGATCTGCGGCGTGAGCTTCTGCCCGACCGAGTCAGTGACGCGACGGATCAACGGGTAGGACATCGGCACGGGCTGTCCGGTGGTTCCGTTCAGCTTGCGCACCTCGGTGCCGTAGCCGACAACGGTGAACAGCGTGTGGTTCAGCTTCGGCTGCTTGAACTGGTTGAGGTAGTTCGTCGGCGCGAGCGGCGACGGGGCGATTCCAGCCACCGGCGAGTCGAGCACGATGACACCGACGTCGTTCCAGTTCTTCGTGTCGGTGAAGTTCGAGTAGTTGGGGTGCGTGTAGGCGGTACCCGACAGCAGGCCGGCAGCGGCCAGCTCGGTGGACGTGTAGCCAGCAGCAGGGTCGGCCGCCACCGGGAGCGGAGACGGACCGGTCTCGGCGATGAATGAGTCGAAGGTGACAGCAGTCTTGCCGACGGTGCCGTCGGTGCAGTGCGCCGCGGTGACCAGCACCGTCGGCGACGCCAGGGTGGCGCTGCACCGGTACCGGCCGGTCGCGTCGTAGAACACGATCATGGCGACGTTGGGGTGGCCGTCGCCGTCGGGCTCCCCGCCCGTGATGGCCAGGGCGGGTACCGCCGCGACCGACAGCAGGAGGGTGGTGACAGCAGCGCCGATCGCGGCGCGCAGTGGTCGTCTCATCAGAAGAGGGGTCCTTGTTCGAGGGGTGGTTGGCAGTTGGCAGGCTAGCCGGGGTCCAACACCGTCGTGTCGGATTCAGGGAGCTGATACCCCGGGTGCCCGCCGTGGGGTCCGGGATGTCGGGCTTCTCCGGGTTCGCTGCCGTCTTGCGCTTCCGGCGTTGGTCCCGGTCGGCGCTACTGCGGGCATCCCCGGCCCCCGTCGGGGCATGCGCCGCGGCGTACGGTCGTGGCATGGACCGAGGCACCGACCGCGGGCGACAGATGTCGGCGGCGGCTGACGGTCCGGCTACGGGCGAAGCGCCACACCCGTCGTCGCATCGGAAGGGTGCCTGAGGCATGGTTCGGCTGAGGGCACCGGAGCTGACGGGCCGGGCGTGGCTGAACACCGGCGGTCGCAACCTGTCGTTGGCGGACTTGCGCGGCAAGGTCGTGCTCCTGGACTTCTGGACCTTCTGCTGCGTGAACTGCCTGCACGTCCTGGACGAGCTGCGAGCCCTGGAGGAGAAGTACGCCGACGTGCTGGTGCTGGTCGGAGTTCACTCTCCGAAGTTCGTGCACGAGGCCGACCCGGCGGCACTGGCAGCCGCGGTGGAGCGCTATGGGGTGGAGCACCCCGTTCTGGACGACCCTGATCTCGCGACGTGGCGGCAGTACGCCGTGCGCGCCTGGCCGACGTTGTCGGTGATCGACCCCGAGGGCTACGTCGTCGCGCAGCTGTCCGGGGAGGGTCACGGTCATGCCCTGGACGTCTTGGTCTCCGAGCTTGTCGAGTCGCACGAGACCAGCGGCACCCTGCACCGGGGACCAGGTCCCTACGTGCCCACCGCTCCCGAGCCGTCGACGCTCCGCTTCCCGGCCAAGGCGGTTGGGCTGGCGGGCGGGACTTTCCTCGTCGCCGACGCGGGAAACCACTGCCTCACCGAGCTCGCCACCGACGGGGAGTCGTTGCTTCGCCGGATCGGCTCGGGCCAGCGGGGTCTGGCGGACGGATCGGCCGACGCAGCCTGCTTCAACGAGCCCAACGGTCTGTGCCTGCTGCCCGACGACGTTGCCCGTGACTGCGGGTACGACCTCGTCGTTGCCGACACCGTGAACCACTCGCTGCGCGGCGTCCGGCTCGACACCGGAGACGTCATGACCGTGGCCGGGACCGGCGAGCAGTGGATGCGCGGCGATGACACGTCCCGCCTCTCGTCCCCCTGGGACGTCACCTGGTTCGACGGCCGTGTCGTCATCGCGATGGCGGGCATCCACCAGCTGTGGTCCTTTGACCCGACGTCAGGGGGGGTGGAGGTGCTGGCCGGCACCACGAGCGAGGGGCTGGTGGACGGCGAGGCCGAGCAGGCCTGGTTCGCGCAGACCTCCGGTCTTGCGTCCGACGGCGAGACATTGTGGTTCGTCGACTCGGAGACGAGCAGTCTGCGTCGGCTGCGTAACGGCGTCGTGCACACGGAGGTAGGCCGAGGCCTGTTCGACTTCGGCCACGTCGATGGACCGGCGCGCGACGCGCTGCTGCAGCATCCGCTCGCGGTCGCCGTGCTGCCGGACCGCAGCCTTGCCGTGGCGGACACCTACAACGGGGCAGTCCGCCGGTTCGACCCGGCCAGCGGCACGGTGACGACGGTGGCGTCTGACCTGCGTGAACCCAGCGGTCTGCTCGTCGACGGCGAGCACATCGTGGTTGTCGAGTCGAACGCCCACCGGTTGACACGGCTGAGCCTGCCCGAGGCAGCGCTGGATGTTCCGGAGGCCGCCCACCGGACGCACCGGCCGGCGGCTGCCGTGG
Source organism: uncultured Actinomycetota bacterium (assembly GCA_963848085.1). Taxonomy (GTDB): domain Bacteria; phylum Actinomycetota; class Actinomycetes; order JAHEKZ01; family JAHEKZ01; genus CAWKCE01. The sequence continues at coordinate 709,276 of CAWKCE010000005.1, forward strand.
CTTCGGGGCAGCTGACGGTGGACGTCGTGTTCGTTCCGCCTCCGGGCCAGAAGCTCGACGACCGCTACGGGCCGGCGACGCACCTGGTCGTGTCCGCTTCGCCGCCGGAGCTCCTGGCCTCCGGTGCCGGGGCAGGAGTCGAGCTGCGTCGGACGGTCACGGTGAGCCCCGCTGTAGCGGAGGGAGTGCTGCACGTCAGTGTGCGGGCTGCGTCGTGCGACGGGAACGACGTCGAGTTCCCGGCGTGCCACGTGCACCAACAGGACTGGGGCGTGCCCGTCGTTGTGTCCGAGGCCGGAGACCGGGAGCTGGTGCTCCTCCTGGCGGGCGTGCCGAGCGGGGGTGCGGCGTGACGAGCGAGCGGGCCCAGTACTGGGATGCGGTCTACGGCAGCAAGGCCGAGGACGCCGTGAGCTGGTTCCAGGAGTCGGCAGCCACGTCGCTGGAGCTGTTGGACGAGCTGGCGCTGCCGGCCGGAGCGCGTCTGGTGGATGTGGGTGGCGGAGCCTCCCGGCTGGTCGATGCGCTGCTCGACCGGGGTGGGTTCGAGCTGACGGTTCTGGACGTCGCGGTCGAGGGTCTGGCGCACGCGCGGGCTCGCCTGGGCGGCCGGGAGGAGTCGGTGTCGTGGGTCGTCGCCGACGTGACCCGTTGGCGACCGGCAGGGACGTACGACGTGTGGCACGACCGCGCGGTGTTCCACTTCCTGGGCGCCGAGGAGGACCGACGGCACTACGTCACAACGCTCAACGCCGCGGTCCGGCCGGGTGGTCATGTGGTCGTGGCGACCTTCGCCGAGGACGGACCCGAGCAGTGCTCGGGTTTGCCCGTGGTGCGCTACGACGCCGCTTCGTTGGCCGAGGCCCTCGGGCCGGGGCTGACGCCGGTGGCCTCACGACGCCAGGTGCACCGCACGCCATGGGGCGGGGAGCAGCCGTTCACGTGGCTGGCGCTCCGGCGGACGTCCGGGCTGTCCTGACCTCAGTGTGCGGTGTTTCGCCGCTAGGTCCGGGGCAGTGCGTCAATGCGCCGGAGGGGTGGGGGGTTAGAAGGCGGACTCGGGGAGGGTCATGAGGTCGGTGCCGGTCGCCGCGGCGATCGTCCGCTGCGACGACAGCTGCGGGAGGACCTGCTGGGCGAACCAGCGGGCGGCGGCGACCTTGCCCTCGTAGAAGTCCCGGTCCCGGCCGGGGTCGCCGGCCAGGGCGGCCATGGCCACCTCGGCCTGTCGCAGCAGCAGCCAGCCGACGATCAGGTCGCCCATGGCGAACAGCAGGCGGGTGGTGTTCTGACCGACCTTGTACAGCTCCTCGACGTCCTCCTGCGATGCCATGGCGAACCCCGCCATGGTGCCGAGCATCCCCTGCACGTCCTCCAAGGCGGTGGCGAGAAGGGCCCGCTCGCCGGCGAGGGCGTCGTCGGTGCCGCCGCCTTTGGCCAGCTCGGCGATCTGCTCGCCGAGGGCGGTCACGGCCTGGAAGTTGTTGCGCACGATCTTGCGGAAGAACAGGTCCAGCCCCTGGATGGCAGTGGTGCCTTCGTACAGCGTGTCGATCTTGGCGTCCCGGACGTACTGCTCCAGCGGGTAGTCCTGCAGGTAGCCGGACCCGCCGAAGCACTGCAGCGACTCCGAGCCGAGCAGCGCGTAGGACTTCTCCGAGCCGTACCCCTTGACGATCGGGAGCAGGAGGTCGTTCAGGGCGCTGTCGGCGGACGCGTCCTGACCGGCGTGTTCCTTGACCTCCACGGTGTCCTGGATGGAGGCGGCGTAGAGCATCAAGGCGCGCAGGCCCTCGGCGTAGGCCTTCTGGGTCAGCAGCGATCGACGGACGTCCGGGTGGTGGACGATCGTGACGCGGGGGGCAGTCTTGTCCAGCATCTGCGTGAGGTCGGCGCCCTGGACCCGCGTCTTCGAGTACTCGAGGGCGTTGAGGTAGCCCGTGGACAGCGTCGAGATGGCCTTGGTGCCGACCATCATCCGCGCGAACTCGATCACCCGGAACATCTGCGCGATGCCGTCATGCACGTCCCCGACGAGCCAGCCCACCGCCGGCTCGTCCTCGCCGAAGGTCAGCTCGCAGGTGGTGGACACCTTGATGCCCATCTTGTGCTCGACGTTGGTGGCGTAGACGCCGTTGCGAGCGCCCAGCTCACCGGTCTCCCAGTCGACGAAGTACTTCGGAACGAAGAACAGCGACAGCCCCTTGGTGCCGGGTCCCGCGCCTTCCGGCCGCGCGAGCACGAGGTGGAAGATGTTGTCGCTCAGGTCGTGCTCGGCGGAGGTGATGAAGCGCTTGACGCCGGTGATGTGCCAGCTGCCGTCCTTCTGCTCGACTGCCTTCGTGCGGCCAGCGCCGACGTCGCTGCCGGCGTCCGGCTCGGTGAGAACCATGGTCGCGCCCCAGCCGCGCTCGGCGCACATCGTGGCCCACTTCTTCTGCTCGTCGGTGCCCAGCGCCCAGAACACGTGCGAGAACGCGGCGCCGGACGTGTAGAGGTGCACACCCGGGTTCGCGCCGAGAACCATCTCGGCGATCGACCAGCGCATCGACGGTGGCGTCGCGGTGCCACCCATCTCCTCCGGCAGGTGGAGCTGGGTCCAGCCGGCGTCGACGTATGCGCGGTACGACTTCTTGAACGACTCCGGCATCGTCACCGAGCGGGTCTGGGGGTCGTACACGGGCGGATTCCGGTCGCCGTCGGCGAAGGAGTCAGCCAGGACGCCCTCGGCCATCTCGGCAACCTCGGCCAGGATCGTCCGCGCGGTGTCCTCGTCCATCTCGGGGTACGGCGCAGTGCCGAGGACGCCTTGGCGGCCGAAGACCTCGAACAGGTTGAAGGTGATGTCGCGCAGGTTCGCCTGGTAGTGCCCCATGACCGTCCTCCGGGTGTGCTGAGCGCGTGCTACTGACGAGTAACTTCCATGATGCTACTCATCGGTAACTTCCGCAAGCAGGCAGTGGATCGGCATGGGTGTGGCGCCGGCCCCGGGGGCCACCGCGGCGCACAGTCAGCCGCCCGTGCCCACGAGCAGGGCGAACACGGTCACCACGATCAGCAGCCCGAGGCCACCGGCCAGCAAGGGGGCACCCCGCAGCCGGGGAAGCTCTGAGCCGGCGCGAATCGCGCGGTCGCTGGCTCGGAAGCGCCGGACTGCCCACGAGAGGAGCAGGACGGCGAAGCCAGCGAGACCCAGTGAGATCGCTGCCCGCAGCCACAACGGGTCGGTGTCGGGAGCCAGCCCGGCGACTGCGAGCCCAGCCGCGCCGACCGCCAAAGAGGTGCGCATCCACGCCAGGAAGGTGCGCTCGTTGGCCAGCAGGAACCGGGAGTCCGGGGCGGTGGCCATCACGTCATCGTGTCAGGCCGTGAGCTGACCCATGCGCGACGGCGCGCCCCTCCGGCTTGACGCGGCGCCGCGGTCGCCCCGGGCTCGCCGGTGCTGCTAGCCCTTGGCCGCGGTCGCTTCGTCCAGTGGGTCGGCGGGGTCAGGGGTGCTCGCCGCGCCGGGTCGCCGCAGGTGAGGGCCCGGCCAGCCACTGGCAGGACCCACGACGGTGAGCAGGGCGGGAACCAGCAGCGACCGCACGACCAGGACGTCGATGAGGATCCCCACGCTCATGGCGAAAGCCAGCTCGCGGAAGGGGCGCAGCGGGATGACAGCCAGCATGCCGAAGCTCACGGCCAGCGTCACACCGGCGGCCGTGATCGCACGCGTGGACTCCGGGACCGCCTTGACGATGGCGTCCTTGAGCGGCATGTGACCGGCCTCCTCCCAGACGTGGCCCACGCCGAAGATGTTGTAGTCCGATCCCAGGGCGACCAGCAGAACGGCGGCGGCGAAGGGGACGTAGAAGGTCAGATCGTCGTTGCCGCGCAGGCCGATGAACAGCGCGACCGTGATCCCCATGGACGCGGTCAGCGCCAGGATGCTGGACGTCAGGAGGAACAGCGGCGCCACGAGAGCTCGGAGGAAGAGGGTGAGGACGATCAGGTTCACGATGATCGCGGCCAGCGCGATGCGCCACAGGTCGCTCTTCGTGGACTCGACCAGACCCTCGGCGAGCGCGGTGTCACCGGCAACCAGCACGTCGACGTCATCGAGTCCGCTGGCGGCCAGCAGCTCCGGGAGCTTGTCCTGCAGGGCCGACAGGTCGTTGATCGCGCTGGCGCCCAGCGGGTCGTGGTCAAAGACCACCAGCATGCGGGCGGCGTTTCCACTGCGGGCCAGCACGATGTCGAACTCGCGCTGCGTGAAGTTCTCGGCGGGGCCGAGCACCATGGCAACGCCGGGCTGGCCACGTATGCCCGCCTGCAGGTCGGACAGCTCCGGCAGCCGCTTGGTGACACCGGGGCCCTCGAACAGCAACGTGGTCGGGGAGGTGATGCCCGGTGCAAATGCGATCCCGCTCTGCTTGCTGGCTTCACTCACCGGGTTGTCCGCGGGCAGCGAGGAAGTGAACCCGACGCCAAGATCGATGTTGCGTAGCGGCAGCGAGGCCGCGACGAGCACGACGAGGCACCCGACAAGCACAAGAGCCGCTGTGCGGCGCCGGGTGAGGTGCTCCACGATGTGGAGATTCCTCAGGAACGGACCGAGGCGTCCTGGCCGCCACCGGCGTGACAGTCGTGCGGCGCTGACCGGGCGGGGCCGTCGCGGCCAGAACACCACGGGCCCGAGGATCGCCAGCACCGCCGGCACCAGCGTGACCGACACCGCGAGGCCGACCAGAACCGACAGGGCCATCGCCGGCGCGAAACCCTGGAAGAACTCCGAGCTCGCGGCCAGCAGAGCCGCGGTTCCGGCCGCCACCGTCAGCCCAGCGGCGATCACGATGGGCGTATACGAGGCGACCGCGGCAATGACGGCGTCGCGCCACTCCACGCCCGAACGCAGCTGCGTCTGCAGCGCTGACAGGTAGAAGATCGTGTAGTCGGTCACCACGCCGAGCAGCAGCGCCACGAGCAAGGGCTCCAGCTCGGCCGGGGCGGTGATGCCGGCAACGCTGCCGAGGATCTCGGACAGGTGAAGCGTGGCGACGAATGCGATCGCTGACGAGCCCAGCGCCAGCACCGGGGCGAGGAGCGACCGGAACGTCAGGGTGACCAGAACGATGATGGCCAGGACGGTGAGCAGCTCCATCCGTGGCAGATGCTCGGCAACCAGAGCAGCCTGTTCAGCGCGCGCGGGGATGGAGCCGGCGACGCCGACGACGTGGTCCTCAGGTTCGTTCAGATGGTCAGTGATGTAGCGCTGCGCCGCGGCCTCCTGTCGGGCGAACCCGCTCCGCGGGTTCATGAACAGGTAGGTGATGACGGCGGTGTCCGTCTCCCCGGTGGACCCGGACAGCCGGACGCTGTTGGTGAGTGGAAGAGCGCCGAGCAGGGGAGCCGGCTGCGGTGTCTGGTCGACAGCGATGGCGGCGAGGACGGCCTGGGCCTGGGCGAAGGCGGACAGGCCTTCCGGGTCGCGCTGCACGACCACGATGCGGCTGGACAGCGGGAAGCCGAACTCCTCAACCGATCGGATCTCCGCCTGGATGGCGGGGCTGTCGAGCGGGATGATGCTGGCCAGCCGGTCGCCCCCCGGCTCCACCCGTCCGCTGATGGTGACGAGTGCCACCAGGACGCCCACCCAGCCGATGACGATCCACCAGCGCGCGCGCATGGCGAACCGGGCGTAGGCCGACGATCGAGCCCCTGTGGTGGTGTAGGCCACCTGTGGTGGCGGCCGCCGGTGGGGCGATCGGGTCATTGCGGCGCCGACGCGGGGGCGAGCCCCAGCCTCCTGAGCTCCGCCTCGGCCAGGGCCTGGTGGCGCCCGGCCGCGAGGTCGCCGTACGGGTCGGTCGTGACCGCCCACAGCTGTGCCACCGACAGGTTCACCACGGCCCGCTCCGCGAGGTAGGCGCGCAAGGCGGGCCAGGCCGACGTGTCCGACAGCGCTGCGCTGATGGCGGCCACGTCGCGGGTCCGCTCCCGGCGTAGGGGCACGTAGAAGATCAGGACTGGACCGGTCGGGCCGAGGGCGACCGCCAAGCCGATCAGCACCGCCAGCCCGCGGACGCTGCTGCGTGCCTGGGTGCCGCTGTCCACGATCAACGCTGCGGTCGCGGCCACCTGGTCGCCGAGCTCAGCGGTGCTGGCGCCGATGACGGGGATGTCGCCCAAGTTCTGCAGGCCTTGGGCTGCGGTCTTGAGAGCCTGTCCCGACTGGACCGCGCTGTCGGCCAGTCCGGTGAGCTGGAAGATCTGGTACCCGGTCCATGCACCCACGACGAGCCAGAGGACGACCCAGAACAGACACAGGCTGTCCCAGACATGCATGGTCCACGCATCCGCGCGCTTACCCGTCCGCTGCATGTGGGTACAGTCTCCCGCTCGTGGCAGATGCTCATGTCGTTCGCGCCGAACGGTACATTGGGGCGGCCACTTCGAGGAGGAACCATGTCCGAACAGACGCCTAGCGACGGCGCGCCTGAGGTCCCTGCTTCGGACGGTGCGGCCGACTCTGGCCCCGCTGTTGCTCCGAGCACCAACCGGGCCTGGCTGATCCCCGCCGTCACCTTCCTGGTGGGACTTGCCCTGGGTGCCGTCGTGGTGGCCGTCTCGGCGTCCGGAGGAGATGACTCGCCGAGCGCCGGTGACCAGCCATCCGGGACGCCGACTGCGTCCGTGCCGTCGCCGAGTGTGACCGCTTCGCCCGACGTCAGCGTGACGGTCCCCGGGGAGTGCATCGAGGTTGCCGACGACGCTCAGGTGCTGCTGTCGCTGGTGGATGACGCTGCGGGGGCCGTCCGAGACCTCAACGCCTCCGCGCTGGGCTCGATTCTCGACGAGATGCAGGCCGCCCAGACGACGCTTCAGGAGCAGGTCGATCTGTGCCAGTCGGCGCAGGACTCCACCTCGTAGCGACGAGGCGGTCAGGCGCGGCCACGGGTTCTCGGACCAGCCGGGCCGCGTCGCATCCGTTTCGGTGGAGCGGGTGACGAGAATCGAACTCGCATGGTCAGTTTGGGAGCATGGTGCGGGCTGACAGACCGAGGGAGTCCCCGTGCTCAGGTTGATCTTGCTGGGTGACCCGACTGGGCCATTGCGACTCTGCGGCCCGACCGCGACACTCTGAACGACCTGCGGGTCAGGATGCTGGGCACGAGGGCGCCAGGCGCCCACAAGGCGCAGATGAGTGCCACTTCTACGCCAGTCGGCGCGGTCCGGGCCTCCTTCAGCCGCGTCAGTGTCAACCTTTTCCCGGGTAGAACGACTCTCGGATGTGACAAGCGCCATGCCGAAGGAGATCCTCTCCACCGGTGAGCAGCGGCCCAGATGGGTCGGGTCATCGAGTGAACCGGCAGACGCCCAAACTTTCGAAGTGCTGTTCCGGCAGCACTACGCCGCGCTTCTCCGCCTCGGCGTGGTCATGCTGGGCAGCCGCGAGGCCGCCGAGGACGCCGTGCAGGAAGCCTTCGTTGCCTTGCACCGTCATTGGCGCACGCTGCAGGCTCCAGACGCCGCCGAAGCGTATCTCCGTTCCGCAGTCCTCAACCGCTCGCGGTCCTGGATACGCCGGCAGGTGACGCAACGCGCACCGAGGCCGTTGATGCTCGTGCGTGAGCTGGAGGAAAGCCCCGAGGACACGACCGTAGGTCGTGAGGAACGCGAGTCGCTGGTCGCACTCATGAGGACGTTGACCCGGCGTCAACGTGAGGTCTTGGCCTGCCGGTACGTGCTCGAGCTATCCATCGCGGAAACGGCGCAGCAGCTGCAGATCAGCGAGGGGTCCGTCAAGAAGTACACCCACCGCGGCTTGCATTCGCTCCAGGAGCGGATCGGGGTGACCTCATGACCACCATCGAGGAACAGCTCAGGCGAGAGATCGCAACCGTTACCGGACGTGTCATCGTGACTGATTCAGACCTGATGAAGGCTCGTGACGCACTCGAGGGGCTCATCGACACCGGGCAGAGACGAACCCGTTTTCGGGTCCTGGCAATTGCGGCGGCAGTGGCGGTCGTGATACCCGTCGTGGGATTTGCCGCCATCCGGGTGATCGGTGCAGTTAATGACGTTTCACCGGCTGGTCCAGTGCCGACGAGCTCGAGCCTAGATGACGAGTTTCTGAAGGGCAGCGCACCGACGCCGCAGCAACTCAACGGTGCCTGGCGTGTTGACAACGGAACCATCCTCGTTCGATTCGCTCCGCCCAACCGCATCTCGTTCGACAACACGGGTCGGCTCTTCTCGAACCCGGCGATCACGGGTACGTACGAGGTGGCGGGTGACGCCCTCACCGTCACCGTTGACGGTGGGCGAATCGACTGTGCCGACTCGACGTTCGGGATGCGCGCCTCCGTGGCGAGGCCGGATCGAGTACGGGTCGTTCACACGCAACCGGCAATTTCGAACTGCATCACTTCCACCGGCCGATGGGTCTTGGAGCAGCTACCCATGGACTTTGACCTGAGTTCCAGCACCACCCGGGCGGACTGGGCGGCCGGCGTCGAGGCGGCTGACCTGCTCGGTGACTGGACCGGCGAAGACGGCAGCTACCTGCTGGAGTTCGCCGCCGGCAGCTCCTACGTCGTGGTTGACGATTCCGGGGAGCTCGTCGATCAGGGCCAGTGGTCGAAGCGCGGTTCTGAGCTCACCCTGACCAGTTCCGCCGCCGGCGACTGCGTCGAGGGAGATCAGTTCGTGCTGGGGGACATTGAGCACGTCATATCTCATGCCTCCGGCATCCGTGGGACAGCTCGACAGAACGACTGCGGCGGAGCCTGGGCGTCCAAGGTGTGGTGGATGCTCCCCGATTCCACCAACTAGTCCGGCAGCGAAGATGTGGGAAGGGAGATCGTTCATGAACAAGGTTCAGAGATGCCTGGCAGCAGGGGCTGCTGGGCTAATGGTGACGAGTATCGGAGTGGGTCTCGGCGGTGGGCCAGCCCAGGCGTTCGGCCCACAACTGAGTGGGTGGGATGACGCGGCACGGGTGGCTGTTGTCAACGACCCGGTTGCTGCGGACGGTTGCCCGATCGAGTCGCCCGACGGCAAGGCCCTGTTCTTTGCTTCGGTGCGCGGACCAGGCGGTGACAACGACATCTGGATGGCAACAAGGCCTGACCTTGGGGCGAACTTCGGCGAGCCGACCATGCTTCCGGCACCGATCAACACTGACTCGCAGGAATTCTGCCCCACGCCGCTTGACGGTGGCGCACTGCTCTTTGTCTCCACCCGGGTCGGGACCGACGCCTACGGCACGGCGGCTTGCGGCCTCGGTGACATCTATCTGACCCATCGAGACGGCAGCGCGCAGGGCTGGGCCGAGCCCCGCAACCTGGGTTGCGCTCCGAACGGACCCAACGGCGTGGGGATGGAGTACGGACCGTCCTTGGTCCACACCCCCAGAGGCGGTTTCCTCTACTTCTCCAGTGGCGCCGCCGCCGTAGGTGCCGGTACTCAGGACATCTACGTTTCCAAGATGTCGTCGGAGATGCGATTCGGTTCGCCCTCGGCGGTCGCAGACCTGAACACGGGTTTCGACGACTTCATGCCCAACGTCAGCCGCGACGGTCGCGAGATTGTGTTCGCCTCGTCTCGGCCGGGTGGTCAGGGAGCGTCGGACATCTACACCGCTTCGGCTGTGGGGTACTCCGGCAAGTGGCGCGATCCGGTGAACCTGGGCCCATCGGTGAACACGGCTGGGGGGGAGTCTCGCCCTTCGTTGTCGGCGGACGGTCAGCGGCTCTACTTCGGCCGCAACGGTGACATCTTTGTCAGCCAGCGGTCATCCGGGTAGCTGGTAGCTCGCACTCGCGCAGAGGTCCGGGGAGCCACCGATACTGCTGGCTCCCCGGACCTTGCACTGGCAGGGGACGACGCTTTCGCTTCTCAGCGATGGGAGCGGGTGACGAGAATCGAACTCGCACTGTCAGCTTGGGAAGCTGATGTTCTACCATTGAACTACACCCGCGAGGCCCCGGCCGAAGCCGGAGCGGAGGCCATCCTACCGGCCGAGTGCCGGCGGGAAGGTGGGCTCCCGGTAGCCTCCGCGTCGTGCTTCTCTCCGACCGTGACATCAAGGCCGAGCTCGCCGCGGGCCGGGTCGTTCTCGAGCCGTTCGACGAGGGCATGGTCCAGCCGTCGAGCGTCGACGTGCGGCTGGACCGGCTGTTCCGGGTCTTCGAGAACCATCGCTACCCGCACATCGACCCGTCGTCGGAGCAGCCCGACCTGACGCGTCTCGTCCAACCCGAGGGCGACGAGCCGTTCATCCTGCACCCGGGTGAGTTCGTCCTGGCGTCCACCTACGAGGTCGTCACGCTGCCCGACGACGTTGCCGGACGCTTGGAGGGGAAGTCGTCGCTGGGGCGGCTCGGCCTGCTCACGCACTCCACCGCCGGGTTCATCGACCCCGGCTTCTCCGGGCACGTGACGCTCGAGCTGTCGAACGTCGCGACCTTGCCGATCAAGCTGTGGCCGGGGATGAAGATCGGCCAGCTGTGCCTGTTCCGCCTGTCGTCACCGGCGGAGCACCCGTACGGGTCGGCGCTGTACGGCTCGCGCTACCAAGGGCAGCGCGGCCCCACGCCGTCGAAGTCCTTCCTGAGCTTCCACCGCAGCCCCATCCCCCTCGAACCCGGGCAGGATGAGCCCCCGGCGGGGTGACAACCGTCATCCGGGCCCGGGTCAGCGGGTAGCGGCGCCGTTCTTGGCGGCCCGCAGCAGCAGCTGAGACACGTCCATCACCTGAACCTGCTCTTCGCGCTCCACGTCGGCCTGCGCCTCGGCGACGCCGTCGCTGAGCATGACGCGGCAGAACGGGCAGCCGATGGCGATGGTCTTGGCTCCGGTCGCCAGCGCCTCGTCGGTGCGCTCCCCGTTGACGCGGGTCCCGATCTTCTCCTCCATCCACATGCGGGCGCCGCCGGCTCCGCAGCAGAAGCCCCGTTCGGAGTTGCGTGGCATCTCGACGAAGTCGGCGCCGGCAGCGGCGATGAGCTCGCGCGGAGGGCTGTAGACCTTGTTGTGCCGTCCGAGGTAGCACGGGTCGTGGTAGGTGACGCGCTCCTCCACCGGGGTCACGGGCGTGAGCCGACCGTCGGCGACGAGCTGGTTCAGCAGCTGGGTGTGGTGGACGACCTCGTAGTTTCCACCGACCTGCGGGTACTCGTTCTTCAACGTGTTGAAGCAGTGAGCGCACGTCACCACGATCTTGGTGGCGCCCACCTCATTGAGCGTCTCGACGTTCTGCTGGGCGAGCATCTGGAACAGGAACTCGTTCCCGGAGCGGCGAGCGGAGTCGCCAGAGCACGTCTCGCCCTCACCCAGAACGGCGAACTTCACGCCAGCCATGTGGAGCAGTTCGGCGACGGCCTGTGTGGTCTTCTTGGCCCGGTCCTCGAACGCTCCGGCGCACCCCACCCAGAACAGGTAGTCGACGTCGTCGGCAAGCGGCCCCTCCGCGACGTTCACCTCGAACGGGAGGTCGGCCGCCCAGTCCATTCGGGACGACGCGTTCATGCCCCACGGGTTGCCCTTCTGCTCCATGTTCTTGAACAGCCCGCCGAGCTCGGACGGGAACTCCGACTCGATGAGGACCTGGAAGCGGCGCATGTCCGTGATGTGGTCGATGTGCTCGATGTCGACCGGACACTGCTCGACGCACGCTCCGCACGTCGTGCACGACCACAGGATGTCGGGGTCGATGACGCCGCCGCCGATCGCGTGCCCGCTGTCGTCGAACTCCGTGACGCCCACGAGCGGGCGCTCCATCTCGGCACGCACCGCGGGGGACAGTCCCGCGACGTCCACGGGGGCCGCCTCCGGGGCGCCACCGGTGGACGCGAGGTAGGTGGGGTTGCTCTCCGCGATGAGGTAGGGCGCCTTGGCGAACGCGTGGTCACGCAGGCTCATGATGAGCAGCTTGGGGGACAGTGGCTTCCCGGTGTTCCAGGCCGGGCACTGGGACTGGCAGCGGCCACACTCGGTGCACGTCGCGAAGTCGAGCAGGCCCTTCCAGGTGAAGTCCTCGACCTTCCCGCGGCCGAAGATGTCGTCCTCGCCCGGGTCCTCGAAGTCGATCGGCTTGCCGTCGGAGTACATCGGCAGCATCGGGCCGAGTGCGTTCGGCCGCCGCGAGAACGCCACATTGATCGGGGCCAGCCCGATGTGGAGGTGCTTGGAGTAGACGACCAGGACGAGGAATCCGAGCACGACGCCGATCTGCAGCAGGACGCCGATCGTCTCCGCCCGCTCGTTGCCGACCTCGCCCAGCGGCGCCAGCCAGTCGGCGGCGAGCTGGGAGGCGAACGCGCCCCCGGGCGGGTAGGGGAAGTTCCCGGTGTTGATCTGCGCGCCCCGGTACAGGAACAGCGTCCAGACGACGTTGAAGATCATGAGCAGCACGAGCCAGGCGGCGCCGGTGTGGGACCCGTAGAACCGGGACAGTCGCCCGCGCCGGGCCGGGTTCTGCCGGATGCGGATCACGGTGAAGACCACGATCGCGACGAGGACCGCAACGCCGAAGAAGTCCTCGACAAACGCCACCCAGGCCCACTGGTCGATGACCGGGAGGGAGAACTCGGGGTCGAACAGAGCCCCGAACGCCTCCACGATCGTCAGCCCCAGGACGAGGAAGCCCCAGAAGGCGAAGAAGTGTGCCAAGCCAGGGACTGTCCACTTCAGCAGCTTGCGTTGGCCCAGGACCTCGACCGCCTCGGCCTGTACCGCGTCGCGGGGGTCGAGCGGGGTGGCGTCGGGTCGGGGCTGACCGGTGCGGAACAGCTGGGCGAGCATGTGCACCCGGCGACCGACGATTCCGAGGGCGACGACGGTCATGAGCAGGCCGACGGCGAGGGCAGGACGCACGGTCACCTCCGGAGACAAGGTCGGAGCCGGCTGACGCGGTCCCGGGTGCCTAGCCTATTGAGACCGATCGATTCTTGTGGCAGCCCCCACGTGGCACCTTTGTCCGGCGACCCCCGGCCCGTAGGCTCCAGCTGAGCGCGGCTTCCCGGGGACGGTCGTGCGGTGACCTGACCTCTGGTGTCCCCAGGAGGACCCGTGAATCGGCACGCAGCTTCAGCCATCGCAGTGGGGGCAACCACCGCACTCGCCATCGGCCTGAGTGTCGCGCCCCCGGCCCTGGCGGCAGGGACCGGTGACGCGGCCGATCCTTCGTTCGTCCGCATCGGGTCCGACGCGGCCCCGGCAGCTCCCGCCCGGGCCGCCAGCGCCGGTCGTTCCGCCGCGAGCCCGCAGCCGGCCGCCCGCGCGGCGGCCAAGAAGGCGAAGAGCGAGCAGGTCCTGCAGGTGCTGAAGGGCGTCCAGGGCGTGGGCGTCGACGGGATGTCCGTCGCCGTTGGCGCCAAGCACGTCGTCCAGGTGAGCGAGCAGCTTGCCCGGACCTTCGTCAAGGCGACGGGGGCGGGGCAGAACAAGACGGTCAACCAGCTGTTCAAGACGCCTTCCTCGACCGCAACACTGAGCCAGCCGACCGTGGCCTACGACCCGATCGGCAAGCGCTGGATCGTGGCTGCCATCTCCGATCAGGCCGGTGACATTGGAGTGATCGTCCGGGTCTCCAAGGGCTCGGCGCCCACGAAGTGGTTCCCGTCCCACGTCTACGGAAACGCCGCTACGGATGCCCCGGTCGACGTCGGCATGACTGACGTCGTCGAGTCGGTTCCGCAGATCGGGATCTCGTCGAACAAGGTCGCGATCACGACGGTTGCGGACGACCCGGACGACGCTTCCGTCGCCAACCGGATCATGTTCTTCCCCTCGACCGGTCCTCAGGGCCTGTACGCAGATGGGGAGTCCGACGCCTGGACCGCCCTGGTCAACAGCACGTACGACGGTCAGATGCCGGCGGTGAACTCCACGAAGCAGGCGAACCTGTTCATCGCGGTGCCCGACAGCGATGCGATCCCGTCGGTCGACGACGTGACCGTGACGACCTACACCGGCAAGGCGACCACCGACCCGCCGGTCTTCAGCAAGAACGTGATGTACCCCGACGACGCCCTCGTTGCTCCGCCCGCGGTGCCGCAGACCGGCGGAGACACCCTCGACCTCGGACCGGTGGCCTTCACCGGCGTCGCCTGGCGCAAGGGGAAGCTGTGGGCGACCGCGGCGACCAACTGTGCCGGCGACGCGTGTGTGCGGGTCTTCGGGGTCACCACCTCGGCCGGTGTGGCGCTGATCGCCGACGAGACGGTCAGCTCACCCGGGCTGGACTGGTTCAGTCCTTCGGTGGCGATCGACGGCTCGGGCAAGGTCCACCTCGTGGCCGCCGACATCGGGTCCGCAGTGGGTCCGTCCCTGGCGGTCTTCGTCCGCAAGGGGACCGACAACTGGACCGATGCTCGGCTGGTACGCCGAGGTCGGTTCGCGGTCGACCCGAACAACTCCCCCGGCACGTTGGAGTGGGGTGGCTCGAGCTCAGCTGCGTGGGACCCGACCTCTCCGTGGGACGTGTGGGTGGCCGGCGTGACTGGTGCCTCCGGCGTGCCCAACGACCTCACCTCGCGGGTAGCCCGCGTCTCACTGGCAAAGAACGTCGCCAGCGTGAAGGCCTCCAAGACCCGTGTGGCCAAGGGGGGGAAGGTCACCTTCACGGCCAAGCTCAAGCGCCCGGACAGCAAGAACACCTTCAAGGGTCTTCCGGTCGCTCTCCAGCGCAAGCCGGTCAACGGGGGGTCCTGGAAGACGATCAAGTCCGGCAAGACCACGCAGAAGGGCATCGCCAAGTGGACGGTGAAGGTCAGCAAGCCCGGCCGGTACCGGACGCTGGGCAAGTCCGTGGCACAGACGGGGTCGCCCCCGGAGGGCCGGATGGTCGCCAAGGTCACCAGCAAGGCACTCACGGTGACCCTGATCTAGCAGCCGTTCGCGCCGCTCCGTAGCCGCAGCCCGCCCGGAATACCGGGCGGGCTGCGCCGTGTTGTGCCAGTGCGCAAAGTTGCGTGAAGGCGACTCAACCTCTTTGATAGAGGCAGGAGCAGCCGAGGCGCCGCTCGAGCCGCCGCCGGGGACCACCCGGCGCCGCACCGTCATCCCGGCGGACACCGCCGGTCGTCACGTCGGAGGACACGAACATGGCCCGATCGGTCGGCATCGACCTGGGGACGACCAACAGCGTCGTCTCCGTGCTGGAAGGTGGCGAGCCCACCGTCATCGCCAACGCCGAGGGCGCGCGGACCACGCCGAGCGTGGTGGCGTTCGCCAAGAACGGCGAGGTGCTGGTGGGTGAGGTCGCCAAGCGGCAGGCCGTCACCAACCCGGACCGCACCATCCGGTCGGTCAAGCGTCACATGGGGACCGACTGGTCGGTCGAGATCGACGGCAAGGCGTACACCGCGCAGGAGATCAGCGCCCGCGTGCTCGGCAAGCTGAAGCGCGACGCGGAGTCGTACCTCGGGGAGCCGGTGGCCGAAGCCGTCATCACCGTTCCCGCCTACTTCAGCGACGCCCAGCGGCAGGCGACCAAGGAAGCCGGTGAGATCGCCGGCCTCAAGGTGCTCCGGATCATCAACGAACCGACGTCGGCTGCGCTTGCCTACGGTCTCGACAAGGCCGACAACGAGCACACGATTCTGGTCTTCGACCTGGGCGGCGGCACCTTCGACGTGTCCCTCCTGGAGATCGGCGACGGCGTGGTCGAGGTCAAGGCGACCAGCGGTGACAACCACCTCGGCGGCGACGACTGGGACGAGGTCGTCATCGACTGGATGGTGAAGGAGTTCAAGAACAAGCACGGAGTGGACCTGTCCACCGACAAGATGGCGCTGCAGCGGCTGCGCGAGGCGGCCGAGAAGGCGAAGATCGAGCTGTCGAGCTCCAGCGAGACGACGATCAACCTGCCCTACGTCACCGCGACGCCCGAGGGCCCCCTGCACCTGGACGAGAAGCTCACTCGGGCGCAGTTCCAGAACATGACCCACGACCTGCTCGAGCGCACCCGCAAGCCGTTCGAGAACGTCATCCGGGATGCCGGGGTCAAGGTCGGCGACATCCACCAGGTGATCCTGGTCGGCGGGTCGACCCGGATGCCCGCGGTCACCGATCTTGTCCGCGAGCTCACCGGTGGCAAGGAGCCGAACAAGTCGGTGAACCCCGACGAGGTCGTGTCGGTCGGCGCCGCGCTGCAGGGTGGAGTACTCAAGGGCGAGGTCAAGGACGTTCTGTTGCTGGACGTCACCCCGCTGACGCTTGGGATCGAGACCAAGGGGGGCGTCATGACGCGGCTGATCGAGCGCAACACCACGATCCCCACGAAGAAGTCCGAAGTCTTCACCACGGCCGACGACAACCAGCCTTCGGTGACCATCCAGGTGTTCCAGGGTGAGCGCGAGATGGCGGCGTACAACAAGAAGCTCGGCCAGTTCGACCTCACCGGACTACCCCCCGCGCCGCGTGGCGTCCCGCAGATCGAGGTCGCCTTCGACATCGACGCCAACGGCATCGTCCACGTGCACGCCAAGGACAAGGCGACCGGGCGCGAGAACTCGGTGCAGATCACCGGCGGCTCGGGCCTGTCGAAAGACGAGATCGACCGCATGATGCGCGACGCCGAGTCGCACGCTGACGAGGACCGTCAGCGTCGGGAGGAGGCGGACGTGCGCAACACCGCCGACTCGCTGGTTTACCAGACGGAGCGGTTCCTCACCGACAACGACGAGAAGATCCCGGCCGAGGGCAAGGAGAACGTTGCCGGTCCGCTCAGCGAGCTGAAGAAGGCGCTCGAGGGCACCGACGTCGATGCCATCAAGTCCGCCACGGAGAAGGTGGCGACCGCGAGCCAGTCCTTGGGCGCGGCCATGTACGAGCAGGAGCAGGCGGCAGCCACCGGCTCCGGTGGAGCCGAGTCCGGCTCGGGTGACTCCGGCGACTCGGGTGACGACGACATCGTCGATGCCGAGGTGGTTGACGAGCCCGCGGACGACAAGTGACCGCTGCCAAGCCTCCGGAGGAGCAGCCGGTCGGACCGGTCGTGCGGGACAAGCGGCGCATCGACCCGGTGACCGGCCAGCTGCGCCAGCCGCTTGACGGGGCCCTGATCGAGGAGGCCGCGGCCGCCGAGCTGGTCGACACCGATCTGTCCGCCTTGGAGGCGCAGCTGGAGGAGCGGACCGAGGACGTGCAGCGCGTCCACGCCGAGTACGCGAACTACCGCAAGCGGGTCGACCGTGATCGCGAGCTGGTGCGCGACCAGGCGACCGCGGCGGTCCTGGCAGAGCTGCTGACGGTGCTCGACGACATCGACCGGGCGCGCGAGCACGGTGAGCTCGAGGGCGGGTTCAAGTCGGTCGGCGAGGCCTTGGAGACCGTGGTCGACAAGCTGGGCTTGGCGAAGTACGGCACGCCCGGCGATCCCTTCGACCCCACGATCCATGAGGCGTTGACCCATGCGCTGTCGGCCGAGGTTGACACGATCACCTGCTCGCAGGTCTTCCAGCCGGGGTACCGGTTCGCCGACCGCGTCCTGAGGCCGGCTCGCGTCGCGGTCACCGAGCCGGAACAGCCGTCGGCGGGCTGACCGGCCGAACCGTCAAGCGCCGGAGGAGGTGACGCCATGAGTGCTCGGGACTATCTGGAGAAGGACTACTACGCCGACCTCGGCGTCGCCAAGGACGCCTCGGCCGAGGACATCAAGAAGGCGTACCGGTCGCTCGCGCGCAAGCACCATCCCGACGCGAACGCCGACGACCCCAAGTCCGAGGAGCGCTTCAAGGAGGTGTCGCAGGCCTACGACGTGCTGTCCGACGACGCGAAGCGCCAGGAGTACGACGAGGTCCGTCGCTACGGGGCTGGCGGCTTCGCGCCGGGCGGCTTTGCCGGGCCCGGCGGAGCCCAGACCGTGAACCTGGGCGACATGTTCGGCGAGGGCGGCCTCGGAGATGTGCTGGGCGGGATCTTTGGACAGGCGGGCGGGAGGGGTCGTCGGCCGCGACGTGGACCGGACGTCCACACCGCGGTGACGCTGGGGTTCCGGCAGGCCGCCGTGGGCGCCACGGTGCCGCTGACAGTGCGCAGTGACGCGCCTTGCCCGACCTGCGGCGGGTCCGGCGCCAGACCCGGCACCACCCCCCACCCCTGCGCGGTGTGCGGAGGCGCGGGCCAGACCGTCCGGCAGCAGGGAGGGTTCGGCTTCGCCGAGCCGTGCCGGGCCTGCCACCAGCGAGGTGTCGTTGTCGATGATCCGTGTCCCACGTGTCGCGGCGTCGGAGTCACCGCGCGTTCGCGGACGCTGCAGGTGCGGATCCCTCCAGGTGTCCGAGACGGCCAGCAGGTACGCCTCGGCGGCAAGGGCGGTGCCGGTGGCAGCGGCGGTCCCGCCGGCGACCTGCTCGTTCAGGTGCACGTCCCCCGCCACCCGGTCTTCGGCCGAAAGGGCGACCACCTCACGGTCACCCTGCCGGTGACGTTCCCCGAGGCGGCCTTGGGTGCGACCGTCCAGGTACCCACGCTGACCGGTGACCCGGTGAGCGTCCGAGTGCCGGAAGGCACGCCCAGTGGCCGGACGCTCCGCGTCAAGGGCCGCGGCATTGCGCGTAAGGGCGGCGGCCACGGCGACCTGCTCGTGACCGTCGAGGTTGCCGTCCCGCAGCGGTCGGCCGGCAAGGCGAAGGACGCGCTCGAGCACTACCGCGACGCCACCGACGGTGACGACCCGCGAGCCGAGCTGTTCGAGCTGGCAGCGAAGGAGTGACCGGCATGACCGCAGACGACTTCGACGACGCCGCGGTCTTCGTCATCTCCGTGGTGGCCGAGCTCACCGGCATGCACGCGCAGACGCTGCGGCAGTACGACCGCCTCGGGTTGGTCACGCCGCAGCGCACGGCGGGAGGTGGTCGGCGGTACTCCACCCGCGACGTCGAGCGGGTGCGTGAGATCCAACGACTGTCCGGGGAGGGGGTCGGGCTGGCCGGGATCCAACGCATCCTGGACCTGGAGAACGAGGTCGACGCTCTGCGACGCCGGGTTGCGGTCCTGCAGACCGACCTCGACCTCGCCTTCGCCGCCCTCCAGCAGCAGGAGCGGGCGAACCGCCCACCCGGCACCGACGTTGCGGTCCGACCGGCGAGCAACTCGGTGGTCGTGTGGCGCCCGGGTCGCTGGTCCATCGCCTGAACCAGAGGAGGAGACGACATGGACCTCACCACGCGCAGCACCCAGGCGCTGTCCGCTGCTCAGCAGAGCGCGGTCGCCGCGGGCAACCCGCAGCTGGAGCCGCTCCACCTGCTCGTGGCGCTGCTCGACGACCCCGAGGGCATCCCGGCGGCGCTGCTCAGCGCCCTGGGTGCCAACCGGTCCGACCTGCTGGCCAAGGTCGAAGGCGCGGTCGGTCGGCTGCCACGGGTGTCCGGTGAGACCGCGGCCGGCCCCCAGGCCTCAGGTGCGATGCAGCGGGTGCTGGCCGGGGCAGCAGAGCGGGCCCGCGAGCGTGGGGACGACTACGTGTCCACCGAGCACCTCCTGCTCGCACTGGCTGCGGTGGCCGGAGAGGCGGCCGACCTCCTTCGCGGCGTCGGAGCCGACGACAGCGCCCTGGCCGACGCCTTGGACCGCGTACGGGGCTCCCAGCGCGTGACGTCCCCCGACCCGGAGGGCACGTTCCAGGCGCTGGACAAGTACGCGGTGGACCTGACTGCACAGGCGCGTGACGGGAAGCTCGACCCGGTC
The DNA here is from genome assembly GCA_963848085.1 of uncultured Actinomycetota bacterium. Classification (GTDB taxonomy): domain Bacteria; phylum Actinomycetota; class Actinomycetes; order JAHEKZ01; family JAHEKZ01; genus CAWKCE01. Next base: position 728,959 of record CAWKCE010000005.1, read on the forward strand.
ATCGGCCGTGACTCGGAGATCCGGCGGGTGGTCCAGGTGCTGTCGCGGCGGACCAAGAACAACCCCGTCCTGATCGGAGAGCCGGGCGTCGGGAAGACGGCCGTGGTCGAGGGGCTCGCGCAGCGCATCGTCGCCGGAGACGTCCCAGAGTCGCTGCGCGGCAAGCGGCTGCTGGCGCTCGACATCGGCGGCATGGTCGCCGGCGCGAAGTACCGGGGTGAGTTCGAGGAGCGGCTGAAGGCCGTGCTCGGCGAGATCCAGCAGGCCGAGGGCCAGGTCGTCACGTTCATCGACGAGATGCATACCGTGGTCGGCGCCGGCGCGACCGGCGACTCGTCCATGGACGCGAGCAACATGCTCAAGCCGATGCTGGCGCGTGGCGAGCTGCGCATGATCGGAGCGACGACCCTGGACGAGTTTCGGGAGAACGTCGAGAAGGACCCAGCCCTCGAGCGCCGGTTCCAGCAGGTCTACGTCGGGGAGCCGAGCGTCGAGGACACCGTCGCGATCCTCCGTGGGTTGAAGGAACGGTACGAAGCGCACCACAAGGTGCAGATCTCCGACGCTGCCCTGGTTGCCGCTGCCGCACTGTCGGACCGGTACATCGCGGCGCGACAGCTGCCGGACAAGGCGATCGACCTGGTCGACGAGGCAGCATCCCGGCTGCGGATGGAGATCGACTCGTCGCCGGTCGAGATCGACGAGCTCCAGCGTGCCGTCGACCGGCTGCGTATGGAGGAGCTGGCACTGGCGAAGGAGGCCGACCCGGCGTCGCAGGAGCGGCTCAGCAAGCTGCGCGCCGACCTGGCGGACAAGCAGGAACGGCTGGCGGCGCTGCAGTCCCGGTGGGAGCAGGAGAAGGCCGGGCTGAACCGGGTCGGTGAGCTGAAGAAGCAGGTCGAGGAGATGCGCATGCAGGCGGACCGGGCGCAGCGGGACGGCGACCTGGCCACTGCCTCTGCCCTGTTGTACGGGGAGATCCCGACGTTGGAGAAGCAGGTCGAGGATGCCGCCCGGTCGGCCGAGCAGGTCGAGGCAATGGTCGCCGAGGAGGTCGGCCCCGACGACATCGCCGAGGTGGTCGGCGCGTGGACGGGGATCCCGGCCGGTCGCCTCCTCGAGGGCGAGGGGGCGAAGCTGCTCCGCATGGAGGACGAGCTGGGGCGCCGGGTCGTGGGGCAGGCATCCGCCGTCCGCTCGGTTTCGGACGCGGTGCGCCGATCCCGGGCCGGCATCGCCGACCCGGACCGGCCCACCGGGTCGTTCCTGTTCCTCGGCCCCACCGGTGTGGGCAAGACCGAGCTGGCCAAGGCCCTGGCCGACTTCCTGTTCGACGACCCGCATGCCATGGTCCGGATCGACATGAGCGAGTACGGCGAGAAGCACTCCGTGGCGCGTCTGGTCGGCGCCCCTCCGGGGTACGTCGGCTACGAGGAAGGTGGACAGCTCACGGAGGCGGTTCGACGCCGGCCGTACGGCGTGGTGCTGCTGGACGAGGTGGAGAAGGCGCACCCCGAGGTCTTCGACATCCTGCTCCAGGTGCTCGACGACGGCCGCCTGACCGACGGCCAAGGGCGCGTCGTGGACTTCACGAACACAATCCTGGTGCTGACGTCGAATCTGGGGTCCCAGTTCCTGGTGGACCCCACGACCGACATCGCGACCAAGCACGCCGCGGTGATGGCGGTGGTGCGGTCGACGTTCAAGCCGGAGTTCCTGAACCGACTGGACGACGTCGTGATGTTCGACGCGTTGACGACCGGGGAGCTGGCTCGGATCGTCGACCTCCAGGTGGAGCTGCTCGCCCAGCGGTTGGCGGAGCGTCGGGTAGGCCTGGACGTCTCGCCGCAGGCGCGCACCTGGCTGGCAGAGGAGGGCTACGACCCAGCGTTCGGAGCCCGTCCCCTGCGGCGGCTGATCCAGACCGCGATCGGCGACCCGTTGGCCCGCCTCCTCATCGGTGGCGACGTGACGGACGGAGACACGGTCCACGTCACCGTCGCCGCCGACGGCGCGTCCCTCTCGCTGTCCGGCTGACCGCGAGCAGCTCGTGTCAGGGAGTGAGTGGCGCGGCGGCCGTCAGCCGGGCGACGGCCTCGTCGAGGACGTGGTCCTGCTTGGTGAAGGTCCAGCGGACCAGGGTGCGGACCGGGTCGGAAGGGTCGTAGAAGACCGAGCAGGGGATCGCCACCACGCCGGCGCGCTCCACCAGCGCCCGGCAGAACTGTTGGTCGTCGTCCCAACCGAGCGAGGCGATGTCGGTGGTCACGAAGTAGGTGCCGTCCGGGCGCCCAGGGTCAAGCCCGGCCGCAGAAAGCCCGCGGCACAGCAGGTCACGGCGGTCCTGCAGTGACCGGCGGAGCCCGGCGACCCAGGGCATCTCGTGCGTCAGCGCGTACGCGACGGCGTACTGGAAGGGCCCCCCACTCACGTACGTCAGATACTGCTTGACCGTGCGGACCGCTGACACCAAAGGAGCCGGACCCGTCGCCCATCCGATCTTCCAACCGGTGAACGAGAACGTCTTGCCGCTGCTGCTCACCGAGACGGTCCGGTCCCACATGCCGGGAAGGGTGGCGAACGGCACGTGCGCGACGTCGAACGTCAGGTGCTCGTACACATCGTCGGTGACAACCACGATCCGCGGATGCGCGTCCACCACCCGCGCGATGGCCGCGAGCTCGTCGGGGGTGAGGACCATGCCCGTGGGGTTGTGTGGCGAGTTCAACAGCAGCACCCGCGTGCGGTCGGTCACGGCAGCGCGCAGCGCTGACTCGTCCAGCCGGAATTCGGGCGCCTGCAGGCGCACACCCTTGAGCACGCCCCGCGCCATGGCGACCGCCGCGGGATAGGAGTCGAACCACGGCTCCAGCACGACGACCTCGTCACCGTCGTCGACGAACGCGAGGACCGCGGCGGTCAGGGCTTCCGTGGCGCCGGTGGTCACGAGCACCTCGGTGTCGGGGTTCAGGTCGACTCCGTAGACCGCGTTCTGGTGAGCCGCCACGGCCTGCCGGAGCTCGGGGATGCCGGGACCTGGTGGGTACTGGTTGCCCCACCCCTCGAGGATCGCGTGCGTGGCTGCCTCCGCGACGCTGCGCGGACCATCGAGGTCCGGGAAGCCCTGACCGAGATTCACCGCACCGGTCGCGGTCGCCAGAGCCGACATCTCCGCGAAGATCGTGGTGCCGAGTGGACGAAGGCGGGGGACCAGCGGGGTCTCGTGGGTCACTCGTGCATTGTTGTCCCCCGACACTGCTGACGTCAGGAGGGGAGGGGACGTGGACGGCGAAGCCAGTGACTTCCGGCCGCAGGATCCAGGGTTCGTCCGCAACCCCTACGCCGTCTTCGACCAGTACCGGTCGGCCGGCCGGGCGCTCCGGCATGCCGACACCGGGATGTGGCTCGCGTTCCGACACGCCGACGCGGACGCAGTCCTGCGGAGTCGTTCGCTCGGCCGCATCTTCACGACGCGAGAGCCGGCCGACGTGTGGGACACGTTCAACTGGCTGCACGCCGACTCCATCCTGGACTCCGAGCCGCCGAAACACACCCGGCTGCGCGCCCTCGTCGCCAAGGCCTTCGCGCGTGGTCACGTCGAGCGGCTGCGGCCCCGCGTCCGGGAGCTGGCGTCCGGCCTGTTGGACGAGGTCGAGCCGGGCGGGCGCATGGATGTGATTACCGACTACGCCGAGCCGTTGCCGGTCATGGTGATCGCCGAGCTGCTCGGCATTCCGGAGGACGAGCGGGCGCCCCTGCGCCCGTGGTCCCAAGACATCGTGCGGATGTACGAGTACGAGCGAACCGACGCGCAGGAGGCGCGGGCGCGACGGTCGTGCGACGAGTTCGCCACCTACGTGGTGGAGCTGGCGGCTCGACGACGAGCTGCACCGGAAGACGACCTCGTCACCCATCTGGTTCAGGTGGAGGAGGCTGGCGAGAAGCTCGACGAACGCGAGCTCGTCGCCACCTGCGTGCTGCTCCTGAACGCCGGCCACGAGGCCAGCGTGAACGTTTCGGCAACGGCATTGCGGCGTTGTTCGACTTCCCCGAGCAGCTGGACCGGTACCGCGCCGACCCGTGGCCGTTGGCCGAGACGGCAGTGGAGGAGTTCCTGCGGTACGACGCGCCGCTGCAGCTGTTCGAGCGCTTCCCCGGCCTGGCCCCGGACGGTGATCCGGCCCCCCGCCACACGTTCGTCCTGCGCGGCTACCAGAGTCTGCCGGTGACCTGGTGATCGGTCCCGACTCCGCGGTCCCGTCACACCCCCTGCTTGACGCGGCAGCGCCGCTGTTCGCGTCCGTTGCGGCCGACGCCGAGGCGATCGACGTCGACGGGGTCGCCAGCGCCCACGTCCGCGCTCTCGCTGACGTCGGGTTTCTGGGAGCGTGGGCACCGGTGGACGTCGGGGGCGGCGGGGCGCCGCCGGCTGTCGTCCGTGAGCTCGTCGAGCAGCTGTCCGGTGCCTCCGGGGCGCTGTGGTTCGTCGCCACGCAGCACCGGTCTCCAGCGGAGGTCGCGCTCACGACGGGCAACGTCGCGCTGCGCGACCGGTGGGCTCGGCCACTGGCCTCGGGGGCCGCCCTGGGCGCCGTCGCGTTCGCCCATCTGCGACGGCCCGGCCCACCGAGCGTGCTTGCCGAGCGCGCTTCGTCCGGCTGGGTGGTCAGCGGACGGCTGGACTGGGTGACGTCGTGGGGGCTGGCCGACGTGCTGCTGCTCATGGCCGAGACCAGCGACGGGCAGGTTGTCCAGTCGCTCGTCCCGGCGACCGAACGGCCCGGGTTGGACGTCACGGGTCGATTGGCGCTGGCGGCGATGGGAGCGACCTCGACCGTCGGCGTGACCTTGGACCGGATGCTGGTCTCCGACCATGAGGTGGCACGGATTCTGCCCAAGTCGGAGTGGGCGGCCCGCGACGCCGAGCGCACGTCGAACGCGGCCCCGGCGTCGTTCGGCTTGGCCCGAGCCGCCCTTGCCCGGCTGGCGGCGACGTCGACCCGACGGGGCTCGGCAGCCGGCGGAGACCTGGCAGCCGCCCTGCGTGAGCGACTGGTCGTGGTGCGGCGCCGCGCCTACCAGCTCATCGACGACACCCCGGCCGCAGACGCTCTCGACGAGCGCGTGCGGCTGCGGGCGGAGTCGCTGGACCTCGCGCACCGGGCTTCGGTGGCGCTGGTCACGACCGAGGCGGGGCGGGCGATGTTGGTGGAGTCCCCGGCGCAGCGCTGGGCACGCGAGGCACTGTTCCACCTGGTCCAGGCCCAGACCGGAGCCCTGCGGGAGGAGCTCCTGGGATCCTGGCGGCGGGGACTGCCCGGCTGACAGCCGCGGTCCACCCTCGTGCGAGGCTGCCGGCATGAGCACAGCACTGGTGACCGGGCCGACCTCTGGGATCGGCAATGCCTTCGCACGCCGACTGGCGTCGGACGGGTACGACCTCGTCCTCGTCGCCCGCGACGCAGAGCGCCTGGCCGACCTCGCCGACGAGCTGCGGAGCCGGGGAGTGGGCGCCGAGGTGATCGTGGCCGACCTGTCCGATCGCGAGCAGCTCGCGGTCGTCGAGAAGCGGCTGCGCGACCCGGAGCGTCCGGTAGACCTCTGGTCAACAACGCGGGCTTCGTGCTCAACCAGCGGTTCGTCGATGCGCCGGTGGAGGACGAGCAGCGTCAGCTCGACGTCCTGGTCACCGCGGTGCTCCGGCTCAGCCACGCCGCGGCCGGACCTATGGCGGAGCGAGGGCACGGGGCGATCATCAACGTGTCGAGCGTGGCGTCCTTCCTCCCGTTCGGCACCTACGGCGCCGCCAAGTCGTGGGTGACCGCGTTCTCACAGGCGCTCGCGAGCCAGCTGGGCCGTCGTGGCGTCCGGGTCATGGCGCTGTGCGCCGGGTTCGTGCGTACCGAGTTCCAGGAGCGGGCCGGGATCGAGGTCGGGCAGTCACGTGAGTGGATCTGGCTGGACGTTGACGACCTGGTGTCCGCCGCGCTGTCTGACCTGGCGAGAGGCAAGGTCATCTCCGTCCCGGGATGGCAGTACAAGGCCGTGGCAGGCGCCACCCAGCTGGTCCCCCGGGGTGCGATCGGCCAGCTCGCTCGCCTGCGACGTCGGGTGGTCGGGGGGCGGCGGTGAGCCCCCGCCTCCTGGTGGTCGGCGGCACCCAGTTCTTGGGTCGCCACGTCGTGGACGACGCGGTCCGCCGTGGCTACTCGGTGACGACGTTCAACCGCGGCGTGACCGGGCTCGACGACCCGCGGGTGGAGGCACTTCACGGCGATCGCACCGAGGAGAAGGCCTGGACCGAGGTCGTCACTCGAGGCCCGTTCGACCTGGTCGTCGACACCTGCGGGTACGTGCCGCGAGTCGTGCTCGCCTCGGCCCGAGCGCTGGAGCCGGTGGCGGACCGCTACGTGTTCGTGTCGAGCATCTCCGCCCATCCCGAGCCATACGACGTCCCGATGTCCGCGGCGTCGGCGGTGTCGACGTGCGCCCCGGACGCTGGCCCGGACGACGGCGACTACGGAGTCCTGAAGGCCGGGTGCGAGAACGCGGTCAGCTCGGTGTTCGGTCGCCGGGGGACCGTGGTCCGGCCGGGCCTGATCCTCGGCCCGTGGGAGAGCATCGGGCGGCTGCCGTGGTGGCTCGACCGGATGTCCCGCGGCGGGGAGGTGCTCGCCCCGGGTGCCGATAACCGCCCCTTTCAGGCGGTCGACGCCCGTGACCTCGCGGCGTTCTGCCTGACGGCCGGTGAGGTCGGCGCTGCCGGACCCTTCGACGTGGTGTGCCATCCGGGGCGCGACAGCTGGGGAGACCTGCTCGCGCTGGCCGCGGACGCGACCGGCGGTGGGGCGACGCTGCGCTGGGTCGATGACCAGACCCTGCTGGACGCCGGCGTGGAGCCGTGGAGCGAGCTGCCGATGTGGCTGCCGCCAGACCCGGCGTTCGCGCACTTCCTTGACGTCGACCCCAGCCACGCCGAGGCAGCAGGGCTGCGGTGCCGGCCGCTGGCCGAGACGGTGGCCGAGACGTGGTCGTGGCAGCAGTCGCTCACGGAGCCGTTCCGGATCGCCGAGGGGCATGGCTTGGACGCGGAGAAGGAGTCGGCGCTGCTGAGGTTGTCGCCGTGACGGCCAGGCGGGAAGCTCAGCTTCCGCCGACCATCTGGCGCGCCAGCTCGTCCAGCGCGAACGCCACTTCTGCTGGGTCGGTGACCGCAGCGAAGTGGTGGCTCGGCACCGTTCTGACCGGCCACCCTCGAAGCCGTGCCGTCGCTGCTGGCTGGTCGTAGGCGGCTGACAGCTGCAGGTAGGTGACCGGCGCGTCTGGCCAGTCCTCAGGAAGGGGCAGCGGCTCGGTGAAGAAGTCGAGCCGGCGCGGACGGAGCGTGGCAAGCACGGTCGCACGAGCGGCCGGGTCGGTGATCTCGCCGGACAGCTCAGCGTCCGTCCACTCCGGGAAGGCCCCGCCGCCCTCGAGGTGCTCGGCAAGCCGTGCCGCCGCGGCTCCGTCCTCGAGCCGCATCACGTCGAGCCGGGTGGACGTCCGCGCGACCCGCGGCAGCATGGCGTCGACGAGCAGGTAGCCGGACACCGGGCGCTGTGCAGCGTTCCGGGCGAAGCCGATCTGCGGGAGCAGTGGGCCCGCTCCGCTGTGCCCGACGAGCACGCATGCACCGGAGCCAACCGATCCGAGCACCGCCTGCGCGGCGGCAGCCACGTAGCGGCCCGCGTACGGCGGGACGTCGTCGGTGTCGATGTTCGGGGCGATGACGTCCCAGCCCAGCGAGCGCAGCTGGTCGGGGAGGGAGCCCCAGGCGCCCGCCGTGGTGAGCGGCGAGTGCAGCAGGACCAGGGTCGGTGGCACCAGGCAATTGTGGGGCGGTGGTCAGCCCACGTCGCGCCGGGTGAACGACAGCGCCGCCGGGACGGCGACGACCGTGAGGTAGACCAGGACGGTGAGCAGCGCCCGCCCGTTGGTCAGCTGCACCATGGTCGTCACCGTCTCCAGGCCCCCGTTGAGCTGCTCCTCGTACTGTCGTCCGGGAACCTCCAGCCCGCCCGGCGCCACGAACGCGACCGAGTTGGTGGTGAGCATGTACGCCTCGGAGCCGAACCTGATCAGGCCGATGCGCACCGCGTTCTCCACGAACACCAGGTACACGAAGGCGGTGCCCAGGGAGGCGCCGGTGTTGCGCACCAGCATGGCGATGGCGTAGCCGAACGTCGCCGCGATGACGACGAGGACCAGTCCCCGTCCGGCGGTTCCCGCCAGCTCGCCGTAGAACCCGCTGGGCAGGGTCGAGTCAGGAATCCCGCGGAGCCACCCGGTGATGGCCCCCATGGCAAGACCGGTCGCCATCGCGACGGCTGCCGTCGCGGCGGTGACCAGTGCCAGGGCGAGCCACTTGATCGTGAGCAGCCGGAGCCGTCGGGGCTCCCACAGCAGCTGCAGCGTCATGGACCGCGACGACCACTCCGCACCACCGCTGCTGGCGCCGAGGACGAACGCGAGGGCGGCACCTGCCATCGTCACCGCGATGGCGACGGCCGGCAGGCCCTGCGACGTGTCGTACCGCGGGTCGCTGTAGAACCAGTCACGCTGGGGCTTGTCGCGCTCGTAGTCGGGCGCCGGACCGCACTGACGGTCGACCGACTCGCCCTCCGGCAGCTGGGCGACACACTGGTCCCAACCCCGTTGGTACTGGGGGAACTGCTTGTCCCAGTTCTGCAGCTCCCGCTCGTACTGGGCCACCGCGTCCGGGGGCGGCACGGCGGACCGTCCTGCGGCGAGGAACACGATGCCGCTCACCAGGATGATCCCGACGAGAAGGACCAGCGTCAGCGCGCGGTAGAGCCGCCGGTGGGTGAGCCGGGACAGCTCGCTGCGCAGCTGGGGCACGGCCCGGTTGGGAGGCGTCGACAGCGGAGTGAGCAGGGTGGTCATGCCGGGCTCCCCTCGTCGAGCCCGGACCCTTCGGTGAGGGTGAGGAACGCCTGCTCGAGGTCGGCCTGCACGGGCATCAGCCACGACGCGTACAGCTGCTGCTCGGCAAGGGCGCGGACCACGACGGCGCCGTCGGGCACCTGGTCGACGAGGAGGCCCTGCCCGTCGTCGGTCACCTGGAAGCCGGCGGCCCGGAGGACCTGTGCCGCTCGGGGGGCGTCACCGATGCCCACCCGGATGGCACCGGTCGCCTGCGCCGCGAGCACGTCGGCGACGCGCCCACCGGCGATGTACTTGCCCCTCGCCAGGATCGTGACGTCGTCGCAGATCTGCTGCACCTCGGCGAGCAGGTGTGACGACAAGAAGACGGTGACTGCGTCGTCGCCCAGGCGTCGCAGCAGCTCGCGGACCTCCTTCATGCCGGCCGGGTCCAGCCCGTTGCTCGGCTCGTCCAGCACGAGCAGCTTGGGCCGCTTGAGCAGCGCCGCCGCGATGCCCAGCCGTTGACGCATGCCCAACGAGTAGCCCTTGACCCGCTCCGCGGCGGCGTCGCGCAGGCCGACGAGCTCCAGTACCTCGTCGACGCGCTGTTCAGGGAGGGACGCCGCCGTGGCCAGCAGCCGCAGGTTGAGCCGCCCGGTATACGCCGGGAAGAAGGCGGGGCTCTCGAGCAGCACACCGACGTCGCCGACGACGGTGGGCAGGGCGTTCGGAACGTCGGTGCCGAGCAACCGCATCGAGCCGCTGTCGGCACGGGCGAGCCCGAGCAGGCAGCGCAGGGTGGTCGTCTTGCCCGATCCGTTCGGGCCGAGGAAGCCGTGGACTCCGCCCTCCTCGACGACGAGCTCCAGCCCGTCGAGAGCCGCCTTGGGCTTCTTGCCTCGACGCCGGTAAGTCTTGCGAACGTCGTGCGCCTCGATCACTGCCACGCGGGCCCCCGTTCTGAGGTGAGTGGCAACCTACCCCGACCTCACACCCGCCCCCGCTAGGTTGAGCGGCGTGGCCGATCGCGACGCGTTACTCCAACAGATCCAGGACAAGGCCGTCGTCCGCGGCCGCGTCGTGCTGTCGTCCGGCAAGGAGGCCGACTACTACGTCGACCTGCGGCGCGTAACCCTGGACGCGCAGGCCGCCCCGCTGGTGGGGTCGGTGATGCTCGACCTCACGGCGGACCTGGACTTCGACGCCGTGGGTGGTCTCACCTTGGGCGCCGACCCGGTCGCTACCGCCATGCTCCATGCCGCCGCTGCGCGTGGTCGTCGGCTCGACGCGTTCGTGGTCCGCAAGGCAGAGAAGCAGCACGGCCTGCAGCGTCGTATCGAAGGCCCGGACGTCGCCGGCCGCCGAGTACTCGCCGTCGAGGACACGTCGACCACGGGCGGATCCGTCCTGGCCGCGGTCGAGGCACTTCGAGAGGCGGGCGCCGAGGTGGTCGCGGTGGCGGTGATCGTGGAGCGCGGTGCGGCGCCGACCGTCCAGGGGGCAGGTCTGGAGTACCGGGCGGTGTTCCAGCCGGCTGACCTGGGTCTCGGGTAGACCGTGGAGTGGCTCGGCTTCGTCGTGCTGGCCCTCGCCGTCGCCGCCGTATGTGCGGTACTGGTGCTGGTTGCCGTCCTCGAGCACCGCCGCGTCAGCGAGCTCCGCGCCGAATGCCTGCGCCGGGGCTGGACCTACCGGGCGGAGGACCTGTCGCTCGTGGACCGCTGGACCGCGGGCCCGTTCGGCACCGGGCAGACCCGACGCGCGCGGCACGTCGTGAGCGGCCGGAACGGCGATCGTGCTTTCCTGGCGTTCGAGTACAGCTACAAGCGCTCGTCCGGGTCAGGTGACCAGCGGCGCACGACCACCTACCGGTTCACCGTGTGCACGTTGGGACTGCCGGTGCCGCTGCCGATGCTGCGCGTCGACCCCGAGGGCTGGGTGAGCAGGTTCACCGATGCGGTCGGGATCATGGACCAGGTCGATGTCGAGAGCGAGGCGTTCAACCGGGCTTTCGCCGTGCGGGCGACTGACCGGAAGTTCGCCTACGACGTGCTCCATCCTCGTCATCTGGAGCTTCTCCTGGCGGGCGACCGAATGGGCTGGTGGATCGAGGGAACCGAGATCCTGTCGTCCGCCGAGCGCAGGCTCGATCTGGGGCGGGTGGACGGGACGCTCACGGGGCTCGCTCGCGTCGTGGACCAGATCCCGGGCTTCGTCTGGCGTGATCGGGGATACGATCCAGACGGTCCGTCCCCGCAACCGAGGAGTGCGAAATGACGTGGGTTCTGCTGGGGATCGTGGCGCTCGTGGTCTTTGCCGGGATCTGGGTCGCGGTCACGTACAACGGTTTCGTCCGGCTCCGGAACCTCGTGCAGGAGTCGTGGCGACAGATCGACGTCGAGCTCCACCGGCGCCATGACCTCATCCCGAACCTGGTCGAGACCGTCAAGGGGTACGCGGGTCACGAGCGCGGGACGCTCGAGGCGGTGACGGTGGCGCGCACCGTGGCGGCAGCACCCGGATCCACGCCCGCTGAGCAGGCGCAGCAGGAGAACATGCTGACCGGCGCGCTGCGGCAGCTGTTCGCCGTAGCCGAGGCCTATCCCGACCTCAAGGCCAACACGAACTTCCTCGACCTGCAGCGGCAGCTCGCCGAGACAGAGGACCGCATCGCGGCCGGCCGGCGCTTCTACAACGCGAACGTGCGGACGTTGAACACCAAGGTGCAGAGCTTCCCGGACAACGTCGTTGCGGGGATGTTCCACTTCGTCGAGGCGGAGTACTTCGAGGCCGAGGACCCGGACGTCCGGCGCGCACCCGAGGTCCGCTTCTGACCGACGTCAGCCGTCGTCAGACCGTGCGTCGGGCGCGGCGCAGCTCGAAGTAGATCGGGATCACCGACAGCAGCACCACCGCAATCAGGATGTACTCGATGTTGTTCTTGATGAAGGCGATGTTGCCGAGGTAGTAGCCGAGCAGCGTGACGCCGACCCCCCACAGCACCCCACCGATCACTGTGTAGAAGGCAAAAGGTCCGTAGCGCATGCGAGCCGCACCGGCCATGGCGGTGATGAAGGTGCGGACGATGGGTACGAAACGGGCGAGCACGATTGCCCGGGCGCCGTAGCGGTCGAAGAAGTGCTTCGTGCGTTCGACGTACTCGCGGCGGAAGAACCGGGACTCCTCCCGGTTGAACACCGCGGGTCCGAACTTGTACCCGATCCAGTACCCGGTCAGGTTGCCGACGATGGCGGCGATCGTGATGAGCAGGCAGACCAGCCAGATCGGGGTGTCGATGAACCCGGTGGCGACGAGGATGCCGGCGGTGAACAGCAGCGAGTCACCGGGCAGGAAGAACCCGATCAGCAGCCCACACTCGGCGAAGACGATGGCGAGGATGGCAAGAAGCGCCCAAGGCCCGAAGGACTCCAGGAGCGACTGGGGGTCTAACCACTGCGGGCCGAGCATTCGTGACATCCGCGCAGCGTAGCCGCCGGCCTCTACCCTTCCGGACCATGGACGAGGTTGGCGTGGGGCCGCACCCATTGCCGTGGCCGGACGAGCCGTGGTTCGACCCGGAGCTGCTCGCCGCCGGAGACCGTCGCAACGTGGCCGACCGGTTCCGTTACTGGACGACGGAGGCGATCGTGGCCGACCTGGACCGGCGTCGCCATCCGTTCCATGTCGCGATCGAGAACTGGCAGCACGACATGAACATCGGCTCCGTGGTGCGCACCGCCAACGCCTTCCTCGCCCGGGAGGTCCACATCGTCGGTCGGCGGCGGTGGAACCGCAGGGGGGCGATGGTGACCGAGCGCTACCAGCACGTCCGTCACCACGAGGACGTCGCGGCCTTCTCGGCGTGGGCGAGGGACGCCCAGCTGTCGGTGCTGGGGGTGGACAACGTGCCTGGCTCGGTGGCTCTGGAGTCGTTCGACCTGCCCGAGACCTGCGTCTTCCTGTTCGGGCAGGAGGGGCCGGGGCTGTCACCGGCGGCCGTGGCCGGGTGCGGCTCGGTGCTGTCGATCGCGCAGTTCGGTTCCACCCGGTCGATCAACGCCGGAGCCGCTGCGGCCGTGGCGATGCACGCCTGGGTGCGGCGGCACGTCCTCGGCCAGCCGGTCACCCCGCCCCACCCCTGACGCCAGGCCGCCACACTCACCCCGCGGCCCGCCGCAGGCTGGCGGTCTGCCGGAGATGCACGCGGCTCACCGGAGCTCCTATCCGCCAGGCCGCCAGAGCCACCCCGCGGCCCGCGGTGGGCTGGCGGTCTGGCGTGTTTGGGAGCGGGCACACGCGGCGCGGACCCGCTCACCGACCGCCTCGGGGTGGTCCGTCAGATCAGCCCAGGTGAACCGCGCGACCTCGTACCCAGCCTCGCGCAGCCGGTCCTCGCGGAGCTTCTCCCGCCACAGGGCGGCCGGGTCGGTGCGGTACTTCAGCTGCCCGTCGAACTCGCCGACGACCCGCTCCGCACGCCAGAGGAAGTCCACGCGGCCGATGAGTCCGGCCGTGTCGTGCAGGTCGACCTGCAGATCGGGCGTCGGCAGCCCCTGCTCGACCATGACGACGCGCGCGAAGGACTCCCCGGCCGACTCGCTCCGACCGTCCGCGAAGGACACCACCCGGTCCACCCGCCGCGCGTGGCGAGGGAGGCCCTGCGCTGCCGCCTCCCGGAGCGCCGCCTCGCCCACGACCCCCTGCGCGAGGGCACTGTCGGCGATGACGACCGCATCGGCGAACGGCAGCTGCTGGGCGCAGTCGACGACCGTCCGGGCAGGGGCGGTGACCGACAGGGCGCCCACGGCGGCCACCTCGGCCGGGGCGAGCGGCAGCTGGTGCACGCGGAGCGCTCGGTAGGCGCGAGGTGGGCCTTCGGGGCGCGTGGCGTGGACGACAAGGCCCGGGCTGGTGCGCAGGTCGACGCGGTGGAGGGTGGCGGCGCTGATGTGGCTGAGAACCGCACCCGGCTCGAGCGCCAGGAGACCGGCCGCGGCCAGCAGTCGGTGCCGGGCCTCGCCATCGGCTACCTGCTCGACCTCCTCGCGGGTCGCGTAGACGCCCCGGCGCAGCGCCACCCAGCGCCCAGCCCGAACGCGGGCGCGGACCTCGTCGTCGGAGTAGCCGGCGGCGTACGACTGCGGTGCGGTGAACGCGCCGCACTGGGCGGCGGCGACGGGGACGAGCCCGGGGAGCATGCGACGAGGGTGCCCGGTCCGCCCGGGCGTCGGGGGCGTCGTCCACAGCCCGGCCGTTCTCGGCCGAAGGTGGCGCCGTTCCCTACGGCAGACCGCCAGCCTCCCGGGGTGCGCCGCGGGGGTGTGGCGGCCTGGCGTGGACAATGGGGGTCGTGACCATGACCCCTGGACAGGATCTGCTGGGCGGCCCGCCGCCGACGCTGCTGCCGGACGACGCCGCCGCCCGCGCGGCGCTCGACCGGGGCGACGACCCGCGTGCGGTCGCCGCCGCCCACCCGACGTACGCCCTGGCCTGGGCGCTGCTCGCCGGCCGCGCGCGCACCGAGGCAGACCCCGTCTCCGCCTACGCATTCGCCCGCACCGGCTACCACCGCAGCCTCGACCTGCTCCGGCGGAACGGGTGGAAGGGCCACGGGCCGGTGCCGTGGGAGCACCCCGGTAACGAGGGCTTCCTGCGCAGCCTGCACGAGCTCGCCGCTGCCGCCGCGGCCATCGGAGAGACGCCTGAGGCGGAGCGCTGCGCGACGTTCCTGCGTGACTCCAGCCCCAGCGCGGCCGCGGCGCTGCAGGGCTGACCGATGGCGGCCGAGGAGGTCCTCGTCGTCGGCGGGGGCATCTCCGGGGTCGCCTGCGCCCGAGTCCTGCAGGACGCCGGAGTGCCCGTCCGGGTCCGCGACCGCGGTCAGCGACTCGGTGGGCGGATGGCCGTCCGGACCGTCGACGGGCGCCCGGTGGACGTCGGCGCCTCGTACTTCACCGCCGACAGCCCGTCGTTCCGCACGCTGGTCGAGTCCTGGGTCGCGGCGGGCCTCGCCCGACCCTGGACGGACACCTTCCACGTGGCCACGCCGGACGACGGCGTGACCGGCACGGTGACCGGGCCTGTTCGCTACGCCACCCCCGGCGGGCTGCGGTCACTGGTCGAGGCGCTGGCCGTGGGCCTGAGGGTCACCTCCGGGAACGAGGTGGAGTCCGTGACGAGCGGCCCGCTCGTCGACGGCGAGCCCTTCGCGGCGGTGGCGCTTGCCATGCCCGGTCCGCAGGCCGACGACCTCCTCCCCGCCGCACTGGCCGCGGAGGCGGCAGCCGCCCCACGGCTCTGGGAGCCCGCGTTGTCGTTGGTGGCCAGCTGGGACCACCGGACCTGGCGCGAGCTCGACGGCGTCTTTGTCCACGACTCACCCGTCCTCACGTGGGTCGCAGACGACGGTCGCCGCCGCGGCGACGGCGCCCCGGTCCTGGTGGCGCACTCCGACCCTGTCCTCGCCGCTGCCCACCTCGACGACCCGGAGGCGGCCATCCCGGTGATGCTCGACGAGCTCCGCCGAACCCTGCGGATCGACACCCTCCCGACCGCCCAGTTCGTCCAGCGCTGGTCTCTCGCCAAACCGGCGGACACCGTTGCGCCGCCGTTCCATCTCGGACCGGCTCGGGTCGGCCGGTGCGGTGACGGCTGGCACGGTCGGTCACGCATCGAGTCGGCCTACCTGTCGGGGGCCGCGCTCGGGCGCGGCATCCGCACGCTGCTCGGCGCGTGACGCGCGCGCACTCCGCTACGCTTCCGCGGTAATCCCACCGGAACTCCAGGGAGCCACCATGCCCGCGATCGTGCTCGTCGGTGCCCAATGGGGCGACGAGGGGAAGGGCAAGGCAACCGACCTCCTCGGGACGTCAGTCGACTACGTCGTGAAGTTCAACGGCGGGAACAACGCCGGACACACCGTGGTGATCCCGACCGAAGACGGCCCCCAGAAGTACGCGCTCCACCTGCTACCCAGCGGAATCCTGACCCCAGGTGTCACGCCGGTGATCGGCAACGGCGTTGTCATCGATCTCGGCGTGCTCTTCGAGGAGCTCGACGGCCTCGTCGAGCGCGGCGTCGACGTCTCGCAGCTCCTGGTCAGCGCCAACGCACACGTCATCGCCTCGTACAACCGCACGATCGACCGAGTCGTCGAACGGTTCCTCGGTAGCCGAAAGATCGGCACCACCGGTCGCGGCATCGGCCCGACGTATGCCGACAAGATGAACCGCATCGGGATCCGCGTACAGGACCTCTTCGACGAGAAGATCCTGCGCCAGAAGGTTGAGGGCGCCCTTGACCAGAAGAACCACCTGCTGGTCAAGGTCTACAACCGGCGCGCCATCGACGTCGACGAGGTCGTGGACGACCTGCTGCGCCACGCCGAGCGGCTGCGACCCATGGTGGCCGACACCTCGCTCCTGCTGGACCGTGCGCTCGACGACGGCCGCACCGTGCTGTTCGAGGGCGGGCAAGCCACTCTGCTCGACGTCGACCACGGCACCTACCCGTTCGTCACGTCGTCCAACGCGACCAGTGGGGGGGCGTGCACCGGTGCCGGGATCGCGCCCAACCGCGTCGACCGGGTCATCGCCGTCGCGAAGGCCTACGTCACCCGGGTTGGCGAAGGCCCCTTCCCCACCGAGCTCCCCGACGGGGACGTGGACGGGGAACGGCTGCGCGCCGAGGGCCACGAGTTCGGCACCACGACCGGACGACCGCGCCGTTGTGGCTGGTACGACGCAGTCCTGTCCCGTTACGCGGCGCGCGTCAACGGGGTCACCGACTTTGTTCTCACCAAGCTCGACGTGCTCAGCGGCTGGGAGCAGATCCCGGTGTGTGTCGGCTACGACGTGCACGGTGAGCGGCTGGACGAGATGCCCATGACGCAGACGGAGTTCCACCACGCCCGTCCCGCCTATGAGCTGTTGCCGGGCTGGCAGGAGGACCTGTCCGGAGCCCGGTCGTTCGCCGACCTTCCCCCGAACGCCCAGTCCTACGTGCGCGCGCTCGAAGAGATGTCCGGCGCGCCCATCTCCGCGATCGGGGTCGGTCCGGGGCGGGACCAGATCGTCCAGCTGCGTCCGCTCGTCTGACCGGGTGCCCCTACCGCGGCCCGGTCACGGTCCCTAGTCTGGCGGGACCATCACTGTTCGAGGAGAAGCGTCATGGCTGTCCCCACACCCGATCCTGCGCGCGGCGAACAGGTCGTAGCGCTGGACCGCACCCACGTCTTCCACTCGTGGTCCGCCCAGAAGCTGGCCAAGGCCATGCCCGTCGCCGGAGCGGAGGGCTGCTACTTCTGGGACTACGACGGGAACCGGTACCTGGACTTCTCGTCGCAGCTGGTGAACGCGAACATCGGGCACCAGCACCCCAAGGTGGTCGCCGCCATCCAGGAGCAGGCAGGCCGGCTGGCAACTATCGCCCCCCAGCACGCCATCGAGGTCCGCAACGAGGCGGCCCGGCTGATCAGCGAGGTCTCCCCTCCCGACCACCGGATGGTGTTCTTCACCAACGGCGGGGCCGACGCCAACGAGAACGCGGTCCGGATGGCAAGGCTGCACACCGGCCGTCACAAGGTGCTGTCCGCGTACCGGTCGTACCACGGCAACACCGCGACCGCCGTGACGCTGACTGGTGACCCCCGGCGCTGGCCGAACGAGACCGGCATCGCTGGGATCGTGCACTTCTTCGGCCCCTACCCGTACCGGTCGCCGTTCTGGTCGGACAGCGACGAGCAGGAGGCACAGCGCGCGCTGGAGCACCTCGAGTCCGTCATTGCCTTCGAGGGGCCGCAGACCATCGCGGCCATCGTGCTGGAGACCATCGTCGGCACGGCCGGCGTCCTGATCCCCCCTGCCGACTATCTGGCCGGTGTGCGGGCCCTCTGTGACAAGTACGGAATCGTCTACATCGCCGACGAGGTCATGGCCGGCTTCGGTCGAACGGGCGACTGGTTCGCTTTCGACCGCTTCGGCGTCGCGCCGGACCTCATCACGTTCGCCAAGGGAGTCAACTCCGGGTACATCCCGGTGGGCGGCGTGGTGATCAGCGACGAGATCGCGGCCACCTTCGACGAACGGGTGTTCCCAGGCGGGCTCACCTACTCCGGACACCCCATCGCTTCCGCGTCGATCGTGGCCACCATCAACGCGATGCGTGACGAAGGCATCGTCGACAACGCGCGCGCCATCGGCGAGAACGTCCTCGGACCCGGCCTGCGCGAGCTGGCCGAGCGTCACCCCGTCATCGGCGAGGTGCGTGGGCTCGGGGTGTTCTGGGCGCTCGACCTGGTCACTGACCGATCCACGCGGGAGATGCTGGTCCCCTACAACGCCGCGGGAGCCGCCAACCAACCCATGGCGGAGCTGGTGGGGGCGTGCAAGGAGCGAGGGCTGATGCCCTTCGTCAACTACAACCGCCTCCACGTCGTCCCGCCCTGCACCATCAGTGAGGCGGAGGCCAAGGAGGGGCTGGCCATCCTCGACGACGCACTGTCTGTCGTCGCCCCGTACTACCGGGGCTAGCGGCAACGGACGTTGTCCCACCGCCCGGCCCTCGGACGGGCAGTCGACGGTTACGCCGCTAGCCTGCTGCTGTGAAGGTGCTGGTTGTGGGCGGTGGTGCCCGTGAGCATGCGTTGTGCTTGGGCCTGTCGCGAGACCCCGATGTGGCGTCGCTGTGGTGCGGGCCGGGCAATGCCGGAACCGCGGCGGTGGCCACCAACGTCGCCCTGGACGTGTCGGACCCCGACGCGGTAGCCGACCTCGCGGCCGAGCTGGGCGTCGACCTCGTCGTCGTGGGGCCGGAGGGTCCGTTGGTCGCTGGAGCCGCGGACAAGGTTCGCGCTCGGGGTATCGCGTGCTTCGGTCCGTCGGCGGAGGCCGCCCGCCTCGAGGGGTCCAAGGCGTTCGCTAAGGAGGTCATGGCAGCGGCCGGGATCCCGACGGCCATGGCGCACGTCTGCGACTCCGCCGAGGAGGTGGCCGCCGCACTGGATGCCTTCGGTCCGCCGTATGTGGTGAAGGACGACGGGCTGGCCGCCGGCAAGGGCGTCGTTGTCACCGCCAACCGGGACGCGGCGCTGGCGCACGCCGCCTCGTGCGGACGGGTGGTCGTCGAGGAGTACCTGGACGGTCCGGAGGTCTCGCTGTTCTGCGTCACCGACGGTGCGACTGTCGTCCCCCTGCAGCCGGCTCAGGACTTCAAGCGGGTCGGAGACGCCGATACTGGCCCCAACACCGGAGGGATGGGCGCCTACTCCCCGCTGCCGTGGGCACCGCCGGAGCTGGTTGACGAGGTCGTGCAGACCGTCGCGCAGCCGACGCTCGACGAGATGCGGCGGCGCGGCACCCCGTTTGCCGGACTGCTGTACATCGGCCTGGCCCTGACCTCCCGCGGACTGCGTGTGGTGGAGTTCAACGCCCGGTTCGGCGATCCGGAGACCCAGGTGGTGCTGCCGCTGCTGGAGTCTCCGCTCGGGGGTCTGCTGCGGGCCGCCGCCGTGGGCCGACTCGTCGACCTGGAGCCGCTGCGCTGGTCGGACGACTCCGCGGTCACGGTCGTGGTTGCGGCTGCCGGTTACCCCGAGGCGCCGCGTTCCGGGGACCCGATCGACGGCATCGACGTGGCGGAGGAGGTGCCCGGTGTCTCCGTGCTGCACGCCGGGACGCGGGCTGGAGACGACGGTCGCGCGGTGAGCGCCGGTGGGCGTGTGCTGTCGGTCACTGCGGTTGGTCTGGACCTGCGGGAGGCCCGCGACCGGGCTTACCTGGCTGTGGGGCGGATTGTGCTAGCTGGCTCCCACCACCGAACCGACATCGCGGCGGCCGCGGGGGACCTGTCATGACCTCAGCCCGCCGACCGGCGGCGGCCGGACGGTGATCTGCCTGCAGGGCGGGGCGGAGTTCGGCGCGAAGGGCGCCGGTATGGATGCCGAGCTCCTTCGTCTTGCGGGTGCCGGCCCCGTGGTGGTCACCGCGCTGGCGGGCGCTGAGGGGCGCGAGTACGACACGGCGAACCGCAACGGGGTGCGCCACTTCGGTGGCCTCGGCGCGGTCGACGTGGTGGCTGCACCGGACGCCCGGCAGGACGAGGCCGCGGCCTACGAGTGTGCGCGTGTGGCGGCGCTGCTGGTGCTGCCCGGTGGGTCACCGTCTCGGCTGCTGGCGGCCTTGACCAGCACCCGTATGGGGCTCGCGGTGCGCGAGGTTCTCGATCGCGGCGGCCTGGTCATGGGTGCGAGCGCGGGGGCCATGGTGCTCTGCGAGCACACGTGGCTGCCGGACCGCGACGGCCAGGTCGTGCCCGGACTGGGTCTGGTCCCCGGCTGTTTGGTGCTGCCGCACTGGGAGGACGGTCGGGGTGGCCGGGCCGAAGAGATGGCGCAGCGACTGCCCGGTGACGCCGTGGTCCTGGGCCTCCCCGAGCAGTCCGGAGTGTTGGTTTCGGGGCCGGACGTCACGGCGATGGGCCACCGGGCGGTCGCGTTGCTGGGGCGGGAGCGACGCGTGCTGGCCCCAGGCACCACCGGCACGCTCGCCGAGCACCCGCCGTCCGCGTGAACCCCCGCGCGGCGGCCCGGCCTGGGAGGATGGCGAGGTGACCAAGCCCTCGATCCCCGACGTGCTGGCGGCGCGCTACGCCTCGGGTGCGATGACCGCGCTGTGGTCGCCGGAGCACAAGGTGGTCCTCGAACGTCGGTTGTGGCTGGCGGTGCTTCGGGCTCAGCGCGAGCTGGGCGTCGAGGTGCCCGACGGAGCGGTCGAGGCGTACGAAGCAGTTCTGGACGACGTCGACCTGGCGTCGATCGCCAAGCGCGAGGCCATCACGCGGCACGACGTCAAGGCGCGCATCGAGGAGTTCTGCGCGCTCGCCGGCCAGGAGCAGATCCACAAGGGCATGACCTCGCGCGACCTCACCGAGAACGTCGAACAGCTCCAGATCCGGGCCTCGCTTGAGCTGGTGCGCGCCAAGGTGGTCGCCACACTGGCGCGGCTCGCCCGGCTGGCCGTCGAGCACGGCGAGCTGGTCATGGCCGGCCGGTCGCACAACGTCGCTGCGCAGGCGACCACGCTGGGGAAGCGGTTCGCGTCGACGGCTGACGAGCTGCTCGTCGCGCACGAGCGCATCGAGGACCTGCTGGCGAGGTACCCGCTGCGTGGGATCAAGGGGCCGGTGGGAACCGCCCAGGACATGCTCGACCTCCTCGACGGCGACGCGGCCGACGTGGCCGTCCTGGAGGAACGGGTGGCATCACACCTCGGCTTCGACCGGGTGCTCACCAGCGTCGGTCAGGTCTACCCCCGGTCGCTCGACCACGACGTCGTGTCTGCGCTCGTACAGGTGGCTGCGGCACCGTCAAGCCTGGCGCTGACGATCCGGCTGATGGCAGGAAACGAGCTGGTGACCGAGGGGTTCCAGCCGGGCCAGGTCGGGTCGTCGGCCATGCCGCACAAGATGAACACCCGGTCATGCGAGCGCATCAACGGGTTCGCGGTGGTCCTGCGCGGTTACGCGTCGATGGTGGCCGAGCTGGCCGGCGACCAGTGGAACGAGGGGGACGTGTCGTGCTCGGTAGTGCGGCGGGTCGCTCTGCCGGACGCCTTCTTCGCTCTCGACGGGCTGCTGGAGACGTTCCTCACCGTGCTGGACGAGTTCGGAGTGTTCCCGTCGGTGGTCCAGCGTGAGCTCGATCGGTACCTCCCGTTCCTGGCAACGACGAAGGTGCTGATGGCTGCAGTGCGCCACGGCGTCGGCCGCGAGACCGCACACGAGGTCATCAAGGAGCACGCCGTGGCGGTCGCGCTCGAGATGCGCCAACAGGGTTCGGCGAGCAACGACCTGCTCGACCGGCTCGCGGCGGACGACCGACTCCGGCTGACCCGCGAAGACCTGGACGAGTTGGTCGCCGCGCCGCTGGCTTTCACCGGCGCCGCAACACGCCAGGTGGCGGCGGTTGCGTTGCGCGTCGACGCGGTCGTCGACGCCCATCCCGAGGCCGCGGCGTACTCCCCAGGAGCCATCCTGTGACCGGCGGGATCCCACCTGCTCCGACAATCCCCGGTGTGACGCACACCTACTCCGGCAAGGTGCGTGACATCTACGCCTACCCGGACGGCCGGCTGCTGTTCGTCGCCAGCGATCGGATATCCGCCTACGACTGGGTGCTGCCGACGACCATCCCCGACAAGGGCAGGGTGCTTACCGCGCTGACGCTGTGGTGGTTCGCCCAGCTTGCCGGCGTTGTCCCCAACCATCTGGTGTCGACCGATGTGCCTGCCGAGGTGGCGGGGCGCGCGATGGTGACCGAGCGGCTGGACATGTTCCCGGTGGAGTGCGTCGCCCGCGGATACCTGGCCGGTTCCGGGCTGTCCGACTACCAGGCAACCGGTGCCGTGTGCAGGATCGAGCTGCCGAGCGGTCTGACAGACGGGTCGCGGCTGCCGGAGCCGATCTTCACGCCGGCGACCAAAGCAGCCCTCGGAGAGCACGATGAGAACGTGTCGTTCGACGCCGTAGTCGCCGACGTCGGGGAGGCAGACGCGGCGAGTCTTCGGCAGCTGACTCTCGCCGTCTACGCACACGCCGAAGGTGTGGCGCGCGAGCGCGGGATCATCGTCGCCGACACCAAGCTGGAGTTCGGTCGCCGGTCAGGGGACGGCGGGATCGTGTTGGCCGACGAGGTCCTCACACCTGACTCGTCGCGGTTCTGGCCGGCCGACGGCTGGCAGCCCGGGCGGCCGCAGCCCTCGTTCGACAAGCAGTACGTCCGCGACTGGCTCACCTCGCCGGCTTCCGGCTGGTCGAAGAAGTCCGGCGATCCGCCGCCGCCGCTGCCGGACGACGTCGTCGAGCGCACGCGGGCGAAGTACGTCGAGGCGTTCGAGCGGCTGACCGGCGAGACGTTCGGCTGAGCGTCGCAGGAAGGGGTTGGCGTGGATCTTCCGGAGGGCTACCAGGACCTGTTCGACGACGCGTCGCGGGCGTTCCTCGTGTTGTCGACGGTCCGTGGGTCGGGTGAGCCCGTCGTCGCGCCGCTGTGGTTCGTCACCGACGACGAAGGGCTGTTGTTCACCACCGGGATGACCGCGGCCAAGACGCGCGACCTGCGCGCCCGGCCGGGCGTCGCGGGGATCGTGATGGCAGAAGGCGAGCACGAGCGCTACGTGTCGGTGCGGGGTCGCGCCGTTGAGCTTGGCGGCCCGGAGGCAGTCACAGTCGACGCCGAAGCCGTACACCGGAGGATCGTGCGGCGCTATGAGGGCCACGACCCCGCCGAGCCGCTCGACGGCACGGTCTTTCGGCTGGTCCCGCTGCGCGTGACGGGCTACGACTACCGGGACCTGCCCGGCTGACGCCCGAGCACGACGTACCCTGGCCGCATGACGACATGGATGGTGACCGGCGGGGCCGGGTACATCGGGGCGCACATCGTGCGTGCCCTTCGCGAGCAGGGCTACGGGGTCGTCGTCGTCGACGACCTGTCGACCGGGGAGCGCCGCAAGGTGCCGCAGGACGTACCGCTCGTCGAGACCTCCGTGCTGGACCGCGTCGGCGTCGAGAAGGCGCTGCGGGAGCACGAGGTGAGCGGCGTCGTCCACACCGCCGCCAAGAAGGCTGTCGGGGAGTCGGTGCAGCGACCACTGCACTACTACCGCGAGAACGTCGACGGCTTGCTGTCGCTGCTCGAGGCCATGGACGCCGCGGGTACCAGCAAGATGGTCTACTCGTCGTCGGCGGCCACGTTCGGCTTGCCGGACGACGAGCAGCCGCTGCCGGAGGACTACCTCTGCCGCCCGATCAACCCGTACGGGGAGACCAAGCTCATCGGCGAGTGGCTGATGCGCGACATCGCCACCTCGGGCAGCCTGGACTGGGTGTCCTTGCGGTACTTCAACGTGGCCGGCGCCGGCGCCCCGGACCTGGGCGACACGGGAGTGTTCAACCTGGTGCCGATGGTCCTCCGCGCTCTCAGCCAGGGGGCCAACCCGCAGGTCTTCGGTGACGACTACCCGACCCGTGACGGGTCCTGCATTCGGGACTACATCCATGTGACCGACCTGGCTGACGCCCACGTGGCCGCGGTGAGGCGGCTCGAACAGGGGCCGGCCAGTGCCGTCTACAACGTGGGCCGCGGGCAGGGGGTGTCGGTGAAGGAGGTCATCGAGGCCGTGCGTGCGGAGACCGGGCTGGACTTCACCGCCGACGTCGTGGACCGGCGCCCGGGCGACCCGGCGCAGCTCGTCGCCTCGGCGGACCTGATCGGCGCCGAGCTCGGGTGGTCGGCGTCGTACGGGCTGGACGAGATGGTCCGCAGCGCCTGGGAGGCCTGGCAGGCGTACCCGCCTTCCTGACCCGGTGAACCCCAGCCTGCGTTCATCCCGGCCGGGATGAGCCCCCGAACCCCTCCGACGTGTCATCGAGGCCGGGTTCGACGAGGGGGTGGAGCCGAAAGACCGGGATCTCGCGGGTCTGGGACAGCCGCGTGGCATACCCGGCGAACCAGCGCCAGACGCCGACCAGCTGGGCGTAGCAGCGGGCCCGCTCGTCGGCGTCGGTGACCTCCTCGACGCGTACCGGAACCACCTCCCCCGCCACCTCGACGTGCCCGGTCGGGGCCGCGCGGGCGTTGAGCACCCACGCGGGCGTCGTGGTCTGCCCGGCGTTCGAGCCGGCCACGATCCAGGCATCGGTGCGGTCGTCGCGGGTGGACAGCAGCGGCGTGGTCCGCGGGTCACCGGACCGGCGGCCGGGGACCGTCAGCCACACCACCGTGGCACCTCCGGGGAAGCGCCGCCCGAGGCGACCCCCGGAGACCCGGTGCATCCCCCGGTGGACGTGCGTCGTCGTCGCCAGCACGGCGTGCATGACGCGGTCGTAGCTGATCACGTCGCCTCCACCGGTTGATCCCTGCGTCGATGAGTCCCAGACGGGGCCGGACCCCTCATCCTGGCGGGGCTCGGCGGGGCAAGGATGGCAGGGGGGTGCCCGTGTCCCCTCTAGACTGGGCGCGCCGCCCCGCCCCCCAAACACCGGGAGAAACCGTCGTGGCTCGCGTCGTCGTCGACGTCATGCTCAAACCCGAGATCCTCGACCCGCAGGGTCAGGCCGTGCACGGCGCGCTCACCCGCCTCGGGGTGACCGGCGTCGCGTCGGTCCGGCAGGGCAAGCGGTTCGAGATCGAGGTCGACTCCGCCCCGGACCAGGCCGAGCTCGACCGGATCGCATCGACGCTGCTGGCCAACACCGTGATCGAGGACTACACCGTCCACGTCGAGGGGCGCTGATGACTGCTCGGATCGGTGTCGTCACCTTCCCGGGCTCGCTCGACGACCGTGACGCCCAGCGGGCAGTTGCCGCCGCCGGCGCCGAGCCGGTCGCCCTGTGGCACGACACCGCCTCCCTCTCCTCGGTCGACGCGGTCGTGCTGCCCGGCGGGTTCTCCTACGGCGACTACCTCCGCTGCGGCGCCATCGCCCGGTTCTCCCCGGTCATGGAGTCGGTCATCGACGCCGCGAACGGCGGCATGCCGGTGCTGGGGATCTGCAACGGCTTCCAGATCCTGTGCGAGTCGCACCTCCTGCCCGGAGCGCTCATCCGCAACGACGTCCGCAAGTTCGTGTGCCGCGACCAGCAGCTCCGCATCGAGAGCAACCGGACGGCGTGGACGTCGCACTACGCCGACGGCGACGAGATCCTGATCCCGCTCAAGAACGGCGAGGGCGGGTACGTCGCCGACGAGCGCACCCTGGACGCCCTCGAGGGCGAGGGCCGGGTCGTCGCGCGCTATCTGCAGGGCAACCCCAACGGCTCCTACCGCGACATCGCGGGCATCACGAACGACGCCGGCAACGTCGTCGGTCTGATGCCCCACCCGGAGCATGCGGTGGAGCCGCTGACCGGCCCGTCGACCGACGGGCTCGGCTTCTTCTCGTCGGTTCTGGACTCCCTGGTGCGTGCGTGATGACGGTCGACACCGTCAAGAACGCGGAGACCACGCCCGAGGCGGCGCAGCCGCACGCGGAGCTGGGGCTGAAGGACGACGAGTACGCGCGCATCCGCGACATCCTCGGCCGACGGCCCACCAGCAGCGAGCTCGCCATGTACTCGGTCATGTGGAGTGAGCACTGCTCCTACAAGTCGAGCAAGGTCCACCTGCGCCAGTTCGGCGACAAGCAGGCCCCGTCGTCGGCGGACGTCCTCCTCGTCGGCATCGGCGAGAACGCAGGTGTGGTCGACGTCGGAAACGGCCTGGCCGTGACGTTCAAGATCGAGTCGCACAACCACCCGTCGTACGTCGAGCCGCACCAGGGCGCGGCGACTGGGGTGGGCGGCATCGTGCGCGACATCCTCAGCATGGGCGCGCGTCCAGTGGCCGTGATGGACCCGCTGCGGTTCGGTGCCGCGGACGCGCCGGACACCCACCGTGTCCTGCCCGGAGTGGTGGCCGGAATCGGCAGCTACGGCAACTGCCTCGGCCTGCCGAACATCGGCGGCGAGGTCGTTTTCGACCCGACCTACCTGGGCAACCCCCTCGTGAACGCGCTGTGCGTGGGTGTCGTCCCCCACGACAAGATCCAGACCGCACATGCGTCCGGCCTGGGGAACCTGGTCGTCCTGTTCGGCGCCAAGACGGGGGGCGACGGCATCGGCGGCGTCAGCGTCCTGGCTTCGGAGACGTTCGACGACACCGGCACCAGCAAGCGTCCCAGCGTGCAGGTCGGGGACCCGTTTGCCGAGAAGGTCTTGATCGAGGCCTGCCAGGAGCTGTTCGACCAGCGGCTGGTGGTCGGCATCCAGGACCTCGGCGGAGCGGGAATCTCCTGCGCCACGTCGGAGCTGGCAAGCAACGGTGACGGCGGAATGCACGTGTGGCTCGACCGCGTCCCGTTGCGCGACTCCACGCTGGCTCCGGAGGAGATCCTCATGAGCGAGTCGCAGGAGCGCATGTGCGCCGTTGTCGAGCCGGGGCGGCTGGACGCGTTCATGGCCGTGTGCCGCAAGTGGGACGTCGAGGCGGTGGTCATCGGCGAGGTCACCGACACCTCCCGCCTGACGATCGAGTGGCACGGCGAGCAGATCGTCGACGTCCCGCCGCGCACCGTGGCGCACGAGGGGCCGGTGTACGAACGGCCGTACGCCCGTCCCGAAGCACAGGACGCCCGGCAGGCGGACGCCAGCGTTCGCCTGAAGCGCCCCACCACCCCCGAGCAGCTGCGCGCCACCGTCCTGCGCATGGTGGCGTCACCGAACCTGGCGTCCAAGGCGTGGGTCACCGACCAGTACGACCGATACGTCCTGGGGAACACGGTGCTCGCGCAGCCCGAGGACTCCGGCGTCGTCCGCATCGACGAGGAGTCCGGCCTGGGGGTTGCCGTGAGCACTGACGGCAACGGGCGGTGGAGCCTGCTGGACCCGTACGAGGGTGCCCGGCTTGCGCTGGCCGAGGCCTATCGGAACGTCGCAACCACCGGCGCCACGCCGCTGGCCGTCACCAACTGTCTCAACTTCGGCTCGCCCGAGGACCCGTCGGTGATGTGGCAGTTCGCCGAGTCGGTGCGGGGGCTGGCCGACGCGTGCGTCGAGCTCGACGTCCCGGTCACCGGGGGCAACGTCAGCTTCTACAACCAGACGGGTGACGTGGCGATCCTGCCCACCCCGGTCGTCGGCGTGCTCGGCGTGATCGACGACGTCGAGCGCCGCACCCCGATGGCCCTGCGGGAGGAGGGGGAGTCGATCCTGCTCCTCGGCGAGACTCTCGACGAGCTCGACGGCTCGGAGTGGGCACACGTGGTCCACGACCATCTCGGCGGCCGACCGCCTGTGGTGGACCTCGCCCTGGAGCGCAAGCTGGCCGAGATCCTGGTGGCGGGCTCTCGCGACGGCATGCTGAGCGCGGCGCACGACGTCTCGGTCGGGGGCTTGGTCCAGACGCTGGTCGAGATGGCACTGCGTGGCGGAGTCGGGGCGCGGGTGTTCCTTCCCGACGGCTCCGACCCCTTCGTCGCGCTGTTCAGCGAGTCCGCCGGCCGGGTGGTAGCAGTCGTCCCCCGGTCGGAGGAAGTCCGGTTCCGCGACATGTGTACCGCCCGCCACGTGCCCCTGGCCCGAATCGGGGTCGTCGAGACCGCCGGCGCCGCGGCGCGGCTGGAGGTCCAGGGCCAGTTCGAGATCGCCCTCGAGGAGCTGCGCGCCGCGTCGGAGGCCACGTTCCCGGCGCTCTTCGACTGAGCGCTGTGCCCGTCCCTCGCGTCGACGTGGCCAAGGCCGGCCAGGCCTACCTCGACCAGTGGGCGGCGGTACGGGAGGCCGTGGCGTCCCTCGTCGGTGACGTGTGGCGGGCGCCGAGCGTCGTCGATGGCTGGCGCGTCGGCGACCTGGTCGCCCACCTGGGGCTCGTGGCAGGGTCGGTGGCATCGGCCCTGGCAGCACCGTCCGACGACCGGCCGCTGCGGCTGGCTGAGTACCTCGACGGCTACGCGGAGGCCGCCGACTCGATCGACGTCCGAACGCGATCGGCTGGTGACGCCACACCCGAGCAGGTGCTCGCGGGGGTCGACGCCGCTGCCACCGCGGCGCAGGCAGCCATCGAGGGGATCGTCGCCACCGGCGCTGACCCGGTGGTTGCCGCCGGACGCGGCCCGGTGCGGGTGTCGGACCATCTGGTCGGGCGGTGCGTGGAGCTGGTCGTGCACGCCGACGACCTGGCCCGGTCCGCCGCCGGCGTTCGCCCCGAGCTGCGTCGACCGGCGCTGCAGCTGGCGGTTCGCGCCCTTGCAGGGGTCCTTGAGGAGCGCGCGCCGGGGCGGAGCGTCGAGGTACGGGTGCCGCCGTTTGCCGCAGTCCAGTGCGTGGCCGGTCCCCGTCACACCCGGGGCACTCCGCCGGCGGTGGTCGAGACGGACCCCACCACGTTCCTCCGGGTGGCGAGCGGGCGCCTGACCTGGCCAGACGCCCAGTCTGCCGGACTGGTGCGGATGAGTGGGCTCCGCACCGATCTGTCGGCCTGGTTCCCACTCCTGCGCTGAGCCGAGGCGGCCTCCGCCGTCAGCGTGACGACCTCATAACGATTGGGGTGGCGACCGCGGAACGGGTGGGCAGCGGGACCGGCTGACCGTAGATTCCGGTCACCGACCACGTCGGCGGTGCTTGTCCTGCCCGCACCACTCTCCCGGCAGGGAACGCCAGAACGATCCAGGAGACCCACACCGTGACCCACGCCGCCGCGGCGGAGACACCGTCGATGGACCGGGATTCGGTCGCCGCGGTTCGGCTGCGAGGGCTCCGCAAGACGTTCGGCGACGTGACCGCCGTGGACGGCGTCGACCTCGACATCGTCGACGGAGAGTTCCTCACCCTGCTGGGTCCCTCCGGGTCGGGTAAGACCACCGTGCTCCGCATGATCGCCGGTTTCGAGCTCCCCACCGGCGGCACGATCGAGCTGTCGGGCCGTGACGTGACACGCGTCCCGCCGTTTGAGCGTGACGTCAACACGGTCTTCCAGGACTACGCCTTGTTCCCCCACATGTCGGTTCTGGAGAACGTCGAGTACGGCCTCCGGGTGAAGAAGGTCCCCAAGTCGGACCGGCGTGACCGGGCGACCGCGGCACTCGCCGACGTCAGGCTCGAGGGGTATGGGGAGCGCAAGCCCAGCCAGCTCTCGGGTGGACAACGGCAGCGGGTCGCGCTGGCCCGGGCTTTGGTGAACCGGCCACGCGTGCTGCTACTGGACGAGCCCCTGGGTGCCCTCGACCTGAAGCTCCGTCAGCAGATGCAGGTGGAGCTCAAGGAGCTGCAGCGCGAGGTCGGCATCACTTTCGTGTTCGTCACCCACGACCAGGAAGAGGCGTTGACGATGTCTGACCGCATCGTCGTCTTCGACCTGGGGCGGATCGAGCAGCTCGGTACGCCGACGCAGGTGTACGAACAGCCCGCGTCCCCATTCGTGGCGGGGTTCGTGGGCACGTCCAACCTGCTGAGCGGCGATGCAGCCCTGTCGGCGCTGGGCAAGGAGGGCACCTTTTCCGTGCGCCCTGAGAAGGTGCGGGTCGTCGGTGTCGACGACCCCGTCGGCCCCGAGGAGGACACCGCGCTCGGCACGGTCCGTGAGGTGGAGTACTTGGGGTCACTGACGCGGTTCCACGTCGATCTCGATGCCGGCGGGTCGCTCATCGCCTTGCAGCAGAACCTGAACCTGACCTCGCGGGAGGCGGCCGACCTTCGGGCCCGTGTCGTCCGCCTGGTCTGGGGGAAGCAACACGAGTTTCGCGTGGCCGATGCCACGTGACCACCAGGGAAGAATGGAGAGCGGCATGCAGCGAAAGCGTCTGCTGAAGACCGTCGCTGTCGTGGGCTTCACAGCCCTGCTCGCCACCGCATGTGGCAGCGATGACGGCGGCGGTAGCACCGACTCCGGGGGGCAGAACCCACCGGACGTTCCTGCGGCGACCTCGGTCGGCGACGGCGAGGGGTCGGTCAACATCCTCGCCTGGCCCGGGTACGCCGAGAAGCAGTGGGTCAAGCCCTTCGAGCAGAGCACAGGCTGCAAGGCGAACGTCCAGGTCTTCGGCACCTCGGACGAGGCCGTGCAGCTGATGAACACCGGGCAGTACGACGTTGTCTCCGCTTCCGGGGACGCCTCACTGCGACTCATCTACGGCGGTGACGTGGCCCCGGTCAACACCGACCTCGTTCCCAGCTACGCGGACATCTTCCCAGACCTCAAGATGCAGCCGTGGAACTCCGTCGACGGCGTCGCGTACGGGATTCCGCACGGCCGCGGGGCGAACCTCCTGCAGTGGCGGACCGACATCGTGAAGCCGGCTCCGACGAGCTGGGACGACATGTTCGACCCCAACTCGCCGTACGCAGGCAAGATCACGGCGTATGACTCGCCCATCTACATCGCCGACGCGGCGGTGTACTTGATGCACACGCAGCCGGACCTGGGCATCACCGACCCGTATGCGCTGGACCAGACGCAGTTCGATGCGGCAATCCAGGCCCTCAACGACCAGGAAACCATCATCGGCGAGTACTGGTCGGACTACACGAAGCAGATCAACGCATTCACCAGTGGTGACACTGTGCTGGGGTGGTCGTGGCAGGTGAACGCGAACTTCACCGAGGCTCCGGTCGAGGTCATCAAGCCCGACGAGGGCGCGACTGGCTGGTCTGACAGCTGGATGATTGCCGCCGAGGCAGCGCACCCGAACTGCGCGTATCTGTGGATGGACCACATCGTCTCCCCGGAGGCGAACGCGCAGGTTGCGGAGTACTTCGGTGAGGCACCGTCCAATCAGAAGTCCTGTGCTCTCACCGCGGATGAGGACCACTGCACGATCTATCACGCGGCGGAGACGGACTACTGGACCGACGTCTACTACTGGACGACGCCAATCGAGCAGTGCCTCGACGGGCGCACCGACGTCACGTGCATTCCCTACGCCCAGTGGGTTACTGCATGGCAGGAGGTCCGCGGCGCCTGACGGACGTCAGGGCGTGGTGACCGACCCGGCGTCGGTCACCACGCCCTGAACCATGCAGCACCGCCAGACACTGGAGGGAGGGGGCGTTATGGCCGTCGCCGAGGCGGCGCTGGACCCAGCGTCCCGTCGGGGACCCGGCCGGAGACTGTCTGTCTTCTTCTTCCGGCACCCGATGCTCCGACTGGTCCTGCTCGCCTTCCTCCCGCTGGGCTTCCTCGTCGTCGCATACCTGGGTTCCCTGTTCCTGCTGCTCATCAACGCGTTCTGGACCACCAACTCGTTCACCGGCGACATCGTCTACACGTGGTCGCTGACGAACTTCTCGACCCTGTTCGAGCAGGACGTCTACCGCATTGTCACCGGTCGCTCCTTGGGCGCTGCTCTGGTGGTCACGGTCATGGATGCGGTCATCGCCCTGCCGATTGCGTTCTACATGGCCAAGGTCGCCTCGCCCCGGGTGCAGAAGCTGCTCGTCGTCGCCGTGCTCACCCCACTGTGGGCGAGCTACTTGGTCAAGGCATATGCCTGGCGCACCCTGTTCGCCACCGACGGTGTCTTCGACTGGGTCCTGTCGCCGCTTGGTGTCTCGAGCCCCGGCTACGGGTACTGGACGGCCGTGGTCACACTCGGCTACTTGTGGCTGCCGTACATGATCCTGCCGATCTACGCCAGCATGGAACGACTGCCCAACTCCCTGCTGGACGCGTCCGCCGACTTGGGGGCGCACACCATGCGGACGCTCCGGTCGGTCGTGCTCCCCATCATCTTCCCGGGCATCGTCGCCGGGTCGATCTTCACCTTCTCCCTGACGATGGGTGACTACATCGCCGTGCAGATTGTAGGTGGGAAGGTGACGTTCCTCGGCAACGTCGTCTACGCCAACGTCACCTACAACCTGCCGCTGGCGGCCGCGCTGTCGATGGTGCCCATCGTGGTGATCTTGCTCTACCTGGCCCTCGTCCGGCGCAGCGGCGCTCTCCGGGAGCTGTGAGCCATGACGTTTTCGCGCGGAGTCCGGGCGACACTCACCGCGTTACTCGCGGTCGGACTGGTCTTCATGTACATCCCGCTGCTCATCGTGCTGGTGAACTCGTTCAACGAGAGTCGCACGTTCAACTGGCCCCCCACCGGGTTCACGTTGGAGTGGTGGTCCAGTGCGCTGCAGAGCGCCGACATGCTGGCCGCCTTTCGCACCTCCATCATCGTCGCGGCAGTCGCGTCCGGGGTGTCCATCGTGCTCGGCACCATGCTCGCCTTCGCCATCGGCCGCTACCAGTGGTTCGGGCGGGAGTCGGTGTCGTTCTTGGTCGTGCTGCCGATCGCCCTGCCGGGCATCGTTACCGGCGTCTCGTTGTCCGCGGCGGTGTCCACGCTGCGTCAGCCGGTGGCCGACGTCTTCGGAGTGGACCTGAATCTCGGGATGTTCACCACCATCGTGGGGCACGTGACGTTCACCATCGTGA
Source organism: uncultured Actinomycetota bacterium (assembly GCA_963848085.1). GTDB lineage: Bacteria > Actinomycetota > Actinomycetes > JAHEKZ01 > JAHEKZ01 > CAWKCE01. The sequence goes on from CAWKCE010000005.1 coordinate 761,840, forward strand.
TCATCTACAACAACGCGCTCGCCCGGTTGCGGCGAATGGCCGGCTCTGTGGAGGAGGCGTCGATGGACCTCGGCGCCGACACCTTCCAGACGTTCCGTTTCGTGACGTTTCCGGCGATCCGCGGCGCCCTGGTCGCCGGCGCGCTCCTTGCGTTCGGGCTGTCGTTTGACGAGATCATCGTCACTCGTTTCGTGGCCGGTCCGGGCGTGGAGACGCTGCCGCTGTGGATCTTTAACAACCTCTTCCGGCCGTATGAAGGTCCAGTGGTCAATGCCGTTGCGGCGCTCATGATCGTGCTTGCGGTGATCCCGATCTGGGCTTCGCAGCGGCTTTCCGCCGACGAGTCGAGTCGTGGCGGCGGACTGATCTGAGCCGGAGTCGCAGTCGGGGCTGAAGCGGGCACTCATGTCTGCCGATCTTCACCCGGTGAGGCCGTGGATCGCGTTGTTCCTCACCGCAGGCGCGGTCGCGCTCGCGGTGAGGCACGCCGTGGGCCACCGCCACCCGATCCTGATCCCGCTGCTCCTGGTGCCTGCGCTGGTCCTCGGGTGGTTCGAGTGGCAGTTCCGGGTGGACCAGAGCCTGTTCTCCGCCGTGGGGACGCGCATCGCCGAGCGTGACGTGACGATCGAGTGCCAGCGCCTTGGCGGCGCCCTGCTCGACGTCACCGCAGAGCTCGGCTACGTCCAGTTCGATGCCGACGGCCGGCCCTCTGACGTCGGGCGGCTGGAGATCACGGCGTGCGAGGCGCTGCGGGACTACGTACACGGCGACCAGGCGACGCCGTCGCTGGACGAGGTCATCGCGGTCCAGGTGCTGACTCACGAGTCGTACCACCTGTCCGGCATCGCGAACGAGGCGGAGACCGAGTGCGCGGCTCTCCAGCGGCTGGACGAGGTGGCCGGCTGGCTCGGGGCCACCCCGGAGCAGGCCCGGGCGCTGGCCGAGCGGTACTGGGTGGAGGTCGTCCCGCGGATGCCGGAGGGCTACCGCAGCCGCGACTGCGTCGACGGTGGCCGGCTGGATGCGGCGCCGACCGACCCGGTCTGGCCCTGACCCACTCCTCGCGCCCCACACCCACGCCAGGCCGCCACGCTCCTGCGTCGCGCGGGCGCAGGGTGGCGGCCTGGCGTGGGTTTCGGGGGCCCATCGATACTGGGCGATGAGTGACCTCGACTCGTCTGCCCGTGCCCTCGACTCGTCTGCCCGTGCCCTCGACTCGCCTGCCCGTGACCTCGACTCGCGGTCCCGTGCCCGTGACCTCGACGCGGCGGACCCGCTGCGGTCCTTCCGCGACCAGGTGCTGCGGGCCGATCCGGAGCTGGTCTACCTCGACGGGAACAGCCTGGGGATGATGCCGCTCGCCGCCGCGGACCGGCTGCGTCGGATGGTCAACGAGCAGTGGGGCGGCGAGCTCGTGCGCGGCTGGCAGCACTGGGACAGCCTGCCCGTCGACGTCGGTGACCGCATCGGCGGACTCGTCGGGGCCGCCCCTGGCCAGGTGGTCGCGACCGACACGATCTCGGTGAACCTGTTCAAGCTGGCCTGTGCCGCCTTCGACGCGCGGCCCGGGCGGACCGTTCTGCTGACCGAGGCCGGCAACTTCCCCAGCGACCGGTACGTCCTCGACGGCGCCGCCCGCCTGCTGGGCGGCGAGCTGCGCCTGGTGTCGGCTGACCCGGTGAGCGGGATCGCGCCGGAGGACCTGGCACCGCACCTGACCGACGACGTCGCCCTGGTGGCCTTGTCGCACGTCGACTACCGGGGCGGCGCCGTGGCCGACCTGGCCGCCATCACCGACACGGTCCACCGCGCAGGCGCCCTCGTGCTGTGGGACCTGGCGCACTCCGCCGGATCGGTCCCGATCGGTCTGGACGACGTGGGTGCCGACTTCGCGGTGGGCTGTACGTACAAGTACCTCAACGCCGGTCCAGGCTCTCCGGCCTATCTGTACGTGCGGCGCAGATTTCGGCATGATTTCAACCGCCCCTTGACCGAAGATATCACGTTCGAAAATATCAGAGAGGGATGCCTGTGGATCAACGGAAAAGACCAGCACTTTATGACCCATTTTGGCCAAATAATAAGCCGAGGCAGCCGAGAAAGTCGTCTTTCCCAAGCCGCCCTTGCCGCCAAACATAATATATCGGCGTTCCGGTTGTTCATCAAAAATACGAGCTAAGGTCATAAGATTTTCCCTTCTAAGCAAGCGCGTCGGTTAAGTCGTGTTCACGTAACATTCGACGTTTCCAGGTTGAAATTTGGGGTACGACATATGGAAGCAAACGCAATGAATAATAGGGTGGCAGAATCGGTACACCTAGCAAATCGCCCATGGTTATCAGAATAAACAAATGCTCCATGCTCCCTCTGGTTTTTAGAGCAAAGCGGGTCATATCGTGACCTGCCATACCATAAATAAATTCGATTGCATTTTGGCCAATTTTTTGCAGAAAATTACGCTCTTCCTCGGTCATTTTTCCTATCTCCTAATTAAGTTTTATTAAAAATCTAACCATTCATCCAATCTCTTGAACGATAAGGTCGGTGAAATCTCGTTCGCGCAGCATGCTGCGTTTCCAGCTATGTAAGGTAGGTACCATATAAGGGATCAAACGCAAGGTGTGGAATGGCGGCAAAATTGGGATTCCTAATAAACCTCCATATACGATCAGGGTAAACAATCTCTCTTTCTCAGCACGAGATTTCTCCAGCTCACGCACCCAATCGTAAATGGTCATCCCGTAAATGACTTCCTTGATGACAATAAATATATTATTCGTGCGTTTTATTAATTGCTCCAGCATAGTACCCATTGTTCGATACTTCGTCTTGACCCACTCTGGATGTTTCCGAATTTACCTTCCATTAACCCACGAAGCGAGATTCTAAAGCCGAACTTAAAGCTGATAAATTCCAGCCTGTTATCTTCTCGTGTCCTTCAACGATAAAAGTAGGGTATTTCCGCACCCAATGTCGTAGCGATTTATAAAAACCTAACAATGATTGCGGATCGATTATATAGATCGTAATCCGATTTTTATAGCGCTCAACTAATTCTACCACTAAGGAAGAAAGGCGGATATGGTCTTCCACCAGTTTTTTGGGGTAATCATTCAGAATTTCAAAGTGAACTTGTTGACCAATACCCGATTGATCATAAAAAGTTTCACAATGCGTTCACTGTTTGTAACTAATGGGGACTAGCGTAAGGATTTCCAGTTTAATTGGTTTGGACATTGACCCTCCGGGTCCTAATTCCTGCGAAAACACAAAACCTGAATGAACCGTGTGTAAATTGGGTTTCTTTAAATATTAATAATTTTCCATCATCAGGACGCTCAAATCCTAAATACCTTTTATTATCCATATGATAAAAAGGAGGGTAGTGAACTACCCTCCCTTTTATCAAAATTCAACCCTTATCACTAAGCTTTCGCTACTTCCTCTTTAGTTGGCGCCTGAAGAGCTTTAACGCCATCAACGATAAGGATTGCTGCAGCCACAATCAACACCACAGCGATGATGAATAAAAGCAGCGCAGCGATGAATGCTTGGGGAGTCGCGGCGCCTCCCAGTTTCATAAAGTTGGTGTAGGCGAGGTAAATCAATGCCGCCATGGTGGTGACGATCATAAAAATGGCGGGATAAAGCGCCCAAGTATTCTTTCTACCTTCCGATTTCAGCCATAAGGCGATCAGTAGTAAGGCCAAACCTGCCATCAATTGGTTCGAAGCGCCAAAAGCGCCCCAAATAGCCAACCATGGAATGATCCACACAAAGAGCACGGTCAAGAGCAAGGCAACCGTTGTTCCCACATGAATATTCTTCATGGCAGGGATTGTGTCCCCTACTAATTCAGCGCTGGCAACGCGCATGAAGCGAACCACAAGTTGCATGATCGTGATAGCCATGATGGTCAGGAAGACAGCGCCATAGGCCGTACCGAAAGCTATTGGAACGCCAACTCGATTTAAGAAATTTGCGAAACCGCCGGCAAAAACTCCCAACGCTGCTGCTGGACCACCCGCATCCATGTATCCCTGAAAACTTCCAAATGCAACAGTGGCAGTCAGGAAAGCGACGATTGCGAACCCAGCTTCCATGAACATGGCTCCGCCACCCACTGGCAAAGCATCGATCTCTTTTTCCAATTGCCGGGCAGTGCCGGAGGTGGAAACCAAGCTATGCCATCCAGAAATCGCTCCACATGCGATTGTAACGAATAGCATTGGCCATAACGGTCCACTAGCTGTGGCAAATTGAGTGTAGGCCGGGAAATCACCCATTCCAGGACGCCATATTAATAGTACCAACGACAGCACCCACCATTCCAATGCTTACAATCCAGAATGACACGTAGTTTACTGGCTGTGCGAACGCCCAAATGGGCAGGACTGCACCCAAGTAGCAGAAAGCGATCATGAGCAGAGTGCCAATTATTTGTGCCTGAGTGTTGCCCAAGAAGACTACAGGAGATTCTGGTCCACCGTAGAGAGAAGAAAAAAAGTTAGTTACTGCAGGCAAGGTCCCAACCCAAATCCCGATGAAAGTGAGCAAAACGGTTACAACCGTAGTCCGAATAATGTCTTGCTTCCACTTATACGTCATCTGACCTGCAAGAACACCCATCAGTACAAGGAAAATCATACCAAATGGCACCGCGGGTTTGGTCATCAATGTTTTGCCTACCGCGTTACCGAAAGCCCCCATGATCAGTAACAGGTAGAAATAGATAAAGACCATCAGGATCGTTCGAGCGCGCGGTGAAACCAATTTATAGCTGAGCGCCCCCATGGTTTCGCCATCCCGGCGGACACCCATGATCATTGCGCCGTAATCTTGAACCCACCCGATGAAGAAAACTCCCAGGATAATCCATGCCAACGCCGGTAACCAGCCCCATTGGACAGCAATAATGGGTCCAGTAAGTGGCGCAAGAGCTGCGACCGATTTAAACTGGTATCCAAAAAGCACATTGCGGCTGGCAGGTGTAAAATCTACACCGTCCATGTACATTTTGGCGGGGGTAGCTTTATCTGGGTTCGGCTGTACGATATTTTTGTCAATGCTCTTGGCATAGTAAAAATATCCAATCCCAATGCCTAAAGCTCCCAAGACAAGTACAACTAAAGCGTTCACTGTTCACACTCCTTTACATATACTTTGAGTTCTTTATACTAATGATATGATATAAACGCTAGAGATGAGATTATTGAATTTTCCACCTCCCTTCCTATGACTAGGTCACTTCCTAAGCGCGCAAAAACAAAACAACCGGGAAATACTATCGTAACAACCTTGTTGGACACTGTCTCCTACTTAGCTGTTGGTTATTTATGATCTCTACTAACTTGGTATCGAAAGCAGTTTATTATCTCTATATATAACAAAACGCGCTCGGAAACCCTCTGTTTTCACAGCGCTTAATATCTTGCTTAACAAAGAAAGCCTATTCATCCTGTGAGACGAAAGCTAATTATAACAATTACATTTTTCTCGTGTGCAAAATCATTATATCATTACTTCTTAATTAACAAACCCCGAGTTATTCTTCAAGTTACGCATGAGAAATATTTCACAAGTTTCGTTTATATAGCAAAAAAATGCGTGTTATTAACTCCGCTAAGCTCTATGAGTCAAAGAATAAAGAAGAATTTTGACCATAATTTTTCGGTTCTAAGGTTTTGATTTAATTATTGAGCATGAATCGCGAGGATGTGAACAAAATAACATTCTAATTGCTATTAATTCCAGAAAAGCAATTAAGAACGCTTTGAAACACGGACCAATCAACGGGAGTTTTATTAACGACCGAAAATATTATTTATAGATAAGGAATCGTTTGCGGACCTTCAGGCAGAACACAAATCTTCGCCTGTGATCCAAATTTATCCAGCAACTCTCTCACTGTTTCCCGGATATCACGGGAAGGAAGGAAAAGTGCATACTGGATCTGTTCATCGCTCAGGTTATCGGAGTATACATAAACGCTGGCTTTGATCTGGAGCAGCGCCTGAAGCTGGGCGTTCCACTGGTCTTGTTCGTGGAAGCCCGGGGATGTGATCCTTTCAAGCAATTCTTGCGGGGTGTCAGCCAGATGCAATAATTGCATATACAAACCGTGTTCTGGTACGCCATCCCAACATTCCGTCGCGATTATGATCGACCCGTCCTGGCGTACGATTTGCGCTGCAGCGCTCATCCCTTTGACAGATTGATATAAATTAAGATCCAAAGGGTAACCTGAATTGGTCGTGATGACAATATCGAAATGATCCGCAACTGGGATCATGGCGGATTTCTTTACGAATTCACACCCAATTGCGTGAGCCCGATCCAGGTCGCCAGCGAAAACCGCAGTTATGTTTTTATCTTTATTCAAGGCGACGTTGACAATAAATGTCTCGCCCACCAGGTGGGCGATCTCATGGATCTCTTCCCAGATTGGATTGCCTTGGGTGCGACCCCAGGTTGAATTAGGGTGAGCGATGTTAACGGCATTATGATTTCGCATCACAGTCGCCTGGCCTGCCATACCCGGCATAACAGCTTTACCGCCTCCGGAGAAGCCAGCGAATAAATGTGGCTCGATAAAACCAGTCAGGATTTTCTTGTCGCAAGCCATGAACTGGCGGTTTATCCAGACTTCATTGCCACGCGATGTATTTCCAATTTTGACCTGCGTAGAGGGATCGAAAGCGTTATTCTGCACAATGCGGTATCGGTTAACCAGCGTATCACCTAACATGGTGCTAAGCTCTGCTTCGCTGTTCTCGCGGTGAGTGCCAAGCGCGTTGAAGAAGGTGATGTTCTCGACAGGAACGTGGTTTAATTCATCCAGGATAGCCGGCAAGATGGTCTGGTTTGGCGTTGGCCGGGTGATATCGTTGAACACAATACCAACTGTATCGCCGGGTTTGACAAATTCTCTCAGCGCAGGTTTTGCGATTGGAAACTTGAGCGATTCACTGAGGGCGTGCATCTCATTCGTAAGCGCTGGAACAAAGGTTGGTTCAATAATCGTGACATTCCAATCATCAGGAAGCTCAATGACTAAACCGGTTTTCCCATAGGCTAAGTTAATCTGCATGATATATTCTCTTATTTACCATTATCTACCCTTGGTGGAGAACTTACAGAAATACATGATGTGGAATGTCAATTTCCTTGCATGGCATAACAAAGTTTTGTCCTCTATGACAAATTAAAACCCATATGAGCAATAGAAAACTCCTATAGATTATACTTGCACTTCCAGAATATTTTTTTTACCGCCCGGTAGTCTTTGGTTACCGGTATTGATCATCGATGCACTTCGAAGTTGATTTGAATTCTGCAAGTTTCTCAACCGGAAGTAAGTTAGCCCAAGGAAAGCACCAGTTGTCAATATGATGTGCACAAAGCTTTGCACTAATGGAGCAGGCATCGATTAAAATCGAAAGCACTCAATCTTGATGAAAAATTTTTTATTGCGGTTGTTATAATATTACAATCTAAGGGAATTAATTTTACTCGGATAAACAAATATAGCCCAACCTATGAACCAAATCAGAACCATCTTCTTTATCTTGATCGTTATATTGCTCTTAATTGTAATCGCAATGGTTGTATACACGACCTGGTTTGGAAACATAGAAAACCTACCGGAAATTACACCTCAAATTACAATTCAAGCTACACCTACGGAAATCCTCGTTCGTTCAGCAACCCCAAGCGGACCGATCACATTCGAGTTCTTCACATTGGATATGGACCAAATCCTAATTGGTGAATGCATCACACTCGCCTGGGAAGTGAAAAACTCAGATAACATCTACTTTACTTCGAAATGATTCTCCGGTCCTCCAAGCCGCCAACGCAGAGGATACTTTCCGCGATTGTCTCGATCAAGCGGACACCTACATCTACCACCTGGAAGCCAACAACGAAGCCGGTTATTCGGATAGGATGGAAGCGCAGGTAGTTGCCATCAAACCGACTAAAACGCCTGTCCCAACGGAGTCGCCTACCCTGGCGCCGACTTTGTACCCAGTGATACAATCAACGCCAGCGTATGGGCAGATCACAATCATGTTTTTTTCCCTCGAGCCAACGCAAATAAATTTAGGGAAATGTGTTGAATTGAAATGGGAAGTTTTGAACGCCGACACCCTGAGGGTCTTACGTAACGGAGAAATATTGTTACCATTCGCTCACGCAAAGAGCTCATTCCAGGATTGTCCCAGCAAAACCGGCATCTATCGATATCGCCTTGAAACTGAAAACAGCAGCGGGCATTCCAATTATCTAGAATTGGAACTAATGGTTAATTGATGAAGCACAGCGGTAAAACGATAGAGCAGATCTTTTCTTTCCACTTCAATTTTGCGCGTTACAAATATTAATCTGCTGATGCTGGTTGGCTGACTGCTTGGATTGGTTGTCCGGAGCTGCGCACAAGGGCGGCTGAGAATTGAGGAATAATTGGATACAATAGTCCGCTCGCTGGCGGAAAAACAAGCGGTGATCTTGATACAGACTGATAAAGGAACTCCGGACATCCGGGTTCAAATTCTCCAATGAGATCAAGGTAATTTTTAGAAAAGAGGCAAAAATGGGTAAGAAAAGTAAGAAAAAAAAGAAGAATTTTAAAGGTCAAACAAACTCAACCTGTTCCAGAATCAATAAGCACATCACCATTGATCGAAGATGTTCTTCAACAAGGGGTTGACACTGATGCGCAAGCTGCCCAACTCATACCCGCAAAGATGAAAAGCAAGCAATTCGAGCAGGAATTGGAAAAACTCGAAGTCGAGTTGGTCAAGCTACAAGAATGGATCAAATACAAAGGTCTAAAGGTTGTGGTTATCTTCGAAGGGCGTGATACTGCTGGCAAAGGAGGGGTTATCAAGCGGATTACTAACCGCCTGAGCCCGCGTGTTGTTCGCACTGTTGCACTGCCGGCGCCGACTGATAGAGAAAAAACGCAATATTACTTGCAGCGTTATATCCCGCACCTGCCTGCTGCAGGAGAGATGGTGCTATTCGACCGAAGCTGGTACAACCGGGCTGGCGTCGAACCGGTTATGGGTTTCTGCAGCGCCGAGGAATATGAAGAGTTCCTATCGATTTGCCCAGGTTTCGAACACACGCTGGTCGATGCAGGCATTATCTTGATCAAATACTATCTGGATATCGATCAGGAAGTACAAGAAAAACGTTTCCGCGAACGCCGTGATGACGAACGTAAGATTTGGAAGCTAAGCCCGATGGATATGGAGTTGCGTAAACGCTGGGATGATTACACCCGCGCCAGGGATATCATGTTTGAAAGGACAAGCACACCGTTCTCTCCCTGGTTCGTTGTCGATTCAAACCAGCAACGCAGCGCCCGACTGAACTGCATCACTCACTTATTAAGCATGATCCCTTATGAAGATGTACCGGAAGAAGAAGTGAAATTTCCGGATTATAAGAAAGGAAAAGACGCTAAATTACCTGCCCTGCCGTATGTGTATCAAGTTCCACAAGTTTACCCGAAAGTTGAAGCGCTTTAAGTAAAGGGCCATACATTATGAAACCGAGTTTTTACTACAGGAAATTTCCTTTCGAGATACTTTAGAATCTTTGTATCAAAGATCATCATATAGAATTGAAAAAACTCGGTTTCTTAATATTCTGCATGGTATCATTTCCAATATTATCTGCAAAAAAAGATACGAAACGAACTTGTCTTGTCGATAGGTTTCCCCTTCATCTATTAGGAGCTGGTAATGGTCGAACGAATAGGTATTTTGACTGGCGGCGGCGATTGCCCGGGTTTGAATGCGGTCATCCGTGCGGTAGTAAAAGCTGCTACCCTGCGCGGCTGGGAAACGATCGGTTTCCTGGACGGGTTTGACGGTATGCTCGACCCACCGCAATTTATGGTCTTGAATACTCAAGACCTGGATGGCTTGCTTTTTCGTGGCGGCACGATTTTGGGAACACGCAACAAGGGACGTTTTTCGGCAAAAACCGGTCACGGTGAGGTTCGCCGGGTGGCAGAAGAAATCCTGGCACAATCAAAGCGGAATTTCGATCAACTTGGACTGCGCTGTCTTATCGTGGTCGGTGGGGATGGATCTTTGACGATCGCCCAACAACTATTCGAGCGCGGCGTTCCCGTGATCGGAATACCCAAGACCATCGATAACGATATCGATGCCACCTTGATGACCTTTGGATTTGAATCGGCTGTCACATGCGCGGTAGAAGCATTGGATCGATTGCATACAACTGCGCAAAGCCACGACCGGGTGATGGTGTTAGAGGTTATGGGACGCTACGCCGGTTGGATCGCGCTCTATGCCGGGATTGCCGGAGGGGCAGATGTGATCCTGATCCCGGAAATGCCTTTTAATTATGAGAATATTTGCGCCAAGGTAGAGGAAAGAGAGCGTAAAGGAAAGGAATTCACCATTGTGATCGTTGCAGAGGGGGCTTTTGAGCAAGGAAAGACATACGTCACTGAGGATGAGCAAGATTTAGAGCGGGAAGCCCGCCTGGGCGGAATTGGAGACCAGGTAGCGATAGAGATTGAAAAACGGACAGGCAAAGAAACCCGTTGCGTTGTTCTAGGACACCTGCAGCGCGGGGGGATGCCTACTCCGTTCGATCGCCAGCTGTGCACACGCTTCGGCGTTCAGCGCGGTGGAGATGGTTACTCAGGGAAAATATGGCTGTATGGTCGCTCTAAAACCGGAGGGTATCCGCCCGGTGACGATCCTGGAAGCGATCGGCAAGCTGCGCACTGTGCCTCCAGAGGGTGAGATGGTGCAAACCGCTAAAGCCTTGGGTACCAGTTTTGGTACAAATCTGTAATAGTTCCTTCTGGTTGAGATAAAAGACCATCTAGTTATCGTGCATAATCCATCTCATTCTTGAATTGGCTGGGATTTACCCGCAACTTGCGCATATCTTCAATGCCTTTGTTAATCAATGGATTCAAGAAAGATGGATTCAAACGATATACCCACCATAGGAGACGAGTAATTCCAGAATCGGTAATGAAAGCCTGATTACGTACAACGCCTCGTAAAAGGTTTCTAACACAATTGGAAACATTTGCGCCACGCATGAATGAAATTTCCTCTATGGCTTTTTCTTTCTCCACGCCTACATAAATACTATGATCCAGTGCACTCGTCTCAACAAATCCCGGACAGAACACATTGACCTTTATCCCCAGTTTGTCTGCCTCTGCGCGCGAAATTCGTTGAGAAACCCACCACCGCGTATTTTGAGGTCACATAGGCGGTCGCCATCGGCTCGATGGTGAGACCACCCAGCGAAGATGTGTTAACGATTTGACCGTACCCCTGTTCCAACATCACCCGATAGGCAGCAATGGATCCATGAATGACGCCCCAAAGATTTACATCCAAAATCCGTTGCCAATCCTGGATACTCATATCTCGAGCCTCCCCACATAACGCAATTCCAGCGTTGTTAAACATAAGTCCAGATTTCCATAAGTATCCAAGGCAACTGAAATTGCCTGATCAATTTCTTCAGAAAGGCAAACATCTGTTCGGATTGCTTGAGCCGAGTAACCACACCCGTTCAGGAATTCAGCCGTATCTTGGGCGCCTTCTAGATTGATATCTACCACAACAATCCCTTTTGCACCACCTTGTGCGAGTTGACCGCAAATCTCGCGGCCAATTCCCGATGCCCCGCCAGTGACAATCGCAACTTTATCCTGATAATAGTTCATCATATTTCTCCTTACATAAAATTCTTTTTATACTCAGATATTGCATTTTCTGCCCATTTGAGTTCGCCTTCGAAAAATTTGCATTCCGTTATCTAATATGAGCCCCCAGAAGAACCGCTCACGTTCAGAACGGGCGATTTCTAGCTGCTTTTCCTGGTTTTCGCCTTTATACATTGCAAGGCGCTCTTTGATTTCATGGACATAATCATTTAGCAACCCGATAAACTGCTCATGATCGATCAAGGAAGCGAATGCAATTTTTACGAGAAGGGGTTGTCTTATTGTCGGAAGACCGCTTGCATCTTTTAACCAAATCCGTAAGTGACTACGCCCTTTTTCATTAATCCGATAGAGCTTCTTATCTGGATGTTCACTCTGTTCGATCACTTCCAGATCGATTAAATCTTCCCTGTATAACTGCTTTAAAGTCTTATAGATTTGCGTATGGGTTGCAGGCCAATAATAATTTACCGAGGAAGCAAACATTTTAGAGAGATCATAACCAGAGAGCGGCATGAGATCTAAAAATCCGAGGATAGAAAATTTGAGTGACATTTTACACCTTATATGAACTATATTTATTATGTAATATATTTCATATAAAATATATCACAAAATCCACGCTACCGCAACCCTTTAGTGAATTATCTTAAAATGCAGTTGAATCGTACTTCCGAGCTTCAAGAAACTGGCAAATCATCAATGTTATCGACCCCTGACGTTACTAAAAGCTATGTGTAAGTATGCTTAAGTTATAATCACAATAAGATTTCAGGTCATATCAGGTATCGTCGCATCTCGCCCACGATTATCCATGGAGGACAATTATGAAGAGCCTTCAAAAAATACAGCTGTCGTCCTTTATTAGTCTGATATTTCTATTGCTGATATCTTCTAAACCTGCTTGGGGATCAAAAATACTTCCCGGAAACCCTTCAAAAAACAATAATTACGTTCAAACAATGAATTACCACGATTTCTGGGAAACAGAAGCGCTATTGTACGATCTGGACAATGGGAGCGGGTACGTCGACCGGCGCATCATCGGGTATTCATTCGACGCCAAATCCGATCCATCTATTTCAGGGACGTTTCCCGTTTACGCTGGCTACGCATTTCCGCAGATGCAACCGATTCGAATCCCGACAACTATGATAAGAACGGCATCCTATTCGAATGCGGCATGCACCCGCGCGAATGGTTAGCCTCGGAAAGCTGCCTTATGTTAGCCCAATACCTGGCGAATAACCGCACCAATTCAGCTTCGGGCGTTCCGGAGCTGCTGGAACACAGCGACGTGTGGATCATCCCGATTACCACTCCCTCCGGGCGTCATATCGACGATCGCCACGGCGGCGATCCAACCCAATTTTATAATTTGCCACCCTGGAGGAGGGTTGGCGCGGCAATGGATACGTCTTTCAATGCGATGCTGGGGTGAACGTCGACGCGCAATTTCTCGCGCGGATTCAATGACCGCTACGCAACCGTTTTT
>CAWKCE010000006.1:0-10351 GCA_963848085.1 uncultured Actinomycetota bacterium
GCTGGAAGAGTGCGCTTCACGGGCCCTCGCTTCCTTGGGGCGCACTGAGGGAGCGCCAGGCTCTGGTGATACGCCTCGCCGACGCTTCGGTCAATAGGCCGGGCGCGAGGACTCAGCCCGCGTGTGACAGGACGCGGCGCCGGGGAACGTCGTGCTGCCGGCCGGACGGCGACGTCCATCGGTAGCGGTCAGGCAAGTGCTCGAGGGTCCATCCGTGGTGGGTTCGCCATCGATGGTGCTGTCGGCACAGGCACGCCATGTCCGCCGCACTCGTCGACCCGCCGGACCCGTCGGGCTGCCACGGGGGGTGGTGGTCCGCGTCGGTTCGCTCGCCGGGTTGGTGGCACTCGGGGAAGACGCAGGTGCCGTCCCGGGCGGCGAGGAACCTCTTGAGCTTCGGCGGCGCGAACCGCACGCGAGGCCCGTAGTCGAGCAGGTAGCCGGTGACCGGGTCGGTCACCAGGCGGCGCCAGGTGGTGGCGTCGGTGAGCCACTCGCGGAGGATGCCCGCCGGGATCGGACCGTGCCCGCGCAGCTCGGCCGGGTTGTCGGTCAGGCCGAGCAGCGTGGCCAGGTCGACCACGACCTGTACCTCGACCGGAGGGCGGGCCCGAGGCGGCGTGCGGGCTCCGCCGTCTGAGGGGCACTCCGCATCCGGGTCCGCCTGCTCTGGGCCACCCTCGGACGCCGCCCCCAGACACAGCCCCAGGAGCGCGTCGACACGGCGCGCGCCCAGCGGCCGCGGGTCGGCCGCGTCGGGGGGGCCGGCGAGCTGGGTCAGCGCGTTCCAGACCGCGAGGATGTCTCGCGGGTCGGACCAGACCGCTAGGCACGCCTCGCCTTCGGGGGTGCCGAACCGTTCGACGCGGCGGCCGCGGTGGGCGCTTCGCAGCCGGCGCTCGGCGGCGTCGGGGGCGATCCGGTCAGCGGCCACCCGGCACCGCTGGCGGAGCCGAGACGGCGTCTGGTCCGGGGCTCGGGAGGCGACCACGGTGTCGACCTCGTGCGCCGCGTCGTCGTCCAGCACGGCCGTCACCTCGGACACCGACCGGGCGTGGGCCCAGGAGACCTGCCCGCGCTCGAGGGCGGACCGCGTCGCAGGCAGCCGGGTGGCGAGGTCGCGCGCCACCTCGTACCGAGCACGAAGAGCCTGCTCCGACATCCGAAGCGTCAGGGCGGCCTCGCACGCCCGCGACCGCTGAGCGACGACGGCGTCGTCGTTGCCGACGACCGGCTCGACCCGGGTGCGCCCGACGACGGCGACGAGGACGGCGGCGCCGCGCGCCTCTGCCCAGGAGGCCTGTGCCTGCCACGCCCGGAGCAGGTCGAGCCGGCCGGCCTCGCTCAGACTGCCTGGGTCGATGCCCGCCAGGGCCTGCGCCGACTCCGGGCCCGGGCCCTCCGCCAGAACCTGCGTCACAACCCGGTCAAGCTCACCCGTGTCACCGATGCCGCTGACCGGGGCGGCCAGACCGACCCCGCCCGGTGTCGGAAGCGACTCGACGCTGGCTTCGTACATACGTTCGATTCTACGGACCGCCACGGACATTTGCTGGCGCCGTCCACAGCCGACCCTGGACCCAGGACCTCCACCACGCCGACCGCCAGGGGCGATCGGGAGCCGTAGCGATCCCGTAACAGCGGATCTGGCAGCCTCAATGCCCATGAGGCGACTCGCGACGGTGGTGGTCGCGCTCGAGGCGGCCATCCTCGTCGGGTGGCTGGTCTTGGCCGTGGTCCGGCTGGCGCGCGGGGCGAGCCTGGGGGACGTGGGCGTGGACGGCCTGTTCGTCATGCTGGCAGTGACAGCAGGTGTCGGCTGGCTCCTGGCCTCTCGAGTGCCCGACAACGCAGTGGGCTGGCTCCTGCTGGCGGTCGCGGGGTTCTTCCTGCTGGCCGCGCCGGTCTTCGTGACCGGCTACCTGCTGGAGGACACCCACCCGCAAGTGGCAGCCTGGTTCTTCTGGTACGCCGGCGACGAGTCCTGGGTGTGGCTCCCCCCGATCATGCTGCTGTTCCTGCAGGTCCCCCTGCGGTTCCCCGACGGTGGGCTCCCCACTCCCCGATGGCGCTGGTTCTCCCGGTTCACGGTGGCCGCCATCGTGACCGGCTCGTTCGTGATGGCCACCGCGCCGACCGAGGTCCGGCCAGGAATCGACAACCCCCTCTCCCTGCCGTGGAGTGACCAAGCCCTGGCCGTCGCGGTGACCGTCGTCGCCGCGGCTCTGCTCGTCGGTTTCGTCGGCAGCATCGCGTCGGTCGTCGTCCGGTACCGGCGGGCCGACCTGGCCACCCGGACCCAGATCAGGTGGTTCGCGTGGGCGGTGGCCGCGGTCATCGTCTTCTACGTGCTGTCGTTCTTCGTCCCCGGGGAGGCCCTGAACGGCTGGGTGTCGCTGTCGTACGCGTTGATACCCGCCTCGATCGGGGTCGCGGTCCTGCGCTACCGGCTGTACGACATCGACCGGGTGGTCAGCCGCACGACGAGTTACGGCCTGGTGACGGCGATGGTCGTGGGCGTCTACCTGGTCCTGGTGACCAGCCTGTCCCGGCTGCTCCCCGGGTCGTCGTCGTTCGCGGTTGCGATCGGAACGCTCGCCGCCGCTGCGGCCTTCCGCCCGCTGCTGGGGGCCGTCCAGCGCCGCGTGGACCACCGCTTCAACCGCAGCCAGTACGACGCCCGCGGAGCGGTCGAGGACTTCGCCTCACGACTGCGCCACGAAGTGGACACCGACACCGTGGTCGCGGACCTCGTCCAGGTCGTCGGGTTGACCGTGCAGCCGGACCAGGCGTCGGTGTGGGTGAGCGCACGTCGGGTGACCGATCAGCAACCCGTGTGACGGGGGCGTCTGGCAGAGGGTCCGTGGCGCGCACCGGCTCACCGACCGAACAGCGCTGACTGCCCCTCGCGGCTGTCGATCATGTCGTGCCCGTCGTGCCCGACGCCGGGGACGGTGGCCAGCCGCTGATGGTTCTCGACCTTCGGGCCGAGCAGCACGAGCAGCGCCTGGAAGTACCTCGTTCCGCGCTCGAGGCGGTACGCCCCCTGCCACTCCGCCTCACATCCGGTGTCCAGCGAGTCGTCCTCGGGGTCGGTGTCGTCCTCGCCCAGCAGGTACACCACGTCACGCGTGACGAAGCGGTCGACCATCGTGGTCTCGCTGTCCGTGCTCATGTACTCGTTCCGGTCCGCCATCCCGTACTTGTACCGGTCGTAGCCGGGGCACCCGGCTGCCTCCTCGTCGGTCAGCGGGCGGAAGACGCCGTCAATGAAGCGCTGGTCGGTGAGGTACAGGTACGACGACGGGTTCATCACCACGTACCGCACGGGCACGTCGCCTCCGGACTCCAGCCCGGGGCTGCCGATCGCGTAGCGGTTGACGAACTGCCCACCGGCACTGTGCCCAGTGACGACAACCCGAGCGAGGTTCGGGAACCGTGCCGTGTCGTCGACCAGGGACAACAGCTGGTCCATGGCCGCGAAGGAGCTCACCGTCCACGGACGGTCCAGCGGGCTGGTCAGAGACTGGTCCCCGGACTTCCATCCATCGCTCGAGTCCGCCCAGTACAGCGTCTGCGGATCGGAGTCGGACAGGTCGCCTTCGGCGGCGAACCGCGGCGCCACCACCAGCGTGGAGTCCAGCTCCTCCGCGTCGGAGGCCGACGCAACCGCGTAGGTCGCGTAGTCGCAGGCGTTCCGTGAGGAGCCATGGACGACCAGGACGACGGTACGCACGGCCGAGTTGGACTGCTGGGGGTCGGCGTTGGCGCAGAACTCCAGGTCCAGCGTCGATCCGTCCTGGGTGATGGGCAGTGTCCCGTCGGAGACCACTGAGCCCAGCGCCTGCCCCGGCGCCTGGTCTGGCGACGTACTGGACGCCAGGAACCAGAAGATCGCCCCGAGAACAGCCACCCCGGCGATCGCCAGGGCTGCGAACACGGCGCGGCCCCCTGGCTGGCGCATCGTCGGCCTCCACGGGGCTGTCTCAGCCTCGAGCTCACTGCCGAGGCACCCCCACGGTAGGCGACGTGGGTCCTCAGGTTTGGCTCAGCGACCGAACAGTGCGCGCTGCCCCTCGGCGCTGACGAACAGGTCCGTCCCGCTGTGTGCCACACCCGGGACGGCTGCGACGTGCTGGTAGTCGGTCACCCCCGCGCCGAGCGAGTCGACGAGTGAGTCAAGGTAGGTCGTGCCGCGCTCACGACGCTGCGAGCCCTGCCACTCGGCCTGGCACCCTGTGTCGAGCGTGGGGTCGGCCGGATCGGTGTCGTCCGCGCCCAACAGGTACGTCACGTCCCGAGTCGCGAAACGGTGGACCAGCACGGAGACCCTCGTCCGGGCCATGTAGGCGTTGCGCCCACGCAGGCCGTACTTGTACGTGTTGTAGCCGGAGCACCTCTCGGTCTCGGCCGGGGTCAGCGTCCGGAAGGCCTGGCCGTCGAACCGCCGGTCCGACAGGTACACATACGACGACGGGTTCATGACCACGTACCGCATCTCGACGACGCCCAACGAACGCGGGGTCGGCGAGCCGACCGAGTAGCGGTTCACGAACTGCCCGCCCGCGCTGTGCCCGGCGACCACCACGCGGGTGAGGGACGGGAACCGACCCGGCCGCACCAGGGCCGCCACCAGCCGGTCCACGGCCGCGTAGGAGCTGATCGACCACGGCCGGGGCAGTGGACGCCGCAACGACCGGTTGCCGGACTTCCACCCGTCGTCGGACCAGTAGAGCGTCCGAGTGTTCGCCCGCTGCAGATCGGCGGCGACGGGGAAGGTTGGGGCCACCACGAGAGTGGAGGCAAGGACGCCCGCAGCAGCTGCCGAGTCCGCGGCGTGACGGGCGTAGTCGCACCCGTTGCGGGACGACCCGTGCACCGCGATCACGACGGTGCGAACCGCGGGGTTCCCCACCGTGGCGGAGCCGTTGCCGCAGTACGCCAGGTGCAGGGTGGACCCCTGCTTCCGCAGCGGAAGACTGTGGTGGACCACCTGGTCGCCAAGCGCCCGCTCGGCAGCCGTTCCTGGGCTCTGGTCGGTCCCAGCGACGGCCAGCGGCGCAGCGGCGAGGGCTCCGGCCAGCGAGACGGCGGCAGCCACCAGCAACACGGATCGGCGGTGCGGGCCCACACGCGACTCCCGGATGAGACGAGGGGACGTGCCTCGTCCTTCGGTCGTCGGGGGACCGGGCGCCGCCGGTAATGGGCCGATTGGGGTACCGCGTCGGGATCGCTGGCCTAGCTGTGGCTGGCGAAGCGGTCGACCGGCAGGTAGCCCTGCCCACCCTGCACCTGCACCAGCGGGTTGAGGGCGGTCATCGTCTGTCGGGCGTCAGCAGCCGCGCAGGGGCGTGCCTGGAAGTGCACCGTCGCGTTGTCGACGTCCAGGCAGGTCAGCGCCAGGTGAGGCTCCCCCTCGGCCGGCAGCTCGAGGGTGGCCAGCAGGCCGTGCCCCGGCAGGCCGAAGTCCGCATACCGGCCGTTCGAGGTGAAGGCCAGGTTCCCGATCCCGAACAGCACCGGCATGGTGCCGATGAACGCGATTGGCTGGGCGGTGTGCGACCCGGTACCGACGACCAGGTCGTATCCGGCGTCAGCGAACTGACCCGCCCAGTACAGCTGCGACTCGTCCACGTTGCCGTAGTTGGTGCCCCAGTGCACGTACGCGACGACCCAGTCGGCCCCCGCGGAACGCGCCACGTTGTACTGCGCCTCGAGCATCTCCCGGCTCATCACGACCATGCCGGGGGTCTCCAGGGTCGCTCGGCTGGACGAGCCGAAGTCCTCGCCGATCGAGACGACCGCCACCACACCGCGGGGGGTCTCGAGGAGGAGCGGTCGGGTGGCCGCCGACAGGTTCACGCCGGCGCCGAACGTCCGCATGCCGAAGCTGGACGCGTTGCTGATCGTCTCGGCCAGACCCGCAACACCGCGATCCATGGCGTGGTTGTTGCCCAGACCCAGCGCGTCGATGCCGGCATCGGCCAGCGCCCTGGCCATCTCCGGGTCGGACCCGTACAGGTATTCCTTCGACGAGTCCCCGGTCTGCGGGACGATGGTGATGGGGGTCTCGGAGTTCGCGATCACGTAGTCGCCGTCGAGGCTGGGTGCCAGCAGCTCCAGGGGCCAGTCGAATCCGTGTCTGGCCAGCGCCCGGTCCGCGGCGTCGCCGAGCATGGTGTCGCCGGCGAACTGGATGCTGACGACCGTGTCCGATCCGGTCGACACCTGCACCTTCTGGGCCTGCGCTGACTGCGGGCCCATCGCCATGTACCGGGCGACCAGGCCGCCGACGGCCAGAAGCGCCGCCACCAGCAGCACCACAGCCACGCGTCCACCATTCTTCATGGCTGCTCCGGATCGTCGGCACCGACGACGAGGTCGGCGGTACCCGCTCCGGTGTCAAGGAACGCGACCGCGCGCTCAACGAGCCCACCGGCGGTCACGGCGTCGGTGAAGGAGTGCCCCACTCCGGGCAGCACGTCGAACCAGGCGCGCGTCTCCAGGCCGCGCGCCCGTGACTCCTCCTCCAGGTGGTCGATCCACCGCAGGGCCCGCGCGAGCCGGTTGGGTCCCTGACGCCGGTCGACGGACGGCCCGGTGCGCAGGCTGCCATCCCGTGCCTGGTCCCGCTCACCGACCATGACCAGGGTCGGGATGGCGAGGAAGGCGTTGACGTCGACCTCTGCACCGGCGCTGCGCTTGGACGCCCGGATCCCGGTGGGGAAGGGCAGGTCCTCCAGGTACGTGTACCAACCTGCAGCGATGACCACGAGCTGGGCGACCGACGACGGGTTGAGCATGGCGTACCGGTGCGCGAACTGGCCGCCGCCGGAGGAGCCGAGCAGGTCGAACTTCCCCTCGGCCAGACCGAAGGTCTCTGCGGTCTGGGCCACCGCCCGTGTCAGTGCGTGTGCCGCGGACAACGGGCCCGGCGCGCCGCCCAGCCACTGGTACCCGGAGTAGTTGTCCTCGGAGAAGGTTGGGGCGATCAACGGTCGGCCGGCCGCCATGCACGACGGAAGGACGGCGTGGAACACCGACGCTGCCCCGCGGCCGGCGCCGTGCACCACCACCAGTGGGCGGGCCCTTGGCGGCTCGGTCGGAATGAAGACGCGGTAGCGCAGCGGGGGAAGGTCGTCGGCGTAGGCCTCCTGGATGATCGAGCGGCGCTCGGTCATGACCGGGCCTCGTGACGCTGGCGCCAGCGCCGGTCGCGGTAGGCGTCGCCGGACTCCTGGCCCACGAGGTGGCCGCCCGCCATGGTCCACACCTCGTCGGCCATGTCGAGCTCCAGCTGGTCGTGGGTGACGAGCAGCACGGTGCCGTGGTGGTGGAGCAGTGCCCGCCGGAAGGCCTCTTTGCTCGGGGCGTCGAGGTTGGCGGAGGGCTCGTCCAGCAGCAGGACAGGCGGGTTGCCCATGAGTGCTCGGGCCAGCTCGAGGCGCTTGCGCTGGCCGGCAGACAGGTTCCCGCCGCCTTCAGTGACCCACGAGTCGAGGCCATCCGGCAGGTCGTCGAGGACCTCCTGCAGGCCGGTGTTCATCACGACCCGCTGGATCTCCGCCTCCGATGCCCTCGGGAACCGGTAAGTGAGGTTGCGCTTCACGCTCCCTCGCATCAGCGGCAGGTCAGGGCTGACCATGCTCACGAAGCGGAACGACGACCGAGGCGTGGTGTCATTCAGCAGCTGCCCGTCGATGAGCACGTCGCCGGCGGTCGGCATGGCGAGCCGAGCCACCACCCCCAGCAGGGTGGACTTGCCCGCCCCGGAGGGCCCCGTGATCGCGACGAGGGTGCCGGGTGCGGTGACGCCGGACACCGACTCCAGTGCGCCGTACACGGTGACGCCGCGCAGCTCGATACCCCCTCGCTTCACCTTCAGCCGCTCCCGGTCCGGCGGGTTGAGATCGCGGCTGGAGCTGGCCAAGAAGTCCTCGAGCTTCTTCACCGAGACCCGCGACCGCTGCCAGTAGTCGTTGGCCAGCCCGAGCACGCGGACCGGACCAGTGAGGTGGCGGGAAATGATGATGGCGGCGACGACGACGCCTATCGAGACGTTGCCGCGGTAGATCTCGGCCGACCCCACGACAACGACGGCGACGATGCCCATCATGCTCGTGGACAACGAGATCCCACGCAGCCGTCCGCGAAGCTCGGCGGTACGGAACAGGGCCAGGTTCAGGGAGTCGTTCTGACGTGACAGCCGGGCATACTCACCGGGCGAACGGCCGAACACCTGTGGAACGGCCAGTGCGTTGACCTGTTCGTCGATGTTGCTGGTCAGCAGGCTGCGGCGGCGGCGCATCGTCCGCGTCACCCGCTGCAGCGCCTTTCCGTGGGCGAGACTCAGCGCCGCCCCGGCCAACGTGACCGCCAGGTAGGCCACGACGATCCAGACGTTCAACCAGGCGAACAGGCCCACCAGTGCGACCAGGACGATGCCGGCCACGATGCTGCCCATCAGCCCGCGACTGATCCACATCCGCAGCATCGACAGGTCACCCACGAAGCGCAGGAGGAGGCCACCCCGCGACCGGTGCTGAATCTGGCGTGGCGCCATGCCCTGCATGTGTCCGTACATCTGCATCCGCAGCTTGCGGACGACGTCGTAGCCGATCTTCTCGCTGACGCTGAACTGCCAGGCCCGCATCAGGCCCAGGAAGAGGACGATCCCGACCAAGATGGTTCCTCGGACGAGGATGGGCCGGGTGGCCGCAGTGTTGCCTGGGACGAGCACACCGTTGCCCAGGTAGTCCACCAGGCTGATCATCACCAGCACGAAGGCGATGAGTGCGGTCCCCTCGAGCAGACCGAGCACGATCACCTGCAGGACCCGCCATCGCGGGAGCCGGTAGAGGCGGTCGCCGGAGTTCACAGCGTCTGGACCTCCTCCCGCAGGTCGATGAAGCTCCGCGCGTCGTCGACCGGCCGGAACCCACCGTCGTAGTCGGCCACGACCAGCGGCGGCACCGCCGGAGCCGGGGCGAGGTCGTCGGCGGGCGCCTCGCCCGGCTTCGGCTCCAGGCTCGGTAGGAGGGCTCCGAGCCCGGGCAGAAGGACCAGCTCCTGCGGCGCCATGAGGTCCGCGATGGACAGCACCGGCAGGCCGGTGGCGACCGATGCCTCGCGGATGGCCAGTGGGGACGCGGTGAGCTTCCCCGACACCGCGACGACGTTGTGCCCGATGCTTCGCAGGTAGCTGACACCGGCGACCGCGCCCATCGCCTCGGCGGCGGCGAAGATGATGCCGTCGATGTTCTCGTGGAAGACCGGGGAGTCGATCAGCCGGTAGGTCTCCTGCTGGTAGACCCCGTCGGCCACCTCGACCAGGTTGATGTCAGTGCCGGAGTCGGTCAGGTGGTCGAGCAGCTGGGTGAACGCCAGCTCCAGCACGTCCATCGGCTGCCGGTAGGTGGAGGCGATGCCGACGTCGGTGAAGTCGAGCATCCGGTGTGCGCCGGCGTCGACCATGACCCAGTAGTCGCCACCGCTGCCGGTGCCGGTGACCTTGGTGGCGCCCGGCTTCAGCCCGGCTCGGCTCAGGCCGTGGACGAGGTAGTGGATGGTGGTGGTCTTCCCGGAGTTCATGGATGTTCCGATGACCGCCAGCGTGGACGGGCGGCTGCTCGTCGGCGTTACCGGGCGGAGCGCAAAGTCGGCGACGTTGAGGGGTCGCCCGCTCTCGTCCCCCACCAAGCCCAGGGGAGCGATGTCGGTTGCGCTTCTCATGTTGGCGTGGCGGGTGAGCATCTTCGACGCGATCCCACCCGACGCCACCAGCTGGACCGGGTCCAAGTTGTGCGGCACGTGGGACTCGAACTGGTCGGGGGCGTAGCGGTCGGCGTAGGCGACGATGATCTGCTCGCCGACGTGCATGTTGGCGCGGCGGCCGTTGGTCAGCTCGAGCCGCTTGTGCTGGCCGAGACGCACCACCGTGGCAACCACGAGGTCGCCGGAGCGGGGACGCAGCCGCCCGGACACCAGGGTGCGCATGGCGTCGGGTGGGACATGCCGGGTCGTGAAGCTGGCTTTGGAGCGCCGGAGCGACTCAGTCAGTGGGTGGACCGCGATGAGCCGCGACGACGTGGACATTCGTGTGCGCCCCCAAACTGAACTTTTCCCCAACGACGACCGGGCAACGTGCGACCCGGCCATCGACTCCCGGCTGCGCGGTGACCCTGTTTGGACACTACGGCTGTGCTGTCGGGTGCGGCCGTGCCGAAGGTCCCCACTACCGGCAAAGCCGTGTGAGCCCGGTCACTGCGCCAGACGTGGGAGCGGTGTCGACGTCGACGCACCGGTAACGGCGTGCGGTTGTGAGGTAACCCTCGGCTACCGGTCGCTCGAT
>CAWKCE010000007.1:0-120200 GCA_963848085.1 uncultured Actinomycetota bacterium
GCCAGCACCTCGTGGGCTGGCACGGCTGTACGGGTCACGGCGAGGCACGGTAGCATCGCTTCGACCGGTTTGGTACTGACAGTCACAAACCTCTGGATTGGTCGAGATCGGAGCGGGTCATGGACGAGGCGGCCCTGGCGGCCTGGCGCGACGAGGTACGGCGCCTGGCACGCGAGCAGGACGCGCTGATCCTGGCGCACAACTACCAGCGCGACGAGATCCAGGACATCGCCGACCACGTCGGCGACTCGCTGCAGCTGGCCCGGCTGGCCGAGGCCAGCACCGCGTCGACCATCGTGCTGTGCGGGGTCTACTTCATGGCCGAGACGGCCAAGCTGCTCGCCCCCGACCGCACCGTCCTCATCCCCGACAACCGGGCCGGCTGCTCGCTGTCCGACACCATCACCGGCGACCAGCTGCGCGAGTGGAAGGCCGAGCACCCCGGCGCCGTCGTCGTCTCCTACGTCAACACCTCCGCCGAGGTGAAGGCCGAGACCGACATCTGCTGCACGTCGTCCAACGCGGTCGCCGTGGTCAACTCCATCCCCGCCGACCAGGAGATCCTGTTCCTGCCCGACCAGTTCCTGGGCCAGCACGTCCGCCGGGAGACCGGCCGCGACAACATCCACGTGTGGATGGGCGAGTGCCACGTGCACGCCGCCATCACCGGTCCCGAGCTGGAGCGGCAGGTGCACGACAACCCCGACGCCGAGCTGCTCATCCACCCCGAGTGCGGGTGCTCCACCTCCGCCCTCTACCTCCTCGGCGAAGGCGTCATCCCCGCCGAGCACACCCACGTGCTGTCCACCGGCGGCATGATCCAGAAGGCCAAGGAGCTGGGCGACTCGAAGGTGCTGGTCGCCACCGAGATCGGCATGCTCCACCAGCTTCGGCTGGCCAACCCGCGCGCGACCTTCGAGCCGGTGAACCGGGCCGCCTCCTGCCAGTACATGAAGATGATCACCGCCGAGGCGCTGCTGGCGTCGCTGCGGGAGCGCAAGTACGAGGTGACGATCCCCGAGGACATCGCCGTGCGCGCCCGGCTCGCGGTGGAGCGGATGACGGAGATCGCGGCCACCCCCGTTCCGTCGTCGGCCGCGTCGTGACCACCTCGCCCCGCTACGACCTGCTCGTGATCGGGTCCGGCGCCGCCGGGCTGAGCGCCGCCCTGGAAGCCGCCGACCTCGGGCTCACCGTGTCGGTGGTGTCCAAGGGCGCCCTGTGGGAAGGCTCCACATCTCTGGCGCAGGGCGGGCTGGCCGCCGTCCTGGCTGCCGACGACACCGTGGGCGACCACGTCGACGACACGGTCACTGCTGGCGCCGGGCTGTGCAAGCGGCCCGCCGTCGAGGTGCTCGCTGGGGACGCCCCGGGCGAGATCCACCGCCTGCTCCGGCTGGGCGCCACGTTCGACACCGACCCGGACGGGCAGCTCTCGCTCGGCCGCGAGGGCGGCCACCGGCGGCGACGCATCGTCCACGCCGGCGGCGACGCCACCGGTGCAGAAGTGCAGCGCACCCTGGTCGCGGCACTGGCCGACACCGACGTCGAGGTGCACGAGCACGTGATGGCGCTCGACCTGGCCATCGACCAGGCCGGGCGCGTGGGCGGAGTCCTCGTCGCAGATGTCGACGACGACGGAACCCTCGACGACGCCCGTCTGCTCCGGGCACGCAACGTGCTGGTCGCGACCGGCGGCATGGGCCAGGTCTTCGCGGTGACCACGAACCCGTCCGCGTCCACCGGGGACGGGATGGCGATGGCGCTGCGTGCCGGGGTCGCTGCCCGTGACATGGAGTTCGTGCAGTTCCACCCCACCGCGCTGTGGTCCGCCGGCGGGTCCGGGCAGCGGCCGCTGGTGTCCGAGGCGGTGCGTGGCGAGGGCGCCACGCTGGTCGACGCGACCGGGGCGTCGGTGATGGCCGGGGTCCACCCGATGGGCGACCTGGCCCCGCGAGACATCGTCGCCACCGCCATCGCGCAGCGGATGCGCCAGGCGCCCGGCGGTGTGAGCGACCACGTGTTCCTGGACGCCACCTCGCTCGGCAAGGAGATGCTCACCACGCGCTTCCCCAGCTTCGTGGCTGCCTGCGCGGCGGAAGGGCTCGACCCCGCCGTCGACCTGATCCCGGTTGCGCCTGCCGCGCACTTCGCGTGCGGGGGCGTCGCCGCCGAGCTCGACGGCCGCACTGCCCTGCCCGGGCTGCTCATCGCGGGCGAGGTCGCAGCCACCGGCATCCACGGGGCGAACCGGCTGGCGTCGAACGGCGTGACCGAGGGCCTGGTGGCCGGCCGACGGGCCGCCCACGCCGCACGCGAGGACCGGTCGTCTGAGCTTCTGCCCGTCGGGGAGCTGCAGGTGCCGACGCCGTCGGTGTGCCCGGCTGCGGAGCGGGCGCGCATCCAGGACGCGATGACCCGGCTGGCCGGGCCGCTGCGCGACGCCGACCGGCTGGCCCAGCTGGCCAGCGTGCTCGCATCGGTGTCCGAGCCCCCCGAGGACGCGGAACCGCTGACGCTGGCCGACGTGGAGACGGCGAACATCGCGCTGGTGGCGTCGGCGATCGCGACCAGCGCGATGATGCGCACCGAGAGCCGCGGCTGTCACCGTCGCGACGACGCCCCCGAGCCGTCGTCATCGTGGGACGGGCACGTCGAGGTCCGGCTGCTGGACGGACAGGTCGTCGCCGCGTTCGTGCCGGCCGGCGTCCCCGTATGACGGCACCGACCCTGTCGCCCGCCACCCGATCCGCGCTCGATGCCGCCGGGCTCGACGAGGGGCTCGTGCTGTCGCGCGTGCTGATGGCGCTGGAAGAGGACCTCGCCTACGGGCCGGACGTGACGACCCTGGCAACGGTCGCGGACGACCAGCGGATGCGCGCCGCGTTCGCCGCCCGCCGCCCCGGAGTCGTCGCCGGGCTGCCCGTGGTGATGGCCGTGCTCGACGTCGTCGCCGGGGACACCTGGCAGCTGGTCGACGCCGTCCCCGACGGGTCACGTGTCGAGGCCGGCCAGCAGGTGCTCGTGGTGGACGTTCCGACGCGGGAGCTGCTCACCGCCGAGCGCACCGCACTGAACTTCCTGTGCCACCTGTCGGGAGTCGCGACGCTGACCCGCACCTGGGCCGACGCGCTCGCCGGCACCGGGACCGCTGTTCGCGACACCCGCAAGACCACGCCGGGGCTTCGGGTGCTCGAGAAGTACGCCGTCCGCTGCGGCGGCGGCACCAACCACCGGATGGGCCTGGGCGACGCCGCACTGGTCAAGGACAACCACGTGGCCGCCGCCGGGGGCGTGGCGGAGGCGGTCGCAGCCGTG
Source organism: uncultured Actinomycetota bacterium (assembly GCA_963848085.1). GTDB lineage: Bacteria > Actinomycetota > Actinomycetes > JAHEKZ01 > JAHEKZ01 > CAWKCE01. The sequence goes on from CAWKCE010000007.1 coordinate 3,319, forward strand.
CGGGCGCACTCGCCCGACGTGCCGCTTGAGGTCGAGGTGGACTCCGTCGCACAGCTCGCCGAGGCGCTCGCGGCCGGCGCGACGCTGGTGCTGCTGGACAACTTCACCCCCGAACAGGCGCGGGAAGCCGTCGCCCTGGTGCGGGCCCACGGCGGCGGGGTCCGTACCGAGGCAAGCGGCGGGCTCGACCTGGCTGGCAGCTCGGGCGATGGCCGAGGCCGGCGTCGACTTCGTCGCCGTGGGGGCGCTGACGCACTCCGCTCCCGTGCTCGACATCGGGCTCGACGCGCTCGATGTCACCGACTGACCGTGCGGCAGACGCCGATAATGGCCCGATGAGCACCGCCGCGATCCCGCTGCCGCCCGGACCGGTCTACGTTGCCGGGCACCGTGGTCTGGTCGGCTCGGCGGTGTGGCGGCAGCTGGCTGCGTCCGGCGTCGAGGACCTGGTCGGCCGCACCTCGGCCGAGCTGGACCTGCGCGACCGGGACGCGACGTTCGCGTTCCTCGCCGAGGCCAAGCCGGGCACCGTGATCGACGCCGCCGCGAAGGTCGGCGGGATCCTCGCCAACTCCACGTACCCGGCGCAGTTCCTGTCGGACAACCTGCTCATCCAGACCAACCTGATGGACGCCGCCCACGCCGCCGGTGTTGACCGGCTGCTGTTCCTCGGGTCGTCGTGCATCTACCCGAAGCACGCACCGCAGCCGATCCCGGAGTCCGCGCTGCTGACTGGGCCGCTGGAGCCCACCAACGACGCCTACGCGATCGCCAAGATCGCCGGCATCATGCAGGTGCAGGCCATGCGACGCCAGTACGGGCACCGCTGGATCTCGGCGATGCCCACCAACCTGTACGGGCCGGGCGACAACTTCGACCCGCAGACCTCGCACGTCCTGCCGGCGCTGATCCGCCGGTTCCACGAAGCCGCTGAGGCCGGGGCGGAGTCGGTGACCATCTGGGGCACCGGCACGCCGCGGCGGGAGTTCCTGCACGTCGACGACCTCGCCCGCGCCTGCGCGTTCCTGCTCGCGCACTACGACGAGCCGGACACCATCAACGTCGGGGTCGGCGACGACATCGCCATCCTCGACCTCGCACACCTGGTGGCGGACGTCGTCGGCTACACCGGCCGGATCGACACCGACCCGAGCAAGCCCGACGGCACCCCGCGCAAGCTGCTCGACGTCACCCGCATCACCGAGCTCGGCTGGAAGCCGGAGATCTCGCTGGAAGACGGCATCCGCAGCACGTACGCGTGGTACCTCGAGCACCTCGACACCGCGCGCGGCTGAGCGGTCTCGCATGCAGGACGAGTCGGGCGCGACGTCAGCAACGCGGCCTGGATCGAGCTGCTGCACGCCGAGGTGTGCTGGGTGCTCGACCGGCGCTGGCGTGGACGTGCTCGTCATCAAGGGACCGTCGATCGCCCAGTGGCTCTACCCCGAGGGGGGTCGCGAGTCGGTCGACGTCGACCTTCTCGTCCGGCCGTCGCACTGGGACCGGGCCGTCGCCGCGCTGGTCGATCGAGGGTTCGCCGAGACGTGGGCCGGCCGCCGCGAGGGCGAGGTGTCCGACCACTCACTCGACCTGCAGCGCACAGACCCAGAGCTCGGCCAGCACGGCATCGACCTGCACTCCTACTTCCCGGGCATCGACCTGGCGCCGAGCGCGGCGTTCGAGCTGCTCTGGGAGCGCCGCGTGCCCGCGTCGCAGGCGGGCGTCGATGCTGTCGTTCCCCGACCTGCCGTCGCGCGCGCTGATCACCGCGCTGCACGCGGCACGCGACCCGCACTCACCCAAGGTGGCCGAGGATCTGCGGCGGGCGATGGCTGCCCTGGACGACACGGAACGAGACGACTTGGGGGTGCTGGCCGCCGAGCTGCAGGCCCGAGGGGCGCTGCGAGCGGGACTCGAGACCCAGCCGACGACAGCCGAGCTGGTCGAGCCGCTCGGGCTGGAGAACGCTGACGTGTCCACCTACTGGGAGCTACGCAGCCACGGCGCCGGCCGCACCGCCGTCCGGCTCGACCAGCTGCGCGAGCTGCCGTGGCGGCAGCGGCCCGCCCAGGTCGGCCGGTGGCTGTTCCCCAGCCCAGCCCTCATGCGCACCCGCGACCCGCGTGCCGCCGAGGGGCCGGTCGGGCTGGGTGTCGCCTACGTGGCCCGGCTGGGCGAGGGAGCGCGTGCGCTACCAGGCGCGTGCGCGACCTGCGCGCCGCGCGCCGCCCACCGTCGTCCTGAGGCCCGGCCGTCGGGGTTCCTCATCCACCCGGGTTGGCCGGAGGAGGTCCGAGTGGTGCGCCGCCGCCCGGAGGTGGTCCGCCGGGCTGCGAGCCGTCTTGCGGTCCGGACACACCACCAGGCCCGCCACCCAGGCCACCGGCCCCGCTGGCCGCCAGCGACGGGTAGGACCAGGCGCCGAGCGCGACCACCGCGACGAGCAGGACCGGCGGTAGCCAGCGCGGCAGCTGCACCAGGAACCACGCCCCGAGCAGGGCGATCAGCCCGATCGCCGGCAGGTAGAAGCGGATGACGTGCACGGAGCCACCAGGCCCGGACGCGGCATCCACCGTCCAGTCGTAGGCCAGGTAGAGACCCCAGATCCCGAGCCAGCCGGCGGCGAGCGCGGCGCCGACAACCGCGTCTCGGTTGGCGCGCGTACGCCGTGCCGCGTCGACACCGGGCCGGTTGCTGCGCACTGCCCGCACCGCCAGCCAGCCGAGGGCTGCCAGCGCGAGCAGCAGCATCGGCATGCTCACCACCAGCGGGACCGGCAGGTTCTGCAGGTTGGGAAGGACGGCGCCCAGGCTGAACGTCACCAACCCCGACGAGTACCCGGTGCCCAGGGCGCTGCCGTAGACGAGGTGGTTGAACGCCAGCACCCCCGCGGAGAACACCGCCACCGAGCCGAGCCACCAGCCGACGGCTCGCCGGGGCAGCCCGGCGCGGCGGAACGTCAGCAGGACCGCGAGCACGGCCACACCCAGCAGGACCGCGTTGGTGTAGCGGACGAAGACGGCCGCCTCCAGGGCGACGAAGCCGAGCAGACCGACAACCGTGCGCCGCCTCGCGGTCGCCTCGACGGCGAGCATCGCCCACAGGAGGACGCCGGCACCGGCGGCCACCAGGGAGGCGTCGGTGAAGGTCGACATGGTCGCCCGCCAGGCGAAGACCAGCGCCGCACCGGAGGACACGAACAGCAGCACCGCCCAGGTTCCGCCCCAGCGGCCCAGCCAGCGGCGCGCCCCGACGAACAGACCTGCGGCGCCCAGGGCCCCGTAGAACAGCGGCGCCAGCCGCAGTGCGCCGAGCGCCTGGAAGGGGGCGGCCAGGAACGGGTACCCCGGGTTCTTCTCGCTGATCCAGCCGCCGCTGGGCAGCTGCACCCACTGCACGATCCCCGGGCCGCCGCCGCTGCTGAGCTGCTGCAGCAGTGACTGGTAGTCGGCGTTGCTGAGGACCAGGTGGCCCTGCGTCAAGGCGATGATCGACGCCCGGTACGCGTAGTCGTCGGGCTCCAGCAGCTCCACCGACCGGCTGAGCACCGCCACGCACAGCGCGGCGAACCCGGCGACCGCGACCAGCACCTCTGCCCAGCCCAGCCGGCTGCTCGGCGGCCGCCTGTTCAGGCCGGTCTCGGCGGGACGCTCGGCTACCACTGAGTGGATCTGCATGGTCGTGTCTACCGACCGCGCCTGGACGTTGGCTGAGAGGACGCTGAGCACGTCCTGGCCGTCACGAGCGCAGCGGCACGGCGCACGACCATCGCCACCTACGCTGGGCGGATGCTGGTGTCCTCCCGGTTCTGCGGCCCGCCCGACTCCGGCAACGGCGGCTACGTGTCGGGGCTGGTGGCCGAGTATGTCGACGGCGACGCCGAGGTGACGCTTCGGCTCCCGCCTCCGCTGGACCACCAGCTGACCGTGGACCGGAGCGGGGCAGTGGTGGTCGTGCGGGACGGCGACCGGGTGGTCGCCGAGGCGGGGCCGGGCGTGGTCGAGGTCGACGTGCCGCCGTCGGTCGGGTTCGACGAGGCGGTGGCGGCTTCGGCGGGCTACCCGTTCGCCGACTCCGGGCACCCGTTCCCGACCTGCTTCGTGTGCGGACCGGGCCGACCCGAACGTGACGGGCTGGGCCTGTTCCCGGGTGCTGTCGCGGGGCGGAGTGTCGTCGCGGCGCCGTGGGTCCCGGACGCCTCGCTCGCCGGGACCGAGGGCGTGCTTCCGGACCAGTTCGCCTGGGCCGCGCTGGACTGCCCGTCGTGGTTCGGCGCGTACTGCTTCGACCCGTCGCTCGGCACGGCGGTGCTCGGCCGCATGGCGGCGCGGGTCGATCAGCGGCCGCGCGCGGGCGAGCGCTACGTCGTCGGCGGCTGGCTGCGGGAACGTGACGGCCGCAAGGTGCACACCGCCTCTGTGCTGTGGGACGAGTCGGGAGGCGTCGTCGCCGCAGCCCGCGCGACCTGGATCACGGTCAGTTCGAGTTCGACTGCCTCGCTGCGGCATGTGCAAGGGTCGGTGGCTCCACGAGGAGGGAACCGATGCCGCAACCGCCAGCAGGAGATGAGACCCAGACGCTGCTTGCCTACCTGAACGCTCAGCGGGAACACGTGCTCGGGATCCTGGAGGGCCTGGACGAGGAGGCCCTGCGGCGGCCGGTGCTGCCCTCGGGATGGAGCTGCCTGGGGCTGGTGCGCCACCTCGCGCTCGACGACGAGCGCTTCTGGTTCCGCGGCGTGGTCGCCGGCGAGCAGGCCGTCATCGACCAGGTTGCCGAGGAAGCCGACGACGCCTGGCAGGTCGGCACCGACGTGCCGGCCCAGGCGGTCTTCGATCTGTACCGGGAGCAGATCGACCTCGCGAACACGATCCTCAGCGCCACCCCGCTGGATACCGCGCCCGCCTGGTGGCCGGAAGAGCTGTTCGGGTCATGGCGGCTCGACAACGTCCGGGAGGTGATCCTGCACGTGCTGACCGAGACCGCCGTCCACGCTGGACACCTCGACGCGGCGCGTGAGCTCATCGACGGCAGGAAGTGGCTCGTGCTGACCGAGTGAGCTAAGCCTGACATCGGGCGGGAGTCACACCTGCGAACGCTTGTACGTTGGCACTGTGGTCGACGCCTTGTTTGCAGAGCCGCGTCTGGCCGAGCTCTACGACCCGCTCGATCCCGATCGACGCGACCTCGACGCCTACGTCGCGATGGCGGCCGAGTTCGAGGCCTCGTCGGTTCTCGACCTCGGCTGCGGGACAGGCACGTTCGCCTGCCTGCTCGCTCGGGAGGGTCGTGAGGTCGTCGGGGTGGACCCGGCGGCCGCCTCGCTGGCGGTAGCCCGCAGGAAGCCCGGCGCCGATCGTGTGCGTTGGTTCCTCGGAGACGGCCATCACCTGCCTCCACTGGCCGTAGACCTGGTCACCATGACCGGCAACGTTGCCCAGGTGTTCCTGACTGACGACGACTGGATCACCACGCTTCGCGGTGCTCGTCGGATCCTGCGCCCGGGCGGCCGGCTGGCATTCGAGGTCCGGGACCCGTCCTGCCGTGCCTGGCAGTCCTGGACCAAGGACGAGTCAATCGCCCGCGCCCAGGTCGCCGGGGTGGGCACCGTCGAGAGTTGGACCGAGGTCACGGATGTCGCCGGCCAACTGGTCCGGTTCACCACGACCTTCGACATCGCAGGGGAGCTCGTCACGTCGGAGTCCACGCTCCGGTTTCGCACTCGAGACGAGATCGAGGCGTCGCTGGAAGCCACGCATCTTGCCCTCCTCGACGTGCGAGACGCTCCCGATCGGCCCGGTCTGGAGTTCGTCTTCGTTGCCCAGCGCCGAGACTGACCTGCCCGCTGCCTGGATTGGCTATTGACATTAGCCGCCAGGCTATCTATCTTACCTGCATGACACCAGACACCACGCAGTTCCTGACCCGATCCGATGGGCGCATCGCTTACGACGTCGACGGGCACGGCCCGCTGGTCGTCCTGGTCCCCGGTATGGGAGACCTCCGCGCCACCTACCGCTTCCTGGCCCCGGCCCTGCGCGACGCCGGCTACCGCGTCGCCGCCACCGACCTACGCGGTCACGGTGACAGCGACACCACCTTCTCCTCTTACGGCGACGCCGAGACCGCCGGCGACGTCCTCGCCCTGATCGAGACCCTCGGCGGCCCGGCGGTCGTCGTCGGCAACTCGATGGGCGCGGGAGCCGCGGTGTATGCGGCCGCCGAACGTCCTGACCTGGTGGACGGGATGGTCCTGGTCGGGCCGTTCGTCCGCGACACCGCGAGCGCGATGCAGAAGCTGCTCGTCCGCGTCGCTATGGCCCGGCCGTGGGCCGGTGCGATGTGGAAGATGTACCTGCCCAAGCTCTACGCCGGCCGGCCCGCAGCTGACCAGGACGCATACTTGGCGCAGGTCGCGGCCGCTATGAAGCAGCCCGGTCACACCGCTGCGTTCGCCCGGCTCATCGCCCAGCTCGACCATGACGTGGCGGAGGCTCGGCTCGACGCCGTGCGCGCACCGTCGCTGGTCGTGATGGGCGAGCTCGACCCGGACTTCCCCGACCCGAAGGCCGAGGCGGAGTGGATCGCCGCGCGTCTCGGCGGGAAGGTGACCATGGTCGCCGAGGCCGGCCACTACCCGCAGTCCCAGCGTCCGGACGTCGTCGCCCCAGCCGTTCTGGGCTTCCTGGCTGAGGTTGCCTCGCGTGCCTAGAGCCGGTCTCACCGAGGACCGCGTTGTCGTCGAGGCCGAGCAGATGGCTGACGAGGTGGGCCTGCGTCAGCTGACACTCGCCGCGCTGGCCGAACGGCTCGGCGTGCGGCAGCCGTCGCTCTACAAGCACATCGACAGCATGGCCGGCCTGCAGCGCAGCATCGCCGTGCGGGCCAAGCTCGAGCTCGCGACGGTCGCGGGGCGCGCGGCCATCGGTCGTTCGCGTGACGACGCAGTCCGGGCGGTCTGCCACGCCTACCGGTCCTGGGCGCTGGAGCATCCCGGCCGGTATGCGGCGACCGTGCGAGCACCGGCGGCCGACGACCCCGACGACCTGGCCGCCAGCGCCGCTGCGGTCGACGTGGTCTTCGGTGTGCTCTCCGGGTACGGGCTGTCAGGCGAGAGCGCGGTCGACGCCACTCGCGCGATTCGTGCGGGGCTGCACGGCTTCCTCGCTCTCGAGACTGGCGGCGGCTTCGGTCTCCCCCAGGACGTTTCCGGCAGCTTCGACCGACTCGTCGACGGCCTCATCGCGGCCCTCGACGCCGGCACCTTCGACCCGAACCCGTCCTGATCGTCGGGATGGTCACCTGGTGGGCCTGCTCCGCGCCGCCCCGACGTCCCGACTAGTAACCGGGGAAGTACTCCCAGCCCTGGGACCCGAAGGACTGCGGAAGCACCACCAGCGAGCGCTGCGTCCACACAGACCTGAGGCCGCCCAGCCACTCCTTCGGCCCTGGGGGAAGCGGTCGCCACGTGTCCGTCTTCGGGGTGAACGCGGCACCTCCGCCGCGGCCGGTGAAGACGACGAGCTCACGGCCAGTCCAGGCTCCGGTCAGTACGTAGCTCTGGTACTTGGCGACGGGTGCCTGCGGTAGCTGGCGCCAGGTGTTCGTCGCGGGGTCGTAGGCCGCACCCTGGTCCTGAGTGAACCGCTCCGCGCCCTGGTTCCGGGTGGCACCGCCGCCCCAGACCAGAACCTCCTGGCCGTCCCACACTCCGACCGATCCCCAGGCCCCGATGGGTGCTGCGGGCAGCAGCCGCCAGCGGTCGCGGTCGGGACGATAGGCGTATCCGTCACGCAAGGAAATCTCGGTGTCGAAGCGCTTGCCGTGCACGAGGGTGGAACCTCCCCACACCACGACCTCCTTGCCTGTCCACACCACAGTCGGCTGACCGCGCTCGACGCCCGGCAGCGGCTCCCCCGTGGTCCACCTGTCGGTTGTCGGGTCGTAGCGGAGCAGGCTCGTGCCGTCGGCAAAGATCGCCTCGTCGCCCGTCCAGACGACGATCTGGATCGGCACGTCGCTCGGCGCGTCCGCGATCGGGCGCCACTGTCGGGTCTGCGGGTTCAGCGCCATGCCGTTCCGGGTGGTGACCAGCTGCCAGGGGCCCCCCGGATTCGGGACCTCTCGGGAGCCCCCCACCTGGATCAGCTCGGTTCCCGTCCACACGAACGCGGAGCGGACACGGGCTCCATGGGGGTAACGGGGCATCGCACGCCAGGTGCGAGTGCCCGGGCGGTAGGCGTAGATGACGTCGCCGTCCATGTTCTGGCAGCACGCCTCGAGCGACGCGAGCACCATCCGACCCGTCCACACGTTGATCAGCCCGAGGCTCGTCGGCGCCTTCGGAAGTGCGCGCCACCCTTCCGGGTGGGGTTTCCGGGTTGTCGTGGCCGTCGGGGACGACGACGCCGACATCTCCGAAGGACTCGGACTCGCCGCCTCTGTCGGCTGGGGAGCCCCTCCGCAGCCGAAGGTGAAGGCAACCGCGGTGACCAACGCAACAAGTTGGGCAGGAAGCCTGCGCATGACCCTCGCCTCCTCCCTCATGTATGTCACCCGTGGGAGGCCCCGCCCAGAGGCCAAAGCCACGTGACTCTCGGGGGGCATTTCTGCTCTTGCGCAGGCTGCCTCCCTCAGGTCTCCTGAGGCGGTGATTCGAGGCCGAACTGCACGGGCCCTCACCGCTGTGGCAGCGACGTTGCTCGCCCTCATGGTCGGCGGCTGTTCGACAGCCTCGGGGACCGGCCACGGAATGATGGGCAACGCTGGCGGCACCCAGCCCGGGATGATGGGCGGGTTCGGTGGCGGGATGATGGGTGACGCGCCGCTTGGCTACCACCTCTCGCGACTCAGCTGCGAGGCCCCTTCGTCGCTGCCCGGCACCACGGTCTACGTGATGGTCGGGGACATGGGGATGACGCACATGATGGGTGGCGTCGCCCCTCTGGGTGGGCACATGATGCTTCGGGCGATCCCGGCTGACGTGACAGCTGGTGAGATCAGCTTCGTGGTCGGCAACATGGGCTGGCGCACGCATGAGCTGGTCGTGCTCCCGTTAGGTCCGGGCGAGCGGGCCGGACAGCGCGTCCCTGGCGAGGACGGTCAGGTCGACGAGTCGGACAGCCTCGGTGAAGCATCCGCAACCTGTGCGGCCGGATCCGGTGAAGGAATCGAGGCCGGAACCGTCGGCTGGGTCACGATAGACCTGCCGGCCGGTCGATACGAGCTGGTGTGCAACCTCCGCAACCACTACGCCAACGGCATGTACCAGGCGTTCACTGTCACGTCCTAGCCGCAGACATTCGAAGCGGCTGCTGGGACAGGAAGCGCGATGAGTCCCCGCGTGTGCGCTGCTGATCTGCGCGGGCGGCATCGAGCTGCTGACTGCGGACAGTGACCCAGTTGGTGAGGAGAGTGACAACGTGCAATTCGGTGATGTTGTCGGACTGGACTGACAACACATCAACTTGTGCACCGCGTTGGACAGCGTTGCCAACGCGCGAAACCCCATGATTTCCTGGGGAATCCGCCTCCGCGGCTTCACCGGGAGCAGCTGCGGGGATTGCGGGCAATTGCCCATAACCCTTGTGGCTACAGCGTTGGTTGTCTAGGTTGCCTACGAAACAGCCGAGCCCAGGGGGCCGCATGCGCCGTTTCATCACTGCGATCATGACCATTGCGGCGCTTGCCGTATCAGGGCTGGTGGTGGCGCCCGCCGCGTCGGCGGCGGTCGATCCCACTGTGACGTCGGCTTCGGCGACACCCAAGAAGATCCTGATCCAGATCAATGGCAGCGCGACGACCACCATGAGCGCGACCTTCCACGACCCTGACGCCACGATCAACTACGCCACGTACACCGTCTTCATCCCAGGCGGCGGTACGTACGGGCCCTACAACAGCTCGGGGACGACCGTCGGCGACTCACGGATGTTCGAGGTCGCCTACCGCGCGAGCAACTCCAACCCACCCGGGAAGTACCGAGTCAAGTTCGAGGCGGTGCCGAAGGGTGGGGTCACCTACACCACGACGCCCATCGCACGCACCAGTTTCATCGTCCAGCACCGGACGAAGATCTATGTGTCGAACGCTCCCTATGCCCCACACCCCGGTTACAAGATGAAGTTCTACGGCACCTTCTATCCGAAGAACGCCGGCGTGAAGGGCAAGACGCTGACGTTGTGGTTCCAGCCCAAAGGCAAGAAGAAGTTCACCAAGGTGGACACGACCAAGGTGTCGAAGCTCTACAACTACAACTTCGGCAAGAGGACGGTGAAGAAGTCCGGGAAGTACCGGGTCAAGTTCGCGGGCACTCAGTACCTGCGGGCGACCAAGATTGTGCAGCCGTTCACCGTCTACTGAGCCCTCTCATGTCCGGGCGTCGCCTTCGGCGCCCGGACGGAAGGCTCATGAGTCTTCGGACACGGCTCGCCTGACCGTCTCGGCGATGAGGTCGGCCAACTTCGCCTGCGAGTCGACGCTGACGTGGATCCCGTCGTCCCCCACCACCGCGGCGTCGGCCGCATCCGCGTACGAGGCGCCCCGAAGCTGAGCCAGTCGGCCGATCTCCGCACCGAGGTGGCGCGACTTCTCGACTGAGGCGGCGTCGAAGTCGTCGCCGTTCAGCTCAACGAACGCCGGGCGGCTGTCGTCGATGTGGACCGGGCTGACCAGAACGAGCTTTGGTGGGGCGCCACCGCGGTTCCGCGCATCCATCTCAATCGCGTCGACATACCGGCCCAGTGCTCCGGCGATCGACTCCGGGGAGCGGTCGAACTGCACCTTGAGGTCGTTGGTGCCAAGCATGATGACGACCACGTCGATCGGCGCGTGGCTGAGCAGGCAGGGGACGAAGTACGGCAAGCCGTTACAGCCCGGACGGTCGATGTACTCCACGTCCGTCGTTCGCCCGTTCAGACCCTCCTCGATGACCGAGTAGGCGTCCCCGAGCAGCCGCTGCAGCTGTCCGGTCCACCGCACGTCGGACGGAAGCCGAACCGGTCCGTCCACATTCGCCGGTGCCCCGTACGTGTTGGAGTCGCCGTAGCACAGGACGACCGTCGCGCCGGGTTCAGTGATCACCTCCCGATGCTAGGGCGCAGCGCTGCGCACCCGACGGCGAGGCGAACGGACTCGTGTCGACCACGCCGCGGGCCCACATGCGTCGCCAACCTCAGGATTTCCGACCTTCGTCCCTGTTCCGCGAAACGGCGTGCTGCGAGGGTGAAGTCGTCTGCACGTCGTCTGAACGATGGACGCAGGAGATGGTCAGCATGCCCGCAAACATGCACTCGATGAGAGCCCACCGCAGGACTGCGATCGCGGTCGGGGTGCTGTACATCGTCGGCACGGTGGCGGGCGTGGCCAGCCTGGCCCTGACCGCGAGCGTGCGCGACGCCACGGACCCGTTGGTCGCCGTCGCTGCGCACGAGAGCCAGCTGGTCACGGGTGCGCTGGCGATCCTGGTGATGGCGGTGTCGCTGGCCATGGTCGCCGTCCTGGTGTTCCCGATCCTCCGCCGAACCGACGAGGTTCTCGCGACCGGGTACCTGGTGTTCCGCGGGGCGCTCGAAACGACGTCGTACCTCGTCCTGGCCGCCGGATGGCTGGCTCTCGTCGGTCTGGCGGACGCATCGGCACAAGGGGCAGCGGCCGAGGGGTCAGCCACCCAGCTCGGGACCGTCCTGATCAAGGGCGAGAGTATGGACGCCGTCACCGCGATCGTGTTCTGCCTCGGAGCTCTGCTCTTCTACTCGGCGCTGCTGCGCGCCAAGCTCGTTCCGTCGTGGCTGGCCGTCTGGGGTCTGGTCGCGGTTGCCCCGTACCTGACGGCGTACGTGTTGGCGATCTACGGGGCCATCACGGCCACGTCGACCGTCCAGGTGCTGCTCGTGCTACCGCTGGCGGTCCAGGAGATGGTCCTGGCGATCTGGCTGATCGCCCGTGGGTTCCGAGCAGCTCCGGCATCGACCCCCGCCGTTCCCGCAGCCTCGGCTCGGCAGCCGGTCAGCGCGATGTAGCTGCCACGGGTCACCCGCCGACGTAGGCCGCAAGGTGCTCGCCGGTGACGGTGGACTGGTCGGCGACGAGGTCGGCGGGTGTCCCCTCGAACACCACCCGGCCGCCGTCGTGGCCAGCACCCGGGCCGACGTCAATGACCCAGTCACCGTGCGCCATGACGGCCTGGTGGTGCGCGATGACGATCACCGACTTGCCGGAGTCGACCAGCCGGTCGAGCAGGCCGAGCAGCTGCTCGACGTCGGCGAGGTGCAGGCCGGTGGTCGGCTCGTCGAGGACGTAGACGTCACCCTTCTTGCCCATGTGGGTCGCCAGTTTGAGCCGCTGCCGCTCACCGCCGGACAGCGTGGTCAGCGGCTGCCCCAGGCTGAGGTAGCCGAGCCCGACGTCGGCCAGCCGCTCCAGGATGATGTGGGCGGCCGGCGTGTGTGCCTCACCCTCGCCAAAGAATGCCTCGGCGTCCGTCACCGACATGGCGAGCACCTCCGCGATGCTGCGCCCGCCGAACGTGTACTCCAGCACCGACGCCTGGAACCGCTTGCCTTCGCACTCCTCGCAGGTCGTCGCGACGCCGGCCATGATCGCCAGGTCGGTGTAGATGACGCCGGCACCGTTGCAGCCGGGGCAGGCGCCCTCGGAGTTGGCGCTGAACAGCGCCGGCTTCACGCCGTTGGCCTTCGCGAACGCCTTGCGGATCGGGTCGAGCAGCCCGGTGTAGGTCGCCGGGTTGCTTCGCCGCGAGCCCCGGATCGGCGTCTGGTCGACCGACACCACCCCGTCACGTCCCGACACCGAGCCGTGGACCAGTGAGCTCTTCCCGGCCCCGGCGACGCCGGTCACCACCACGAGCACGCCGAGCGGGATGTCCACGTCGACGTCCTGCAGGTTGTGGGTGCTGGCGCCGCGCACCTCCAGCACTCCGCTCGGCGTGCGCACCGCCGGCTTCAGCTGGGCCCGGTCGTCGAGGTGTCGGCCGGTGGCGGTGCTGCTGGCCTTCAGTCCGTCCACGGTGCCCTCGAACACCACCTCGCCGCCCGCCGCCCCCGCACCGGGGCCGAGGTCGACGACGTGGTCGGCGATGGCGATCGTCTCCGGCTTGTGCTCGACGACGAGCACGGTGTTGCCCTTGTCCCGCAGCTGGAGCAGCAGGTTGTTCATCCGCTGGATGTCGTGCGGGTGGAGGCCGACCGTCGGTTCGTCGAACACGTAGGTGACGTCGGTCAGCGCCGAGCCGAGGTGGCGGATCATCTTGACGCGCTGCCCCTCGCCGCCGGACAGCGTGCCCGACGGCCGGTCCAGACTCAGGTAGCCCAGCCCGATCTCGGCGAACGAGTCGAGCGTGTGCCCCAGCGCCGCGAGCAAGGGGGCGACGGACGGTTCCGTCAGCCCTCGCACCCACGCGGCGAGGTCGCTGATCTGCATCGCACAGGCGTCGGCAATGTTGATCTTCTTGATCTTCGACGAGCGCGCCTCGTCGCTGAGCCGGGTGCCGAGGCAGTCGGGGCAGACGGCGAAGGTGACGGCCCGGTCCACGAAGGTGCGGATGTGCGGCTGCATCGCGTCGGGGTCCTTGGACAGGAACGACTTCTGGATCTTGGGGATCAGGCCCTCGTAGGTCAGGTTGATCCCGTCGACCTTGATCTTCGTCGGCTCCTTGTAGAGCAGGTCGAAGAGCTGCTTCTTGGTGAACTTGTGGATGGGCTTGTCCGGGTCGAAGAAGCCGCAGCCGCGGAAGATGCGGCCGTACCAGCCGTCCATGCTGTAGCCGGGGATCGTGAGTGCACCCTCGTTGAGCGACAGGCTGTCGTCGTAGAGCGCGGTGAGGTCGAAGTCGGTCACCGAGCCGCGACCCTCGCAGCGCGGGCACATGCCGCCGAGGCGGTTGAAGGTGGCCTTCTTCGTCTGGGTCTTGCCGGCGCCGCGCTCGACGGTGATGGCACCGGTTGCCCGGACGGTGGCGACGTTGAAGGAGAAGGCGTTGGGCGAGCCGATGTGCGGCTTCCCGAGCCGGCTGAACAGGATGCGCAGCATCGCGTTCGCGTCGGTGGCGGTGCCGACCGTCGAGCGGGCGTCCGCACCCAGCCGCTCCTGGTCGACGATGATCGCGGTGGTCAGCCCTTCGAGCACGTCGACCTCGGGACGCGCCAGATTCGGCATGAACCCCTGCACGAACGTGCTGTAGGTCTCGTTGATCATCCGCTGCGACTCCGCGGCGATCGTGTCGAACACCAGCGAGCTCTTTCCGGATCCCGAGACGCCGGTGAACACCGTGAGCCGGCGCTTGGGGATCTCGACGCTGACGTCCTTCAGGTTGTTCACCCGGGCGCCGTGGACGCGGATCAGGTCATGGCTGTCGGCAACGTTCCGTGCTGCTGATGGTGCGTTCTTGCTCGTGGCCATGCCGACGGCGTCTCCCTCTGCTAAGCGGAACCAAGCCCCCGAAGATACGCCGAGCCGCCACGGTCCCTGCGGGGAACGATGCAGTCTGGCGGTCTGGCGTGGTCACCCGGGGGGCGGCGACCGGGGGCCTCGGCAGAGGTCAGGAGATCGCGGCCCTCACCAGCGCGACGACCATCTTCTCCACCGCGGGACTCCACTTCACCAGCGCGTACGACACCGGCCACAGGTCGCCGTCGTCCAGGTTCGCCGCCTCCTGGAAGCCCACGGTCGAGTACCGATACTTGAACTTGCCCGCATCCTGGTAGAACACGACCACCTTGCCGTCCGCGTTCGCGTAGGCAGGCATGCCGTACCAGGTCTTGGGTGACAGCTCGGGCGCGGTCTTCGTCACCGTGACATGCACGCGCTCGGCGAGCGCACGGTCCTCCGGCGCCATTTTCGCGATCGCGTCCAGGACGGCCTGCAGGCCGTCAGCCCTCTTGGCGCCCTTCTTGCCCTCGGCGCGAAGCTCAGCGGCCCGCTCCTTCATCGCGGCGCGCTCGTCCGCAGTGAACCCGTCTGACTCCGGCTTCGCCTTCTTCGCGGGCATGCTCTGGGTCCCTTCGACGCGCATCGGCTCGGCGTGATGCCGACCGTCGGCGGAAAGACTAGGCCCGCCCGCACCCATGGTGCGCTCCATGCCGCAGCGGATCAGGTCCGGCTGGACGGGGGAGCTCGTCCCGACGCGCCACCCGCCGGTCGCCTGGATACGGTCTCCCTATGGAGGCAACTGAAGCGACCATGGGTGCAATCGCGGCTGCGGCGGAGCATCTGCCACTGGCGGACACGCAGGACTTCGCGGACGCCGAACGCGGCTTCCTCGGCCGCAGCGACGTCCGGCAGGTGCTGGCGGCGGACGGCCGGGTGGTGTGGGACCTGGACGCCTACCGGTTCCTGACCGGCGAGTGCCCACCCACGGCTCATCCGAGCCTGTGGCGCCAGGGTCAGCTGCTCATCAAAGACGGCGTGTACGAGGTAGTACCCGGCATCTATCAGGTGCGGGGCTACGACCTGTCGGTCATGAGCATCATCGAGACGTCGTCGGGCGCGATCGTCGTCGACCCGCTGATCAGTGTCGAAACGGCGGCGGCCGCCTGGGCGCTCTACCAGCAGCTGAGAGGTGACCGCACCGTAGTCGCCGTGGTCTACACGCACTCCCACATCGACCACTTCGGCGGGGTGAAGGGGATCGTCAACGACGAGGCGGTCGAGTCCGGACGCGTGCAGATCATCGCCCCGACCGGGTTCATGGAGCACGCGATCTCCGAGAACGTGATGGCGGGGGCAGCGATGACCCGGCGCGCCGGGTACATGTACGGGGCAGCACTGTCGAAGAGCCCGGCCGGACAGATCGGGGCCGGCCTGGGTCAGACCACGTCCACCGGCGAAGTCAGTCTGATCCCGCCAACCGTCGACGTCGACCACACCGGGCAGGAGCTGGACGTGGACGGGGTTCGCCTCGTCTTCCAGATCACCCCCGGCACTGAGGCGCCCTCGGAGATGAACTTCTACCTCCCGGACTTCCGCGCCCTGTGCACGGCGGAGAACACCTCGCACACGCTGCACAACATTCTCACTTTGCGGGGCGCGGAGGTGCGCGATGCCCGCGCGTGGGCGGACTACCTCACCGAGACGATTGACCTGTTCGGTGGCGAGCTCGACGTGGTCTTCGCCTCCCACCACTGGCCCACGTGGGACCGCGAACGCGCCGTTGAGTTCCTGTCGGTTCAGCGCGACCTGTACTCGTACCTCCATGACCAGACGCTGCGCCTGCTCAACCTGGGGTACGTCGGGGCCGAGATCGCCGAGATGTTCCAGATGCCCCCTGCACTCGAGGCGGCCTGGCACACCCACGGCTACTACGGGTCGGTCAGCCACAACGTGAAGGCCATCTACCAGCGATACATGGGCTGGTACGACGGCAACCCGGCGCACCTGTGGCAGCACCCGCCGGTCGAGGCAGCCCACCGCTACGTCGCCGCCATGGGCGGACCAAGCGCCGCCCTCGGTATCGCCCGCGACGCGTACGAGCACGGCGACTACCGCTGGGCCGCCGAAGTACTCGACCGGATCGTCTTCGACGACCCGGCAAACACCGACGCCGCAGCCCTGCAGGCCGACACGTTCGAGCAGCTGGGGTACGCCAGCGAGAACGGCACCTGGCGCAGCGTCTACCTCGCCGGAGCGCACGAGCTGCGCCACGGGATCTTCGGCACGCCGGTCTCGGGGGCCGGCCTGGCGTCGGCCCTCACGGTCGACCAGGTCTTCTCCTCGATCGCGGTGCGCATCGACGGGCCACGCGCCTGGGACGAGCGCCTGACGGTGTCGTGGCTGTTCACCGATCTCGACCAGACCTACGTGACCGAGCTGCGCAACGGAACCCTCATTCACCGGCGTGCGTCCGCTCCCGAGCCGGGCAGCACCACGCTGCGACTGACCCGAGCCCTGCTCATCGGGATCGTCGGGCAGTCGGTCGACCTCGCGAGCGCCCTGGCCAGTGGGCAGGTGGAGATTGAAGGCGACCCTCAGGACGTCGCACGCCTCATGGGCGTCGTCGGCGACGTCGACCCGGCATTCCCGATCGTCACACCACGACCACCCGCCCCTGACACCCGCCCCTGAGCGCCCCCAAGCGCCGCTGAGCGCCGGTGAGCGCCCCAAGCAACGCCAGGCCGCCAGGATTCATGGGCGCACGGGGTGGTTGTGGCGGCCTGGCGTAGGGATGGGGAGGCCGTAGCCTGCCGGGATGGACTGGCTGGACGCGCTGGGGTGGCTGGGGTCGGCACTTCTCATCTTCTCCCTCATGCAGGCGCGCGTGCTGCGGTTCCGGATCCTCAACACGATCGCGTGCGTCGTTCTGATCGTGTTCAACGGGATCCTCGAGATCTGGCCGATGGTCGCCATGAACGTGGCGCTGTGCGCGATCAACCTGTGGTTCATCCGCAAGCTGCTCATGCAGCGGCACGACGAGCACGCCTTCCAGGTGCTCGCGGTCGGCACGTCGGACGCCTGGCTCCAGCACATGCTCTCCGAGCACCGACGCGACATCGCCAAGTACTTCCCGACGTTCAGCTGGTCCGGGGCTCAGGACGACCGCGAGGCGTTCCTCGTCACCCGGGGCGACGAGACGGTCGGCGTGGTCGTCGTCCGCGACGCCGGCGACGGCGTGGCCCAGGTCGAGCTCGACTACGCGACGCCGCGGTTCCGCGACTTCACCCCTGGCGAGTTCGTCTACCGGCGCAGCGGCCTGTTCCGCGACCGGGGGTTCCGCCGGGTACTCACGCCGCCGGACATCGTGCAGCCGTACTACGGCCACCTCGGCTTCACCCGCGAGGGGTCGTCCTACGCACTCAACGTCACGTGACCGCACCCGCGCCCGAAACCCTCACGGCATGGTGAGCGCGAGTGAGAACCGGCTGTTCTTGTCCGACTCGTAGCGACCGAGCGTGGGTGAGTAGGTGAACACGTCGATCTTGTTGGCCGACGGCTGGAAGGTCAGGTAGCGCAGCCAGCCGTCGCCACCGTGGGGGCGCTTCTGGTAGTCGGCCAGCACCTGGTGCACCGGTTCGCCGCAGGCGTTCGTGTCGGTGCGAAGCCGCTCGGACGAGTAGTGCCCGCTGAGAACGAGGTGGACGTTGCAGTTCGGCTGGATCAGCGTCCGCCAGACCTGCTCCGCGGAAGTGCCGTCCGCCCGCCACCAGGGCGTGGTCGCCCGGACGCCCTTCGAGGTGAGGAACGTGTGCGTCACCAGCACGAACTCGGTGTTGGAGTTGACGGCCATCTGCGCGTCAATCACCCGCTGCGCCCAGGCAACCGAGTAGCCGGGCATGTCCATCTCGAGGTTGATGAACACCAGACGGACGCCGCTGGCCTGCACGAGCTGGTAGCTGTCCTTGTTGAGCCTGTCGACGCCGGCATCGGACACGTTGTCCATCCCGGTGCCCTGCGCAACTCCGGACTTCGAGTCCCCGAGGTAGCCGAGGTACCAGGGGTCGTTCTTGAACCGGGACGGCGGGAAGTAGCTGTCGTAGAGCTTGGCCACCCCGGTGCGGGTCTGGTCGTGGTTGCCCGGAACGACGCCGTACGGAATCCCGGCCGTGTCGAGCGTGTCGTGCGCGGAGTCGGCCACGATCCAGTGAGGGCGCTTGCCCACGCCCTGCACGATGTCCCCCTCGTGTGCCACGAAGACCACGTTCAGCGCGTTCCGGTTGTTCACCACCCACTGCGTCTGTGCCCGATAGGTCGCCGGATAGTCACGCGTGTAGAACTGCGTGTCCGGGAGGACGACAACGGTGAACGGGGCGGCGGCCGCGGCCCGCCAGACAGGGTCGGGAACGGGCGCGGCGGAGGCCTGCGTGCTCACCAGCCCTGTCACCACGCCGCCGGCAAGCAGCGCGACCATCGACAGTCGAATCGTCCTGTTCCCGCGCATCCCTGTCCCCCTGTCTGCGGCCGGCCCCGCCCTGACGGATCCCGGCGACCACGTGCAGTCCGCACTACTAGTCCTAGACGCATTTCCGCACCGGGACAAGGGACCCCGGTGATGTCGCCGACACCCGGCAAGGCATGGCCGCGGGCGGCGCCGCCCTCTCAGCGCGGGAGAACGTAGGGTTCGGCCGTGGAGATCGTGGCCCTCATCGCTCGGCTGGTGCTCGCCGGGACCTTCGTCGTCTCCGCCGCCGCGAAGCTCCGCGACCACGCCGGCGCCCGCCAGGCGGTGGCCGACTTCGGCATGCCGGCCGCACTCGTCGGACCGACGGCCGCACTGCTCGCCCCTGTGGAGCTCACGTCGGCCGTCCTGCTGCTGACCACGGGCTGGGGGGTGACCGCCGGGGCGGTGCTGGCCCTGGGGATGCTGGCCGCGTTCACCGTCGGCATCGCGGTGAACCTGACCCGCGGGAACCGGGTGGAGTGCCACTGCTTCGGGCAGCTGAGCACCGAGCCGCTGTCGTGGTCGTCGGTGGTGCGCAACGTGGCGCTGATGGCCGTCGCCGGTGTCGTGCTGGCGGGCGGGACCGTGCAGGGCTGGCCGTGGCAGGTGGTGGCGGACGCGTTCGACGGCCTCGCGGCGACCGAGGCGTGGCTGTGGTCTGCAGTCGTCGTCCTGGCGGTGGCGTTGGTGGTGCTGGGCTGGGTCTTCCTCACGATGCTGCGTCGCTACGGGCAGGCGTTGTTGCGCGTGGAGGAGCTCGAAGCCGGCCACTCCGGCCATACGCACGGCCAGGCCCAGGAGTTCGTGCCGTGGCAGGCACCGGGCGTCGACGGGGTCGACGCCTCGGGCCGCACGGTTCCGTTGGCGTCCCAGCTGCACGACGACCGCGCCACGCTGGTCGTGTTCGTCGCCCCGCACTGCGAGGCGTGCGGTGAGCTGGTAGACGACCTCACGCAGTGGCAGGCCGACGCCGACGGCCCGACGGTGGTGGTCCTCTCGCCCGGCGAGCGGGACGCGATCGCCGGCAAGTTCGGCGACGTGCAGGTGCTGGCGCACGACGGCGAGGTGACCGAGACGTGGCGGGTGGAGTACACGCCCGGCGCCCTGGTGGTGAACGGCGACGGCCTGGTCGTGAGCCCTCCGGCCTACGGGGCGGAGGACGTCCGGCGGCTGCACCGCGTCGCGAGTGGTCGCCCCGACCCCGCTGACGTCGTGATCGGGCCGCCACCCGTCCGCGAAGGCGACCCGCTGCCAGCCGCGTCGGTCGAGGTGGACGGCCAGACGCTGCCGCTGGCCGACGTCGTCGGAGCCGACGACACCGTGCTGCTGTTCTGGGACACCACCTGCGGCTTCTGTCAGAGCATCGTGGGCGACGTGGCGCGACGACAGGACGCCATGTCGCTGCTGATCGTGCTGCGCGACGACAACCTGGACGGCCTACGGGCGGCCGGGATCACCGCACCGGTCGCGCTCGACCGGGTCTTCGCCGCGGGGAACGCGCTGCAGGCGCCCGGGACACCGTGCGCGGTGCGCGCGCGGGACGGGCTGATCGCGTCGACGGTGGCGGTCGGCGGGCCCGAGGTGCTCGACCTGCTGGCCCGCGTCCGCATCTCCGGCTAGCACTCTCCAGCCACCGCCGAGTGCACACCCACAGGCGCCCCCAGACCGCCGAGTGCACACCTAGAGGTGCCCTCAGACCGCCGAGTGCACACCTAGAGGTGCCCTCAGAGCATGGGTGAGCAGACGACGACCTGGATGTCGCGCTTGCCGCCAACCCGCTGCTCGTAGCTGCGGTAGTTCGCGATGTAGTCCTTGGACCTCTCCCACAGCTCGTCGCGCTCGGTGCCCTTGGTGATTCGGGCGCGGTACGGGCCGCGCTTGCCACGGAACTCCAGTGTGACGACCGGGTTGGCGCGCATGTTGGCCAGCCAGGCCGGGTCGGCGTCTCGACCGAAGTTCGAGGCCATGAGGATGACGTCCCCGCCGCGGGACCAGTACATCAGCGGGTGGGTACGCGGCTTGCCGGTCCGGGCGCCAGTCGTCGTGCACAGCAGCAGCGGCGTCCCCGGCAGGGAGCTGAGCCACGCGCGGGTCTTCGGCGTCACCGTGGAGTCGATGCTCGGTGCGACGCGGGTCAGGTACCAGTACCCGGCCCGGTTGTTGAACAGCGGCACGAGCACCTTGCGTCGGAACCGCATCTGTTCCGGGTCGATGTGCTTGATCTGAGCCATGGTGGCCCCGCCCTCGTCCTCAGCTCCACGACATGTCCACGACAGGCTGGCCTTCCCCGGACCGGCCAGCCTGGGACGAGGATGGCCCGGCGAGGGCCCGGCCACAAGGTCCACTGGCGCCGCGTACAGGGGCGTTGACGGCCTTCGATGGCCGGTGTTGACTCACCGCATTCCGACGAGAGGTGAGTCATGTCCAAGTACCTCATCAAGGCCTCGTACAGCGCGGACAGCGTCAAGGGGATCATGAAGGAGGGCGGCACCGGCCGGGTCAAAGCGATCACGACGATGGTCGAGGAGATGGGTGGCTCGCTCGAGGGCTTCTACTTCGCCTTCGGGGACACCGACGTCTACGTCATCGTCGACGTACCGGGCGGCAACGTCGACGCCGCCGTCGTGGCCGCGACGGTGGGTTCCTCAGGAGCGATGACCAAGTACGAGACGGTCACGCTGCTCACTCCCGAAGAGGTCGACGTCGCGGTCCAGAAGGCCGTCAACTACCGGCCGCCGGGCGCCTAGCACGCCGAAACGCCGGACCGCGCACTCGGCGGGCTGAGGTGTCCTGCGGGGGTGCACTCGATGGGCTGAGGTGTCCTGCGGGGGTGCACTCGGCGGGCGGCTAAACCGGGGCAATACAGACAAAGAAGACGTGTCGCATCGCCTGACGAGCCTCACGCCAGGCGAATGGTGGCCGCGCTAGGGGCCGACCGGTCCGACACGGGAAGCTGGACGCCTGCCCGCCGTGTCGTCCCGAGTCCGGGGCTGTTCCTTGGGAGAATTCGCCCTCATGCGTCTGAAATCCCCCAGCCGGAAACTGTCGGCAGCGATCGCGTCCGCGCTCACGCTGTCCGTCCTCCCCCTCGTCGGCATCGTGGCCACGAGCACGCCCGCGCTCGCGGTCCCGAGCTGCATCATCCCCGGAGGCGGCGCCGGCGGGACCCTGACCGGCGTGATCAACCGCTACCACCCGGGGGTGGGGACGGCGGCGGCTGGCGCGACCACCATCAGCGTCGGCGCCGGCGCCGGGTCCGGGACGGCCATCGCGTCGGGCGACCTCCTCCTGGTGATCCAGATGCAGGACGCCGACATCAACTTCACCAACACGACGTCCTACGGCGACGGCGTCGCGTCCTCGCCGGCCAACGGCGTCACTGCGCTCAACGCGTCTGGTCGGTACGAGTTCGTCGAGGCGACGTCGGCAGTCGTCGCGGGGGCGGTCCAGATCAAGGGCGTCGGAGCCGGCAACGGGCTCCTCAACACCTACCGGACTGCCGCCGCCACGGCCACGACCGGTCAGCGCACGTTCCAGGTGATCCGCGTGCCGTCGTACACCACCGCGACCACCAGCTCGGGCCTCACCGCCCTCGCCTGGAACGGCAGCGTCGGCGGAGTGCTCGCGTTCGACGTGGCGCAGGACCTGACTCTGGCCGGCACGGTGTCGGTGGACGGCCTCGGGTTCCGCGGCGCCCCCGGGATCAACCGGACCGGAGCGAGCGGTCAGGCGAACACTGACCACGTCGTGAGCGCGACTACCGGAGCCGGCGGAAACAAGGCCGAGGGCATTGCCGGTACTCCGCTCGGAACGACCGGCGGGGACCGCTACCCGGGCGGCGACGCCGACCGCGGTGCTCCGGGCAACGCGGGCGGCGGCGGGACCGACGGCCGTCCGTCCAACAACGACCAGAACACCGGCGGTGGCGGCGGCGGGAACGGCGGTGCCGGCGGCACGGGAGGGAACTCGTGGTCGTCGAACCTCCCGCGGGGCGGCTGGGGTGGCGACTCGGTTCCGGCAGCGGCTGACCGACTTTTTCTGGGCGGGGGCGGCGGCGCCGGATCGATGAACAACGGGACGCGCCGGAGGCCGGTGGCGCGGCCGGCGGCGGCATGGTGTTCGCGCGGGTCGGATCGGTGTCCGGCACCGGGACGATCTCCGCCAACGGAGCCAACGCCTACCAGCTCACGGCCAACGACGGGGGTGGCGGTGGCGGTGCCGGCGGCACGATCCTGCTGACCTCCGCCTCGGGCTCGCTCACTGGCGCCACGCTTCGGGCGAACGGCGGCCGCGGCGGAGACGCCTGGGCCACTCAGGCAGGCGCCGGGTCGGCGCACGGTCCAGGTGGCGGCGGGGGCGGCGGCTGGGTCCTCACGTCGAGCGCCCCCACGGCAACGTCCGTGACCGGCGGCGCGAACGGCATCACCACGACGGGCAACCTCGTGTACGGATCCGCGCCCGGGTCGGCCGGTCAAACGGCGACCATCACCGACGCAAGCATCCCCGGCTATGCGGGCGCGGCGCGGTGCGCTGACCTGTCGCTGGTGAAGACCGGCCCCGCGACCGTCGGCGCCGGAGGAGCGATTGCCTACTCCCTGGCCGTGTCGAACGCCGGACCGTCGGCCGCCACCAGCGTGTCGGTCGCCGACACCCTGCCCGCCGGAGTGTCGTTCGTCTCCGCATCCGGCACGGGCTGGACGTGCAACCAGGCGGCTGGCGTGGTCACCTGCACCCGGGCTTCGTTGGCGCTCGGTGCCGCCCCGACCATCACGATCAACGTCACGGCACCCGCGGCAGCGGGCTCCCTGGTCAACAACGCGACCGTGTCTTCGGCCACCACTGACCCGAACCTCACCAACAACACCGATCAGCTCACCACCACCGTCACGGCCGTGGCCGACCTCGCGCTCGTCAAGACCGGGCCCGCCACCGTTGCTGCGAACGGGGCGATCGCGTACACCCTGGCCGTCACCAACGGTGGCCCGTCCACGGCGACGTCGGTCTCTGTCGCTGACACCCTCCCCGCTGGGGTTGCGTTCGTCTCCGCGTCTGGGACCGGGTGGACGTGCAACCAGGCCGCCGGGGTCGTCACGTGCACCCGAGCCAGCCTGCCCACTGGCGCAGCGCCGAACATCACCATCAACGTGACCGCCCCCGCGGCAGCGGGCTCACTCGTCAACAACGCGACCGTGTCTTCGGCCACGACCGACCCGAACCTGACCAACAACACCGGCCAGCTCACCACCACCGTCACGGCCGTGGCTGACCTGTCACTGGTCAAGACCGGCCCGGCGACCGTCGGCGCAGGCGGAGCTGTCGCGTACTCCCTGACGGTGTCCAACGCCGGTCCGTCGACGGCGACGTCGGTCTCCGTGTCGGACACCTTGCCCGCCGGCGTCAGCTTCGTGTCCGCATCCGGCACGGGCTGGACGTGCAACCAGGCAGCCGGCGTGGTCACCTGCACCCGAGCCAGCTTGGCCACCGGTGTGGCGCCGAACATCACCATCAACGTGACCGCGCCTGCCGCTGGGCCCCTGGTGAACACCGCTACGGTTTCGGCCGCCACCGCAGACCCAAACCTGACCAACAACACCGACCAGATCACCACCGGCGTGACCGCGGTGGCTGACCTCTCGTTGACCAAGACCGGCCCGGCGACCGTTGCGGCTGGCGGCGCCATCGCTTACACCCTGGCCGTCAGCAACGGCGGCCCGTCCACCGCCACATCGGTCTCGGTGACCGACACCCTGCCCGCCGGAGTGTCGTTCGTCTCCGCATCCGGCACGGGCTGGACGTGCAACCAGGCAGCCGGGATCGTCACGTGTACCCGACCGTCCCTGACGACTGGTGCCGCCCCGAACATCACCATCAACGTCACCGCCCCCGCCGCCGCCGGATCACTCGTCAACACCGCCACGGTGTCCTCGGCCGTGACCGACCCGAACCTCACCAACAACACCGGCCAGCTCACCACCACGGTCACCGCGGTGGCTGACCTGTCACTGGTCAAGACCGGGCCTGCCTCCGTCGCTGCGAACGGGGCCATCGCCTACACCCTGGCCGTCACCAACGGCGGCCCGTCGACCGCCACCAGCGTCTCGGTTGCCGACACGCTGCCGGCTGGGGTTGCGTTCGTCTCCGCATCTGGCACGGGGTGGACCTGCAACCAGGCCGCCGGCGTGGTCACCTGCACCCGGGCCAGCCTGACCACCGGTGCCGCGCCGAACATCACCATCAACGTCACCGCACCCGCCGCCGCCGGATCACTCGTCAACACCGCGACAGTCGCCGCGGCGACGACGGACCCGAACCTGACCAACAACACCGACCAGCTGACCACCACCGTCACCGCGGTCGCCGACCTGTCACTGGTCAAGACCGGCCCGGCGACCGTCAGTGCCGGCGGCGCTGTCGCCTACACCCTCGCGGTGTCCAACGCTGGGCCGTCCACGGCGACCTCGGTCTCGGTCGCTGACACGCTGCCGGCCGGGGTGTCGTTCGTGTCCGCATCGGGGACCGGTTGGACCTGTAACCAGGCCGCCGGCGTGGTCACCTGCACCCGAGCCAGCCTGACCACCGGCGCCGCACCGAACATCACCATCAACGTCACCGCCCCCGCGGCAGCGGGCTCCCTGGTCAACAACGCGACCGTGTCCGCCGCCACGACCGACCCGAACCTGACCAACAACACCGACCAGCTCACCACCACCGTCACCGCCGTCGCCGACCTCGCGCTGGTGAAGACCGGCCCAGCCACTGTCGCGGCGAACGGCGCGATCGCGTACAGCCTGGCGGTGTCCAACGCTGGACCGTCCACGGCGACCTCGGTCTCCGTCGCTGACACGCTGCCCGCCGGGGTGTCGTTCGTGTCCGCATCTGGCACCGGGTGGACCTGCGGCCAGGCCGCCGGCGTGGTCACCTGCACCCGAGCCACGTTGGCGGTCGGGGCCGCCCCGGCGATCACGATCAACGTCACCGCGCCCGCGACCGCCGGCTCACTCGTCAACAACGCCACAGTTTCGGCTGCCACGACTGACCCGGACCTGACCAACAACACCGACCAGCTCACCACCACCGTCACCCCGGTCGCCGACCTGTCACTCGTCAAGACCGGCCCGGCCACCGTCGGCGCCGGCGGGGCTGTCTCGTACTCACTCGCGGTGTCCAACGCCGGTCCGTCCACCGCCACCAGCGTGTCGGTCGCAGACACGCTGCCCGCCGGGGTCGGCTTCGTGTCCGCTTCCGGCACCGGGTGGACCTGCGGCGAGGCCGCTGGCGTGGTCACCTGCAGCCGAGCCACGTTGGCGGTCGGGGCCGCCCCGGCGATCACGATCAACGTCACCGCCCCCGCGGCCGCCGGATCGCTGGTGAACACCGCCACCGTGTCTGCCGCGACCACCGACCCGGACCTGACGAACAACACCGGCCAGGCCACGACCGGGGTCACGGCGGTGGCTGACCTGTCGCTGACCAAGACCGGCCCGGCGACCGTCGGCGCCGGCGGAGCTTTCGCCTACTCCCTCTCGGTATCGAACGGTGGCCCGTCGACAGCGACGTCGGTCTCGGTCGCCGACACGCTGCCCGCGGGGGTCAGCTTCGTGTCCGCTTCCGGCACCGGATGGACCTGCGGCGAGGCCGCCGGTGTGGTCACGTGCACCCGTGCCAGCCTGACCACCGGAGCGGCCCCGACCATCACGATCAACGTCACCGCCCCTGCTACCGGGTCCCTGGTGAACACCGCCACCGTGTCCGCCGCCACCGCGGACCCAGACTTGACGAACAACACCGACCAGATCACCACCACGGTGACTGCCCTGGCTGACCTGTCGCTGACCAAGACCGGCCCGGCCACCGTCAACGCCAGCGGAGCGATCGCCTACTCCCTCTCGGTATCGAACGGTGGCCCCTCGACAGCCACGTCGGTCTCGGTCGCCGACACGTTGCCCGCGGGGGTCTCCTTCGTGTCCGCTTCCGGCACCGGATGGACCTGCGGCGAGGCCGCCGGTGTGGTCACGTGCACCCGAGCCAGCCTGACCACCGGAGCGGCCCCGACCAT
The DNA here is from genome assembly GCA_963848085.1 of uncultured Actinomycetota bacterium. Lineage (GTDB taxonomy): Bacteria > Actinomycetota > Actinomycetes > JAHEKZ01 > JAHEKZ01 > CAWKCE01. Next base: position 30,264 of record CAWKCE010000007.1, read on the forward strand.
CACGATCAACGTCACCGCGCCGGCCGCTGCCGGGTCGCTGGTGAACACCGCCACCGTTTCGGCTGCGACGACGGACCCGGACCTGACGAACAACACTGACCAGATCACCACCACCGTCACCGCGGTGGCTGACCTGTCACTGGTCAAGACCGGCCCGGCTACCGTCGCGGCGGGCGGCGCGGTCGCGTACACCCTGGCCGTCAGCAACGGCGGACCCTCCACCGCCACCTCGGTCTCGGTCGCCGACACCCTCCCCGCTGGGGTCAGCTTCGTGTCCGCATCCGGGACGGGGTGGACCTGCGGCCAGGCAGCCGGTGTCGTGACCTGCACCCGGGCCTCCGCGCCCACCGGTGCCGCACCGACCATCACGATCAACGTGACCGCCCCAGCTGCTGCCGGATCGTTGGTGAACACCGCCACCGTGTCTGCGGCCACCACCGACCCGGACCTGACGAACAACACTGACCAGATCACCACCACCGTCACCGCGGTCGCTGACCTGTCACTGGTCAAGACCGGCCCGGCGACGGTGGCCGCCAACGGGGCTATCGCCTACACCCTGGCCGTCAGCAACGGCGGACCCTCCACCGCCACCTCGGTCTCGGTTGCCGACACCCTCCCCGCCGGTGTGTCGTTCGTCTCCGCCTCCGGCACGGGGTGGACCTGCGGCCAGGCAGCCGGTGTCGTGACCTGCACCCGAGCGTCGTTGGCGCTCGGGGCTGCCCCGGCCATCACGGTCAACGTCACCGCACCTGCCAGCGCCGGATCGCTGGTGAACACCGCCACCGTGTCTGCGGCCACCACCGACCCGGACCTGACCAACAACACCGACCAGATCACCACCACCGTCACCGCCGTCGCTGACCTGTCACTGACCAAGACCGGGCCGGCCACCGTCGCAGCAGGCGGGGCAGTTGCGTACCAGCTCGCCGTGTCGAACGGCGGACCCTCTGCTGCCACCACCGTGTCCGTCTCCGACACCCTGCCGCCGGGAGTCGGCTTCGTCTCGGCGTCGGGGACCGGCTGGACCTGCGGTGAAGCAGCCGGCGTCGTCACCTGCACCCGCCCGTCGATCGGAGCCGGGAACACCGCCCCCACGGTCACGATCAACGTGACCGCACCGGCTGCTGCTGGGTCACTGGTGAACACCGCCACAGTGTCTGCGGCCACCACCGACCCGGACCTCACCAACAACACCGACCAGATCACCACCACGGTGACTGCCCTGGCCGACCTGGCGATCACCAAGACCGGACCCGCCACCGTCGCCGCGGGTGGGGGCGTCACCTACCAGCTCGCCGTCAGCAACGGCGGCCCCTCGAGCGCTACGTCGGTGTCGGTGTCGGACACGCTCCCCGCAGGCGTCAGCTTCGTGTCCGCCAGCGGCGGCGGCTGGACCTGCGGTGAAGCAGCCGGCGTCGTCACCTGCACCCGCCCGAGCCTCACCGTCGGAAGCGCCCCGACCATCACGGTCAACGTGACCGCCCCTGCCGCTGCCGGATCGCTGGTCAACAACGCGACGGTGTCCGCCGCGACTGCTGACCCGAACCTCAGCAACAACACCGACCAGCTCATCACCACCGTCACCGCCGTCGCTGACCTGTCGCTGACCAAGACTGGGCCGGCCACCATCGGTGCCGGCGGTGCGATTGCCTACCAGCTCGCCGTGTCGAACAGTGGACCTTCTGCTGCAACGACCGTGTCCGTCTCTGACACGCTGCCCGCTGGGGTCAGCTTCGTATCCGCGTCGGGGACCGGCTGGACCTGCGGTGAGGCGGCTGGCGTGGTCACCTGCACCCGCCCGTCGATCGGAGCCGGGAACACCGCCCCCACCATCACGGTCAACGTCACCGCTCCGGCCGCCACCGGCTCGCTGGTCAACACGGCCACCGTGTCGGCCGCCACCACCGACCCGAACCTGACCAACAACACCGACCAGATCACCACCACCGTGACTGCCGTCGCCGACCTGGCAATCACCAAGACCGGACCCGGCACGGTGACGGCGGGCGGCGGCGTCAGCTACTCCGTGGCCGTTGTGAACGGTGGCCCCTCGACAGCCACGTCTGTCTCGGTGTCGGACACGCTGCCAGCAGGCGTCAGCTTCGTGTCCGCGTCGGGGACCGGGTGGACCTGCGGTGAGGCGGCGGGCGTGGTCACCTGCACCCGACCGAACCTCACCGTCGGAAGCGCGCCGACCATCACGGTGAACGTGACCGCGTCGGCTGCTGCTGGGTCGCTGGTGAACACCGCCACGGTCTCTGCGGCCACCGCTGACCCGGATCTGACGAACAACACCGACCAGATCACCACCACCGTCACCGCCGCTGGCCGACCTGTCGATCACCAAGACCGGACCCGCCACCGTCACGGCAGGCGGCGCGGTTGCGTACTCGTTGGCCGTGTCGAACCTCGGGCCGTCGACGGCGACCTCCGTGTCCGTGACCGACACGCTGCCCGCTGGGGTCAGCTTCGTCTCGGCGTCGGGGACCGGCTGGACCTGCGGCCAGGCAGTCGGCGTGGTCACCTGTACCCGGGCCTCCGCAGCCACCGGTGCCGCGCCGACCATCACGGTCAACGTGACCGCGCCGGCTGCTGCTGGGTCGCTGGTGAACACCGCCACGGTCTCTGCGGCCACCGCTGACCCGGATCTGACGAACAACACCGACCAGATCACCACCACCGTCACCGCACTGGCCGACCTGTCGATCACCAAGACCGGCCCGCCGACCATCGGGGCAGGCGGCTCCGTGGCGTACTCGTTGGCCGTGTCGAACCTCGGGCCGTCGACGGCTACCTCCGTGTCCGTGACCGACACGCTGCCCGCTGGGGTCAGCTTCGTGTCCGCATCTGGCACCGGGTGGACCTGCGGCCAGGCCGCCGGCGTGGTCACCTGCACCCGCCCGTCGATCGGGGCCGGCACCACCGCACCCGCGATCACGATCAACGTCACCGCGCCGGCGGCTGCGGGATCGCTGGTCAACACCGCAAGCGTGTCCGCCGCGACAGCCGACCCGGACCTGACCAACAACACCGACCAGTCCACCACCGGGGTCACTGCCGTAGCCGACCTGTCGATCGCCAAGACTGGGCCGGCCACCGTTGCGGCAGGCGGGGCAGTGTCCTACTCCCTCGACGTCAGCAACGGTGGGCCGTCCACTGCCACCTCCGTCTCCGTGTCCGACACGCTGCCCGCAGGGGTCAGCTTCGTGTCGGCGTCGGGGACCGGCTGGACCTGCGGCCAGGCCGCCGGCGTGGTCACCTGCACCCGGGCCTCCCTGACGACCGGTGCCGCGCCGACCATCACGATCAACGTCACCGCCCCCGCGGCCGCTGGTTCCCTGGTCAACACCGCCACGGTGTCGGCCGGCACCACCGACCCGGACCTGACCAACAACACAGACCAGATCACCACCACCGTCACCGCACTGGCCGACCTGGCGATCACCAAGACCGGCCCCGCGACAGCCACCGCCGGCAGCACCATCGCCTACTCGTTGTCCGTGTCGAACCTCGGGCCGTCCACGGCGGCCTCCGTGTCCGTCACCGACACGCTGCCCGCTGGGGTCAGCTTCGTCTCCGCGTCAGGCACTGGTTGGACCTGCGGTGAGGCAGTCGGCATCGTCACGTGCACCCGCCCGTCGATCGGGGCCGGTAACACCGCATCGCCCATCACGGTCGACGTCACGGCGCCCGCCGGTCCCGGGTCGCTGGTCAACACCGCGACTGTGTCTGCCGCGACAGCCGACCCGGACCTGACCAACAACACCGACCAGATCACCACCACCATCACCGCACTCGCCGACCTGTCGATCACCAAGACCGGCCCCGCGAGCGTCGGCGCCGCCGGTGCGATCGGCTACCAGTTGGCTGTCCGCAACGCTGGTCCGTCGACGGCCACCTCCGTGTCCGTCACCGACGCTCTCCCGGCAGGCGTGACCTTCGTCTCCGCGTCAGGCACTGGTTGGACCTGCGGTGAGGCAGCCGGCATCGTGACCTGCACCCGCCCGTCGATCGGGGCCGGTAGCACCGCACCATCCATCACCATCGACGTCACGGCGCCCACCGGCACCGGATCGCTGGTGAACACCGCAAGCGTGTCCGCCGCGACAGCCGACCCGGACCTGACCAACAACACCGACCAGATCACCACCGCGGTCACACCGTTCGCCAACCTGTCTCTGGTCAAGACCGGTACCGCAACCGTTGCGGCCGGTGGCGACATCACCTACGCGCTGGTCGTGTCAAATGCGGGCCCGTCGACGGCCACCTCCGTGTCCGTCACCGACACCCTCCCGGCAGGCGTCAGCTTCGTCTCCGCGGCAGGCACTGGCTGGACCTGCGGTGCAGCCGCTGGGGTGGTCACCTGCACGCGTCCGTCCATCGTGTCCGGGAGCACGGCGCCAACCATCACCATCCAAGCGACCGCCCCGATCGGCAAGGGCAAGGCAGTCAACACGGCGACAGTGTCGGCGGCCACGACGGACCCGGATCCGACCGACAACACCGACCAGACCACAACTACGGTCGGCGCGGCTGCGGACCTGCAGCTGGTCAAGACCGGCCCCAAGACCGCTGTCGCCGGCGAGCTCCTCGCCTACACGATCACGGTGACCAACAACGGTCCGGATGCGGCGAAGTCGGTCGTGGTCACTGACCCGATCCCGGCCGGCACCACCTTCGTCTCGGCGTCCGGGGTGGGCTGGACGTGCACCTACGCCGCTCGGGCGGTCACCTGCACGCGTGCCTCGATCGCATCCGGGAACACGGCGCCGGTGATTGCACTGGTGCTGCGGGCACCGGCGAGCGGCGATGGCGTGCTGAACGAGGCGGCTGTCGTGTCGGATGCCACCGACCCGGTGCCAGGCAACAACTTCTTCGGGTCGGAGACCATCCTGGTCCCGTCCGGACCTTCCGGACCGAGCGGGCCCGACGGGTCGGACATCCCTCACACCGGCGCTGACGGGTTCGCTGCCCTCGCGGGCGGGCTGTTGATGCTGCTGGTCGGCTTGGTGCTCGTCCGAGTTGGCCGGCGTCGCAACGCCCTGGGCTAAGCCCACGTCGAGTGCCCAGTTTGCGGACAGTGGTGTTCGCAGACTGCGCACTCGACGCCTGAATCTCTCCTCAGACTGTGCACTCGACGCGTAGATGTGTCCTGGGGGTGTGCACTCGGCGATTCACAGGGAGTTCACAGGGAACTGGCAGGCTGGGGTCACCCAGTCCGGGCACTGTGGTCCCGTGAGCGTCGAGGCCAGCCTGCCGTCAGCGGAGAGATGAGGGCCCTGTGAGCGTGGAGACGGGTACGACGCGGCCCGCCGAGGCACGGCTCCTGGTCGTCGACGACGAGCCCAACATCGTCGAGCTGCTGTCCGCTTCGCTGCGCTTCTCCGGGTTCGAGGTCGACACCGCACACAGCGGCCGGGAGGCGCTGGACCTGGTCCCGAAGACCCGTCCCGACCTCATCGTGCTGGACGTGATGATGCCCGGCCTCGACGGCTTCGCCGTGGTCAAGCAGCTGCGGGGCAATGGCGTCCACACCCCGGTGGTCTTCCTGACCGCCCGCGACGCCACAGAGGACCGCGTCGCGGGGCTCACCCTCGGTGGGGACGACTACGTCACCAAACCGTTCAGCCTGGAAGAGGTGGTCGCCCGCATCCGCGCCGTCCTCCGGCGCACCGGCGGGCCCCATAGCGGACCGGCCGCCACCACACTGTCTCTCGCCGACGTCGAGCTGAACGACGAGACGCACGAAGTCTGGAAGGCCGGCGAGCCGGTGTCGCTGTCGCCGACGGAGTTCCAGCTCCTCCGCTACTTCCTGGCCAATCCCGGTCGGGTGCTCAGCAAGGCGCAGATCCTGGACCACGTGTGGGCCTACGACTTCGGCGGTGACGCCAACGTCGTCGAGTCCTACGTCTCGTACCTCCGCCGCAAGATCGACACCACCGACCCACGGCTGCTGCACACGATCCGCGGCGTCGGGTACGTCATGCGGGTGCCGCGGGACGCGTCGTGACCGACGCTGCCGCATCACCCACCCTGCGGCAGCGCACCCCGCTGCGGACCCAGCTGGTCCTGTCCGTTGTGGCGCTGGCTGCGTTGGCGGTCCTCGTCGTCAGCGCCGCCGGGGCGTTCGTCCTCCGCGACTACCTCATCGGTCGCATCGACCGCCAGCTCGTCGACTCACTCCGGCCCCTCACCGCGATCGGTGCAGTAGACAGCGCCGCCACGAAGGCCGACCGGGTCGACGGGACCAGCAAGGACCCGGACGACTTCCGGCCGCCGACCGTCTACTTCGGCCAGCTCTACGACGTCAACGGAAATGTGCTGGGTCTTCTCGGCTCCGCCCTCCCCTCCGGCGTCGATCCCCCGGCTATACCCACGCTGGACGCCGCGACGCTGGCCGACGTCTCCGGCGAGCCGTTCACCGTTCGGTCGGCCAGCGGCACCGACTGGCGGGTCCTGGTCCTCCCGGTCAACCCGAACGCGTCCACCTCGGTCTCCAGCGTTGCTGTGGGCCTTCCCCTCAACGACATCCAGGAGACGGTGGGTCGCCTGCTCGCCATCGACCTGGTCGTCGGCGCGATCGCGTTGATCATCCTCGCCCTCGTTGCCCTATGGGCCGTGCGGTCGAGCTTGCGGCCGTTGACAGCGGTCGAGCAGACGGCCGAGGCCATCGCCGGCGGTGACCTGACCCAGCGGGTTCCGGTCGTCGCCGAGCGAACCGAGGTCGGCCGTCTCGGCAACGCGCTCAACGCAATGCTCGGACGGATCGAGGACTCGTTCACCGCCCAGCAGCGGTCGGAGGAGCAGGCCCGCGCATCGGAGGACCGGATGCGCCGGTTCGTTGCCGACGCCAGCCACGAGCTCCGTACGCCGCTCACCACCATCCGCGGATTCGCCGAGCTCTACCGGCAGGGAGCCGCCGCCGACCCAGCGCAGACCCAGCAGGCGATGCAGCGGATCGAGCAGGCCGCGGCCCGTATGGGACTGCTGGTCGACGACCTGCTGCTGCTGGCCCGACTGGACCAGCAACGCCCGTTGACACGGGAGCCGGTCGACCTGCTGGCGCTGGCGACCGAGGCGGTGCACGACGCACGTCTGCTGAGCGCCGACCACCCGATCGAGCTCGAGCTGCTGCCCGGTGGCACGGTCCCGGTCGTGGCCGGCGACGCCCAGCGGCTGCGCCAGGTGCTCACCAACCTGCTGTCCAACGCGGTGCACCACACGCCGGCTGGAACCGACGTCACCGTGGTCGTCGGGGTTCCGGATGACGACAGCGGCACCGCATTGCTCGAGGTGCGTGACGAGGGCCCCGGTCTGTCGCCCGAGGACGCCGAGCGGATCTTCGAGCGGTTCTACCGCGCGGACTCGTCCCGCACACGTTCCGGCGATCGATCGGCCGCCGGCACGGGGGGCACCGGGCTCGGGCTGGCAATCGTGGCCGCCCTGGTGGCCGGGCACGACGGGACCGTGGACGTGGAGTCCGCCCCGGGCGGCGGCGCGACCTTCCGCGTGCGGCTGCCACTTCTCCCAGCCTGACCGCACCCGGTTCACAGCGTCCTCCCAGGTAACCGTCGTTCCCTAGGTCGTGTGACCGCGAGCGCGGTCGTGGACCAACGAAGGGAAGGACGACGTGACCGAGAACCAGACACCCCCGGCCAACCCGCCCGAGGAGCCGGCGGTCACCGTCGAGTCCGTCCCCGTGCCTGAGCCGACCGAGATGGCATCGGCCACCTCTCCCTCACGGCGGAACCTGTGGCTGGCCGGCGGCGCTGGCGCTGTCGTGGCCGGAGTCGCCCTCGGCGGCGTGGCCATCGGGGCAACGGTGTTCGACCGCCACGACGAGCGCTCCGTGTCCTTCCAGCGCAACGCACCGTTCAGCAGCTCGACGTTCGGCCAGGACGGCCAGCCCGGCCCTGGCGACGGGATGCTCGGCGGACCGATGCGCGGAGGCCCCCTCGGCGGCATCGGCAGCGGCGGCGCCCTCCACGGCGAGGTGGTGTTCGAGGACGCCTCCGGCGACTACGTGACGATGACCATGCAGCAGGGCGAGGTCACCGCGGTCAGCGGTAGCTCCATCTCCCTGGACTCCGCGGACGGTTTCAGCGCCACGTACGCCATCGACGGAGAAACCCGCGCTGCGTCTCCGGACGCGGACCCGATCACCGACGGCCTGACCGGCATCGAGGTCGGGGACACCGTCAACGTCGTCGCCCAAGCCACCGACGGCGCCGCCACGGCCCAGCTGGTGCTCGAGGGCGCCTTCGGACCTGGCCACATCCCAGGCTTCGGGCCGAACGGTCCCGAAGCCACATGAGCCGCCCCGGGGCGGTGACACCAGCCGCCACGCTGACCGCCCCGGTGGCCCCCTCGTGGCCGGCGTCGACCCGTCCCCCCTCGACGCCGGCCACGCTCCCCCAGGACCCGCGAGCCGGGGCGCACCCCCGCCTCGTCCTGGCACTCATCTGGCTGGGCGCCGCGTTCAGCATCTGGCTGTGGTGGCGCAACACCCCGTCGGTGTCCAGCCTGGGTGAGATCCTCACCAACGCCGGACGCATCACCGGCCTGCTCGCCGGGTACGCGGCCGCGATCCTGCTGCTGCTGATGGCCCGGATCCCGGCGCTGGAGCACGGTGTCGGCGCCGACCGGCTGGCCCGCTGGCACGCGAGCGGCGGGCGCTACATGGTGTCCCTGGCCGTCGCCCACACCCTGCTCATCGTGTGGGGGTACTCGGTCACGGCGCACGCCAACGTCGTCGGAGAGACCAAGACGCTGCTGCTGTCCTACCCGGACGTGATGATGGCCACCGTCGCACTCGGCCTGTTCGTCATGGTCGGGGTGATCTCCGCCCGTGCCGCTCGCCGGCGGCTGCGTCACGAGACCTGGTACTACCTGCACCTGTACACGTACCTGGCCGTAGCGCTGGCGTTCAGCCACCAGTTCGCGACCGGCGCCGACTTCGTCAACAGCCTGCCGGCACGCATCGCGTGGGGCGCGCTCTACCTGTCCGTCGCCGCAGCCCTGCTGTGGTTCCGGATCGCGCTGCCGATCCGTCGCGCGCTGCGCCACCAGCTCCACGTCGTGTCGGTCCAGCACCACAGCAAGGACGTGGTGTCGGTCTACGTAGGCGGGCGGCACCTCGAGGAGCTGGGGGCGTCGTCGGGCCAGTTCTTCCGCTGGCGCTTCCTCTCCCGGGAGCTGTGGTGGGCGTCCAACCCCTACTCGCTGTCCGCCGCCCCGCGTGACGGGCTGCTGCGCATCACCGTCAAGGACCTCGGCGACCACAGCGGCGCGCTGCGCCACCTGCGGCCGGGGACCCGGGTGTTCGCCGAGGGGCCCTACGGCGCGATGACCGCGGCCCGACGGACCAGCGACAAGGTCCTGCTGGTCGCTGGCGGGGTCGGGGTCACCGTGGTCCGGGCGCTGTTCGAGAGCCTGCCGGCGCGCAACGGCGACATCACCGTCATCTACCGAGCCAGCCGGGAGAAGGACCTCGTGCTGCGCGACGAGCTCGACGCCATCGCGTCGGCGCGCGGCTGCCACGTCCACTACGTCACGGGCCGCCGGCACGAGTGGCGTGGCAAGGACCCGCTCGGCTCGGCGCAGCTGCGGAAGATGGTGCCGCACCTGGCCGACCACGACGTGTACCTGTGCGGTCCGTCCGGCATGCAGCAGGCCGTCACGGCATCACTCCGCGAGGCGGGCGTGCCCAAGGCGCGGATCCACAGTGAGGACTTCGTCTTCGAAGGGGCGGGAAGCTGATGAAGCGCGCGGCGCTGACAATCGTCACCACCGTGGCGGGCCTGGCGATTCTGCTCGGGTTCAAGACCTCGACCATCGGGGCTGCGGTGGCCGGGTTCGCCCCGGGCAACGCCCCGAGCAGCACGGTCTCCGCCGGAACGGGTTCCGGGTCGGGTACGGGGTCGGGTGCGGGTACCGGTTCCGGGTCGTCCAGCTCCGGTTCCGGTGCCGGGCCCGGCCCGAGCGCCGCCGCCAAGCAGACCGTCACCGGCAACTCCGTCGGAACGCCCTACGGCCCGGTACAGGTGCGGGTGACGTCGACCGGCGGGCGAATCAGCAACGTCGACGTCCTCCAGGCACCGTGGAGCAACGGGACTGACCAGCAGATCAACGGCTACGCGCTGCCGATCCTCATCCAGGAGACCATCAAGGCGCAGTCGGCCACGATCGACATGGTGAGCGGCGCGAGCTACACCAGCCATGGCTATGTGACCTCGCTCCAGTCGGCACTGGACCAGCTCCATGCGTGACGGCCAGATGGTGGGGCGCCACGTCGAGCACGTGATGGGCACGGTGTTCTCCATCGACGTGCGCGACCCGGTGTCCTTCGCGGCAGTGGACGGCGTCGTGGAGTGGCTGCACTGGGTCGACGACACGTTCTCCACCTACCAGGACGACAGCGAGATCTGCCGCCTCGACCGGGGCGAGATCACACTTGAGGACTGCTGCGACGAGGTGGTCGACATCATGGCTCGCTGCGCGATGCTGGAGCGGCGCTCGGGCGGCGCGTTCAGCGCCCACGCCGGGGGCCGGATCGACCCGAGCGGACTGGTCAAAGGCTGGTCGATCGAGGTTGCGGCGGGGATGCTGACCGCCGCCGGCTCGTCTCGGCACGCCGTCAACGGCGGCGGCGACGTGCGCGTCGTCGGGCGGCCGGAGCCGGGTCGCGCGTGGCAGATCGGCGTGGCCGACCCGCTGACCCCGGGCGGGCTGGCCACGGTCGTGTCGGTGGTCGACGGAGCCGTGGCCACGTCCGGCACCGCTGAGCGTGGCCTGCACGTCGTGGACCCGACCAGCGGCGAGATGGCGACCGAGCTGGCGTCGGTCACCGTCGTCGGGCCGGATCTCGGGCTGGCCGACGCCTACGCCACGGCGGCGATGGTCAAGGGGCGGCACGCGCGGACCTGGCTCGAGGAGCAGCTCGGCTACGAGGCGTTCGCGGTCACCGCCGAGGGCGTGCGCTGGCGCACGTCGGGCTTCGACCGCTGGGCGGCGCCGTTCACAGCAAACTCCCAGCCTGGGCACAGCCCGGCTCCAGCGTGGTGGGCAACGATCCCCTCATGACGCTGCATCACGACATCACCCCCGACCAGTCCACTCGTATCGGTATCCCCGCCGAGCCGCCCCTGCCGGCACCCCCCGGCGGGCCCGGCGGGCCGGTGAAGCCGACCGGCTCCTGGCCCCGTCGGGCCGGGTTCGGCGCGATCATCCTGGCGGTCGCCGTCGGTGGCGGCGCCACCGGCGCTGCCGTGGCGACTGCGCTGGACGACTCCCCCTCGACCAGCGCTGCCGTCGACCTCACCGGTGCCGCGAGCGCCCCCGTCCAGTCGCTGGCCAAGGTGGCCGCCGCGGTTCAGCCGAGCGTCGTCTCGGTCCAGGTGACCACTGCTCAGGGCGGCGGCGAGGGGTCCGGCGTGATCCTCGACTCCGACGGCACGATCGTCACCAACAACCACGTGGTGAACGGCGCCGAGACCGTCCGCGTGTCTTTCACCGACGGAACCAGCACCTCGGCGACCGTCGTGGGCACCGACCCCGCGAACGACCTGGCCGTGATCAAGGCCGACGGTGTTTCGGGCCTGACCCCGGTCACGCTGGGGACGACGGAGAGCCTGCACGTCGGTGACACCGTCGTGGCGATCGGCAGCCCGCTCGGACTCGAGGGCTCGGTGACGTCGGGCATCGTCTCGGCGCTTCACCGCACCGTGGACCTCGGCGGCAACGAGGGCTCCACCGCGCTGGTGGGCGACGCCATCCAGACCGACGCCGCCATCAACCCGGGCAACTCCGGTGGCGCGCTGGTCGACGGACAGGGCCGCCTGGTGGGCATCAACGTGGCCATCGCCTCACTCGGCTCGGCAGCCGGCGGGCAGAGCGGCAACATCGGAGTCGGGTTCGCGATCCCCGTCGACGAGATGCGCCGGGTCGCCGACCAGCTCATCGCCGGTGAGACCCCGACCCACGCGATCCTGGGCGTGCAGATCTCCGACAGCCCCGACGGCGGGGCCGTCCTGCAGGTCGTCACACCCGGCAGCGCAGCCGAGACGGCCGGCCTCAAGGTCGGCGACGTCATCACCCAGGTGGACGACCGCTCGGTGGACAACGGGACCGACCTGGCCGGCGCCGTTCGTGCGCACGCTCCCGGAGACAGCGTCTCGGTGACCTTCCTCCGCGACGGCAACCAGCGCACCGTCGACGTCACCCTGGACAGCGCCAGCTAGCAACGTCGAGTGCACAGTGGGCGGACACCGCGGTGTCCGCCCACTGTGCACTCGGCGGTCTTCTGTCCGCCCACTGTGCACTCGGCGCCTGAAAGTGCCCGCCCACTGTGCACTCGGCGTCGGGTATCACCCATTTGGGCTATGAGGTTGACCCAGCGACACGCCCTCAGAACGTTCAGTTCGGGCCATGAGGCGCCGATGATGTCCACGTGGGGCACTGGCTCGACGCCATGGCCAAGGCGTCAGCGAGCCGTCGGGGGCTTCATCGGACTTCCTCTCCCCCGAGGGCAACACTCACGCCCGGGCCCGGGCGTCCCGACGTGGCCCCTGCTGTCGTGCAGCAGGGGCCTACTCGACGTGAGGTCCTGCGGAGGGGCGCCATCATCGGCGCCGCCGTCTGGACAGTCCCCGCGCTGCAGTCCGCCCTCGCCCCGGCCGCCGCGGCGTCCCCACCGCCGGTGTGCACGGTCAACTGCCCTCCAGGCTCTGCCTGCGCGACAAACACCAACTGCTCGACGGGGCTGTGCCTGAACGGCGTCTGCGTCATCCCCTACGGCGGGCCGGGCACCTGCACCGCGAACAGCCAGTGCCAGAGCGGGAACTGCCTCGGCGGCACCTGTGCCGCCTCCTGGCCGGGGACGACCTGCACCAGCAGCAGCCAGTGCCTCTCAGGCAAGTGCGCGGGCGGGACCTGCAAGGAGAACCCGCTGGGCGGCTACTGCCGGGCGACCGCCGACTGCGCCAACAACATGGCGTGCTCAGGCAGGCGGCATCTGCGGTGGCCCAGGTGCCCCCTGCCAGAACAAGAACAAGTGCCTCTCGGGGAAGTGCACGGGCGGGGTCTGCCAGTAGGGGACTCCCACGCCTCCGGCGTTTCGCCGCGTCCGCCTATCCACTAGCCTGGGGCGGACGTCGTAGCGAAGAAGGTTCGGGGGTGGAGCATGGGCAGGTGGCTTGACCGCCTGGCGCGCAGGGCCGCGTCCTCCTCCCCAACCCCCGCCGCGGCAGTTCCCGCGCCCACCTCTGGCTCGTCCCGCAGGGACTTCATGAAGAAGGCGGCCATCGTCACCGGCGCCGCCTGGACGGTGCCGGTGCTGCAGACGGCCCTGGCACCGGCCCACGCCGCCTCCGGCGATCTGGGGGACACCTGCCGAGCTAGTGCTCCACGCTGCACCCTCGGTTTCTGCAGGCCCGACAACATCTGCGGATCGATCGGCGCCGTCTGCACCGCCGCAGCGCAATGCGTCAGCGGTGCCTGCGCGGGTGGGTTCTGCGTTGCTACGGGGCCACCACGCGCACTTTGCCTGTCGGATGGCAGCTGCCAGTACGGCAACTGCGCGACGAATGGTTACTGTGGCGGCACGAATGCCCCGTGCACGGCTGACAGCCAGTGCGGCAGCGGCCAGCCCAACCCCTGCCAAGGCCAGCCAGGCAACAAGACGTGCAAGCCGTATCCATAGCCCGCCCCCTGTGGTATCACCGACCCAAGTCGTAGGTTCGCTGTGGAATCGATGGCGCAGTGCCGCGCGCCACTCTCGACTTCATTGACTCTCGGCGAGGGCGTCTTCTCCTCCACTCCGGAGGAGTGACCACTCCTGACCTTCTGGTGGTCGTCATCCACGGAGAGTCCGGGTCCGGGAAGACGACGTTGACGACCGCCCTTGTTGCGCAGGGGCTTGCCTACCTGACCGACGAGACGGTGTGTCTGGACCCGGAGACCCTGGCGATCGAGCCGTTTCCGAAGCCACTCACCGTGAAGCCGGGGTCGCAGGAGGTGCTCGCCCACCTCCGGCCCGGGACCCGACCGGATCGACCCGACGAGCGGCAACTGGCAGGTCGACCCCGCGTCGCTCGGTGGGCCGCCGATCCCCGAGGGGGAGCTTCAGCCGGCACTCATCGTCTTTCCCGACTACCAGGCTGACTTCATCGGCGTCGAGGCCGAGCCGGTCAGCCGGGCTCGGGCCTCGTTCGTGCTCGGCGAGCAGTCCAGCGCACTGTGGGCGATCGAGCCACGGCCCTTGGCCGCACTTGCGCGCCTGGTGACCCAGGCCCCGGCATTCCGCGTGACCTACGGCGACGCGTTCGCCGCCGCACCGGTCATCGCCACCGATCTTCTGCCCGCCGGTCCGCCCGCCGCCACCGCCGAGGCAGTTCGGCGACCGACCCGTACCCGCCGGTCCCGAGATCCGGTGGGCCGAGGGCGTCGACTGGCTCGAGCTCGACGGCGAGGTCGTCGTCTTCAACGGCGAGCACCTGCACCACCTGGACCTCCCAGGGGCGGCCGTCTGGACGCGTCTCGACGGCCGGCGCGACCTGCCCGCCGTGGCTGCGGATATCGCCGCGGAGTTCGACGCGGACCCCGAGCGCGTACTGCTCGACGTTGAGGACCTGGCCCGGGTACTGGCCTCTCATCGGCTACTTGAGGGACCTGATCCCGACCGATGACGCAGGCGGTCAGTCGCGTCAGAGCTCGCCGGCGAGCTCGTCGAGCGGCGCGGTGAGCGGGTCGAACGCGCGACGGGGCTTCGGCGGCGTCCAGTCCTCTCCCGGCAGGATGCGGTCCACGTCGAAGGGTGACACCGCGGGCTCATCGGACGGACCCGGCGCGGGCTTGGGCAGCGCTGCCGGCGTCGAGCGGACGAGGGGCGCGGCCACGGTGCTGGTGACCGGCTCCGTTGGCCGCTGCCGAGCCGGTGACGGCTGCGGCATTGCCGCCGCTGGCGGCTGCAGGATCTCCGGGGGCGGGGCCGTGGGCCGCGAGAGCGGCTCGAGGGCCTCGGCCAGCGTCCGCTGCTTGGCAGGCGTGAGCGTCGGCGAACTGGCAGCCGACGTCCCTTTGGCCGCCGCGGGCTCCTTCACGATCGGCCTTGCCTTGTCTGCCGCAGGTTCCGTCGCCGCCGGCGTCACCTTCGGGGCAGGCTTGGCGTCCGGCGTCAGGTCCACCTGCGCCGGAGGTGTGGGCGTTGTGCCCGGCATCGCCGGGCTGGCCGTGCCGTTGACGCCGGGCAGGCCCCCGAACCCAGCCGGGATGACCGGTGCCTCGTCGCCGAGCTTTCCGCGGCTGCCGTTCGCGCGGTAGTCGTACCCGTAGGCATAGCCGTAGCGGCTGGCGTCGGAGCCCTTGGCCGAGGCCATGTTCATCACCAGGCCCAGCACTCGCCCGCCGACGCCCGTGATCGCCTCCTCGGCGGTGCGCAGCTGCTCGCGGCGTGCCTTGTTGGCCGCAACGATGATGAGGGCGCCGCCCGCCATCTGCGTGATGACGGCAGCGTCGGTCACCGGCAGCAGCGGAGGCGCGTCGATGATCAGCGTCGCGCGGGTCTCGAGGTGGTGCAGCAGGTCGGCCATCGACTGGCTGCCCAGAAGCTCGGACGGGTTGGGCGGCAGGGGGCCCGAGGCCAGGAACCACAGGTTGCCGGAGGTCCCAAACGGCTGCAGCACCTCGTCGACGGTGGCCCGTCCGACCAGGACGTCGGTGAGCCCTGCACCGCCCTCGACGCCGAGGTACTCGGCCATCTTCGGGCGCCGCAGGTCCGCCTCGATGAGGAAGACCGGTCGACCGGTCTGCGCGATGGTCATGGCCAGGTTGATCGCGCTGGTCGACTTGCCCTCGCGCGGGATCGAGCTGGTCACCACGAGCGACCGCGGCCGGTGGTCGACGTCGACGAACTGCAGGTTCGTACGTACCTGCCGGAACGACTCGGCGCGCTTGGAGTGAGGCGCGTCGCGGACGACGAGCGGCTTCTTCGGCGCCTCCGGGTCAAAGCCGATGACACCCAGCAGTGTGGTGTCGAAGTACTTCTGCAGGCCCTCGACGTTCTTGATGCGGGTGTCGAGCGTCTCCAGCAGAACCGCTGTCCCGACCCCGATGGCCAGTCCGACCAGGAGCCCGAGCGCCAGGTTGATGGCCGTGCGGGGGGAGATCGGCGAGGTCGGCAGGGGGGCGCTCTTCACCAGCTCGGCCGTCACCAGCGGCACCGGCGGCGCCAGTGCTTCGGCGCCCGGATCCACCGGCGTCTCACTCACGGTGGGAGTCTCGATCTCGTCGACGTAGTCCTGGAACTTCTCCGCCGCGGTCTGGGCGAGCTGCTGGGCGGTCGCCGGGTTCGGGTCGGTGGCCGAGATCTCCAGGAGCACGGTGTCCAGCGGGTTGTTGATGCTCAGCTTGCCGGCCACCGCCGGCCGGGGATGATCGACAGCCCGAGCTCGTCGACGATGTCCTGGGTGACGTCGTTGCGACTGCACGATCTCGACGTAGGTACGGACACGCTGCTGGGTGAAGAGCTCGCCGGTGTAGGCGGTGCCGACGGTCGCGATCGGCGTCGTTGGCCTTGATGAACAGCGTGGCGGTGGACTGGTAGATCGGGGTGGTCAGCATCGACGCCGCGCCCGCCGCGAGCACGCCGAGCAGCGTGGTGAGGGCGATCAGCCGCCAGCGGGTGCGGAGGATGTCCAGGTAGTCCCTGAGATCCACGGTCGGTAGCCCCTTCGTCGCCCTGCGTCATTACATGTCGCCGCTGGTCGTGCGAGGCGACAGCCGGCGGGCAAGATCGACCCCATGGTGCCACTGTCTGGCTGTACTCCCGACCGGAGGACCATCATGGCCCATAGATCGCTGTGACGGGAGGGGTAGGTGTGACTGAGGGGACTGGCGGCGAGGTGTCCTACCGGCGGGCGCCCGACGTCGCCGAGGTCCTCGACGCAGGGCGCGTCGTCCTGCTGCACCTGCCCTCGGGCCGCCGGACCGTGCTGTCCGACACGGCGGGTGCCGTCTGGCAGGCGGTTGCCGCCGCAGGGGACGCCGGCGCCCAGGTGGCTGACATGGCGCCAGCGCTGGCTGAGCGCTACGGCGCGGATCCGGTCGTCGTCGCCGCTGACATCTCCCGCCTGCTCGTGCAGCTGCGTGAGGCCCAGCTCGTGACCATCCTCGCCGCGTCGGAACGAGCCCGCGACGTGAACGGACGTCTTGGCGCGGTCGTCGTCGCCGCCCTCCTCCTTGTCACTGGCGTGGTGGTCGCGCTTGCGCTGCGGAGCCCGTCGCCACCGCCCTCCCCCGTGCAGTTCAAACCGAACGTCGGCGCTCTGGCCGTCGCCGGCGGCGGAGTTGCCTGGCGATGGGTAGGGCCGAGCGACTGCCCCGGCACCGGCGACGAGATCCCCGTCCAGCGAGCCACGGAGGGAGGCTGGGTGGACTCCCCCATCCCGCTTGTCACCGTGACCCACCTGTCGTTCCGCCGCCTCGACGACGGCATCGCTGTCGGCACCACGACCACCTGCGGGCGCGGGGTGGCACTCACCCGCGACGGCGGCGCCACGTGGCAGGCCCCGGCCGGCAACCCTCCGCTTGAGGACGCGTGGTGGGTGGGGAACCGGGTGTGGGGGATCACTGCCGCCGGCGGCCCCGCGCGGCTGGTCCGGTACGAGGTGCGTGGGTACCGGCTGGTGCGGGAGCGCGAGACGTCTCCGGCGTGCGACGTCGGCGACGGCTCTCCGACGCTCACCGCGTTCATGACGCCCAGCCGGGGCGTGCTGCTGTGCCAGCGGCTCACCGAAGACGGGCGCCTCATCGCGCGGACGCTCGACTCGGGCGAGAACTGGGAGCGATGGGTGGACGGTCGGGTCGTGTCCGGGTTGGACGGTCGGGGTCCGATCATCGACCTCGACGCGGTCCCGGGCGGGGGCGGCGTGTTGTGGACGGTGTTCGCCAAGGACGAGTGCCCAGAGGGCGGGATCCGTCGAAGCACCGGCCGGACGTTCGATCGGCTCCCCTGCCCAGCAGCGACACCGTGCCGGTGGACACGGTGCTCGGGGTGGCGTTCTGGAGCCCGACGCAGGGCTACCTGCTGGGGCTGGACGGTGCCAGCCCGGTGACCGCGGTGACGTCCGACGGCGGCTCCACCTGGAGCCCCCTCCCCTAACGCCGAGTGCACACCCGCAGGACACCTCCGCCCGTCGAGTGCACACCCGCAGGACACATCTCCCCGCCGAGTGCACACCGGCGCGCTATCCACATCCCCGCCCGGATCCACACCTGTCCCGGTGGCACGCCCGGTAGGTCCGTCATCGCCCACAGTCGACGCCATGCTCCCCGCAGTGACGTTCACCAAAGCCGAAGCCCTGGCTCACGGCGTCAGCGAGTACGACTGGAAAGTGCTCGTCAAGGAGCGCGGCGTCCGCCGCCTCCTGGCCGGTGTCTACGCCGACGCAGCGACACCCGACACGATGCAGCTACGGCTGTCCGCAGTGGCGCGCGTGCTGCCGGACGGGGTCGTGCTTGCCCGTCGCAGCGCCGCGTGGGTGCTGGGAGTGGACGCCCTCGACCCGCGCGGGTACCCCGCCACGCCCCCCGTCGAAGTGGTGGCGTCGGACCCGCGGCTGCGGCCACGCCGGGGCTTAGTCCGGTCACACAGCGCGGAGGACCTTCGGCCGGACGACATCGTCACGATCGACGGCGTGCGTCTCACCACTCCGCTACGGACGGCGTCCGACCTCGGGCGCTTCGTACCGCGCCCGCAGGCGCTGGCTGCCATCGACGCCTTCCTGCACGCCGGGCTCATCACACCGGAACAGCTGGCAGACGAGACCACCCGGTGGCGCAGACGTCGAGGTGTCCGGCAGCTGGAGGCGATGGTGACGATCGCGGACCCGTTGTGCGAGTCCCCCGGGGAGTCACGGATGCGGCTGCGCGCCATCGACGCCGGCTTCCCGCGGCCCGAGTGCCAGATCCCGGTCCACGACCTGACCGGGCGGGTGAAGTACCGACTCGACCTTGGCTACCGCGACCGCCGGATCGGCCTGGAGTACGACGGTGCGGAGTTCCACGGCCCCGACCACGCGGCGGCAGACGCCGAGCGACGGGAGTGGATCACGCGTCGCGGGTGGCGGCTCGCGGTGTTCGGTCGTGACGCGATCTACGGAGCGGGTCGCGACTTCGAGGACACGCTCGCCCGTCTGTGGACTGGCTGAGGCCGCGCAGTGTGCACTCGGCGGGCGGAGGTGTCCTGCGGGTGTGCACTCGGCGGGCGGAGATGCGGGTCAGTCGGTTGTGGCCGCGGCGTTCTTCCGTCGTCGGGACGCCACCGCCATCGCCGTGGCCGCCCCGACCCCAACCAGAAGCCCGACGAGGAGCCCGATCGCGACGTTGAGCGCGGTCCGAGGGGAGTACGGCGTGGTCGGCAGTGAGGCGCTCTTCAACAGCTGAGCCCGCACCAGAGCCGAAGGACCGACACCGGCAAGCGCCGTGGGGGTCTCAAGTGTCTCGACGTAGCGCTGGAACTTCTCCGCCGCGGTCTGCGCGATCTGCTGGGCAGTCGCAGGGTTGGGGTCGGTGGCCGAGATCTGCAGCACGACGGTGTCACGGGGGTTGTTGACGCTGAGCTTGTCAGCGACCGCGGCTGGTGTCATCGACAGACCAAGCTCCTCGACCACATCCTGAGTGACCTGGTCGGACGTCACGATCTCGCCGTACGAGCTGATGCGCTTTTGGGCGAGCAACTCCCCGGTGTAGGCACCGCCGACGCTCGCGTTGCCGTCGTCAGCCACGATGATCAGCGTGGCGGTCGATCGGTAGGTCGTCGTGCTCAGGATGGAGGCGGCGAGGGCGACCAGCACGCCCAGCAGACC
This sequence comes from uncultured Actinomycetota bacterium, assembly GCA_963848085.1. Classification (GTDB taxonomy): domain Bacteria; phylum Actinomycetota; class Actinomycetes; order JAHEKZ01; family JAHEKZ01; genus CAWKCE01. The sequence continues at coordinate 50,129 of CAWKCE010000007.1, forward strand.
AGTCAGAACAATTAGTCGCCAGGGGCTGCGAAAGGCCTCCGAGTAGTCACGCCGTTCCGCCACGGGCAGTCCCCACTCAGCTCAGCCGGTTGGATCACCCGATCGTGCCACGGCGTCCCCGGCAGGGGGCGGTTTGTGTGCACTCGGCGGGCGGAGGTGTCCTGCGGGTGTGCACTGGGCAGGGAAATGTGTCCTGGGGGTGTGCACTCGGCGGGGGTGGGTCAGGCGTGGCGGCGACGGCGGGTGGCCGCCACCAGGAACATCCCGGCACCGAGCAGCGCCGCGCCCACGGCGACGGTGGCCGCGATCTGCGCGCCGGTGCGGGGCAGCCCACCGATGAACGGGATGCCACCGGACGACGTGCCGTTGTCGGTACCACCGGTCCCACCGGTGGACCCCGAGTTGTCGCCGCCACCGCCACCGGACGAGCCATCGGTGACCGTGACGACCACGCTCATGGTCAGCGGCTGGCCCTTGGACGACGTGCCGCTGAACGACACCGTGTTGCTGCCGACCGCGTCGAAGGTGATCTTCTGGACAACGACGCCGGCCGCGTCCGCTGCCGCGGTCCCGGTCGCCAGGGTCTTACCGCCGGCGACCACGGAGTACGTCACGGTAGAGCCCGCGACGAAGGTGCGGGCGGTGAACGTGATGGACCCGCCGCGTGCCACCACGAAGCTCGACGCCGAGATCTTGTTGAACTTCGGCGGGTAGTCCGGCTCCGCCGACGCACTACCCGCAAGCGGGACAAGCGCCAGCGCGAAGGTGACCGCGAGCAGGCCGGTGAGGGCCGCAATACGTCGAACAGGCGCGAAGCCGGTCACTGCAGACCCCCAGTCACTCAGTTGCCGAATGTAGCGGACGCGGTCAGCGTACCGCGAGCAGGCGACCGCGTCGCCGCTAGCCGGCCGTGCACTCGAAAGGATCGGCAGAGACCGTCGCCGGCTTGACCAGCGGCGTGGTCCAGGTGCGGGGTACGCCCTCGGCACGGGGCTCCAACAGGTCCAACCGGATCGTCGTCGAACCCGCCGCCGGGACGACCACCGGGAGCCGGAACACCGGGCGGCCGCGCTCGACCCCCTGCTCGGCGGTCACCGGGCGGCCGTTCACCCGCACCTTGGCCAGGGCCGCCCCCTCCGCCCCGTAGACCTGCACAAACACCCGCTGGTCCCCGCCTCGGGTGGGGATCGGCTGGCCGGGCTTGGCCAGGTCGACCCGCCCGATCACGTACGACGGCAGGTCGGCGTTACGAGGGATGCCGTTGTCCAGGGTCACCGTGATCCTGGTCCGCTGGGTGTCGGCGGAGCAGGCGACCAGCTCGTAGTCCAGGTGCTGCGTCAGGTAGTAGTCCGCCTTGTTGCCGGACGCGTTGATGATGGTCAGCCCGGCGACCGGGCCCGGCCCCTCCGGGAGCGTCCCGCCGACCGCCATGTCCGCCAGCTGGGCCTCCTCGGCGCGGTCGGCGGAGTAGACGAGCAGCCGATGCTCGCCGCTGGCGCGCGCCAGAGCGTCGACCATGCCCTGGGGGCTGCCGACGAACCGCAGGACGTGGTCCAGCGTGGCGCGCGCGATCTGCTGCAGGTAGGCGTCGCGCTCGGTGTCGTCGTCGATCAGCGAGTACACGGTGGACTCGGTCAGCTTGACGAAGTTGTCCCCGGTGATGGGGCGACCGTCGGCCAGCTCGGTAGGACCGGCCGCCTTCAGCAGGTACGACGTGGCAACCGGGTCGGTGGTGACGACGCCGTCGAGCCGCTCCCCGAACCGGTCCTGCCACATCTTCAGCCACAGTCTGGCCGCGTACGGGTAGTGCGGGGACAGGTTGGCGCTGGACCAGGAGCCCACCTGGTCTCCGTACAGCGCCGCGTAGTCCGGCCCGAAGTTCAGCGGCGGGGTGTCGTACACCTGCCGGTCGAGGAACGACCGCGGCGCGAGCCGCTCGATCGTGATCGCCCCGTTGTCGAGCTTCAGCACCCCGTACGTGCCGAGGAAGCCGCCGGTGCCCCGCGCCTCGTTGTTGCTCTGGATGGCGAGCAGATAGCTCCGGGGCCGGTCTGCGCCCAGCATCGGTGGCAGGATCCGCAGCGCGCTGCCTATCGACGCCAGCTGGCCGTCGAGGTCGGCCAGCTCGTCCGACAGCGACGTCACGGCGTCCTGCACCTGCGGTGGCGTGCCACCGAGGTCGAGGCTGGACAGGTCCGAGCGCGCGGCGTCGACCCCGGCGCTGGCCTGCTCGACAGAGGGCAGCGCCGACTCCAGGGCAGCGACGTTGATCTGGCGGGCGCCGAGGCGCAGCGTCTCCGGGTCCAGCGTGGTGCCGGCGTCGACGAGTGGCGCGAGCACAGTCGTCGCGAGGTCGTCGGCAGACGCCGCCACCGCGGTGACCGCCTTCGGTGTCCGCCCCACCCAGGGCAGCGCCCCGGCGACGGTGAACACCGGGTCGGAGGTCACCGACACGGCTCGGGCGGTGTCCGCCTGCACGACCGCGAGCTGGGCAGTGGCGGCAGCCGGGTCGCCGGCGGTGAGCGCCTCACGGACTCCGGTCACGCCGTCGCGCGCCGAGGTCAGGGCATCGGCCGCCTGCTGCGAGCGGACCGCCAGCCACACCCCACCCAGGACCACCGCCCCCACGACGACAGCGAGCGTGACGACCACCGGCTTCCACCGACGCACGCTGCCTCCGTCTCGCTGGTCACGGCCTGGCCGACGGGGCGGCCCGCCGGCGCTCAGTCCTGCGTGGCGGGGACGAGGGTGTCGCCCACGCTCACCTGCACGACGTCGGTCTCGGGGATCTGCCGCTTGACCACGGCGAGCGCGACCGGACCCAGCACGTGGTGCTGGACCGCCGTTCCCACGAAACCGACCGTGCGGTCCTGCCACCGCACTTCGTCATGGGACGCGGGAAGGTCGCCCGCGGATCCGTCGAGGTGGAGCAGAACCAGGCGACGCGGCGGCCGGCCCAGGTTCTGGACGCGAGCCACCGTCTCCTGCCCGCGGTAGCAGCCCTTGTCGAGGTGCACCGCGGCCCCGATCCAGCCCACCTCGTGGGGGATCGTGCGGTGGTCGGTCTCGAAGCCCAGCCGTGCCCGTCGGGCCGCCACCCGGAGCGCCTCGTAGGCCCACGTGCCCGCCGGAGGACCGGCTTCGGCGGTCCACGCCGCCAGATCGCCGCGGGGCACGAACGTGTCGGTGTCGTGGCCGTCCGCGCCCGCCGGCCCGGGGCGCCACATCACCGCCCAGTCGCCGGTGGCGTCGCTGATGTCCACGTCCGCCCAGAACTTCATCCGGTCCAGGTACGCCAGCAGTGCCTCGCTGGTGCCGGGCTCGACGTGGGCCAGGACCTGCTGGCCGTCGTCGACCAGCGTCAGATGGTGCTCGACGTGGCCGTTGGGGCTCAGGACGAGGGCCTGCGCCGTCACGCCGGGCGAGAGCTCGGTCAGGTGCTGCGAGGTCACCGAGTGCAGCCAGGTGAGGCGCTCCGGCCCGCTCACCCGGATGACGGGACGGTGCGACCGGTCGACGAAGCCGCTGCCGGCGTCGAGCGTGCGCTGCTCGCGCAACGGGTCGCCGTAGTGCCAGGCCACGCCAGCGTCGGGCGACCCCTCCGGGGGTGCGACGGCGCCGACGACGTCCAGCATCAGGCGCCCCTGCACTCGGCGCAGATCCCGTGCACGACGCAGTGGCTCATGTCCATGTCGAACGCATGCTCGGCCCGAAGCGTTCCCGCGAGCGGCCGGACCACCTCGAGGTCGACCGGGACGACGTGCCCGCAGCGGTGGCACACCAGGTGGACGTGGTCGTCTGCCTCGGCGGCGTGGTAGGTCGGCGCGCCGTGGCCCAGGTGGGTGTGCGTGACCAGGCCGAGGTCGGCCAGCAGGTCCAGCGTCCGGTAGACCGTGGACAGGTTGACCGCCGGGGACTTCACCTTCACCGCGGCGGCGATCTCCTCCGGAGTGGAGTGACCCAGGTCCCGCACCGCCTCGAGCACAAGCTGGCGCTGGGGTGTCAGCCGGTAGCCGCGGTCACGCAGCTGGGCCGTCCAGTCGGGTGGGGTCTCGGTCATGACCACTACCCGACAGCGTCCGTGGCCGGCGAGACGCGGGCGAGGCGAGCCGACAGGTGGGGCTGCAGCGGTTGGGCCATGGCGGCCATGTCGTAGGCCCACATCAGGTCCCCCTCAACCAGGCCGTAGAGACGGTGACCGGCGGTGTACGGCTTGGCGTCCTCGACGCGGGCGACCAGGTCGGTGCGCAGCTCGATCTTGGCGCCGTCGATCGTTCCCAGCCAGATCTCGACGAACCCGGTGGGGTGGCTGAGCAGGACCTCGAGGGCGCCCTCCGGTCGCGGCCGCCAGTACCCGGACTCGGTGGCCAGGTTCCGGCCGCGGCTGCCGTCGGGCTCGATCATCCAGCTGCGGGAGACATAGGTCAGGAACGGCTTCCCGTTGTGACCGAACTCGATCTCCTGGCCGAACCGGAAGTCCTCGATCGTCGGATAGCCCCCGACCCCCTCGCCGCGCCAGCTACCCAGCAGCCATGCCAGCGGAACCGCCGCCGGGTCGAGATCGGCGGGGATCTCGAACACCTAGTCCTGACCTTGGTACAGCTTGTAGACGACGTAGATCGAGAACCACGCAATCAGCACCGAGACCGCGACCAGAAGCCCGGTGAAGAACGTCTCCATCATGGGGGCGAGTCTAACCGCCATGATTGCGCCATGACCGACGCCCAGTCCCTGCTCCTGCTCGAGAACAGCGCCCATCGGCTGTCGGGGGCGGTGTACGGAACGATCCTTGCGACGACCGTCGTCGCCGCAACTGGTGGGTACAACGGCAGCCCGGAGCAGACGCTGCTGATCGTCGTGGTGACGTCGGCGGTGTTCTGGGTGGCGCACGTGTACTCCGAGACGCTGGGGGCACGCATCGTTGCCGGCCGAAAACTGAGCCGCAGCCGGGTCCTCGCCATCGCCAGCGGTGAGTGGCCGATGCTGCAGTCCTGCGTACCGGTGGTGGTTCCGCTTGTCCTGGGCTGGATGGGAGTTCTGGAAGCGGACACGGCCGCGACCCTCGCTGTCGTGGTGGGCGTCGGAGCGCTGTTCACCTACGGCTTCGTGATCGGGCGGCAGGAGCAGCTGGGCCGCTGGCAAACCTTGCTGCACGCGCTGACGACGGGGAGCTTCGGCCTGGTCGTGCTGGCGTTGAAGCTGTTCGTCCACTAAGTGCGTGCGAGCGCTGCCTCAGGCGCGCAGCGCCGCGTGACGGAACAGCACGTCGGTCAGCCGGCCGCCGAACGCCGTGGTGACCGTGCCGCCCAGCTCGAGCGTGACAGCGGTGCGCTTCGGGAACTCGTCGTTGAACCACGTCGTCAAGTTCCCGCCCGAGGCGCCCAGCCGGCGGGCCGGCAGGCGCAGCCGGTCGGACAGCCAGTTGGTGACGGACCTGTCGCCTCCGGAGTAGTCGACGCAGGCCAGCGGCTGATGGATCGAGACCACCGTCCGTGGACCGACGTCTGACAGGAACCGGAGCATCGCCCGCGTCTCGCGCTCGCTGGCGGCGCGGGGCCCGGAGTAGTAGCGGGTGCCCTTGTCCTGCAGGTGCCAGTCGGCGCCCGGGAAGTTGCGGTTGAGGTCGACGCCGCGTGAGTTCGTGCGGCTCCCGGCGACTACGCCGTCGGGGTTCATCGTCGGGACGATCCAGACCTGCACGCCGTCGGGCGCCCGGCGCTTGATCATGCGGTGCAGCGCGATCCGGTGACCGGCTGACTCGTCGCCGTGCATGCAGCCGATGACGACGTAGCGGCTGGGTGCGTCGGCGGGCCCGATCCGGTACGCGGTGATCCGACGGTCGCGGTGGGTGCGGCCGATGACGTAGCGACGGGGCTCGGCGGCGCCTGCCGTCCCGGGGAGGAGGATGCCGCTGACCGCGCCGGCCACGGTGCCGGCGGCACCGCCCAGCAGGGTGCGTCGCGTGATCACTCGCCCATTGTCGGCAACACCCCCACCAAACTCGACTCTTCAGCGCGTCATGCCGGCGCGTCCTCGCGGGCGGGCGCGAGCGAGACCGTCCCGGAGCGGGCACGGAGAGCCCGCCGTCCGAGCAGGTAGACCTCGCAGCCCAGGCAGAACCCGAAGGCCGCGTTGAGGAAGGCGGCGGCGAGCGCCAGGCCAACCGCGGCCAGCGCGACGACCGGAACGCCGGCCAGCAACGCGGCGGTGCCGACCGCAGTGAAGCCGAAACCGACGAGCTGGGCGAACCGCGGGGGCGCCTCGGCCTCGAGGTGGGTCGGCGGCGCGAGCCGGGGCCGTACGAGTCGCCGGAACAGCACTCCGTACGGCGCGCGCTGCAGCCCGCCGAAGGCGCCGGCGGCGAACACCGCCGTCTGGGCGGCCAGGAGCGCCAGGCTGAGGCCGGAGCCTGCGGTCAGCAGGACGAAGGCGAGGACGAGCGTGGTGAGTCCGGCGGCGAACCGCGGACCACGAGGGTCGATGGTCGTGGGAGAGGTCATGCGGGGAGCTCCTTGGTGGGTGAGCACCATCCGGCGCCATTTCCCGTGACCTGCTAGGCGCTGCGCGCGCCGGGGCGCGCGCGCTGCCTAGCAGGTGGGAGCGCGGACGGCGCCACGGACGTGGACTACGGGCGCGGCGTCAGCGCGTGCAACACAGGGCGGTGGACACGCGGCACAGGTCGACTGCGCGCCGCTTCGTCAACACCTGCCCGGTCATGCCCCGTAGCGTAGGTCGGTCTTCGCGCAGTGTCACCGCGAGTCCGTCAGGTGAGATGCGCGTGCGCACCTCAGACGACCTGTCCGATGGCGGCGATGACGTCGGCCTTGGCCGGCACACCGGCCGCGCGACGCACGACTCGGCCGTCTGCGTCGAGGACGAAGACAGTGGGCGTCCGCATCACGTCGAGCCTTCGCACCAGGTCGAGCTGGGACTCGGCGTCGACATCGACGTGCACGACGCCGTCGACCATTCCGGCGACCTCGCCGAGCAGCTGACGCGTCGCACGGCACGGCTGGCAGAACGCGGATGAGAACTGAACCAGGGTCGCGCTGGCACCCAGTGGCACGCCAAGGTCGTCCGAGGTGATGTGCTGCCCGTCGGCTGCAACCGTGACCGGTCGGACCCGACCGTCAGTGCGGCGGCGGTACAGCCCGAAGGCAGTCGCCGCGAGCAGCACCGCGCCGAGCACGACCGCACCGACAGGCTCCATGAGTCCCCCAGCGCATCCGGCCCGGCGGTGATTCCCGGACGACGCAGCAGATCCGCCCACCCGACGCATCAGACTGGGTAGGACGAGTAGATGAGGGGGAGCCGTGGGCTCCGGGGATCCGGTCAGCTTCGAGGAGTACGTGGCCGCGCGCGGCACCAGCCTGCTGCGGTTCGCCTTCCTGCTGTCCCGTGACTCCCACGCCGCCGAGGACCTCGTCCAGTCGGCGCTGGCGGACACCTACCGGCACTGGCGAAAGGTGAAGCGAGCCGACCACCCGGACGCCTACGTGCGACGCATCGTGCTCAACACCTACCTCGGGTGGCGGCGTCGCAGGTGGACCGGCGAGACGCCGGTGGCCGCCCCGGAGTCGGCCGGCTGCGCACCCGACCACGCCGACGACGTCACCTCGCGTGACGCCATGCGTCAGCTGCTCGACGGGCTGCCGCCTCGGTCACGCGCCGTCCTGGTGCTGCGCTACTACGAGGACCTCGACGACAACGCCATCGCGGACCTGATGGGCATCGCCCCGTCGACGGTCCGATCCACCGCCGCCCGCGCCCTGGCGTCACTCCGCCCTGCGGGCGTGACGCCGGCCGCCGACCCCGTCGGGAAGGACCAGCCATGACCGACTCCACCGAGCAGCTCCTGCGAGACGCCCTCGAGGCCGACGCGAGGCGGGCGCCGCTACCGACCGACCTGGTTTCCGAGGCCGTGACCCGGGCGCGCCAGCAGCGCCACCGCCGGCTGGCCGTCGTGGGCTCGAGTCTGGCCGTTCTGGCACTCGTCGGAACCGCCGCACTGTTCGCCGCCCGCCCCTACGGTGCGGTTCCCCTCCCCGGACGCCTGCCCGGAGACGTCGCCGCGCCGACCGTCGGCGAGCGGCCGCAGGGGCCGGCCTTGCAGTTCCGCGGGGTGTTCGTGCCCGTGCCGGCGGAGATGCTGGACCCGCAGGCCAGACGGTGCGGCACCGCTGTGAAGGACGCCGCCTACGTCTCCGGCGACGGGGAGATCGTCGAGGCGTGCGCGGCGCTCGCGCCGCACCCGGAGCGGCTGACCGAGGTGGTCCTGGAGCCGACGGGTGTGGCTTCCGTCGCCGAGAACCCGAGCACGTCGGTCCTCGAGGACGGCCGCACCCAGGTGCTGGCGTACGTCCTCGACCGGCAGCTGCGGCTGCGGGTCACCTCCCCGGATGCCGAACGCGCAGCCAAGCTCGCTGCGGGCATGCGCTTGGTCGAGTCGCCCGACGGCTGCTCGGTCGCCGAGCCGACGAGAGGCGTGCCAGCCCTGGACGGTGCTCCGATGATCGACGACTCCCTTGTCCCGCCCGGCTCCAGCGTCACGACGGTCTGCGGCTACCGCAACGGCTGGCTCACCGAGTCAGCAGTACCAGGCGACCAGCAGGGACGGGCGATCGCCGAGCACCTCGAGCAGACCCCACCTGCTGGTTCCATTCCGCCAGTCTGCGATGCGGGTGATGGCAGCGCGTCAGGACCGGACTTCTGGCTAGTGACCATGGCGGCGAGCGGTGAGCCCGCGCCGCGCGTCTGGGTCTACGGGGGGGCCTGCAGCCAGGTCATCAACGGCCACGGGACCGTGCATGGCCTGACTGACGCCCTCTCCAGCGACCTGTGGGCGGTGGCTTCCGGCCCCTTTTGGACGTCCGGGGGCTGACCCGACCGCCAGACGACTTGCTAGGCAAGACGCGCGCGCAAGCGCGCGCTCCGCCTAGCAAGTGAAGTCGAGGGGTGGGTCAGGCGACAGCGATGCGGACCACGAGGTAGGCCAGGGGGGCGGCCAGCGCGAACGGCCAGACGGCGGAGGCCGGCCAAGTACGGAGAGCAGGCCCCGCCTCGGGCACCACCTGCCACGGGTCCCGTCGCGCGAGGACGTCGGCGATCAGCACCGGCAGCGACACCGTCACCCCGATGGCAGCGCCCACAGGAACCGTCACACCGGCGACCAGCCCGCCGAGCACCAGCCCGCTGATGAACCCCAGCGCCGGCACCATCACGGCGGCCACCGGTAACGCCGACACCAAGCGGGCCAGCGACGCCGCCGCCACCGACAGCGCCGCGACGGTGACGAAGACGTCGCCGTCCGGAAGCCGAACGAGCACGGGCCAGGCGGCCATCGCCGCGACCAGTGCGCCCAGCGACGTCGTCGCAGCCAGGCTCACCGTCAAGCCGCCCCGACCGTCACGCCGCGCGAGCTGCTGCACCGCGCCCAGCAGGAACGAGGCACCGACGACCGCGGCGACCGGAGCCATTGATGGCGGTTCGTCGTCCAGCCACACCGCGACGTCAGCCGCAACGGCCACCACCGCACCGACGACCATTCCCCCCACCGGGTCTGCGGCGCCGAAGCCGCGGTGCCAGCCGGCAACCAGTGGCAGCTGCATCACCACCACGACCGCCAGGACCGCCGCCGCGCCCGACTGCCCGGCCAGCACCAGCACCAGGCCGGCCGCCACAGCCAGCACGACGCCCGGCCAGCGCGGGGCCGGGTCGGGCGGAGCATGCGAGCCGCCGGCGAACGGCGGCAGCACCTCGACCACGGCGCCGTCCGACAGCCCGAGGGATGCAGGGTCCCGTCTGCCGACCGGCTCCTCGTTCACCACCAGCGAGCACACCGACAGGCTGCGGCCAAACGCCGTGTCATGCGCATCTCTCACGAGACGCAGCGCCTCGTCGAGCGTCCGTGCCGCCACCTGCTCGGTCTCGACGCCGGCCGCCGCGCGCATGCCGGCCCAGTAGCGGACGGTCACGACCGGCTCGCCGCTGGTGCCCGATGGCGTCGGGTGGCTCACTCTTTCTCCTTCACGTTCTCCAGCGCCCAAGCGGCGATACGTCCCACGAGCTCCGCCGACGCGGCGTTCTCCGCATGGCCGAACCCGGGCTCGACCCACAGGGTGGCAGACCCGGCACGCGCCAGGTCCTCCGCGTGGTCGAGCGGGAAGTACGCATCACTGTCGCCGTGCACCACGAGCAGCGGCACCGCGATCTGTGCGGCCGCCTCACGGGGCGACAGCGGCAGCGGGTCCCAGCCGGCTGGGTCGACTCGGGTCTTCCGCAGCGTGCGCGCCATCCACCGACCCACCGGGTGCTCCACGACGAAGTGGGCTCGGCGCATCGACGGCGTCCCCCGGTAGTACCAGCGTCCCGGAGCGCTCACCGACACCACACCGCCGACCCCGCCGACCATGGCGGCGTGCCGGAGGACGGCGGCACCGCCCATCGAGAACCCGACAGTGAGGTGCCGCCGGTAGCCCAGCAGACGAAGCCACCCCAAGGCGGCCTCGGCGTCGAGAACCTCCCGGTCACCCATCGTCGTGAGACCAGCCGAGCCGCCATGGCCGCGGAAGTCCAGCCCGACCACGCCAATCCCAGCCGACGCGAGCCATCCGACGACACGTCGGTAGCCCGCGTCAGTGAGCGACCCGGTGAACCCGTGCGCGACGACCGCCCCCAGGTCCCGCTCGCTCCCCGCCGACGGCGCATGAGCCACGGCCAGCCGGGTCGCGTCGTCGGTGACCAGCGTGCGGCGTTCGGCCCACGGCGCTGGCAGCTCCTGGGAGCGGGACGGGGACACCGGACCAGTCTCCCGGGAACGCTCGTCCCTGGCAGCGGCTTGACGTACCCACCCCAGGCAAGGTTAGGCTTGCCTAACTCGCTTCCCTGCGCTACCGATTGACCCAGGAGCACCGGATGTTCGCCAACTACCTCATCGGTCTGCGTGAGGGCCTCGAAGCCGCGCTCATCGTGAGCATCCTCATCGCCTACCTGGTGCGCACCGAGCGCCGCGACCTCCTCCGCTTCGTGTGGGCGGGGGTCGGCACCGCGGTCGGCCTGTCCCTGCTGGCCGGAGCCGCGCTGACGTTCGGCACCCGCTCGTTCGACGACAAGGCCGCCGAGGCGTTCGCCGGCGTGATGTCGCTGATCGCGGTCGCGCTGGTCACCTGGATGGTCTTCTGGATGGCGGCCCGAGCCCGCTCGATGAAGACCGAGCTGCACGCCCAGATGGACCGCGCCATCGGCATCGGCGGCTGGGCGCTGGCCATCGTCGCCTTCGTGGCCGTCGCCCGCGAGGGGCTGGAGACCGCGCTGTTCCTCTGGTCGACCATCGAGTCCACCGGCGGCGGCGCCGGATCCTTGCTCGGCGCAGCCCTCGGGCTGGCAACGGCGGTCGTCCTGGGCTGGGCTATCTACCGCGGTGCCCTGCGCATCAACCTCGGCACGTTCTTCACCTGGACCGGAGCGGCGCTCGTCGTGGTCGCTGCCGGGGTTCTGGCCTACGGCGTGCACGAGCTGCAGGAGGCCGGGTTCTTGTTCGGCGAAGAAGCCATCGCGTTCGACTTCACCGCGCAGATCCCGCCGGACAGCTGGTACGCCACCCTCGTCCGGGGCGTGCTCAACCTGCGGCCGGAGATGTCGGTCCTCGCCGTCACCGCCTGGTTCGCCTACCTGGTGCCGGTCATGACGCTGTTCCTGGTGCGGGCACGCGGCGGTCGCCCGACCGCCAAGCCGGTCGCCGAGCCGGCATCCGTCGACTGATCCCGGCCGCCCGCCCCCCGGTATCCTCACCTCGGAACCGACGGAGGGAGCAGCATGTCGCGCTTGCTGCTGTTGACCCACGCCGTGCAGCCGTCCACCGAGGTGCTGCCCGCCCTGGGGCTGCTCGCCCACTCGGTCCGCATCGCCCCGGCCGAGGCCGCCGCCCTCCTCGACGCATCGCCGTGCGACGCGCTTCTGGTGGACGCCCGCCGTGACCTTCCGCACGCCAAGTCGCTGTGCCGGCTGATCCGGACCACCGGCGCTGCGGTACCGGTCCTCCTGGTCGTGACCGAGGGAGGCCTGGCCGCGGTCTCCGCCGAGTGGGGCGTCGACGATGTCCTGCTGGACACCGCCGGGCCCGCCGAGGTCGAGGCGCGCCTGCGCCTGGCCATCGGACGGCTCACTGCTGCGGCCGAACACGACGACGATGTCCCTCCTGTCATCCGCAACGGCGAGCTCGTCATCGACGAGGCGACCTACAGCGCGCGGCTGCGCACGCGGTCCCTGGACCTCACGTTCAAGGAGTTCGAGCTGCTGAAGTACCTCGCGCAGCACCCGGGCCGGGTGTTCACGCGCGCCCAGCTGCTGCAGGAGGTCTGGGGCTACGACTACTTCGGCGGCACGAGGACCGTCGACGTCCACGTGCGCCGGCTGCGCGCCAAGCTCGGCAGCGAGCACGAGCAGCTCATCGGCACGGTGCGCAACGTGGGGTACCGCTTCGTGTTGCCCCCGCGGCCGTCCGAGACGGACGCGTCCGCACCGAGCTCTACCCGCCCGGCCGAGCCGGGACGGCGCTGACCCCCAGGTGACGGCACTGGAGCCGGATCTCCGGCTGGAGGTGCGGGGGCGGCTCGACGTCGCCGAGACCGACGCGGTGGCGCGGCTCGTCGAGCGGGCCACGCAGGCCGACGACGCCCGCCCGCTGTCCGAGCACGTCAGCCTCCACCTCCGCTACGGCGGGGATGCGCCGGTCCGCAACCTCCTGCTCTTCGGCGCCGACGGCGACAACCGCCCGTCGCTGGCCGGGTACGCCCACCTCGATGTCACTGACGTCGTTGCCGGGTCGAGCGCCGAGCTCGTGGTCGACCCCTCGTGGCGCGGACACGGCGTGGGACGCGCCCTGCTGGGGGCGGTGCTCGACGAGACGCCGGACGGGCGACTTCGCCTGTGGGCGCACGCCGAGCACCCGGGGGCCACCCGGCTCGCGGCCGCGATGGGCTTCACCCGGGCTCGCCAGCTGCTCCAGATGCGACGGTCGCTGTTCGCTCCGCTGCCTGGGGTGGAGCTCCCCGACGGGGTCGAGGTGCGGACGTTCCGCGTCGGCCAGGACGAAGACTCCTGGCTGGCGCTCAACGCACGCGCCTTCGCCGGCCACCCGGAGCAGGGCACCTGGACGCGCGCGGACCTGGACCGTCGCCTGGCCGAGCCGTGGTTCGACGCGGCCGGGTTCTTCCTCGCCGAGCGCACCGTCGGGTCGGGAGGGCCGGAGCTCGTCGGATTCCACTGGACGAAGGTGCACGGCGGCAACCCGGTTGCCCACGAGCACGACGAGCTAGGCCGCCACCGTCACGACGACCACGGCCACGAGCCGATCGGCGAGGTGTACGTCGTCGGAGTGGACCCGGACTCCCAGGGGCACGGCCTGGGTCGGGCGCTGACGATCGTCGGCCTGCAGCACCTGCGGGCTCGGGGCTTGACCGAGGCGATGCTGTACGTGGAGTCGGACAACCTGCCAGCGGTGGGGGTCTACGAGGCTCTCGGCTTCACCCGGTGGAGCACGGACGTCATGTTCCAGCGCGGCGCCGACTGACCGCCTCGCGGACCCGACGGTGGTCCAGTCGAGCGGTTTGGGCCCTTTGGCCCTGCACAGGACGCCCCCCGATGGCAGCATTGGCAGACCGGGGCAACGAGGAGGGTCAGTGAGCGCGGACAGCGTGACAGCGGAGACCGGAGGCGATGTCGCCGACGGAGAACCAGACGCGCTCCCGGAGGACCGGTTCTACGACCGGGAGCTGAGCTGGCTGGAGTTCAACCAGCGGGTGTTGGAGCTGGCCGAGGACCCGGAGACACCCACGCTGGAGCGCGCCAAGTTCTTGGCGATCTTCGCCAGCAACCTCGATGAGTTCTACATGGTCCGCGTGGCCGGGCTGAAGCGGCGCATCGCGGCCGGAATCGCCGTGACTGCTGCCAGTGGGCTGTCCCCACGGGAGACGATGAAGCGGGTCGGCGAGGGCACCCGCACCCTGATGACGCGGCACGCGCAGACGTTCCGCGAGCTGGTCCCCGTTCTGGAGTCCCACGGGATCGAGCTGGTGCGGTGGCGCGGGCTCGACGCGACCGAGCAGAAGGCCATGGGCGAGCTCTTCCACGGTCAGGTCTTCGCGGTCCTCACCCCGCTGGCGGTCGACCCCGCCCACCCGTTCCCCTACATCTCGGGCCTGTCGCTCAACCTGGCGGTCGTCGTCCGGAACCCGCAGACCGGCGCCGAGCACTTCGCGAGGGTCAAGATCCCTCCGACGCTGCCGCGCTTCCTTCCCCTCGGCGAGGAGCGGTTCGTCCCGCTCGAGGACGTCATCGCCGCCCACCTCGACGAGCTGTTCCCGGGCATGGAGGTCATGCAGCACCACGCGTTCCGGGTCACGCGGAACGAGGACCTCGAGGTCGAGGAGGACGAGGCGGAGAACCTGCTCAAGGCGCTCGAGCGGGAGCTGATGCGACGACGCTTCGGCCCGCCGGTCCGACTCGAGGTCGAGGAGTCGATCGACCCTCACGTCCTCGACCTGCTCGTCGAGGAGCTCGACATCCACCGCGGCGAGGTCGTGATGCTCCCCGGACCACTGGACCTGACCGGCCTGTGGGGAATCGTCAACCTGGACCGACCGGACCTGAAGTACCCGCCCTTCGTCCCGGTGACCAGCCCGGAGCTGTCCGAGTTCGAGACGAGCGAGGAACCAGACGTCATTGACGTCATGCGCCAGCGCGACGTCCTGCTGCACCACCCGTACGACTCGTTCTCCACCAGCGTCCAGGCCTTTCTGGAGCAGGCCGCCGAGGACCCGAACGTGCTCGCGATCAAGCAGACGTTGTACCGGACGAGCGGTGACTCACCCATCGTCCACGCGCTGATCAACGCAGCCGAGGCAGGCAAGCAGGTCCTCGTCCTCGTCGAGATCAAGGCACGGTTCGACGAGCAGGCCAACATCACGTGGGCGCGCAAGCTGGAGCAGGCCGGGTGCCACGTGGTGTACGGCGTCGTCGGGCTGAAGACGCACAGCAAGCTGAGCATGGTGGTGCGGCAGGACGAGGACGGCCAGCTGCGCCGGTACACGCACATCGGGACCGGCAACTACCACCCCGCCACGGCTCGCCTCTACGAGGACCTTGGGCTGCTCACCAGCAACCCAGACGTTGGCGAGGACGTGTCCCGGTTGTTCAACGTGCTGACGGGGTACTCGCTCAACACCGACTACGAGCAGCTGCTCGTGGCGCCCCACTCCATCCGCAGCGGCCTCGTCGAACGGATCGAACGGGAGATCGACAACCAGCAGGCCGGGCTCCCGTCCGGTATCCGTTTCAAGGTCAACTCCATCGTCGACGAGGGCATCATCGACGCCCTGTACCGCGCCTCCCAGGCGGGCGTCTCGGTCGACGTGTGGGTCCGCGGGATCTGCGCGGTTCGCGGCGGCGTGCCCGGACTGTCCGACAACATCCGAGTCCGCAGCATCCTCGGTCGGTTCCTCGAGCACTCACGCATCTACTGGTACGCGAACGGTGGCGAGCCGGAGATGTGGATCGGCAGCGCCGACCTCATGCACCGCAACCTGGATCGCAGGGTGGAGGCGCTGGTTCGGATCTCAGCCGCCGAGCACCGGGAGCGACTGACCGAGCTGCTCGAGCTCGGCTTCGCGGACTCCATTGCGTCCTGGCACCAGCAGCCCGACGGCACCTGGCTGCGGGTCACGCGGGGCGACGACGGAGAGCCCCTCCACGACATCCAGGCCGAGCTGATTCGCCGGAAGCACGAGTCGCGCCGAACCCCACTCGTGTAAGGGACGAGACCACAACATGGCCGCGGTCACGGTGCGCGAGCGCGAGCACAAGCTCGCCGCGGATACGGCCTTCCGCATGCCCGACCTCACGCTGAGCGGTGCGGCCGGACTGGACAAGCCGGGCACCGTCCGGCTCCGGGCCACGTACTACGACACCGAGGACCTCCGGCTTGCCGCCGCCGGCGTCACCTTGCGCCGCCGGACCGGCGGCGGCGACTCCGGGTGGCACCTCAAGCTGCCCGTCAGTGGCGGGGACCATGTCGAACGCGACGAGGTCCAGCTGCCGCTGAGCGCAGGCCGCGAGGGGGACGTTCCCGTCGAGCTGATCGACCTCACCCTCGGGCTGACGCGCGGGGCCGCACTGCACCCCCTCGCCGCGATGCGAACCCGACGGACCCCCTACCGGCTGCTGGCGCGCGACGGCCGCCTGCTGGCGGAGGTCGTCGATGACCGAGTGACGGTGACCGAGGGGCCGGCGGAGGGGCTCACCTACCGAGAGCTGGAGATCGAGGAAGGCCCCGCCAGCGAGGCCGACCCGCGAACGGTGGCGCACGCGTTCGACCTGCTGGTGGAGGCCGGGGCGCGGCCCGGAGGCTTCGGCGCCAAGGGGCTGCGTGCTCTGGGCCTGACCGGCCCCCCTGACCCCGTCGTCCCCGCGCCACAGTCCTGCTCCCGGTCCGACCCAGCCGGGGACGCCGTCACCGCCCATGTGCGCACTCATGTGCGGGCGCTGCTCGCCCAGGACCCCCGAGTCCGGCGCGAGCTGCCGGACGCCGTGCACCAGTTCCGCGTTGCGGCGCGACGACTGCGCTCCGGACTGCAGACCTTCGCCCCACTGGTGGACGACGAGTGGGCCCGCTTCCTGCGCGGCGAGCTCGGGTGGGCGGCCGGCGTCCTCGGCGCTGCCCGCGACCGCGAGGTGCTCGAGCGACGGCTGCTCAACGGGATCCGGGCGCTGCCGCCCGATCTCGACCGGGCGGCCGGCTACGTCGTCGTGCAGGACGACCTCGAGGCCGGACTGGCCGAGGCCCTCGCCGCAGCCCGGGTGGCCATGCGCAGCGACCGCTACCTGGCTCTCCTCGACGCTCTGGTCGACGCCGCCAACCGCCCACGGCTCACGGCGCTGGCGCAGGAGCCGTCACAGACCGCGCTCCCGCCGTTGGTCGACCGACGCTGGCAGAAGCTGGCCGCCGAGGCCGACCTTCTCCCGGACGAGCTGGACGGCCACGACGAGCACTGGCACCAGACGCGGATCACAGCGAAGAAGGCCCGGTACGCAGTGGAGGCGACCGAGCTGGTGTTCGGTGAGCGGGCCCGCCGGCTCGCCGAGCAGCTGGAGGCCGTCACCGAGCTGCTCGGAGAGCACCAGGACTGTGCAATCGCGGCGGACACTGTGCATGCACTCGTCACTCGGGAGACCGGACCGCAGGCGGCGTTCACGCTCGGCGCCCTGTACGCGCAGCAGCGGCAGCGGGTGGCGGAGGTGCGCCGCGAGTTCGTCGAGGTCTGGCCGTCGATTCGCGCCCCTCGTTGGCGCCGCTGGCTCGAGACGAAGGGCTGACCGACCCATGACGGGCAAGGGGCGGCAGCCGATCGTGGCTGGCGGCTGCCTGGTGACGCGCGGGACCGGAACCGGCACCGAGGTCCTGTTGGTCCACCGGCCGAAGTACGACGACTGGTCACTGCCGAAGGGCAAGCAGGAGCCGGGGGAGCACGTGCTGTGCACGGCGGTTCGCGAGGTCCTCGAGGAGACCGGGGTCCAGGTCGCTCTGCGGCGTCCCCTGCCGAGTCGTGAGTACCTCGTCGACAGCACCCCCAAGGCGGTGCACTACTGGCGGGCCGACGTCGAGGCCGACCAGGGGTTCACTCCCAACAAGGAGGTGGACGAGATCGCCTGGCTGCCGGTGGACGAGGCAGCGCTCCGGGCGTCGCACCCACTCGACGCCGAGCTTGTCGCCACGGCGACGCAACCGGCCGGCACCCCGTTCCTCCTGCTGCGGCACGGCAAGGCGACCAAACGGGCCACGTGGGACGGCGCAGACCTGGACCGGCCGATGGATCCGGCCGGCTTCGAGCAGGCAGACGAGCTGGTCCCGCTCATTGGCGCGTTCGGCGTCCGGCGCGTGCACAGCTCGGCGGCTCGTCGGTGCATGACGACGGTCCAGCCGTACGCCGACCGCCACGGCCTGCCGCTGGTACCGGAGCGATCGCTCAGCGAGGAGGGGTTCCTGGAGGACCCGGAGGCCGCGCTCGAGCGCGCCGCCGGACTGCTGTTCGAGGCCGACCGGAGCGGCGAGCCGGTTGTCGTGTGCGGCCACCGGCCCAACATGCCCACCATGCTCGCCCACCTGCTCGAGGACAGCGGGCTCGTCGGCCCGACCGACGCGATCCCGGTCGGGTCCTTCGTGGTCATCCACGTGGTGGCGGGGGTCGCGGTCGCGGCGGAGCAGCACTTCCTCGACTGAGGCTCGTTCACCTCGATCAGACGGGTTCACTCGTCGTTCACGTAGCCGTCGCCCTCCCGTTGCCCAGGCTTCCCAGAATCGATTTCCGTGGGTTACCTGCGGTTCACCAGAGCAAGGCCAACCGGTCACGTGTCGTCCGTAGCGTCCGCCGCGACAACGTCCGGCACCGGTCGGACGGCCGCACCAACCCACAGGAAGGCCCACCACTCGTGAACCCCACCAGCCTCAACCGCCGTGCCCTCGTGCCGGCGGCGGCCGTGGCCTCGCTTGCCCTGGTTCTGACCGCCTGCGGCGGCAACAACAACAGCGGCGGAGGTGGTCTCAGCGGAACCATCACCATCGACGGGTCCAGCACGGTCGGCCCGATGAGCGCAGCCGCATCCGAGCTGTTCAACGAGGAGAACCCCGACGTCAAGATCACCGTGGGTGAATCCGGAACCGGCGGCGGCTTCGAGAAGTTCTGCAACGGCGAGAGCGACATGAACGACGCCTCCCGCCCGATCAAGGCCGACGAAGAGGCGCCCATCTGTGCGAAGAACGGTGTCGACTACCAGGAAATGGTCGTGGCCAACGACGCTCTCACCGTGATCGTCCCCAAGGCCAACGACTGGGCCACCTGCATGACAGTCGAGCAGCTGAACATGATCTGGGACCCGAAGGCGGACGGCAAGGTCACCAACTGGAACCAGGTCGACCCCTCGTTCCCAGACGTGCCGCTCGAGCTGTTCGGCCCGGGCACGGACTCCGGCACCTTCGACTACTTCACTGACGTGGTCAACGGTGAAGAAGGCGCCAGCCGGGCGGACTACCAGCCCAGCGAGGACGACAACGTGATCATCGAAGGCGTTGCCGGAAGTAAGGGTGGCCTCGGCTACCTCGGCTACACCTACTACGAGCAGAACGCGGACAAGGTCAACGCCGTCCAGATCGACGGTGGCGGGGGATGCGTCTCCCCCAGTGCCGAGGCAGTGCAGGACGGGACCTACACCCCGTTGGCACGACCGCTGTTCATCTACCCGTCCGTGGGAAGCATGAGCGACAATGAGGCGTTCGCGTCCTTCGTCCAGTACTACGTGGACAACGACGCAGCGATCGCCGAGGCCGCGCTGTACATCCCGCTCAGCACCGACCAGAAGTCGACTCTCGACTCCGAGTTCGCCGACCTGCAGTCCGCGGCGGGCCTGTGACCCAGCTGATCGACAAGCACGCTGCTGCCGCGGGGACCTCCGGGTTCCTGCGGCAGCAGCGTCCTCGTCATGGGGAGCGCGCCATCCAGGCTGCACTCCTCGCTGCGGCGCTGGTAGCGGTCGCGACCACGGTCGCCATCGTCATCGCGCTGCTCATCCCCACCCTCGAGTTCTTCTCCGCCGTCTCCCCGGTCGAGTTCCTGACGGGGACCACGTGGACGCCCCTGTTCGAGCCACCTAGCTTCGGTGTCGTGCCGCTGGTCGTCGGCACGCTGGTCATCACCGTGATTGCCAGCATCGTCTCCCTTCCCCTCGGCCTCGGGTCCGCCATCTACCTGAGCGAGTACGCACCGGACCGTCTTCGGCGCACGCTGAAGCCGACACTCGAGGTGCTCGCCGGGATTCCTACCGTCGTGTACGGCTTTTTCGCGCTGACGTTCGTCACGCCGGTGATCCAAGCGATCGTCCCGGGCGACGGGCTGCCGAGCATCTTCAACGCCCTGTCGGCCGGCCTCGTTATGGGCGTGATGATCATTCCGACCGTCGCCTCGCTGTCCGAAGACGCCATGACCGCGGTACCCAACAGCCTGCGCCAGGGTGCCTTCGCACTCGGCAGCAACAAGCGCCAGGTCTCCACGCGTGTCGTCGTGCCCGCCGCCCTGTCCGGAATCGCCGCCGCGTTCATCCTCGGCATCTCCCGCGCCATCGGCGAGACCATGATCGTGACCATCGCAGCGGGCCTGCAGCCGAACCTCACCCTCAACCCGTTGAAGTTCATGGAGACGATGACGGCGTTCATCGCCAGCACTGGACAGGGTGACGTACCGACCGGGTCGATCGAGTACAAGACCGTGTTTGCCGTGGGGATGTTGCTGTTCATCATCACGTTCCTCATGAACATGGCCAGCATCCGGCTGGTACGGAAGTACCGCGAGGTGTACGAGTGAGCGCGCCGACCCTCACCCGCTACGGCGAGCGCGCGTCGCTCACCGAGAGTGGCGGTGAGCCGCTCAAGGAGAGGCTCTTCCGCTGGATGCTGCTGGCCTGCACCGGAGTGGGTGTGGTGACGCTGGTCGTCCTGTTGACCTACACCGTCTACAAGGGCTGGCCGCAGCTGAACTCCCAGCTCGTCACCAACATGCCCTCACAGGTGAACCCCAACACCGCGGGCGCACAGTCCGCAATCATGGGCACCCTCTGGCTCATGGTGTTCACCGCCCTGTGGACCATCCCGACCGGTATCGCCGCCGCCATCTACCTCGAGGAGTACGCCAACCCCGAGCGCCGGATCAACCGCATCATCGAGATCAACATCATGAACCTGGCCGCGGTGCCGTCGATCATCTTCGGCATCCTGGGCCTCGCGTTCATCTCCCGCACGCTTGGCTTCGGGCCGACCATCCTCACCGGCTCACTGACGCTGGCGCTCCTGGTGCTGCCGACGGTGATCATCGCCAGCCGGGAGGCGATCCGCGCCGTCCCGCAGTCCATCCGCTCCGGCTCATTGGCGCTTGGCGCCACGAAGTGGCAGACGATGGCGCGGCAGGTGCTGCCGTCCGCGGTGCCCGGTATGGCTACCGGGTCGATCCTGGCGCTGTCCCGTGCGATCGGGGAGGCGGCGCCGCTGCTCATGCTCGGCGTAGGCTTTGTCCGCTTCAACCCCGACGGACTGATGTCGTCCTTCACGGCGCTACCCGTACAGATCTTCCAGTGGACGACGGAGTCCCAGACGCAGTTCAAGGAGCTCGCCGCCGCCGCAAGCGTGATCCTGCTGGTGCTCCTGCTGGCCATGAACTCGGTCGCCATCTACATCCGGAACAAGACGCAGAAGCGCTGGTGACGTCTGACATGACCATCGACCAGAGGCACGAGCCGACACACACGAAGATCAGGGTGGACGACATGACCGCAACGCCGAGCGAAGCCCCGCGCCCGCCGGCCATCGACCTGAGCGCCGTCAGCCGGCCCGATGCCAACGGGGCATCGCCGGACGGCCAGGTCGTCGAGCCAGTGATCGAGACGCGAGACCTTTCGGTCTTCTACCACGACTACGAGGCGGTGCGTGGCGTCGACCTCACGTTCGGGAAGAACCAGATCACCGCGCTGATCGGGCCCTCTGGCTGCGGTAAGTCAACGGTGCTGCGCTGCTTCGACCGGATGAACGACCTCATCCCCGGCGCCCGCGTGGAGGGGACGATCACCTACCACGGCCAGGATCTGTACGCCCCCGACGTGGACGTCATCGAGGTACGGCGACGCGTCGGCATGGTCTTCCAGAAGCCGAACCCGTTCCCCAAGTCCATCTTCGACAACATCGCCTACGGCCCGCGCGTGAACGGCTGGAAGGTCGACAGCATGGACGACCTCGTCGAGGAGGCACTGACCCGCGCCGCCCTCTGGGACGAGGTGAAGGACAAGCTGAAGGACAGTGCCTTTGCACTGTCCGGCGGCCAGCAGCAGCGGCTGTGCATCGCGCGCTGCATCGCCGTCGAGCCGGACGTGATCCTGATGGACGAGCCGGCGGCGTCGTTGGACCCGATCTCGACCGCCAAGATCGAGGACCTCATGCAGGAGCTGGTGCGCAACTACACGATCATCATCGTGACGCACAACATGCAGCAGGCGGCGCGCGTCTCGGATCGCACCGCGTTCTTCACCGCCGAGGTTGACGAGCACGGCGAGCGCCACGGCCGACTCGTGGAGATGGACCTCACGAAGACGATCTTCACCAACCCGGCGGACAAGCGCACGGAGGACTACGTCAGCGGCCGCTTCGGCTGACCCCGTTGCGCGGCGACCAGGCCGGGCGCGCTGGCGGTGCCGACCGCGACGGCAACTGCCGTCGGGATCACGACAACGGTGGTGAGGTCGGGAGTGAGGAGCCCGACCATGCCGGTGAGCTGCTCGGCCAGCGTGAGGATCAGGACGGTGCCGCCCGCGGCTGCTCCTCCGGCGACTCGTAGTGCCGCCTCACTGGGCGCCCCGTCGCGCGCCAGGACGGCGAGCGTCGTCCCGCCCACCAGCCCCGCGGCGAGGCCGAGGCCCAGGCCGCAGGCAACGCCGGCCCCGACGAACAGGACCAGGGCGAACATCGTCGTCGAGCCGCTGCCCAGGAGGGCACCGAAGGCGATCAGGGCGGCAAGTACCGAGAAGTACAGGACTCCGGCGACGATGCCGGCGCGAGCCCCGACGAGCAGGGCGCGGCCGATCACTCCCACGTCGGTGTTCGCCGGTCAGGCGGAGCAGGCGACACAGCGGACCGACCAGGGGCGGGCCTCGAGCCGTTCCGTCGGGATCGCGTCGTCACAGCCGTCGCACCGGCCGTAGCTGCCGTCGGCGAGCTTGGCCTCGGCGCGTTTCACGTCGGCGAGCATCTCCTGCAGCCGGTCGGCTGCGTCGACCTGCGCGATCCGCTCCACCGCGATGCTCGTGCCGTCTCCCACTCGCTTGCCGAAGGAGATGCCGCCGGCCTCGTCGGCCGGCTCCTGCAGCTGCGCCAGCTCGGCGTCGATCGCCTGGCGCTTGTCGGCCAAGACCACGGCAATGTCGTCCATGCGCTCACCCTCTCACGCGCCCGCCCCGCCGCACCCGCCCCGCCGCACCCGCCCCGCCGCACCCGCCCCGCCGCACCCGCCCCGCCCGCTCACCGTGCGTCGTTCCCCCGCTAGGTCCGGTGCATTGACGCACTGCACCGGACCTAGCGGGGTCGGGGCGCACGGTGATCGGGTTGGTCGGGGCTTGGTCGGGGCTTGGTGGGGCCTTGGTTAGGGGGCTTGGTCGGGCTAGGGGATGCGGTAGGTGGGGGTGTGGGGGAGCTGGGCGACGTCCATCTGGGCCTTCTGCAGCTTGCCGCTGAAATCCCAGTTCATGGACTGCCACCGGGTGAACTGGTCGAGCACCCAGATCCCCGACTGACGCGACCCGTTGCCGCTCTTGCCATTGCCACCGAACGGCAAGTGCGCCTCGGCGCCTGACGTGGAGTTGTTGACGCTCACCATCCCCGCGGAGACCCCCTCACGGAAGCGCCACACCGACTGCGGGTCACGCGTGTAGATCGACGACGACAACCCGAACCCGTGGCCGTTGGACAGCCCGATCGCCTCCCCCAGGTCGTCGAACACCCCCAGCCCGACGAGGGGACCGAACGTCTCGGTGTCGTACAGGGCATCGCCCGGACGCACGCCCTCCACCACCGTCGGGTGGGCGTAGAGGCCGGCATCAGGATCGCCGACGAAACCCTTCCGCGGGTTGGCCGACGTGATCCGGCCGGTCCCGGTCGACCCGTGCACGACGTGGTGCGGCTCGACCAGGTCCAGCCATCCCACGAACCGGTCCAGGAACCGCTGGTCGATCATCGGCCCGTACAGCACCGCCTCCGTCGGCTCCCCGATCACCGCCTCCTCGACCGCGGCGACGAACCGGTCCCGGAACTCGTCGTGGATGCTCCGGTGCACCCACACCGTCCCGAGCGAGGTGCACCGCTGCCCGGCAGTTCCAAAGCCGCTGAACAACGCCCCCTCGACGGCAAGCTCGAGGTCAGCGTCGGGCATGACCACCATCGGGTTCTTGCCGCCGAGCTCCAGACACGGTGTCTGCAGGTGCTGCCCGCACATCTCCCCGATGCTGCGCCCGACCTCGGTGGACCCGGTGAAGCCGACCTTGTCGACGTAGCCAGCGGCCAGCGCCTGCCGCAGACCTTCCGACGTCGATGGCCCGTCGGCAGCGACGAGCTGCAGCACCTCGGTCGGCACGCCGCCGGCGTGGAACAGCCCGACCAGCGCCTCGGCCACGGCATTGGCAGTCTCGGCCGGCTTCCACACCACCGCGTTCCCCGCCAACAGCGCCGGAACGAGATACCAGGACGGCACGGCCGTCGGGAAGTTCCCCGCGGTGACCACCGCCACCACGCCGACGGGGACCCGGAAGGTGAACAGCTGCTTGTCCGGCATCTCACTGGGCACGGTCTGCCCGTAGAGGCGGCGACCCTCGCCAAGGAAGAAGTCGCAGGTGTCCACGACCTCCTGCACCTCTCCCAACGCCTCCGCGTACGGCTTGCCGATCTCCCGCGTGACAAGCGCCGCCAGCGCTTCCTTGTTGGCCTCGACCAGCCGACCCACCTGCGCGACGACCCGACCGCGGGAAGGCGCCGGCACTCCTGCCCAGCCCCGCTGAGCGACGCGCGCCACCCGCGCGGCCGCGACGATCTCGTCCGGACCAGACAGCTCCCCGGACCACACGACGTCGGACTGGTCGGCCGGGTTCCGCTTCTCGAAGCTCGTCATGAATGCGATCTTGCCACCGGGGCGCCCGACCGCATGGCGCCGACCGCACGCCGAGCGCCACACGGCACGACATCCGCCACGCTCCCGATCACCCCGTTTGGTGGATCCTGCGGACGCCGCAGGTCGGTAAAGTGCAGCGGACTCACGCCCAGGAGCCACGCATGCCGTTCCACCCCCCACGCCCGTCACGGCCGATGCTCGCCGCGATGGCCGTCATCACGGCCGCCGCCCTGCTGGCCCCAGCGGCAGCGAGCGCCTCGTCGAGGACGGACGACCCGCCTGCCCCGGCACCAGCCCTGGGCGCACGCGCGGTTCCCGAATCCCTCCCGGCCGCAGAGGTCGCACTGCGCCGCGCGCAGGCACTGTTCGGCAGCCGGGCGGCCACCGCGGCACGGACCACGGCGCCCCGTCGCGTCGACAGCCGCAGCGTCACGCTGGTGCTGCGGGACCTGGCGGCTCGGCTGTCGGAGCTGACCGGGGACGACCGTTCGGCCGCCGAGGCCATCCTGGCCCGACCGAGCGAGTCCCCGGACCCCGGCGGCTTCAGCTGGGGTGGCACCCCGGACGAGTCGACCTGCTCGGCGAGCCTTCCCCTCTGCGTGCACTGGACGACGAGCGGCGTGCACAAGCCGAACCTGACCGACGTCGACGTGAACGGCGTCCCCGACTGGGTCGACACCACGCTCGCCCAGATGGAGACGGTCTGGCAGGCCGAAGTCGTCAGCCTCGGGTACCGGCCGCCGCTCGCCGACTCCACGTCCAGTGACGACGGCGGCGGATCGCAGCTCGACGTCTACCTCGCGGACATCGGTGGCGAGGGCTACTACGGCTACTGCACCTCCGACGACCCGAAGCTCGACCTGCAGCTGTCCCCCGCGACGAGCGCCGTGTCGGCGTACTGCGTGCTCGACAACGACTACAGCCCGGCCGAGTTCCCGGCGATGACGCCCACCAAGAACCTGCAGGTCACCGCCGCCCACGAGTTCTTCCACGCCGTGCAGTTCGGCTACGACTACCTCGAGGACCGATGGCTGATGGAGTCCACCGCCGCGTGGGTGGAGGACGTCGTCTTCGACACGGTGGACGACAACCGCCAGTACCTGCGGTCCGGGCCGATGCGCCACCCCCTGGCTCCGCTCGACAAGGGCAAGGGCGGTGCCCAGTACGGCTCGTGGATCTTCTTCCGCTATCTGTCGGAGAAGTACGACGACCTGGTGGTGCGCCGAATCTGGGAGTGGGCCGACGACAGCACCAGCCAGAAGTCGCCCAATGACCTGAAGACCTACTCCCTCCCCGCCATCGGCAAGGTCCTCAGGGCCCGCGGCACCACGCTGGGAAAGCAGTTCGGTGACTTTGCCGCCGCCAACACCACGCCCGGTGTCTTCTACACCGAGGGTGCCGCTTACGACCCGGCCGCGCCGACGGTGCGCACGGTCCGGCCGAGTCGACCAGCCACCCGGCTGCTGGCCCAGAAGCTCACCCACCTGTCGTCGCTGCCCGTGATGGTCAGGGCCGGACCGGGAACGCCGCCCAACGCCCGGCTCCGGGTGACCGTGGACGGTCCCGGTCGGGCGACCGGGCCAGCGGCCCGCGTGGTCGTCCGGTTCGGCGACGGCAGCGCCGTGATCAAACGGATCAGGCTCAACCCCGCCGGCCAGGGAAAGCTCACAGTCCCGTTCGGCACGGGGTCCGTCTCCTCGGTCGTCGTGGTCCTGGCCAACGCCAGCAGCCGCTACCGCAAGTGCTTCCTCGGTAGCCCGTTCGGTGGGCTGTCCTGCTGGGGCGGCAAGCCGGTCGACAACGGCACGCTCTATTCCTTCCGGGCCCGCCTGATCTGACCTCTGCGGCGCCTGGGACGACGGGAACCTGGCCAGCACGAGGTGCGTCATAACGGTGGACCAGAGCGGTCCGTGAGGAGGGCGCGCCCATGACCTGGCACCGTCAGGCCACCTGCTTGACCGTCGATCCGGAGATGTTCTTCCCCAACGGGACCACGGGCGCGAGCGCGCGCCAGATCAACCATGCCAAGCAGATCTGTGTGTCGTGCCCCGTGCGCACCGCCTGCCTGGAGTTCGCGCTGGACTCCCGCCAGGACTACGGCGTCTGGGGCGGGATGACCGAGGACGAGCGACGCTCGCTCCGGCGCTCCCGCCAGCGGCGCGCCCGCAGGCTCGCCGCCGCCCATACCGCCTGACCGCCGCCCTCAGCGCGCCATGCCCGACACTGGCCTGGTGCTGACCACAGATGTCGATACCGCGGCCGCGGCACTCGCTCGTGGCGCGCTCGTGGTGCTCCCCACCGAGACGGTGTACGGACTCGGGGCTGACGCGTCCAGCCCGGCCGCCGTGGGGCGGGTGTACTCGGTCAAGGGCCGCCCGGCGAACCACCCGGTGATCGTCCATCTGGCGGGCGCGGAAGCCCTCGCGGACTGGGCGCGGGTGGTTCCCCGCTATGCGCACGAGCTGGTCGACGCGTTCTGGCCCGGCCCCCTGACGTTGGTGCTGCCGCGCGGCCCGGCCGCGGGTGACTGGGTGACCGGGGGCGCCGACACCGTTGCCCTGCGGGCACCTGCCCATCCGCTGACCCACGCCGTCCTCGTCGCTTTCGGCGGTGGGGTCGCCGCCCCCTCGGCCAACCGGTTCGGCCGGGTGAGCCCCACGACGGCGCAGCACGCTGACGACGAGCTGTCCGGTCTGCTCGACCCGGAGCGCGACCTCGTTCTCGACGGCGGGCCGTGCCTCATCGGAGTGGAGTCGACGATCGTCGACGCCACCGGCCCGCGCCCACGCCTGCTTCGGCCAGGTGCCGTCTCAGCCGAGTCGTTGGCCCAGGTCACCGGGCTGGACGTGGATCTCGGTCCGGGCGGTCCGCCTGCTCCGGGCACCCTGCCGGCGCACTACGCCCCCGTGGCACGTGTGGTCGCGGCCGAGCCGGACGTCATGGCGAGCGTCGTCGCCACTCACCTGGCCGCCGGCGAGCGGGTCGGCCTGATCGCCGAGGTCGGCCACGGCCCCACACCGGCTCACGCCACGCGGCTGGCTGCGCCCGAGGACGTGACGGCATACGCGCACGAGCTGTACGGAGCGCTGCGTCGGGCCGACGAGCTCCACCTCGACGTGGTCGTCGCCGCCCTGCCCGCGGACGCCGGGCTGGGGTCCGCCGTCCGCGACCGGCTCAGCCGGGCCGCCTTCGGCACCCGACCGGCGGCAGACCTCCGTCCTGACTGAATCCCCGCCAGGCCGCCACCCTCCCGCGGGCGAACGGGTGCGCGTGGCGGGGTGGCGTAGGAATCCCCGCCAGGCCGCCACCCTCCCGCGGGCGAACGGGTGCGCGTGGCGGGGTGGCGAAGGAATCAGCCGGTCTTGCGGCGGAGCCGGGGCACGAACCGCGGCGTTCGCGCCGCGTAGTCGGCGTAGCCGGGGTGGTGGTCGGCCAGCATGGTCTCCTCGTAGCGCGCCTTGGCGTTCAGCAGCCCGGTGAGCGCCGCCGCCACCAGCAGGCCGAGCCACAGCCCCGACCGAAGCCCCAGGCCCCAGCCGATGGCCAGCACCCCGGTGTAGATCGGGTGCCGCACGAACGCATACATGCCGGCCGTGCTCAGCGTGGAGCCGTGCCGGGGGGTTGGTGCCGCGGTGAGGGCGTCCCCCAGGTGGAGCGCACCGGCGACCACGATCAGCAGCCCGAGCACCAGCAGGGCATATCCGATGGCTCGAGTCGCGTCCGAGGTCCACCCTGGCGAATCGACGAACCCCGGCATGACGACCAGGACAGCCAGCAGCAGCATCTGCCCGGTGACGTACAGGCGGTCGCGCATGAGCCCACCCTGACACGCCGCGCGGGACCATGGCCCCTCCCCGCGACGGGACGGCCACGAAAGCCTGGTTGTGTGCCCGTCGAGTACGCCCTCCGAGCGCGCTCGCTGACGAAGTACTACGGCAGCCAGCGCGGGATCGAGGATGTCGACCTCGACGTCCACGGCGGTGAGGTCTTCGGGTTCCTCGGACCCAACGGGGCCGGCAAGACCACCACGATCCGAACCATCGTGGGTCTGCTGCATCCCACTCGTGGGCACGTCGACGTCCTCGGCCTCGACGTACGTCGGCACGGCGTCGAGACGCGTCGGCAGATGGGATACCTACCCGGCGAGTTGGCGCTCTACACCCACCTGACCGGCGAAGAGCTCTGCGCGTTCGTCGCGCGGATGCGGGGCGGGGTGCCCGCCCCGGCCTACCACGCGCTCGCGGAGCGACTGCAGCTGGACCTGTCACGCCACATCCGCGACCTGTCAAAGGGCAACCGCCAGAAGCTCGGCATCGTTCAGGCCTTCATGCACGACCCCGAGCTGCTGGTCCTCGACGAGCCGACGGGCGGTCTGGACCCGGTGGTCCAGCAGGAGTTCCACGCCCTGGTGCGGGAGACAGTCGCCCGTGGCGCCACGGTGTTCCTGTCGTCCCACATCCTCGCCGAGGTCGAGCTGATGGCCGAGCGGGTGGGCATCATCGCTGACGGCCGACTCCTGGTCGTGGAAACGGTCGAGGGACTCAAGGCACGAGCCCTCCGACGTATCGAGCTGTGGTTCCCCAGCGCACCACCGGTCTCGGCTCTGCGGAACGCCTCCGGTGTCACCGATGTCACGGCGACAGACAGCTTCGCCACGTGCACCGTCACGGGGCCGGTGACCGACCTGCTCGGCATCGCGGTGGCGCACGGCGTCGTCGACGTCCGGACGGAGGAGCCAGATCTCGAGGAGATCTTCCTCGGGCTGCTCCGGGACGGCGGTGGTGAGTCATGACAACTGCTCTCGTCGTGAAGTCGCTTCGCGATCGGTGGCGCTCGCTGTTCTGGTGGGCCGTCGGCCTGACCACGATGGCCGGTTTCCAGCTGGCCGTGTACCCATCGATCAAGAGCGACGTCGCGGCGTACGAGGAGCTGGCTGACTCGTTCCCCGAGGCGATGAAGCTGTTCTTCGACATCGAGAACTACACGAGCCCGGAGGGGTACCTGAACGTCGAGATGTTCAGCCTGATCATCCCGTTCATCTTCCTCTCGATCGGGGTCGCGGCTGGGGCAGCGGCCACGGCCGGGGAGGAGGAGAAGGGGACCCTCGACCTCCTGCTGGCGCTCCCGGTCCGGCGGACCGCGGTCGTCCTCGACAAGTTCGTCGCCCTCACGTTGTCCCTGGTCGTCATGGCGCTGGTAACCCTCACCGTGCTCCTCGTCGGCTCGCGTCTCGTCGGCCTCGAGATCGGGCTGGGTCCGCTCGTGGCCGGAACGGCAGCCTCCCTGCTCATCGGCCTCCTGTACGCGGCCGTCGCGCTGGTTCTCGGCGCCGCCTCAGGCAGGCGAGGCGTTGCGCTCGGGGGCGCGGTCGCGCTCGCCCTCGGGGCGTTCCTGCTCGAGTCGCTGGCACCCGCGGCCAGCTGGCTCGAGCCGTGGCAACCGCTGTCACCGTGGTACTGGCTGCTGGGCAACCAGCCGGTGCGCAACGGTCTCGATCTCGGCCTGACCGCGCTGGCAGTCGCCGTGACGGCGGTCCTGGTCGCGGCTGCCGTGCTCATCTTCCGGCGTCGCGACATCGCCACCTGAACCCGCCACCGCGGGGGTGTGGCAGGCTCACGGCGTGACGCACGACCTGGTGCCGCAACCGGTTCTCACCCTCGAGGGTCGGCCGATCCACATCATCGGCCCGGCCCGGGTCTACGCGTGCGGCATCACCCCTTACGACGTCACCCATCTCGGCCACGCTGCCACGTTCGTCTGGGTCGACGCGGCGGTGCGGGTGCTGCGGCACGCCGGGCTCGACACCGTGCTGGTTCGCAACGTCACCGACGTGGACGATGTCCTCACCGAGGCGGCTCGGCGGTCGAACACCCCGTACGACGTCTTCGCTGCGATGCACCAGTACCAGTTCGACCACGACCTCGCGCTGCTGAGCGTGCGCCGTCCCGAGCGCGAGCCCCGGGCACACGTCTTCATCCCCCAGGTCATCGCACTGGCACAGATCCTGGTGGACCGGGGGGCGGCCTACGTCGTCGACGGAAGCGTCTACTTCCGCGGCGGCCACGTCCCCGGCCGCGCCGGGGTGGCCGAGGACGCCGCCCGTGCGCTGTTGACGCAGTTCGGCGAGGACCCTGAGGACCCCGCCAAGGAGAGCCCGTTCGACGTGCCGGTGTGGCGGGCCTCCTCCACCGACCAGCCCTCCTGGCCCAGTCCGTGGGGTCCCGGCCGCCCGGGTTGGCACGCCGAGTGCACCGCCATGGTCCTCAGCGAGCTGGGTCCGGGGGTCGACCTGCACGCCGGCGGCGCCGAGCTCGCGTTCCCTCACCACGCCTACGAGGCCGCCCAGGCGGAGGCAGCAACTGGGGTGGCGCCCTTCGCCCGCGCCTGGCTGCGCGTCGGCACTGTGCAGACCGCCGGCGAGAAGATGGCGAAGTCCACCGGCAACCTCGTTCTGGTGGCCGAGGTCCTGGCCGACCACTCGCCGGCGGCGCTGCGGCTGGCCCTGCTCAACCGGAGCTGGTCTGCGCCGTGGGACTACGACGAGTCCGTCGTGACCTCCGCGGCGGCCACGCTGGAGGCGCTGTACAGCGCGGCCGGCCGCCCGGGCAGCTCGCCCACCGCGGAGGCCGACGTCGTCGCAGCGCTCCGCACCGGACTCGATGTCCCACGGGCAGTTGAGGTCGCCGTCGACTCCGGCGGTTCCGCGGCCCGCACGCTGGTCCAAGTCCTGGCCCTCCAGTAGACGCGTCCGGCTGGTGGCGGCCGACGTCACCCCCCTTGGTGGTCAAGCCCGCACCCGCAGGGGACGATTGTCGGGACATGCGCCGGCATCCACCTCAGGTTCTCGCCGCGGCTGCCGCCCTCGTGGCGGTGGTCACGGCAGCGCTGGTCGCGGTACCCGCGCTTGCCGGCGGAGCGCCGCTCCCGGAGCGGCTGCGTCACATCGGTGACAGCCGCCAGGTGATCATCGCCACGGCGAACGGCTGGTCGACCAGCCACGCCCGGCTCCAGGCCTGGCAGCAGGGCGCCGACGGGATCTGGCGACGTGTACTCGACCCGGTCCCGGCGCGTATCGGCTGGAACGGCTTCGCCTTGGAGGCGAACCGACGGCAGGGGTCCGGCGAGACCCCCGCCGGCACGTTCCGACTGCTCCGCGGCTTCGGGATGGAGCGACCGGCCGGCGTGGACCTCCGCTACCGCGTCATCGACGCCAACGACTGGTGGCCGTACGACCCGAAGGACCCCAAGACCTACAACGTCTTCCAGTTCCGACGCACCGACCGGGCGCGGTGGCGCCCCTCGTGGGCCGAGGACCTGGACAGCTATCGCAAGCAGTACCGGTACGCAGTCGTTCTCGACTACAACCTGCCGAGCCGCATCCGCAGCGTCAACGGACAGCGGGTGGCGGCCGAACCGGCCGACACCGCGAAGGGTGGCGGCATCTTCTTGCACGTCCGCGACGACGGGCCGACCGCCGGGTGCGTGGCAGTCAGCCGCACCGACATGCGCCGTCTGCTGCGGTGGCTCGACCCCTCCGACCGACCGGTCATCGTGATGGGGCCGAGCACGGTGATCGAACGGATGTAAGCCCGGGCGTGGCGGCGCCACTCGACGCCAGTGGCGCGGCATTCTCGGGGAATGCCCACGCCTGACTCGACTCCGCTGGGACCGCGGTACGCGGCCTGGGTTCGACGAACCCAGCGCCCACTCGACGTTCTGTCGTTGGTCTTTCTCGTCGTCTGGCTGGGCGACCTGCTCGCCGACTCGCCACCGAGCTGGTTCAGCGTCACACGCGACGTGGTCTTCGTGTTCAGCTGGGTGGCGTTCGCGGTTGACTACGGCGCTCGGGTGTACCTGTCGGACGATCGACGCTCCTTCGTCGCCAGCCACCCCCTGGACCTGGTGGTAGTCCTCGTCCCCGCGTTCCGCGTCCTGCGGGTCCTTCGGAGCGTGGCCCTACTGGCGCACAACCTCGCAAGCGGACGAACGGCGCTGCTGGCCCAGTACGTCGGTGTGCTGGTCGCCGTGGTCGTGCTGGTCGGCGCGATCCTGGTCTTCTGGGTGGAGCACGACGCTCCCGGAGCGAACATCACCAGCCTGGGGGACTCCTTGTGGTGGTCGGTGACCACCACCACCACCGTGGGCTACGGGGACACCTACCCGGTGACCCGCATCGGTCGCTTCATCGCCATGTTCGTCATGGTGACCGGCATCGGCCTGGTCGGCGCGGTGTCCGCCTCCATCGCAGGCTGGGTCATGCAGCGGAAGACGCAAGGGGCGTCCGGCGACCAGGGAGGCACGTCGGCCGACTCGGACGCGATCGCCGTGCAGGCGCAAGAGGTGCGCTCCGCACTCCAGGCGCTCACCGATTCGCAGCAGAAGCTGGACCGGCTACTTCGTGCCCACGGTGGTTCCGACGGCCCGGGCTGACGAACGCCCGAGTACGCGAAGCAGCCGGGCTCGGTTGTAGCGCTGGACCGCGATGCACGGGAGGTTCGAGCCGGCGGCGACGGCCGCGTTCACCGGAAGCGCCCACCACGGGTTCCACAGCAGGGTCAGCCCGATCCCGGCCGTCATGCCCCAGTGGGCGTGCTCGGCGCGACGCGTCTCCACCACGAACTGGCGCAGCACCTCGGCGTCGCCGGAGGCCACAGAGCGCTTCGCGAAACCCCCGAACGCATCACCGCGCTCCGGAAGCCGGTTCTTCCACCGCTCGATCCGGAGCCGGTCGCGGTACCAGCGGCCGCCGCGCTCGACGGGCCGGATGCGGGTGATCAGGTCGTCGTGGTCGAACCGTCCGTCACCGGTGCGAGCGGCGGCATAGCCCACCACTGCCGTCCACGTCGGCCAGAACGCCATGTTGGCAGCGACGACGACCGTTGCCGGCAGTCGTCCGAGTGGGGTGCGCACCTTCATCCGGCCATGATGCCGGAGCGCGGACGCATCGCACGGCCCCGGTACGCTCACCGCCCGTGACGGTGGCGCTGGTAGTGAACCCGACGAAGGTGGGCAATGCCCGCCGCGCCCAACAGCGAGTGGCGACCATGGCCGAAGCACTGGGCGAGGCACCACCGCGTTGGCTGCCGACGACGGAAGAAGATCCGGGTCCGGGACAGGCGCGCCAGGCACTCGACGACGGGGCGACGATGGTGCTCGCCTGGGGCGGCGACGGCACCGTCACCGCGGTGGCCGGCGTGCTGTCGGGGACCGGGGTGCCGCTCGGCCTGCTGCCGGCAGGGACCGGGAACCTGCTCGCACGCAACCTGGGAGTCCCGCTCGGCCTGTCAGATGCCCTGACCACCGCCTACCGCGGAGCCGACCGCGCCATCGACCTGCTCGACGTCTACCTGGGAAACGGGGAGCACCGCGTCAGCACCGTCATGTGCGGCACCGGCTGGGACGCGGCGATGATGGCCGCACCGGAGCAGCTGAAGAAGCGGATCGGCTGGGGTGCCTACGCCATCGAGGGCGCCCGTCGGATGCGCCAGCAGCCGATGCGGATGCGGCTGTCGGTTGACGGCGGCCCGCCGGAACGCCTCTACGGACGCACGGTCCTGGTCGCCAACGTCGGAACGCTCGTCGCCGGGCTGCGGCTGCTCCCTGAGTCGGAGCCGGACGACGGTCTGCTCGAGGTGCTCATCGTCGACCCGACGTCACCACTCGACTGGTTGCGGACGACGGCCGATGTCGTGCGCGGCAAGGGCGCGGAAGGGGACCCTTCCCGGACGCTCCTGCAGGGTCGCGAGGTGGTGGTCAGCACCGGTCACCGTCGGACCCGGCAGATCGACGGCGACCTGGTGAGCAACGGCTACGGGTTCCACGTGCGCGTCGTCCCGAAGGCTCTGAAAGTGCGGGTCCCAAACTAAGGCGCCTGCTGCGCGATAGGTGTTGGATGTGCCGGGTGGAGATCGGGCTGCTCGTCGCGCTGCTGCTCGCGCTCGCGTTCGCCCTCACCAACGGGTTCCACGACGCCTCCAACGCGATCGCCACGCTGGTCGCCACGCGTGGCGCGACGCCCGGCCAGGCCATCACCATCTCGGCGATCTTCAACATGGCCGGGGCGGTCCTGCTGGGCACCGCGGTCGCCGACACGATCGCGAAGATCGTCGACGTGCCGACCGACAAGGTGGTGCAGACCGTCGGCGCCGGACTCGCGGGCGCCACCGCGTGGAACCTGCTGACGTGGTGGCGGGGGCTGCCGTCCAGCTCGGGCCACGCTCTGGTCGGCGGCCTCGTGGGCGCTTCGCTTGCACAGGGTGGGGCCGACGACGTGAACTGGGGCGGCTTCGACGGCTGGCACCCGGTCGGAGTGATCGGCACCTTGGTCGTGATGCTGGTCTCGCCGGTCCTCGGCTTCATCGTCGGCTACCTGCTGGTGCGCCTCTTCCGGCTGGTCAGCCGCCGCTGGACACAGCGGTGGCAGGGGCCGACGCGGGGCGCCGGCTGGGCGATGGCCGCCGGTTTGTCCTACAGCCACGGAGCCAACGACGCTCAGAAGGCGATGGGCGTCATCGCCGCCCTGTTGCTCGCCACCCAGCACACGGACTCACTCACCGTCCCACTGTGGGTGAAGATCAGCACCGGACTGGCCCTGACCTTGGGCACCGCGCTCGGCGGCTGGCGCATCGTCCGCACGATCGGCCGCCGGATCTTCACGCTGGCTCCCGCCGACTCCGTCTCCAGCCAGACGTCGTCGACGGTCATCATCTTCGGCGCGTCGCTGATCGGCGCACCGGTGAGCACCACCCAGATCGTGGCTTCGTCGGTCGTCGGCATCGGCGCCGGGCGGAGCCGGTGGCGGCACGTCCGCTGGGAGATCGTGCGTGAGATGGGTCTGGCGTGGCTCACCACCATCCCGGCGGCAGGGCTGCTTGCGGTCGGGTTCCTGATTGTCTGGAAGGGAGTGTCCTGATGGGCGCGAGCGAGAAACGACGGTGGTTCCTGCCCGACACGCCGGATCTGCTCGGCATGCTGCGCGAGCAGATCGACGTCACTGCCGACGGCGTGAGCGCCTTTGCCGCCTGGGCCCAGGGTGAAGCCGAGCGCGCAGACGACGTTCGTGAGGCTGAGCACACCGCCGACGTCCTCAAGAAGCGCCTCATCAACTCGGTCCGCGACGCCTTCACGACACCGCTGGAGCCGGAGGACCTGTTCGAGCTGTCACACGGGCTCGACGAGGTCCTCAACCACGCCAAGAACGTCGTGCGTGAGGCCGAGGTCATGAACGTGGCTCCCGACCAGTCGGTGGCCGAGATGGCCGCCCTGGTCGATGCTGGGATCGGCCACCTCAAGGTCGCCTTCGCCCACCTGTCCGGCGACGGCGACGAGGCCACGACTGCGGCGAACGCCGCCGTCAAGGCGCAGCGGAACCTCGAGCGCGTCTACCGCCACGCGATGTCGGACCTGATGCAGGACGAAGACCTGCGCTCGGTGATTGCCCGCCAGGAGCTCTACCGTCGAATGTCACGCATCGGTGAGGAGCTCCTGGCCGTGGCCGACCGCGTCTGGTACTCGACCGTCAAGGAGGCTTGAGCGTCCCATCCTCACCCGGAAGGGACAGGGAGCAGCGCCGGTCCCCACCATGCGGGCTGGACGTCGTCCTGCGCCCAGGCGCCCGGGTACTTGGTCAGCACCGTGGTGCGGCTGACCAACCGAGCCGGCTTGCGGACGATGTTGTAGTAGCGGGCGTAGTTCCAGCGCTGGAAGACGACCTGACGGCCGTTGGGAGAGAAGGCCGGACGCGCATCCGACCAGATCGGGTCGGTGATCTGGTGCTGACGCGTTCCGTCGCTGCGCATCAGCCAGATGGCACCGTCGGACGAGTAGACGATCTTGGCTCCGTCCGGTGCGTACGACGGTCCGCCCTGCCAACCCCCCAGGCCCTTGGTCAACCTGACCCGCTGCTCGCCCTGAAGGTTCATGACCCAGATGCTGGTACTCCCGTCGACATCCCTTCTCACTACGGCGAGGTGCCGGCCGTCCGGGGAGAAGACCGGGTCCCAACCGCGGGCCAGTCGGACGGCCGGATTCGCCACGGACTCACCCGTGATCGGCATGAGGTAGACCCCGTGCCCGATGCCGCGGTTGCTCGTGAACGAGACGAGTCTGCCGTCCGGGGACACGCTCGGGTCGGCGTCTCTCTCGGGTGCCGTGGTCAGACGTTCGGGGTTCTGACCATCGGTGTCGACGACCCACAGGTCCGGCGGGCCGACGGGGTCGTCATAGGCGAACACGATCCGCCGGCCGTCGGGCGTAAAGGCGGGCGAGCCGTCCAGGTGGCACCAGGTGAGCTCCACCAGGTTCCCGCCCGTGCGGTCCATGAGCGTGAGGTGCGGCGACGTGTTGCCCTTGACGAATGCGATCCGGTTGGCGGGGTCAACGGTCGCGACGGCGCCTTCCGATCGCTGCGATGGAGAACCGACCGCTTCAGACGGTGACGCTGCCGACGCAACCCCGAGCAGAGCCACAGCCACGGCGCCACCGGCCAGGCCCACCCGCCAGCGCCAGCCAGGGGATCCGTACGTCCGCGTCCACATCGTGTCGGGCCTCCCCGACCTGCCTAACAGCAGCTCGCTGCCATCGGTAGAGGAGATGGCCATGGGGAATCCGGCGGCGCGCTACTCGACCGGGCCCTCTCCGGTGATGTGAGGGTGGACGGGGAGGTGCTCGTCGAGAGCGGCCTCCGGCAGGATCTCCTCCTCGACGTCCTTCGCCCGTACCGAGTGGGTCATCGCGTAGGCCACCCAGCCGCCGATGACGAACAGCAGCGAGCCGACGGCGACCCAGGCGGCCGCAGTCGGCAGCTGGGTCAACTCGTAGACACCGAACGCGATGGCGGCTGTCGCCGGGATAGTCACCACCCAGGCCAGGACCATCTCGCTGACGACCTTGACGTTGATGCCGCGACCAGACGACACCCCGGCACCCATGACCGAAGAGGCAGCTGCGTGCGTGGTCGAGATCGGGATCCCCATGGCCGTGGCGCCGAAGATCGCTGTGGTTGCGCCGATGTTCGCGGCGACTCCGGAGCTTGCGTGGAGCTGCGTGATGCGCAGGCCCATGGTCTCGATGATCTTCCAACCGCCCCACATGGTGCCCAGCGCAATGGCGGTGTAGGCGGACAGCGCCGCCCACTCCGGCACCACGACGTTGCCATCTGCGTCCAGCTGCGTGTACCCGGCTCCGAAGAGCAGTGCAGCGATGACTCCCATCGTCTTCTGCGCGTCGTTTGCCCCGTGGCCGAAGGACACCGCGGCAGCCGAGACCAGCTGGAGACCTTTGAAGGGCTTCGCGTTGTCGTGCCACTTGGTGATCTTCTGGAGTCCGGCCACCAGGAACATGGCGAGGAAGGCGATGGTGAACGCGACGAACGGGGAGATCACGATCGCCAGCGCGGTGCCCCGCACCTTCTCCCAGTCGATGGCGTCGAGCCAGCCGGCCGCCAGACCGGCACCGACCAAACCGCCGATCAGTGCGTGGCTGGAGGACGACGGCATCCCGATCCACCAAGTGACGTAGTTCCACGTGATGGCACCGACCAGCGCCCCGAAGATCACGGCCACGCTCGAGAAGTCGGGTGCGACCACCTTCCCCACGGTGTCGGCCACCGCAGTGCCGACCCAGAAGTAGGCCACGAAGTTGAAGAACGCTGAGAAGACCACCGCCCACCTGGCCGGAAGGGCTCGCGTGGCCACGACGGTGGCCACCGAGTTCGCGGCGTCGTGGAAGCCGTTGGTGAAGTCGAACAACAGGGCGAGCGCCACCAGCGCGATGACGGTGACGAGGAGCAGGTCCACGGGGTCTCCCACTGTTGGCCGGATGAACCGGCGCGAACGGCCGAGCGAACGCTAGGGGGCGGCGACTCGCACCAAGGTTGAGGGAAGATGAACACTTCGTGAACGGGCCGACTGACCTCATCCGCACGGTGAAATCGGCCCTCGAGCGGGACCAAAGTCCCGAGTTTGGTCAAACTCGTGTAACCTTCAGTTCACCTTCCGTTCATCCGATGAACAAGGGGACCTGCCCGCCGGCCCCGCGGGGTCGCTCCAGCAAAGGACGGTGAGCCGTGGCCATCATGGAAGCCCTCAGCCGAGTACTCCGCCCGCACAACACCGCCTACATGCGCGTCCTGCGCACCGAGGCTGACGCGCAGGCCGAAGCCGACGCCTAAGTAAGGCTCCGCGAGCGCCGCCGACCGTCAGGTTCGCGGCGCTCCGGCATGTCTGGGTGCCCCCGCCAACTGTCGAAGCCGTCCCAGGTCAGGTCGCCTGACTGACGGTAGCCACGTCGGGCCTCGTGGGTCAGGATGAGGACTCGGTCCGCGACGAACACCGGGGGAGGTCGCATGGGCGCTGTGCTGCACGCCCTCGGGGTGGCCTGTGTGCGTCTGCGCTGGATCGTGGTCGGAATCTGGCTCGTCGTCGCCGTGGGCATCACCGTCCTGGTCGGACAGGTGGGCGCAGTCACCAACAACGACCTGACGCTGCCCGGCACCGACAGCCAGGCGGCCTTCGACCTCCTCCAGAACAGCTTCCCGCCCCAGCAGAACGGGAGCAGCCCGGTCGTCTACCACGCGACCTCAGGGCGGGTCGACGACGGCGGGGCCAACCAGAAGGCCATCACCAACAGCTACCAGCAGCTGAAGACCCTCCCGCACGTCGCCTCGGTCACGAACCCGTTCGCCAACAGCGCGTCCGGGCTGGTCAGCTCCGACGGGAAGTACGCCTTCATCCCGGTGCTGCTGGACGTCGACTCCGGCGATCTCGACATCCCCACCGCACAGCGCGTCTACGACGCCGGCACCAGGCGGGCTGTGGCGGTCGGGATGGAGTCGGCCGTCGGAGGACCGGTCGGTTCGGCCCTGTCGTCGGCCGATACCGAGTCGAGCGAGGCGCTCGGGCTTATGGCGGCCATGATCATCCTCACCTTCACCTTCGGAAGCCTCGTCGCCATGGGGATGCCGATCGTGACCGCCATTCTGGCGCTGCTCGGCGGGCTCGGGGTGATCGGCCTGCTCGGCCACCTCATCGACATCCCGACGGTCGGACCCACGCTGGCGACGATGATCGGGCTCGGCGTCGGTATCGACTACTCCCTGTTCCTGCTGACCCGACATCTCGACCAGATCCGTCGCCAAGGCATGGACCCGCGAACTTCGATCGCCGAGGCGGTCGCCACCAGCGGCGGCGCGATCGTCTTCGCCGGCGGCACGGTTGTCGTCGCGCTGCTGTCCCTCGGGATCGCCGGGATCCCGTTCGTGACCGCCCTGGGCTACGCGTGCGCGATCGCTGTGTTCACCGCAGTCATCGCGGCAGTGACCCTCCTGCCCGCGATGCTCGCGATCCTGGGGGGCGGGATCGACCGGCTGGCCCTTCCGGGTTTCCTGCGCCCCAAGCCGAAGGTCGCGGGTGCGGGGTTCTGGGGCGGCTGGGCATCCGCAGTGGTCGCTCACCCGGTGATCAGCAGCGTGGCCGCAACCGCCGTCCTGGTGCCGCTGATCATTCCGCTGTTCTCCCTGTCCCTGGGTCAAGAGGACATCGGCGTGACCCCGACGAGCACCACCGAGCGTCAGGCATTCGACCTCATGTCGGACGGCTTCGGCCCCGGCTACAACGGTGCCCTCGTCGTTGCGGTGTCCATGAAGCCGGCAGCCCAGCCCAGCGCGCAGTACACCGAGCAGTACAACCAGGCGACCAGCCTCCAGAAGCAGCTGGAGCAGGACCAGAAGACCCTCCCGGCCGAGGCCGCGAAGCTGCAGAAGCAGCAAGCCCAGCTCGAGAAGCAGGGAAAGGCACTGGCACAGCAGGAGAAGGCCCTCGACAAGCAGCGGAAGCAGCTGAAGAAGCAGGAGGCCTCCCTTCGGAAGCAGGAGGCCGCGCTCCGAGCGCAGGCCGCCCAGCTGGAGCGGGAGCGTGACCGGCTGGTCGCGCAGGCACAGCGCCTCGCCGCGCGCGAGAAGGCGCTGGTGAAGAACCTGGCTGCCATCCGGGCGAAGGAGAAGGTCGTCAAGGCGGCGCTGGCGGTCGCCGTCAAACCTGCCGTCATCGCCCGGCTCGAGGCCAGGCTCGCCGACCTGCAGACACGGGAAGCCGAGGTCAAGGCCACGATCAGGGCGAACGCTCGCGAGCTGAGAGCATTGGCCGCGCAGGCCCGAACGCTGCTGGCGCGCAAGACCGAGCTCGAGTCCCAGGCCGACGCGCTCCAGCGGCAGGCCCAGGCCTTGCAGGCACAGGCCACGCAGCTGTCCCAACAAGGCGCCAAGCTGCGGAAACAGGCCAAGGCCCTCGCCAAGCAGGCGCAGTCGCTCGAGCAGCAGGCCGACAAGCTTCAACAGCAGCAGGAACTGGCCCAGCAACAGCAGGCCGAGGCCGAGCAGCTGCAGTCCGAGCTCACTGCCGAGCTCACCAAGGCCGGAGGCGATCCCCGGGGCACCGACCCGCGGATCGTGACCCTCCAGGACGCGCTGGGCACCCCGGAGGACGTCCAGGTCGTGGTGCCACCGCAGATCAACAAGGCCGGCACCTCGGTCGTGATCAGCGTGATCGCGGTCACCCGGCCCGCCGACCCGCTGACCGCGGCGCTGGTCGATCAGCTGCGCGTCGAGGTCATCCCCTCCGCGCTGAGCTCAGGGATGGTCGCGGACGTCGGGGGCAACACCGCCGCGAACGTCGATCTGGCCGCTCTGATCACCGACCGGCTGCCGCTGGTGATCCTCACAGTGATCGCGCTGAGCTTCCTGCTCCTGCTGGTGGCGTTCCGCTCGCTGCTCGTCCCGGTCCAGGCCGCGGTGACCAACCTGCTCTCAGCAGCCGCCGCCTTCGGCGTGGTCACGGCTGCCTTCCAGTGGGGCTGGGCGCTCGACCTGATCGGTCTCGACTCTCCCATACGGCACTGTCCCCATCGCGAGCTATGTCCCACTGATGATGTTCGCCGCCCTGTTCGGGCTGTCCATGGACTACGAGGTCTTCTTCGTCAGCCACGTCCAGGGGCACCACGCAGCCGGTATGCCGCAACGGGAGGCGGTTCGCGCCGGCCTCGCCTCCAGCGCCAAGGTCATCTCGGCAGCGGCGCTGATCATGATCTCGGTATTCGGCAGCTTCATCATCAACGACGACCCGATCGTCAAGCAGTTCGGCGTCGGCCTGTCGGTGGCGGTTGCACTGGCCGCACTTCTCGTGCTGCTGCTCGCCCCGGCCATGCTGACGCTGTTCGGAGAGACGACGTGGCGGCTGCCCCGGTTCCTTGACCGGATCCTGCCCCACCTCGATCTGGAGGGACACGAGCGGCAGGCCGCGGCAGCCGCCGCTGACCCGCCCAAGGAGCCGGAGCTGACCTCTGCCTGACCGCGCGGGGGACGGCCGTCGTCGCCGAGTCAGTCGGCGGCGAGCACCTCTGGGTGCCGCGCGACCGCCAACGCGGTAAGCGCCAGGGCCTTGGCGCCGTCGAGCATGGTCCGGTCACCCGCCTCCGTGACGCACGCCGCAGCGAACTCGTGCTGGTGGTTGACCGCAGGCCACGAGTGGATCGCCATGTCGGCGTGCAGTCCCGGCACCAGCTGGCTCACGTTGCCGAAGTCCGTCGACCCGCCGACCGAGTCGCCGGCCGGATCAGGTGTGTAGTCCCGGCCGATCGCCTCGCACGCGGCGGTGAACGTGGCTGCCAGCCCGGTGTGCGCCTCGACCGGGTCGAACAGGTAGCCCACGACGTCGACCTCGACGGTCGTCCCGGTCACCATGGCAGCCCCGTCCAAGCAGGCCCGTACCCGCGTCCGGAGGTCTTCCAGGTCCGCCATGCTGGCCGCCCGCAGGAAGTACGAGACCTCCGCCCGCTCCGGAACGATGTTGGCCGCCTCGCCACCGTCAACGATCACGCCGTGCACCTGCTGCAGAGGACGGAAGTGCTGACGCAGCAAGGAGATCGAGGTGTAGCTGGCAACCACGCCGTCGAGTGCGTTCCGACCCAGCTCCGGAGCCGACGACGCGTGCGACGCCTGCCCGCGGTAGACGACCCGCCAGTCCTCGCACGACAGCCCCTTCGGGGCGTAGTCGTCATACGGGGACGGGTGCATCATCATGGCCGCGTCCGCATCGGCGAAGGCACCGGCGTTGATGAGCTCGACCTTCCCGCCTCCTGACTCCTCGGCGTGCGTGCCCAGAACCGTGAGCCGCATCCCGACGTCCTCGACGAGCGGAGCCAGAGCGAGCCCGGCTCCCACCGCTGACGCCGCGATGATGTTGTGCCCACAGGCATGGCCGACACCGGGCAGCGCGTCGTACTCCGCACAGATGACGACGTGCGGGCCAGTGGAGCCGAGGCGCGCCGCAAACGAGGTCGGGAATCCGTACGCCTCCCGCTCGACGACGAACCCGTGCGCCTCGAGCAGGTTGCCGCACTTCATGGCGGCGCGATGCTCCTCGTAGGACAGCTCCGGGTCAGCCGAGATGCCGTGGGACAGGCCGACCAGGGAGTCGGCGAGGGCGTCCACGCGCGTGGAGACCGAGTTGATGTCAGCGGCGGAGAAGGTGGTCACGGGGCCATCCTTCCGCACCCACCCGAGACCACGGCCACGCACCGTGCTCTCGCCTACGATCAGCCGGATGAAAGGCCCCGCTGTCGCCCTGCGTACCGTCCACGCGTCGATCGCCGCAGTCGAGCTGGCCAGCCTCGGCTACGTCTGGTGGTGCGCCTTCACCCGCCGACGTGACCGTGCGCTCCGGGTGGCGGTCGCGGCGTTGTGGCTCGAAGGCGTCGCCCTGGTCATTGGGCGTGGCGACTGTCCGCTCGGCCCCCTGCAGGACCGGCTCGGCGACCCGGTGCCGCTGTTCGAGCTGGCCCTCCCGCCGAAGGCGGCCAAGGCTGCCGTGCCAGTGCTCACTGGCATCGCCCT
The DNA here is from genome assembly GCA_963848085.1 of uncultured Actinomycetota bacterium. Taxonomy (GTDB): domain Bacteria; phylum Actinomycetota; class Actinomycetes; order JAHEKZ01; family JAHEKZ01; genus CAWKCE01. Next base: position 93,758 of record CAWKCE010000007.1, read on the forward strand.
GGCCGGGATGGCGCTGCTGCTCTGGCGAAGGCCAGACGCGAAGGACGTATGACCCGTCTCTGACGACTGCTGACGTGGCCTACTAGAGGTGAGTCGACCGGAGGAGGGAGTCCGGCCATGATGTCGACGACGGAGCAACGAGCACGCCAGCAGGCCACGGACCTGTCCGCGCTGATGTGGCACATCGGCACCTCCACCATGGTGGATCATCCCTTCGCCAGGCCGCCACACTCACCCGGCAGTACGGCGCAGCGTGGCGGTCTGGCGGACACTTGCCGCACCCGCGCGACGACACGCCAGCCGTGGTGGGCCGCCAGGGACTCGAACCCTGAACCTACGGATTAAAAGTCCGCAGCTCTGCCAATTGAGCTAGCGGCCCGGGAGAAGAGGAAGCCCGTCCGGTCGAGCCAGGACGGAGCCGGGATCTTCCCGCGGACACGCTACCGCTGTGACAGTGGTACAGCCGCGACTGTCGCGCGGCTCCAACGGTCTGAATCACCGGCCACCCGTGCCCGCAGGCACCCCGTGCGGACGGCATGATGCGGGGATGTCTGACGAGATCTCCGTTGCGACGAGCGACCGTGACTTCGAGGCGTTCGGCAGGCTGGTGCGGGAGTACTGGCAGTGGCTGCACGCGCGGTACGCCGACCTGCCCGGGTTCGTGGACAACGTCGGCGGCCACCAAGCGATCGACGCCGAGCTGGCAGCCCTCCCAGCCAGGTACGGACCACCGGCCGGCAAGACCCTGCTTGCCCGTCGCGATGGTCAGGTGACCGGGGGGATCGCCTACCGCGACCTGCACGACGGATCATGCGAGATGAAGCGTCTGTTCGTCCCCGACCGGTTCCAGAGCACGGGCACCGGCCGCTTGCTGTGCCAGACCCTGATCAGCGAGGCGACCGCCGACGGCTATCGGCTCATGCGATTGGACACCGGCGACCAGAACACCGAGGCGATTCGCATGTACCAGGCCCTCGGCTTCCGGACATGCCCGCCGTACCACCAGTATCCGCAGGCGCTTATGGCGCACCTGTGTTTCCTGGAGCGGCAGCTCGCCGCGGACCCACTGACGCCGACGTGATCTCCAGGTAGCCGGACCGCGGCCCTTTCTGCTACTCCCGTCAAGGGTCCGGTTTGTCCATTGACAGCCGCCGAGGCCAGGCTCACACTCGCGCTGCGTCTGCCGGACGGCTGCGCGCGACCGCGGCCGCCCGCGGATTGTGCAACCACCGCACCGTGGGCCGGTTCGGACCCACGGTCATCCGGAGGGGACGTCCATGAATCGAAGAATGCGCCTCGTGCGCCCCGTCACCGCCCTGGTCTCGGTGGGCGCCCTGGCGGTCGCTGGGCTGCTGTCAGCACCCGCGCAGGCAAGCAGTCCGCCTGCCCCGTACCAGACCGTCGTCGACGGCCTGCGCAACCCGCGTGGCCTCACCATGTCCTACGACGGCAAGTTGTTCGTCGCCGAAGGCGGCGAGGGCGGCAGCGTCTGCTTCCCCGGAGCCTCGCCCGAAGGCGGCGGCGATCTGTGCGCCGGGCTGTCGTCACGCATCAGCCGCATCAGCCCACGGACCGGAGCCCGCACCGACTACATCACGGGGCTGGTGTCCCTGGATGGACCGCTGTTTGCTGTGGGAGCCACCGGGGTTGCCGCCCGCAACAACCAGGTGTTCGGACTCATGGGCGGCAGCACCGCCTTCGTCCCGCCGGCGTCAGCGTGCGGCGGAGGGCCGGACTGCCGAGACCTCGTCGCCGCAGCCAAAGCGCAGCTCGGCCACCTGCTGCTGGGACGGTTGCCCAGTCACGACGACCGCGTCGCCGCCCGAACCGGAAGGTACGTGTGGCGACAGGACGTGGGGACCGCCAACTACCAATGGACCGTGGACAACAAGGACACCGTCGGACTCGGGAACCCTGCCTACCAGCCAGGCTGGGCGGAGAACCCGGACTTCCAGCCCGGCGACGCCAACCCGTACGCCCTGGCTGCCATGCGCGGGGGCACCTACTCCGTCGACGGCGGGTCCAACACCCTGACCTGGGTGCCGAACGCCGGCGCTCCCCAGGTGGTCGCCGCATTCCCCAACCCGGACCCGGCAACGGCCAATGCCTACGACTCGGTGCCGACGTGCGTCGTGCCGGTCGGCAACAAGGTGGTCGTGGCCGATCTCAACGGACAGATCTTCGTGGTGGACGGCTCGAGCCTCACGGTCGCGCCCGCGCATGTGAAGTCGGTCGGCGGGGCCTTCCTGGTCGCTGCCGGCGGGTGTGACGCGAACCGCAAGGGACGCGTCTTCATCAGTGACATCTACAGCGGCGGAGTCGTGAGGCTCTCCCTGCGAGGGATGTCCCTCAAGTGGATCCGTCCTCCGGGGACGCTGAACTTCCCGTCCGGCGTCGCGCTCGGTGACCACGGAGCGCTCTACGTCGCCAACAACAGCGTGTGCCCGAGCTTCCCGACCCCGGTCGCGCCAGACAACCCCTGCGGTGGGGTCAGCGGATCGATCGTGCGCATCGACCGCTGGTAGCGGACGTGGGAGGCGCCGGCATCGACCGTGCCGGTGCCTCCTGGTCGGCTGGCTCGTCGGTGGTCCCCCCGAGGTAGTGCCACTGAACCTCGCGGTCCAGAGAAGCGCGTCGACCCTCCGACGGTTTCGCCGACGCGCAACGGTTGGTTGGATCACCCCATGACCGACCCTTTGCGCGTTGCCCTGCTCGGCTACGGCCTGGCCGGCCGCGTCTTCCACGCCCCCCTGGTCGATGCCGAGCCCGGCCTCCAGCTCGCCGCCGTGGTCACCACGCACGCCGAGCGCGTGGCACAGCTGCGCGCGGACCGCCCGGACGTGACGGTGCTCGACCATGCGGACTCGGTGTGGGCAGCGGCCGACCGTTACGACCTCGTCGTCGTCGCAACAGCCAACGCCGACCACGTCCCCGCGGCGCGGGCCGCGCTGGAGGCGGGACTGCACGTCGTCGTCGACAAGCCGCTGGCGGGAACTGCCGACGAGGCACGGACCCTCATCGCCCTCGCGGCCGATCGCGGCCGCCAACTGCACGTGTTCCAGAACCGGCGCTGGGACAGCGAGGTAAGGACGGTCCAGCGCCTCATGGCCGACGGGGTGCTCGGTCGGGTGCACCGCTTCGAGTCGCGCTTCGAGCGCTGGCGTCCCGTCCCGAAGGGCGGGTGGCGCGAGGAAGGGCCGCCGGAGCAGCTCCCCGGCCTTCTCTACGACCTGGGTGCCCATCTCGTCGACCAGGCTCTGTTGCTCCTGGGTCCGGTCGACACGGCGTTCGCGGTGGCACGTTCGCTGCGCCAGCCGGGTACGCCGGACGACGACACACAGGTCACCCTCCGGCACACGTCCGGTGCGGTGACCATGCTGTGGGCCAGTGCCGTGTCTGCCTTCACGACGCCGAGGCTTCGTGTGTTGGGCACCGCCGGCGGGTACCAGGTGGATGCCCTGGACGGTCAGGAGGATGCGCTTGTCGCAGGCGGCGACCCGTCATCCGCCGACTGGGGCGCCGTTCCGAAAGACCGCTGGGGAACGCTGGTGTCCCGCGGCGCTGACGGACGGGACACCACGTCAACCGTCCGCAGCCAGCCCGGAGCCTGGCCGCAGTACTACTCGGCGGTGGTGTCTGCCGTCGCCGGAGACGCACCACCTCCCGTCGAACCGCTCGATGTGGTGGCCGACCTCCGGGTGATCGAGGCGGCGGCGGAGTCGGCCGCCACGGGCGAGGTCGTGCATCTTGACCCACCGGCCGGGCACGTCGCCTAGGGGAGGGACCACCGCCAGGTCGCGGCGCTCGTCCGCGGACGGCCCGGCCGCACCAGGAACCCACCGGTGAGACCGTCGGGCGGAGCCGACTGTGGCTCCAAGCAGACCCAGTCGGCTAGCTCGTCGAACAACACGAACCACTCGCAGTCGCTGTCCACGGCAAGTGTCAGTGCTCCCGGCCAGGTCAGCGAGGCCACACCGGTCGGCACATGGAATGCGTCGTCGAACGGTCCCGGTTGGTCGGGTTCCACAACGTTTCCGGTCGGCAACTGGTCCGCGCCGCGCTCCAGCATCGCGTCAGCAGGCAGATCGACGATCACGTCGTCCCCGCGACCGAGCCGGCGCCGGAACCAGGGATGCCACCCCACCTCGGCGGGGAAGACCGCCTGCGTCGACTCGACCGCGATCTCGGTCCGAAGGGCGGTTTTGGACAGGCACCAGGAGTGGCGAACCTGGCCGGGCCAGGGCCACCCGGGACCCAGCGGCGTGACGGTCTCCACGCAGCTGGAGGTGGCCTCAACGATGTCAGCCGGACGGTCGAGCACAGTCCCGTGGATTGCCCACCCCTCGAAGTTGGGTGCCAGCGGGTGCGGCACGCCGTCATGACGAACCTCGTTCCCCCTCACCCGGCCCGGCCACGGCGCCATGAGGAACATGCCGTGCCCCACCGGTCCCGGGTCCCTGGCCCCGACGAGCTCGAGGTCCGCCACTCGCCAGGAAACGACCCGAGCGCCGTCCGCCAGGTCAACTTCGACACGTGTGTCCCCGGCCGCCAGAACCACCAGCGAGTCGGTCACGCCGCAACCTGTCGCGAGGCGACGCCGCATGCGGTGCGTGCATGCACGAGGGTCATGGCACGACGCTAGCCGGGGGTGCCGGGTCACGGAAACGTGCGCGCCCCAGCGCTTCCGCTTGCACCTCGAAGAGACGACCATTGCGAGCAGACTTCAAGCCGGGAGGCCACCGTGACCTCGTCACCCCTCACGATCGTCGGGGTCCCCACCAGCGCCGGCGCTCACTACGGCGGACAGGAGACGGCACCAGCCGCCTTCCGCCGGCACGGCCTGGTGGACCGGCTGCGGGCTGCTGGCGCCGACGTCGTCGACGGCGGTGACGTTGCCGGGGAGCCGTTCGCGACCGACCTCCACCACCCACAGACCCGGAACCTTGCGGCAGTTCTGGCGGTGGCTCGTCGGGTGGCCGATTCCGCCGAGAACGTCCTTGCCTCTGGTCGGGTTCCCCTCGTTCTCGGCGGTGACTGCACCATCACGCTCGGCGTCGTCGCCGGCGCCCAACGACGACAGCCCGACGTCGGGCTGCTCTACTTCGACGGTGACGCCGACCTGACGACCCCGGCAACCACACGCAGCGGGATCCTCGACTCCATGGGCGTCTCCCACCTCCTCGGTCGCGCCGACACCGCTCTGGCGTCGCTGGACCGGCCGGCGCCGATGTTGGCCGACGACCATCTGGTGATGCTCGGCTACAACCCGGACGACACAGACAGCTTCCCGCCAGGAGCACTGGATTCCCACCACGACGTCGTCCACATTCCGGGACGTGACCTGCAATCGGGTCACTCCGACCTGGTGTCTCGTGCGGTGACCGATCTCGCCGGACGCACGTCGGCGGCGATCGTCCACTTCGACGTGGACGCAGTCGACTCCAGTGACCTTCCGCTGGGCAACTACCCGCACTACGGCGTCGGCGTAACGCTGGAGGTCGCTGCGACCGTCCTCCGGCAGCTGTGCGACCCGCCGCGAGTCGCCGCGATCATCCTCACCGAGGTCAACCCCGGCCACGACCCATCCGGGCGGCACCTGGATCGATACCTCGACGCGGTCGTCCCGGCGATCACCGCCTGATCACTGCTCGGCGACCACCGCAATCGTCAAGCCGTCGTAGCCCTTGCTCCCCACCGTCTGGATCGTGGTCGCGTCGATCCGAACGTCCTGCGCGAGCATCTCGTTGAATCGACGCACCCCTTGGACGTTCGGATCCTCGCTGTCGGCATCCACCACCGACCCACCGCGGATTACGTTGTCGACGACAATGACCGAGCCCGGATGCGACAGCTGGATCGACCACTCGACATAGTCGGGGATCGAGGCTTTGTCGGCGTCGATGAAGACCAAGTCGAACGGCGCAACGTTGTCAAACGCCAGGCGGGACAAGGAATCCAGCGCTGGGCCCACGCGTACCTCAACGACGTGGTCGACGCCCATCGCCGCGCAGTTCGCGCGCGCCACGTCGGCATGGCGGGGATCGATCTCCAACGAGACCACGCGACCGTCGTCCGGGACGGCGCGCGCCAGCCACACCGTGCTGTAGCCGGCCAGCGTGCCGACCTCGAGCACTCGCCGTGCACCCACCATGCGCGCCAGCAGGTGCAACAGCTTTCCTTGCGGTGCCGACACCTGGATCGGTGGTAGGCCGGCAGTGTCGGCTGCGCGCTGTAGCTCGGCGTAGCCGGCATCGGGCCGCACCACCGTCTCAGTGAGGTAGCGGTCGACCGTCTCCCAGGTTCTTTCCATCGAACTCCTCGACTCACGGTTGCACGTAGTGCTTGTCGCATCACAGTGTGTGACACATTCGGCGGAACCGGCCGTCCACAGGGAGCAGCGGTCGGTGTGACGATCATCTCAGGCGCAACGCGCCGACCTGCACAAACACCAGACGGCTCATTTTGCCCCTGTGGACGACGCAGGTTCGGCTGGACAGGCACGTATGCGGTCTGACTATGGTCCTTTCTCGAGCGCGTCCCGTGTGGGCGCCGGCCCGGTACGAGAGGGCCCGGGTGCCACGAGCACCGAACAGCCGGGGTGGAGCCCCTAGACACGCAGTGCGGCGATGCCGCGCGGCCTGCTCCTGCCCGGGATGGCGAGGTCTGGAGATGCATGCTCGGCAGGTCGTCCGTCGGTTCCCACCGCTTGCCCGCACGACGTTCGCGTCGGATGCGGACGTTTGGGGTCGTCGCCCTCGCAGCGGCGGCCGTTCTCTCGATCGAGACAGTGGGCACGGCCGTTGCAGCCAGCCCGACCACCGTCACGCTGTCCGTCGACGGCGTCGGCTTCTCGGTGGGCACCGCAGCCGACGACGTTGCTGGCCTGCTGGCCGAACAGTCCGTGACGATCGACGAGACCGACCTGGTGAGTCCCAAGCCCAGCGTTCGCCTGGCTGAGGGGATGACCGTCACCGTCGACCACGCTGCCGAGATCACCGTCGTCGAACAGGACGTCGAGACCCAGCACTTCGTCACCTCAGACGTCGTGACCGACGTCGCCGACGAGCTGTCACTGCCGATGCCGAACTTCGCGGCACTGACGTCGACCAACTACGAACCCTTCAGCTACCGCCGAACCCTCACGTTCGGCCCCGCGGGCAAGCTCCTCAGCCCGACCGACCGCATCAAGGACGGTTCGCGGGCGGTGGTGCAGGACGTTCGCATCGCATTCGCCCAGCAGAAGAAGACCGTTGACTTCCGCGTCAACCGCAAGCACACCGAGCTGCTCTACCAGGGCACCAAGCGGGTGAAGAAGCAGGGTCGCGACGGCGTTCGCAAGGTCACCGCGCGCCGCACGTTCGTCGAGGGCACCCTGCGAGCCGAACGCGTCGTCAACCGGACGTGGGTCAAGAAGCCGCAGCGCAAAGTCGTTCGCATCGGAACCGGCCCCAACTGGCCGGCGCTCGCACGATGCGAGTCCGGGGGCAACCCGAACGCGGTGAACCCGTCCGGGTACTACGGGCTGTACCAATTCTCGCTGTCGACGTGGCGCGCCGTCGGCGGCAGCGGCAACCCGACCGACTACGGGTACTGGGAGCAGACGTACCGGGCATGGAAGCTGTACCGGGCATCCGGCCGCTCACCGTGGCCTCACTGCGGCACCTACCTCTGATCGCCGCTCGATGAGGGCACTCGTCACCACCGGACCGGACGGTCCTGGCCTCGCACTGTCCGAGACCGAGGCTCCCGTCGCCGCCGGCAACGAGGTCCTCGTGCAGCTGCGCGCCACCTCCCTGAACCTGGGGGAGACCCGACACCTCAACGACGCCGAGCCGGGAGCGGTCCTGGGCTGGGACGTGGCCGGGGACGTGGTTGCCGAGGCTGCGGACGGCTCCGGCCCTGCTCCGGGTAGCCGCGTGGTCGGAATCGTCGACTCGGGGGCTTGGGGCGAGACCGTCGCGGTTCCCACGCATGCTCTGGCCGTCATCCCGGAGCGGGTGTCCTACGCCGCGGCGTCAGTGCTTCCGATTGCCGGCCTCACCGCCTGGCGGGCGCTGGAGCTGGGCGGGTTCCTCCTCGGCCGACGCGTCCTCATCACCGGCGCCGCCGGCGGTGTGGGCCGTCTCGCCGTGCAGCTCGCGCACCTGTCCGGTGCCGAGGTGACGGCCGTGGTCGGTCGGCCGGAGCGCTCGGCGGGGCTGGCCGCGTTAGGGGCCGCCGACGTCGTCGTGGGGATCGACGCCGCGGACGGCCGCTTCGACCTGGTGCTCGAGTCGGTCGGCGGACCGTCGCTGGCTCGCGCGATGACGCAGCTCACCGACGAAGGTGTCCTCGTCACGTACGGTCGGTCGTCCGGCGAGCCCGGCCCGATCGACCCGTGGTGGTTCGGCGAGCACTCCGGCGGCCGCATGGTCGGTCTCCTGGTGTTCAGCGAGGTGGCGGCTCGCCGGCTCGGGACGCCGCAGCTGGAACGACTTCTCCGGCTGCTGGAGTCGGGCGACCTCGACCCCCAGGTTGCTGCCGAGGGTTCCTGGCGGGAGCCGATGCCGTTGGTGGACGCGCTGCTCGCCCGTGAGGTGCCGGGCAAGGCCGTCCTCCTGGTCGACTGAGCGCTCAGTCGTAGCCGAGCTCGGCGAGTCGGTCGTCGTCGATGCCGAAGTGGTGTGCGATCTCGTGCACAACCGTGATGCGGACCTCGTCGACTGCCTCTGCCCACGACTGGCACAGCCGGATGACAGGGCCGCGGTAGATCGTGATCCGGTCCGGCAGCACGCCGGAGTACCAGCCGTCCCGCTCGGTGAGCGGGACGCCTTCGTACAGTCCCAGCAGGTCCGACTCCTCGGGCGTCGGGGGCTCGTCCTCGACGAGCACCACGACGTTGGTCATCAGGCCGAGCAGCTCACCCGGAACGCCATCCAGCGCCTCCGCTACAAGCTCGTCGAAACGCTCCGACTCCACCGACAGCACAGGCCCAGTCTGGCCCCTCGTCGGGCTCGGGTAGGGTTCCACCCGCGTTTGGGAGTTGCCCAGCCATCCCCTATGCTGAGCGGGCTTCCAGCGGGGCTAGCCCTCATCGTCTAGCGGCCCAGGACGCCGCCCTTTCAAGGCGGTAGCACGGGTTCGAATCCCGTTGGGGGCACAGCACGACCCCCGGAGGCTTCCTCCGCGAGGTCCCGTGGAGCAGTTTGGAGTGCTCGCCACCCTGTCAAGGTGGAGGCCGCGGGTTCAAATCCCGTCGGGACCGCCCAGCCGGTGTCCGTCACATCGACGGTCCGGTCTGGGGCAGGTAGCTCAGTTGGTACGAGCGTCCGCCTGAAAAGCGGAAGGTCGGCGGTTCGACCCCGCCCCTGCCCACCACCCCCGCACTCCCGAATCCCCTCTTCCCTCCCTCCGTCGCGCACGGTAGAAAGCGTGCACCCCGGAATCGAGGAGAACAGATGGCGCCACTACCCGGTCCCCTCCGCGGCTACCGAGCTTCTTGGTTCCGCGGCGACCTCGTCGCAGGAGTGACCCTCGCCGCAGTCGCCATCCCGGAAGTGATGGGGTACACGTCCATCGCACAGACCCCCATCGTCACTGGCCTCTACACCATCATCCTGCCGACGGCCGTCTTCGCGCTGATCGGATCATCGAAGCTCCTGGTGGTCGGCGCCGACTCAGCGACCGCAGCCGTGATGGCAGCTGGGCTGACCGGGCTGAGCGTGTCCGGGCTGGTCCCCAACTCACAAGAGTGGGTCGCCTGGGCAAGCCTGGTTGCTCTGGTGTGCGGTGGGTTGCTGCTGCTCGCCCGGTTGCTGAAGCTCGGCTTCATCGGTGACTTCCTGAGCACCTCGGTGCTGGTGGGTTTTCTCACCGGCGTCGGCATCCAGGTTCTGACCGGTCAGATCCCGGACATGCTCGGCGTCCCCAAGTCGAGCGGCAACTGGTTCCAGCAGCAGTGGGGCACCCTGACCTCGATACCGGACGCCAACCTGGCGACCGTTGCCTTCGCGGTCGGCACGATCGTCATCATCGTCGGCTTCAAGCGGTTCCTGCCGAAGGTGCCGGGCGCCGTGATCGCGGTGATCTTGTCCATCGCCGTAGCCACTGCCCTCGACGTCACAAAGGACGGTGTCGCCGTCATCGGCAAGGTGAAGGGTGGCTTCCCCCCGATCGGCCTGCCGAGCGGAATCACGTGGAGCGATGCCTACCAGGTGCTCGGCATCGCGGTGTCATGCGCCGTCCTGATCATCGCCCAGAGCGCGGCAACCTCGCGCAGCTTCGCGATGAAGCACGGCGAGCGGGTCGACGTGAACCGGGACATCCTCGGGCTCAGCGGAGCAAGCGTGGCCGCCGGGCTCAGCGGCACCTTCGTCGTCAACGGCAGCCCCACGAAGACGCAGATCCTCGACGAGGACGGAGGCCACACACAGGTGGCCAACCTCGTCATGGCGTCGGTCACCCTGGTGATCCTGCTGTTCGCCACCGGTCTGCTGACCAACATGCCCACCGCGGTCCTGGCAGCAATCGTGTTTCTCATCGGGGTCGACCTGATCGACATCCTCGGACTCCGCACGATCCTGGCCAAGCGTCAGAGCGAGTTCGTGATCGCCAGCATCACCGCAGTCGTGGTCTTCACCATCGGGGTTGAGCAGGGCATCGTCTTGGCCATCGTTGCGTCGATCCTCGAGATCATCCGACGCCAGTACAAGCCGGCTGACTTCGTCGTCGGCGTCGACAAGGAGGGGCAACGTACGTACACCGCGGTCCAAGCTGGCCTCCAGAGCGCGCCCGGCCTGATGGTGTTCCGGTACGACGCAGACCTGTTCTACGCCAACGCCAACCGCTTCTCCGACGAGGTACAGGAACTGATGACGTCAGCGCCAGACCCGGTCCGCTGGTTGGTGCTGGACTGCTCGGCCATCTCGGACGTGGACTACTCAGCCGGCATCGTGGTCAACCAGCTTGTCGACTTCGTCCATGCTCGCAACGCGGTGTTCTGCCTGGCCGGAGTGGACACCAGCATGCGGGAGGACCTGTCGCGCTACGGCACGATCGACAAACTGCACCCCTCCCACGTCTACCCGTCAGTCACCGAGGCCATCGACGCCTTTCGGCGCGAGACCTCCCCCACCGGCTGAACCAGAGACACCAGAGCCGTGAGGTCGTAGGCCGCGAACCCAATCATGAGGCAGCCGACGAGCCTTCCCACCGGGTGCGCCCCCCACCACGTCCAGTGAGCCGTCCTGAACTCGGCCCCGGGGCGGCAGCGTGTGGTCAGTCCTGTCCCGGACGGTCCCCGTCGGAGCCGGCGGCCAACGCGGGTACCACCGCCAGGAACCAGGCCGTGCCGATCGTGAGGATCGGGATCATGCCAGCGAAGCCGCCACCGTCCTTCAACACGACCGCGGTGCCGAGCCAGATCGCAGCCCACACGATCGCCGAGGTCCAGAGGTAGCGGGACCCGGTGGATGGACGCGCACCGCGAGACACCTTCATGGTCAACCTCCAGCGCACTCGAATGCCCAGTCGTGCTCCACTATTCTCGCCCGCCAAGAGGGCGCTCCCCAGAGGCGAACGACACTGCGGGCGACCGCCACGCGGACGAGGACCAATGGCTCTCGGAATGAGCTGCAGCGCGGTGTGCGGCCTCGCGGGAGTGGACACCAGTCTCAGGGAGGACCTGTCGCGCTACGGCACGATCGACAAGCTGCACCCTTCGCACGTCTATCCATCAGTCACCGAGGCCATCGACGCCTTCCGCGGCGAGACGGCGGCCGGCTGAACGAGGGACACCAGCGCGGTGAGGTCGTAGGCGATCTCCTTGTGCGAGTGGTGGTCGATCCCCTGCTCCTCGTGCTCGGCAGCGATACGGAACCCGATCGTGGTGTCGATCAGCTTCGCCAGCAGGTAGGTGAGGACGAAGGAGTACGCGAGAACCGAGAACGAAGCGACCGCCTGCTTACCCAGCAACCCCATGCCGCCACCGAAGAACAAGCCGTTGACGCCGGACGGGGCGAGGTCGGTTGCCACGAACCCGATCATGAGGCAGCCGACGAGCCCCCCTACCAGGTGCACTCCCACCACATCGAGTGAGTCGTCGTACCCGAAGCGCTCCTTCAGTCCGATGGCGAGCGCACACACGACACCAGCCGCGACCCCGACCACGATGGCGCCGAGCGGGCTCACCGCAGCACACGCCGGGGTGATCGCCACCAGGCCTGACACCGCTCCGGACGCGGCTCCCAGCGAGGTGACGTGACCGTCACGCGCCCGTTCGACCGCCAGCCAGGCAAGAGCCGACGCTGCCGGTGCGACCAGTGTGTTGACCCATGCGACCCCAGCCGTCGTCCCGGCGCCCAGCGCCGAGCCGGCGTTGAAGCCGAACCAGCCGAACCACAGCAGCCCCGCGCCGATCATCACCAGAGGCAGGTTGTGGGGGCGGTGTGGATGGCCGAGGAAGTCGATGCGCCGCCCCAGGACAAGCGCCAGCGCGAGCCCGGCAGCTCCAGCGTTGATGTGCACTGCGGTGCCGCCAGCGAAGTCGACGGCGCCGAGCGTGTTCGCGATCCACCCACCGACCGGGGCGGTGAGCCCGTCGAAGGCGAACACCCAGTGAGCCACCGGGAAGTAGACCAGAGTGGCCCACACGCCGGCGAAGACCACCCAGGCGCCGAAACGGGCACGGTCGGCGATGGCGCCGCTGACCAGTGCGACCGTGATGACGGCGAACACGCCCTGAAAGCCGACGAAGGCAAGCGTGGGCAGTGTGGCGACCACGGAGTCCGGGGACATCAGCCCCGTCAGCCCGGCGAACTCGAAGGGGTTCCCCACCAGTCCGAACGCCACGTCGTCGCCGAACGCCATCGAGTACCCGAACAGGACCCACGTCACGCTGACCACGCCGAGTGCGGCGAAGCTCATCATCATCATGTTGATGACGCTCTTGGCGCGCACCATGCCGCCGTAGAACAAGGCAAGTGCGGGCGTCATCAGCAATACCAGCGCTGCGCTCGCCAGCACCCATGCGGTGTCCGCACCATCCACCTGTGGCATACCCACCTCCGGGATCGTCAGAAGTCGTGAGACCTGATCGTCGGTGGGTCCGGTAACAACGACCGACATCGTCGATGACGCCGTCGTTACAGGTGACGACAGCCGTCCGAATGGTGAGACGACGGATTCAGTCGTCGGGACGACGGGATCCGTCGCCTCCGCCGCGCGATCGGCTACGCGATCCGTGGCCGCCGGGGTCCTGCCCGGGGCAGGCTCGCACCCAGCCGCGCCGGCTGCCGGCGCCTCGCGTGTTGCAGCCGCGTGAACTCTTACGGCATCAGGGTTCTCAAGCTCGCATCAAACGCCCAGCTGCGGTTACCGTCGCCGCTCCGCCGCCGACCACTTCCCGACGGAGGGCAGCACCATGACGCGAAGTCCGACTGGGCTGTATGACCCCTCCTTCGAGCACGACGCCTGTGGACTTGCCTTCGTCGCAGCGTTGTCCGGTCACCCCACCCACGAGGTGGTGCGCGACGCGCTCGTCGCGCTGCGCAACCTCGAGCACCGTGGAGCAGCCGGCGCCGACGCAGGCTCCGGCGACGGTGCTGGCATCACGGTGCAGGTCCCCGACGCACTGCTTCGGGCCAGTGCGGCCTTCGACCTCCCCGCACTCGGCCACTACGCGGTCGGCGCTGCCTTCCTCCCCCGGGACGACCCGGCAACGGCTCGAGCAGTTGTCGAGGCCGAGGTCCGACGCCAAGGTCTTGTGCATCTGGGCTGGCGCCCGGTCCCGGTTGACGTCCAGGCCATCGGTGCGACCTCCCGGGCCACGATGCCCGTCCTCGAGCAGCTGTTCGTCGCGGGCGCCGGTCTGACTGGCATCGAACTGGACCGGGCCTGTTTCACGCTGCGCCGTCGCATCGAGCACACCTGCGACGTGTACTTCGCGTCGTTGTCGGCGCGCACCCTCGTCTACAAAGGGATGCTCACCTCGCCGCAGGTGGGTGAGTTCTTCCTCGACCTCCGTGATCCCCGGTTCGCAAGCACACTTGCCCTGGTCCACGCACGGTTCTCCACGAACACGTTCCCGTCGTGGCCGCTGGCGCACCCGTTCCGGATGCTGGCGCACAACGGGGAGATCAACACCATCCGGGGCAACCGCAACTGGATGCGTGCCCGGGAGTCGACGCTGTCCAGCGACCTGCTGGGTCCGGCGCAGGACTGGCTACCGGTCTGCACCGAGGCAGCGAGCGACTCGGCCACGCTGGACGAGGTGATCGAGCTGCTGCATCTGTCAGGGCGCTCGCTTCCCCACGCCGTTCTGATGACGGTTCCCGAGGCGTGGGAGAACCAGTCGGACATGGACCCAGACCTGCGCGCGTTCTACGCGTACCACGCCACCCTGATGGAGCCCTGGGACGGTCCAGCGTGCGTCGCGTTCACCGACGGGGCGGTGGTCGGCGCGATCCTCGACCGGAACGGGCTGCGGCCAGGCCGCTACTGGGTCACCTCCTCGGGCACAGTGGTGTTCGCCAGTGAGGTCGGCGTGCTGGACATTCCCCCGGGCGACATTGTCGCCAAGGGGCGGCTGCAGCCCGGCCGAATGCTCCTCGTCGACACCGTGGCCGGTCGCATCGTCGACGACGCCGAGCTCAAGGCGTCCCTCACCTCCCAGCACCCGTACCGGGCCTGGGTCGAGGACGGTGTGTTCGAGCTCGCCGACCTGCCGGAGCGGGAGCACGTCGTCCACACCCACGCCAGCGTCCTGCGCCGGCAGCAGACATTCGGCTACACCGAGGAAGAGCTGCGCCTCGTCCTGGCCCCGATGGCCCGCGACGGGTGCGAGGGCCTGGGCGCCATGGGCGACGACACTCCCGTTGCCGCCCTGTCCGAGCGCCCCCGGCTGCTGTTCGACTACTTCACCCAGATGTTCGCTCAGGTCACCAACCCACCGCTGGACGCCATTCGTGAGGAGCTCGTCACGTCGGTGGCGTCGTTCATCGGGGCGGAGACCAACCTGCTCGAGGCCGACCCCCGCGCCTGCCGCCAGGTGAGGCTGGACTTCCCCGTGATCGACAACGACGATCTCGCGAAGCTGCTTCACATCGACGCGGACGGCGCCTTCCCCGACCTGCGCGCCACCAAGGTGAAGGGACTGTTCGCGGTCGCCGAGGGCGAGGACGGTCTGGAGCGACGGCTGCATGCGATGTGTGCCGAGGTCTCGCGGCTGGTGGCCGAAGGCGTCCGGTTCATCGTGTTGTCCGACCGAGACTCCGACGCTCGCCTGGCACCCATCCCGTCACTGCTGATGGTGTCGGCGCTGCACCACCACCTGGTGCGGACCCGGCAGCGGACCCAGGCCTCCCTCCTTGTCGAGGCCGGCGACGTTCGCGAGGCCCACCACGTGGCACTGCTGATCGGCTACGGAGCGGCCGCCGTCAACCCCTACCTCGCGATGGAGTCGGTCGAGGACCTCGCACGCCGCGGCGACCTCGGCGACACGTCACCGCGGGAAGCCGTCCACCGACTCGTCCGCACGCTGGGCAAGGGGGTGCTCAAGGTGATGTCCAAGATGGGCGTCAGCACGGTGGCGTCCTACCGCGGCTCGCAGCTGTTCGAGGCGGTCGGTCTCGGCGACGAGCTGGTCGACAGCTGGTTCACCGGCACGCCGTCCCGACTCGGTGGCATGGGGCTGACCGGGGTCTGCGCCGAGGTGCTGGACCGTCACCGGGTCGCCTACCCGGTGGACGGTGCCGGGGGTCCGGGGCGCCTCGCCGCGGGTAGCGAGTACGAGTGGCGTCGCGACGGTGAGCGCCACCTGTTCGACCCAGAGACGGTCTTTCGGCTCCAGCACGCCACTCGTCAGGGGCGGGTCGATCTGTACCGCCAGTACTCGGCCCATGTGGACGAGGAGACCACGCGTCGCGGCACCCTGCGGGGAATGCTCCGGCTGCGCACCGGCGCCCTGCCGCCGGTGCCGCTCGAGGAGGTGGAGCCCGCCGAGCGGATCCTGCGGCGGTTCGCCACCGGCGCGATGTCCTACGGCTCGATCTCCCCCGAGGCGCACGAGACGCTGGCGATTGCCATGAACCGGCTCGGCGCCCGCTCCAACACCGGTGAAGGGGGAGAGGAGCCGGCACGCCTGTACGACCCCGCGCGCCGGTCAGCGATCAAGCAGATCGCCAGTGGCCGGTTCGGCGTCACCAGCGAGTACCTCGTGAACGCGACAGACCTGCAGATCAAGATGGCGCAAGGCGCCAAGCCCGGAGAGGGTGGCCAGCTTCCTGGCCGCAAGGTCTACCCGTGGATCGCACGCACCCGGCACTCGACGCCCGGTGTCGGGCTCATCTCGCCGCCCCCTCACCACGACATCTACTCGATCGAGGACCTGGCCCAGCTGATCGACGACCTGCGCCACGCCAACCCCTTGGCACGGATCCACGTGAAGCTGGTCTCCGAGATCGGCGTGGGCACCGTTGCCGCCGGGGTGGCCAAGGCGGCCGCCGACGTCGTGCTGGTCAGCGGCCACGACGGCGGTACCGGCGCAGCGCCGCTGACCAGCATCAAGCACGCCGGCACCCCATGGGAGCTCGGTCTGGCAGAGACCCAGCAGACCCTGCTGCGAAACGGCCTGCGCGACCGGATCGTCGTTCAGGTCGACGGCCAGCTGCGCACCGGTCGGGACGTGCTCATCGCCGCCCTGCTCGGGGCCGAGGAGTACGGATTCGCCACCACACCCCTGGTCGTCATGGGGTGCGTGATGATGCGCGCGTGCCACCAGGACACCTGCCCGGTGGGGATCGCCACGCAGGACCCGGTGCTCCGCGAGCGGTTCACCGGCGCGCCCGAGTTCGTGGAGCAGTTCTTCCGGTTCCTGGCCGACGAGGTCCGCGAGCTGCTGGCATCGCTGGGACTGCGCAGTCTCGACGACGCGATCGGCCGCGTGGAGCTGCTCGACACCGAGATCGCGGTGGGCCACTGGAAGGCGGCCGGACTCGACCTGGCCCCGCTGCTGTCGATCCCGGAGCTGCCCGCGGGCGCACCGCGGCGCCGCACCACGGCCCGACCGGTGGGCGAGCCCAGCCTCGACGAGCGCATCGCCCAGGCCGTCGCTCCGCATGTTCGGTCGGGGCAGGCGGTCCGCGTGCAGCGCGCGGTGCGGAACACCGACCGGTCGGTGGGGGCACGGGTCGGGTGGCTGGTGACCCGCGAACACGGAGGGGCCGGCCTTCCGGCCGACTCGGTAGAGCTGTCCCTGCACGGTTCGGCCGGCCAGTCGTTGGGCGCCTTCCTGCCGGCGGGGGTCACCGTGAGGCTCGAGGGCGACGCCAACGACTACGTCGGAAAGGGACTGTCCGGAGGGCGCATCGTGCTGCGGCCTCCTGGGGAGTCACCGTTCCGCGCCGAGCACCACGTGATCGCCGGCAACGTGATCCTCTACGGCGCCACCGGCGGCGAGCTGTTCGTCCGGGGCGTGGTCGGCGAGCGGTTCGCGGTGCGCAACTCCGGCGCGGACGCCGTCGTCGAGGGCGTGGGTGACCACGCCTGCGAGTACATGACCGGAGGGCGGGTCGTCATCCTGGGCGCCACCGGACGAAACCTCGCCGCGGGGATGACCGGAGGGGTTGCCCACGTTCTCGACCTGCACCCGGCGCACGTCAACCAGGGCGACGTAGAGCTCACCCAGCCCGACGAGTGCACCACCGAGTGGCTGCGCGACGTGATGGGCCGACACCTCGAGGAGACCGGTTCTTCGTTGGCCGCGGCGCTGCTAGCCGACTGGCCGCGGACACGCCGCCGGTTCACCACCATCCTGCCGACGGACTTCCGGCGGGTCTCCGAGGTGGTGGCGGCGGCCCAGGCCGACGGCCGGGATCCGGATGCCGCCGTGATGGCGGCCGCCGCGTCGGCCGCGCTGGAGGTGTCCCGTGGGTGACCCGCACGCGTTCCACCGGATCCCGCGGCAGACGCGACCCCTGCGGCCGGTTGCGGACCGCGTGGCCGACTGGCGGCCGGTCGACCTGCCGATGCCGGCGGCCCGGGTGCAGGAGCAGGCCTCGCGGTGCATGGGCTGCGGTATCCCGTTCTGCCATGCCGGTTGTCCCCTGGGCAACGTCATCCCCGACTTCAACCGGATGGTCGCCGGCGGCGACTGGGACGGCGCTGTCGACGGGCTGCTGGCCACCAACAACTTCCCGGAGTTCACCGGCAGCGTGTGCCCGGCGCCCTGCGAGGCCGCCTGCGTCGCCGGCGTGGGCGGGGAACCGGTCAGCATCAAGACGGTGGAGCGGGCGCTCGCCGAACGGGACCAGTTCGCGGGTTTTCGCCCCCGGCCCCCCGGACGGCTGTCCGGGCGGACCGTCGCGGTGGTCGGATCCGGGCCGGCCGGACTCGCCGCGGCCCAGCAGCTGACGCGTGCGGGCCACACCGTCGCGGTGTACGAGCGGGCGGACCGGGTCGGCGGCCTTCTGCGCTACGGCATCCCGGACTTCAAGCTCCCCAAGGGACTGCTCGACGCCCGCCTCGAGCAGCTGACCGCCGAGGGGACCCAGTTCCGCACCGGGGTCGATATCGGGCACGACGTGTCCGTCGCGGCGCTGCGAGCCAGGCACGACGCCGTCGTGCTGGCGGTCGGTGCCACCCGGTGGCGCGACCTGGACGTGCCCGGCCGCGAGCTGGCGGGCGTGCACCAAGCGATGGCGTACCTGCCCGACGCCAACCGCGTGGCCGCCGGCCTGATCCCCGAGCCTCCCGTCGACGCCCGTGGCCGCCGCGTCGTGGTCATCGGCGGTGGCGACACGGGCAGCGACTGCGTGGGCACTGCCCACCGCCAGGGGGCAGCGTCGGTGGTGCAGCTGGAGATCCTGCCCCAGCCCCCTGAGTTGCGGCCGGACAGCACCCCGTGGCCGCTGTGGCCACTGGTGCTGCGGACCTCCACCTCACACGAGGAGGGCGGACACCGTCAGTTCGCGGTCAGCACCCGACGCCTCACCGGCACCGACGGCGGCCAGGTGACCGGCCTGGAGCTCGTGGACGTGGATCTGGACGGTCGCACGGCGGTCCCGGTCGCCGGGACCGAACGCACGCTGCCGGCAGACCTGGTCCTGCTCGCGCTCGGGTTCACCGGACCGGAGGCCGAGCGCCTGGGCTGCCCGGGCCTGGAACTGACGTCCCGCGGGACGCTCGCCCGGGACTCGTCCTACGCGACGTCGGAGACCGGGGTGTTCGTCGCCGGGGACGCCGGCCGAGGCCAGTCACTGGTGGTGTGGGCCATCGCGGAGGGGCGGGCCTGTGCGTCGGCTGTCGACACCTGGCTCACTGGCAGCACCCGCCTGCCGTCGCCGGTCAGGCCGTCCCAGACCGCACTGGTGTGACCCGTCGGAGGAACCTCCCGGCGTTGCGCCGGGGGGATGGCCCAACGCCGGGAGGTCCGCCGATCGCGTCTACTTGCGGTTGATCACCCGGGCGTAGTAGACGCTGTTCGTCCAGATCGGGGCGCGCCCGACGACCGTACCCGGGCGGGAGACGTGGAACACGTCGCCGTGCCCCGCGTAGATCGCCGCGTGGTAGATGGAGCTGCCGCTGTGGAAGAAGACCAGGTCGCCGGGGCGAGCCTCGGACCGGCTGATCTTGGTGCTCCGGTAGTACTGCGAGTCCGCCCGGTGGGGAAGGCTCAGCCCGGTGGCCTGCCGGTACACGTAGAGCGTGTACCCGGAGCAGTCGAACGCGGACGGCCCGGCCGCCCCGTAGACGTACGGGTCCCCGAACTGGTTCTTGGCGACGTTCAGCACCCGCTGGTACCGCTTCAGCGTCGCCGACCAACGCGACTTCAGTGCGTCGTAGGTGCGCGCGTTGACCTTGCCGGTGACCGCGATGCCGCGCTGGTCCTGGAAATGGCGGACGTGGCGGACAGTGCGGTCACCGTAGAAGCCGGTGCGGTCGATCTCGAGCCACTTCTGGACCCGGCGAACGCGGTCACCGGTGTCGCCGCGGGCCAGCATGTCGAAGGACGACACGGTGCTGGCTGCGGTGGCGGTCGAGGCGCTGGCCGGGGCGGTCATGGCCAGCGCGAGGGGAAGGGACAGGGCTGCGGCAACGCCGACGGCCAGGGCGCGACGACGTGCGACGGACAACGACATGCATCTCTCCGACGCCTGTGAAGTGAGCTGTCGGGTTCGGACCAGAGAGTGCCCGAGCGGGGCCGGTCGTTCCGGCCCCACTTTCACCCCAAGGGCGGCCCGCAGGCCGCCCGCTTCGTGGTTCCCCCACTCCTGCCATCAGGGTCTGGTGGTCCGGTGGCCACGTGGCAGGACTCGGCGTCGTGGTCGGACACCCTCCCGAAAGGGAAGGTCACGGAAAGGTATCGGTCGCCCCGGCTCGGATGTCAAGCCCATGACAGCAAAATGTCAGAACAATGACCTGACTGGGCGAACCGCCCCGCGGGGCTTCGTGGTTCGCGGCATGCCGGGGCCGCTCGGGGCCGCTCGGGGCCGCTCGAGGGAGGGCACGACACGGTCAGGGGAGGGCCGGCCGACCGGGCCCCTCGTCGGCCAGTCCGGCCAACAGGGCGCGGACCTCCGACTCCCGGTAGCGGCGGTGGCCGCCGAGGGTGCGGATGGAGCTCAGCTTGCCGGCCTTGGCCCAGCGGGTGACGGTCTTGGGGTCCACGCGGAACAGCGCAGCGACCTCGGCGGGAGTCAACAGGGCCTCCGGCTCGGGCGACATAGTCGGCACCGGTCCTCCTCGCTGTGCTCGTCGACGTCGGTCTGTCCAGCATTGCACCGCCTGGGGAGACCGGGGTTTCCGGAGCCCATCCCCCGGTGGGCTCCGGAAACGCCGGTACATGCAACGGCCCGGGTCCCCCGACCCGGGCCAGGCGCTGCACTCGATCTCCCACGTAGATCATGACCTGTTGTCCCGGATGTCCGATATGGCGATCCGGTGCCATCTTCCCGCTGACACCTGGACTAAGCCATTCGGGGACATCCCCCGGCCGAGGCACTGGCTAGGCTCCGGTGTGTGAGCACCTCAGGCGACGACGTGGTCTTCGACCGCCTGCAGGGACACGAGCAGGTGGTGTTCTGCTCCGACCCCGCGAGCGGCCTGCGGGCCATCATCGCCATCCACTCGACGGCGCTCGGCCCCGCCCTGGGCGGCACCCGGTGTCGGCCGTACCCGACCGTCCAGGACGCGCTGGACGACGTACTGCACCTGTCGCAGGCGATGACGCTGAAGAACGCCCTCGCCGGTCTCGACCACGGCGGCGGCAAAGCGGTGATCATCGGTGACCCCGCCACCTGCAAGACCGAGCCCCTGCTCCGGGCCTACGGCCGTTTCGTCCAGGGGCTGGGAGGTCGTTACGTGACGGCGGGGGACATGGGCATCTCGGTCGCCGACCTGGACGTGGTCGGCCGCGAGTCGCGGTTCGTCACCGGTCGGTCCGTGGTCCAGGGCGGGGGTGGTGACTCCGGGGTCCTCACCGCGTACGGGGTCCTGCAGGGGATGCGGGCGGCCGCGATGCACCGCTGGGGCTCGCCCAGCCTGGCGAGCCGAACCGTGGGGGTTGTCGGCTTGGGCAAGGTGGGCCACCGCCTCGCCGGCCACCTGGTCGCGGACGGCGCCCAGGTCCTGGGCGTCGACACCGACCCGTCGGCCGTGGACCGGGTCCGCATCGACCATCCGGAGGTCGAGCTGCTGCACTCCACGGCCGAGCTGCTGGCCCGGCCCTTGGACGTGCTCGCTCCCTGCGCCTCGGGCGGTCTGGTCGACGCCGAGGTCGCCGCCTCGGTGGACACCGAGATCATCTGCGGGGGGGCCAACAACCAGCTGGCCCACCCTGAGCTCGCGCAGGTGCTGGCCGGGCGGGGCGTGCTCTACGCCCCCGACTTCCTGGTCAATGCCGGCGGCGTCATCCAGGTGGCTGACGAGCTGGTCGGCTTCTCCGCCGACCGAGCGCGCAGCCGCGTCGACCAGCTGTACGACACCACCCTGGCCGTCCTCCAGCGGGCCGCGGCGACCGGCGTCACGCCCGAGCTGGCCGCCGAAGGGCTGGTCGCGGACCGTATTGCCGCGGTCTCCCGCCTGGGGACGATCTGGAATCGGCCGGACTGACTCCACGTCTGGCGGTTCCATCGTTTAGGCTGGTGAGGTTGCGCCCGGCCGATCGCGGTCGCCGCAGCGAATGAGTGCACCACCGAACCACGCACGTCACACAGCAACGATCCCGGGGCCTGGTCCCCGTCGAGGGGGTCCGCTATGGGTCGCGGCCGGGCGAAGGCCAAGCAGACCAAGGTCGCTCGCGAGCTGAAGTACGCCAGCGGCGATCTTGACATCAATGCCCTGACGGCAGAGCTGGCTGGCTCCGAGGGGAGTCTGTCCGCAGAGGACGACGAGGTCGGCGAGGACGACGCCGGCTCGAGCGACTCGGACTACGCGCGGCGCTGAGCGCCAGCGGTCGCCGCTCAGCCCGCGGTGTGGGCTCCTACCAGGTCGACGCTGGCCGGCCCCGCGGGTGCGGCCTGAACCTCGCCCATGACCCAGGCCGGGACTCCTCGGTCCCGCAGCAGTGAGACCGTTCGATCGGCCCCGTCGGCTGCGACCACCGCGACCATGCCGACCCCCCGGTTGAGCGAGCGCTCCAGCTCGGCCTCCGCGACCCCACCCAGGGCCGCGACGAGGCCGAACACCGGCGGCGGCTGCCAGGTGCTCCGGTCGACAACCCCCCGTACGCCGTGAGGCAGCACCCGCGCCAGGTTCGCCGCCAGTCCCCCACCGGTCACGTGGGCAAATGCGTGCACTCCGGCCGCCGGGTCGCGCACGAGGGCCAGACAGTCCAGGGCGTAGATCCGCGTCGGCTCGAGCAGCTCGGCTCCCAGCGTGCGGCCCAGCTCGGGCACCTCGCGGTCGACGTGCCACCCGCTGCGCTCGAACATCACGTGACGGACCAGGGAGTACCCGTTGGAGTGGAGTCCGCTGCTGGCCATCGCAACCAGGGCGTCGCCCGGCAGCACGCGCTCCGGGCCCAGCAGGTCCGCGGCGTCGACCGCACCGACACCTGCCCCGGCGAGGTCGTACTCGTCCGGGTCGAGCAGGCCGGGGTGCTCAGCGGTTTCGCCGCCCACCAGGGCCGCGCCGGCCCGGCGGCACCCCTCGGCGACGCCGGACACGATGGCTGCGATGCGCTCGGGCCGGACCTGACCGGTGGCGATGTAGTCGGTCATGAACAGCGGCTCGGCGCCGCACACGACGAGGTCGTCCAGGACCATCGCGACCAGGTCGATGCCGATCGTGTCGTGGACATCCATCCGACGTGCGACGTCGATCTTGGTGCCCACGCCGTCAGTCGCGGTCGCCAGCAGGGGACGAGCCATACCGGACAGCGCCGACACGTCGAACAGCCCGGCGAACCCGCCCAAGCCACCCACGACCTCGGGTCGGCTGGCGCGCGCCACCGAGGCCTTCATCAGCTCGACCGCGCGGTCGCCCGCCTCGATGTCCACGCCGGCCGAGGCGTACGTGGCGCCCCCGCCGTCCGTCGCCGGGGTCATGGCCGAGCCAGCGCGTCGGCCGCCCCGCCCCCCGAGGTGGCCGTCGCCAGGCCGTCGACGTCGATCCCGCGCTCGCGGGGGCCGGCCTCCAGCCCCTCGAGCAGGTGCTTTCCGAGCTGCTCCGGCTCCGGCAGCTCCAGCGGGTACTCACCGGTGAAACACGCTGAGCACAGCTTGGCAGCCGGGACTTGGGTGGCCGCCACCAGCTCGGACAGCGACACGTAGGCCAGTGAGTCGGCCCCCACCGAGGCGCGGATCTCGTCGGTGATCAGGCCGTTGGCGATCAGCTCGGCTCGGGTGGCGAAGTCGATGCCGTAGAAGCACGGCCACTTGACCGGGGGGCTGGAGATGCGCACGTGCACCTCGGCGGCCCCGGCCTCTCGGAGCATCCGGACGAGCGCCCGCTGGGTGTTCCCGCGGACGATGGAGTCGTCCACGACGACCAGCCGCTTGCCCTGGATGACCTCTCGCAGAGGGTTGAGCTTGAGGCGGATCCCGAGCTGCCGGATGGTCTGTGACGGCTGGATGAAGGTGCGTCCCACGTAGGCGTTCTTGACCAGCCCCTGCGCGTACGGGATCCCGGACTCCTGGGCGTAGCCGATCGCCGCCGGTGTCCCGGACTCCGGAACCGGGATGACCAGGTCGGCCTCAACCGGCGCCTCCCGAGCCAGTCGGCGACCGACGTCGACGCGGGCGGAGTGGACCGAGCGCCCGGAAATGGCGGTGTCCGGCCGGGCCAGGTACACGTACTCGAACAGGCAGCCCTTCGGCAGGGCCTCGGCGTACCGCAGCGTGCGCAGCCCGTGCTCGTCGATCGCGACCAGCTCGCCCGGTTCGATCTCCCGGACCAGGGACGCCCCCACGATGTCCAGGGCGGCCGACTCGCTCGCGACGACCCAGCCGCGCTCCAGCCGGCCCAGCACCAGCGGATGGATTCCCTGCGGATCTCGCGCGGCGTACAGCGTGGTCTCGTCCATGAAGACCAGGCAGAACGCCCCCCGCAGGTGCGGAAGCACCTCCATGGCGGCGGTCTCGAGAGACTGCCCGGGGTGGTGGGCGAGCAGGGTGGTCACCAGGTCTGTGTCCGACGTCGAGGGAACCGCCGGCGCACCGGGGAAGGGCAGCTCGCCACGCTCCGCCTGCTGCTCGGCAGCCAGCCGGGCCAGCTCACCGGTGTTGATCAGGTTTCCGTTGTGGGCGAGCGCCATGCCACCGGTCGCCGTGGAGCGGAAGGTGGGCTGGGCGTTCTCCCAGACGCTCGACCCGGTCGTGGAGTAGCGGGTGTGCCCGACGGCCAGGTGCCCCTGCAGGGCACTCAGATGAGACTCGTCGAAGACCTGCGCGACCAGACCCATGTCCTTGTAGACGACGATCCCGCTGCCGTCGGTGACCGCGATCCCGGCCGACTCCTGGCCGCGGTGCTGCAGCGCATACAGGCCGAAGTAGGTGAGCTTGGCGACCTCCTCCCCGGGGGCCCACACACCAAAGACACCGCAGGCATCCTGCGGGCCTTTGTCGTCTGAGAGGAGGTCGTGCGTGAGTCGTCCGTCGCCACCGGGCACGTACCGAAGTCTAGGGCACGCCCCCGCCGCCAGCCGCAGCCCGACCCGCAGCCCCAATCCGGCCCAAGGGCCCCATTCGCGGCTACTGAGCCAAGGGGGCCCAGCCGTCGTGCATCGCCGCGCGCACCGCGGGCCACGCCGTCGAGTCCGGGTCGACCACGCCGAAGTGGCCACCGGGCACCTCCGTCAGCTTCGCAGCCGGATGCCTGCGTACGTACGCCCGTGACAACGCAATCGGGACGAGGTCGTCGTCGGCGGCATGGAGCAGCCGAACCGGGCAGGCCGGCGCGGCCAGCGCCACCGGGTCGACCTGGCGGTACCGGTCGGGCGCCTCGTCCGGACCGGCTGCGAGCAGCGCCTGAACTGCGTCGCGGTCCAGGCCGCGCCGATGCGCCTCCGCCAGGTCCGCGACCGGCGCCAGCGCCACGACGCCGACCAGGTGCGTCGGCGGCGCGACCGCCCCAGCCCACAGGGCCAAGTGACCTCCGGCGCTGTGGCCGGCCACCAGAACTGCCGTCGCCGCCACCTGGGACGGCAGCTGCGCCATGACGGTCCGCACGTCGTCGAACGTCTCCGGCCAGCCACCGGATCCGCCGACTCGCCGGTACTCCGGCAGCGCCACGGTGACCCCGTCCGCGGCCAGCCTCGATGCCATCAGGCGCAGATGCGAACGGTCGTACTCCTCGCGCCAGAACCCTCCGTGCAGCAGGACAACGCAGCGGTCCGAGCCCGGCCACACCTCGACGATCTGGTCCCGGTGGTCGCCGTAGGCCCAGGTCACCGGCCCCGGCGGCGCGGCGCCGAACAGGACGCCGCGGTCCTCAGCCACGCTCAGGTGACCCGACTGCGTGCGCGAGGCAGATCGAGGTGGCGGCCCTCGGCAACCACGTCCCGGATCCGTCGCAGGCCCTCCCACACCTCGCCGAACGACGTCGTCAGCGGCGCCGGAGCCAGCCGTAGCAGGTTCGGCGGGCGCACGTCCCCGATCACCTTGGCCAGCACGATCGCCTCTCCGATCCGGTAGGCGTCGTCATGCGCCAGCACGACGTGTCCGCCGCGGGAAGCCGCCTCGCGGGGCGACGCCAGCGTGAACCCCAACGGGACCAGCCACTCGTCGGCCAGCTCGACGAGGAACGACGTGAGCGCCATCGACTTCGCTCGGAGCCGCTCGATCCCGGCCTCGGCCAGCATCCGGACGCCCTCGTCCGCGGCCACCAGGCCGGGGATGCCTGGGGTGCCCGTCTGGAACCGGGCGACTCCGGGAGCCGGCCGGTAGGGCGCGTCCATGTCGAACATGTCCTCGTGGCCCCACCAGCCCTGGATGGGGTTGCGGAGCTGCTCCTGCAGGTCGCGCCGCAC
>CAWKCE010000008.1:0-4398 GCA_963848085.1 uncultured Actinomycetota bacterium
GCCGTCTCCCGACAGGTCGACGCCCCACTCCTCGGGGTAGGAGAAGCGCACGCGGTACATCGGTTCCAGCCGCATCGGCCCATCGTGGCAGCGCCCCAACGGTGGCGGAAGGTCCCGGTGGCCGGTGCCGGGCAGAATGCCGGCCATGTCGACGGACACCGCACTGGCGCAGCGTGCCGTCGCGGACGCCAGGCGCTCGCCGTTCTGGCTGGACCGGGCCGACCGGCCCGATCCCGGCCCGCCGGTGACCGGCCGCGTCCAGGCCGACCTGGTCGTCGTCGGCGCCGGGTTCACCGGTCTGTGGACGGCGTTGCTCGCGAAGGAGCGGGACCCCGGTCGTGACGTGGTCGTCGTCGAGGGTGGTCGGGTGGCCTGGGCGGCGTCCGGACGCAACGGGGGGTTCTGCTCCGCCAGCCTCACCCATGGCCTGGTCAACGGCGCGGCCCGGTTCCCCGGGGAGCTCGAGACGCTGGTGCGCCTGGGGCACGAGAACCTGGCGGGCATCGAGGCGACCATCGACCGCTACGACATGGACTGCGGATGGGAGAACCGCGGGAACCTCGTGGCAGCGACCGCCGACTGGCAGGTGGACGAGCTCGCCGCGCTGGCGCGGCTGGCCGGCCGCTACGGCCAGCGTGCGCGGCTGCTGGACGCGGTCGAGGTGCGAGCCGAGGTCGACTCACCCACCTACCGAGCCGGGCTGCTTCTCCCCGACGACGGAGGGCTGGTCGACCCGGCACGGCTTGCATGGGGCCTTGCCGCGGCAGCAAGGGGCTGCGGTGTGCGCATCTTCGAGCGGAGCCCTGTCGTTGCGGTCTCCGACGAGGGGACGTCCGTGACGGTGTCGACGCGGAACGGGCTGGTGTCCGGGCGTCAGGTGGTCCTGGCGACCAACGCGTTCCGGCCGCTCATGCGCCGCCATCGCTGGTCAGTCGCGCCGGTGTACAACTACGCCTTGATGACCGAGCCGCTCAGCGCCGAGCAGCTCCGCCGTATCGGTTGGGAAGGGCGGCAGGGCCTGAGCGACGCCGGCGCCGAGCTGTTCTACTACCGGCTCACCGAGGACGACCGCATCCTGTGGGGCGGTCCTCACACCGACTACTTCTACGGCGGCCGCATCGCCTCGCGGTTCGAGGACCGACCCGAGCTGTTTCTCCAGCTGGCGGAGGCGTTCTTCGGCACGTTCCCCCAGCTCACCGACGTCTCGTTCAGCCATGCGTGGGGCGGCGTGATCGACATCAGCAGCCGGGCCGTCAACTTCTGGGACGTCGCCATGGCGGGCAAGCTCGCGACGTCGCTCGGGTTCTCGGGACTCGGCGTCGGGTCCTCGCGGTTCGCCGGGCAGGTGCTGCTCGACCTGCTCGACGCGACGCCCACCGAACGCACCGAGCTGAGGCTGGTCCGGGACCGTCCGCTCCCGTTCCCCCCCGAGCCAGCGCGTGCCCTGGGCATCGCCCTCACCAAGCATGCCTACCGCTCGGCGGACCGCAATGACGGCCGACGCAACGTCTGGCTGCGCACGCTGGACCGGCTCGGGATCGGGTTCGACGGATGACCCTCTGACCCGGGGCTCATCTCCCCAGCGTGCCGACGTGACTACTGTGCGTAACGCGACACGTCCGTTGCGGGGCATTCTTTGCATCGGTGGTGACGGTGTGTGCAGACTGGCTTCATTCTGTGGGGGCAGGCAGCGGCCAGCACGTCGATTGTGGGGGATGCATGACCAGCACGTCGGTTCGTCGAACGTTGGTAGCCGTGGGAGTTGCGACCGCACTGGTCGTGGGCTCGAGCCCGGCGCTCGCGGCAATCGCGCAGCCGGACGTGGTCACGAAGGTCCCGGCCAGCTTCACACCGCACATCAAGTCGGACGCGCGGTGGAGTCGGCCGATCGCCTTCGCTGTGGAGCAGCTGGGCGACACCGTCTATGTCGGTGGCCGCTTCAACGAGGCCGAGAACGCGGGCCGGACGGTGACCTACACGCGCCACAACCTGATGGCCTTCGACGCCACCACGGGCGAGATGCGCGACTTCGCTCCTGACATCGACGGCGACGTCTGGGCCATCGAGGCCGCCGGCGGCTGGCTCTACATCGGGGGTCGCTTCAAGAACATCGACGGCGCGTTCCGGCCGGCGATCGCCAAGATGGAC
Source organism: uncultured Actinomycetota bacterium (assembly GCA_963848085.1). Lineage (GTDB taxonomy): Bacteria > Actinomycetota > Actinomycetes > JAHEKZ01 > JAHEKZ01 > CAWKCE01. The sequence goes on from CAWKCE010000008.1 coordinate 2,149, forward strand.
CCGGTCACCGGCGCCCTCGACCCGGACTTCAAGCCCACGATCAAGGGCGCGCGCGTCACCGACATCGAGATGGTCAACGGCCGCCTGATCATCGGCGGCTCGTTCTGGAAGAAGCTCACCGCGCTCAACCCGGCGACGGGCAAGAGCACCGGCTACATCAACGCCGCCATCTCCGGGAAGCTCCCGCTCAGCACCGACAAGACCGAGGTCTTCAAGTTCACGGTCAACCCGGCGGGCACCCGCTTGGTGGCGGTCGGCAACTTCACCACCGTCGACGGCGCCAACCGCCAGCGGGCGTTCATGCTGAACCTGGAGGGTTCCGGCGACACCCTGAGCGACTGGTACTACCCGCCGCTGGACCGCAGGTGCCGCACGACCACCGGGAACCGCATCGCATACCTGAAGGACGTCGACTTCTCGCCGGACGGCAGCTACTTCGTGTTCGTCGCCACTGGTTGGGTCCCGCAGACCACCGCCGAGATCGGCACCGCGGTGTGCGACGCGGCGGCGCGGTTCGAGGTCGACAACCTGGCTCCGACGGCGCCGACCTGGATCAACTACACCGGTGGGGACACGCTGCACGCGGTCGAGGTCACCGGTGCCGCGGTCTACGTCCAGGGACACAGCCGCTGGCTGGACAACCCGGACGGCAACGATTTCGCGGGGCCTGGCGCCGTGGTGCGCTGGGGCGGCGGAGCCATCGACCCCGTGACCGGCATGGCCAACGACTGGGACCCGGTCATGAAGCACGCCATTGGTGGGTACGACTTCCTGGCCACCGATACCGGGCTCTGGATCGTCAGCGAAGGCAAGCGATTCGAGGGCAAGTACCACCGGGGGATCGTCTTCGTGCCGCTTCCCTGACCTGGTCCGCTCCGCAGGTGCCCGCGCCCCCTGGGTGCGGGCACCTGCGCGTGCGGCGCCAGGTCCACGTCCGACGTGGCGTGCCGCCTCCGGCGACCGTTGCCGGGACAATGGTCAGCGATGAACGTCCCGGGACCCGAGCGCGGGGGTGGCTGGTGAGGACGAGCCAGGTCGTCACGTTCCTCGAGTCGAGCTCCGCGCTGGCGCTCGACCGGAGCGGCCCCTGGTCCGTGCCCGGCGCCGCCCGGGACTCGGTGCAGCGAGTGGCCGGCTGGGTGCTCGGGACGCCGGCGCGCGGCGCCGTCCCGCCCGCCTGGCAGGTCCGGCCCGACCTGCAGGCCGAGCAGCTCGCGCTGTGGCGCGCCGGGCCACGTCCGGCCCCGGGGACGGGGTCGGCGCCTCGCTGGGACCAGGACTCCTGGTACCAGCCGGTCCACTACTGCGGCTACGACACGGGGATCTTCGTACGGGAGGAGTCGGTCGTCCGGCTGGCGGCCAACCTGGCCCGGTTCGCGACGGCCTCGTCGGCGGCAGTGACGTCGGCTCCCGAGACGGTCGGTCACGCTCTACGCGAAGCCTTCGTCGTGCTCTACCTCCACGCGCTGTTCCACCACCGTGTGGAGTGCCTCGCCGTCCACTTGCAGGTAGTTGACCACCGGGCGCACTACGTCGACTACGTCGAGCACGCGTACCGGCCGGCGGTCGGAACCGACGACTTGCTGGAGGAGTCGCTGGCCAACGCCTTCGTGTACCGGATGCTGTCCCGTCGGGCACATTCGACCGGCGTACCGAAGGAGGTCAGGCAGCTGACGACGGCGTACCTCAAGGACAGCTGGTCGGCGGCGCGACCGGCCGGCCGGGACGACGGTCGCCACGCCGCCCCGGCCGCGTGGGACCAAGGCATGGGCGACCTGCACAGCCGGGTCGAGCAGGGCAGCAACCGACCGACGAGGCGCGCGATCTGGCGTCATCTCGGGCCGGATCTGACTGGGACGTTTCTCGACCCGTCGTCCGACGTCTACGTGGTCGCCGACCCCGCGACACCGCCCGTGGTCCCGCGCGCCGGCCGGCCAGACCCGTCCTGCACACCAGACGAGCTGGTCCGAATCCTGGAGCATGCGGGCTACCGGCCGGTCCGCCGCGCGCGGTCTCCGCACGTGACGCTGCACGCCGCCGGGAGACCGACCGCCGTCGTGCCGACGAAGGCGCCGCTCCGGCCGGGCGTGGTCGCAGGCAACCTCGGCCTCATCGGTGCGCTGCCCGCCGACCTGCCAGCGCTGCTGGCAGCGATCCCTCGCTGAGGACGCCGCCCCCTCTCGCCAGACCGCCAGCCTTCGCCGTCGTGGCGGGTGAGGGTGGCGGGCTGCCGTCGGGATCAGGTGGCGG
>CAWKCE010000009.1:0-35120 GCA_963848085.1 uncultured Actinomycetota bacterium
CGACCCGTGCAGCTTGGCGGAGAAGAATGGCAGCGGGTCGGTCCGGCGCACCGGGACTCGGCGCAGCCGGATCGGATCGACTCCCGGCAGGTTGCGGCCCAGCTCCCCGGTGGCGGCGCTGCGGAAGCGGGGGCGGAGCACGGGTTCCATGGCAGGCGACTCGGACTCCCCACGTGTACGCGAAGTGGCGCGCAGTGACGCCGAGCCGCCGCTCGATCGTGGCGCTGCAGTCGTCGAGTTCCCGTTCGGTGAGGAGGTGGGGCTGCACGTGGCGGTGTGTGTGGTTGCCGACCGTGCAAAGGCCGGACTCCACCATCTCGGCGAGCTGCTCCCAGGTGAGGCCGGTGCCCCCGAGTCTTTGGCGGTGGCACCTTCCCACTGCATCGTCCCTCCGAGGTACGCCGTCGCCAGGTAGAGCGGAGTTGGAGTCGTCGCTCGCGCAGCAACGGCCAGGCGTGGGTGTGTACGTCGGCGAAGCCGTCGTCGAAGGTCAGTCCGAGGCTCGACCGGTCGTCTCCGGCCTCGAGCCGGTCCCAGTGCGGTGTCGATCGACACGACGTCGGCCTCGGCCAGTGCGTCGAGCTGCGACTTCGAATCCGGCGGCGCTCCACGTCGAGCTCGTCCCCGGACCCTCCCGCCGACCCGGTGGTAGATGAGCAGCGAGGCCCCCTGCGCGGCCCGACCGTCGGGCAGGTCGGCGAGCGCCTGCTCATGGTCCCGCGCATTTGCGGGTCCTTCCGAGTGACGGTCGCCCGCATTCGTATCGCCTTCGAGCGCCCCGCGGGGACATTGCCAGGGCATGACACCATGGCAGGCGATCGACGAAGGGCGTGGGGGCGAGTGTCGGGAACGGCGGGGGATGTCGAGGCCGCGGTCGCGGTGGAGCTGGTCGGTTTCGACCGGCTGCTGGAGGACGTGCTGACGCGCTCTTCCTCGGCCTGAGAGCCTGGCCGTCGTGCGGACGGGGTGACGACCGCGCCAGGGTGGCCGTTGTCAAACGTCACTCCCGCCCAGCTGGAGGCGATGCCTCGCCCCGCCGTCCCCTGGGTCGCCCTGCTCGGTCCCCCCTCGCAGCGCTGCGGCAGGCCGCACTGGGTGCGGGGGCGGCTGGCCTGGTGGACCGTGGCGCCGGAGCCCCGGGCCTGGTCAACGCCGTCCGTCAGGTTGCGTGCGGGCGACGGCCCGTCAGCGCTGAGGGCGAGCGGGGCGGACACCTGACCGGGGTCAGCCGCGGCAGGTCACGGTGCTGGGGCTGCTCACCAAGGGCGCATCGAACGCTGAGATCGCCCTTGCCCTCGGAATCTCGCCGAACACTTGCCGCACACATGTGCAGGCCGTGCTGAAGAAGCTCGGGGTTCACAACAGACTGGCCGCGGCCGCGGTGGGCCGGGCTGCTGGCCTCGACCGGATCGGGGCGGCATGACCGGTTCGGTGCTGATCGTCGACGAGGACGCCCTGCTGGGGGGCAGCCTCGGGGTCCTCCTCGGCGAGGAGGACGGCCTGCGCGTAGCTGCCGTCGTCGAGCAATGCCCCGACGACTTCGACGGGCGCGATCCCGTCCCGGTCGACGTCGCCCTGGTCTCCAGTGAGCTCGCCGATGGCACCTTTCTGCCCGTGTGTCGGGAGCTGGCGGCGCGCTGCACGGTGCTGGTGCTGTCCAAGCGCGACCACGAGCGCACCCTGATGCGGCGCTCGAAGCAGGGGCCGTCGGGGCCGTCACCACCGACGCGCCTTACCCGGAGCTGGTCAGCACGGTGCAGGCCGCGCTGCGCGGCGAGGCGTGCGTGCCCCGAGGGATGCTCGGCGGGCTGCTGCGGGAGCTGATCGAGCGGCGCCGTCGGGACGAGGAGGTGCACGCCCGCTATCGGCGGCTGACCGGCCGCGAGCGGGAGGTGCTGGCGCTGCTGGCGGCCGGGGACTACGTCGACCGCATCGCGCGACGGCTGTTCATCTCGCCTCAGACGGTCCGGTCACACGTGCAACGCATCCTCGACAAGCTCGAGGTGCACTCACGGGCCGAGGCCGTGGCGCTGGCCATCGACCACGACCTGCTGGTGTCGGACACCGAACATGGAGGAACGCAGCAGTGAGCGACGACCGATCTGTCCCGACCAAGCCACGACGAGCACCCTGGGTCCGTGCGGTGGACCGGACCGGCACGTCCAAGCTCGTCGACAGCCGGGGGGACCAGCTGCTGCAGCTGAACGACACGGCACTGGCCATCTGGGACCTGTGCGACGGCGAGACCGCAGTCGCGGAGATGGCGCAGGCGGTCGTGGAGGCGTTCCCGGTGGACGAGGAGACAGCGGTCGAGGACGTGCAGACGGTCGTGGAGGCCTTCGACCGTCTGCACCTCCTCGAACACGCTGAGTGAGATCGCTGCTCCGTTTGGACCCTGGTGCTCGCCATGTCGCGGGTATATGAGACAAAGGCGTGGGACGCGGATCGAATCTCCGCCAGGATCGTACGCGTTGCGGGGCTCCACTCGGGGGACGTTTTGGGCCATTGACATGTCATGGGGATGCGTGAGACCAGGATCGCGGCACGCCGGGGGAAGGGCTCTTCGCGCCTTGCCCACACTGGCCAACCGGCTCCGTGCCGACCTGGTGATGCTCATGGTTGACGCCCTGTTGGTCATGCTGTCGTTCGCCGCAGCGCTGCTGCTTCGCTTCGACGGCGCCGTGGACGGCGGCTGGTGGGGCGGTCTGCTGCACATGTTGCCGATCGCCGTCCTGGTGTTCCTCACCGTCGGCTGGTTCGGCGGGCTCTACCGCCACATTTGGCGCTACGCCAGCATCCACGAGGCCCGCTTGGTGCTCGGGGTCGGTCTGGTCGCGACGTTGATCCTCGTCTTGTTCAACCAGCTCGGCCCGCACTGGATCCCCTTCGGCGTGGTCGTCGGCGGCTCGGCTCTCGCCACTGTGGTCCTCGGGGCCACCCGGTTCCAGTCCCGCATGTTCTCGCGCCGCAAGGTTGAGGACGCCCCTTCCGGCCTGCGGGTCGTGATCGTCGGCGCCGGCACCACCGGTACCGCGCTGGCCCGGCAGATGCTCGACAACCGCGCCGCCGGGCTGGTCCCGGTTGCCTTCCTTGATGACGACCCGCGCACCCACGGTCGCAAGATCCTCGGCATCGAGGTACTCGGCGGGTCAGACCTGATCACAGAGGCGGTCGAGGCCGCCGAGGCCCATCAGGTCCTGCTCGCCGTCCCGGACGCGGACGCCGACCTGCTGCGCACGGTCACCGACCAGGCCGAGCAGGTCGGCGCCGCCGTGCGGGTCGTCCCCGAGCTGCACGAGATCGTCCGCACCGGGCTCCGGCTGCAAGACGTGCGCCAGGTCCGCATCGACGACCTCCTCGGCCGCCAGCAGGTCCGCACCGACCTGGCCGCGGTCGCCGAGCTGCTGGCCGGCAAGCGGGTGCTCGTCACCGGCGCCGGTGGTTCCATCGGCTCCGAGATCTGCCGTCAGGTGGCGCGGATGAACCCGGAGTCGCTGCTGCTGCTCGACCATGACGAGACCCACCTGCACGAGACGTCGGCATCGATCCAGATGCCCCACACCCAGCTGCTCGTCGACGTACGCGAAGCCGACCGGGTGCTGCGCACCTTCGAGAAGCAGCGCCCCGACGTGGTCTTCCACGCCGCGGCGCACAAGCACGTGCCGATCCTGGAGAACGAGCCCGGGGAGGCGGTCCGGACCAACGTCATCGGCACCGAGAACGTGCTCCGCGCGGCTCGCATGTTCGGGGCCGGGGCTTTCGTCTTTGTGTCCACCGACAAGGCAGTGCGCCCCAGCAGCGTCATGGGGGCCTCCAAACGGGTCGCGGAGTACCTGGTGATGCGGGCTGCGGCCGACACCGGCGCCCGGTACACCGCGGTCCGGTTCGGCAACGTGCTGGGCTCCCGCGGCAGCGTCATCCCCACGTTCGTCCGCCAGATCGAGGCCGGTGGCCCGGTCACGATCACCGACCCGCGGATGACCCGCTACTTCATGTCTATCCCCGAGGCAGTCCAGCTTGTGCTCCAGGCGGCCGCCCTCAGCCGCGGCGGTGAGCTGTTCATGCTCGAGATGGGAGAGCCGGTCAAGATCATCGATCTCGCGCGCCGGATGATCCGGCTGTCTGGGCGGCGGGTGGGGACCGACGTCGAGATCCGGGTCACCGGGGTACGCCCGGGGGAGAAGCTGCAGGAAGAGCTATCCACCCCCGAGGAGGAGACCGGCCCCACCAGCCACCCCTCCGTCACCCGGCTGGTGCCGGTCTTCGTCCCCGGTCCCGTGCTCGACGAGGCCCTGCGCGGTTTGTCCAAGTCTTCCCTCCTGGACGATGATGGGGCGGTCCGTGATGAGCTGATGGCTCTGGCCCACGACCCATCCGGCTGGGTTGCCACTCGCACGGCGGAGGAATCCGCCGCCGTCGACCTCACCGAGAAGGGCTCATGGAGCCGATCGACTTCCTGAAGATCCTCCGGCAGCGCTGGAAGGTCCTCGCTCTGGCTGTCGTGGTGGCTGCGGTCGCCGCATGGGTGACCACCCCTGCCCGGGCTCAGGTCGGCCCTCCGATCACTTCGTACACGGCCACCGCCACGTTGTTGCAGGAGCCCGGGGCCACCACTCCGCTGGGTTTCGTGGCTTTGCTCTCCAAGGGGGGACGCATTCCGGAGGTCGTTGCGGAACAGGTCGGATTCGACGGTGACCCGCAGCTGCTCGCCAGCCAGGTGTCGGTCACCGCGAACAGTGAGTTCGGGCTGTTGTCGGTGACCTCCAGCGGAGCCGACGGCGACGAGGCTGCCGCGCTGGTCAACGCCTACTCGGATGCCATCCGAACCGTCCTCGCCCAGGACGCCCGGGACGAGCGCCAGCAGAAGATCCAGGAGCTGACCGCCCGGATCTCCTCCGCCGAGACGGGCATCACCCGTATCAACAAACGGCTGGCCACCCAGCCGGACAGTGTCCCGCTCCAGGCCCAGTTGGCCGCCTACACCCAGCAGGTTCAGGCCGCATACAGCGAGCTGGCCGCCCTGTACGTCCAGTCGGGCAGCGACTCCGGCCTCACCGTCTATCAAGAGGCGACGCCGATCCCGGTGGTCAGCGGCGGCGGCTTCACTCCGCCGTCCAGCCGCACGGGGCGCGTGGCCCTCGGGGTCGGCGTGGGCCTCCTGCTGGGCCTGGTGCTGGCCCTGCTCGTAGACCGCGTCGATACCCGGCTGCGCCGGCGGCAGGATGTGGAAGCGGCGTACGGGCTCAGCGTCGTGTCCGAGATCCCCAAGCTGTCCCGCAGGGACCGCCGCCGCCATCGGGTGGTCACGTTGACCGACCCGGTCAGCTCGGCAGCGGAGGCCTACCGCAGCCTGCGATCGGCTCTGACCCTCATGCGAAGCCGGCCGTTGGCCAACGGCACCTGGGCCAAGGAAGAGGAACCTCGCGGCGACAACGGCCCCTCCCCGCAGGTGGTGCTGGTCACCTCCGCGCGCGCCGGTGAGGGTAAGAGCACCACCGCGGCGAACCTCGCCGTCACCCTGGCGGAGACCGGTAAGCAGGTCCTGCTGCTGGACGCAGACTTCCGCAGCCCCAGCCTGCACGCGCTGCTTGACGTCGCGCCCGGCCCGGGTCTGTCCGACCTCCTCATCGGCGACGGCGACGCCGACCTCGCCCAGCTGGCCCGCGCGACCAACGTCGGCGGGGTCTGGCTGGTCACCGCCGGCAACGCCAACGACTTCCACGGAGCGCTGCCCAACCGCATCGCCCACCGGGTGGCCGAGGCCCGCAACGCGGCCGATGTCGTGGTCGTCGACGCCGCGCCGCTGTTGGTGGGCAACGACTCGCTGGACTTCATGCCCTTCGTCGACTCGGTGGTGGTCGTGGCCCGGTCCGGCCGGATCACAGCGGATCTCGCCGAGCGGGCCTCCGGGCTGCTCGCAAGGGTCAGGGTCCCGGTGCTGGGAATCGCGCTGGTCGGTGCACCGAGCGCGTCAGTCGGTGGGCCCTTCGGCAGCTACAGCTACCGGTCGTCCGCGCCGCCCCGCCACTCCGGCCGCCGTCGGGCGCGACGCAGGGCATCCGCCGGTCAGCCGTAGCAGCGGAGCAAGTCGATTCGAAGGGGAAGCTATGGAAAGCCGATTGCGCCGCGTTCCGGGCGTCTTGTGGCTGAATGCCGCTGACACGGTGGTTGCGCTGCCGCCGGGCAGCCGGATGCCAGCCGTGATCGGTGGGTCGGGCGCCAGCCTGTGGCTGGCGTTCGCCGACCCCACCCCAATGACGGTTGCCCTGGCGCATCTGGCCCGCAGCTACGCCCTTCCCCCCGAGCAGATCCGGCCCGACGTCGAGGCGGCGGTCGGAGCGCTGATGGATCTGGGCTTGCTCGAGGAGGTGGCGTGACCCTGGCGGAGACCGAGCGCCACGCAGGTTGGACGCTGTCGGCGGTGGCGGTCGGCCTACCCGGATCGGCGCTGCCGCGACCCGACGCCCCCCTGTCCGACGCGGTGTGGCGCGCCCTGGTGCAGGGTATGCGGTCCGAGCACCTCACCGGTCTGCTGCTGGAAGCCGTCGATTCGGGGCTCTGGCCGGCGACGGACGAGCAGCGAGCCGGTCTGCTGGACCTGCACATCACGGTCCTCGGCCAGACGCTTCTGCTTGATCGGACGCTCCTCGACGTCACTCGAGCCCTCGACGAGGCTGGGATCGAGGTCCGGGTCCTCAAAGGCGCTGCGGTCGCGCACCTCGACTATGCCGACCCCGGGCTGCGGGCGTTCGGCGACGTCGACCTGCTGGTCCGTTCCGAGGACGCCGATCGCCTCGAGGCCGTCCTCACTGGGCTGGGTGCGCGGCGCGACCAACCTGCGGCCCGGCCGGGGTTCGATCGCAAGTTCGGAAAGTCGTTCACCTATGTACTGCCCGGCGGTCACGAGATCGACGTGCACCGCACGTTCGTCATGGGCCCCTACGGGCTTGCCGTCGATCTCGACGGCCTGTGGGCGTCGCACGCGGTGTTCTCGCTGGGAGAGCAGGCTCTGACCGCACTTCCCGACGAAGCCCGGATACTGCACGCCGCGTTTGGCGCCGTTCTCAGCGACTGGCCGCCGCGGCTCCGGCCGCGTCGGGACCTCGCCGCGATGGTGCTCGATGGCGGGCACGACCCGGAGCGGGTTATCGCGCTGGCGCAGTCCTGGCGGGCCGAGGCCGTCCTCGCAACAGCGATCAACGAGACGTGGCAGGCGTTCCGACTGGCTGACGTCACCGGGCTGAACGCCTGGGCGCAGCGGTACCAGATCGGCAGTCGGGACCGCCGCCTGCTGGCGCTGTATCGCCGACTTGACCCGCCCTACTCGCAGTTGGCGCTGCACTCTCTCCGGCTAGTTCCGGGGCTGAGGGACAAGACGACGTTCGTGTCATCTCTCGTGCTGCCCAGCCGAGATTTCCTCGACCGGCGCGGCATGTCGTGGCCACGCTACGTGTGGCGAGGCACCCGACGGGCGCTGCGACGGAGCCCGACATGAGGCGGCTAGAGTCCACCGAGGCGCTGGCGCTCGGGGGTTTGCTGCTGGTCGGGGGCTACGTTGCCTGGCTCGGATGGCTCATGAACCACAGCACCTACGACACCTGGGGCGCGCTGCTGATCGCGCCTGTGCTGGTCATGGTCAGCCTGCCGATCCTGGCCAGAGCGGCGCGCAGCACCGGCCAGCCGTGGCTGTTCGGCCTGGCGGCGACCGCCTTGGTGCTGAAGCTCGTGGCGTCCTACGTGCGGTACTTCGTCGCCTTCATCGTCTACGACGGCTCGGCTGACGCCTCCAGATACCACGACGCAGGCACCCATCTCAGTCAGCTCTACCGTCAAGGCATCTTCGAGGCCTCCACCCAGGCCGGCGGGTCAGGCACACAGGTCATGGACACCGTGACTGGAGTCGTCTATGCGCTCACCGGTCCCTCCCTGATCGGCGGCTATCTGGTGTATGCCTGGCTCGGTTTCTGGGGGCTCTTCCTGGCTTACCTCGCCTTCCGCACAGCCGTGCCTGACGGCCACCACAGGCGCTACGCGTACTTGGTCTTCTTCCTCCCGTCTCTCCTCTTCTGGCCTTCCGGTATCGGAAAAGAGGCCTGGATGACGCTGGGCCTCGGGCTTTCGATGTACGGGGTGGCTCGTCTGTTGGCACACCTCCGGGGTGGGCTGCTGCTCCTTGCTCTCGGAATGCTGGTTACTGGAGCGGTGCGTCCTCACGTGACAGTTCTGATCGTCTTGGCGCTGGCGGTGTCCTTCCTGCTTCTGCCGAGCCGCACGGTCACGTCGATGACTCCGGTCGTCAAGGTCGCTGGATGGCTCGTTCTGGCAGCTGCCGCCTACTTGTCGATCCGAGTCGCCGCTCACTTCCTCGGCGTCGAGGATCTCAGCCGCGACGGCTTCGAGGCAGCGCTCACTGATGCGCAGGAAGGGACCGCTCAAGGAGGATCAGCCTTTGGCGGAGCTGCACTGTCGTCTCCCCTCGGACTTCCGTGGGCGATCGTCACTGTCCTGTTCCGCCCCTTCCCGTGGGAAGCGGACAACGCCCAGGCGCTGGCCGCGGCGCTGGAAGGACTGCTCTTCATGTATCTCACCTGGCGCTATCGGCTCTCAGTCATGAGCTCCATCAGGCTCATCCGCCGCTCGCCCTACGTCACGTGGTGCCTCGCATACGTTCTCGGATACGTGGTCATGTTCTCCGGGTTCTCGAACTTCGGGATCCTGGTGCGTCAGCGCTCCCTCGCGCTCCCGGCGTTCCTGGTGCTCCTAGCCCTGCCCGTGGTCACCCGTGAGCGGCGAGGGTCGGGCCGCAGTCGACCTCGTGAGGTGTCGCTTCGATGACCGAGCCACGTCCAGCCGTCCTCGGCGGAGCCGCTGCGTTCCCGGACGGCCTGCCGCTGGTGCGGCCGACCATCCCGGACATCCCCGGTGTCGCGGCGCGGCTGCAGCGGGTGCTGGAGAGCGGCTACCTCACCAACGGGCCGACGGTGCGTGAGCTGGAGTCGCAGGCGGCGGCCATGCTCGGCGTTCCGTATGTGGTGGCGGTGTCCAGCTGCACGGCGGGGCTGATGCTCACGTACCAGGCACTCGGCGTTCGCGGTCCGGTGGTGATGCCGAGCATGACGTTTGCGGCCAGCGCCCATGCCGTGGTGTGGGCCGGGGGAACCCCCCGGTTCGCCGAGGTGGACCCCGAGCGCATCACGCTCGACCCGGTCGACGCCGCCTTCGTGGTCGATGGTGCAACCGCCATCAGCGCGACCCACGTCTACGGCGCACCCGCTGAGGTCGAGGCGCTGCAGCAGGTCGCCGACGACGCTGGGGTCCCGGTCGTCTACGACGCGGCGCACGCGCTCGGCAGCCTCCGGAGGGGCACACCGGTCGGGTCGTTCGGCACGGCCGCCGTGTTCTCCATGAGCCCGACCAAGGTCGCCACAGCCGGGGAGGGCGGACTGGTCGCCACCCACGACGAAGACCTGGCGGCACGGCTGCGGATCGGGCGCGACTACGGAAACCCCGGCAACTACGACTGTGTCTTCCCCGGCATCAACGCGCGCATGTCGGAGCTGCACGCGACGGTCGCGCTCGCCTCCATCGACGGGCTGGACGAGCGCATCGCGTACCGCAACGACCTGGTCGAGGAGTTCAAGAAGTCCGTCGCGCAGGTTGCGGGGCTGGCGTTCCAGCGGGTGGATGCCGAGGACGTGTCCTCCTACAAGGACCTCACGCTGATCCTCGAGCCGGACTCGTTCGGCCTCACCTCCGGCCAGCTTCAGCAGGCGCTCAAGTCCGAGGGTATCGACAGTCGCCGGTACTACCACCCACCGATCCACCGTCAGCAGGCGTACGCGGACCTGCCGCGCGAGCGGGAGCTGCCGGTCACCGACGGTCTCGCCGACCGTCTGCTCACCCCACCGCTGTACTCCCACATGACGGTCGGGCAGGTGCTCGGTGTCGGCGACGCCGTGCGCAGAATCTCCGAGCACGCCTCGGCCGTTGCCTCGGAACTGGGCGAGGGACCATGAAGACATGGCGGCTGGGCCCCTACCGGGCAGTCGGCTACCGCTTCGTGGTCGAGGGAAACGATGCGGACGTCGTGCGTGAACGAGTGCGCCATGCGCTGGAGCCGCTGGCTGATCCGTCGCCGGTCGAGGGGGAGGAGCCGGTCGCCTACCAGGTGGTCGACCGGGGATCCGGTGCCGGCCCGCGCTACCGGGTGAGCATCGGCCGCCGGACCCTCGTGCGCACCGACAGCACGGCAACCGCGTCAGGGTTCGTCGTCTGGCACGTGAACCTGGCGGTGGTGAAGGCTGACCGCGGGAAGCACCTGATCCTGCATGCCGGTGGAGTGCATCACGAGGGGGTCACCATCGCATTGCCGGCACCTATGGAGTCGGGCAAGACCACGACTACGGCCGGACTGCTGCGGGCTGGTTTCGGCTATCTCACCGACGAGGCGCTGGTGCTCGACCGGGACACCTGGCGGGTCACGCCCTACCCCAAGGCGCTGGCCCTCGACAAGCGCTCGGTCGAAGTCGTGGGTGCAGTGACCCAGCCGTCGTACCGCAACGCCGAGAGCGACGCGCAGTGGCACGTGCCGTGGTGGGACCTTGGCAGTGCCGGCGTGCCCGAGAGCGCACGCGTGGATCTCGTGCTCTTCCCGTCCTACCGAGCCGGGTCAGCCACCGAGCTGACGGCCGTGTCGCCGGGGGAGTCGCTCATGCTCCTCGCCGGTTCCACGTTCGAATTCAGCCGACGTCCACGGCGCAACCTCGAGACCCTGGCAGCGCTCGCCGAGGTCCTGCCTGCCTACCAGTTGTCCATCGGAGACCTTGGCGCCGCGGTCGACCTCGTCACCCAGCTCGTGTCCGAGCACCGGAACGAGTCCGTGGGATCCCAGCGGAGGACCGCATGACCGACGTGACCATCAAGCTCGACCTCGCCTACCGGCCAGCGTCCCGGCTGACCGTCGTGCCCGTCGCCGACGAGGCAGCGGTGTACGACCGGCGCAACAACAAGCTGCACCGGCTCGACCCGATCGCCACCGTGGTCTGGTCGCGACTGGACGGCACGACCTCGACGGCGGACCTGGCCGCCTCTCTCGCGGAGGACTTCGGTGCCCCCGCCGGGCAGGTCAGCCACGATGTCGTGGCCCTGCTCGAAACGCTCGTGGGCGAGGGCCTCGTGGTGCCGTCGGACGCCTCGGAGGACGACGACGCGGACGAGGAATCCGGCGACGCCGACGAGGAGCCTGCCCCCAGACCCGGGGAGGTGCGGGTGCTGCGCGTCACCGCGACGCCGTGTGTCGATGCAGTGACCGCCCTCGGCTGGCACGCCACCGACCCACTGGTGGTGGCCGGCTTCTGCCTCGGGGTGCGGACCTCGGACGAGGAGACCCGACAGGCCGTTCGCGAGGCACTGCCAGGATCCTGGCCAGAGATGCCACCCCCGGTAGACGCCAACCTGTCGATCAGGGCGCCGCGGGAGACCCCGACCGGCCTCGAGCTCGGTCGGGTCTACGCGGAGTGCACGCTGGTCGGCCGGGGCCTGACCATGGACGAGCTGCTCGACCGTGTCCGACGGGAGGCGGCCGGGCGGGTCCTCCGCGGTCGCGGCGACCCGCTGGCCTGCGAGGTGACGGTCCTCCAGGGCCCGGACGGGCTCCTGCTGGCGCCTGGTTGGTGGTGGAGCACCTTGGTCTCCCGCGAGTCCAGGCTGCGGGCATCAGGCTGGACGATGCGAGGCCGGCATGCGGTACTCGGAACCGCCGATCGATCCGGAGCCCTCGGCCTGCCGGCGCTGGGACCGGCCGGGGAGATCACCTACGAGTGGCTCCGCCCAGTGGTCGCGGTCACCGCTGCGCTGGAGCAGTCTGAACTGTTGTCACCGTCGCCGGCGACGGCGTTGGCTGCCACTGCGGCCGTGATGCGGCCATCGTTCGGGAGCCGCCCGTCCGACATGCTCGGGGCCTGCGCCGCCCTGACCGACCAGGTGCCGAGTCTGCTGACGGCCGATTCGCCCGAGGCGTTGGTCGAGCACCTCACCTCGTGACGCGACTTCACAGTTGAACTGAAGTCCGCCGCCGCGGAGCGCCAGTCAGTCGTTGCAGCAGAGCAGCATGTCGACGTGCGAAAGCTTCGTGGCGCAGAACTCGTACGTCTGTGGCAGCGGGCTAGCAGGCGTGACGACGGAGTTGACGTCGCACCCGGGGCCACCGCCGAGCTTCAGTATGTAGGCGATGATCCGGCAGTCGGCTGGGACGGTGACGGTCACACAGCCGGTGGTGGGATTGAAGACACCAGTGATCGTGCCTTCGTTGGTGATGCTCGCTGTGGTGGTGTTCCCGACAGTCGAGGAACCGGTGACCTGGTTCAGCTCGAGCGGCTTCCCGTTCACCTTCCCATCGACGAGACCATCGAACTTCGCGTCCAGGGCGTTCAGGCAGGTGATGTTCCCCACGCCTTCGTCTCCAGTGAAGTTTGCGGGGTCCGTGCCAGGGAGGTTGTACTTCACGAAGATGTAGCGGTCGCAGATGCCTTCCTCCGCCTCCGAGCCAGCGGCGAACGCGGGGCTGGTGAGGGACTGGACGATCGGGGCGGACCAGGCGACACCACCGATGATCGCACCGCGACGGATGACGTCGCGTCGGCTGATGCCACTACGGCTGTTCTTGTCGGTCATGGGTTATCGCTCCTGCTGGGTCCAGCACCAAGTCTTGCTTGGTCCGACCGTATCCCGGCAGTCCGGAAGGCGATGTACGTAATCTGCGCCAACTTCCGTCGCTCGCGTTCCGGCCCTCACTGGCCTCGGTGCCTTGTGCGGGACCGCGTCGGCTCAGCGGGGGTAGGTCACTGTCAACCGGAACTTGGTCGGCGCGCCTCGCACGACCACGCGGTAGATGGCCGGCCGAACGTCCCTGGCCAGACGCAGCTCGCTGCGCCCGCGCCGTTCGGCCACCGCGCGTCCTTCGCGCTTCAACGTCACGTGTAGCTTCTCGGTCCGCCAGAACGTGACTTCGGCCACCACCCGGCCGCGCCCACTGGCGATACGGAAGCTCTGCTGGGCCTCGGTCTTGGTCAGCTGCCCGCGGACCGTCTTCTTGCGAGGGCCGCCCTTGCCGCGCTTCGTCTTCGTCGGGCTGGGGCTCGGAGAGACTGTCGGTGACGCCGTCGGCGTCGGAGTGGTGGTCGCGGACTGGGTGGGCGTGGGGGTGTCGGTGGGGCTCGGGCTGCTCGTCGGCGCCGGGGACGACGTGGTGGAGGTGGCCGTCACGGTGGGTGTCGTGCTGGTTGTGCTCGTCGGCGTGGCCGTGGCGGAGGTTGACGCTGTGGGGGTCGGGGACGGGGTTGCGTCGGGCTCGCTCCAGGCCAGGAACACGCTGTTGGCCAGGTTCCAGTGGGTCTCCAGCCAGGAGCCGGGGGCAGGGTTGACGTTGAAGTAGTCGTCGCCATTGCAGTCGAAGATCGCCTCGGCGGAGGAGGGACATGGGTAGGTCAGCGTGGCGCCGGAGCCGTCGTCGTAGCACATCCGGTCGTACTCGTCGGTGCAGTGCCACGATCCGTTCGAGTGCGGGGCAGACAACTGGACCGCCCCGAGGGTGTGAGCTAGCTCGTGCGCCTCGACCGCCGAGGCGTAGCCCCAGCAGCCGGCGTCGACCCGGCCGAAGGTGGGGCCGCGGTTGGCGGCGTTCGCCTCGCCCGGCTGGGCGTCGCTGGTGACGTTGGCGATGCCGCAGTAGACGTTCGCGTCCATCCACACCAGGTACTTGCGGTCAGCACCGGTCAGTCCGAGGTTCTTCAGCTCGGTACGGGTGTTCGTGAGTGAGTCGTCGCCGGTTGGCGACAGCACCACGTGAATCACGTCCAGCTGGCAGTCCGGTGTGGTCACCCAGCGGATGTGCCGCACCTGGCCGCCGACCGCCGCCGAGTTGAAGTAAACGGCGTCGGTCCGTGGCGCGTAGGTGGAGGCGATGAGCGGGGCGACCGATGCGTAGCGGTCGACCTGGTCGGAGGACACGGCGTAGATCGCCTGCACGCGACTGCCGGAGACCCCGTCGCCGTAGCACGGGACGGCGTTGGTGGCCCCAGCCTCCGCCTCGGTGGGCGTCGTGGCCGCCGCGTCGTACAGATCGGCGGTCGAGCGTGCTTCTCGGACGTCGAGCAAGGCCCCGCTTCCGGAGGGTTCACTGTGCTCGTGCTCGTCGCCGTGCTCATGGTCCAACGAGTCCGGGCCGTGGGTGCAGCTACCGGACGAGCGGGCGCCCTCGAGCTTGAACCCGCCAGGGCACAGGTCGGAGCGGACCAGCCCCCGGTAGACCAGCCCCTTGGCCCGGTGGTCGGCGATCCCGGCCGGGCGGCCGTTGGCGGGCTTCGCGGCCTGTGCCGGCCCGACTACGAGAGTGGTCGGCCGGTGTTCCTGTGCTTGGGCGCTGCTGGCGTTCAGGGGGCTGAGGGCTGCAGTCAGCAGTCCGGCGACGGTCACGACAGCGACGGTCATCAGGGCCAGCGGCGCGCGCGGGGGGAAAGTGCGGGCTCGTGCATGCGCGCGGACCATCGACGTCGACCTCCGGGCGAGCGGGGAAGGGGCTCCCCCGTCACGTCGACCGCCCCCGCCGCCTCCGCTCCCCCGTTCGTGTGAAGTATAGTCATTTCGGACTAGTTGCGTCGCCCGAATGGGTGAGCGACGGAGGCGGTGGGCGGCGGAGATGCTCTGTGAGTGGATCCGCTGTGCCCCGCGTGCTGCACGTGGTCACGCGCGACCACAAGCGAGGAGCTGAGTCGGCAGGACTGGCCCTCCACGAGGCGCTCGTCCGGAGGGGGTGGTCCAGCCGCATCCTCGCGCTGACAGGCGGCCAGGATCCATCGGACTCGCTGGGTATCGCGCCGCTCGGACCGTCACCGCTGCACCTGGACACACTGCGACGGCTGCGTGCCGAGTCCAAGTCTGCCGACGTCGTCATATCCCACGGGTCGACGACCCTTCCTGCCAGCGTGGTGGCGCTCGGTGGGGTTGCCCCGTTCGTCTACGTCAACATCGGCGATCCCCGCGCCTGGCAGACCACCTTCGCCAGGCGGGGACCGGGGCCAGACCGGGAGGATTCGGGGGTGAACTTGACGGTCTCGGCGGTGCAGGTCGCGCTTCTGCACGGTCCCGGCGGCCGCCGCTTGCGTGTGGCCCATCTGACCACCGTCGGGATCAGCCAGGCGAAGCTGCTGGCCACCGAGCTGCGGGTCGACGTTGCCACCGGCCTTGACACCGTGGCGCTCAGCGCCCCAGACGACTACTTGGCGGAGGTCGAGGCGCTCGGCGTACGACACGTCTCGCTGACCGCCCTGACCAGGGCCTGGGACCCGAGGTCGGACGCGGCTGCCGCCCAGCAGCTCGCGATCACTCTGCGCGGGCTCCACCTCGACGTGCTCCACACCCACAACCCGAAGACCGGCGTGCTCGGTCGGCTGATCGGCCGCGCGGTCGGCATCCCGGTGGTGGTCAACACCTGCCACGGCCTGTGGGCACAGCCCCATGACCCGGTCGCCCGGCGGGCCTTCGTACTGGGCATGGAGGCGGTGGCAGCCCAGGCCTCCCATGCCGAGCTTTACCAGAACGGCGAGGATCGGTCGTCGCTCGCCCGCTGGGTACCGCAGTGGCGTGCCAGGGTCGTCGGCAACGGCACCGACCTGTCCGCGTTCGGACCAGACCCCGAAGCCAGGGCGCAGGTGCGAGCCGAGTGGGGGATCGGCGACGACGAGCTGGTTGTCGGTGGGGTCGGCCGGCTGGTCGCGGAGAAGGGGATCGCCGAGTTCGGTCAGGCAGCCCAGAAGCTCGGCGGTCGTGCCCGGTTCGTCTGGGTGGGCCCGCCGGACCCCGACAAGCCGGATGCCTGGACCGACGAGCTCGACGGCGTGCAGTTCGTCGGCGGTCGGGACGACATGGCGGCGGTCTACAACGCCTTCGACGTGTTCGTGCTCCCGTCCTACCGGGAGGGATTCTCGCGCTCGGGGATGGAGGCCGCGGCGACCGGGCTGCCCTTGGTGCTGAGCGACATCCGCGGCTGTCGCGAGGTCGGCCGTCACGAGCGGGAGGCACTGCTGGTGCCGGCCGGAGACGTGGCCGCGCTGACCGCCGCCACCGACCGGCTGCTGGCCGATCCGAACCTGCGTGCCCGGCTGGGAACGGCCGCCCGCAGCCGGGCCGTAGCCGAGTTCGACCAAGTGGCCGTCGCGGCGTTCTCCCTGGAGACTTACGCGGCCGTGGCCCGACGGAAGGGGCTCGGCTGGTCGATGGAACGCGTGCTCTGGCCGGAGCTGGCGGGAGTTGCCCGTGCCTAGCCGTTCCTACCTGCGGGCCAAGCGGGCCGGTGACCTCGCGGCGGCATCGGTGGGGCTTGTCGTCGCCGCTCCGGTCCTGGCCGGGGTCGCCGTCGCAGTACGACGCTCGATGGGCTCGCCGGTCTTGTACCGGCAGGCGCGGGCCGGTCGCGACGGCGTGCCGTTCGAGCTGCTCAAGTTCCGGACGATGCGAGACGCACTGCCAGGGGAGGACCCGTTCGCGAGTGATGCGGCCCGGCTCAACTCCCTTGGCCGGCGGCTGCGGGCATGGAGCCTCGACGAGCTTCCCCAGGTGGTGAACGTACTGCGTGGCGAGATGAGTCTCGTCGGTCCGCGCCCCCTGCCCACCGCCTACGTGGAGCGCTACTCGCCGGAGCAGAGACGCCGACTCGATGTGACACCGGGAGTCACCGGGTGGGCGCAGGTCAACGGCCGCAACGCGGTCGAATGGGACCAGCGGTTCCGGCTCGACGTCTGGTACGTCGACCACGCGTCGCTGTGGCTGGACCTGCGGATCCTGTGGCGGACCGTCAGGCAGGTGGTGTCCGGCGACGGCGTCAGCGCCGAGGGGCACGCGACGATGCCTGAGTTCCGCGGGTCAGACCAGCGAACCGGGCGAAACTAGTCTCGATCCTCTGTTCGTGTGGCTGCGCGATATCCGAGCACGCACCGATAGGGGGGTCCCGATGCGACAGAGATCCGCTCCAACCAGGCCGCACGCATCAAGGCCACCACCTCGTCGCGAGTGAAGCGATGCTCAACCCGGGTTCCCAGCCGATCGAGGGCATCGGTCCTCATCACATAGAACGGCTTGTCGCGGTAGGCGGCGAGGGGTAAGCCCGATGCCTCCAGACCCGCCCGGTCGGCAATTCCGGCGACCCGAGCAAGGGGCCAGTAGATGCTCCCGGCCACGACGTCGCATGCAAGCGCGCGGGGACGCTGCGGAAGACCTGAGATCAACGCCCGACCAGAGTCGGAAATCCTCCACAGAAGCCGATACCACTTCGGCCGATTGTCGAGGGCGTAGTAGAGGTACACGAGGACTGGGGCGCGACCTTGACCTTGGACACGATGTCGCGAAGACCCTTGAGCGGATCCGGCGTGTGATGCAGAACTCCCATGAGTAAGCGAAATCCAGGACTCGTCGACCAAGGGCAACGCGCCTGCCGACCCGCAGGCGAGTGAGATGTTCTGGTGTTTCGCGAGCCGACTGCGTGCGGTGCTCAACGCGTCACTCGCGGGGTCGATGCAGATTAGGTGCCCAACGCGGGAGCGGTCAGATTCGCCCAGCGCCCAGAGCCGCACCCGATGTCTGCGCCAACCGCAGCGGGTGGCAGGTCTTCCCACGGGAAGATCACAAAGTACGCACTATGGGTCTGTTGCAGGTCTGACTCGCTTCGCGCCGCCTGGTCGAAGCGTGTCCACTCGTACCCGAATCCATCGACTGTCTGCCTGTCGACGTTTCCCGGCGGTGATACCGGACAGATGGCTTCGGGGACGCCCTGCTGTAGATCTGTTCCATCCGCTTCTCGGCGTGGCGAATGTCGAATCGGTTCCCCGTCCTCCCGGCTCCGGCGAGGAGTCGCAGGTAGAAGTCCCTGTCTTCCGTGATGCGTAGCATCGCCGCAGCCAGGCCTTCTGCGTCTCCGGCGGGCACCAGGCAGCCGTTCGTCCTTCCGACACTGCGTCCGTGAGTCCACCGACAGCCGTTGCGATGCAGGGCAATCCCACCGTTAACGCCTCCATCGCGGCGATCGGAAAGCCCTCGCAGTGCGAGGCCAAAACGAAGGCATCAGCGCCGCTCAGGAGTCGTGGCACGTCGCTTCGGTAGCCGAGGACTATGACCCCGTCGGCTAGACCGAGCCTCTCGACATCGCGCCTTACAGCTGCCTCAAGAGGCCCCTGCCCGACAACCACCAGCCGCAAGTATTGGTTGGATGCCCGCGCCTCCGAGAAGGCGGATAGGAGCATGGGGTAGTTCTTGTGGACTCGGAAGTTCGCGACGGTGATGAAGACAAAGTCCTTGTCACCCACATTCCATTCGCGCCGCACTCCTTGCCGGTCCTTGCTGCCTTCGAAGTCGCGCAGAACGATTCCGTGGGTCAGAACCTCGACGCGGTCTCTCAGCCGGGCGGGCGCCACAGACTCGCGAACGGACGACGAGACGGCGATGTCGCAATCGTCCGTCCACATCGTCACCTTGTTCGCCCACCGAGAAGGGACGCGGTAGGCGTCCCAGTGATTGTGCTCTGTGTACACGAGCAGCGGACGTTGCCTGCGGGTGGGAGTCCGGACTACCAGTCGGGCCCCCACTGCCGACGAAGGTGAGTGCACGTGCAAGACATGAAAGTCACCGGCGATGAGTAGTTCTCGCAGTCTCCGAGTCCAGCCCACCGCAAGGTCTCCACCCTTTCCGATGCAGTGGACCTTGACTCCGGATTCCTCCAGCTCGCGTACGAGTTCGTTCTTGTCGGGCGTAGGTAAGCGACCTCGTACTCGACGTGCTCGACGTCCCTCACCTTGGCGAGAGAAACGAGCAGCTGCTCGGCCCCGCCGATTCCCAGACCCTTGATGAGCCATAACACTCGGCGCGGGCCAACCGGGCCAACCTCGCCAGGTACTCCCGCGTCACCCGTCATGGCTCCGTATCCTGCCAGGCGGGTACGGGCCGCGATCAGACGTCGGTCCAGGGGCACCCGGATGGGGGAGCGTCACGCGTGTGCGGGATCGTCGGGCTCCTCGGCCGTCGGCTGGGTCGAGACGAGCTCGCTGACGCCGTGGCGCGGATGTCCGGCGCGGTCGCGCACCGCGGCCCCGACGACCAAGGCGTCTGGCTGGACCCCGAGGTCGGTCTGGGGTTCGGGCATCGGCGGCTCGCGGTCATCGACCTGTCGGTCGAGGGGCACCAGCCGATGGTGTCCTCCGACGGCCGGTGGGTCCTGGTCCTCAACGGCGAGATCTACGACCACACCGACCACCGGCGGCGCCTGGAGTCGGACGGCGTGCGGTTCCGCGGCCACTCCGACACCGAGGTGCTGGTCGAGCTGATCGCTCAGCGAGGCGTGCTTGCTGCGGTCGAGGCCGTCGACGGCATGTTCGCGCTGGCAGCGTGGGACCGCCAGGAACGACGGCTGACGCTCGCGCGAGACCCGATCGGCGAGAAGCCGCTCACCTATGGCCGTCGAGCGGACATGTTCGCGTTCGGAAGTGAGCTGACGGCCCTGCGACGCCTGCCGGGCACCGACGACCTCGACCCTGACGCCCTCGCCGAGTACCTGCGCCTGGGGTTCGTGCCAGCGCCACTGTCGATCCTCGCCGGGACTAGCAAGCTCCCCGCGGGGCACCTGCTGGAGGTCGGAGCCGACGGGTCCCACGGCGACCCGGTCGCGTACTGGTCCCTGGCCGACGTCGCGACCCGCAGGCTCGCCGAGCCGCTGCCGGACGCCGACACCCTGCTCGTCGAGCAGGCGGAGGAGATGCTGCGCCGCTCGGTGGGCCGGCGGCTGGTCGCCGACGTCCCCGTCGGTGCGTTCCTGTCGGGCGGCATCGACTCCTCGACCGTCGTGGCCCTGGCGCAGGCGGTGAGTGGACGCCCGGTGAGGACGTTCACGGTGGCGGTGGGTGGGGCAGGGGACGAGTCGACGGCAGCCGCGGCGGTGGCCCGCCACCTGGGCACCGACCACACCACGCTGCCGTTCGGCGACCTCGACCCGCTCGACCTTGCCGCACAGGCGGCGACCCTCTACGACGAGCCGTTCGCCGACCCGTCCGGGGTGCCGACGGCACTGATGTGCGCGGCAGCGCGGCAGCACGTGACCGTTGCGCTCTCCGGCGACGGGGGCGACGAAGTGCTCGCCGGGTACAACCGGTACCGAGCCGCCTACGGCCCACTCGGCCGGACGCTCGCGCTGCCCTCCGGGCCCCGTCGGGTGGTTGCCAGGGCCCTGACCATGCCCTCCCCTCACACCTACGACCGGCTCGGCTCGGCCCTGCCGTCACGGCTGCGCCGACCGGCGCTGGGCGACAAGGTGCACAAGGCGGCCGGGGTGCTGGCGTCGCCGGACCAGGTCGCCGCCTACCAGGCCCTGGTGCAGCAGTGGGCGCCCGGAGAGCTCGTCCCGGCGAGGCGCCCCGCGGCGGCGCTGCCCGGGCTCGCCGGGGGCTCGTCACTGGACCGCATGATGCTGGCCGACCAGATGGTGACCCTGCCCGACGACATGCTGGTCAAGGTCGACCGAGCCAGCATGGCCGTGGCCCTGGAGGTGCGGGTGCCGCTGCTGGCGCCTGAGTTCGTCGCGTGGTCGTGGCGGCTGCCCGGGCGGGCCAAGGTGCGCGACGGGCAGGGCAAGTGGCTGCTGCGTCGGGTGCTCGACCGGCACGTGCCCCGCGACCTGGTGGACCGACCGAAGCTCGGCTTCGACCCGCCGCTGGCGGCCTGGCTGCGCGGGCCGCTGTGTGAGTGGGCGAGCGACCTGCTGGCCACCGACCGGCTCCGAAACCAAGGGCTGCTGCGGCCGGAACCGGTGCAGGCCGCGCTCGCCGAGCACCTGTCGGGTCGACGCAACCATGACTACCGGCTGTGGACAGTGCTGATGCTGCAGAGCTGGCTGCTGGACACGGACAGGGAGCCGTCCCGGTGAGCACTGATCGATCTGACGGTCTGGTCGTTCGACCGGCCACCGACGCGGACGACCCTGGCGTGATCGCCCTGGTGGGCCGGTCGCTCGGCTGGCATCCGGACGATCCCAACGAGGCGTTCTTCCGGTGGAAGCACCGGGAGTCCGCGTTCGGCCGGTCCCCGGCGTGGGTGGCCGAACGCGACGGACAGCTGCTCGGCTACCGCACCTTCATGCGCTGGCAGTTCGTGGACGACACCGGCGCTGTCGTCGACGCCGTCCGGGCGGTCGACACCGCTACCGCCCCGGAGGCCCGCGGGCTGGGCATCTTCAAGACCCTCACCCTGCACGGGCTGGAGGAGCTGATGGCCGAGGGGGTCGGCCTGGTCTTCAACACACCCAACGACCAGAGCCGCCCCGGCTACCTGAAGATGGGCTGGCACGAGGTCGGCCGGCTGCCGGTGGGGATGCGCCCCTCGGGCCCGGTCGCCGCGGTCAAGATGGCGCGGGCCAAGGTCCCCGCCGACCTGTGGTCCCAGCGCAGCGACACCGGCGTGTCCGCGGCCGAGGCGCTGGCCGACGAGGCTGTGGCGACCGCGCTGCTCACCCACGCTCCGACCACCGGGCTGCGCACGCGGCGGTCTCCCGCCTACCTGGCGTGGCGGTTCTCCCTGGCGCCACTGCACTACCGGCTGCTCACCGTGTCCACGGACCCAGCCGAAGGCGGCGCCGTCTTCCGGCTGCGCCGCCGGGGACCCACGGTCGAGGCCGCGGTACTCGAGATCCTGGCGCCGGACGCGAGGGCTCGGGCCAGGCTCGTCCGTCAGGTTCTGCGCAGATCAGGGGCTGACTACGCCGTCCTGCTGCAGTCCGGACCGTCAGCCGGCACCATCCGCCTGCCCGGCCAGGGCCCACTGCTCACCTCCCGGCCGTTGAACGCTCAGCCGCCGGAGCTCGCTGGCTGGTCGCTGACGTTGGGAGACATCGAGCTGTTCTGACGGCGATGAGAGCCGCCTGCGCGACGTCGGTCCTGGTAGGGACCGACCGCCAGCCCGAGCGACAGGGCGGCGGCACCGACGACGAGTGGGTAGTCGGCCACGTAGTCGACCAGCGTATGCAGACAGAACGCCGCCCAGCCGACCGCGCCGACGATTGCCGGGCCGGCCTGGGTGAGCGCCAGCGACCAGAAGGCCCACGCCACCAGCAGGAGCAGGAGTGCGGCCCCGACCAACCCGGTCTCCGCCGCCACCTCGAGGACTGCGGAATGAGCGGCCTGGGTGTCGGTGTCGGACGCGGCGGTGGGGCTGGCCGTGGCGAACGACTGGGGGCCGTGCCCGGTCAGTGGTTCCGAGCGGGCCAGGTCCGCAGCGTCGGACCAGAGGTCCACCCGTCGCTCGGACACCGCACGAGCCGCCGCGTCGCCTCCGACGCCGAGTGCCACCGTTGCCTGCCCGGCGACGGCCACCGCGACGAGCAGCCCACAAGCGAGGACCAGGAGGCGTCCGCTGCGAGGGCTGACGAGGAGGACGACGAGACCGGCTGCGAACAGCACGGCGCCGCCGCCGAGGGCGGCCCACGACTCGTTGAACCACGCGACCGACAGCACCGGGACAGACGCCGCGGCCAGGAGAAGCCTGCCGGTCATCGGCGTCGTCCGGGTGGCGGCGACGAGCAGGACCGCGGCGACCTGAACCGCCAGGGCCGCGTTGGCATTGGCGTACCCGAGCGGGCCGGCCAGCGGTCCGCCGTCCAGCGCCCCATCGGTGGTGAGGATCCACGCGCCGAACGCCGTGGCCACCACCGCGGCAATGGCCCACGCCCAGCGGCCGGTGAGCCGACCGACCGCGTACGCGCCGACGAAGACTCCGAGGGTGGCCAGGTAGTCCGCAGGGTCGCCCCCGGTGGTCTGGGCGGAGACCAGAACCCACCCGGCGAAGGCCCCGGCGATGGCGAGCCCGACTAGGTCCGAGCGGACCGGCACCGCGGATCCTCGCGTCACGGGCGCCACGGTAGGTGCTGACCGGCAGGATGGGGGCGTGGATCTGTGGATCGTGGGGGCCGGTGGCCTCGGGCGTGAGGTTCTCGACGCCTGCCTGGCATCGGGTCGGGACGTTGCCGGCTTCCTGGACGACTCGCGGGCGGGGGAGACCGTCCGTGACCTCGCGGTGCGCTCCCCAGACGCACCCGAGGTGGTCGCCGGGGCCAGCTACGTGATCGGGATCGCCGATCCCGACTCCCGGGTCCGCCTGGCCCAGCTGCTCGACAGTCGAGGGCTGCAACCCACGACTGTCCGGCACCCGAGCGCCCAGGTAGCGCCGGAGACCGAGGTAGGAGCTGGCTGCATCCTGCTGGGCAACGCCTACGTCTCGAGCTCGGTCACCCTCGGAGCCCACACGCAGGTGCAGTACAACGCGACCGTCGGCCACGACGCCGTGCTGGGCGACTTCGTCACCGTGTACCCGGGGGCGAACGTGTCAGGCAGCGTGCAGCTCGCCGTCCGTGTCTCAGTGGGCAGTGGAGCGGTGGTGCTGCAGGGCCGGGCATTGGGAGAAAGGGCCTTCGCCGGGGCCGGGGCAGTGGTTACGCGCGACGTGCCGGCTGGCGTGATCGTGACGGGTTCCCCGGCCCGCCCGCTCGAACGCCCCTAGCCCAGACGTCCCGCCATGCGGCATCAGGTCCACCTGCCTCGACGACTCCGAGTGGCCTGGTCGTGACGACGCACCACCGAGGTGACCGGAGCCTCGAGGGGGCGGACCGGCCGATCAGGCGAGGACGCCGCAGACCTCCAGCTGCACCGAGCTCAAGCTGAACGTCGCGGAAGTCGGGTTCGTGGAGTCGTTGTTGACGTACATCCTGGCTTTGCCGTCCTGTACGAGGTCGCCGTACGACCCCCCTGGGGTAGCGCTACCACCCGTGGGACCGAAACCTTGGACGAACGGGTTCAGTGCGCTCGGGTTCCCGTACAGCTGGAGGCCGTAGTGGCTTGTGACTGGTGGGTAAGGCTCCTTCGCCCAGGTGATGCTGAACTTGCAGTCTGGCCCGATCATGCCTCCGTCGGCCTGCGTCAGCCGAACCGTGATGGAGCTGACAGACGCGAAGGCGACACCAAGGTCAAAGTCGAAGATGTGTTCATACCCTGGACCGAACTCCCACGTGGGCGAGCCGACGAGCGTCTGCTGACGACAGCCGGCCGTTTCCGGAGCCGCGCTTCCGGCCATCGCCGGGCTCAGGGACAGCACCGACGGCGCCGCCCAGACCAGGCCGGTGGTAGCTGCCGCCCGTCCAAGGAATCGGCGCCTACTGGTTCTTGCCCGTGCGTTGCTCTCGCTATCGCTCATGGCCAGGTCAGCCCTTCAGGTGTCGTTCGAGCCAGGTGTGGGTTAGGCGGGTGTGCCGTCGATGCAGACCTGTCCCTCGAAGAGGATGGCCGGGCCAGAACTCGACTTGGAGATGGTCCACGAGATCAACCCTGAATACACATTGGGCAGGTTCCCCCAAATCGACTGGGGGTAAGTGATGGCGGGGTAGGTCGGACCCCAGGTCGATCCCCACCCGTCGCTGGCCACGGCGCCGAAGCTCTTCATCACGAGCGGGGCGACAACATCAGTTCTGATCGAGAAGCGAATGGCAGTGATCTGCGAGAACCCGAATCCGAAGTTGACGCTGGCTGCAGCGGACAGGCCGCCGTCCGACGGCGGAGAGACCGTCGCGGGTGTCGGTGTGAGGATCATTGGCGCGCAGTAGGTGCCAGCGGGTCTGGCGCTGCCCGCCGAGGCGACCCCGAGGGTCGACACTGCCGGAGCCGACCACACGACGCCGGTCGCGACGGCCGCGCCACCGAGGAATCGCCGTCGTCCGATGCCAGATCGATCGTTGTCTGCGGATTCCACATCCATCTGCGATGCCCCCCTAGGCCTCGTGTGCAGTTCGGTCAAGAATCCGCAGTTGCCAAGTGATACGCCCTACGCAATCGGCGTGAATTTCCGTCGTTGACAGGAGCGAGCCCCGCACGACACCGAGCTGCGTTCGGGCATGTGACCCTGCGTTGGCGTGTGATCGCTGACGGTGTGGCCCGCCGTCAGACCGCCTTGCCCTGTTGGGCTGCCAGGTAGCCGCGGTACCAGTCGACGGTGTGCTCCAAGCCTTCCCGGAGGCCCACCGGCATGATGGCGGGGAACAGTTCTTTGATTCGGCTGGTGTCCGCCTGCGAGTCCCGCACGTCGCCAGCTCGAGGCTCGGTGTACTCGACCTGCAGCGGCCGGCCGACCACATCGCCCAGCGCGTCGATGTACTGGTTGAGCGAGGTGCGGGTGCCGAACGCGCAGTTCATTGCGCCGTCGTAGGAGACCTTGCGGACCACGGCGTCGGCGATGACGTTGCACAACGTTCCGACGTAGGTGAAGTCGCGGGTCTGCTCGCCGTCGCCGTGCACGACCAGCGGTTCGTCGGTGAGGGCAGCGAGCACGAAGTTCGGCGTGACGGCGGCATAGGCGTGGCCCGCGGACTGGAAGGCCCCGTAGACGTTGAAGAACCGGCACGGCAGTACGCCCAGCCCGTAGCTACGGGCGAACGAGAGCGCGTACATCTCGGTAGCGAGCTTGCTCACCGCGTAGGGGGAGATGGGGTCGGTTCGCATCGTCTCGCGCTTGGGGAGCTCGCGGTTGGCCCCGTAGACCGACGACGAGGACGCGACCACGATGTGCTCGACACCGGCCCGCCTGGCCGCCTGCAGTACCTCGACGGTGCCGGTGGCGTTCACCAGGTGGGAGCTCATGGGATCGACGATCGAGCGGGGGACCGAGGGGATGGCTGCGAGGTGGACCACGGACGAGGCACCGGCGAAGGCGTGGTTGAGGGCGTCCGGGTCGAGGATTGTGGCCTTGTGCAGCTGCACGGCGGTGCCAGCCAGGTTCGCCTCGAACCCGGTGGACAGGTCGTCCACCGCGACGACCTCGGTGACCTCGGGGCGCGCCAACAGGGCTCGGCCCAGGTTGGCCCCGATGAACCCGGCCCCACCGGTGATGACGACCTTCATGTGATCCCCCATTCCCGCACGATGCTAGATGGCTACGCCAGGAGGGGGATCAGCACCGGGGTCGGCGTCACCAATCGGAGCAGTCCGGCAGAATCGACGGCCAGGGGGTGATCCATGCGGGTCATGTATGTCATCGACTCGCTCGGGGCGGGTGGCGCCGAGCGGTCGCTGGCCGAGATGCTGGCGCCGCTCGAGGAACGCGGGGTCCAGACCCTGGTCGTGTGCCTGGAGCACCGTCGCGAGGGGTTCCACGACGAGGTCGCGGCCAGCCACGACGTCCGGGTCCTGCCCGAGGAGTCGGACGCCCGGAGGGTGGTGCCGCTGCGCCGGCTGATCGGTCAGTGGCGGCCGGACATCGTCCACAGCACGCTGATCCGGGCGGATCTGGTGGCTCGCTTCGCGACAGCACGGACCGACGCGCTTCACCTGACGAGTCTGGTCAACACCACCTACGACCCGGAACGGCTTCTCGACCCGCATGTGAATCGGCGCGGCCTAGAGGCGGTCCGTCGCCTTGACGGCTTCACGGCCCGGCACCTGACACAGCACTTCCACGCCATCACCCACGCCGTGGCGGAGTCCAACGTCAGGGCTCTGGGCATCGATCCTGAGCGGATCACCGTGATCCCCCGTGGGCGGGATGAGAGGCGCCTCGGAGAGCCGTCGCCTGCGCGCAAGGCCGCCGCCCGCGCGTCCCTCGGGATCCCTCAAGAAGCGGAGGTGATCGTTCATGTCGGGCGCCACGAGGGCCAGAAGGCGATCCCTGACCTGGTTAGGGCAGTTGCGGTCCTCGTCTATCGCGGTCGACCTGCGCTCTTACTGCAAGTCGGTCGTGAGGGCAATGACACCAGGAAGATCCAGGCAACCATTGCCGCAGAAGGGATGCGGGGCAGTGTCCTCCTGATGGGTCACCGTGAAGACGTTCCAGAGATGCTGGCCGCAAGTGATGTATTCGCGTTTCCGTCGCTATACGAAGGACTAGGAGGCTCGGTGATCGAGGCCATGGCGCTGGGCTTGCCTATCGTCGCGTCCAGGATTCCGGCGCTCACGGAGATCCTCGAGGAAGGGAGCAACTCCAAGATGGCGGACGTCGGTGATTGGCGGGATCTGGCCGATCGTCTCGATGAATTGCTGTCGGACTCGCCGGCAAGGGCTTTGTGGGGCCTTCACAGTCGAAGAGCCTTCCTTACGTCATACACTCTCGATCGAGCAGTGACGCGCATGATCGAGATGTACGTAGCAATCGGTGGGCTTGAGGTGCGCGAGCGCCCAGGCGGGTAACGGTCAACCTGGATGAGCATCGGCCACCTGCCGGCTGGACGAATCCACAGTTGGCTGGACGCACTTTGAAGCAGCAATGCCCGCCCTGGCTGAGCGTGTTCCCTGAAGGGTCCGGCGTCGGTAGCAGTGGTGGTGTCGAACCTAGGATTGATAGCGCCCTAGCAAGTCTCCGAGGCGACGCGAGTAGCTTTGAGCCTCAGCGCGGACGGAGTCCGCTACGTGCAGGAGTGTCGTGCGGTGTTCTGCCGTCTCTTTGGCGACTTCCACGACGCGACCCGAAAGGTCGGCTACCTCCACTGCTTTCGCCGGGACGACCCATGAGTCAGGGGCTCCGAAGGAGGCGTATACGCCCTCGGTCTTGGTCCCATCGATAGAGACTGCGATTGCGGGTGTTCCGGATGACAAAGAGAAGATGGCCGCGTGAAGTCGTGCAGTGACGACCACAGCAGCTCCGGCGTAGAGCGCGCGCAACTCGTCAGGCGACCAGTCGTTACCCGTGTCTGCGCACGGGGCTCCTAGCGCCTCCATGAAGATTTCTTCCGGTTCAGAGGCGGAATTGAGGACCTGTCGTGCGACGACAATCCGGTGAACCAGACCGGAGATCAGGAGCGCCTCCGCCGCTCTGACTTGCGCATCAAGAATGACATCCGAGTTGGCCGTTGCACCATCCCAACGGAGTACGAAGCAGGCGTACGTTTCATCGCCTAGTGACAGCCGGGATCGCGCCTGCTGAACTTCGAACACGGTGGGCTGGGGCAGCGAGAAGGCGATATCCGGCAGCAGGCAAAGGCTATCGTCGCTGACTCCGATTCTCTTTGCCCACTGATATGAATACTGATCCCTCGTGACCACGAGAGAGATTCGGCGCAGCACCCACCCATTGGCGAGCTTGGATGGCCAACTCCTGTAGGGGCCGACTGACGTCGGCGAGGTGGCCGTTGGAATGCCCAGCCTGTGCGCATACACCAGGGGGAAGACCGTTTGCCAGAAGCCCAACATGGATCCAAAGGATGGACGTTCAACGAATACAAAGCCGCCTTTGCTGATGACCAGACTGGCACCAGCAACATCCCTGAGCCCCGATGGGACCCATCGGGAGTTTGGAAGCGCCAGGCAGACAGCAGAGCGGAGTAGTGCTCGAATTCCAGGCGCCGGCCCTGACTCTGGCAGCAATCCCGAGGGCGAAAGCCTGAGTTCTGGAAATGTGGCGAGGGTGAATGCGTGGGTCAGTCTTGGGTCATCGCCCTTCGCTCCTATTGATGTCCCCGTGGTGACCGTGCCG
This sequence comes from uncultured Actinomycetota bacterium, assembly GCA_963848085.1. GTDB lineage: Bacteria > Actinomycetota > Actinomycetes > JAHEKZ01 > JAHEKZ01 > CAWKCE01. The sequence continues at coordinate 28,534 of CAWKCE010000009.1, forward strand.
ATCCTTTGCGCCGCCCGGCATGTGGCGATTGTGATTGCGGCGCCGCCTCGGTTCAAATCCCCGAAGATGTTGGAAACGTGAATGCGCGGACGACTCGGAACCCTCGGTTTGTCGGGCATGCGGCTCCTCCGCGGGTCATATCCATGGTGATGGATGACGACGGCACCAGGTGATCTGCGGGTTGGACTCTAGGCATTTCTCGCGGTCCGCGTCACCTCCTTGAGTGTGGTGGGGGGAGGGGACGATGCGATCCAGTCGTGAAGTGACCAGGGCCTACCGGCACTGGTGGCGGCGCATTTTGGTCCATGCGTCATGCCCGCCCGGGCAGGAGAGCGCCGACCTGGCGGACCAGGCGGACGCGGTCGTGGAGATCCCCGCCACGGTGGCGCGTTGACGGATCCCAACTGCGCCGCGCGACGGGACGTGCCCCTAGTTCGGGCGACATTGACCGACAGGACCTCGTGCCGACCAAGAACCGGCAGACTCAGCGTGTGATCTCCCAGGATAAGCCAGACCGGCGGGGGGGCGACGAATCGGCTTCTGTACCCGACCGCTCGCAGTCGGTTGGATCGGTCGCCCGACGAGGTGTCCGGTCGTCGATCGTGGCGCAGGGTTTCACGCAGTTGGGCAGTCTGGCCGCGACGGTCCTTCTCGCGCGTCTGCTCACTCCAGCAGACTTCGGCATCGTCGCGCTGACTCAGAGCCTGCTCGGCGCAGCTGCCCTTCTATCGCTGAGCGGGACCAATGCTGCCCTGGTTACTCGAAGGTCCCAAGTCTCTATTGCATCGGCATCCTACTTCTGGCTGGCTCTCGTGCTGGGTCTTGCCGGAGTTGGCGTCTTCGCGGTGATGGCGGGACCAATCACGCGTCTCCTTGGGCAACCGGACGCCGCGCCTTACCTCATCGTCCTCTCGTTCTCGTTTGCCTTCGGCCTGTTGGCCTTGGTGCCAAACGCGATGCTTCAGCGGAGCCTTCGATTTGGCTGGATGAACGCGTCCATCCTCGCTGGAGCCGGAGCCTACTTCGCTTCGGAGGTGGTTCTCGCCTTCGCTGGATGGGGCGCGTGGGCCGTTATCGCTGGCCAGGTCCTCGGAGCTGCCGTCACTTTGGTTGTGTCAGCTGTGGGCGCACGTTGGAGGCCGAGCCTCCGTTTTTCCCTATCGCTGCTTCGCGCCGATCTGGCTGTGACGGGTGGGGTCGGACTCGGTCATGCCTTCTCATACGTTCAGAAGAATGCTGACTATTGGGCGGTGAGCCGCATTATCGGTGGGCCAGCCTTGGGCGCCTACTACGTCGCATACGTCTTGCCCAACATCGTTCGACTCCGCATCTCTGCTGCCCTACGTCAGGTGATGCTGCCGGCCTACGCTACGTCCGACTCCGTGGAGGAGAGCGCAAGGATGTGGCGTCAGGCGATCCCAGGTCTGGCTGGTATCGGGCTGCCGGCACTGGTCGGGATCGCGCTCGTCGCGGATCCACTTGTTCTCCTGTTCTTTGGCGACCAGTGGACTGGATCCATAGCGCCGATGCGGATTCTCACGATTGCCACGGCCCTCGATCTGTTGATGGCTGCAGTTGGCACCGTCGCGATTGTTCATCGCCGGATGCGTGGATATGTTGCCGTTTGGGCAATCCGAGGTGTATCGACGCTGTTGCTGGCATTCTTGGCCGCCCGAATCTGGGAATCCACCACCGCCGTGGCTTGGGCGGTCGCGGTGTCCGCTTTGGTCACGTTGATCATGCAGGAGTTGTTGTTGAGCCGCCCTCTCGGCATCGGGTTGGGCTCGGTGGGCAAGTCGATCGCCGGGTACCTCGGGCTGTCCGCGGTGATGGCCGCGGCCGTTGGCCTGACCGCAGTGGTCCTACCGGATGCGACCTCCACTCTGGTCAGACTCGTCACATTGGTGACCATCGGGGCCGCGACCTACCTGGGCGTCGGTTGGCTTGTGGCCCGGCCGCTAATGCGACCGGTCATTTCCGATGCACTCGCGGTGGCTCGGGGGCGCTGAGTCTCCGAGCAGGAGCCGCCGAACTCGGGATGGCCGGCGATAGAACATGACGCAGAATGTGTAGGGCGTACCCGGGCGTCAGCGCCTAACGTGATGCATACGCCTAGTCGGGGAGTCAGCATGTCCGAGCAGAAGTCATCCATGAGTCGCCGCCGCCTCTTGGCGGGAGCCGGGGCAGGAGCTGCAGCCGTGTGGGCGGCTCCCGCGGTGACTACGCTCGGTGGTGCTGCCTTCGCAGCGGGTAGTTGCGTGAGGGACCAGACGCTGTTCGAGTTCATCACCGGTAATCTGACTTCCCCAGCGAAGCAGCCGTCCGCGAACGTGGCCGGGCCGTTCGTCGCAGGTGGGACGTTGGCTCTCACCTCCGGCCAGGTCGATTTGGTGGGCGCGGGGACCGACTTCACAGCTGCCCAATTCCCGACAGAGACAAGCATCGACCTGACCGGCACGTACCCGGCAGGAACGGCGGGTCCGGTGGTCTCCGTCCTCACGGCCCAGGGGCTCGCGCTCCCGGCTGGTGCGTACATCGTGGAGCTGGAGTACTACGGATCGGTGCCGGGAGAGAACCTCGGGAACCGCATCGTCGTCGAGATCGGTTCCACGACGATCATCGACACCGGAACGGTTCTCGCGGTCGGAGGCCAGTACTCGGCAAGCGGATCCCTGGGCTCGGCAAATGGGGCGCTCACCCTGACGCACACCAGTCTCAGCAGTGACAACCGTGGCCTCTTCCTCAAGCGTCTCGCGGTGTACTCCGCGACTTGCCAGTAGGCGGCGGCAGGCTGATCGGAGCGAGGCGCGGCCTCTTCTCTACGCCGACTGCTTGTTGCGGATTGCCAAGTTCAACGCGATGGACGGAACCGGCGCCGGCTGATAGCCCGGCGACGAGTGGGCGCTCGAAGCGGCGGCCCGAGGCGGGTGTGGCCCGAGCGTACGTCGCGCGGGGGAAGATGCCGCAGATTGCGTAGGGCCACCACGGGCGGGGACGCATAGCCTGGGTGCCAGCCGAGCCGGGGAGTGCCAACATGTCAGAGTCCAGCTCGTCCATTAGCCGTCGCCGCCTCCTGGCGGGCGCCGGGGCCGGCGCTGCCGCCGTTTGGGCTGCCCCAGCCGTGACCACTCTCGGTGGTGCTGCGTTCGCAGCAGGCAGCTGCGTGAAGGGAGCGCCGGCCTTCACCTTCCGGATGCCGAACGCCACCCCCGCCATCGGCACGGCGCTCGGTGTGGGGACTGTGTTCAGCGACGGGTCGGACGCGCTGACGGTGAGCCAGGGCAATGTCGACGTGGTGGGGCCAGGCACGGAGTGGATCGCCGGCTACACCCCGGTGGTGACGATGGACCTGACCGGTACCGGCGCGGTGACGGTGACGACGCTGACCGGACCGGTCTTGCCGGCTGGCGCCTACATCGTGGAGCTGGACGTGTACGGCGCCATCACTGGAGGTCAGCCGGGCAACAACCAGGCTGTGGTGAACGTCGGCGCCTCGGCGGTCGTGGACACCGGGTTCCCGGCCAACGGAACCTCCACACTCAGCTCATTCTCCGGTACCTCCGCCAACGGCGGCCAGCTCACGCTGGTGCACACCAGTCCCCAGGACAACCAAGGACTGTTCCTCAGGCGGCTCGAGGTGTTCTCCGCGACTTGCCAGTAGGGGGAGACGACTCCACGCTCGCGCCCCCGGGTAGGCCGGTGGCCGCCTATCCGGGACAAGGGCTGAGGACGCTCCCGGGCGGGTTGAAGCAGGCGCAGACTCTTCCGCTGCACGGGGGACCCAGCTGGAAGTCTTGCGTCTGACCGATCCCGGTGACGATGGTGACGTTGGCGCCATCTTGGCTGTACTCGGTGGAGGGGCAGTCGCCGGCGCGCACGGTCTGCAGGCCTGCGGGCAGGCACAGCGTGTACCTACCGTCAGCACCGGTGGTCGACAGGTAGCCGGTGGCGGTGCAGTCCGTGGCCCCAGGGCCCGGTGTTAGTCCCGTGTACACCCACACCGGCACGCCCACTGCCGGAGCACCCGTCGGGAGCTTCACCAAGCCGGTGAGGCAGCCCTGATCGGGCGCGGCCGAGCCTGCGGCGGCGGAGCCTGCGGCCAGGGTCTGCAGCGTGGGCGCGGCCCAGGCGGTGCCTGCGGCCACGATCGCCGCACGCTTGAGGAAGTCTCGTCGACCTCTGTTTCCCGGCGCTTCTGGCATAGGTCCCCCTATCGACTCCGGCCATGGTGGGGGAAGCGCCGGGCCTGGGCCGTACGCAATCTGCGGTGGATTTCGTCGTCGAGAGGCCGTCGACCGCTCGGGCCGCTGGGGGCCGGCGACGAACGGCGGCTAGGCCCGGTTGAGTCGGTGCCCTTGGTCTCCGCGGGGTGAGGTCGAACTTGGATCGACTCCTTGATGTCGACCAGGGCGCGGTGGCCGCCGCTCTTCCCCGGGGAGGTGACGCAGGCGCTCGGGTACCAGCGGCAAGCCAGCTCCTTCACCGAGGACACGTCGATCTGCGCTCGTGCAGGTAGTCATCCGGGGCTGGCAGATCGCGGGCGACGAAGCCCCGGCCGGTCGCGGTCGAGTTGCCCGCCATCGGGGCCTTCTTCGGCTCCGGAACGGACCGGCTGGTGTCGGCCAAGCACCGATCGTGCGCGCCGCGGATCCTGCCTTGGCGGAGGGTCGGCTCATGCGCAGCCGTGCCCGACGAAGTTCGCCCTCGAGAATGCGGTTTCGATGGCCCGGCACCGCGCCGTCGCGCACCTGCCGACTCTGCGATGGCGATGTGACGCTGCGGGGGGCGCCCCGGGGGAGGATGACCGAGGTCCAGCGACAGAACATGCCGCAGATTGCGTAGCGCGGTCCTCCCCGGTAGCCCCTAGCGTGGGGACCACACAACCCGGGGAGTCAGCATGTCCGAGCAGAAGTCGTCCATCAGTCGCCGCCGCCTCTTGGCCGGAGCCGGGGCAGGAGCTGCAGCCGTGTGGGCGGCTCCCGCAGTGACTACGCTCGGTGGTGCTGCGTTCGCTGCCGGTAGCTGTATCAAGGGTGCGTCCTTCTGGAAGTTTGTGCCGGCGGAGGTCACCAACCGCGCCAAGACTGGGGCCGAGCAGACGGGAACGTTCGATACGCCGTCGGGGTCCCTGACGGTTGTGACGGGCAACATGGACTGGGTTGGCGCCGGCACCGGCTTCCCGAACCCCCCGTACCCGTCGCCCACCTGTCTGGACTTGACCGGCGGTGGTGGCGTCACCCAGACGATCCTCAACGGGGCCTCATTGCCCTCCGCGCCCTACATCGTGGAGTTGGAGGTCTTCGGGTCGATTCCCGGGGAGAACGGCGGCAACAGCGCTGCGGTGAAGATTGGCGGCTCCACGGTGATCAGCACCGGGAACATCGGTGACACCACGACGTCGCTGTTCGCCTTCTCGTCTGGAGCGACGGTCAACGGTGGGGTCTTGTCCCTGGACCACGCGAGTCTGGCCGACTTCCGGGGACTCTTCCTGAAGCGGCTCCAGGTGTTTTCGGCAACCTGCCAGTAGCCAGTAGCCAGCCGCCAGCAGCGCGTGGACGGGGCCCGACCGGCAGGTCGGGCCCCGTCCACGTTCCTTCGGTCCTGGCGGCCGTTGCCGCGCGGTTCCTCGCTGACATCTGGGGCGAGGCGTCCTCCGCGGCCTGGGAGCCGCATGGCTCTGGGTGTCTCATGTCGACAGGCCCACCGTCGAGGCGGGAGGGCGGCCCTGCCTTGACGGCGCTCGGGAGGTGCGGACTTCGCGGCGGGTGGCCGTGTGACGCTGGCGCCGCTGGTCACCTTCCTGACGCCCAATGCCAGCCCCGCGACCGGACTGCGCTCGGGGTAGCGACCCTCTTCAGCGACAGTTCGGACACGCTGACCGTGAGCCGGGGGAATGGGTCGTGAACTCCGGTGGGACGCAGCTCATCGACACCGGGTTCCCGGCCAACGGAACCTCCACGCTCAGCTCATTCTCCGGAACCTCCGCCAACGGCGGCCAACTCCCGCTGGTGCGCAGCCGCCAGGGCAACCAAGGGTCTCTTCCTCCTCCGCCCAGTGATCTTTGCCGCGACCTGCAAGGAGGTGGGTCAGCGTGCTGAGAACCTCAAGATGGGCGAGGCCAAGGCACCGGGTCCATCTTCACGTTGTGAGGGTGCTCAGCCAGGAGGCGGGCATGGCGTGATGGTCCCAGGCTCGGTCCGGCAGCTACACGGGCTCACCTGCGGCACCGGAACACACGGGCCGCCGAGAACGAAGTCACGGGTCTCGCCGACTCCGGCGACGATCGTCACCAGGGCGTCGGACTGGCTGTACGTGCCTCCAGGGGCTGGACGCGCCCCGGCGATGACCACGTGAACACCCGCCGGAAGGCACAGGGTGTACCCGCCGTCCGCGCTGGTCGTCGTCAGGTATCCGGTCACCCGGCACACGCCCTGGGTGTCAGGGGCTAATGGAGCCAGCTGGACGAAGACTGAGACGCCCGCTGCTGGCGCACCACTGGGCAGGGTGACGAAGCCTGTGCGTCAGCGCTGACAGGTGGGAGGGTTCGCCGCCGTGGCGGACAACGCCCTGGTGACGGGGAGCTCGGT